>NZ_JALKAA010000002.1 GCF_024171605.1 Pontibacter sp. HSC-36F09 | reverse complement strand
TTTAAAGCGTCAATTAGAAACCGGTCTTGCAAGGGATACAAGATAGATACGCAGCAACGTTAGCGGGAGTAATCAATAGTTAATATAGGGGGAATACACTATAACGGTTTTGCTATGGTGCGTTTATGCACTATAGGTCTTGTTGGCGGCAGACATTCTGCCTTTCTTCCAATCGTTAATGGATGCCGTTAAAAATGTTAACACAAACACTAAGGTGTTCGGCAAAGTAAAGTTATGCTGGTAATTCACTTCAACTTTAAAGACTAACATTATGAAAATGAATAAAGGTACAGCTAAGATAATGGTAGCAATGTTTTGAAGAACCAGCATTCCAAACTGATGCTGTTTTATCTTAAATATTATCAATCCTACCACAAGTGCAGTTAATCCAATTACAAACAACTCAAATGGAACAAAATTCCTAGTTCCAAATGCAATAATAGGCTGGTATAAACCTCCAAGGATATACATAAAAGTAACCCACTGAAAACCGACCATATATGCTCCGATAAGAAGCAACTCTACAGCCTTCAACATTATTAGTTTATTTTTTGTCATTTTGTTTACCGCCAACTACCAGCTAGCAGGAGTACGTACTCCCACTATCTGCACTATGTGTGGAGTACTGCCGCTTGTAACGGAAGCTCCATCCTACACTCATAAACTCATCTTCTAATGTACACAATTCGCCTATACCTTTCCTAAAATACAAAAGAAAAAGCGGCTGCCCTCTTTCGAGAACAGCCGCATTTAAAATATGATTATCTTCTACGATTACACGTCTACACGGGCGTACTTGGCGTTGCGCTCGATGAAGTCGCGGCGAGGACCTACCTCGTCGCCCATCAGCATCGAGAACAGGTGGTCGGCCTCGGCGGCTGACTCGATCGTTACGCGCTTCAGGCTTCGTGTTTCCGGGTCCATGGTTGTGTTCCAGAGCTGCTCCGGATTCATCTCACCAAGACCTTTGTAACGCTGCACACCTACGCTATCATCCTTGCCCTTGCCCATTTCGGCAATAGCCTCGAGACGGTCCTGCTCACTCCAGCAGTAGCGCTCCTCTTTGCCTTTCTTCACCAGGTATAGCGGCGGCAGGGCAATGTAAATGTATCCTCTCTCGATCAGCTCTCTCATGTAGCGGAAGAAGAAGGTCAGAATCAGTGTACGGATGTGCGATCCGTCTACGTCCGCATCCGTCATGATGATGATGCGGTGGTAGCGAAGCTTGTCCATGTTCAGCGCTTTCTCGCCTTCTGACGTTCCGAAGCTCACGCCCAGCGCCGTGATCATGTTCTTGATCTCCTCGCTCTCGTAAATGCGGTGCTCCTGTGCTTTCTCCACGTTCAGGATCTTACCACGAAGTGGCAGAATCGCCTGGAACATACGGTTACGGCCCTGCTTGGCAGATCCTCCCGCTGAGTCACCTTCCACCAGGTATATCTCGCAGTTCTCCGGATTATTGTCAGAGCAGTCGGCTAGTTTACCTGGCAAACTGGTGCTGGAGAGAACGTTCTTACGCTGCACCATTTCGCGAGCCTTGCGGGCTGCGTTACGGGCCTGCGCGGCTAGAATCACTTTCTGCACGATGATGCGGGCTTCCTTCGGATTCTCTTCCAGGAACTCGTTCAGCATTTCGCCTACAGCAGTATCTACAGCTCCGCCCACGTCGGAGTTGCCGAGTTTGGTTTTAGTCTGTCCTTCAAACTGCGGCTCCTGCACTTTCACTGAGATTACGGCAGTCAGGCCTTCGCGGAAGTCATCACCAGCAATCTCGATCTTCACCTTGTCCAGCATACCTGACTTGTCGGCATAGGCCTTCAGGGTACGGGTAAGGGCGCGGCGGAAACCACCTACGTGCGTACCACCCTCTATGGTGTTGATGTTGTTTACATACGAGAAGATGTTCTCAGAATACGACGTGTTGTACTGCAGCGCAATTTCTACTGGCACACCGTTTTTCTCGCTTTCGATATAGATCGGCTCCGGAATCAGGTTCTCACGCGTCTCGTCCAGGTAAGCTACAAACTCCCTCAAACCGCCTTCTGAGTAGAACGATTCAGAAAGAGGCTGTCCGTCTTCGCCAAGTTCACGCAGGTCCGTCAGGTTAATGCGGATGCCCTTGTTCAGGAAAGAGAGTTCGCGCAGACGGCTGGCAATGGTATCGTACTTGTACTCTGTGGTCGTAAAGATCGAATCATCCGGCTTAAACTGCACGGTGGTACCGGTTTTGTCGGTCGTGCCAATCTCGCGCACCGGGTAGGCAGGAGCGCCAATGTTATAATGCTGCTCGAACACCTTGCCGTTGCGGTGCACGGTTACGTGCATGTCGGTCGAGAGTGCGTTAACGCAGGATACACCTACGCCGTGCAGACCACCTGAAACCTTGTAGGTGTCTTTGTCAAACTTACCACCGGCGTGCAGCACGGTCATTACCACCTCCAGGGCCGAACGGCCTTCTTTCTGGTGGAAGTCGGTTGGTATACCACGGCCGTTGTCCGAAACCGTAACGGAGTTGTCTGTATTTATGGTCACATTGATGGTATCGCAATGACCGGCCAGGGCCTCGTCAATGGAGTTGTCTACAACCTCCCATACCAGGTGGTGCAGGCCTTTGATACCAATGTCGCCGATGTACATGGCAGGACGCTTGCGTACGGCCTCGAGCCCTTCCAGTACCTGAATACTATCTGCTGAATAATTGTTATGCAATTGTTTTTCTTCTACTTCACTCATTTGTGTCATTGGGTAGATTGAATAGGTAAAATTACCAAATTATTTCGTTTTAACTATGCTTTCGGGACAGTATTTACACCGATTGCTGCGCACCCGTCGGGTAGTGTGTTACCCGAGCCGAACGTGCCTTCATTTAAACAAAATAAATACACCATTAGTGCCTGTTGTACAAACACTTATACCATAAAAATACAAAAAGACCACCTCTTGTGGAGGCAGTCTTTCTGCTAAGGTCGAATGCAAATTATATTGGCAAAATAGTGCAGATACTTCTACCCACTCAAGTTCTACTTCGCCCTTAGGAGCGGCACGAAGGCCGTCCCGGTTTTTTTCATAGCTCAGTCAGGCATTGCATCGTGTTGTAAACGAACATACTGTTCCGGGATTGCGAAGGTTGCTGAAAATTTTCGTTGCCATCCAGGTGTCTTATGTTAAATTTCGGATATGAAAACGATCATTCTTCTCCTTATCTCCAACATCTTCATGACCTTCGCCTGGTATGGTCATCTCAAGTTCAAAGACACCGTGCTCTGGAAGGTGATTCTGGTCAGCTGGTTCATCGCCTTCTTCGAGTATTTGTTCCAGGTGCCGGCCAACCGGATCGGGCACGGACAGTTCACGGCCTTTCAGCTCAAGACGATACAGGAAGTGATTACGCTCGTGGTGTTTGTGGCCTTCTCGGTGCTATACCTGAAAGAAGAAGTCAAATGGAATTACATCGTCGGGTTCATCTTCATTCTGCTGGCCGTTTTCTTTGTATTTAAGAAGTGGTAGTTGAATTGTTCGCTGGCGTATGACAAGGTATAGCTTTCTTGATCCTGAGTTGTTGCAAAGGGCTTTTCCGATCCCTTGCGGCCGGATGAAATCTGCTGGAAGCCTCGGGATATCGAGGCGGGGATCAGAGCTCTCACTGCCCACGGGAAGACGATCGGAGCGATGTCGATTTACTTTAAGTCAGGTGATGAGGTGTACTGTCCCGTGTGGGGAGATTGCCTGATTCTGGCTGGTGATCGTGTGGCATATTTGCATTTGTTCGAGGGCCTTCATCTTCAGCAGGAAGTAAACCTGGAACTGGTGTATCGGTTGATAGATCGGTTTGCCCTCGTTTTACCCAAATTGTATGACTGGGTTAAAGACGAGGCGCATTATAAGGCGGCTATCGCATCAGAGCTTGCGAGTTATACCTTAAGTGAAATGTACTTCTGTTTACAATTGGACAAGTAAGCTATACCTTTGCAGCTATACCCGTATCTTTGCAAAAGCTGCACAGCACAGAAGTAGTCAGCGCTGATTTTAAGAAACCTATACCTATCATGAAAAAGTGGTTGTTATACCTGAGCCTGCCCTTCACCCTGATCGCGTGCCAGGGAGGCGCCAGTGAAGAAGACCGCCAGCAGACGCTGGAAACAGAGGTAATGGACCTGCACGACGAAGCAATGGCCGATATGAGCAGAATTTACCGCATGCGCCGCAACCTCACCAGCCTCCGCGACACCCTGCAGGCGCAGTCATCCGACACTGCCACCATCAGCCTGCTCACGCGCCGTATACAGGAACTGGAACAGGCTGATGAAGCCATGATGGAATGGATGCGTCAGTACAAATCACCCGACACGCTGGCCCACCAGCAGGCCATGCTATACCTGCAGCAAGAACACGAGAAAATGACCCGCGTGAAAACACTCATGGACAGCACCATTGCCAACGCCCAAAAAACCTATACCCAGCATGATCATAAATAACTTCCGCCTATACCTATCCGCTGCCCTGCTTGGCCTTTCGGCAGTTGCCTGGCAGTCCTGCTCCTCTCCTGCCGAACAAGCCGGCGGCCTGCCCTACCTGGGCGAGCGCCAACTGGTGCAGCGCGAAGTGAATGGCCAGCAGGTAACCGACACCGTTTACCACCGAATACCTGACTTCGCTTTCATCAACCAGGACAGCCAGGTGGTGACCAGCCTCACCGTGCAGGACAAGGTATACGTTACTGATTTTTTCTTTACCACCTGCCCCACCATCTGCCCTAAAATGAAGAGCCAGATGCTGCGCATTTACGAGGCTTTTGAAGATGACCCGCGCGTGATGCTCCTTTCCCACACCATCGACCCGAAACACGACACGGTGGCTGTGCTGCGCGACTACGCCGACCGCCTGCAGGTGAACAGCGATAAGTGGCAATTTGTAACCGGTGAAAAAGACAGTATCTACAGCATTGCCCTACAGTATATGGTGTCGGCGATGGAGGATGAAGAAGAGCCAGGCGGATTTGTACACAGCGGCGCCTTTGTGCTTGTAGACCAGAACCGCCATGTGCGCGGCATCTACGACGGAACCGACCCCGCTCAGGTCGACCGGTTGCTCCGCGATATACCGACTCTGCTGCCTAAAAAGAAAAAGAAGGATGCTGGTAAAAACTAAATTTCTGCTCTACACGGCAAGTATAGTCGCCCTGCTCACCCTGACCCGATGCTTCTACTCAGATAAGCAAAACGAAGGAGAGCAGCTCTATACTCAGTATTGCGCTAATTGCCACATGGACGACGGTAGCGGCCTCCGCAACCTGATTCCGCCCCTGGCTGGCGCCGATTACCTGGAGAACCACCGCGATGACCTGGCATGTATCATTCAGCACGGGCAAACGGGCAATATTGTGGTGAATGGTAAGAACTACAATCAGGGCATGCCGGGTTTTGAGCACCTCGATGCTGGGCAGATCACCAACATCCTCAATTACGTGCAAACCAACTTTGGCAACAACAATCCGCGCTACTCTATACAGGAAGTGGAAAAGCAACTCTTTAAATGCCGGCACTTGTTGGAGCATTAAACTAAAAACCAGATTAACAGAAAAGGCGCTGCAGTTATGCTACAGCGCCTTTTTTATACCTTGAGGGTTGCGTAAGATTATCTTCCGAAGTCGTCCTGTACCCGCACAATATCGTCTTCGTTTGATGGGTTGGCGGAATCGGTGTGTTGCCAGATTTCGGCCAGCACACCCCAATCATCCAGGCCTACCAGGCGATGGCGCTCACCCTGGCGCAGCGTGATCAGATCGCCGGGGTTAAGCACTTTCAGCTCGCCTTCTTCGTCTGTGTCGCTGGTCACCACACCTACGGCTCCTTTCACCACTTTCCAGATCTCGGCGCGTCGGTGGTGGTACTGCCAGCTGAGTCGCTTTTGCGGTGCCACCAGCAATATTTTCGGGCTCAACTTACCCGATATCTTCAGCTGATCAACCGGCATACTATCGAAATAGGCATTGGCAAAGTCCTGCGCCTGCGTTTCGTCAATCACAAAAAATCCGCCCCAGGGACGAGTCTGGTCCTGGTTGCTGATGTTAAATTGCTGTTGCTTCAGTTGCTTTTCTACTTCTGAGAAAAGGGCTGCTTTATCAGTTGTCTCGGATGTCATGTTCTGTTCGGTCTTTAAGGGTGATAGCATTATACGTGCAGGTATAGGCTAACGGAAGATTCTTGCCTCCTGTTGAGGTGTAGGGCAAATTTAGTAAAATTCTCCAGATACCAAGGTTGCACTGCGAGTAGGGCCTTTTTATGCTGGTATATCTCCCCTTGAGGTTATGGCCGTTTCATTTTGCTTTTTTTGACATCCTGAAAGGATCTTGTGGGCCAGTCGCGGGAGTTTTACCACTCTGCCACTAAATTTCTTTACAGAATGAAAGTGATTTCTGTGCAAGTTTTCCTGGAATGAAACGGCCCTGCTTCAAGGGCGGCAACTTATACCTGAGCTGGCAGTTTTGGTTGGTGTTAAACTTCCATACTAGCTAAACCACCCTGGAAGAAACACTCGAAATTTTATCCAAGGCATCCCACTTTAACTCATGGTTGGGCGTCCGGTAACTATAACCGGCATAGGCGTTTTTAATGACCACTGGAAATTTGCTAATTTCCCGGCCAGCTATCCAACCGTAAAACCCTACCGACTTTAGCGCGAAATCCACCCAGCCCTCAATCACGCAATCTTTGGAAGCCGGTTTCTGCTACTGCGGATAACCGTGGGTACAGTTGTCATTTGGTAGCCTGTCGATAGATTTCTTTGCAACTTTTACATCTATTTTGGTGCTGGCTACCAAAAAATCAAACGCATCCGAATTCCTGTTTTCGTAACCCGCACGATCGACCTGGTAGGTATAGCCCCGCGACTTGAGCCAATGTTCTAAGGCATATTCGCCCATACACCCCAATACGCCTTTATCAAGGCACTCTTTCTCTGTAAGTACAGGCCATTGCGGACCATATCTGCCGCATACTGTCTGTCTATTTTGAGGTTTGTGTCAAAATCGAAATATTGCACGAGCACTGCTGTTCATCAGATTGATTTAAAGTCAATACTAAAGTCCTGCAAGGTTAGTTGTAAATTGGTCTTATCGGTTTCGTTCAATTGGAACAGCGCATCCGGACAGATAAAGGCCTTGGGCTTCAGTTCGATCGCTTTTCTAAGGACCTCTTCGGAGACCGTATCCAACCCATACAGCAGTCCTTTATGCACGACTTCATACAGCACCGTATCTCCGACCGGCACCTCGTTTATAGCTGCATACAAAGGTATACCTGACTTAAGCAGCAGCTCCCAAAGCCTATACTCCCGGTATGCCCGATCCTTTTCTGACCGTGTAAGGCGTGTGAATTGCTTCGCACTTTCATCCCGGTTATCATCTCCGCGCCATCCACCAAAATTAGATGGGGCCAGTTTAAAATACCTGAAGCCCGTATCGATGGCCGAAGCACCTTTCTGCTGTGTTTGCAGTTTGTCATGCAGCAAGAGCAGGCGTTTTCTGGTGATCTCGGAAATGGTTCTGAAACCCTGTTGATAGGCTTTGGTGGTTGGGGCGATCTGCTCGTCAAGCTGCACGCAGACATACTTCCGGTTGCCGCCATCCTGTTGGTTCATTTCGAGCACGGCCTGCGCAGTGGCTCCCGAACCGGCAAAAAAGTCCAGAAAGATGCCATCCGGATCATCAGAAAAGCCAAGCAGGTACTTGATCAGACTGGGCGGTTTCGGAAAATCAAACACTTTCGCTCCAAAGAGGCTTTCGAGTTCGGTACTTGCATTTTCGTTTGTACCCACCCCGACTTTTGAATTGATCAGGTTTGGCGGCACCTCTTTATCGTATACCAGTTTTTCATACGAAGGGCTCAGCTTGCTCGTAGGTATACTGATTTTTGTGCCCTTGCTTATCTCCATGTCCAATTTAGGCTGCGACCACTTGAACTTAGCCTTCAGCACAAAAGGCTTCACAAACAGTCCGTTTTTCACCTCAGTATCGTTCAGCAGCTCGATGGCATACCTGTCGGTCCCGTAGCTGCCTTTCTGCAGCAAACCGTCCTTCAAACGGGTAGTGACCACATCAGCCGGAAATGTGAGCGTGCCTGGTTTATTCATCTGGTTGAGCAGCCCGTTGGAACTCGTGCTGTTTTTCCTGATTCCCTTAAATTTTTCGGGGTTCTTGTTTTTCTGGTAGCAGAGCACATACTCCACTACTTTTTTGCTCTTTCTGGACAAGTTGGCCGGCGTCTCGGATTTTGCCCACGAGAAGTAATCGATGAAGTTTTCTTCCCCGAACACCTCGTCCATCACCAGTTTGAGATTAGCCAGTTCATTATCATCGATGCTCACGAAAATGATACCGTCTTCTCGGAGCAGTTGGCGGGCCAGGAGCAATCTGGTAAGCATCATGCTGAGCCAATTGGAATGGCCGTTTTGCTTTCGGTTAGCCTGAGAACAGCCTGTTTTTCCAACAAAGTTGTCGGAGTAAATGAAGCTGTCGGAGCCGGTGTTGTAGGGTGGGTCAATGTAGATGCCTTTTACCTTGCTATGATAGGCTTTCTGCAGCACTTTCAGCACCTGGAGGTTGTCCCCTTCAATGAACACATGCTGCGTATGCTGCCAGTTAACGGACGCATCGGGCACAGGTATAAGTGTATTGGTTACAGGCGTTTGGAGTTGTTTGTAGGCATCCGCTTTGCCAGACCAGGAAAGTTGGTATACCTCCGGACCTGTGTGCACCCGGTCACCCAGCAGTTCCCTCAAGTGCCGCGTGTTCAGCTTGTTTTCGGTAAAGGCAGCCGGTATGATCTCCTTCAGCTTTTGAAGCAGTTCTTCCTGGTTGTGTAAGGACTCGCTGTTCATGGTCAAAACTTCTGTTAATCTGTATTTTAAATAAACACACGTTGAAGCCCTACGAACTGTACTCTTTCGTAAGTAGAATAGTATCCGGGTTGTACTATGCCGTAGGCCCTATACATTGTTCCGAGGAAAATAAACTGGAACAGGATTAAGCTGCTATACCCTGGCAAAAGTTGAATATAGCGAATAAAGGAGATAAGGGAGGAAGAAAATTCTAGATTAAAGTGAAATCATAAAAAGCAAGTCCTGTTGCGATATAATATGACTTAAATAAGGAAGCAGAGGTATAATAAGCCGGCTCAATCCTCGATCGCCTCAATCCCCTGCTCCTTCAGTCGTGCCAGGTGGTCTTTCATGGCCTGGAGCTGCTCCGGCGCATGTCCCTGCCATTCGGTCACCTCGCCTGTAACGCGGAGCGGATGCCGGGTCCGGTAAGACTTCGTTGGATTGCCGGGGAATTTCTTGTCTGTCAGATTGGGGTCGTCTTCAATCGGACCTGTCGGTTCCACGATGTAAATTCTGCCGGCACCTTCGCCCTGCGCCAGTTCAGCGCCCCAGATAGCGGCATCCAGAGTGGCAGTCAGATAGACAAAGTTCGCCTTCTTGCGCTTACCATAATTTGAGCTATAGCCAGGCGCAATCAGGTCGCCATTTTTCAAATTGGCCTTGGTGCCGTGGTAGTATGACTGTGTGTTCAGATCGTTAGTGGTCTCACTAGGTTTAACCACGCTGCTATTCTGTTCCATTGCCCTTATTGTGTATGTGCTCAATTGCTTTTTCTTGCTATCACCGATACGTGATTTAGCGGGTACTGGTCCAATTCCAGGTGTCTGCCCTGGCAGTTGCACTCGGCCAATATTTTTAGATTCGCGTCTATCCCAATGGAACTGTAACCGAACTTCTCGCCGAGCCAGGTATCTTCATGTGCTCCTTCTGCATCGCCAAAAGTATACACCATGATGCCCTGCGGATTTAAGTATCGGCAGAGCTTCTCGACTACGGGCTTCTGAAACTCAAGCGGCAGGTGAAAAATACTGTCCCAAGCGACAATCAGATCAAACTTGTCTTCTGTTTCCCATTCAGTGATATCGGCTTTTTCAAATCTTACTTCCGGATGATTTTGCCTAGCCAAAGCCAGCATACCTTCCGAAACATCGATGCCGGTCAAGTCGAAACCGTTCTCCAGAAGCTTCTTTGTAATGCGCCCACCGGTACCGCATCCTACATCCAAAGCAGTTCTCTTTGCAGTGCAGTATTGTATAGCCCGCTCGATCATGGAGATGCCATAATCAGATCCCATCATATTGGCATTCCATTGCGCAGCAATTTTGTCGTAGCTTTTGGCTAATTGGGAGGAATTCATTCCTATATAAGCCACTGGCATTATATTTTTCTTATTTTCTGCAGGTTATAAGCCAGAATTTTTGTGAGGATCTGTTTCCTATATTTTTGGCAGGTTCATCTATCTCTTTCGCTTCAATTAACCCATACCTGCCAAATTCATTTTCTACAGCATCTGAATCATAGAAGAATAGCTCCACACCGTGCTTCGTTTCAAATCTATCCTTGCTTACTTCTTTTTCATCCCCATACATAGCATCATTTTTTGATACTGCCACAAAAACCATGTATCCATCAGGCTTCAATTAGTTGTAACAATTTTGTATCAACTTAATCCGCTCATCTGTACTTAACAGGTGGATCAAAGCGTAACAGAAAATCCCATCGTATACCTCCTGGTCAAACGGCATCGCATTAACAGAGCCATGATGTACTTTTACATCATCTTTGTAGTGTTTTTGTGCCAGTTTAATGGCAGTTTCTGAAATCTCTATTCCAGTTACCTTGAATCCGGCATCGGTGAAGATTTTTGCATTTCGGCCGTAACCAAACCCAGGTATTAAGATTTTATGAAGCCTGTTCTCTCTAAATAACTTGAGGGTTGCAATGGCGGAATCTGCAGGTTCACCCCCCACATCGTCTTTTTATCTTTAAAGCTAGACTCCCAGAATTCTGCCATAATATTTCCTGTTATTCAAAATAAGAGGATATTTTTCTTCAATTAGGATTAACGGATTTGTGCAACTGATGGGCGAAGCGGAGTAAAGTGCCTGTGCAGGGTTAGGTAATGTATTTTTTAATTTCCAGTCTTTATATCTTGAAACTTACCGTTCTTCCAAACTAATTTGAACTGTCCATCGAAAGCGGGCGGCATTTCATTTATATAAACCTTTGCAAAGTCGCCAGCATTGTAATAGATCAAAGACATGCCATTTTCAAATTGAAAACCTATTCCAGCAATAACTATAGATTCTTGCCAACCTTCAATCGTCCCGAAAAGCAATTCGTCATAGTCCAGTATTTTCATATCTCGTAACTGGATGAATGGTTTTTTATCAGTTAAATCAATTTTGAACCAACCAGATTCTTTTTCTTCTTCTTTTATCTTCCATTTATATTCGACAGATTCTCCATCTGGAACCAAGTCAATTTCAAGAACGGTACCATCCGTGAATATTAGTTGTATGGGGCCAGCATCCTCTTCATTTTCTTTTCCGTCCATTAGAAAGTCAAATCTTAATAGCTTTTCTAAAATTTTACTTCTGACTTCTTGAAGATTCATTTTTTTATATTTTGCCTGACGGACGGGTGTATGCAGAGCCTGAGGCGTTAGCGAGGGTTGAGGATGTATTGTGTTGGGCTAAGGTTTTCTTTAGTTACTGCTGATAATAGGTTTTAGCTTCTGTTTTTGAATCAGGTTATTAGGTTCGCCAAAAGTTGGTTGATTTATAAAGCTCTCTGTAATTTCTGGTCTGTAGATGCTGAACTTTACTGGCTGCTGTTCTTGATTTACCCAATTATACAATTCTTTAAGGCAACCATTATCGTCTACATAAATTCTATTTTCAAGTTTTTTTATAAATCCTGCTCTCTTACCATTACCTATAATCAAATCACCTGTTTCGGTTTTATAATAAACGTCCTGTAAGTCTCCATAATGATCTTCTATAGCCATCAATTGTAAGCTGTTATAAATTAAGAAAACAACTATAGCCATCACTGCAATAGAAATCATTAATATAATTTTGATGCGTTTTCTCATAATCTAACTTTTGCCCAACTACTACGAAGGCGTGAACATACCCTTATTGTCACTATGTGCAAAGGTATAGGTTCCCATACTTCAGCTCCAGGCTTACCATTTATAAACACTTCAACCCTTTATATTTTCCTCAGCTAATATATACCTTACTCCCTCAATAATCCAGGGGACTTGTGCATTTAATTCCTTCTCAGGCACAATGCCTTTCTCGTGAAGAGCAATAGCAGGTATAGCGCAGGAGCAAGATGCTGCTCAGGTATAAGTGAGACAGAAAATCACTATATTGTCCGATGGAAAAAGGCACGCTTATACCTGCTTTTCAGGGAAAGATTTATACCTGCTTTAAGGTAAAAAAACCAGCATGCCGGCATCCAACATCGTAAATCATATACGGCGTGTTAACCGCTTTCCCAACCCCTACTATGAATATAAAACAAGTTCATCCCGCTCCGCTTCAACATCTACTCAAAATCAGTTTGCTGCTGTGCATACTTTGCTTCTTCAGCTGCCGCGGCAACAGCGACGAACTACGGCTGAAAGGCAAGAATTTTGAGCAGGAAATAGCCCGGGAGCAGAACCTGGTGTTCACCTTCGATAAAGATTTAGTCGGTGATTCGCTCCTGAATCAGTGGGACACGATTCCATACCTGAGCCTCACGCCGAAAGTGGCCGGAAAGTATAAGTGGACCGCCCCGAACGAACTGGTTTTTTCGCCGGACAAGCCTTTCGCCCCGACAACCAATTACAAAGCAGAACTAACCGAAAACCTGCTCCGCCACGCGGCGGAGAAGTATACTATACCTGCCGGACAGGGAATCACCTTCCATACCCCCTACCTCAAGCTGCAGCAGGTCAAAAGCTACTGGGTGGCAAACGAGAACAGCCCAAACCAACTGGAGGCCAGCCTGCTACTCGACTTTAACTATCCGGTGCTTTTTCAGGAGTTGCGGGAGCATTTAAAAGTATACGCCGGCACCAAAGAATTGCCCATAGAATTAACCAGCGGCAACCGCGACAACATCACCATCCGGGTAAAGAATGTAGAGGGGCAGCAGGAGAAAGAAATCCCTTTACGCCTCAGTATAGCCAAAGGCCTGAGCGTGGCCGGCAGCACCAACCAAACCGACCAGACCATCGAGCGTGACATTTTGCTGCCCAGTCGCCAGCGCATGATGGTGACAGAAGTAACTACCGCTTTGGAAGAAGGTCAGGAGCGCATTTACATTCTCACCACACAACCTGTCACCAACAGCAACATCGGCAACTTAATAGAGGTAAGCCCGCGCCGTGAGTATACCGTGGAGCGCCTGCAAAACGGCCTGGTGCTGAAGGGCAATTTCAACCAGAGCAGCACCTATACCCTGACCCTCTCCGGCGACCTGGCAGGTATGGAAGGCAAACCAATGGGCCTGCCGTACCGGCACAGCGTTACTTTTGCCGACACACAGCCCGGCATCAGTTTCGCCAACGCCAAAAGCATTTACCTCAGCAGCCAGGGCGCCCGCAACATTGCCCTTAACCTGAACCAGGTGCCGCGCATTAAAGTGAGCATCAGCAAGGTATACGAAAATAACATTCTGCACTACCTGCGGGAGGGCAAAATGTACGACGGCTACTACGACGAAGCCACGGAAGAATACTACTCCAGCTCCTACTACGATGTAAACGAGAACAACGGCAACACGCTATTCGAGCGCGAGTACAGCACTGAAAGCCTGCGCAAGCAAGGCAGTTCTTATCTGCTCAACCTCAACCTGCACGACCTCGATTTCGACAGTCAGTTTAAAGGGTTGTATGTGATCACCGTGGCCAGCACCGACAAAAACTGGCTGAAGGATTCCAAGATTGTGTCGGTTTCGGATATTGGTTTGATTGCCAAACAGGGCAAGGACGAAGTGGTGGTGTTTGCCAACTCTATCCGCGAGGCGACTACGATGGACGGTGTGGAAATTCACTTCATCAGCACGAACAACCAGGTGGTGCACAAAGCCACTACTGACAAAGATGGCGTCGCCCGTTTCAGCAACACCAGCCAGACAACCCCGGATTTTAAGATCGGTATGATCACAGCCCGCAAAGGCGATGATTTCAATTACATGCCTTACAGCCAGACGCAGGTGAACACTTCCCGCTTTGAGGTGGGCGGCAAACGCCTGAACGAACTTAACTACGATGCTTTTATCTACGGCGACCGCGACCTCTACCGCCCCGGCGACACCATCCATGTCAACACCGTGGTGCGCACGCCGGACTGGAAAACAGTGGCCGGACTTCCCATCAAAGTAAAACTGCTACTGCCTAACGGCAAAGAATACCGCAGCACCAAAGGCAAACTCAACAAGCAGGGTGCCAGCGAAACCAGCTTTATACTGAACGGCGCCGCTGTGACGGGTACCTATACCTTAGAAGTATACTCGGGCAACGACGTGCTGCTCAACGCGAAAAAAATTGGTGTGGAAGAGTTTATGCCCGACCGCCTGAAAGTAACAGCTGTCCTGAACAAGGAGACTTATAACGCCGGCGAGAAATTAATCCTTAACCTGACCGCGCAAAACCTGTTCGGTCCGCCGGCTGCCAACCGTAATTACGAAACGCAGCTCAGCCTCAAAAAGAAAATTTTTGAAGCCAAACGCTATCCCGATTATACCTTCGACATCCATACCTCCGGCTCCATCAACATCCAGACCAGCACCCGACAGGGCCAAACCGATGCGCAGGGCAAAGGACAAGAGGTATTTGAGCTGGAGAACTTCCAGGATATCGGCTTGCTGGATGGGTCGCTCCATACCACGGTTTTTGATGAGACAGGTCGCCCGGTAAACCGCCTCAACAAGTTTGACGTGAGCACACAACAGGCCTTCTTCGGCATCAAAAACTTTGATGATTACGTGAGCACCCGCCGCGCCATGAACATCCCGCTAATCGCGCTTAACCGTGCAGGAAGTCCCATTAATACCACAGCCCGCGTGCAACTGGTGCGCTATACCTACGAGTCGGTGATTGAGCGGAGAAGCGACGAATACAACTATAAATCGCAGCGCAAAGAGAACGTCATCGTCAGCCAGAACATCAATATACCTGCCACCGGAGCTACGTTCAATTTCACGCCTGTTTCTTCCGGCCAATACGAAATACGCGTAATGCGGCCGGGTGCCCACAACTATGTGGCGCAGGAATTCTATGCCTACGGCTGGGGCGATACCGAAAGCACCTCCTTTGCCGTGAACACGGAAGGCGAAGTAGACATTTCGCTGGACAAGGAAAAATACGAAGTAGGTGACGAAGCGAAAGTGCTGTTCAAATCGCCGTTTGCAGGCAAGATATTGGTAACCGTCGAGCAGAACAAAGTGCTCAGCTATTACTACCTCAAAACCGACAAAAAAGCCGCCTCGCTTACGCTGCCGATCAAGGACGAGCACCTGCCAACGGCTTACATCACCGCCATTGCGCTTCGCCAGGTAAAAGATAACCAGATGCCACTGACCATTGCTCGAGGATTTAAACCTTTAGCGGTCACCAGGAAAAGTACGCAGCTGGCTGTTGCTATACTTGCTCCTGAAACTTCCCGCTCCAGTAAGGTGCAGCAGGTTAAGGTGAAAACTGCTCCGAACGCAGAAGTTACGCTGGCTGTGGTAGACGAAGGCATCCTGCAAATTAAGGATTACCAGACACCCGACCCACATGGCTTCTTCTATCAAAAACGCGCGCTGGAAGTTGCCGGCTACGACCTGTACCCCTACCTGTTCCCGGAGTTGGGCGCGCGCTCCAGCACCGGTGGCGACGGCTACGATCTGGCCAAACGCATCAATCCGCTCACCAACAAACGGGTAAAACTGGTGTCGTTGTGGAGCGGGCAGTTAAAAGCAAATGCCAACGGCGAGGCTACAGTAAACGTGCGTATACCTGAATTTTCGGGCGCAGTCCGCATTATGGCCGTGGCGTATAAGGACAATGCTTTCGGTTCTTCTGAAAAGATGATGCGTGTTTCGGATCCGGTGGTGATCAGTACGGCTCTCCCCCGTTTTGTGAGTCCGCGCGATACGATATTGGTGCCGGTAACGCTGAGCAATACCACCACTACCAAAGCCACAGCCGCCAGCACTATTTCGGTGACAGGCCCTTTGCGTATAGTTGGCGAAACCCGGAAATCAGCAGGTATAAATCCGAACGCCGAGGCGCAGGTGACTTATAAACTAGTGGCTACGCCTGCCATAGGTCAGGCTACAGTGAAAGTAGCGGTCAATGCCCTTAACGAGACTTTTGCCAGCAATACCGACATCACGGTTCGCCCCATCGCTCCACTTACCAAAGTAACTGAGGCCGGCAGTGTAAAAGATGGCGCCACGGCCAACATCAAGCTGGCTAACGATTTTATACCTTCGTCTGTGTCGGCTAAGCTCGTGCTGAGTCGTTCGCCGCTGGCGCAGTTCACCGACGACATTACCTTCCTGCTGCGCTACCCGCACGGTTGCCTGGAGCAAACCACTTCCACGGCTTTCCCGCTTTTATACTACACCGACCTGGCCCGTTCGCTGAACCAGGACCAGAAGAGCCGCACCTTTAACCCGAATTACCTGGTGCAGGAGGCTATCAACAAAATTGAGCTGATGCAGCAGTACGACGGCGGCTTTACCTACTGGCCCGGCGCCACCTACACCGACTGGTGGAGCAGCACCTATGCCACGCACTTCTTGCTGGAAGCCAAAAAAGCTGGCTTCCCGGTAACGCAGGAGGTGCTCGATAAAGCCCTGCGCTATCTGCAGCAAAAAGTAAAAGCCAAGGCCATGGAAGAATACAGCTATTACGACGCCAGTCGCCAGGTGCAGAGCAAGTACATCGCAGCCCGCGAAACCACCTATTCGCTGTACGTGCTAGGTATAGCTGGCAAGGTAGATTGGTCCACGATGAACTACTACAAAGCCAAACCTGAATTGCTGTCGATTGATGCAAGGTATATGCTGGCCAGTACTTACGCCCTGAACGGCAGTCGCGAGAGCTTCAACCAGATCCTGCCCCGCTCCTTCTCCGGCGAAACTTCAGTGCGTGCCCTCGGCGGCAGCTTTTACTCCCCGATCCGCGACATGGCAATCTCGCTGAACAGTTTGCTGGAAGCTGACCCGGATAATCCGCAGGTTGGAACGATGGCAAGGCACTTATCGGATGAACTGCGCTCCAAACGCTGGTATAACACCCAGGAACGTGCTTTTGCGCTGATGGCTTTAGGCAAGCTTTCGAGCAGAAACCAGGGCGACCAGACAGCGCAGGTATACCAAAATGACAAACAAATCGGTACTTTCTCAGGCAAGGACCTGACGCTGACCAACAACATCGGCAGCGACCCGATCAGCATTCGGGGTAAGGGAACAGGCTCTTTATACTATTTCTGGGAACTGGAAGGCATCAGCCAGAGCGGATATGTGAAGCGCGAAGACAATTACCTGCAAGTGCGCAAAACCTTCTTCGACCGCAACGGCCGGGAGATCACCAACAACACGTTCCGGCAAAATGACCTGGTGGTGGTGCGTGTGGAACTGCAGTCGCTGGATGGCAGAAGTATGCCGAACATCGCCATTACCGACATGCTACCCGCCGGTTTCGAAATAGAAAACCCACGCCTGATGACTGCCCGCGAGTTTGGCTGGATAGAAGCCCAAAAACCCGCCACCCCGGACCACATTGATATTAGGGACGACAGGATCAATCTGTACGCTACCGCAAAACCCGAGCAGCAGTACTTTTTCTATCAGGTGCGCGCGGTATCAAAGGGTACATTCCAGTTAGGACCAATTGGGGCAGACGCCATGTATAATGCGGAGTATCATAGTTATTCAGGGGGTGGGGTTGTTACTGTAAAATAGTATTGTCCTAGCAGTGTTGTCATTTCGAACGCAGAGAGAAATCTGAAATATTTTGAGGTCATGAAATGATCCAGATTTCTCTCTGCGTTCGAAATGACAAAGAGGGAAAAATGATAAAATTGGAGGTCAATACTCCTGGACTTCTATATTAAGCGGAAACCAATGAGGATTGGTGCTATTAATCAAAGCGTCTTTCTTATCCCGACTCCACTTCTTTAACTCTTTTTCACGCGCTATGGCATGTTCAACTGAGCTGAAGCGTTCGTAATACATCAGGAGATGGCAAAAGTACTTTCCGGCAAATGTTGCAGGATTACCTGCATTTTCACAATGCTCTTCCAGTCTACGGACAATATCATTGGTTATGCCGATGTATAAAGTAGTTTTCTTCGGATTGGTTAAAATGTATACAAAGTAATTGTGAAATATCATCAGTAGTAATTCATTTTTCAAACTACAAAAAGTAATCCGAATAAATTCATAACCCAAGATGCAAGCACAACAACCAAAGTATAAACCAAGCCAGCGGCTGCTAAAGTATAGTAGGCCCTTGCTGAAGTATACTTTATACTTTGTGCTGACGCTTTGCCTTACCTTAGTTATACTTAACTACCTCTACCCACTCAAAATAAACATCTCCTACTCCCCCGTTATCACTGCTTCGGATGGCAGCGTGATCAATGCTTTTTTGAGCCGGGATGATAAGTGGCGGATGCAGCTGGAGCCGGACGAAATAAATCCTGTCCTCAAAAAAGCGGTGTTACTGAAGGAGGACAAATACTTTTATTATCACCCGGGCATTAATCCCTTTGCGATAACGCGCGCCTTAACCAACAATATCTTTCAATATAAGAAAACCTCCGGCGCTTCTACCATTACCATGCAGGTGGCTCGTCTGCTATACCCCCAGCAGCGCACCTATGCTAACAAGTTGATGGAGATGTTCCGGGCACTGCAACTGGAGTGGTACTACAGCAAAGACGAGATCCTGCAGCTATACCTGAACCTGGTACCTTTTGGTGGGAACATCGAAGGTGTAAAGGCTGCCTCTGTTTTATACTTTCAACAGTCGCCCAGGCAGCTGAGCTTGGCGCAGGCGGTTACGCTGACGGTTATTCCGAACAAACCTTCCTCGCTGCGGATCGGTGAGCAGAACGAGCGAATAGTTGACTTCCGTAATAAGTGGCTGCGCTATTACCAGGCGCAACAGGCTTTTCCGGCTTCGGAGATAGAAGACGCTTTGCTGGAGCCGCTGGAAGCACGTCGTCTGGATGCTCCGAAAGTAGCACCGCACTTTGCTTACCGCATGTTCCGCAGGTATAAGAATCAGGCCATCATTAAAACCACGCTGAACCGGCAGGTACAGGAAAAAGTGGAGCAACTGGCCTACAACTACATGCAGCGGCTTCGCCACCTGAACATCCACAACGCGGCGGTACTGGTCATCAACAACCAAACAAGAGCGGTAGAGGCCTACCTGGGTTCTGCCGATTTTAACGATTTTGCGCACCACGGGCAGGTAGATGGCATTCGGGCAGTTCGCTCGCCGGGAAGTACTTTAAAGCCGTTCCTGTATGCCACCGCTTTCGACAAAGGTACGCTCACCCCGAAAACCATCATCACCGATGTGCCCGTGGATTATGCCGGGTATCGCCCGCAGAACTACTTTGGCAACTACAATGGTAACGTCACCATAGAACATGCCCTAGCCACTTCGCTCAACGTGCCCGCCGTAAAAGTACTTGACCTGGTGGGTGTGGATGCTTTTGTGCAGAAGCTGAAGCAGGCAGAATTTTCGCAGATGAAGCAGATGGACCACCAGCTCGGCCTTTCCCTGATTCTGGGAGGATGTGATGTAAAACTGGAAGAGCTGACCTTGTTTTACGCCGCTTTGGCTAACCAAGGGAAGTATAGCCCTGTTAAGTGGCTGCAACAGGATACCACGCAAGCGGAAACGCAGCTGCTTTCGCCAGCATCGGCTTACATGGTGGGCCAAATTCTGACGCAGCTCACCCGCCCTGATCTGCCGCACAATGCGCACAACAGTCCGAACCTGCCCAAGATCGCCTGGAAGACCGGCACCTCTTATGGCCGTAAAGATGCCTGGAGCATCGGCTACAACAAAAAGTATACAGTAGGCGTGTGGGTGGGCAATTTCTCCGGCGAGGGCGTACCCGAACTAAACGGCACCGACTCGGCCACTCCCCTGCTTTTCGACATCTTCAACAGCATCGATTATAACTCCACTGACGGGTGGTTTCAACAACCTAAAGACATTGGTTTAAGAGTGGTTTGCGCAGAGAGCGGCAGCCCCGTTAACAGCTTCTGCAAAAATCAGGTACTGGATAACTTTATACCCGGCATCTCGTCCACGCAAAAGTGCAGCCACCTGAAAAACATTACCGTGTCCGGAGACAAGCGGTATAGCTACTGCACCAGCTGCCTGCCACCAACAGGTTTTGTGCAACAGTTGTACCCTAACCATGCGCCGGAGCTACTCACCTTTTACGATGCGGAGCGCATACCTTACCAGCAGATTCCGGCACACAACCCCAGTTGCCGCCGCATCTTTAAAGAGCACGCTCCGGTTATCACCTCGCCGGCTGCAGGTATGGAGTATCTGCTTGAGCAGGAAGAACGCCAGCAACTGATGCTGCACAGCAACACGCACAACGAAGTTAAGCAAGTATACTGGTATATCAACGATAAATTTCTACGTGCCACACCCGCTAACGAGAAGGTTTTTTTTGAGCCACAAAAGTCCGGCAGGTATAAGATTTCCTGCACCGATGACCGGGGAAGGAACACGGACAGTTATATCACTGTGAGGTTTCTGTAGGTATACCGCTCAGGCGTATTTACACGTAGAGCAGGCGTTCGCCTTTGTTGTAAGCTTTGTTGTGGAGGTAAAAAAGGGTTGTGATTATGGCTTTTCTGCGGTGTGCCCCGGATGCGCATAAAAGGAGATATCTAACGCTGATACGGAATGGTGCAAAAGTGTCAAAAAGCCCGAAAACAACAACGCCAGACCGTTTTTGACGATCTGGCGTTGTGTGAAAGTGATCCCGTTTGGATTCGAACCAAAGACCTACTGCTTAGAAGGCAGTTGCTCTATCCAGCTGAGCTACGAGACCAGCGTCCTTAGGAGAGCGTTAGCTCTACCCTTAAACAAAAAATTTCGGAATTGCTTCCGAAATTTTTTAAGTCGGGGTGGCAGGATTCGAACCTACGACCTCCACATCCCAAATGTGGCGCGATACCGGGCTACGCTACACCCCGAACTATGCTTCCAACTCCGGTCAGCGATTGTGTCGCCGTTAATGTTGAACGCGGTGCAAAAGTAAGCGAAGAATTTAAATTGTCAAAACATTTTCAATTTATTTTTTCCGCTTGCGGAGGAGGGGGGATTCGAACCCCCGGTACCGTTTCCAGTACGGCAGTTTAGCAAACTGCTGGTTTAAGCCACTCACCCACCCCTCCGGGTCTCTCCCTGCTGAAGAGATTGCAAACATACTACATTAAATTTGCTCACACAATAGCATACCCCAAAATTTTAGCAAATAAACCCGCCTGGTATACCTCTAAACTCCCTTTTCTAAAACTAACTACCTGATTCTATTTAGCTTTCTGATGCCAGATTTTTTTTAAATAATTTAACCTGACACCCTCTTTTCACTACGCCACACGGCATCTGCTCCGCCACCTATACCTGTATCTGCTTTCTGCGCCACGCAAAAGTCCTGTACATTGGCTTTCCTTTCTTATATTTGTCATCGGGCAATTGCCTGATTCTGCTCAACATGACCTGGTACCAAACGCTAACACTGCTCGAAATCCTGTTCGGCATCCTCTTCCTGGGGCTGTACATCGGGTATCTGTGGCGGGTACAGAGGGTATCGGCTTTTTTTGGGCAGCGCCCGCATGGTGTCTGGGTGAAGTTCGTGCTGCGACACGCCTATGTGGTCCTGCTCATCATTGCCATCCTCGGGCCCTCTTTTGGAGCCATGAAAAAAGAGATCAAAACGATCGGCAAGGACATCTACATCGCCGTGGACCTTTCGGCCTCTATGGATGCCAACGATGTGCAACCCTCCCGCCTGGAACGGTCCAAACGTGATATCATACGATTGATCAGCCGCTTCAATTCCGACCGAATCGGACTGATCGTATTCGATTCGGAAGCTTATCTGCAAAGTCCTCTTACCTACGACCAGCAAGCACTCACGCTCTATACCCAAACCTTGCGCACGGGTCTGCTGCCACATGGCGGAACCAGTTTTATACCTGTGCTGGAGCTTGTATCCCAAAAATTCGGGCAAGCCGCTTCGCCGGGGGCAAGTGAGCAAAAGGCCCGCATTCTGGTGCTCATCAGTGACGGAGAAGATTTCGGAGGTCGAACCTCCGACTGGGCTGACAGGCTACGCGAACAAAACATACGGGTATTTGCTCTGGGCATCGGCACCACAGACGGTACGCAGATTCCGGTTGGTGCTTCTTATAAAAAGGATCCGGAGGGCAATCCTGTCGTTACGCGTCTGCACCCTGAGGGACTGGAGCAGCTGGCAGATGCGACAGAAGGCGAATACTTCGAGGTAAATGGCCGCATCAGCGAAGTGAGCCGCCTCATCAACGCCATCAACAACATAGAAGGGGAACTGCGCGAAAGCAAAACCATTGATGTAACCGCTAACAAATACATATACCCACTGGCCCTGGCCCTGGTCCTCATCCTGCTTGATCTACTTATCACCGTTAAACTGATCAGGATATGAAGGCATTCGTGGCGGTTATACTGTTTATCGAGTTTCTGTCGGGGGGGCTGCGCTCTATCTCGCTCATGAACGAACACGCAGACCTGGCTGCGGCGGCTTATAAGCGCGGAAATTACATTGAAGCTGTGGCCTCCTACGAATATCTGCTCGAAGACCTCGATGTGCAGGATGACCAGGTACGGCTTAACCTGGGGCATGCTTATTTCCGGATAGGTGAGCTACAGAAAGCGCAGCAGCAGTATACCTTGCTGGCCAACCATGCCACCCGCCACATCAAAGCGGTTTCGCTTCTACAGCTGGGGGCTATTTCCGCGCAAAGCAAAAAGTACAAGCAGGCCCTCTCCTACTTTCGCCAAACGCTGATCGTGGAGCCGGGCAATGAAGCGGCCAGGTATAACTTCGAGCTGATTCAAAAACTACTGGAAGAGCGTCCTGAACTGGCCCAGGCCGATGAAGAAGACGAGGTCTTGCCTGCCGATCAGCAAGCGGCCCAAAACCAACCGAAACCGCAGCAACAGAAACCCGAAGAGGAAGAGCAGGTGGAACAGCCCCGTAAAAACCCCGACAGCGAAGGCGACCAGGAGGCCGAAGTAGATAAAGCCGAGCAAGATGACCAGGGGCAACAGCAAGAGCAGGGAGGAGCTGGTCAGGAGCAGGATGGAAAGGAAAATGGCAAGTCGGCTGAGAAACAGGAGATCAGCGGTCAGGAACCCGGTGAGACGCAAGGCATGAACCCCGAGAGCAACTTCGACCCGAAACGGCCGGAGCGGAGCCGAAGCGCAGAACCGCTTTCTGATGCAGAACAACGGGCACAGACCAGAAACAACCGGCTGCAACAGCACAACATCAACCCCGAAAAAGCCCGTTTGATGCTGGAAGCCATGCGTAGTGCAGAACAACAGTATATCCAGCAATTACCCAAAAAAGCGACTCGAAAACCTGACCCTACCAAACCGGATTGGTAAACACTTGTTTGGAAATTAAAAACCGATTGGTTTATTTCGCGTATTCAAAAGCATGATGGATACAGCCTTATCTAAATCAGAACGCACACGCCAGCTTATTATAACGCAGTCAGCTCCCCTCTTCAACCAGAAGGGCTTTGCCGGCACGTCTATGCAGGACATTATGGCTGCCACCGGACTGACGAAAGGAGGAATTTATGGTCATTTTGAGAGCAAAGAGGAAATTGCCCTGGCTGCTTTTGAACATGCGTCCGGCATCATTACCCGTATGATTGGGGAGCGAATAGCAAGTAAGGAAAGCGCTTCGGATAAGCTGCAAGCTATTCTGCAGTTTTATAGAACCTACCTTTTTTCGCCTCCTGTTCAAGGGGGTTGCCCTGTTTTGAACACGTCCGTAGAAGCTGATGATACCAATCCGCTGCTGCGGGCAAGTGTTGTTAAAGTGCTTAACCGGCTTCATAAGGCCGTCGCCAATATTGTACTGCAAGGTATAGCGAGTGGTGAGTTCAGACCGGAAGCGGACGCACAGAGGTTTTCTATTCTGTTTGTGAGCATGATTGAAGGCGGTGTGATGGTTTCAAAAGCCTACGGCGATAACAAATACCTCAACACGGTTATTTCTCAGTTGGAGCACATGCTTGAGTCTGAATTATTAACCTAATTTTTTTTAACCTTAAATAAACCGATCGGTCTTTTTTAAAAATCAATTTCTATGAAAAAAGAGTATGCCAAAGTATTGGAAAGTAAGGCCCTGATCCGCTTCGAGGACTGCGACCCATTTGGTCACTTGAACAATGGCCGCTACATCGATTACTACCTGAATGCACGGGAGGATCAGCTGCGCGACAACTATGACCTGGACATTTATGCACTGGGGAAAACGACAGGTAAGGCCTGGGTGGTCGCCTCTAACCAGCTCGCTTACCTGCGTGAAGTGAAGTTTATGGAAACGGTGACGATCAGGACTTGTCTGCGCTGGTATAGCAGTTCTGACCTGATGATGGAAGGCCAGATGGTTGACCCGAAAACAGGTGCGATCATCTCGGTGATCTGGACGCGATTTACTTACGTTGACATACGCAAAGGTCTGAAAGCAGAGCACAGTGAAGAGCTCACAACCCTGTTTAGCAGCGTGGCAATATTGGGGGTAGGAAAACCTGCAGAGTACTTCGAGGACCGCGTAAAAGAACTGCGAATGGCGCCTGTGCTACAGCCGTAAACAAGGTATGCCGGCGAGGCAAAAAAGCTCGTCAACAATAATTCGTGACCTCGTCAAAACATAGTTTTGGAATAGGAGTATAAGGAACTCATAGCACAAAATATAACTATGAAAACGGGCAGCTAGTAATAGCTGCCTTTGTTTTTTTTAGACTGCTGACGAGCCTACTTTAAAGCCTTGCATTGGGGGTATGCGCTACCTCCAGCACAAAGCCATTCGGGTCACGAAAATCGACGGTATAGTAACCTGCGCTGTAGTGCGACATCTCTAGCGGCCCCCGGATAATGTCAGCGTTTTGCCGGTGCAACCACGCTCCCACCGCATCTACCACCTCCGGGCTAATGGCATGGAAACAGATATGCCGCACACCCAGACTTTCATGAAGGGCGATTGGCATTTCTTTGAAATAGATTTCTTGCTGCCCGCTGCTAAAAGAAGTTTGGTTGAGTGCACGCCAGCCAATCAAAGGAAATAATTCGCTATAGAACCGCACCGTTTCCTCCAGGTTTTTCACCCAGAATTCGATGTGGTTGATGCCGGGTCCGTAGGGGTATTCCATCTGTAGGGCTTCTTTGCTCAAGGTATAAGATCTAGCTGTTTTCCAGAATTACCTTTAGCTTTTTCAGATCTTTGCCATTGGCTTTACGCATCATGGTTGCCATGAAGGGAGCGAACACTTTAGAGAACCCGGATGGCTGTCCTGCATTGCGCAGGGTCATGTGGGTGCTGCCCGCATCGATCGCCTCCCAGGTATAGGTGGTTTCCATCGGGAATGGTCCTTCGGCCGTTCGCATCACTATTTTTTGCCCCGGAACATAGCTTACAATTTCGTAGGTATAGGAGAGCCTTCGACCCAGAAAATGAGCGACGAAAGCTACCTGCGAACCGACAACCAGGGGCTTCGACTTCTTCCATTCCACCGACTTGATATTATCATACCACGCCGGCGCATTATCCGGATCCGCAGCATAAGCTGACACTTCGAAAAGTGGTCTATTAATGTCTATTTCAGTGAAAACATTTACCATATAATTCTGACCCCAGCCCGCCTATTTTCGCCTACTGATTAAGCTTTTCTTACAAACTCAGATTTGAGCCCCATAGACCCGAAGCCATCTATTTTACAGTCGATGTTATGATCACCGTCGGTCAGGCGGATATTCTTCACTTTTGTTCCCGCTTTCACTGGTTTCGGAGCACCTTTCACCGGCAAATCTTTTATCACCACAACCGTGTCGCCGTCCTGGAGTTGGTTACCGTTTGCATCCACTACTTTCAAGCCTGCTTCTTGTTCCTCTTCAGCCGGATTCCATTCGTTGCCGCATTCCGGACAAGCGTAAAGTTCTTCGCCCATCGCATAGCCATAAGGTGAACTACATTTAGGACACTGTTTCAATTCTTCTGACATAATCGTATTTTTTTATTCCTGTTTTGCTTTCGTAAAATTGAGAGAGGAATGCCTGTTCCGTTTTACTGTTTCCACAATGCGTTCACACAGCTATACCTCACCTAAAGCGAAGATACAAACATTCCATCACTCCTTGCCTTTTCTTTCTTCCATAAAAGGGCAATTGCCTGATCTGCATTGCGTATACTTGCGCAAAAAACTCAGCATGTCTACCATACCCGAAGCGCATTACCGGAAACTAGAGCAGCTATACCTAAGCGCCAATGTACAGCAGTTATTTAGCGGCAGCGATATCGGGGTGGCGTATGGCAAGGCCGAGATTACGCTTCCGGTAGATCCAAAATACTTTCATGGGGCTCAGGCTATCCACGGGGCAACCTACTTCAAACTGCTCGATGACGCCGCCTACTTTGCTGTAGCCTCACTCGTAACGGATGTGTTTATCGTGACATCTTCGTTCCAGATCAATCTGCTGCGCCCGGTAAATTCCGGCACCCTGAGAGCCGTGGGCACGGTGCGCTCTGTGGGCAAAAGTCTGTTTGTAGCAGAGGCTACCTTGTACAATGAACGCGGTAAGGAAGTAGCTTTCGGGACCGGACAGTTTATGCGGACTGCTCAGCCATGGGAGAACTTGCCGGGCTGGGAAACTGACACACAGGTATAGCAACCTTGCAGGTATACGGATAAAAAAAGAGCCACCCTGGGGCGGCTCTTTTCTAGTTCAGGTATAAGTTTTTCAACTATTCCTTTGGCGCAGAAGAGACCTGCGGCTCCGTCAGTTCAAAGCCATAGTCTTTGCCCTTGAGCAGAGTCGGCACACCCTGGTCCATCCACTTCGGTGCCGGAGCGCCTTTCAGGTAATGGTCGAAGAACTGCGACATGCGCACCGACAGGTCTTTGCGGTTGTTGCGCTGCACCAGGTTGTGGTCTTCGCCATTGTACACGAGCATCCATACCGGCTTCTCAAGACGGCGGAGCGCCATAAAAAACTCGATGCCCTGATACCACGGCACGGCACCGTCCTGGTCGTTATGCATGATCAGTAAAGGTGTCTTCACGCGGTCAGCGAAGAAGAGCGGTGAGTTCTCGATGAACTGCATCGGCTTTTCCCATAACGTACCGCCAATTCGGCTCTGCGTGCGCTCATACTGGAACTGACGGCTCAGGCCTGTACCCCAGCGTATACCGCCATAAGCACTCGTCATGTTCGACACCGGCGCGCCGGCCATCGCAGCCTTAAACATGTTGGTGCGGGTCACCATGTAAGCGATCTGGTAACCGCCCCAGCTCTGTCCCTGCAAGGCCATATTCTTATCATCCACGAAGCCTTGTGCCACGACGCTCTGCACACCCGGTATGATGCAGTCCATGGCGCTCTCGCCTGGATAGCCCTCGGTATACACGATGTCTGGCACGAACACAAGGTAATCGTTGCTCACGAAGTATGGGATGTTGATGGTAGAGGCACTCGGCGCAGGTATACGGTGGTTGTGTATGCCGTCAGAAGAGCGCTCGTAGAAGTACACCATCATCGGGTACTTTCTCTTCGAATCAAAATTCTCAGGCTTGTACAGGAGGCCCTCCAAAGGTATACCGTCCGTCGACTTCCAGTTCACCAGTTCCACATTGCCCCACAGGTAGTCCTTCATCTGCGGATTGGCATCACTCAGCTTTTCCACATTGGCAAAGCTCAGGTCGGAGGTATAGAGGTCGTTATACTCCCGGAAAGAGCCACGGCGGAACGTGATGCGGTCGCTGTTTTTGGCTTTCTTAAATGAGGTATAGCCGTGCGGGCTCATCACCAGTTTTTCAGGCTGTGCTGTTTTGCTTACATAATCGCGGAAGAAACCGGAGGACTTGTCAGTCAGATTAAAGGCGCTCAGGTATAGCGTGGCATCGGCAGGTATAAATTTCTCTTCGTTGTCGAGTTGTTCGTAGCGCAGACGCAGTTTGTTGGTACGGCCATACTTGTCGGTCAGGTTCTCAGGAGCTTTTTTGCCACTTGGGTCCAGCTTCCAGATGTCGAAGCGGTCGTACACCAGCAAGGCGTTGTCCTTTTCTACCCAGCCAGCTGTTCCGTAGGAGCCAGGCAAAGCAGGCACGTCATTGTCCTCTTCATAAAATGGCAAACCGATGCGCTTGGTCAGGTTAATGTTAGCTCCGCCTTTGGTTGTCATGGCGTGCCAGCTGCTGTCGGTTGGCTCGTACCAATATACGTAAGCACCCTGTGGCGACAGGCGCGGCATCCCTCTTGTTTCTTTCAGTATCTGCTTGGCTGTTCCTTTTTTCAGATCGATCAGGTAGGCGTCTTTGCGGGTTGGGGTGTCATACCCGATGGTTACTTTGTACTTCTCATCGCTCACACCAAGGGCTACGTCTGCCTGGCCATAAGCGTCCAGGTATACGTCGGGCATTTCGAGGGTGGCCAGCTGCTGCATTTTCTTGCCGCGCAGGTCGTACATGGCCAGGAAAGAACGCTTCTGGTCGCGGGTTAACTGTTTGAGCTGCATCGGCTGGATCAGCGGATCTTTGTAACCCCAGATGTCGAGGCTCACTTTTTCCTCCTCGAGTTTGGTGGTGTCTTTTTCGAAGCGGGTCGGGCGCGGGAAAGTGCCAAAGAACAAACGGCGGCCATCTTCCGAAAAGCGCAGGTTGCCATGTTCGCTCACCATCCAGGCCGCAGGCATTCCTTTGGTTACCGTATCGGCCAGCGTAACTGCTTTATTATCTTTCTTGTTCCAGTGGTAGAGGTTAAAATAACGCAGCTCCGCTCCTACAGTGTCGGTGGTTGCTACATAGGCCAGCTGCTCGCCTGCTTTGTCGGTGCTGATGCCTGTGTAAGTCACCTTGCCCGTGTCGATCGGCATTACTTTGAGGTCTGCTGTGCTGAAGGCGTAAACTCCAGCCGTGTGCAGCGAGTCAAGTTCGTCCTTCACAAAGTAGAGCATGTTGCCCTTTTCGGAGAACACGTAATCCACCACGCGGTTGAAGCGGTGCTCTTGTCCACTTTGCAGGTTACGCACAACCAGCTCTGTGCCTTCTGACTTCTTTTGCTTTGGCTTGGCAGCGGGTTTTGCGGCAGCTGTTTTGGCAGGCTCGGTCTTCGGAGTTTCAGGTATAGCGGGCTCTGTTTTCGGTTCTCCTTTTTTAACTGCTTCCTTTTTCGCCGGAGCCGGTTTCTCCAATTGATAGGCTACCCAGTTGTTTCCCTCCTTTGGCAGCTTGTAGGATTTCACGCGCGGCACTTTCACCACGCTCATGTTCTCCAGTGCCACGATCGCCAGGGAGTCCTTCGGCAGGTCATCGCCTTTTTTCTTCTTTAGCTTGAGCTCACGTACGGTGTTATACTCCGGCCTGATCTGGAAAACAGCGTAGCGGCTATCATTGGTAAACTCCGCTTTGGTGCCGCGGGCGAACTCCCGTATGGCCTTGCTGGCGTAGTTTCGGATGTAGAGGGCGCCATCGCCTTCCTGCGGATCGACGTTAAAAAGCACGTACTGGCCGTTGTTAGAGAGTTTGTCTCCGGCTACGCCTTTCCAGCTATCGTATACGTCGTGGGTGAGTGGTTTTTTGGTGGCTTGCTGTTGTGCCTGCGCCTGACTGAGGCCGGCTCCGAACAACGCCATCAACAATAAGAATTTCTTCATTGTAAAAGGTTTGACTATCGGTTAGCGGTTTTGATTGGTTCTCTAAATGTACAAATTATTTTGCGCGTGCGCGCGTTATAGCTTTAGAGGTTGCTCTATCAAGAAGGTTTAAAGTCGCAAGGTTTCGCAGCAACATTTACATGCTGTGAATCCACTTTCCAAGGATCAACAATTTAACAATGAAGTCATTAAACCATTCATAGGTCATTTACCTAACGATTGTTTGGTTTTCCGCTCGAATCCTGATAATTTCACACTATAAAACTATTAGACACAATCTTATGCAAACGAAAGAAGTTTATATAATCTCGGCTGTACGTACCCCGATCGGAAGCTTTGGCGGCGCTTTGGCCAGCCTTTCTGCCACAGAACTGGGAGCAGCCGCTATCAAAGGTGCGTTGGAGAGAGCCGGTGTTGACAAGAGTTTAGTACAGGAAGTGATCATGGGCAACGTGCTGTCGGCCAACGTGGGTCAGGCTCCTGCGCGTCAGGCGGCTGTAAAGGCGGGTCTGGGCTATGAAGTAGAGTGTACGACTGTGAACAAGGTATGCGCATCGGGTACAAAGGCGATCATGTTTGCGGCGCAGGCCATCATGCTGGGTCACAAAGACATCATTGTGGCAGGCGGTATGGAGAGCATGTCGAACGTGCCTTTCTATCTGGACAAAGCCCGCTTCGGTGCGAAGTTGGGTCACGGTCAGATGACGGATGGCCTGTTGAAAGACGGCTTGTGGGATGTGTACAATGACTTCCACATGGGCAATGCCGCTGAGAACACTGCCCGTGAGATGAAGATCACCCGCGAAATGCAGGACGAATACGCGATCAGTTCTTACAAGAAATCAGCCGCTGCCGCCGAGGCCGGTATGATGAAGGACGAGATCGTGCCGGTTGAAATTCCGCAACGTGGCAAAGACCCGATCGTAGTGTCAGAAGATGAGGAATACAAAAAAGTAAGCTTTGATAAAATAGCCGGCCTGCGCCCTGTGTTCGACAAAGCGGGTACGGTAACGGCTGCCAATGCCTCTACCCTGAATGACGGTGCTGCCGCCCTGTTGCTGATGAGCAAAGAGAAAGCGGAAGAACTGGGTGTGAAGCCAATTGCCAAGATCCGTGGCTTTGCGGACGCCGAGCAGGATCCGATCTGGTTCACGACGACACCATCACTGGCTATACCTAAGGCGCTGAAAAACGCTGGCGTATCGCCTGAGGAGGTAGACTTCTACGAGATCAACGAAGCCTTTTCTGTGGTTTCAATTGCCAACAATCAGAAACTTGGTCTGGAAGGCGGCAACGTGAACGTGTTCGGCGGTGCCGTATCGCTGGGTCACCCACTGGGTGCTTCCGGTGCCCGCATCGTCACCACACTTTGCAACGTGCTGGACAAAAAAGGCGGCAAGATCGGTGTGACCGGTATCTGCAATGGCGGCGGCGGTGCTTCTGCCCTGGTGATCGAGAAAATGTAATCTCCGCTTTGCGGTATATTTTTTGCAGGAAGCCCTACGTTATTCGTAGGGCTTCTTTTTTGTACCTTGCCTGAATATTAAACTGTTTCCCATATTTTTGGTGTTTATCCATTTTAGACTGATATGTCATTAGAAACCAAATTGGCCAACTTCTGGGAGTGGGCCAACATGACGCCCGACACTTATAACAATGAAAGAGGATTGGGTGAGTGGGAAGCCGGGTATCCTGGCTGGGAAGCGTTGTACAAGGCGGCCAATGAAGCGCTGGAGCAACTCAACCAAGAATTCAACCACGATCTGGCACAACAGCTGGTGTATGCGCTGGCCATTGACAATGAAGCGGGTGTGGTGCTAAAAATTGTAGAGGAGAAGCTAGCAGACCCGCTCCGTTTTGTACGGAAGGCCATCTTCTCTGATCAACCACAAGCCAGGTGGCAAATGGCCGAATTGCTTGGTCATATGGAGGTCGAAGGCCGCGAGAAAATGTTGCTACAATTGATTGAAGGCGAAGACAAGTATGTGGTCCGTCGTGCTTTGCTGAGCCTGAACAAAGTGAACCGTGCCAAGGCGATGGAACTGGCACAGCAATACGTGAGAGATGCTGACCCGTTTTTGAAGTTAGTAGCAAAAGAAATTACCAAAAAGAAGGTATAGCCCTATACCTTCACTACAGTCAAACAATAGTACCCATGCTTAAATCACTTTTCATCCTTTCCGCTGTTTTGCTAGTCAGTGCTTCAGCTTTCGGGCAGGCGCAACGCAAAGTAGTCACCTACCACGACGAGTCCATGACGAGCGTAAAAGAGGTATACTACATGACGCCCGACTCGGCGATTGTGGGCTACTACAACCGCTATTACCCGACTGGTGAGCGGGAGGCGTTTGCCAAATTTGTGGAAGGCAAAAAGGATAGTGTGTTCACGGAGTATTACCAGAACGGACAGCCCCGCATGCAGGTAACCTATGTGCAGGATCAGAAGCAGGGACCTTTTAAAGCTTTTCATCCGGATGGGCGCTTGTTGCAGGAAGGCAGCTACGACAAAGACCAGCAGAGCGACGTGTTCAGGACATTTTATGCTGATGGCAAGGTGCGCAAGGAGACCAATTTTGTGAACGGTTTTCCGGAGGGACTGGTACGTGAGTTTTACCCGAACGGCAAGCTTAAATCGGAGATTACCTACCAGAACAGCCAACAGAACGGTCCGGCTAAAACTTACTTCGAGAACGGCAACCTGGAGACCGAGGCCACTTACCGCAACGGTATGCTGGAAGGTTCTTACAAAACGTATTTCGACAATGGTCAGCTGGAGACAGAAGTGATTAATGTGGCGGGTCAACGCAACGGCACGTTCAAGAGCTATTACCGCAGTGGCAAACTGAGCACCGAGGGAAGCTTCGCGTCAGGTAAAATGCACGGACCGTCCAAAGCCTATTTTGAGAACGGCAACCTGCGCAGCATGATCACTTACCGCAACGGGCAGGTACAGGGGCTTTCGCAGGTATACTTCGAAGATGGCAAACTGAAGGAAGAAGGGCAGTACAGCAACAACGGCGATGACCGCAAGATCACAACCTACTACCCTTCCGGCAACATAAAAGCGGAGGAGCACTACAAAAACAAACTACGCACCGGAAACTGGAAAGCTTACTACGACGCCCCCGGCAAAAAAGTAGAGGTAGCCGAAACCTACAACGCCGACAAACTGATTGGTGAGCGAGTGGTATATTATGAAAACGGTCAGGCCAAAGCGAAGTATACCTACGGCAAAGGCGATGGCAAAATCGTGAGCAGCCAGGAATTCTATGAAAGCGGCAAACTGAAATCTGAGACAAGCTATAAAGATGGTCTGCGCTTCGGTCCATACAAGCAGTACTTCGAAGACGGCAAAGTAGAAGTAACCGGTCAGCATCGCAACAACAAAGCCACCGGTACCTGGAAATACCACAACCCAGAAGGCAAGGTATACAAGACCCGCCTTTACCGAAATGGTGAGGTTGTGGAAGAGAAGGAAAAGTAAGGTATAGCTACAGGTATAGGAAAGTCCCCCGCTCAATGTGAGTGGGGGACTTTTTGTTTGAATTAGCTCTCTTCAACTTATTGTCTTTAGCGCACATGCAGTTTTTTAGCTACAATGCCTATATTTAATTTCGCAAATCAAATCAGAAATTCACGTCATAAATGCAGGTATACAAGACGGCGAAGGGCCCAGCAATTTTCGTTTTCATTTTTGCTCCACTCATCATTTTGCTGGGTATTTTGAGTCTAATTGTACCCTTCATGCAAGACAATAACTTGCCACTCATTTTTCTATTGTGGCCAATGGGTTTGTTCATAATTGGATTCTCTACAATCGGGTTACTTAATACGATTAATGGTAGAATCATTGTACATGACGATAGAATTCAGGTGATTAAAACATTTTCTGATAGAGAACTTTATTTTGATGAAATAAAGGGATTTAAAGTCACAATTAATAATATTATCATTGAATCAGCCACATCGGATAAGAAAAGCCTTAAGTTCTATTCCTCCATTAAGAACTTATCTGAACTAGTGGATTTACTCACCAGATATTACCCTAACCTCGATGATCTGAAAATAGAAGCGGACACACAGCAGATCTTATCTAATGAACAGTACGGGCACACGCTTGAGGCAAGAGCGGCTAAATTTCGATCAGCTCAAAAGAAAGCTAAAATATTGAATTGGACAGGCGGATTGGCTGGTGTCTGGACATTTTTTTACCCAATTCCATACGAATTCGCTATACTCACTTCCATTGCCATACCTGTTCTAACTCTTATCAATTTAAAATTCTCAAGTGGGCTTTTCAGAATTGACGAAAATAATGAGAGCGTTCATCCATCTTTGTCTTGGGCTATATTTGCCCCTAGCTTCGCGCTTGGGTTAAGAGCACTTCTAGATTTTAAAATTTACGATTTCAATAATGCAGGGCTGTTTACCTCAATTTTAGCTGTCGCTTTATTGAACATTATTTTTTTACGCAATCGTGAGTTTAATTTTAAAAAAGCGAAAGATTACCTAGCCGCATCCAGCATTTTAATAGCTGTGGTTTGTTATAGTTATGGTGCAATCATTACTCTTAATTGCTATTACGATAAATCAGATAGCAAAATATACAAGGCAACCATAGTAAATAAACGCATCAGCACGGGCAAGAATATTTCTTATTATCTTGAACTTACCAAATGGGGCACCCAAGACAAAAACGAGGAGGTGTCCGTAAAACAAGAATTTTACAATCAATTTGAGAACGGAGATCAAGTAACCATATATTTTCAAAATGGTTGGTTCAATATTCCTTGGTTCTTCGTTTCCGATTGACTCATTTCATTATGCTCTTCCGCGAAGCCACAACCTCCGACATTCCCCAACTCCAGATCATCCGCCACTCGGTAAAGGAAAACATCCTCTCTGACCCGACACTGGTAACCGATGAACTCTGTGTGCTATACCTGACGGAGCGTGGAAAAGGCTGGGTATGCGAGGTGGAAGGACAAGTCGTGGGCTTTGCTATCGTCGACCTGCAAGACTATAATGTGTGGGCCTTGTTTCTGCTGCCTGAGTCTGAAGGACAAGGTATAGGCAAGCAACTCCACCGCATCATGCTCGACTGGTATTTTCAGCAAACACCAGAACCCATCTGGCTGGGCACAGACCCCGGCACCAGGGCCGAAGCTTTTTACCGAAAGCAAGGCTGGCGCGAAACAGGTATACACGGCCGTTCCGAGATCAAATTTGAGATGCGCTACGACAAGTGGCTGGCTCAGAAAAAGTCCTGAACAGTTCACCTCCTTTTAAGTCTACGTCCCGACTTTTGCCCGGCTTCTCCCGTATAGACGAATCATTTTTAACCAACCAAAACCGATTCGCTATGCTGGAAGAGCTATGGTATAAAAACTCAATCATTTACAGTCTCGATCTCGAAACCTTTATGGACCTGAACGGCGACGGGGTGGGCGACTTCGAAGGGCTTGCTCGTCGCCTGGATTACCTCAATGCTATGGGCATCGACTGCATCTGGCTCGCCCCTTTCCAGCCCTCTCCCAACAAAGACAACGGCTATGACATCTCCGACTATTACGGGGTGGACCCAAGGCACGGCTCCAGCGGTGAATTTGTGGAGTTTATGCACCAGGCCAAAAAGCGCGGCATCAAAGTGATCATCGACCTGGTAGTGAACCATACTTCTGACCAGCACCCCTGGTTTCAGGATGCCCGCAGCAGCGAAAACGCACCATACCGAGACTGGTATGTCTGGAATAAAAAGAAACCGTCTGACTGGAACGAAGGTATGGTATTTCCCGGCGTACAGGACTCTACCTGGTCCTACGACAAAAAAGCCAAATTCTGGTACTACCACCGCTTTCACCATTTCCAGCCCGATCTGAACTGGGATAATCCGGATGTACGCGCTGAGATCAAACGCATCATTGGTTTTTGGCTGGAATTGGGCGTAGCTGGCTTCCGTGTGGATGCCGTTCCATTCATGATCGAATCGCCTGAGCCGAACACCAGTAAACACGAGCTCAACTTCGATTACCTCCGTGAAATCCGCCGCTTTGTACAGTGGCGCCGGGGAGATGCCATCTTGCTGGGCGAGGCCAACGTGCTGCCCGAAGAAAACAAAAAGTATTTCGGGAAAGAAGGAAATGGCATTCACATGATGTTCAATTTTTATGTGAACCAGCATATGTTCTACGCACTGGCTACCACCGAAATTGATCCGCTGATCGAAGCACTGGAGGCCACCCGCACCAACTTCCCGAACGTGCAATGGGCACACTTTCTGCGCAACCACGACGAACTGGACCTGGGCCGCCTCACCGACGAGCAACGCGAGAAGGTGTTCGCCCGGTTCGCGCCGGATGAAGATATGCTGCTCTACGAGCGGGGTATACGACGCCGCCTCTCTACCATGCTGGGCAACAGACAGCAAAGCGAGCTGGCCTACAGCCTGATGTTCTCGCTGCCCGGCACCCCCGTGATCCGCTATGGCGACGAGATCGGCATGGGCGACGACCAGAGCCTGAAGGAGCGCGATGCCGTGCGCACCCCCATGCAATGGACGGACGATCACCAGGCTGGTTTCTCGAAAGCCGACAAGTTGGTACATCCTGTCATCGACAAAGGCCCTTACTCCTATCATCACGTAAACGTCGAGAACCAACGCCGCGACCCAAACTCGCTTCTGAACTGGATGACTGCCCTGATCCGGCTTCGGCAAGAGTGTACGGAGATTGGCTGGGGCGAATGGCAAATCCTCAAAACGAACAAGCCTAAAGTACTCTGCATGCACTACAGCTGGCAAGGCAGCTCACTGATCATTTTGCACAACTTCGACGAGATGGTCCACGAAGTTGTACTCGACCTGAAACAGGAGAGAAAAGACAACCAGGAAAAAGAGTACAAGCTGATTGACCTGATGGTGAGCTATGAAAGCAAAGCTGATGCGAAAGGCAGGCACTACATCACTTTGGACGCATACGGCTACCGCTGGTTCCGTGCCGGCGACCTGAGTCATTTGCTGAAGAAGAGTTAAGTTTTATGGCGCGAGTATCCTCGCTCGCGCCATACCCCATACCTTACTGCCCCTGCAGGTCGATATCATCTGTAGGCAGGATCTCCACTCGTACGCCCATTTTCTTCTGGATGATCTTGAAGTGGTGCGCATCCTCTGTCGTAATCAGCGAGATGGCTTCGCCGGAGGCCTCGGCGCGGCCCGTGCGCCCGATGCGGTGCACGTAGTCTTTCGGGGAACGGGGCAGTTCGTAGTTGATCACATAAGGCAAAAACTTGATATCTATACCCCGGGAGGCAAGGTCGGTGGCAACCAGTACGCGCAATTTGCCTGCCTTAAACTGCCGGAGCGCTTCTGTTCTGCCGCCTTGGCTTCTGTCGCCGTGAAAGGCTGCTGCTTCTATCCCATGCTTCTTGAGCTTGCCTACCACATTGTCGGCCGTCCGAATAGACGAAGCGAATACCAGCACCTGTTGCATGTCGTATTGCCGGATGAGGTAGCGCAGCAAAGGTCCCTTCTTTTCAGGATCCACCTGGTAAGCGGATTGCTTGATTAGTTCCGGCACCGTAGCTTCTTCCTGCACCATCACCCGCACAGGGTCAGTCAGCAACTTCGCTATCAGGTCTTCTACATCCTGGCTCAGAGTAGCCGAAAACAAGAGGGTTTGCCGCCTGGCTGGCAACATGGAAAGCAACTTGTTCACTTCCTCCTGAAAACCCAGATGCAGCATTTTATCAGCCTCGTCCAGCACCAGCGTTTCCACTTCCGAAAGGTGCACCGCTTTGTGCTCGACCAGGTCGAGTAAGCGGCCAGGCGTTGCGACGAGCACATCGGTACCGCTCAGTTTCATCATCTGCGGATTGATGGAGATGCCACCATACACCGCCAGCGTCTTTACCGGTCTGTCAAGCTCCTTACCGAAAGCACGGAACACCTCTTCTATCTGCACCGCCAATTCGCGAGTAGGTACGAGCACCAGCGTGCGCACATAGCGGTTGCGGCCGGCTTGCTTCTTCTGGTACATCTCCAGTATAGGCAGCGCAAAACTAGCCGTCTTGCCGGAACCTGTTTGCGCTATACCCAGCACATCCTTCCCTTTCAGGATGGAGGGTATAGCCTGTGTCTGTATCGGATAGGGCGCGGTATAGCCCTGGGCTTGGATGGAACGAAGAAGTGGCGCCGAAAGGCCCAGTGCAGAAAATGACATAAATACAGGTATGAGTCGCGGGCAATTGCCCGTATACCTGCAAAGGTACGAATATTATGCTTCGCTGTCCTCCGGAGCCAGCACGATCTGGGTGCCATACCTTGCCAGGTGGTCGAGTAAGGTATAGATGAAGAGTGCTACTCCAGACATTTCCATCAACTCCTCCAGGCAGTAGAGGATTCGGTTGTACAGGTGGTCGATCCCATAGCGCTTGTACAGATAACCCTCAAAAAACTCCAGCCCCAGGGCACCTGTCACAAACAGCGCACCCGACACCAGGATCAGGTTACGGGTATAGGCAGGCAGTCGGAGCACAAAACGCAAGAAATAGGCTACCACAGCCAGCGTAAGCACACCGTATGGCACCACCCAGGCCCAATGTAGCATACCTGACAAGTCAGTCGTTAGGCGAGGTCGCACAAAATCCGCCACTCTTTCGTGTACCTGTGTGTTCTCGTCGATGGCCATGAACAGAAAGAGGCACCCCAGTATAAACCAATGACGGGTATAGTTTTCCTGAGCAGATCGTTTGTGTTGAATGTAAATCAGAAAAAGGAGCCCACTTGCGGCCAGTAACATTACCGAAGAGAAGAAGGCGGGGATGTTACTCTCTCCGTTGAAGGTAAAGTAATACATCAATATCCGCGTCAATCTGGAGTCGTACTGCAAAACACTGTCCAGTACAATCCCGGCAATATCAGCGAGCAGCAGCACGAAAATAATTATGCTGAGCTTCCGAAGCACATTTTCAGGAGAAAGAAGCAAGGGTGTGGTGGTCGGGGAAGTAGAAGTTAGCAGCATAAGTCAGCATGTCAGAACAGGACTCTAAATTTTACAGATTAAGGTATACCTTAAAACGACTTCCTCTGTTGCCGTGTGCGGGTTACTGGTCTTCGCAGGAAGCAAATATGCCTGATCATTTTGTTCAGCTATACCTGTGTTCCAACCCTAATCCGTCAAATTCAGCTTCCTAACAAATTAACAAACCATTTTATCCACAGAAATAATGCAGTAGCTTAAATAGTTAACAAGTTATCCACCGAACATACCCCCAGACTTGATTTTTTATTCCTAAATCTTCAAATTATCTTCGTAATCCAAACCCAAGCATTATGACGCAAGACGGACTAAACGCAGTTATTCGAAACGACTGGACATTAGAGGAGATCAAAGCGATTTACAATAAACCAGTGTTGGAACTGATCGTGGAGGCAGCCAATGTGCACAAGCAGCACCAGGCAACCGGTGAGGTACAGGTATGTACTTTATTGTCAGTGAAAACCGGTGGCTGTCCGGAAGATTGCGCGTATTGTCCGCAGGCGGCCCGTTTCCATACGGATGTGGATGTGCACAAACTGTTGAGTCAGGAGCAAGTGCTCACGGCGGCACAGCGTGCCAAAGACGGTGGTTCTACCCGTTTCTGCATGGGTGCGGCCTGGCGCGAGGTGCGCGACAACCGCGACTTCGACAAGGTGCTGGACATGGTAAAGGGCGTGAACGAAATGGGCCTGGAAGTTTGCTGTACCCTGGGTATGGTGAACGAATACCAGGCCGAGAAGCTGAAAGAAGCCGGTCTGTACGCCTACAACCACAACCTCGACACGTCAGAAGAAAATTACTCCAACATCATCACAACCCGTACTTACGATGACCGCCTCGACACGATTGAAAACGTGCGCAAAGCAGGTATATCGGTTTGTTCGGGCGGCATAATTGGTTTGGGCGAAACAGACGAAGATCGCATTGGTATGCTCCATACCTTATCTACTCTGGTACAGCACCCGGAGTCTGTGCCCGTGAATGCGCTTGTACCGGTAAAAGGTACGCCCCTGGAAAATCAGCCGCTGGTTACAGTTTGGGAAATGGTGCGCATGATTGCCACGGCCCGTATCCTGATGCCAAAAACGATGGTACGTCTATCGGCAGGCCGTGAGCGCATGAGCGTAACCGACCAGGCCCTTTGCTTCCTGGCCGGCGCCAATTCTATCTTCACAGGCGAAAAGCTTTTGACAACGCCAAACCCGGACTTCGACGCAGACAAAGCCATGTTCGAAATGCTGGGTCTGACGCCACGCAAGTCTTTTAAAGAAGAAGCACAACACGTTTGCTAGTTTTTCTTTGACAAAAGACTATCTGATATAAGACAAAAGACTTTTTTGTAACTTGATTTTTGTCATTCAATCTTTTGTCAGGAATTCCTTTGTCTAATAGTCCATTAAAAAATAAACTACAGCAGAACCTGGCGGAGCGGGCGGCGCAGGGGACATTGCGTTCGCTTAAAACTACCGCCGGGCTCATTGACTTCTGCTCCAACGACTACCTCGGCCTTGCTCGCAGTGAGAAATTGCGGGCGCTCATCCGTAAGGAAGAGGAACGCTACAGACATTTGCCTTTGGGAGCAACGGGCTCCCGACTGCTATCCGGCAACCACGGCCTTTTCGAAGAGCTGGAAGGTATAGTTGCGTCTTTCCACAAGGGGGAGGCAGCGCTGCTTTTCAACTCGGGGTATACGGCCAATGTGGGGCTATTGTCTGCTTTGCCGCAGCGTGGAGACACGGTGTTTTACGACGAGGCCAGCCATGCCTCTATGAAGGACGGGCTGCGGTTGAGCTTTGCCAAAACCTACAGTTTCAGGCACAACAGCGTAGAGGACCTCCGGCAAAAAATGAAGCGCGCGACCGGACAGGTATACGTGGTGGTAGAATCGGTTTACTCCATGGATGGCGGCAAAGCACCTTTGCAAGAACTGGCTCAGGTATGCAACGAGCAGGGGGCCGCTTTGATTGTGGACGAAGCCCATGCCGTGGGTCTTTATGGCGATAAAGGCGAAGGATTAACAGTGGCTCTTGGGCTGGAAAAACAAGTATTTGCGCAGGTCATCACCTATGGAAAAGCCATGGGCGCACATGGAGCAACTGTGGTCGGTCCACAAGTGCTGCGCGACTTTTTGATCAATTATAGTAGAGCATTTATATACACAACGGGTCTGCCGACGCATGCGCTGGTAGCTCTGAAGTGTGCTTATACCCTGCTGCCCGAACTCGCGCCCCAGCGTGAGCGCGTGCAGCAACTCGCAACCCGACTGTACCAAAAACTGAACAAACTTAGCGGCATACGCTGCACCCCGGAAGACAGTGTGATCCTATCTGTTTTCCCGCAAGAGCCCCGGCAACTCAAGACGCTTGCGGCTGCGCTGCAACAAGCTGGATTTGATGTGCGCCCCGTGTTGCCCCCAACTGTGCCTGCCGGCACAGAACGGCTCCGCGTGATCGTGCATGCCTATAATAGTGAAGAAGAAATTGACGGCCTCGTGCAGGCCATAGCGAAAGGTACATGAAAAGATATTTTGTAACAGGCATCGGAACGGACGTTGGCAAAACAGTTGCCGCAGCCATACTCACCGAAGCCTTACACGCCGATTACTGGAAACCCGTGCAGGCGGGCGGCCTCGATTTTACGGACACCGACATGGTCAAAAGCCTGGTGTCGAATGAGATTTCTGTGTTTCACCCCGAAGCTTATCGCCTGAAGATGGCCTCGTCTCCGCACAAAGCAGCGGCCGCCGAAGGTATAGAAATAGATGTGCACGGTCTGAAACTCCCCGAAACGCAGAATAACCTAATCGTGGAGGGAGCTGGCGGCCTGATGGTGCCCCTTAACAAGCGCTACCTGGTGCTGGACCTGGTGCAGCAGCTGGGTCTGGAGGTGATACTGGTTTCCAGGAACTACCTGGGCAGCATTAACCATACCTTGCTCACGGCCGAGGTGCTGCGCTACCGCAAAGTGCCGGTGGCGGGCATCATTTTTAACGGGGAAGAAAACCAGACTTCAGAAGACTTCATCATCAAGTATACCGGACTGCGCCGTCTACCCTCTATCCGGCAGGAAGCTGACTTTTGCCAAGAGGCTGTAGCTGAGTATGCTAAGAGCTTCACCCCATACCTGTAAGTTCATATAACAAAGGATACACCTACACCTTGCCTATTGGTTAAACTCTACTAAAACGATTACAACTTCCGCTTAAAACCTGACATGGCACCAGGCAATTTCCTTGCTATTAGTGCTATGAAAAGCTATTCTCTATACCTAAATTTGGTCAGGTGCTATACCTGATTTCCCAAATTCTGGACATGGCGCATGCATACAGAAGAACTTTTTGAGGTTTTGAGTCAGATACAGAGCAAAGCGCAGGTACAGCATTTGGCGGCTCAGGCGAATTCAGGCAAGCTGCCAGTCGCGGATTTGCTGCGTCTTTGTTACACGCAGCACAAACCAGCTGTTGCTTTTCGGGCTGCCTGGGTGCTGGAAGAAGTGGCCCATACCTACCCCGAACAGTTCGTGCCTCACCTGCCGGATTTTGTCAGCCAATTGTCTGCTCAGCATAACCTGAGTTGCCAGCGGCATTTCACCAAAATACTGATGTGCTGCGCCAATCCCAAGGCAAGGCCTATCTACAGCACCGCCTGGAGCGCTATACCTGAACATGAAGCCGTCGTGGAAACCATGTTTGAGTGGTTGATCGATCCGCGCACACCTGTAGCAGTAAAGGTTAACTGCCTGGATGTATTGGCATACCTGCAAGATGAGTTTCCATGGATAAAAGACGAGCTGAAAGCTCAGATTGAATTTCTGCTGAAAGACGGCTCCCCTGCCATGCTCAGCCGGGGCAAAAGGCTGCTAAAGCGCTTTTTTCCACACAATCGGTAGGCAAATACCCCGGTGTTTTATACTTTCGCACCAGAGCTATACCTGACTTATGCCCCTTTCTGATAACCTTGCCAGCCGCGACCAACGGGTCATCTGGCACCCGTACACGCAGATGAAAACCGCCGCCCTCCCTATACCTATTGTGCGGGGCGAAGGAGCTTTACTCTATGCAGAGGACGGAAAGACGTACATCGATGCAGTAGCTTCGTGGTGGGTAAACCTGCACGGGCATGCGCACCCCTACATCGCCCAAAAAGTTGCGGAGCAATTGCAGACCCTGGAGCACGTCATTTTTGCCGGATTCACGCATCCCGCCGCGGTAACTTTTGCCGAACGCTTAATACGGATCTTACCCCAGGGCCAGAGCCGCATCTTTTACTCCGACAATGGCTCCACCGCTGTAGAGGTCGCGCTAAAAATGGCCATACAATACTGGCAGAACACAGGTATACCGAAGCGAAAAATCATCGCCTTCCGTAACAGCTACCACGGCGACACCTTTGGTGCCATGGCCGTGAGCGCCCGCAGCGCCTTTACAGCCCCCTTTTGGTCATATTTGTTCGAGGTGGAATTCATTGATGTGCCTATACCTGGGCAGGAAGAAGAAACCGTAAAACAGCTGGAGGCTTTTGCCCGAGGTGGCGACGTAGCAGCATTTATTTACGAACCACTGGTACTCGGCACGGCAGGTATGGTGATGTATCAGCCGGAGGTACTCGACCTGTTGCTCACCATCTGCCAGCAGCACGACATCCTGACTATTGCCGATGAGGTGATGACAGGTTTCGGTCGCACCGGCCGCACATTCGCCAGCGATTATTTGCAGCATAAACCGGATATGGTTACGCTCTCAAAAGGGCTCACCGGCGGCACGATGGCGCTGGGTGCCACTTCCTGTAACGAAAAGATCTACGAAGCCTTCCTGAGCGATGACAAGCGCAAAACCCTGTTTCACGGGCACAGCTACACCGGCAACCCCGTTGCCTGCGCCGCTGGTCTGGCCAGCCTGGATTTGCTGCTACAGGAAGAAACCCAGCAACACATCGACCGCATCAGCAAGCGCCACGCAGCTTTTGCCGAGCAGTTAAGGTCAATGGATAAAGTAGTGGATGTAAGGCAGCGAGGCACCATTCTGGCAGTGGAGTTCGAAGCCGACGGCACTTCTTACTTCAACAAACTGGGCGATACACTTTACAGCTTTGCCCTGGAACAAGGTGTGATTCTGCGTCCGCTCGGCAACATTATCTATGTGATTCCTCCCTACTGCATTACCGATGCACAGCTTGACCAGGTATACCTGACCATCCAAGGTATGCGCGAACTGATCACCGGCGCACGTTACTTTGAGCCGTCATCTCAGACTACTTTGCATGATTAATCCTGTCTGACTTCCATAGTCCCGGTCAACACCTGAGGAAATTTCGTCTGAAACCCTTTACCTTTGCGATTGATTTGGAAGCTGAAAGAGAACATATCGTGATCAGGGGCTGCGGGGCAATCTCTGCATTAGGTATAAATGCGCAATCTGCGGCACAAGCCTATCTTTCCGGCAGGCCTTCTTTTTCTGTTATAAAACACCTGCAGCAGCCAACCCCTGTAGCCGCCCTCTCAGCAGCTGGCGAAAGCGCATTACGAAAACTCCAGGCTGAGAACCCCAGCTATCGTCAACTGGACCGTTCTGTGCTCATGGCCATCTACGCTGCCCGTCAGGCAGCAGATCAGGCGGGTTGGTTGAATGCTTCTTCAGTACCACAGCAAGACCTGGCTGTGAATATCGGCTCCTCCAGAGGGGCTACCGGCTTATTTGAGCAGCATTTTGAGGCTTTTCAGCAAGAGCGACTCTCGGCTTCTGCCTCGCCTACCACTACATTGGGAAATTTGTCCAGTTGGGTAGGTCACGCCGTGAATGCGGGCGGTGCGCAGATCAGCCACTCCATTACTTGCAGCACGGCGCTGATGGCCATAGCAAACGGAGTAGCCTGGCTGCGGGCAGGTATGGCCAACCGCTTTCTGGCCGGTGGCACCGAAGCACCCCTCACCGATTTCACGATTGCCCAAATGAAAGCAATCGGAATTTACTCTTCCATGCACGACCAGCCTTTTCCTTGCCAACCCTATGGTACTTCCGGCGAGAATACCTTTGTGCTGGGCGAAGGTGCAGCCGTTCTGGCCCTCGAGAAAGCAACTACCTCTCAGCTTATGAAAGGCGATATGGTGATCGAAGCAGTTGGTTTCGGTTTTGAGCCAATCAAAAGCAAAACAGGCATATCCGCTGAAGGACTCAATTTTCAACAATCCATGCAGCATGCCTTGTCACAGCTCCCGCTTCAAAAGCAATCTGTTGATGCCATCATTACGCATTCGCCCGGCACCAGGGCGGGAGACACGGCTGAATTAAATGCAATTAAAGCAATCTTCAAAAATAATCCCCCCGCTATCACCACGAATAAACACCTGCTTGGTCATACATTAGGCGCCTCCGGTGCCCTTAGTCTACAGTATGCACTGCATCTACTTGATCGACAACAAATTACTCCACCTGATTACCCTTTATCATTCCCAACTTCACCCCCTTTAGGCATGCAACGCCTTATGATGAACGCGGCAGGTTTCGGCGGAAATGCCGCCAGCATTATCCTTTGTATAGTTTAGAAATAAATTGTAAAAATACAATTTATGAGACTGTTTTAATTCAATCCATAGACATCTTCTATATAGTACAATTATTGTACATTTCCACTACATCTTCCTTTAGACCCCATTTCTAAAATTGCATAGTTTCAACGCTATTACGTAGCCTCTGCTTTTTTTATAGTTTACTCTTCTCTTATCCTTCTCTGTGAAATCGAGCATAACACAGGAAACAAACTAAATTTTGCCTACACTAAGATTAAGGTATATTAATATAGGAACTTATTAATACAATTTACCACTGCCTTACTTTTCGATTCCAGTCCAATTGCACACTAAAGTTTTATAGCACAGGCACGTATAACTCAATACAATCTAAAAGTGCGAATAGGGCATGACCTGCCTGATTCACACTAACTTTTTTGTATTAATTACCTTTTAACTAAATACTTGCCATAACAAACTTTTACCCAGACTATGAAAAAATTTATACAAGTCTCGTTTCTACGGAGCAGCCTGTTGGTTGCTATTTTACTCGTAGTTACGATCGCAAGCGCTTTTGCGCAAACGCCTGGCATGATTGTACAGTCAGCCAGAAACGGTGGGGAGGTTATATTAGATCCAAACGGTGACGACTATATATCGACAACAGCCACCGGATTCTCAGGCACCAATGATATTGGAGAAGGGATCAGTGAAATTCCCTACCGGGCATTGCCTACGCTGGCATCAGAGCCTTTGGGGGATGTTAAAAACGGAACAGCCGGTAGCCACACCGACTTTGCCTCTCCTTCTCCCCTACAGGTGTATTTTGTTGGCAGAAACCTCATGTTCAGACTGAGGGTGGGCGGTATCTCATCAGCTGCGCGAGGGTACAGTGTCCTCATCGACTCAGACAATACTTTTGCAGGCACTGGCGCAAATCCGGGTTTTGAGTATGAAGTGGTGCTCTTCTCAAACTCTGAGGTGAGGCTCATCGGTCACACTGGCACTTCATCACGAACACTCTTTAGTGGCGCAGTCACTCAGTTCTCGCAACGAGCGCAGGCAGCTTCTGTTGGCGGCGGCGACGCGGATTACTTCTATGATTTCTATGTCCCGATTATCGCTTTTGGCAATGGGATCACTCCCAGCACCCCCCTGCGCATGGTAGCCAGTACCCTCAATCTTGGGCGCAGCGCACTTTCAGATCTAAGCCTAGTGGCTGACGTAGCGGGAGTAGATTTCAGAACCTATAACCAGGAAGCGCTTGCAGCCTGGCGTGATATTATTGGCGTCACGCCTCCTGTAACGCTCAACAACCTGGTAGCAAACGAAATTGCTCAGATTAGAACGTTTGCACCGGTTATCAATTTCCCAATAACTACTGCTGCAACCGCCATCTCAGGTACTTCCCGTGAACCGGCCGGTACCATTATTCAGGTGCAGCGAAACGGCACCGCGCTGGGCAATACGGCTGTAACGGCTACTGGAAATTGGACATTCACATTACCTAGTGGCGTGACATTGGCAGAAGGTAACCGCATCACAGCAACAGCCACTGCACCAAACCGCCCGGTTTCTGAAGTATCCAGTGCAGTTATAGTAACAAGCACTATTTGTAATGCACCAGTTCCAACAATCACAGGTGCAGATGGATCTAGAAGACTTATAAGAGGAACATCGGCACCCGGTGCTACAATTCGCGTTTACAGAAATGGAGTGCTTCTCTCAACATTAGTAGGTGGTGTTACAACGACAACAGCAAGCAACACTGGTACATGGGAATTTGTTATTTGTACTCCCCAACAGGCACCTAGTAACTGTATTGGCAATGGCGTGTTTACTGCAACACAACAGATAGGCACGGGTTGTCAGTCAAACCCATCCGCTCCGTTCGTAAATGGTCTGACGACAGCTACCAACCCAGCCACCACAATTACAACTCCGGTCTGCGTCAGTTCGTCAACAGTTTCCGGTACAGCAGCGCCAAACGCTTTCGTGACTGTATTCCTTAACAGCCGCCCAATATACCTTGTATCAACAGCAGACAACGCCTACACAGCACAAGCAGATGCTGCTGGTAACTGGAGTTTCACAGGCAATTTAGGTTTCACTGCCGGAAACACATTATTAGCCCGAGCCAGAACGGCAACTACTTATTATGGTGAGTCATCAAGCGTAACCGTAACAAGCTGCGCAACTACAGCTCCCATCATCACAGGGGAATACTGCGGCGTGACGACTACTGTAACCGGTACATCAACAGAACCTGCCGGCACATCGATCCAAGTATACGCTGGTGGCACAGCGGTTGGCTCCCCGACTACTGTTAACCTGAACGGTTTCTGGTCAGTAACCGGACTCTCTATATCACAGGGCACAGCCTTCACGGCGCGGGCCACTGCCCCAGGTGGAACTCAAAGTCCGGATTCTGAGCCTGTCACCGCTACTCCACAAACATCGGCAGAAGGCCTGACCATTAACAGCCCCATCCTGGAAGCTGCCACTACGATCTCAGGAACAGGCCCGGGTGGCACACAATTGACACTCTACATTGACGGTACTCCCTTCACCCCAATCTCTATACCTGAGAATGGAACTTGGAGCATCTCCGGTTTCTCACGTACGGAGATATTTCCAGGTGCTGAGATAAGCGCTACGGTGACGGCTACCGGGCAGTGCGAGAGTGAATTTGCTGAAAGCGTGATAGTGGAATGTGAACCACTGACAACCACCTTCACAGTAACATCAAGCACGCCGGCCACCATTTGTGGAGGAAGTACACCTGTAGTCGTAGACCTGGCCTCCTCGCAACTTGGAGTGATCTACTCCTTACTGGTTGATGGAGTAGAGTCAGGTGCTTCTGTGATGGGTACGGGCGATGCGATTACCATCACGTCAGGACCGATCAGCAACACGACAAACGCTAACAGAGATGTAGTGCTGTCGGTGAGAGCCCGCAGGATCATGGGTGCTACAGGAGAGGCTTTGCCTGCAAGCTGTGAAGCTATCCTGAATGGAACCATCACCCAATCAGTGCTGCCACAGGCACCAACCAACTATACTGTTGTGCCGCTTACAAGCAATGTGTGCGCAGGTTCCACTGTCCTACTGCAGCTCAGCACCTCTGCATCAGGCTATACCTATCAACTACTGAACGAGGCAACCGGTGAGTTGGTAGGTGACCCAATTGCTGGCACTGGCTCGACGATCAACTTATCAACCGGTCCGGTTAATTTCAATGCGACGTACAGTGTTGTCATTACCAATAACACCAACCAGTGTGTGCTGATAGATGCGGCACGGTACACGGCAAATATCTCCGGACCAGCCATCGACAGGCCGGTGTTTGCCACCAATGACAGGGTATGCGTTGGAGGACCAGCAATAATCAATGTGTCTACCCAAGCCAATGCCGACTATCTTTATGATGTATTTCAAGTCGGTCCTGGAAACTCGCTGACTCAGATTGGAGATGAAATACAGGGCACAGGCAACATAATCACCGTACCTTCAGCCGCTCTGAATACACCTGGCACCTATACCTTCTATGTGGAAGTGTCGAGTCCTTCCTGCCTGGCCCGCAGGGTATTGCAAACTGCCACCGTGGAAGTTACAAACAACCCAGGTATAGCCAATGCCGGCGAAGACCAGGAAGTCTGTGGCAGCGATGCTGTTCTCGCAGCACAATCGGCTGCACCGGGTGTAGGCACGTGGTCTACCGTGACCAAACCTGCAGGAAGTGCCGATCCGACTTTTGCTAATGTAAACAACCCGAACTCTACTGTCAGTGGTCTGGTTTCAGGTATCTATGAATTCCAATGGTCGGTGGTGACCACTTGCGGCGGCACACCAACTCCTCCAGTAGTTAATATTGTCAGAATCACAGTGAATTGTGAAGCCTCATATGTGGTGTTGCCACCTAAATACAGGGATGAGTACATCAGCGGCGACACCCTGGCATACACAGTGGACACTGACGGCGGAATTACGGCTGCTACGCTGCTGAGCGGCACGCTGCCTCCGGGCTTTGTGCTCTCGCCTACCAACGGTAACATCACAGTGGGCAATCCAGATTTACTTGTAACGGGCATCTATGAACTTAACGTCAGACTGGTGGACGCCTTGGGCGATGTTACAAACCTGGTAGTGACAATTTTGATCAATGAAGACTCCCCGATCATCATCCCGCTCCCAGTCGAGTTGGTATACTTTACAGCCACGGTCCGCAACAACCAGGCTCACCTCGAGTGGCTCACGGCCTCGGAACTGGACAACGACCGCTTTGAGATAGAGCGCAGCCTAGATGCAAGGAGCTTCGAGAAAGTTGGCACGGTGAAAGGCAAAGGCACGACCAGTCTGGAAACCAAGTACCAGTTCACTGACCGCACACCAGTGCAGGGCACCGTGTACTATCGCCTCAAGCAGGTGGATACCGATGGACAGTTCGCCTACAGCAATGTGATTGCGGTAAATGCCAAAGGACTGGCGCGCGAGCTGGCCACGCAGGCTTATCCGAATCCGTTCCAGGACGTGATCAAGGTAACACTCACAGTACCGGAGGCACAGGTCGCCGCCATGACCATCTACGACATCAATGGTCGCCGCGTCATAGTCAAAGACCTGGATCTGGATGCTGGGGTGAACGTGCTGGAGCTTCAGCTAGGCCAATTACAGTCGGGCATGTATATCCTGAAAGTGGTGGGCGAAGGTATGGAATCCACCACCCGAATCATGAAGAATTAAGAACCAGGTATAACAACCACAGAAAAGGCAGCCGCAAATGGCTGCCTTTTCTTTTTTGACTGCTTATGACACATCTGCCCTGAATTCATTAAATTTGCAGCCGGATTTTGCTCATATTATACCTTGCAAAAGGATATACCTGACCATCTCCCGACTATACCTTTATTTCAGACTGATTAGATGAAAGTTTTAAAGTTCGGCGGCACCTCTGTAGGCTCGGCTGAAAGAATGAAAGCGGTGGCGGACCTCATCAACGATGGGTCGCCTAAAATAGTGGTGCTCTCGGCCATGTCGGGTACCACAAACCAGCTGGTACAGATAGCTGAAACGCTCTACCAGAATGCCAACCAGGAAGCCAATGCGCTCATTGACGCGCTACACGATAAATATAAACAGGTAGTAGAAGCGCTCTACCAAACCGACGAAAAGAAAAAGCAGGCGTTCGAACTGATCTCCCTACATTTTGATCATATCCGTTCTTTCACGCTCGACCTCTTTACCATTTACGAAGAGCGTTCGGTGCTGGCACAGGGCGAATTGCTGTCAACGGCTTTGTTTCAGTTCTTCCTCGAAGAACAAGGTATAGCATCGGTGCTTTTGCCTGCCCTCAACTTCATGAAGATCGATGAGAACGAGGAGCCGGACACCGCCTATATCAGCAAGAACCTGAAACTGGAACTAGAGAAGTACCCAGACACCACCTTGTTTGTCACACAGGGATACATTTGCCGCAACTCCTTTGGTGAAGTAGACAACCTGAAGCGAGGCGGATCGGATTACTCTGCTTCCCTGATCGGTGCGGCAGCCGATGCCTCCGAAATCCAGATCTGGACCGATATTGACGGGATGCACAACAACGACCCGCGTGTTGTCAAAGACACCTTCCCGATCGCAGAACTGTCGTTTGACGAGGCAGCTGAGCTTGCCTATTTTGGTGCCAAGATCCTGCACCCCTCCAGCGTACAGCCGGCCAAGCAGAAGAACATACCGGTGCGGTTGCTCAACACCTTGCAGCCTCAGGCGCACGGCACTACTATCTCGGCCCAGACCGGAAAGGGCGGCATCAAGGCGGTAGCGGCCAAAGACGGTATCACGGCGATCAAGATCAAGTCAGGGCGTATGCTACTGGCCTATGGTTTCCTGCGCAGCGTGTTCGAGGTGTTCGAAAGGTATAAGACTCCGATCGACATGATCACGACTTCCGAGGTGGCTGTGTCGCTGACTATTGATAACCCGAAGTTTTTGACCGAAATTACCCGCGAATTGCAGGAGTACGGCCAGGTGGAAGTTGACCAGAACCAGAGCATCATCTGTGTGGTGGGCGATTTTATTGCAGAACGCAGTGGCTCGGGACTGAAGATTTTTGAGGCGCTCAAAGACATTCCGTTGCGCATGATCTCGTATGGCGGGAGCAAGAACAACATCAGCTTATTGATCAATACAACCGATAAAGAAAGATCCCTGATCCTGTTGAACGAGGGCATCTTTGAAAGGAACCAGAAAAATGCTTAATCTCTCTGTGCAGGAGTTGCAGCAGCACGCTACTCCCTTTTATGTATACGACCTCAACCTGTTGCGCCAAACCCTGCAGCAGGTCAGCCAGGAGGCCGCCAGGTATAATTTTCAGGTACACTATGCCCTGAAGGCCAACACAAACGGCCCGATCCTGGACGAAATGCGCGCTGCGGGCTTCGGAGCTGACTGCGTGAGCGGTAACGAGGTGAAGTGCGCTATTGAAAATGGCTTCCCGGCGCACCATGTCGTATTTGCAGGCGTGGGCAAGTCGGATGCTGAAATCAACTTTGCGCTGGATCAGGACATTTTCTGCTTTAACTGCGAGTCGAGCCACGAACTGATCGTGCTGAACGAACTGGCGGAGGCCAAAGGCAAAACGGCCCGCATCGCGCTGCGCATCAACCCGAACGTAAATGCCAATACACACAAGTACATCACAACTGGGCTCGAAGAAAACAAGTTTGGCATCAATGCCTGGGAACTACCCGATGTGCTGGCGCTGCTCAAAACGCTGCCTAACCTGTCGCTGATCGGCCTGCATTTTCACATTGGTTCGCAGATTACAGATTTGTCGGCTTTCCGCAACCTGTGCACGCGCGTGAACGAGTTTCAGGAGTGGTTTGAATCGCAGCAGGTACAGTTGGAGCACATCAACGTGGGCGGCGGACTTGGGGTGGATTACTACAGCCCGGACGAGCAGCCTATACCTGATTTTGAGGCATACTTTTCTTTGTTCAACCAGTTTCTGGAACTGCGCCCGAACCAGCAGGTGCATTTTGAACTGGGGCGCGCCCTGGTTGCCCAGAGCGGTACGCTTATCTCCAAGGTCCTTTACATTAAAAAAGGCGTGTCGACGAACTTTGCCATCCTGGATGCCGGCATGACCGAGCTGATCCGTCCGGCGCTATACCAGTCGTATCACAAAATAGAAAACCTGACCAGCAAAGGTGCTGAAGAGCGCTACGATGTGGTAGGCCCCATCTGCGAGTCGTCCGATTGCTTCGGAAAAGCGGTCGTATTGCCTGAGACAAACCGCGGTGACCTAATCGCGATCCGAACGGCAGGTGCTTATGGTGAGGTGATGTCTTCGTCATACAATCTGAGAGAGAAGGCAGCCGCCGTATACCTAGGGTAGCTCTTAAACGTACCCCATCTACAAAATGAAAGCCCCGCTTCCAATTTACGGAAGCGGGGCTTTCTCACTCTTAACCCAAAACCATCACAATCAAGTATTTTACATGGCCAGCGAAACCACAAAATCTGGCTCAGCATGTTTTATAAGCGGATGCTTGTTGAAAAAGTTTGCCATTTCAAGGGCATTGCCCTGGGAGTTCTTATTGGCGCGCAGCACAAAGGTATCTTCGCTCAGGGCGCTCACCACTTCAGTTCCGGTTGCCCCACTTAGGCGCTTCAGCACCTGTGCAGTTGGTAGCTTGCCCTCTTCTACCACCACTATAAATTCGTTTGATACACCTAGCAGCTGTCCGCCTGCCGATTCAAAATAAGGGGCGGCGTAGTCCAGGGCCGGATCTTTTGAAATTTCAGAAAGCGCCACTTCTACCTGCCGGCAGTTGAGGCCCGGAGCCATTTTGGCCGGATACAGCCGGGCGGAGTTTGTCTGGATCGGCTGTCCGAGTTGCTCTATAAACCCATGACGTGCCGCTGCGGCCGTGGCCTGCTCATGACTCAGTTCGTCGCTGAACGACAGAAGAATCATGCCACTGTAAACCGTGCCCAGCGACTTTTCCGCACCATTATAATAATAGGTATGCGCAGTGCAGGGTATACTACCGGCCGCTTGCAGCGGATTTAACAGACCGGGGTCAAAACGCACGTTCCGGATAGGCGATACGTTGTCGTTCCTACATGATGAAAATATAATTATCAGAAGTAGAGAGCTGAGCCAGGGTATATAGATTTTCATTGCTTTCAGGTATTATGAATCGTCCATAAATATTCATTGTACGATAGACAAACCATAAACAGATGAAAATGACAGCGTTATTTATATAAATGTTCTATAATACTATCACAAAAGCTCTAAACCAATTAATTGCATGATATATATACAATTAATGTACAATTTTAAATTACAATTATTAAATAATACAAATTGAATTATTCTTATACAACCGACATACCTTAAATAAATTTTCCAAATTAGCTCGCTTAGCTGAGCATAAGTTAAACTTATAAGCTTCCTATAGGTATAGCCTCTGTTTGACTAAACGCTTCTGGTATTATATCAAGCGGTACACTTGCCGGTATGGCCGCTACGAAAATACCTCGTTGGTTCAGCAGGTCCTGGTGTTGCCTTAGTTGCTGTGGCGTCAGTGACAGGATGACCTGGCTTTGGTCTGGCGTTTGGTGCTGGATGGCAGGCTTCAGCAATTCCAGTAACTCCGCAACACGCTCTTCCGTGCCTTGTAGCAAAACAGTGAGCTGCTCATCTCCGGATGTGGCAGACACCTGGCTGGTGCAAAGCTTGGGGTAGGTATAGCGGTAGCCGCGCACAGCCGCTGCAACATCGGCCCATACAGCCGATCCGGTCGGGTGACTGCCGGCACCACGCCCTTTCAGGAACTGCTTCCCGGCGAACCGCCCCTCTATCTCCAGTCCATTAAATTCCGCTTCCACCTCATACAAAGCATCACCCTCAGGTATAAACGTTGGCAGCAACTGTAGTGCAACCTCTCCGTCTGCGGCAGCTTTTAAAGACCCGACCAGCTTGATCCGGCAACCTAATGCATCGGCCAGCTCAACGGCTTCGGAGGTAATGTGCTGGATACCAAAGTGCAGCACCTCATCCGGGTGCACCAGCAAACCATAGGCATGCGCCGCCATAATGCAAAGTTTGTGCAACGCATCCGTTCCCTCCACGTCCAGCGACGGGTCGGCCTCCGCAAATCCCAGCTCCTGCGCCTGCGCCAGGGCAGACTGAAAATTACCGTGCTCTGCGTGCAGCTTACTTAATATATAATTAGAAGATCCATTCAGAATCCCGCGCACTTCAACCAGCGGCTCCGAGCCATAGTAGGCCTCAAGTGTGCGCAGCACAGGTATACTGCCGCACACGGAGGCTTCATACAACAACACACCTCCGTGCCGCTGCTGCAGTTGGATCAGTTCCGGCAGGTTTTCGGCAACCACTTTTTTGTTAGCCGACACCACGGTTTTGCCCTGTTGCAGGGCTTGCCGGATTATGACAAGCGCCTCTTTGGGATCGCTGATCAACTCTGCAATGATATCGAGGCTTGGATCCTGCAGCACCTCCTGCACATCGTAGGTGAAGGCGGAGGCTGGCAGGGAGCGTGGTTTTTCTTTGTCTTTTACGCAGATACTGCCGATCTCCCAGCCCAGGTGCCGGTTGGCTTCTACCACATCATACAATCCCTGCCCAACGCAGCCAAAGCCGATCAGCCCGATGCGCTTTTTAAACTTCTGTATTTTCATAGTGAATGTGCTTTACTGTTTCTGTTTCATAAAATTCCCGGATGGCCTGCGTGAGTTGTGCCGTTTCCACTAAAAATCCGTCGTGCCCGTAGCCGGAGTGGAGGAGTGCGAAGCGGGAGCCCGGGACCAGCCGGTGCAGCTGCTGTTGCTCTTCTATCGGAAAGAGCAGGTCGGTGTCCACCCCGACAAAAAGCGCTTTGGCCTGAAGGCGACCCAAGGCCTTCTCGACTCCTCCCCTGTCGCGGCCGATGTTATGCGAGTCCATGGCTTTGGAGAGCAGCCAGTAGGTATAGGCATTGAAGCGATTGGCCAGTTTTTCACCTTGATATACCTGATAAGAGGCCGCCCTGAAATCGTCGGTAATGCTGTTGCCCGGCTCCTGCTGACTCTCCTCGTAGCAGGTATAGTGCCTGTAAGAAAGCATGGCGATGGCACGGGCCGTTTTGAGTCCCGCTATACCTGCTTCCCGTGTATTAGTCGCCCAGGTTGGGTCCTGCCGGATGGCCATGCGCTGGCTTTCATTGAAGGCGATGCCCCAGGCCGAATGCCGCGCATTGGATGCTACCTGGATCAGGTTCTGGAAAACCTCCGGCTGTAAAATGGCCCACTCCAGTGCCTGCTGCCCGCCCAGCGAGCCACCAAGCAAGGTATGCACCTGCGCTATACCTAAGTCCTGCCGAAGCAGATCAAATGCACGCACAATGTCCCGGTTGGTCAGCTGCGGGAAGCTGTGGTAGAAGGGTTGCAGCGTTTCCGGATTAACCGAAAGTGGTCCCGTGGATCCATAGGAGCCACCCAAGGTGTTCGCACAAACCACAAACCAGTCCGCCGGGTCGTATAGTTTTCCCTCGCCAAATAATTCGCCCCACCAATCGGTGAAGTCCGAGCTGCCCGTGAGGGCGTGGCATACCCACACCACATTGCTTTTTTCTCTGTTGAGTTGTCCATAGGTTGTATAGGCCAGTTGGAAGCCGGGAAGCGAGGCTCCCGACTCCAGCTGAAACTGTTTCTGGTAATGAAAATTTAATTGTTCAGGCATTATGCTTCGTTCAAAACGGCTTGGTTGTTCTGTTGACCTACCTTAGCAAAAGCCTGTTCCAGGTCAGCGATTATATCATCGAGGTGCTCTATACCTGCGGACAGGCGCAGTAGCGTTGGCGTTACACCCGCACTCTGCTGCTCCTGCTCCGAAAGCTGCTGGTGGGTAGTAGAGGCCGGGTGTATGATCAGGGTTTTGGCGTCGCCCAGGTTGGCCAGGTGACTGATCAGCTGCAGGCTGTTCACAAAAACTTCCGTCTGCTTTTTGTCGCCTTTCAGGTTGAAAGACAGCACGCCGCCATACCCTCTTTTCAGGTACTTCTTGGCCAGGCTGTGGTACTTGCTGGAAGGCAGACCCGGGTAATTCACACTTTCTACCTGCTCGTGCTGATCCAGCCATTCGGCCAGCGCCTGTGTATTCTGCACCGTGCGGTCTACCCGCAGTGAGAGTGTCTCCAGGCCTTGCAGCAGCAGGAAAGAGTTGAACGGACTGAGCGCCGGACCAAAATCTCGCAGGCCCTCTACTCGTGCCCTGGTGGCAAAGGCGATGTTGCCAAATGGTCCGTCAGCGCCGAATACCTCCCAGAAGTTGAGTCCGTGATAACCTTCGGATGGCTCCGAGAACTGCGGAAACTTACCATTGCCCCAGTTGAAATTGCCGCCGTCCACAATCACACCGCCGATGCTGGTTCCGTGGCCTCCGATCCATTTGGTGGCCGACTCTACAACCACGTTAGCACCGTGCTCAATTGGTCTGAACAGATAGCCACCCGCCCCAAAAGTATTATCCACCACCAGCGGAATGTCGTGCGCTTTGGCCACTGCAGCAATGGCCTCAAAGTCAGGAATGTTGAAGCGAGGGTTGCCGATCGTTTCCACGTAGATCGCTTTTGTGTTTTCGTTGATCAATTGCGCAAAGCTTTCCGGTTCGTCGCTTTCGGCAAAGCGCACCTCTATACCTAACCGCTTAAAGGATACCTTGAATTGGTTGTAAGTACCGCCGTAAAGGAAGCTGGAGGATACAAAATTGTCGCCGGCCTGCAGGATGTTGTTGAGCGCAATGAATTGCGCCGCCTGACCCGAGGCCACCGCCACTGCCGCCACACCGCCTTCCAAAGCGGCAATGCGTTTCTCAAAAACATCGGTGGTCGGGTTCATGATGCGGGTATAGATGTTACCGAACTCCTTCAGCGCAAACAGGTTGGCACCGTGCTCGGCGTCTTTGAAAACATAGGAAGAAGTCTGGTAAATGGGCACAGCGCGGGAACGAGTAGTTGGGTCGATTTCCTGGCCGGCGTGTAGTTGAAGCGTTTCGAAATGAAGTGTATTAGACATAGTCGTGCTGTTTAAAATTTTGAAAAATATAGAATAGATTAGCTTGTTTTAAGACAAGAACAATGAAATGGCTACAGTCGGACGCTCACAGGATCTACCTGAGGCACGACGGCATTGCAGCAAAAAGTTTGGGGGTTGGTCGCGCTAGCAACAGCAGCAGCAACACATGCACATTCGGCCACAGCAGGTAGTAGCACAGGTATAGGCATGCGAAAGAACCGGGCATTGAGCTGCCGGTGTAAAAAATAAAAGAAGTTGTGTTGGCTTGGTTCCCTTTTCCATAACGTTATCAATTTATATACATCCGGACTTCCGGAATCAGGAATTAGCACCTTGCTCGGGGCTGGTTGCTAGCGCTTCACAGAGCCTGTCTCTCCGCGCTTCTTTATAAATCGATACCCACAAGGGATATCAGACTTGATGATGCAAAGCTAGAGCAGCATTTTAAATAATCCAAATAATTATTTAAAATAATTGCAAGTTCCTCTAATAAATCAATTTCACACATCTGCCTATCAGCAACTTACATGCTGTATAATACAAACCACTTATACCTGTTAATTTACTATCTTTGAATAAGTATAATTGCTTTCTCATAACAATACGAAGCTATACCTGTTGTGCAGGTATAAAATACCTGACAAACCCTGATGAAGATACTCCTGACCGGCGCAAACGGCTACATTGGCAAACGACTCCTGCCTGTGCTGATAGAGGCACAACACGAGGTCGTTTGCTTTGTCCGGGACCCGCGTCGCTTCGAGTTGCCGGAAAGTCTGCAGGACAAAGTACAGGTGGTAAAAGGAGATCTGCTCAAGCCGGAAAGTCTGCAGGATTTACCCCGCAACATAGACGCCGCCTACTACCTGGTGCACTCCATGGGCTCCGGCTCCGCAGACTTTGGGGAGGCCGAGAAAGCTTCTGCTTTGAACTTCGTCAACTACCTTGATACAACTAGTGCCAAGCAGGTGATCTACCTCAGTGGCATTGCCAACGACGCGCATTTGTCGAAGCACCTGACCTCACGCCGGCAGGTGGAGGACGTACTTGCCCAGGGCAAAGCGAGGCTAACGGTACTCCGCGCCGCTATTATCATCGGTTCGGGCAGCGCTTCTTTCGAGATCATCCGTGACCTGGTGGAGAAGCTTCCGATAATGGTAACACCCCGCTGGCTCAACTCCCGCTGTCAGCCCATTGCCATACGCGACGTCATGTTTTACCTGATTGAGGTGCTCGGCCGCACGGACTGTTATGACAGGCGTTTCGAGATTGGCGGGCCCGATGTGCTCACCTACAAGCAAATGCTGTTGCAACTGGCTAAAGTCCGAAACCTGAAACGACGCATCTATACCTTGCCAGTGCTCACACCCAAGCTTTCCTCTTACTGGTTGTACTTTGTTACGAGCACCAATTACACATTGGCCCGCAGCCTGGTGGAGAGTCTGCGCAACGATGCGGTTGTGAAAGACAGCAGCATACAGCAGTTAATCCCGCACAAGTGCCTGAGCTACGAGAGTGCGCTTAATCTGGCTTTTACCAAGATGGAGCAGAATATGGTGGTCTCGAGCTGGAAGGATGCACTGGTGAGTGGAAATATGCAACTCGATTTTATGGATTTTGTACAAATACCAGAACACGGCGTGCTCACCGACCGGCAGCGTATGCGCTTCGACAGAGCCCCTGAGGAGGTGATGGATAACATTTTGCGTATCGGCGGTGAGCGTGGTTGGTACAAGACTGATTTCCTGTGGGAGCTACGTGGCCTGCTCGACAAAATGGTGGGCGGCGTTGGCTTGCAGCGTGGTCGAAGACACCCAATCGACGTAAAGACCGGCGATTCAATCGATTTCTGGCGCGTGCTGGCAGTAGACCACAAAGTCGGGCGCCTGTTGCTTTATGCTGAAATGAAACTTCCAGGAGAGGCCTGGTTACAATTTAGAATAAGCCGCGAGGCCGAGGGCAACTACCTAGAACAACTGGCCGCTTTCCGCCCGGATGGGTTGGCTGGCAGGCTATACTGGTACGCCATGTTGCCTTTTCATTTTGTCATTTTTAAAGGAATGGCGCACAACATCATTCATTACCAGGAACCTCTTCTTGACAAATTATCACCGCCAACACAACATTCTCGATAATGTACAAACAATAGATTTCATAATATAAAACTATCACTATACTTAAGAGTATATAGCAGTGTCTTTACTCAGATGCTTACCCCTTCTGCGCAGGCATTTTACATTTATACCTATACCTTATCACGCTCACCGAGAAAAAATATTTTAACTTTGCCTTTCTCAAACCTAACAGACCTAATGGAGGCCATAAAAGAAACGAATTTCTCCTTCGCCGGGCAGACCGGTTTTTACAGAGGCAAAGTACGCGACGTTTATTATTTTGAAAACCGACTAGCCGTTTTAGCAACAGACCGTATTTCGGCTTTCGATGTGGTGCTGCCAAGAGCTATACCTTATAAAGGCCAGGTATTAAACCAAATAGCGAGCATCAACCTGAAAGCTACTTCGGACCTGGTGCCGAACTGGGTGCTATCGACGCCAGACCCGAACGTAACCATTGGCTACCGCTGCGAACCATACAAAGTAGAGATGGTGATCAGAGGATACCTGGCCGGGCATGCCTGGCGCGAGTACAAAGAAGGCAAACGCAGTGTGTGCGGTGTGGCGCTTCCTGAAGGTCTGCGTGAAAACGACAGACTGCCGGAGCCGATCATTACCCCTACCACCAAAGCTGACGAAGGGCATGACGAAGACATCTCGCGCGAAGAAATTATAGCAAAAGGCATTGTATCTGAGCAAGAATATATTAAATTAGAAGCTTATACCCGGGCACTCTTCGCGAGAGGCACGGAACTGGCCGCGCAGCGCGGACTGATACTGGTGGATACCAAGTATGAGTTCGGCAATTACAATGGCGAGGTATACCTGATTGACGAGATCCACACGCCGGACTCTTCGCGCTACTTCTATCTGGAAGGTTACGAGGCGCGCCAGCAGAACGGCGAATCGCAGAAGCAACTGTCGAAAGAGTTTGTGCGTCAGTGGCTGATCGAGAACAATTTTCAGGGAAAAGAAGGGCAAACCGTGCCTGAAATGACCGACGAAGTGGTGCATAGTATTTCGGACCGCTACATTGAGCTTTACGAGGTTTTCACGGGGCAGCCGTTTCACAAAGAAAGTTACGATAATGTGCTCTCACGCATGGAGAATCACATCGTAGAAAACATTTTTAACGAGAAAAATTAGAATTATTAACGTGGATTTTGGTACATTCGCGTTTAAATCCTTTACTGGTAGATCTATGAAGTACACGATTGATAAGAAAGAAAACTACACGATTATCACGATAGACGAGAAGAAACTTGATACTTCAATCGCTCCGGATTTGAAATCTGAGTTCGTGAAATTGAATGCCGAAGGGATCACCAACCTGATTCTTGACCTCAATAACGTAAAATATACTGACTCTTCAGGCCTGAGCTCTATCCTGATTGCGAACAGACTTTGCAACTCCTCTAACGGTTTGCTGATTCTGACAAGCCTGCAGGACCACGTGATGAAACTGATCACGATCTCTAAACTGGAGTCTGTGCTTAACATCCTTCCTACGGTGGAAGAGGCGATTGACCGTGTGTTTCTGCACGAGATCGAGCAGGACCTGACCAACAAGGAAGACTAGCAAACCCTACTTTGTGGATTTCGAACTCAGAATACTTGGCAGTTCGTCGGCCACACCCTCGGCAAACCGGCATCATACCGCCCAGTTGCTGACCATCGACAATCAGCTTCATCTGATTGATTGCGGAGAAGGAACCCAAATGCAGCTGATGCTTTACAAAATAAAGCATCAGCGCATTTCTAACATCTACATCAGCCACCTGCACGGCGACCATTACTTTGGTCTGGCAGGTTTGCTTTCTACCATGCACCTGCAGGGCCGCCAGCAGCCGCTGCATCTCTTCGGCCCTCCCGGCCTTTCCGAAATCCTTAGTCTGCAACTCAAATACTCCGGCACCAACCTGTGCTACAAGCTTATTTTTCATGAGCTTGACACAGGCCTCTACCGCAAAATTTATGAAGACAAGAAGATTACGGTGCACACCTTACCTATGGAGCACCGCGTGCCCTGCTGTGGTTTCCTGTTCCGCGAAAAACCAAAGCCACGACCGTTGATCAAAGAGAACCTGCCCGGCTTTTTGACGCCACCACAACTCGTGCGCCTGAAGTGGGGGGAGGACGTGCGCGACGAGCAGGGCCATGTGCTGGTGCGCAACTCCGTGGTAACACTAGAGCCCAAGCGCAGCCGCAGTTATGCCTACTGCGCCGACAGCAGGTATAAGCCCGACCTGCTTCCCTATTTAAAGGGCGTAGATCTGCTTTACCATGAAGCCACCTTTACCGACGAGCTGCGTGAGCGCGCCCATTATACTTTCCACAGCACCGCCCGCCAAGCTGCCGAGATGGCCGCCTCCGCGCAGGTACGCCACCTGTTGCTCGGCCACTTTTCGGTGCGCTACAAAGACCTGACGCCTCTACTGGAGGAGGCAAAGGAAGTATTCCCGAAAACGGATCTAGCTACCGAAGGCAGCATTTTCTGTGTGCAGGAATAAGCGCAGGAACGCCTGCGACCTGCAGGTTTCTTAATTGCAAAATCCCTATCTTGCTGCACCATTTCTATACCTATGGCGGCAACCCCTTCCCTCGAGAAAAAACGCACGAATCTGTTCCTTGTCCTGAGTGGCATCTTTCTAGCCAACGCCCTGCTGGCAGAACTGATCGGTGTGAAGATTTTTTCGGCCGAAGCGCTTTTTGGTATGCCGGGTGCCCAGATCGGGCTCATGGGGGAGAAGTTCGACTTCAACCTCACGGCGGGCGTTATCATCTGGCCTGTCGTGTTTGTGACCACCGACATCATCAATGAGTATTTTGGCAAAAAGGGCGTCCAGAAAATCAGTATCCTCACTGTCATCCTGATCCTGTATGCCTTCCTGGTGATCACGATAGTGACGGGTCTGCCACCTGCTGCGTTTTGGCTGGAACTCAACAACCAGGATGCAGCTGGCAATCCTTTTGACATCGACTATGCCTTTAACTCCATTTACAGGCAGGGGCTGGGGATCATTATCGGCTCATTGGTGGCTTTCCTGATCTCGCAGTTTTTGGATGCTACCGTGTTTCACTGGCTGCGCTCTTTTACAGGCAGCGGCAAGATCTGGCTGCGGGCAACGGGCTCTACGCTGGTGTCGCAGCTAATCGACAGTGTGGTGGTGCTTTTTGTGGCCTTCTACATTTTCGGCAACTGGCCGCTTTCGCTGGTGATGTCGGTAGCTGTTATCAATTACATTTATAAATTTTTCATTGCCATCGCCCTCACGCCGCTCCTATACCTAGCACACTATCTGATAGACGGTTACCTGGGCCATCGCACCACTGAAGCCATGATAGAAGCAGCTGCCAAAGAAAGCGAGGAATAGCCTGAGTTTTAAATAAATTTGCTTTTGAGCTGAATAGGACCCTATCTTTGTGGTCTTGCAAAACAAAATGGCTGCACACTTAGCACATACACAAATTTTCATTACCGGGTACGTCCTGCACGATCTCTAACAGTCGCCATTCCTAAAATTGGGCCCGTGTAGCCCTCCTATTCCTAATTTATTTCATTTTCTAAAGGAACATCTATGTTCAGAGGCATCCTTTTGGTATTCCTCGGAGCGTGTAGCTTCGGCATACTATCCACATTCGTAAAACTGGCTTACCAGGAAGGCTATACCTTGGGTGACGTTACCGGCACGCAGGTCTCTTTTGGCTTCGTTATACTTTGGAGCATCGTATTGGTTCGCCACCTAATGGGCCACCGCACCCTCGGCGTTTCAACCATGGACAAACTGAAGCTGGTGGCCATGGGCACCAGCACGGGCATGGTGAGCATCTTCTACTACAAGTGTGTGCAGGCGGTACCGGCCTCTATCGCTATTCTGCTGCTGATGCAGTTTACCTGGATCAGCCTCTTGCTGGAGTCGGTGATCAAGCGCAAAATGCCACAACTGTCGCAGGTGATAATGGTACTGCTGGTGCTGGTGGGCACGGCCATGGCAGGCAGGCTTTTCTCAGGCACTATACCTGACTTCGACTTGGCAGGTATTGGCTTCGGACTGCTGGCGGCTTTGTGTTATTCGGTATTCCTGATGATCAATGGGGCGGCTGGCAACCACTTGCACCCGACCACCAAAAGTGCGCTCCTGCTAACGGGTGCTACCATACTGGTGCTGAGCATTTTCCCGCCGATGTTCCTGTTTAACGGGGCTTTGGGGGATGGTTTGTTCAAGTGGGGCTTACTACTGGGTGTGTTCGGCACGGTTATTCCGCCGCTGTTCTTTGCCTACGGTATACCTAAAACCGGTCTGGCACTAAGTGCCATCCTCAGCTCGGCAGAGTTGCCGGTGGCGGTGGCCATGTCGTACTTCGTGCTGCAGGAAGAAGTGTGGACGGTACAATGGCTGGGGGTGGCATTGATCCTCCTGGCCATTATTATAAGCAACCTAAACAGGTTATACCGGTCGCAGAAAAATAAAAAGCTGGCAACAGCCTAAACCCTATAAGATTGACTGTTTTTTTACTTAACCCCGAGCAAGCCTATGATGTAATTGACATAAAACAATAAGATTTGATTTGATTTTTTTGAATGGCTGGGTGTCTGCTCTTAAGTGAAGCGCCTGGTCATTTGCTTTTTAAGGGTAGTCCATGGCCACCAAACTAGTGCAATTTGTACCTGACGTCTACCTTTCCCTCAACCCCGCCGCACCGCTTTCGTATCTCACATCCGGGCACAAGGCCAAGTGTCAGCCGCCGCTGCATCGCCTTCGCTACAGCACACAATAAATTAAATTTTCAACAGTTAAATCAGATACAGTCGGCTCAGATTCATGCTTCTGAAAAACTGGTATATTTTCTGATAGGATCAGCCCGAACGATAAACAGGAAACGACATGAAAGCAATAATCGCCCTTTTCATCCTATTCTCTCTTACTCTTGGCTTGCAGCAGGTACAGGCACAGTCAGGTAAAAGCTACCAGGAGTGGCTGGAGGAAAACCGTGCCGGCGGTAAGAAAACGACAGCAAAAGCCCCGGCCAAAAGCAAAGCCAAACCTACGAAAGCCGAGGCCACTGCAGCTGCAGAGCCTGCCCTGGAGGCAGCTCCTGTACTGGCGTCACCAAGCGGCACTTTCCGGGGCACACTGGCCTGCAAAGACTGCCAGGGTATTAAAACAGAACTCACTCTGAATGGCGATTCCAAAGGCTCGTTCACGATGAAGCAAATCTACATGGGTAAGCCGGCAGATAAGAGTGTGGTGAACAGCAGCGGCAAGTGGTTCCTGGCCAAAGGCAACAAGCAAAACCCCGACGCCGTGGTGCTGCAACTTATACCTACCGCCGGCGACATAGACCCGATGTATTTTCTGCAGGTGAGCGATACGGAGGTGAAGCTGCTGACCAAAACGCAGGACGAGATCGGAAGCTCAAAAAATCACTCACTCAGGAAACTTTAGGGCTACAGGTATAGAATTGTCGTAGTTGGGCTAGACGTGTTCTCAGCAATTTGCGTTATTTTTGCAGTTGTAAACATTTCCCCGACTATGGCACGATACCTTACGGGCATTCAGAGCACAGGCCGTCCGCATTTGGGCAACCTGCTGGGTGCTATCCTCCCCGCCATCGAACTTTCGAAGGCATCGCAGGAGCAGGCGCTTTACTTTATAGCGGACCTGCACTCCCTTACTACCATCCGCGACCCACAGGTGCTGCGCCACAACACCTACTCGGTAGCTGCCGCCTGGCTGGCCTGTGGCTTCGACACCGATAAACACATCTTATACCGCCAGTCGGACGTGCCAATGGTGACCGAGCTCAACTGGTACCTCAACTGCTTCGCTCCTTTCCCGATGCTGGCCAACGCCCATTCGTTTAAGGACAAGTCGAGCCGCAGAGGATTGGCTGATGTGAATGCGGGTCTGTTCACTTACCCGGTGCTGATGGCGGCTGATATCCTCATGTATGACGCCAACATCGTACCGGTAGGCAAAGACCAGGTGCAGCACCTCGAGATCACCCGCGACATTGCCAGCTCGTTCAACCACATCTACGGCGATACGTTTGTGCTGCCGGATGCGAAAACGGATGAAACAGTGATGACTGTGCCTGGCGTTAACGGCGAGAAAATGAGCAAGTCTTATGGCAACATCATTGATATTTTTGAGGCCGACAAGCCGCTGCGCAAAACAATCATGAGCATTGTAACGGACAGCACTCCGCTGGAAGATCCAAAAGATCCGGACGAGGATACTACCTTTAAGCTTTACAGTCTGCTCGCTTCCCCGGAAGAGATTCTGCAGATGCGCAACAACTACCAGAACGGTGGCTACGGCTACGGACATGCCAAGCAGGCGCTGTATGAGCTGATTGTGCGCAAGTTTGCCAAAGAGCGTGAGCTGTTCAATTACTACATGAACAACCTGCCTGAAATAGACAAAAAACTGCTGGAAGGCGCCAATAAAGCGAAAGCCATTGCCACGCCAGTTCTGGAGCGCGTGCGCCAGAAGCTGGGCTACTAAGCGCTATACCTGCCAAATGCAAATCGGCTGCTGAGTGATTTCAGCAGCCGATTTGTGTTTATACCTATACCTTAAGTTTATACCTATCTCAGGCTCCGGTTCCGATCGGGCGGTCGTTGCGCGACCATTCGCTCCAGGAACCTACATAGAGTGTCGGTATACCTAAGCCGGCATAGTCCATGGCAAGCGCTGTGTGGCAGGCCGTTACCCCGGAGCCACAGTGAACCGCTACATGGTCCATATCGCGACCGTCCAATACAGCTTCGTATTTTTCCCTCAAAACTTCAGGTGACAAGAAAGTACCATCTGCTGCCAGATTTTGTTGAAAAGGAATGTTCGTAGCTCCCGGAATATGTCCAGCCACCAGGTCAATTGGTTCGGTCTCGCCACGATAACGGGCTGCATCGCGCACATCCACCACTAAATAGTTTGGGTCCTTAGCAGCCTTCGCAACTTCCTCCATCGAGATGGTCGGCAGTTCCCAAGCCTTGAATGGGTATGGTTCGGCTTGCTTTGGATGTTCTTCTCCGCTGCTCACAGGTATACCGGCCGCTATAGCCGCCTGGTAGCCACCATCGAGCACTTGTACCTGTGTGTGTCCGGAAGCGCGCAGCACCCACCAGAACCGGGAAGCGGCATTGGCACCGCTCATGTCATCATACACTACCACATGGCTGCCATGCGCTATACCTAAGCGACCCAGCAGTTCGGCAAATTTTTCAGGTTCTGGCAGCGGGTGGCGTCCCCCCTGGGCTGCGTCTGGTTTGATGTCAGCCAGATCTTTGTCCAGGTCTACATGCAGTGCCCCGGCCAGATGCTCTTGTTCATACTTGGTACTGCCATTGGGGCCGGAGCGGGCATCGATCAATACCAGGTTTTCATTTTTGAGGATAGAAGCAAGTTCTTGGGCGGTGATGATTGGAGACATGGTATGGTGTGTTTGATGGTGAAAGGCTACGGTATCAGATATGCAAAATTACGATGCGTAAACTTACGCAATCACGTGGAGGGCTTCTTTATACTCTTCTTGTTTTCAACGGTTATTTCTGAGCCTTCTGCCAGCATCACCGAAGCAGGTGTTTGGCTACTCAGAAAACCGAAACCGGGCCCGTATACCTGCCCAAAATCAACTGTTATGCTATAGTCCAGCACCTCGTATACCTGCCATCTCGGGTGAGTTACCTCGTACTCGTTCGTTTTCGTGTTGCTTGCTTTGGCATAGCCCCAATAATGCTCCGTGATAAATTCTGCTTCACTTAAAGGAGTAATTTCAGTGGCTTGTGTACTCGCTTGAACACTGATGTTTTGCCATTTGGCGTTCATTTTCCAGCTATACGAAACGAGCTGTTCGCTTGCAGTTTCACGCCACTCGTGCCGCATCGGCAGCGTTTGATAATTCTCTTTATATACCGTGTTGGCAACAAAGGTCAGTGCAGGTTTCGGAACGATCTCTTTGATAAACACGACGCCCCGTTTCCATACCTTGTCCTCCAGTCGACGGACATAAAACCGAAGATTGACCTCTTCAAAGTTTACATGAAAGGGAATTCGGATGTTCAGCAGCTTTGTGTTTAAAAACATAAATCCGACCAGACTGACATAACATTTGCCGTTCCATAAATCCAACTCTGTGCCATACGGCAGGTATGGCGCAAGCACCGACTGGTCCACCTCGTAGTTTGTCAACACTAACTTACGCCAATCTGCTTTCAGGAAACTCATTTTTGGGATCATGTAAGGGGCCGGCTTATCGTTGGGTATAGCTACTGATTGACACTGTTGGATGTTGCCATGTTTCATCTTTGGATGTAAGTAGCTCCGTTAAGCCCTCCTTTTCAAACAGAATCTTTCCTATCCTGAGCTGTGACCAACCTCCTTTCAGTCGGTATGAGAACTTCGGGAAGCCTTTGTCAAGGGCACATTCAATATAGCACTTTCTAACATTTCTGCTATCGTCACTACTCAACTGCTCATCCAATTGCAGCATATGGGTAGAGATAAGGAAAAAAGACCCTTTTCTTCTTGTCAATCCACTAATGGTTGTCTGGATAATATCACGCGCATCATCCGTATTCGTTCCTTTAAAGATTTCGTCAAAAACGGCAAAGCATCTTCCTTCCCCTTCCGTCGCCTGAACAACTGATTTCAGGTTCATAATTTCTGCCATAAAGTGGCTATACCCATCCTGGAGGCTGTCATTAAGGTTAACGGCTATAGCAATTGAACTGAAGAAAGGAACAGCGCAACGCGATGCAGGAACCGCAAATCCAGCCCGGGCCAGGTATACGCAAAGTCCTAAGGCTTTCAGCAGTGTTGATTTACCAGACATATTCGGCCCTGTGAGAAGCAGCACATTCTGCTCCGTTTCCATCGTTAAAGAATTTTTTATAGGGGTTTTGAGTGTTGGATGGTAGAATTCCTCCATCAGGATGCCGTCGGTGCCAAAACAAGGAAATGTGAAGCCATTTGCAAGTGCCCCTTTGGCTATTGACCAGAACGCTTCGAATGTGAAGAAGAAATCCCAGAAGCCTCTGATTTCGTTTTGAGCAAGAGTGCTTAACCGGCGGGAGAGCTCAACTATTTTTGTAACGGTAAAGCGGTCTTCCTTTATAAGCTCTGCAGAAGCCTCTAAGTTGAGTTTGTTGAGAAATAAAAGAGCCCTTTGTAGCTGCACCTGGTAGCCTGCAGGAAAAGCATCCTTGTCTATCCGACTCAGGTACTGCACGTAGATTCCGTTTAGAAGCAGCACAGCCTGTACCAGCTTCGATTTTAGCCTTTTTCGCTCTGATCCTGACAGCCTTAGCTTTAAAGTGATCTTGAGTTTTCCATCATTCGGCAAGGTGTTATTTACTGCGATACTTTCTAAGAAAGCAAAGACCTCATGCAAGTCAAGCCGTCGGTAGGTGAAGTTCTCCAAAACAGCCCAGTTACTTATAAAACCCTTCGTGATAGCCTGCCTTTCCAGGACTTCAGTTTCTGTGGATGGTATTTCCTGAAGCAGAGAAAGAAGACGTAAGGCAGCCTGCTCACTATTTGTGTAGTCGAAGCATGGTAGCACCTCATCCTTGAGCTTTAAATCACTTACATTCATCATAAGCTTTAGATTGTTGAAATGGTTATGTGCTGCTAATAGCTAAACAGCAATCTATCCGGCTCACAACTAGGTGAGGTTAGCGGCTCGTTGCCTTGCTTATTTACCGAATTGTCTAAGATGATGGTCCGAATGTTTGTATACCAGTATGCCAATCTCCTCCTTCGTCATTTTCCCGAAAAAATCGTGAATGAAGGTTGGGTTGTGGTAATTTTTATAAGCTTCTGTCAGTGATATCCATTTCAATTTTTCTGCTTCCAGATCTCCGCCCGTTTCTTTCGGTTTGAACTGGGAGGAAGTAGGTATATTCTTATCAAAAGGCTGCTCGTCCTTTATCATTTTCCGCAACGCTATTTTACCAAAGACTTTACCCAGAAAAGCCTGCTTGTAGGTATGACTGTCCTTTCCCAGTATCCAACCGTTCCAGTAGGTATTGTGCTCAACCATCTGGTGAATATTCATTTTGCCCCATTGAGGGCTGCTGTCAGCAGTGATGGACGCTACTCTGGCAATGATTTCGTCCCGGGTTGACTTGTCAAAAATGGATTTCATTTTCTGCTCGATTTCATAGCTTTCACTTTCTTTAGATTTGGGTCGGCAGCAAACTTTTCATATTCTGCCGTTTCCACCCCATAGATGGCAATTTTACCTTCGCTGTCGCAATGGACGCCAAAGCCGTAGGTTTTTGTCAGAGGCGATGCTCTGAAACAGGCTTGCCCCTTCGAGAAGAATTGTTCCCTTTCCTGGGTGTATTCGGCTTCATACAAATCATTTCTGGCTGCAAAAACCTGAAATAGCACATCGTCAGAAGTATACCTGTACGGATGCCTGGCGATCAAATCATATTGCATTTCGGCAATCGTTTTTTTATCACCTTTAGATGTCGGCTTTATCCCACAACCTGCTTTTGTATCTTCTGCCACTTGAATAAAAGTGTTAAAATAATTTGTGGTGTGGACTTTCATTTTGGTTTGATGAGGTTGCTGTTTGTAGAATCCGCTGACGGTCTTCGCATGTGACTTGTAACGGCTTTCGAAGTAACTCCTGAGGGCTTGCAACAAACTTGCTTAAAAGCACAAAATCTGAATTTACCAATTTCCCGCCATACGTTATATGCGCTGTTATTCGCGGGTCTTTTTCTTCGCCCTTTGTTGCTTTTTGTGATCCAGACGTTCTGTATAAAAGTCGTAGCTTTTTTTGATCAAGTCCTCGATTTGGGTGTCAATGTCCTTTTCGTTTTCAATAATAATATGGTGCGTCCAATAACCTTTCTTCGGCTGAACAGATTCAACTATTCTGTCACTCGTTAAGCTTCCGCCGGTAACAATCGTTAGCACTAAACTGCCCTCCGGTCTATTAGCAACCCACACTTGAGGAAGCCATACCCAAATGTATTTATAGATCTCCCCAAATGATATCTGTGTCTTGGATACTTTTATTTCGGGAGAACAATTTCTTTCGATAACCCGACGAAGTAGTCTGAACAATTTTAATGAGGATTCTCGCCCCTTGAAGAATTCTAATATAGCATCCTCAGTTTTGTCCGCCATAGTTCGAAGCGTTTAGTTATCACCCGGGCTTGTATTACGTGTTTGTGTAAAAGGCGAGCGAGTCATAGCCAAAGTATGCCTTCTATGCCTTGTTAGCAGTCAGTAATTCTTTTATAGTGCATGCCAAATTTCACGATGTACATTAGCTGTAAGCATGATTCTATGACTTGCTATTTCTAGTGATTTAAAGTTAAGTACTGGTAAATTGTACCCATAAGTTAAATTAACTGCACCCAATAAACTTATTCCAGCTTCTGATAATAATCTCAAGTCCAACCTTTTATCATCTATGTAGCCAACTACATTACCACGCACAGCTATCAATAAGCCTGAAAGTTCAAAACCAAGCTTAGGAGCATAGATAAATCTGTCCTTGTTTATGTTAGCTTCTATACCAACTCTAGGTCCCCAAATGGCATTGCCACCATGCCCAATGTATTGGCTTGCATACATCAAGTTTATCTCTCCAAGGAATTGTCCCTGATATGATATACCTGGTGATAAAATCAACTTTGGTTTATCTTTTATCGGTGTGTCCTGTCCCTTGGCTGATAGTACAGTAACACATACTATAAAAAAAACCAAAATTGTTTTCTTCATAAATTACTTATTCCTGCTAACGGTACTCGTGCAGCCGATGGGCTGGCGTAGCCGAGCTTACAGGCTGCACATTGTTACATACTGTTTTTCTTGTCAAGTTCTACTTTTGCTGCGAGCAAATCCTTAAAGAAAGAGCCAAAAGATAACCCTGATTTAGATATGTTGTACTCTTCATGATCAAAGAAATAAACTCGATCATCATCACTTTCCATACTTAAGCAGTAGTAATTACCATCACTTCCTGCAAAGGGTAAGTATCCCTCTTTTAATAATTCATCTGGAATGTAGTCTTCTAATTCTTTCTCTAAACTAGAAATCCCATAAATATCAGTAAACATGATGTGGAATCTTTCAGGTGAATACCTTTCAATGAAATCCCTGTGACTTTTTGGAGTCCTTATGTTATACTTCTTTTCAATATCCAGTAAGTCAGTCTCTTTATAAGTAGTTAAGATTAGAGGGAGCTTAATGCTTGGAAATTCCTTCAAAAGATCTTCATTATCCTGCTTTAGGATTGAGACTATTTTATCAATTGTTTCTTCTGTTTCTTTATTCATTATAAATTACATGTAACTATAGTATATAAGGAGCTATTCCAGTTATTGGCACTATATGCGGAGGTTAGTTTATTATACCTGCAATTCCTTTATGGAACCACTCAACCATAGCATAATACTAATATAAGAAATGTTAGCAGTAGCCCAAGCATAGAAACAAAGTTTCTTATGGCATCATGGCATGTTGTAATCCCGAAGCATGCTCTACCCGTTTAGTCAGCTGTGTTAATCTTTAGAACCACTATTTTAATGCGCCGCTTCCTGCACAGAGTTAGCAAAGCCTTTCACTTAACGAACCCAAGCGTGACTGAACGTTTCAAAAAACGGATGCTCGTGACTATACACGAAAAAACCACACCCGCCCTTTATACCTAAGAGCACGTGTGGTTTTATCACAAAGCAGACCGCAGCCTGCTACTTTTTTCTGAAGCTATACCTTACTCAGCTTTCCAAAGCTCACGCTCCTGGTCGCCGATCAGCACCACGAAACGGGCAGGGTTGGCGGTCAGCACCAGGCGCATCTCTGTACCCGGAAACTCATCTGACTCTACCCATACACCCTCTTTTTCGCCATTGGCGTTCAGGATGCCACCTTCCAGCGTATTGGCCAGGTAGGCAGTGGGTAGCAGGATATCCGCGTCAGAGCGCAGCTTGCCGTGCACTTCTTCCAGCGCGTCTTCCAGGTAGTCGCCGTACTCCTCGTTGAAATCGTCTTCCATGTCGTGGAGTTCTTCTTCCATATCATCGTAGCGCTCGTCGTTGTAATCCAGCGCATTCAGTTCTTCTTTCTTGCTGATGATAGCCACCAGCGAACTGTTTAGTGCATTTGCGTTCATAGCGTCGTTCTGTTTTTTACAAAGTTGGAAACATGCTCTAGTAATTGCAAGAATTAACAATGATAATTTGCCGCAAGAGTCCTTGGGTTTTGATAAACGTTTAAAAGCTGTATTTTTACAGCATCTTATGATTTAAACCATATCTATACCTATGGCAACAGATATTCTGCCCCTGAACGGCACCGACCATATCGAGTTTTATGTGGGTAACGCCAAGCAGGCTGCTCACTTCTATCAGACAGCTTTCGGCTTTAAGCTGGTAGCTTACGCAGGCCCTGAAACGGGTGTGCGCGACCGTGCTTCTTATGTGGTGCAGCAGGAGAAAATCCGTTTGGTACTGACTACTTCGCTGGACCCGAATTCCGATATTGCCCAGCATGTGCACTTGCACGGCGACGGCGTAAAAGTACTGGCCCTGTGGGTGGACGATGCCGAAGCCTCATTCCGTGAGACGGTAAGTCGTGGAGCAAAACCAGCCCTGGAGCCGAAAACACTAACCGACGAGCATGGCGAAGTGAAAGTAGCCTCCATCCATACCTACGGCGATACCATCCATACCTTCGTGGAGCGCAAAAACTATAGCGGTGCGTTCATGCCGGGTTATGTGCCACGCCAGAGCGAACTCGACATTGAGCCGGTTGGCCTGAAGTATGTAGACCATTGCGTAGGCAACGTAGAACTGGGTCGTATGAACGAGTGGGTGAAGTTCTACGAGGATGTGATGGGCTTTAAGCTGCTGCTCACCTTCGACGACAACGACATCAGTACGGAGTATACTGCGCTTATGTCTAAAGTGGTGTCGAACGGGAACGGCTACATCAAATTCCCGATCAACGAGCCGGCTGAGGGCAAGAAGAAGTCGCAGATCGACGAGTACCTCGAGTTTTACCGTGGTGCCGGTGTGCAGCACATTGCCGTAGCCACCAACGACATTCTGCATACCGTAGCAGAGCTGCGCCGCCGTGGCGTGGAATTCCTGCGTGTGCCGGAAACCTACTACGAAGACCTGATCGACCGTATCGGCCACATCGACGAAGATATGGCAGACCTGCGCAAACTCAACATCCTGGTAGACCGCGACGATGAGGGCTATCTGCTCCAGATTTTTACGAAACCAGTGGAGGACAGACCAACTGTTTTCTATGAAATCATCCAGCGCAAAGGAGCCAAATCGTTCGGCAAAGGCAACTTCAAAGCCCTGTTCGAAGCCATCGAGCGTGAGCAGGCGCTACGCGGCAACCTTTAGACCGCAAGCAAAGTATAGCACGGTGTAAACCGAATCAGATACCTCTATTTTGATATACCAATATCACACCAGTTCTCAGAACCGCTACGCGGCAAACGAAGGGCTGGTGTGATTTTTTGTGGGTTCTGTGATTAAGCGGAAAAGAGTGAGTAAAGTCCAGGTATAGACACTCTAGTTTCTTTCTTAATAAACCACTGACAGGTATAGCAAGACTAACTTGCACGCTGGCTACGAAGGTATAGCTTGAGCCCGGTGCACCATTACGACACTCCACTGTTCGAGCGTTCAGCGAGTGGGGGTAGGGGCCCTCGATTTGGAGGGTCTTGACTTTTTTGCCTACTTTTTGTGTCAAGACAAAAAGTAGGGCCCGCCGCACAGGTGAAGCTATAAAACAATAAAGTTTGCTATACCTGCAATAGCAGTTACTAAAAAGCAAAATAAGCTATACCTGGGCCAGAGGCCCCACCATAGTAGACACGAGCGAGGACGCTCGCGCCATATTACATCATACTACAAAAGACATTAACATCAATACATACATTACCAATAAGAACTATGATCGAACCAGCTATACAGCATAAAATAAACGCCTGGCTGAGCGGCAACTACGATGAGGCAACCAAATCAGAAATAAACGGATTACTGGAACGCAACGAGCACGAGACACTTGCCGACGCATTCTACAAGGACCTGGAGTTCGGCACAGGCGGTCTGCGTGGCATTATGGGTGCAGGCAGCAACCGCATGAACCGCTATACCTTAGGTATGGCCACGCAGGGGCTCTGCAATTACCTGAAACAGAACTTCCCGGGAGAGCGCGTAAAAGTGGCTATCGCTCACGACTGCCGCAACAACTCTGATGTGTTCGCCCGCATTGCCGCTGATATTTTCTCGGCTAACGATATTGAGGTATACCTGTTTGAGGCCCTCCGCCCTACCCCGCAGTTGTCCTTCGCCATTCGTCACCTTGGCTGCCACAGCGGCGTGGTCGTAACAGCTTCTCACAATCCGAAAGAATACAACGGCTACAAGGTATACTGGAACGATGGCGCGCAGGTAACCACGCCACACGACAAGAATATCATCGCCGAGGTGAACAAAATCACTTCTATTGATGAGGTGAAGTGGGAAACGAAGTCTGGCAACATCCACATGCTTGGCCAGGAGATGGACGAGGCTTACATGGCCAAAGTGCAGAGCCTTTCCGTTTCTCAGGAAGCCATCCGCAACCAGCATGATCTCAAAATTGTTTTCTCCTCGATCCATGGCACAGGTATAACGCTTGTACCGGAAGTGCTCAAGCGCTTCGGTTTCACGAACGTGCACATCGTAGAAGAGCAGGCTATACCTGACGGCAACTTCCCAACGGTGGTATACCCGAACCCGGAAGAGAAAGAGGCCATGACTTTGGCCCTGAACAAAGCCAGGGAAATCGACGCCGATCTCGTAATGGCCACCGACCCGGACTCTGACCGTGTAGGTATAGCCGTGAAAAACCTGAAAGGCGAATTCGAGCTCCTGAACGGCAACCAGACAGGCGCTTTGTTGATGAACTACTTACTGCTGGCCTGGCAGAAAGCGGGCAAACTGACGGGCAAGGAGTTCATCGTGAAGACCATCGTGACCACCGACCTGATCAAGGATATTGCCGACAGCTACAACGTAAAAATGTATGAAACGCTGACAGGCTTTAAGTACATCGCCGAGAAGATCCGCGAACTGGAAGGCAATGAGCTATACATTGGCGGCGGCGAGGAAAGCTACGGCTACATGATCGGTGACTTCGTGCGCGACAAAGACGCGATTTCGGCCTGCGCGCTCATCGCTGAAATGGCAGCCGTGGCAAAAGACAGAGGCCAGAGCCTGATGGAAATGCTGGTGGAAATCTATACACAGCATGGCTTCTACAAAGAAGAGTTGGTATCGTTCACCAAAAAAGGACAGCGTGGCGCGGAGGAAATCCAGCAGATGATGGCCGACATGCGCGCCAATCCGCCTCAGGTTATTGCAGGTTCCAGAGTACTTGAAGTAAGCGACTACAAACATAGCACCCGTAAAAACCTGATCTCCGGCGAAGAATCGAAGCTTGACCTGGAAAGCTCCAACGTGCTACAATACCTGACGGAAGACGGCAGCAAAATCTCAGCCCGCCCATCCGGTACCGAACCGAAGATCAAGTTCTACATCAGCGTAAACGAGCCACTGGCTTCTAAGGAAGATTTTGATGCCGTTGACCAGCAGCTGAATCAGAAGATAGAACAGATTCTGGTGGATTTGAAGCTAAAATAAGCTTCTATCAAAATAAAGGAGGCCGGTTATGTTGTATAACCGGCCTCCTTTATTTTATACCTATACCTGCTTGAGCCGCTCGTCTAAACCAGAGAGAATTTGAATAAACTGGTCCGACTTGAAGTCCACTTCCTTGAGACCATCGTGAGCCTGTTCAATCTGCCCGTTACTATAAAGTTTATGCAGGTTTAAAACTAGCGTGGTTAGCTGCTGGTGAAGCCGGATAAGCTGCAGGATTTCGGGCTCACGTGCATAGCGTATGGTACCTACTGTAGAAAACCAGATGTCTATAGGCCCCGCAGCGGAAAAAAAAGTATTGTCAAATGTTCCGCCGTACAGAAATGAGCGCACCTTCGACTTATACAGAATATGCTTTATTCTGAGCTGTTGAAAATCCAGTCGTGCTGCCTCCATCTACCTAACTTCCTCGGTTGTATTTGTAACAAACTGAAAATAATGGGCTACAGATTTTCCAACTTCTTCCTGAACAGTATTTCATTTGTTATATCGTAGCCAAAAGCCAGTATACCTGCAATTTTCTGAGCTTCATATATAGGCTGATAAGAGAAGTTAAAGAACCTTTCTTCCATCTCATCGGAACCGCCCTTAGGCAAAATGATGGGTACGCCCTCAGCGATATAAGTTTCACCCGTCTGGTATACCTTGTCAAGCAATTTGGTAAAGCCCTGCGCTTTAATATCAGGCAGCGCCTCCCCTAATGGCATTCCGATCAGGTCGCGCCCCGGGTACAATTGCCTGTATCTGTCATTCATCAGCTCAAACCTGTGATCAGCACCTCTGAGTATGACAAACATAGCAGGGGCTTCCATAATAAGTCTTTCCAGTGTTTTACGCTCTGATTCAGCTTTTTCATAGGCATGCTGCACCTGGTCTGCCAGCAGTACCATCTGTTCGTTGGAGTCCAGCAGTTCCTGCACCAGTTTTCTTGTATCGTGTATATCAGTCGAGCTGCCTATCCACATCGTAATGTTGCCCTCAGCATTTTTCATAGGTATGGAACGGCACAGATGCCAGCGATAGGTGCCGTTTTTATCGCGCTTGCGCAACTCTATCTGCATCTCGGTGCCTGAGTTGGCAGCCGTCTCCCATTTAGCCATCGTATTTTCCAGATCATCAGGGTGAATGACCTGTTGCCATCCAGTCTGCATCAGCTCCTGCAAACTTTTGCCTGTGTACTCCTCCCAGCGCTTGTTGAAATAGGATATGCTTCCATCCTGATCTACAGTAAAAACCAACTGTGGCATGGCATCTGCCATAAACCTGAACTTCCCTTCACTTTTTTGCAAAGCTGCCTGTGATGTTTCGCGTTCTGTTACATCCAAGGGTTTCTGGATAATGTATGTTACATTCCCCTCGCTGTCAAGAACCGGAGTCTGGTTTATTTCCCAATAGCGCACTTCATAGGCACCTTCTTTCGATCCAGGTGTATGAATATCGTAGCGCATTACCCCCAGCCGGACGGGTTGTTTGGTTTCCAGCACCTGATCTAACCCTTTTCTGACCAGGTTGTCCTGGTAAGCGAGTTCTTTCTCTGGAAATGCCTCCAAAAGAAAATGTGATCCTATTAGCTGTTCTCTTGTACGCAGGCTTGTTTCCAGAAAAGCATCCGTTGCTGCCACAACTTTGTACTCCCGGGAAAGCACCACAATAGGTTCAGGTATGCTATCAAATAATAGATTAAAGTCCATAGAGAATTACTAACGTCTGAAAAGGGTCTGAAAGATAGTGAAACTTGTGCAGATACTGTGGTGCACCGAACTAAAGCTATTCCCGCATCAGTATTGTTTCAAATTATCCAGCTGTTTCTGACAGTAGTAAGTAACAGTTGGGAAGGGGCAATATCAGTCCGTACCTTTGCAGTAATCAAAAAGCCATCACTATGAACGCATCATTCTCTGAAATAAGCCACATCATACAAAATCGCAGAACGACGAAGCCCGGCAAAATGAACGGACAGCGTATACCTGACGAGCAGATAAAGCAACTACTCGAACTGGCAGACTGGGCGCCTACGCACGGCCACACGGAGCCCTGGCGCTTCAAGGTATACGCCGGCGACAAAGTACAGGACTTTTGCCTGGCGCATGCTGAGCTGTACAAAAAGCACGTGGAAGAAGAGAATTTCCTGCAGCAGCGTTATAACAAATTGCTACACATGGGCGACCAGGCTTCGCATGTGCTCGTGGCGTACATGCAGCGTGGTGACTTGCCCAAAATTCCCGCTCTAGAGGAGATTGCTGCCACTTCCTGCGCCATCCAAAACCTATTGCTGGGTGCTACGGCTTTAGGTATAGCGAGCTATTGGGGCTCTGGCGGCATGGCGTATCAACCACCTATGAAAGAGATGCTGCACCTTCGCGATGAGGATGTCGTGCTGGGCATTCTATACTTGGGCTATGCGGATGCTTCTGCCGGAGAAGGCAAACGCACGGTGCCACTGGATGAGAAAGTGGAGTGGATGTAAAATAGAAAAGCCGCCGGCTCTGGGGCGCAGCGGCTTTTCTTCCTTTGGCTTAAGATTTTATAAGGACTTCATTTAGAATGAACGCTAGAACAGGGCTAATTCCCCGTTCGTCTGTTTTCTTTATCAAAGTCCTTTGTCCTTTGTCAAAAATGTCTTTTGTCTAAAACTTAAAACGGTGGTTCGTCGTCGAAGCCTGAGGCAGGGAATCCTCCCCCACCCTTACCGCCGTCGTTCATGCGGCTACCCAATCGGATGGCGCCTGGCGTTTCGGTGTCGAAGCTGCTGTTAGGCAAGGCATTAAAACCGCCGTCACCACCGAAATCAGAGTCCAGGTTTGTGAACTTGGTGTATTTGCCGATAAACTTCAGCTGTACGTTCTCCAGCGAGCCGTTACGGTGCTTGGCTATGATTACCTCTCCCACTCCGGCTGTCGGGTTGCCCATTTCATCCTCCGTGATGCCGTAGTATTCCGGACGGTAAAGAAAAAGCACCATGTCGGCGTCCTGCTCAATGGAACCAGATTCACGCAAGTCTGACAGCTGCGGTCGCTTGTCACCACCACGGGTCTCCACGGCACGGCTCAACTGCGAAAGCGCGATCACCGGCACGTTCAGTTCCTTGGCCAGCATCTTCATGGCCCGTGAGATAGAAGCAATTTCCTGTTCACGGTTACCCCCACCCTTGCCTTCCGCGTTACCGCTCATCAGCTGCAGGTAGTCAATGATCACCATCTGGATGTCGTACTGCGCCTTTAGTCGGCGGCACTTCGTACGGAGTTCACGGATAGAAAGGCCCGGCGTATCGTCAATAAAGATCGGCGCTTCGGTCAGTTTTGCTATTTTGTGGTTGAGCTGCGCCCATTCGTAATCCTCCAGGCTGCCTTTTTTGATCTTCTCTGAATCAAGTTCGGCCTCCGAAGAAATCAGACGATTCACCAGCTGCAGCGAGGACATCTCCAGCGAGAAGATCGCCACACCCTTTTTAAAGTCAACGGCTGCGTTGCGCAGGCAGGAAAGCACGAAGGCCGTCTTACCCATCGCGGGACGGGCAGCCAGAATGATCAAATCCGATTTTTGCCAGCCGGACGTGACACGGTCCAGGGCCGTCATGCCACTTGGAACGCCGGTTAGGCCGTCAGTCTGCTTGCGCTTCTCTTCCAGTTCCTTGATGGCGGCATGCATCAATGAGCGCATGTCGTCGAAGTTCTTGCGGATGTTCGACTCCGATACTTCGTAGAGCTTGGCCTCGGTTCTGTCGAGGAGTTCGAATACGTCGGTTGTATCTTCAAAAGCACTCGAAAGTACTTCTGAGGAGATCGAGATCAGGTCTCGCTTGATCGAGTTTTCCGTGATAATACGGGCGTGGTACTCGATGTTGGCCGCCGAGTTAACGCGGGTTGTCAGCTGTGTAACGTAGTAAGCACCTCCTGCCAGCTCCAACTCACCGTTTTCGCGAAGTTCGTGCGTTACGGTCAGAATGTCGATTGGCTCTGACTTGTCGAACAGGGCCAGGATCGCTTTAAAAATTCGTTGGTGCGCCTCTTTGTAAAAAGAGTTGGGTCGCAAAATGTCGATAACCGTAGTAAGCGCATCCTTCTCCAACATCAGAGCGCCTAGCACGGCCTCCTCCAAATCAAGTGCCTGCGGCGGTTTTTTACCCAACTCTGCCACGGCAGGCGCTTTTTTGCTCCAGGTGCCACGGTTGCCAGTTGGCCGCACGTTCATTTTCATCTCCTCCATACCACAAATTTAAAAAGTAAGCCGCCCAAGTAATCCACAAAATACGGAAGATATCCACATATTAGCGTATAGCTATTTACATTTAAGTCAGGAATGATAAATTTGTCGGTTCGCTAAATGGATAGCACGGATTATGGAGAGAACGGATTTTAAACACATTCACCTGATTGCCACAGGTGGCAGCATCATGCACAACCTTGCGCTGGCGCTGCACGATCAAGGTATAAGAGTGACTGGCTCGGATGATGAGATCTATGAGCCGGCCAAAAGCCGACTGGCTGCTGCAGGTATACTGCCGGCTGAGGAAGGCTGGTTTCCGGCGAAACTAGACGACCGCCCGGATGCTGTTATCTTAGGTATGCACGCCCGCGCCGAAAACCCGGAGCTGCTTCGCGCTCAGGAACTAGGTATACCGGTTTACTCTTTCCCGGATTTCATTTACGAGCTGAGCAAGCACAAGCAGCGCATCGTGATCGGCGGCAGCCATGGCAAGACTTCCATCACTTCCATCATCATGCACGTGCTCCAGCATTGTGGCCGCCTGTTCGACTACGCCGTAGGTGCGCAGCTACAGGGCTTCGACCGCATGGTGCGGCTCACGGATGACGCCCCGATCATTATCATCGAAGGCGATGAGTACCTTTCCGACCCGATCAAGCGCGTACCGAAATTCCACCTGTACCACCACCACATCGGTGTGATCAGCGGCATCAGCTGGGACCACATCAACGTATTTCCAACGCCCGAAATATACCGTGAGCAGTTCCGCATTTTCGCGGAGATGACGCCAAAGGCCGGCACCCTCATCTACAACCAGGACGACGAGCAGGTACAGCTGGTAGCCGTGCCACGCAACCCCGCCGACATCAACTACATTGGCTATACAGTACATCCGCACAGCATCGTTAACGGCAAGACCATTCTACACACGAAAAAAGAGGGTGATGTGGAGATCCCGCTTTTCGGGGAGCACAACCTCCGGAATATCAGCGCAGCCCGGGAAGTCTGTAAGAAGATTGGTATTAAGGCACCTGACTTTTACGAAGCGCTCAAGACTTTTAAAGGGGCTGCCAAGAGACTGGAGAAACTCGGCGAAAACGACAAAACCGTGATTTTCCGTGACTTTGCCCACGCGCCTTCTAAAGTAAAAGCAACGACCGAAGCCGTAAAAACACAGTACCCGCAACGCAAGTTGGTGGCCTGTGTGGAGCTGCATACCTTCAGCAGTCTTAACAAGAACTTCCTGCCGCAGTATGCCCGCTCACTTGACAGAGCTAATGTACCCATAGTATTTTTCAGCCCTAAAACGGTGGAACACAAGCGCATGGAGATGCTCTCAGAAGAAGATCTTCGCAATGCTTTCGGCAACCCGAAGCTGCAGGTATATACCGACTCAACCACCCTGCTCGAGCACCTGAAAGGGATGGACTGGCAAAACGCCAACCTGCTGCTCATGAGCTCCGGCACTTATCAAAATCTTGACCTGGAGGCGCTAAAAAAAGCGGTTCTGTAAACCACCCAACCATGCAATTGAACCTGAAGCGCCCCATCGTATTCTTCGATCTTGAAACCACCGGTACCGACATTTGTAAGGACCGTATCGTTGAGATCAGCGTGTTGAAAGTAAAACCAGACGGCGAGGAAATCCTCAAAACGCGTCGCATCAACCCGACCGTGCCAATCCCGCTGGAGTCCAGCCTGATACACAAAATATACGACGAGGACGTGAAGGATGCTCCTACTTTCCAGCAGGTGGCCCGCAACCTGCACCAGTTTATGGAGGGCTGCGATCTGGGCGGTTACAACCTGGTGCGCTTCGACATACCATTGCTGGCCGAGGAGTTCCTGCGGGTAGGTATAGACTTCGACATCGACAACCGCCATGTGGTGGACGCCTGCCGTATTTTCCACATGATGGAAAAGCGCACACTCTCGGCCGCCTATAAATACTACTGCAACAGAACGCTCGAGAACGCCCACAGCGCTGAGGCCGACACCTTGGCCACTTACCACATCCTCAAAGCGCAACTGGAACGCTACGAAAACACCGTGGTAGAGGTAGCCGAAGGTATAGAAGATACCCCGATTCAGAACGACATGGCCCAGCTCCACAAGTTCGCATTTGAGAAGTCCGCCGACCTGGCGGGCCGCATTGTGTACAACAACGCCGGGCAGGAAGTTTTTAACTTCGGCAAGCACCGCAATGTGCCCGTAGAGGAAGTACTGAGCAAAGAGCCAAGCTACTACGACTGGATGATGAAAGGCGACTTCCCGCTCTATACCAAAAAAATCCTGACCCGCATTAGATTGAGAAACATGCAGAGTAGTGTGTCTTAGCACTATTAGCGAAACACAGACACAAAAAAGAGCGGGCTGCCAGATAACTGACAGCCCGCTCTTTTTTGGTTATACTCTGGACTACTTCTGTCCCGAATTCTTCAACCTCACACCTTGCAGCAGGTTGTTGCCTTCCTGCACTTTATGACGGCAGTCGTAACCGGCGGCGCGGATCGAACACTGGCAACCGGTGATTCTGTTGTCCTCGAAGGAGAAATAACAGAAATCGCAGCCGGCAGTGGCTTCGCAAATGTGCTTCACCGACTTACTGCTCAGGTATAGGCTATTGTCTGAAGCCACATCCAACTCCAGCGCCATTGAGCGGAAAGAGCCGTTGTACATGCCCAGACCCACCAGGTAATAAGTAGCAGGCAGGTTTTTATTGTCCTGCACTTTGTGGATCGTTACTTTATTCACCACCGTGCCGTTGCCAAACTCCTTTATAAAAGGCTGCACCAGTTCCTGCTCCGACACTACAAAATCGATCTCATCCAACACCACTTGTGCCAATAGTTGCCCGTCATACTTAGGTCCTGCCTCCTCGTCGAGTGGCATCTCTTCACTTTCCTCCGGGAAAGCTTCGCGGCGCGAACAGCCAGCGGCTACCACTAGGATCAGAGTCAGGGCCAGCGACCAGCGCAGGCAGGTCAGCAGCAAGTGCCGGCCATTGGCTAAGGGTGATGGAGTCATGTAGGTTTATCGGGTTAGTGATTATTTCTTGTAGTATTTCAGCGCTTCCGGCATATAGCTCTGCAGGTTAGCGCGGCGCGTACCGGCGCTCGGGTGCGTGCTCAGGAATTCCGGTGGTGCCTGACCGCCAGACTTCGCCTCCATACGCTCCCAGAAAGGGATTGCCTCCTGCGGATTGTAACCTGCCATGGCCATAAAGATCAGACCCAAACGGTCGGCTTCGCTCTCCTGATCTCGGCCATACTTCAGCACACCAAGTCCGGAACCTGCGCCATAGGCCGTCATGAGCAATTGCTGCGCTATACCTGGCTGAGCACCGGCCAGCGCAGAAAGCGTCTGTCCACCGAATTGCTGCGCCAATTGTAAGCTCATGCGCTCATTACTGTGCTTGGCAATGGCGTGGGCGATTTCGTGGCCCATTACCACGGCAAGGCCCGTTTCGTTTTGAGCGATTGGCAGTATACCTGTGTAAGTAACGGTTTTACCACCGGCCATAGCCCAGGCGTTCACCTGCTCATCCTCGATCAGGTTATGCTCCCACGCGAAGCCCTGCAATTGGTCTGACATGTTGTTGGCAGCCATATACTGCTCCACTGCACGCTGAATGCGCTGTCCGGTGCGCTTCACCATAGCCGTGGCCTGTGCGTCGCGCGATAGCTTGTTCTCTTTCAGGAACTGGTCGTAGGCGTCGTAACTCATTTGCATCATCTGCGCGTCTGACACGAGACTCAGCTGTCTGCGGCCTGTAATTGGCACCGTCGTACAGGCGACCATCATCACTACCGCTATTGAAAAGGCAATTAACTTCTTGTACATAGTTTTAAAATTTAAATGACTCTTTCAAAAAGGCTTTTCAAATTTTGAACCAATTTTTAAGAATCAGGATAGAGTGGATCGTTTAATATGATAAAATTACTATACTTTAATCGATAAAACAAAGTGCAAACTGACACAAAACCACAGCCTGTCACCTTGTCCGGCATTATGGAGGTATACGAACGCTGTATTATAAAATGTTGTGCGCCCCGTATGCACAATAAAGCGGAACTTCTCTTGTTAAAGTATAAAAATGGCTGTAGCTGTTCGCAGGTGTGGGATGCCTTAAAAAATTGTCCTGAAACAGATTCTTTTTGCAGAATCATGCTGCATGAAAACCGGATATAGCCTATTTTTGAGAATCGATAATGAAAACGCCCTTAACATTTTATGAAAATAGTAGCCATCGGCCGCAATTACGCCGATCATATAGCCGAACTGAAGAACGAAGTGCCGGACGAACCGGTGATATTTTTTAAGCCTGACACAGCCATCCTCCGCAACAACGAGCCTTTTTACTACCCGGAATATAGCCAGGACATCCACCACGAAGTAGAGTTGATTCTTCGAATCGGCCGCGAAGGCAAAAACATTGACAAGAAGTTTGCCCACAAATACTACGATGCCATTGGCCTAGGTATAGACTTCACGGCCCGCGACTTGCAAGCCAAAGCCAAAGCCAAAGGACTGCCCTGGACGCTGGCCAAAGGTTTTAACGGTTCGGCTCCTATTTCTGAGTTTCTGCCGCTTGATCAGTTTGAGGATTTGCAGGACATCAACTTCAAGCTCGAAGTGAATGGCGAGACAAGACAGAATGGCAATTCGAAGATGATGCTCAACACGTTCGATGACATCATCGCCTATATCTCCCGCTTCATCACCTTGAAGAAAGGCGATATTATCTTTACAGGTACGCCTGAGGGAGTGGGCCCGGTGCAGATCGGCGACAGATTGGAAGGCTATGTTGAAGATAAAAAACTACTTGATTTTGAAATTAAATAAGCGCCTCGCGCTCCTTTTCGCTTACATTTTCACTACCCTCGGACTGGCCGCCCAACCGGCTCCGGAACAGGGTTACTTTATGTTCCCCATAAAACCAGGAGTGCGCAACTTCCTGTCCGGCTCCATGGGCGAAATACGCGCCACCCACTTCCACGGCGGCCTCGACATTAAAACCGACCAGCGCGAAGGTTTGTCGGTATACGCTGCTGCTGACGGGTATATCTCACGTGTGAAGATGTCGACTTACGGGTATGGCAACATCATTTACGTGACGCACCCGAACGGCCTCACCACTACTTACTCGCATCTGCTTGCTTTCTACGACCCTTTGGCTGACTACGTGCTGCAGAAACAGTACGAGAAGGAGACTTTTGAACTGGAGCTCTTCCCCGAGAAGAACCTGTTTCCGGTGAAGAAAGGGCAGATTATCGCCTTGTCAGGTAACACAGGGGGATCCGGTGGCCCGCACCTGCATTTTGAGATCCGTGACGCCGAAGACCGCCTGTACAATCCGCTTCGCTGGGGTTTTAAGGAAGTCATCGATACCACCCCGCCCGATTTGCTGGGACTGGGTATACAGCCGCTGAACATCCATGCCCGCATCAACCAGGAATTTGCGCGGAAGGAGTATACTCCGAAGAAAACCAATGGCGTCCATACCTTGCCGGACACGGTGTTCGCACACGGCCTGATCGGCTTTGAGCTGCAGACCATCGACCGCTATGACGATACCCAAAACCGCAACGGCACGCAGGATGTGACCGTGTATGTGAACGACCGGCAGGTATACAACCACCACATCGACCGCGTGCCTTTTGAGCTTTCGAAGCAGGTGTCGCAGCACGTGAACTACAACGTGTACCGCCGCACAGGCCGCACTTTCCAGAAAGCGTACGTGGATTACGGCAACGACCTGCCTCTCTATACCGCACCGCAGAACCGGGGCAGGCTCAATGTGCAGGCCGACTCGATTTATCACATCCGGCTTGTCGCGAAAGACACTTATAACAATGCGTCTACCCTGACTTTTGTAATGAAGGGGCAGAAACCGACTTTCACTCAGGCGGCAAATGGCAAAGTAACTAAACCGCAATTGAGCTACGAGATCATCGGGAACATCCTGAAAGTGAACGCATCTGATACATCATCTACACCGCGCAACGTGGAAATGGTGGTGAACAACCAACGGCTGATGCTGGTGCCTAGCTATACAAAAGGTGCTGCCTCGGTGAGTCTGTACGACCTGAGCGGCGGTCTGCCAGAGTCGCTCGAGTACTGTGGTACCACCACCCTACTCGACCTGCAGGCTGCTATACCCGCGGGGCAGGAACACAGCTTTACAAACCGTGACATGGCCATCCGTTTCGGCAAAGAGAGTTTATACGACACGCTATACCTGCAGGCCAAAAAAGAAGGCGATTTGTATACCATTGGCGACTACTACACGCCTTTGCACAAGCCTATCAAAGTGACCATTACGCCGGGCACCCCGGTAACTGACAAAAGCAAGGCTGCTGTTTACTATCTCGGTTTAGGCAAAGGCCGCGGTATGCTGGGTGGCGTTTGGGATGGCAACAGCATCACCTTTTCGGCTCGAGCGATGGGCAAGTTCAAGGTGCTCGAGGACGTGAAAGTTCCTACTATTAAACTACTCAGTAAAAGCCCGACGCAGATCAAATTCCGGATTGGCGACAACCTGTCGGGCGTTAACTCTTTCCGCTGCGAAGTGAACGGCAAGTGGTTGCTGATGAAATACGAGCATAAAACTGCCACCATATACTCCGAAAAATTAGATAAAAGCCTACCTTTGTCTGGGAAAGTAGTCTTGAAGGTAAAAGACAATGCCGGAAACGAGGCCGTGTTTACGACCACTATCTAGCATCGGGTTGACTCGCGCAACAATTGCTAGCCTAAAACTACTTGCACAGGACATTACCTACTGGATAAAACTGAAAAGACTGGTATTATAAGGTATAGCTTATACCTGTGGAGCCAGCAAAAAACAGAAACCCATGGAACTGAAAATCGGAGATAAAGCGCCGGAGTTTGAGGCAAAAGACCAGCACGGCAACACGGTGAAACTGAGCGACTACCGCGGCAAAAAAGTGGTTATGTATTTCTACCCAAAAGATAACACGCCCGGCTGCACCGCCCAAAGCTGCAACCTGCGCGACAACTACAGTGAGCTGCAGGCACAGGGCTACGAAGTGATCGGGGTGAGCATCGATAGCGAGAAGTCACACCAGAATTTCATTGGAAAATTTGAACTGCCCTTTACGCTGCTGGCCGACACTGATAAAAAGTTGGTGGAGCAATATGGGGTCTGGCAAGAGAAATCGATGTATGGCCGCAAGTATATGGGCACCATGCGCTACACCTTCGTCATTGACGAGAACGGCACCATCGAGGACATTATCACGAAAGTGAAAACGGCCGACCACGCCGCCCAGATTTTGAAAAACTAACGCAAAGCGCAGTTGTCCGAAAAGACGGCTGCGCTTTTTTCGTTGTATATTTGTTTCCAGAAGAGAGACAAGACACTTGGCAACAGCATTTCAGGTATAGCCTGACCAGTGTGCTGGAAGAAAATACACTTGATTGTTATAATGAATGAACAATTCAGCAATCAAAAATTAAACAATTTAGCAATTAACAATTTAACAATTCATAAAACGTGAACCCACACAACAAAAGCATCGACGAGCTGAAGCAAATTGCGGCACAGGTTCGCCGTGACATCGTGCGCATGGTGCATGCGGTAAACTCCGGCCACCCGGGCGGCTCGCTCGGCTGCACGGACTATTTCGTGTCGCTGTACTTCAAGGTGTTGAACTACAAGGCAAAACCTTTCAACATGGACGCCGAAGGCGAAGACCTTTTCTTCCTGTCAAACGGACACATCTCGCCGGTATGGTACAGTGTGTTGGCTCGCGCCGGCTTCTTTGAAGTGTCAGAACTGGCTACTTTCCGCAAAATCAACTCAAGGCTGCAAGGCCACCCGGCTACGGAAGAAGGCCTGCCAGGTATACGCGTAGCCTCTGGCTCACTCGGCCAGGGACTGTCTGTGGCAGTTGGTGCTGCTCAGACCAAGAAGCTGAACAAGGACAACAACCTGGTATACGTGCTGATGGGCGACGGCGAGTTGGGCGAAGGACAGGTATGGGAAGCGGCCATGTATGCTGCTCACAATAAAGTGGATAACCTGATCGCAACCGTTGACCGCAACTACCAGCAGATCGACGGCGGCACCGAAGAAGTACTGGCGCTGGGCGACCTGCGTACCAAATTCGAAGCATTCGGCTGGCATGTACTGGAGGCGGACGGCAACAACTTTGAAACCTTGCTACCTGCACTCGAAGACGCGAAGAAAGCTACCGGCAACGGCAAGCCAGTGATGATCCTGATGAACACCGAGATGGGCTTTGGCGTGGACTTCATGATGGGTTCGCACAAGTGGCACGGCGTAGCGCCAAACGACGAGCAGCTCGAGATCGCACTTCAGCAATTAGCCGTAGAGGCAGCTTCAGATTACTAAGCTTTAAAACACAGCAATGAAAGAGTATACATATACAGAGAAAAAAGACACCCGTTCTGGTTTTGGCGTAGGCTTGCTGGAGCTTGGCCGCACCAACCCGAACGTAGTAGCCCTTTGCGCTGACCTGATCGGTTCGCTTAAAATGGATGCCTTCAAAAAAGAGTTTCCGGAGCGTTTTTACCAGGTAGGTATAGCCGAGGCCAACATGATGGGTCTGGCAGCAGGTATGACGATCGGTGGCAAGATTCCTTTCACAGGTACGTTTGCGAACTTCTCAACAGGCCGCGTGTACGACCAGATCCGTCAGTCGATCGCTTACTCGGGCAAGAACGTGAAGATATGCGCCTCGCACGCCGGTTTGACGCTGGGCGAAGACGGTGCCACACACCAGATTCTGGAAGATGTGGGCATGATGAAAATGTTGCCACACATGACCGTGATCAACCCTTGCGACTTCAACCAGACGAAAGCCGCCACCATCGCAATTGCCGACTACGAAGGTCCGGTATACCTGCGTTTTGGTCGTCCGGCAGTCCCTAACTTCACTCCTGCCGACCAGAAGTTCGAGATCGGCAAAGCGGTGATGCTGAACGAAGGTACCGATGTAACCATTCTGGCTACAGGCCATTTGGTATGGAAAGCCATCGAGGCGGGTCACAAACTGGCTGAGAAAGGCATCAATGCTGAAGTAATTAACATCCACACCATCAAGCCGCTGGACGACGAAGCTATCCTGAAATCAGTTGGCAAAACCAAGTGTGTGGTGACGGCAGAAGAGCACCAGATGAATGGTGGTCTGGGTGATTCAGTAGCGCAGCTGTTGGGCCGCCAACTGCCTGCTCCACTGGAGATGGTAGCTGTGAACGATTCGTTTGGTGAGTCTGGCACGCCAGACCAGCTGATGGAGAAGTATGGCCTGAGCACTGAGAATATTGTGGCCGCCGCTGAGCGTGTAATCAGGCGCAAGTAATACATAAGGCTATACCTTAGCTTTTTTTCAAAAACAGAAGGGGCTGTACTGTTAAAGTGCAGCCCCTTCTGTTTTTATGCATTATATTGCATATTCAGACAGGTATAACCGCCCTGCCCCTGCTACCTGACGCGTGGAAGACAAAGAGATTCTAGAAAAATTCGCCAACCCTGATAGCCGCAACGTGGCCTTCAATCAGCTTGTCCGGAAATACCAGCAGAAGATCTACTGGCACATCCGGAAAATGGTGATTGACCACGACGATGCGGATGACCTCACGCAGGAGGTCTTTATCAAGGTATGGAAGAACCTGGAGAATTTCCGGCAGGACGCGCAGCTTTATACCTGGCTTTACCGTATCGCCACAAACGAGTGCCTTACCTTCCTTTCGAGTAAGCGCAAAAAATTCTTTCTGCCCATAAACGACGTGGCCGCAGAACTCACCGAAAAGATCGATTCCTCGCCCAACATTGACGGAGACGAGATACAACTCAAACTTCAAAAAGCATTGCTAAAGCTGCCAGACAAGCAACGGCTGGTCTTTAACATGAAGTATTACGACGAGCTCAAGTACGAGGAAATGTCTGAGATTCTGGGTACTTCGGTGGGTGCTTTGAAGGCATCCTACCACCACGCAGTAAAAAAAATTGAAGAATTTATTAAACGGGATTAAACTTTAGCGCGCTATGCCCATCTAACCCATAAGTACATTAACCATGAAAGACGATTTTAAACTAAGCGACCTGCCCAAGCGCAACATCTACGAGGTACCGGAGAAGTACTTCGACAGACTGCCTGCGCAGATCATGGAGCGCACTGCCGGCGCCGGGTATAGCCCTGCTCCCTGGTATGCCGCCGCCTGGAAGCCGCTGCGTTTGGCACTGGCTCCTCTGATGCTGGTATTGGTGCTGGGTGTGCTTTACTTTGCGAATCTGAATAACAAGGCGGATCAGCAAAATGTGAACCTGGCTGGCATTCAGGACGAAGATATACTGAATTACCTGAGCACCTATGCTGTGCTCGAGAGTTCTGATTTTGCCGAGTTGCAAACCGTTTCAGATAGGGAGATGACTTCTGAATTTCTGAACGTGAGCTCCAAGGCCGCCGAAGAAGAGCTGGAGTACTACCAACTGGATACGATTGACTATTAAAGCACTGATGAAACGATTACTGATTTTATTTCTCTTTTGCGCCTTCACCCTGGGCGGTACTGTGGCCATGGCCCAAAGTGGCCGTTCGCAGGACAGAAGAGAGAACGTGGAAGCTGCCAAAGTGGCCTTCCTTACGGACAAAATGGGACTGACCGCAGAGCAGTCGCAGAAGTTCTGGCCGCTCTATAACGAGTATGAGACCAAGCGCCGCGAACTGGTTCGCTCCTACCGCAGCGGCTACCGCGAAGACGTGGACCAACTGAGCGACCAAGAGGCGAAAGCCCGCCTGGATGGCATGTTCAATACCCAAGAAAGGGAACTGGAACTGGAGAAAGAATACGTGGCCCGTTATCAGCGTGTGATCTCTTCGAATCAGATCATCAAACTTTACCGCAGTGAGCGGGAGTTTACCAAGCTCCTCCTGAAAAAGCTGGAGGCCAATAACAAAGTACAGTAGTTTTTTGAATAGATAATTATAGTGAGAACAGCAAAAGGACCTGGCATTTTGCCTTGTTTTTTTCAAACAAAAAGCCCCTGCTACACCTTAGCAGGGGCTTTTGACTTTCAGTGGGTTTCGGTTTAGTAAACCTCCAGCAAAAAGTTTATATCGTCGGTCGGCTTAAATTCCATAGCGGGCTGTCCCTGCAGAAAGATGCGCGCCGGGTGCGGCCCCAGCAGGTTGATCTTCTCCCCCGTAATGCGCAGCATGCTGCCCTCGCGCAAACCTACTACAGGTTGGCGGTTGTGCACATGAAACTCCTGAATGCGCGTTTCGCGCGTTTCGCCCATATGAGTAGTATCAGGTAGCGGGTCAAGGTAGTGGGGATTGATATTGAAAGGCACCAATTGTAGTGCGTCGAATGATTTGGGGAACACGATCGGCATATCATTAGTAGTACCTATGGTTTTGCCTGCCACGTTAGTGCCAGCGCTGGTGCCCATGTACGGCATGCCCTGCTCTACCCGCTTCTGCAGCGGCTCAATCAGTTTGTTGGCATATAATTGGCGCAGCAACAGAAACGTGTTGCCCCCTCCAATAAACACCGCCTCGGCCTGCTCCACAGCCGCAACCGCGTTTTCCGCCTCGTGCACACCACTTAATTTGATGCCCATTGCTTCAAAGGCCTCGCGTGCTTTGGCCGTATAGTCGGTGTGGGAGATACCGCCCGGACGTGCATAAGGTATAAACAGGATGCTTTGGCGGTCGCCGAGCAGTTCTTTGATCTCGTTCTGGCAATGTTCCAGGTACCCTGTGCCGTGGGTCGTGGAGGTACTCACTAAAAGGATATGCTTCTTTGGTAAGGCTTTTCTCATTTGTCTCTATTTTGAATGGTACGGCTCGCGTATACCTGCAAAAGTATCAAATTCCGGCGAACACCCGTCGATATCCTCCTGCAAACAACCGCTATACCTGCGTCGGAGTAAACTGCGCGGGAGCTCACTGAATGAGAGTCTGGCTATACCTTCAGGTTTTGACTCTGAGCTTGATTGTTTCCAGGTAGGGGTCGAGCGAGGCCTTGTTGGTGAGCGCGCGAACCAGCCCGATGGTTTTCAGATCGTACAGGAACCAGACCTCCACATAGTAGTTGTGAAACCAGTACAAATCAATTTTGCACCACCCACGGATAATGTGATGCAGATAGCGTCCCTGTTCTAACACCATAGCGGCCTGCTCCCGGGACGAGAGCGAATTAAACTCAGTAATAGTCAACATAAAAATCTACTCCATACCTTATGCAAAGAAAAAAGGCTGCCGGGGCAGCCTTTTGGTTAACGAAAATATCGACGGTTTTGATATTAATTCAAATGAAGGGTATACAATTCAAATCTGGTGGAGGCAAAACTCCAGTGCGAAGAAGAAGGATGGATCTCAACACCGTCCTCATCCACGATCGTCACGGCAAAGCCGTCACCCTGGTTGAGGGGCTCAGTAAAGTGCTTCACAGGATACACTCTCCCTTCCTCTATCCACTCTTCCGGTTCGAAAGCGGGCATCGACGCATCCACACACTTCGCGTAGACAGACATATAGCTTGGGGGAACAAATAAATTTACCATGTGTATGTAACGTTTTCAGAAAGATAAATAATTCCTGTCAATCAGGAAACATTGTCCACATTAATTTTAGTGGATGTCTGCTTAAGAATTAACACAAAAAGTATGCCTTTGTTTCAAGGTATAAGTTCCAATACCCTACATCGGCCAACCCTGGCGTTATGGCAGCAATACAAGCTCCTCTCGATTTAATAAATGACAATCAGCCAAGTGGGTGTTAAATGTGCAGGCTTTCTGCAGCCAATTGCTACTACAGCCGTAGTATATATTCCGCCCGTTATCATTTAAAAACAAAACATAGTAAATGCCTATGGAAACATCTTATCGTACCTCGACCCACGATAGCAAGGAAGCTTTTGCGGTTGCGCCGGGAGTATGGGGACTCAAGACCATGTTCGTCAACCTCTTTTTTGTGGCCTCGCCCGATGGCTCGTGGGTGCTCGTAGACACCGGCATGTACGGAGCCGCCCCTAAAATCAGAAAAGTGGTGGATGAGCTCTTCGGCGGGAAGCGCCCCAAAGCCATCCTGCTCACGCACGGTCATTTTGACCATATCGGCGCCGTAAAAGAGTTGGCCCGGGAATGGGACGTGCCTGTGTACGCCCATCCGATGGAGATGCCCTACCTGAACGGAAAGTCGTCCTATCCACCACCAGACCCGAGCGTGGGCGGCGGGGGCATGGCGTACATGTCGTTCCTATACCCTAAAAAGCCGATCGATATTCATGAGTACCTGGAGTTGCTGCCAACCGATGGGTCAGTTCCCGGTCTGCCAGACTGGCACTGGATCCACACGCCGGGACACACAGCGGGGCACGTTTCCTTCTTCCGCGAGAGCGACCGCGTACTGCTGGCAGGCGACGCCTTTATCACGCGCGACGGGGAATCGATGCTGGCTGTGATGACGCAGAAGCGGGAGGTGCATGGCCCACCCAAATACTATACCTCCGACTGGGGAGCAGCGCACCACTCGGTGGAGAAACTGATGGAGCTAAACCCAAGTGTGGTGGGGGCTGGTCACGGACTACCGATGGAAGGGGCACAGCTCATGCGCCAGCTGGAAGAGCTTGTAAAGGATTTCTGGTCGGTGGCGGTGCCAGCCCATGGTCGCTACGTGCACGAGCCCGCCATTACCGATGAGCAGGGCGTGCTCTCCGTCCCTCCGGCAACCGACAACACCATCCCAAAAGTGATGGCTGCAACTGGACTGGTGGCGCTGGCTGGGGTGGCGCTGGTGGCCTACACCCGACGGAACAGAGACAGCAACCTGAAACAGCATGAGCGTGCCATGCGGGAACGCCCCTTCTCACACAACAGGCCGATGCAGGGTATGCCGCCCACAGTGCCTGCCACGCTGGACGAAGACGACCCGATTACGCACACCAATCACTACCCATAAAAAAGAAAGGCCGGGAGCAAACGCTTCCGGCCTTTCTTTTATACCTTAATTTAAGTTCCTATACCTTACTTGCCTCTTCCAGAGCCGCTTTTCTTGCCGCCCCCGTCCTGCTTATTCACTGTAGCCCAGGCACGCTTCTCGGCTTCATCGTGCTTTACGCCCTTTTTCTCGTAGCTTTCCTCGATGTGCTCCGCCTGACGCTTTTGTTTGTCAGTGTAAGACGATTTATCTCCTTGTGGCATTTGATCCTCCTTTTTTAAAGTTCAACATCTCAGGCCGGGCTTTTTCGCCGGCCCCTCCTATTGTACGCAAATCAGGCAATTGTGAATAAGCGGAAAGCGGACATGGCTCCGTCAAAGCTCCAAAATGACTAAATTGCAACATGATTTCAATGAGACAGCTGTTTTTGCAGCACCAGGCACAGACAAGTGACTTTCCGCTGATGATCGAAGTGGAGAAGGCAGAAGGTATTTACATGTACGGCAGCGATGGCCACCGTTACATCGACCTGATTTCAGGTATAGGCGTGAGTAACGTGGGGCACCGCCATCCCAAAGTGTTACGGGCCATCCACGACCAGCTCGACCGCTACATGCACCTGATGGTGTACGGGGAGTTCGTGCAGGGGCCGCAAGCGCAGTTGGCGCAGGCGCTGTGCAGTACACTGCCCGACCGGCTCAACAATGTATACCTGCTCAACTCCGGCGCTGAGGCAGTAGAAGGCGCCATGAAACTGGCCAAGCGCTACACCGGTCGCACCGAATTTGTGTGCTGCCGCAACGCCTACCACGGCTCTACGCAGGGTGCACTCTCTGTTAATGGCAGCGAGAGTTTCAAAAATGCTTTTCGTCCGCTCCTGCCCGATGTGCGCGTCATCAACCACGGCGCTATACCTGACCTGGAGCAGATCACGGAGCGCACAGCCGCCATCATCCTCGAAACAGTGCAGGGCGAAGCAGGTATACGGGTGCCAGAGGTGAGCTACATGCAGGCCCTGCGGGCACGCTGCACGGAAGTAGGCGCTTTACTTATATTAGATGAAATACAGACCGGCTTTGGACGTACCGGCACCTTCTGGGCTTTTGAGCAGTTCGGCATCGAGCCTGACATCCTGCTTTGCGCCAAAGGTATGGGAGGAGGCATGCCGATCGGGGCCTTCATCGCCCCACAGGAGATCATGGCTGTGTTCAAAAACGACCCGATTCTGGGCCACCTGACCACTTTTGGCGGGCATCCGGTTTCCTGCGCTGCCTCGCTGGCCACGCTGCAAACCATACAGGAAGAGAACCTGCTGGCGGGTGTGGAAGAAAAAGCGCAATTATTCAAGGACCTGCTGGTGCATCCGCGCATCAAGGGCATCCGCAACAAAGGACTGATGATGGCGGCAGAGTTTGAGTCGTTTGAGGTGCTCAAGGCGGTGATCGACCAGGCCATCCTGAACGGCGTGCTGACTGACTGGTTCCTGTTCTGCGACAACTCCATGCGCATCGCGCCGCCGCTCACCATTACGGAAGAGCAGATACGCGAAGCCTGCCAGATCATCCTGGCCTCTATTGACGAGGCGGTGGCTTAGTTTCTTATACCTGACAGGTATACCCGCAGGCTACCCTGATCAGGTATAGGGAAAATATTTTTCAGCAAGATGCTATCAGCAACGGCTTTGTCACGTAAAAGCCGTTGCTATACCTTACATCAGGTGTATCTCCCAATCTGCTCCTATGGAAATAGCCATTGTACTGACCTTGCTGTTAATAGCGGTTGTGCTGTTCGCAACCGAAAAGGTGTCCATCGAACTGGTCACCCTGACCATGCTGATCATACTTGCGGGTTTGCGCATCATCAGTCCCGAGGAGGCTTTTGCCGGCTTCAGTAGCGACTTCATCATCATCATCGCCTCTATTTTCATACTTAGTGCCGCACTCCAGGAGACCGGCATACTCGATTTTGCCGTGGTGCGTCTCGCGCGGCTCGCAGATAAGAGCAACAACCTCATGCTACTCACCATCATGCTGATAACGGGCATGGTCTCGGCTTTTATGAACAACACCACCGTGACAGCCATGTTCATTACGCCGCTGGTAGGTCTCTCCAAGCGCATCAACATGAGTGCCTCCAAACTGCTGATGCCGCTGGCTTACGCCGCTATTCTGGGGGGTACCTGCACCCTGATCGGCACTTCTACCAACGTGGCCGTGAGTGGTTACGTCGCCAAGGCGGGTCTGGAGCCGATCGGGCTATTCGAGATCTCGGGTATAGGCTTTGTTATTTTCCTGGTGGGCACGATCTACATGATGACCATCGGGCAGCGCATGTTACCGGACCATGCTGACCAGGAACTGGCTGAAGAGTATAAGCTGCAGAAGTATGTGACCGAAGTAGTAGTATTGCCTGACTCGCCGCTCATAGGGCAGTTGGTTTTTACCTCCGAACTGACCACACTGAACCTGCGCATGCTCAACGTTATCCGCGCCAAAGAAAACTTCCTTCCTGACTTCCGTACCCGCATCCGCGCCAACGACATTCTGCTGGTGGAGGGGGACGTAGACACGCTCATGAAAGTGAAGGAGACCAAGGGTATACAGATCATGGCGGACGCGCTTATCTCCGAAGACCTGGAAACAGAGAATATTCGGCTGGCGGAAATTATGATCCCGCGGCAGTCTAACCTGATCAACCACACGATCAAGGAGTCAGAGTTTTTGCGACGCTTTGGTTTGGTGGTGCTGGCGGTATCCCGGCACGGCGAAACGCTGCGAAGCAAGCTGGGCAGTATAGAACTGCACATGGGTGACGTGCTGCTGGTGCAGGGCGCTCCTGAGCGCTTTGAGCAGGTTCGTAACTCGAACCACATCGCCGTGCTCGACGAGTTTGAGCCGGTATTCTTCAAAAAGAAAAAGGGCCTGATCGTAATTGCCTGTTTTGCGCTGGCCATACTGGCAGGAACGCTGGAGTTGCTGCCGCTCTCCATCGCATTTTTGTCGGCGGCTGTCGCGAGCATCCTGCTGAGGGCCATCAGCGCGGAGAAAGCCTACAACGCCATCGACTGGCGCCTGCTCATACTTATAGGCGGTATGACGGCTTTTGGAGCGGCCATGGAAAACTCCGGCGCTGCCGAGTTTCTGGCGCAGGGAATTGTGCAAGTGATGGAGCCCATTGGCGGCACTGTCGGTATACTGGCGGGTTTTGTGATCCTGACCGTGCTTCTGACCCAGCCTATGTCAAATGCGGCAGCGGCGCTGGTGATTCTGCCTGTGGCGTTGCGTGCTGCCATGGAGCTTGGCGCAGACCCGCGTGCCTTTGCCATCGCGATTATGTTGGGGGCCTCTGTGTCGCTGGTGACCCCTTTTGAGCCGGCCTGCATTCTGGTTTACAGCCCGGGCAAGTACCGTTTCCTGGATTTTATTCGGATCGGCACGCCGCTCACTGTCCTGCTTATAACCGTGATCATGGTATTAGTGCCTGTGTTCTGGCCTCTGTAGAGGATTACTGCAGGCGGCTGAGCGTGACAATGACGACGGCGAAGAAAGCGGCAGAAAGACCTACCGCCAAAATCAGTTTGCCCGCCTGCATGGCCACCGTTTTCTCGGCGCGGGGCAGCCAGAGGTAATTCAGGCTCAGGTTGAGCAGGTATACCATGACCGTCAGCAGAAAGCTGATGAACCAGAAGGCAAAAAAGCGCAGCATGAAGTCTTCGGAGAGAAAGGTAGCCTCGTAGGAGATGAGGTGCAGTTCGTGGGCAAAAAAGAAATAAGCCAGCAGTAACAGCGCCAGTGCATAAGATACCAAAATGGCGCCGTTCCACACGCGCAGGTTTTTCATGCAATGTTAATTAGTAATTCAGGAAGGACTGTGCATCCTCCCGTATCTGTTCGCGGGTGAGCCCGTCTTTTACGCCGATGGAGATTCTGCGCACGAGCACCCCAACAATAGACTTCCTGAAACCGAGCCGAACAGCCATATTCACACAGAACTCCATCTCATTTTCGTCTACAATGCCATCGGCCAGCATCATTTCCACCAGGTCATAGATCTGGTCAAAGCGCTCCGTATCATTGGACGGCATCTGAGGTTTTATGGATTCCACATTCGAGAGCAGGTTGCGCACCTGGCTTGATTTCATGCCGTGGCGCTTGCCGATGGAAATGATAAACTCCATTTCGGTTGGGTCCACGTGGCCATCTGCCCTGGCGAGAGCACCAAGGTTGGTGATATGGCTCTTTAATTTTTTCTCTGCCTCGCTTTCAAAAAAACTAAACATATGGCTCCCTTTTGACTATGTACAAATTCATAACAAATTAATAACTACTGCACTAAGTATTGCTATACCCAGGCAGTTAATTTTGCAGCAACTATAGTAGAAACGAATTTTCCCGGCTTTAAGTCTGCAGATGATGGTGCATTTACATACGGTTTTTGCTATCTTATAAGTTATGATTTTGTATTCTTTTTTTATTTCCACTTAAATTAACAAATGGCTACCTTGCGGATTCATTAAAACCGCAACGAATACCGCGGCTATCTATCGAATGGGGCCGGATTCCGGCTTCCACAGGGAACACATTTAACAGCAACTCTTTATGAAGAGGATTGGAGTATTTACATCAGGAGGCGACGCACCGGGCATGAATGCCTGCATCCGGGCGATCGTACGAACAGCCGTGTACAACGGATTGGAGGTTTACGGTATCAGGAGAGGCTACAACGGCATGATCAAAGGCGACATTTTCAAAATGGAGTCATTGACAGTGAGCAACATCATACAGAAAGGCGGCACGATCCTGAAATCGGCACGCAGCAAGGAATTCGCAACCAAGGAAGGACGCCAGGCAGCTTACGAGCAACTGAAAGCGCACGGAATTGAGGGACTTGTGGCCATCGGTGGTGACGGTACCTTTACCGGGGCCAACATCTTTTACGAGGAGTACGGCATCCCCACCATCGGCGCTCCCGGCACGATTGACAACGACCTCTACGGCACTGACTATACCATCGGCTACGACACCGCCGTGAACACAGCCCTCGATGCCATCGACAAGATCCGCGATACGGCTGACAGCCACGAGCGCGTGTTTTTTGTGGAGGTAATGGGCCGCGACTCAGGCTACATTGCCATACCTTGCGCCATTGGCGGGGGCGCTGAGATTGTGATGATCCCGGAAACGGACACGTCCATTGATTACGTGATCGACCAGTTGAAAGCAGGCTGGAGCCGTTCCAAAACATCTTTTATCGTGATTGTGGCTGAAGGTGACGAAGAGGGAAGCGCCACGGAGATCGCAGCCAAGGTGTCCAGCATCATCCCGGACATGGATGCCCGCGTTACCATACTCGGGCACGTGCAGCGTGGCGGAGCTCCTTCCGCAGCCGACCGCATGCTGGCAAGCCAGTTAGGCATTGCCTGCGTGGAAGGCCTGATAGCGGGACGCACGAATGAAATGGCCGGTATCATCAACAGAGAACTGGTGTATACCCCTTTCATCGAAACCATTACCAAACAGAAACTGATCAACCCGAACTTCACCAAGATGGTGGATATCTTGTCAGTATAGTTTCGCTATACCTGCAAAACAGTGAAGCCGGTACTTTTAAGTGCCGGCTTCACTGTTTCTATACCTATCCCTATACCTGTCTGGGCTGCTGCATTTGGTCTGTGATGAAAGCCAGCAGCTCATCCCACTGCTCCGGATGAAACCAGGTATAGTCGGCATGCTTGTGGAACCAGGTGAGCTGCCGCTTGGCATAGCGCCGGCTATTGCGCTTCAGTAGGCGTACGGCTTCCTCCCAATCATACTGGCCCTCCAGGTAATCGAAAATCTCTTTGTAGCCAACCGTTTGCAGGGCGTTGTGTGTGCGGTAAGGGTATAGGGCTTTGGCCTCATCCAACAGCCCCTGCGCCAGCATCAGGTCCATGCGGCGGTCAATGCGCTCGTACAGTTCCTGCCGGTCACGGGTCAGGCCGATCTTGATGATATGGAAAGGGCGCTCCCGGGCACCCGCTTTCCGGAAATCGGAGTAAGGCTGTCCGCTTGAAAGGCATACTTCCAGCGCACGTATAACACGCTGTGGGTTGGCCTTGTCCACCCGCTCGTAATAGGCCGGGTCGAGTTGCTGCAGCTTCTCTAACAGGGGTTGTAGTCCTTCCTGCTGATAGCGGGCGGTCAGGCCTTCCCGCACGGTTGGGTCTGTTTCCGGCATTTCGTCCATGCCATCGGTGACGGCCCGCACGTACAATCCCGAGCCGCCCGTCAGGATCACGGCCTCGTGCTGCTGAAACAACTGCCCGAGCAGCGCCAGCACATCCTGCTCGTAGGCGCCTGCATTGTACGTCTCTGTGATCGGGTGCGAGTCCACAAAATGGTGGGCTATACTTTGTTGCTCCTCCGGCGTGGGCTTGGCCGTGCCGATCGACATCTCCTGGTAAAACTGGCGGGAGTCGGCCGAAATGATCTCGGTACCGAAATGCTGCGCCAGCCGCACGCACAGGTCAGTTTTGCCCACGGCAGTAGGGCCAACTACCATTATCAGAAAACGGGGGGCTTGTGCTGCAGACATGGACGGAACAGAGATTTTACTTCGTGAATTTGCCACAAATTAACCTCCTTTCTTTTTATTCAGGAAGCAAAAGTGCCTTTGCTTCTGTTTTTTTACTAATTTATGGGTTTAAACGAGAACTGATTTACTCCAGATGCCACTGATACCTACCAGACAAACAACTGATAACCTGACAACAATGGCCGAAAACCTGCTACAGGTGCTCAGTCAGCTATACCCTGCTGGCCACGCCCTGCTGGTTGCCTCTGCCACAGGGGAGTTGCTGGCTGCCAACCCCAAAGCAGATACGATACTCCCCATGGAGCAGGGCACAGCCATTCGTCCGCTCATCGGCCTGGCTGATGAAGATGATTTCGCTGCCTTTAAGGTATCGCTGGCCCGCCAGGAGAAAGTGTCAGGCGAACTAAAGGACCGCCAGGGCAATGTGTGTACCTTCCACTGTCAGCAACTGCAGTTTCAGGGGCAGCCATTTCTGTATTTCGATATTCCGGAGAGCGTAGCGGCAGAAGCTGACGACTCGAGCTACCACAACCTGTTTGACGACAGCGCTGAGCCGCTCTTCATCCTCGATCGCGATGGTGTCTTCATCGACATCAACCAGAGCGCCTCGAACCTGGTAGGGTTGAAAAAAGAAGAGATCAGGGGCAAGTCTCTTTTTAAACAGTTTGAACTTAACCTGTTTGAGCGCGTCGCCCTGCGCAATCAACTGCAGAACACGCTGAAGGGAGAGCCGCAGCGCTTCGAATGGTGGCTTCGTGAGACAGATCAGCAACTGATGCCGGTGGAGATTTCCCTGAAAAAAGGGAGCTTCAATGGCCAGATGGTCATATTCGGTTCTGCTAAAAACCTCTACGAAGCGGTTGGTGCAGAACGCAACGTGCGCTTCCGTAATCACCAGCTTGAATTCGTCAACCAGCTGATCACCAACCTATCGGGTGCTGAGAGTCGTGAAGATGTGTTGCGCTATACCCTGAAAGAGCTGCTGGACAAGACCGATGTTATTGGAGGTGCCGTTTATACCTACGATGCCGAAGCGGGCAGAATATTTCTTTCCTTCAGCAAAGGCGAGATGCTTTCGGGCAGCCTCCCGACTTCGATCCCGATGCCGCAAACACAGGCTGAGCAGCTCATCCAACCGGATCGCCACCAGGCCCTGCACAACATCATACAGCAGATGGAAGAACTGCTGGGCCAGCACCTGACGGTGCTGCCTGTCAGTTCGGAGGCAGGACTGACGGCACTAATGCTGGTGTGGCCGGGGCACGATGCCAAAATCACCCAGTCGTTTATGTCGCTGCTCGACTTTATCGGGGGCGCCATTGGTAACTACATTGCCAAGCATGACCTGCAGCAAAAGCTCACCTATACCGAGGATAAGTATAAAATCATGTTTGAGTCTACTTACGACGCGATCCTGCTTTTCCGGGATGGTATTGTGGTAGACTGCAACGAGAAGGCGCTGGAGTATTTCCGCTGCAACCGTGAGGATCTGATTGGCAAGTCCCCTACAGACTATTCGCCGGAATATCAGCCAGACGGTATGCGTTCGACCGAAAAAACCGCCATGCTGATCGATCAGCTGATGGCGACCGGAAAGGCGGTAACGGTGGACTGGAAAAACATCCGCAAAGACGGCACCACCATGGACACCGAACTCAACCTGAACCGGGTCGTGATCGATGGTGCTTACCACATCCTGGTGTTTAAGCGCGATATCACGCAGCGCAAGCAGGTGCAGAGCTCAAAGCGCCGCGAAGAGATCGCCCGCGAGTCCATGGCCCACTTCCGCAGCTTCCTCGAAAAGGTAAACCTGATCTACTACAGCCTCGACAAAGAAGGCAACATTGCTTACGCCAACGACTACTTCCTGACCTATGTGGAATATAGCCGCGAGGAACTGATCGGGCAGAACTTCTACGAACTGCTGGTGCCAGAAACCGATCAGGAGGCACGCTTTGCCGACTTCAGGCGATCAATGGAGACCAGGCAACTGAACTCTTATTACGAACGCGATCTGATCACAAAGTCCGGACAGGTGAAGACCGTGCGATGGAACTGCATGTTCGAATACGGACCGGAGGGCGAACTGGTCGGGCTGACCAGCGTGGGCAAGGACATGACGGACAAGCGCATCGCGATGGAAGCCCTGAAAGACAACAAAATCCGTCTGCAGGACCTCTTCGACAATGCCCATGACCTGATCCAGAACATCTCGGTAGACAACAAGTTCATCTTCGTGAACAAGGCCTGGAAAGACCGACTGGGCTATACCGACTACGACATTGAGTCGCTCACGCTCAACGACATTGTGCACCCTTACTACAAGGCCAAGCTGATCTACCAGCTGCGCAATTTGTACAAGGGCGAGAACGTGAACAAGATGGAGACCGTATTCCTGACCAAGGCTGGCAAGCCCGTGCACCTGATCGGCTCCATTACCTGCAGCTGGCAGGATGGCCGCCCGGTGGCTACGCGCGCCATCCTGCACGACATCACCGACCGCATCAAGGCGGAGCGCCTGCAGAAGGTATACTACAGCATCGCGAACCTGGCCATCAGCAGCAAGGACCTGAACTCGCTCTACTCGGCCATCCACCGCGAGCTGAGCAAGATCATCGAGACACGCAACATTTACATTGCCCTCTGCGACGATAGCCACCGCCACCTGCACTTCGCTTATCTGGTGGACCAGTTTGTGGACAAATCCTCGAAAACGCAGATGCGCCGGCCGTTTTCGCATGGCTTGTCAGAGTACATCATTGAGACGGGCAAGCCGCTCTACATGCAGAAGGCAGAGCTGCTGGAACTGGCCAAAGAGCAGGACATTACTTTACACGGTGCTATACCTGAAGTGATCCTCTGCTCACCGCTGGCTATCGGCGACCGCATCATCGGGGTGATCACGCTGCAGGACTACCAGGATCCGAACGCCTATGTGCACACCGACATCGAGATTCTGCACTTTATCTCGAACCAGGTGGCACTCGCCATTGAGCGCAAGCGTAACGAGGAGCAGATCAACAATCAGAACGCCCGGCTCAACGCTATCTTTGAATCCGGGACCCACCACATGTGGTCCCTCAACCGGGAGTTTGAGCTTACTTCCTTTAACAAGAACTTTGCTACCGCCTTCTTCAACCGAAGCGGCCATGAACTGGAGCTTTACAGCAAGCTGAATGACGACGAGGTGCTCAACTTCCACGAAAGCTCGTTTGAGTTCTGGAAAGACAAGTACTTACAGGCCTTTCAGGGGCAGCCACAGCACTTTGAGATACATCTGCACAATCCGGAAAGCTGGCGCGAGGTATACCTCAACCCGATCTACCTGGAGGACGGAAGCTTTGAAGAGATTTCAGGTATAGCCCTCGATATCACGGATAAGAAGCGCTCGCAGCTGGCACTGGCTCAGAGTGAAGTGAAATTCCGCAGTATATTCGAGTCCTTCCAGGATGTGTACTACCGCACCACCATGGGCGGTGCGTTTGAACTGGTCAGCCCTTCTGTATACAACTTGCTGGGGTATAACGAACAGGAGGTTCAGCGTATCTCATCGGAACAGCTTTATGCCAATGCTGCTGACCGGGTGCTGGTAAAAGAGCGGGTACTGGAACAAGAGAGCATACGTGACTTTGAGATTGAGATGATCTGCAAGGACGGCTCCACCAAAACCGTACTGCTCGACGCACGCCTGACCTATGACCAGGAGGGAAATCCGGCAGGTATGGAGGGTGTGCTGCGCGATGTGTCAGAACTGAAGCGCACGCAGGTAGCCCTGCTCAAAGCCAAGGAAGAAGCGGAAAACCTGCTGAAGGTGAAAACACAATTCCTGGCCAACATGAGCCACGAGCTGCGCACACCAATGAACGGCATCATCGGTATGATCGACCTGCTAAGCCAGATCGTCAGCGACGAGGAGCAAAAAGAGTACATCGATACGCTGCGCAAATCATCGGATGCCCTGCTCGCGATACTGAACGACATACTGGACCTCTCGAAAATGCAGGCCGGCAAGCTCGTGCTGCACGAGAGCGGTGTGGATGTGCACGACACGCTCAATAAGATTCACTCACTCTTTGCGAACCGGGCCCAGCAGAAAGACCTGAATTTTACCTATACCGTTACCCCGAGAACGCCGCGCTACGTGCTCACTGACGAGACACGCTTCCTACAGGTGCTTTCCAACCTCACCTCCAACGCCATCAAGTTTACGAACGAGGGCGAGGTGAGCATACACGTAGATGCCGAGCCATTGAAAAACGGCCAGGAATATAAACTGAAGGTTCGCGTGAAAGACTCCGGTATAGGTATATCCGAAGACGACCAGCGACTGCTTTTTACAGACTTCACGCAGCTTGACAATTCCTCTACCAAAACCTTTGGCGGCACTGGTCTCGGTCTGGCCATCTCGAGGCAGCTCACGCACTTACTTGGCGGTGATATCGGGGTAGAGTCCAAACCAAACGATGGCAGTACCTTCTGGTTCACGATAAAAGTAAAAAAAGCCAACAATGAGGAAGTGGAGGCACAGCTGCAGCGTATGCAATTGCAGAATGCCGAAGCCGAGGTGCTGGAATTCTCTCCTTACGTGCTGCTGGTAGACGACAACCAGATCAACCAGAAGGTGGCCTTTAAGCTGCTGGAGCGACTAGGCTGCCGCACAGATGTGGCGTCCAACGGCTACGAGGCCATCGACAGAGCCCTTAACAACGGCTATGACATGGTGTTCATGGACATCCAGATGCCGGAGATGGACGGCGTGACGGCCACAACCATCCTCAAAGAGAAACTTGGCAGGGACTGTCCGCCCATAGTAGCCATGACTGCCTACTCGATGCGTGAAGACGCTGAGAAATTCATGAGCCAGGGTATGGACGATTACATTTCCAAGCCGGTCAAGAGCTCTGATCTCTATAAAGTGATCATGCGCTGGCACGAGCAGAATTATAGGCGCGACGACGCTGCCGGATTAACTACTGCAGTTAATGATGAGTCCGGGGCTGATGCTATACCTGTGATTGACCTGGCCATAACAGAGCAGCTCAGAGAGATCGGTGGATCGGAGTTTGCCCTCCAACTGTATGTGGAATTTGAGCAGGAAGCCGGCGAATTGCTCGAAGAGGCCAAAAAAGAGTTGGAGGCACAACAATACAAAAGTATTTTAAGTACATTGCATCAGCTAAAGGGAACCGGCTTTACACTTGGCATCAACCAGGTGGCCGAGCTAGCCAAAATCCTGGAGCATGATATCAAACATGACCAGTACGATAACGTAGGAAATAACTTTGCGAAGCTGCTGGCCCAATACGAAAACTACCGCAAAACTTATAAAGAGATCATTATATAGTTTATTAATCCCATGGCAGACAACAAGACCATCCTGATCGCAGAGGACAGCTCCGTGATCCTGAACCTGACAAAGAAAATCCTGGAGCTTCAAAACTACAAGATCCTCACGGCCAAGAATGGCAGCGAAGTGATCAAACAGGTAGAAAACAACAAGATCGACGCCATCCTGATGGACCTCAACATCCCGATCAAGAACGGTATGGAGTGCTCTAAGGAAATCCGCGCGCACAAAGACGAGCAAATCTCCAACATTCCGATCATTGCGGTGACCGGCAACGCCAACAACTATACCATGGAAGACTTCAAGGAAGTGGGCATCAACGAATACCTGCCAAAGCCACTTGATTTCGACATGCTGGTACAGACCGTAAAGAAGCACACCGGCGAGTTGTAGATGGAGCTGAAGTACACGCGGCCATTTTTAAATAAGCTGGAGGATATTTTTGCGGAGTCGGATTTTGTGCTGCGCTACGAGAAGGGAAATTTTAAAGCGGGCTACTGTGTGCTCAAAGACATGAAGGTGGCTGTCGTGAACAAGTACTTCAGTCTGGAGGGGAAGATCAATTGCCTGTATGACATTCTGAGAACCATCACGGTAGATGAAAGCCTGCTGAGCGAAAAGAACCGACAGCTTTACCAGGACATTCGCAACCAGGAAAGAACCAATTGAAAGTAACGCTTTTAGGCACGGGCACTTCGCAGGGCGTACCGGTTATCGGTTGCTCCTGCGAAGTGTGCCGATCTGTTGATTACAGGGACAAAAGGCTACGGGTATCGGTGCATTTGCAGGTAAACGGCAAGAGCATCATCATCGACTCCGGTCCCGATTTCCGCCAGCAGGTGCTGCGCGAACGTATCCGCACGCTCGATGCCCTGGTGTTTACCCACGAGCACAAAGACCACACCGCCGGTCTCGACGATATCCGCGCCTACAACTTCTCGCAGCACAAAGACATGCCCCTCTACGGTGAGGAACGTGTGCTGGAACAGCTCAAACGGGAGTTTGCCTACATCTTTTCAGGTATACAGTACCCCGGCATCCCCCGGGTGGAGCTCCGCCCGATTACGGAGGAACCTTTCGAAGTGGAAGGCGTCCATTTTATACCGATTCGGGTGAAGCACTACAAACTGCCCGTGCTGGGTTACCGTGTGGGGGACTTCACTTACATTACCGACGCCAACTACATTTCGGAAGCTGAAAAAGAAAAAGTGAGAGGCTCCAAAGTGATCGTGCTCAATGCCCTGCGCCAAGAGCCGCACATTTCGCACTTTTCGCTACAAGAGGCTGTTGAGCTGCTCGAGGACCTGCAACCGGAACGCGCCTACCTGACCCATATCAGTCACCTCCTGGGCCTTCACCGCGAAGTAGAACTCACCCTCCCCGACTTTATCCGACTAGGCTACGACGGTCTGCAGATTGAGGTATAGTTTGGAGATTCTTTGGCTTCCTGACATAAGACAGAAGACTATTTCAAAAGAATTAAAGAATAAGTCTTGATAGAATGTCTAATCGGATTCTTTCTACTTTCCTTTTTCGGGCAGTTATCTTTTGTCTTTCGTCAAATAGTCCTTTGTCATTTTAGCTCATGCACCAGAATTACTACTTTTTAAGGCAACTTTCCGAACAACTGCGAAGTCAGCTGGTGGGGATGGAAGTGATTACCTGCTTCAGTCAGAACAAGGACGAATTGGTCATTGGTTTTGCTGCTGGTGAGCAGGAGCTGTACATCCGTGCTGCACTTACTTCGCACTTTTCGTCACTTTCCTTTCCGACTGAATTTAAGAGGGCCAGGGCTAATACGATCAATCTGTTTGGTGAGCTACTTGAAAAAACCGTGCAGGATGTGGTGCAGCACCTGAACGAACGAAGCTTCTATTTGAAGTTAAGCAAGGGCTATATCTTACTTTTCAAACTTTTCGGCAACCGCTCTAACATCGTGCTTTTTCGTGGCGACGAGCCGCTTAAGCCCTTTCACAAAAAATTCGGTGCCGACCTGGAGCTAAACCCACTGCAGATGAACCGGCCCATCCGACAGAACTTTGAGGCATTTGTCGCTGTTGATGGAAATCTCAAGAAAGTATACCCGACCTTCGGCGACCTGCCCGCACTATACCTGGAGCAGCTAGGGTATAGCAACGCATCGCTCGAAGAAAAATGGGAACTGGTGCAGGCCATGCTCGAGCAACTTGAGGCACCGGAAGCATACTACGTCATCAGACTCAACGGCAAGTTGCGGCTCTCGCTGCTCCAATTAGGTGAAGTGCTGCAGGTATACGACAACCCAATCGAGGCCCTGAACGGCTTTACCCGCAGCTACCTGAGTGAAACCGGCTTTGAACAGCTCTTTGAACAGACGCAGCAGCAGCTTCTTAAAAAGCAGCGCGCCACACAGGCGATACTGGAGCAAACAGAAGCCCGTCTGCACGAGTTACGCCACGGCCGCTCCTACTCCCAGATCGCCGATATCATCATGGCTAATCTGACCAATATTCCGCCGCGCGCCACCGAAGTAGAGCTCTACGACTTCTATACCGACCGACAGCGTAAGTTCAAGCTCAAGGCCACGGAGACACCCCAGAAACAAGCCGAGCGCCTGTACCGCAAAGCCAAGAAGCAACACGTGGAGATCAATCAACTTGAGGAGCGGCAAGAGCGCAAACTTGAGGAAGCCATTGTACTGGAAGACGCCCTGCAGGCATTGGATGAGGCCAAGACCTACAAAGCGCTCAAGCTATACCTGAAAGAGTACGCCCATCTGCTCACCACTAAACAGCAAGCCCAGCAGGAAGCGCCATTCCGCCTATTTGAGACAGAAGGTTTTAAGATACTAGTTGGCAAAAGCGCCCAGAACAACGACCTGCTCACGCAGCGCCATACCTACAAAGAGGACATCTGGCTGCATGCCAAAGACGTATCGGGCTCGCATGTGGTGATCAAGTACCAGGCTGGCAAAGCTATACCTGCCACCGTGCTCGAAAAAGCCGCTCAACTGGCCGCCTACTACAGCAAACGCAAAAGCGACTCGCTCTGCCCTGTGCTTTATACTCCAAAGAAATGGGTTCGCAAGCCCAAAGGCGCCCCCGCAGGCGCTGTAGTTGTAGAGCGTGAACAGGTGATGCTGGTGAAGCCTGAGAATCCGTTCGAAAGGAAGGTATAAGTCAAAATCTATACATAGGGCCCCTTCTTCAAGGATTAACAGGATTAAATTACCTTCCCTAACCCTCCTTTTATATAGAGCCCCTACCCCCTGTGGACTTCACCCCATCCCAACCTTGCCCTTTTATCGAGGGCCCCTACCCCCAAAACAGGGAAAGGAGCCTGCCGCTGCCATCTGACAGGCAAAGGCGTTGTAGGTCCGGTTTTGTGTGCACGATTAACATCCCCCTGCCCCCTTCGAAGGGGGACTTTCCGCCGTTACTACCTTACAGGTATAGCTTTGTAGTTGCCGCAATTTGCTACTCCTTCTGATTATACCCACCCCTGCCCCTCCCCAGAGGGGAATCTCACCCACTACTATTTTACAGGTATAAGTGCTGTAGGATTTGACACATATTTCACGCACCACTTGCAGGTATAGCAAGACTAACTTGCCCCTTAAGCTATGAAACAGAAAGCTTTAGCCAGGTGCACCATTACGACTACCCACTGTTCGAGCGTTCAGCGAGTTTGGGGAGTCTTGACCTTTTTGCTTACTTTTTGTGTCAAGACAAAAAGTGAGGCCCGCCCGGCCAGGGCAAGCTATAGAACAACATAGGTTCCTATACCTGCGAAAGGCAAAAGCTAAAAATCTATACCTAGGCCAGAGGCCTCGCTATAATAGTCACGAGCGAGGACGCTCGCGCCATAAGCTATACCTGAACAGGCCTTAAAAGCAAAAAAGCCCCATTCAGTTAAGAACAGAGCTTTTAGAGTGCGCGCGGGGAGATTCGAACTCCCACACCCGAAGGCACCACCCCCTCAAGATGGCGTGTCTACCAGTTTCACCACGTGCGCAGCTGATTAGGTTTGCAAAAGTATACTGCAGAATTGAGAATTGCAACTGCCAGACTCTCACAAGTACACTTTTTTAACACACGATCAGCTTCTCAATCGCAGTCTATAGCTTATTCCCCAAACAGTCAGGCTGATAGCTATTGCGGTAAGGTATAGCGAATGCCCAGGAAAAACCGCCGACCCTGCATAGGCGCATAGTTGTACTCCGTGTCGAAGCTGTAGACGTAAGGGTTGTCTACCTCCACTTGCTTGTCAAATGGATCAAATGGGCGCATAAGCGGGTGCTTGGGCATGAAATTGAACAGGTTTTTCACGCCGCCGTATACCTCCAACCCCTCTCCCATGGTCTTGGTAGCTTGCAGGTTCTGTAGACTAAACCAGGGTGACATCTCAGGTCTGAAATCTTTTTCCTGCACCGGCAAGTACATTGGGCCTTTTACACTGCCCGTGTAGTCGAGCGTGAGGCCGAGATGTCTGAGCTGGTAGGATGCGGTAAAAGTGCCCGAAAAACGTGGTGCGTGCAATTGCGGAATACGCTCTTTCTTCCCCTCACTTGTGTTCTGCACCTGGTATACATCCATCAGGGTAGCGCCAGCATGCAGGCGCAGCGGGAACGTAAAAGCCAGTTCTGTGTTCAGGGCTATACCTTTGGAAATGGCATGCCCGCTCAGGTTGTCGTAGAAGATCTGCGTGTTTTTCGTTAGGAAATCAGCGATGATCTTGTTTGTGAAATAGGTATAGAAAACCGACCCTTCCAGGTTCAGAAATCCACTGCCAAGCGGAATGTAGCGCTGGTAATTCAGGTTGGCGTTGTAAGACTGCTCCGGCTTCAACTCGTTCCGGATAACTACTTCGCGGGCACCCGTCAGGGCGGCGTGATCTTCGGTGAACAGGTTGACCACACGATAGCCATTGCCCATACTCAGTCGGAAGATATTGTCTTCGTCAGGTGCCCAGCGCATGCTTAGTCGTGGAGAAAAAATACCCCCGTGTTCCGAATGAAAGTCGTAGCGCAAACCGGAAAGCAAAGTAAACTTATCAGAAGCCTTGAACTCGTGCTGGGCAAAAGCCCCTGGCAGGGAGGTGCGATCAGGCTGATTTTCGTCATCTTCGCCCCGATGCGTGGCGGGTGTGTTATCATCGTACCAGGTATAGCGGTAGGTTCCACCCAGCAGCAGCTTCTGCTTTGCCCCAAGATCACGGTCCCATACCAGCTGCCCAAAGCCAACGCGCTGGTGCCCTCTGTAAGCTGTCTCGCCGTAAGCGGCATTCTGCTGATGATCATTATAAGAAAAGCTGAACAGCAAGTTCTCAGGTATAGGCAACTGGTAACTACCCAGCACTTCATAGCGACTCGTATACACCGACTCGCCGTATACCTGATCTCCCCCACGGTGCACGGGCTGCCAGGGCATTTCTCCACCAAAACGGTCTTCGTAATAATAGCGAGCTGCCAGGTTGGCCACACGGTTCTGGGGACGGTTCAGGCTCCATTTGTTGAAAATCGAAAAGCGGTGCTGCAACGGTATATCCGTAAAAGTATCTTTGTTTACATCGCGCCGGTCATCAAAACGGAAATAATTGGTGCTCAGCATGGTCGAGACACCATTCCAGCGTTTGCTATACCCCACATCGGCGTTCAGTTCCCGGTGTGAGGTATAGAATAGGTCGGCAGAAAGACGAGGCGCCGTAGCAGGACTTTTGGTGATGATGTTGATGAGCCCTGCCACCGCCTCCGAGCCATACAGCGTGGAGGCTGGTCCCTTCACTACCTCTACCCGTTCAATCAGACTGTTTGGTATACCACTCAGACCATATACTGTGGAGAGGGCACTTACGATCGGCATTCCGTCTATCAGCACCATGGTATAGGCTCCTTCCATGCCGTTGATGTGGATGTCACCGGTGCCGCACACATTGCAGTTGATCTGAGGCTGCACCCCGTTCACAATTTCAAGCGCTTCGAAAATGGCCGGGGTCGGATTCTTCTGAAAATACTTGGAGGTATAGACCTCCACCGGCACCGGCGACTCCAGCAGATACGTTTCACGCATGGTGCCAGATACGACCACTTCGCGCAAACGGGCATCCTGGGGCTGCAACCGGACTTTCACAGTCGCTACACCGCCAGGTTCTACCTTTACTGCCAATTCCTGCGCCCTAAACCCGATTGCGGATACGCTAATTTTTTGTTCGCCGGCCGGCACTTGGTCCAGTTCAAACCACCCTCTCTCATCAGCAGTAGTCCCAACATTACTCCCAACCAGACCAATGCTGGCAAAGGCAGCAGGCGATTCACCCGCCACTGCGTGTCCCCTTATTTTGCCGGTTTGAGCATTCACAATGGTGGGAATCACTAACAAGATACAAATCAGGTATAGGTTCTTCATTTTTTAATAGGCTTATCTTCGTTAATACGAGACAAACTTAAATGAAAGTTTAGATTTGCTTATACTTATTTTTTAGATTACTCTAAAAACATAATTTCTTTATCGTTGTTTAGGCAACATACCCGTTGCAAGTTTTTGGTAGTGAAAGGCTTGCGGAATTAACTTTGAAAAAACTCGAAACATTTGAGAAGTACCGAAACCTTATGCATAGCTACCAATGTTGGTTTAAAATCAAAGCGCATAAAGTTTTGAGGATGTCGGTGCCCTCAAGCTTAAGTTTCGCATTTAATGTTTGGACTATTCCTGGGGTATAGCTAAATTTATACCTTCATAAAGAATAGTTATATTACAATATTTAGCCAGGGAGTGTATGAGTGTAGAGATAAAGGGACTATCCAAAGCGTATGGCAACAAACATGTATTGCAATCGCTAGACATAACAATAGAACAAGGCCAGTGCTACTGCCTGCTCGGCAAAAACGGCGTTGGCAAAAGTACCTTTCTCAACAGCATTCTCGATCTCATAAAGCCTGACTCGGGCACTATTTCGCTCTTTGGCAAAGACTACTTGAGTAACCCGCTTGAGGTAAAGCAGGATCTGGGCGCTCTTTGCGAAGACAATCCGCTTATCGAAGAGTTTACAGGATTGGAGTATCTCAACTTTGTGGCGAAACTGTATAAGTTGCCTGAAGACGAAGCGCAGCAGCGCATCAACAGCCTGACCAATTACTTTTTTACGGAACGTGAGTCGCTACATAAAAATATTGCGGGCTACTCTACCGGCATGAAAAAGAAAGTAGGCATTGTAGCCGCTATTCTGCACAAACCACGTGTGCTTATCCTGGACGAGCCCTTCACAGGCCTCGACCCCATCGCGGCGCAACTGCTGGTGAAACTGATCCGCAACTACAGCACGCCAAGCCGTGTGGTACTTATCTCGTCGCATGACCTGAACTATGTAGAGCGTGTTGCCACGCACATCGGGGTGCTCAACGACGGACAGTTGATGTACAACGGATCGGTACAGGAGTTTACTATGAACGGTGAGGCGCTGATCGACCAGGCCTTATTCCAGTTGCTGCTACCGCACCACACCGCTGCCGACGCCGACATCGACTGGATGCTTAACTAGTGAAGAGTTAAAAGTTATCCAACTCATAGCTCTTAACTTTCAGCTTTTACCAAAAAATGGATCTGATTTTATATTCCTGCAAGGCGAGACTAAACAGCTATTTCCGGCACAAGAAAATGCAACGGGTACTCCTGCTTGCGCTGGGCATTGTGCTGTCGGCTTTCTATGCCTGGCTGATTACATTTCTGCTACAGCAGGCCAGTGAAGGCGGCCTGAATATGGATGTCAGCCAGATGCTGGGCTACACCAACCTGCTGCTGCTGTCGTTCACGATATTGCGCGGTTTCTTCCCGGCCTATATCCCGAAAGCGGATTTTATTAACCGCATCTACCCCATCAAACCGCTCAAGCGCTTCTGGACCGAACTGATCGTGGAGTTGGTATCACCCTTCTACTTTGTGCTGCTCAACTTTCTGTTGTTGCTCTGCATGATGTCACCTGACTATACCTTGCTGCACCTGACGCAGAGCTTTCTGGTGTTTCTGACGGCCCACATTACGAGGCGGTCGCTGCAGGTGTTTATTGAGCGACGCATCAACTGGCGCGGCAGCGCTTTTTGGGGAGCCGTGGTGATGGTGGGCGCCTTTATAGCCTTGGAGGCCCGCGCGCCCATGTTTGAGCCAGTGACTTCTGTGATGATGCTGGTAGTGCACCTGGCTTCGCTTGCCTGTTTCCTGCTCGCGAACTACCTGCTGGAGCAGGCTGCCTACGAGCCGAAGCGCCGCACTGTGAATTACAGCAACGATGCCCGTCGCAGCCTGGGATGGCGCCTTTTCAAAAACCACAAAATGGCGAAGCAACTGCTACTGTTCGGGCTGGGCTTTAAGGTGCTCATGCTCGGCATCGACGCAACGGTATACTCGGCCAAGGGCATCCACATGCTCGACAAGAACATATCGCTCTGGCTGTTTGTGGGTCCTCTCGTGATCTATACCTACGTGTTCAACAATGTATGGGGATTCTATAAAAACCTGTGGCTGACAACAGAACGAGCCACCGGAAGCTACAAAGAATTCCTGAAGGCCAGTCTGCTGCCGCTGCGTATGCCCATTCTGATAGACGCGGCCATTGTGGTGCTGTATGTGGCTTTCTTTAACCACAAGCAGGCTACCTTTATTTTGCTGATGTACAGCGCCGCCGTGCTTGTGTTGACTCCCATTGGTATCATCGCTTCGTTCACCAGCCCTAAAATGGTGAAAGGCGGTATCCTGAGCTTCAGCGCCAAAACCTCATACCTATACAGTTTCATTTCCATCATGCTGCTGGGTTTGCTGTTTTTGCCCTTGCTGCACCCCATGTTGTACATGGTATACCCGGTCGTGATTGCCCTGACCATTTTTGCCATGGTAGCGGTACTGCAGGAGTACAAGCAATACAAGTACAAGCTGTTTGAAACGCTTTACAAAACCGAATAAACCGCACACCGAACTAAGTGTGTAGCAATATTGTCATTGCAATAGCCTGACACACCCCACGGGCAAACTCTATCAGATGGAATTCGATTACGACAAATTTTTAGCCGAACTGCAAGCAAAGGAGCTTTCTAAAGAAGAAGCTGCTCAAGCGGTTTACCAAGAGATACGGGATGCTGAAAATCAAAAGGCTGGCTTTCTGGACCAGGCCACCGAAAATCCGGATTTTTTCACCTACATCGGTAGCCAGGTAGACAGCTACATTACGTACCTGAAAGTGCTGCACAACGAGTTTACGCCTCAGGAGCATAGTGCTCCCGATGAACAGGTATACCGTCCTGACATGGATGTAATTAACCGCACTTTGGAATTGGTGCAATACCTGGAAAAGGTGGAGCAGGACAAGTTGGGAACAAAGGAACTAACCACTCAAAAGACCAATCTGAATATGACCAGTGCCGATATTTGAATACCTTATAGGAACAAAAAAGAAAGGCTTCTTACGTTTCGTAAGAAGCCTTTCTTTTTTTAAGTGATCCCGCTGGGATTCGAACCCAGGACCCATACATTAAAAGTGTATTGCTCTACCAGCTGAGCTACAGAATCAGTACTTTTTATTCCCCGTGTTGGGAGTGCAAAAGTAGGCCTTTTTCTTTAATTCCCAAAGCCTACTCTCTTTATTCATTCTACTTACGGTAAATGTATACAACGCTGGTGTTTCATTTTGGTTTAATCTCCCTAAGCATCAAGCAATTACCGGCAAGCTAAAAAAATATCTCTACAGCAAAATAAAGCGCGTCATACCGGATAAAATCTTTTCCGGACTTGAATCACTGGTTAAGCAGGCAGCAGTGCACTCAAGTCAAACACATCTACTTCTACTTTTGCCCGCAGCTCCAGGTTCAGGAACATCCGGTTGGCTTTTGGTGTGATGTCATGCACCCGCACCTCCTCTACTGCACCGGTAAGCTTAAGACCTTTCAGTTCCATACCTGTTCCCAGCATACCGTTTGCCTTGATCAGTTCACCTCCAATTATTTCGGCCAGATTTACTCTTGCCTTCTGGATGATCTGGTTGTAGGCCACCTTGTTGACCAACACCTCGAGTGAAGAATTATAAAAGCGGCTGGAAGTCTGGGCCTGCATGTTGAATCTGTGGATGTATACCTGCTGCGTGGCATTGTCGTAGCCGGGTGTTGCCTGCACAAAGAGTTCCACATTGTCGCGCTTGAGGATGGTTCGCAAAATCCGGATCCTGACTCGCAGGATAATGTCACCTGTACCGGAGCTGCTGCCGGCCAGCCCGACATCCAGGATCTGCGCGTATGGAGTTGCATCTGTATCTTCTGAGGGCTTGGGTATGTATTCGCCAACCAATTGCTTCCTGAGCACACTCTCCAAAGCAGGGTAAGAAATAGTAACCGGCACCTGAATTTTGACAAAGTTTTCCATGTATAGACTTTAGGTATACAAAGGCATTTAAACTCAAAAATGCTCAAAGGGTTTGAGGTGATAGAAAACGGTAGAAATAAAAAGAGCCCCAAACGCAGGTTTGAGGCTCTTTAGAAGTGATCCCATTGGGATTATATTAAAGCACACAAAGCTTTATAAATCAATGATCAAATTTTAGATATACTAACCTGGTCTCGAATAGGCTACCTCACATCCGAGACATAAAGTTAAGATTAAATCCTTAAAACCAAATAATACACCCGGGCGCCATCTGTCAAATCAGGCATCCACAAACAGAATTACTATCCCCTTGCCATCACTTGACCGTTATCGTGCCTTTCATAACGGGGTGAAAACTGCAATAGTAACTGGCGCTGGTTTTCATAACTTTCTTCCATGAGCTTTTGGCTGCCAGAGGCGGCGACTTCCACGTCTTGCCGGATGCTTCAGTCACGTCGTGGGTAACCATATCAAGGTTTATGAAAACCACCGTATCCCCGGGCTGCACGCTCAGATTGGAAGGGCTGAACTTCATCCTCACAATCTCTAAGCGGTGCGTTTTAGTTGCAGGCCTTTCTTGTAAGGTGGGGAATCCCGTCAGCAGAAGCAGCGCGCACGGAAACAGTACCCTATGCATGGCCACCAGCATGGGGGTCATCATTTTTTGGACATTTTTTGTTGTATCATTTTTGCATGCTCCAGGTGTGCCTCCAAGGCCGGCACCACAGACGTCAGTAAATCCTTTAACTCTGCATTCTCTGTCTCCGGAATTAGGAGATCTTTTACCGCAGAAATAACGGCAGTATGGTAAGCCACTTCATTGTCTATATAAGCCTTGTCGAAAGCCTTTCCTGACTTAGCACGCAGTTGCGCTTTGGTTTTCTCCGCGTCGGCCTTCAACTGCTTGCTGACCGCATTGTCCTTAGGAGTAACGGATAGCTTTTCCGTCAGCGCGACCGCCTGATCGATTACGGCTTGATGGTCATTAGCCATGGTCCGGGCAAATTCTAATATCTGGGTATCCTTAGACTTCTCTTTGGCAATAGCGGCAAAATCAATGTCAATCTGGTTGGCCGTCACGGCTGCCGAAGCTACCTCTGCATCCGATAGAGTCGGGTTCCCCTGCGCCAGCACCGTGGACTCCAAGGCGAACACGCTAAGTAAAAGTGCCATGGCCTTAATGGTAATCTTCTCAAAACGTTTCATATTTTCTGATTTAAAAGTGATTAGATAATCATTGGAGTAGCTGGCTCGTAATAAGTTACAAAAGTGATCATCGTATTTTGGGACGGTGCAGGAAAGAGCCCATGTTGTAACCTATACCTGCCATGGGCACTCTAAAACTTAAAAAGAACCCATGGGACTACCAAAAGGCAAAATCGTGGCGATAGGCGGTAACGAGGACAAAGGCACCCTGCCCTCGCCTGCCGAAGCCCACCTGCGTGATCAGGTGCTCTTTTTTGAGACTGGCATCCTGAAACGCATTCATGATGAGCTGCACGGAATCGGCACTCGCATCGAGGTCATCACCACAGCCTCGCATATACCGGAAGAGATGGCCCAGGCCTACTTTGATGGTTTCCTGCTGTTGGGCTGCGACAACGTGGGCGCCTTGCACCTGCAAACAAAAGAAGACATAACCAGACCGGAGAACCTGGAGCGGTTGCGAAAAACAGATGCCGTCATGTTCACAGGAGGCGATCAGCGCAGGATTACGGAGGTTTTTGCAGACTCTCAGGCGTTGAATATCTTACAGGAAAGATATTGGCAGGAGGAAAAATTCCTGATCTCGGGGACCAGCGCAGGCGCTATGGCCATGGCCGAAATCATGATTTTGGGTGCCGCAGAACAAAACGTGTTGGTGAAAGGGGCCGTCGAGCTAGGCAACGGATTAGGGTTCCTGAAAAATGTGATGATCGACACCCACTTTGTGAACCGTCGCCGCATTCCCAGAATGATTGAAAGTCTGGCCGCCCATCCAACCCTGATTGGAGTGGGGCTGGGAGAAGACACTGCTGTACTCATCACAGATGGGAATTGTCTGGAGACCATTGGCTCGGGTTTGGTGGTACTGTTTGACGGCAGGCACTTAAAGGAAAATAACTATGGTCACCTGGCGCACGACGAACCGATCTGCCTGGAGAATATGATCATGCATGTGCTGCCCAAAGGAAAGAAGTTCGAGATACAATCCGGCCTTCTCATCTAAAAGCTTCGCACACTTCATTGCTTCTGCTATAGCCGCAATAAGTACTTAGCTGCGATTTTGTAACCAATGGCTTCTCTTCTTACTCTAAATCAAAAAAGCATTCATTCTAAAAGACAACTATTTATAAGTGGGCGTGGTATTCTGGTATACACCTGATACAGTACCAGTTACATTCACTTACAATCTTAAAAATCATGCATAAAACAGAAGCCGTGGTCAGCTATGCACCGGACAGCGAAATTGTCTCGAAGATAAAGGCCGGTGAGAAAGATCTGTTTGAAGTCCTGATCAGGCGCCACAACGGAGCGCTCTATAAAGTGGGCCGTTCTTTCGGGCTTTTGCATGATGACGTGCAGGATCTGATGCAGGAGGCTCATATTGCAGCCTACCTGAATCTGGGGAAGTTTGAGTCACGCGCCGCCTACAAAACCTGGCTGATCAGAATAATGCTCAACAAGTGCTATCACTTGACCATGGAAAAATCGCATAAATCCAAATCCGACTTCTCGGAGGTCAGCCATACCGGAGAGGTAAATTTCACGGAGAAGAATACGTCCTCTGATGGGCATAGAGAAGTGCTGAACCGTGAGCTTGGTCGGGTGCTGGAGGAGTGCATTGAACAGCTTGCCCCGGAGTACCGCACTGTGTTCGTACTGCGTGAGTTGGAGGGCCTCAATGTAAATGAGACGGCCTCTGTGATGAGCATCACAGAGGCAAATGTTAAAGTGCGTCTGAACAGAGCGAAAAGCATGCTGCGTAAGAAGCTGGAGAGCTGGTATCCGAAGGCGGCAGTGTATGAGTTCAACCTCATCTACTGCGACCAGGTAGTAGAGAGGGTTTTCCAGAGAATATGAAGTCCCTGACTGCCAGGCAGATCAAACCGGATGGACACAAAAATGCAAGGTGACAATACATTCTAATATTGATTCTTATACTTATACTTTTACCAATCATCCATGGAAACACGATCTTTTTGGGAAGCCACTACTCCCCAACGACCTGTTTACCCTACCCTGGAGGGTGACCTTCAGGTAGACGTAGCCATTATTGGCGGCGGCATAACCGGCATTACTGCTGCGCACCAGCTTGCCAGGGCAGGCAAGAGCGTGGCGGTATTAGAGGCCCGCAGAGTGGGAGGCGGCACCACTGGTTGGTCTACTGGCAACCTGTATGTACCCGTGGGCCCCTATCTCCATCACATCGCCAAAACCAGAAGTCAGGAGGTGGCCAGTACCGTTGCGCAGGCAAGGTTCACAGCCCTGAATTTTATTGAGCAGCACGCCCAACAGTATAGCATTGACTGCCATTTTGCGCGGCGGCCGTGGTACTTCTTCACGCAGGAGGAAGACATGGCGTCTACCATTGAAAAGGAGGCCGAGACACTGCAACAGGCAGGTATGGCCGCTGAACTTGTGACGCAGGTACCAGGTCTCAGTTTTGACAGCGTTAAACGGGCTGTCCGAATGAATGGACAAGCGCGTTTCCACCCCTTGCGGTATGTGTTGGGGTTGGCAAAGGCAACCACTCAAATGGGCGGCCAGATCTATGAGCACACCACTGTGCTGGACCTGAAGGAGGAAGATGACCACTGCCTGCTGACGACAACACAAGGTACGGTGACCTGCAACCAACTGATCATTGCCACACACATTCCCATTGGTATCCATACAGTGCAAACCGTGGCCGCTCCTTATCGAAGTTATGTAGTAGCCATGCGCCTGAAATCGGGTACCTACCCGGATGCCTACTACTGGCACAACGACAAGACCCACCACGCCATTACTACTCACAGCACTAACTCCATGGAACTGGATATGCTGATGATAGCCGGTAATCACCATAAAACCGGACAGGCTTCGCACCAGGAGTACCAGCATTATTTCAACGAACTCGAAGCCTATGCCCGACAGCACTTTGATGTGGCCTCTGTGGAGTTCAGGTGGTCGGCACAGCACTACCGCTCCGGGGATGGGGTACCTTATATCGGGCTTACCCACAAAGGGGCGAAGCGAACGTACATTGCCACCGGCTTCTACGCAGATGGGCTCACCTACGGCACCGTAGCCGGCATTCAATTAGCCGAAATGATAGCGGGCGAGAAAAGTCCATGGCTGGGGGCATTTGACGCAACCAGAGGCACCAACCTGGCAACTGCAGGTCAGTTTATCAAGGAAAATGCCAACGTTGCGGCGCAGTACCTGAAAGACATACCCGCCGGGCAGGCCAGCCATTTCTCTGACATAGAGCCGGGCGAGGGCAAAACCATAGAGGTGGATTCAGAGAAGCTGGCCGTGTACCGTGACGAGCATAGCCAATTGCATATCTGCTCTGCAGTCTGCACCCACATGAAGTGCATCGTGAACTGGAATAACGCTGAGAAGACCTGGGACTGTCCCTGCCATGGAAGCCGCTTCATGATAGATGGGAGTGTGATTGAGGGGCCTGCTATTCTCAATCTGGAACGGAAAGCGATTGATCCCAGAACCGGTCACTTAGTCGATTCAGGTGGCAAAACCTCAGGTGAACGCGAAATCAATAACCCTATCACATAAACTCCGAAAGCCATGAATCTGATTTATACCTCCATTGGTTTTTTCGCGCTGGCCGCGTTGCTGGGTATGTACCTCCTCACCTTTGTGCTCCGTGGCAAAGAGACTCCGAAGGCCATTGTCTTCTCCCATGGCCCCATGGCGGTCGTCGGACTGGTGCTACTGATCATTTACATTGCCAAAGGAGGCCCTAACCCTTGGGAGAGCTTAGTACTCTTTGTGCTGGCTGCACTAGGAGGTCTGTACATGGTTTCCCGGGACCTTACAGGTCGCCCTATACCTAAAGTGTTAGCCGTCGGGCATGGGTTGCTGGCGGTGGGTGGCTTTGTACTGTTGCTGGTTTTCGCGTTCGGGAATTAAGCGGGAAAAGGAGCTAAGCTTTTACAAAACATCAAGGCTCTTGGAACGAGTCTGTCTCTGGTTCTCCCGCTATACCTTCCTTCATTCAGGTAACAGAAAGTGTCAGAAGGATTATAAAAAGGCTTGCAAGTTATTCACTTGTAGGCTTTTTGTTATACAACTGACCGGATGAAGGATCAATTTTACTCTCAACCGTTATGATCCCGCTGAGCATAAAAAAAGCCCCATCTGTTAAGATGGAGCTTTCTATTTGTGATCCCGCTGGGATTCGAACCCAGGACCCATACATTAAAAGTGTATTGCTCTACCAGCTGAGCTACAGAATCGGCACTATGTGTTAGTAGGTAAAAAAACGCTTTATCGAAACAAAGCGCTTGTATTTGTGATCCCGCTGGGATTCGAACCCAGGACCCATACATTAAAAGTGTATTGCTCTACCAGCTGAGCTACAGAATCTTTTACTAACTTGCATTCTCAGGGACGTTTCCCTTAATTGCGTTGCAAAAGTAATAGCTATCTGTTTAAATGCAAAATCTTTGGTTCAAAATCTCTGGTTTTTTGCTCCTTTTTTTGGCGCTAAACACCGAACCAGTTTATAGTCAGACAGATAATAAAGCGCTTTCACAAGCTGATTCCCTCTTCAACAGCCTGCAGTATACAGAGGCTTTCACGCTCTACGACTCGTTGTTGCAGCACCAACAGGTATACACGCCACAGATGCTCCTTAAAATGGCTTACATCAAGGAAAGCACGCGCGACTATACCGGGGCCATGTATTACCTGCATCTCTTTTACAAGAAGCAACCAAGCCGTTCGGTCCTCAAAAAGATGGAGGAGCTTGGGCAAACACATCGCCTGAGCGGTTATGAGTACAACGACCTGCAGTTCTTCAAAACACAGTTCAGCAAACACTACATGCGGATTCTGGAACTGATGCTGTTGGTCGCTGTAGTGACTGTCACGGTTATGTTTGTAAGTTGGCGCAAAGGGCACCGGTTCAGCCAGACATTCAAATTGGGGTTTATGCTATACCTGATCTTCATCCTGTACTACATCAATTTCCTGAACCTCGGCGACGCAGGCATTATCCGCAACGACCAGGTAGCGATCATGTCAGCGCCCTCGGCCGGAGCAACCTGGGTAGCCACCGTTTCTCAAGGGCACAAAGTGCCTATCACGGGCGAGCAGGATATCTGGTACGAGATTAAGTGGAAAGGTGAAAAAGCCTATGTGCGCAAGCACAATTTACTGGAACTACCGTAGTTTCTGACATAAGACAAAGTACTACTTGATAAAGGATTTTGGTTTATCGATATAAATAAAAAGAGAAGCCCGAGAGCTTCTCTTTTGCCTTACTAAAGAATTCTTAAATTCTTCCTCTATTGTCAAATAGTCTTTTGTCTATTTTTTCAATGGTGAGTCTTTCTCTTTCGCCATCACATTGTATACCAATTTATCGGCCAGGCTTGGGAAGAGCTTGTTTACCCATACGGCCATTTTTCCTTGTGTCGTCATCACGAGGTCGCGTTTGCGTTTGATGGTGGCTTGCAAAATGCGGTCTGCCACTTCTTGGGCGCTCATCATTTTTTGTTCGTCGCGCGGGGTTTCGCCTTGCTGTTGGCCATCGGCGGCGAGGGCAGTATTGCGGATGTTGGAGGCTGTGAAACCCGGGCAGGCAATCAGTACATGCACACCGGAGTGAAGCAACTCTGTGCGGAGCGTTTCCAGGAAGCCGTGCATGGCAAACTTAGAAGCCGAGTAGCCGGTGCGGGCAGGAAGCCCACGGTAACCGGCGATAGAGGAAATACCAATAATAGAACCTTTTGCAGCCTGTATATAAGGCAACGCAAACTTGGTGCTGTATACTGTCCCCCAAAAATTAATATCCATTACCTTGCGCAACACGTCCAGGTCGAGGTCTTCGAAAAGTGCGCGCATGGAGATACCCGCGTTGTTGATAAGGACATCCAGTTTGCCATACCTGCTCACCGTTTCAGCCACCATGCGCTCGCAGTCGGACTCGACACTCACATCGGCGTTGATAGGCAAATTATCTATACCTGCCGCCATCAGTTCCTGTGCAGTCTGGTCGAGGTTCTGTTGGTTACGGCCGGAGTAGGCCACCTTCGCTCCTGCCTTACCAAAAGCAAACACCAGCGCCTTGCCTATACCTGATGTACCACCCGTAACGAGCACTACCTTATTTTTCATCATTGTCAGATCAGCTTATACCTTGCCCACATCGCCTGGCGGACAATTCATTAGTTAGCTTCCCACACTGTGCAGGAATCAGGTACAAAACTACTACTTCTGCGCTAAATATCGTTCAGGAATTCCGGCAGGGGCAGATTACGCCTATACCTCAGATTTTGCGTACCTTTGCAGGTATAAAGCAGAAACAAGATGAGCAACTATACCTCACTAAGTGAATTAGGCGAGTTTGGCCTGATCAAGCGCCTGAATGAAAAGATCGAGCTTACGCAGCCATCCACTATCAAAGGCATAGGTGATGATGCCGCCATTCTGGAGCCGGGTGAAAAACAGATCGTCGTAACCAGCGATATGCTGCTGGAGGGTGTGCACTTCGACCTCACCTTCTGCCCACTCAAGCACCTGGGCTATAAAGCAGTGGCGGTGAACGTATCGGATATTGCGGCCATGTTTGCGAAACCGACGCAGATTACGGTGAACATTGCCTTGGGTGCCAAGTATACCGTGGAGGCTGTGGAAGAACTTTATGAAGGTATGCGCCTGGCCTGCGAAAACTACAACGTAGACCTGGTAGGTGGTGACACGACCTCATCCCGCACCGGTTTGGTGATCAGCATTACAGCGATTGGTGAAGTGGCCAAAGGCGAAGCTGTACTACGCAACGGAGCTAAGGAAAATGACCTGATCTGCGTGACCGGCGACCTGGGTGCTGCTTACCTCGGACTTCAGATTCTGGAGCGTGAGAAGCAGGCTTTTATGGCCGATCCGGAAATGCAGCCGCAACTCGAAGACAGGCAATACATTGTGGGCCGTCAGCTTCGCCCGGAGGCCCGCATGGATGTGATCCACGATATGAAAGAGCGCGACATTAAACCAACTGCTATGATCGATGTATCAGACGGACTGGCCTCAGAGCTGTTCCATATATGTGCGCAGTCCGGTGTGGGTGCTACAATCTATAAAGACAACCTGCCTGTGGATGAGCAGACATTGGAAGCAGCCATGGAATTCAAACTCGACCCGATCACCTGCATCCTGAATGGTGGCGAAGACTACGAACTGCTGTTCACAGTGCCTATTTCAGATTACGACAAAGTGAAAAACCACCCGGATATCAGCATCATCGGCAAAATCACCGACAAGAGCGAAGGCATCAACCTGGCCAACAAGCACGGTCAGTCCTTCCCGCTGCAGGCACAGGGCTGGCAGCATTTTTAAGGGCTTTGACCTAGGATATTGAGAAAAAGGACAAAAGACTTTCCCTTTGTAGATATAAATAAAAAAGAGAAGCGGTATCGCTTCTCTTTTTTATTTTCAGGAATACACTAGCAGTCCTTTGTCATTTGTCACAAAGTCCTTTGTCCAAAAATCAATCCTCCGGATAAGGTATAAACACGAAGTTGGTGAAGCTCTCTCCGTCTACTACAAAGAGGCAGCAGAACTCATCCGGGTCTTTATAGGCGGCTGCAAAATCCGCAACTCTATCTTCGTCTACGAGTCTGTGCTTAATGAAGTCTTCCAGGTATGAAGCGTTGATATTCCATTCGAGCGCCAGCTCTTCTTTGGCCAGGAACAGCGAGCCAACAGGCACCTCCGTCCGGGCAAAAACAAAGATCGGGTACTTGGAAATATGACGCTTACGCACCTGGTACGATGCTTCACGCAGGGTCTCAGCCACCACCACAAAATCTCTGGAGATGGTGCCGAGGTACTTGCCATTCAATTCTGGATCGTTTTGCATAGGCTTTTATTTAGCTGTTAACAGAACAATATTTTCTACGTGGTGCGTCTGCGGGAACATGTCCACGGGCTGCACACGGGCTACATCATATTTCTCAGAAAGCAACTCCAGGTCGCGGGCTTGCGTGGCAGGGTTACAGCTTACATACACAATGCGGTCTGCGTGTACCTGCAGCAGCTTCGCCACTACCTTCTCATCCATACCTGCGCGCGGCGGGTCGGTGATCACTACATCTGGTCTGCCATGCCGCTCGATCAGCTCATCCGAGAGGATGTCTTTCATGTCGCCGGCATAGAAGGTGGTGTTGGTAATATCGTTGATCTGGGAGTTGATCTTCGCGTCTTCAATGGCACTTGGCACATACTCTATACCTATCACTTCGCGGCACTGATGGGCAACGAAGTTAGCAATGGTACCTGCTCCGGTATAGAGGTCGTATACCAGTTCGTTTCCGGTCAGGCCGGCAAACTCGCGGGTCAGTTTATAAAGTTCGTAGGCCTGGTCTGCATTGGTTTGATAGAAAGATTTCGCCCCCACCCGGAAGCGTATACCTTCCATCTCCTCGTGTATATAAGGCAGTCCTTTGTAGCAGATCACCGGCAGATCATGGAAAGTTTCGTTGCCTTTGCCGTTCACCACATATTGTAGCGAAGTAATCTCCGGAAATTCTGCCGCCAGATGATCCAGTATACCTGTCAAGGCTTCCTGGTCATCGTGGTATACCTGCAAAATCACCATCAGCTCGCCGGTGTTGGCCGTCCGGATGATCAGGTTGCGCAACCAGCCCGTCATACGCATCTTGTCAAAAAACACCAGGTTATTGGCGTGGGCATAGTCGCGCACAGCCAGTCGGATGCTGTTGGAAGGCTCCGGCTGCAGATAACAGTTCTGAATGTCAAGGATTTTATCAAAGCGACCCGGCATGTGAAAACCCAGCGCCCGCCGCTCATGCTCCTCCCCTGACTTGATCTGCTCGTTTGTCAGCCAGCCGTAGTTGGAGAACGTGAATTCGAGTTTGTTGCGGTAAAATTTGTCTTTGGCAGAGCCCAGGATCGGGTCAAAAGGCGGAAGCGCCACTTTACCGATGCGCTCCAGGTTATCCTGTACCTGCTTCTGCTTGTAGTACAGTTGGGTGTCGTAGCCGATATGCTGCCACTTGCAACCGCCGCAGGTACCGAAATGCTCACAGAAAGGCTGCACGCGCACATCGGAGTAAGCATGGAAGTTGATCGCTTCAGCCTCCATAAAGCTCTTCTTTTTGCGGGTCACACGCAGGTCTACCACATCGCCGGGAGCCACGCCGCCCACAAATACCACCATGTTGTCGTGGCGGGCCAGGCACTTACCTTCCGCCACCATCTCCTCAATCCGGATGTTTTCGAGTATCTCGAAATTTGTCTTCTTCTTTTGCTTTCTCACAGTGCCGCAAAATTAACTAAAATTCGGGAGATGTGAGAAGTTAACTAAAAAGGCCGCTCCCTGTTCGGAAGCGGCATTTCTATACCTAAAAAATTACTCCTCAGTAAGGCTTGGCTTTGTGTGACTTCTGCTGGGCATCTTCCACACCTTCCTCTCCTGTCACGTTGCCCATTGGGCCATCCATACCTTTGTCCATCTTATGCATCTGCTGCGTCGCCTGCTCTATACGCTCGCGCACCAACCGGCCATAGTCTTCGTCGGCCTGCGTGAAATGATCCAGCATTTTCTCCTGAATACGCGGGTCACATTTGGCCAGGTCGTTGCCCAGGTTGTTGATCAGCTCTTCCCGCTCCCAATCCTCAAAGTTGCGGAATGTCTCACCGGCTTGTTTGAATGGATTGGCCCGTTCAATTGGCTGGCGCACCAGGTTGGCTTCGTAGCGTGGAGTGTATTCCTTTGCCGGCTTCGGTGCCTCACTCAACCCGCCCAGTATAGAAGGCTCGTAATTCACGTGGATATTCTGTCCTTCAGCAAAGTCCGTATCGAAGGCCATCTGACCACCGCGCTGATTAGTAGCTACATGCACTTTGGGCGCGTTGATCGGCAGTTGCAGGTAGTTGGCACCAACGCGGTAGCGCTGTGTGTCGGAGTAGGAGAAGGTACGGCCCTGGAGCATCTTATCGTCCGAGAAATCGAGCCCGTCCACCAGCACACCAGTGCCGAAAGCTGAAAGCTCTACCTCGTTAAAGTAGTCTACCGGATTGCGGTTCAGGGTCATTTTACCTACCGGATGCCATGGAAACTGATCTTGAGGCCAAAGTTTGGTATCATCCAGCGGATCGAAGTCCAGTTCCGGATGGTCGTCGTCGCTCATGAGCTGCACGTTCAGCTCCCACTCCGGAAAATCACCGCGTTCAATGGCTTCGTACAGGTCCTGTGTAGCGTGGTTGAAATTCTTGCCCTGCACCTCCTGTGCCTCTTTCTGGGTCAGGTTTCGGATACCCTGCAGCGGTTCCCAGTGGTATTTCACCAGCACAGCCTCGCCGTCTTCGTTCACCCACTTGTAAGTGTTCACACCAGAGCCCTGCATCTGGCGGTAGTTGGCAGGTATACCCCAGGGCGAGTACAGAAAAGTGACCATGTGGGTAGCCTCCGGAGAACCAGAAAAGAAGTCAAAAATGCGCTCGGCACTTTGTATGTTGGTCACTGGGTCCGGCTTCTGCGAGTGGATCAGGTCCGGAAATTTCATGGCATCGCGGATGAAGAAAATCTTCAGGTTATTGCCTACCAGGTCCCAATTGCCATCTTCGGTATACATTTTCACGGCAAAACCACGTGGGTCGCGCAGGGTTTCCGGTGAGTGTGTGCCATGACCAACGGTAGAGAAACGCACGAAAGTAGGAGTCTCCTTTCCTTTTTTAAACACCTTGGCGCGGGTAAACTTCTCGATCGGGTCGTTGCCTACTGTGCCGTAAGACACAAACACGCCGTGCGCACCGGCACCGCGGGCGTGCACCACGCGCTCCGGTACGCGCTCCCGATCAAAGTGCGATATCTTTTCGATGAAGTGGTAGTTCTCCATAGTAGCCGGGCCGCTGCTACCAAGCGTTCTGATATTCTGGTTGTCGGTGACAGGGTGTCCCTGACGGGTGGTGAGGGTGCTGCCTTTGCTGGCATTACGGGATTTTTCGGCTTTGGCGTATTTTGACTTATCCTGGCCATTGCCTTTCCTACTTTCATCTTTCTTCATGACTCTCTGCTTTTTTTGATTGATTTCCAGATAGTATTTAACGGAACCAATATCGAAGGGTTCATGAATTCGCATTGAAACCGCTGTTATTCTCTACATATCAACCACATATACACCGTTTTGTTAGAAGCACCGTCTGAGTTACTTCATCCCGCGTATACCCCTTACTACTGTTACCTTATGAAGCATCGTGATGAAAATAACCGCACTTGAACTGAAAACCAGCCAACCAGAAGAGCAGAAAGCATTTTACACACAATTGCTCGGTTTTCCCCTGCTGTCAGAAGACGACGAGTCGTTTAGCGTGCAGGCAGGGTATAGCACGCTGACCATCCGGACTGCAGAAGCAGAAGCACCGAAAAATGGTGGCTATCATCTGGCGTTTCATGTACCTGGCAACAGGATTATGGAAGCTGCTTCGTGGCTGCGGGATCGGGTGGCGTTCCTGCATGCTCCCGGCGCTGCTTCTCCCGTAGTCGAACATGAAAGCTGGCGGGCGAATGCACTCTATTTCTATGATCCCGAATTCAATCTGCTGGAGTTCATCGCTCATCGTACTACTCCTCCAAGCAGCACTACTTTTGGTTCAGCGCAACTGACAGGTATAGCCGAAGTGGGGCTACCGGTAACAGATGTGGCGGGATTTGCACAGGAACTCCGCGAGAGATTTGATCTCCCCCGCTGGAAATCGACCACTGCTTTGTTCGAAGCTGTGGGCGATGCGGAGGGCCTTTTTATTGTGGTGCAGGAGCAAAGGCCTTGGTTTCCCACGCAGAACCCGGCCCTACCGATGCCCTTGCGTATGCAGGTGCAGGCTCCGGGCTCCGGCCGTATAGCACATGGGCCTTTTGTGATCGAAACAGAGAGGACAGGTAGACAGGTATAGCAAATTGACCGCTGTGCAGCTTACGGAAAGCCGCCGCCGGTATTGGCGAACGAAGAGAACACTCCGGCCCAAAGCCCGTTTATAAGGCAGAAGGTACATCAACCCAAAACACTTAAAACTATGAGACACAACGAAAGAAATTACGACAGCGACAACCGTAACCGCGGCCACCGCTCCGGTGACAGTGATAACCTATCGAACTACCAAAGCCGCTACGAGAACAGAGGCAATTACTATGGCATGCCGGACCAGGGCCAGACGTACCGCAACGTAAGTAGCCAGGGCCGAAACTATGGCGGCTCTTCTTCCGGACCGGGAGGCGGCTACGGGGCCAGCAGCTGGCGCAGCAACCGCGACCAGGACAACCGCCATACCCAGGGGCAAATGCACCAGAACGAGTGGGACAGCGGCAGCTCTTACAGCAACCGTGAAAGAGACAACTACAACTATGGCTCAGGCAGCAGAAGTTCGCAAGGCGACCATTACCATTATGGAGACCCGAACCCTTACATGAATTACAAGCGCCAGGGAGGCTACGAGCGTGACCGCGACACCGATTGGCGCAGAGAGAGCGATGTAGACCATGCCAACCGTCGCTATGAGCGGCAGGAAAACAGTTACCGCCAGACCGGCCACGGTCGTCGCTTCGACCAGTATGGTACGGATGAGCGCTACAACTACGCACACGGCCGGCAGGACGGACGCAGAACTATTGACAATCCTGAAAACCTGGACGACAGCTACTACGACCGTGGGGAACACAGCCGCAGTAGCAGCGACAATGACTACGGCCAGCAGTATGGCAGCAACTACGAGCACCGCAACAGTAACCGCGAAGGTCGCAATGACCACCACGAGGCTAATCGCATGGCAAGACACAGCCGTTCAGGCCAGGATGACTCTCCAAGCCGCAGCCCGCGCGGCTATGGCTACCCCTCCGGCCCTGATTACTCGGCCAACTCCCCCATCACCAATTATGGACCCGGAGTTCGCGGTTATCAGAAATAAAACCTAAAGCGAAGTCCACCTGCCTGGTGGACTTCCTGCTTTACACCAACAAGCTACCTTATTGTGCGCTTATGCGTATGCTATTCCATACCCGGACAAAGCACAGGTATAGCGCAAGCTCTTTGATAAGACACTATGAAAAAAATATTACACTACAGCTGGGTGTTACTACTTCTTGTTTGCCTGAGCGCCTGTAACCTGAGCGAGAAAAACAGACGTTACGGCGTTGAGGGAGACACAGAACTCAAAAGTTCTTACTGGATACTGCTTTCCCTGCAGGACCAGCAGTTTGAAGATAACCCCGAAAACCAGACGGCTTACATACGCTTCGAGGCAGGTGAAAATGAGTTAACGGGCTTCACGGGTTGCAACCGCCTGATGGGCAGGTATAGCCTGAATAAAGGTTCCCTGCAGCTCACCAATCTGGCCACCACCCGAGCCATGTGCCCGATCATAGAGCAGGAAAACCTGCTGATGGCCGTGCTCAAGAAGGTCGACTCCTACGAGATCGCGGGCGATGTGCTCACGCTCTTCCACCAAAAAACAGCCGTGGCCACCTTCAAGACAGGTTCAGAACCCAACATGCCAGCTATACGATGACAGAATAACTATCAGATTATAACCATATTACCATGTAAGCAGTATGTTAAAGGCACCAGCAGTCATGTATTAATTGAGCAGCTAAAACACGTATACCTATGGCAACAACTAAATGGATTGTAGATCCCACGCACAGCGAAGTGCAGTTCAAAGTACGTCACCTCATGATCACGACAGTGACCGGCTATTTCGAGAAGTTCAATGTGGAAGTTGATACCGATGGCGAGGACTTTCACAGCACCAAAAAGATTGTGTTCACAGCCGATGTGAATTCGATCAGCACCAACAACGAGCAACGCGACACGCACCTAAAATCGGCCGATTTCTTTGATGCCGATAATCATGGAGAGGTGCGGTTTGAAGGCAAAAACTACGATGAGCTGAAACCAGGCTTCGAGAAGCTACAAGGAGACCTCACCATCCGCGGCACCACACGGCCCATTACGCTGGATGTGGAATATCACGGCACCGTGGTAGACCCCTACGGTCAGACCAAAGCAGGTTTCAGTGTGGAGGGCAAGATCAAACGAAAAGAATTCGGTCTAAATTGGGATGCCGTCACTGAAGCCGGCAGCGTAGTGGTGAGCGACGAAATTCGCCTTCACTGCGAGATACAGCTCGTGAAACAATAGCATACCAGGCGTACTGGCCACTGGCGCCCCGGCCGGTGCGGCTGCCACATTAGCCCTATACCTTACCCGACCCTAATAGAACACTCCCGTTCGCTTAGCCCGCCAACTCCTGGCAAGCGCCTCTACCGGTATTTCTATCCGGTAAACCTTGCTTGTGCTTTATCCGGCTGTATGGCCGCTCTATACCTCAGCATGCCAGCTTGCATGAATCCTCCTACTATTATGCAAAAGAAAAGCGCCAGAAAAGCGATAAAAGATACTTTAAACATCGACCTGAGCGATAAAGCGGCTCAGGAACTATACCTGAACATCTGCAACTTTATGCTTCACAATGATGATAAGTGCTACATCAGCGTCATCAGGTATAAGTACCTGCTGCTCTGCGGTGAAATCAGCACGGCGGTCAGTGATTACCTTGTAATGGAGCAACTCATCGAGAAAATGCAGGCCAAGCACCCCCTGGTCCTTTCAGCCATCGCCTACATAGCGCGCTATAAATCCTGACACAAAAAGGTATAGCCAGCCTGTTAACAGACTGGCTATACCTTTCTCTTTAACTGCGTACAGGCTATTCCTGTAACAACTTCTGATAGTTCGCGTTTCTGTCGATGAATTTTTTTACAACCGGGCAGGTAGCAATCACTTTCTTCCCGTTCTCCTCTGCGTAGCAAAGGCCTTCCTCAATCAGCTTGTTCGCTACGCCTTTGCCCCGTGCCGACTCTGGCACAAAAGTGTGCGTAAAGTCCATCACTTCTTCAGAAGGAGTGGCGTAAGCAAGTTCAGCATCTTCTTCGCCCAGACTGGCGGTAAACTGCTGGTATTCTTTATTGTGTTTAATGTTCAGTTCCATGGTTGTTTTTATTTAAATTGATTATTACCCGCTAACCAATTGTCCGGTCGGGTGATGCAGGAGTACGATAGAGCGGCTTCCGATCCGTATGTTTTCACCGGCTTCCACGGTAGGCCCTTCATCTTTAATCTCATTGTGGTAAGTATCCAGTATTTTGGTCCATTGCGCACCATACCTGGCTTCGGGAATGATATAGTCTACGTCTTCGTGGTGCGCGTTGAAAATCAGGTAGAAGCTGTCGTCAATGATCTGTTCGCCTTTGGGGCCAACCGAATGCAGACCTCGGCCATTCAGAAACACGCCCAACGACTTGGCAGAATCATGGTTCCAGCGCTCTTCCGTCATCTCCGATCCGTCAGGCTGAAACCAGGCGATGTCTTCCACTCCCACCCCTTTGATAGGCTGTCCCTGAAACCAGCGTCGTCGGCAGAACACCGGGTGGTTGCGGCGCAGCTCTATTAATCTTTGTGTAAAAGCCAACAGCTCTTTGTCGGCATTGAGCCAGTTGATCCAGGATATTTCGTTGTCCTGGCAGTAGGCGTTGTTGTTGCCCTGCTGAGTTCGGCTTATCTCGTCACCGGCCACCAGCATGGGCACTCCCTGCGACAAAAACAGCGTGGTCAGGAAGTTGCGCTTCTGCCTGTCTCGGAGTTCAATAATCTTTTTGTCTTCCGTTGGGCCTTCGGCGCCGCAGTTCCAGGAACGGTTGTGGCTCTCGCCGTCGTTGTTGTCTTCGCCGTTGGCCTCGTTGTGCTTCTCGTTATACGACACCAGGTCGTGCAGCGTGAAACCGTCGTGGGCCGTGATAAAGTTGATGCTGGCTGTGGGACGGCGAAAGTCGTCGCGGTATAGGTCGGAGCTGCCCGTAAAGCGCTCGGCAAATTCGCCCAGGGTGCTCTCCTCCCCGCGCCAGTAGTCGCGTATGCAGTCGCGGTATTTGCCGTTCCACTCGGCCCAGCCCGGTGGAAACTTGCCCACCAGGTAGCCACCCTCCCCAATATCCCAGGGCTCCGCAATGAGCTTTACCTGTGAGATAACCGGGTCCTGGTGGATGATGTCGAAGAAGGAACCCAAGCGGTCCACCTCGTGCAGCTCGCGCGCCAATGTGGCGGCCAGGTCGAAGCGGAAGCCGTCGACGTGCATTTCCAGGATCCAGTAGCGCAGGCTGTCCATGATCAGGCGAAGCACCGTCGGCATCATGGCGTTGAGGGTGTTGCCCGTACCAGTGTAGTCCATGTAAAAGCGCTTGTCTTCCTCCACCAGGCGGTAGTACGATGAATTGTCCACACCCCGGAAAGAGAGCGTCGGACCCATGTGGTTGCCCTCTCCGGTGTGATTGTACACTACATCCAAGATCACCTCTATACCTGCCTTGTGCAGCGCTTTCACCATGTTTTTAAACTCCACCACCTGCTCACCTAATGTGCCACTACTCGAGTAGCGCACGTCCGGCGCAAAAAAACCGATCGAATTATAGCCCCAGTAGTTTGTCAAGCCATTGTCGGCCAGGTGCCGGTCGGTGATGAAGTGGTGGACGGGCATCAGCTCGATCGCTGTGATCCCCAATTCCTGCAGGTACTTGATGGTGACCGGATGGCCAATGGCCGCATACGAACCACGGATCTCCTCCGGTATATCCGGGTGCAGTTTGGTGAAGCCTTTGACGTGGGCCTCATAAATAATGGACTTGTGGTAAGGGATTTTGGGTGGTTTATCGCCCTCCCAGTCGTAATTCGGGTCTACCACCACACTATAAGGTATAAAGGGAGCGCTGTCGAGTGTGCTCATCTCCAGGTCCTCTTCAGAACCGCCTACCTCGTAGCCGAAAAGGGAGTCGTGCCAGTCGATGGTACCCGAAATAGCCTTGGCATAGGGGTCGATCAGGAGCTTGTTTGGGTTGAAACGGTGGCCATTAGCCGGATCATACGGTCCGTGAACACGGTAGCCGTACATCTGCCCGGGCTTGATTTCGGGAAGGTAAGCGTGCCATACCTGGTGGGTGCGTTCGTTCATCTTTATCTTCACCGATTCGCTTTCGTCTTCAATCGAGTTAAAGAGGCACAGTTCTACGCCAGTGGCATTGTCGGCATACAGGGCAAAGTTCACGCCATCTCCATCCCAGGTGGCACCCAGCGGGTAGGGACTGCCGGGGTATACGGTAATATTCATAAGGATTTTCTAACTTAGGTAGCTGATGATGTCCTTTTCAGGACTTTTCCGTCTACGCAGAAAGCCTGGAAAGAGTCGTGCCATATCTGATTTATTATGATCAATAACTACCCTCATAACCATTACTTTCTGCCTAATCGTAAGAAGGAACAAGAAAAGGGATTTCAGACGACAGACTTTACAAACCGGAAATCTGGGAACGGTACTATACCTGTGTTGCATCCTTTTATTAACTTTTACCAAGCATATACCCACACCACTAAAAGCATTTGATGAACGCCCTTGACTTTCTTCTGATACTGATTGTGCTGGTTAGTGCCTACATGGGCTGGCGCCGTGGTTTTGCCTTCAGTCTGCTGGATCTGGTGCGGTGGGTGGGCAGTCTGGTGCTGAGTTTCCGGCTATACCCTACGCTCGCCGACTGGCTCAGCCGTGCCACCGACTGGAATGTGTACTGGATTCCGCCCATCTCCTTTTTTGTCATTGCGGTGCTCTCGAGTATGCTCATTCAGTTCATCGGGTCACTTGTCCTGGATCTGTTCTCAGACGAGCTGCACACCCACCCCGTGAACAAAGCACTTGGCGCCCTGCCGGGTGTGCTGAGTGGCACCATCACCATTGCCATCATTTCCGTTCTGCTGCTGTTGCTTCCAATTCCGGAGCGCTTTCAGACCTATGTGCACGAAAGCAGAGTAGCAGGCCGCTTTGGCAATTATACCCATCTGGCAGAAGATGAACTGACCTCCGTGTTTGACCGGGTGGCGGAGCGTACCCTCAACGAACTCACTATTGCGACGAAAACGGAAGAGTTTATCGAGTTACCCTTCAAGACCGATGACTACGAGCCACAACCGGCATTGGAGGCCCACATGCTCGAAATGCTGAACGAGGAACGCATTGCCAAAGGACTGCAGCCTTTGCAGGCGGATACGGCCCTTACCAGGATTGCCCGGCAACATGCAGCTGATATGTTCTCGCGCGGCTATTTTTCGCATGTCTCGCCGGAGGGAGCCAGTGCAGCGGACAGAATCCGGGCTGCCCATATTCCGTTCAGGGCAGCTGGCGAGAACCTGGCCCTGGCCCCTACCCTTGCCATTGCCCACGAAGGGCTAATGGAATCGCCTGGCCACCGGGCCAACATCCTGCACCTGCGCTTTGGGCGGGTAGGTATAGGCGTGCTGCAGAGCAAAGAGCATGGCTTGATGATCACGCAGAAATTCCGAAACTAACGTATACCTGAGCAGAACCCAGGTATAGCCATGCAGCACGATAACAGCAACTTTATAAGCATTCAGCTCGGCAGCGGCGCTACACGTGCTACCTTCCTGCTGGATGTGGGCAAACTGTGCTACGCTTATTTTAAACCAGAAACGGAGCAGCAAACCGCCAAACTTGTGCTTGACTTCGGAGCCTCCCAGAAAATATTCGAGAAGCAGGATGCGGAGCAGGTATACCTGGCCCTTTCTAATCACACCTCTTCCTAGGTATAGGTATAACTGATTTATAAGCCTCACCTCCTTTCATTGTTTTTCAATTCTCCTGAATCCCCGGATAATGGTAAAAAGCAGACCCACTGTTATCCCAACTGCTTCATCTTAAGCTTATATACCCTTATCTAAATATTTTAAAAAATAATTTGGTATTGATAAAACTATATATACATTTGTAGTGTACTATGTAACTAATACACTAAAACAAATACAAATGATTGAGATCAAGAACCTTAGTTTCGGGTATAGCCGCAAGTCGCTGCTGTTCCGGAACCTGAACCTAACGCTGCAGGAGGGCCATATTTACGGGCTACTGGGCAAGAACGGAGCGGGCAAGTCCACACTGCTCAAGAACATGGTCGGGCTGGTTTCTCCTCTGGAGGGCACTTGTCAGGTAAACGGATTCGATTCGCACAAGCGCCAGCCGGCTATGCTCGGGGATCTCTATTTCATTCCGGAAGAAATCTACATGCCGTCACTAACAGCCAGGCAATTTGTGGCGAACACGGCGCCCTTCTATCCCCTCTTCGACGAAGAGGCCTTTTACCGTTACCTTTCCGAGTTTGAGGTGCCAGCGCACGCTGTGTTCAGCAAAATGTCGTTTGGTCAGCAGAAGAAGGCCATCATCGCCTTCGGCCTTGCCACCAACACCAGCGTGCTGATCATGGACGAACCGACCAATGGCCTGGATATACCTTCCAAGGTACAGTTCCGCCGCATCATTGCCTCTGCCCTCACCGAGAATCGCTGCATCATCATCTCCACCCACCAGGTGCGCGACCTCGACAGCCTGATCGATACATTGGTGGTGGTGCACGACCGGGAGATCGTGCTGAATGAGTCGCTTGATACGATCAGTGAACGACTCACTTTCACGACCATACCTGAATCCGAAGCCCATAATGCTCTTTATGCTGAAGATGCGCTGCGTGGCAGGCAGGCCATTCTGCTAAACGTGATGGGCAACTACAGCAAAGTAGACATGGAACTGCTCTTCAACGCCATCACCAGTGGCAATACATCTGTAACCGAAATCCTTCAAAGACCTCACTATGAACAATCACTTTAACCTGAGCCGCTTTGCGCTGCTGTTTCGCAAGCATACAGTGGAGCACTACAAAACCTACCTGATGTCACTGGCTGTGCTACTCGGCGCCATGTTTCTTATCATCGGCATGGCCAGTTATATGGCGTCCAGGCCTATGTTGGCTACAGAGCAGTCTATCTTTTTCCTGTTCTTTATCATGGGGGCAGGTATGGTGTTTTCAAGCACCGTATTTGCGCAACTGGGCGATAAGAAGAAGGCGATCGCTTTTCTGACCTTGCCGGCGTCTCAGTTCGAGAAGTACCTGGTCGGCTGGCTGTACTCGTTTCCCATCTACCTGTTGCTGTTTATACCTTCTTTTTATTTGATCGTCTACATTCTGCTCAACATTGATCCGCGTGTAGGACCTGAGCATGAAGTAATGAACATTCTTACGTCTGAACCGCCCCTGCATGTGCTACTGGCCTTTTATGCGCTGTTCAACGCCCTGATGCTGGTGGGCTCGGCTTACTTCAACAAGCATCACTTTATCAAAACGGCTTTTGCAGGTTTTCTGGGCATTTTGCTGCTTTACAACCTGAATAAGCAAGTGGTGCAGGCCATGCTCGGCCGCGACCTGGCATCGGCGACTCCTTTTTCAGGGGCCTATTTTATGGAAAATGACAAACGTTTCGATGTAGGTGCTTACGAAGGGAATGAGCCGCTTTTGCTGTTGCTGCTGGTTGTGCTGGCACTTGTAAGTTGGTTGGTGGCTTATTTCAAAATAAAGGAAAAGCAAGTTTAGGGGAGGAAAAGCATGGAATTTAAAGAGAATGAACCCATCTACCTGCAGATTGCAGGGCACGTAAGCGACCAGATATTACTGGGCAAGTGGGCTGCAGAAGACAAGATACCCTCGGTACGCGATCTGGCAGTAACCTTTCAGGTGAACCCCAATACCGTGATGCGCACCTACGAGCAGCTTCAGAACCAAGAGGTGATCTACAACAAGCGCGGCCTTGGTTTTTTTGTGACGCCGGATGCCGTGAAGAAGGTGAAGGCGCAACGGAAGGAGCGTTTTCTGCAGCAGGATTTGCCAGCGTTTTTCAGAAATATCTATTTGTTGGAAATAGACCTGGACGAGATTCAGAAGCGCTACGAAGTATACAAATCAGAAAATTACGAACAAGAAATCGAGCAGAAACCATGAAAACCAGCAATAAACTCTTACTCTTCGCTTTAGTGGTGCTTGCTAGCGCACTGGCCACTTACAACATCGCTCTGAAAGCCGAATACAATACCAAATCTTACCAGGATCCTTACAAAAACTATATTGCCATGGACTTCAGTGGCTTTGAGGAGGTGGAGGTGAATGCCGGCGATATGCTAAAAGTGCTGATTGAACCCGGCGACGAGCATGCGGTATACCTGTACAAAGGAAACGAAGAAGTCGTGCAGATCAGCCAGGACAACAAAAAACTGCAGATAGATGTGACCACCGATGACACGCAGAAAGGCGTGCGTGGCTGGGGCACTCCACACCTCGTCATCAAAACCCCTGTGCTGAAGACACTGCGCGCTAACGCGACACATACCCTGAATGGCAAGCAGATAACCAACAGCAAGCGCCTGAATACAGCCAGTTACCTGAACACTTCGCTGATGGGATTTAAGCAGGACAGCCTCAGGTTGGAGCTTGACAACGGGGTGATGGTGCAACTGCACGGAAATCAGTTACAGCACCTGCAGGCCGTGACAGGCACCAGCCCGGAAAGTGATTCCAAGTTGCTCATTCATCCGGACAATAAGATTCAGCAGGCGAATCTGGATATCCGCAACCGCAGTCACCTAACCTTACTCAACGTGTCTATACCTGCACTGCAGTACACGTTGTCCGAGCAGGCGCAGGTGGAGCTTTCTGGCGAAGCCCTGGTCATCCTGCGCAAGTAAACCCTGCACCGCTATGAAGAATTCAGGACTTATCCTGTTAGGAGGACTACTCTTTATAAGCCTGTCGCAGGAGAGCGACAGCAAAGAAACCAGGCAAAATTCCTACGCTGCGACTTATTACAGCCAGGACGCGACGTGCCAGCAACATCAACCATCTGCCAACCTGGCTAGCTCAAACGCACTGGCAGCGCAAACTACTATCGATTTGCAGGAGCAGGTAGAGGATCAGAAAGTTGTGCTAACAACCAGACTTCTGCAGCTAGTGGATGCCTTTGCTGAACTGGTGATGGTAATTTAAGTGGCTTGATTAATTCAAAAGAAAATGCCCGGGCAATATAGCTCGGGCATTTTCTTTTGCAGCGCTTTACAAGGTATAGCTCAGGCCCAGCATGGAGTTAATCGTGTGCATGGGTTGCCTTATTGTGCTTCTTACACCTTGGGCATTGGTTACTTCAAAGGAGGGTTGGGTAGCAAGTAAGCCTATTTCTACCGAAAACAGAAACCGGCCATCCTGTATGCCAAAGCCACTGGCAATACCGTAAGCGGGAGCCACTGCTGTGTCGGAACTGCGGCGGATGGGGCCATAGGGTGTATCCACCTGCACTCCGGGCGATTTGCTGTAAACCCCTCCTACAGATCCCTTCACATACCCAAAAAGGCTCCCAGGACGGCTCTGAAGGTACAGGTCCGCCAGCGCATGGGTACTCTTCCAGCCAGTTGCCTCCCGTCGTAGCGCCAGTTCGTCGTCAGGTGCCGCAAAGGCGTCCATATCGAAGCGATGGAAACGAAAACCTGCCGAGGCGCCTACTGCCAGGTATGGCTTTATGTCTACTTGATAGGTCCCCTGCACAGTTACGCCTCTCCTGGCCATCGGTGGGTAGTCGTCCTCAAAACGGTCTTTCTTGAAATCGCCAATCGGGGATGCGGACCCTACCTGCAGGCCAACACGCTGAACACGCTGCGCCTGGGCAGCAACCGAAAAGCATACCAGAAAAGCAAAGACAAGAAGATAACGGTTTAGCGGATGATGCATAGGGTTGGGCAGTTTAGACAGGTATAGCCACAGTCACAGGCGCATTAATCGATCAGGAAATCGTGACTGAAAGTCGTATCGCGTTTCAGTTCATCCCAGTACAGGGTATAGCTTTGGCAAGTCGTCTGGTTGCAATTTCGCCCTTGCGGCACTACTTCAATTTGCCCTTCCAGCATTTCATCATCTCGCAGCAGGAAACGCAAGGTATAGTTGCCGCTGTCATCGGTATAGGCCACAGCTTTTTTTCGGGTAGCACCTCCTCCACCCGCTTTGAATGTTCGTAGGTTCTGCCAGGTTGCCAGCAACTGCATCCCTCGTAAGGGCTGTCCGCTGCCATTCAACACCTGCCCGTTTACCTCCGTGCAGGAGCCCGGGCAGTACTTGCTGATGTAGTCGTCCTCTTTTTCTATACAGGCGTTTAGCCCAAAGAACAGCGCGAGCAGCAAACCATACCGGTATACAAACCTTGTTTTCATAGCGTCTCGGGATTACAAAACAAGATAATGAAAAAGCACTATATATCAACTACTTGCTATACCTGCTTCACCATTTTGATGTGGTCAATACCGTCCTCATCGTATACCTCGCTGGACTGCTCAAAGCCGAAGCGTTCGTAAAATTTCTTAGCATACAGCTGCGCCCCGATCCGGATCGGTCCCTTTCCGAATAGTCGATAGCATTCCTCAATCGACAGTTCAACCAACTCCTTGCCTACACCCGTGCCACGTACCAGTTGACTTGTTACAATGCGGCCGATCGACATCATATCCGGATAAGCTATACCTTTTGGTACTAGTCTGGAGGTGGCGACTAATACCTGATTTTCGTTGTAAAGCAGGACGTGATGGCACAGCTGATCCTTGTCATCCATGTCGGGGAACACGCAGTTTTGCTCCACGACGAATACCTCGCTCCGGAGCCGCAGCATGTCGTACAGTTCGTTTGGGGTAAGCTCGTGGAAGGCTTTGCAGATTTTGGTGAAGGTCATGGGTATAGGGGACTAAAGCTGGTGTCGTGTTTGGCGCAAAGATACGGCGGCCGGTTATTTATACCTATATTTGCACCATACCCATCCAAATATAGGAGCAGCCATGGCAAGTGACATCTTCGAAATCCTCTTCAACATCATTCCTCTGGCGCTCTTCCTGTACCTGTCCCTCACGCTCATGGGCGTTATCAAATACAACCAGCACACCGCCTTCCTTGCCAACGCCTCCCCTATCACGAAATTTGCCGTTTATGGCGGCACCATCGCTTTTGCTATTATGGCGATTGCAGACTTAATGAAATAAATACATCCAATTAAATCATATTTAAAGAATAAATAGGCAAACCTTATATAACAATTATAAGATAGAATCGTATTTATAAGCACTCTCCATTCAATGCTCCTCACCTTTAGCATTGTGCTTACCTGACTGTTCTATCTTTTTCCACCCCCAATATTATCTTTCATGAAGCTATTAAACAGCATAAGTTTCTCCTTCATTCTGATTTTATGTGCCACCCTCGTAAGCTGTGATGACGACGACGCGGTAGTGTGCAATACCATTGCTGTACATGAGGGCAATGACCAACTCGGATTACCGGGCCAGGCGATGACTTCCCCTCTACAGGTTCGAGTGACAGACCCTTCCGGGCAACCAGTTTCAAACGCTCAGGTTAGCTGGGAGGTAGTGGAAGGCGGCGGTTCCGTGAGCACAAACACAACAAATACTAACGCCCAGGGTATAGCGGAAGTTAGCTGGGTATATGGCCAGGAAAACGGAAAGGTCCGGGCAACTGTCAACAACCACGGCGATTGCACGGCCAATTCAGTAGACTTTGCGGCAAGCACTGCCCAGCTTAGTCTTTCACAAACCGAATCAAGTGTCACTCCGAAGAGACTGCGCTCGAATGGCAGTTGCTACGAATACGACTACTTGATTAAGTATACCTCTAACCTCGACCTTAGCCAATATTATATCGATGTGAAAGGAGAATATCAGTTTGGAAGTGAAACCAAGACCACCAGCTATTTCAAGCAAGGTATTCTGGATACGGCCAAAAATGCCATAACATTTATGGATTGCTTTACCTTTGATGATGAAGCTTTTGTCGATGACTGGTTTACTGTTGCACTGTATAAGAAGTCAGATGTACAGGAAGGTAAAATTGTGACAGGTGCCGTGCCAGTTATTATTTCTAACAGAATGGGCCCGATTCGTACGACAAAGCCAGATGGTGCTCCAAGATTCGATACTGGAAAATCCGGTACGAGAGTAGCCAAGCGAGGAAACTAAACGATCTACACTCAGATAAAGAGAGAAGCCTTTGCTAGCAAAGGCTTCTCTCTTTGCTATTATTACCATTTACTTTTTCCCTTCGCAGGTGCACAGCCTCTGAACAGTAGTTATAGGAATATGCCATGGTAAATACTGCTCCAAGCACCGGGATACTGAAGAGTAAAATCCCCAAAGTGGCAAGGTGATAAAAGAACTCACCGAGGCTAAGAAGTCGACAACTGTTTGCCTGCTCAGGATACAGAGAATGATCTCTTAGCTGGTCAGAAACAGAATAGGGTAACGATACTGACCTTTGAGATGGGCAGTATTTTGCATAGCCATGAATAGGGAAAGCACCATTGAAACCAGCGTAGATTAAAAGCAGGGGAGTAAAGAATTGTTCAAAATTTGTAGTGGCTTGAAGCTTGTACAATACCATTCATAACGTGCTTATGGCAACACAAAAAAGGCCTGTTCTTATACAGAACAGGCCTTTGAAAGGAAATTGAATCTTTATTAATAGGCGCGAACGGCCTTGTTTTCCACGAAGTTCATGAAGGCACGGTTCACCACACGGGTACCGCCCGGCGTTGGGTAGTTGCCAGTAAAGTACCAGTCGCCACTGTGGTTCGGACAGGCCAGGTGCAGGTCTTCGATACGCTGGTAGATCACCTGCACTTCGGCATTCACCTCCGGCGCTTTCACGATTTCCGACACTTTCGCTGAGATCTCCTCATGCGTGAAAAGGTCGAAGAGTTCTTTTACATAGTTTGTCTCCATGATGGCCGGTGTACCTTGTACAGCCTGTATCTTGTCGTATACCTCGTCTACTTTGTAGTACAGACCACGGTCTTTCAGCAAAGCCAGCATGGCACGGAAAGCCACGAATTCCTTCACGCGCGACATATCGATGCCGTAGCAATCCGGGTAGCGGATCTGCGGTGCGCACGAAACGATGATGATCTTCTTCGGCTCCAGCTTGTCGAGCATGCGGATGATGCTTTTCTCGAGTGTTGTGCCGCGCACAATAGAGTCGTCGAGTACTACCAGGGTGTCGATGCCTTTCTTCACCACTTCGTAAGTCGTGTCATACACGTGCGTTACCAGGTCGTCGCGGCTATCGTTGTCGGTGATGAAGGTACGCAGCTTCACGTCCTTGATCACCAGTTTCTCGGCACGCGGCTTGAACTGCAGGATCTCGTCAAGCTGTTCTTCTGAAAGCTCCTGGTTCAAGATGGCTCGCTTGCGGTAGGTACGCAGGTAATCCTCGATTCCTTTCATCATACCCAGCCAGGACGACTCCGCTGTGTTCGGAATGTATGAGAAAACCGTGTTTTTCAGGTCGTAGTCAATGGCTTCCAGAATCTGAGGACACAGGCGACGGCCCATGTTCTTGCGCTCTTCGTAGATCTCCGGGTCGTTGCCGCGGGAGAAGTAGATGCGCTCAAAACTGCATGATTTCTTTTCGAGTTGCGGCATGATCTCTTTCAGATCAGCATTGCCAGCCTTGTCTACGATTAAGGCGTGGCCCGGCGTGATCTCGCGGATCTCACTATACTCAATGTCGAAGGCAGTCTTGATGGCAGGCTTCTCTGATGCGATCACTACCACCTCGTCGTCCATGTAATAGTAGGCCGGGCGTATACCGTTCGGGTCGCGCACCACAAAAGAGGCGCCATAACCCGTCAGGCCTGCCATGGCATAGCCACCGTCGAAGTCCTTACAGGCACGCTTGAGCACACGCTGCAGACTCAGGTTATCTTCGATCAGGGAGGTGATTTCTTTGTTGGAGTATTCGTCTTTGTAAGACTCGAACAACATCTGGTTTTCCTCGTCCAGGAAGTGGCCGATCTTTTCGAGCACCGTAATGGTATCAGTCTTTTGCTTTGGATGCTGGCCCAGTTCGATCAGTTTCTGGAACTGCTCGTCCACGTTGGTCATATTGAAGTTACCGGCCACGGCCAGGCTGCGGCTGCGCCAGTTGTTTTCGCGCACCATCGGGTGGCAGTTGTCTATACTGTTGACGCCGTGCGTACCGTAGCGCAGGTGCCCCAGGTATACATCGCCCAGAAAAGGGAGGTTCTCCCATACCCATTTCGTATTCAGGGCTTTCTCAGGCTGATCTTCCTTCAGCTTTTTAAACTCCTTGCCGATCTTCCCGAAAATGCTGTCGATGGCGCGGGTCTTTACAGAACGGAAGCGGTTGATATACTCCATACCCGGACCGGCAGCTATCTTGATACTGGCTACCCCTGCCCCGTCCTGTCCGCGGTTGTGCTGCTTTTGCATCAGCAGGTATAGCTTGTTGACACCGTACATCGGAGTGCCATACTTTTCAACGTAATATTCGATTGGTTTTCGGAGCCTGATCAGGGCTATACCGCATTCGTGCTTAATGGAATCGCTCATAGGGCTGTAAAAGTATCTAGGCCAGCAGTTTCTGTATCCATTGCAGCAGCAGGTCAGGTTTAAAAAAGAGGACCAGCAGCGGCAGGGCGAAAAAAACCAGCAGCAGCTTATTTGACAGTGAAATAACTAAATTTTCGGCAGTTTGATTCCTTTTCAGGAAAAGGTGATATGGTATTTTGATATAGTAGAATAAAGCCACCCCTGTCAACAGAATACCCACCACGAGCAAAACCAACAGCATCGGCTGCCCGTTGGCAGTATAAGCTTCCCAAACGTTGCTAAAAACCAGCAGCTTGCCCATGAAGCCGGCCAGTGGCGGAAGACCCGTAAGTGAGAGCAGAAAGAGCAGCGCCATAACGCCGGCAAAAGGAACACGAGTCCCCATTCCCTTAAAATCTTCGAGTGTGTGCACCTGCCAGTCTTCTTCGGCCATCTGCAGGAACAGGAAAATACCGAAGTTCATGAAAAGCAGCACCGTCATATAAAACAGCACGCTTACGGTATAGTCACTGCCAAAAGCCAGCAGCGCCATAAGCAGAAAACCCGCATGCGACACCGATGAGAAAGCCATCAGGCGACGAGGCGTACGCTGCCAAAGTGCTGTAAAATTACCTACCGCAAGCGTAGCCAGGGCGGCTATACCTAAGAAAAGCTGCACATCAGCAAAGGCACCCGCAATGGTCGGATCAGCAAAGGCAGCCACAAAACGCATGATGACGATGATGCCCGCCATTTTAGGACCCGTGGAGAAGAGCGCTACAATCGGCATCGGTGCCCCCTGGTATACTTCCGGTGTCCAGAAATGGAAAGGAGCGGCGGATATTTTGAACAGGAAACCGGCAAACACGAGTATGGCCGCCACCGTCACCATCAGCGGACTGGCATCGAGCAGACTGCGCCAGAACGAAACCAGGGTATAGTCCAGCGAGCCAGTCAGGCCGTAGAAAAAGGACATGCCGTAGAGCATCACTCCTGCCGACAAGGTACCGTAAAGCACGTATTTCAGACCGGCCTCCACAGCTTTTTTTTCTTCTTTCAGGGTGAGCGTCAGGATATAGGAAGCAATGGAAACAACCTCAATCGCCAGGAAAACCATCAGCAGGTTCACTGATTTGGCCATCAGGTTGAGGCCCAGCACGAGCATTAGGATCAGGGCATAGTACTCGCCCCGGCCTTCGCCCTGTTTGCGTCTTTCTATTTTCGGGTTTTGCAGGGAGAGGAGGATGGTAAAGATGCCTGTCAAGCTGAAGAGTATACCTGTGTAGCGCGCGATACCGTCAGAGCGCAGCAGGTTGAGAAACTGCACCCCGTCTATACCTTGTGGCCCCAGCACCAACAGCACTAGTACAGAAAAAAGCCCGGTCAGCGCCACCCAAGGCAACAGCCGCTTCACTGTTTTGGATTTGAAGAGATCGAGCGTGACCAGCAGCAGGAAGAAAATGGCCAGCAGTAATTCGGGCAGCAGCGACCCTGCTCCAGCTAAAATACTGTCGATGGCCTGGGGGAGTTGTGCTGCCTGTTCTTCCACGTGTCGGTATAAGGTATAGTAGTGTCCCTGATAATGCTTATAGCACCAAGGTGTTATCTCTGTAAAATCGCTTGCAGGATGTTGAGCTGCTCCTGTCCGTTTCGCAGCACCAGCTCCGTAAAGCCTGTCACTGTCATGCCTGTTTTGTCGAGGAGCAGATGCGGAAAAATGCCGAAGACAAAAGCCAGAATAGCCAGCGGCAACAGCATCAGGTACTCGCGTTTGGTTAGATCGGTGAGCTGGGCTTTCCCTCGCAACTCCGGGAAGATCCAGTACTTGCCGAAGAACATACGCTGCAGCGCCCACAGGTAATAAGCCGCAGACAGCAGCAGACCGATCACAGCTACGATCGCCATCCAGCGTGGCAGCATACCTGTTGCTTCCGGTGCACTGAAACTACCCAGCAGCACCAGCAGCTCGGCGATAAAACCCGAGAAGCCCGGCAAACCCAGCGAAGCAAAAAAAGCGATCACAACAAAAGCGGTATAGGCCGGCATGCGTTTGGCAAGTCCCCGAAAATTCAGGATCATGCGGTCGTGCGCGCGGTCATAAATCACTCCCACCACCAGGAAAAGCATTGCCGAGATAAGGCCGTGGCTGAACATCATGTAAATAGCGCCATTCACGCCTTCATTGGTGAGCGAGGCCAGGCCCAGCAGCACAAAGCCCATGTGCGATACCGACGAGTAAGCGATCAGTTTTTTGAGATCATTCATGGCCAATGCACAGAGAGCCCCATATATAATAGAGAGCACCCCCAGCCCGCCGACAAAAGTAGAGAAGTAAGCACCAGCATCCGGGAAAACAGGGTAGGCAATGCGAATCAGACCGTAGCCGCCCACCTTTAGCAGGATTGCCGCCAGCAGTACCGAGATAGGTGTAGGTGCCTCCACGTGCGCATCAGGAAGCCAGGTATGCACCGGCACAGACGGCACCTTGATCAGGAAACCCGCCAGCACCAGCAGGAAAGCCACAAAGCGAATCGGGAGATCGAAGAGGGAAACTCCTGAAAATACATGGAGCAAACTGCCCGGTATAAAGTTAGCCGGCTCCATCATGGCTGGTATGCTGAAGGTCCGCACCATGTCGGCCTCGCTGATTGCGCCCTGTTGCAGCATCTGCTGTACTTGGCGAACCATGTCCAGACTGGCAGGAACGTCCTGCCCGATCAGACCCATTTGCTGCGCCGTCGCCTCCGGATCAATCACAGAGGTATAGAGCCCGATCATTACGACCAAAATGAAAAGCGATCCGATCAGGGTATAGATGAAGAATTTAAGCGCGGCATACTCCCGTTTCGGCCCACCCCACATACCTATGAGAAAGTACATGGGCAGGAGCATGAACTCAAAAAAGAGGTAGAACAGGAAGAAGTCCAGCGCCAGGAAACAGCCCATTACGCTGGTCATGAGTAAGAGGTATAGCGAGAAATAGCCCTTCACGTTTTTGGTGATGTTCCATGACGAGATAACGCCGATCACACCCACTATACCTGTGAGCAGCACCATGCTGATACTTACACCGTCCACGCCCACAAAATATTCGATCTGAAAGCGTCCCAGACTACCCAAGGAGAAACCGATCCAGTCGAGTTTTTCCACAAACTGATAGCCTGTCTGTCCGTTCGCCACCTTAGCACCATCGAAACCCAGGTATAGCCACACGGCTACGGCCAGTTGCAACAGCGTACCACCCAGCGCTACTGCTTTTATGCCCCGCTGCATGCGCGTCGGCAGCAGCAACACCACGAGCGCCGCCAGCAGAGGAAGAAAAATAAGGCTGGAAAGAGTATAATTCATCAATATGTTACGACACTTTTATCACGTATCACGACACACGACTACGCATGTGTGTATCTGTATTGTTATGCTTTTCCCCGATGTGATGCCGGGTCCTTTTTGTTTTCAGCCACAGCTCCTCCTGAGCATAGGTATAGATTTGCGCAATTGCTCCACAAGCTGGAAGCAGAATTCTGTATGAGGTATACAGGTATAGCCTTCATCCTGCTAATCCGATCATCCTGTAGAACCTGATCGCGAAATTAACATCAATTCAGCATGATGTATAGTATTATCAGAATAAATCCGAAAAGGGAGTAAGCGTAGTAAGATTGCACCTTGCCATTCTGAAGTCCGCGCCCGAAACGGCCGAGCACTTTGGCCATCACCCCGATCAGCCACACGCTGCCATCCACTACCCAACTATCAAACCACTTTACGATTTTGGAGAACACCACCAGCCATTTGCTCGCGTAGTCCAGGGTATAGTCGATCACACGTTTGTCGAAGCGGTATAGCATGCGGGCCATCTGCAACACGGGTCTTATAAACACCTTGTCGTAGGCGGTATCGAGGTAGTAATGGTGATACGTCAGCTTTGCCAGAGTACCGCGTGGCTGTTCCTGCAGGAGTGCCTCACTACTTTTTCCTTTATACCTGCCAAAGGCCAGGGCTATACCTGCTATACCTAGCAGAACTGAAAGCAGCCCGATCATCAGGTGAGCAGTGCCGTTGGCAGCATCCTGCGTTGTCACAGCCTTAATCAAACTATCGGCAAGCTGAGTGCCTTCCTGTGAAAGTTGTGTCAAGCTGATGCCCTGCATCACCCAACTTCCGGCAAAGGATAACGGGTTGAGAGAAAAGAAAATACCCAGCGACAACACCGCCAATAATACTACAGGTATAAGCATCACCCGCTCCATCTCCTGACCAGCCGACAATCGCAGCGCTCGCACATCGAAAGGCAAACGGAACGAACCGAAGAACATAAACCAAAGATGCCGCCCCATGTAGTAAGCCGTGAGCAACACAACTGTAAAGCCGATTACAGGCACTATAAAGTACAGGTTGTTTCCATTGGCCTGGCTCATCGTCTGTGCCCAGGCCCAACTGCCTGAAAGGATGGCATCTTTGGAAAGGAAACCGGAAAACAAAGGCAACCCGACCAGCGCAGCCGCAGCCAGCAGATAGGTATAGAAGGTGAGTGGCATTGCCTTGCGCAGACCTCCCATGTTACGGATATCCTGTGGGTCTACCCCGGCAAGCAGATGTGCATGGTGCAGTCCGCGGTGCATGGCGTGGATGATAATACCGGCATTGAGGAAAAGCGCTGCCTTGAAGAAAGCGTGCGTAGTCAAGTGAAAGAGCGAAGCGTCGTGTGCTCCGGTGCCCATGCCCATTACCATGTAGCCCAGTTGCGAGATCGTGGAGAAGGCCAGCACTGCCTTAATGTCGTATTGCGTGAGTGCCGCCAGCGCACCGAGCAAAGCCGTGATGGCGCCAATAATAGCGATGACCGTGAGGGCATCTACTGTGAAGAAAGCATAGCAGCGCGCCACCAGGTATACGCCAGCCGCTACCATGGTCGCAGCATGTATCAGCGAGGAGACAGGTGTCGGGCCTTGCATAGCGTCGGGTAGCCATACCTGCAACGGAAACTGCGCCGACTTGCCCACACAGCCCATAAACAGACCGAGCCCGGCCAGCGTCAGAAACAGCGAACTTAACTCAACTGACCAAAACTGTCCCTCAAAGGTATAGCTTGTCACAAAGGTCCCGTTCAACCACTCCCCTGCCCCCATCAAGGTACGCAAGGCCTCCAGATCGAACGTACGGAAATAGGTATAGAAAGCAAACAGGCCGAGCAACAGCCCGATATCGCCTACGCGGTTGACGAGGAAAGCTTTTTTACTGGCTGCCACGGCAGCCGGGCGCTCGTACCAGAAACCGATGAGCAGATAGGAAGACAAGCCCACCAGCTCCCAGAACATAAAGAGCAGCAGCAGGTTATCAACCAGCACAATACCCAGCATGCTAAAAGTAAAGAGGCCCAGGTAGGCGAAGTAGCGGCTATACCCTTTGTCGCCGTGCATGTAGCCCACCGAAAAGAGTTGCACCAGCAGAGAGATAAATGTGACGATGACCAGCATCAGCACCGTCAGGTTATCGAGCAGTATACCTGCTGTGAAATCGGCTATGAAGCTGGAAGGCAGCTTAAACCAGACGGCCCGGCTGTGGTATACTTCCGTATTCCAGATCTGGGTAAAGAGATAGATCGAAAGTGCAAAGGCAAGTCCGGTGGCGCCAATCCCCAGCCAGTCACCCTGCCGGGGTAGCTTTTTGCCCGCCAGGTATAGCAGCACGAAAGCCAGTAGCGGTAGCAAAAGCACTCCTAATGCCAGGGTGGTTTGGGGCGTGCCGGCCAGTGATTCAAGAAGTGTGGAAAGCTCCAAAATATAGGCTGTCTATCGGGTTCAGTCTCGAAAAGGGGACCCCCAAAGGTAGTCCGCCGTTTCAGGCTGCCAATTTACATATATTGTTGCAATAATATAGTCCTTAACGGCTCTGCCGGGCTATGCATCCTCCATATTTTTCAATTTTTGCAAACAATCATCATTCTATTTCGTTCTGTATGGTATTGTACCATCTAAACAAAATATGAACTATGGACACACAAGATCTTAAAAGAGACGCACAGGATTTGAAGAACAAGGCTGACAGAATCAATCCTCAGCATAAGGAAGGACCAGTAGCTGCAGCCATCGAAGACTATACCTCCCGTATCCCATCCGATGTATTTTTATGGGCTGCATTGGGCTCTATGGCCGTATCGGCAACGCTAAAGATTATGAAGAAGGATGAGGAAGCGCTTTTCGTAGGACAATGGGCTCCTTCTTTCTTACTGTTGGGCAACTACAATAAGATGATCAAGCTTGTTGGCTACCAAAGCGATAAGTAGAAAGCGTCTGCTATAATCTCATGACGAGAAACAGAAAGAGGGAGCCTGGGCTCCCTCTTTCTGTTATATTTTATAGGTCAACTTCTTCTTGCCAGACACTACCCTAAAGTATCACTGAAGTCAGGTTTAATAACATCTTTTAAAGATAGTTCAAAAAGAATATTTTTTTTCACGAAATGCACCAATTGCAGGTATAATTATCCCTATATTTGCACCGGCTAAAAGTTGAAGGTTGCCTTTCAGGCAATCCTTTGAAAAGCAGGGCTCCTCATAAGGGAGCCTTCGCTTTTTATACGCCTTACCTTCCCCGGAAAACGTGCCTGACAGCATGCCTCCATGTGATAATCCGCTAAAGAAGCTATTTGAAAATTGCTAGACCGGCTCCGCGGATGGCGCAGTATTTAAGTTCTCCCTGGACTGCAAAGACGCACAGTATTTTTTCCGGAGATCTTGTACCCCATTCCAATCGATGACGTCCTCCTCACTGCTGAGTTGCGCCAGGTTTGCCTTCACAGAGACATCCGAAATAAACATTCGGTCCTGGTAAAGGCCATTGGCATAAAAGCGACAATAAGTACGTATTTCGTCCGCTTCTGTCAGTACAATCAAATCGCAAGACTGAAGCTTGCTAGTAAATAGAGAAAATTCATCCATAGGTGGCAATCGGTATTCTGAGGGTTTGGGCAGAGTTGGTCAGTTTTCTCACCTAATCCGTACCCACACTTCTTTTCAACTCAAGAGTTACGCAGCACTAATTAAAAGGTTGTTATGAAGAGGTTATTTTTTAATGATTTTTCCATTACTCTCTCCCACATGCCTTGCCCCACCTGAACCGGATCAATTTCAAAGGCCGAACACTATCTTATAGAGGCTTGGCTATCAATACACTATCTTAAACTTTCCAAAAAGGTGTATTCGCTAAAGATGTTAAAAAAGAAACTATCATATTAAGTATAACTATTCGGTCGATGCGTATCCTTTTAGACAGAGACACTTTGCAGATCACAGCATGCCATACAAGTCTGAGCGGCTGAAGCCCACTTTAACCGCCTTACTGTAAGCAACTGGTGAGGTAGGAAACTGGATTTTTATAATCTACTTATACAAATAGCATAACTATGGAAACAATAAGCACAACCACCTCGGAAGAGATCAAAAATGCCAATCGGCAATTCGAATCAACTTTTGAACAGGGTGACACCGCCGGCATGGCAGATCTGTACACAAACGAAGCCATGCTCCTCCCGACTGGCTTCGATATGCTGCAAGGCAAGGCGGCCGTTCAGAATTTCTGGCAGGGAGCCCGGGACATGGGCCTGAAACGACTGAAACTTAACACCGTTGACTTGGAGCAATACGAGGAGGCGGCCATAGAAACAGGCACTTACAAACTGTATGCAGCGGGAGACCAGGAGATAGACCATGGCAAGTACCTCGTTGTCTGGAAGAAGGAAAACAACCGCTGGAAGCTGCACAAAGACATATGGAACAGCAGTGTATCCAATCAACCAGCTTAAGAGCTCGCAGGTATAAAACAGAAAAGCCGCTGACTTCAGCGGCTTTTCTGTTTTATGATGGAAAAGGTTTATTTTTTACCCTGTGTATTCGGCACCGGGAAACCACGGTCACGCATCAGCGCATCGATTTTGGCATCGCGGCCACGGAACATACGGTAAGCTTCGGCCGGATCCATAGAGTTGCGTGGCGCAAACAGGTACTTCACCAGTTTGGCGGCAACGTCTTTATCGTAGAATCCACCAGGCGCCTCTGTGAAAGCCTCGGAGGCATCCGAAGTCAGCACATCAGCCCACATGTAACCATAGTAAGCGGTGGCATAGCCCTCGCCGGAGAACACGTGCCCGAAGTGCGGTGAGCGGTGACGCATCACGATCTCTTTTGGCATACCTAATTTAGCAAGTGTCTCTTTCTCAAATTTGTCCGGATCCAGGTTGTTCGGGTCGGCCAGGTGGAAGTGCATATCCATCAGGGCTGAAGCCAGGAACTCTGTCGTTTCAAACCCCTGGTTGAAGGTGGCAGCCTTCTCAATCTTGGCTACCAGTTCTTTCGGCATTGGCTCGCCGGTCTTGTAGTGCTTCAGGAACTGGTTGATCACTTTGTCGGTAGACAACCAGCGCTCCAGCAACTGCGACTGGAACTCGGTGTAGTCACGCACGCCGCTGTTCAGCGTCGGGTACTTCACGTTAGAGGCCAGGAAGTGCAGTGCGTGACCGAACTCGTGGAAGAAGGTAGTCGCATCGTCCCACGATACCAGCACAGGCTCACCCGGCGCAGGCTTCACGAAGTTGGAGTTGTTAGACGACAGCACGTTCTTTTTGCCATCGAAAGTAGTGTGGGCACGATATGTAGTTGCCCAGGCACCAGAGCGCTTGCCCTGACGCGCGAACGGATCGAGGTACCAGAGGCCGATATGGTCACCAGTAGTCTTGTCGGTCACTTCCCATACCTTCACATCTTCATGGAATACAGGTACAGTTCCTTCAGGTACTGGCTTGAAGTTGAAGTTGAACAGTTCGCCTGCTGTAAAGAACATAGCCTGCGTCAGGTTGCCCAGTTCGAGGTAGTTCTTTACTTCGTCGGAGTCGAGGTCGTACTTGTCTTTGCGCACTTTCTCGGCGTAGTAACGGTAATCCCAAGGCTCGATCGTGATCTTGGTTTTGCTGGTAGCATTGGCCAGTTTCTGCATGTCGGCCACTTCTTCGCGGGCACGGGCGGTAGCAGCTGGCCATACGGCCATCATCAACTCCATCGCCGCCTCTGGTGTTTTGGCCATGCGGTCCTGCAGACGCCACTCAGCATAGTTGTCGTAACCCATCAACCCTACACGCTCTTTGCGCAGTTTCAAGATGTTGACGATGTTCTGCTTGTTGTCGTTCGCGTCGTTGTTATCGCCACGAGAGTAGTAGTTTTTCCATACCTGCTCGCGCAAGCCGCGCTCGTCCGAGTAAGTCAGGAACTGGTCCATAGAAGAACGGGTGTTGGTTACCGCATACTGACCCGGCTTGCCACGGTCGGCGGCAGCTTTGGCAGCAGCTTTCACGAACGACTCCGGCAAACCGCTCAACTGGTCTTTGGTGAAATATACCACATACTTCTCCTCATCGGCCAGAATATTGTTGCCAAAAGCAGTGTACAGCGAAGAAAGCTCCTTGTTGATGGCAGCGTAGCGTTGTTTCTTTTCCGGGCTCAGATCAGCACCTTCCATGGCGAAGTTCTTGTAGATGAGCTCCACAACACGCTGCTGGTCAGCTGGCAGCGGGTTCTTCTGCGAGTTTTCGTATACCGTTTTGATGCGCTGGAAAAGCTTCTCGTTCTGAGAAATCTTAGAGCTGAACTCGGAGATTTTCGGAGCCATTTCTTTTTGAACCTCGCGGAACTCCGGTGTAGACATATTACTGCCCCAGATGCCGTAGTAGGTGAACACGCGATCCAGTTCCTCGCCTGCTCTTTCCATCTCCTCGATCGTGTTTTCGAAGGTGGCAGGCTGCGTGTTGTTGGCAATCGCCTCGATCTCAGCCAGGTTAAGGGCCATGGCCTTCTCCATTGCCGGCTTCAGGTCGGCCAGGTTCATTTTGTCGAAGGCGGGAACGCCCTGGTATGGACCGCTCCACTCCTGCAGGAGCACGTTGGTTTCTGCCTGCTTCTGCTCGGTGGCAGCTTGTGTGTCCTGTGTCTGTGGCGTTTGCACCGAAGTACAGCTTGCCAGCGCCAACAGGGCCACTATGCCGGATACCTTGCCGGCCGATATGATCTGTTCTTTCATAGAATGTTAAAGTGAATGATAAATTTCAGCACAAGTTACAAAAAATAGACCAAAAGCCCCACTCAGCAATTTTAAGGCGGCCTGCTATACCTGAAATGCTATCTGCAATCGTTTAGTAAGTATCCTTCCTGCCGGGCGGCAAAATCAAGGGTCTGCTCGTATAGAAAGAACAGCATACCGTTTTATCATGCAAGATTCCCCCATTAAAGACAAAGTGGCTTTACGCAAGCTTTACGAATCTGTGCTGCCCGAGCTGGCGCAGCATATCCATCAGCATCTGGCGGATGTTATCCCGCTTTTCCATGACTTTAAATTAGAGAAACTGGTAGACACCTGGACGCGCGAACCAGGCTCCGACGCCACCACCGAGATCAGCCTAGACAAGGGAAATGTCAACCAGATGGGACTGCGCCTGCGTCTGGAGGGCTTTCAACGGGTGGGCGCCGACAATTTCGACCTGACTAAAGACCTGCTTTTTAAGCTGGACCGCAACTTTTACACCATCGGGCCCAACCAGGACAACGTGTGGCTGGAGAAGGCCTACCTGCAAAACTGGGATGCAGCGGACTACGAGCTTGTGGCAGAAAAGTGGACTGAGCAGTTGATAGACGACCTGACCCAGCGCCTGGAGAAATTCACTATATGACAAAGCGCTCCCACTTTCCCGGCTCTACTTTCCTGCTTGCGCTGCTCACAACCGTGTGCCTCAGCAGTTGCCACGCTTGCCAGGCCCAGCAGCCAACCACTGTAGCGCAGGAGGGCTATACCTACAAAAACCCCTCATCAGGAGGTACCGGCAAGGTATACATGGGCCGTGAGATCGCCGCTATCATGACGGCCACCGGCGGCAACTGGCTGAACCGCGACACGCGGCAGGAAGAAGAGAACTCTACCCGCACGATAGAGAACATGAACCTGCAGCCCAACATGGTGGTAGCCGACATTGGGGCCGGCACCGGTTTCTATACCTTTCAGATAGCGCCTAAGGTGCCGGAAGGCAAGGTATACGCAGTGGAAGTGCAGGATCGGTTCATAAAGACACTCCAGTCTCGACGGGATAAAGAGGGAGCCAGCCATGTGACGGTCGTTAAAGGCGACAGTCTGCAGGTTAATTTGCCAGCCCAAACAGTAAACATTGCCCTGATGGTGGACGTGTACCATGAGCTGGCTTATCCAAAAGAGATACTTCGGTCTATTCACCAGGCTCTGAAGCCAGACGGCAAACTCCTGCTGCTCGAGTATAAGGCTGAAGACCCGGATGTCCAGATCAGGGCCTTACACAAAATGACCAAAGAGCAGATCAGAAAAGAGCTGGAGGCAAACGGCTTTCGCCTGAAGCGCCAGGAGGATTTCCTGCCGATCCAGCATTTTATGCTGTTTGAGAAGGTGGAGAATTCTTGTAAGTGATGATGTTGGTGTTGGGCTTTTGTAACATTAGAATGGCCGAGGTTCGGGGAAGTCTACATAAAGAAATCATTCACTAACCAGTTTCAGGACATTCTGCTTTTCTGCAGTAGTGACTTTCAGGAAATAGATGCCGCCTGCCAGGTTCAGTTCTGTTAACGAAATCGTGTTAATCCCCCTTTTGAGCGCTATGGTTTGAGATTGCATGATTCGCCCCTGCGCGTTATAGAGTACAATAGAGCTTGCTTGTTCTTCACTGGAAGTGATCAGAACCTCCAGGTAGTCATCAAAAGGGCTTGGGAATGCCTTTAGAGTTATGGCGTCAGGAAGGCCGGGCGCACTTACATGCCTGATCTGGCTGAACTCAAACTCACCGTTGTAGTCAACTTGTCTTAACCTATAGTAGATGCCCGCTGCCCTATACCTTGAAATATTCTTATCCGTGAAGGAATAGCTTCTTTGCAACTGTGTGGTCCCATTGCCATTCACCCGACCGATCGGAGTAAAAGTACGGCCGTCTATACTCGACTCTACGCTGAAATAGTCATTATCCTGCTCTGAGGCCGTTTTCCATTCCAAAACTGCATCATCTGCCGCCAATCTGGCAGTGAAACTGGTAAGTTCGACGGGTAGTGGGATTATTCTGGAGGTTGCCAGTACACTCACTGCTACTGGTCGGCTAGGTGAGTTGCCTGCACTGGAAGCCATGATGACAATATCATCGGTAAAATTGTCTTTAGTGCTTGTTACGTTGTTATAGAACCCCTCTATCAAGACAAATTCCCTATTGGATTTTTGCTCGTCAGGATCATTTGAACTTTCATCTCCAAAATCAATATTGTCCAGTGAAGACTCTTTATAAACAATATTGCCTCCCCCTTCTCTTTCAGTATAAATTACCCTAATAATTTTCTCTACTTCGTTCAGAATAACAATTGGTCGGGTTCTGGTGCCCTGCTTGGTAACACTATACAAATTGTCCCATATGCCTGAGGGTCTTCGCACAAAAAGTCCAAGTATTGGTTGGTCGCTGTGTTTATAACTTGTTTTGATCGCGCAGTATAGTGTGCCATCGTTGGCTACGGCCATGTTCAGATGGTCGTCCGCTAGCCCACCTTCTCTGCTTCCATTCGTTTTGTGATCCACATTTTCCACTACTGACCACGTGTTGGTATCAACTCCATCTTCATGCGTCATAAAGCCAAACTTTTTAGAATTCTGGTTTGACCAGAAAATACCCACTCTTCCTGGCAAGGCTACTACTGCACATATGTCATCACTTTTTAAACCGCTTGTTAGTTCCTTCTCGTCACTCCAACTGCTATATGGTGAATCGCTATACCTTACCCTTACCTTGTTGGCCCTTGCGTACGCGAGCCACATCCTGCCCTTGCCGTCAATATCAAAGGTTGCTGTCTCAACGCCATTTCCAAGTGATAGATTGGATGCTGCTTTATGGTCTGAATAGTTTTCATCTTCAGCGATGTAGCTTAATGTAACTATATCAAAATATGCAGGAAGATTTTCATCATTAGACTCATGAAACAGCAAGACATGTGTTACTTCTCCAACTACTTTACAATCAACCTTCGAAGTAGTCTTGTCAGAAATCTTCAGAACACTCACCCATTGAGTGCCAACTAATTTCCAGACATGCGTACCAGTATTATCAGGCAACACTGTCCAGAATGTACCTGCATATGCCCATACTTTCGATTGCGGCTTTTCACCTGTATTTGCAGAAATGGGAATTTGACTCAGAAATGTTATTGAATTGAACTGAGCAAAAGATGGATATGCGCCAATTATAAGTAAGCATAAGGTTAAGAGTTTGATCATAGAGTGCTCTCCTTTATTGGCTTCAGGGATTTCACAGTGTAGATTAGGTTACTAGCACCATATTACGTTTCATATAATATATTGTTTTAATTAAAGACATTATAATAATGTTTATATTAATTATAGCTAGGATTCTTTTCGCGAAAGAACTTTATAAACAGGTTAGAGCTTCCCAACAGATAAATCTTTCGAAATCTGCACCTTAAATCATAACAACTTACGTAGTATAAGGGATAGCTGTAAAAATTGTAGTTTATGCATACGACCACATTCAAATTTGAGGAGGGAAGTCCGTATGTGGGGAGTCACCGCCCTGTTGGACTGGAAATACATGAGAGATTGATGTGGCAGGTAAGGCGTCTGCACCGGGAGGACATGCAGAAGGCTGGCTGGCAGCTGATCATCTATACCCCCATACCTGCCTACCTGTATAAGCCCACTACTATAGAAGTGTACTGGGATTACGACAACCCTGAGGAGTCCTGCAGTGATTAATACAGCATCTACACCCGAATATCCTTACCATAGCCCGAATCTCAGCTTTTTTAACACCCACACACTGGCTGGCAGATTAGAAATGATATGGGCTCATGGGACTTTCTTGGCTGAGCGGGGCCGTCGCGGCTACCGCATTCAGCTGTACGACATGGGCGATTTCTTTGCGGAGGTATGGAGCAACCCGGAGAACCATATCGTTGGGCTGATCAGGGGGCTGGCCTCCAAGCGTGCGCTGGAACCCTACACTACTAAAATCAATCTGCTGGATATGATGTACTGGTAAAGTTTTATACGCTATTTTTGAAGCGTGAATTCTGTCAAGCTCAGCTCCTACTACCGCCTTTATGCCTTTTCGGATTACCGCAGCATGAAAACAGCCCTCCCCTACATGCGCCAGGCGGTGCTTGCCAAAGCGCTGACCGAAGTAGAAGAGCCCGACGCGCGGCGTGTCGTGCTCCGCGTGCCTGGTAGCGGGTTCCAGAACTACCTTCGTCCGCTGGGCGGCCGGCAGACCAAAGCAACAGGTATAGCTTCCCTGATTACGGCACTTCAGTTACTCTATAAGCAGAACGGCTTCTCAGCCAGGTATATCGTGGTTGAGCGCAGCTAGTCCCTACCTTACGAATTTAGCATCCATCCATAACAATTCGTTAACGGCGCCCCGTTGCGGGAGCTAAGCTTTAATCGTAATATTGCAATCATAAAGTAATTTCAGTTAGCAAACATACCTAAGAACGCATACCTGATTTCTGATTTGTATTGTTAGCAGTAGCTCCTTTATCAATCACGTTACCCATGACCCGGATAGCCCTTTTCAGTGATATACACGCCAACCTGCCTGCTCTAGAGGCCTTTTTTGCAGACGTAGAGGCCCGCCAGGCTGACTTCATTTACTGCCTCGGCGATCTGGTGGGGTATAACATCTGGCCAAATGAGGTGATTGATGAGATCCGCAAACGCAACATCCCTACCATAGCGGGCAATTACGATTTTGGCATAGGCCGGGAGAGCGACGACTGCGGTTGCGCCTACAAAACAGAGGAGGAAAAGGCCAATGGCGCGGTTTCAATCGCTTTCACGAACAAGATCATCAACCCTGCGCAGCGCCGCTACCTGCGTACCTTGCCTGCACACATCAAAGTAGCGTTTGAACTGAATAACGACAAACTGAACCTGCTGCTGGTGCACGGCAGTCCGCGAAAGATCAACGAGTACCTGTTCGAAGACCGCGACGAGAAAAGCTTGCTGCGTATTATGAAGGACGCCGATGCAGATATCATGTGCTTTGGCCACACGCACAAGCCCTACCACCGAATCCTCGACAGTGCCGAAGGAGAGCAGCCCCACTTCCGGCATGCCATCAACATTGGTTCGGTGGGCAAACCCAAAGATGCCGACAACCGGGGAGGTTATGTCATGCTGACCATCAATGAGCACAGTTCGGTGCTGAATAAAGACAGTATAGAGGTGGAGTTTATCCGTTTCACTTACGACTTCGAGAAAGCCGCCAGAGCCGTTGAGGAATCCGAATTGCCCAATGACTACGCAGATAATTTGCGCAAAGGCTGCTAAGTCTTGTGAATAAGGTAATCTAAGCTACGCCTCTAACTTATCTCATTGAAGAAATGGAGAAAGAGAAAGGGACATGAACAAAAATCAGTGTCCTGATTCTTTGGGGTCATTATGTTGGAAAGTTCTGAATGGGCTTTCCTAAAAAATAATCGTGATGGTAGTACCCTCGTGCATCACGCTGCTCACCTTGATTTCTCCCTGTGCATTGTCGACCATTCGTTTCACGATATAAAGGCCAATGCCACTACCCTCTATATGCTCATGGATGCGCCCAAACATGGTGAAGACACTTTCCTGCTTTTCAACCGGTATGCCTAGTCCGTTGTCCTGCACCGACAGGTAGGATCTGCCTGCATACTTCTCCAGCTTTATATTGATTTTTGGCGCTCTATCAGGCGAGCGGTACTTGATGGCGTTGCTGATCAGGTTGCCTAAAATGCTCTTGAGGTTCTTTTTAGAAAAGCCCGCCACCTCAGCGTCAGCGGCAATCACGTTCAGCTGCGCGCCAGAGGCTAAAATCATGCTCTGCAGATCCTGTTTCACGGCTTCTACCATCTCATGCAAGTCAGGCTTCTCAGATTTTTCCTCGTCGCTCACCTTGTCGATTTCCACGAGCGTAGTCAGGTCCCGTATGGTGGTGGAAAAGCGCTTGAGAGATGACTTGATCAGATCCGTGATCTGCTTGATCTCTGTCCGGTTTAAGTTCTCTTTCGAAACAGAATCCGAAAGTTCCTCTATCAGTCCTGCAATGTTGGCCACCGGCGATTTCAGGTCGTGCGAGGCAGTGTACACAAAGTTACCGAGGTCAAAATTGGCACTGGCCAGGCCTTCATTCTCCTGCCTCAGCTCTGTAGCAACTTTATGGCTTTGCTCCAGCATATCTATACTCTGAAGATGAAAGGCGATCAGTTCGGCGAACAGCTTGAATGTGTTGATCACCTTGGAGTTGTTCAGAGAAGCTGGCTTGGAATCAATGGCGCAGAGTGTGCCGAAAAAGTCTCCGTTTTTGAGAATGATAGGTATGGAGATATAACTCTGGAGTCCGTATATTCTGGGTGTATGGTGGTCGGAGTAAAGCGGGTCCTCTGCCACATTATCGATCACGATCGGGTTGCGGTGTGATCTTATTTCATTACAAAGCGTTGTTTCCACCTGCAATTCTCCTCCCGCTTCCAGGCCAAAGTTCACTTCGTCGCGCACACTGCATGCCAGCCATCTGTCTTCTGTTACGCGTGTAATGGCCGCAAACCCCATTCCGGTAGTCTGGCATATAACTTCGAGCATGGTGGGTACAATAGGAATCTGCCGGATGGCTTCCAGGTCTTTTAATAGCTCGTCTTGGGTTTCAATCATTTGAGAGGGAGTAATTTCAGAGTCGCATCGTCATGCTAAACTGTAAGCTGTTGTGATTATATGTTTAAACATAATAAAAAATGTACAAAAAGCAAAATCAATCCGTCTCATAGATGCCCTCTCTGCCCTCTACTTCTACAGACTGACATAGTTGCCCGGCCGCCAGTGAGCAGAACAGCCGGGCAACATGTCATAGCTTTAGCGTGTGACCTGTCCCCGGATTTCCCCGTTAGGGAATTGGTCGCTGTGTATGTTAATGTACCACTCTCCGGCCAGCAACTCCGCCTCCTGTGCAGCTGTGAGTGGGGAAGTGGATCGCGTCAGTGGACTATTGTAAGGGTTTGCACTGGAGTAAGGGTCATTGCTGGTACCGGGGTTAATCGGTATCGTAACCGGTCCGGACACAGTCACGCCGCCCTTGTGAAAGTGCATGGCAGTTGGCGTGATACCCTGAAAAGTGATGGTATAGTTCATCACTTTGGTATCCATGTTATAAGTACCCTTGAAGGTACCGGTCGCCTGGGTAGTGACAGCAGGCACCTCGTTGGCACCGGTCAGCGCTACTTCTTTGAGGGCCACGATCTCATCGCCTGGTATTACGGTGTTGTCATCGTCGTCGTCGTCACAGGCGGTCATCATAAAGGACAGGCTCAGCAGCGCGCCAAGCAGTATTCCGAAATTAATTCGATAGGTTTTCATCTTTATTAAAAATTAAGGAGAAGTGATTTAAAAAGTAAAAGCACAGAGATTCTTCCTGACACAACCTTAGGCATGCCATAGCGTGGAGTGTTGAATTCCCGTAAAAATTTGAAGCTGTTATCTTAAAGTAAAGCCGGCTGTAAAAAACACTCCTGCACTTATGAGCTTCACTCGCCCCTCGCCAATACTTGCTAGCGGTATTTTGACGAAGGGCTCTGCTCCGATCGTGATGGCAGGAGACAGTTGACGCGTATAGCCTACAGACAGATTCTGTATCCCGAACCAGTGTCTGTTCTCGTTAGTGAATTCCCGGGTGTTACGGTAGGGCTCTCTTCCGGGGTAGTAGTAGGTATAGGTGTATGCTTCGTTGAGCATCAGGTAACTGGATAGTCCCGCCTGCACTGTCAGCATGTTCTTGCCCCAGCCCAGCACCTGGTACTGCAGGTTGACAGGTATATCCAGCACCTTGCATTGCGCGGCAATCACATCCGGTTGCCGTTTGCCGTCCCAGTAGCCCGGGGAGGGTTTGTAGTTTTCGGGCGTGGCCTGGTACAATTTGTTCGCCCACACAGCACCCGACACCAGGCTCAACCTCCTGGTAAGGGGCACACTAAACAGCACCCCCGCATTGGCACTTACCGCATCCGGATCTTTGAAGCGCACGGTGGTGATATCTGGCGCCGCAACCAGCGTCACCCGGACACTGCGCAGGAACACCCGCTCTCCCCGCTCCTCTGCCTGACTGCTATCGGCAGGTATTGGAGCAGTGTCAGGTATAGACAGTGCCGCTGCCTGCCGGGCTATACCTGCAACTGAATGGGGTACCCTTGCTATCACTGATTCGACAGTTTGCAAAGGCTCCTCTACCCTGGTGACGCGGCTGTCAGGTATAGCAGCGCCAGGTATAGTACGGTGCTCAGGTATAGCGGTGCGTTCCCGCACGGTTTTCTCTGCTAAGTGGACTCCGGAACCTGGCTGCACGGCAAGATATGGCGCAGCGGGTGAATCAGGCTTCGGTAAGAAAGTTTGCTCCAGCCCTTTGGTGTGATCAGGTATAGCAGCTACTCCCGCATCTTGCTTTGCTGCTTGTTCTGCAGGTATAGCAATGGTCTCCCGAATTGGCGCTTCTCTTTCCATCAATTTCCAGACGACGCCTACCGTCACCAGCAAGGCCAGCAGCACGATGGGTAACAAGCGTTTTATACCTGCCCAGCCGCCCTGCGCGCCGTCCAGTTTGCGTTCCATCGCCTTCCACGCCTCTTCGTCGAAGGGAGGGTCGTATTGCCCAGCTGATTTCCTGAACAGGCGGTCCAGCTCCTCGTCAGACATATTGTTTGCGCTCATCGATTTTGCTTCTTTGTAATGCCTCCCGCAAATTTGCCCTCGCCTTGGCCAGGTTCGACTTCGACGTACCCACTGCTATATCCAGCGTTTCGGCTATTTCTTCGTGGGTATAGCCGTCTATGGCATACAGATTGAAAACAGCCCGGTAGGCAGGCGACAGTTGCTGCACCAGTGAGATCAGGTACTCGTAGTTAAGCTGCTGCTCCACATCAAACGGATCGGAGGCCGGCTCTGCTTTGTCGATGTCCTGCAGGTGATAGTTCTTCAGGTTATGCCGGTAGTTGTCCAGCGCTGTGTTGATCATGATCCGCCGCAGCCAACCTTTGAACGGCTTGGGCGGGTGATATTGATCCAGTCTGGTGAACACCTTCATAAACCCGTCGTTCAGCACATCTTTCGCTTCTTCAGCATCCTGCGAGTAACGGACACAAACACTCATGGCATACCCGAAGAAGAGCCGGTAAAGCTCTCTCTGTGCCCCGCGGTCCTGTTTCAGACACTGACGTAGCAGCTCATCCAATACTTCGCCTTCTGTTTTGCTCACTGTTCCAGAATTTGCGCTCCCATCACGGACTAAATCCCAAAAGGGTTGCCTCCCGATTGAAAAATAACCAATGTACCGTAGCTCTGTTTTACGTCTCTAAGCAATTGTTAATCAAGGCGCAACACAAATAACCAAAGAGGATAGACAGAGGAAGGAGCCAGAGCCCTCAAGCTACCTGCCACTATACCATCGACATAAAAAATCCCCTGCAGCTTTTCAGTTGCAGGGGATCGTGTGCTCCGGGGAGCCTGGATAGTTTAAAGTTGTCAGGCTATACCTGTAGGAAGTAGGCCCTGGCCAGCGCAATGACAGCGACAAGCAGAAAGATGCCGTTTAACACATAGCTAGCGTGCGCTTTCTTAGACAAGCCGTAAAAGATCAGGAGTAAACACCCGATGATGTTCATGCCCAGATACTCTACTGATTGCCCATGCGTGAGGCCCATGCTGTTCAGGCTGAAGGCCGCAAGCGAAAAAAAAGCACCTCCCCAACCTACTACCTCTCCCATATATTTTCGTAGTGTAGCCATCGTTTAATTCACATTAAATTATTTATTGCAAAGTAAACAGGTGAAAACGGGCTAAAAAATGCTTTTATTCGCTTGACTAATGCAGAAAACGAATCACAGCGAATGGAGCTACAGCAGATTAAGTACTTTTTGGCACTGGCGCAGGAACTGCACTTCTGGAACACGGCCGAGCGCATGTTCATCACACAGTCTGCTCTCAGCCGGCAGATCAAAGCGCTGGAAGTGGAACTGGGTGTACTGCTGTTCGAGCGAAACAAGCGGAGTGTGAAGCTGACCGAGGCAGGCGCGTTTTTGCGCGAGCAGTGGACGCCGCTGCTTGATGAGATTAACCGTGTGCACTTGCAGGCGCGTAAAATACACGAGGGGGCTTTTGGTACCGTTCGGATCGGTTATCCAGGTTCTATCGCTTACGGTTTCATGCCGGATCTGATCACGAGCATTTCCACTGTCCTGCCGGAGCTGAAGGTGGACCTGGTGGAGCCGACTGACATCAGCTTTGAGCAGTTGCTGCTTAGCTACCAGATGGACATAGCCTTCCGGCGCGACCCCGCCGAAAACCCGGCTTTGCAGTCGGAGTGGCTTTACTCGGAGCCTTATGCACTGGTCGTGCCCCACAGCCACCGCCTCACCGAGCAGAACTTCACAGGTATGCACGATCTCGAAAATGACAAGTTCATTTTGTCGAACCTGGCGCAAACTACGTTCTATACCGCAGGCCTTCGCCAGATCTTCGAAGACCAACGCTTCATACCGGACGTGCGCATCGAGACAGACTTTGGAGGCATGATACTGGGGCTGGTGTCCAAAGGCCTGGGAGTGACGATTCTGCCTTACTCCTATTCGTTCAGTGCTTTACCAAACGTGCGTTTCATCCCCCTGCCCTACAACACAAACCTGTATGTGACCTGGCGTAAAAACGACAATAGCCCGGTGCTCAAAAACATCCTGAAATTAGTGACAGAAACAGCTGTCAGGTATGCCGCAAAAGGGAGTTAAGGCTTAGTGGGCTACCTTCTCAGCTGGTTTTTTGAACATTTTTTTGCCTAAGTTGATCACCATCGCGATGACAGCGCCGAGCAGCAAACCACCCAAGGCCAGCACCAGCACTTTTACAAACCAGGCAAGGGCAGGTATATCAGCAAAGGGACCTTCCAGCACCTCCAGCGGAAGGTGCAAGCCATGCGCAATGATCTCAGCGCCCACCCACAGCATCGCAGCTGTGCCCAAATACCCTAGTATCACCAGGAATTTTGGCATAGACTTCACAATGCCGCGTCCGATTTTCTGGGTGGTCGGGTGAAATTTGTCCTGAGCCATGTGCACTCCAATGTCGTCTGCTTTCACGATCAGGGCCACAAAGCCATACACGGCAATGGTAATGAAGATGGCCACTGTAAACAGCACCACGATCTGGTTCATCAACGGACTGCCGGCCACAGTGGCGTAAGCAATGGCCATGATCTCTGCTGAAAGGATAAAGTCTGTGCGCACGGCACTGCCTACCCGTTCTTTTTCCAGCTCCTCCGGGGTAATCACTTTCATATCCTCTGTCGGCTCATCAGTAGGTTCGTGGCTTTTGCTGAACATGGAGTGCACTTTTTCATAGCCCTCGAAGCACAGGTAAGCACCACCCACCATGAGGATGTAAGGTATAACTGCTGGCGCAAAGTAGCCGAGTACCAGCGCGGCTGGCCCCAGAAAGATCGCTTTGTTGATGAGAGATTTTTTGGCGATCTGGTAAATGATGGAGAGCTCGCGTTTCGGATCGAGGCCCACCACATACTTCGGTGTCACGGCTGTATCGTCGATCACGATGCCGGACACTTTACCGGTCGTTTTTGCCACTTGCGTGGGTACGTCATCCAAGCTTGCCGCACTGACTTTCACCAGTGCCGCCACATCATCCAATAGTGCGAGAAGACCTGTCGCCATTCGTTATTCTTTAGTTTTAAGGTATAATTCTTTTGTATTGCCTACTCTGTACGGATTATGCGTACGAGCAGTCTTTTGAAGGGATGTAATTTAGAGGAAAGATGTGGGATTGTGATAGTAAGGGCGTATTAAGTGATAAAAAAACTACCGAAACACGTAAAAAAGATAGGAGGCCACTTCTTAACAAAGTGGCCTCTTGCATTCATTTCCGACTAACAATAAGTTTGCTATTGTACCAGGTATAGCTCGGTTTTGCGGTGGGCCTTGCCTTTGTCGGGCAGCGCCTCGCCCTCTATTTCCATCTCGAAACCCTTGTCTGCAAAGTAACGCTGCATATAGTTTTTCAGGCTTTGGGCGCGCTGTTCACTTACCCGCTGCCTGGCCGCAGGCTCGCCGTAACCGTCCGAGTAACCTTTGATGACAAAGGAGGCACCGTCCGGCTGCTGGCGCAAAAAGCGCGACAAGCCTGCCAGTTGCTGCAGGCTCAGATGCACCCGATTAAACTCGTTGTAGAGCACCAGCGACGGCGCAGCAGTCCGCATTGCTGCTGCTTTCACAGGTTCTGCGGCCACTGCGGCAGTTGATGCTGCAACAGTCTCAGCCGGTGGTGCTGCAACAGTCTCAGCTGGGGGCGCTGCAACAGCTTCGGCAGGTGCTGCTGCTGCTGCTGCTGCTTCGGCAAGTGGTGCCGGGGAAGCTGCTACCGCTTCTGTAGGCTGTTCTCCCAACAGGTAGGCAATGTAGCGCGGCTGCTCCTGCGCTGTTGCACTCACCCAGACCGTCTGGTCCTTGCTCTTGCTCAAGTAGGCGTTGTAGGCCTCTTTCCCATTGACCACACCAGCCAGCCGCACCGCCTCGCCCGCTTGTCCGTTCTTTAGGGGCGCTCCATAAATGTAGGCCGTCTCTCCCTGCTGACGCGAAAAGAAAAGGGAATCGTTGCTGACAAAAGGGGCAAACTCAGCTGCTTTGGAATTTACTTGCCTGCCAAGATTCCTTGGCCTCGACCAGCTGTCATCATTCCACTCGCTCAGGTATAGGTCATCATAGCCTTGCGAGCCTGCCAACTCAGCGGCAATATACAGCTGCCGCCGGTCCTGGGTCAGGTACAGGCCCAGGTTGTAGGAGTGGTTGCGCAGTTGGGGCACAGGCAGTTCCGCCCCCTTCACAAATCCCCCGTTTGTCCATTTGTAGATGCTGATCTTCTCTGCCTTGCGGCCCGACTTGTGGTAGACGAACACTTCGCCTGCTGCCAGGTTGCCGCCCACCACGGCGTTCACCTGACCAGCGTTCAGGGAAAGGGCCCGCTCGGCCGCTTCCGGATTAGTCCGACGGGCGGTATAGAGGTACTGGCCGCCATCTTCTTTTTTGGTAATCAGGAGCATCTCCTCTCCCACCAGGGCCACACCGGCCATTTCAGCATTCGTTTCCAGGAGTTTGGTCTGGGCCTGGCCCGTTACAATAACCCCCAGCATCAACCCGATGGTGTATACGATCTTCTTCATGTTCACTTTGCTTTACCAGATTGTCACTTGTCTTCCATACTTCGGATACTTCACCGGGATCAGATTATAGGTCAGGGAGATCTCGTTGGTGCTCCGGCTCACGTGCCGGGCGTTCTGCACCGGGATCTCATAGACATAACCGATGCGGAACTGATCCAGGCGCAAACCGGCAGTCGCGCTCCAGGCCAGGTCCTGGCGGTAGCTGCCCCCCAGCCAGAGCATGTTCTGGTACACGGCTTTAAGCTGCAGTTCGGCGCTCTCCTTCAGCTCATCATCATACTGCAACAGGGCATTGGCCACCAGTCCGAACTGATCAGAGAGGGCCTTGCGGTAGCCCGCCTGCAACAGGTGCTTGCGGGTATAGAGGTCCTGCAAAAACTCGTCTCCGCCCGACACAATACCACCCTTGGTCACGTCCTGCATGGCATAACCGAAGTAAAACTTATCGGCCGTCAGCGTCCAGCCCAGGTTCAGGTCGAGCTTGCCCTGGCGCAAACGCTGGCCCAGCACCCCCTGAAACTCCGGATCATTTTCGTTGTCCACCGTCAGTCTGTTGCCGTCCAGACGCTGGGCGCTGTATGTAAGGGCGCCGCCCCAGCGCAGGCTCAGCTTTTCAGATAGCCGCACGCGGGAGGCATAGCCCAGGTGCACCTGGCTTTCCGAGAAGGGGCCGAAGGTATCCTGCAGCACACTCACGCCGAAAGCATGGCGGGCGCCGGCCTGGCGATCAAAGAAATCGTGCTGCTTTGTTTTGAGCACGTCGTTCTGCTGCCAGCCCGAAAGGTCGGCCAGATCCAGCTCGGCCGAGGCAAAGTAGGTTCTGGGGGCCCCCTCAAAGCCTGTCCACTGGTTGCGGTGGAAGCCCTTGAGTTGGGAGCCCTCGTAGCCCGTCAGCGAAGGATTGTAGTAGTGCTGAAACAGCTGGAAGTTGGCAATATGCTTTCTGTTCTGGGCATTTGCGCCCAGAACAGAAGCAACTAATAATAGGGATAGAATTAACTTTTTCATTTCAAAGAATCTCTTGCGTTGCCGACTTATTTACCCAGGATGGTCACCACCCCGCGCTTCACCCAGTTGATGTCCTTCACTTCCACCGTGAAGAGGTAGCCCCCTTTCAGGATCTGCCCATTCGGACCGAGTCCGTCCCAGCCCTTCTCCGGATCATTCGTCTCGAACACGCGTACGCCCGAGCGGTCAAACACCTGGATGTAGACCTCGTTGTAGAACCTGAGTTCCGGAATGGTCCAGTTATCGTTGATGCCGTCACCGTTTGGAGAGAAGGCGTTGACGATCTTGAGTTGGTCCACCGTGCGGTCGTAAGCTTCCTTGGTTAAGGTAAAAGCCCGCTCGATCGTGTTCGCGTAAGGGTCAGTGCTGCGCACGCGGATGGTGAAGGTGGTCATACCTGACAGGCCCTTGTTGGATTTGAGGTATACCTGGTCGCCGCGGATCTCGAAGATCGCGTTGTGCGTGTCGCCCTCGCCGCTTGCCAGCGTATAGACAAATTCCGTGTCATCCGGGTCGGTGGTGGAGAGCGTGCCGATCACCTTGTCTGCCGTGGCTTCCGGCTTAAAGGTAGTGGCGCTGAAGGCCAGTGCCGTTGGCACTTTGTTGGGCTGTACTTCCACGGTCACTTTCGCTGTCAGGTTCTCCAGGTTAGTGGTCATTTCTTCCAGTTCCAGTATACCGGTCAGCACATAAGGTCCGGCCACAAGCCCGTTGTAGGCGCCGGCTTCCCAGCGTACTTTCACTTGCGCTGTCTCGCCGTTAGAGTAGGAAACGCCAACAGTAGCTGGCAGCGGCACCTGCGCAAAAGTAGTTCGGATTGGCACTTCGATCATATCGGGTGCTGTTACGGAAGCGATGTTGCGGGTAATTTTAATAACCTGTGCCGTTACTTCACCGCCCTTGTTTCCGGCCCTGTCCGTCAGGTATAGCCGCACGGTCAGTGTGCCATCCTGCAGTTCTTCCAGGTCAAGGTTTGCTATATCGAAGCTCTCCTCTGTCACCTCTCCCGTTCCTGATACTCCTGTACTTTCCTGACCACTGGTGATGTGGTAGGTATAGGTAGTACCCGGCTCAGCTCCGGAAAGCAGCAGCGCAATAGCCTCCAGGTTCGACACATCCACACGCGCAGCGCTCCAGGCTACTACGTAGCCGGCAGGTGCTGTACCGTCGTAAGTCAGGCTCAGCAGGTTTGAGGCTGTGTTACTGTTCGCTGCAGCATCAGCTACTTTGTTTTCGGCAACAGCTATACTTACCGCTCCGTCAACGGTCGGGGTCACGAGGGCGCTATACCTTGTTTCGCTCACTTTGGTGAGGTCAGTGGCTGCACCGTTTGTTACCCTGATATCGGCTAAGGCAAAGCCTGTTACCGGCTCACTGAACTCAATCGTCAGTGGTATAGCGGCATTGGTCAGGGCCGGAGCAGTGGTGGCAAGCGTAACCGCCGGACGGGATTTGTCATACTGCAGGCGTAACACATCAGAGGCCAGATTGCCGTTACCGGCTCTATCCTGTGCCACATCCTCAGCAACTTCTACAGCAACTTCCCCTTCTGTAGTTGGCGTGATGGTAGCCGTGTATACCTTGCTTGTTCCGGAAGGAGACAGCACGGCTATAGTCCCACCTTCTACTGAGATATCTTCCAGAGAGAAACCGGAAACCGGCTCGCTAAAGGTAAATACAACCTCAAAGGCAGCATTGATCGGGCTTTTCGCTTCTGTGCTCAGGACCAGGGTTGGTCTGGTGTCGTCGTACACTCTGGTTAAGGCGACCGCCTCCTTGTTGCCGTTACCGGCAGCATCGCGGGCCACATCAGCAGCCACAGCTATACCTACTTCACCATCGGCCAGCGGCGTTACCAGGGCTGTGTACACTGACGAGCTTACCGCTTTCAGGGCTGAGGCCAAGCCATTGGTCACCGTGATATCTCCCAGCTCAAAGCCTGTCACGGACTTGCTGAAGGAAAAGGTTACTTCAAATGGGGTCTTCACCACATCAGCCGCGGTTGTCGACAGCACCAGAACAGGCTGGCTCACATCGTAGCTTACCTGCAGTCGGTTGGAAGGCAGGTTGCCATTACCGAAAGCATCTTGTGTCTGATTCTCGGCTACGGCGACTGTCACCACACCATTTGAACTTGGTGTCACGAGGGCGGTGTATACCGTAGCGCTTTCCTTTGTCAGGTTGGAAACACTTCCGTTTTCTACCGTGATGTTGGTCAGCTCAAAGCTTTCCACTGCCCCGGAGAAGGTAAAGCGAGCTGTAAAGGCGGCATTGACAGGGCTGGTCACCGCTGTTGCCACTTCCACTGCTGGCCTTGTGTTGTTATAGAATCGGATGAGTTGTTCTGAAGCAAGGTTCAGGTTACCGGCTGCATCCTGCGCCACTCCGGCAGCGAGCGATACACGTACCTCTCCGTTCGTCTGCGGCATGATCTGCAGGGTATACTCCTTGTCACTCTCTACCGAGAAACCTGTCACCGTACCATTTACAACCGTTACATCAGCGGCTGTGAATCCGGTTACCGCTTCGCTGAATACGACAGTTACTTCGAAGGCTGCGTTCAGCCTCTCAGGTGCACCGGAGGTCAGCACGACGGTTGGTTGCGTCTTGTCGATGTTCAGTTTCAGGGTTGTGGGCGCTGTATTGCCGTTACCGGCAGCATCGCGGGCCACATTTTCATTCACGTTAATGATCACTTCACCTACGGCACCTGGCGTAACTCGGGCCGTGTATACCTGCGCTGAGACTTGCGTAAAGGCAGAAGCTGCTCCGTTGTTCACCGCAATATCGCTCACTTCAAATCCGCTCACTGCCGTGCTGAAAGTGAAGGTCACCTCAAAAGCAGCATTGGTCGGGTTGGTGGCGTTGGTGGACAGGGCAAGTGCCGGTCTGGTAGCATTGAAGGTTCTGGTTAACTTTTCAGAAGCAGTATTATCATTACTAGCAGCGTCCTGCGCTACACCGGCAGGCACCGAGAGTGTCACCAGTCCGTCTGCCGCAGGGCTTACCTCTATGGTATACAGCTTGTTATCTGCTGTCGTCAGACCTGAGAGCGTGGCGTTTGATACCGTTATATCCTGCGCTGCAAAATCTGTCACAGGCTCAGTGAACGTTATACTTACCTGGAAAGACCTGTTTAACGGGTCTGGAGCAGCGGTTGCCAGCACTACGGCAGGACGAACTGCGTCATAAACCCGGGTGAGTGTGTTAGATGGCAAGTTGCCGTTTGAGGCCTCATCCGTCGCTGCGTTGGCAGGAACCTGAGCTGCTACCTCACCAGTTGCCGCAGGGGTTACCAGCGCACTGTATCGTCGCCCGTCAACCTGGCTGAATCGGGTGAGTGTGCCGTTGGTAACGGCTATACCTGTAGCTGCAAATCCTGCAACGTCTTCACTAAACTCAATATTAATGGAGAATGCACTGTTGACAGGATCCGGAGCGCCCGTACTGAGTACCACAGCTGGTCGCAAGGTATCGTAGCGGCGCGTCAGCATATTGGAGGCGCCGCTGCCGTTGCCGGCCGCGTCCAGGGCCTTATCGGCTGCCACGCTTACCTGCACTTCTCCCTCCGCAGCAGGTATAACCCGTACGGTATAAGTTTTCGGATTGACTACCGCAAAATCAGCAGCCGCGCCATTGGTAATGGCAATATCACCTATCTCGAAACCGCTTACCTCCTTGCTGAAGGTGAAGGTCACGCTGAATGGTGCATTTACTGCAGCCGGTGCCGAAGAAGCGAGTAGCAAGGTAGGTTTGTCTGTATCAAAGTTTAATTTGAGCACGTTGGAAGCCTGGTTATCATTGCCTGCCTCGTCCCTGGCTTTGCCCGCTGCCACCGCTACGGTTACTTCGCCGTTTGAGGCAGGTGTAATAAGAGCGGTATAGGCTGTGGCACTCACTTTTACAAAATCAGAAGCTGCTCCGTTCGTAACGGTCACGTCCGTTAAATCAAAGCCTGCCACTGCTTCGGTAAAGGTGAACTGTGCCGTAAAGGCGGCGTTGACAGGGCTGGTAACAATGCTTGCTACCGTTACCTGTGGTCTTGCACTGTCGTAGCGTCGGGTTAGCTCGGCAGAAGCCAGGTTCTGATTGCCAGCCGAGTCGAGCGCTGCATTGTTGCTTATCTGTAGCTTCACCTCCCCGTCAGCAAGCGGGGTAATGCGTGCCGTATACTCATCGGCAGACATGGCCACCAGACGGGAGGTTGTTCCGTTTACAAGGGCTATACCTGTTTCGGCGAAGCCTATTACCGGTTCGCTGAACTTAATGGTTAAATCAAACGCACCATTCACAGTAGCCGGCGCCGGCGAAGCGAGGGCTACGGTAGGTCGGGTCTGGTCGAAAAACAACCATAAGGCGGAAGCAGCTTTATTTCCGTTTCCTGTTCTATCCCAGGCTACGTCCTCCAGCATGTTAATGATCACTGCTCCGTTTGCCTGGGGCGTAATCAGGGCTGTATATTCCTGTGCAGACACACTGGTAAAGGCGGAGGCAAGTCCATTGGATACTTCCAGATCTTCCACTGTAAAACCGGTCACCTCTTTGCTGAAGCGAATGGTAAGCGTAAAGGGTGCATTGGTAGGATCTGTTGCGTTTGTAGACAGCACCACCGTCGGCCTCTCGGCATCGTAACGCACCTTCAGAATATTGGAAGCGGTATTGTTGTTGCCGGCTGCGTCCTGCGCTTTTTCTGCTGCCACGCTCACGGCTACCTCACCGCTTGCTGCCGGCGTGATAAGCGCACTGTAGCGCCTGCCGTCTGTTACAGTCAGGTTGGAAGCCGTACCGTTTGCAACGATAATATCCGCCAGGTCAAAGCCGCTCACTTCCTCAGCAAAAGTGAAGCTCACGTCAAAAGGAGCGTTGGTCGGGTTCGGAGCTGTGGTAGCAACTACCAGTGTCGGTCCTGTATTGTCATACAGGGTACTGATGGTATTAGAGGCTGTGTTGCCATTGCCCGCGACATCAATTGCTGCACCAGCTGCTACGCTTACTTTTACTTCTCCTTCGGAGGAAGGCGTTATCGTTGCCTTGTATACCTTATTGTCTGCGGTCATCAGGTTGGAAGCCGTCGCATTCGTCACTATCAGATCTGCAAGTGAGAAACCGGTTACGGCTTTACTGAATGTGAAGGTTACTTCAAAAGACGTGTTGGTGGCCGCTCCCACACCGCTGGAGAGGGTGAGCGTGAGCGGCACATTGTCCAGTATGATTTGTGACTCTACCAGACGGATGTTGCCGGCTCCGTCGCGCAACTGCGCGTATACCTTGCGGTTGCCGTTGCCAGCAGGCAGGGTCCAGGTTTTGCTTGTCGCAAAAGACTGCCAGGCACTCCATGCAATATTATCGTTAGAGAAGCGCATGCTGGCTACACCAGTCAGCGCATCGGTTGCTGTAAGGCTCAGTGCAACCCCTGGGGAAGCGGTATGAGTGGCCCCGCCGTTGATGGCAAGCGTTCCGGTCGGCGATGTTCTGTCGAAGATAACGCTGCTGCCATTGGTGGTGCCGCTGACAGCTGTGCCCGCGTTGCCCGCCAGGTCCTGGTAGTTGATGGTGAAGGGAACCGTGCCCTCCGCATCTGTCGCAGTCAGGGTATAGGTGGCAATGTAGGTATTGGCAGCAGTGGCCGTTACCGTAGCCGTGTGTCCTGCGATGGTCACAGTTGGCGTGGCGATGGGCTCGGATGCTTCCAGGCGAAGCGTGACGATATCGTCTGCTTTTGCTTTCGTGACGTCGCTGTTAGACGAGGCAATGGTGACTGTTTGCAGCGTTGGCGCGACGGCGTCTACCCAAACATTGGCCGTAGAAGACACCCCGTTCAGCGTCAGGACCGCCGTGTTGCCAAAGGCGTCAGTTATTGTTCCGCCGTTCAGGGCAATGGCAGCAGACAGCGTGATGCCGTCCGTATCCAGATCGCCGGACTGCACGGTGTAGCGGAAACTCAGCGCTGAGGTGCCGGAGCCGCCCAGGTAATACGCCTGACGGGAAGATGTGCCTATGGTAAGGCCGATCGCTGGGGTTCCGCCCGGGGTATTTACTATGACGGCTTTACTGAAGTTCAACGTGAAGTCCAGTTGCTGTGCCTCCCTGTACGTACCATCGGCAGGCACTGAAACGGAGGTAATGGCTGGTGGGGTGGTGTTTATGGTATAAGACTGGCCGGAGGTATAACCTGAAGTGATCCCGTTATTGGCCAAATCCGTAATGCCTGTGCCACTCGCTTTTACATCCAGACGCAAGGTGCCGCTTCCGCTCACATTATTGACGACCACCTCAAATACCCTGTTGTCTCGCCAAATGACACGTTCTATGGTGCCTGTTGCCGTTCCCGTTTGAGTCAGAGCGAAATCCTCTGCATTTATGCCTGCCACGCGCTCGCTGAAAGTGACCAGGTAAATAAGCGTTGTGGCGCTGGTGGTGGCCTCTGTAGGGTTAAAGCGGGTGATACTCGTTACGACCGGTGCCGTCAGGTCGACCGTCCAGGTATGGGACACCGGCTGACTTACGTTTCCGGCTAGATCTGTTGCTCGCACCTGGAAGGTATGCGTGCCTTCGCTTATATCCCTAAGATTATGAGGTGAGGTAGCGGAGGTAAAGGCGCTGCCATCCATGCTTACCTGATAGGTATCGCCAGGCTCGCTGCTCGCAAAACCAAAATAAGTTGAATTAGAATTAGTCAGGACAGAAGGAACACTGGAGAAGGAGGCGATAGGCGCCGTTGTATCGATGATGTACGCCTGGCCAGAGGTATAGGCGGCACGCACGTTCGGCGTCACACCTGCCAGACTTGTAAAGTCGAGGCGCAGGGTGCCGTCTCCCCTCACGTCATTGACCTGCACCGTATAGCTGGTACCAGAGCCAGTTACGGATCCTATCGTACGGGCCACAGTACCAGTGGTAGTCAGGGAGAAGTCAGCGGCATCCACACCGGTTACCGGTTCAGCAAAAGTGACGGCATAGCGCAGGCTGCTTGCGTTGGTGGGGTTTCTGTCCAGCAGGGTAATGGATGCCACGGTAGTAGAAGGCGTAAGCACCGAAATGATCACGGTGGCGGTATTGCTCAGTGCAGCACCGTCAGAGGCCTTGTAGGTGAATGAGTCTGAAGAGGAGGCGGAACCATTGTGGGTATAGGTAAAGCTTCCGTTTGCATTCAGGGTCAGTGTGCCATGTGTCGGGCCACTCACCATAGTTACAGTCAGGGTTGCTCCCTCGGCATCGGTGTCGTTGCCGAGCAGGCCGGGTGCAGGTACAGTCAACGTTTGGCCGCGGTTTACCGAATAGTTATCGTTGACGGCCACCGGGGCCGTGTTTGCCGGTTGCGTAATGGTAATCGTACGGCTCGCAGTACACCCGTTGGCATCCGTCACCACCACCATATACACGCCGGCACGTAACCCTGTTGCAATGGCGGCTGTCCCCCCGTACGGGCTCCAGGAATAGGCATAAGGTGCCACGCCACCAGCTGGTGAGACAGCAGCCTGGCCATCGGCTCCGCCATATTGCGAAACATTGATTTGGGAAGTACTAGTTCTTAATGCGCTAGGCTGCATAATTTTGGCAACAGCCGTGGCAGTATTCCCCAGGGCATCTCTAACGGTAACGGTATAGTTACCTGCAGCAAGCATCGTGGCCGTTGGCGAAGTTCCACCACCAGTACCCCAGGAATAGGTATAAGGTGCCAGTCCGCCAGCTGCCGTTACAGTAGCCTGCCCATTGGCTCCGCCATTACAACTCACATGACTCAGCGAGGTGATAGAGGCCGTTAGCGGCGGGGCCAATGTATATACCTGGCCGGAGGTATAGGCATAAGTGAGTACGTTGCCGACCGCATCCTTAATACCGGAACCACTCTTCAGATCCAGGCGCAGCGTGCCGGCTCCACTAATGCCGGAGACAGTTACCTCGTATCGCTCTCCCGATCCGCTTACACCTGCAATGGTACCGCTTGCCGTTGCTGTACTTACCAGGGAGAAATCATCTGTACTTACGCCCATAACGGACTCCCTGAAGGAAACCTGGTAAGTAACAGTGCTGGCGTTGGTAGTTGCTGTTGCCGGGTTGTGGCGGGTGATGCTTGTCACGACCGGAGCTGTCAGGTCGACCGTCCAGGTATAGGAGGCAGGTGTAGGATCCACATTTCCGGCCATATCCACAGCCTGCACTTGTAGGGTGTGCGTACCTTCGCTTAACCCCGTCAACGTAAGTGGCGTGGCAGCGGAGGTAAACGGGCTGCCATCCACACTTACTTGAAAGTTGTTGCCAGCCTCGCTGCTTGTTAAGTTAAAGGTGCCGCTGGTTGCGTTCGTAAGAGCAGCTGGGCTAGCGATTATGGTAGTGTTAGGCGCCGTTGTATCTATCCTCACATCTAAGAAGGCTGAAGCGGGGCTTTGATTTCCTGCCCCATCTTCCGCTCTTGCCGTAATGGTACGGGCTCCATCTGGCAGGGTACTGCTTGTTACTGACCAGTTACCAGCGCCGTCGGCAGTGGAAGTGCCCACCAGGGTATATCCAGCATATAGATTAATCGTAGTATTAGGAGTTGCCGTTCCGGTAAAAGTCGGCGTGTTATCGTTGGTGATGTTATCGCTATTGCTCTGCCCTGTATCGCTTGCGCTTGCCAGGTCGGGGGTGGAAGGTGCTACCGGTGGAGCAGCAGCCCGCGTCACTGTAACGGTATAGGATTTGGTCGTACCATCCTGTGCCCTTACTAAAACAGTTATAGTGTTGGCGCCAACATACAGATTAACTGGTATGGAAGTAACGCCACTAGTCAGCTCAGTTCCGTTTACACTAACAGTTGCATTAGCATCAGCTTTGACAGGCGTAACTGAAACCGAAGTTACTGTATTGGCTACGCTTGCTGTGTAAGCGGTTGTGCCGGCTTGAAAAGCCGGCGACAAAGAACCCTGTGATAAAGTCAGGTTTGATAGATTTGCATTACTGGATAAGGGTGCACCAATATTCCCTACAACCAGGTCGTCGAGGTTTAAGGTATGAAGTCCTGAAAAGAAAAGAGTAACTGAGCTAACCTCCACATTTTTTGAAAGCGCCAGCCCCTGCTGGTTTCGTTCATTAAATTTATCCTGCGGCAGACTGCTCCCGGTATAGGTTACAGTTAAGTGAGGCGGTGTATAACTACCGCCGAAGCAATCGTAACTCATCCAAAGACCATAGAACTTAAAATTCTGGTTATCCTTGCGTTTGATGGTTACCTGGGTTGTAGACGCTGTACTATAATAAAGGCTTGCACTGTTATTAGCGCCTCCATTGCCTCTGTTCTCCCAGCTGCCATTACCACTTTGGGTTAACTCATATTCCACACCTCCGACAGAGATGGTGGCAGTAGTATTCCAGGGCCAGGAGGCTGAATAACCACTTAAGGCTGCCGGAGTAGAGAAATCGTGGGTATACTGACTCTGGGCATGGGCATTATGCGATAGAAAGAACCCTCCACAGAAGATAAGCAAGAGCGGCAGCGTCTTCAAAAGTACTTTGAAAACATCATAGACTTTACCGCTCCTTTTCGAGGTGGAGAAAGCAGTGTTGGATTTCATGAATTGGCTGGGTTGGAAGAATTTATACTGATACAGCATCAGTATTTTCCCAGCAAATTTATGTGCTTCCTATATATTCTAATAACTATACTTATATTACATTAGAAAATTATAATATTTAAAAACCACTCGCTTTTTCATTCATAAGTGATAAATCCATAAGTATTAATACTTACAGATCTTCAAAATCTTTGTCTCTCGCGTTTGAATGATGTTTTAACAGAGAAAGCATTCATCATCACCCCCAAACTGCTAAAACAATTCTCCTATAATTCCAAAGTGAGCACAAACTGAATATTCTTTAAAAAATATATAAATCAGTTATTAACACCACACTATACCTTGAGAATGAGGAAGATAGAGGCAAGAAGAGTGCTGCAGACTATCATATTGCAGAATCTGCAGAAGTAGTTTCATCCAACATCTATGGATTGTCCAGTACAGCTAATAAGCTCAATGGTAAGGTATGGGAAGGTGGCTGTGGCTCAATCACTCTAAAAAACATCCCCTGAGAACAAAAAATCTTTATTAGAATTTATATATATTTAACAGAACTACTAAAAAATTTACATAGTATGAGAAGTATCATAGTGCTGCTGTTTATTTTTTTTATAGCAGTATCGCCTGCAAATGCGCAGAGTTACACCAAGTCTGACTCCTGGGAAATTAACTATAGTGAAGCGCAGTTCGCATTAGAAAATGCTGAGTATTCTATAGCTTTTGAAAAAGCAATTGCTGCAGAAAGGCTTTTGAAAGAATGGAATTCCGAGGTTGCTTTAGTGAAAATACATGCACTTCACAACCTCACTCAAAATAATGACTACGTAGATATCGCCCTAAATGACTCCTTACTAATTGAAGTAGATAACTACATCAAGTTTAACAATGGTGAGGAAGAAAACCAGAAGGTTGTTGTACAACTTAATACTGCACTAAAAGCGCTTCCAATGTATATTAAAGGTAACTCTGCTAAAACGGAAGAGATGTATGAGGCAGCGATGCAGTATTACTTTAAAGCTGCTGAAATGGGACTATCAAACGCAATGCTTCAGATTGGTCGGCTATATTCAGAAGGGTTAGGTGTCGACCAAAGTGCTAAACAAGGAATCAAGTGGTATTTAGCAGCAGCAGAGAAAGGTAATTCAGATGCAATGCTTATTACTGGAATTTGGTATAGTAGAGGTATAGGCGTAGAGGCAGACGCTGCTGAAGGATTAAGATGGTATAGAATAGCTGCAGAAAAGGGAAACTTAAACGCTATGGCTAATTTAGGAATTGCCTACTTAATGGGGCGCGGGACAGAGGTAGACTACAAAGAAGCCTTAAAATGGTCTTTGCGAGCCTCCGATAACGGTAATGTAGGTGCTTTTCACAACTTAGGAGTTCTTTATGCCAACGGTCTGGGAGTTGATAAAGATTATACACAAGCAATTGAGTGGTATGAAAAGGCTGCTGAGGAGGGGTTTGCGGATTCAATGATTAACTTAGGTAACATTTATTCTAGAGGTGGCCATGGTGTCATAGAAGATCAGCATGTTGCCATGAATTGGTATCTAAAAGCAGCTGATCAGGGAATTGCGGCAGCGATGCACAACATAGCTTCAATGTACGTTAAAGGGCATGGTGTCAGTGCTGACTACCGTGAAGGGCTTGAGTGGTATAAAAAGAGCGCTGCCTTAGGAGAGGCAAGATCTATGCATGCAGTTGGATTCATGTATTTAGATGGTAAAGCAGTAAAAAGAAACTATACAACGGCCAGAGAGTGGTTTTTGCAAGCAGCAGAAAAAGGCAATGCAGATTCAATGGTAAACATAGGAATCTTTTATACCGAAGGTAAAGGTGTTAAGAAAAACTATAGAGTTGCTTTAGAGTGGTATCAAAAAGCGGCCGAAATGGGAAACGTTCAAGGAATGTTATATATAGCGAAGCTTTATGAAATGGGTGGCAAAGGCATTAGAAAGGACAAAGATCTTGCTGAACAATGGCGCCAAAGAGCAGAAAATCTAAAAAATGTAGAATCCTAGAGATTGTGCCAGTATTTATGCCCCTATAAACAACAAAACCCACTGACAATCAGTGGGTTTTGTTGTTTCTGTACCTTGGGCCGGAGTCGAACCGGCACGAGTGTAACCTCACAGGTGTTTGAGACCAGCGCGTCTACCAATTCCGCCACCAAGGCATTTTGTTCTGACCGGTTTCAGGTATAGTACCTTGGGCCGGAGTCGAACTGCAATCCCTGATCGACTATCAGGAACGGGTTGCAAACTTAGATAAAGTTTCCTGAATACGCAACAAATATTTTTTCTTCAAATAGTAGGTTTTAACCTCCTGCAGGGCCTCTTCTTTGGTAACTCCATAAAGCTCAGGGTATCGCTGCAGCACCGGCAATATATCATTTTCCAGCTGTGCCATGGCACCGGTGCTCTTCTCTCCTATTTCGTGCAGTTTGGCGGCATCGAAGTCGAACTCCAGCTCCATCAGCTCCTCATTCAGCTCCATCATTTCCATCAGGAAATCGCCGGGTAGTTCGTTTTTGCCTTCCTCCAGTATACCATGCTCTTTCAGGATGTATTGCATGCGCAGGTCGGCATCGCCGAGGGTACGATAGGCGTTGGTGTTGAGTGTGGAAAGCTCCAGTATCTTCTGCTGTGTGCCCTGGTCTTCGTTGGCATAAAAGTCCGGGTGATACTCGCGGCTCAGTTCGTAATAGCGACGCTTGATCGCTTTCTCGTCCGGCAAAAAACTCTCAGGTATATGGTATAGCTCGAAGTAATTCATTTTTTACAGTTAACAGTTAGCAATAAACAGTTATCAGGTATACGTAGCAAAGGTACAGGAAAAGCAGTTGGATTGTTTAAACTGTCAAAAACATCACGGCTATACCTGCAAATTGTTTACGGGTAACTGATCACGGTTTAAATGTTCACTGCCACATTCGACCAGGCCTGCGGTTTGTCGGCAAAAAGGGCTTTGGTGGCTTTCCATACCTGACCAAAAAGTGCAGAGTCGCGGTAGTTATTGAGGTCTTCCTCGGAGTCCCAGAGGCTGTAGGTGCTGTAGATATTCGGGTGGTTGAGGTCCTGCAGCAGCTCTACATGGTTGCAGCCCTCAAAGGCCCTGATCTTGTCTTTGGAATTGCGGAAAATCTCCAGAAAATCATCTGTCTTCTCCGGCTGAAAGGTCATGCGTACAATGCGAATAAGCATAGCTTGATTTTTGATTGAGTGAATGAGTGATTGAGTGAATTGTTATTTTCTTAATCACTCAAACCAAATAGGCACACAAAGGTATGGCTTATGCCATAAACTCCAGAACCCATTTCATGTAGAAGTGTAAGATCCCCACCGATTCTCCCCATCAATCAACCCCCAAATCAAGAAACTCACTCATTTACACAATCACTCATACACTCAATCACTCATCCACTCATTCCAAAACTAAGCCCCCGGGTAAAACCGCACATCAACCTGCGAGTCGAAGCCGAGGCCGAGCAGTTCGGCGGCGTTGCCTTTGTTGATGCCGATGCAGAGCTGGCCGAGGTGATTGTAAAGGCAGCAGCAATCGCCGTCTTCTACCTGAGTATAGTTCTGGTGGATGCGACCAACCGTTTCGCGGCCAAAGTGCACGGTATAGGTACGGCCATGCGCAATGGTTTCCACACTGTCTTTGGTAATGTTGGTGATCAGGTTGCCGTAGCGGTCCACATGAATGACGTGCCCTGTTACAGCGTGGTCGTTGAGGCGCAACTGGCGGTTAAGCAGTTGCTTGTAGCTGGTAGTGCGCTCGCCCAGCACATCAATATCGCCACCTTTTGCCAGGAAGAGTGCGGCAGGAGCCAGCAGTTCTTTGGCCGGGAAAGGCAGCACAGCCTCATCGGTTTGCAGCTCTACCACAATTTCGGCCTGCCCGTCGGTGAGCAGGGAAAGCAACCCGTTGTCAGCCAGCAAAAAGTAGTGTCCTTTGTATTTCGCAGCATGATATTTGCCCTGTTTGCAACCGTGCGTATCTACGGCGATCAGGTGCACAGTGCCTTCCGGAAATTCACGGAAAACGGAGCCGATCACGTATTCGGCCTGCGGAATGTTGAACGGATCGATGCCATGCGAAATGTCCACGATACGGGCCTGTGGCTGCAGCGACAGCATGGCGGCCTTAACAGCAGCCGCATAATGGTCGGTATAACCAAAGTCGGAGGTGAATGTAATTACAGCCATAGAGCGAACTATAATTTAAGTAGATTTGTCATCATATTGTAACAATTTTAGCTAATTTACAGAATATATTACCAACGTACTATATAAGCTTAAACATTTGGTAGAGAAAGTAATAACATTAGAGAATATCTCTCTTATCGATTTTCTGGGGACAGAGAATCAGAATATCAAGCAGCTTGCAGCCGCATTTCCGAGCAGCAAGATCATATCCAGAGGCAACGAAATCAAAATTCAGGGGCAAACGCCCGAGATAACTAAAATACACGAGATCCTTTCTTCGCTGATCGATCACTATCACAAGTTCGGGAAGATTACGCATAACAGCGTAAATAGATACCTTTCATCTGACTCTTTTACGGAGGAAGATGTAATCGTCACTTCGCCGGACGTGATTGTATATGGCAGCAAGGGCGGCATTATCAAAGCCAAGACGCCTAACCAGAAAAAACTGGTAGACCTGGTGGAGAACAATGACCTGGTGTTTGCGCTGGGGCCTGCGGGTACCGGCAAAACGTATATCTCGGTGGCTATGGCTGTGCGCGCGCTCAAGAACAAAGAGGTAAAGAAGATCATCATCTCCCGCCCTGTGGTGGAAGCCGGCGAAAACCTGGGCTTTCTGCCAGGCGACATGAAGGAGAAGGTGGACCCATATCTGCGCCCGATCTACGACGCCCTGGAGGACATGATCCCGATGGAAAAGCTCAAATACTATCAGGAAAGCAAGATAATTGAGATCGCACCGCTGGCTTACATGCGTGGCCGTACCCTGAGCAATGCCTTTGTGTTGCTGGACGAGGCGCAGAACACCACGCCGGCGCAGATCAAGATGTTCCTGACCCGTATGGGCCCTACCTCGAAGGTCATGATCAACGGCGACCGTTCGCAGATCGACTTGCCGCATCGCCAGAAATCCGGCCTTATTGATGCCCTGCATACCTTGCGCGATATCAAAGGGATCGGTTTCATCGAAATGCAGCCGGAAGACGTAATGCGTCACCGCTTGGTGCGCGACATCGTGGAGGCCTATACCAAAGCAGACGAGGATCGGCAAACCGCCAGACTCGAGGCTGAAGCCGCTGAAGAAGGCACTCCCGTGAGCGTGAATGGCCGCAAAAGAAAGGTATAGCAGCTGATCGGATAACACAAGATGATTGAGGTAATACGTGCTGAACGTGAGCAGGATAGGTCTGCCGCGTTCAGCATACGTGAACAGGTTTTTGTAGAAGAGCAGCAGGTGCCCCGTGAGGCGGAACGTGACCAGTTTGAGTCCACGGCCCGTCACTACCTGGCTACCTGTGAGGGTATACCCTGCGGCGCTGCCCGCTGGCGCCAGACGGAGCAAGGTATAAAACTGGAGCGCTTTGCCGTGCTGGCTGACTACCGCAACCGACAGGTAGGTGCCGCGCTGTTGCAGGCCGTACTGCAGGATGTGCAGTCCGACCATGCCTACAGCAAGGTATACCTGAACGCACAGCTGCTGGCCGTTAACTTCTACAAGCGCCACGGCTTCGTGGCCGAAGGCAATATGTTCACGGAGTGCGATATACAGCACTACAAAATGGTCTTTAAGGGCTGATGAAACGGTGGGCTCCCTACCCTTTTGTTCGCATTGTTCTTAGCTTTATAGCAGGTATACTCGTGTACCTGTACAAAGGCAAAGAGTTCAGGTATAGCCCTGAGCTCTTTGCCTTTTTTGTTGCCCTATACCTGGTGCTATACCTTGTCGCACGCCGGTTGAAATCCGTAGAAGCCAACACACTGGCAGGTATAGCCGGGCTGTTTTGCTTTGTTGCCGGCGGCATGTGGGTCACGCATCAGCATACCGAAGTGCACCGCCCGCTGCACCTGAGCAAGCTTTCTGCTACGCCCGCTTACTATGTTGGTGTCGTGGATGATTACGTGGTGCAGAAACCCGGCTACCAGAACACGGTGCTGCAAATAGAACAGGTGCAGGTAAACGGCCAGTGGCAAGTTGCAGAGGGCAAAGTGCAGCTCTCCGTGCCACATGACTCTAAGCGGGAGTATGAAGTAAGTTATGGCGACCGGCTGCTGATAAAAGGCGCGCCTCTGCTTGTGGCACCACCTGCCAACCCCAACCAATTCGACTACCGTCAGTACCTGGCCAACAAACAGGTATACCACCGCCATTTTTTGCAGCCGCAGCAGTACCAGTTCATAGGCTCCGATCCGCCGAATCCGGTCCTACACTACAGCATTCAACTTCGTCGCAAACTGGACGTGCTGCTGAAAGAATCTATAGAAGAGCGTCGCGAATATGGCATTTCCTCGGCGTTGCTGCTGGGTGTAAAAGACGAACTGGATAACGAGATTCTGCAGGTATACAACAACACCGGCACTACGCACGTGCTGGCCGTATCGGGACTACACGTGGGCCTGATCTACAGTGTGCTGATGTTGTTTCTGGTGTATGTGAACCGCACCCGCCGCCAAAAAATAGTTGTAGCTGCTTTCTTGATCGCTTTTCTGTGGATGTATGCCTTTATCACGGGTCTTTCTCCCTCAGTACTCCGGGCTGTGGTCATGTTCAGTTTGGTAACGGTAGCGCGCACCATCAGCCGCCGCCCCAACATCTACAATACACTAGGTATAGCGGCCTTTTTCCTGCTGCTCTACGAACCTTACTACCTGCTGGACGTCGGGTTTCAGCTCTCCTTCCTGGCCGTACTCGGCATCGTATACCTGCAGCCTTTGCTCTACAAGATCGTGACATTTGATAACTGGCTGCTGGATAAGGTCTGGGCTTTGTCTACGATTTCGGTAGCCGCGCAACTCATCACCTTCCCGCTGGGCTTGCTATATTTCCACCAGTTCCCGGTCTACTTCTGGTTGGCTAACCTGGTCGTCGTGCCGCTTTCTACCCTGGCGCTGTATACCGGTGTGGCAGCCCTGGCCTTCTCGTGGGTGCCTTTTCTGTCGTACCTGGCGTTCCAATCCCATTTTTGGTCCATCTGGTTCATGAACGAATTCACCATACGGGTGCACCAGCTTCCGGAGGCCCTGATAAATGGCATCGATATCAGCTATACCCAAGCCTGGCTGCTTTATGCCCTGATGCTCCTCATCATTCTATTTTTCTCGTACAAAAAACTCCGCTACTTTGCTTTGGCTACTGTTGTGGTGGCCATGCTGGCGGTTCAGGAAATTATAGAAATAAGCTCGCAGCGCAACCAACGTAGTTTAGTGGTCTACAACATGCGCAATGCCACTGCGCTCAGCTTTGTACGCGGACAGCAGGGAGCAGTATTAAGCGACCAACCGCTGGCGCCACAGAACTATACCTTCAATATTCAGCCCTACCTGTGGCACAAAGGTGTGCAACAAGCCAATACCTATACCTTCACAGATGCTTCAACTACAGGTATAAGCCACGTGATACTACCTGACAACAACAGTCTGCTTGTTTGGCAGGGCAAGCGCCTGCTCGTGGTTTCGAAACCGATCAAAGTGCAGCCACTCCCCGATTTTGAAGTTGATTACCTGCTGATCACCCAAAACGTGCGAATAAAGCCCGAGGAACTGCAGCCCTTCCGCTTCAAACAGTTAGTACTCGACGCCTCCAATGCCCCCTGGTACCTGCAGCGATTAAGGCCACAACTGGCAGAGGCAGGTATAGCGTTTTATGATGTGACGGAGTTAGGGGCGTTGGTGGTGGAGTTGTAGCAGAGGTCTATCTCAGGGTTTTTGATAAGATTTTCCGGCACGCTTAACATCCCCCTGCCCCCTTCAAAGGGGGACTTTCCTGCCGTTGCGAATTTATAAGTATAAGCGTTGTAGTTATTGTATCAGCACGCTTGCAGGTATAGCAAGAGTAACTTGCCCCTTAGGCTATGAAACAAATTTCCTGAGCCAGGTGCACTTAAATGACTACCCACTGTTTGAGCGTTCAGCGAGTTTGGGGAGTCTTGACTTTTTTGCCTTCTTTTTGTGTCAATACAAAAAGAAGGTGCCCGCCGCACAGGCGAAGCAATGCAACGAAACTATTTGCTATACCTGCAAAAGCCGCCGCTACGCCAGTTAAAAACTGGTCCTATGCAAAACCACATTCCCGCTATACCTATACCTATACCTATACCTATACCTATACCTATACCTATACCTATACCTATACCTATACCTATACCCGGGCCAGAGGCCCCACTATCGTAGACACGAACGTGGACGCTCGCGCCATCACAGCACCTGCGATAGCAACAAAAACAAAAAGCGCCGCCTCAACCGGGCAGCGCTCTTTCGTTTAAGGTGAGAGTGTAAAATTTTATTTCTGAGCTTTTGGACCTGCAGTAGCAGGCTGCTCTGTCCGGTACTTGCCGTTGAACTTCTCGTAGAGGTACTTCTGCTTGTCGTTCAGGTCGATCTTGCGGCCCTGGATGAAGGCGTGCGTTACATTGTTGGTGCGCATATCCAGGATATCACCGGCGGAAACTACGATGGTCGCGTCTTTGCCTACTTCAACAGAACCTACCTGCTGGTCTACGCCCAGGATTTTGGCCGTGTTGAGGGTGATCGCAGCCAGTGCCTGCTCCTTGTCAAGACCGTGGGCCACCGCTGTACCGGCTATAAAAGGCAGATTACGGATACCGTGTGTGCTCAGGTCATAGTCCAAAGCGAAAGGGATACCGGCCTGCTGCAACAGGAATGGCGTTTTGTATGGCATGTCCACATCCTCGTCAGAACGGGAGGGCAGAGCATGTACGCCAGAATAGATCACGGCAATGTTATTAGCTTTCAGGAAATCGGCTACGGCAACTGCGTCGCGGGCACCTACTACTACGATGTCCTTCACGCCGTGCTGCTTCACGAAGTTCACTCCTTCAATGATCTCCTTGCCATAGTTGGCGTGCAGGTATAGCTTTTTAGAGCCGTCGAATAAACCTGTCAGCGAGGAGAGTTTCAGGTTCTCTCTTTCGTTTTTGGCCTGCTTGTACACTGAAGCGTCTCGCAGCAACTGACCCAGTTCGACAATGGCCTGCTCGCGGTTCTGGCCCATGCTGGCCATGCGCGGGTTAGGCGCCATACCTGTGTTGATGATCATGTTCGGCCAGCTCAGGTGTATACCTATGTCGGCTTTCACAATGGCATCTTCCCAGTTCCAGGCGTCCAGTTGCACGACCGACGAAGAACCCGAAATCGTTCCGCCCACCGGCGTTACCTGCGTCATTAAAACGCCATTGGCACGTATGGTCGGGGCAATATCAGAGTCGGTATTGTAGGCTACCACAGCGCGCACGTTCGGGTTAAACTGCCCCACTTCACGCATATCCAGCGTAGCACGCACGCTCTCAATCTCGTTCAGACCAAGCTGTGAGTTCGGTTGGATCAGACCTGGATAAATGTGCTGCCCGGCCACGTCGATCACTTCGTGCCCGTTGCGGTTTGCGCCGCTTAGCGGACCTGCATAGGTGATCTTGCCATTGTCGAAACCAACGGCGGCGTTTTCTACCACCTTGCCGTTGCCCACGTGCAGGGTAGCACCTGTGAGCAGTACAGGCTTACTTTGCTTCGCGGCGGGCACCGGCACCTGCGCAAAGGCAGGCACGCTCAGCATAAGAGCCACGAAAGCGGAAATATATCTTGTGTGAATTTTCATCTTATTGATTGTTAGATTGCTGCATTGTTAAATTGTTAGTTCGCTTGCGATTTTCACAATCCCCAAACAGCAATTTAGCCATTTTACAATTTAACAATTTAGTAAGCCATGTAGTCCTCTTCCGCGTGGTGCTCTACGTCCTCGCAGTGTACCACAGAGGCGCGACGCATTGGCGGGCCCTGTGTTCTGGCACCAGTTGTTTTGGCCTGCAGCATCTTTTGCACGAGGCGCATGCGCTCCTTCTCCAGTTCGGTACGCATTTGCGTGTCACGCTCCAGGTCGTAGTAAGCGATGCCGTCCACAAATGTTTTCTCAGCACGGGCGTAGATCGAAAGCGGGTGGTTGTTCCATAGCACTACGTCGGCGTCTTTGCCTACTTTAATGCTACCCATGCGGTCGTCCAGGTGCAGGAGTTTAGCTGGGTTCAGGGTCACCATTTTCAGGGCATCCTCTTCGCTCACCCCGGCATACTTCACGCTTTTGGCAGCTTCCTGGTTCAGGCGACGGGCCATTTCAGCATCATCAGAGTTGATAGCTGTGGTCACGCCAAGGTGATGCATAATACCGGCGTTCTGCGGGATGGCGTCTTTCACCTCCATCTTATAAGCCCACCAGTCAGCGAAGGTAGAACCGCCGGCACCGTGGTCGCGCATTTTGTCAGCTACTTTATACCCTTCCAGGATGTGGGTAAAGGTATTCACTTTGAAGCCCATCTGGTCGGCAACTTTGATCATCATGTTGATCTCTGACTGCACGTAAGAGTGGCACGTAATATGGCGCTTGCCATTCAGAATTTCTACCAGGGTCTCTAGTTCGATGTCGCGGCGTGGCTCACCGGCAGCAGCTTTCTGCTTCTTCGACATTTTGTTGTAGTTCTTCCAGGCCTGCTCGTACTCTTTGGCACGCTGGAAAGCATCTACGTATACCTGCTCCACACCCATTCTTGTTTGCGGGAAGCGCACGTTGTGTGCAGGAGCGCGGTTGGAATGCTTCACGTTTTCACCCAAAGCAAATTTGATAAAGCCGTCGGCATTTTCCACAAACAGTTCGTCCGGGCTCTTGCCCCAACGCAGCTTAATGAGAGCTGACTGACCACCGATCGGGTTGGCAGAGCCGTGCAGCAATTGCGAAGTGGTCACGCCACCAGCCAACTGACGGTAGATGTTCGGATCTTCATGGTTCAGCACGTCCATCATGCGTACTTCGGCGGTTACGGCCTGCGTACCTTCGTTCACACCCTGCAGCGCAATGTGCGAGTGCTCGTCGATGATACCGGCTGTTACGTGCTTGCCTGTTCCGTCAATTACGCGGGCGCCCGACTCGGTCAGGTTTTTGCCTACTTTTGCGATCTTGCCATTTTTCAGCACCATGTCGGTATTCTGCAGTACGCCTTCTTTCTCGTTCGTCCATACCGTAGCATTTTTGATCAGCACCGTCTCCTGTTTTGGCAACTCAGCCTGTCCGAAGGCCTGGAACGGATAGATCATGTTACCCAGTTCAATTGCCTGCTTTTCTTTGGCCGCGTCTTTCTTAGCTTTCTCAGTCATGGCTTCGGAGAACTTTGCGTTCCATTTCACCAATGTTGCGTCCGGCAGCTGGCCTTCGCCCTGCAGGTTCTTGTCTGCGTACCAACCGCTCAAACGGATGGCTTCTTTGCTTTTCTTGTCTTTGTTGAATGACAGCGTTACCAGGTTGCCGCTAACAGTGATCTTGCCTGTCACGGTGTCCTGACCAATTACTTTCAACTCCGGTTTTTCAGGTGTGCCGGCAATCTGGAGTTTGCGCTCCGGCTGCTGCCCGATCTTCAGGGTATAGATGCCACGGTAATCGGCGGGTACCTCGGTGATCTTGTACTGATTGCCCTGCACCCAGTTCTCCAGGATCACATTGTCCTCGGCAAACAGGTTGCCGCTTGTGATGATGAAGTTGGCCAGTTTGCCTTTATCAAGGCTACCTACGTGCTTGTCGGCTTTCAGAAGTTGAGCCGGCGTAGCAGTTAGTGCTTTCAGGGCTTCCTCTTCTGACAGGCCATACTCAATGGCTTTGCGCAGGTTTGGCAAAAAGTCTTTTTTGTCTTTAAGGTCGGCGGTAGTGAAGGCGAACGGTATACCTGCCTTTTGCAAAGCTGCCGGGTTGGACGGGGCCATTTCCCAATGCTTCATCGCATCAAGTGGCACACGACGGGCATCATAAGGATCCTCCACGTTGTAAGCCTCCGGAAAATTCAATGGAACGATGATCGGGGCATTGGTCGCCTTAATCTCTTTGATCATCTGGTACTCGTCGCCACCACCTTTGATGATGTATTGCTTCCTGAACTCGTCGCCTACCTTGTCGGCACGCAGCATGTTCAGTTTACTGTTCGCTTCGAATATCTGTGGATAGTTGTTAGCACCTGTAAAAGCGGCCAGCGAGATGTTCTGCTCACGACCCGGGTTCATGTTGTTCCATTGCGCATCCAGGTATGTCTGGCGCAACAGGGCGATAGATCCCATCAGGGAATTGGGGTAATCCTGCGGCGAAGAACCTTTTTCGAACGAAAGCGCAGCGGCTGCCTTATCCAGCAGGATCACTTCGTTCTCGCGCTTATCAGCCAATGTTACCAGTGTGGCCGTACCGCGGGCAATACCGTCGCGGTGCACTGCCAACACAGTACCGAAGCCCAGTTTGCGCAGTTCCTCTGCCTGTTTTTTGTCTACTTTAAAAAGCTCTACCGCGTTGGTTTCTGGACGAATGGCCTGGTTCCAGTTGTAGGCACCCTGCTTGGTAGACTCCTCTTGCGGTGGTGCTGTCCAGTTGCGGCGGGCTGGCTGCACTTCCGGCAAACCGTAGCTGGTGAACATATCTACCAGGCCCGGGTAGATGTGCTTGCCCTTGGCATCCACTACGATAGCGCCGGCAGGCACTTGTACTTTGGTGCCCACAGCCTCTACCTTCCCGTTACGGATCAGGAGGGTAGCGTTTTCAATTTTGGTTTTGTAATCGGTGTGGATGGTGGCGTTGGTGAGAGCTACCAGTCCGGTGCGCTCATCATATACGCCATTGCGCGGAAAGGTCTCCTGCGCCATCGCACTGCCTGCTGCTCCCAGGGCGAGACAAGCTGCAATGGTTAAGATTTTTCTCATTGTTCTGTGAAGGTGAAGAAGAGGTTAGTTTAGGTTTAGAACACAATATAGACATCTTCACTTTAAAATTCCTTGTAAAACTTCATAAAATATTCAGGATCAACCTCCATATACTTTATCTAATATAGAAACTTCCATAATCTACAAATGCAGCACCCCGGTATAGACCAGAAATGCTGCTTTACGTATGTACTCCTGATATTTTAAGAACCCGTTCCAGAAACAACGTTTGCATGCGCTTATACCTATACCTCACCTATCTGCTACTAGCATTACTCTTTTTAAAATCTGCCCCAGTGCTGGCGCAGGAACAAACCGTAGAAGACAAAACAGTTGATCCGCCTAAGCCGGACATGCGCAGCGTAAAAGGGCTTATACCTGCGCCCGTCCTCTACTATACCCCCGACACCAAATTAGGCTTTGGTGCCTCATTGCTGGGTTACTTCCGCCTTCGCAGCTATACCGACACCACCTATACCCGCCTCTCGCTGGCCCGCCTGGTGGTGGACTATACCCTGAACAAGCAAACCGACCAATGGCTGTACTGGAATATTTTTACCCGCGAGGAGCGTCTGATGCTGCGTGGCGAGCTGCGGCACCGCATTTATACCGACCGCTTCTACGGCCTCGGCAACGATAGCCGAAAAGACGACCGTGAGATCTATGACTATGACATGGTTTCAGCGAAAATTGCAGTGCTCAAAAACGTGGGCTTCCGCAGCTTCCTAGGGCCGGACATTCAGTTTACGGAGTATTATAATGTAAAACTGGAGGAAGACAGTCAGTTGCTCTCGCAGCAGCTACCCGGCTACAGAAAAGGGCGCAATGTGGGTCTGGGCGCTATTTTCCTGATCGACCACCGCAACAACACCGCCTATCCGAGCAAAGGTTTTTACCTGGAGCTATCGGGTTACCATTTCGGCAAGACTTTCGGCAGCGACTTCCGCTACAATAACCTCAACTTCGAATTCAACCGCTATTATGGCCTGGGCAATGACCGCGTGCTGGCTACCAACACCATGCTCCGGCTAAACGAGGGCGAAGTGCCGGTACAGCGCCTGGCCACCGCTGGCGGCGACAAGATACTGCGCGGCTACGCCCGTAACCGCTTCCACGACGACCACTTTGCCGGCACACAGGCGGAGTATCGTTTCCCGCTGTTCTGGCGTCTGGGTGGAGCGGCCTTTGCAGGTATAGGCGATGTGTTCGACAAACCAAAAGACATAAGTTTTTCGACAGTGAAGTACTCCGTAGGCACCGGCCTGCGCTACGCCATCCGCCCCGATCAGAAACTCAACTCGAGGCTGGATATAGGCTATGGCCGCGAAGGATTCAATATTTATCTGATGATCGGGGAAGCGTTTTAAATATTAGTGTTGGTAAGAGTTATGCACGATTAACATCCCCCTGCCCCCTTCAAAGGGGGAGTTTTCCGCACTGCCAGTTCTCAGGTATAGCTTCGTAGTTGATGCAGTTCCTTTGCTATACCAGGTCCAACCACCCCTACCCCCTCCTTATCCAAGGAGGGGAGTTTGAGTTACTACCAGTTCAAGGTATAAGCGTTGTAGCACAGACTCCTGGTAGGTATAGAAAAAGTAACTTGCCCCTTGAGCTATGAAACAGACAACTTTTCCAAGTGCACCTAAATGACTAACCACTGTTTGAGCGTTCAGCGAGTTTGGGGAGTCTTGACTTTTTTGCCTACTTTGGGGGAAGGGGCCCTCGATTTGTGTCAAGACAAAAAGTAGGTGCCCGCCGCACAGGCGAAGCAATGAAACGAAACTAGTTGCTATACCTGCAAAAGCCGCCGCTACGCCAGTTAAAAACTGGCCCCATGCAAAACCACATTTCCGCTATACCTATACCTATACCCGGGCCAGAGGCCCCACGATAGCAGACACGAGCGTGGACGCTCGCGCCATGAAGCTATACCTGCCAGCAAGACAAAAAAATCCCCTCACTACTAGCAAAAATCACTTAAACTTCCCTACATTTCTACTGGAAAAGTCCTGCTTTATACCTGTTATAACACAGAACCCACCCCCTCACCTTATACCTTATCAGTTTTATGAAACGACATGCACTTGCCAGCTGCTTGCTGGGATTCTGTTTGCTGCTGGGCACGCCTACCCAAGTGCTGGCGCAGGACCAACAGGCTGATGCTATACCCGACACGACTCCGCCTAAAGCTGAGAAAACACGCGGCCTGATTCCGATTCCGGTACTATACTATACCCCCGACACGAAGCTCGGATTTGGGGCAGCGCTGCTTGGTTTCTTCAAACTGAAAAACAGCGAAGGCGAGGACTATACCCGTCTCTCCACCATGCGGCTGATCGTGGATTATACCTTGCGCAAGCAAACCGACCAACTCTTGGATTGGGCCATTTTTACGCGCGATGAAAAATTCCTGCTGCGTGGCGAGCTGCGCCACCGGGTATATACCGACCGATTTTATGGTATCGGCAACGACACGCCGCTTTCTGATGAGGAAATCTATGAATACGATTATGTGAGCGCCCGATTGGCTGCTTTGAGAAAGGTAGGAACACGCACTTTCCTGGGACCTGACTTTCAGATCGCGAACTACTACGACCTCCAACTCAACCCGATTAACGAAGACAGAGAGAGCCAGCTGCTTACCCAGCAGATTCCGGGCTACCAGGGTGGACTGAACAGCGGCCTGGGTCTTGTTTTCCTGCTCGACAGCCGGGACAATGTGGCCTTTGCCAGTAGCGGCACTTACCTCGAAATGTCCGGCTACCGCTTTGGCAGCACGTTCGGTGGAGACTTTGGCTACAACAATTTCAACCTCGACTTCCGGAAGTATTTCCAGCTGAAACCGAACCACATTCTGGCGCATAACACAAGCTTTAACCTCAACAACGGCGATATACCTGTGATGCGCATGGCCATGGCCGGGGGCGACCGCATATTGCGCGGCTATGCCAAAAACCGCTTTCTGGAAGACAACTTTGCAGGCACGCAGCTGGAGTACCGCTTCCCGCTGTTCTGGCGCTTTGGCATGGCGGCTTTTGCAGGTATAGGCGATGTGTTCGACAAACCAAAATACGTGCATTTCTCTACGCTCAAATACTCCGTCGGAACTGGATTGCGCTACGCCCTGAACCCCGAGCAAAAACTCAACATTCGGGCAGATATCGGGTATGGGCGCGAAGGAGTGAATTTTTATGTGATGATCGGAGAGGCTTTTTAACGCGGCTATACCTGCTGCAAGGTCTTACAAATTCTTTATCTGCCTGAATGCGACAAAAGTCACATATCTAAAGTAATAAAGAAGCGTAAATTTGTCAGCGATCAGCCAAACGCCACCCGAAGCATGTCCAAACTTTTTCCGCTCTCATCTCCCCTATTCCAGAAAACGATCTTCATAGCCTTTGTTCTTCTGATTCTGTTCACATCGTTGCTCAATTCAGCCATGGCTCTGGCGGCCGGATTAGTTGTCGGGCTGCTGTTGGGTAATCCGTTTAAGGCGCGTACCGGCAAAATTTCGAAATACCTGTTACAGGCGGCGGTGGTAGGCCTGGGCTTCGGCATAGACCTGTATCAGGTGGCTGAAACCGGACTGATGGGTATTGTCTATACCTTAGTTTCGCTGGCCGCTACCATGCTGATCGGCCTGTTACTGGGCAAGCTGTTCTATACCCCTCCGCGCCTCACGCACCTGGTTTCGTCGGGCACGGCTATCTGCGGAGGCAGCGCCATTGCAGCGGTGGCGCCGGCCATCAAGGCAAACGATCAGGAAATTTCTGTAGCGCTCGGTATTGTGTTTGTTTTGAATGCGGTAGCGCTTTTCATTTTTCCACCCATCGGAAATGCCCTCGGACTTTCCCAGGAGCAGTTTGGCACCTGGGCGGCCATTGCTATACATGATACCAGTTCGGTAGTAGGCGCCGCCACCCGCTACGGCGACGAAGCCCTGCGAATTGCGACCACGCTTAAACTCACCCGCGCACTTTGGATCGTGCCGCTGGTGCTGGTTTCCGGTTTAATGTTCAAAGACGGAAAAAAGAAACTGAGCATACCGACCTTCATTCTGCTTTTCGTATTGGCCTCGGTCATCAGCACATTTATACCTGCTGTTGAGGTGGTTTCTCCCACCATTGTGCTACTAGCCAAAAAAGGACTTTTGCTCAGCCTTTTCCTGATCGGTGCCAACATTAGCCTTAGTGCCTTGAAAGCAATCAGCGCGAAACCTTTCTGGCAGGGCGTTATTTTGTGGCTGATCATTTCGGTAGTTTCACTGGCCGTAATCTACGGTCTGGGTTAACCTTGCCATGTTATAAACGAAAACTATCGCATCATAAAATCAATCGATTTGATCTATATATCATAGGGCTATACTTTTGAGGCAACAATTCAGCAGAAACCTCAAAACCCTTCGCTATATGAACACCGAGAACCCAAATCAGAAACTGACTACTGCCTCCGGCAAACCATATTACGAGCACGAAAACAGCATGACCGCCGGTCCACGCGGCCCGATCCTGCTCGAAGACTATATCCTGCACGAAAAACTGGCGCACTTCAACCGTGAGCGTACCCCGGAGCGCGTGGTACATGCCAAAGGCACCGGCGCATACGGCACCTTTACCGTTACCCACGATATCACCAGGTATACCAAAGCCAGATTGTTCAGCGAGATAGGCAAAGAAACCCGCGTGTTCCTGCGCTTCTCTACTGTTGGCGGCGAAAAAGGCAGTGCAGACTCTGAGCGCGATCCGCGTGGTTTTGCCGTAAAGTTTTATACCGAAGAAGGTAACTGGGATCTGGTGGGCAACAACACGCCGGTGTTCTTCATCAAGGACCCGAAAAAATTCCCTGACTTTATTCATACCCAGAAACGCGATCCGCGCACCAACACCAAAAGCGCAACCATGGTATGGGATTTCTGGTCACTGAACCCGGAAAGTTTGCACCAGGTAATGATTTTGATGAGCGACCGTGGCACGCCGTTTTCTTACCGCCACATGCATGGTTTTGGTAGCCATACCTTCTCTTTTATTAACCACGAAAACGAGCGCTACTTCGTAAAATTCCATTTCAAGACACTGCAAGGCATCCAGAATTTCACAGATTCAGAAGCCACCGTGATGAAAGGTATGGACCCGGACCACGCGCAGCGCGATTTGGTAGAAGCCATCGATAGAGGCGACTTCCCACGCTGGGCTCTGAAAGTACAGATCATGCCGGAAGCCGAGGCAGCAAACTACAAGTGGAATCCATTTGACCTGACCAAGGTATGGTCGCAGAAAGACTATCCGCTGATTGATGTGGGCGTGCTGGAGCTGAACGAAGTTCCGGACAACTACTTTGCGCACGTGGAGCAGGCAGCTTTTGCACCGGCCCACCTCGTGGATGGCATCGGCTTCTCGCCGGACCGCATGCTGCAGGGCCGCATCCTGTCGTACCCGGATGCGCAGCGCTACCGCATCGGGGCAAATTACGAGCAGATTCCGGTAAACCGTTGCCCGTTTGCAGTGAACAACTACCAACGCGACGGTGCCATGCGGGTGGATGGCAATGGCGGCAGCGCACCAAATTATTTCCCGAACTCTTTCGACAACATCAAAGCAGACGAAACTTACAAAGAGCCTGCTCAAAACCTGGGCAGCAACGTGGTAGCCGACTGGTACGACCGTAACGCCGAAGGCGAGAACGACCACTATACCCAGCCGGGTGACCTGTTCCGTTTGATGACGCCGGAGGAGAAGAAAAACACCATCAGTAATATCGTGGGAGCCATGCAAGGTATAGACGGACCGAAGCGGGCAGAGATTATAAACCGTCAACTGTGTCACTTCTTCCGCGCCGATATCGGTCTCGGACTAGGTATAGCGCAAGGCCTGGGCGTTGATGTAAGCGCCCACACAGGCGGTGTGCAAGCCCACTAAGATGACACCATAATTTTGTGCTATGGAAAAGCCGGCCCCGTGCCGGCTTTTCCTGTTTCAGGAAACCTGATTAAATCTATACCCGCCTCACATACTTACCAGGTCACGCATATACTTTTTCCGCTATACCTGACCCGTTTCGATATACCTGTGCTACAGCCAACTTCACCGGAACCTAAAGCGGTTTAAAATTGTATTAAAATTTATACATGAATAAATGATCATGTATTGTAATTACCTATTATTCGAACTCCCATGACCGACCTGAAAGTAAGGGTAGAAAAGAAAAAGCTGGAACGAACGGCCTATGTGCTCAAATGCGTGGCGCATCCGGTGCGCATCAGCATCATTGATCTGCTGGAGCAGGAAGACCAACTCACCGTGAGTCAGTTACAGGAAGTGCTGGAAATCGAACAGTCGCTCCTCTCGCATCACCTCACCAACATGCGCGACAAAGGTCTGGTGGAAACCCGCCGACAGGGGAAAAATGTATTTTATTTTCTCACTGACTCCAGCATCTCTGACATCATTGATTGCATCAAAGGCTGCAAACCTGTACAAGAAGCTGGTTAGAATGCATAGTAAAATGAAATTATTTTCATATACTTACTTTTTGAATCGAACTCTGGAAAGAGCCGGCGCACCAAAAAATGCTTGCTTACGTTTACAATAACATAGGTTAACCCGAATTCTCCATGAAACTATTCCTAATCACCATAATGGCAGCTAGCCTGATGAGCTGCACCAGCCCACAGCAAGGCGACGCAAAAGTCAAAACTATTTCTGCCACCGAATACAAAGCCCACCATGAAAAGATCGACAACCAAGAAGTTATGCTGGTTGATGTGCGCACTCCTACTGAGTTTGAAGCGGGACACCTCGAAAACACCCAGCACGCCGACTTCCTGAGCGGCCAGTTTGAAAAAGAAATGCAGACTTGGGACAAAAACAAAACCTACTACCTGTACTGCGCCAGCGGAAACCGAAGCGGCAAAGCAGCCAAACTGATGGAAGAAGCCGGCTTTAAAAACGTTTATAACATCGGTGGGTATCAAGACCTTAAATCAGCTGGTCTTCCGGTGAAAGAATAATAGTTAAAATTGGTACGCAGCGTGACTGTCAACTAGTATTTTCACGTACCTTTACATGATTTATCTGTTATCATGTTGTTAAAACATTCCTCTTTTCAAACTATATACTCTTCGGATTTCTACAAAATAGAAGTTGATAAGAAGAATGATTTATTGATGGCTGAGTGGCTGCGGGGAGTAACTCAAAGCGAAATGATTACGGGCGGCACCAAGCTCTATGAAGCACTTCGTGATACAGGCATCACCAGGGCAGTAGCCAACGCAGAACGGCTGACTTTGCTGGACACCTCTACCAAAGACTGGATGTCGACAAGTTTCTATGAACTGCTCTCCCAGACTTCACTTCATAAATTGGCCAGAATATTACCAAGCAGCCTTTTCTCCAAAATAGCCCTCGAGGCAGTCGCCACCCGCGCAGAAGCACAAAACATCAACCGGTTTTTATTCAAAAATTTCTCCAACCAAAAGGATGCCCTGATCTGGATTAATCAGTAAGCTACCAAACCCTGTATACCTCCATTTATATAGCAAAAGCGCTATACCTGATCCGGAAAAATTTATATCACAAACTTGCAGTATAGGTATACCTTAATGTAACTTGTGGTGCAAAGGAGAAAGGAACAGGGATATGCGCATACTACACACTTCAGACTGGCACCTCGGCCAGCGACTCGTCAACCTCGAACGAACCGAAGAACACCAGCATTTCCTGGATTGGCTCCTGCAAACCATTGAAACCGAAAAGATTGAGGTGCTTCTGATGGCCGGCGACGTCTTCGACACCGGCGCTCCCTCCAACACGGCCCTCAAACAATATTATACCTTCCTGACTAGGGTATGCGCTACCTGTTGCCGCCACATTATCATCACAGGCGGTAACCACGACTCGGTTTCTACGCTCAACGCACCCAAAGAGCTCCTCGACTGCTTTAACATAAAAGTGATAGGCGGCGCTACCGGAGAATTGCTGGACGAGCTGATCGAACTGCGGGATGAAAACGGTCAGTTGGAGCTGGTGGTTTGCGCCGTGCCTTTCCTGCGCGACCGCGACATACGCCTTTCTATACCTGGCGAAAGCTACGAAGAGCGCGAGCAGCGCATCAAACAAGGTATAGCCGCACACTACGCCGCTTTTGTGCCGCACCTGCAACCCTACAAAACACAAGGTATACCGGTGGTGGCCATGGGCCATTTGTTTGCCGCCGGCGGCTCCGCTTCCGACAGCGAAAAGGAAATACACGTGGGCAACCTCGGTCAGATCGGGGCCGATCAATTTCCTAAAGAGTTCGACTATGTGGCGCTCGGTCACCTGCACCGTCCCCAGCAGGTCAACAAGGCGCATCACATCCGCTACTCCGGCTCCCCTATTCCGCTCAGCTTCAGTGAGGTTGCTGATAAGAAAGTAGTCTATGTGCTGGATTTCGAGAACGGAAAACTCACGGATCTGAAGGAGATCGCTATACCTGTCTGCCGCAAACTGGTGCGCTTTAAGGGCGAACTCGAGGAGGTGAAGCAGAAGATCGCCGTTTACGATAACAGCAGCTATACCTTGCCGGCCTGGGCCGAGCTGCAGGTAGAACTTGATACCCCTATACCTGACCTGAACCAGCAGCTGGACGAAATCCTGAAACTGAAAAGCGACGAACTGCAATTGCTGATCCACCGTCCGCCCATCCTCAGAACAGCCCGAAGAACCCTGGAGCAGGAAGTGCGCGAAGAAGTGGACCTCCATACCCTGAGTGAGAAAGACGTGTTCCTGAAACGCTGCGAAAGCGCCTTCCCGGAAAGCGACCATACGGAGTTGCGCCATACCTTCGCGGAGTTGTTGGAGTTGATGCGGCAGGAGGAAAATTGCTGATTTCGACACGCTCCGCAGCATTAAGTACATCGAAATTTATAAGCTAAGCTGCTGCACAAAAATTGAGAAGCGAAAATGTTTTTAGTTTCTCACTTACGGAAAGAATCAAGAGGATAGTATTGCGATGAATAAAGAGTTCAGCACCAGGTTTAACTATAAATTATTTCTACTATCACTACTACTAGCTCCACTACTGTTTGTCGCAGGTATGGGCTTGCTCAAATTAATCAAAGACATATATGCCGGTAGAGCGATTGATGATCTTGGCTTTACGCTTGTATTTCCTCTCGTAGTTATCGCCTTTGTTATCTACTCTATTTACTTCTATTGGAGTAAGTCACCAAAAATCAAAATTAACCCAGAAGCCATTAAGATTGGAAATGAAGTAATAAGGATCCAGGAAATTGAATCAATACAAATTTATAGTCACAGCAATAGCTTTTTCCTGTTCGTTCCCTATACCTATGCCGAGGTTAGCTCCATCAAATTGAAAAATGGAGTGGAATACAAGCTTTTTGTAGAGCATTATAGTAACGGCAGCAGATTGAGGGTATGTCTTAATGAGCTTGATAAATACCTTAGGGGCGAAAGAAATGTATTTGAAATCCCGGAGTCAACTAAAACGACTATTCTTCAGAGATACGATTTAGAGAACTTTATCACATTCAAAAACTCTCCACTCAAGTCTTTTATGAATTGTGGTTATCTAAGTGTCGTTATCTTTTGTCTCTTGATGATAATATCAGGAGGTATACCTTGGGCTATTAATCCATTGGCAGGAACTGGTATACTGATCTTGCTTTGCAGTATGTTCTACTTCGCACTTGTATGGCAGAATCATTACTTCATGGTTTCGGATAATTTTCTACTTGTAAAAAATGATTTTTTCCCCTGGAGAAAAAAAGCATTCCATTTAACTGGAATAGACACTGTTTCTTCCCAGCTGTTGCCGAAACAGGAAACCTCTTTAAAAATCATAACCACAGATTACAGGATATATCGATACCAGTCTAGTCTTCTGGATGATAAACAATTTCTGAGTCTGATAAGAAAGATCAGGAACAACAAAAGGTCTCTTTTAAAAAGAAAACCAAGCCTGGCATTTTAGACGAAGAAGCAGCACCATTATCCCTATACAAGCTTAAACTTTTCACCCCATGAAAATCCTCGCCGTACGCTTCCTGAACCTCAACTCACTGAAAGGTGAGCACGAGATCCGCTTCGACCAGAGTCCGCTGGCTGATGCGGGGCTGTTTGCCATTACCGGCCCGACGGGCGCGGGTAAGACTACGATACTGGATGCGATCACGGTGGGGCTATACGGACAAGCGCACCGGCATAACAACGAGCGCCCGCTGGAGTTGATGACCCGCCACACGGCAGAGTGTTACGCTGAGGTGGAGTTTGAGGCGGGTGGCAAGGTATACCGCTCGAAGTGGCACCTGCGCCGCAGCCGGGGCAAAGCCGATGGCAAGATACAGCCCGTGCACATGGAGCTGTACGACTTTGATAAAGACGAACTGCTGGACCTGAAACCTAGCGAAGTACCTGCTATGGTGGCCGAGATCTGCGGACTTGACTACAGCCAGTTCCTGCGTTCTGTGATGCTCTCGCAGGGCGACTTTGCCCGCTTTCTCAAGGCAAATCCGACCGAGCGAAGCAGTTTGTTGGAGAAGATCACCAATACAGGCATTTATTCGGACATCTCGAAGTTCGCGTTTGAGAAAGCCAAGCAGGAGCGACTGAGATACGAAAGCCTGGAGCAACTGCTCCTGAACACGCAACTATTGCCCGAAGAGCAGCGTGCGGCCTACGAAGCCAGCATACAGGAGCTGACAACACAGGAAGCTGCCCTGCAGCAAGACCTGACCACACTGCAGGCGAAGGTGCAGTGGCTTCAGCAAGTGGCGCAATTGCAAACACGGCAGCAACAACACGAGCAGGCTCTCGGGGTGCAGGAGCAGAAACTACAGCAACTGCAGCCTGACTTCGTGAAACTTGCCCAACACCAGCAGGCCCATCAGTTTGTGGGCGAACTGGCCGAGATCCGGAGCGCCAATAGCAAGGTGCTTGAAGTACAGGAGCAGCTGCAAACCCTGCAAAAACGAGTGCCCACCCTGGAGACCGAACTGGAAGCCGCCGGGAAAATCGCACTGGAAGCCACCGAAGCGTTTCAGCAGCAGGAAGAGGCCATTCAGAAACTGGACCCTATTCTGACGCAGGTAGTCCGGCTTGATCACCAGCTTAATAGCGTACGCGAGTCTTATACCAAAAACAAAAATTCCTATATCGCTTTTGATGAACAGCTGAAGCAGGAACAGTTACAATTGCAGGCCAAGCAAGCCGAATTAGAAAAGCTGACGCATGAAAAGAGCAGAATAGAAAACTGGCTGGAACAAAATGCGAAGTTGCAGGACTTGAGGGATCATCTGCCAGAGTTCAAAGCTGTGCTGCGCGACCTGCAGGAAGTGGAGCAGCGCATCCGCCGCCATCAACAGGAGCAACAGGAACTGACGCAACAGCGGAACCAGGAGGCCAGTCAGCTTACAGCACTGCAGGAGCAGCAGACAAAGCAGCAGGCGCTACATGAGCAACAGCAGCAGCAGAAAGCCGAAAAGCTAGCTGCCCTGCAAGGTATACTGGCCGATAAAAACATGGAGGAGTTGGAGCAGACAGCACAGGCGCAGCCAGCCCTGCTGGCCCGCTATGAGCGTCTGCATGAACTGGCGCAGCAACATAACGCACAACTGCAAAAACTCCAACTCTCGGACAATCGCCTGACACTGCTGAAGCAGCAATTCCAGGAAACAGATACGACGCTTCAGGAAAATAAAAACAGGTATAGCCTGGCCAGCGAACACCTGATGGCACTCCAGAAACTCGTGCAATTGCAGCAGCAGATTCAGCAGTACGAGGAGGCACGCCATACCTTGTCGCAGGACGAGCCCTGCCCGCTTTGCGGCTCCACCCACCACCCTTTTGCGGAGAACGGCTATACCTTCGATCTGCCCGAGGAAGTGCAGAAGCGTGACAAGCAGCAGGAACTGGTAAAAGAATTGGAGCAGCACCTGCAGCAACTACAGGTACAACGCAACTCCCTGGAACAAAAACAGCAGCTGGAGCAAACAGCCAAAACGGATGCTGAGTCGGAACTGCAGCGACTACGCCATACCTTTGCACAGGTGTCAGCAGGATTGCCCCAGCAAACAGGTATAGACAAACTGGAACAGCTGGCTCAGCTACTCCAGCAGCAGCAGGAAACAGCCACGGCCTTGCAGCAGCAACTGGCGCAGGCCCGGGCATTTAGCCGTGAACTGGAAGGTATAAACCAGCAGCTGCAGCAGCTCCGTGAAGCACAGGTGCGTGCCCAGTCGACTTTTAACCAGTTACAGGCCTCCGACAAACTGCTGCAAACCCAGCTCCAGAAACTACAGACAAGTCTGGCGGACGAGCAGGAGCAACAGCAGGCGCATACCGAAACCACCGAATCCTTTGCCGCTACATTCGGCTTGCAGTACAAAGCTGAAGAGCGCCACAATCTGGTGCAAACCTTAGATCAGCAGGCCATTTCCTATACCCAAAAGCAACAGGCGCTGGAAGGTATGCGGGAGAAATACATTGAATTGCAGCAGTTGGTAAAAAACCTGAAAGACAACCAGGACCAGAAGCAGAAAGAACTGGATGCCCGAAAGCTGGCGTTGAAAGAAGAGCATGAACAACTGACAGAACTCAAAACACAGCGCTATGCCTTGTTTGGTGACAAAAACCCGGATCAGGAGCGCAAGCTGGCCAGTGAGGAACTAAGTGCCAGGGCCAGGTATGCCGAAGAAGCCCGTCGTCACCAACTGCAAAAACAGCAGGAGTTACAGGAAGCCCGTAGCCGCCAGAAAGAATGTCAGCAAAACCACCAACAGAATACCTCGGTGCTGGAAGCGCTACGACAAGGCCTGCTCCATGTGCTGCACCAGAAAGGCATTGAAACCATAGAGGCACTGAGCCAAATGCTGCTGCACCGCGACGAAGCCGACCGGCTGGCCAACCAAAAAGCACAAACCGAGAAGCACCTGACCGAACTCCGCAAAAGCCTAAGCGATGTGCAACAGGAACTGGCAGAAATGGAACAAAAACAGCTGACCGACGAAGGTATAGCGACTCTGCAAGAGCAGCAACAACAGAAAACAGCACTGCAGCGGGAGCTGATCTCGCAGCGGGCACGTCACCAGCAACTACTTGAGCAGGATACCCGACAGCGCGAAAAAAACAGAGAACTGGCTGGACAGCTGAAGACGCAGCAGCAGGTATGCCACCGCTGGAGCCAACTCGCTGACCTGATCGGGTCTTCAGACGGATCGAAGTTCAGTCGTTTTGCGCAGGGGCTCACCCTGGCACGGCTCGTGGAACTGGCCAACCGCCACCTGCTCAAACTCAACGATCGCTACCGCATCCTCAAGTCGCCGGACGAGGACCTGGCCTTGCAGATTGTCGACACCTACCAGGCAGAAGCGGTGCGCCCGATGAACACGTTGTCCGGAGGCGAGAGTTTCCTGGTGAGCCTGGCTTTGGCCCTGGGCCTTTCGGACCTGGCTGGCCGCCGCACCCAGATCAACTCGCTCTTCATCGACGAGGGCTTTGGCACCCTAGATGCGGACACGCTGGAAGCCGCCATCTCAACACTGGACAATCTGCATGCCGCCGGCAAAACGATCGGGATCATATCGCACGTGGATGCACTGAAGGAGCGTATCAGCACCCAGATTGTGGTAACCAAAAAGCCCGGCGGAGTAAGCTCCATTCGCGTTGTGGCGTGATTCTGCCGATAATTTTCTTTTCCATAACATAGGACTACACCTGCACGAATCGGGCAGGTGTAGTCCTCCTGTGCTAAGTAAGAGCGTTTAGTTTGAAATTAAATTGCACTTTTTCAAGCAGCCTTTATATTCACAAATTCAGGTTGGCATTATTAACCATTAAATTCTTATATTGCTTCCTCCTAATAAATCAATTACGGTAATTCTAACTGTAGAGAGGTACTTATGCTTCTACTATTCCTGACTCGTATTTTCCTACTTATCAGCCTGACGCAGCCGCAGCAAAAAATCCTGATCCAGGATTTGAAAACTGAATTGGACCGGACGGAGGATATAACCCGGAAGGTAGAGTTGTACTGTGAACTGAGCAAGGCACACAACAGCATCAATCCGAAAACCACTATTGCGTATGGCAACAAGGCGGTTGCATTGGCACAGAAGGCGGGTAACGACAAATTACTGGCCCTGGCCTACAATGAGACCGGCTCCGGTCACTACCTGCTCGGCGATATCGACAAGGCTGTTCAGTTTTACTATATGGCGCTCCGCATCCGCGAGAAGCTGGGCGATCCTTCTGACCTGAGTGCCACCTACAACAACATCGGCAATGTGTACGCCGACCAACGCAACCACAAAGAGGCGCTGCCGCTTTACAAAAAGTCACTCTCACTTGCCACCACGGCACAGGATACCCTACGCATGAGCAGCGCCTTGAGCAACATTGGCGGCGTATACCTGGACCAGGGCAAGTTTGACCTGGCACTGGTTTATTACCGGGAGGCACTGCCAATTCAGGAAAAGCTGAACGACAAACAGGGAATCCTGATCTCGCTGATCAATATCGGAGATGCCTATAACGGCAAAAACGACTTCCAGACCGCCCTCTCCTACCTGAATAAAGCTCACCTGATTGCCAATGACCTGGGCAGTCAGCATGATGAGGTATATGTGTTGCGCGGCAAAGCCGAGTCATACCTGAAAGCCGGCAACTTCGAGAAAGCCCTCGATAACGCGTTGGCCAGCATGGAACTTGCCAAAGCATACGAAGGCAAGTATGTACTTCGGGAGAATGCTGCCATCCTGGACCGCATCTACGCTGCCATGGGCAACTTTGAGTTGGCCCACCACTACCTGACACTGCACACGGCCTACAACGACAGCCTGCACAACGAACGGGCTGCCGATCGCATTGCGCAGGAACGTGTGAAGTACGAAACAGCCCAGAAAGACAAGGAAAACCTATTGCTCCGCGCGGAACAGGAACTGAACCTGCGCAAACTCGAGCAACGCAGCATTGTGCAATATTTCACGATTGCGCTGCTGTTACTGGTATGTGCCATGGCCTATGTGTTCTTCAGAGGACGACAGCACCAAAGCCGCATCAACAAGCTGCTCACCCAGAAGAACGAGCTGATTATGCATAAGAACCAGGCGCTGAACCAGCACCAGAAAGCCCTGACGGAACAGGCCCAGCAGCTCAACATACAGAAAGAGAAACTCACGCAGCTCAACACCATCAAAGACAAGCTCTTCTCCGTCATCGCCCACGACCTGCGTGGTCCGTTGGTAGCGCTCAAAGGACTGCTACATGTGATGGCCATGGGCAAAGTGCCGGCCGACAAACAGGAAGGACTCTTTAACAGCTTAGTGAAAGGACAGCAGAACGTGCTCTGGATGCTCGACAACCTCTTCGACTGGGCCAGGGCGCAAATGGAGGGTTTCGAGGCCGACCCGAAACCGCTGCCACTCCGCGAATTGGCTGACGAGAACATCCGCTTGCTGCAGCCAGTGGCCAGCAGCAAAGAGGTGGTGCTGGATAACAGGATAGATCCGAGCCTGACAGGCTGTGCCGACAAGGAAATGATCCGACTGGTACTCCGCAACCTGATCTCCAACGGCATCAAATTCTGCAAGGCCGGCGATACAGTAACGCTTTCAGCCAGACTGCAGGATGACCACGTGCTGGTCTCGGTAAAAGACACCGGTATAGGCATGACCCCAGAGGTGCAACAGAAGCTTTTTGGAGCCAGCAGTTACTCCAGCAGGGGTACCGCCAACGAAAAGGGCAGCGGTCTGGGCCTGGCACTCTGCAAAGACTTCGTAGAGCACAACGGTGGCGCGATTTGGGTGGAAAGTGTACCAGGCATGGGTAGCACGTTTATGTTCACACTCCCGTGCTCCGTTAAGAAAGAAGAAAAAGGGGAAGATGCTCCTACGGTACAGGAAAAAGAAGAAAAAGCAGCAGAACAGTTGCAATTAGCTTAACGCTTTATAAGAAATATAAAAATGGCTGCCTCTGAAAAGGGGCAGCCATTTTTATTGAAGGCTTCCATAAAAACAAATAGTTCTACTTGTTGTAAAAGGAGAATAGCAGCACCTTTGCCACATGAATAAGTCCATCCTATACCTACTCGTATTTGCCAGCCTTCTGGCTGCGCCTGCCTGTAAGCAGGACAATGAAAAAGCACAGGAGGAATTCCGCCAGCGCCGCGGTGCTGTGGAGCAAAACACAACCGAAGCCACTGCGACACAGGAAGACCCTACCAGGCCAGATGTAGTCCCCCGGGATAAAACGGAGATGGTACATGAAACGGAAGCTCCGACGGTGCCTGGCGACCGGGTGGTGGGTGTAAAAGACGGCGACACCTTTGAGCTGCTGCGCAATGGGCAGACCATTACGGTACGCCTTTTGGGCGTCGATACACCTGAGAAGAACCAGGCCTTCGGCCAGCGGGCCAAGCAATTCGCCTCTGACCTGGCCTTTGGCAAAAATGTGCGCCTGATCGAAAACAACAAAGACCGCTACGGCCGCACGGTGGGCACGATCATATTGCCCGATGGCCGCAGCCTGAACGAAGAACTGGTGCGCGAAGGCTTTGCCTGGCACTACACGGCCTACTCCAAAGACAAAACGCTGGCTAACCTGGAAGCTGATGCGCGCCGCTTTAAACGAGGCCTGTGGCAGGACCCGAACCCAGTAGCTCCCTGGGATTTCCGCAAACAGAAACCTGCTCCCGTAGACAACAGCAAAGCCCCTGTGCCTGCCGGCGCCACCAAACGCCAGGTATACCTCTGCGACAGCTCCGGCTCGGCCGTATACCATTACAGCACCAATTGCTCCGTATTGAAGCGCTGCAAAGAGCAGATCATCACGGTTACAGAAGCTGAGGCGATCCGCCAACACAACAGACGGGCTGACAAAACTTGCAGCCCTAAATAATTCCGCCTATTTTAGGTATAGCATTCTATTCAATCAGACACTGATATGTTCAAAAAGACCCTGGCAGGTATGTGTGTCCTGCTCATCTCGCTGGCTGCCTGCCAGTCACCAGACGACGCGAAAGCAGAGCAAACTAACGTGCAAGAGACAAGCGCAACTGCTGACACAACGAAGCGGGAGCCCCGTCCCAAGCCCGAGTATTACTCCTTTAAGGGGCTGGAGAAAAAGCGGGTGTACATCTGCATGGACCCAAGCGAAGATATTTTTCACCAGAAACACGATTGCCCGGTGCTAATCAGCTGCGCGAGCACTTTCCGCAACCTGTCGCTGCCGCGTGCTGTGGAGGCTTTCGGCCGTTACAACTGCGAAACCTGCAGCGCCGACCTGGCTTATGTTTTTGACGAAGATGCCGTGCGCATGGAAACAGGGCTTGGCAACTAATACTAATCTGACTTCAGAATAAAAAAAGCGGCAGCCTCCTAAGGAAGCTGCCGCTTTTTTTATGAATGTTCTATCCTTACTTTCTGCCTTTCAACACCAGCAAAGGCACTTCGGCCTGGTAGGTCATTTTTTCGGCCAGGCTCTGCGAGAAGAGCTCCCGCAGGAAACCTTTTTCACGTCGCAGGATCGCCACCATATCGCCGCCTGATGCGGTGTAGTATTCTTTTATACCGTCGGTGCGGTGTTTGCTCACCACTTCCTCAAAATGGATGGGAGCACCCGGGAAGGCCTGTGCCATTTCCTGCATAATACTCTCTTTCTTGTCGCTCGTGCGTCCTGCTTTGTTCACGTGCACCACGTCTACGGTGGCTCCGAACATGGCTGCAAAGTCCAGCACTTCGCGTAAGGTAGCTATGTCATCGGCGGCATAGTCCGAAGCATAGATGATCTTCTCGATGCGCGGATGAGTGGCTGTGGAAGGTATAGACAATACCGGGCATTTCACCTGCTCCATCACTGCCTCAGCGTTGCTTCCGATCAGCAATTCCTCAAGCGCGTTGCCGCCACCCGTGGTACCCATCACGATCAGGTCGTACCCGACAGTCTTGGTCAGGTGTTCGGCTATGTCAGTTAGCAGGGCCTCTTTGATGATATAGTCGCAGGTAAACCCCCCACCCCGGTTTGCGCCGTGGCGCTCCTCAATTTCGCGACAGAGATTTACTAGTCTTTCTTCAGCATCCCGCATCTGCTCACCCAACAGCTCGCTGGCCACCAGGGCAGTTTCAGAGGTATCGACGATGGGCAGGTGCACCACATGCAGCAGGGAGAGGTGGCTTCCTGACTGCCGGGCAATGAGCACAGCATATTCCAGCGCTTTGTTAGCTGTTTTAGAAAAGTCGGTGGGGCAAAGGATTTTTTTCATGTTATTTGGTGGTTGGGTAGGCGTCTATATCAAAGATTCACTATGTATACGTGCTGAAGCAAAAATGCGCTTTAATCTGGCCAATAAAAATGACCTGAGTCATCTCAGGCAAATTCTGTGCGCTTGCTTCTACCTGACCCGAAGGCGCTTTGTTAGATGCTTATGGTAAGAGCTCCTGACAAGTGGAACTTGAGTCAAAAAATAAAATCATCTGAGCGCGCAGACAGGCTTCTGGCTGAACATAGTTTAGGTAATAGCACATCTAAAGAAACCTTTCGTCCTTCGTCAACAATAGCCTCTGCCCGAAAATACAGTAGCCTTGACTATCTGCCAATCTCTTTGTTTAGCCCCTTCACTTCTTCCCAGGTCCAGAAGCGCTTCGGGGCTATACCTGCGTACTTTTCCCGGAAGTAGTCCACAACTAGTTGCTTCATTTCATCGGCAGGAATAGACGAGGTATAAATCTCACGGGTGGTCGGGTGGTCGTAGCGCTCCGTACGCGAGAGGTCCTTTCCTTCTAGGCGCAGCAGTGGGCCAGTTTCGGTAAAATTGTCCGCCGTCCAGGTATAGCCGGAGGTTTCCAGGGCATTTAGTTGCTGTGCCAATGGCTTCAGGCTGATGCGTGGCAGCGTAGGCCTGGAAGCAAAATCCACCCAGGTGGTATACTTATACTCCAGTTCGTAGCGATTGCCTTCGTAGCAGCTCAGCACGATGTCGAAGCCGATGGTGCGGCTGAACAAGGCATAGTAGTGGACCGGTTTCTGGGTATTGATTACGATAAGGCCCAGGTCGGGAAATCGCTGCAGTTTGGTGTCGGGCTTGTACATGTCGCGGTAGCCGATCAGTACGTCGGCCACTTCCTCTTCCCAAACAGGCTTTTCCCAGTCAGGGTCCTGGAGCACGCGGCCGAACTCGCGCAGGAAATACCTGAATTTATCGACGCAGCGTTTCGCTTCTTTCTCTTCGGATTCGTCAGCCGCAAAAGGGGCGTAGAACATATCGCGCTCGCGGGTGTTGAGCCAGCAGACCAGTTTCAGCGCCTCCCCTGCCAGCGGATGATTCAAGTCCAGTTCGCGAAAGTCGCCAATGTGGGCCATCAGGCGCAGCAGCTCTTCATTCTCCAGTGCCAGTTCCGGGTTCAGCAAACTCCAAACACCCACAAACCCATCGATGTCGAAATGATTGGCGGTGACGTAAGGCAGCTCCAAACCCGGCAGATTGAGCCGGAGCGCATGCAGCACCATGGCAGCGCTGGTATCGTCGCGCACTTCATCCGGTGTGGGAGCGCCGCGCCAGTGTGAAAGCACCAGTCCGTTGGGGTGCATGCTGTCCACGATGATGGCCTTTTTCTCTTTTACGTCGGCAAAAGGTATAAACTGTCGCTTTATCATGCCTTAAATATAGCTAAATCTGAAGTCATCCCTTAAATTCGGGTGTTCTTAACAACATACCAGGTGTAACAGGTATCGGAACATCCAATTGCCCAGACTTTCGTTTTTTACAAAATCATCAACACACAGAACATGACAACCCTCCAGCAACTATACCGCAGTTCCCTTTCCCTCCTGACCGACCTCTACCAGCTCACCATGGCCTACGGCTACTGGAAGGAAGGTATAGCGGAGCGTGAAGCCGTTTTTCACCTCTATTTCCGCAAGGCGCCTTTTAAAGGAGGTTATACGGTAGCAGCAGGACTGGCCCATGTGGTGGAGTATCTGCAGCAGCTGCAATTCACGGAAGAGGACCTGGCTTACCTGGGCAGCCTGCGCGGCGGCCAGAACGAGCCGCTGTTTGAGCAGGCTTTCCTGGATTATCTGCGCGACCTGCGCTTTACCTGCGACGTGGATGCCATACCGGAGGGAAGCGTCGTGTTTCCGAGCGAGCCGCTGATCCGGGTGCGCGGACCGCTCCTGCAGGCGCAACTCGTGGAAACGCCGCTGCTTACAATCGTGAACTTTCAGACACTGATCGCAACCAAAGCGGCCCGCATCAAAGAGGCAGCCAAAGATGATCTGGTAAGTGAGTTCGGGATGCGCCGTGCCCAGGGTATAGACGGATCGCTGGCCGCTGCCAGAGCCGCTTATGTGGGCGGCGTGGATGCCACCTCCAATTTGCTGGCCGGCAAACTGTTTGGCATTCCGGTGAGCGGCACCCATGCCCACAGCTGGGTACAGGCATTTGAGAGCGAAGCTGACGCCTTTGAAGCCTACGGCAAAGCCTTCCCCCATGACTCGGTGTTTCTGGTAGACACCTATAATACACTGGAAGGCGTGCGCCACGCCATTGGGGTAGCCAAAAAGCTGTATGCTACTGGTTTTAAGCTTAAGGGCATCCGACTGGACTCCGGCGACCTGACCTACCTCAGCATCGAGGCCCGCAAGCTGCTCGACGAAGCAGGCATGACCGATACCAACATTGTAGCCAGCAACGACCTCGACGAGAACATTGTCACCAGCCTCAAACAGCAAGGTGCCAAAATCAATGTCTGGGGAATCGGTACGCAGTTGGTGACGGCTTATGACCAGCCGGCGCTGGGCGGGGTGTACAAGCTGGCGGCTTTTAAACAGGAGAACGGGGAATGGAACTATACCCTGAAACTGTCGGAGCAACTCGAAAAAACCTCTAACCCAGGTATACAGCAGGTGCGCCGCTTTTACGATGAACATGGATTTGTGGGAGACATGATCTTCAACGAAGCTGAACCACTTCCAGAAAAAGTGCTCATCGTGAATCCGCTCGACAATACCCGCCGCAAAGCAGTTCCGGAAGGCACTCCTTACAAAGACCTGCTGCAGCCTGTGCTCGCCAAAGGAAAACTTGTGCAGGAGCTGCCCGACCTGAAAGCCATCCGGGAGCACCGCAAAGAGGAAATCGGCAAACTGCACGAAAGCATCCGCCGCCTGCTGAACCCGCACAGCTACCCGGCCGGTCTGGAGGCAGGCTTCCAGCAGTTCAAGACCAACCTGGTGCTGGCCATCCGCGAGAAAGGTGAGGCTGCATTGAAAGCACGGCAGGCACACTAGCAAGCACTATACCTTTAGCGTTTGCGGCCACGCCTGTTGTAGATGCGCTCAACGCGCTTGCTACGTACCCATTTAAGGTATTTCTGCAGGTCTTCGGCTTGCTGCAGCGCAGGTATAGAATTGTACTGCAGGGCCAGTTCGCGATTGCTAAAGGTCAGGTGCAGGGTGCTGTGACAGGGCTGGCACAGCTCGGCCGTGGCGCCGTAGCGCCCCCCCTCCTCGCGGGGCACCAGGTGGTGTCGCGTAAGGTACTGCACCTCCCGGCCGCAGAGTTCACAAACCAGTTCCTCCTCTTTCTTTGCCATACCGTTTCTACTTTGTGTACAGGCTCGCTGTTACATGCTAGCCTTGGTTCGGTCGGATAATGCTATAGCGCGGTCGTCCGTAGGTGAGTGTATTTTCAGTCTGCATACCCTATCCACAACACACTTTGCCAGTTTAAAACATTTGTGCCACTCCCAAGGTTTACAAGTCTTGTACCCAGTAAGTATCAACCACTTCCAGCCACACTCACCTGCTGGTTTGCATGAATAGCGAAGTATCTGCTGAGCAGGTATAGCAATTGGGAGTTGAATCGCGTATACACAAGGTTTTTGGTTAGAATCAGACATTATGCCTGCATCGACGAAACGTTCACCTTTTGTGGTACTCAAAATGCAAAGCAAACAGAAATAAAATTTACCGCTAAGCAGACGCAAATTATTAGTACATTGGCGCCCTGTTTTGATTTCAATGTTTAAACTATGAAAAGATTTCAGGATAACAATCCTGCTCCGATAACCGCTTCCGTTCAGGAGGCCCTGGTGCCGAAAGATCAGATTCGGGAAGGCCTGTTGATCTTTTTGCTGGCAGCCATCCAGTTCACGCACATGATGGACTTTGTGATCATGATGCCGCTCGGGCCGCAGCTGATGCGAGTCTTCAACATCTCCCCCCGGGAGTTTGGCTTGCTCGTGTCGGCCTATACCTTTAGTGCGGCCATCGCCGGTTTTGTGAGCGCCCTTTTCATTGACCGCTTCGACCGAAAGCATGCCTTGCTGGCGTTGTATGTTGGCTTCATAGTGGGAACGTTGGGTTGTGCTATTGCTCCTAACTATGGGTTGCTACTACTGGCCAGAGTGGTAGCTGGCGGATTTGGCGGTGTTTTGGGCGCACTGGTGCTGGCCATTATCGGCGATGCCATACCTGAACAGCGCCGGGGGGCGGCTACCGGTCGCGTGATGGCAGCGTTCTCGGTGGCTTCAATCGCCGGTATACCGGTCGGGCTATACCTGGCCAGTGAGATGAGCTGGCACGCTCCTTTTTACCTGCTCGTGGGCCTCAGTGTGATTATCCTGCTGGTGGCAGTTCGCTTTCTGCCGGCCATGCGCGGGCACCTGACCAATGCCAGACCCGGCAATCCGTTCCGTGCCCTCAAGGCGATGGTGGTGCAGCCTAACCTGCAGTGGGCCATGGCCCTCACCGTTACCCTCACCATGGCTGGCTTCCTGGTGGTGCCCTTCATCAGTCCGTATATGGTGGCCAACGTGGGCTTTTCGGAGCGTGACCTGAGCTACATCTACTTGTTCGGCGGTCTGGCTACAGTCTTTACTTCGCAGTGGGCGGGGCGCCTAGCGGATAGGTATGGCAAGCACCTCATTTTCCGGTGGGCTGCCATTCTCTCCATCATCCCGATTTTGCTCATCACCAACCTGCCCCCAGTGGACATGGTGCTGGCACTCATTGTCTCCACGTTTTTCTTTATCCTGTTTGGAGCCCGTTTTGTACCGGCCATGTCACTGGTTACTTCCAGCGTGGAGCCGGAGCTTCGTGGCAGTTTCATGAGCATCAACTCTTCGGTACAGCAGTTGGGGGCAGGTATAGCGGCTTTTGTGAGCGGTCTTATCGTGCAGGAAACAGCCAGTGGCACGCTCACGCACTACAACTGGGTGGGCATTATGGCGAGTGTGGTCACGGTGGTGGCCGTGTGGACCGTGAGTCGTATCCGGACGGTAGGCTGACAGGTATAGAAAAAGCCGCTCGTAAGGGCGGCTTTTTTATTTCTATCGTAGCGTTCGTTGCGAGAAATAATTCGGAGAGAATACCGGGTAATGTGTTTTACCGTTCCGTAGCAATTGGAGCACCTCGCGCAGCTCCTCAGGGTCGGCGCTCTTGAGCAGGTAACCGTGCACGCCTTCGTCGAGCAGTTTCTTCACCAGCTCTTCTTCCCCATACATCGACACGATCAGGATCTTTACTTTGCGGTATTTGCTGAGCACGTAGCGGGCCACGGCAATGCCATCCATATCAGGCATCTCGAGGTCCAGCATGATGATATCCGGCAGGTTGCCTTCTATTTTCTCAAGCAGTTCTGCTCCATTGGCCGCATCACTTATCACCGTGATCTCCTCGAAATTCTTCAGAATCTCGATTACGCCCTTCCTGAAAAGGGTATGATCATCCGCTATGGCAAGTGTGAGTGGCTGCAGCTCCATAAAGTAAAGCTTAAGTTAGCAAACCAAAGTTATAAATAATAACGATAATATATGCAACAGGGACAACTATTTCAGCCTTTATACCTGCGCCCAGCTTTGAAAAGAAGTTAATGGCACCGTTTAGCAGGTCCACGCGGCTCTGCATGTTCTTCAGTCCCAGACCGCTGCTTCCCCCTCCCGCATCCAGAGTAGCGTCGTAGTTGAATCCCTTGCCATTGTCGGTATAGCGGAGGGTCAGCTTATCGTCTTCGTGGTGCAGGTTGATCGTGATCAGACTCGCCTCGGCATACTTCAGGGTATTGTTCACAAGTTCCTGCAGAATGCGGAACAGCAGCAATTCCTGCCGTGCTTCGAGCCGGAATTTTTCGAGGTTGTGAGTGAATTTCACTTCGAGGCCACTGTCAGGTGGTACCGAGTGCACCAGGCTGTTGATGGCCTGCACCAGCCCCATTTTGTCGAGTACTACTGGCAGCAGATCGTGCGAGATGCGGCGAACACTGTGTATCGCTTCGTCGAGCAGTTCTTTGGAACGTTGGGCAGTTTCAGCGGCTGCTTCATTTTCAGCACACTTGCGCTCTACCTGGCCAATATTGAGCCGGATGAGAGCCAGCATACCGCCTACTTCGTCGTGCAGGTCGCGGGCTACGCGGCGTCGCTCTTCTTCCTGCGCGTCAAGGGCTGCCTCCAACATTTGTCGCTGGCGCAGTTGCTGCAGTTCGCGCAGGTGCTCCTGGTGCTGCAGCATGCGCCGCTGGTAGGCAAACACGAACACGATAATGCCAATAGCAAGCACCAGCAGTACCGGGGTGATGATGAGTAAAGGAGTCAACGTTTCTATCATGCGGCCATTCTTTTTAGCACGAATCCCTGCCCCGCGTTAAACAAAATATTCAGTATAAAGACAACGGAAAGGCAGATGCGTGCAGCATCGTGCGATACTTCCAGCGCCTGGTTGAACAGGGCACTTGCCATGCTGGTTCCGGCGTAGTAAATCAGGATGGTACAGCTCAGCAAAAACAACGGATCGCGATCCAGGTATACCGTCTTCATGTCGTTCGCTATTTTATAAAAATAGGAAATGGCCAACACAATTATAAAAGAGTTAGAGGCCAAACGCGCGAACGTATTATTTTTCTCCAAGCCCTCCAGTCCAAAAGCATCAAAAATACTGACCATCAATAGCAAAGCAAATCCAGCAAGAACCAGCTTTTTGGAGCGAACATTTTCGAAAGCATGGTAGTAAATTGCGGTGATTATTCCTGCTGCCAGCGGTGTGTAAACATGGGACATCCAGAGGTTATTGCGCGTCCCAATCATAATTGATATCTTTTGAGAGGCCTCACCTACTACACCCAAAACCGCAAGCAGCAAAAGCAACTTGAAAAACACCGACGCATGCTTTCTAAACAGAAACAGCCCAATCAGAAAGGGTATAAGCGTACTGTAAATCGATACTTGCCTGAGCCAGGGATAAATATTTTGAATAAAGAATTCCATTAGCCAGCTAATTCGCTGCTAACTGAACAGTCAGGAGGGCATGGACTTGACAAGTCCAGAATCAGGCCTTCTGTCATATCATTTCCTTCGGCATCCGTACCTACCAGCAGCAGTTGCTGCTGTCCGTTATCATCCAGGGCATAATAGATCCGCATCGCCACACACCTCTCCTGGTCGAGGAGCTGCTTAACAGTTTCCGCTCCAAACAGATGGGAGTTGGTTTTGCCCCGGCCAGCCGCTCTGTAGTTGGCTGTCCATTTCTTTGCCTGGTCACGGTCTATCGGACCGCCCTCTTTCCCTGTGATATTCATATAGAATGGTTTGTTCGTATGTAAGAATAAATGTAAATATAGGAAATTTTACATAAAGTAATTTATCGTATTTTTATCTTTTAACTAATCAAACATTTCACACAGAGACGGGATGGAACAGGAATATTTTGAAGCGAACAGACAGGCGTGGAATCTGCGCACTGCCGTGCACAAGGACTCTGCTTTCTATGATGTTGCCGGGTTTAAAGCCGGAAAGTCCAGTCTCAACGCCATTGAGCTGGAAGAGTTGGGGCCCGTTGCTGGCAAGCGCCTGCTACACCTGCAGTGCCACTTCGGGCAGGACACCCTCTCTTGGGCCCGACTGGGTGCCGAAGCCACTGGCATAGACCTGTCGGACGAGGCAATTAAAGAAGCGGAGAAACTCAACCGGGAGCTTGGGCTGAATGCCCGCTTTGTGTGCTCTAATGTGTATGATCTGAAAGAAAACCTGCAGGGGCAATTTGATATCGTGTTCACCTCCTACGGGGTGATCGGCTGGCTGCCCGACCTAAACCGCTGGGCCGAAGTGATCGCGCATTTCCTGAAGCCGGGCGGCACGTTCTACATGGCCGAGTTCCACCCGGTGGTGTGGATGTTTGACAACGACTTTACGCAAGTGCGATACCCCTACCACAACACTCCTGAGCCCATTATAGAAGAGCAGACGGGCACCTACGCCGAGCCCGATTCTCCGATCAGGTATAAGGAATATTCCTGGAACCACAGCCTGAGCGAAGTCATCACGGCGTTGCTGAATCAAGGGCTGAAACTGGAGCTTTTCCACGAATTTCCCTACTCGCCTTACAATTGCTTCAGCCACATCGTACAGGGCCCCGACGGCTACTGGCGCATCCAACATTTGCAAAATATGATTCCGATGGTGTATAGTTTGAAGTGTACGAAGGTATAGGGTTTGGACGGTTGGTATCCGCTACACCTAAGGGGACTTCCGGCCGTTTCCAGTTCAATCAGGTATAAGCTTCGTAGTTACTGTTTAGCTATACCGGTCGAACCACCTCTGCCCCTCCTTATCCAAGAAGGGAAGCCTGTAATTACTACTTCTCAGGTGTAAGTCATATAGTGAGCGTCACACCCCTGACAGGTATAGCAAGTCTAACTTGCCCCTTCAACTATTCAACAGATTACTTGTGCCAGGTGCACTTTATGACACTCCACTGTTCGAGCGGTCAGCGAGTGGGGGTAGGGGCCCTCGATTTGGAGCGTCTTGATTTTTTTGCTACTGGGGGTAGGGGCCCTCTTTATTTTCATCAAGGAAAAAAGTGAGGCCCGCCCGGCTAGGGCAAGCTATAAAACAATACTAGTTCCTATACCCGCAACGGCAGCAGCAATTCCACTTGTATGATGCACTGGCGAAGCAATTAAACATCACTAGTTGCTATACCTGCAACAGTCACTTGCAAAGTACTTTTATGGATTCGCTCTAAACAACTGCATCCAGGGGATCAAATCGGTGAGCATGGGAATCAGGCTGCTGCCGTGCGTGCCATTTTGAATAGGTATAAGCTCCAGATTAGGGGCACCGGCCGCCTTCATACGCTCGTACGTTTGCTTCGAATTAGCATAAGGTACAATTACATCAGCAGTGCCATGGTAAAGGCGCGTCGGGCTTTGCGGTACCCAGCTGTTAAAGCTATTTTCCTGCAGGGCCTTTTTGAGTGCCTGCTCGCCATCGCTACGGAGCCCTTCCAGAAAGGAGGTAGTAAATAATTGCTCTGTCTGGGTGGTCAGCTGTTTGTTGATGGCGCCACCGCTGTGCTGCCCATTGAACATGGTTGCCAACCGGGTGGCGTAGGGGTCTTGGTAAAAATCAGTGAGCGGGCGATTCCATTCGTAGGTTTTGTTGTAGCTCATCAGCACATAGGCCAGGTAAGCCGGATAGGTATAAGGCTTGCCCGCCACCACATCGGCCAGCATTTCGGTCAGGTCGTAGCCGCCGGCTCCTGCGCCAGACGCGGTGATCTTCAGGCCATGCTGCGGATTGGTCTCAATCTCCTTTTGCGCAGCCAGTGTTACATAGCCACCTTCCGAATAGCCCGCCAGAAACAGCTGGCCATTGTCGGTTATACCTTCCTGTGCGTACAGCGACTTGGCTGCCTTGATCAGATCGACCACGGCTATACCGGATGACTGCTGATGATAGTAGGGGTGCAAAAGCTGCCTGGAGGCTCCGAAACCCAGGTAGTCAGGTATAAGGGTGATGTAGCCACCGGAGGCGAAAACCTCAAAGCCCGTCAGGCCACCACTCATGGCAGAGGGCGCTTCGTCATGCTCGAAGATGGTGCCGTGCTGCACGCTCAGTACCGGAGCCGGCGCAGTAAGGTTCATTGGCAGCGCGACCAGCCCGGAAGCTTCCGTTTCTCGTCCCTGGAAGGTGGTCCGGTAATTCACCTTGTAGATCGCCACATCGTACCTGATCTGACTCTGGAAGCTACCCGCATAGGCGCCTGCCAGCTGTTTGAGCGCGGCAGCAGACAGGGTGCCCACCTTCTCAGATGATATAAGCAGATCGCGCTCGGCCACGTCTTCAGGTATAGCCGCATCGCTTTTGCTGCAGGAACTGAGTTGTAAAGTGACTGGTAAGATAAGGACGGCAATCGCCAGGGTGCTGATCCATTGTCTCAGCGTATATTTCAGGTTCGTCATGTGCTTTGGGAAAGACTTTTACCTACTAATAAGCAACCCGCGCTGTCTATAGTTCCCGGTTGACAAACCAAGGTATAGCAGCGCCTCACGCGAGGGCTAAGCGAAAAATTGAATCATGTGTGGTAGGGCAAATCGAACTCTAGCGATGGTACACTAGCAAGGTATAGGAACCGGTCTGATCGGTCTGAACAATTTATCTTTTAGCTTTGCACTCCGTAAATACAGATTAAACAAGAGAACTATGGCAAAGAAATCATTCGCTGAACTGATAAAGAGCCCGGGTATGCCGGTACTTGTGGACTTTTACGCCGACTGGTGCGGTCCCTGCAAAACGATGAACCCTGTGGTAGAGCAGCTGGCCCAAGATTTTTCGGGCAAGCTGAAGGTCATCAAAATAAACGTGGACAAAAACCAGGCAGCCGCCCAGCAGTACCGCGTGCAGGGGGTGCCTACTTTTATGCTATTCAAAAACGGGCAGATCGTTTGGAAACAGGCGGGCGCCGTGCCGGGTCATCAGCTTAGCCAGATCATACAGCAGCACACCAGCTGATCAGGTATAGCATACCTGGTATACTTAAAACGCAGAGGCTCTCTTAGATCAGGAGAGCCTTTTGTTTTGCAGGTATAGCTGATACACTTTCGGCATCCTTAAAAAAATTTGAACACCGAAGCAGCCTTTTGTCCTTAAAAAGCATCTATAGGAAAGACAACGCCACAGAAAGAAAAAAATGAAAAGTGCCATTGCTGTTTTCTTCGCTTCCCTTATCTCCGGCGCCCTCAGCTTCGCCGACTTCCGACCTGCTGTTTCGGATCTGGTGCAGATCCTCACCGGGGTGCAGCTCTGCCAGGAAAACACACTGGAACCCCAACAGCAAAAGGACTGCAACACCGACGAAAAACCAGGAGAGCAGCGCTTATACCTGATCTCTGATATGAATAGCACGCAGAACTTGCGTTGCGATGAGGCAGCCTAAGATCAGGGACCCATTTACGTTCTTTAAGCGCCATAGGGCCTATGGCGTGGTGTTTTTGCGCTTTGCCATGGGCGTTTTCCTGATCTATGGCGTGCAGGACAATGTATTTAGCTGGGAGCGTATGCTCGAGTTCCGGGACTTTCTACAGGCGCATGAGGTGCCCCTTCCCCTGCTGGCCGCCCACCTCTCTGTCTATACCCAGTTTCTGATCGGCCTGATGCTCCTGCTGGGTTGGGGTGTTCGGATAGCCGGTCTGCTGCTCGTCATCAATTTCACGGCCGCCATCCTCATCGTGCACATCGGCCAGTCATTCCCGCAATACTATCCGGCTGCCGAGCTTATTTTCGCAGGTTTCTTTTACCTGTTCAACGGTGCCGGTCCCCTATCTGTCGATTCTTTCTTAGAGAGAAGGCAAGCACAAATCCAAAAGCAGCCCGTGCCCGTTAACTAGTTGTTAACTCACGTCCGCATTACATGAAATTAACCAAAACGATCCTGCTCCTGCTGCTCAGCCTGCATTTTGGCTGCTCTTCCGTTGCCACACAGTCGAGTTCAGAACCTCGCTATTCCGTCGCCATCGACCTCACGCAAGTCAAAGGCGACAAGGTGCCGGTCAGCCTGCGCCCACCGGCCATCAAGCAGGGCGAGGCGATCTATAACATACCCAAGATCGTACCCGGCACTTACTCCGTGTCTGATTTCGGCAAGTTCGTGTCAGAGTTTCAGGCGCTGGACAAGCAGGGCAAACCATTGCCAGTCGAGCGCATCGACACCAACCGCTGGCGCATCTCGGAGGCACAGAACCTGGATAAAATTACGTATTGGGTAGACGACACCTTCGATGCAGCCCGACGGCAGGACGTAGTGTTTGAGCCGGGCGGCACCAACATCGAAGAAGGCCAGAATTTCCTGCTCAACCCATTCGGTTTCGTCGGTTATTTCGATGGACTCAAGCAGGTGCCTTACGAACTCACTGTGACCAAACCGGCTGGTTTTTATGGCTCCACGGCGTTGCAGGCCACTTCCAGCACCGCCACCACCGATACCTATAACGTACCCAATTACGTGGAGCTGGCCGATTCTCCGCTCATGTACAACAAACCTGATACGACGGTGCTCAGTTTGGGCGAAACCGAAGTACTGGTATCCGTTTACTCCCCAACCGGTAGCGTGACCTCTAAGCCCATTGCCGATAACATCCGCGACATTCTGGAGGCGCAGCGCAGCTACCTCGGCGGCACACTGCCTGTCGACAAGTATGCCTTCCTGATCTACGTACCGGAGCGACCGGGCAAATCAGGCTCTTATGGGGCGCTCGAGCACTCCAACTCCTCGGTATATTATCTGCCCGAAATGCCCGAAGAGCGTTTCAACAGCACCATGCGCGACGTAGCTGCGCATGAGTTTTTCCATATCGTGACACCGCTCTCCATCCAATCCGAAGAGATTCACGATTTCGACTTCATCAACCCCCGCATGTCGAAGCATCTGTGGCTTTATGAGGGCGTGACGGAATATTTTGCCTCGCATGTGCAGGTACACGAAAAGCTGATTTCGGTGGATGAGTTCATGCTGAAGATCCGGGAGTACATTTTCAGCTCCATGGCCTTTAACGACACCCTGCCTTTCACGGAGATGAGTGCCAAGGTGCTGGATGAGTACGAAAATCAGTATGGCAACGTGTACCAGAAGGGTGCACTGATCGGGATGGCGCTGGACATACAGCTGCGCGATCTATCGGATGGCAAATACGGGCTGGTGAACCTGATGCAGGACCTGGCCAAAACCTACGGCAAAGGCAAACCCTTTAAAGACGACGAGCTCTTCGATAAAATAGCCGAGCTCACCTACCCTGAGATACGGACCTTTTTTGCCCGCTACGTGGAAGGAAGCGAGCCACTGCCTTTAAAGGAGTTGTTTGAAAAAGTTGGTGTGAAGTACGAGCCGGTAGCCGTGCAACTGGTCAACTCCTACGGGGGCTTTGTGCCGGGTTATGATCGCGAAGCCGATAAGATCACGGTGGCCGAAGCAGATGACATGGACGAATTCGGGAAGCAGATGGGCTTCAAGGAGGGAGACCAGTTACTGGCTTTCAATGGCAAGGAAGTCACCCCGATGAACATCCGCGACATCATAGGCGAAGAGCTGCAACAGGCCAAGCCCGGCAGCAAAATAGAGATCACGGTAGGCCGCAAAGACGCCAAGGGCGTTGTAAAACCCAAAAAACTCACGGGTAAGGTAACTGCCGTTAAGCGCGAGGTACTGCACCTGCTCGAGCCTGTAGAGTCGCCAACCGAAAGGCAGTTTCGCCTGCGCGCGGCCTGGCTGAACGAGACCCTGCCTTAATCACTATACCTAAACGGAACATTTTAACTATACGGCTGTTTATTAGAGTAAAATCGCCTTAAATGATCTGACAATGATCGTTTTACCGGGGCAGATCAGGTAATTTATGTACCTTTGTACCTGATTTTCAAAGCCCTCAGTTTTAAATTTAGTTAGATGCGCTTACCAGCTTTTGCTGTATACCTTTTCTGCCTACTCAGTCTCGTTGCCACCGATGTGTTTGCTCAAAGCACCTATACCATTAGTGGCTATGTGCGGGGTACCGGCAACGAAGACGCACTGATCGGGGCTACTGTATCAGTTCCGGAGTTGCGCATAGGCGCTGCCACGGATGCCCGCGGTTTCTATACGCTGCAGCTGCCGGAGGGCAGCCATACCTTGCAAGCCACTTACATCGGCTACGAACCGATCTCCCGCATCATCGAGGTCACAGACCGGAACCTGACCATCAACTTTGCCTTGCTGCCTGCCAACAGCCAGTTGCGCGAAGTCGTGATCGAGGCCAATTCCCTGCAGCAGAAACTCACTGCCAGCCAGATGAGCGTCGAGACGCTGACCACGCGGGAGGCCAAACTGCTGCCGTCCCTTTTTGGAGAGGTCGACCTGATCAAGACGCTGCAGCTCAAGCCCGGGGTACAATCCGGGGGCGAAGGCGCATCGGGTCTGTACGTGCGCGGCGGCGGGCCGGACCAGAACCTGGTGCTGCTGGATGATGCCGTCGTGTACAATGCCTCCCACCTGTTCGGTTTCTTCTCGGTGTTCAACCCGGATGCCGTCGAAAGCGTGGACCTCTACAAAGGGGGCTTTCCAGCGCAGTTTGGCGGCAGGCTCTCTTCGGTGTTGGATGTGAAGATGCGTGAAGGCAACAAAGAGCGCATCGGCGTAACCGGCGGCATTGGCCTGATTGCCTCCCGCCTGACCGTGGACGGGCCGATCGTGAAAGACAAGTCCTCCTTCATCCTCTCCGGCCGGCGCACGTATGTGGATGTGTTCACGCGCCAGATCAACCGCCTGCAGGAGGGCAAAAAAGACTTTAACCCTATACCTGACTATTACTTCTACGACCTCAATGGCAAAGCAAATTACAAGCTGGGCGAGAAAGACGAACTGTTCGTAAGCGGCTACTACGGGCGTGATTTCTTTGGCTTTAACGACGCTGATTTTGAGTTTGGCTTCGACTGGGGCAATAAGGTGGGTGCCCTGCGCTGGCAGCACAAGTTCAACCCGCGCTTTCAGGTAAACACCACGCTTTCGGGCAGCAGCTACCAGTACAACGTCAGCAACAAGATCGACGTGTTCAGCTTCAACCTGACCTCCGACATCCGTGACGTGGCCCTGAAAACGGACTTCAGCCTGATCCTGGACAAAGGCCATACCTTGCAGTTCGGCGCTATGGCCACCAAGCACAACTTTACCATCGGCCGCCTCAACTTCGACTCGGATGATGACAGGCAGAGTTTCAGTGCAGGCAACGATTACGAGGCCACGGAAGCAGCAGCGTACATCGCCGACGATTTTCAGGTGAACAGCCAGCTTTCGCTCAACTACGGTCTGCGGCTCTCTGCCTTTAACAGCGGCGGCAAAACCTATGGCGCTCTGGAGCCGCGAGCCTCTGCGAGGTATAGCCTGAGTGAGCGTACTTCCCTGAAGACCAGTTATGCCAGCATGATGCAGTACATTCACCTGGTGGCCAACTCCGGTGCCTCGCTGCCGACCGATATCTGGTATCCTTCCAACGACTACGTGAAGCCGCAGCGCTCGCAGCAGGTGGCCGCAGGTATAAGCCATCTTTTCGGTGGGGGCCGCTATATGGTCACCAACGAATTGTACTACAAGTGGATGCACCGCCAGATCGACTTCCGTGACGGCGCCAATCTGTTTGTGAATGACAACCTGGAAGAGGAGTTTCTGTTCGGCAAAGGCGAAAGCTACGGCAATGAGGTATACCTCGAAAAGATAAAGGGACGCACAACGGGCTGGGTGGGCTATACCTTGTCGTGGAGTTACCGCCAGTTCGACGGAATCAACGAGGGCCGCCGCTTCCCGACCCGCTACGATCGTCGCCACGATGTAAGTGTGGTCGTGTTGCATGAATTGAGCAAACGCATCCACCTGACCGGCGCTTTTGTGTACGGTACCGGCAACGCCTATTCGCTGCCAGTGGCCCGCTTTGCCTTTCAGGATGTGCAGGGCAAGGGAGCCACTGTGGTGCCTGTGTACAGCGACCGCAACAGCTTCCGGCTGGCCGCTTTCCACCGCCTGGACCTGGGGCTGGTACTCAAGCTCAAGCCGAAGCACGGCGAGGCCGACCTGACCTTCAGCGCCTATAACGCCTATAACCGCCGCAACCCGTACTTTGTGTATTTTGAACAGGTGAAGGACGAGGACGACAACGAAACGCTCGGCTTCCGGGCCAAGCAGGTGTCACTGTTCCCGGTTATACCTTCTGTTACTTATAATTTCAAGTTCTGATGAAGACCAGACGCACGATCTATACCTTGCTGATGCCCCTGCTTTTACTGCTTGCCTCCTGTGACCTGGAACAGGAAGTGGAAGTGAAGCTGCCGCCCCATGAATCGCAGTTGGTGGTGGAGTGTTACCTGGAGCCCGGCAAAACGCTGCGGGCTGTGGTGCTGGAGAGCGTGAGCTACTTCAACGACCCGGAACTGCCGCTCGTGCCCGATGCAGAGGTTTTTATAACGCATAAGGGCAGAACAATCAAGCTGCCTTTCAGTCCTGTTCAGAACAAGGAGACCGGCAAGTACTTTACCCACCGCCATAGCGAGATACTGAACTTGCAACCGGGTGATGTGGTCACACTGGAGGTAAAAGACAGTAAAGGGCGCCATGTGACAGGCACCACCACGATCATGGGCCAGGTTCCGATCGAGGCAGTAGAGTGGAAGTTCAATGAAAAGAACAAAGCCTATTTGCTCACTTCTTACCAGGACGATCCAAATACTGAGAACTTTTACCGCTACATGGTGAACCGTGACAGCCTCTCTAACTCCTCCCAGCGCGACTTCATATCCAGCGACCGGCTCACCAACGGGCAGCGCGTATCTTACGGCTCGGGCTATGAATACGAGGAAGGCGACACGCTGGTCGTTTCGCTCTTCCACATCGAACAGCAGTACTACGACTTCCTGGGCTCCGTTTCAGATGCCCGCAATGCGAACGGCAACCCTTTTGCGCAGCCTTCCCGCATTGTGTCTTCGGTGAAAGGCGGCATCGGTATTTTCACGAATCTCTCTTACAACCGCAAGACGGTGGTGATCGAAAAATAGCACAGAAACTGTATAAGGTTTCTTAAAACAAGCAGGGGTAGCCAAATTGGCTACCCCTGCTTATTGCTTTTGTGCCTTCGCACTAGTGTTTACAAAATTACTGCTGACGAACCATTTCTTTGATCAGCATGGTCATTCGTGGTTCGGCTACGGCGGCGGCTTCCAGAATATCGGCCAGGTTCACCTTCTTGATACGATCGGGCGTACCCATATCCGTGATCACAGAGATGCCGAAGATCTTCATGCCCATGTGACGGGCAGCAATGGCCTCCGGCACCGTCGACATGCCCACGGCATCAGCCCCGATTCGGGAAATATAGGTATACTCTGCTAACGTTTCCAGCATCGGGCCGGGCACACTCGCATAGACGCCTTCCTGCAGCGTGAAGCCGGCATCTTCCGCTATCACCATGGCCTGTCGCACCATCTTCTCGTCATACACTTCGCTCATATCCGGGAAACGAGGTCCCAGTTCGTCTAAATTCGGACCGATCAGCGGGTTAGACGGCTGCAGGTTGATGTGGTCGGTGATCACCATCAGATCAGAGGTGTTGAAAGCAGGATTCAGGCCACCGCTAGCGTTGGAAATGAAGAGCTTATTAACGCCCAGCAACTTCATGACACGCACCGGATGCACTACCTGGTTCATGGTATAGCCCTCGTAGTAATGGAAGCGTCCCTGCATCACGATCACACGACGTCCGGCCAGCGTACCAAAAGCCAAACGACCGGTATGGCTCTCTACCGTCGAAACCGGGAAGTGCGGAATATCGGCGTAGTCAAGTCTGTGTTCTATCTCAATTTCTTTGATCAAAGCACCCAGGCCTGTGCCCAGTATAATTCCGAACTCAGGTTGAAAATTGCCTGTCTTTTCCTGAATAAAAGAAGCGGACTCTCGTAATTGCTGCATCATATCGTTCATCGTTTTTTATGCTGTATTTAGGTTCGCGAAATAGGGCATTTATTCTGAGAGAATAAATGATTTTCATCATGTGGTGGTACCAAAGGTTTTGTACCGCTTTAGTTGTGCCTGGTTCTTAGCCACTTCAATTTCTCAGGTATAGCCCTATTGCACCAGTAACATTCCACTGGCAGGTATAGAAAAAGTAACTTGCCACTTCTACTATGAAACAAACAGCCTTAGCCAGGTGCACCTTTGTGACTACCCACTGTTCGAGCGTTCAGCGAGTTTGGGGAGTCTTGACCTTTTTGCTTACTTTTTGTGTCAAGACAAAAAGTGAGTGCCCTCCGGCCAGGGCAAGCAATGAAGCAACTCAAGTAGCTATACCTGCAATAGCAGTTACTACAAAGCAAAGTAAACTATACCTACCTATACCTGAGCCAGAGGCCCCACTATAACAGTCACGAGCGTGGACGCTCGCGCCATTAAATAAACCTCCCCCGCTATACCTGCAAGTTGCAAAAAATGGCTCAGTCCTGAAACAGAAAGCCCACTAGTCTGCACCAGCGGGCTCTCAGATATTAAATCAGCAGCAGGCTATACCTGCCTATAATCTTTAATGGATCGTCAGTTCATACGGCATACGAGTTTGTATACCTTGCATGTTTTCCACTTTCTTGTACATGTTGTACATAGGGTATAGCTGACCTAGCTCAGCCTTCACAGCACGTTCTTTTACCTGCGAACCAGCCTCACCCAGCATCTCTTCGAAGAAAGTCTTACGGCGCGGCAGCTCTTTGATGCGGTAATCATCTTCTATACCTACACGGGCAGCGGCAATTTCGATGGCTTTTTCCAAGCCACCGTGCACATCCACCAGGTTGCGCTCCTTGGCTTCTATACCTGACCACACACGGCCCGAAGCAATTTTCTTCAGGTCGTCCTGCGACATGCCACGGCCGTCAGCTGCTTTTTGGGTAAATACTTCGTAGATCTTATTGATCTCGCGCTGCACGATTTCTTTCTCGAAAGGCGTCATGGCACGGGTAACAGTCGGCAGGTCTGAGTGGTTGCCTGTGCTTACGCGGTCCACCGTGATGCCCAGCTTGTTTTTGAAGAAACCTTCGAAGTTCGGAACGATGCCAAACACACCGATACTGCCTGTGATGGTGTTCGGGTGCGCCACAATTGTATCGCAACCCATAGCCATGTAGTAACCGCCGGAGGCAGCCATGTCAGACATGGAGGCAATCACGGGTTTCACCTTACGGGTCTCCTGGATTTCGCGCCACATCACATCAGACGCCAGCGCGCTGCCACCCGGTGAGTTGATGCGGAGTACCACAGCCTTCACGTTTTTGTCCATACGGGCATTGCGGATCGCTTCTGCATAGCGTGTGCTACCGATCTGGTCGTCATCACCTTCACCGTCCACAATGTCGCCTTCCGCGTAAATCACGGCAATGCGATTTTTAGCGGAGCCACTCTTTTCCGCGTCTTTCACCTTTTTGTACTTGGCAAGGCTAACCAACTGCAGCTTTTTGTCAGCTTCTACACCAACTTGCTCTTTCATGTAATCTATAGCTTCGTCGTAGTAGCCAATATCAGTGGCCAGTCCATGTGTTTTGGCGTCTTCCGCTTCACGAACCAACACTTCATCCGATACTTTTTTCAGTTCCTCATACGTCTTGCCGCGAGCCTCAGCGATTTTGCGCAGTTGGTAGTCGTTGATCGAGTTCAGGAAAGAAGTCATCTGCTCCCGGTTGGCTTCGCTCATCTTGTCGAGGAAGAAAGGCTCTACCGCACTCTTGAAATCGCCAACTTTAAAGATTTCAGGCTTGATATCGAGTTTTTCGAGGGTGCCTTTGAAGAAGAACACCTCAGAGCTGATGCCGTTAAACTCCAGCGTACCCAGTGGGTTCAGGTATATTTTGTCGGCCACAGAAGAAAGGTAGTAAGCTTTCTCGTTGGTCATATCGCCGTAAGACACAATGAATTTGCCTGACTCCTTGAAGTCGATCAGTTCATCACGAATCTCTTCCAGTTTGCCCATACCGGCATCCACGAAGCGCATGTTCAGGAAGATGCCTTTTACATTGTCGTCTGTTTTGGCACGGCGAATAGAGGCTTTGATCTGATCTAATCCGTCGCCGCTACTCATCGAGAAGAAGCCAAAAGAGAGGTCACCGAAGGGGTTCTCCTGCTCACGTTCCACGATGGCTTTGTCCAGTTTAAGCTCCAGCACGGAGTTTTCGGCTACCGTGATATCGCCCTTGGAGGCTGATGCCGCAATGATGCCGACCATAATCAGGAGGCCCAGAAAGAAAAATATGAACAGGCCAAGGATGGTCGCCAGTACATATCGGAGGAAATTCAACATAGGTTCTAGTTAGGGTTAAGGTTCTGTTTTAAAGGTATCAGGAAATACTGGTCCCTGCATACAATAAACAAAAATAGCGCTTAAAGTTCAATACCAAACCCCATTAAACAGCAATCTCGACCAATCGGGCCTTTTCATAGACTAATTGAATGGTTGATGGTTGAAAGGTTAAATTGTTGGGAGAACAATTAACTTGAGCGAATTGGACAAGTACGCCGGTGCGCAAATCGGACAGGTATAGCCCGACAGGTCGCGACCTGTCCCTACAAGTATAGGCATAATTTGCAAATGGCTTTTTAAAAGGCTCTTCGGGACATGGATCCTAGGAAGAGCCAGTGTTCCCCTTATCCTGATGTAGTTATCCCTTTGCTATACCTGTCTGATCTTTGATTTATACTTTCCGGTGAAATACTTGGGAACGTCTGAAAATTCTCCGCCCCAGTAGGGTTTCATATCCAGGTAGCGTCTGCGGAAATAGAGCATCACTATTCCCGAAAGGAAAAGATACGCTCCTCCATATCTATACCCCAAATGCCGCCAAACCAGAAAGCAGACAATTTGCAGCACCAATAAAATCACGAAAACAGTTCTGTTCATTTGTCGAATCTTAAACTCCTCAACTCCCAAACTCTAATACCGGTACTTCTTGGCCCACTGTGCCTGCAGTTGCTTGAGCAGGTCGCGTTCGCGGGCGTTGTTGCCGGGCTGGTAAAGGGCGGTGTTGGTGAGTTCCTGCGGCATGAACTCCTGCTGCACAAAATTGCCTTCGTAGTCGTGGGCATACTTGTAGTTGTTGCCGTACCCGATCTCTTTCATCAGTTTAGTCGGGGCGTTGCGGATGTGCAGCGGAACAGGTAGGTTGCCGGTTTGCTGCACCAGTTGGCGGGCCTGTTTGATGGCTTTGTAGCTGGCATTGCTCTTCGGTGAAGTCGCCAGGTATACCGTGCACTGCGAAAGAATGATTTCCGCCTCCGGATAGCCGATCATCTGCACTGCCTGAAAGCAGGAAGTTGCCATGAGCAGCGCGTTGGAGTTGGCCAGTCCGATGTCTTCGGAAGAGGCGATGAGCAATCGACGGGCAATGAATTTTGGATCTTCGCCGCCCTCGATCATGCGGGCCAGCCAGTAAACAGCCGCATTAGGGTCGGAGCCGCGGATGGACTTGATGAAAGCCGAAACCAGATCATAATGCATCTCACCCGACTTGTCGTACATCACGATGTTCTGCTGGGCCACCTGCTTCACCAGTTCGTTGGTCACCACCACTTCGTCGGATTTTATACCTTCAGCAACGATCTCGAGCAGGTTCAGCAGCTTGCGGGCATCGCCACCCGAAATGGTCAGCAGCGCTTCGTATTCTTCTATCCGCACCTTGCGGTGGCGCATCCACTCGTCCTGCTCCAGCGCTTTGTCAACCAGTTCGATGAGTTCGTCTTTGGTGAGGTGTTTGAGAATGTATACCTGGCAGCGCGACAACAAGGCCGATATCACCTCAAAGGAAGGATTCTCGGTCGTAGCGCCCACTAAAGTCACGGTGCCTTTTTCCACAGCGCCCAGCAATGCGTCCTGCTGCGACTTGTTGAAGCGGTGAATCTCGTCGATGAACAGCACCGTGCCCTGCCGCTTTTTGGCCTGCTCAATCACTTCCCGGATATCCTTCACGCCCGCATTAATGGCACTCAGCGCCACAAAAGGCACTTTCATTTGGTTGGCGATGATGTTAGCCAGCGTAGTTTTACCCACGCCCGGAGGTCCCCACAAAATCATGCTAGGTATAACCCCGCCTTCGATGTAGCGGCGCAGGATGCCATCCGGCCCTACCAGGTGCTTTTGTCCGTAATACTGGTCCAGGTTGTGTGGCCGCAAGCGCTCGGCCAAAGGTACGTTCGGGTGATTCATCTGCTCTTTTTCTCTCTTCGAAATTCGTTCTAAACAAAGTTACGAATTTGAGGGCAAAGCTGACGGACTGAATTAGTGTATCTCCTACCTCTTCGTCTCCTCCTCTTTTTCTCCTTCATGCGGCGGCTCTATCTCGTTTTCCTTCTCGAGTTTTTGCCTGATGGCTTTCGTGTTCCAGCGCAGCACCGGAACTTCCATGGGGCTGCGGGAAGGACGCTCGTCACCAAACAGCACACCCCACTGCTTGAACTGATCTGTTCTGTCAAACACCACTTTCAGCACCGCAATAATCGGGAGCGACAGGAACATGCCTGCTATACCTGCTATCTCGCCGCCCACTACCACACCCACGATGGTGGCGAGGGCATTGATCTTGACCTTGGAACCCACGATGCGGGGCATCAGGATGTTGTTATCCAGGAACTGCACACCGGCAATGGTACCCAACACCACAAAGATCGGCCAGATATCAGGTGACGAGGCCAGCGTGAGCAGCACCCCGATGATGTTGCCCAGCAGCGCGCCCACATAGGGTATCAGGTTGAGAAAAGCGAAGATAATTCCGATAAGCAGCGCGTGCTTAATACCGATGATCATCAGAAGGCCGCCGAGCAGCACCGTCATGTAGGTTACCTGTATGAGCAGGCCGAACAGGTAGCTCTTGATGATCACCTGCATCTCGCGCAGTATCTCCTCCACTTTCTCGTGGTTATCGCGGGGGAACCACAGGAACACAAAGCGCAGCAGGAGGTTCCGGTAAAAGAGCAGCAGGAAGATGTAAATGGGCAACAGGCCCAGGAAGATCAGAATACCCGTAACGCCCCCAGCCACACCGCCCAGCAGGGTACCGGCATAGGTCAGTAGGTTGTTACTCTGCTCTTTAACGAAATTGATCTGTTCCTGAGAAGAAAAGGGTGTATTGCTCCCAACCCATGTGCTCAGCGCGTTCAGGTGGTTCATCACGTTTTTCTGGATGGTCGGGAAATCACGTATCAGCACGCTGATCTGGGAGGAGAAAAACCATACAATGCCGCCCAGCACCACAATCATCGCCAACAAGCTCAGGCCAATGGCTACCGCCTCCGGCATCTTACTGTTCCTGAAAAAACGGTATACCGGCAGCAGCATGATGCTGATGAAGAATGCCATGAGCAGGGGTGCCAGCAATCCCTTTCCCAATACTATTATCCAGCCCAGAAAAAACAGTCCTGTTATTTCGATGGCTCTTCTCACCGTTAGAGGTATTTGATTCATGTAGTAGTGTAGCTTGAGCGTATGGGTTTTAGTTGCCTCCTTATACGGTACAAACCGATTAAGCACGTAATTTTGCGGCATGAATAAACAGGTACAGGTGCACGCCTCACTTTTTCTGGTGGCACTTATCTATGGTAGTAATTACAGCATCGCCAAAGAGGTGATGCCTGAGTATGTTGGCCCATTCGGATTAATCCTGATCCGGGTGGTGTCGGCGGCACTTTTCTTTGGCATTTTTGCCCGCCTCGTGGTGAAGGAGAAGATTGTGGGTCGTGCTGACAACATCCGGGTAATTCTGTGTGGGGTGACCGGTGTGGCCGTCAACCAGCTGTGCTTTTTTGGCGGCTTGAACCTGACTGCTCCGATCAATGCGGCGCTCCTCATGGTGATTGTGCCGGTGGTGGTGCTGGTTTTTTCGGCCCTGCTGCTGCGGGAGCGCATCGGCAAGCGGAAGGTGTCAGGTATAGCCATGGCCTGTGTGGGTGCTTTTCTGCTCATTTATACCTCGCAGGGTGGACAGGCTACTGGCAACCTGTGGGGTGACCTTCTCATCATCCTGAACGCCACGTCTTTTGGCCTGTACCTGGTGCTGGTAAAGCCGCTGATGCAGAAGTACCAGGCCATTACCATTGTGAGCCGCATCTTTACGGTAGGAGCCGTGCTGGTGATTCCGTTTGGCTGGCAACAGCTCATGGCGCCTGAATACAACGCGTTTCCAGTGTCGATCTGGCTGGCTATTCTGTTCATGGTCTTTGCGGTCACTATCGTGGCCTACCTGCTCAACACCTGGGCGCTACGTTACGCCAATCCCTCGTTGGTTGGTGCTTACATATACCTGCAGCCCGTGATGGCTATCCTGATTGCAATTGGGGTAGGCAAAGATGTGTTCACGCTGCAAAAGGCGATCTATGCGCTCCTGATTTTTGCAGGGGTATACCTGGTGAGTAGAACGAAGCAAAACGTCATTAAAGAAGCAGCCTAAGGCATGTAGCTTTCTTCGGGCAGGTCGGTGGTGCTGTGCGAGACTGGCACCCGCTGCAGTAAGGTATACTGAAAGTCTACGGAGTCGCTTTTAACAGGCCTGGCATGCATCACAGCGATGCTATCGCCTTCGTGCAGGGTATAGTAAAAGTTGCCTTGTCCGGCCCACCAGCCACCGCAGGCCGAGAGCGCCTGGCGTGGTACCCCAAAGGAAGTGAACATCTGCGGCGCGATGACGGAGCAGGTATACACCGTATCGATCACATACTGCATCTCCATTTGACTCAGGTATACCACAGCTAACGGATTGTCATCATCGGCATTCTGGATTTCCTCGCACTGCAGGTCGGCCTTTACCCATGTGTTTACATCTGAGCTTACGTTTTCCTGTTCAAGCCGCTCATACTGTTCTTCCTCTTGTTGGCTGCAGGCCACGAGCGTGCATAGGTATAGGGCAAATATGAGGCGGAGCTTCATGCGGTGCAGTTTTGTCGGATTCAAAGGTATAAAGAGAATCGTTTCAGCGCATCAGGCAATGTCTCTTTTCATGATCACCATGCCGCGGTATATCTCCTTCATCTGCTCGAAGTCGAGCTCGTCGGTTCCCCACCGCACAAAGCCATTCTGCTCATAAAAGTCCACGGAACGGCTGCTATCCATGGCTCTGAGCCAGACAACTCGCTTGCCGCTTTCAAGGGCATACTGCACTGTAAAATCCACGGCCCATTTACCGATGCCTATACCTGAAGCGAGGTCAACCAGGTATAGCCGCTCCAATTCAAGGCACTCAGCATCTGTATAGCCCTCCAACGCCTTGTCTTTATTGAACTTCATAAAACCCACAGGCGCATCCTGGTACTGGATCATGAAATAAGACGAGTTAGGATTAGCCAGGTCATGGCGCAGCGCCTCCTCCGAGAAACACCGGTCGAGGTACCAGGCTCCGCCATCGTGCCAGAGGTACGTATAATGGTCGTTGTAAGCCTCTATGGCTATGTTCCGCAGATCGGTCAGGTCTGCAAGCAGGCAGGGGGATATGGCAATGTCGGTCATGTAGTGTCTGTAATAGAAATTGCTTAAGCCAATATACTACGGCGCGATTGTTTTTTTGCTGCGTGAGGGCTTAAATTTCTATTTCCGGCCAATAATTATTTCATACCCCTTCCCAAATCAGGCCTGCACTTCAGGTTAAAATTGCACTATTTCGAAAGGGACCGAAAACAACACATACGCACAATTCGTATAACATTCACTTGAAAACCAATGAACTATGAAAAATATAAGAATATTAACCTTTGCAATAATGTCAGTATTTCTACTAGGTGGTTGTGCTGGCACAGACGGTTGGAGCAGTAAAAAGAAAGGCGCCGTGATAGGCGGTGCAGCGGGTGCAGCCACAGGTGCTGCCGTGGGGGGTACCTCCGGTGCGGTGATTGGTGGCGCGGCAGGTGCAGTCGGTGGTGGAGCCATCGGCCGCAAGAAAGACAAGAAGAAGCGGGAACGCCAGCGAGAGCGGGAGAATTACCAGCAGCCACAAGACGAGCGATAGGCTATACCTGTCGTTGATAACAAAACAGGCCATCGGGAAACCGGCGGCCTGTTTTATTTGGGTAAAATTAGGCTAGATGACAGACAATTGCGGGAGCTACGTGCACCAGGTACTCCTATGCTATCGTCTCCCCCGCTTGCCTTTCCCTCCCCTGCCTGAGCCTTTGCGCTTGTCGTTTTTAGAACCAGCGGCTGCATCCATAAAATCCTGCGTGGTGAGCGGAAAAGGATGCTGGTCTACTACAGGTATAGCTTTGCCGGTCAGGTTTTGAAGGGCGATGAGTAATGGGGTTTCGCTGGCGCCGCAGAAGGTAATCGCTATACCTGCAGCCCCCGCCCTGCCCGTGCGGCCGATGCGGTGCACATACGTCTCCGGCTCAAAAGGCAGTTCGTAGTTAATCACATGCGATAGCTCCTCTACATCAATTCCCCGGGCGGCTACATCAGTCGCCACCAGCACACGTGTTTCGCTGTTTTTGAAGCTCTCCAGCACTCGCTCCCGGTCACGCTGGGCGCGGTCGGCGTGGATGGCCTCGGCGGCTATACCTACGGAGCTGAGTTCTTTGGCCAGTTTGTCAGCTCCTTCTTTGGTGCGTATAAATACCAGCGTGCGGTCTATACCTGTATGCTGCAACAGGTGCAGCAGCAAAGGCATTTTGTTCGCTTTCTTCACATAATACAGTTCCTGCCGGATGGTAACTGCCGTCGATGAGATAGGCGTCACTTCTACCGTCACAGGTTCTGTCAATATCTTCTTAGCCAGCTTGCTTACCTCGGGGGCCATGGTAGCCGAAAAGAACAGAGTCTGTCGTTTTTCAGGTATGGCATGCAGCACCCGACGGATGTCCTGTAGAAAGCCCATATCGAGCATACGATCGGCCTCGTCGAGAACCAGCAGCTGCACGTGCTCCAAGTCCACAAAACCCTGGTCGAGCAGGTCCAGCAAACGGCCGGGTGTGGCTACGAGAATGTCTATACCTGCCTGCAACGCTTCGGTCTGCACTTTGTACGGCACGCCGCCATATACCACCAACTGTTTCAGGTCGGTATACCTGCTGTAGGCTGCGAAACTATCGCCTACCTGACTGGCCAACTCGCGCGTGGGCGTGAGCACAAGTGCCCGGATGATGCGCGGCACAGGTATAGCCTGCCCGTGTAGCAGCTGCAATATAGGTATAGCGAAGGCCGCCGTTTTGCCTGTACCCGTCTGGGCCGTCGCCAGCAAATCGCGGCCCTGCAGCACTTCAGGTATAGCTTGCAACTGGATGGGCGTGGGCAGGATATAGCCCGCCTCTTCCAGCGCCTGCAGGATGGGCGAAATCAGGGATAGGTCTTTGAATGTCATAATAGCTTCAGGTATACGTGGTTAGCCAGGTTGTGCGGCCAACGCTGGTGCAAAGGTATAGGGTAGCCCGGCAAGGCGCTATACCTGTGTGCAACAAAAAAACGGCGGGAGTGTATTCCCGCCGTTCTTGATTTGCTGTATTCTAAAGGTCTTTTGTCCTTTATCAAATAGTCTTTTGTCAAAAAAACTACGCCATCACCTCGTTCAGGTTCGGCAGACGCAGTCGCCCGAACCGGTGCAGGGTGCTCAAATGTGAGTGCACGGCCTGCATGAAGGTTTTGCTCTCGATGTAGGTGAGGTTAAATTCGGCAGCGGTTTGCTTCACGATTTCCGCAATGGCCGGGTAGTGCACGTGGCTGATGCGCGGGAACAAATGGTGCTCAATCTGGAAGTTCAGTCCGCCCACATACCACGACAGCCACTTGCTCTTACGCGCGAAATTGGCGGTCGTGCTCAACTGATGGATAGCCCAGTCATTCTCGATTACGCCACTCTCACTTGGCAGCGGATGGCTGGTGCCCTCCACCGTGTGCGCCAGCTGAAACACCGTCGACAGGATAATGCCTGCTACAAAATGCATCAGCACAAAGCCGGCCAGCACTTCCCAGAAAGGTATACCAAAAATCAGAGTAGGGGCAACGAGAATAGAGAAGAAGTACAGCACTTTAAATGCAACGATCTTCAGAAAGGCCACTGTGTTTTCTGATTTGGAATTTGCGTTTACCCCGCTCTTGATATACTTGAAGAACTGCACAAAATCTTTCAAAATGACCCAGTACAGGGTAAGTAGTCCATAGAAAAACAGAGCGTACGCCCACTGCAGCCTGTGGATCAACTTCACGTCGGTGTGCGGGGAAAAACGTAGTACGACCATGTCGTCGATGTCCTCGTCCATATCCACTACGTTGGTGTAGGTATGGTGCAGGATGTTGTGCTGCAGTTTCCAGTTAAAAGCGGAGGCCCCCAGCAGGTTCACCGAGTGCGCCATCAGGTAGTTCACTGTCTTGTTTTTGGAGAAAGCGCCGTGGTTGGCATCGTGCATCACACTCATGGCCACGCCGGCCACGCCCAGGCCCATCACAAACCACAGCAGCAGACTAATGCCTATACCTGGTGTGAGGGCAAGCAGAACCGCAAATGGCACCACATACATCAGCAACAGCACAATGCTCTTTACCAGCAGGCTGGAACTGCCGGATTTGGGCAGGTTATTTTCAGAAAAATAGGCATCCACACGTTTGCGGAGCGTCGGGAAAAACAGACTTTTTTCTTTGTTAACGAATTTTACTTTGCCTTTAAGCTTCATTTAATCTACTTGATAATCTTTATTCAAAACTCACCCGAGGGAGGTATATCCTACGAATCAGTCGGTTATGTGTTTGTCTTTGCCGCTCTAACTTGTGATTTTCTGCTGTATGCAAGCGCTGACCAAATCAATTTTGCCAGTCAGATATGCAAAAGCGGCTACAAATATAGAGTAGAAATGTGGGAGTATAAGCAGGTGCGGGTAATTTGATTTTGTTAGCCGATGGCCTCGTTCATATTTGGCAGTCGGCCAAAGCGATGCAGCGTGGCAATGTGGGAGCGCACGGCCTGCCCAAAAGTCTCATTCTCGAGATAGGGAACGCCAAATTCTTCGGCCGTTTCTTTCACAATACCTGCGATGGCCGGGTAATGCACATGGCATACACGCGGAAAAAGGTGATGTTCCACTTGGAAGTTCAATCCTCCCACGTACCACGACAGAATTTTGTTGTGGCGCGAAAAGTTAACGGTGGTGTTCATCTGGTGTATCGCCCAGTCATTCTCAATCACACCGGTCTCGTCCGGCCTCGGGTGCGTGGTTCCCTCTACGGTATGCGCCAACTGGAATACGACCGTCAGGATAATACCGGCCACAAAGTGCATCAACAGAAAGCCTAGTAATACTTGCAGAAAAGGAATTCCGAAGAAAAGGGTCGGCACCCCAAACATGGTAAAGAAGTACAGCGCTTTCATGGCAACCAGTTTCATGAACCAGTTCCTGTTCTCAGCTGCCGTGTTGTTGTTGACACCGTTCTTTTTGAAAAGCGCATACTGCACAAAGTCCTTGGCCACCACCCAATAGAGTGTGAGCAAACCATAGAATACAAACGCGTACACCCACTGCAGCTTATGAAAGAACTTCACTTTGCTGTGGGGATTGAAGCGCAGCACTAGTCTGTCCTGAATATCCTCGTCCAGGTCTACCACGTTGGTGTAGGTATGGTGCAGGATGTTGTGTTGCAGTTTCCAGTTAAAAGCGGAGCCACCCACTAAATTTAAGGTATGGCCCATCAGGTCGTTGACACGCTTGCTCTTGGAAAAGGCGCCGTGGTTGGCGTCGTGCATCACGCTCATCCCTATCCCTGCCACGCCCAATCCCATCAGGAACCATAGCAGCAGGCTAACGCCCAGTCCGGGTGTAAAAACAAGCAGGGCCACAAAAGGCAGAAAGTATGTGAGCAACAGCACCACGCTCTTTACAATCATGGCGGTGTTGGCAGTTTTGGGGATATTATTCTCAGCGAAATAAGCGTCTACACGCTTGCGGAGTGTCGGAAAGAACAGGCTTTTGTCCTTGTTGACAAACTTGACTTTGCTTTGCAGCTTCATAGTTTTTAGGGTGTTGTGTGAAAAATCAGAACTCACACGTAGGGGCAAAAAGGCACAAAGAGTGAACTGAGGATGTACTAAGTTTCAATATAAAAGAGAATTCGGCTTAATTAAGTTCAGAACTATTGCGTCACCCCATGACTCTTTTGCAACTTGCTTCAGCGTTCAATTCCTGATTACGAGCGATACGACAGGTTTTTACACACCTGACAATGTTCGCAATATAGTCAAAATCACATAAATAGTAGCTCCTGCACTTCAAATATAGAGCCAAAAAAAATGCTAGGCTAGACCAGCAAGTACAAAAAAAGGCCTGACCAGATAAATCCGGTCAGGCTTTTTTAAGCTATACCTAAAAAATTATAGGTGAATCACTTCGTCGTAAGCAGCTGCGGCGGCTTCCATGATGGCTTCGCTCATGGTTGGGTGCGGGTGCACCGACTTAATGATCTCGTGACCAGTAGTTTCCAGTTTGCGGGCAACCACTATCTCGGCAATCATCTCCGTTACGTTGGCGCCGATCATGTGCGCGCCCAGGAACTCACCATATTTCGCATCGAAGATCAATTTTACGAAACCGTCTTTGGCACCGGCGGCGCTTGCCTTGCCGGAAGCTGAGAATGGGAACTTGCCTACTTTGATCTCCAAACCTTGCTCGCGAGCAGCTTTCTCTGTCAGACCAACCGAAGCGATCTCAGGAGAGCAGTACGTACATCCCGGGATGTTACCATAGTTCAACGGCTCCGGATCGTGACCAGTGATGGCCTCCACGCAGATGATACCCTCGGCAGATGCTACGTGCGCCAGCGCTGGGCCTGGCACGATGTCACCGATCGCATAGATACCGTCCACGTTGGTTTTGTAGTACTCGTCCACGATCACGCGGCCTTTGTCTACTTTTATACCCAGCTCCTCGATACCGATGTTCTCGAGGTTGGTCTGTATACCTACCGCCGAAAGCACTACTTCCGCTTCCAGTGTTTCTTCACCTTTCGCCGTTTTCACTTTCACTTTGCAAAGGTCGCCGCTGGTATCTACTGACTCCACTGAGGAATCGGTCATGATGTTGATGCCTGATTTGCGGAAAGACTTCGACAGCTGACGCGATACTTCTTCGTCCTCTACCGGCACAATGTTCGGCAGGTACTCCACGATGGTCACTTTCGTGCCCATGGCGTTGTAGAAGTAAGCGAACTCCACGCCAATGGCGCCGGAACCTACTACGACCATGCTCTCTGGCATTTTGTCAAGATTCATGGCCTGACGGTAGCCGATGATCTTTTTGCCGTCGATTGGTAGGTTAGGCAGCTCGCGGGAACGGGCACCTGTTGCCAGGATGATGTGGTCTGCCTCTACGGTGTCTTTTTTACCGTCTGCATCGGTCACCTCAATTTTGCCTTTGGCTACTACTTTGCCGGTACCCATGATGGCGTCGATCTTGTTTTTGCGGAACAGGAACTGAATGCCTTTGCTCATGCCGTCGGCCACACCGCGGCTACGCTTGATCACCGCGTTGAAGTCTACAGAGGCTTCTCCGATCGTAATGCCGTAGTCAGCCGCATGGTTGATGTATTCGAAAACGTTTGCGCTCTTAAGCAATGCTTTGGTTGGGATACAGCCCCAGTTCAAACAGATGCCGCCCAGCGACTCACGCTCGATCACACCTACTTTCAAACCCAGTTGCGACGCGCGGATAGCCGCTACATAACCGCCCGGGCCGCTACCCAACACTACCAAATCGTATTTTGATGCCATAGTTTCTCTTTTTTAAATGCTGAGCAAAATTAAACGATAATCCCAACATCACAAAACCAGTTCTGCAACAGTGTGATCTGAGTTAAACATAGCACTATAAAAAGGCAGCACGCAGGTATTACCAAGAATTGCTACAAAAAACAGCATCGCTGTTCGGTATTGCACTGAACTATTGTATTTTGCGCGCTATAACATGAGGTAACCCCTACTGCATGAAAACAATTTTACTTCTGATCATACCTGTACTTCTTGCGCTACCGGCTTTTTCACAGAAGGCCGCAACGCAGCCTGCCCCCAAGAAAACGGCGCTGCAGCATTTCAATGCTGGCAACCAGAAATTTAAGTCTGGCAAATATACCGAGGCCATAAAGGAGTACAGCGAAGTGCTGAAGCAGGAGCCCGAGCACATCGTCACGATGACGAACCGCGGCATCGCCCGCGACCGCATACTTGACTACCGCGGTGCCATTGCTGACTTTGACAAAGCCCTGGCACTGGATCCTAAACACGTGGAAGCGTGGGTAAGCCGTGGCCTTTCGAAGTATAACCTACAGGACTACAAGGGTGCACTCATTGATTTCAACACAGCCGTTTCGATCGATCAGCTGCAGGCTCGCACATACAACAACCGTGGCCTGGTGCGCTTCGCCCTTAAAGACTACCGCAGCGCCATCATCGACTACGGCCGCGCCATCACGCTGCAGCCCAACTACGCCGAGGCCTACTATAACCGGGGAGCGCCCAGGTATACCAGCGGGGACATAAGCGGTGCCTGCGAAGACTGGGTAAAAGCTGAAAAACTCGGTTTAAAAGAAGCTGCTCAGTATCTGAAACAGTTTTGCAATCAGAATTCTACCGCTGCCACAAATCCGACTAAGTAAAGTGTCTTTTTAGGAGAGGAGCAGAAGGCGTTGTCCATTATAGTTATCTAAAGCTTTTAATGTCATTTCGACTTGGGGGTAGGGGCCCTCGTTTCAGGAGAAATCTGAATTATTGTCCAGATTTTAAGTGCTCCAGATCTCTCAATTCTTTCGATATGACAAAAGGAATCCAAGTACAGGTATAGCCACGAACCCTCATCGGCACAAAACAAAAAAGGGACGCTTTGCAGCGCCCCTTTTTTGTTTCACTTATAATAAACGTTATACCTCTTCTTCATTAAAATTCTTCTGTTGCTCCGTAGCCAGCAGTTCCTGCTGCAAGCCTTTGGGCTCAATCGCCATTAGTTTGCCCTCCAGTTCAGACTTCAACTCTTCAAAAGCCTCTCTGTACTTCTTTTCGATCGGGTGGGCGGACGGCAGCTTCACTTTCAGGGCGTCCACTTGTCGGCCGTTTTTCCAGAAGCGGTAGCACAGGTGCGGGCCTGTCGCCAGGCCGGTGCTGCCTACGTAGCCGATGGTCTGGCCCTGGCTAACGCGGGAGCCACGTCTGATGCCTTTGGCAAATTTGGACATATGCAGGTACTGGGTGGTATAGGTCTTGTTGTGCTTGATCTTTACATAGTAGCCATTGCCCCGGGTATAGGACGCTTCCAGTACCACGCCATCTCCCACCGTCCGGATCGGTGTGCCACGCGGAGCGGCAAAGTCGGTGCCCAGGTGTGGCTTGTAGCGCTTCTGCACTGGATGGAAACGATTCTTAGTAAAGCGGGAGCTAATGCGACTGTACTCCAATGGCTCTCTCAAGAAGGCTTTTTTCAGGCTTTTTCCGTCCTGGTCGTAGTAGCCGGCTTTCTTGCCTTCCTGGTCAAACGCAATGGCATACAGTGGTTTGCCTTCGTGCTCAAAATAAGCAGCCTTGATCTTCCCGAAACCGATCACATTACCGTTCACCTGCCTTTCATCATAGATCAACTTGAAATGGTCGCCGGGCTGCAGACGGCTCAGGTTGAGGCGCCAGGCGTAGATATCGGCAAAGTGGTTGACCAACTGCGGCGAGCCACCGGCAGCCAGAATAGATTCGAACAGGGAGCTTTCAATAAAACCGGCTATGGCACGCTCCACCACTTCCACTTCGCGCTTCTCAAGGCGGACGTCCAGTTCCCCGTTCAGGTCATAGATCACATATTCCACCTCGTTTGGTTCATAGATAAAGTAGCGGGCCGTTTGTGCAGAGTCCTGGGCATGCAGAATAATGTAGTTGCGCCTGGCGTTGATGCGGCGCACATCGAATATCTTTTTTGATTTGCGGGCCAGTTGGTCGATGGTGACCGGCGAGATGTTGAAGCTGGCAAGGATCTGCGAGAGGTTCTCCCCTCTTTCCACGGTGCCTTCTACTATTTCGAGTGTGTCGGTGGGGATGCCGAAGATGATCGGGGCAGGTTTTTTGACCACAACGGCTGGTTCGGGCTCCGGTTCAGTTACTATTTTATCTTCTGAGAAATGGAATTTTTCGAAGCTGATTGTTTGCGCTGCCGTGATAAACACGAACATCGACACCGCGATCAGGATGGCTAGTCCGACACTACGTTTGAACATTACAAGGTACCTTTGGTTGGAAGAATGGCACGAAAATATGGTTTAACCGATAGAAATAAAAATATTTTAGAACACAATATTCAGATTATAAATATGTTGCAGCCTATATTCAGAATTAAACTATATCATCAAAGTGGCTTAACACGCATTACCCCGATTGCACTTTTGCTCGTTCACATCACCTTAACCAACTAAAAATCAGAAAATTGTAGCCATCTAAAACTGGAGAATGCGGCGGCCCTTCTGAATAAAAAAATCTTTTATAACTTTGGCCCCTATGAAAGCACTAGAAGGAAAAGTAGCCCTCGTAACCGGGGCATCAAAAGGTATAGGCCGCGCCATCGCCGAGAAGTTGGTAGAGATGGGCGCCCAGGTAGCATTCACCTACCTCTCAAGCGTTGAAAAAGGCCAAGCCCTGGAGCAGGAACTGACTGCCAACGGCGGCAAAGCCAAAGGTTTTCGCTCCGACGCCTCTGACATGGCGCAGGCTGAGAAGCTGATCGAGGATGTAGTAGCGGAGTTTGGCAAGATCGACATCCTGGTGAACAACGCCGGCATCACGCGTGACGGTCTGCTGATGCGCATGACCGAAGAGCAGTGGGATGCGGTGATCAATACCAACCTGAAATCTGTGTTTGCTTTAACGAAAGGTGCCACTAAGCACATGATGCGCGCCAAAAACGGCTCGATCATCAACATCACTTCGGTGGTAGGTATAAAGGGCAACGCCGGACAAGCCAACTACTCCGCTTCTAAGGCAGGCATCATCGGCTTCACGAAGTCTGTGGCTTTGGAACTGGGCTCACGCAACATCCGTTGCAACGCGGTGGCCCCGGGCTTCATCGAAACTGAAATGACAGGCGAGCTTGACCAGAAAGTGGTTGACGAGTGGAGAAAGGCCATTCCGCTGAAGCGTGGCGGCACGCCCGAAGACGTGGCCAACGCCGTTGCCTTCCTGGCCTCTGACCAGTCGTCTTACATCTCCGGCCAGGTGCTACAGGTAGACGGCGGCATGCTGACCTAAGTTTAAGAATTGAGGAGTTTGAGAGTTTTGAACTCTCGGACTTTCAAATTATATATTAGACCAATGCTAAAGCGTTTACGTTAGTAGCATTGGTCTTTTTCTTTTATCTTTAATCCTTAGATTTTTCGATTCTTTAGAAGAACAACTTCTTAAACTCTCTAACACTTAAACTTCTTTGGATTCCTTCCGCCTCATAACGACTTATTCGCCCTGGCTGATTGTGGCCTGCCTGGCTGTTGGGGCGCTTTACGCCTGGCTGCTCTATAGCAAGCGTACACCCTGGTCCGCATATATAAACTATACCCTGGCGGCGGTTCGCTTCATGGTGGTGAGTTTTCTGTGTTTCCTGCTGCTTGGTCCGATGGTGCGCTATGTCACCAGCAGCACGCAGTCGCCTACCATTGTGTTTGCAGTGGATAATTCGCAGTCCGTGGCGCTGTTTTCCGACTCGGTGCAGCTCCGTCAGGTGCAGCAGGGGTTGCAGAACCTGCGCAACAAACTGCAGGAGCAGGGTATACAGACCGAGGTACGTGTTTTAGGTGAAGCGGAGGCTCCCCAAAATTTAAGTGAATTGCAGTACGAATCGGAGACTACCAATCTGAGCGAGTTGCTCCACAAGGTGCAGCTTGATTTTGAGCAGCAGAACCTGGCCGGTGTCGTCCTGCTTTCGGATGGCATCGTGAACCAGGGCACCTCCCCCACTTACGCGAATTTCAACTATACCATATACCCTGTAGCCATGGGCGATACCGTGCCGAAGAGAGACATCGTGATGGCTTCGCTGCGCTACAACAAGGTAAACTACAGTGGTAACCGTTTTCCATTGGAGGCCGAACTACAGCAGCAGGGCTTTGATGGCAGGTCCGTAACGGTGCAGCTGAAGGAGAACAAGAAGGTGATCGAGCGCAAAACCGTTACCCTCAAAGCCGGTCAGCCGCTGCAGCAAGTGCCTTTTCAGGTGATGGCCAGTGGTCTGGGCAAGCGCCACTACGAGGTGGAAGTGCTGCCGCAGCAGGGCGAGTTTACGGATCTCAACAACTCCCGGAGCGCGTACATCGATGTGGTGAAAGGCAAGATAAAAGTACTCGTGGCCGCCGCGTCTCCCCATCCCGACATCAAGGCACTGCGTGCCGCCATTGAATCGAACGAGAACTATGAAACCGAACTATTTATACCTGGCCTGACTACACTTAAGCAGCAGGACTACGATGTGGCCGTGCTACACCAGTTGCCGGGCCGCACAGCCGGCGGCGAGGCAGCGCTTAGTCTGGTGCGCCAAAAGAATTTGCCAGCCTTGTACATCATCGGTCCGCAAAGCGACATCGGTAATTTCAACCGCCTTAACGTGGGCATCCGCATCAACACACCCGGGCAGTCCGACGAAGTAACCAGTGTATTCAACCCAAACTTCAGCACTTTTAAAGTAGCCGAGGAAGCCACAGAGCGTCTGCAGCAATATCCACCGGCCACGGTACCTTATGGCGATTACCAACTCACGCCCAACACTGAAACGGTGCTGTACCAGCAAGTGGGGCGCGTGCGTACCACCAAACCGCTGCTCACCGTGCAGACCGTGGGCGACAAACGCAACGCCGCTCTGCTGGCATCCGGCACCTGGCAATGGCGACTTACGGAAACGGCCACCCACGAAAATGCCGCCGTGTACGACAAGCTGATCACCAACCTGGTGCAACTGCTTACGGCTCCCCGCAACAAAAAGCGCCTGAACGTATACCCGCAACTGAACGAATACAGCAGTTCCGACGAAATCCGCTTCGCAGCCGAGGCCTACAACGAAGCCCTGGAACCGATCTACGGACAGAATATCACCCTCAAAATACAGGACACAGAAGGAGCCGAAAAGTCATTTGATTTTGCCAATGGCGAGAACCAGTCGGGTGTGAACATTGGCACCTTGCCGGGTGGCCGTTATACCTACACGGCTACGGCCCGCATCAACGGTTCTTTGCAGCAGGACAAAGGCGAGTTTGTGGTAGAAGAGCGGCAACTGGAAGCCTTACATGCTGTGGCCGATCACAACCTGCTGTACCAGCTCGGTACCAATACCGGCTCAAAGCTTTATTACCCTGCCCAACTGCAACAATTGGAACAAGATATTCTGCAGGCCGAGCACAAGGATCTGATCTACAGTTCTGAGTCGCTCAACGACCTGGTAGACCTAAAATGGTTGTTTTTCGTGATTCTGGCGCTGGTATGCGGCGAGTGGTTTGTGCGGAAGTACAATGGAAGTTATTAGGCCTGCGCTAAACTATCAGGAGTTGACGTTTCGCAATCTTGTGGAGCCAGTGCTATGCGAATTCTCCTTTCGCTAGTGCTTTTACTGGTGTCAATGGCAATTGCCTCTGGTGCGAACTTGCAGCTCGCACCTACATTCCGTAAAGATTAAAATGCCTTTAAGGCTGGCAACATGCTGTCGCCTACTGTTTAATTTGTTTTAATCACCCTTGCTTCAATTCTGATTTTGAATCTTAAATTTGAAATTAAAAAACTATGAAAAGCCCCGCTGCACCTCAACCTGTCGTACTGGAAACAGCCCGCCTATACCTGAGTGAGTATACGCCGGAGATAAGCAACCACCTTTTCACCGCATGCAGCGACGAGGAAATCAAGGCTTACCTAGGGTTAAAAACGGCGGAGGAACTGGCAGAGGAGAAAGATAAGTTCAGCAAGGGCTTCACCACCTATTACCATTCATTCAAGAACTTCAGGATACTGGAGAAAGCCACTGGCACCATGATGGGTCGCTGCGGTTTCCATACCTGGGTCGTCAGTCACCGTCGCGCGGAGGTGGGCTATACCCTACTCGAGGACAGCTACAAGCAAAAAGGCTACATGAAAGAGGCATTAGGCCCCGTGCTGGCTTACGGCTTCGAGGAAATGGGCCTGCGCCGCATCGAGGCACTGGCCGCCGACTACAACACGCCCTCCATCAAACTGCTGAAGCATTACGGCATGCAACTCGAGGGCGTTATCCGGGAGCATTACGCGGTAGACGGGATCAACGAAGACTCCGTACTTTACTCCATCATCCTCCCTGAATACGACCAGCTTAAACAATCATGGAATCTGCAGTTCAAAATTCATCAGCCTGAGCAGGTATAGCGTGGATTGTTAATTGCTGATAGTTGATTGATAGTTCTCAGAATCTGATAAATTTAATCGGTGCGCCTTTGGGCAAGTTAACGCTCTGTAATGGACTAGCTATTTTCAACCTGCCCCATGACGTTGCGGTGTAATGTCGCTACAATTCTACTTTCTAATTTCTGAACTTACTAAATTCTAACTTGAAATACCTTATCCTCAACAAGCCTTACGAAGTGCTCACGCAGTTTACGGACGAGGCGGGGCGCGCCACGCTCAAAGATTTTGTGCCTATACCTAATATCTACCCAGTCGGTCGCCTGGACTACGACAGCGAGGGATTGGTGCTGCTGACAGACGACAAAGCCCTGCAGCACCGCCTGTCTGACCCGAAGTTCAAGATAGAGAAAACCTATTGGGTGCAGGTGGATGGTATACCAACAGAAGAAGCACTGGAGGAATTGCGCCGCGGCGTCATGATCAAAAACACGAAAACCGCTCCCGCCAAAGCCGCTCTACTCGAAGAGGCCCCGCAGGTATGGGAGCGCTCCAAACCGATCCGTTTCCGGAAAGAGATTCCGACCTGCTGGGTGGAGATCAAAATTTCGCAGGGTATGAACCGGCAGGTGCGCCGCATGACGGCCGCTGTGGGTTTCCCGACGCTGCGCCTGATCCGGCCCGCCATTGGCCCATTGAGTTTGGGCGAGCTGCAACCCGGCGAGTACCGCGAACTGACAGCCGAGGAAGTGGATAAACTCAAAAGCCTGTCAACGGGCAGCAGTTTTGGTGCTGGCATTAAGACTAAGAGACCAGGTGGCGCTCCTAAAAGTACCGGCGGCCGCCACTACGACAGCCGTAACAATACCAGCAGGAAAAAAAGATCTTAAAAAGATTCTTTAGCACCATACAACCATTCCTAATACTTTGGGGTCCTGTAGTTAAGGGGCGTGTAACATCACATTACAAAGGCCGCTAATCTTATATCACATTTAGAAACAGCCCTTATGAGAAAAGGACCTCTACCCGTTCTACAACAGGCCATCGCCCTGTTACTTTTCCTTCCGGCCATGCTGTTGAGTTCCTGCGCCGACGAGTGTGAAACGACCACCACCTATACCGTGTATGAACCGGTGTACATGCTGCGGGCAGAACTGCAGAATGCTGTGAAGGTAGCGCCTGCACAGACCCTCCGGGAGCCGGGCAAGATCTATACAAAGGGTCATTACCTCTTCATCAATGAAATAGAAAAAGGCGTCCACATCGTAGACAACTCTAACCCCACAGCACCACGCTTCCTGAGCTTTATCAACATACCGGGCAATCTGGACATGGCAGTAAAGGGCAATATTCTGTATGCCGACAACTACATCGATCTGGTGGCTTTCGACATCAGCAATCCGCTGGATGTTAAGCTGGTCAACCGTGTTGAGAATGTCTTCCCAACTTATTTTGGGATGCTGGTGAATGACACCTCCTCGGTATTTATTTCTGAGTTTGTAGAGACACAGCTAACACAGCCGGCCGGTACCGACTGCAATAGTGCTGGCCTGGGTTGGCGCAATGGCTGGATGACGTTAGACGGACGTGCCTTCGCTTCGGCTTCCGTGGTGCAGCCTAGCAATTCGGCTGGCAAAGGCGGCTCGATGGCAAGGTTTACTATCTCCGGCAATCACCTCTATACTGTCAGCAACTCAGACCTGCAGGTGCTCGATATCAGCAATGCCACAGATCCGAAAAAGGGTGAAAAAATCAGGCTGGGCTGGGGCATCGAAACGATCTTCCCTTATCAAGACAAGTTGTTCATCGGCTCCACCACAGGCATGCACATTTACGACAACAGCAATCCGACAAGTCCGGTACACCTGTCTACCTACGCACACGTCAACAGCTGCGACCCGGTGGTAGTGGAGGGCGACCTGGCTTGGGTAACGCTCCGCTCGGGCAATGCCTGTGCCGGTTTCACCAACCAGCTCGAAGTGATCAATATCAGCGACCCGCGTAGCCCGAAGCTTGTCAAAACCTACCCGATGCAAAACCCGCACGGCCTGGGTATAGACCGCTCGACACTGTTTCTTTGTGAAGGCAAGTATGGACTGAAGATTTTTGATGCGAAGGATCACCTAAAGGTGAGCGACAACCTGATCTCCCATTTCAAGGAACACGATGCGTTCGATGTCATTCCGATGGGTAGCAACCTGCTGCTGATAGGTCAGGATGGCCTGTACCAGTACGACTACAGTAACCTGGAAGATATCAAGCTGCTCAGCAAGCTCCCTGTATCCCATTAATCTCCCTATCGCCACCCTATGAAATTTCTATACCTGATCAACCTGTTTCTTTTCACTTCCGGAATGACAATGGCACAGACTGTAGAACAGCCTGTAAAACGCTACATGGGCACTGTGGAGCTTGGCTACCTGTACGGGAACAACAAACAGGGTGATTTAGACAATTTTGTAGCTGCGCCTTCTGTGGAGATTTTCAATGGAGTCCGCTTGCACAGGCTCCTGGCTGTAGGCGCCACGACCGGGTTTGATTTTTATAACAACCTCCTGATCACGCCTTTTGCCCTGGGTATCCGTGGGGAGGTTTTTAACACACGCATCAGCCCAATCTATAGCATCGATGCCGGGTATGGCTCCGCTTTCCTGAGCCACGAATCTGACAATGAGAAAAAGAAGGGCGGCTGGATGTTCAATCCGGCACTGGGCTTCCGCGTCAGGAGTGGCAATGGCACCGCCTATACCTTTGCGACCGGTTACAAAACCCAGGAAGCAGAAACCAGCACGTTCTGGGGCAGCAGCATGACGGATCAAAAGATCACTTACAAGCGCGTGTCGGTGCAGCTGGGTTTTATGTTTTAATCTGCTCCTCTACGATATGCTTCAGAATCTTCACGGCGTGCTCCCGGGAGTTTTCGATGAACCACACATGCGTTTCCATACCACCGCACACCACACCGGCCAGGTATAGACGTGGCAGATTAGTTTCCATGGTTTCGGGATTGTGGAAGGGGTGCCGGTATACGTCATCCGATAGCTTTACGCCGACCTTCTCCAGGAAAGCAAAGTTGGGCTGGTAGCCGGTCATGGCCATCACGTAATCATTGGCAAGCGTTATTGTCCCCTCCGGTGTCTGGATATCCACTTCGTTTTCCCGCACCTCGGTGAGGTGGGAGTTGAAATAGGCCTTGATGCAACCTTCGGCAATGCGGTTTTCCAGGTCGGGCTTGGTCCAGTATTTGATACGCCCCAGCTCGCCGTCGCGCACCACCATCGTCACTTCCGCTCCTTTGCGCCAGGTCTCCAGCGCCACGTCCGCCGAAGAGTTGTTGGCCCCGATGACCACTACCTTCTGTTTGTAATAGAAATGCGGGTCGTAGTAGTAATGCCGCACCTTGTCAAGCTCCTCACCAGGTATACCTAGTTTGTTGGGTATATCATAAAAACCAGTCGCGATGATGACGTGCTTTGCCCGGTAGCTGGCCTTGCTGGTGCTGATCAGGTATAGCCCTTCCTGCTGCACGATCTCCGTCACTTCCTCAAACAGGTTAAGGTGCAGGGCACCTGTATCGGCCACCCGGCGGTAGTACTCCAGCGCCTCGTTCCGGTTTGGCTTGGCGTGGATGGAGGGAAACGGATAGCCGCCGATCTCCAGCCTGTCGGAGGTGGAGAAGAAGGTCATGTGCAAGGGATAGTTGAAAAGCGAGTTCACCAGCGTGCCCTTCTCCACGATCAGGTAGGTCAGGCCGGTCTTTTTTGCCTCCAGCCCGCAGGCCAGCCCGATGGGGCCACCGCCCACGATCAGTATATCGAGTGTATGATCCAATACGAATGTCATTAATAATTCCCGGCAGTCATAGCAGACTGCGCAGCATGTGATGGTATTACGCAAGTTAACAAGAATTAAACGAGCGCTAACCCTCATCTGGCATACAAAGCCTTTCCAAAATCCGGTACAATTCCTTAGCTTTAGAAACTCAAACAATCTACTCTAAACTATACCTACATCTACACAATGCAAAAGCGTATACTTTCTGTCGCGCTGCTGGTGGCCCTGAGCGGGGGCGCTGTGCAGGCTCAGAAGAAAGCACCCAAGCAGCCGGCCTCCACACCCGCCAAAGAAAGGCTGCAGACAACCGAAAAGCGTCAGCAACTCGACCAGAACTCCTTGGTCAAAAACGTGACCTTCCGCAACGTAGGCCCCACTGTGCAAAGCGGTCGCATCACCGACCTGGATGTAAACCCGAAAGACCCCACCAATTTCTACGCGGCTTACGCCTCGGGCGGTCTCTGGCGAACCACTAACAACGGCATCTCCTTTGAGCCGATCTTCGACAACGAAGCCGTGATGACGATCGGCGACATCGCCGTGGATTGGAACAACAACCAAACGATCTGGATCGGAACCGGCGAGAGCAACTCCAGCCGTTCCTCCTACTCCGGCGTGGGTGTTTACAAGAGCAACGACGGCGGCAAGACCTGGCAGCACATGGGCCTCGACGATACGCACCACATCGGTCGCATCGTACTTCACCCAACCGACCCGAATACGCTTTGGGTTGCGGCAGTAGGCCATTTGTACTCACCTAACAAAGACCGTGGCGTTTATAAAACCACGGACGGTGGCAAGACCTGGAAAAAGACGCTCTACATCGACGATAACACAGGGGCAATTGACCTGGTGATCGACCCGAAGAACCCGAACAATGTGTACGCGGCCATGTGGCACCGCGAGCGTCGCGCCTGGGATTTCGTTGAAGGTGGCAAGACCTCCGGCATCCATAAGTCAACGGACGGTGGCAACACCTGGACGCGTGTGACTACCGAAGGCAGCGGTTTCCCGACTTCTAATGGCGTAGGCCGTATTGGTCTCGACATTCACCCTGGCAACCCGAACATCATCTACGCTTTCCTGGATAATCAGGAGCTGCGTCCGATAGAGAAGAAGGAAACTAAAGCGGGCGAGCTGCAGAAAGAGCAGTTCAAAGGTATGACGACGGAGGCTTTCCTGGCTCTGAACGACAAAGACCTGAACAGCTTCCTCGACAACAATCGTTTCCCTTCAAAATATACTGCCAAAACAGTGAAGGCAGATGTGAAGAGCGGCAAGATCAAACCGGCTGCTTTGGCTGAGTACCTTGTGGACCCGCTGGCCGTGACAACGGAAGCTCCGGTGAAGGGCGCTGAGCTTTATCGCTCTGTGGATGGCGGCAAGTCCTGGAAAAAGACGCACGAGAAACCGATCGATGACATGTACTCGAGCTACGGTTACTACTTTGGTGTGGTGCGTGTGGCGCCTTACAACCCGGATAAGGTATACCTGCTGGGTGTGCCCCTGCTAACCTCCGACGACGGTGGCAAGACATTCCGAAACATCGAGGGCGACAACGTGCACTCCGACCACCAGGCGCTGTGGGTGAGCCCCGACAAGCCCGGCTACGTGATCAACGGCAACGACGGCGGCCTGAACATCACTTATGACGACGGCAAGACCTGGGCCATCGCCAACTCCCCTTCCGTTGGCCAGTTCTATGCCATTGCTGTGGACATGGAGAAACCATACAACATCTATGGCGGTCTGCAGGACAATGGTACCTGGTATGGCCCAAGCAACTACAAGTTCAGCTCCGCCTGGACCCAGAACGGCCGCTACCCTTACCAGCGCCTTGGTGGCGGTGACGGCATGATGGTGCAGGTAGATTTCCGTGACAACAACACGGTATACCTGGGTTCGCAGTACGGCAACTACACCCGCGTAGACAAGCGCACGGGTCAACGCGTTTCCATCAAACCAAGTCATGAACTGGGCGAAACTCCACTCCGCTTTAACTGGGAGAGTCCGATCCATTTGAGCCGCCACAACCAGGACATCCTGTACTTCGGGTCCAACAAATTCCACCGCTCCATGAAAAAGGGCGAGGAAATGCAGACGCTTTCCGGCGATCTGACCAACGGCGGTTTGAAAGGTGATGTGGGCTTCGGAACGCTGACATCCATCGACGAATCCCCGCTGAAGTTCGGCCTGCTCTATACGGGTTCTGATGACGGCGCTATTCATGTGTCTAAAGACGGTGGTTATAACTGGGAGAATATTTCCAAGAAATTGCCGCAGCACATGTGGGTATCCACGGTAGTGGCTTCTAACCACAGCGAAAACCGGGTATATGCTTCGCTCAACGGTTACCGTTGGGACGATTTCACGCCATACCTGTACGTGTCGGAGGACAACGGCAAGAAGTGGGAGCGCCTGGGCACTAACCTGCCTGCCGAAGCCATCAACGTGGTGAAAGAAGATCCGAAAAACCCTGACCTACTGTATGTAGGAACCGACCACGGCCTGTACATTTCACTTGACAGAGGCAAAACCTTTATGCAGATGCGCAACGGTATGCCAGCTGTGTCGGTGCACGACGTAGTGGTGCATCCGCGCGACAACGATTTGATCGTGGGTACGCACGGTCGCTCGATCTATATTGCCAATGTGGAGCACCTGCAGCAACTGACGCCGGAGATCCAAAACCAAAAACTGCACCTGTTCACGTTCCAGCCTACCAACTACAACCCACGTTGGGGACAGTCATGGGGTGCCTGGGGTGAGCCGACGGAGTCTTCGATGGAAATACCTTATTACACAGCGCAGACTGGTACAGCCACCATCCGAATCAATACAGATAAAGGACAGCTGCTGAAAGAACTGAAAGACGAGCACGAGCGAGGCCTGAACTACGTGGCTTACAACTTCTCAATAGACGAAGCTAACGCGAAGGCCTACGAAACAGCCCTGAACGGCAGTAAGAAAGACGGTGAGGAAGCGGTGAAAGTAACAGCCGCCGACAACAAAGTAATCTATCTGCAGCCAGGCAAGTACATTGTGGAAGTAGAGACAGCCGATGGTGCCAAGGCTACTTCTGAGTTTACTTTGAAAGCTCCTGAAAGAAGAAGCAGAAGCTAGTTTTCGCTTCGGCTATACCTAAAACAACAAAGGCAGCTCCAATGGGGCTGCCTTTGTTGTTTTATTCTTGTTTCTGTAAACTTGAGGCTGATGCTTTTCCATTACTGGCATATAAATTGTTATAAAAAATTATATGATATTTTATATATTGTATACATGCCTTGTTATTGTATTTCATCACTAACGCTTACCTAAAATTCAAACTTATGAAAATCAAACTTCTACTCTTCGCACTTCTGTTCGGCTACACCCTCTCCGCTATGACACAGGACAAATGGACTCCTAAAGTTGGCTACGGCATCGTATATGCCGGCAACGGCGATATACCTGGCCACTGGTTCATGGGTGGTATACAAACGCATATCTCGAAGCGCTCAGGTTTCGAAATACTGGCCACCGGAACTTACATTGAGCAAACCCGTCGCTGGGCCCCAGGATACGAGACCTTTCAGAAGTCGAATGGCATAGCGCTTGAAGGATTGTATAACCTGTTTATCAATGCTGGCCCTGTCCAGCTTTACCCGGCTATAGGCCCGGTAGTCAGGTATGCCAGCGAGCGGGAATTGCGCGGACTTTTCGTTCAGTATAATAGGCAGGGCGGCATCATGGAGTTTCAACCTGACGTGCGCTCCAGAAATGGTTTGCAGGCAGGCTATGTGCTGGCCCTCAACCTAGATGTAAAGGTAAAGCAATACCTCACCTTCGGACTAAGGGGCTCTGTTCAAAGCCTCCATGATGGGCAGCGCCTGGCCGCTGTGGGCCTGACCTTGAAAAATGCGAGATGGTGATTGTGTTGTACTAATATCATAAATAGCCGCCGTGCCAATAGTGATCTGGCTGGAGATGCTATACTTGTAGTAAAGGCAGTTCCGAACGAGCTGCCTTTGTTGATTAATGGTAATAATAATGCACCAAATAGTTTAACTTCAAATTGATTTGCTTTAAAAAGCATTTAAATAATCTTAACTTAACGAGATTATTTGCGATCAAAAATGTCACAAGCCTCTCAGCATAACAGTCATTCTCATGGCCGTGTTCTGCTTATACTATTAGGTATTTGCAGCATTCTACCTTTCCTGATTCTTTCTCTGTATGCCCATCCAACAGCTGATGACTTCAGCTTCGCTATACGGGATACAACCCTCAACTTTTACCAATCGCAGGTTGAGTTTTATATGAATTGGTCCGGCAGATACTTTGGCACGGCGATCGTTAGGATTAATCCCTTGACAATAGGGTCCTTGAAGCTTTATAAATTTTATTCATTCCTGACGATTTTATTTCTGATCCTACAGGTATACTTTCTAACTCACCTTATCACCAACAACAATGCAGGCAAACTGAAAGCCGCTTCATTAACCGCTATACTTGTTAGCCTATATCTGTTGGTAAACCCAAGTCCTGCAGAAGGTTTTTACTTTTTTACTACCTATGCTGCGTACCAGTTTCCTAACACTCTGGTTCTGCTAATGCTATGTATACTATATGCCTTTTTCGAAACGGATAGTGTAGTCGTAAAAAAAACGTTTATAGGAATTACAAGTTTACTATGCATTGCTATCGTTGGCTCAAATGAAATGTCGATGATAGTAACTTTTTCGACACTATTCTTGATACTAGTGGCGAATTGGAAAAATCAGAATGCTCGTCCGTATCTGCTATTCCTATTTATCATTTGTGTCGCTTCATGCTCGGTATCTGTACTAGCGCCCGGTAATTATGCCCGCATGAACGACCACCCTAATGCATCCAGATTTTGGTGGTCAACTATATATTCTGTGTTCTTAACATTGCTAACATTTTACAGATGGTTAGCACCTGTATTAGTCGCGTCTGTACTCTACATGCTTTACATTGGTCTTCCTTTAGCAGGCAGTGCTAAAAATCACCGACTTTTCACAGTTGATCTTCGACTAGCCTCCTTATATTTTTTAGGAACTATTTTCCTGATGTATTTTGTATTTGCGTGGTCTACAGGTGAGCGGGCTACCCCTAGAGTAGAGAACGTGATTTGCTTCTTTTTTATTTTCGGCTGGTTTTACCTCCTGCAAATAGTCATTACTACCTATGGCCATATGCTGAAGCATGAGCGCTTACTAACTCCTTTTATTCCAACTGCAGCTTTCCTGCTCTTTGCTTTAAACATATTTTCGATTGAGAGTAACGTAACTACTGCCTATGTCGATTTAATCTCAGGAAAAGCAGCTGCATATGATAAAACACTAAATTTGAGGTATAGTAGTTTGAAAGCCTCTGATTGTGAAGTATGCCCTGTGCCACCTCTTCCAACTATACCTAAAACAATTTATTTTTCGGATATATTAGAAGGTTCTAAAAACAACGATATGTGGATTAACAGAGGATTTGCTGATTATTGGCGGAAAGAAGCTGTGTATTTGACCGAACCTAATCCCCCTGTACAGAATAATCTTACTACATTGAGGGAAACAGGCAAAAGTAGTCTACGGGAAAAGTCATTAATAGAGTGATGCACGGGTTTTTAAAGACTTTACATATTCTTTTGAGTTTGAATAATGTGATTGATATTACAATTCTGATTTAAAGACTAACAGTACAATTGCAAGGATAGAATAGACCCAGTTTTAAACGAATATTCGTTCCTCTAATTGCCTTACTCTTTCTGAATCTTAAACCCTTTGATATGAATAAAACCTATCTACTTATTGGTCTTGCTCTTTAGTAAATTCAGCTCAGCTCATCTTTATATTGATGCCCGCACCGACAGCATAAAGTTCCTGCCCGCCGCGGCTATACCGGAGGAGTACGACCGGTAACGCTGGTCAGTGATGTTCTCTATACCTGCACTTAGCGACAAGTGCTGGGTCAGTTGGTAGAGTGCCTTCAGATTGAGTGTGGCCCAGGCCGGACTATAGGGGTTCCCGTTTCGGTCAGTGGCATAGAGGTAAGCTTTGTCCTGCTCTTCCGGGGCCAGTTGGCTATACCGGATCGCTCCGTTATACACAGTGTAGAGGTCTGACTTGAAACGGTTACGGGTATAGGTCAAACGGGCGGTACCGAAAGTGGGGGCGGCATGTCGCAAAGGTGCTTCTGTGCCATTGTCGAGCTCCTCGCGGCCTTGCTGCACATTATGCCTGGCGGCAAGGCCAAAGCCAGCGGGAAGCTTCAGTTCTATACCTGCCTGCAGGCCCCATACCCTGGCAAAAGCGGCATTCTGAACTGCCTGCACCTGGCTGCGTTCTCCCTCATACTCGATGCTGCTCTCGCTGCCCAGGGTATAGTCTCTCCGCACCAGCGCATCCTGCAGGTAAGTATAGAAAACAGTGGCGTCCAACTTTAGCACCTCCCCAAACGTTTTGGCCGCCCCTAGATCGGCATTGTAGGCGTACTCCGGCTTTAGATCCGGATTGGGTACCACCACCAGCCCCGGAGCCGAGTCGAATATCTTGCCAATATCGTCTACATTCGGAGAACGGAAACCGGTGGACAAATTAGTGCTCAGCTGCCAGGAAAGTGCAGGACTATACACCAATCCGGCGCTCCCGGTCACAGCTCCGGTATTGATTTCAGCGGAAGAGAAAGGAAGATTATAGAAACGCTTCTCAAACTTAGCATTCAGCAGGATGTGGTTATACCTGGCCCCTGTAAGCACTGTGAGTTTCTCGCCTGCTTTAAAGCGATAGGTAAGGAAGGCGGCATGCGAGCTCCAGTCGGCGCCATCCGGATAGCGTGAGGGCCCGGCCGTTGAAGTTCCGGTAACGACATTCTGGTCGGTGCCGGAGGAGTGCACTTTGTTAATGATCGTTTCCAGACCGTAGAACAGGTGATGCCGCTGCCCCAGCGCTTTTTCGAAGTCGAGGTTGGCAGAATAGGCGTTCACTTTTTCGTAGCGGTTATACCTGATGGCTTTCCCAAAGTCCCGGTTGTGGCGACTCTCCTCAAAGAGCTGGTGCGCCAGCCCAATGTTTAGCTGATCGAAGAGTTTATTGTTTGCCCGGTGTGTCGCCTGCAGGTGGTTCATGGCCCATACCTGTGGACCATAGTACCACTCCGCAGATCGGAGCGTCCCATTGCGGTAAAGGGTGAGCCGGTCGTAGCGGGGCACGTTGGAGGTGGTGGAATAATGGAAGCCATACTGCAGTTCCCAATGCTTGCTCGGCCTATACCTGATCTTCTGCATCAGGTTCAGCTGGTCGTAGCCGGTGTATACCTGTCGCTCCGGATCGGGATTGGTGATCACTTCGTCGTGCCCGTTTTGGGTACGCACATACTCGCGCCGCAGGTAGTCATCCGGCCCGTTTGAGCCCATGCGTAGGTCGCCGTAATCACTGTAGGTAGCGCTGGTCAGGAAAGCCCACTTTTTCAGGCCGTAGCGCAGGTCCAGGTGGCCGGTCTTCTCGTTGTTGGCCGAGGACCACCTCACGGCAGCATTTCCTTTAACCAGCGGTGTAGCGTCCGTCGCAAACCTGGGTGACAAGGTATAGAAGTTCATCACGCCTCCTATCGCATCGCTGCCGTACATGACGGAGCCCGGACCAAAAAGCACTTCTGTTTTTTCTGTGGCAAAAGGATCGAGCGAGATGACGTTCTGCAAATTGCCGCTCCGGAAGATGGCTGTGTTCATGCGCACGCCGTCCACCGCGATCAGCACCCGGTTGGTGGCAAAACCGCGGATCATGGGGCTGCCACCTCCGCCCTGACTCTTCTGAATATACACCTCCCCTGTCTGCCCCAGCATGTCGGCGGCCGTCTGCGGCTGTTGCAGCAGTACGTCTTTTGGCCGAATGGAAGTAACGCGCTGCGGTACCTCTTTAGCATCCTGCTGCCAGCGGGTGGCCGAAACGACCACGGTGGCCAGGGCAATTTTGTTTTCGCGCAGGTATAGCTGAAAGCCCAGTCGCTGAAGTTGCTCATACGACAACACTTTCTGTTCATAGCCTATCAGGCGAACCGCCAAGCTGTCCAGCCCTTTAAATGAGCTGACATCCGTCTGTCCTTTGCTGTCAGTAAAAATTGTTTGTGTTACGTTTATACCTGAGAGCTGCACCATCTCCAGCCGCTGTTGGGTCACCTGGTCTTTCACCGTCAGGACCTGCCCGAACGTGGAAGAACTGAGCAGGCAGAGCCATCCTATCAAATGCAGGAGTTTCTTCATGCTGCTTACTCGCTTTTAATCTTTCTGATCTGTTTTGGGTAGAACCACAAAAAGAATCCTGTGACGGAAAGGATAAGCAGCCCAAGGCCCAGCACGTTCATGGAAATCAGTTTGAAAATGTCGCTGATGATGGAGCCGTCGTGTACTTTCTCGATCCAATCAGAATGGCGGCGGGCAACGGAAAGGACTTTGCCGGTGCTCGCATCCAGCTGCACTTCCCAACTGCCTTCTTTGAAAATAGTTTTGACGATGCCTTTATCGAGACGGGCTTCGATGCGGTCGATGGGGTTATTCTGAACGGCGGCGGCTGAGTCTAAACCGGCCAGGGAGCGCGAGGATAGTTCGGCAATGGGCAGCCACTGTTGCAGGTCGGTGCTGGCTCCTTTATGGGTAGGTGGTTGCAACAGGTCCACATCCTTCTTCCAGCCCAGCAGTATACCGGTTGTGCTGCTGATCAGGATAAGCACGCCCATAAAAAGCCCCAGGTAGCGGTGGTAGGTCCGAAAGTTTCGCAACCTGTCGGCAAGCGTTCTTACTTTCTGTTTCACAAGGGTGGCAGTACTGGTACTCACGTAAATAGGATGCGATAGGTATGAAAGCCCAATATCCAACAATTGCGGCAGATAAGCAATGTGGCGACACTAGTCTTTAAAATTTGCGTACTAATTGCAACCATCCTCCGTTTTATGGGCTCCTAAGGTTGATTAACCAATAAATATATGATTAAACTGTTTTATCCTCTGCTTGCTTTGGCGTTCCTGACCGAGTGTCAGCCAGAAGAAGCACACGAAGTCGCCTCGTCCATGCAAGAAGAAGGCGACCTGAAATTTGGCCAGGAGGCGCTCCTGCAGCAGTACGGGCAAATTACGATGTACGGGGAGGGGGTGCCCCGCCGTCTGATCGTTGCCCTGAAAAGTATCCAGGATTCCCGCTGCCCGACCGATGTTAACTGTGTGACGGCGGGCAACGCCACTGTTGCGCTGCGTGCCTCCAACAGCCAGGGCGCTAACGAGAACATCACGCTTTGCATCGGCGACTGCGGAACCGATGGCATAAGAGAAACCCATACCCTGGTGGCAGAGGTCGGCGGTGTTAACTATACCTTCACCCTGAAAGGTGTGAAGCCCTACCCAGGCCAGGCGCATGAAGGCGAAGTGCAAAAAGCGGCTTTGGTGGTGGAGAAGGAATAGGCCTATACCTGTTCTATACCTGTGGCAACCGTAAAATGCTGCCTGGTTGAGATAATTGCCGAAGACCTAAAAACGCAAATTTATGCAAACAAGAAAGCTCTGCCATTGCTGGCAGGGCTTTCCATTTTTTCAGGTATAGCTATACCTTATAAAGCCCCCGTTGCCGGGGCAGTTTCTGCTTTCTTCACGGAGATCGCGTCCACGCCTTTCTCCTTCACCAGTTTGTTCAGGGCCGGCACATCCTGCGTCTGCACTTGCTTAAACATATTCAACTGCTCGTCGATCTGGGCTGTGATTTCCTTTTTGAAGGCATAAGCCTGATCGGTCGGACGGAAGTCGCCGGTGCTCACCTGCCCTACCAGGTTCGCCAACTTGTTGTTGAGCCGGATCGGGAAGTTAAGCGGGTCCTGTCCACTGCGGTTCTTGGTCTGGTAAAGCGCCTCTTCAATGGCCGTGATCTTCTTGTCGATAGCCGTGGCTGATTCCACTACATCTTTATAGTTCTCCTGCCCCTTCAGGTTGCCCTTAAGTGTATTGAGCTGCGCGCGCATAGTCCGGATGTCCTTAATCGCATCGTGCGTTTCGGTGAGTTTGTCGCGCACCTCTGTCAGGAAGGTGAACTGGGCTGCCCTGTCCTCAGGTGTGGCTTGGGTGCGCGGGTCAGGCAGGATGGTGAAGTCCGTCTCCTGGCTTTCCTTGTTCACCGTGAGTTTCGCTTTGTAAGTACCAGGTATAGCTTTCGGCCCCTGCAGACCACCACCCCACAGGATGATGCCGTCAAACTTGCTCGCCTCCGGGTAGCGCATGTCCCACACGAAGCGGTTCAGTCCCTCCTTCACCTCCAGCTTGTCCTTCTTTTCTTTGGCATTGCTCACATAGTTACGAATCAGTTTGCCGTTCTGGTCCAGTATCTCCAGTTGCACCACGGTCGCCGAATCAGGCTTCTGTGGCAGGCAGTAGTGCACCATCACACCACCCGGATGGTTCTCGCCCGCTGTTTTGGAAAGGCCACGGTTGCCACCGTCCATCTTGTAAGTATCCAGCGGCTGATATAGGTGAAACTTGCTCTTGGCTATACCTTCGTTCAGTTGGTGCAAAGGCGTCAAATCGTCGATGATCCAGAAGCTACGGCCTTGAGTGGCGGCAATCAGGTTATCATTCTTGATGGTCAAATCCGTTATCGGCACGATCGGTAGGTTCAGCTGAAAAGGTTGCCAACTCTGCCCATCGTTGAACGACACATACATGCCATACTCGGTACCGGCGTATAGCAAACCATTGCGCTTTGGATCGGCACGCACCACACGGGTGAAGTGGTGACCCGGTATACCTGTCGTAATCTTCGTCCAGGACTTGCCGTGGTCGGTGGTCTTGTACAGGTAGGGACTGAAGTCGCCGGACTTGTACATGGTGGCGGCCACGTAAGCGGCGCCTTTTTGCGTTGGGTGTGCTTCGATGCTGTTGATCTGGATCCACTCCGGCATCCCTTTCGGCTGCACCTTCGCCCAGTTCTTGCCGTTGTCGCGTGTCACATGCAGCAGGCCGTCATCAGAACCAGTCCAGATCACGCCCGGTTCCACCGGCGATTCGCTGATGGCGAAGATAGTGCCGTAGTACTCCACGCTGGTGTTGTCCTTGGTGATGGGCCCACCCGATGGCCCCAGTTTGGTAGAATCGTTTCGCGTCAGGTCCGGGCTGATGGTCTCCCATGACTGCCCCTCGTTGTAGGTGACGTGCACGTGGTTGGACGTGGTGTAGAGTTTCTTCGGATCGTTTGGTGAGAACATGATCGGGAAATTCCACTGGAAGCGGTACTTCATCCCTTCAGCACCGTGCCCCATCGGGTTATCCGGCCATACGTTGATCACCCGCTCCTGCCCGTTGCTATGGTCCACCCGCGAGAGGAAGCCGCCGTAGTTGCCGCCATACACGATTTCCGGGTTCTCCGGATTCACGGCCAGGTGCGCACTCTCCGAGCCGGCTGTCTCCTCCCAGTCATTCTCGGTAATGCTATACCCGGTAGAGCGGTGGCTGATGCGAACAGTGGAGTTGTCCTGCTGCGCGCCGTAGATGCGGTACGGGAAATGGTTGTCGGTTACCACGCGGTAGAACTGGCCCGTCGGCTGGTTGTTCATGGTACTCCAGTTCATGCCACCGTCCGAAGTCACCTGTGCTCCGCCGTCATCAGCGATCACCATGCGCGAAGGGTTTTCCGGTGCGATCCAAAGGTCGTGGTGGTCGCTGTGCCCAGCGTAGGCAGAGGTGAAGGTCTTGCCGCCGTCCTTGCTGCGGTGATAGGCCACGTTCAGCACGTATACTACATCCTCGTCTTTCGGGTCGGCATACACGCGGGTATAGTACCAGGCGCGCTGGCGCAGGTTGCGGTCGTCGTTCACTTTCTGCCAGGTCAGGCCGCTGTCATCGGAGCGGAAAAGCCCGCCTTCCTCCGCCTCTACCATGGCAAATACGCGGTTGGAATTGACAGGAGAAACAGCTATACCTATGATACCCAGCGTACCCTTCGGCAGGCCTTCGTTCCGTGAGATCTCTTTCCAGGAGTCGCCGCCATCAGTACTTTTCCAGATGCCCGAACCAGGTCCGCCGGAAGACAGGCTATAAGGATTGCGGCGCACGTTCCAGGTGGTCGCGTACAGGACGCGTGGGTTATTCGGGTCGATCACGAGGTCCACAGCGCCGGCATCTTTGTTAGCGAAGAGCGTGCGTTTCCAGGTCTTGCCGCCGTCGGCGCTCTTGAACACACCCCGCTCCTCGTGCGATTTGTACAGGTCGCCCATGGCTGCCACATACACAATGTCCGGGTTTTGCGGATGGATACGGATACGGCCAATGTGCTTGGAATCTTTCAGCCCGATGTGTTGCCAGGATTTGCCGGCATCCACCGAGCGCCACATCCCGTGTCCGGATGACACATTGCCGCGCACCGTCTTCTCCCCTTCTCCCACATAAATCACATTCGGATCAGCCTCACTCACAGCCACTGCCCCGATGGAGCCGCCAAAGAAGCCATCCGAGATGTTCTCCCAGGTGGAGCCACCATCGGAGGTGCGCCAGACACCGCCACCCACGGAGCCCATATAATATAGATTGGGTTTACCGGGTACGCCCGTCACGGTAGCAGAGCGCCCGCCCCGGAAAGGACCGATGGAGCGCCAGGTCATGCCTTTGTAAAGCTTAGCGTCGAATGGGGCGGCAGCTTCTTTCTGCTTGCTGTTGCGCGGCCTCTGTTTCTGCGCCACCGCTTCAGGCGACAAAAAAGTCAGTGCCAGCAAGAGACAAGCCGTTGTGCCTGTTCTAAAAAAGGTGCTTTTCATGTAAAGGTGAGCAATAGGTTGATAGACTTTTTTTGGTGAACTGATTTATAAAAGTTTAGCCAAAATAGCAAATCGAAACAGCGGACAAGCTATACCTTCTAAGGGCGGGTACAAAAATATCGCCCTCTATCTATAGGAAGAGCATCCGGAAAAACTTGCGTGTTTGTGCGTCAGCTAATAAGTATTTATTTCTAAAAGAATACAAAAATTAATTTTACTTATTGGTTTAATACCAAAACAAAAATTTAAAGTATAGCTCGGTAAATTCATAAATCACAAAAGTTAATGAATTTGCTTATGAACTGTAAATAAGGTGTTTAACCATCGAAAAGCCACTCTTTTTAAATTTTTTAATCTTCACTAATCAACACAAACCAATATAGTGCAAACCAAGTATAAAGCTCATTATCACGCATGATAGAATAGTTGCTCTCCCTGCTATCCTATTCCAGTACCATTTCTAACCAAAAAACAACTCCCCTATGAACAGATTCTTTACATTGGTTGCCGCACTATGCTTCCTGGCAAGTAGTGCGTTTGCACAAGCTACTGTCGACCCCGAATTACGACAGGCATTGCAGTCGTCTTTATTACCACAGCAGGTAATTGTCACTTTTCATGGCGATAAAGCACCGAGCAGCAGCAACATCTTATCGTTAAAGCTACTCGGTATCACCACAGGCATTTCATTGCAGTCTTTGCCCATTGTGGGCGTGCTGGCTACCAGTGCGCAGGTAGATGCCCTGGCCAGAAACGCACAGGTGCGCTCCCTCTACCTCAATAAAAAGCTGACTTACTTTAACCACCACGACACCCATCTGACAGGCGTGCAACGGCTCCGCAACGATATGGAAATGACGACCCGAAACGGCGGACTTCCGGTTTCAGGAAAGGGCGTGACAGTCGTCATCAATGACAGTGGCGTAGATGGTACGCACGAAGACCTGAAGCTAGGCAAGAACCTGAAACAGAACGTGCTGGGCACTACTAACCTGAACAGCCTTGTGGCGCTGCTGCCACCTGTTTGGTTGGAGAATGTGCCGAACACCGACACTAACTCCGGCCACGGCACCCATTGCGCCGGCTCTGTAGGTGGACTGGGCACCATGTCGAAAGGCAAGTATGCAGGTGTGGCCACAGGAGCTGACCTGATCGGATACGGTTCCGGTGGAGCGCTTTTCATTCTGGATGCGCTCGGCGCCTATGATTGGGTTATGCTGAACCAGGCCCGTTACGGCATCCGCGTGATGAGTAACTCCTGGGGTTCATCGGGTCCTTTTGATGTGAACAACCCTGTGAACGTGGCCTCACTCGCAGCTTACAAAAAGAACATCATTTCAGTATTCGCCGCCGGCAACGAAGGTCCGGGTTCCGATACGCACAACCCATACGCCATCGCTCCCTGGGTAATTTCTGTTGGCGCCGGTGACCGCTACGGCAGACTGGCCGATTTCTCTTCCAGAGGAGTTCGAAACCATAAAGAGAAACTGACCTATGATGGAAAAACCTGGACTGTTGAAAACAGACCAACCATTGTAGGCCCCGGCGTTGATGTAGTCTCTACCAGAGTGATCGGCCCAGTTGCCTCGCTCGCCGCCCAACAGGACGTGGAAACATTAGAACCTGCCGAGGTGCCTTTCTACACGCACATGAGCGGTACCTCCATGGCTACACCGCACGTGGCAGGCATCGTCGCCCTGATGCTGGAAGCGAACCCGGCCCTGACTCCGGACCAGGTGAAATCTATCCTGCAGCAGACTGCCACCAACATACCGGGCCGAGAGCCCTGGGAAGTGGGCGCAGGCTATGTGAACGCTTATGCCGCCGTGGATCATATCTTCAGAAACACATCTTTTGGCTCTCAGCTGAACATCACCAGAAAATTCAACAGCAATATCAACTCCTCGGCTTCAGAACAAACGCTTCCGATCAACTACAACCCGGCTACTGCTGCCAGCAACGAGAGCACGTTTAAAGTGGCAGCCGGCGTATCAGGTATAGAGGCGAAAATGTTTGCAAAGGGTCTACTAGGCGAGACAGGCAACCCTGTTGGTCTGCGCCTGGTTGCACCAGACGGAACCATCTACAGTTCAGGAATCTCGGCATTATTTACTCTGTACACTGATCGTGCCGTTGCTGTTGCCAACCCGATGGCAGGCCAGTGGAAAGCCGTCGTGTACGGGTTGCAAGGGGCAGGCTTCCCGGAAGCAATCGATATAAAGGTCACGCAAACACAAATTCTGGGTACTTCAGGATTAAGCGACATTGCCAGTCACCCTGCTAAATCGGCCATAGAACTGGCCGTTGGAGATCGTCTGGCGGATGGGTTCAGCGACGGCACCTTTAAGCCCGACGCCCCACTGAAGCGAATCGAGCTGGCTGATTACCTGATGATGGGTCAGGGCGTTCGTCAGTATATACCTACAAACGGAGCGGTTTCCTTCACTGATGTAGCGGCAGGACAGAAACTGCTGGCTGAATCGGTGACCGCAAAAGGCGCTGCCATACGAGACGGTTTCCATACCTTTGGCGGATTGATGACGCTGGCCTCTGCCGGCAAATTCAGCCCGAGTGGCACGGTGAGCAGAGCAAGCCTAGCCTACTCGCTGGTGCAAGCGCTTGGTCAGGAAGCTGAGGCAATTAAACGTAATGGCACAGCGCCAACTGTAACGCTCAACGGCAATACCTACCCGATAGAGGACGCCAAGGATATACCTGCTGGCCTGGAAGGTTACGTGAGCGTAGCACTGGAACTGAACCTGATCAACGCCTTCTATGCTGTCACACAGGGGCCGAACGACCTGCAGCCGGTACTGCTCGCTACCTTTAAGCCAAAAGCAAATGTGACCCGCGCTGATTTTGCCGTGATCGTGACACGCACCTTCAACGGCTGGAACGAACTTGCCGCTGCAAGCACTTCGGCGATGCAAATAGCAGAAGCCGCACACACGAAGACCATCGCCTATCCGAATCCTTTTGCCGAAACAACCACCATCCAGTATAGCCTGGAAAACGAAGGCTTTGTGACGATGGAGGTGCTGGACATTATGGGCAAGAAAATCAAAACGCTTGTATCTGACACGAAGACGTCCGGCAACCACGAGGTGAAGTTCGATGGCAGTACGCTTCCGAGCGGCACCTACCTGTACCGCATCAACACAAAAGGAAAAACATCGACCATGAAAATGGTGATCGCACGCTAGTAATTTCTATATAAGCATATTTAAAAAGCCCTCCAGTGAGAGGGCTTTTTTATTCTTGAGCATCAGCATAACAGGTATAAATTTTACCGTCTTGCATTGCTATACCTTGACAATTGCAGGCAAAAGTGTCTTAGTTATGAAAGTTGTGTTCACGTAAAAGCGACAAAAGGAATCTCAGCCCGCACACTTGTGACAGAATGACAGGCAAAACAGGTATAAAACGCCTTGGCACATACCTTGATAGATTGCTAGCAACAGTAAAAAAGAAATTGTATTCGAATCATTATAAAACTATAGAATGGGAAAGATAATTGGTATTGACTTAGGTACAACCAACTCCTGCGTTGCCGTTATGGAAGGTAACGAGCCAGTGGTTATTCCTAACAGCGAAGGCCGCAGAACTACTCCGTCTATTGTCGCTTTCTTAGATGGTGGCAAAGGCGAGCGCAAGGTAGGTGACCCTGCCAAGCGTCAGGCAATCACAAACCCACAAAACACGATCGCTTCTATTAAGCGCTTCATGGGCCACAGCTACAATGAAGTGAGTGAAGAAGCCAAGCAGGTGTCTTACAAAGTGGTACAGGGTGGCAACAACACCATCCGTGTGGAAATTGGCGATCGCCAGTATACGCCACAGGAAATCTCGGCAATGGTGCTTCAGAAAATGAAGGCTACGGCAGAAGATTACCTGGGTACAACGGTAACAGAAGCCGTTATTACGGTTCCGGCTTACTTCAACGACGCTCAGCGCCAGGCTACGAAAGAGGCTGGTCAGATTGCAGGTCTTGAAGTGAAGCGTATCATCAACGAGCCGACAGCAGCAGCGCTGGCTTACGGCCTCGACAAAAAACACAAAGATCAGAAGATCGCGGTATTCGACTTAGGTGGCGGTACGTTTGATATCTCTATCCTGGAGCTGGGTGACGGCGTGTTTGAAGTACTTTCTACCAACGGTGACACACACCTGGGTGGTGATGACTTCGACCAGAAGATCATCAACTGGCTGGCTGACGAGTTCAAGAACGACGAAGGCCTGGACCTGCGCAAAGACCCAATGGCTTTGCAACGTCTGAAAGAAGCCGCTGAGAAAGCAAAAGTGGAGCTTTCTTCTTCAAACGAAACAGAAATCAACCTGCCATACATCATGCCGGTAGACGGTGTGCCGAAACACTTAGTACGCAAACTGACGCGCGCTAAATTCGAGCAGCTGACAGACGATTTGGTTCGCCGCTCTATGGAGCCTTGCAAGAAAGCGCTTCAGGATGCCGGCCTGTCAACTTCTGACATTGATGAAGTGATTCTGGTAGGTGGTTCTACCCGTATACCTAAAGTACAGGAAGAAGTAGAGAAGTTCTTCGGCAAGAAGCCTTCTAAAGGTGTGAACCCGGATGAGGTGGTAGCGATTGGTGCTGCGATTCAGGGTGGTGTACTGACAGGTGAAGTAAAAGATGTACTTCTGCTGGACGTAACCCCGCTTTCACTGGGTATCGAGACGATGGGTGGTGTAATGACCAAGCTGATCGAATCGAACACGACTATACCTACGAAGAAGTCTGAGACGTTCTCAACAGCATCTGACAACCAGCCGTCGGTAGAGATTCACGTTCTGCAGGGTGAACGTCCAATGGCCAAGGATAACCGTACAATCGGACGATTCCACCTGGACGGCATTCCACCAGCACCGCGCGGTGTTCCGCAGATCGAGGTTATCTTCGACATCGACGCCAACGGTATCCTGCATGTAACGGCCAAGGACAAAGCAACTGGCAAAGAGCAAAAGATCCGCATCGAGGCTTCTTCTGGTCTGAGCGAGCAGGAGATCGAGAAAATGCGTCAGGAAGCTGAAGCCAACGCCGAAGCTGACAAGAAGGCGAAAGAAGAAATCGAAAAGCTGAACGCAGCCGACTCGATGATCTTCCAGACCGAAAAGCAGCTGAAGGAGTATGGTGAGAAACTATCCGAAGGCAACAAGTCTAACATCGAAACTGCGCTGGGCGAACTCAGAACAGCACACGGTGCCAAAGACATTGCAGGTATAGACCGCGCGATCGAAAGCCTTAACAATGCCTGGCAGGCGGCCTCTCAGGAGATGTACGCTGCCGGAGGCGGACAGGAAGGCGCAGCAGGTGCAGCCGGTAACGGTCAGCAGGCTGGCGGTCCGCAGGGCGCTACCACTGACGATGGCGGCGTAACTGACGTAGACTACGAAGAAGTAGACGGCAAAAAGTAAGCATTAACTCAAATTATACACAGAATCCCCTGTTGGGCCTCCCGACAGGGGATTCTTTTTTATACCTGCCTGTAAAATAGCAAACTAACCTAAGCCTCCTTGTAAAAATTCGGTGAATGGGTTTTCAGAGATATTTATTTACCCCTATATTTCATGGACATTCTACAAACCATGAAAACAATTCTCCTCACCATCCTGGCCCTGCTGGTAGCCAGCAGCTCCTTCGCCCAACTCCAATCAGGTAGCAGGTTCGCCGGCATACAGGCAGGAGCAGGCTTTTCCAAACCCGACGAGTTTAGTAAAATCACCTCTTTTGAGGTGGCATCTTCTGTGGGCTACTTTATTAAAGACAAACTGGTAGTTGGCCTCAGTTATGGTTATCAATATGCTGCAAACCGTCAGGAAAGAACCTCAGCACCTGGCAGTTCGAATACGTTTTATCATTATGACAGTAAAACCATAGCGCACTCTTATAACATAGGACCTATGGCTCGCTACTATGTTAGCCTAAGTAATAAGTTTGCCCTGTTTGCAGAGGGTAAAGCTGGCTTTGCGTGGATCAGCACGAGGGCAGAGCACAACTTTATAGGCACCGGGCAGTTCGGTGACCCCACGACTCCAACGGGTGGCTCACAATCCTTATCGACGGCACGCTCAAAAGGGCTCTCTTTATTTGGCACCTTGTCACCTGGCCTTGTCTTTTTCCCGAGCGACAGACTAGGTATAGAACTGAAGGCTAATGCCCTGAACTACCAATCTGGTTTTAATCGGGGAAGTGATACAGAGGCTAACCTGAATGTGCACAGGATGAACCTGGGTGCAGGGTTTTACTTTTGATTATAATGAATAGAGATTTTTTATAAAACTTATTCAGAACTTCTGTCTATACCTATAAATATCTATATTTACTTAAACAGATCATTTAAATCAAGCTGATGAAACAACTTTATTTGACCCTTATTACTTTTTTATTCCTCTCGCAGGCCTTCGCCCAATCAGATTTCCGACCGGGTTACATTGTCCAGAATGGCGACACAGCCAGCGGTTTAGTCGACTACCGCGGTGCGCAACGCAATACGCACCAGATCTCCTTTAAAAGCAACAATGCTGCTAACCAACAGGATTTTACACCAACTCAAATACAGGGGTATGGTTTCCGGCAAGAGCAGAAGTACTATGAATCTAAACTGGTGCCGGCTTTTGATACCCTGAGCACAGAACAAACACTTTTTGCACAGTTGCTGGTTAAAGGCAAAGCCAACCTGTACCTCTTGCGTGACCAAATGCAGAAAGACCGCTTCTACATCTCCAAAGACGAAGAGCCGCTCAAGGAACTACGGGTGGAGGACTTTAAACAAAAAAATATGCAGGAAGGCCGCAAACTAGGTCATATCAACCTCATGCGCCGTGAGCTCTATAAACCGCTTCTGATGCAAACTTTCCTGGACTGCAACTCTATCACTGAAACTGATGTAGACAAGGTAGTGCTGGGCCTTAACTCGCTGTCGAGTATAGTTAAGAAATACAATGAGTGTGTTGGTCAGGAGGAGTACAGCAAAGTACCGAAGAAAATACGTGTTGCGCTGGGACCTATTGCAGGTATGAGCAGTTCAACGCTTGCCTATAAGATAGAAGATTCGGATCAGATTTTCGACAACACATCTATTAAGCCTGTGTTGGGTGCCTCATTTAACTTTTCGGTGCCTACCATCAGTGAGAAACTGTCGTTACAGGTAGAAGTGCTGTATGCTCCTAATTATTTCGAGGGGAGTCTTCAAGATGACCCGATGGTGCCGGGTGTCTCCACCAGCGAAATCTGGCTGGATGTGAAACATGTGAAAATCCCTGTTCTGGCCCGCTATACCTACCCTAAAGGGGTGATCAGACCGTACATCAACATCGGCCCGGTCATTAACCTGGTAGCATCGCAGGAAAATGAGATGACTACCGCGTCTACATTTGGTAGTTCAACGCGCACAACTACAAAACCTTTTCTGGAAGATGATGGTTTTCTGACGCTTTCCGGAGGCGTGGCAGCTGGTATAGGTATCTCTTACCCGGTTTTTAACAAACCGCTTAGCCTGGAAGCACGCTACGAAGTCAACGATGGTGTGTCACGCTATACAAGTCATTCTACGAGCATCAAGAGCATGTTCCTGGTACTATCTTATAGATTATAGTTATACCTTGAAGATCCCGTTCGGATCTGAATATTGATGGAGTATAAATCTGAACGTATCAGTCAGCGACATATGAAGAGGACCGCAGCTTAAACGCTACGGTCCTCTTCATATGTCGTGATGCTCTGTTTAATAGTCAACCCGTGGTCACCGCACCACAACTCCTCTACCGGGCGCATCACTTTGTCCTTTAAGTATTATGTTGGTATTTCTTATCCACTCAGGCACATCGTCATTTGAATAGGCCTCTATTTTCCGCAGGTTTATAATATATATTTATTTATCTATATCCAACGCGAACTATCTTTAAAACAGCTTAATGAAACAGCTCTACCTAATCTTTATCCTCACTTTATTAGTCGCTGCACCCGCTTTTGCTCAAAAAGATTTCAGGGAAGGCTACATCGTCCAGAACTACGATACGCTGCAAGGGTACGTCGATTACCGGGGGGCAATCCGTAATTCTAAAACCACTACTTTTAAGGCTAATCCAGGTGCTGCAGAGCAAGCCTATTCTCCTGACCAGCTGACTGGCTATGGCTTTGTAAAAGAAAACAAGGTATACGAGGCGCATACTATACCTGCCGATGGGGCACAGCCTGTGCTGCGTTTATTTTTGCAGGTACTGACAAAAGGCAGAGCCTCTCTTTACTCGTATCGGGATGACTCGGACCTGGACCACTTTTATCTGTCGAAAGACGGAGACGACCTGGTGGAACTCAGAGAGAATGTCTACAACAAGAAAGATCCTGAGACCGGCAAAACCTTCCGGATGGTGGATAAGCTATACCTTGGTGTGCTAGGGTCAGCCTTTGCCGACTGCCCCGCCATGTCAGAAGAGCGGTTTAGGAACACAACATTCCGACACGGTGGCCTAACCAAAATAGTCAATGACTACAATGAATGCATGGACAGCAACCAGTATGTGCAGCCATCCCGCAAAACGACTGTAAAACCGTATCCTGTGCTCTTTATCTCAAAGCCCACGCTGCAAATGACAGGAGAGCACCCTTATTCAGAAGCTTCGTTCAGCACTACCGGTCTGGGTCTGGGAGGTGGAGTAGCCCTCGAAGTTTCCAATCCAACCATCAGCGAAAAGCTAACACTGGTACTGGAGTTACTTTACACCCCCTATCGCTTCGAAGGTGAGATCAGAGATGTAAATAACTCAGGTAGAACTACACAACACGATATTCTCCTCGATCTGCACTACCTGAAGCTCCCTGCTCAACTACGCTATACCTTTCCCAAAGGCAAGTTCAGACCATTTGTAAACGCCGGAGTTTCTTATTCTTATGCTATCAGCACAGACAGAGTAGAAACCAAAACCAGCACCTTTCATAACACCAGCTATACCGAAGTGTCAGAAGCCATGCCGGGCAGCATTTTTAAGCAGTATATGTTCGGTGCGCAGGCAGGTATAGGTATCCTGTACCCAATGCATAACAGGGCACTACTCATCGAGACAAGGTACGAGACAACAGAGGGTATCTCCAATATCCGAAGCCTTGCCAGCAGTGTTAAAGGATTCAGCATAATGGCAGGGTATAGGTTTTAGAGCTTTCAAAAAGGGCCGCAGTATTTATACTGCGGCCCTTTTTGTTATTAGAATAGACTATAACTTAATCAAGATCACGATCACCGCGCCGTAATTCTTCTACCGAGCGCATAACTTTATCTTTCAGACCAACCTTATACTTCTCCAGCTTATCTGCCACGGCAGCGTTGGAAGTACCGATAATCTGAGCAGCCAGTATACCTGCATTCAGGGCACCGTCTAGTGCCACAGTGGCCACCGGCACGCCGCCCGGCATTTGCAGGATCGAGAGTACCGAGTCCCAGCCGTCGATGGAGTTGCTTGACTTCACCGGCACGCCGATAACCGGAAGTGTCGTGATCGAGGCCACCATACCTGGCAGGTGGGCTGCGCCGCCTGCTCCGGCGATGATCACCTTCAGGCCTTTTTTGCGGGCCTGCTCGGCATACTCAAACATACGGTGCGGGGTACGGTGCGCCGACACGATCGTGATCTCAAAAGGAACACCCAGGTTTTCCAGGATCTCAGCCGCCGCTTCCATTACTTTCATGTCAGACTGGCTGCCCATGATAATGCCTACAAGCGGCTGTGTGGTTGTTTCATTAGCCATAATTATGCGATTACTTTGATTACGTTACGGATTTGCTCAGCCCGCTGCTGCGCCTCCTGCAGGTCGCTGCCCAACACGGTGATGTGGCCCATCTTGCGGGCGGCACGGGTATATTTCTTGCCATACAGGTGAATGTAGACACCCGGCACGGCCAGCGCCTCCTGCAGACCTTCATATTTTGCCTCGCCATCGTAGCCCGGTTCCCCCAAGAGGTTAAGCATCACGGCGGCACTCTGGATATCGGTGCTTCCCAGTGGCAGGTTGAGGATGGCGCGCAGGTGCTGCTCGTATTGCGAAGTGTAGTTGGCCTTGATGGTATGGTGACCGCTGTTGTGCGGACGCGGCGCCACCTCGTTCACCAGTATCTGCCCATCCTTGGTCAGGAACATCTCCACAGCCAGTATCCCGACCATGTCGAAGGATTCGATCACGCGGGTAGCGATCTCGATGGCCATGCGCTGCATTTTGTAGGGCACGTTGGCAGGCGCAAAAAGCGAGTCCACGAGGTTGTGCTCCGGATTGAAGCTCAGCTCCACTACCGGGAAGGCGGTCACCTGTCCGCTGGCGTTGCGGGCCACGATCACAGAGATCTCCTTCTCAAAATCCACTAGTTTCTCCAGCACCGACGGCTCAGTGAAGCCCTTGCCCAGATCGGCCTCGTTCTGCAGGCGGGTTACGCCTCGGCCATCGTAGCCTTCGCGGCGCAGCTTCTGGAAAGCGGGCAAAAAGTCCGTGTTGGATTTTAATTCCTCGGCGTCTTTCAAGATTCTGAAATCAGCGGTAGGTATAGCGTGCTGGCGGTAGAACTCTTTCTGAAATCCTTTGTCCTGAATGGTGCGCACCGTTTTAGCGTCCGGGTATACCTTCACGCCTTCCTGCTCCAGTTTCTCCAGGGCATCGGCGTTTACGTGCTCGATCTCGATGGTGAGGACGTCGCAGTTCTTGCCGAATTCATAGACGGTGTCGAAGTCGCGGAAACTGCCCACGAAGAACTCGTGGCACACGTCCTTGCAAGGTGCGTTCTCGTCCGGATCGAGTACCAGGGTATAAATATTAAAATCGAGCCCGGCCTGAATCAGCATGCGGCCCAGCTGCCCGCCGCCCAGTATCCCGAGCTTTACCTCTCCTTTCATAGTATTGTTGCTTAGGGTGTTTTCTACCCAAAATTAAGGATTATGTTTTAATCGGCCTTCCCCCTAGAGAATTTCTATACCTGCCGCCCGCGCTTCTTTGTTTTTATATTGATTAAAAACTATATTGTTGGCTATACGTTTATCGCATTCATGGAAATTATTCTTGCTACGCTTTCTGCCCTCTTCTCCGTTGTGAACCCTTTCGGCGCCATGCCGGTCTTCCTGACTCTTACTCAGAACGACACAACTGAACAACGTAACCAACAGGCGCTCAAGGCTTGTCTCTTCATGGTGGGCATTTTGGCGGTCTTTTTTCTGGCCGGGCAGTACGTGCTCAACTTCTTTGGTATCCGCATCCACGACCTGCGCATCGCTGGCGGACTGATGATTATGAAGGCAGGATTTGACCTGCTTACCCCAGGTGGCAGTACTAAAAAAGTGTCGCCGGATGTGGTGGAAGAAGCGCAGCAAAAAGAAGACATCTCCTTCACGCCGCTGGCCATGCCCATGTTGTCGGGGCCGGGAGCTATTGCGGTGAGCATCGGTCTGTTTACCACTTCGCTTTCTTTCCTGGATATGACTTTGATTCTTATCGGCATCATCCTGCTCGCCGCAATCAGCTACGTGATCCTTCGCTTCTCGACCCAGCTCACGCGTTTCATGGGCAAGGCAGGTCTCTCTGCGCTCTCTCGCATCATGGGTTTTATTGTGCTGTCGATTGGTGTGAATTTCATCGTGTCAGCTATTTACGCGCTGTTTTTGTCGTAGTCACAACACACTTAACAATCATACAACGCGACGGTAACGCAGGCGTAATTTCACCTCCCTAGCTTTGCATCAGAATAACGCCTGACCAAGCTATGGAAATGATGCTGGCCACTTTTTCGGCCCTGTTTAGTGTAGTGAACCCCTTCGGAGCGATGCCCGTCTTTTTAACGCTCACCCAGGACGATACCCCTTCAAATCGCAACCAACAGGCCTTGCGAGCCTGTATTTACATGGCCCTAATACTGGCCGTTTTTTTTCTGGCCGGGCAGTACGTGCTCAACTTTTTCGGTATCCGGTTACACGACATCCGCATTGCGGGCGGACTGATGATTATGAAAGCAGGCTTCGAACTGCTTTCCAGCAAGGCACACCGAGGCAAAAAAGTGTCGAAAGGCGTGATGAAAGAGAGCATGCAGAAAGAAGACATTTCCTTTGCACCGCTCGCCATGCCCATGTTGTCGGGTCCGGGAGCTATCGCCGTGAGTATTAGTCTATACTCTGATGCGCTACAGGTTACGGATTTGGGCTTGGTGGTAACTGCTATTGTTGCGCTAGCCGTGGTCGCCTATCTCATCCTTATCTTCTCCCACCAGTTGCTGCAGTTTATGGGCAAGGCGGGACTCTCAGCATTATCGAGAATAATGGGTTTTATAGTACTGTCGATAGGGGTCAATTTTATTGTAACAGGTATACAGGGGCTGTTTTTTGTGTGACTCAGTATCTTCTTGATTTAAAGAGGCCCCCTACCCCCATAATAGGGGAAGGAGTTGTGCACGATTGTCATCCCCCTGCCCCCTTCAAAGGGGGGACTTCTGTCATTACCTGTGTCAGGTATAAGCCTCTTAGCACGTACCACTGGTAGGTATAGCAAGAGTAACTTGCCCCTTAACCTATGAAACAGATCACATCAGCCAAGTGCACCAAACGACACTCCACTGTTCGAGCGTTCAGCGAGTTTGGAGGGTCTTGACTTTTTTGCCTACTTTTTTTGTCAAGAAAAAAAGTAGGTGCCCGCCGCACAGGCGAAACTATAGAATGAATAAGTTGCTATACCTACAGCAGTAGCTACGCCAATTACAAACTGGCCACATGTGCCATTACCAGTTACTCTGACACTAAACTTACGGTATGGAGCAAAGGCGCACCTATACCTATACCTATACCTATACCTGGGCCAGAGACCCCACCATATTAGTCAATAGTGGAGGACACTCACACCACCACCGCTATACCTGCAAACCCTAGCCGGACAGGCGAAAACAAAACCTAACATTCTTCTATGAGCAAGAGTAAAACATTTTAACAGTCAGGTATAGCTCATGTCCTTTTGGTGATAACAATCATCTTCCGACAGTCAGCAATTTTAACGTATCTTTGTGCCATGCAACTGAAGAATGACCTGCTTATAAGAGCCGCCAAAGGAGAGACCGTAGAACGTACTCCGGTGTGGCTGATGCGCCAGGCCGGCCGCATCTTACCTGAATACAGAGCCGTACGCGAAAGCCTGAGCGGATTTAAGGAACTGGTGGAAACACCGGATCTGGCCGCTGAAGTGACCATCCAACCTGTGGATATTCTGGACGTGGACGCTGCCATCATCTTCTCTGACATCCTGGTGGTGCCGGAGGCAATGGGCTGTACCTACGAAATGGTAGAGAAGCGCGGTCCCTGGTTCCCAAAAACTATCCGCACTGAGGCTGACCTGGCCCGTTTGCGCGTTGCCGACCCGCACGAGCACCTGGGTTATGTGCTGGAAGCCATCAAAGTGACCAAAAGAGCCTTGAACGGACGCGTGCCGCTTATCGGATTTGCCGGCGCGCCGTGGACGATCCTGGCGTACATGGTGGAAGGCAGCGGCTCCAAGACGTTCTCGCATGCCCGCGGTTTGCTGTATACCAATCCGAAACTGGCGCACCAGATGCTGCGCATGATCACCGATACCACCATTGCCTACCTGAAAGCACAGGTAGAGGCAGGCGCTAACCTGATTCAGGTATTCGACTCCTGGGCAGGAATCCTGCCTCCGACGCACTACCGTGAGTTCTCACTGCCTTACATCACCGAAATTTGCAACGCCATAAACGATGTACCGGTAACGGTTTTTGCCAAGGGTGCTTTCTTTGCGCTGGAGGATTTCAGCAAACTAAACTGCGAAACCATTGGCCTTGACTGGAATATGGATATCAAAACATCCAGAGCACAGGTTGGTCCGAACAAAACGCTGCAAGGCAACATGGACCCTTGCCTGCTTTACAGTTCATTTGAGACTATCCAGGACGAAACCATCAAAATGCTGAAGGAGTTTGGACCACAGCGTCACATTGCCAACCTCGGCCACGGCGTATACCCGGACACTGATCCTGAGAAGGTAAAATGCTTTATTCAGACGGTGAAGGAGTTTGGAAGTTTAGGAGTTGGAGAGTTTTAGAGTTAAGAGATTAGAATTGACCTTTTCATACATAACAGCGAAGGCCCGCCTATTTGGCGGGCCTTCGCTGTTATGAAGGGTCGGGAATATAAATGTCTGAATATAATCCCCGTCAAACACTCTGCTCTATACACTCCACAACTAATTGTTAACACCAAAACCCTCTTACCCGACTGGCACATGCGTTTCCGGGAATTTGTAAGCGGTTGTGGTGGTGCGGGTACTGAGCGCAACAGCAAGAGTAAGCGTACCTACCCGCCCGATGAACATGGATAGAATCAACACCCCTTTTCCGGCGTCCGACATGCCGGCCGTTATACCTGTGCTCAGCCCTACTGTGGCAAAAGCCGATACCTGCTCAATGGCGAGCCGCATCACGTCAAACTGAGAATCAGTGATGGTAAGAGTAAACAGGAACAGGAGGTTGAGTATGGCGGCAAAGACAAACACTGAAAAGGCTTTGTAGGACACAGCGTGCGGAATCGTTCTCTTGCCAATCTCCACGTAGCGCTTACCCCGGATGGTAGTCCACACAGTAAGCAAAATGATGAGGAATGTGGTCGTCTTGATACCCCCGCCCGTGGAACCAGGAGAAGCCCCAATAAACATGAGAAAGATGAACATCAGCAGGGTTGGCACCGATAGAGCCGAAATATCCACGGTGTTGTAGCCGGCCGTGCGGGTGGTGACAGACTGGAAAAAGGATGTGATAACGGCTTCCCCAAAGTTCAGGTGCGCCAGCGTGTTGAAGTACTCCAACAGGAAAAACCCCACGGTACCCAGGGCAATCAAACCGATAGAAGTATAAATGCTGATGCGGGTGAGCAGTCTCCAGTTTTTCCACGGGGCCCTCATACGGGCGCGGATCGACTGAGGAGATAGTACATCAATCATAGTCGGGAAACCGATACCGCCCAGAATAATCAGCACCGCGATGACAAGATGTAACGCGTACGAATTGCGTACTGCCGCTGTGTACAACCCCTCCGGGTATAGGGAGATGCCCGCATTGCAAAAAGCCGAAACCGAGTGAAAAACGGAGTAAAATATTTTACTGCCCAAGCTGACGAATTCCAGGTTTTTGTCCCAGGTCGTAAAGATAATCAGCGCCCCGACCGCTTCGATCGTAAAAGTCATCAACACCAGTTTGCGCAACAGGTGTTGGGTGGAGAAGATCGAGTCACTTTCCAGGATCTCGTACATGGCCAGGTGTTGTTTGATGCCCATCCCCTGCCGCATAAGCGAAACGAAGAATGTGGCGAAGGTCAGAATGCCCAATCCTCCCAGCTGTATCAACATGAGCAGTACCACTTGCCCTGAAAACGTGAAGTACGTGCCCGGGTCCACCACCACCAGACCTGTTACACAGGAGGTTGTGGTAGCCATAAAAAGGGCATCGATGTAGCGCATACTGCCCGGCGAGGTAATCATGTTCGGCATCATCAGGAGCCCGGAACCCAATAAGATCAGGAACACGAAGCTCAGCAGGAAGACAACCGTCGGCTTAAACTGCAGGACCTTGAAGTAGACCCGGGTTTCCAGCAACTCTATCAGAAGCAGCACCAGCATGTATACTGACACCGCCACCCGGTACAGCTCCACTGAAACCTTTATATCAACGCTATCAAACAGGTTGTAAATAATGGGCAGTTGCAGCAAATAGGTGCCCACCAGGTTGATGAAAACGATCGCCATCAGGGTGCCTTCAAACCAGGTGCGCCTCAGAAACCTCACGCGTTCAAAGGCATACAGTATCCGGAGCAGGTAAATGGTTACAAAGACTGCAAAAATCCCGTCTATGGCATAAAACACTTTTTGTACAGTATCCGGGTCCTCCACCATACCATGTGCGTAAACCAGCAGGCCCACCGATATCAGCGTGAGCAGGTAAGTCGTCCGGCGCATGATGGCGTATACCCTCAGTTTGCTGCCGTATAACGCTCTGTTGAGTCTTTCTGTACTCATATAGCTTTATGCACTTCAGTAGTATCCACTACTCCTGTCGTTTGCGTAGGATTTTCAATTCCCATATCTGCTGTCTTATACGTACTAGCTATACCTTATCCGATCGAAAGGTGAGTATCCGGGTATTTGTAGGCCGTAGAAGGAACCCGTGTGCTGATAGCGAGCGCCAACGTCAGGGTACCTACCCGGCCAATGTACATCGACATAATGATAACCATCTTGCCTATGTCTGAAAGCCCGGCCGTTATACCGGTGCTCAGGCCCACCGTGCCAAAGGCCGAGACCTGCTCAAAAGCCAGGCGAAGAATATCAAATTGCGAGTCTGAAATAGAGAGGATAATCAGAAACAGGATGTTAAAGACCACCGCGAATGTGAACACCGCAAAAGCCTTGTAAGAAACCGAATGCGGGATGGTTCTTTTACCGATCTCGATGTTACGTTTGCCTACGATCGTTGTCCACACAGAGAGGATGATCACCATAAAGGTAGTCGTCTTGATACCGCCGCCCATCGAGCCCGGCGAGGCACCGATGAACATCAGCATCATCATGATCAGCAGGGCCGGCACCGAAATGGCTGACACATCTACCGTGTGGAACCCGGACGAGCGGGTAGTGGCTGACTGAAAAAAGGACGTGATGAGCGCCTCCGCAAAGTTCAGGTGAGACAAGGTGTTGAAGTACTCCAACAAGAAAAAGGTAATGGTACCAAAGGCCAGGAGAGCAGCCGAGGTATACACGGTCACGCGTGTCATCATTTTCCAGTTGCGCCAGGGCATTGCCATTCGGGTACGCATGGCATCCGGGGAAAACACATCCAGCATGGTCGGGAAACCGATGCCGCCCAGGATAACCATGGCCGCAATGGTCAGGTGCATGACATAGGCGTTTTGAAGCGGGTTGCTGTAGAGGCCTTCCGGGAACAAGGAAAGGCCGGCATTACAAAAGGCCGACACCGCATGAAACACGGAGAAGAAAATTTTGCTCCCCAGCCCCACAAACTCCACTTCGTTGCTCCACGTTGCAAAGATGATCACAGCTCCGAACGCCTCAATCGAAAGCGTCATCATGATCAGTTTGCGGAGCAGTCCTTTTGTGAACGAGATGGACTCGCTTTCCATTATCTCGAACATGGCCACGTGCTGCTTTATACCTATACCTTGTCGCATGAGCGTTGCAAAGAAGGTAGCAAAGGTCATCACGCCCAAACCGCCCAACTGCACCAGCCCCAAAAGCACTACCTGCCCTGCAAGGGTAAAGTATGTACCCGGATCCACTACTGCCAGCCCGGTGATGCATGAGGCACTGGTGGCCATAAAAAGTGCATCAATGAAGCGCATGCCATCTGGGTCGTTGGTCATTTTGGGGAACATGAACATGGCGGTGCCAATAGCGATGAGCGAAAGAAAGCTCATCAGGAATATAACAGCCGGTTTTACCTGCAGGGTCTTCAGGTGCACCCGGGTCTCGAGCAGCTCCACGATCAGCAGCATGAGCATGTAGAGCGACACCAGGATACGGTATACCTCCACTGAAAGCGGCATGCCCAGCCCCTCAAAAATATTGTAAATGACAGGGAAGTTGAACAGGTAGGTACCTACGTGGTTGATCAGAATGAGGCCCATCAACGTGCCCTCGAACCAAGTCCGCTGCAGGAATTTCAATCGTTCAAAGCCATACAGAATCCGCAACAGGTATATCAGGACAAAGACGCCAAGAATGGCGTCGATGGCATAGTAGATAAGTTGTAGAGTTCCGGGGTCTGTTACAACACCGTGTGCATACAGCAACAAACCTATGGCCACGATGGTGAGCACATAGGTTGTGCGGCGCATCAGCATGTATGCCCACAGTTTACTGCCGTATAAGAGCCTGTTAAGCCGTTCGGTGTTCATGGGTTTCGTACAGCCTGTTCACTTTTGCTTCCTGGAACAAGCGGTTTCTGTCGACAGGCACCACGCCTACCTGTTCGCACACCAGGCCACCGCCCAGGTTGCTCAGGCCGGCCATAAAAGGGAGCGAAGTCTTCAGCGCCATACACAGCGCCGATATGCTGATCACCGTATCGCCGGCACCGGACACATCAGAAATTGCGCGACGGTGCGCAGGTATATAAGTCTTTTCTTCGCCATTGGCCACAAACACACCACGCTCAGAGAGTGTAACCAATACCTGCTGCGTTTCCAGTCGTTTCTGCAGTTGTGCTACAGCCTCTTCAAAAGCGGGCAGGTTCTCGTCGGCAAAGTCAACTTTCAGGCCCTCTTTGAGTTCTTTCAGGTTTGGTTTGAATAGTGTGCAGCCCTTGTAGCTCAAAAAGTTCTTCTTTTTGGGGTCCACCACAGAAGGTATACCGCGCTCGTTAGCCAGCTGAATAAAACGGGTAATGTTTTGCTCGGAGAACACTCCTTTATCATAATCTTCAAAAACGATCACATCAGCCCGTTCGAGTAGTTTCAGGTAATGTTCCTCCAGATGGCGCTCCTCGTAGTCGGCCAGGTTATGCTCAATCTCGGCGTCCACGCGCAGCAGTTGCTGACCACCGGCTATTATGCGGTGCTTGATGGTGGTCACGCGCTCGGGGCTTTGTACGATGCCTTCTGTGGAAAGATTGCGTTCCTCCATCAGGCGCAGGAAATCTCCGCCATCCGGGTCGTCGCCAATCACGGAACAAAGCAGCGGGGTCGCGCCCATGGCCTGCACATTCAAGGCCACGTTGGCTGCTCCGCCCAGTCGCTTCTCGCGCTTCACTACGTTCACAATCGGCACCGGTGCTTCCGGTGAAATACGTGTCGACTTGCCCCACAGGTATGAGTCGATCATCACGTCGCCCACAATAAGCACGGTCAGGCTGTCAAAGGCACTGAATATATCTTCTAAATTGGTATGCTGATTCATTATTGCAATTTGGCGAGGCTCTCCTTAATGCGGCGGAGCGCCTCGATTAATTTATCGTCGGATGTGGCGTACGAGAAACGGATACACTGCGGCGCACCGAATGCCTCGCCACTTACCAAGGCCACATGTGCATCGGTGAGCAGGTATAGACTCAGGTCGAGCGCACTGCTGATGATGTTGCCGTTGTAGCTCTTTCCGAAATAGTAACTCACATCCGGGAAAATATAAAAAGCGCCGGTCGGAACGTTGGTCTTAAAGCCCGGTATACCTTGCATGATCTCCAGTACGAGGTCACGGCGACGAAGGTAAGCGTCACGCATCTCCAAAGCCGATTCATTTCCTCCCAAAAGCGCTGCATGGGCCGCCTTCTGGGCGATGGAGCAGGTGCCGGACGTGATCTGGCTCTGCATTTTCTCACAGGCAATGGCGATGTCTTTGTGCGCAGCAATGTAGCCCACGCGCCAGCCCGTCATGGCGTACCCTTTCGAGAAACCATTCACCGTGATCACGCGGTCTTTGATAAAATCAAAGCCGGCCATGCTGGCATGTTTTTCCCCGAAGTTGATGTACTCGTAGATCTCGTCGGCAATGACGTATACCTGCGGATGTTTCTCCAGCACTTTGGCCAGCGCCAGCAGCTCCTGCTCGTCGAACACAGAACCCGTCGGATTGCAGGGCGAGGAGTACATCACTAGTTTGGTATTGGAGGTAATGGCGCTTTCCAGTTGCTCCGGCGTCACTTTAAAGTCATTCTCCAGACGACCCTGCAGCGGCACAGGTATACCTTCGGCCAGCTTCACGATCTCTTCATAGGACACCCAGTAAGGCGAGAAAACGATCACCTCGTCCCCCGGATTCACCAGACACATCACCGCATTGGCAATGGACTGCTTGGCCCCTGTCGATACCACAATGTTCTCTGGACCATAGTCCAGGTTGTTGTCGCGCTTAAATTTATCGGCGATCGCCTGACGCAGTGCCGGAAAGCCCGGTACGGGGGTATAGAAAGTAAAGCCTTCATCGATCGCCTCCTTCGCGGCATCTTTGATGTACTGCGGCGTTTGAAAATCCGGCTCTCCAAAGCTCAGGTTGATGATATCAAATCCCTGTGCGGCCAGTTCACGACCTTTTTTGGCCATCGCGATAGTCTGCGACTCCGACAGCGCCATGATTCTGTCTGAAAGTATGTGTGATGCTGTATTTTGCATGCTTCTTCTGAGATAAGCTCCAAAGTTAATATAATGCAAGAGAAAACCAGTGAAATGTGGATTGAATATGGCGCCCATTGGCTTGATAGCATTATATGGCGCGAGCGTCCTCGCTCGTGTCTACTATCGTGGGGCCTCTGGCCCCTTTGCTTTTTTTACACTTCTGCCAGCATCACACCACTACCTGGGTTTGCACTGCTGAAAGTATAGTAAGCTGCATCGGTCACCAAGCCAGCCACCACCGGATTCTGCTCAATGTAATTAATTTTCTGTTGAAGCATGGGCGTATCCGTCAGGTCAATGGGATGGTTGTGCTGTTGCCAGAATTGATATTCTTTGTTGTGCGTATTGTGCCGCCTGAAGAAGCGAAACAGGTATAGCAACCATTCTTTTCTGCTCTCAGTTAGATTGTTTTCAATCTGAGTTATGATCCTTTTAGCTGTATAACTCTTAAAGTCTCGGAGTACACTACTCAAATAGCCATCTTCTACTGAGCAAACCATGTGCAGGTGACTGGGCATCAGGCAATAACTGTATACCTGTAGCCCTTTGTTTTTGCTGCAGTAGTTCAGGTTCTGTACCACTTCATCAGCGTATTCTCTTCTGGTGAATACATCTATCCAGCCGGCCACTGTAAGGGTAACGAAGAACAGGCCTCCTCTGTAGATTTTATACTTCTCAGACATAAGTTTAAAGTTTGAGAAATTGTACGCAGATGATTATAAAGGGGCCAGAGGCCCCACGATAGTAGACACGAGCGTGGACGCTCGCGCCATACCCTACCTACCAAAACAAAAAAAGGACACGCGGTTCGCATGTCCTTCCTCAGCTTTCAAAAAGATAATTTTAATTCTTCCCGTAAGAAGTACGCTCTACAATGCTGCGTCCCAGGGTAATTTCATCGGTATATTCCAGCTCACCCCCTACTGGCACACCACGGGCGATGGTCGTGATGCGCACGTTGTGGTCGCGGAGTTTGCGGGTCAGGTAAAAAGCAGTGGTGTCGCCTTCCATGGTCGGGCTGATGGCCAGCAATATTTCTTTTACTTCGGAGTTCGGCAGACGCTCCAGCAGCGAGTCGATGTGGAGGTCCGATGGCCCTACGCCTTCAATCGGCGAGATCACACCGCCCAGCACGTGGTACAGGCCCTTGAACTGCGAGGTATTCTCGATAGCGATTACATCGCGGATGTCGCTTACTACGCACAGCAGGCTGCGGTCGCGCAGCGGGTTGAGGCAGATACCACATACCTCAGTGTCTGAAATGTTGTGGCATTCCCTGCAATGCTTCACTTCGGTGCGCATTTTCACGAGTGCCTCGGCCAGCAGAAAAGTCTCTTCAGATTCCTCTTTAAGCATGTGCAGCGCCAACCGTAGGGCAGTCTTGCGCCCTACGCCCGGGAGCTTCGCCAGCTCCTCAACGGCGTTTTCAATCAGTTTAGACGGAAATTCCATTCAACCTCCCGCTACTCGATGTTGGCCGATAGGTCTTTGTCATGCAGGGCAGTGCACATACCTGCCAGCTCTTCGTAAGACCCCACCTTCACGGTGCACTTGCCTTTGTAGTGGATCAGCAGCGTGCATTGCTCCGCCTGTTCCGCCGAGTGGCCGCATACCTTGATAAGCGTTGTAATCACGTGGTCAAACGTATTCACGTCGTCGTTATACACAATCAGGTTGTGCAGATCGGTGCTCTCTTCGAGCAGAGCCACTTCATCCTGATGTAAAATTTGAGTCTCAATATTCATAGTGCAAAATTACGAATTTTTATGGAGCTACGGAAGCAGAACGCATTATAATACAGCTCTCCCCGGCCAGCTCCGGCTATCTGAAAAAGGTATAGTTTAAAACAATCCGGAGCCGGGGTTAATTCCTGCAAAAGCACATATTTCAAGCTATATTTACGGCCCGACCATCTTGAACAGCACGCCTATTTTACCTAGCTTTACAGGTATAGCTTATATATACCTATGCCCACCGTCTCTACTGGTTTTAAAAAAGCTGTCAAGCAGCTGAGCGATAAAGAAAAGGAAGCCATCATCATCAAAGCTGCCCGCCGCGACGGGGAGCTGTACGATTTGCTGGCCATTGAACTGGGCGAACTTACGCCGGAAGAGGCCTATGACCAGACCGCAGAAAAGATACGCGAACTGATGATGGACACCTCCGGTCGCTACCTGGGTCGTGCCCTGACCAAGTCGTTGCGCAAGTCGGCCAAGGAAATTGCCCGTTTCAAGCGTATTACCAAAGACGTGAAGCTCGAAACTGACCTGCACTTATACCTGCTGCGCCTGATCTTCGAAAACTTCACCGGCCACTTCGACAGCTATTACAAAGCCTTCTATACCGCCACCGCCCGCCTTCTGCAGCGCACCATCCAACTCATTCGCAAGAACCTGCACGAAGATTACCACCTGGAGTATAAAGACGAGCTCAACAGCTTTCTGGAGCAGATCCACAGCCGCAACAAGCCGCTGAGCTTTGATTTGCCGAGGGAGTTTGAGGTGGAGTAATTGAAAGAAAAGAGTCTGATAAATTGACTGAAGGTATAAATAAGGCTACAGGACCTCTATCCTTTTTGGCGATTTCTGTTGCTTGGGCTTTGTCGATAGTTTTCATTGCCCTTCAGCAAGGTATTGCAGATGGACGAGCAGATGATTTAGGTGTAATCATTTTTTGGTCAGCAATTTTCGTGACAATAGCATGGCTAATATTTATACTCTTGCCATTAAGACGGCTCAACCATTCAAGTAAGATATTCTCCTATCCTATCTTCCCGATTTTCACTGGCATATACGCTGTCATTGTTTTTACAATTCTGATTGGCTGGCTGTTTTTAAAGAGTGACTTCAAAGTAGTATTTTGGATTGCTTTCCTAATCGGGGTACTGTTTGGAAGTATATATTTGGCTTTGATCAGGAGTAGTAGGATTGTAAAAAAAATGCAAGAAAGCTGGTTCATGAGAACATCCGTAATTCTATACCCCACCACTTTTATGGTGCTATACCTTAAAATTTTCCCAACTCTCTTTCCTGCGTATGCGTTTCGATTGATGCCTGACGACATCCGTCGGGAGATAATAAAGGAGACTATACCTAAATTTAAAGTTGGTGATGATTTCTATGAATTAGAAAGAGCCCTGCCGGGATATTTTGAACATTTTGAGAATGGTAGCGGAAACACAGCTGCACAACTGGAAGATTTCACTTTTGTGGTACAGGCAAATTGCTATAAAATTATTCGTCTTAAATATTCTTATAATAGCGATGAGGTATTTGCCATTTACGGAAATCTGCATGATGACAACCCATGTCCGTGATTGGAGAAGGCTTTAAACACTTCTCCAAGACAAATAAGTGGCCAGAGTCTACCGTATACCTCACACTCGCGGCAAGCAGTCGATGAGCTTATAACTGAGTAGCAAAGGCTTAACCTCCCTTCCACCAAGATTTCTCCAGAATAACAGGTATTACGATTGAAAAACTATACCTCCAGATCTCCAAAACATTCAGGCTCGAAATTGTCCGCAAGATTCACATTCCCCTCCATCATCATTATTCCTCCCTACCCATTTTAAACCTTTTCTGATTTCTCCCCTCAAATCGCTAAATTTGAGAATCTAACCTAATCTAATCGACAAACACCCTGTCATGAAGAAGCATACCTATTGGAGTATGTTCCTGGCGGCGGCGCTTGCCTTACCTTTGGGCACAGCCACGGCGCAGGACAAAAAAGACAACAAATGGAACGTGGAAGAAGCCCGCGGACCGCAAAAAGAAATCACCGTAACAACCGACGAAGGCACCTGGATGAGTGTGGACGTGAGTCCGGACGGCAAAGAGATCGTGTTTGACATGCTCGGCGACATCTACAGCATGCCAATGTCCGGTGGCAAAGCGAAACTCCTTCGCAGTGGCCGCGCCTACGAAGTACAGCCTCGGTTCAGTCCCGATGGTAAGTTCATTTCCTTTACCTCCGATGCGGGTGGCGGCGACAACATCTGGGTAATGAAGCGCGATGGCTCTGATGCCAAGCAGATCACCAAAGAAAATTTCCGACTCCTGAATAACGCCGTCTGGACGCCAGATGGTGAGTACCTGATTGCCCGCAAGCACTTCACGGCCTCCCGTTCGCTGGGTGCCGGCGAAATGTGGATGTACCATAAGTCGGGTGGAAGCGGTGTGCAGCTGACCAAGCGCAAAAACGACCAGCAGGACGTTGGCGAGCCGGTAGTATCGCCGGACGGCAAGTATGTGTACTTCTCTGAAGACATGAGCGGCGGCTCTACGTTTGAGTACAACAAAGATCCGAACGGCCAGATCTACGTCATTCGTCGCGTAGACCGCAACACAGGCGCAATTGAGAACGTGGTGACCGGTAATGGTGGTTCGGTCCGCCCGGTTATCTCCCGCGATGGCAAGCAACTGGCTTTCGTGCGCCGCGTGCGCACCAAGTCGGTACTCTTCCTTCATGACCTGAAGACAGGTGAGCAGTGGCCGATTTACGACCAGCTCAACCACGACCAGCAGGAAGCCTGGGCTATTTTCGGGGTATACCCGAACTTTGCCTGGACGCCCGACAACAAGAGCATTGTGTTCTGGGCGGGTGGCAAGATCAACAAGATCGACGTAGCCAGCCAGAAAGTAACCAACATACCATTCGAAGCGACTGCCACACACCATATCGCCGAAGCTGTTCGCCACGATTTCAGCAAGGCAGGCGTATCGCCGGACCAGTTCACGGCCAAGGCTATTCGCCACGCCGTGACCTCGCCTGACGGCAAGTTGCTCGTGTTCAATGCGGCGGGTCATATCTACAAAAAAGAACTGCCAAACGGTAAGCCGGAGCGCGTGACCAATGGCAAGGATTTCGAATTCTATCCGGCTTTCTCGCCAGATGGCAAGACCCTTCTCTTCTCTACCTGGGACGATGACAACCTGGGTGCGCTGGTGAAAGTGGACATCCGCAAGAAAAACGCCAAGCCAACCAAACTCACTTCTGAGAAAGGATTCTATACCAACGCCTCTTTCTCACCGAACGGCAAGCTGATTGTGTATAGCAAAGACGGTGGCAACAACCACATGGGCTATGCGCATGGCAACGAGCGCGGCATTTATTACATGACCGCCGAAGGAAAAAACCCGACACTGGTACAAAAGAGCGGCTCACTTCCGCTGTTCAACGCAACTTCTGACCGCATCTTCTTCTCGGCTTACGGAGGTGGTAAAACTGCTTTCAAGAGTGTGGACCTGAGCGGCAAAGAGGAGCGTACGCACTATACTTCTACCTACACCGACCAGTTCTACCCGAGCCCGGACAACAAGTGGCTGGCTTTTGTGGAGCTGTTCAACGGCTATGTGGTGCCTTTCTCGGCTAACGGTGCCGGCATGGAACTGAGCGCAGAGACCAAGGCTGTGCCTGTGGCCCGCTTCACCAAAGACGCTGGAACAAGCGTGCACTGGTCAGGCGACAGCAAGAAAGTGAACTGGGTGCTGGGTGATGAGTATTTCTCCAATGACCTGAAAGACCGCTTCGCCTTCCTGGAAGGTGCCCCGGAGAAACTGCCTGCCATCGACACGACAGGTATAAAAATCGGGCTGGAGTTCAAAACTGATGCCCCGCAAGGCAAAGTAGCCTTCACCAATGCCCGCATCATCACGATGAAAGGCGATGAAGTGATCGAAGGCGGTACGATCGTAGTAGACGGCAACCGCATTGTGTCAGTTGGCAAAGGTATAGCCGTGCCAAAAGACGCGAAAGTGATCGACGCCAGCGGCAAAACGATTATGCCAGGTATAGTAGATGTTCACGCGCACCTGGGTACTTTCCGCAACGGCATGAGCCCGAAACAGCAGTGGTCCTACCTGGCCAACCTGGCTTACGGCGTAACGACCACACACGACCCTTCTTCTACTACGGAGATGGTGTTCAGCCAGTCCGAGGCCGTGAAGGCGGGGCACATGGTAGGTCCTAGAATTTTCTCGACAGGCACGATTCTGTACGGAGCTGATGGTAGCTTCAAAGCCGTGGTGAACAGCCTCGACGATGCCCGTTCGCACCTGCGCCGTATTCAGGCTGCCGGTGGTTTCTCGGTGAAGAGCTACAACCAGCCACGCCGTGAGCAGCGCCAGCAGATTATTCAGGCAGCCCGCGAGCTGGACATGACCGTGGTACCAGAGGGTGGTTCTACCTTCTTCCACAACATGAGCATGATCCTGGACGGTCACACCGGCATTGAGCATAACATCCCGGTTCATCCGCTTTACAAAGATGTGGTAGAGGTATGGAAAGCTTCTAAAACTGGTTACACCCCTACCCTGATTGTGAACTACGGCGCCACCAGCGGCGAGTACTACTGGTACCAGAACACCAAGGTATGGGAGAAGGAAAGACTCCTGAAATTCACGCCACGCTCTGTGATCGACGGTCGCTCACGCTTTGTGATGCAGGTACCGGACGAGGAGTACAAGAACGGTTACTTCAAGACTTCTGAAGCCAGCAAGGCCCTGACGGACGCTGGTGTGAAAGTGAACCTCGGTGCCCACGGACAGCTGCAAGGCTTAGGTGCACACTGGGAACTGTGGATGCTGCAGCAAGGCGGCATGACCAACATGGAAGCACTGCGTGCCGCAACCCTGAACGGTGCCGAGTACCTGGGTATGGGCAAAGACATCGGCTCCTTGGAAACCGGCAAACTGGCCGACCTGATCGTGTTGGACCAGAACCCGCTGGAGAACATCCAGAACTCAGAACACGTGCGCTACACCATGGTAAACGGCCGTCTGTTTGATGCTGCCACCATGAATGAAGTTGGCAACCACGAACGCAAACCAGGCAAATTCTGGTGGGAAAACAGCAAGTACGCTTCTTCTTTTGACTGGCACGAAGGTACCGACACCCGCGTAGAAGGTATAGCCGGTGAAAATTGCACCTGCCGTCACTAAGATCTTCAGGTATAAACTAAAAAGGAACGAGCCGACTCTTTTGAGTCGGCTCGTTTTGTTTTTGAAGGTATAAGCATTGGGTATGGCGCGAGCGTCCTTGCTCGTGTCGACTATCGGGGGCCTCTGGCGCTACTCCATTAACTTAAGGAACAATAAATCTATACTGTCATCTCGAAAGTAATGAGAGATCCGAATTCTCGGAGAGCAGTGGCAATATTTCAGATTTCTCCCAAAACGAGGTCCCCTACCCCAGGTCGAAATGACATGAGAAAGCTTATGTTGATGGCTTTAGGCCTTTGGCCCTATAAAGAATCTATTAAATATTAACTATCTACTTAACTGATAAATGCTTGCAAATTCAATTAAAACTATTAACTTAGTTCATAACCTAACCTCCGCCCCATGCCGCTATACCTGTACAGCATTCTCTTCATTTTGCTCACCGCCTGCGGTTCCAAAGCCGAGCAGGTAGCAGCTGAAATTCTTGAAGGTATAACCGAGACCGAAGTGCTGGTCAACCCTGCAGGTAAGACAATAGCAGAGAGGTTTTCCCCACCGAGAGGTTACAAAAGAGCTGTGCAATCCGTGAATACTTTTGGAGCTTATCTCCAGCATTTCAAGTTAAAACCGCATGGCGCACAGGTGCATTACTACAACGGTGCCATCAAACCAAACGACAATATCTATGATGCTGTGCTCGACATAGATGTTGGCACCCGCGATCTGCAACAATGCGCTGATGCTGTGATGCGACTGCGGGCGGAGTATTTGTATGGGCAGGAAAAATACGATGCTATTCACTTTAACTTCACGAGCGGCTTCCGGGCAGACTATAGCAAATGGCAGCAGGGTTACCGGGTACAAGTGAAAGGCAATGATTGCTCATGGGTAAAAAAAGCAGCTCCATCAACTGCCTATGCTTCCTTCAAGGATTACCTGCAAGTTGTGTTTACCTATGCCGGCACCCTGTCGCTGGAGAAAGAAATGAAAGCTCTTTCGATGAATGACCTACAAATTGGCGACGTTTTCATCAAGGGCGGAAGTCCCGGCCATGCTGTGATCGTAATGGATATGGCGGTTGCGCAAACTGGAGAAAAGCTGTTCCTGCTCGCCCAAAGCTATATGCCAGCGCAGGAAATCCACATTCTGAAAAATCCGATGAACCCAGGTATAAGCCCCTGGTATAGCAGCAACTTCAGTGGCCCGCTTCTCACGCCGGAGTGGTCGTTTCAACGGAACCACTTGAAGCGGTTTTGATTTTGATCTATGTATAAGAATATAAAGAAGGGGCCAGAGGCCCCGCTATAGAAGACACGAGCGAAGACGCTCGCGCCATACCTACCACTTTACAATTCTAAATAACAATCAACAACTCTACTTCTCCTTCACCGCTGCCAGCACCCTTTTGATCAACTCATCCGGATTACCGTTATGCCAGCGCCACACGATCACGATATCATGCTCGGGGTCTACCCAGATCGTGTTCTGCCCGGCACCTAGAGCGGCATAACTGGTAGTCGGGGCACTTGGCCAGGCTTTGCCTTCGGTGTTGAGCCACCACAGGTAACCGTAGTCAGGACCAACTGGTCCGCGGGAGGTCGTCGCTTCCTTCACCCATTCTTCTGACACAATTTGCTTGTCTTTCCAGCGGCCGTTGCGGAGAAAAAGGTAGCCGAAGCGGGCTTCGTCGCGGGCGCTGATCCAGAGGCCGCCGCCCCAGCGGGTACCGCCGCTTACTGAGGGCGCGCGTTTGCCGTCCAGTTCTACATACGAGTTGCGGTAGGGCACATATTGCCAGGTATTGGAGGCGTCAATCGGGTCCATCACTTCATCTTTAAACACCTCCGGTATAGGTTTCTTCCAGAGGCGCAGCAGCGACAAAGCAAAGCGATTGATGCGCACATCATTGTATTCATAGTGGGTTCCCGGCTCCTGTAGCGCACGTGGCTTGCGCTCACCTCTGCCAAATTCCGCTTTGCCTACGAAGTCGTGTTTCTTGCCCCACAACTCCCCTTCCCATTCACTGGTTTGCCGTACATGGTGTTCCCAGGTTACCTTCCGGTTCTGTTCCGAGTCATAGCCACCGTCCTGCACATAATTTGCCACCGGGTCGTGGATGTCTTTGATCATCCCACGATCGATCGTTATACCTAGAATGGTAGAAAGCACGCTTTTGGCCACGCTATAGGTCGGATCCACCCGCTCTGTTTCGCCCCACTCGGCCACGATGAAGCCGTTTCTGAGGATGATGCCATTGGTGCTGGCTCTGTCATCAGGTATAGGTCCGAGCATTTTGCCAAAAATCTCTTCCTGTGTAGAGAAATTTTTTGGCATCTGGGTCGTTTCCTGCTGTCTGGCCCATTCCACGGCTTCCTGTAGCATCGCGGCATCCATACCTAGCTGATCCGGCTGCTTCTTTTCCCAGTTATCACCTTTGCCCGGGTAGTATACCTTGCCTTCTGTGGCTTGCGCCTGTTCAGTTACAGTAGGTTGTTGCGGCTGTTGCTGGCAGGAAGAAAAGCCGAGCGCCAAGGTCAGCGCCAGGTATAAAATTTTACTTTTTATCATCGTGTCTGATAGGTATGGAAGATCTCTCTAAAATTACTCAAAGTAAGGTATAACTGCTAGTCCGGCGCTGTCATCACACAAAAAAGAGCGGTAGGTTTTGCTCACCTCCCGCTCTTTATATTATTTATACCTGCACATCAGGTATAGCGCCTGGCTATACCTACCAGCTCGTGCTGCCGCCCCGCTTACTGCCGCCAAACAGTCCGCCCAGCAAGCTGCCGAGTCCGCCGGAGCCCATGCCGCCGTAGCGGCTACGGCCGTTCAGCCCCCCCAGCACCGAGGCCATCGAGCCCAGTCCGCTGGTAGAACGTCGGCCACCTCCCATCAGGCCACCGCGGCCTGTCATCATGCCGCCAAGCAATCCGCCCAAAAGGCCACCGCCCATGCCGCCCATCATGCCTCCGCCACGGCGTTTGCCACCACTCATCAGGCGGGCCAGCACAATGGGCGCTGCTATACCTAGTATACCCTGCACCATTTGCGGGGAGATACCGGCATTTTTGAACATATCGCTGAAACCGTTCTTACTCATAAAGGACTGCGTTGTAGGATCCTCGCCGTGCTGTTGTGCTTCATCTGCCTTGTTTACAAACTGCTCGAGCACACTGTATTGCTTCTGGTCCACACCCAGGTAGTTGGCCATCTCCTGAATGCGCTTTTGCTCATCCTGGGTATACTCGCCGTCTGCCTTGGCAAAGCTGATGATATCGGTGATGAAGGAAAAGCGCAACTGACTCTTCTGCAGCACATCCAGCACACGTTTCAGGCTGATTTGGGAGGGGTTTTGGGCAATAGAGAGCACTTCCTGCTCTACGTTCTCCGGCATTTCGGCTGCTTCGCTCAATACCCTCAGAAACTCCAGTTCCTCTTCAGAGGCATGCCCATCGGCGGAGGCCATGGAAGCAAGGGCCGCTAAATAGGCACCTTTCTCTTCCATGGTATAATCCTTCAATAATGTGGTTTGTTCTTGTTCCATAGCTTTTTAGTGTTCTTTCTGACTTTTAAACGATAGGGCTTGTCAGAAGTTAAGCGTAGTGGAACATTCTGCCTCTGTTAATCTCGTACCCGATCCAGCGTATCGCTCAGATGCTGGGCCTCTTCAGCCGACAGGTTCTTAAATGTATCCTCTTCCAATTGTTGCATCAGCGGATCCAGGCTATCGAGCAATTCTATGCCTTTGGCTGTAATGGCAATTTCTACCTTGCGCCTGTTCTGTTCGCAAAGCTCGCGGGTCACCAGTCCCTTCAAACGCAGTTTCTCTACCAACCGGGTGGCGTTGCTCATGCGGTTGAGCATGCGCTCCTGTATCGTGAATAGGTTGATGGGTTTCCCCTGTTGTCCTCTGAGGATGCGCAGCACATTGAATTGCTGCGAAGAAATATCGTAGGGTTTGAGCAGGCTGTCGACGCGTGCCATCATCCACTCGCCTGTAAACATCAGGTTCAGGGAAGCCTTCTGGTAGGAGTTCCTGAACTTCGGCATCTTTAATTCATCTTCTAACTTCATGTGAAAAAAATCTAGTAGGGTGCAATAACGCTTGCAATAATTGTATATACAACATTTCCAAACATTTAGTTACTTTGACAAGCGGAACAAGTTAGAGAATTTAACTTTGTTATTATTTTTTTATGTTTAAACCTTAGACAAAAAGTATCATATACATTTCCTAAGTACTATATTGCAGACGTCACCAACCCGCCGCACCATCTGCATATGGAAACCAAACGCCTCCCTTATCAAGCTGCCACCAACGAAAACCTGTTCGGATCATCACCGCAGGTGCTTGCCGCCATGCAACAAGCCTTGAACAGCGTGCACGGTTACCCCACCCCCGACGCCTCCGACCTGCGACATGCCCTGGCCACCAAGTTAGGGGTACGGGCTGACGAAATTGTGGTGGGAAGCGGCTCGGCAGAGCTGATTTCGCTCCTGGTGCGCCGTTTTTGTGGTCATGACAGGGACGGGGAAGTGCTGACTTTCACGCCTTCCTACCCGCTGTACTGCCAGGAAGCCCGCGCGCTGCGCATTCCCTGCTCGGAAATTCCGCTAACCAGTAGCTATCGGATCGATGTTGCTGCTTTAAAACGTCAAGTGGGGCCTTCTACGCGGCTCTGCTTTCTCTGCAACCCCAATAACCCGACCGGGACTTACCTGACAAGCACTGAACTGGAGCAGGTACTCGACTCGCTGCCGCCACATGTTACCGTCGTAGTCGACGAGGCTTACATCGAGTATGTTACCGCTCCCGATTGTGCCGACGCAGTGGCCATGCTGTCGCGCTATCCTAACCTGGTCGTGCTGCGCACTTTCTCCAAAGCCTACGGACTCGCCTCTGTTCGCATCGGGTATATGGTCGCGCAGCAACACCTGATTGAGCAGGTAATGGAAGTGAAACAGCCCTACAATGTGAACCAGCTGGCTCAGGTCGCTGCCCTGGCTGCCCTGGAGGATGAGCACTTCCTGTATAAGACGCTGCAGGCGACACAGATCGGGAAAAGCAAGCTGGAACAGGCACTGCATAGAATGGGCGTGCAGTTCTGGCCATCACAGGGTAATTTTCTGCTACTGGATGCTGGCGGCTACAGCGCCGATGAAATTCACAACTACTTACTCGCAAACCATATCCTGGTGCGCCGTGCCGACCACCATACCTTGCGCCTGACCATAGGCCCGGACGAGCACCAGCTATACCTCCTACAAATGCTACAAGAATTGCTACACCCCTCCCGCGTATACGCCACACAACCCCTTCTGGCACAAGTGCTTGACTTGGGCTACCTGGTACAGGATCAGCCTGAAGAGGCGGCAGCCGTTGCACACGATCTGCTGGACAGAGCGGCCGGGCAAACAGACGCAGAGGGCCGCATTGCGCAGGCTTTTGCGCGTGCCCTGGCATTGCGCTGCCAGCAAGGTATAACCAAGGACTCCGGCAATCTATATGCTTCTAATTTTGGAGTGATGGACATGATCGCGGCCTTCAATGTACTGGTAACGGCCACGCCTCTGGTCACTTTCGGGCACCGCTTTGCCAACCACTCCATCCTGCCAACCATTGCCGGAAAGTCATCGGTATACATGCTCGACCTGGGTATAGGTAGCGGTTTGCAATGGTTCCATTTAATGGAGTTATTGGCGGCTATACCTGGGGAGCGCCCTACCCTGCACCTCACCGGCATCGATATACCGGACAACAGCAACGATGACCCGACTTACAAGCTGCAGGCTACCGGCGCTCGCCTGGCAGCGCATGCCGGGCGTCTGGGTCTAGACTTCAGCTATACCTATGTCGCCACCCGCCTCGAAGACTTCGACCTGCAAACACTGGAGATCGACCCTTCCCATACCTTGATCGTGAATGCCGCACTCACCCTGCATCACCTTGCCGACGAACTAGTGGCTATACCTGACCAACGCGACCGGGTACTGGAGCAGATCCGAACGCTGCGTCCTGAGCTGCTCACCCTCACCGAACCAGACTCCGAGCACAACCGACTCGATTTTCTGCCCCGTCTGCGGGAGTCACTGCGCCACTACCACACCGTGTTTGATGTGCTTGACACTCTGCTGCCTGCCGATATGCCGGAGCGACGCGTGATCGAGCAGGAGTTTTTTGGAAGAGAGATCCTTAATGTGGTGGCCTTTGAAGGAAGTGACCGCGTGGAGCGCCACGAACGCCTCGATGCCTGGCAGCACCGCCTCATACGCAATGGTTTTAAACCCGCTCCGGTTCTGGTGACAGCAGCCCAGATCCAGGAGGAGTTGGACCTGCACCCGCAGTTCAGCCTGGCTGCGCATACGGCTGGCTATACCTTGCATTGGAAAAACACCAACATCATCGCAGCCACTGCCTGGCAGCCAGCTGACTAAAGCCCCAGTTTGCGGAGGGCCAGCAGGCAGAGTGCCACCGAGCCCGACACATGCACTTGCCCGTTGAGCACCATTTGCTCGACTTCGTGGAGGGGCACTTTCAGCACTTCGATGTGCTCGCTCTCGTCCAGGTCCTGGGCAGCCACTTCGCGCGCGTTGCGCATCAGGAAGAAGTAGATTTTGTTAGTGTCCTTTGTCGGGTTGTCGATCACTTCTAGGAGCAACTCTACGTCGTCGGAGGTATAGCCGGTTTCTTCCAGCAGCTCGCGACGGGCTGCTTCCTGCGGGTCGGTTTCGTGCGCATCAATTACGCCACCCGGCAACTCGATAAAAATATCGCTGGCAGCGTGTTTGTATTGCCGCACAAAAAGCACGTTTCCATCTTCGGTGATCGGAAAAGTGAGCACCACATCGGGGCGCACGCTTACAAAATAATCATCCATCTGGTGACCGTTGGGCAGCTCCACGTGGTCGCGGCGCAAGGTATACCACTTGTGGTTAAAGACTACTTCCGACTTGAGTGTTTTCCAGCGTTCTAATCCTTTCTTCATTGTTTTCAAATTATCAGTGCGGAGCAGTGGCTACTGCACAAAAAAGAGCCATACCTGCTTCACAGCATAACAGGTATGGCTTATGCAATTTAAACAAGTTTATTTCAGCTGATCACCTCCAGCTGTTCTTCATTGGAAGTATCCAGAGTCATGAGCTCCCCGACGTAGGTTTCCAGCTCGTGGGCGCGATGTGCGGCCGTGTGGTGCGCCATCACCTTGCGACGCGCCCGCATACCGATCGCCTTCCGCTCAGATGTACAGATCTCGCGGAGATAACGGAGCGTTTCGGAGGCACTCTTGGTGATCAGAATCTCAGACTCAGGCTCGAACAGCGTCTCTATACCTTCCCAATAGTCGGAGATGACGGGTGTGCAGCAGGCGGCCGCTTCAAAAAGTCGCATGCTCGGGGTGTAGCCAAACCTGCTGGTGCCGGCGCGGGCGATGCTCAGGGCAAAGCGCTGGCTATTGAAGAAATCGCGGTGCTCAACTGGCGTCAGGTGATGGAGCATAGTGATGTTGCCGGGCCAGCCCATGTCTTCGGGATATTTGGTGCCCGCCACCGCAAAACGTCCGGCGGGCCACTGTGCCGCGGCATCCACCATCAGTTTCTGCAAAGTCAACTGCCTGTCCTCTGAATAAGTGCCCAGGTAACCCAGGTCCCATTTTATCTCGCGGTACTCCTGGTGGTATAGTGTCGGGTCGACTGAAAAATACAGCGGCCGTGCCATGCGGGCACCATATTTCTGTTCAAACAGCTCCAGCGCCGGACCGCCTGTGCAGGACAGGTATAGGTCGAAGGCAGGTATCAGGCTCGCATTGAGGTAAGTCGGTCCCTGGCCTTCCAGTTCGGTAAGGGTAGCGGGGGCATCCAGATCATAGAAAGCTTTGATGCCCTTTGCCGTCTCGATCACCCATTTCCCGATGGCATTGCCTTCCGCCAGGCTGGAGCCCACGATCACCATATCAGCCTCCCGCACCTGCTCCGTGTACTGGCGCAGCTGCTCGAACGAGGCATATGTGCCGAGCTGGCAAAAGTCAGGCTCGCCTAAATCGGGGGCAGTACGCTGCGTTGGCTTTCTTTCCAGAAACAGGATGCGGTGTGCATTGGCGTGCAGTGCCCGCACCAGGTTACGGTAAGTAGTGGCATGGCCATTGCCCCAGGAGGTTGTAATCGAAAGGCCGAGTATAACAATGTTCATGTCGTTGTCAGACAATTTTTGGTAAAGATAAGCTAGATTTTCATTTAGAAACCGAAACCGGTGCCTCGACCAGCTGCCCGTACAGATAACTGTAGTCCTGGGCCATCTGGTCGGCAGTGTATCCATGGGAGCGTTTCACGGCACGGCAAGCCATGATGTTGCGGCAAAACTCGTCTTCTATCAGATTCTCGATCGTATCGCGCAGTTCATCCGCACTGGCCGGATCCACGTACCGGGCGGCATTGCCCCATACCTCGGCCATGCTTTCGGTCTTTCCCACTACCAGCGCGCAACCCGACATGGCCGCCTCCAGCACCGTCAGTCCGAAAGGCTCGTATTTGGCAGGCAGTGCATAGATAGACGCTCGGGATAGCCAGTCGGTCACCTCTTTGTTGGTGAGCTGCCCCAGGAAATACACATTGTCAAGTTCCATAGACTCCCCTGTTTCCGGATGCTTGCCTTCGCCAGCTATATAAACCGGCCACTGCAGGTCCGAGGCGATGTGCGCCAGCATGGAAATGTTCTTGGCTTCGTCCCACACCCTGCCCAGGCTGAAGACGAATGGTTCTTTGCGTCCGAACTGAAAGTACTGCTGGCCGCGGCCGTTATACACCACGGCACTCTGTTTGAACGGACCGTACAGTTCTTCTGCCTGGTGCATCATGGCCTGCGTAGGCGCTACCACGATATCAACTGCCTGCAGTCCTTTGCGCACCATCTCGCTATACCTGTTCCACTTCTTCGGGGCTTCTTCCTGCTTCACGGCGCGCCACCACGACAGCACACACGAATGGATCACGGCCAGCACGGGTTTACCCCAGTCCAGGCTTCCGAAGCTCAAGTGGTTGAGGTGGATCATGTCAGGCTGCACCTGGTCGCGCAGTTGCAACAGCCATTCACCGGCTTTCTCTACGTCCTCCCAAGGGGAGTCCATCCACTCTAGTTTATACTCGCTTTCATATACCGTGAGGTTGGAGATGCTTTCAACCTGCGCGCGCTGTTCCTCGTTCATGGGCTCTCCCATGGTCGCCAGCGCCACATTGGTGCCATGCGCTGCTACGGCTCTTGTTAGCTCCAGTGCATACGTCCATACGCTGCCAACCGTATCGGCAGTCATCAGGATAGTCGATGGGTAAAGGGGTATCTTCATTATCTTTTCTGGTGTAGATATGTGTTACATCGTGTTTTGGTTCAGGCCAGTATACCTTGTACGTCCGGTTGCAGAACGGCTTTGGAGACAGGTATAGGATAGGTAATTGTGCCGGCCAGGTATAAGGATGTCCGATGGCTGGCCGGCCGGCGTCTGCCGGCAGTGCATTCTATTACGGGTGCAAGCCAGATTCCGTTAGTGTGATTCTCGGTTTTTTACGATTTTTTATCAGGTGTGTATCCCATATGCGGCATGTGTTCTAAAACCATGCATTATTATTAGCTGCCAAACAGTGCGCAGGCATCGTAGGTTTACGCCTTGCGTATAACATGTTTGAACCACGCGAGCCTTGCATTGAAAGGAGTACCAGAGACCAGTCGTACCAGAGGGCGTATCTTCCTGATCCGCCATGCGCGGCCAGTGGTGCCAAAAAAGGGATACTTTAGCAAGGCAGATGCAAGCAACTACATCAGCGCCTACGACGCAGCGGAGGTGGAGCAGTTTGTCATGGAACACGAGGCCATTCCCTACCAGGAGGTTTGCCAGGTATATTGCAGCACCCTGAAAAGGTCGCAGCTCACTGCCCGACAGATATTTGGGGAGGAGGTGGAATTAGTGGTACGACACGAATTCCGGGAGTTTGAGCGCCGCATTTTCTCCCTGCCTCTGCTACGGCTACCCATCCGGCTTTGGTTGGTGAGCGCCAGGGTGCTTTGGATGCTGGGCCTCAACAGCCAGGGAATCGAAACGTTCAGGCAGGCGAAGCAGCGGGCACGGGAAGCGGCTTCCTTTCTGGCACAACAGGCCGAGCATAACCCGCCCGTGATACTGGTGGCGCATGGCCTGCTCAACAACTTTATACGCTGGTACCTGCAGGACCTGGGCTGGAAGTCGGTCATTAAAGAGGGCAGCGGCTTCTTGAGTGTGACGATGCTGGAAAAGAAATAACATCAACAACACCGGGAATTGAAGCGGTAGATACCTGAGAACTCGCTTTCCTATACACTATACTTTTCTATTTCACGAAGTCTAATCTGTAAGCAACATGTTAGGGAAGCGCTGATTTTTGTCTTTTGAAAAATATAGTTATTTGAATATTTACTTATGTTTTATTTAATATAATTAAATTATTTCTTCGATTTATTTACAATATTTCCGTAAAAACGTTCTTAAGTGTAAATCAAATTTAACTAATATGAAGAAGAGTATACTATTGAGCTTCTTTTTAGTCCTGACACTTGTAGGGAGTGTCTGGGCTCAGACTCAAACTGTATCCGGTAGGGTCACCGCTGCCACTGACGGCTCTGCGCTACCGGGTGTTACCGTGCTGGAACGGGGCACTTCCAATGGTGTCACCACAGGAGTCGATGGCGAATACACCCTGACCATACAACCCAACGCCACACTGGTTTTCAGCTTTATCGGTATGCAGCGTCAGGAAATACCTGTCAGCGGACGTTCTACAATTGATGTGCAGTTGGCTGCTGACGAGCGGCAGTTGAGCGAAGTGGTGGTAGTGGGTTACGGCACGCAGGAGCGTCGTGAGGTAACGGGTGCTACTGCGAAGGTAAAATCTGAGGATATCCAGAACCTGCCGGTTGTAGGTGTTGACCAGGCGCTGCAGGGCCGTGCTGCTGGTGTGCAGATCTCTCAAAACTCAGGTACGCCCGGCGGCGGTATCACGGTGCGTGTGCGTGGTGCAACCTCCATCTCCGCCAGCAACCAGCCGCTTTATGTAGTGGACGGTGTGCCCCTTACAACAGGTGATTTTTCACAACTTGGCTTTGGGGGGCAATCCGTTAACGCTGTTACAGACATCAACCCGAACGACATCGAGTCCATTGACATTCTAAAAGACGCTTCTGCTGCTGCCATCTACGGTTCGCGTGCTGCCAATGGCGTTGTGCTGATCACAACCAAGCGTGGCTCCGCCCGCCAGACGCAGATTAACTTCAACATGTATGCGGGTACACAGAATTACTGGAAGAAACCAAAACTTCTGAATGCCCAGCAGTATACCGACATCATGATGGAGGCCTTCGTAAATGATGGTTATATACCGGAGGGCCAATACACGCCAGAGGAGTTTACTGACTTCTATTATAACGGAGTTGATTTCCCGCTGACGGATACGGATTGGGTAGATGAAATCTCCCGCAGGGCTGGTATTCAGAATTATGAAATTTCACTCAGCGGTGGCGATCCGAAGACACGCTATTATGTGTCTGGTAACTACTTCGATCAGAAAGGCGTCGTGATCGGCAGCCGCTACCAGCGCTACTCTACCCGACTGAACCTGGACCACCAGGCGAATGACAAATTCGCACTAGGTACCAGCATCCAGCTCAGCCGATCTGACAGCGATCGTATCATCAGCGATAACTCCATTACCAGCCCGTTTGCCAATGCGCTGGCAGCCTCTCCACTCTGGCCGGTTTACACGGACATAGAAACCAAAACGTACTCTTATCCAAACTTCTTCTATACCAACCCAGTGGCAGAAGGCCGTGAAAATGATAACGAGACACGCAACTTGCGCGCCGTAGGCAATGCCTTTGCCAAATACACCATTGTACCTGGTCTTGACTTTCAGGTGAAGGGCGGTATGGACGTGCTGAATGTGGATGAGCGCCGCTACAGCGCAGCTAACTTCCCTGGTGCTACTTTTGAGGCGCAGGGTGGTCAGGCAATCAATGCCACGACAACTGTTTCGAAGAGCTTGCTGGAAGCCACACTCGCTTACAACCGAGCTTTCAACGAAATCCACAGCTTCTCTACCGTAATAGGCGCCAGCAATGAGGACAATGTGATCCGCAACACCAGTGTGACAGGCGAGGGCTTTGCCAGTGAGCGTTTCCGTTACGTATCGAGCGCAGCCCGCGTAAACGCTGGTACAGGCTCCGAACTTGAGTCTTCACTGGTATCGTTCTTTGGCCGTGTAAACTACTCTTTCAGAGACAGGTACCTGCTGGGTGTGAACTTCCGTGCTGACGGCTCTTCGCGCTTTGGCGAAAACAACCGCTTTGGTTACTTCCCATCCGTTTCTGCTGGTTGGAGATTGATCGAAGAAGACTTCATGTCGGGTCTTGACTACATGAGCGAACTGAAACTGCGTGCCTCCTATGGTGTAACCGGTAACCAGGAAATTGGCGACTTCCGCTACCTGGCCCTTTATACAGGTGGCAGTAACTACCTCGACCTGTCTGGTTTGGCGCAGTCGCAGCTGGCTAACCCTGACCTGAAGTGGGAGACCACCAAGCAGTTTAACGTGGGTGCCGACATCGGCTTCCTGAACGGGCGCGTTAACCTGGCTGTTGACTACTATGTGAAGAAGACGGATGACCTGTTGTTTGCTCGCCCTATACCTACCCAGAGTGGTTTCTCAAGCGTGCAGTTTAACGTGGGCTCTACAGAGAACAAGGGTTTTGAGATTGCCCTGAACACGGTAAACATCTCTAATCCGGGTAATGGATTTAACTGGACAACAGACTTTAACATTGCCCGCAACCGCAATAAGGTGACTTCGCTCTACGAAGGCCAGGATATATTCTACGGTTTCGGTGGTAATTCCATCGTGCTGCGCGAGGGCTATCCGATTGGTACGTTCTATGGCCTGATCGCTGACGGCATTTACAGCAGACAAGACCAGGTTCCGGCTTCTAAAACCGAGTTTAACGGCACGCTGGCAGGTGACGTGAACTACCGCGACATCAACAACGACGGTATCATCACAGACGACGACTTCACGGTAATCGGTAACGCCCAGCCAGACTTTATAGGTGGTTTAACAAACACAGTGCGCTTCAAGGGCTTCGACCTGAACGTGTTCTTCCAGTTCTCTTACGGCAACGACATTGCCATGCCGTCGCGGGAGTACCAGATGCACCTGGGCCGCTACGACGATAACATGCTGGAAGACGTGCTGGGCAGGTGGCAGCAGGAAGGAGACGTAACTGACGTGCCTCGGGCTACTTACGAAGACCTGAACTACAACGGCCGTAGCAACTCTTCTCGCTTCATTTACGATGGCTCATACCTGCGCCTCAAGAACCTGGTGCTGGGCTATACCCTGCCATCCACAATCAGTGAGCGACTGAGAATGAGAACGCTGCGCCTGTACGCCCAGGCTCAGAACCTCGTTACTTTCACCGATTATCCTGGCTTCGACCCGGAGGTGAACTTTGCAGGCACCAGCAATACCACATTGGGTGTGGACTTCTATACAGTGCCGCAGAACCGTACCATCACATTTGGTATTAATGTTGGATTTTAATCCTTAAACCGATTAGCAAGATGAAAAAATACACCTATATATTGGCTACAGCGCTTGGTTTAAGTGTGCTGACCAGCTGCGAGGATAGACTGGAAGTGGCGCCTACCACGCAGGTAGAAGCAGACGTTGCCGTAACTGATTTCAATTCGCTGGACAAGGCAGCACTCGGCGTTTACAGTGCCCTGCAGTCTGAAGATTACTATGGCTTCCGTTACAACATTTACCACGAGATTTACTCCGATAACATGCAGTTTGTTGGCACGTTCACCACTGATGCCGAAGCAGCCCGACGTGCTTTAACTGCATCTAACCTGCAGATCGAAAATTTCTGGGGAACCATTTACCTGGTTATCAACCGAGCCAACACTGTTATTTCTCAGGCAGAGCGTTTGGTTACGGCTGGTACTATCACGGCTGAGCAGCGCGATGCCATCAGTGGTGAGATGCACTTTCTGAGAGCGCTGGCTTACTTTGACCTGGTGAAGGTATTTGGTGGTGTGCCACTTGAGTTGAATGCCACATCCGGCCTGCCGGATATCCAGTATTTGGCGCGTTCTTCTGAGCAGGAAGTGTATAGTCAGATCATTACCGACTTGGCTACTGCTGAGAACATGCTGAGCTTGGTAGAGGTTGGCGACCCACGCCGTGCCTCGAGCCTTGCCGCCACAGCTTTGCTTGCCCGTGTGTATTTGCAGAACGGCAACAATGCAGAGGCACAAGCCAAAGCCAGCCAGGTGATCGAGAGTGGCGCTTTCTCGCTGATGCCTACTTTCGCCAGCGTTTTTACGACCGAAGGAAGCGGCAACTCAGAGTCTATCTTCGAAATTGATTTTACACCGAACGATCAGAACAGCTTAGGCTCAGCTACCAACCCGAACACACCAGGCCAGAAGTTTTATGTCAGCGAGGATACGTACAACGTATTACAGGCATCGGCTGCCAATGGCGATTCCCGTTTTGCGGCTACTGTTCGCATTGAGGGCTCTGCCAACCGTCGTCGCTTGCTGAAGTACGAAGACGCCGTAAACAACGCCGATAACGTGATCGTCATCCGCTTGGCCGAAATGTACCTGATCAGAGCAGAGGCTGCCGTAAGACAAACAGCCAATGGTGGCGACAACATTCTGCCTGTATCGCCACAAGTCCTTTCTGACATCAACGCCATAAGAACCAGGGCAGGGCTACGGCCATTATTGGTTCTCACTAACAGAGCAGCGCTGGATGAAATCCTGCTTCAGCGCCGCCTTGAGTTTGTAGGTGAGGGTCTGCGCTTTATGGATCTGCGCCGCTACAATCGCACTTGCGAGGTGTTGGGCTTTTGTGACGCACAGGCTTTCCGAAACCTATGGCCTATTCCGTTACAGCAGATCGAAATAAATCCTAACTTAGAAAAGAACGAAGGATATTGATACCTGATTCAAAGTACTGAAATCAAAAAGAGCTCCTATGTAGGGAGCTCTTTTTGATTTAATTTCACAAAAACTAAACCTTTAGTTTGTAAACTAAGTAATTAGTTATATATTTATCCTACCAAGCAACCAATAGCCTTATGAAAGAACTCACCAAAGCCGAAGAAGAGATCATGCAGATTCTCTGGAAACTGGAAAAAGGATTTGTGAAGGACATTTTGGAGGAGATACCCGAGCCCAAACCTGCCTACAACACCGTGTCCACGATTGTGCGTATTCTGGAGAAGAAAGGCTTTGTGGGCTATAACGCCTTTGGCAAGTCGCACGAGTACTTCCCGCTGGTGGCCGAAGACAAGTACAAGAGCTTCTTTCTGAAGAACTTTATGAGCGGCTATTTCGGAGGCTCTTTCGAAAAGCTCGTTTCGTTCTTCGCCAAGGACAACAACCTGGATGTAAAAGAGCTCGACCAATTGATGCGCCATGTAAAAGACGACCTTAAAGAGGAGGACCAACAAGATGGAAACAACAGTTAATTACCTGCTGCAATCGGCCCTGGCCCTGCTGGTGCTATACCTGTTTTACAGACTCGTGTTCCACAACCAACCGGGTCTGCTTTACAACAGGCTATACCTGTTGCTGTCTCCGGTTCTTGCCCTGGCCATTCCGTTGCTGGAGTTGCCGCTGCCGTTTCAAACAGTGCTTCCTGTTACCGACCTTATACCTGCCTTTCAATTGCAGGAAGTGCAGGTAGTGGGCTATGGTTCAGCCGCTACCACCACAGCGCCGCTTTTCACGACAGGCCATTGGCTTCTTGTACTATATAGTGTGATCGGATTTGTGTTGCTGGCCAGGCTATACCTGCAGGTAGTGCGTATTCGCTCGCTGGCTTCTGCCGCCAGACCAATTCCATCTCCAGGCGCCGGAGCAACAGTACTGCAGACCGAAGGCCAATTTCCTTCCTTTGCCTTCCTGCACTATGTTTTTCTGGGAGATATGAAGCACTTGTCTGCGCACGAACAGCAGCAAATCCTCTCGCATGAAATGGCCCACGTGCGCCTGCGCCATACCTACGACGTGCTTTACTATGAAGTGCTGACCGCTGTGCTGTGGTTTAACCCGCTGGTGTGGCTTATGAAGGAGGAACTACGCAACGTACACGAATTTCAGGCTGATGCCGAGGTGCTGGCCAGCTGCCAGCCGCAGGAGTACAGCTCCCTGCTGGCCAAAGAGGCGCTCTTTATGGCCGGTATACCGGTGGGCAGCTACTTTCAGAAACCACAGGTTTTCCGCCGCCTGCGCATGCTGCAGCTGCATGGCAAGCCTGCCAGCAAAACGCGCCTGCTCCTCGTGCTGCCGGTCATCCTTTTGCTGCTGGTTGCCTTCTCTGCCAGTAAAGTAAGCGCTGACATGATGCCCCTTGTCGAGGAGCCTGCTTCGCTGTCAGAAATCCTTATCACCGCTCCTGCCCGCAAAGCAGGTATACCTGTTGGGAACCAGAAGCAGGCAGGTATAGCGCAGGGTGCCACAGAAGCAATAGCGAAGCCGGCAGCTACCGAAACAGCCAGTACCGTGAAGAAGGAGGATTTCAAAAACGTGAAACCATCTGTTACGATCCCTCCTTCAGAAGAAGAGTTTTCGGGCGAGAAACCTTATACCTATGTAGAGCAGATGCCCCAATTCAATGGTGGCGAGGAGGAAATGATGAAGTTCCTGGGGCGCAACATACGCTACCCGAAAGATGCGCAGGAGGTAGGCGTGGAAGGTCTGGTTGTACTGAGCTTTGTCGTAGACAAAAACGGTGGCTTGCAGGATATCACCATCCTTAAAACTTTGCACGAATCGCTCGACAAAGAAGCTTTGCGCGTAGTGGAAAAAATGCAAGGCCAATGGTCTCCGGGCAGACAGGACGGAGTGGTCGTACCGGTGCGCTATACCTTGCCCATTCGCTTCGCGATAAAATAATACGCTCACCCTTATTTATACCTGACTCACCTGGCCTGAAAACCGGGGCAGGACACCTATTGTCTTTTCTTTTCTAAAAAATAACCTTAAAAATACCTCTCATGAAAAACAAAAACACACTCAAAACCTGGCTGGCTGCTCCACTGCTTGCCCTCTCCCTCTGTTTCGGATTACCAACAGAGATCACCGCACAAAGCAAAAAATCTGCAAACGAGCCTTACGCCTATGTGGAGGAAATGCCGCAGTTTAAAGGTGGCGAATCTGAAATGATGAAATTCCTGGGCACGAACATCCAGTATCCGGCTATCGCCAAAAGCAATGGTATCGAAGGCCTGGCTGTGTTGAGCTTTGTGGTGGAGGCCGACGGCAAGATCAGCAACGTAAAAATGGTCAAGTCGCTCAGCAAAGAAACCGACGAAGAGGCGATACGGGTTGTGAACATGATGAGCGGCCAGTGGAACCCGGGCCGCCAGAACGGTGAGATCGTGCGGGTGCGCTATACCTTACCGATCCGGTTTGCCCTGAAAGAATCCGACCGCGCAGCCGCAGCCAGCGTAGCCAACCGCATGCCTGCCTTTAAGGGCGGCACCGAGGCGATGTTTCAGGCCATGAAGGCTCACCTGAGCTTGCCAGCCGAAGCCAAAAACGAAAACCTGAACGCCCGTGTGATGGTGAAGTTCTATGTAGACCGCGAGGGGCAGGTATCGAACGTGCGACTGGAGGGCACCAAACTGAAGAAAACCGTGGGACCAGGCTCTGAACTCGACTACATGGATGCCTCAACGTTTCAGCTGCAGAACAAAACCCTTTTGGCCAAACTGTCAGAATCGGCGATGGCGGCCGTGAAAGCCACCTCCGGCCAATGGGAACCGGCCCTCAAAAGCGGTCAGCCAACCGGTGCCGAAGTGGTGCTGCCGGTACAGTTCCTGGGTTCAGAATCGGGCCATAGCAGCGAAAAAATGGGCGTACCGAGCATGACCAAGTATACCAAGAGCTACTACAACCTGAACGAGGTGGATGTGAAGCCAACCTTCAAAGACGGCTCCTTTGAGCGGTACCTGGCCAAAAACCTGCGCTATCCGGCGGGCGTCGACTTCGAAGGGCCTCTGGATGTGCACCTCGTCGTAAAAGAGGACGGCAAAGTTATGAGCATGTTCACTGTAGCCATTGGTAAAGAACTGCACGATGCTATTGCGGGCACCATCCGCAACTCACAAGGTATGTGGAACCCCGGCAAGGTAGACGGCCAGCCTGTCGCTGTATCTCGAACCATCAAGCTACTGTTTGTAACCGAAGGAGGCGCCAATAAACCATCGGCGGAAGACTTGAAAATCGCCGACGTGGTAGTGACAAGGTATAAGTAAGCTATAATAACAAACTTGTTAGGTTGCCCCTGGTGCTGCGCTATGCAGCCCAGGGGTTTTTCTGCTTACAGCTTTTAGAGTAAGCAAAATAATATCTACATTTAGCTTCTTTAAGCCTCGGGTCTGGATTATTCACCTTACTTATTTCATGAAAACACCTTTACACTACTTCACAGGCCTGGCACTGGCTTTTACGATTAGCTCACTGAACCCCTCTGTAGCGGTTGCTCAAACCCAGAAAACTGAAAAAAGAGACATCTATACCTTTGTAGAACAAATGCCAGTGTTTGCAGGCGGAGAAGCGGGTATGATGCAGTATATCGGGCAGAACCTCCGCTATGCCGAAGGCCTTCCCGGCGGTTTGCTGGTCGCGTCTTTTGTCGTAAACCCGGATAGCAGCGTCTCCGATGTGGCGATCTTGAAAGGACTGCACCCGGAGCTGGAGCAGGAGTCCGTACGTGTGATCGAAAGCATGACCGGGAAATGGGTGCCGGGCAGGCAGAACGGTAAGTTGGTAGCCGTTCGGTTTACCCTGCCAATCCGCTTTGAGGGCAGTGAGCCGAAATCTCCAGCAAAGACGAATACGGCCCGAGAGGTTAATTCCACCGGACAGTTTTCTAATTCTAGCATGAGGGAAGGAGACGTGGTGCCAGACTATAAGGAAGGAATAGCTGAATTATATAAGTTTATTGACAAGAACAAAATAAACAAGAGTCTGAAATCTCCCTGGGGCATTTCTCAAATCTCGTTCATTGTTCATGAAGACGGTAGCCTGAGTGATTTCCGAGTGGTTAAAAGCCTGTCGCCCGCTTTAGATCAGGAGGCTATCCGCGTGTTGACTTTAACAAGTGGAGACTGGAATCCCGGGATGCAGCTGGGTAAGCCGGTTAAAGTTCGGTTTACCGTGCCCGTTCGTTTTTAATTTGGCTTCAGTAACAAAAAGAAGCCTTCCTGGAACAGTTAATCCAGGGAGGCTTCTCACTTTATACTCTATACCTATACCTTATAGATCCCATTCATTGAGCGTAGCCATGGCGTGGTAGGCTGTCATATCGAACTGGCAGGGCACGACCGATACGTAGTTATTCAACAGCGCCCACTCGTCGGTGTCCTCGCCTTTGTCGAAGTTCACGAAGCTACCCGTCAACCAGAAATAGTGGCGGTTGCGCGGATCAAGGCGTTCGTCAAATTCTTCCTGCCACTTGGCATGGGCTTGCCGGCATACCTTCACGCCTTTTATGGGTTCATTGCTTTTCTTTGGCAGGTTCACGTTCAGGGCCGTGTTTTCAGGTATACCGTGCTCCAGCGCCTGCCGGATGATCAGTTCCACAAACTCCTCGGTATGAGAAAAATCCGCTTCGTGTCCGTAATCACAAAGTGAAAAACCGATAGCCGGAAGTCCTTCGATTGCAGCCTCAATAGCTGCTGACATGGTGCCTGAATAAAGTACACTAATGCTCGAGTTCGAGCCGTGGTTGATGCCACTTACCACCAGGTCGGGCTTGCGGTCTTTCAGTACATGGAACTTGGCCAGTTTCACGCAGTCGGCCGGGGTGCCGGAGCACTCGTACGCCTCTATATCCAAATCGTCGAAAGCGATGGAGCGGTCGAGCCGCAGGGTGTTCCCGATCGTGATCGCGTGCCCCATACCTGACTGCGGACCGTCGGGCGCCACAACTACGACGTCCCCTATCCTCTTGGCCACTTTCACCAGCATACGTATGCCTGGCGCTGTGATGCCGTCATCGTTCGAAACCAGTATTAATGGTAAAGCCATTTTATTATTTTTAGTTGATGTATAACAAAAGAAACGAATTCCGTTTTGGTGCTAATATACGACAACCCCGGCTCTCAGAACAGGGTTACAAGGAATATAATGATTTCCTAATCTTACCTTATGCTCAAGAATATATTGTACGCTATCCTGTTGGGGGTGGGCATGGCAGCTTGCCTGGCCGACCATGACAACACCGGTCAAGCGGACTCCAACTCAAATATAACAGCGGGTGAGGCGATGTCAGAAACCGAGCAACCCGACACGAACACGGAAGTCACAGACCCGGCTAATTTAGTGCTTGCCAAAGGACAGGCGGGCAGGGTCAGGATCGGTATGCCCATAGAAGAAATGCGCAGCCAGGTGCCGGCAGGCTGGCAGATCAGGGACACCACCCTGCAACTAGAGGGCCAACAATACACGGCTTATGTGCTCAGCAATCCGGAAAGCCCGCACGGCATGCTGGTGGAACAACTCTGCGAGCCCAACTGCCATGTATGGCGCATCAGCATCCGCGACACCAACTACAGAACGGCCCAAGGTATAGGAGTCGGGTCGAAGTACGGTGAGGTGGCACAGCAGCACCCTATTGACTACACCAGCACAGGTGAGGCGGGTTTTGTGGCTGTGAGCGAAAAATCGGGTATGTCCTTCATCTTGGATTCCTCACAATTAGATCAGAATAGCCTTCACAAACTGAAACCCGACCAGATACCTGCTAATACACTTGTGCGTGGCATTTTAATATATTAGGTTATTGTAATATTTCTGCGGATTGCGTATTATTGCTCGCATGTCATTACTCCGCGCCCGCTATAGCTATAAAAACACCGGACTGTTGCTTCTCCGCATCGGCATCGGCATCATGTTCATACTCCATGGCTGGCCCAAAATGGTGGGCGGATCGGAGCGCTGGGCGAAGATCGGAGCGAACATGCAGCTGCTGGGGATTGATTTTATGCCGGAGTTCTGGGGTTTTATGGCCGCTTTTGCCGAAACGGTAGGTGGTGCGCTGCTGGTGCTTGGTTTGTTTTTCAGGCCCGTTACAGTGCTGCTCGTCATCACTATGCTGGTGGCTACCCTGCGCCATGTCACTGCCGGCGATGGATTTGGTGGTTACTCCCACTCGCTCGAAGCAGCCATTCTCTTTTTCGCCCTCTACTTTATTGGTCCTGGTAGGTATAGCCTCGATAAAACACTATTCCCCAATAAGAACCGGAAGACCTTTCAGGTATAGGCTATGTCGGTGCACGATTCGAACAGGCCTTGATCTGAACTTACAAGGTATAAAAACAACGCTCAGACAATTTTCTGATTCCATTTCTAAGCATAATTGGTTAACATTGCTCTGCAAGAACAATTGTAAACACCACACATGCTAACCACTCTGCTCTTGGCCGCGCTGCTGGCTACCGGAACACCTGACAAAAACGATCTCAAAACGCCTTACGAAAAAGGCAACAAGAACCAAACCGCCACTTACGACGAGGCCATCGACTGGTACCGCAAGTTCGATGCGGCCTACGACGAGGTGAAAATGGTGCCCTACGGCTATACCGACTCCGGCCGGCTGCTGCACCTGGTCATCGTTTCCACCGGAAAAGACTTTGATCCGAAATCTGTAAAACAGAAAGACAAGCGCGTGCTGCTGATCCAGAACGGCATTCACCCGGGCGAGCCCGAAGGCATTGACGCCACCATGCTGCTGCTTCGCGACTACCTGCAGGACAAGAGCAAGCGCAAACAACTCGATAATGTGGTGCTGGCCATTATACCTGTCTACAACATTGGCGGCGCGCTCAACCGAAACAGCCACACCCGCACCAACCAGGAAGGTCCGGAGAGCTACGGCTTCCGGGGCAATGCCCGCAACCTCGACCTGAACCGCGATTACCTCAAAACCGATTCCCGGAATGCCCAGACCTTCCACCTCATTTACCGCGACTGGGACCCGGATGTGTTCATGGACAACCATACCTCCAATGGCGCCGACTACCAGCACGTGATGACCCTCATCGCCACGCAACACAACAAGCTGAACCCGACATTGGCCGGCTACCTGCAGGGCAAAATGTTGCCGACGCTTTATGAAGGTATGAAGAAGGACAAGTTCCCGATGGTGCCTTATATGAATACCATTGGCGAGACGCCTGAAAAAGGAATTATCGGCTTCATGGAGTCGCCACGCTATGCCACCGGGTATACCGCGCTGTACAACACCATCGGTTTTGTACCGGAGACCCACATGCTCAAGCCTTTCGATCAGCGGGTGCAGTCAACTTACAAGCTGATGGAGCACATGATCAGCACTGTGAGCCGCGACGCCAAAGAAATAGGCGAGATACGCGCCAAGGCAAAACAGGAAACACTGACGCAGAAAACCTTCGCCCTCGACTGGCAACTGGATACGACCAAAGTGGATAAAATCCCATTTCTGGGCTACGCTGCCAAGTATAAGCCAAGTGAAGTGAGCGGACTGGAGCGCCTGTACTACGACCGCAAAGCGCCTTATTCCACTAATATCAATTACTACAACACTTTCACCCCGACTGTAACGGTGGAGAAGCCGGTGGCCTACATCATTCCGCAGGCATGGCGCGAAGTAATTGACCGTCTGAAGCTGAACAAAGTGGAGATGGGCCAGCTTAAACGCGATACCACCCTCACACTCGACACTTACTACATCTCTGATTACAAAACCTCTCCTCGTGCTTACGAAGGCCACTACCTGCACTCTGGCACTAAGGTGGAGACGCGCATCATGCCACGCCAGTTCCTGAAAGGTGACTATGTGGTATACCTGAATCAGGAGGCTAACCGCTTTTTAGTAGAGGCCCTAGAGCCGCAGGCCGTAGACTCCTACTTCAACTGGAACTTCTTCGACAGTATTTTGATGCAGAAGGAGTATTTCTCGAGCTATGTGTTCGAAGACCTGGCCGCTGAGATCCTGAAGAAAAACCCAGATCTGCGCAAGCAGCTGGAGGAGCGCAAAAAGCAGGATACAGAGTTCGCCAAGAACGCCCGCGCCCAACTGGACTTCGTGTACAGAAACTCACCGCACTACGAGCCTACCCACAACATGTACCCGGTAGGCAGGCTGATGCAGGATGTGAAACTGCCCCTCTAAAATGAAATTAACGATAAAGCGAAAGCCACCCCATGAAGGTGGCTTTCGCTTTATAAGGTATAGAGGAGGGTTTTATTTTATGAACAGCTGCACTACTTCCCGGTAGTAAGTAGCCTCCTGTTCATTGCCTATCCGTTCGTGCAACGTAATCAGTGGCTGGTAATAAGCAGTATGCAGTGGCTGCAGGTTTACAAGCTCCTCCATTGCCGTAATAGCTTCTGTATAGTTTTCACTTTGTACATAGGCATTTACCTGGGCTACCAGTTCATCTTCCATACGCTGGTACACTCCCACTGCCTGTTTCTCCACAGCGTCCATCTTATCTCTAGGCACACCAGAAGCGATCGTCATGATGGTTTCTTTAAAAAAATCTGGTTTTAAGTCGCTATTTAAGGTATAGCCTACTCCAATGATCTTGAATTGAACTGGAATGACGGCATAAAAGAATTGTGCTGTGTCGTTTGTCGCAGTCCATTTGCCTTTGATAAGAGGCACCATGCGTTCAAATTCCTTCTTAAATTCTGAAAAGGCCTTGTTAAGTGTACCGAACTCGACAACATCCCCGCTTCTGGAAAATTTTATGACACCAACTGCCGTTCCGACTTTATTAGCCCGCTGAGCGGCTGCCGGGTAGCGGATGTTCTTCCCCAGTATCTTGAGTAAATCCTCCTCGCTTCCGGTATAGCGGGCGGCATTGTGTAGTTGGCGTATATCTGAAGCAGTAAACTGCGCCAGACAAGCCGAGCCGGTGCCTGTCATCAGCATCAAAAGAACGCAAAGCCTAAGTAGCATAGTCAAGTAAATTGCAGTTTGGAAACGAGGGGACTAAACCACTTTTCTTCCCGGAGCTTTCCTATAACTGACTGCTGATCCTTATACCTAAAACATCTCACTTAACAGATTTTATACCTGAAATAACTCTTGAAAGCTATATTTGTATACACAACCACATCAATCACGTAAAGCCGCAAGATTTACACACATACTATGTTAAAAACATCACACCTGCTTCCACTTCTGGGATTCGCCCTTATCACGCTGCATAGCTGCACCAGTTCCGGCAACAGCGCCAGCACCACGGAAACTAATACACAAGCTATCGCCCAAAACTCAGCTCAGGAAGTAGCCCTCAGTGAAGCCCAACTGGACAAAGCCCGCACCAACTACGCCAGCTACTGCTCCGGCTGCCATGGCGAACAGATGGAAGCTTTCACCGATCGCAAATGGAAGCATGGCAACACCGCTGAAAACCTTTTTGCTGCTATCAAACACGGTTATCCTGAGGAAGGCATGCCTGCCTTTGAGCAGACTTTTAACGATCAGGAAATCACGGCGCTGGTTGCCTACATACAGGAAGGTATACAGAACGTGAAGCAATACGATTTCAGTGAAGAAACTACAGCCACATCTGTCTATACCTCCGAATCGCTGAAGTACCGCCTCGATACCGTGGCAACAGGTATGGAAATTCCGTGGGGAATGGCCTTCCTGCCAAACGGCGACATGCTGATAACGGACCGCAACAGCGCTTTCTACCATCTGCCGAAGGGGAGCCGTCAATTGCAGAAGATTACCGGTGCGCCGGAAGTGCTGGCACAGGGACAGGGCGGTCTGCTGGACGTAGAACTGCACCCCGACTTCGCCAAAAATAACCTGATCTATCTCTCCTACTCGGCCTTCAAGAAAGAAGGAGAACAGATGCTCTCAACCACAGCCGTGATGCGCGCCAAACTAGACGGCAATAAACTCACGGAACAGAAAGTGATCTTCGAAGCACAGCCTTGGGCCCGCACCCGCCACCATTACGGCTCCCGCCTGGAATTTGGTCGCGACGGCTTGCTTTATGTGACCGTAGGCGATCGAGGACAGCACCACGAAAACGCGCAGACCATAGAACGCGCCCCGGGCAAAGTACACCGCATCAAAGACGATGGCACTATACCTGCTGATAACCCTTTTGCGAACGAAAAAGGCGCCATCGGCTCCATCTGGACCATCGGTAACCGCAACATCCAGGGTATGACCATTCACCCGGGCACCGGCGCCATCTGGACAAACGAGCATGGTCCGAGAGGCGGGGACGAAGTGAACATTGCCGAAAGAGGCAAAAACTACGGCTGGCCGGTTATCTCCTACGGCATCAACTACAACGGCACCGTACTGACTGAACTGACTAAAAAAGAAGGTATAGAGCAGCCGCTCTGGTACTGGGTGCCTTCTATCGCCCCTTCCGGTATGGCTTTCGTGACGGGCAATCGCTACAAAGGTTGGGAGGGCGACTTACTGGTTGGATCGCTGCGTTTCCAGTTTTTGAGTAAACTCAAGATGGATGGTAATAAGATCGTAAGTGAAGAAAAGCTCCTCAAAAACATCGGCCGTGTACGTGATGTAAAAATGGGTCCGGATGGGTTTATTTATGTTGCTGTAGAGAGTCCGGGGACGATTTATAGAGTTGTGCCGGTTGAGTAGTGGTGTTGCCATGGCGCGAGCGTCCTCGCTTGTGACAGGTATAGTGGGGCCAAGGTATAGATTTTGCTTAATTTACTTTCTAGCAACTGCAATTATGGGTATAGCAACCAGTATTGTTCTATAGCTTCGCCTGTGCGGCGGGCACTTACTTTTTTCCTTGATGAAAAAAGTAAGCAAAAAAATCAAGACGATTTTGAACTCGCTGACCGCTCAAACAAAAAATCGTCAAAAGCGCACCAGGCACAGTTGTCTGTTCCATAGCCAGCGTGCAAGTGAGTCTTGCTCTACCTGTCAGTGGTCTGTGATACGAAGCCTATACCTGTCAAAAGTTAGCGGCCAAAACTCCCCCTTTGAAGGGGGCAGGGGTATATTAATCATGCATAGGTATAAAGCCGAATTCAGCACCTATACCTATTAATCAGCTTACCATAACAGCATTGACTTCAAAATAGCACAAAAAAAAAGGTCAGGCCCTATCTCAGAGCTTGACTTTTTTGGTTGTACCTATACCTGCTATACCTAGCTTCCTACATTCGCCCTTAGCACGCGCAGGAAGTTCCCGCCAAGTATCTTCTCAACATCCTCTTCGCTATACCCTCTAGCAAGTAGCTCACGGGTGATGACAGGCATATCGGCGACACTATCCAGTTGCTGTGGAGTGGACGTAATGCCATCGAAGTCGGAGCCTAGGCCCACGTAATCAACGCCAACTAACTTTACGATATGATCGAGATGTTCCATCAGCAGGGAGAGTGGCGGACGCAATTCGGAGGCTTCTTCGGGGTAGTTTGCCATGGCCCAATCAGAGATCTGGATCGAGTTCGCACCTGCTTTGCGCAGCGAGTCTACTTCCGCTCTGTGATTGGCCCGGAAAGCATTCATGCGCTTGTCATACTCCGGATCCAGGAAGCCGGAGAAGAAGTTAAGGTGGATCACGCCGCCATTTTTGGCGATGGCTTGTATCTGGTCGTCTTTCAGGTTGCGGGAGTGCGGGTTGAAATGGTGCACGCAACTGTGCGAAACCAGCACTGGTTTGGTGGTAGTGGCCATGGCATCCCAGAAAGTGCGCTCGCCCACGTGGCTCAGGTCGACCAGCATACCGAGCTTGTTCATTTTGCGTACCACCTGCTTACCAAATTTTGTCAGCCCAGGCTTGCGGTTCTTGGGCAGCTTGCCACTTGTCTCGTCCATGGCAGAGGTCGCCCAGGGCGTCGAGTTGTTCCAAGTCAGGGTCATGTAGCTGGTACCGCGCTTGTGCAGCGCCTCCAGGTATTTCAGGTTGCTTTCCATCATGTGCCCGCCTTCTACCCCGATCATCGTGGCCATTTTGTTTTGCGCAACAGCCTGTTCTATGTCGGCGGGTGTGCGGGCAAGCATCATTTTGTCTGGGTTGCGACGCACAATGGCTTCGAGCGAGTCGATCTGGAGGTTGGCGAATTTAAAGCCTTTGCCTTTTCCGTAAGTCTCATCGCTCCAGACAGAGAACACCTGCACATCCACCCCGCCCTCCTTGAAGCGGGCCAGGTCAGAGTGCGTTTTACCGCGCAGATCGTCTTCCAGTCGCAAACCTTCCAGTACCGAGATCAGCACATCGTTGTGGGTGTCTATCACAATCGCCTTATCGTGCAGTTGCTTGTAGTCTTGTGCCGATGCCTGCGGATTGCTGCACAGCAGGGCTGCCAGCGCCAGGCCTCCGCCCAGTAGTTTCTTATAATTCATAGTCTGATGCTTCATGTACCAAAGAGCCATACCTTAAATATAGTAAAAAGGCGCGACTTTCCTACAGCACCTGATTCAGCGTGATCAGATTAAAAAGTCTGAATGAATTAGCCTGGATGGACGCAGGTATAGGTATAGGTATAGGTATAGGTATAGGTATAAGAGGATAGACAAGGCTTTTCCGAGAATAGACAGGTCAGGAATTATTACGGCTATACCTTCGTACTCAACACATAGCACCCGATCTTATCCGGATGGTCCTGCACGAGGTCGGAGCTGTGCTGGTGGCGCAGCATCCAGAGGATCAACAAATCGCCGGCAGCGGCTATGCTGAAGAACAAACCGAACAGGAAGAGCAGAAAATGACCCATGGCTATACCTGCGAGTGCCGGCAAAAGTCCCATCACCAGGCCTGGCATCATCCCGCCTATCGCGTAGTGCCTGAGCGGCAGCACTTCTTTGCAGTGGCAGTAAGGCGTCAGCACTTTCCAGTGCACGCCGTATTTGATCGACTTGAGCCCATTTTTGCAAAAGACCGCCCAGGTAAGCCCGTGCAGTAACTCGTGCACCACTGCCCCAAGCACAAAAACCAGCAGCATGATCATGGGCGAGATCATCATCAAATCCCGCTGTGTTTGCACCAGTTGTCGCAGATGCTGTACAGCGAACTGTTCGGGCCAGATGAGCCAGTAGGCCGCCCCATAGATGACCAAAATCGGCACGATGAAAACGAGCGCCCGCACATTGGCCTCTGCAGCGGTCATACTCAGTTCTGTTTTGCTGTATTTTTCTGCTTCCATGCGCTAATCGTCACTTATAAGCAGTAAAAATAGACAAAAAATCACGTTGGTTTTCATCCATTTAGCCCTTTGGGTTTTATTACAAAAATCACACGAACGACCACCCTGCCGTTTGTAGTCAAGACCATCGAAATGCTGCCATGCTGGAATTGGGCTACCTCGTTCGGCTTGTGCAGAGAGCCAGAAGCACTACGTTTCAGCATAACCACACCTGATAGGTATGCCTTCCTGATTCACTTTATTCCAACCATATCCGGTTGTTTGGGATTGTCCACACCTGGCCGATCGACACATTTCCTATACCTTAGCGGGTTGCTTTTCATATCAGTATCAGAAAAAGGCTATATTTGCCTAAACGACTCCCCGCTATGGAAACAGTCCTATACCTTGACGAACTCTCAAAAAAATTCGGAAGCCTGCAGGCCGTCGACCGACTGACGCTCCAGGTGGAAGCGGGCAGCATCTATGGGTTGCTAGGTCCGAATGGCAGCGGCAAGACCACGACTTTGGGTATGGTGCTCGACGTGATCCGGCCAAGCGGTGGCAGTTATCTGTGGTTTGGGCGTTCTATCAGCAATGAAACCAAACAGCGAGTGGGTGCGCTGCTCGAGACTCCAAATTTCTACCCCTACCTGACTGCCAAAGCAAACCTACAGGTAGTGGCCGACACCAAGCAAGCAGACCATCGGCACATCAACAAAATGCTCGACATGGTAGGCCTCGGTACACGGAGCCACACAACCTTCAAAGGCTTCTCGCTGGGTATGAAACAACGCCTGGCTCTGGCCGCCGCGATGCTCAATGACCCGGAAGTGCTGGTGCTCGATGAACCCACCAACGGCCTCGACCCACAAGGTATAGCCGAGGTGCGCGACCTTATCACCCGGATCGCCGCGCAGGGCAAGACCATCCTGCTGGCCAGCCACTTGCTCGACGAGGTCGAGAAGGTATGCACACACGTAGCGGTGCTGCAGTCAGGCAAGCTTAAAGCCAACGGACCAGTGGGCGACATTCTCTCTGCGCAGGACCAGCTGTTGATCAGTGCCGAAGAGTTGGCACCTGTGCTGCAACTATTGGAGCGCTTGCCTTACGTGGTGCGGTTTGCCCAGGATAAGAATACCATCAGCCTTACGCTCTCCGAAGGCTACACTAGTACTGACCTCAACCGCGATATGTTTGCCCAGGGCATCGTGCTTTCGCAACTGCTGGTGCGCCGCAAAAGCCTCGAAGCACAGTTTCTTGAAATCACCCAAAAATAAGTCCGCATGAACCTGATTAAAACCGAGCTCAGAAAGATACTCCAATACCCTACTTTCTGGGTGATCATGGCCACCTACGTGCTGCTGCAAGTGCTGCTGATCTATTTCAGCAGTAGCTTCATGGTTAGCGGGCAGTCGCTGGGCAAGTCGCTCTATGACTTCCCTAACCTGTGGATGCGCTTCTCTTATATCGCCTATTTTTTTAACCTCCTGCTAGGTATACTGGTCATTGTGCTGATCACAGACGAGTACAGCTACCGCACGCTTCGGCAGCAAGTCATAGACGGGCGCTCCCGCACCGAGGCGGTGCTGGCAAAATTTTACGTGACGCTGGGCCTGGCCGCAACCGGGACTATCTTTTTGTTGATCATGGGCCTGCTTTTCGGGTTGATTTACAGCAAGGACACCAGCATAGGCGCCATATTCGGCAAAATCGATTACCTCTCCTACTTCTTTGTGCAGGCTGTCGGGTATATGTGTTTGGCTATGTTCTTCGCTTTTTTGATACGCAAAAGCGGACTGGCCATTATCGCTTTCCTGGCCTGGTCCAAGATCGTGGAGCCGATCATACATTACCAAATCGATGACAGCATCGACCGCTTTATGCCCATGAAAGTTTTTGGTAGCCTCACGCCTACTCCGGGGCAGGAAATTATTGATGGTCTCACCAGCCCCACATTGGCGCTTAGCCCGGCATGGGCAGTACTGCCCGCCTTGTTCTATATCGCGTTGCTCGTGCTGGCCTCCATCCTGCTGGTGCGCCTCCGCGACCTATAAGGGCCCTGGCTTTAAAGCGTATTATAATAATCTACAATACTGAGCAGGTCCTTGGAATTACTGTAGTCGAGCTTTTTGGACTTGGCATACTGCTTCACTTTTCCTGTGTGAACGCCGCATAGTTTGAGCAGGTCTTTTCTGGGCTTGCGTAACTGCACAATCTCACCGTCGGGCAAGAGCATGTACAGCACCTCCTGAAATTTATTGCCTTCTGTGGCGAAATGGGGAAAGTAACTCGTTTGTAAAGAAGCTGTCGCATACTGCTTATCTGCTTCTGTGCCGGTCACCCCCACATATCGTTTCATCAGTACGAACTCCCCTTGGTTGATCTGCTCAAAGAATACCGGCACCCTGAAATCGCTTTCCAGACTCCCCCTGTTCCAGGGCAGGGACCGAAAGGTCTGTGGCTTGCCATTATACACGCCACTTATCATAAAATAACTGACATTGACGGCCGAGAAAGAACTGATGGCACCATCTTCTGATGCTATTTGCACGACATCCTCAGCAGGGTGATAGATCACAGCCCCCTGCAAGCTATCGCCGTTAACCAGTACAACTTTTCCATAAAGCCAATGCTCTGTATCGAACCCCAACTGACCCTGTGCCCAGCCCTGTATGCTACCACAGGCAAAAGTTACAAATAACGTGAAAAACAAATATTTAGTCCCCAGTCCTCTCATCTACCTAAACATTAAATAATGCAAATAACAAACCTCAACACATACCACCTAACCTATTGTTATACAAAAGTTTACATACAATTCTAAACGTAATAAACCGGATACGGGATAGGCCATTCACTAAATTATATTTAAAGGCTACAGGAAGTCCGGTGCAAAAAAAAGCCCGTACCTAATGGCACGGGCTTGGTGTTCTGTTTTAACGAAGGCTGCTTAGCGCACAACGGTATTTTTCAGGATCTCGTGACCTAGCTTGTCACGCTTTGTAGTCAGGTAGCTCTGGTTGTGTGGGTTTGGCGCGATTTCTATCGGCACATTTTCCACTACCTCCAGCCCGTAGCCAATTAAACCAACGCGCTTTTTCGGGTTGTTTGTGATCAGGCGCATCTTCTTCACACCAAGATCGCGCAGGATCTGAGCGCCCACACCGTAGTCGCGTTCGTCCATACCGAAGCCCAGTTCCAGGTTGGCTTCCACGGTGTCGCGGCCCTGCTCCTGCAGTTTGTAGGCTTTCAGTTTGTTGATCAGGCCAATGCCGCGTCCTTCCTGGTTCATGTATACGATCACGCCTTTGCCCTCGCGCTCTACCATGCGCATGGCCTCATGCAGCTGTGGACCGCAATCGCAACGGCACGAGCCGAAAATATCACCCGTCACGCACGAAGAGTGCACACGCACCAGCACAGGCTCATCTTCATTCCAGCTTCCTTTTACCAGGGCCAGGTGCTTGGCACCGTTGCTGCGCTGTGTGAAGGCATACAGGTCAAAGTTTCCGAAATCGGTTGGCAATTCTACCGCTATTTCACGGTCAATAAGGCTTTCTTTCTTCAGGCGATACGCTACCAGGTCTTTGATCGAAATCAGTTTCAGGTTGAAACGCTCCGCCACTTTCACCAGGTCTGGCAAACGGGCCATTGTCCCGTCCTCGTTCATGATCTCGATCAGCACGCCAGCCGGTGCAAGTCCTGCCAGGCGGGCCAGGTCAACGGCAGCCTCCGTATGGCCTGCACGACGGAGCACGCCTTCTTTCTTTGCTTTGAGTGGGAAAATATGGCCTGGTTTGCCCAGTGAGTGTGGGTCTGTATTCGGGTCCACCAGTGCCTGAATGGTTTTGGCGCGGTCAGAGGCCGAGATACCGGTCGTACAACCGTGCCCGATCAGGTCAACTGATACCGTGAACGGTGTGGCGTGCAGGGCCGTGTTGCGACCCACCATCAGTTCCAGCCCCAGTTCATCGCATCGCTCTTCAGTAAGCGGCGCACAGATCAGGCCGCGACCGTGCGTTGCCATAAAGTTGATGATTTCCGGGGTTACCTTCTCTGCCGCGCAGATAAAGTCGCCCTCGTTTTCGCGGTCATCGTCGTCCACCACAATAATAATCTTACCCTGGCGGATGTCCTCGATCGCGTCTTCTATTGAATCGAGCTTGATAGGCTCTAGTGAATTAGTTTCCATGTGTTTATTTAAGTCCAGCGAGCTCATTTACTGGTTGTTACCTCAAATTTGCAGCTCTCCTAACAGAACTACAAAAACCAGTACATTGTTCAATTGAGGTAATAGTGACAAAACTCCAGCATCTATTCGCTCATTCTAGGGAGCAAAGTTAGAAAATACACTTCTCTTAAAGAAACATTATCTATTTTTACGCTGCAGCAGCGCTGGCATAATCTTTTTCAACTCATGGTATGAAGTGTTCAGTTGTCATTGCCTGTTATAATAACCCAGACCTTATCATCGGCACATTGCAGTCTGTAGAGCGGCAGACATACGACAACTGGGAAGTCGTACTGGTTGAGGACAGCTCCACGGATAACACGCTGGAAGTACTGCAGCAATTCGTTATATCAAGTGCATTCAAAGCCAGATATAAGCTTATTCCCTTACCAAAAAACGGAGGAGTGAGCCATGCAAAAGGGATGGGAGTACGGAATAGCTCCGGGGAAATTATTGTGATATTGGATCACGATGACCAACTCGCCCCTAATGCATTGGAAGAAATTGTTCCTATTCATCAGCTATACCCTGAGGCCAGCATTGTCTATACCCAGCATTACAACTGTGACCACCTCCTCAATCCATTAGAAATAGCTCCAGAAAGCGCACAGGTGGTTTATTCAGATATTTTGGAAGAGAAAATAGGGCACCTGCTTACATACAAGCGGCGACATTATGATCTGACACCCGGGTATGATCTTTTCTTCAAAGTATCTGACGATAAAGACATTATATATAAACTGGAAGAAGTCGGGGATACTATTTTTGTAGAGAAACCATTGTATTATTTCCGAATAAGCCATCGTGGGGCTTCCAGGGGTTTTGAAGGTTTTAATAAGTCCAGGGACGAAAAGTTGGTTGCTGCACAAAATGCAATGGCTCGCCGGGACAAATCTGGAGTAAAGCAGATTTCGCAACGGGATTACATCAATTTCCTGGCTGAGCATTACCTTCTTCAGGCTGAAGGCTATATTCTAATGAAAAAACCCTTAGGCAAGCCTTTTATATACTCATTATTCAAGTCCTTTTTCTACAGGCCAACTAAAAATATAAAAAGAAAGTTAAGAGCAACATTACTGCTCAGTATAATAAAGCGCCTGATTTTTGGTAGTAAAACGACAATCTGAGCCTACTTATTCACCACAATACCTAGCAAGTCGCCGATCTGTTTCTCGAAGGATTTGAGTTGGAAGATGATCTGCAGCACGCGGTCCTGTTCGGTGGGATCTGTTACCAGGCGGAGCTTCTCCATTTCGGCCTTCATGAGCAGTTGCACATTGCGCCACTTTAGGCGCAGCACGGCGCGCTCGGCACCGTAAGGCAGCAGATCCGACTCATGCGGCACGTAAATCTGGTGGGTTTCCCAGTTTTGCGAGAGTTCGTAGGGGTCCGACAGCAGGTTGGTTGCCTCGGTTCGTATTTCCTGGTCCGGATAGTTGATGAAATCATCTGCTGCAGGTATAATGCCCTGTTGCAGCTTCTCTTTTACCACTTCGATCAGGCGTGCGTATAGCGGCGTGCGGAACTCCACATCCTCCAGCTGCTCGAGCATGTACTGGCAGGTGTTCTGCCCATCCACCAGCACCTTGTCAGGATAGTTGAGCAGCATCCGCACAATTTCGCGCTCGTAGCGTTTGAGACTATCGGCTTCCGTTTCGGGCTTTTGCGTCTCTTGCTGCTCGGCTTCATAGGCCTCTGCTTCCGCCAGATCCTCCGGACTGCCCGAGCGTTGCTGCTTTTGCTGGCGCTCCTGCAGGTGCATCTTGTTGTACTCCGAAATCAGCAGCTGCTCATCGATATCGAAGATAAGGCTACAGCTCTGGAAAAAAACCGAACGCTTGATCGGGTCTGGAATTTTGGAAATAGAGGTCACGATCTCTCGTATCGCCTCCGCCTTCTTCACCGGGTTGCCCTTCGCCTCTTCGGCGTACAGACTGGCCTTGAACGAGATAAAGTCCTGCGCGTGCTCGGCCACATAGGCTTTGAACTTCTCGTCGCCTACCTTGTGGATGTAGGAATCCGGGTCCTCGCCTGCCGGAAAAGTCACCACGTTGACGTTCAGCCCATTCTCCAGGATCAGGTCTATACCTCTTAGGGAAGCTTTTATACCTGCCGCGTCGCCATCGTAGAGCACCGTGATGTTCTGGGTATAGCGGGCTATGAGCTTGATCTGCCCTTCGGTGAGGGAGGTACCCGACGAAGCTACCACGTTTTCTATACCTCCCTGGTGTAGTGAAAGCACATCGAGATAGCCCTCTACCATGTAGCAATTGTCCTGCATGCGGATCGCCTGCCGGGCCTGGTACATGCCATAGAGCACATTGCTCTTGTGGTAGATCTCCGACTCGGGCGAGTTGAGGTACTTCGGGCTTTTTTTGTCGTTGCTCTTGAGCGTACGGGCACCAAAGCCGATCACACGCCCCGAGATATTATGGATCGGGAACATGACACGTCCCCGGAAGCGGTCGTACTTTTTGCCGTCTTCCTTCACAATGGTCAGCCCGGTCGCCTCCAGGTACTTTTGCTTATACCCCGCTTTCAGGGCCGCATCGGTCAGGTCGGACCAGGTATCGAGGCTATACCCCAGCTCAAACTTTTTGATCGTGCTGTTACTGAGTCCGCGCTCCTTCAGGTAGGATTGTCCAATCGCCCCTTCCTCATGGCTGTGAAGCAGTTGCTGGTAGTGTTTGCTGGCAAAATCGGAGACGATGTAGAGGCTGTCGCGCTCACTTTGCTCCCGGGCATACTCCGGGTTGGGCTCGTCTTCGGGCACCTCGATGCCATACTTCTTGGCCAGGTACTTCAGTGCTTCCGGAAAGCTCGTGCCCTCCACGTCCATGATAAACTGCACGGAGTTGCCTGCCTTGCCACAACCAAAGCATTTGTAAATACCCTTCGCCGGCGACACCGAAAAAGAAGGCGACTTCTCGTGGTGGAATGGGCAGTTCGCCCACAGGTTCTGTCCCTTTTTCTTGAGCGACACAAAATCCCCCACCACTTCCGCTATATCGGCTTGAGCAAGGATCTGGTCAACTACTTCTTTCGGGATCAGGGACATGGGTATGCTGTTTTGAGGGGTTACAAATATAAGGTTTTAAGTTGTTGAATCGCTATAGGGTTGGCGTAGGTTTTTCTGGAATCACGATTACTTCACGGGTAAGGGCTCTTTGCACGATTGACTTCTTACTGTCTGCTTGAGAGGGAGACTTTTTAGTAGTTGCCGGCTATAGGTATAGCTTGGAGATGGATTCAGTTCAGATTCTTGCTTTATTGAACACATCCCTGCCCCTCTTGAGAGGGGAGTTTTCCATTAATGCTATCACAAAGGTATAAGCCCTGTTAATGCCATTTCCAAGTATAAACTGTATAGCTGAGGCAGTTTCTTTGCAGTCCCGGGTCCAACCACCCCTGCCCCTCCTTGTCCAAGGAGGGGAGTCTGTAGCTGCCATTTTACAGGTATAAGCGCTGTAGTTACCATCACGCAACACTGGCAGGTATAGCAAGAGTAACTTGCCCCGGAAGCTATGAAACAGAAAGCATCAGCCAGGTGCACTTTGCGGCGCTCCACTGTTTGAGCGTTCAGCGAGTCTGGAGCGTCTTGATCTTTTTGCTTACTTTTTGTTTCAAGACAAAAAGTGAGTACCCGCCGCACAGGCGAAGCTATAAAACAAAGCAGTGGCTATACCTGCAACAGCATTAGCTACAAACACTTATACCTATACCTAGGCAGGAGGTCTGCAACTGTGTACTCGAACGTAAACACCCATGCTACAAGTTATTTACTTTAACTCCCTCAGCAAGGAAAAAAACATTTATGCAATAGCCCAACCCGCTATACCTATTATACCCTGCTAAATCATGTTTAAAGTTTTTTTGTTTGTATCTTTGTAAGGCTTCACAAAAGCTTTAACACTATGGCAATTACGAAAGAAGATATACTCAAAGCCCTCAGCTATGTGGAGGAGCCGGATCTTGGCAAAGACCTGGTGACCCTGAACATGATAGAAGATGTACAGGTAGACGGCAAGAACGTAAGCTTCACCGTTATCCTTACCACACCTGCCTGCCCACTCAAAGACCTCATCCGCAATGCCTGTATCCGCGCCATTCATACCATGGTGGACAAAGAGGCAGAGGTAACCGTGAACATGACTTCCCGTGTGACTTCTGGTCGCGCAGGCAGCAGCGAAGTACTTACCGGTGTGAAAAATATCATTGCTGTGGCCTCTGGTAAAGGCGGCGTTGGCAAGTCTACGGTTACGAGCAACCTGGCCATTGCCTTGGCACAGTCAGGTGCTAAAGTAGGCCTAATCGATGCCGATATTTTCGGTCCGTCTATACCTACCATGTTTGGTGTGGAAGACCAGCGTCCGAGCATGGTGCAGGGCGATCATGGCAAGAACTACATCATCCCGGTAGAGAAATTTGGCGTAAAACTGATGTCCATCGGTTTCCTGACGCCTCCTGACCATGCTGTGATCTGGCGTGGCCCCATGGCGAGTTCTGCCCTGAAGCAGTTCATCACCGATGTAGAATGGGGTGAATTGGACTACCTGCTGCTTGACCTTCCTCCGGGAACATCCGACATTCACCTGACCATGGTTCAGGTACTGCCGGTAACGGGTGCTGTGATCGTGACGACTCCACAGAAAGTAGCCATCGCCGATGCCCAGAAAGGGCTGCAGATGTTCCGCCAGCCGCAAATCAATGTGCCGGTTTTGGGTGTGGTGGAGAACATGGCTTACTTTACACCTGCCGAACTTCCTGAGAATAAGTATTATATCTTTGGGCAGGAAGGCGGTCAGAACATGGCCAGGAAGTTCGATGTGCCGGTTTTAGGCCAGGTACCTTTGGTACAAAGCATCCGTGAGAGCGGTGACGAAGGAACTCCGGTGGCCTTGCAGAACGATTCTCCAGCTTCCGGTGTTTTCAGAGAGTTGGCCCAGGCTGTTGCGCAGCAGGTGTCTGTTCGCAACGCGACTTTGGCCAAAACACAACCAGTAGAAATTAAAAGCTAAGACAAATGGCTACCATTAACGTTGACAACGATTTTTTACTTCGCATTGAGAGTGCCCTCGACCAGATCAGGCCCTACCTGGAAGCTGACGGCGGCAACGTGAAGGTGCTCGAAGTAACCGATGATATGACCCTTAAGCTGGAGTTACTCGGCGCCTGTGGCACATGCCCGATGTCTACCATGACTCTCAAAGCCGGTGTGGAGCAATCTGTGCTGAAGGCCGTGCCCGAGATCAGAGCCGTGGAGGCTGTAAATGTGATACCGCTGGGGTAGTTATTTGACAAAGGAATTTCTGACAAAAGACAATAGACTTAAGGCAGGTGCTGAGAAATCGGCACCTGCCTTTTTTGTTGGGTTAGTCAGGTATAAGTATAGCCACCGCATAGCTCTCGCTCGCGTCCCGCGAGCGAGAGCTATGCGGTGGCGTCCCGCCACTTGTGCACCATTGCTCCGCCCCTTCGAAGGGGAACTTTCATGTACGATTGGACAGGGTATAGCGGTGCATGATTTACAAAGGTATAGAGGAACAGGATTCGGGCAGGTATTCGGATGCATGATTGCCGGTGCACGATTCGGACAGGTCGCGACCTGTCCCTACAGGTGGTCTGTCTCAGCGCTCTTCCGGATATCCATGTCCGGAAGTATTTCTGCTGGGGACATCCTTGTCCCCTATACCTAAAAACTAAAGTAGCACATGGAAACAGCCTCACAAACTCTTTCGGATTTATCAATCCGAAAGCAAACGGTAGGGGATGTCCCAATCCCCGTATACCTGCTATACCTTTGCACGGGGATGTGGACATCCCCAGCAGATGCTTTTCGGACATGGATATCCGAAAGAGCGTTTGGGGAAGAGCATTTGGACATTGGGAAAAACGGCCAGTTGAAAATCCCGAACACTTTCGGGAAGTCCGCCCAATGACTCATGCGCGCGAGGCGCGAGCGAGGGCATGCGTAAAATTGTGAAACCACAGACTAGTGCTTCGCTTAAATGGAAGGGATAACCAGAGACATTTATGTATATTCAATTTACCCATAGAACTTTCATCTTTCCCATACCCTTCAAAATCTCTATCTTTGTCTAACAACCCAGATTTTCTTGCACTATGATAAAAGCGAACGACCCTTCCCTGCATTCCTGGATCGAAATAGCACCTGAGAGCGACTTCCCGATACAAAACCTTCCATTCGGCATTTTTGTGTCAGCCACCAAAGACCCGCGTGTTGGCGTGGCCATCGGTGACTATGTGCTGGATCTTTATGCGGTCGCTCAGCACAACCTGTTCGAACTCCTCGACATTGACCCCACGGTTTTTCACCGCCCATACCTCAATGACTTTATCGCTTTGGGCAAACCAATCTGGCGTGCCGTTCGCAACCGCGTGTCGGAGCTGTTGCGCAACGACAACGACGAGATCAGTGGCAACAGCAGGCTGATGCAAGAATGCCTCATTAAGCGAAGTGACGTTCGCATGCTGATGCCGGTGAAAGTGGGTAACTACACAGACTTCTATTCCAGCATCGAGCACGCCACCAATGTGGGCACCATGTTCCGCGATCCGAAAAATGCCCTACTGCCAAACTGGAAACACATCCCGATTGGCTACCATGGCCGAGCTTCTTCTATCATCGTATCAGGCACCGACATACGCCGCCCGAACGGCCAAACCAAGTCGCCCGACGCCGATGCCCCGACTTTCAGTCCGTCCCGCCTACTCGACTTTGAATTAGAAGTAGCCTTTATCACAGGACGGGAAACCAAACTGGGCGACATGATCAGCCCATATGAAGCGGATGACTATATTTTTGGTCTGGTGCTCTTCAACGACTGGTCTGCCCGTGATATGCAGACCTGGGAGTACGTGCCTTTAGGGCCTTTCCTGGCCAAAAGCTTTGCCTCTTCCATTTCGCCTTGGGTAGTTACACTCGATGCCCTTGAGCCTTTCCGCGTGAAAGGCCCTGTGCAGAATCCGAAGCCATTGCCATACCTGGAGTTCCACGGCGAACATAACTATGACATCAACCTGGAGGTACTCCTAAAACCAGAGGACGGACAAGAGAACAGCATCTGCCGGTCTAACTTCAGGTACATGTACTGGAACATGAACCAGCAACTGGCCCACCAGAGCAGCAACGGTTGTAACATACAGGTCGGCGACATGTACGCCTCCGGCACCATCAGCGGCCCTGACAAAACATCCTATGGCTCCATGCTTGAACTCACCTGGCGCGGCACGCAGCCCATCCAACTATCCGATGGCACAGATCGCAAATTCATCAACGACTACGATACCGTGATTATGCGCGGTTCCGCTGAGAGGAATGGGATAAGAGTTGGTTTTGGAGAAGTGAGAGCGAAGGTGTTGCCGGCGTTGTAAGCCGGTCTCGTCGGCTTTTTGGGAAAAGTCCCCCTTTGAAGGGGGCAGGGGGATGACTTATTTGCAGAAGATAATTACATTAAGATGCCAGATAACAGTCACTACAATAAAAAGCTAAAAAAGTTTGCTAAAGACCTCCGTACTGACTCAACCAAAGCAGAAGTTAGGTTATGGTGTGAGGTTCTGAGCAAAGGAAAGACGGGATATAATTTCTTAAGACAGCGACCAATCAGCAATTATATAGCTGATTTTATGAACAAGGAGCTAAAACTAATAATTGAGGTAGATGGATACTCGCACAATTTCAAATTTGAGGATGACCAAAAACGAGATCAAGAATTACTAAAGTTAGGATACAAAGTTCTTCGTTTCACTGACGAAGAGGTATTGAAAGATTTGCCCAATGTTCAACGGGTAATTGAGGACTGCTTAGAAAAACTGGCAAAGTAGGTCATCCCCCTACCCCCTTCAAAGGGGGACTTCTATAAATGTAGAACGCATTCTTAAACGTCAAAGGCCCGGTAAATCCGGGCCTTTGACGTTTTATGTGGGAGGTGTTACTGCACCATCGAGTCCAGTTCCTCGAACCTCGAGTTTTTACTTTTGAACTCAGGAACGATCTTTTTCATTTGCTTGACAGTATCCAGCTCATCACCGTCTTTGTTGAGGTTAAGGAGCTCGTTGATGCTGGCGAGGACCTTGTTGTAGGTATACTCACGCACTTTCGACACTTTGATCTTTTCGTGGTGGGTCGAGATGGTAAGTTCTTCCTGGTTCAGGAGTTCCTCGTACAGCTTCTCACCCGGACGCAGGCCTGAAAACACGATCTCGATATCGTTGGCGGTCAGACCGGCTAGTTTGATCATCTTGCGAGCCAGGTCCACGATCTTCACAGGTTGTCCCATATCGAAAATGAAGATCTCACCGCCTTTGCCCATTGTGCCGGCTTCAAGCACCAACTGTACTGCCTCCGGTATGGTCATGAAGTAGCGGGTGATATCCGGGTGCGTTACTGTGATCGGACCGCCTTTCTCGATCTGGGAGCGGAAACGTGGGATAACAGAACCGTTTGATCCCAGCACATTGCCGAAGCGGGTGGTGATGAAACGGGTCTGTTGCAGGGCGGTACCTTTCACGTTGTCCTGCAGTTTTGGCTGCGCACTGATGTTGTTGAGCGACTGAATATAGATCTCGGCGATACGCTTTGAGGCACCCATGATATTGGTCGGGTTCACCGCCTTGTCCGTGGAGATCATCACAAACTTCTCTACATCAAAGGTCATCGAAAGATCTGCCAGGTTTTTGGTGCCCATTACGTTCGTCAGGATTGCTTCAGAAGGATTGCATTCCATCATCGGCACATGCTTATAGGCTGCAGCATGGTATACCATCTGCGGATTATATTCCTTGAATAGGGAATACATGCGGTTGAAATTCTGGATATCAGCAATACAAAGCTTCAGGTTAGCATCCGGAAAGTGCTCTTCCATTTCCAATTGCAGCTCGTGCAAAGGAGACTCAGCCTGATCACAAATGATGACCATTTCTGGTTTATAGGTAAGCACCTGACGCACGATCTCTGAACCGATAGAACCGGCGCCTCCTGTGATCAGGATGCGCTTACCAGCCAAATCAGCTGATATTTTGTCGTTCTCGATCACTATCGGCGGACGCTGCAGAAGATCTTCAATACGCAGATCCTGTATCTGGTTCATGCGCAACTGGCCTGACATCCATTGCTCAGTCGGTGGCACGGTCACTACCTTTATACCTAGCTCTACACAGGTTTCGATCGCATTCTTGCGGGCATCCGATTTCAGGTCTTCACTCAGGATAACCAATTTATCGATTTTCAGCTTCCGCTGTAGTTTCTCGATATCGTTGATGTGAAACACTCGCTTCTGCTGGATGTGCTTGTCGATCTTGTTAGGGTTGTCATCGACAAAACCTACAATATTCAGGCGACCCGCATTGCTGAGTTCCAGCGCTTGTTTCACTAGAATGGCAAAACTATCGGCTCCGTATATCAGAATTGACTCCTTGTCGCCGCTGGCACCGCGCTTGATATAGTAGAACAGGGCCTTCGCTCCCAATCGCATCATGATCAGCACCGAAGAACTGATAAAGAAGTTGACCAGCAGCACAACGTAGATGTTCACAGAGTCAATATGTAGCTCTGGTGAAACCCAAAAGCCTATAATGGCCCCATATAGTAAGCTGGCCATCAAAACGGCCGTGAAGATACGGTAAATATCGTCGGTACTGGAGTAGCGGATCAGGCCGGTATGGATACGCATAGCGTAAAATACTATGACAGAAATTGCCAGGTATATACCGCTATACACAAAGAAGTGACCGCGCAAAATTGTTTCGAAGTCAAACTGGCGGATGATAAAGAAAGACAAAGCGAAGGACCAAGTGGAAATAACTTGATCGATGATCAGAATGATCCATTTTGGTAAAGCTTTGTTCTGTAAAAATGTTTTCATACGGTAGTCTCGGGTAGAGAAGAGCTTAGGTTACGGCAAAAGGCTGGAGTGGGTTTTAATTTAAATTAATACCTGTTTTGTCCAGTCAAAAGTTCCCAGTCACATCAGAATTTAGTTAACAGTTCATACCTTAACTAAACCTTAACGCAGCTTCACCAGCATAATTATATCCTTCACAATTTAAAAGATACATATGCTGTCCAAAATTAGAGAAAAAAACTGAAAACTCAGTCTTTAACTTGTTGTTTCTCAATTGAAATAGTTACTACCTATACGTAAAAATCCGGCTGTGCTTTGCATATTATGCTAAAGCACAGCCGGATTTTATTTATAATTCATCTTTTCTATTGGGCGAAACAGGCTTTGATGCAGTCCACTACTCGTTCCCTTTCCTCATCCGTCATATTGGACCCCGAAGGCAGGCACAGTCCCTGATCAAACAAGCGATCGCTGGTCCCGTCGCCATAATAAGGCGCGTTGGCAAATACCGGTTGCAGGTGCATCGGCTTCCAGAGTGGGCGCGATTCGATGTTCTCCTTCTCCAGTGCCAGGCGGATGTCCTCACGGCTTATCCCCTGGCTATCATCTACCAGCACTGTGCTCAACCAGCGGTTGGAGTAATACTCCCCATTGGGCTCCTCTGCAAACTGAATCGCAGGTATAGCAGCCAGCGTCTTCTGATAGAAGGTATAGTTGGCGCGACGTTGCTGTACACGCTCCAGCAGCACGTCCATTTGTCCACGGCCGATGGCAGCGCACACGTTGCTCATGCGATAGTTATACCCGATGTGCGAATGCTGGTAGTGCGGAGCCGCATCGCGGGCCTGTGTCGCCAGGAAACGAGCCTGCTTGATATAGGCTTCGTTGTTCGAAACCAGCGCTCCACCGCCTGATGTTGTGATGATCTTGTTTCCGTTGAACGAGAGGATACTCATGGCCCCGAAAGTCCCTAGCTTCTGCCCTTTGAAAGAAGAGCCTACCGCCTCAGCAGCATCCTCCACCACCGGTATCTCGTGGCGGTCGGCTATGGCCATGATGCGATCCATTTCGGCTGGCATACCATACAGGTGCACCACGATGATCGCCTTCGGCTTTTTGCCTTTGCGCATTCTATCCTGAATGGCCAGTTCCAGCAGGTCAGGTGACATGTTCCAAGTGCGGTCCTCGCTGTCCACAAACACTGGGATGGCGCCCTGGTACGCGATCGGGTTGGCTGAGGCCGAAAAGGTCATGCTCTGGCAGATCACTTCATCACCCGCCTTCACCCCTAGCATAATCAGCGCCAGGTGCAGCGCCGCCGTGCCGGAGCTCAGCGCCGCCACATGCATACCTTCCCTCAGGAAGTCGGCCAGGTCACGCTCAAAGCCATCTACATGCGGACCTAGTGGAGCGATCCAGTTGGTATCAAAAGCCTCTTTAACATTCTTAAACTCGTTTGTGCCCATGTGCGGGGAAGAGAGCCAGATCTTTGGATTCATATGTTTGTCAGATGTTCTTTTATAATTCGGGCCGGATTGCCTACGGCAGTCACGCCATCAGGTATATCGCGTATTACGACTGCGCCCGCGCCTATTTTGCACCACTTCCCTATTTTCAGATTTGGAATCACTACAGCACCAGCACCAATGTGTGTACCCTCCCCTACCTGCACGTTCCCGCTCAGCACCGCTCCCGGTGAGATATGGGCAAAGTCGCCTATCTTACAGTCATGGTCGATGCTGGCCCCTGTGTTGATGATCGCATGCCGCCCGATTTGAGCGTCAGCCTGTATAATGGCTCCCTGCATCACGACAGTACCTTCTGCAATGGTAACAGAAGGTGAGATAATTGCTGTGGGGTGGATGGCATTGCCAAAGGCCAGCTTTAGTTGTTCAGCAACTCGGCGGCGAATAGCATTATCACCGATGCTGATGATTACAGGCTTTTCCATATCCTGCTCCACCTCAGCCCCCAATACAGGTATACCTCCAACTTCCTTTATAGCAGGATTTTTATCAAAAGCACCCAACACAGGTATACCCATATCCCGCAGGATATCGATGATCACTTTCGCATGTCCGCTCGCGCCGTACAGGTACATGATTGGTTCAGGTATGATGTGCTGCAAAGGTAAGAATTCTCAGTTTGTCATTTCGAATGTAATGAGAAATCTGAAATAGTGATCATATTCTGAAATAACCCAGATCTCTCCTATCGTCGAGATGACAGTTTGGACTGTTCATGGCTTAAGTTGAGGGCATTAGGGCTTAAGGCTGGTCTGGCCTGAAACAAGATTCTACTGGTGAGGTGTCCCCCTAAACCGCTCCATCGTAGCAACCCCCTCTGCACTTATCCCCTCTGACTTAAACACTTTTCCAATGGTCATGAAAATAATCTTCACATCCAGCAAAAAAGAGATATTATCGACATACCATATATCGTAGCGAAATTTCTCTTCCCAACTGATGGCATTGCGGCCGTTTACCTGTGCCCAGCCAGTAATGCCTGGGCGCACTTCATGACGACGGCGCTGCACTTCATTGTAGAGGGATACGTACTCTACCAGCAAAGGTCTTGGGCCGATAAGCGACATTTCTCCTTTTATCACATTCAACAACTGAGGAATTTCATCGAGGGAGGTCTTGCGCACGAAAGCTCCAATTGTGGTAAGTCTGTCCGCATCAGGCAAGAGGTTTCCTTGATTATCTCGCTTATCATTCATGGTTTTGAATTTAATCACCCGGAAGATACGGCCATCTTTGCCGGGGCGAGGCTGCAAAAAGAAAGGCTTTCTATTGTTAGCTACTACGAGTAATGAGCTCACTACCAGAAAAACTGGAAGAAGAACAATAAAGGCGCTCAGGCTTAAGACGAAATCGATTGGGCGTTTAAAATAACGGCTATATACCTTCATTGTAATCTTTTAACGAATAAATTTGGCCTATACCGTCTCCTTTGTTTGTTGTGGAACCATGGCCTGCTTGACGCCGATGCCGAAGTAGGTGAAGCCCTTCTCCTCCATCTCGCGGGCGTCGTAGATGTTTCTTCCGTCGAACACGACCTTCTCCTTCATCAGCTTGTTCACTACAGCAAAGTTAGGTGAGCGGAACTCAGGCCACTCGGTCACCAGCAGCAGCGCGTCAGCGTCGATGAGCGTTTCGTACTCGTCCTTGCCGTACTCGATCGTATCACCAAGCGAGTGCTTGGCCTCCTTCATGGCCACCGGGTCGTAGGCCTTTACCTTGGCGCCCTGCTCGAGCAGCTTCTCGATGATCACCAGCGAGGGCGCCTCGCGCATGTCGTCGGTTTTGGGTTTAAAAGAAAGTCCCCAAACGGCAAAGGTCTTGCCTGAAAGGTCACCTGAATAGTAGTTCATTACCTTATTGAAGAGCACTGACTTCTGACGATCGTTCACCGTCTCCACGGACTTGAGCACCTCCATCTGGTAGCCGTTCTCGGAGGCCGTCTTGATGAGGGCCTTCACGTCCTTGGGGAAGCAGCTTCCGCCGTAGCCGATGCCCGGGTAGATGAACTTGTTGCCGATGCGGGCGTCCGAGCCGATGCCCTTGCGCACCATGTTCACGTCGGCGCCCATGATCTCGCACAGGTTGGCGATGTCGTTCATGAACGAGATCTTGGTGGCCAGCATGGCGTTGGCCGCGTACTTGGTCATCTCCGCCGACGGGATGTCCATGAAAATCAGGGGGTGGCCGTTCATCAGAAATGGCTTGTAGAGCTTGGCCATTACCTGCTCGGCGCGCTCGGAGTCCACGCCCACCACGATGCGGTCGGGCTTGAGGAAGTCGTCGATGGCGGCGCCCTCCTTCAAAAACTCGGGGTTGGAGGCCACGTCGAAGGCGATGTCGGCGCTGCGGGCCTCGAGCTCCTCGCGGATCGCGCGGCGCACCTTGGCCGCTGTGCCTACCGGTACGGTGCTCTTGGTCACCACCACCAGGTAGTCGGTCATGGAGCGGCCGATCTCGCGGGCCACGGCCAGCACGTACTTCAGGTCGGCTGAGCCGTCTTCGCCCGGAGGTGTGCCCACGGCGATGAAGGCCACCTGGCAGCCCTGCACACTCTCAGCAAGGTTAGTGGAGAAAGAAAGGCGCTCCTTCTGGGAGTTGCGCAATACCATCTCCTCCAGGCCGGACTCGTAGATGGGCAAGATGCCCTGCTTGAGGTTGTCTATCTTCTTGGAGTCGATGTCGATGCAGGTCACGTCAATGCCCACCTCGGCAAAGCAGGTGCCCGTCACCAGGCCCACGTAACCGGTGCCAACTACAGCTATTCTCATAGGTAAATGTTATTAATGAAGTACAAACTTAGTATAAAATACAAACTCAAGTTTTAGGAATTAACCAAGCTTAAAGAAGCTTGATATTCCTGTAATAAAAGCTCCCAGAAATGGGTCTGCTCATAGCGCTCCACGATCAGCTGACGCGCCTGCGCCTGCATTTGGGCAAAGCTCGTTTTGTCGGTCAAAAACCGCTCCATTGCTGCTTGTAAAGCATCTGTCAACTTCGGCGGCACGATCAGGCCGTTCTCGCCATGACGTATAATCTCATTACAGCCGTTGATATCGGTTACTATAGCGGGAAGTCCGAAGCAACCCGCCTGCATGGGCACATTCGGGAAGCCTTCGCGGTAGGACGGGAAGGCCAGCGCTTGGCTGATGGCCAGGTAGGGGCGTACATCGTTCTGGAAGCCTACTGACAGTATCCTGCTGTTCTGTTTTATTTCCTGCAGTGTTTCATCTGAAATAGGGTCCAGGTCCTGCTCGAATGGCCCCACGAGCAGCAGCTTCACATGTAGGTGTTGCTGCTGCAGCCTGACAAAGGCCTGCACCAGCTCCTGTATCCCTTTGTCTTTCACCAGTCGGCCGATGAAGATGAACACAAAATCATCAGGTCCTATACCTAAGCTGGCTTTCAATTCCTGCAGTTTCGATTCATTTAACTGCTCCCGGCTAAAAAAAGAGGTATCGATGCCATTGCTACTGCCATTGCCTATCACTTTCACTTTATCCGGACCGCAGAAATTGCACTTCAGGATAAAGTCTTTAAGTACCGTGGAGTTCGGATATACCTTGGTGGCACAGGCATAGGTGAGCTTTTCTACCGCTTCGAGTAGCAGGCGGGTTTTGCCCTGCGTTTCCATCAGCGGCAGGCCAGCTACCGTGTGCAGGCGCACTGGCACACCTGCCAGCTTCGCCCCTAGCATACCAATAATGCCGGCCTTGGGCGTATGAGAATGTACAATAGCGGGCTTATGCTTTTTGCAGAGCTTATAGAATTGCCACAATGCCCTTAGGTCCTGCATAGGTGTGATCTTACGGGTCATCCCGATCTCAATCAGTGGAGACTCTTGCTCCCTCACCACCGCCTCGGACTCCGGCCCAGCTGCAGATACCATCACTGGTTCAAAGCCTTTGGAACGCATATAAGGCAGCTGGGCCGTGATCAGCTTTTGAAGAGAGAGGGGAACCGTAGTCATACGGATCAGTACTGGAGGCATTTAGGTAATAATTGTTTGGAGCAGCAAAGATAGTAATCTAAGTTGGTAGCATTTGCCCAATTATGTAATACCTGCTACAGGAATTATCTTCGATTTCATTCTTTTATACCTGACTATTAGCTCTTCTTTTCTAGTACTCAGAACCCAAAACATAAATATTAACATACCGGGCACCAACATATTCTTCTGTCTCATCATTATGCCAAGGTTGCCTAATGAAGTAGAAAAAGCAATACTTCCAATCAGAAAGAAGAAAAACAAGCCTTTTATCTGGTAAGGAGCCTGTTTCAAAAGTTCAAGAGTTTTAATATTCAGTACTTTGGTGAATAGGATTAGCATAATTAAGTTTTCAATTGAAGCAAAAACTCCCATTACATTATGGATATCAAAGAAAAGTGGTCTGAACAGAAAAGTAAAAACCTTGAGCGGTAAGGGGTATGAAGAAATATCCACACTAGACCCTGTATGTCCCCTACTAAGGTTATAAACTCTTTTATCAGAAAACTGCTCCACACTTTCTGATGACATATCTTCTAATTTCAAAAAACGCATTACATCATCAAATATGATTGCAGCGACTGCTATCATACATAATGAAAGGAAAATCTTTTGAACCGGTTTTAATTTATTATCAAACAGAAAGCCTATCCCGAAAGATGCTAGAAGAAATATGGTGATATGAGGGCGGATATTATAGGACAAAATAAGTGCGATGGCAATTCCTATACTTCGGCGCAATGGGCTCATAACGCTAAAAAGAAATAACCCCACACAAAAAAACACCAATGTATCTTTACCTACACCAGATGACCAGAAATGTAGATTTGGGAGAAAAAAGATACAAGGGAAAACATTATATCCATACACCTTTACATTGGTTTTAACCAGTTTTGCGGTAGAGAGATAAAAGAACATCACTCCAAGGAAACCTATAAAAGTATAGATCATTGATCCAGTAAAGAATGAAAGACGTAAAACATTTACAAATACATAATTAAATGCATGCATAAATGCGGTTCCTTGCCCTAACTCTAAGTATTCATCAAGGCTAGCCTCTTTTATTCGCCAATAGCCAAGCGCATCACCTCCAAATACCTGAATATAAATAATAAAGATGACACCAAAAAAAACATGATAATACCACAAATAGTACAACCATTTTGTATATTTGACACCAGCTATCTTGGAAAAATAGGGAATAGCTACCTTTACCAAATAGGGTATTAGCAATAATATTATTACATCAAAAATGCCCATTATACTTAATAAGCTTACATATAAGTGTACTTAAAAATTATATACTCCTAGTAGGCTTTGTAACCATTTATCTTTGGCCACTTTGTAAGAATAATTCTCTTCCACTAAAGCTCGGCCCTCTTTACCCATAGTCTCCCTCAAATTCTTATCAGCCAATAGCTTTTCGAGTCCTTGCTTCCAACTTATCAAGTCTGTGGCTTTGTATCCATTTATTCCATCCTGTATGATTTCATCATTTACGCCTATAGGGCTGCCGACTACAGGCAGCCCACAGCCCATGTATTGTATAAGCTTATAGCCACACTTTCCTTTTTCCCAAGCATCATCATTCAAGGGCATAACACCTATATCGAAGTGCTTGATTAGTTCTACTTCTGCTTCTTCTGACCATTCAAATACTTCTTCATAGTTATCAAAGCCTACTCCTGCTTTACCACCAATGATATGTAATCTAAGAGGATACTTACTTCTAAGGTCCTTTAAAACAGGCACTATATTTTTAACATATTTTAGGGTAGTGGGCGAACCTATCCATCCGATAATAACTTCTCCCTGATTTTTAGCATTCTTTGCCGTATAATGATCCGTATTGATCACTGTTGGAATAATAGTAGTCTTCCGGGTTCCTGCCTTTTGAGCATAATCTTTTAAGTATTTATTGCCTGCAACCACTAACGATGCCCCATTCATTACCTTAGCAATTTTTCTTTTCAGCAGAGTCCGAATCCACTTGTTGGGATGCAGATCATAGTTATGAAATATCGCATCGTCATAGTCAACAATATATTTAACTTTAAGCAATGCAAGAGCTTGTTCTGCAAACGCAGGAAAATAGGGAAAGAGTTCTTTTTCTATAACAACAAGATCATATTTTGCTGATGCAAAGAGTTTAAATAATCTTGAAATATAGGCTTGAATAATTCTTACTTTACTGATTGCTTTCTTTTGATAAAGCTGCTGCAAATATAAGTCATCAAATAAGGGGCTGCACTCAACATCGATTCCTTGCTCCCTAAAATAGGGCAGATACTGGTAGGTTCGCAATCTACTACTCGCACCCAGACGGGTATATTTAGGAAAGAATAAAACTCTCAATTCTGGAATTCATTTATAACATGTACATACTGCTCGCCAATGAATCGAAGATCAAACTTTGTTTTCAAATCAGTAGCTAACTTACTTGAAACAAACGATGGTCTAGTTTCCAAAGCAAGTTTAATAGTATTAGCCATCTTTTCTGGATTTCCTACTTCGGTAAAGAAACCATTTACATTCTCTTCAAGGACTTCCCTGTTGCCGCTGGGACAGTCTGTAGCAATTACTGGTACGCCCAAAGCAAGAGATTCTAAAATCACATTTGAGAATCCTTCATAGAGAGAAGAAGAAATAAGGTATTTTGATTTAGAAAGATATCTATAAGGGTTGGCCTGGAAACCTAGGAAGTGAACTTCATTTTCTAATGCTAAACTTTTGACTAATTCCTTCAACTCATTTTCTAACGGACCTTCTCCAATAATATTTAAATTAATAGAATCAGAAGTAATACGTTTGTAATGAGCGATACTTTGGATTAGGGTAAAATAGTCTTTTTGTTCCATCAATCTTCCTATTGCTAAAAGATCAGAATTGATTGCCTCCTCTGTTGCTTTCGAATTAACTTCAGGAATATTTACTGGATTATAGATAACGCGACATTTGGACTCATTTATTTTGATAAATTTTAAGAAGTCCCTTTTCATATATTGGCTTTGAAAGATTATTATATCAGACTTCTTAGCAATCAGCTTAAGTAATTCCATCACTATCATCCTTCTGATGGAACCTTTGATTATGCTTCTTTCTGCCCCAACTGTATTTCCTAAACGAGAAATAAGTTTCGTTTTACGTGGCAAAAAGGGCTTTGCAAGTGCCGCCGCTACTGAAGCCCCTAATGTGGCAAATAGGATGTCCGGTTGATGTTTTCTGCAGAATCTAATAAGTGAGAATACAGAGCCCTTGGCGCCGGCAGTTCCTAACTCATAGACAGGGATTTGGGGATTCAGTTGTTTTAAAAGCTGTCCTTCTTTTTTACCAAGAAGTAAAGAGACGCAAAGCCCCCTATTGTGAAAAAAATTAAGCAACTGTAACATAACTCGCTCAGCTCCTCCTGGACGTAAATCGGGAAAGTAAAATAAAATAGACAAGTTTATTAAATTGAATATTAACCAGACAAGTAAAAATAATTAGTTTTCGATACACGAATACATTTTAGAACAATAAGCTATAAAGGTAAATAACATGAATGATTATAAACTGCTTTAATTTCCGAAATACAATTTCATACTGTTGATAACTCTCTGTATAATATTTGGCTTATACTCCTTGTATGGCTGCCAATCAGCAATTTTATCAGTTGGCGGTCTATGATATAACATAGCTTCACGAAATACCATTTCATAATCACTACAAACCTTACTAATATCAAACCTTTCTATGACTCTTGACTTAGCTTTCCGCTTCATTTTAAGCATTAAATCAGAATCGTTATTTAGTTTGTTTAGTTTATCTAAATAAGATGAAACATCGTTATTACTAACCAAATATCCGCTTTCGCCATTCTCAATAATGTAATCAGTAATTCCTTCTAATCTATTTGCAATAGGGACCACACCATATTGCATTGTCTCAATCAACGTAAGACCAAAGCCTTCCACAACTGATGGGAATAGCATAATATCCCATAAACTGATTATAGGTGCTAAATCTTTATTTTTAATAAATCCATGGTATGTATACGAAATATTATGTTTATCTAATAATCTAAGCAAATCAGTTTTATCAGGCCCATCACCCACTATGTGCAAATTGTAACTACCACCAAATCTCTTCAATATCTTAGGTATAATTAAAACCTTTTTATGGCCATCATGCAGCCTACCCAAAAAGCCAATTTGTAGTGTCTTCTTTTCCCTTATAGAAATAGGATTTATATCTTGCACATCTAATCCGTGAGGAATCAAGATTAGCTTGCTGCTAAGCCTCGGATACCTATTCCCAAGCTTTTTCACTTGAACAGGAGATATACATACAATTCTTGATATATAATCAGAATGCGTAGCTACATACTGATAAACTCGTGGTGTATCACTATTAACTATGTAAACTACATTGATATTTGATGGCAGAAAAGGCAGACACGAAACAACAAGTGGTGAATTATTGGGAATAAGTATATTGACTTTATTCTTAATAAGATAATCTATAAATAGATGTGCTAACTCTTTTTGGTGATGCGTTAAATTTAATCCTTGTCCTATATTTACAAATGCCTCTTCCTCATAATCAAAGGATACTTTATTTTCGCCTAAACTTAAAAGTGTAAAATTATATTGAGTTAGCTTATTCTTTAGTTGACAAAAATGGCTATAACCTCCTCCAGCTTTAGGAATACCCACATAAACAATATTCATTGTATCTATTTTACTGTTTAAATCTCAATTCCTTAAAAAACTGAAATTATATTCAACTTACTTAACTAATAACCTAGGCTAATTTACAAGCCATATTGCTCTAGTTCAACATTATTTGCTAAACCAATCCTATTACTACTAGGACTATCCAAAGTATAAACCAAAATGATCAAACTTCAGCTATTTATATTATAATAGCCTACTTAGCTTGGCAAGGGCATTATAAATGTTTACCCCGAGAAGGGATGAAATAAGATATTTTAAATTCCTTAATTTAAGTGGTGCTTGTAGGAAAGCTGCAGTAAAGTATTTTAAACCCTTCCTGTATTTACCGCAAAGCATGTTAAGATGCCCAAAGCCTATTTTATACTGAATATCTGCCTCAATATTCTGCTCGTATAAACTCCGATGCTTCTCATAAAATAGGGTCCAGGCTTCAAGCTTTTTTGTCATATTACGAGAAATAGTCTCTTCAACATGATCGTGTTTTGTAACCAAGAATTCGTCTACAAAATCTACTTGGAAGCGCTTAGATATTTCTATATAAAAATCCAAATCATTCCTAGCTTTTAAAGAATTATCAAACCTTATCCCCGATTTTATTACTTCCCTTCTGACTAATACTGAACTCAAAGTCCCTATTTGATTCATAAAAAGCAAATCGTCGAGAATTTTCCCAGAAAGCCTTGAATGCAATTTATATGATTTATTCTCAACTTCATCTAAAACTAAAACTCCTGTATAGAGCATACCTATTTCAAGGGGTAACTCTGCAAATTTTGCAATTTGTTTCTCTAGTTTCGTGGCATCCCAAATATCATCATCATCTAAAAAAGCTACATAATCACCTTTAATATGACAGAGACCCGTGTTCCTTGCTGCACAGACACCACTATTTTTTATATGCTCTACATATTTAAAGTTTCCCCTACTTAAATATTTTTCTAGTACTGACTTAGTTGCTATTTGAGATTTCGTCCCTATACCGTTATCATCTATTATTAGAATTTCAATATTACTATAAGTTTGATTTAAAACGCTATCTATTGAATGTGTTATAAATTGACTCCTTTTATATGTTGGAATTATAATTGATACTAACGGTTTTCCAATCATCTAATTTCAATTAAAAATGGATTATGTAATTTATAATCAATTTGTTTCCCTAAAACTTTTCCTGCCTGCTTAAATTTTGAGGATACTACCTCCTTATCAAAACCATAAAATTTATTTCTATGGTAATTAATTTTTCTCCCAGATTCTTTACTAATAACACTAGCTAAGGATGTTTTAGCCTTTTGGATTAAATAATTCTTATTAATAAACGAAGAAGATGGACTTTCTGACTTATCCTTTTTTTCATTAATTTTACTTTCGACAATATTTATGAACCTTTCAAAACTATCCCCCTCAAAATTGTAGAATAAGTCATAAACCTTTTCAACAGATTCAATTTTAGAGAAGCTAAAATCGAATTGTAAAACATTATCGAGTAAATTACATACTTCGTTAAAAGAAGTCGCCTGCTTACCTAATTGATTAGGAAGCCATATATCATGTTCATTACTAGTATGTGGTTTATAATTAATAACAGGAATATTAGCTAAGCTCGCTTCAATTGCCGTAGTACAACCATCGTGTATTACGGCTTCTGCACCTAATATCCAAGGCCCTACAGGACCAACATGGTTTACAATTATATTAGAAATTCCACCGAAAACTGCTTCATAGTATTTATAGCTTTCTGATGGATGAGGGCGATATATTATTTTTTTATTTGGATATCTTACCGCTAATTGATGCGTCAACTCTATAATTGAAACTAGCTGCTTTGTTGAGTAACTAAAAAAACCTACCCTTTTTAGTCTAGCATCAATATCATCTACTTTATAACTAAAAGCATCAGAAAAAACATAACTTACACCAAGTCCATGGTTTGCGACTCCATAATTGCCATTTACTAATATGTAGCTGTTGTACTCTGTCTTTATTTTTTCAACATCATTACTAAAATAGCTATTCCATTCTTTTTTGTAGAGATCAAATCTAGGGTGCCCAGTTACAAATATATTTAGGCCGTTACTTCTTTGTATGTCGATTCTTTTTTGAAGATCGCCCCATACACATATTCTGTCCTGTTCATCAAAAAAACGTAAATCATATTGTTGCTTCAAAACTTGCTCCCAATTTTGTTCGTCTCCTGCGTAAACGGCACCCTCTTCATGTAGGTAGATAATATCAAAACCCTTTTTTTTAAGTTCAGAATATTTTTTACCTTTCTCTAAATCCGAGCGTCTGGAAAACAGGTTTTTACCTATATAAACTCCACCTTTCATTTTTGGTAAAAGGGACATCAGGAAATCATGTTGGCCGATAAATATGTTATGGTCATTACTGGCTAGAATAGAGGCCAACACAATTTTGAAGTCTATTTCCCTATTTATAGTTTCTATTGGAAGTAAAATATTCATATTTTATTTTAATAATAGCATTATTTCACCAACAAGCCTCCTTTGCGTCAAAAAGATAATTAAGCCTGTTAAAGCAGAGAAACTGAGTGAAAATATGGTTAATTCAACGATTGAGCTCATTTGAGTATAGCTTAGTACATAGTCAATAGACAACCCCACAAAACTAATGATAAAGAAAAATGGCAAAATATCAGTGATCTGCTCTTTTAGATAATAATTAATGTTCTTGCCAGCAAAATGCATGTCAACCAAAGTCATTAGAAAACTGACTGTAGTCACAGAGATTAAAGTAGTTATAAAGGAGAATCGTATAAAAATTATAATGGCAACTATAATCAAAACCTTTCTCCACAACTCTAATTTCAAGAATAAACCAGCCTGTCCTTTTACTTTAAGGATATTTCGGTTTAACGAACTCATAGGAAGAAACAAACCTCCTACTGCTACTATTTTTGTATAAGGCACCATTCCCATCCAAGCTTCTCCTAAAAGTATTGAAATTACATTATCCGCTTGATAAAAGAAAAGTACACTAAGACAACAAATTAACCCGAATGAAACTTGAATATTCTTTTTATACAGTTCTTTTAGTTTCGAATTATTATCCTGAATTTTTACCATTGTAGGATACACTCCATTGGCAACTGAAGTTAGGATCAAGGATGCTGGTAACTGCTGTAGGTTATTTGCTTTGTTATATAATCCTAGAAGAGCAGGAGAAAAAAACTTTGCATAGATTAAGCTCATCGATTGGACATAAATTCTGTTTAAATAACCAGCAGCAAATACTTTTATACCAAAACTATAGAGCGATCTTATTGACGACCGACTAATTACTGGGCTTGGCCTATATTTAATCTTCATCCATAGTAATACTACATAACAAATTGAATTTACCAGTTGCTGCGTAATTAATGCGACTACTCCAAACCCCATGTATGCCATAGAAACACCCACTGAAAAACTTAAAAGTGAAGCAGGTATTCGTGATTGTGTGATGTTCTTTAAATTGAGTTCCTTTGTACTTTTAATGACTTGTACAATTGTCAACGAATCAATCAATAAGCATAAAGATTGAAAGCGAATATAAAAGCTTAAATCAGCGATGTTGTAAAAATCTTCTATAAAAGGTGCTGCAATAAAAAGCACAATGTAAAAACATGCTGCAATTATTAAATTTACCCAAAAAACAGAAGAGTAATCCTTTTCCTCAGCATCTTTTTTCTGTATTAAAGCTTCTTTAAGCCCTCCATCTATGAACGGGACTGTTATTAGGTAAAAAACATTAACTACTGCCAAAATACCAAAATCTGAAGGTTTAAGTAGCCTTGCAAGTATTATAGTTAATATAAAACCTATTAATTTTAAACTAACAGACTCTACAAAAGACCATTTTAGATTTGTAAGAGTAGTTTTTTTAAGAGACATTATTTATATACTGGAATCAATTAAAACAGCTAGTTAAATAGCAGTCCACCCACCATCTACCACAAGATTCTGCCCTGTTATATATTTAGCCTCTTCAGATAAAAGAAAAGACACTGCAGGTGCAATATCATCTGGATTCCCCATTCTTTTCATAGGTACTTTCTTTTCATAAGCGCTTACAAAAGTTTCAGGTTGACGATCAAAGATACCTCCTGGAGACACACAATTCACTCTTACATTATGCTTGCCATACAAAGAAGCAAGGTATCTGGTAAAATTTACCAGACCACCTTTTATTGCAGAATAAGCTGCGGGAGGATTGATGGCAGTATCTTCATATATAGTAAAATCATTTCCAACGACACCATAAATAGAAGCTATATTTACAATGCTTCCCGCCTTATTTTGTCTCATCTCTTTTAGAACTGCCTGAGTAATCACGAAGTAACTATTCAGCTGCAAGTCAACATTCTCCCTCCAAGACGCTGTCGTTATTTGCTCAAAGGGAGCACCCCAATCTTTTGTACGAGGATAGGCGTTATTTACTAAACCATCAATTTTGTGATATTTATCCAGTATAGAGTCTATAGCTTTATAAATGCTTGCATCATTCGTGATATTGCAAAATACTTCGTCTTGAGAAAAATCAGTTTTTACATTAACATCCAAATTTAAGGCAATAGCTCCTTTTTCCTTAAGGTTATTTATAAACGCCTTACCTAATAGACCACTACCACCGGTAACAAGTATTACTTTATCTTTTAACAACATTTGCTAATTCTCTACAGCTAAACACAACTTTAATGTCTCAATAGATTCGGACAAATCATTCATAGGCTTATTCCCTTCTTCTAAACAGGAAATAAAGTAGGACATTTGGGAAACATATGTCGCAAGCACATCAGGAACTGCTTCGAACAAAACTTTACCAAAGGAATCTATTACCTTAAAATTAATTAGATCAACAAACCAGATACCATTATCAAACACTACTTCTAGGCTTCTTTTAGAGTCCCTCCTATAATAATTTAAAACTATACTTGCATTCATTGATTCATATTGAAGCCAATAGTGTGCAACGTCTGGCGAATCAATCTCGAGGTCAGATACCTTAGATGTATAACCATGTACAGCATTGGGCTTACCGAAAAGCCATGTAACGTAATCCAACTCATGAATTAAATCTAAATGTACTCCTCCACCGAGTTCTTTCTTAGAGCTGTAAACGTTCCGATAATCTACATTAGCTCTCCATTCTGGTAGATATGAACCACAATATGCCTGTACTTCAAGTACCCTTTTGTTCTTAATATTTTCCTTAATCCATTGTACGACAGGATGGAACCTAAAATTGAAGGCAGTATACGTCGTGATCTCTTCTCTCTCCAAATACTGAACAATTTCAATAGCTCCATCTAAAGTTGCTAGTGGAGGCTTTTCAATAAACAAAGGAATTCTGAGACTTGTAAGTTCTCTTATTGTTTCTAAATGTTTACTTGTTGGGTTTGAAATGATAGCAAATGCAACATCACGACTCACTTCATTTAGATGATATATATTAGATATACCTTGCTGACTCGGCTTTTCTTCTCCTGTGCGTAGTGCAATCAGTTCTACATCTGGCTTTATTTGGCGCAATGCATTTACGTGCTTCTGAGCAATCGATCCCAGACCTATAATTAATACTTTCATAGTTCAAAATCCAGCAATCTTTCCCTCATCATTATCTCCATGATTGTAAAATCAATAGGATGGTCCAGATCAAAACAAATATGCTTCATTACATAGGCGAGGGAGCGCTCTGTGGTACTAGTTCTGTAACCCTGTTCAAAAAAACTCTTCCGGAATATGTAAAAGGAGGCATTCATGTCGTACACAGGTGGTGCAGCTTGTCTTGATTTTATGTCTCCAGCTTTTTTAACAACCCTTACAAAACCATCACCATATTCTTCTACCATGTTGAAATATGGGTTCCGATTTGCAGGATTAACTGAAAATATATTTAGAGCCTCAGGGTGACTTTGAATCCTTTTTAAAGCTTCTTCTAAATCTTGGAGTGTCCTCATTGGGGAAGTTACATCAAGATCCACGATAAAGTCATACTCCTTAGCTCTAGTACTTTCTTCGTAGTTCACAAGGTCCTGAATGACATCTATTTTACCTGCTGTGTCTGTGGCTAATATTTCAGGTCTGATATAGGAGGTCATTAATCCATATTCTGCCGCTTTTGCCATAATCAGGCTATCGTCAGTGCTCAAGGAAACATCAGCATTGTACCTTTTAGCAAATTCATTGGCGACGTTTATAGTATAGGCTATAAGTGGTAACCCATTGAGTTCCTTTATATTTTTGCCAGGTATACCTTTTGATCCACCTCTGGCACAAATTGTAATAAGTATGTTCATTTTAAAACTTTATCTGATGAATATCTTTTTGGGCTTTCTCGAAGTCCTCAGGTTTTCCTATATCTAGCCAATAGCCAGCTAATGGATAGGAAACCACTTTTTTGCCTTCTTGAATAAGTTTTTCCATCAAATCTGTGGCATTATAAAAAGCACCCTTAGGTAAATATTCTAGTACTGTTTTTTTTACCAGATATATCCCTCCGTTAGAATAATAAGTATAAGTTGGCTTTTCTTTGAAGCTTTTAATATCACCATCTAAAGTCTCTAACACAGCGTAGGGAACATTCACCTGGTAAGGAATAGTTACCACAGCTAAATCAGCTTTTTGATTAGTAAAGTATAGAAAGAAATTCTCATAATCTAGATTGGTCAGTAAATCTGAATTTGTAATAAGAACGTAGTCATGTTCAAAGTCTTCAATCTTTGATACCGCGCCGATAGTACCCAAAGGTTCGTCTTCCCAGATATATTGAATTTTTATGTTTTTATTGTTTCCGTCACCAAAATATTCCTCAATCTGCTCTCCAAGATATTTTACTGAGATCCAATAGTCATCTATACCATAAGCAACCAATCTATCCAAATTATGCTCTGCAATCGGTTTTTCACCTACTTTCAAAAGTGGTTTTGGAACTGTATCCGTATGAGGCCGTAAACGCTCCCCTCGACCGCCTGCCATAAGGACCGCATCTACTGGTAGATATGATTTATGGAAGCGGAAGTTTATAACGTTGACTATCTTACCTTCTCTACAAAGAACAGGTATTACTTTAAAATTATGCTCTCTGTAATAAATTACATCTTCAACAGTATAAGCTCCTTTTTGTAGAAACTTTGGATTTGGCTGTAAAAACTTGTCAACTACATCCTCTAGGGTTAGGCCACTTAAAAAGCCTCTTCTAACATCCCCATCCGTTAATGACCCAAGCAGCTTTTCCTCTTCGTCTACAACAAAAAGGATTGCGTCCGCTGCGAGCTCATTCAATTGAGACAATGCAGGTCTGATTGGAGAATTATTATAAATAAGATGTTTTCTAAAGTTTATCACAGTTTTATTTCTTTATAACAGCAATTATATTTTGAGCAGCCCCATCTTTAAAATAGGGGTTATCATCCTGATAATCTCCGAGAAGCTTAGCGCGATTAAATGCCTCCTTAATCTTATTTGCAATAAACGGCACATGAATAACATTATTTCCTGTTGCCCGGCCCTTTTGCCTATCTCCAAGATTCAGAACATACTTATTAAATGAAGCCGCCTCAATGATACCACTTGAAGTATTTCCCACTAAGAGTTTAGAATATAGCATACAGGTAAAATAGTTCTGTGTGCCAAAATTCTCTATTAGATACAGCTTGTTTCCTAGTTCGGTCTTAAGGCTTACAAATCCTTCACGGAAGACGTTTCCATTAGTATCCGCATTTGGCATCGTTATGACCACCTGATACTCTTTTGCTATGAAACGCAAAGCTTCTAAGGTTTCATACAGGTGCTGACTGTTCAACTCTGGGGCAACAGTTTCTGGGTGAACAGTTACTAAAACTGTAGGAATATCCAGGTCAATATGCCACTTATCCTCAAATTCTTTTTTACTAAGGAACTGAATATCCTTCAGATTGTCCAAGCTTAATGCTCCCGTCACAAATATGTTATCATGGTCGCCCTTAACTTCAGAAACTCTAGTTGCAAATTCTTCTTGAGAAACAAAGTGTAGTGTAGAAGCAAGGGTAATTGCGTGCCTATAGATATTATCTATCGCTCCTAGTGTAGTTTCACCACCATGTAGGTGAGCAAACTTTATCTGGTAGGGTATACCTGCCGCAACTGCACCAAACATTTCAAACCGATCTCCTAAGCAAAAAACCAGATCGAAATCAAGTGCATGTTGTTCCCAGAAATCAGCGAACTTAAGAGAAGTTAAAGCACAAGCAGTAGAAATGGCATTCTTATCATCGTTGATTAACAAAGAATTGACTTTATACTTTACTTCGTAACCGTCTGTAATGATATTATCTACTGTATAGCCATGATAAGGAGATAAGTGCGTACCAAAAGCAATTATGTTTAATTCAAAGCTAGGGTCTTCCTTTAAAGCCTTAAGCAATGGCTTATAGATGCCATAGTCTGCACGAGAACTTGTAAGAACCCCTATGCGCGTTAAAGCAGATGCTTCCATTCTAATTTATTCCCGGCCTCCATATCCGAATTCAGTTTGCGACCTATTACTTTAGGCAAGTCCATTGGTGATATTCCATCACCAGGCCTTTTCATTTCTAAGTTAGAGATGTTTAACAGCTCGCCAGCAGCGACTGATTGTTTAAGGTGGATACTCTTACGGGCTACCCCCTTGTTCAGCAATTCGGATTCAGTAGGTTCTTTGCGACCATTACCACTCATCGCCTTTTCAATGTTCCTGATAGCAAAAACCATTTCCTTCAATTCATGTGGCTCCAAAGATGCTTTGTGATCAGGTCCTGGTAGATTACGATCAAGTGTGAAATGTTTCTCTATAACGCTTGCTCCTAAGGCTACTGCGGCAATTGGCACTTCAATACCTAATGTATGATCAGAGTACCCAACTTCGATTTTAAAAGCTTGCTGTATAGTTAGCATAGCATTCAAATTTACATCCTCATACCTAGTCGGGTAATCAGTGTTACAATGCAAAACTGTTATTTTATCCAGCGATGCTCCTCCTTCTTTTAATACATTTAGAGCGTCCTCGATCTCGCCTAAAGTAGCCATACCAGTTGAAACGACAATAGGCTTTCCTTTTGGGGCGATATGCTTTAAATACGGGTAATTAGTAATCTCTCCTGAAGGAATCTTGAAAAGATCTATACCCAAGCTTTCCAGGTAATCAACACTTTCTTCATCAAAGCCTGTTGATAAGAATTTAATTCCTTTTTGCTTAGAATAAGCAAGCAATTCATTATGCATGTCTTCAGAAAGTTCCAGCTTCTTTAACATTGCATACTGAGAGTCTTCGGTATTATTCCCCAGATTCTTTTTTTGATACTCTGCCTGTTTAGCTGATTTGCTCACAAGCTTATCAGCTTTAAAAGTTTGAAACTTTACGTAATCAACTCCTGCATCAGCAGCAACATCAATAAGTTTTTTAGCTAAGGCTAAATCGCCATTATGATTGACTCCTGCTTCCGCTATAATGATAGTTTTATTCATTGATTTTATTTCTTAAGAAATCCTAACGCTACTTGGAATATTAACTAACCTTTCCTCAACCCACTTACTAACAGATAAATCATCATGCAGGCAATCCTGGAACATTGGCAGCTTGTGCATCAATGTCCATACTGGGCGGGCCATCACGCCGTTACTATTGACTTCAGCTAAAAAGGAATCACGCTCTTCTTTGTCTTTTAGTAAAAGGGCATTCAACCAGTAGTTTGCTTTTGCATCCGATTCTTCCGTCATAAATTCTATTCCTTCTACATCATCAAAAAAGCGCTTATACTGTACAGCCAACTCACGCTTATTTTCTACGAAAGTCGCTAACTGCTCCAATTGAGCGCAAGCCAATGCTGCATTCAGATTTGGCATGCGATAATTATAACCAATATGATCGTGGTTAAACTCCCAGGCATGTGGCATTTTCGCTTGTGTAGTCAAGTGCTTAGCAAGTTTAGCTATACTTTCATCATTGGTTACAATGGCACCGCCGCCGCCACAAGTCACCGTTTTATTACCATTAAAACTGAAAGTACCCAACAAACCGAAGTTACCTGTATGCTTGCCTCTATAATAGCTGCCCAGAGATTCTGCAGCATCTTCCACCAAAGGGATATTCCACTTAGCACAAATCTCCGCTATTCGCTCTATTTCGCATGGGAATCCAAAAGTATGCATGGGCACACAAGCAGCAATCCTGTTTCCTGTTCTACTGTTAATAGTTACCCCATCTACTTGTTTCCCATGTTGCTGTAAAAAGTTTTCCAGTTTCTCGGCTGATAAGCCCAGTGTCTTTCTATCTATATCCAGAAACACAGGTATAGCTCCTATATAGCTAATGGCGTTTGCAGTGGCTATAAAAGTCAAGTCTTGAGAAAGCACCTCTTCTCCTTGCTTTACTCCCGCTACTATGAGTGCCATGTGTAAGGCAGCAGTCCCATTTACAGTAGCAATAGCATACTTCGCTCCAGTGATATCTTGCATCATCTTTTCAAAGCGGTTCACATAGGCACCAACAGAAGACACGAAATTTGAATCAATGGCATCAGCAACATACTTCTTCTCATTCCCAATGAACCTTGGCTCATGTAGTGGTATGAAGTCCTGGTTCGAAAATTGAGATTTTATATACTCTACGATGTGCCCATACTTAGAAGGCTGCTCCATATAGATCTGTTTTATAATGATTACCTTTGTATTGGCTGGCTAGATGTTATAAATATCAGCTTTGTATTGGCGCAGATTTTCTTTGTTTTTGAACCATTCGATTGTTTCTGCAAGGCCCTCTTCCAAGGTATATTGCATCTCCCAATTCGTGTGGCTCTTAATTTTGCCATTGGCACCATACAAACGGAATACCTCGCTTTTCTCAGGCCTCAATCGAACATCATCCTGAATAATTCTGGCATCAGGATTTATTTGATTGATAAGACTTTGAGCAAGATCCCCGACAGTTATTTCAGACTCCGTAGCAATATTACAGTCTTCCCCTATTAAGCTTTCTGACTTTGCAATTTCTACAAAGCCATTGGCTGTATCTTTCACAAAAAGCAAATCGCGTGTAGGTGTCAAATCACCTAATTTGATCTCAGTCTTGCCTTGCAGCAACTGTGTGATAATAGTAGGGATAACAGCTCTGGCTGATTGACGCGGTCCATAGGTATTGAAGGGCCGTACGATCGTTAGTGGCAAGTTAAAGCTTCTGTAAAAGGAGTCGGCAATACAGTCTGCACCTATTTTAGACGCTGAATAGGGCGACTGCGGTTGCCTTGGATGCTTTTCATCGATTGGGATATACTGGGCAGTACCATATACTTCTGAAGTAGAAGTTACAAGAACTCGCTCAATCCCTAGATCCTTCGCAGCCTGCACGATATTTAGAGTACCTTTGACATTTGTATCAATGTAGCTATCCGGGGAATGATAGCTAAAGGGTATGGCAATCAGTGCTGCTAAGTGAAAAACAACTTCGATATCCTTCATGGCAGTACGGACACCATTAGGGTCTCTGATATCTCCTGAGAAAATTTCTATCTGTGAGAGCTTCTCCTTCGGGAAGTTATCAAGCCAGCCCCAACTATTAAATGAATTATAGTATGTAAATGCTCTTACCTGACAGCCCTCATCCACTAAGCGTTCTACCAGATGGCTACCAATAAATCCATCAGCTCCTGTTACTAATACTTTTTTATTTTTAAGCTCAGCCATTACGTAGTTCTTAAAATTATGCTATATTATAAAACCATTTATACCATTTCACGAAGTTATTAATCCCTTGTCTTAATTCGGTATTGGGTTGATATTCAAAATCCTTTATTAAATCATCTACATCAGCCCATGTTATCAATACATCACCGGGTTGCAAAGGTAAATACTCTTTTTTAGCTTTTATACCTATTGATTCTTCAAGCGCGTCAATAAAATCAGTCAACAACACAGGTGAGGAATTCCCTATATTATATATCCTATAAGGAGCCTTAGAATCAAGTCCTTTTTCTTTACTGCTTACATTATTATAGCCATCAGCCTTTGCTGGCTTATCTACGACCCTTTGCACACCTTCGATTATATCGTCTATATAGGTAAAGTCGCGCTTCATCTCCCCGTTATTAAATACCTGTATAGCCTCCCTTTCAATTATTTTTTTTGTAAATAAAAATAAGGCCATATCTGGTCTACCCCAGGGTCCATAAACGGTAAAAAAACGTATCCCAGTTGTAGGAATGTTAAATAAGTGGCTATAGGTATGCGCCATTAGCTCATTAGATTTTTTTGAAGCCGCATACAGAGAGATAGGATGATCTATTTGATCATTAGTCGAAAAAGGAACTTTTGTATTCGTTCCATATACGGAACTTGATGAAGCATATACCAGATGTTTCACTGGATAATGTCGGCACGCCTCCAGTACATTCAAAAAACCTTGAACATTTGAAGATATATACTCATCGGGGTTTTCCAATGAATATCTTACGCCAGCTTGTGCAGCCAGATTAATAACAGCGTCAAACTTTTCTGATTTGAACAGACTATGCAAATACTCTTTATTAACAACGTCCTCTTTTACAAACCTGTAATTCTTGAATTTGCTGCTTTGTATTAATGATCCTACTTCGATCTTCTCCTTAGCAATTCCGGCTTCCTCTAATCTTCCGTATTTGAGACGGACTTCGTAATAATCATTTATATTATCATACCCAACAACCTCATCTCCTCTCTCCAACAATCTATTAACTAAGTGAAAGCCAATAAAGCCAGCACTTCCTGTTACCAGAACTTTCATACTATCGTAAATATATTTAAAACTTCTCTTTTAGCAACCTCAGCAAATACTCACCATATCCGCTTTTGCGGAGGGACTCTGCGGCCTCTCTGAGCTGCTCGTCCGAGATGAAGCCCATGCGCCAGGCCACCTCCTCGATGCAGCCGATCTTGAGGCCCTGCCGCTCCTCGATCACCTGCACAAACGTGGCCGCCTGCATCAGCGACTGGACCGTGCCCGTGTCGAGCCAGGCCGTGCCGCGGTTCAGCACCCCGACCTTCAGCCTGCCCCGCCGCAGGTACTCGCGGTTGACGTCCGTGATCTCGTACTCGCCCCGCGGGCTGGGCGCCAGGCGCTTGGCGATCCCGACCACGTCATTGTCGTAGAAGTAGAGGCCCGGCACGGCGTATTGGCTCTTGGGCTCTCGCGGCTTCTCCTCGATGGAGACGGCCCTGCCCTGCTCGTCGAACTCGACCACGCCGTAGCGCTCCGGGTCCTGCACATGGTAGGCGTACACCACCCCGCCGTCAGGGTCGGCGTTGGCCTGCAGCAGCTGGCTCATGCCGGCGCCGTAGAAGATGTTGTCGCCCAGCACCAGCGCCACCTTGTCCCGCCCGATGAACTCCTCCCCGAGCACGAAGGCCTGCGCCAGCCCGTTGGGCACCTCCTGCACAGCGTAGCTGAAGCGGCAGCCGATGCGACTTCCGTCCCCCAAGAGGCGCTCAAACATTGGCAGGTCGTGCGGCGTGGAAATGATCAATATTTCTCTTATCCCCGCCAGCATCAGCGTGGAGAGCGGGTAGTAGATCATGGGCTTGTCGTAGACGGGCATGAGCTGCTTGCTCACGGCCAGCGTCAGGGGGTGCAGGCGGGTGCCGGAGCCCCCGGCCAGGATAATGCCTTTCATTTGTCTTCCGTCAGTTTTTGTGTTTGATGCTCGGGCGGGGTCTATACGAGTTCCGCCCGGACAAAGGTAATAAAATCCCCGGCAAGGGCTGCTCGCCCCGCCTGAGCGGGCATCAGAGGCTATGTCTGAACTCAGCGAATGTCCCGCTCTCCCTGTCCTTTGCGGACACGATCAACCCGGCCGGGTCGATCCCCCAGTCGATGCCCAGCTCCGGGTCGCTGTAGAGGATGCTCCCCTCCGACTCCCTGTGGTAGTAGTTGTCGCACTTGTAGAAGAACTCGGCCTCCCGGCTGAGCACCGCGAAGCCGTGGGCGAAGCCGCGCGGGATGAAGAGCTGCAATTTGTTTTCGGCGCTGAGCACCACCGAGAAGTGCTCCCCGAAAGCGGGCGAATCCGGCCGCAGGTCCACGGCCACGTCGAGCACCTCGCCCCGCAGCACCCGCACCAGCTTGGCCTGCGCGTGCGCCCCGCGCTGGAAGTGCAGCCCGCGCAGCACGCCGCGGGTGGAGTGTGATTGGTTGTCCTGCACAAAGCGCACCTCTTTTCCCAACAAGCTGTTGAACCGGCTTTCGTTGAAGCTTTCAAAGAAGTGGCCCCGCTCGTCTGCGAAGACGGCCGGCTCCAGCAGCAGGCAGTCCCCCAGGAATGTCTCTATAATTTTCATGTCTCGTCTCCTCACCTATCTCTCCCCGTACTGCTGCGCGTAATACTGCTGGTAGTGACCGCTTGTCACCTCCTCCAGCCAGGCCTCGTTCTCCAGGTACCAGTCCACGGTCAGGCGCAGGCCCTCCTCGAAGGTCACCGACGGTCTCCAGCCCAGCTCCTCCATCAGCTTGGAGGAGTCGATAGCGTAGCGGGCGTCGTGGCCGGCGCGGTCCTTGACGAAGGTGATCAGCTTCCGTGAATCGCCCGGCTCGCGGCCCAGCCTCTCGTCCATCACGTCACAGAGCAGCTCGATCAAGTCGATGTTGCGCCACTCGTTCACCCCGCCCACGTTGTAGGTCTCCCCCACCTGGCCGCGGTGGAAGATGGCGTCGATCGCCCGGGCGTGGTCCTTGACGTAGAGCCAGTCGCGCACGTTCTCGCCTTTGCCATACACGGGCACCGGCTTCCCGCTCTTGATGTTGTGGATCGCCAGCGGGATCAGCTTCTCGGGGAAGTGGTTGGGGCCGTAGTTGTTGGAGCAGTTGCTGAGCTTGACCGGCAGGCCGTAGGTGTGGAACCAGGCCCTGACGAAGTGGTCCGAGGCCGCCTTGGAGGCCGAGTAGGGCGAGCGCGGGTCATACGGTGTCTCTTCCGTAAACAGGCCCTCAGCGCCCAGCGAGCCGTACACCTCGTCGGTGGAGACGTGGTAGAAGAGCTTGCCCGCGTAGTCGCCGGCCCAGGCGCGGCGGCAGGCCTCCAGCAGGTTGACCGTGCCGATGACGTTGGTCTCGACGAAGGCCATGGGCCCGGCGATGGAGCGGTCCACGTGCGACTCGGCCGCCAAATGGACGACGGCGCCGAACTTGTGCTCAGCGAAAATCTGCTCCAGGTACGAAGCGTCGGTGATGTCGCCTTTCAGGAAGGTGTAGTTCTCCCGCGACTCCACGTCGGCCAGGTTCTGCAGGTTGCCCGCGTAGGTCAGGGCGTCGAGGTTGAAGACGCGGTAGTGGGGGTAGGACTCCACGAAAAGCCGCACCACGTGCGAGCCGATGAAGCCCGCACCGCCTGTGATCAGTAGGTTCATATGCTTAAATTTGTCTCATGGTAGTTTGTTCAACCACCCCTAACCCCGCCTTGTCTAAGAAGGGGAATTACTGCACTACAATGCTGTTTTGCTTATACCAGTTGAAAGCTATATCTAAACCTTCTGCAACAGAAAATCCAGGATTGTAGCCTATTAGTTGGTTTGCCTTGCTGATGTCTGCCAGACTGTGACGCACATCACCTTTTCGCTCTTCCCGATACTCTGGTGTTAGTTCGATACCTGCGGTTTTAGTTATTCTTTGCCATAACTGGTTCAGGGTAGTCCGTTCACCATATGCAATATTCACCACCTCATGCTTGTCTATATCTTCAGTCAGCAAGGCTTTGATGTTTGCTTGTACCGCATTTTCAACAAAAGTAAAGTCACGACTCGTCTCTCCGTCCCCATTAATATAAGGCTGTTTGTTTTCAATTGCTGCCTCGATGAAGAGTGGAATCACTGCTGCATATGGTCCTTTCGGATTCTGCTTCGGTCCGAACACATTGAAGTAGCGCAAGCCTATGGTATGGAAATCGTAGGTTCTGGAGAAGACACTGGCGTACAGTTCATTTACAAACTTAGTCACAGCATAAGGAGAAAGTGGATTCCCAATATTGTCCTCTATCTTTGGTAGACCTGGATGATCGCCGTATGTACTGGAGCTTGCCGCATAGATAAAGTTCTTTACTCGTGCATCTCTTGCCGCTACCAGCATGTTTAGAAAACCGCTTACATTTACTTCGTTACTCGTAATAGGATCATTGATGGAGCGGGGCACTGAGCCTAGTGCAGCTTGATGCGATACATAATCTATACCTTCCAGCGCTCTTTTGCAGGTTCCAAGATCTCGGATATCGCCTTCTATTAGTTCAAAGGCCGGATTGTTTTTGAACTCTTCAATATTTGCTCTAGAACCGGTCGAGAAGTTATCAAGTACACGCACCTTCCCTGCATCGTATTTGAGTAGGTATTCGACGATATTAGAACCGATGAAGCCCGCTCCGCCTGTCACAAGGAAGCTGCTTTGGCTTAGGTCTGTCGTGTGGTAGGGAGTATTATACATATTTCTTCTTGATAAAGGGTTTGAATTACCGGGTCAACCCACCCCAGCCCCTTCTTAACCGAAGAGGGGAGTTTTAATTACCTAACTTATAGACGAGCATCGGAGAGTTCTTTGGGGAGGACGCCTTTTACGTCGTAGATCACAGCGTTTTCTTTACAGAGTTTACTTAAGTCCAATGACTTAAATTCATCGTGAGATACGGCTAAGATAATGGCATCGCAATTAGTTACACTGTTCAATTCTTTAACAGAATCCCATCCATACTCGTGCTTTACCTCAGCAGGTTCAGCCCATGGGTCGTAAATAGTGATATTGGTATCGTAATCTTTAAGGGTGCGCAGGATGTCTACTACTTTAGTATTGCGCACATCCGGGCAGTTCTCCTTAAATGTTATGCCGAGCACCAAAATATTAGCTCCTTTTACAGCAATCTCCTTCTTGACCATTAACTTAATTACTTCATGGGCAACATACTCTCCCATGCCGTCGTTTAATCGGCGGCCAGCCAAAATGATCTCCGGATGGTAACCGGCTTCCTGAGCTTTTTGTGCTAAGTAGTATGGATCCACACCAATACAGTGACCTCCTACCAAACCGGGCTTGAATTTGAGAAAATTCCATTTGGTTCCGGCTGCTTCCAATACCTCGTCAGTATCGATGCCCAGGCGGTTGAAGATTTTGGCAAGTTCGTTCACGAAGGCAATATTGATATCACGCTGTGAATTTTCGATCACTTTTGCTGCTTCTGCTACTTTGATGGAAGCTGCCTTATGCGTTCCGGCTGTGATCACTGTTCTATACAATTGGTCCACTTTCTCTGCAGCTTCAGGAGTAGAACCGGAAGTGATCTTTAGTATTTTAGCAACAGTATGTTCTTTATCTCCCGGGTTAATGCGTTCAGGAGAGTAGCCTGCAAAAAAGTCTACATTAAACGATAGTCCTGACATGCGCTCCAGCACCGGCACGCACTCTTCTTCCGTCACACCAGGATATACAGTAGACTCATAGATCACGATATCTCCGCGCTTCAGTACCTTTCCCACAGTCTCGCTCGCTTTGTAGAGCGGAGTAAGATCGGGTCGGTTGTTTTTATCCACCGGGGTAGGTACAGTGACGATGTAATAATTACAGGCTTCAATGTCTTTCAGGTTATTAGAGCAATACAAACCTACCTTGCCATTAGAGCTTGAAGTTAGAACCGATTTTAAATAATCATTTTCAATCTCTAAAGTGCGATCATATCCACCATTCAGTTCCTGCACCCGTCCCTCGTTGATATCGAACCCGACAGTAGAGAATTTCTTAGCGAACTCAACGGCTAGTGGTAAACCTACATAACCTAAGCCGATTACGGCAATTTTGGCATTTCCTATAGCTGTCATCTCTGTACCTGACATTTATTTATGTTCGTTTTTTACCTCCCCCAACCCCCTCCTTTTATCGAGGGCCCCTACCCCCAAAACAGGAGGGGGCTTGAGAACACTTTCTATTTAATTATTTTTTAAAATCCCCCTCCCCTGTTTTGGGGGTAGGGGCCCTCTTGAGAAGGGCAAAGGTGTAATCGTTCACAGGCTCCCTCCCCTGTTTTTAGGGGAGGGCTGGGGTGGGGTTTACCCCTTCACCAACTTCCTCAACTTACTACCCAAACCCCTCGACTCTTCTTCATAATAGTTACCATACCCATAGCCGTAACCATAGGAATAACCATAGCTATTGCTCTTTTTAGCATCATTGAGCACAATCATCGGATGCTTGAGCTTGCGTGACTTATATAGGTCATCAATGATTTGCAGCTGTTTTTTATGCGTGTAATTATAGCGTACTATATATAAGCTAGAGTCAATATAAGGGGCTAATGCCAGGGTATCCGCCACCTGCCCGACAGGCGAGGAGTCCAGGATGATATAGTCAAAGGCAGACTTGAGTTCTTCGATGAGCATTCCAATCTTCGGCAATAACATCAGTTCAGAAGGATTCGGAGGAATAGGTCCTGAGCCGATGATTGCCAAATCTGGCATATCGGGTGCAAACTGAATCATATCCTCAATCTGAACACTGTCTGAGATCAGGTAATTGGTGATACCAATATTGTTTGGCAAATTCACTCCTTGTGTCAGCTTAGGCTTCCGTAAGTCAAAACCCAGCACAACTACTTTTTTACCTGTCATCCCCAAACTGGCAGCCAGGTTCAAACTAAAAAAGGTTTTACCTTCTCCGCTCATGCTGGAAGTTACCAGAATCACCCTATTTTCTTTGCCTCCTGCAGCAAATTGCATATTTGCACGCAATAAGCGGAAAAGCTCAGCACTCGAGCTACGACTCTCCTGCCTGACTACCATCATTTGACCCGAATCATTATGCCCGATTTCGCCAAGGATAGGTGTAGATGTAGCCTTTTCAACTTCACGCACCTCCTGTATAGTATCGTTGAGCATATCGCGCAGGAATATACCTGCGAACGGTATAGCGAGACCAGCTAACAAAGACATAAGGTATATGTTGGTAGCCTGAGGTTCAATGGGGCTTCCACCAGCCGCTGCCGGATCAAGAACACGGGAATTGGATGGCGTAATAGCCTGTGATAAGGCGGCCTCTTCGCGTTTTTGCAGAAGATATAAATATAATCCCTCCTTAATGCCCTGTTGTCGGCTGATGTCAGTCAGTTCTCGTTGCATAGAAGGTACCTGCCGCACCTGTGACTCAAACTGACGGGCGCTGGCCTGTAAATTACGGCGAACGACTAATAGTCCCTCTCTGATATTCCGAATATTTTCCAGAATATTCAGGCGCAAAATTTCTAGCTGCTCATTCACATTACGGAGAACCGGATTGTTTTCAGTAACAGAACGGCCCAAGCGTCGTCGCTGATTTTGTAGCTCATTGAAGTTAACAATTAAACCACCAAGCGTTGGATCAGCAATATCAAGGCTGGTGGGTACCAGTTCATATTTATTTTCTTCTTGTTGGAGGTATGATTCAACTGACTTTAATATCTCGAGTTTAATTTCATTCTCTGTTATCTGTTGGTTATAGGTGTGTGCAGTACTTTGATACATTCCTCCACTGGCAGCAGGGTCTATCAATCTATTATCTTGCAAATACCGCTCTACATCCTTTTCTACATCTGTCAGCTCTCGTGTCAGGTATACCAAACGGTCATCAATAAATTGAATAGTCTTAGAAACGGCTAGGTTTTTTTCGTTGATTGTTTCACGATTGTATACTTCAATCAGCTTATTCAGAATGTCTTTGCCTTTGGCAGGTACCGGATCAGTCAGACTTAACTCCATGACCGTGGCGTACTCGTTCACGCTTTTCACCCCAAGCTGTTTACTATAGCTATTCGCCAACTTACCGAGGTTATTAAAACGCACTAACACACGACGACCCCTATCATTGGTGATATCCGAATCTGCCACAATAGTAAAAGTACCATAATGCTTCTTTATCTGCTCACCAAACTTGTGAGTAGAGACTTTATTTTCGCCCTCATAAATACTGAAGGAGTTATTGTCTTCTACCTCTACAATAAAGTTTTTCCCTAGTCCAGCCGAGTCTAGTTGTGCAATAACCGCCTTAATTGGGCTCCGCCCTCCGTACAACTCCGGTGATTTGATGCGCCCTTCACCAAAATAAGACACCTCCATGCCCAATTCCGTCAGCACACGTTCCATCAAGCCTTTCGACTTAATAACTAACACCTCATTCGAAAAGGACTTATTTGATTTTAGCAGAGCCATGTCACCGAATACCCCACTATTGGCCAGATCAGCGCCACTTTCATCTTTGATAAGAATAGTAGCTTTTACGCTATAGACTGGGGTAGAATAACGCAGGTAAAGGTGTGCCGCCGTAAGAGCAAGGGCAGCACCGATCACAAAGAGGTACCAATAGCGGAGATACCGCATGACCAGGCCTTTTATATCTAAAGATTCACTGTTATCTTCCTGAAAATCGAGTTCGGACATTATATAGAAGGAAGTGTTATATTATTTTAACAATTGGTAAAGCACCCAGGCAGAAGACACAATGCCTGCAGCGAAGCCCCAGTTACGCCGGATAAAGCTGGTACCTGTCACCTTGGCCTTATCTGGCTCTACATACACAATGTCATTCTGCTGCAAATAAAAGTAGGGAGAGTTAAGCGTTTCCTTGCTATTGAGATTTAAGCGAGCCATGGTACGCACACCATTTTGTTCTCTGATCACTAGTACATTTTCCATCTTCCCGTAAATTGAAATGCCGCCTGCCATCGCAAGTCCTTCTAGTAGGTTCACATCCTCATTATCGGCAGGAACTTCCACTACAGCAGGTCCTGTCTCGCCCATCATGGTGAACCTGAAATTTTGCAATCTTACTTTAACGATTGGATCCTGCACATATTCTTTTACCCGTAACAGGATTGAGTCCCGAAGTTGTTCCGTTGTCATCCCGTTGACAGGCATCGTACCTAATACAGGAAAATCAATAGTGCCACGAGTATCTACTAAATAGCCTTCGTTTTGGTTGCCCTGTTGCCGCATCATCTGTCCACCACCACTGGCACCTTCCTCCATCATAATGCCTCTATTAAATAGCATGTTCGTTTCCATGTTTGGAGTAAGTACTTCAATAGCTAATAGGTCACCGGGCTTGATGGTCAGACGCTTTATTTCTATTGATTCTGTAAGAAGTGGCTTTTGCTCCAGGTCGCTAAAATAGACGATGTTACGGGTACGCAGGGAACTGCAGGAGGCCAAGAAGAGAAGACTCAGGAAGAGTACTAGTTTAATTTTCATATGGGGTAAATAGCATTTGCTAATGCAACAAGCTAAAGGTCACAACCAAGTCTCAGCAACGTAGACACATTGTCGCTAGAAAGCAAAATTACGTAAAATGTTTTTGAAAACATTTATTATATGTGGTTAATTCTAGCTTCTTATACCTTCTCATTTAAAGATGGGGAGTACTTGTGAATGATTAACCCACCCCCGCCCCTCCAAGGAAGGGAATATTATTTGTGCAAATCCCCCTCCTTGGAGGGGCAGGGGCAAGTTTAGTCTCATCGTGTTTTACAACCTTACTTTCCACATTCATACATTTCGTAACTTGCAACCCTCCAACACAAACCAGCTATACCATGAAAACCATAAACCCGAAAGAAACCAAAACGGCAGAAGTGCATGCTTTATTGTTGGGTGCCATTGCGCCGCGGCCGATCGCCTTTGCCAGTACGGTGGATGAGGAAGGGAATGTGAACCTGAGCCCGTTTAGCTTCTTCAACGTTTTCAGCGCCAAACCGCCCATCGTGGTCTTCTCCCCTGCCCGCCGGGTGCGCGACAATACCGGAAAGCATACCCTGGAGAATGTAGAGACTACCAGGGAAGTGGTCATCAACATTAGCAACTACGACATGGTGGAGCAGATGTCGCTGGCAAGTACGGAGTATGACAAGGGCATTAACGAGTTTATCAAATCTGGTCTGACGCCAGAGCCTTCCGTAATGGTGCGTGCCCCGCGGGTGAAAGAAGCACCTGTAGCCCTGGAGTGCCGGGTGAACGAGGTGATCAGCCTCGGACCGGAAGGCGGCGCCGGTAACCTGGTGATCTGTGAGGTACTGCTGATTCATGTGAATGAAAACATCCTGAACGAGGATGGCAAGATCGATCCTTATAAACTGGATGCTGTCGCGCGTATGGGTGGCGACTATTACCTCAGGGCCAATGGCGACTGTATATTCGAGTTGCCCAAGCCAGTGCGAAACAAGAGCGTCGGGGTAGATCAGTTACCAGAGTACATCCGCCACAGCAGTATCCTGACCGGCAATCATCTGGCCCGCCTGGGCAATACAGAAGTTATTCCTTCTGCGGAGGAAGTAGAAGCCTTCAAATCTGATCCGCTAGTCAGCTATACCTTTAGTAAGCACAGGCATGACAAAGCACAACTGCGTACAGAATTGGAAAAACTAGGCAAAAAGCTGCTGGATGATCATCAGGTGCAGGAGGCGTGGAAAGTGTTGCTGATGATTGTTGATTATTAACCCACTCCTGCCCCTCCCAAGAGGGGACTTTTACACGATTGTCATCTCCTTGCCCCGTTCAAAGGGAGACACTCAATATGTATGAATCATTATTGAAGTACGCATTGTGCGCCATCCCCCTTTGAAGGGGGATGGCGCACAATAGCAGGTATTTAAACCTCACGATTCGGAAAGGTCGCTACATATCCCTATGGCTTTCTAACTCCTTCACTTCAATATCTTCCAACACAACTTCCGACACCTTTTCCATTTTACCTGCCTCAAAGGCCTGATCATAGGCTTCCAGTGGGGTATCCTCCTTTAAGGTATAATTGTTATAATCCTGAAATAAGATGTCGCCGACGGTGCGGGGATTAAAGGCCTCGCGGAAGCGGGTACCACCGTCATTTTCCTGGAAAGAGTAAGCCAGGTAATCCATAGTGTGGCGCTGCTGGTGGAACCAGTAGATGTAGACATCTTGGTAGCCTTCGCCGCCGCCTTCCTGGGCGAAAGTCACACGTACCTTGTGGTAGGGCTCTCCTTTGATGGTAGTTTCGCCCAGGTATTCTTTCTGCACAGCCTCGTCGTTAAGGGCATAAGGCAGTAGGGCAAAGTAGATAACAGAGTTAACAGAAGCGGTATAGGCTTTCTGCTTTTCTTCAGGAAGTTCTACCTCCTCGTCATTGATGGTGCGGGTAAAGCCGCTGTTTCGCCACACATCCCGCACATGCTGCCCCGTAGAATCCGTAAAAGTACGGCTATACACAAATACCCCACCATCACGCAAAGCCCGGTATTGCCTGTCCCGGAACTCAAAACTGATCGCACTCTTCAGGAAACGCTCCCCTCCATGAGCTTCAATCGCCTTATCCACAATCTGCTGCGCGTCCGGCTGCTTTTCAGTCTGGCAAGAGGTGATGCTGATTAGCAGTATAAATAGTAAGGTATAGATAGATTTGTACAGCATAAGGTGGTGGCGTTGTATGTACAGGCAAGTTAATCATTTTCTAAATATCTGTAGGGACAGGTCGAGACCTATCCGAAACGTGCACAAGTAATCTGCCTGAATCCTAACACCGGCAGAAAGTACTTTTTTGTCATTTCGAACTGGGGGTAGGGGCCCTCTACTAGTGAGAAATCTGAAACGTAGTACAGGCTTCGGAATAATTCAGATCTCTCCTATTGTCGAGATGACAAATAAGGACCTATACCTGCTAGAAACAAAAAAGCCCTCCCCTGTTTTCAGGGGAGGGCTCGGGTAGGGTCTTCTTCCTTAGAGGTAGTTCGAATTACTGCTTGGCAGTAATATCCAGGCTCACGGTGAAGTTATCGTCGATCACTTTGTCGCCCAGGTCATCGAAGAAGCTCTTAGAGCCGTAACGAACGTCATACTTGGCGCGGTCAATGATTACGTCAGCTTTAGCAGTAGCTGTGCCGTTTTCAACAGTAACTGTCGCTGGGAAGCTAACAGGATTGGTTTTGCCCTTGATGGTTAAGTCGCCTTCTACGTTATAGTTTGGCTGACCGGCAGCAGCGTCGGCAATCGGGCTGATGCTGTTGATCTTGAAGTTAGCCGTTGGGTGCTGCTCTACGCCAAAGAAATCGTCAGACTTCAGGTGACCTACTAAGTCAGCATTGTATTTAGCATCTGTTAAGTCGGTGTTGGTGATAGAGGCCATATCGATGGTAAACTCGCCACCTACTAACTGGCCGTCAGTTACTAACAGTTCGCCACCTTGCAGGCTGATGTTACCAGAGTGCTCACCACCTACTTTTTTACCGTTCCAGGTCAATTCGCTGGCAGCCGTATCTACGGCATACGCTTCACCTTCTGTTGCAACAGTGGCTTCAGTTGTAACGGCAGTTGTGTTTTCAGTTGCAGTGTTACTGTCGGTGCAAGCGGTAAAGAAAAGCGCTGCGGCCATAGAAGCAAGGATTGCTGTCTTTTTCATGTAATTCTAATTTAGATAATTATAGTTTTCTAATTCTGTTTGCAAATCTAATGTATATACATTTATTGTACAAACATAGTTCAGAAAATTTTGAATTGTTGTATGGATAAAAGAATTAGCAGCCCTGTTAGGATAAGTCGCAACCTGTCCAAATCGTGCAAGGGTGATTTCCGACATCCCAGCAATGCCAGCATGTCCACTAGATGTCATTTCGACCTTTAGGAGAAATCTGAGATATAGTACAGGCCTTACAATCATCCAGATCTCTCCTATTGTCGAGATGACAAATAAGGACCTATACCTATTAGAAACAAAAAAGCCCTCCCCCATTTTTAGGGGAGGGCTTAAGTGGAGTTATTCCAGCTATACCTTAGCTATTCGTCTGCTTCGCCTTCACGTTAAAGCTTACTGTAAACTCGTCGTAGATTGCTTTGTCACCCAGGTTCTCGAAGAAGTTGCTGGAGCGGTAGCGGATGTCATATTTGGTGCGGTCTACAGTCACATCGGCTTTGGCAGTGGCTACACCGTCTTTCACGGTGATAGTAGCCGGGAAGCTCACGGGGTTGGTGATGCCTTTGATGGTCAGGTTGCCTTTTACGTTGTAGTTTGGCTGGCCAGCGGTGGCCTTTGTGATTGGAGTAGCTTCCGTGATCACGAAAGTAGCGCCTGGGTGTTTTTCTACACCGAAGAAGTCATCTGACTTCAGGTGACCAACCAACTTGCCATTCATGCCGGCATCCTTGATGTCCTCTACCGTGATCGAGCTCATATCAAACTCGAAGGTGCCGCCGGTCACGCGGTTTTTATCCACCTGTAGCTGGCCACTTTTCATAGTTATTTTGCCGAAGTGCTCACCAGTCACTTTTTTGGCGTTCCAGTTTACTTCGCTGGCAGCAGTCTCCACAGCAAAAGTGCGTGCCTTGGCAGGAGCGGCCACTTCAGTTGCATTTAGATCAGTGCGTGAGGTGCCGGTAAAGGCAGAAAGCATCAGCGCGGCGGCAAGTGATGCCAGAATAGCGGTTTTTTTCATGTGATTTATAAATTGTTGAATGGTTGGATAGTTAAATTGTAAAATGGTTTAATTCTTCTCCCTCACTTTATCCAACAGTTTGCTTAGTTGCAGGGCTTCTTCGTCCGACAAATTCGTTATACCTGTTCCCTTCCCTCCTTCCAGTTCATCCATCTGCTTGAGCAGATACAGGCCCTTGTCGGTGATGAGTACATCGACAGTACGTCGGTCATTTGGGCACTGCTGACGGGTAACCAGTTCCTTGGCCACTAACTTATCCACGATCCGCGAAGCGTTCGAGGTCTTGTCAAGCATGCGTTCGATCAGCATACTAACGGTAGCAGGTTTCGGGTATTGTCCTCGCAAGATACGCAAAACATTATACTGCGGTAAACTCACCCCAAAAGGTTTGAATTGCATACTCTGCTGTTGCTCAACCCATCCCGCCGTGTAGACCAGGTTGATGTACGCCTTCTGGTGCGGACTCCTGAAAACTGCCTGCTTAATTTCTTCTTCTATATTCATGTTATGCTGTTTTAATTGTTGTGAGGCATAATCGTTCTGCTTGTAACTATTCTTATTCAACTCCTTCCCTAAGGATTTAGAGAATTGTTGTAAACGATTAACACACCTCTGCCCCTTTCAAGAGGGGAATTATTGTCATACCGCCAGTTTGAGCGAAGCAGAAACTAGTGCCATTTGAAACTGTCATTTCTATACCTCTAAAACGGCCTCTTACCTGAGTATTTTCATTATTGGGATTCGCTTGAAAAGAATAGTCCTGACAATACCTGATCCCAATAAATTTCAATACTGCAAATATATGTACATACATTTAATACAACAACATAGTTCATATTTATACCCAGTTATACCTACTCTTCACATCCTGAAAATGAAGCTGCACTAAAATATAGAACTCGAGGTAAAAATGCGCTTGATTATGAAAATTTTTATTTTAAATATTACACTTTACAGCAGACCTAATCTCTCACTTTATACCTCTCACTGTTATGAATAAAGCTCTTAGAATCATTGGTATGCTGCTCGTGGCGCTAGTAGTAATTGCGGCGGCAGGGGTCGTATACCTACGCTATACCTTCCCTAAGGTGGATGCAGCCCCTACTATCACCATCAAGAAGACGCCGGAGTTAATTGAGCGTGGCGCTTACCTGGCCAATCATGTGGCGGTATGCATCGACTGTCACTCTACACGCGACTTTTCCCGCTTTGCAGGTCCGGTTTTACCTGGTACAGAAGGTAAAGGAGGCGATGTGTTTGATCACTCCATGGGCTTCCCCGGCATTTTTTACGCCCGTAACATCACATCTGACACTAAGACAGGTATAGGCACTTGGACCGATGGGGAGGTATACCGCGCCTTTACGACGGGGGTTAGCCGCAACGGTGATCCACTCTTCCCGGTAATGCCTTATAAGTCGTATGCCAGCATGACGACCAATGATGCCTATGCCATTGTCACCTACATTCGTTCGCTCGACCCGATCAGGCACCAGGTGCCGGCCTCCAAACCAGATTTCCCAATGAATCTAATTCTGCGCACGATCCCGTCAGGGAAACCTACTCCTACTGACGAGCGCACACTGGAGGATGAACTGATCCGCGGCAAGTACCTGCTCACTATAGCGGCCTGCGCCGAATGCCACACGCCACAAGAGAAAGGGGCGCCTGTCGAAGGGAAATACCTGGCCGGTGGATTCGAGTTTAAGTTTCCGAACGGCGCCGTGTTGCGCTCCGCCAACATCACACCAGACAGGCAAACAGGTATAGGCAACTGGACAGAGGAAACCTTTGTTCAGCGCTTTAAAAGCTACGGAAGACCTGAAGCAACTGCCAAAAAGCTTGGCCCTGACGATTTCAACACCATTATGCCCTGGGCCATGTATGCAGGTATGGAAGAAGCCGACCTGAAAGCGATCTACAAATACCTGATGTCAGTAGAGGGGAACAACAACAAGGTAGAGCGCTTTACTCCGCCAACGGCAGTAGCCGGCAAGTAGGCCTATCCTATACCTGTCACCCACGTTTGCCAGCACATGCTCAAATTTTGATGGCGAACGTAGGTTTGAATTCCTATATTTGAGGTATAGCCAGGCGCATACTATGGAAAGCAGAACCTACACTACTTATATGCCATCTCCCTTGGGGCAGCTCCGGATCAGCGGTACAGATTTAGGTATAACGGAAGTCAAATTCTGTGGTGACGAGGTAGCACTAGATGACAGTACAGGTGATCTGCCGGCCTGCCTCAGCGCCTGCGTGCAGCAATTGCAGGAATATTTTGCGGGTAAGCGGCAGGATTTCGAATTGAATTTAGCGCCAGCAGGTACGACTTTCCAAAAGCAGGTATGGCAGGAGCTTCAGGGTATACCGCATGGCAAAACCACCAGCTACCTGGCTGTGTCTAGGGCTGTTTCGGGAGAGAAGGCCATACGTGCTGTGGGCGCTGCCAACGGACGGAATCCGATCTGCATTGTGGTGCCCTGCCATCGGGTAATTGGCAGCGATGGAAGCCTGACGGGATACGCAGGTGGCCTATGGCGTAAAGAGTGGCTTTTGCGCCATGAAGGAGCACTTCGGGCGGCTATACAAATGAATCTATTTTAAAAATTACAATTTTTAATAAAGTACTGCAACTCACTTGCAGGTATGTAGTATAGAGTAATAGCATCTTGTGTTAAGGTGCTATTACTCCTTATTACCTATGCAGTTGTCTTATCAGAAAGCGAAACCGCACCTACTCGAGGCTCAGTTGGGCACGAGGGTGCTTGCTTTTTGTCTGGACGCACTTTTTTTGCTTTCCATTATCGGACTGATCGAGTTCTTTACTATCAGCAGCAACGAAGAAGCATTTCTATTTAAATCAGAGCGCTTGCTGCACTTACTGATGGGCTGGCTATACTTTGCCGGCACCGAAAGTGCTACCTGGCAGGGTTCTATTGGCAAACATTTGGTGGGGCTTCGCGTTGTGGGACATTCCGGTGAGCGCATTTCGTTCCGTTGTGCCAGCCTCCGCTACCTGATCAAGCCAATCAGCATTTTTGTATTGATTATGCAGGCGTTAACAGGAACAAGAGTTTCCTCCCATTCCCGCCTATTCCACGACCGCATCTGCAAGACCAGGGTCTTGTCATAAAGGCTAGTCCCCGAATTCAGTCACTTCCACACTTGCCGTACTGTCCGGACGAACAGTCAGTTTAAACAAATAACGGTACTGGCTGTCTGCAATCTCTTCGAAAGGCTTTGTCGCGCCAAATGCTTCGATGATCGGCAGCAGTGTATTCGAGTGTCCAGCTACCACGATCGTCTGCCCACGATGCTCCTGCAGGATACGTGCTTTCAGCCCTTCAAAGTCGTGCCCTTCATACTGCACCACCTCTAAGTTGCGTTCCTTGGCCAGCGGATAAAGCGTCTGTCCGGTGCGCATATACTTCGTCGCATACAAAGCATCCACCTCCTGTCCTTCCAACAAAGCACGCAAGGCCTCCGCCCGTGCATGTCCTGCCTCTGTCAACTCCGGATCTTCATTGGAAGCATCGGTAGTATCCTTCTCGGCATGCCGAACCAGGTATACCGTAGTCACTTCCGTAGCAGTCTCGATCTCCTCGATCTGCTGATCAGAAGTTGACGTACCCGTGTTGCAGGCACTGAACATGCCTATAAATAAAAGAAAGAAAGCGAGGCGGAAGAGATTTTTCATGAGTTAAGGTTAGAATGTTTGGAGGTAGAAAGTTAAGAAAATTGTCTGAATCAGCATTTACAACTTATACCCCAATTCTATACCTTCCGTAAGCAGGCGTTCGGCCTGGCCGCTTTTGCCTTCCTGGTGCAGGAGTCGGACCAGGCTTTGGCGGGCTTCGTACAGGTATGGGTTCTCGCGAAGGGCGGCTTCGTAGGCTTTTCGGGCGCGTTTTTGATCCTTTTCCGCTTCCCATACCTTGCCGGAGGCGAACAGAAAATCAGCTAATTCGGCGGGCGTGTGTTGTACGGGTTGCTTCTTGAGTTCTTCTTGTGCCTTATTCGTATCACCTAGTCCGGCGTATACCCTGGCCAGCAGCGTGGCTTCGCTGCGGGCACGCATTTTACCGTTGCTGATTGGCTCCAGTAATTGCTGAGCGGCAGCTTTATCTCCCAAATGCAACTGCCAGGCGGCCATGCGTACCATGTAGCCGGGGCGGGGCGTTCCAGCCGCTGTGAGGATGCGCTGCGCTTCTGCAAGCGTGGCGATGGCCTCAGAATACTTGCCCTGCGTGGCCAGCACCTCAGCATACTGCTGGCGGAGTTCGTACTGTTGCGGCTTGCGTGCAACCAGTGCCGCCAGGGTGCGCTCCGCCTCTTCAGATGGCGCGGCAGTACCCCGCAGCCAGCTGGTATAAGCCTGTGCTTCGTCGCGGCGGTCACGCAGGTAGGTAGAGATAGTGGGGGCTTCCTGCACATAGCGCTCTCCTACTGCAATAGCCTCAGAAAGACGTCCGTAGGAGGCATACATTTCCCGGAAAGCCTGGTTAATGCGGGCGCGGGTCAGCAGGTCCTCTTCTAGCAAAAGAGCCTGGTCGTAGCGTGACTGCTGTTCCTGTACTGCCCGGCGGACCGACAATTGTCCGGCTCTGCGGCGAGCTTCAAACAAATCCGCCTCTGCAGTATAGATCGGTGCATAATCCTTGTCCACTTTTTGAGCGCGCTGCAACCACTGCTGCGCTTCGTCGAAAGCCAGTTGTCTTTGCTTCAGACCGGCATAGGCTATTAGGGCGGGCTGGTAGTTGGCGTCCCAGATTAGGGCCGAGTCAAGGAGTGCGGTCGCTTTGGGGTAGTTTTGTGCCCGGGTTTCGCATTCGGCCAGGTTCAGGTATACCTGCGCCCAGTTGCTGGCCATGGCCTGTTTGTCGCCGGCCAGATAGGCTTGCTGCCTTTTCACAAGCTCGTCCAGGAAGGTATAGAGTGCGGGATCCTTTGCCTTCAGGTCGGCGGTGGTGTTAATGGACTTGTGGTTGAGCGGATGCACTTTCACGGGCTCGAAGTAAGCCGGATAGGTCTGGGCCAGGTACTCGTGCTCGTTGTTGGCTGAATAATAGTCGAGCGTGCGCCCTTCTTTCATAGCATTATGGTAAAGCTGGCGCACAGTCCGGTTTTCAGCGTCCGTAAATACCCGCCCATGGAACAAGTGTACGTACTCATGCAGCACCACATTACGCTCCAGGTAGGCTCCCCGGATAACGTATTCAATGGCGGCTGCCCCGCTACCTACGCCCCTAATATCCATCCACTGACGATTGTCAAAAGTGGTAGCCTGTCGGAAGAAAGGAGAATTCATGGCAATGGCCAGGTCGATGTGCAGGGGCGGGATCACAAACTTTTCACCCTGCCGCGACAGAAAAGGGAAATACACCGTGCTGGCGTATAGCTGCGACCAGACCATCTTTTTCACCGTCTCCCCAGGATAGTACGTTACATCCGGAAACACGCGTGCAAAGTTGACAGAGTCATTGATCTCCGTCTGCCGGATCACCTGAGAAAGTGAATCATAAGCGGCCAGGTATACGAGCTGCTTTTGCTTGATGACAGCGGCCAGGGCATTGTGCGCCGGGCCGTAGTGTTGCTTCTTGCGAAGGATGCGCTGGAAAATAACTTCCGCTGAATCGAGGCGTGGCTGGCGTGGCAGGTCGAAAGCCATGTAGTAAGCAGAGCCGCGCAGCATGTCAGGCAGTACCGAAGCCGGGTAAGCCTGCTGCACTTTTCGGATCTCAGCCAGGGCTTCCTGCAGTTTGTTTTGAGAGATCAGCTGATCAGCAGATTGCAGGGCTTTGCGAACGGCTTTATCTTCCGGCTGGGCGTAATCGGCATAGGTGAGGTTAGTGTGACCGTTGCCCCAGTGCCAATGCGTGACATAGTGCAGCGGATTGAGTTCCAGCGCAAGCTCCCACTGCGCGGCCATGGCGTTGAGTTGTGTGGCGTCCACCCGGCGCCAGATGGCATAGCCGTAATTGAAGCGAGCATCCGCATTGAATGGGTCGAGCGTTAGGCTTTTAACAAGAGGCTTTTCGGCCTCTTCGGGCTTCTGGTCCCAGAACAGCACATCCGACTCCAGCAGGTAGGCAGCGGCATTATTTGGATTCCAGCGCTGTACTTTCAAAGCCTGAGCCAGGGCCTCGTTGTACTTTTTCTGCAGCATTAGGATGCGTCCTGCCAGCAGGGCGGCCTCTTCATCTTTTGGATTGACACGCAGCAGTTTTTGGGCAGTGGCCAGCGCATTTTTCAATTCCCAAGCCTGGATTTGCAGCTTGCCTTGCAACAGTAAAGCGGCTCTGTTGGCGGGTTCCTGTTTCAGCACCCCTCCCACCAACGCTTCCGCTACCTGGTATTCGTGTCGAAGCATAGCAAGACGCGCTTTAGCCAAATTTACCGCAGGGGAGCTAGTGCCTGATTTGAGTAGCGCCTCAGCCTCCTGCCACATGCCCAGGTCCAGCATGCGGTCTGCTCTCTCAGGCAATGATCTTATACCTGTCTCCCGTAAAGCACGTCGCTCTTTCTCCAATCTGGCTTTCACCTCGACAATTTGGTCGGGCTGCTGGGCGAGGGCAGGTATAGCAAGAAATAACAAGGTATAGCAAAGGCATACAATCAGAAGGCGAGGCATAGTTTCTGTTTTAGAGAGGCGGTTGATCACTCTAAATTAAGCTGCCTGATGCTGAAGACAAAGGGAAATGTTGAATTGTTAATTGTTAGATGGTTAAATTGTTGAATTGTTAAATTGCTGATTGTTAATTGTTGCCAGTGCACGATTGTGCAGGTATACCGTTGTATGATTCGGTCAGGTCGCGACCTGTCCCTACATAGAACGCCAGGATGAAATGTTTATGTACTTGTGGATTTTCCGTCCCAAAAGCTGCTGATGCTCTTCCGGACATGGATGTTCGGAAGCTATATCGAGGACCCCTACACTCATCTGCTGGGGATGTCCATATCCCCGTGTGCTGACATACGCAGGTTTGGAGGCCCGCAAATTTGAGGGTTGAGGCCTTCATTCGGGTTCAGATAAATATATTCGAATCAGCATCTTCTAATTTCTAAAATCGACTACAAGAAGGCGCGACCTGTCCCTACAAAGAACATTAACTTTCTAACTTTCTCCCTTCCAACCTTTCTAACCTCCCAAAATACCATCGCTCGAGTTTCTTCATCAGCCAGATAGCAACAAGTAGCCAAATGATACCCATCGCATAACCGGCCAGTACATCGGTAGCGTAATGCACGTTGAGGTAAATGCGGCTGTAGCCGATGAACAGCAGTAATAAGGAAAGCAGACTTACCCATAACCAGCGCCAGAAAGGGCTTTTCACTTCGCGCCACACAATGTAAATAAGCAACCCATAAAATGAGCCACCGATCATGGCATGTCCGCTGGGAAAGCTCAGCCCCGACTGCTCCAACATGGCTGTGATGGGCCGGGGCCGTTCGAATAAACGCTTAAGCAACTGATTGAGCATGGTACTGGTAAAGGCGATCACCAATACCTTCAGGGCATACCAGCGCAGGTGATGAAACCAGGCCATGACCAGCACGATGAGGGCGGGCGCAACCAGCAGGTAGTCGGCGGAGGCGAAAAAAGAGAAAAAACGCATCAGGCGGGTCATGCTTTCGGAACGGTGCGAGGCCGCAAACTGAAACAGAGCACCGTCCAGACCGGTGTCCTGCAGAATGAAAACTTCGCGGGTCATGTAGCCGAAAACAAGCAGACTGGCAAGAAAAACTAAGCCCACCAGCGCTGCTTCAGCCGAAAGCAGCGCCAGTAGTTTCAGAAGTCGCTTGGTAAGGCTTTTCATGTCGCATACATTTTGCCCACTTTACGAAAGAAGGGGTGGTTAGGTGAGGTATAGCTTTTTGAAAAGACCTCGCAGTGTCTTCCAGACCTGCAAGTGTCTAACAGATTGGCATCGGCTGAAGAGGCATAGGTATAGTTATAGCAGTCGGTTGAGACACACGCAGGAACTCTGCACACCACGAGGTCTGCAGGTACAGCTTGTCTGAATCAGGATTTACAGGATTAAAAGAGGGCCCCTACCCCCACGGATTGACAGGATTCTCTTGCACAATTATACATCCCCCTGCCCCCTTCTAAGGGGGACTTTCCGCCGTTACCAGTTCGCAAGTATAAGCGCTGTAGATTTTGCTACAGATACCGGATCCAACCACCCCTAACCCCTTCTTGTCTAAGGCGGGGAGCCTGTAATTACTACTTTACAGGTATAAGCTTTGTAGCACACGCCACTGGCAGGTATAGCAAGAGTAACTTGCCCCGGAAGCAACGAAGCAGATCACAGGCCAGGTGCAAAAACGACGATTTTGTGTTTGAGCGGTCAGCGAGTTCAAAAGCGTCTTGATTTTTTTGCTTACTGGGGGTAGGGGCCCTCTTTCTTTTCATCAAGGAAAAAAGTGAGTGCCCGCCGCACAGGCGAAGCCATGAAACAATTCAGGTTGCTATACCTACAGCAGGCCGCCGCTACGCCAGTCGCAAACCGGCCCTATGCAAAACCACCAGTTGCGCTGACGCTAAACTTGCGGTATATCTATACCTAAACCTATACCTGGCCTAGAGGCCCCACTATTGCAGACACAAGCGTGGACGCTCGCGCCATCCCCTTCACAACCCTGAGAATACTTATTTGAAAATCACTTCAGAAAGGTATAAAACAAAAAAGCCGGCTTTGCAGCCGGCTTTTTTACATTTTGAATTAGTGCGCACGGGGAGACTCGAACTCCCACACCCGAAGGCACAGGCTTCTGAGACCTGCACGTCTACCAATTTCGCCACGTGCGCATTTGGTATTATTCAAAATGTGTTCCCAAAACCCTTTAACCCTTGTTGATTGGGATTGCAAAGGTATAACAGAATTTATTATCTGCAATAGCTCACCCTAAAAAAAAATTCCTCTACCTGAATATCATTCCTCCTCAACGACAGGAGCGATTTCTTTGCGGGTATACTTCTCAATGCGGCGCAGCAGCCCAATACCAAAGATAACCCACAGAATACCAGCAGCGAAGCCTGCTACTACATCTGTTGCGTAATGCACGCGCAAGTATATCCTACTGAATCCGATGAGTAGAATAAAAATGACGAGCAGGGCCACCAAGAAATTTCGCAGCGGCTTCGACTCCACATGCTTCCAGGTGAGGTAAATGATCAGACTGTAGAAAGAGGCGGCGATCATCGAGTGACCGCTCGGGAAACTCAAGCCGGAGGCGTCGACCAAGGGCATAGCGGGCCGTTCTCTGTCGAAAAAGAACTTGAGCACCAGGTTGAGCGATATACTGCCCAGTGCCACCACCGGCACTTTAAGCGAATACCACTTATGCCTCCGCACGAACAAAAAATAGGCGATCAGCAACAGCCCGGCCGCCGTCATAAAGTGGCGAGAGGCGAAAAAAGTGATGAACTCGATAAACTGTGTAAAGCCGGTGCTCTGCAAATCGGCGGCAACCGCAAAAGCTGCTTCATCGAACTTTATCGGGCCGGATGCCTCTACCACTTGGGCGCTCACGTAGAGAAAGACCAGCACACAGGCCAGGAAAATCACCATCACAAAGATCAGTTCGAGGGTGAACAAGGCAAAGCCCGCAGCCAGCTTTTTATAGAAGTTTCGTATCATACATACTCGGGGTCTTGGTTCAAATTCAGGCTAGGTATACGCCCGACCTGTTATTACGTATGCGAAGCCATACAAGTATAGACACGACAGTACATGGGCCAAACGACCAGACTATTTATTGCAGCACCGCTTCCTGATACGCTCAAGCAGTATTTAACTGAGCAGGCCGCCAGGTATAAGAGTGATGCCATTCGACAAGTTCCCACAGAAAACCAGCACCTGACGCTTTATTTCATCGGCAACGTACCGGCCACTCAGTTGCCTGCTATACAAGACATTACCGCCCACATGGCGCAGCAGTTCGCCCCCTTCGATTTACACCTGGAAGCTATCGAGCCTGGCCCCAAGCCCCGCTCCCCTCGCCTGACCTGGGCACGCTTTAAGAGCCATGACGCCTTCGCGCAACTGAGCCGCTCCCTCACACAGGCACTTTCTGAAGTGCCAGCCCTCAACCGTGAGCCCATTCCGCACGTTACGCTTGCCCGCTTTCGCATGGATCGCCCTGCGCCTCACGATCTTAAATCATTCGAACCTGCCAGCCCGATCACACTCCACGTAAATGAAATGGCGGTCTGGCGCTCGGAGCTAGGATCGCCTCACCCCCGCTACAGCATCCTGCAGCGCTACCCGCTGACAGGTAACCCCCCGGACGGCAAAACAGTATGAGAATCACCCTTTATCTGAACTAAATGTAACCCTATGAATCAAACGGAGCTTACCGAACTGACCATGATGCTGAAAGACAATGGCCTGACCGTTGCCTTTGCTGAGAGTTGCACGGCTGGCATGTTGTCATCTGAATTGGTAAAAGCCAAAGGCAGCAGCGATGTGCTGATCGGCAGCCTGGTAGTATACAATGTGGAAGCCAAGAAAAAACTCCTGGGTGTGAAACAGGATACCCTCGACCTCTACACCGCCGAGTCGCAGCAGGTAACCAATGAGATGGTGATGGGCCTGAAGAAAGCGTTGAATGCCGACATCAGTGTCGCCACCACGGGCCTTGCCGGCTCCGGAGGCTCCGAAACATCCGAAAAGCCGGTGGGCACCATCTTCGTTTCCTTTCTGTATGATGGCAAAGCGGAGGAGTTCCGGGAAGTGTTTAAAGGCAACAGCCAAAGTCTGCTGAAACAATTTACCGAATACGTGCTCGAAAAACTTAAAGGGATTGTGGAAGATCACTACTCTCGGTAGCCCTTATGACTAGTGATGAAGATTGTTCATTTTTGTCATTTCGACCTAAGGGAGAAATCTGGAGTGATATATAGTATGTTAATCCTCCCAACCTTTAACTTCGTCATTCAATTGAATCCAATTAGGATTGAAGTTACTAATCAGCTTACCCACTTTCTCTTCAGATTTCTCCCTTAGGTCGAAATGATAAAATCAGTGAGTAACACCAATTTCGACAGCATAGCCCCAATTTACGATGGCCTCTCATGGCTCGTCTTCGGCAATGTGTTGCAGCGGGCGCAGACGGAACACATTTCACTTATACCTCCAAATTCAAAAGTGCTGTTGATCGGGGGCGGTAGTGGTTGGCTGCTGGAGCAGTTGCTCAGGTATAGGCCTGAAGCAGAGATCACTTACCTAGAAGTCTCTGAAAAAATGCTGCACCTGACCCAACGACGCATCCGTCAAAAGTTTCCAGAACCATTCAAGATAGACTTTCGCCTAGGCGACGAAAACAGCTTACAGCCAGACGAAACCTTCGACGTGATCATTACCCCTTTCCTACTCGATCTTTTTCCGGATGAGCGGCTGCAGCAACTTATGAATCGGTTGTGTGCTTCATTACGTCCGCAAGGCCGTTGGCTTTTCAGCGATTTCTGGCCAGCTCAAACACCACCTCCTGCCTGGCAGCAACTGCTGCTCAAAAGCATGTATACCTTTTTCGGTTTGGTGAGCCATGTGAAAGCCCCCAGACTACCAGACTTTAATGATCACTTCGCCAGACAACCGTTGCGACTTGAGGCTTCCGCCACATTTTACGGCGGTCTGGTACAGGCCAGGGCCTACCGGAAAGTATAGCCACATTGCGCAACAATTATAAAATTCCTACTTTTAGTTTCGAACCAAACACACCCTTATGTCCACGAGACTTTTTGGCGCCCTGTGCGCTGCCCTGTCGCTGTCGTTTACCCCTCTGCTGGCACAGGAACAGCAAGTTAGCTACCACCTCTCCTTCCCGAACGCCGTGCACCACGAGGCACAGATCAGCGTTACTTTTACAGGTATAAAAAGCGACACCCTGCAGGTGCTCATGCCGCGCAGCTCGCCGGGGCGCTATGCACTGCACGAGTTTGCCAAAAACGTCTACAGCGTGAAAGCGACCGACAGCAAAGGAAAGCAGTTGCAGATCAGCCGACCGAATCCGCACCAGTGGGACGTGAGCGGGCATCAGGGAGAGATCACACTGAGCTATACCTTGTTTGGCGCCCATGCCGACGGCACCTATACCGGCATCGATGAGACGCACGCGCACCTGAACATGCCCGCCACCCTCATGTATGCCCGCGGCTTCGAGCAAGCTCCCGCCCGCGTCACGTTTCGCATACCTAAGGGTAGCAACTGGAAAGTCGCCACGCAGCTGCAACCTGTAAACGACTCTACTTTCACTGCACCTCACTTTCAGTACCTCATGGACAGCCCCACCGAGCTGAGCAATTTTGAACTGGCAGAGTGGACCGTGCAGGACCGCGGCAAAAGCAAGACCATTCAGGTAGCCATGCACCACCACGGCAACAAGGCGCAGTTTGATGAGTACGTGGCGAAAACCAAGCAAATCGTGGCCGAGCAGCAGGCGGTATTCGGAGAACTGCCCGACTTCGATTTCGGCCGCTATACCTTTATCGCCTGCTATGGTCCGCAGGCCATAGGTGACGGCATGGAGCATCGCAACTCTACCATCGTGTCGAGCTCCCGCCCGCTCGGCACTTCTACCCCGGCCCTGCTTGGTACCGTGTCGCATGAGTTTTTTCATGCCTGGAATGTGGAGCGCCTGCGACCTGCTACGCTGGAGCCTTTCGATTTTCAGCGGGCCAACATGACGGAGGCCCTGTGGCTGGCCGAAGGTTTTACCTCTTACTATGGGGCCCTGACCATGTACCGCCTCGGCATCAATGATGTTAAAAACGTTGCCCGCGACCTGAACTACGTGCTGCTCTCACCCGGAAGGCACTACCATAGCCTGGCGGAGATGAGTATGCAAGCACCTTTTGTGGATGCCGCCCGCTCCGTGGACCCGAACAATCGTCACAACACCTTTATCTCGTACTATACCTATGGCAGCATGCTGGGCATGGGACTCGACCTGACGCTGCGCCGTGACTTCAACACCACCCTCGACGCCTACATGCAGGCGCTCTGGCAGAAGTACGGCAAAACTGAAATGCCTTATACCATGGCCGACCTGGAGCGCACGCTGGCCGAAGTGACCAAAGACACCGCCTGGGCATCCGACTTTTTCAGACGACAGGTATACGGTAGCGAACTGCCTGACTACGCCGCCTTGTTGGCCGAAGCCGGTCTGCAACTGCGTAAAGCCGAACCCGGCAAGGCCAGCCTGGGACCAGCCAACTTCGAGTTCAGCAAGAACGGCGCAAAGCTCGTGAGCGGCACCTATGTCACCTCGCCGCTTTACAAAGCCGGTCTGAACCGGGGCGACATCCTACTGACACTCAATGGCAAGAAAGTGACGAGCGAAAAGGAACTGCAGAAGATTATGAGCAAACTCAAGCCAGCGCACAGTGTGCCGATCACTTACCGAAGTAGCGAGCTGGCCCCGATCATCAGCACGCAGATTGTGCTGGAAGAGATGCCGGAGCTGATGATTGAACGTTTCGAAGAGTCAGGCAAGGAGCTCACACCAGCTATGAAAGCTTTCAGGGAAGATTGGTTGGGGTCAAAGGCAAAGTAGTCACCTTCCTTTTTGCTCCCGGAAGACTCGTTTCTGCATCGGGGATGATAGCCTATACCTTTTACTATCTGCTTTTGCCGGGCTTGAGCTTCCAGCTGGCTTTTTTAAGCAAGCGTATACCTGGCTGGGGAAGCAAAAGCAAGGTTTAGCTGCCTACAACAAATGACCTGCGTAGCCGTTTGAGAAATGACACCCGCTTGTTTCTGAAGCAATTGCGCTGTAACTTAGTACCACATTCAACTGATTTTTTTTCACGTGAAAATATTTTTGAGCACTTTCCTGACCTGCAGCCTGCTTTTCGCAGGGAGCGCCATGGCACAGACGGGCCAGAAAGCCAGCCTGGAAACTGCACCAGCCCCGGTCCTGCAGGAGCGACCAGCCCCAGCTACTGAAGAAGAAAGGCCGACGAAATTTGAGATGCCCGCAAAGCGCTTCAGCTACAGTCTTTCGGCCGGAGCCAGTTTTGGCAGCGGTTTTGGCGCCACCTACCTGGAACCAACCGTCCGTTATCAGCTCAACCCGCGCCTGCGCGTGTTCAGCAGCCTGACCTATCTATCGGTGATGCCGGGCCAGTATACCGTGCCTACTTCTGATGGCGGAACTACCCTAATGCGGAGCAGCCAAAATGATCATTACATTGCCCATGTGGGTGCCGAATACCTGGTGAACGATCGCCTGATCCTGAGCGGCAGCGTGTGGAGGGACTTCTCGAACATACCAGCTCAGAACCCGGCTTACATGAACTTTATGAACCCGGGCCGCCAGGGCATGGACATGCGGGCGACTTATAAAATCACAGAGCACTTTTCGGTGACCGGTGCTATGCGCTACTCCAAAGGCGCCTCCCCGTTCTACAGTCCATTTCACCATCCGGTGTCTGTGGGCCGAAGCGGAGGTTTCTGGTACTAGCCTACCGGGGTAGGATAAAAAATTACAAAGCGTCTTTTCTGAAAGGAGAAGGCGTTTTTTTAATGCCTGTTGGCGTATTTTAATTAATTACCGGCACACGTTTCAACTTTCGTGCGCGTTATCGTGTTAATATTCCCTGAAACAAGCTTATTCAGATTTTGAAGCAGAAGAACGAAACAGTAAGACATCTGAAAAACGACAAACTGCCCGTGGTAAAACCAGATTTCCGCGGCAATAAGACCATTAACGGGCAGTTTTTGAATGGCAACGAGCTCTTTAACCCTAAAATGAGCCAGGTGCTGCGCTGGAAAACCTCCCGCAATCCGCAGCGCGAAGAAAAGAAAGCCGACACCTATGTGCCGCCCGTTGTCTACGGCACCGATTTCATCACATCGAAGGAAGACATGGTGGTGTGGCTCGGGCATGCCACGTTTCTGATCCGGGTGAACGGCCTGACCATGATCACCGACCCGGTGTTCTACGACCTGCCCATGATCAAGCGGCGCATCGGGCTGCCATGCGCGCCGGAGCAACTCACAGGTATAGACCTGGTCCTGCTCTCGCACGGCCACCGCGACCACCTCGACGAACGCTCCATTAAAACACTCTACCGCCACAACCCGGACCTGAAGGCCCTTGCCCCTTTGCATGCTGGTGATCTGCTGCGTAGCGCCGAGCCGCACCTGCCTTACCAGGAGGCAGGCTGGTACCAGAAATTCGACCTCACCCCGGAAGGTATAGAGATCTACTTTCTGCCAGCCTCGCACTGGCACCGCCGCGGCATGTTCGACATGAACAAAGTGCTGTGGGGAAGTTTCCTGATCAAGACGCCCACCATGCAGCTTTACTTTGCCGGCGACACAGGTTATAACGGGCACTTTGAGGAGATAGAGTCTTTGTTCGGTCCGATGGATGTGTGTGTGATGCCGGTGGGGGCTTATCGCCCGAGCTTTCTGATGCAGAAAAGTCACCTGAATCCGCATGAAGCGGTGCGGGCCTACAATGTGCTGCGCGGCGGCACTTTTATACCGATGCACTACGGCACCTTCGACCTGTCGGACGAGCCGGCGGGAGAGCCGGTACGCCTGCTCGAGCAGATCGCCGTATCAGGTATGATGCAGGGCTTGCGTATACCTGCCATTGGCGAGCAGGTGCTGCTGCGGGAATTGGTATAGCCCTAAAACCGGCAGGCTGTGCTATATTTGCAGCGTTTTTCCCGCATTTCACATGTCTGCAACGCTCATCCTAAGCCTCCTCATCGGCTATTTCGGCATCCTGGTCCTGATTTCTTTCCTCACTGGCAAGAATACGGATTCCTATACCTTTTTCCTGGCCAACCGGAAATCGCCCTGGTATGTGGTGGCCTTTGGCATGATAGGCGCTACTTTGTCGGGGGTTACGTTTGTGTCGGTGCCGGGCATGGTGCGCGACGCGCAGTTCTCGTACCTGCAGGTGGTGCTGGGTTACCTGGCAGGCTATTTTGTGGTTGCTACGGTGCTGCTGCCGCTGTATTACCGCCTCAACCTAGTTTCCATCTATACCTACTTGGAGCAGCGTCTCGGCTTCTGGTCCTATAAAACCGGGGCCGCTTTCTTCCTCTTGTCACGCACACTGAGCACGGCCATACGCCTTTTCTTGGTGGCAAGCGTGCTGCAGCTGGCCGTGTTCGACGAGATCGGTATTCCGTTCGCCGTGACAGTGGCTGTCACGATCCTGCTGATCTGGGTCTATACCTTCAGGAGCGGCATGAAAACCATCATCTGGACCGATACCTTCCAGACAGGCGCTATGCTGACGGCCGTTGGGGTTAGTATCTGGGTAGTGTCCGACGAGCTTAATCTCGGGTTCCAAGGCATGGTCGATACGATAGCCGCCAGTGATTATTCGCGGGTTTTCAACTGGGACTTTAAGGCCAACGACTATTTTCTCAAGCAGTTTTTCTCCGGCGCTTTCATTACCATCGCTATGACGGGTCTGGACCAGGACATGATGCAGAAAAACCTGAGCTGCAAAAACATCGGCGAAGCACAGAAAAACATGTTCTGGTTCAGCCTCATCCTGATGATGGTTTTTGCCCTGCTGCTGATGCTGGGCGCCCTGCTATACTTGTACGCCTCCGCCAAAGGTATAGCATTGCCGGAACGTGGCGATGATGTGTTCCCGTTTTTGGCCCTGAACCACTTCCCGCCTGTGGTAGGTATTGCATTCATTCTGGGCATCATTGCCATCGCCTACGCCTCCGCCGATTCGGCGCTTACTTCACTCACCACTTCCTTTTGCGTGGATTTCCTCAATTTCAAAGATAGAAGCGAGCATGAGCGGCTACGGCTGCGTTACTTTGTGCATATTGGGTTTTCCATTTTGCTTGGCCTTGTCATCTTTGCCGTCAACTCAATCAACAGCCAAAGCCTGATCACAACGGTGCTTCAAGTGACTGGCTATACCTACGGACCTCTGCTGGGGCTCTACAGCTTCGGCCTCTTTACCCGCCGCCAGGTACGCGACCGCTATGTGCCGGCCATTTGCGTGGCTGCCCCGGTCCTCACCTACATCATTAGCGCTAATTCAGTCGCCTGGTTCTATGGTTATCAATTTGGTTTTGAGGTGCTGATTCTGAATGGATTTCTAACGTTTGTGGGCTTGTGGGCAGTGTCTGAATCAGGGTCTACTGAAGCCAGCTCTAAGGCAGTAGATTTGTAACTCATAGTTCTCAGGTATAAGTGCTGTAGTTTAACCCGCACTCCCCTTTTATAGAGGGCCCCTACCTCCAAAACAGGGGAGGGAGTTTAGGGAAAGATCAACATCCCCCTGCCCCCTTCGAAGGGGGACTTTTCTGTAGCTGCTATTTTAAAGGTATAAGTTCTATAGCAGATGACCATTGGCAGGTATAGCAAGACTAACTTGTCCCTTAGGCTATGAAACAGATCACTTCAGCCGGGTGCACTTAAATGACACTCCACTGTTCGAGCGTTCAGTGAGTGGGGGTGGGGGCCCTCGATTTGCAGGGTCTTGATTTTTTTGCTTACTGGGGGTAGGGGCCCTCTTTCCTTTCATCAAGGAAAAAAGTATGGCCCGCCCGGCCAGGGCAAAAGCCAGCTATGCAATAGCCCAACCGCTATACCTATAAAAGCAGGCCGCCGCTACGCCATTAGCAATCTGGCCCCATGCTCAACCATACTTGCGCAGACGCTAAACTTGCGGCATAGTGAGTAAACTGGGGAATAAAAGCCCTCTGTTATGATTCTGACACTAATCTCCTATACTTTGCTTACCTTTGGAAGATTTTTCGGGTACGTGGCATTTTTAGTGCTGACTGGCTGTTATAAGCCAGCACACCCTATTATTAAGTATAGATTTCATTAATGGCAAAACGCGGAATCGGGCTAAACGACAGCACACAGGAGAAAGAAGGCAGAAAGAAAATCAGTAAAGACAGCTTTCGTCGCGGCATCAGGATCTTTAGCTACGTACTACCCTACAAGTTTAAGTTCATGGTCGGTCTGGGCTTTCTGGTACTTTCCAGCCTGACTTTCATGATCTTCCCGCTGCTCACCGGCAAGCTGGTCGACTCCTCCACGGGCAACGCCGACTGGTTCCTCGAAGACATTGACATGATCGCCCTTGGCCTGTTTGCCGTGATCCTGGCGCAGGGTATCTTCTCTTTTTTCAGGGTATACTTCTTTGCGCAGGTAAGCGAAAACGCCGTGGCCGACATCCGCCGCGACCTCTACAGCAAGTTCATGATGCTGCCGATTCCGTTCTACGAGAAAAGGCGTGTGGGCGAGATCACAAGCCGCATCACCACCGACGTGGCCCAGGTACAGGATGCCATGTCGATCACGCTGGCCGAGCTTTTCCGTCAGATCACTACCCTATTGGTAGGCATCATCATTATCCTCTGGACCTCCATTAAGCTGTCGATGTTCATGCTGGCCACCTTCCCGGTGCTGGTAGCGCTCACGCTTGTTTTTGGTCGCAAGATCAAGAGCCTTTCCAAGAAAACACAGGACGAACTGGCTAACACCAACGTGATCGTGGAGGAAACGCTACAGGCGATCAATACCGTAAAGGCCTATACCAACGAAAATTTTGAGATCGGCCGCTATCGTCACTCCCTCAGCAAAGCCGTGAAGACTGCCCTCTCGGCGGCCAACTACCGGGGCGCTTTCATTTCCTTTATCATTGTAGGTCTGTTTGGCGGTATCATCCTCGTGATCTGGTATGGCGCTACGCTGGTGCAAAACGGCGACCTGACCATCGGCGAACTGATTTCCTTTATCATTTATACCGTGTTCATCGGCGCCTCCGTGGGTGGTCTGGGAGAGCTTTATAGCAAAATACAGTCTGCTCTGGGAGCAACAGAACGCATACAGGAAATACTGGCCGAACAGGAAGAGCCAACCGATAAGAGTCAGCGTCCACTGAGCGAGATTAGACGGGTGCGCGGCGATATCAGCTATAACCAGGTGGCCTTCTCATACCCTACACGTCCGGATATCCAGGTGCTGCGCGACATTAACTTCAGCATCAATTACGGTGAGAAGATAGCTTTGGTAGGCCCAAGTGGAGCAGGCAAGTCAACCATCGTACAGCTTTTGCTTCGTTTGTATGATATAAGCCACGGCAGCATTACCGTAGACGGACAAGACATCCGTCAGATGAGTCTGACCGAGTTACGCGCCAATGTGGGCATCGTGCCACAGGAAGTCCTGCTGTTTGGCGGTTCCATCCGCGAAAACATTGCCTATGGCCGCCCGGAAGCATCTGAGGAAGAAATTATAGCAGCAGCCCGCAAAGCCAATGCTTACGACTTTATCTCCTCATTCCCGGAAGGACTGGATACTTTAGTGGGCGAGCGCGGCATCAAACTCTCCGGCGGTCAGCGCCAGCGCGTCGCTATTGCCCGTGCCATCCTGAAAAACCCGGCTATCCTCGTACTCGACGAAGCCACCAGTTCCCTCGATTCCGAGTCAGAGCATCTGGTGCAGCAAGCCATGGATGAACTGATGAAGAACAGAACGACCATCGTGATTGCGCACCGTCTGGCTACCATTCGTAAAGTAGATAAGATTCTGGTGATTGATGGAGGGGAGATTGTTGAAGAAGGCTCGCATGAAGTGTTGTCGCTTAATGACAACGGTATATATGCCAACCTGCTCAGGCTGCAGTTTGAGATGAGTTAAATTTGATTTTATAAGGTATAGGAGCCCTGTTAGTGTTAAGCTGACAGGGCTTTTTTGTTGTAGGTATAGTAGTGGCGGGGTTGCAGTATAGCATAAGTGGCAGTTGCAGGTATAGCAACCTGAATTGTTTCATGGCTTCGCCTGTGCGGCGGGCACTCACTTTTTGTGTCAAGACAAAAAGTAAGCAAAAAAGTCAAGAAGCTCCAAATCAAGGGCCCTTACCCCCACTCGCTGAACGCTCAAACAGTAGAGCATCGAAAAGTGCACCTGGCGAATGCTGTCTGTTTCATTGTTGAAGGGGCAAGTTACTCTTACTTTAACTGCCAGTGGGGCCGTGATACGCAGCTATACCTTCAAATTGGTAAAGGCCGAAAGGTCCCCCTTTGAAGGGGGCAGGGGGATGTCAATCGTGCACGTAAATCCTGTCATCCCTAAATCTTGAAAATCCTGATTCTTACAGTTACCATCCTCTCCAACCCTACATACTTCTACATCAATATATCCTAATAAATCACTAATTTGCGGAGCTTTACACCGTATCTGTATCTTCGCCCCTGAATCACTTTATGCACATTTCCAGCGCTTTCACCCGAGCCCTTCTTTTTTGCCTGCTGCTTGTCATTGGCTTTTCGGCTTCGGCTCAGAATTACCGCGACTCATTCAGAGCGCGCAATGCGGTGTATGCCGAATTGGGCGGGAATGGTGATCTGCTGTCCGCTAACTACGACCGCATCGTGTACCAGAAGTCTATGGTGAAGGCGGCTTTCAGGATAGGTATAGCGAGCAACCAGTTCTTTTCCGCTGAAGAGCCAGGCTTTTACCCGGTTGTACCTGTTGAAGCATTGGGTATGATCGGGCGCTTTCAGAAACATTTTGAGTTCGGGCTGGGCTATACCCGACGGTTTACCAACGAGCCTGACCTCTTGCGAAACATGTACTTCAGCCGCATCGGTTTCCGGTATCAGAACCCGACAGGCGGACTGGTGGTGCGCGTCGGCTTTACGCCTTTCCTTTCGACAGAAAGTAACATAAAGTCGCCGGGGCCCGCTTTTATACCTCGCTTTGGGTTAAGTGTAGGGCGAAGTTTCTAGAAGGCCTCTTTAAAACTTATTCTGAGAGGAACGTTTAAAGGGTATTATCAGCATTTTTGAGTATTTTCGTATCGCAAAACATCAGCAATCTAAAAAAATAGAACAATGAAAAAGATTTTATTCAGCGTGCTTCTTTCGGCAGCAATGCTAGGCGGCACTACCCTGACAGCTCAGGCCCAGCAACAAGGTATAGCAATGCCAGCCGCCAGCCCACTGTCCACCGTAACGCAGGAAATCGGCCTTACGAACGCAAGCGTGAGCTATTCCCGCCCATCCATGAAAGGACGCTCGGTTTTCGGTGGTGATGTTGTGCCTTTTGGCAAGGTATGGCGCACGGGTGCCAACAACTCCACTACCCTTAAGTTCAGCGACGAGGTGACCATCCAGGGCAAAAAAGTGCCTGCCGGTGAGTATGCACTACTGACTATTCCAAACCAGAATGAGTGGACCATCATCCTGTACAAAGACATCAAAATCGGTGGAAACGTAGCCGCTTACAAGCAGGAAGACGATCTGCTCCGTTTCACCGTGAAGCCGCAGACTAACCCAAGAAAGGTGGAAACCTTCACCATCAATTTTGCTAACCTGAAAGCAAACTCAGCCGATCTGGAGATTATGTGGGACAAAACGATCGCCAGTTTCACCATTGAGACGGAAGTAGACAGCAAAGTGATGGCGCAGATTCAGGAGCGTGTGGTAAATGGCAAAGAGGTGTCTCCTACGCTTTACGCTGCTGCTGCCAACTACTACGCTGACAACAACAAGGACATGAAGCAGGCCTTGGAGTGGATGAAGAAAGCCAATGCGAACGACCCTAAATTCTGGAACCTGCACGCACAGGCCAAAATTCAGGCGAAAATGAAAGACTACAAAGGCGCTGTAAAGACTGCTGAGCAATCAATAGAGCTGGCAAAAAAGGCAAACAATGCCGACTACGTGCGTATGAATGAGAAGGCCATTGCCGAGTGGAAGAAAATGAAGTAGGCTATACCTGCCCGCTTTTTACCGAAAGCCTCTGCTCTGGCAGGGGCTTTCTTTTTTGAGATACTATACCTGATGGAGTGGACCTGCCACTCCTTATACCTAATTCGCTATACCTGTTGGAAGAACCTAAAAAACACTCAGAAGACCACCTCGGGCCCGCCCGGGAATACTGGTGGAACGACGACTACCTGGAGTTACTGGCCCGTCGCCTGCACCTGGACTATACTGGCACGCTCGTGGATATTGGCTGCGGCAAAGGCATGATGGGCTTTATGTTCTCGAAGCACCTCCCCTCTGGCGCTAAGGTATACGGTGTCGATTTTGAGCCCGAATACATTGAAGAGGCCAGGCAAAAAGCCCAGAGCATCTACCTGCACAACGACATCAGTTACGACTTCCGGGTGGGCAACGCCTCCAACATTCCCCTGCCTGATAACCTGGCCGATATTACGCTTTGCCAGACTTTGCTGATCCATGTAAAGGACCCGAAACAGGTCATAAACGAGATGATCCGGATCACGAAGCCCGGCGGCTGGGTGCTGGCACTGGAACCCAATAACCTAGTGCCCAACCTCATGTTCGACCGCTACGGCGAGACCGATTTTGACGTGGAGAGCACCCTGGAAGTGCTCGAGATAAAGCTGCGCATCGAAAAAGGGAAGAAGCGGCTCGGAGAAGGATTCAACTCCCTCGGCGACGTGATACCTGACCTATACCTGAAGGCCGGCCTTGAAAACATTAAGGTATGGATCTCAGACAAAGCCCTCTCGATCATTCCGCCCTACGATACACAGGAGAAGATGCTGCGCGTGGATCAGATGCTGCAGTGGATCGATTCCGACTCGATGGGCTACGATTACCAGGACAATCTGAACTACTTCATGGCCGGCGGCGGCGACAAAGACAAGTTCGACGCCTACTGGCAGAAATTGCTCTACAACAAGATCGCCCTCAAGCAGAGGCTCCTGAACGAAGAGTACGTATCGGCTGGCGGCAGTCTGGTCTATATTGTGGCGGGGCAGAAGCCGCGGTATTAGGTATAATCTATGACGCGAGTGTAGGTGCTCGCGCTATAAAAATTGCTAGGCCACTAATTCCCCTTTCTTCTGCCCCATAAAGAACTGGATGATCGCACCAAACACGACCACGGCTACGCAACCGATTACGTTGAACCACAGGAAGGCGATATCGGTATAGAAATGGCAGTATAGCACCACCGCCTCAGCTAGCAGCGCCGCGATAAATACTGCGTTACCTTTAATGTACTTCACGTAGAAGGCCACCAGAAAAATACCCAGGATGGTGCCGTAGAAGATGGACCCGATAATGTTGACGGCCTGTATCAGGTTGTCTAGCAGGGAGGCGTAGGTAGCAAAGATAATGGCCAGGGCACCCCAGGCTGCGGTAAACAGCTTGGAAGCGCGCAGGTAATGAAAATTGTCTTTGTCCTTTTTGACGGATCGCTTATAGATATCTATTACCGTAGTAGATGCCAGGGCGTTGAGCTCGGAAGCAGTAGACGACATGGCTGCCGAAAAAATCACAGCTAAAAGTAAACCCACTAACCCAGCCGGCAAATACTTCATTACAAAAGAAATGAACACGTAATCCGTGTCTTTTGTCTCAGCATCGGGTGTGGCCTTGGTAATCAGCGCCTTTACATCGTCACGAACTACTTTGGAGGCGTCAGTTATACCTTGCACCTCGGCCTGGGCAGCGGCGATGGCCTTTTCATCATCGGTTCGCAGGGCGGCAACCAGACCGTGCATCGCTTCCTGTTTCTGGTTGAACAAAGCGGTGTGCTGCTCTTCCAGTGCCTCCATTTCAGGGGCAAAATCGGTCGCGTATACCTTGTTTTTGGTGGCCTCGTTGAAAAAAAGAGGCGGCTGGTTAAACTGGTAGAACACAAACACCATCACCCCGATAAAGAGAATGATAAACTGCATCGGGATTTTGAGTAGGCCATTGAAGAGCAAACCCAGGCGACTTTCGGTGAGGGAACGGCCACCCAGGTAGCGGGCCACCTGGCTCTGATCGGTGCCAAAATAAGAAAGGGCCAGGAACAAACCGCCCGTCATACCTGACCAGAAGTTATACCTGTCGTTCCAGTCGAAGGAGAAATCCACCACGTTCATCTTACCCATTTTGCCGGCTACGGCCACGGCATCGCCGAAGGACACACTTTCTGGCAGGTAGTGCACCACCATAAAACCGGCCACGAGCATACCGCCCATCATCACGGCCATCTGCTGCTTCTGCGTCACGCTTACGGCCTTCGTGCCCCCCGACACGGTATAGACAATCACCAGAACACCGATGAACAGGTTGGTGAGCGTCAGGTTCCAGCCCAGAATGGTGGACAGGATGATGGCCGGCGCATAAATGGTAATGCCTGCCGCCAGCCCGCGCTGGATCAGAAAGAGCAGGGCAGCTAACGAGCGGGTCTTGAGGTCGAAGCGGCTCTCGAGATACTCATAGGCTGTATATACCTTGAGCCGGTAAAAAATAGGTATAACCGTGATCGAGATGATGACCATGGCGATAGGCAAACCGAAGTAGAATTGCACAAAGCGCATCCCATCTTCGTAAGCCTGCCCCGGCGTGGAGAGAAAAGTGATGGCACTGGCCTGCGTGGCCATGATGGAGAGGCCGATCGTCCACCACTTCATGCTGTTGTCGCCTTTCAGGTAGCCTTCTATATCTTTGCTGCCACGTGTTTTCCAGACGCCGTAGATCACAATAAAGCCCAGTGTGCCGAGCAGTACAATCCAGTCGAGTAACCTCATGAATAGATGCGGGTGATGATGTAAAACAGGGTGATCAGAAAAGCGAGATTGCCCAGCACCAGCCAGTACATACTTTTCCAGCTCTTGAAAAAGGGTGGTTTGTCAAGCTCCTGGGTAGGCTTGTTGTCAGTTTCTTTCATGGTTTCTATTCTTATCAAAAGCGCGATGCGCGTAGCACACTGGCTTCCGGATAATTATTTGGCTGTACTCCCCGCGCTGCCTTGTGTGCCGCCATGCCCGTTTCCAAGCGAGATCAGGTTAGTGAAGATGCGATAGGCACCTGGCACTCCGGCGGGCAGTTGTCTGAACCAGGAGTAACCAGTATACACAAAGTGTCCCTTGCCATAACGCGCAATCAGGAGGCCACCGTTACGGGCTGGTTCGCCAGGGTCGTTACTCGAGAGGATTGCTTCAAACTCGCTGCCCCACTCACTCGGGAAGTATAGACCCCGCTCCTGCACCCAGCCTTCAAAATCCTTTTTGGTGATCTTGTTCGGGCTGTTCAACGCCTGGTGATCTGGCTTGAGGAAGCGCACGTCGGCGTCCTCCACCGTCACGCGCTGGCTTGATATCTTTAAAGGATAAGGGGCCACGTTGTTGGTCTTGAGGCTATGCCCGGTGTTATACTGCACGATCACGGTACCGCCTTGCTGCACGTAGTTGAGCAGACGCGGCTGGTAAAAATTCATGCGCTCCACTGTATTATAGGCCCGCACGCCCAGTATCACCGCATCAAAACGCTTCAGGTTTTGGTCTGTGATGTCCTCGTCTTTCAGCAATGTCACATTGTAACCAATCTGCTGCAGACTGGCAGGGATGTCGTCGCCGGCACCCATCAGGTAGGCGATCTGTTCTCCGTTGCGCTTCAGGTCGAGGCGCACGGCTTTGGTCACGGCTTCCGGGAAAGTGGTTTGGGTCGGGATGTGGCTATACTGAATAATATTGAGTCCGCGGGTATAGGGATTGCCTTCGACAGTAGCCACCGCTTTCAACTCTACTTCCTGCTGTCCCTTGGGCGGATGCACCATAAAACGCACCAACTGCTCGGCCCCATTCTGCTCCAGATCAAAGGCCACATGGGCTGGTTCTGCACGCCAACCCTTCGGCAGTTGCAGGGCTACATTGCCTCGTATACCTGCCTTGCCCGACTTCACCAGCACATGTACCGGTTTGGGTTCCTGCGAGGCAAACATCAGCACTTTCTCCGAGATGTTCACAAACACCGGCGGTGTAATGGCCAAAGGTCTGTACTGTTCGCCCTCCACCGGATCGTTGCGCTTAAACACGACCGGCACGGTATAGCTGAACGGCTCCCCGTTAATCTTCAAGTCGAAGCGTACTTCGGCGGCCGGCTGATTCTCAGGCGCTCCGATTTCCTGCAGCTCATCTACCCGGAACAGTCCCAGCGTCCCCTCCTGCCGTAGCCAGTAAGGTTGCGATAGTTTTGCCGAGGCCGGTACTTCAAGTTTGAAGGGAATCAGAAGCGCTTCGTTTGGCGAAAGTGTTTTGTTGAGAAGGCTGTCCTTAGAAGTAAAGGCAGGACGCATACTTACCAACTGCACAGGTATAGCCGAGCGGTTGATAGCTTCCAACTGCACGTTCAGGTGTTCGCCTGGCGTTACGGCATAGTCAGTCGCCACTGCTTCCAGGTATAGGCCCAGGCTGTGCTTCACCACCTCCTCCAACTCCTCCGTTTTAAGGCGCTTCCAGTAGCTGTCGGGCAGCTTGGCCAGTTCTTTTCGGGCGGCCAGCAGCGTAGGCACCACGGCGGCCGGTTGCTCGGGCTTAAATTCTGATACTGCCTGCTGCAACAAGGCTGCCACTTTTTCACTGCCTTTCACGCGGCTCCAGGTGGTGTTGATGCCTTCAAACAGTTCTTCTTTTGCCCGCTCGCCTTTGGTATGTTCTAAATACTCGATGGTTACGCCGCGCGTACCGGTAGCGCCAAAGCCCTGGCTCTTGTGCATGCTGCGGCTCAGAGCAGCAATCTCCGGGTAGGACTTGCCCAGCAGTGGATTGTAGCCACCAACGTCTATTTTCAAGAGTTGTGAACCATAGTCCTCAAATTCTTTCTGGCTGCGGAAGGACCACACACCTGTGTTCCAAAGCACCCGTTTGGCCTGCCATACCTGAACATGTTTGAGCTGCTCCGGGAAGCGCTTCGGGTCGGCCGCGGCTACGAAGGCCTCGTTTGCCAGCATGGCAGAGGCCGTGTGATGGCCGTGTGTTTCAGAAGGCTTCGGTGTGAAACGGGTGATGATCACGTCCGGCTTGAACTTGCGGATTGCCCACACCACATCGTGCAGCACCTTCTCCTTGTCCCAGATGGCAAAAGTCTCCTCCGGATTTTTAGAATAGCCAAAGTCGTTGGCGCGGGTGAAAAACTGCTGCCCCCCATCCATGCGGCGGGCCTGTAATAACTCCTGCGTGCGGATAATGCCCAGTCCTTCGCGAATCTCCGGTCCGATCAGGTTCTGACCGCCGTCGCCGCGGGTTACGGATAGGTAGCCGGTGTTGTATAGCTTCTCGTTAGAAAGATAGGCAATAAAGCGGGTATTCTCGTCGTCAGGGTGCGCTGCCACATACAGCGCGGTGCCCAACACGTTCAGTTTTTTAATATCCTGCAGTAGCTCAGCGGCGTTGGGTTTGGAGGGTGTCTGCGCGTGCAGCGACACACAGGTTAGCAGAACGAATAGGGCAAACAGGAGCGAAAAACTTTTTTTCATGGTTTTAGTTAAAAGGGGCAGTAAAAGTAGGCTAACAGCACCATGCCGTAAATCTAAAAAATTTGCGTCAGCCTACCCAGTTTTCAGGGTTTTATAAGACAGAAAGTCACGCAAACCCGACATATAACAATAAGTATAAAAAATTTGCATTTAAAACAGCACGTAACCCTATGATCAGAAAACAGATGGTATAGAATAGTAATATGACCAGTCAGGACTTATCGAAGAACACTATCGACTAAAGTAAATTTTTCAAAAAAATAATCAAATTATTAGCTTTATATTTTACCATCGCTATATTTGTAAAAAAAGTGGAAGACACTTTACGCATCCTGCCTAAGGCTCATCAGTTTTACTGGGTAGCCCCAACTATGAAACAATGTATTTGAAGGCTACAAACAACTGACGCATATGGCGGAGAGCAGCATCGGAGACCAGGCAATCGAATTCCTTGGGTCCTACTATGCCAAACATGAAAAAAAGTCTGGCTTACTTGTAAACAGAACGGTGTCCACCCATCAAGGCACCTTTGCTGATGCGCTGTTTGCCTACCAGAAACACGACAATAGCTTTTTTGCTGTCTCTCTCAGCACTTCCGCTTCTGATAAACTTGCACGTGTACTTTCTTCCTACAAGAAGAAAGGATTGGGCAGGATACGCTATGTCACGGCTGGCTCTATTTTCGGCGTGGCAGCTTATCTTTGCTACCAGACTGGCAGTTGGCTGGCCATGGCCTCTATACCTGCTATACTTGCTGTCGCTGGTTTTGTCCTGCACTCCAGGCTTCGTAAGCGCTACATACAGCAGCAAATGAAAAATGCAGTTGACCAACTCAGGCAGCAACCCGGCGACCATCAGTGGTTAGGTATACAGGTAAGCAGCCTGTGCTGGCGCGGCAATGCCATGGCAAATTACCTATCTAAATTATGCGAACGAAAAGGGATTGGCCTGCTGACAGTAGGCAGACGCTCCCGGCTTACCCTGCGCCAGGAGCCGCGGCTGGCCTCTTGCCGCCGCACCGACTTCCTTTCTTACTATACCCAAGGTGAAAACCTGCGCAGAGAGTTGTCAGACCAGTTCATGCGGGTGGCTTAAGCGGCAAATAAAAAGCGCTTGAGCCTTTACCACTCCCCCCCTCCTGCGTACAAATGTCAAAACAGGTCCTTCCCTAAGGAATGGGCCTGACACGACCCTGTACCCATGAGAAGATACCTGAACATACTACCCCTGGCAGCTCTCCTCCTGGCTGGATGCCAGACGCAGGACGGCTTCCAGATCCCCAACACACAACCCGACATGCGGGGCAGTATCAAGAATATCAAAAAAACCAACTCCAAGAAAAAGGAAGGCGTAGCTATGGTTCTGGTCGAATCGGTAGAAGGCGTGCAAACAAACTATACCCAGGCGACACTCCGGATTGATGCCAAAACCTACATCGAAAACTTGCAGGGTACCACGCTCCGCCTGGACCATTTACGCGAGGGTCAGTTAGTGGAAGCCTGGTTTGATGAACAGGTGATGGAATCCTTCCCGGTGCAGGCCCATGCATCCGCCGTGCGGGTGAGCAACTAGTTGTACAGATGGAACAGAAACAGGCACGCTATACCTGGCATAAGGTGTTTGACAGCGCGACAGAAGCCCGCGAGCAGGTGCCCCTTCGAAAACTAAAACAGTTAGTGCTGGATGGCCGGTCTATTTGCTTTGCGCATACTACCACCGGCTTTTTTGCCCTCGACGATAGCTGCCCGCATCTGGGTTACTCCCTCAGCAAAGGCACTACGAATTACCTGAATGAAGTGATATGCCCCTGGCACAGCTACAGGTATAGCATGCAGGATGGACGTGAGTGTGACTTTCGTACCCGCAAGGCGGTTCTGCACCGGGTAGAATTAAGGGATGAGGGTGTGTTTGTGGGAATCGAACACGTAGCGACCACTACCTGAGAAGGAGTCTTTTACCCCTGTTAGGGAGCGCTCTACTTAAAATAGGGTGATTCCTGTGGGTGAGGTGCACGAATTGTTTACATTAGGGCGCAACCAACTGATGTTATGTCTATGGCAACCAGAATCATCCGTCCGGAAATTACGCCATCCCCACCAATAGAACTGCACCACATGATGGGCGAATTGTACGTCACCATTCAGCGTAAGCAGGACTACATAGAAGCCAAGTGGCAGGGCCATATAACAGCTGACAATGTGGTCTGCGCAGCGAAGGCCTTTCTCGAATTGCTAAGAAAAGACCCCTGCCCGAAATTGCTCAACGACAAGTCCGAAGTGACCGGCGATTGGCAGGAAGCGAACGACTGGCTTCAGTTTGAGTGGCTGCCGCAAGTAATCGGAGCCGGTTTGCACTACATGGCGCACGTATACTCCTTTAGTATGTTCAGCAGACTCGCTGCCCGAGAGCTTGAAGAGCGCCTGACTCCTAAGCTCTCCATGAAAAACTTTTATCAACGGCGTCTGGCCGAAGAGTGGCTCCTGAAACAGGATAACACTGCCGCTGGCCAGCGGGCTGCTACGGCTTAACGCACGTTAGCAGCTACCGCATGAGGCGCAACAGGTGTGATCACGACTGTGTCGAGCAGTACGGTCATCATGGGCTCTTCTACTTCCATCTCTACATGGCTCGCAACAGCAGCATCAACTGTTTGAACGTTTTTGGTAGCTGGTTGCAAAGCAAGACCGAAGCAAGATACTGTGGCGGCGATTACGAATAATACTTTCATGGCTTTAAGATTTAAATGGTTATCAATTAATTACTGTGACAAAGTTATTCTATAGTACTTTGTTATGCAAGGTACTGTTACTTCATTTACTACTATTTTATACCAAGGGCCTGAAATCATCCGTGAAGCTCCTGAAAAACCAGACGAACGACCACACTTTTTAAAAGCCAAAAAGTCAAATTTTAACAGGTATAGTTATATATAATTTATCAACTGCAGGCTTTCTGGCAGATAATGATCTGTAGTAGTCCATTCCCAAAAAATTAACTTTAATTTTGTCTCTCAGCCAGTGCCTTTCTCCGGGTTGCCGGCTGCTTAAACAGGTATAAGAAGGCTCCTATGCAGGATACAGAAGAAGTAAAGAGGGTGCAGCAAGAAGAGAAAGAAAGCGGTTTTAAGCGGGAGATTACGCTTTTCGACGCCATTATGATTGTGACCGGGGGTATGATCGGCTCGGGCATCTTCATCGTGACCGCCGATATATCCAGGGCGGTTGTCAGTCCGGGCAATATGCTGCTGGTGTGGGTGCTCTCAGGCTTCCTGACCATGGTGGGCGCCATCAGCTATGGCGAACTGTCGTCCATGTTCCCGAAGGTGGGCGGGCAGTATGTGTACCTGAAAGAGGCCTACAACAAGATGGTGGCCTTCCTGTATGGCTGGACGCTCTTCCTCGTAATCCAGACCGGCGTGATCGCAGCCGTGGGCGTTGCTTTTGCCCGTTTTACCGGGGTGCTTATACCTTGGTTCAGCGAAGACAATGTGCTGATTTCATTGGGCAGCTTTAACTTCAGCTCGGTGCAGCTGCTGGCCATAGGGAGTATCCTGTTCCTGACCTACATCAACTCCAGGGGTGTGAAGAGTGGCAAGCTGATCCAGAACATCTTTGGCAGCACCAAGCTGATCGCCCTGTTTGGCCTGATCCTTTTCGGACTGCTTTTCGGCATCAACGACACAGCAGTGCAGGCCAATTTCTCTGATTTTTGGGGCTCTGCCGCAGCGGCCGCGGGAACCAGCGAAGCGCCTCCGGTAGGTATGGCGCTGATCACGGCCATCGGCATTGCCATGGTGGGCGCCCTGTTCTCCGCCGACTCCTGGAACAACATCGGCTTTTCGGGTGACGAGATCGTGAACCCGAAGCGCACCATCGTGCTGAGCATGGTGATCGGAAGCGCGATTGTGATGGGCCTCTACCTGATCATCAACCTGGTATACCTGCTCGTGCTTCCCCTCAACGGCGACCCCAATGCAACGGACGTGATAGGGCAAGGCATCAAGTACGCCTCCAACGACCGTGTGGCAACGGCAGTGGCAGAGGTGATTGGTGGTTACCCGGCCACGGTAGGCATCGCCATCCTGATCATGATCTCAACGTTTGGCTGTAACAACGGCGCTATTCTCTCTGGAGCACGGGTATACTATGCCATCGCCAAAGACGGCCTGTTCTTCGAGAAGATGGGGCACCTGAACAAAAACGGCGTACCGGCCGCCGCACTGTGGATGCAGTGCGCGTGGGCCTGCCTGCTTTGCCTCTCCGGCACTTTCAACGACCTCCTCGATTATGTGATCTTTGCGGTGATGCTCTTTTACATACTCACCATCATCGGGGTGTTTGTGCTGCGTGTGCGTCGTCCGGATCTCAATCGCCCTTACAAGGCATTCGGCTACCCGATCCTGCCAGCGCTTTACGTACTCATCGCCTCAGGCATCTGTATCATCCTGCTGATCTACAAGCCAGTCTATACCTGGCCGGGCCTCATCATCGTGGCGCTGGGCATACCGGTTTATTATTTCTTCGGAAACAAGTTTAAGAAGGAGTCTGGTTCGTAAGAATTTTTCTGTACAATAGTTCAAAAGCAGTCTGTCAGGTATGGCAGGCTGCTTTTTTGTTTGAAACCATCTCACCATGTAGGAAACAGAAAAGGGCGGGCAAACATTTCGCCAATAATTTCATACTTTAGTTCAGGAAATGTCACAATCCGAACACCATGCAGTTCAAGGGAAAACATGTAGCTGTAGTAGCCGGGCTAGTTATACTGATTGCTTTTGCGCTAATGATCAGGGCGGATATACCTGCCGAAGAGTTAAAAGCCAGGTATACGACATCTTCCTCCCACTTTATAAACATCGCTGATGCTAAACTGCACTACCGTGACGAAGGACAGGGTATACCGATCATCCTGGTACACGGTACGGCCGCCTCGCTCCATACCTGGGATGGCTGGACCGCCGAACTCAGCAAACAGCACCGGGTGCTGCGGCTCGACCTGCCCGGCTTCGGACTGACCGGTCCCAATGCATCCGGCTCGTACTCCATCGACTATTACCGCGACCTGCTCCTGCAGTTTATGGACAGCCTGGGTATAGAGCAGGCACATATCGGGGGCAGCTCCCTGGGCGGCCAGATCGCCTTCGACTTTGCGGCCACGCATCCGGAACGGGTGCAGAAACTGATTCTTGTCTCCCCTACCGGCGTCACCAACGCCAACGACAAGCGTATCACGCTCCCCTTCCGGATGGCGCAAACGCCCCTGCTTAAGCACTCGCTGAAATATATCACGCCGCGCTTTATTGTAGAACAGAGTCTTAAAGAGGTATATGGCGACGACAGTAAATTGAAACCGGAAACCATTACCTTGAGCCACGACCTGCTGCTGTGCGAGGGTAACCGGAGCGCTTTGATAGATCGTCTCAACACGGTAGACACTGACAACCTGTACAAACTGGCACAGGTACAGGCACCTACCGTCATACTTTGGGGCGAAGCCGATGCCTGGGTACCTTTCACAAATGCACGTCAATTCCAGCAAGGTATAAAAGGTGCCCAACTGAAAGTCTACGCAGGTGCAGGGCATATCCCTATGGAGGAGCAGCCACACGAAACCGTTCAGGACGTGCTGTCCTTTCTGAGTCAGGAAGTCGCGCAGCTCGATTAGCAGAAAAGAAGTAGCTTTGCTGTCGTTAACGGTCACCAGCCGTAAACGCTAAGCTGTATGAGCACCATTTATTTTATCAGCGGACTTGGGGCGGACGAGCGCATGTTTCAGTTCTTGCACCTCAAATGCAAAAACAAGGTATACGTGCGCTGGATTAAGCCGAAAGATGACGAACCACTGCACGAGTATGCAATGAGGCTGGCCGAGCAGATCACTGAACCGAACCCGGTACTGGTGGGCATGTCCTTTGGGGGGATTGTAGCGATTGAGCTTTCTAAGTTTCTGAACCCACGCAAAACCATCCTCATCTCGAGCATCGCCAGCAGCAAAATTTTGCCGTGGTACTACCGCCTGATGGGCTTCCTGCGACTGCACCGCATTATACCTGTGCCCTGGCTCAAGCGCTTTCATTTTGTAGGTCCGCTGTTGTTTGGTGCCAACACCAGAGCCGAAAAAGTACTGCTCAAGCAGGTGATCCTCGAAACCGACCCGCACTTTCTGCGCTGGGCCATCGGGCAGCTGCTCAACTGGCACCAACCCGACCACTACGAGAATGCGGTGATGATTCACGGCACCGCCGACCGCATCCTGCCGATGGGTACCTACCCGGGCATCATCAAATTAAAAAGGGCCGGTCACCTGATGGTTTTGAGCCACGCTTCCGAGATAAGTGCTATCTTGGATAAGATTTTAGAAGATTGCGAGACATGACAGATAAAAAGAAATTCATCATCAAAACGCCGGACGGTAAAACGGCCGACCTCACCAACGCGACCACCCTCCGGAGCAACAACCTCTACCCTTTCGGCCGTCACAACTACTCCATCTATGAAAGTCCGGAAGGCGTTTTCGTGCGCGGCTACAACAGCGGCGAGCGGGAAATCATGCTGACCGGTTTTGAGATCATAGACGAGGCGACGGCCCGCAACTATACCCATACCTATATCCGCGAAGACGAGTAGCCATGGAGTTGAGCTTCTGGGAAAAGGAATCGTACTTCAGCCATGTGGACGTGCTCATTGTGGGCAGCGGCATCGTGGGCCTAAATGCGGCGCTATACCTGAAAACGCAGCAACCTGCCCTGAAAGTCATGGTGGTAGAGCGCGGTCTGTTACCCACCGGGGCCAGTACCCGCAACGCCGGCTTTGCTTGCTTCGGCAGTCCCTCCGAGCTGCTCGACGACCTGAGTCACCACAGCGAAAGCGATGTGTTTGCGCTGGTGGAACGTCGCTGGCGTGGCTTGCAACGTCTGCGCCAGAACCTGGGCGACCAAGCTATCGACTACCACCGCTGGGGTGGCTACGAACTGTTTGAAGAAAACCAAAAGCCGCTTTACGAAGACTGCCTTGAGCAACTGCCATATCTCAACAAACAGTTGCAGCAGGTAACGGGAGAACAGGACATCTACCGCCTGGCAGACCACAAGATCAGTGATTTCGGATTTAAGCAGATAGCGCACCTGATCGAGAGCTCTGCCGAGGGGCAGATCGATACGGGTAAGATGATACTCGCCCTCACGCAGAAGGTACAGGCCCTGGGTGTGATTGTGCTGAACGGAGTGGAAATTGAAAGTCTGCAGGAAGAGAGCACAGGTATAACCGCCCTCACCAAACAAGGCATTGCTATACCTGCTCGCGCGGCCCTGGTCGCTACCAACGGCTTTGCCCGCCAGCTGCTGCCGCAGCTGCAGGTGGTGTCGGCCCGTGCGCAGGTGCTCATCACCAAACCTATACCCGGCTTGCGCTTCAAAGGCACTTTTCACTACGACAAAGGATTCTACTACTTCCGCAACATCGGCAATCGGGTGCTGTTTGGCGGCGGCCGCAACCTCGATTTCAAAACTGAGGAAACGACCGAGATGGGACTTACAGATCTGGTGCAGCACAAACTGGACGAACTTTTACGCGAAGTCATTTTGCCGGGCACACCTTATGAAGTAGAGCAACGCTGGAGTGGTATCATGGGGGTTGGCCCGGGAAAAACAACCATTGTGCAGCCGGTGTCGGAGCATGTGTGCTGCGCCGTGCGCATGGGTGGCATGGGCCTAGCCATCGGCTCGTTGGTGGGTGAAGAGGGGGCGAAGCTGGTGTTGGAGAAACTGTAACAAACTCATATTCATGCTCAAAGCTTCCTTCTGGCATCGATTACAGAATTACCCTTGGATGATACTGTCCGCTGTCTGGATTATTGCAACACTTATCAATATTAATAAGGCATTTCATATTGACGATACTTTTCATTTAGAAGCAGCTGAATGGATTCAGCACAATCCATTGAGACCTATGTCTGGATACATCAATTGGGTGGATACAGATGAACCTATACATCACTTCAATCAACCTCCACTCTATTTCTATTTAATTGCTAGTGTTGGTGCTCTATTTGGTTATAATGAAATTGCACTGCACCTTCTGCAGTCAGTTTTCATCCTAATTAGTATTGTGTTTTTTTATAAACTAGCGAAATTATTTAACAAAGAATTTGCTTTATCAGCTAGTATTTTACTCGCATTAGGCCCAGGGTTTCTAGTTAATCAGAACTTAATGACAGATATACCTATTCTTAGTATATCTGTCATGTTTATGTATTATATCATTAAAGCTGACAAAGCTGATGCATTTAAAAACCTTTTTATAGCTGCCTTGATCTTAAGCGGTGGTTTGCTTATAAAATACACACTTTTACCTCTTGTAATAATCCTGATATATAAAGTTTGGCAACAAAAAAAGATTAGGGTTGCGTTAGTCTTATTATTACCAGTGTTTACAATTGCCTTTTGGTCACTTACTAACTATCTCGAATATGGAGGCTCTCATATTTTAGGAAGACCTAAAAACACATTTACCCCAGACCTACTACTTAACAACTCAGTTTCTTTTTTACTTACCCTTGGTGCAATTGTTCCATTCACTTTAATTTTCTGTGATCACTTTTTAAAGTCCTCGAGCCGTTATACAATAGTAAGAGTTTGTTTTGGTATTGTTACATGCGTAGTAATAGTCTACTTATTGGTATATGGTATACCTCTTAAAGCACCTTTCTATAGCTTGTTTTGGGTTGCTTTTTTTACCAATGGTTTGATGTTGATTATCTTTCCTTATATCCTTTTGCGAAGAACCACATTGACACCTACTATGAAATTAATCGTTCTTTGGTTTGTTGGATTAATAGGTTTCATTGTCCTCTTTGCACCTTTTATGGCAACTCGTCATTCCTTGCTCATCTTACCCCCATTACTCATTATTATTGCCTATACCATTGAGCAAATTTCTACAAAGGCAATAGTTTTTTCAATATCCTTTACTATACTACTCGGCATTCTTCTAAGCATTTCCGATTGGCAATACGCAAATTTTTATAGAGCATCAGCTCCTGTTGTTATAAAAAAAATACCATCAAGTGCTAAGGTATGGACTGTTGGGCATTGGGGCTGGCAATGGTATAGCAAGAAAGCAGGTATGGAGTTTTATGACTCCGAGAAATCAAAGCCAGAAGTAGGCGATTATTTTGTTGTTCCTAAGCGAGTGTATCAACAAAAAATTGAAGCTAATATGAAGTTTTCAAAAGTTGATGAAATAATATGCGCTCAGAATATGTGGAATAGTCTCACTACTGCTCACTATGCAAGGTTCTATCATACTTACCCGCAATTTATACCTTGGTTTGTAAGCTTAACTCCTGTAGATTCAATTATTATATATAAGATAATTGAGTAAATAATCTAAGTTCTGTTTTTACAAACAAAAAAGGTAAACCACGTTCGGTTTACCTTTTTCAGTTTCTATCGTCAGTATGAGTTACATTCGTATCCATTGAGGCTTGGAATTAGGGTTAGGGATCATCAGGTTTTTGGCAGCTTCCTTCTCCGCTCTGTAAAACTCCTGGTACTCTTCTTCGCTCATTTCTTCGCGAAGCGCAATGTGAAATTTGGCTAGTTCAGGGTATAGTTGGTTGCGCTCCTGGCGTTCCTGGGGGCTGCTTAGGTTAAAATCGTAAAAGGATTTTACAAAATTTTTCATAATTAAATATTTGATTTAAAGTGAGTTGGAGATCAGTTTTACTCCCAACCCCCTCTATAAGTTGTCTATATTCAAGTGCAGTTTTCCACAACTTGCCCTGAGCGGCCTAAAACGCACAAAAGTCAGCTTCGTGACCCAACAATAAAAAAGGTCCTGCCGATTAGCAGGACCTTTTATTCAGAATATCAAATACTTAGATAGTTAAGTATGAAAATATTGCCCCAGGAGGAATAACTTCACTACTGCCCGAGATGCTTCAAGTAAAGTCCGGTTGCCACCAACAGCAGCTTGGTAAGCTCCGGAATGTCCCGGCCAATGGAAATCTGGCCGCTCGCGATACTGAAGTTTCCCTGTTCAAAACGCACCAGGGTTTGGCCAGTTTTATCGAGTATGTCCCTGCTACTATTCAGGGTTTTGCCCTGGAACGTGAACTGCTCCCCTGTCACCAGCGTAGTCGTGGTTTTGCCGAAGCCGGACGATTTGCTCATGCCGATCACTTCGTCTTTGAAATGGATGGTGAGGTCATGCTCGAGCCAGCCCTGCCTTTGGAAGTACAGGTTGATCCGCGCTGAGCTGAAATCCGCGTCGTTGCTCGTCCAACCCCTGAAGGCAAGTTCGCCAACCAAACTGTTCTCATCACGCACTGTATACTTCCGAGCCGTCAGGTTTTCCTGTTTCCAGTACAGCAGTTCCATGCTTCCTACTTTAATCCTAGCACGTCTACGCCTTGCTCAAACACCACGTCAACCGGTATATTCTTCTGGCTGAGGCGTTCGAGGTCGGCCTGCAGTTCCGCACCGATCTGTCCCTGCTCGTTCAGCAGTTTGCCCACGCCCGCGTGATCGCCGTTGCCCTGCAGCGTCAGGATCAACTCCGATAGTTTGTCCATTGCCTCACCCATCTTCACGTAGTTCACGCGGTACTTACCGGTCTGAGCATCGCGCTCAAAGGCACCGTTTTCCTTGAAGAAGTTGAAGCGCACCATGTTAGCCTTGCCGTGAGCACTGGCCGCGCCAAAGCGCACCGAGCGGAAAATGCCTGCCATGAAGGTAGTATAGTAATCTTCGAGGCTACCGCTCACTTCGCCTTTCTTGTGCAGCTGCGTGATCATGTAAAGGCCCAAGATATCGGCTTTGCCTTCTTCCAGCGCAGAGGCATGCTCCTTAAGCGCCTCACGTACCGTGCCTTTGCCATTGATGGTATTCTTGATGCCCAGTCCGTGCGCTACTTCGTGGAACATGGTGTTGGCAAAGAAGGCATCGAAGGTAATGTGCTGCTTCTGGTCATCGGCGATCAGCTCATCAGCAATGGGCAGCATGATTTTGTCGAACTTGGCCTGCATAGCATTTTTGAGTTGCAGACGGCGCGTGCCTTTCTTCAGCTGCACCTCCTCGTCGTTCGGAAGATTGATGGCGATGGTTTTGCTACCCGCGTTGCAATCACCAGCATAGTACACTACGTCGTAGGCATTCAGGTCTGAGTCGGTGCCGGGCGTTTCTTTCTTGTAGTTGGCTGGCACCGGCAGACCGCGCTGCAGTTCCGGCAGGAAAGCCGCATACTTCTCGAGGCGCTTGCTCCAGTCCATGTCCTTGATCAAAACATAGGCCTCATGGGCCGCTTTATAGCCAAACACTTTGTCCTCATAGGTTTCAATCGGGCCGATGATGATGTCAAGGCGGTTGTTCTTCATGTCCATCCAGGCCAGGTCGCTTGGCTGGTAGTTGTCATTCAGCAAGGCATCGGCACGCAGTGTCAGGTATTTTTTCAGACCCGGCTCTTCGGCCAGGTTTGCCGCCTGGCGCAATAGGTCAGAGGCGCGTGTTACCTGCTCTTTGAACTGCACGTGGTAAGGCACTGTGATCAGGTTCCCCTTGGCGTCGCGGCGCAGGAAGGTATACTGGCTGGCTTTGTCTTTCAAATTCGCCTTCTCAAACTCCTCTTTCGTCATATCGTGCGGGTAGAAGTTGGCTGCGTCTAATTTCGGGCCCACGCCAGGTATAAAAGGCTCGTTGTTATTGAGGCGGTCCCAGGGGCCGTAGTTGATCTTCACGAACTGCTTGGCGGCATCATCAGTCAAGGCGTTCAGCAGGGAGTCTTTTTTACCATAGGCCTCATACCAGAACAACTCGTCCATGATGTTGCTTGCCTCGATCAACAGGGGAATCATCTGCCGCTCTTTTTCGCTCAGTCCGCTCAGGTCAGCGGTCAAACGCACCGTGGTGTACATGCCTAGCTTTTGCTGCAGGTCGGTGGCAGTGGTGTCAGTTTGTACCGTTTCAGTGGTTTGCGCTTCGTTAGTGGTGCTGCCTGTGCAGGCGGCCGTCATGGCGGCTACAGAAGCAGCAAGTATAAGGTGGCGTGATTTCATGTAAGTATAAGGTTAGTTTTATTTTTCAAGAGAAAGATACAGGATTTGAAGTAAAAGAAAAAGCCACCACCCTTTGTCAGGGCAGCGGCTTATACCTATATGATGCTCTTGACTAGCTTAAAACAAGCCGAACAGTTCGCTGTTGATACGTTCAATAATGCTCCCTAAATCCTCGGGGTTGGCCACAAAGTCCATGTTGTTTACATCGATCACCAGTAGCTTGCCCTGGTCGTAGCTGCTCATCCAGGTATTGTAGTGCTCGTTGAGGTTGCGCAGGTAGTTGATGCTGATGTTGTTCTCGTACTCGCGGTTGCGTTTCTCGATCTGCCCAATCAGTTTCGGCAGGTCCGCCTTCAGATAGATCATCAGGTCAGGCGCTTTCACCATGCTGATCATCGACTGGAACAGGGCGTAGTAGTTCTCGTAATCGCGCGTGCTCATCAGTCCGGAATCGTGCAGGTTCTTCGCGAAGATATAAGCATCTTCGTAGATGGTGCGGTCCTGGATCACGTGCCCGTCTTTGGCCTGGATCTGCTGTACCTGCCCGAAACGGCTGTTCAAAAAGAACACTTGCAGGTGAAAGGCCCAGCGTTCCATGTCCTCATAAAAATCCTTCAGGTAAGGGTTATTCTCAACTGACTCCAGGTATAGCTCCCAATTAAAGTGCTGGGAAAGTTTGGTGGCCAGGGTAGTTTTGCCGGCGCCAATGTTGCCGACGATCGCAATGTGCATGGTAATGGTATAATGGATGAAGAAACCGGCTGCAAATTAAAGCTTTTTTTCGTGCCTGTTTCTCTCCGGTCCTGAAACTTACCCACGCGGTTATGCACATTGCCTGTTGCTCTACACACCGCGATCCACTAGATACCTATACCTCAATAATTTAAGGGCACAGATGTAGCGCTTCTGTTACTGCGCTATGCGCCATCAACTCATCTGACCAGACTGCGTAAATTGTAAGTGAAACTAAAATAAATAAAGCTATGACAAAGGGACACAACCAGGACAAAAATAAGTCGCAGCAACAGCCTGAGGCCAAACAGAAAGGCGGCCAAGAGGGAAACCGCAGTATGCCTGACCAGAAAAAGGATAAAAGTCCAAACCAGGGTCGTAACAAAGGCGACCAGTCTGGCGGCACTAAAGGCCAGAACGCCATTTAGTTAACAGTATAACCGTAACCAGCCGGGACATGCAACAAATGCTGCATGTCCCGGCTGTTTTATTAGGTATAGATATCTCCAGTCGTTAAGGGAAGTATACCTATCGCTGCTCCCGCATTTGGTTATACCTATCTTTGGCGTCGCGGCTTTTGCGCAGGGTGTTGAACTCTACTTGCAGCGCCGCCACTTTCATCTTATCACTGTTCGTCATTTGACTGAGCACCTGCTGTTTGCGGTCGTTGAGCTGCAGATATACGTGCTCGGCGTAGTCCCAGTCGCGCAGGCTCCAATCGGTGCGCTGCGCCCGCACGTTCTCCATAAACCTGACAAAAGTGCCGCGCAACTGACTGGCCTTGAGCGATCCGATTTTGTTCGTGCCGGCCAGGCGGCGCTCCCAGGTGACGGCCGTCTCGCGGCTGAGTGGCTGTCCGTAGCGCTCTTCCTTTTCTGCTTCCCACTCCTGATACTGGTTTTTCAGCTCGCCATACTCCTGCTTCGAGGCTTCGTTCATCTGACTGCTGCTACGGTCCAGGCTTTGGGTGCGGGCCCTGAACTCCTCCTTGACCGTTGGCCATTCAGCCCTTGTGATGCTATCGCCCTGGTTTACTCTTCTGTTCATCCAGGTGCGGAAATCCTCGAGGTCCTGCTCTAGCTTCGATTTGGTCTGAGCCTGAACTCCAAGCGTACTGATCACCATCAAAAGCAATAGAACGGGAACAAATATCTTCTTCATAGGTTGTTTTTATAATGTTACAGGATACTCTTCTAACACAGCACTCCCATTAAATATTATGCCAGAATATTCTGATGGAGCTATATTTTTTTTAATGCTGCTGCTATACCTGCACCCGGTACAACATGCCGCCTGCTATCTTTTTGCGGCTGCTTACGTTTAAAGCAAAGACAGGCATTTTGCCTGCGCCGCACTTGGGATTAGCCATACGCGCTCTTCCCCATCAACCAAATAAAATCATATGCGCAAATCGAGGGGCAACTTCCACGAAACTGTTGTTTCCATACCTAACCGGGACGAGATCATCCTGAGCGCCGAGCGGTTTCCGTTCAAGGCGACCCTTAGCCTGTCACCGCTGGTGACTTACTGGGAAAACAAGATCAAGACCGACCCGAACTGCAATGTGTCTCGCGTAAACGAGCTGGCCGGTTTGCTGCGCCAAAATCCTGCGCTGCTGGAGCCTATCGAAGATGTGTCCATTATCAATAAATACATTGATACGGTCGACATTCTGATGGAGGACATTTTCCCGAGTGCCCTCTGGGAGAACGATCTGCGCGCCACTGTGCTGCCTTTTCACTTCGACAGCTTCTACGCCACGCCGCGCCTGGAGGAGCTTGACTTGCTGGGAGGTGGTAACTATACCCAAAAACTCAACCTCGACCTTAAAACGCTGCTCTTCCGCCAGACGCTCTCGGCCTATACCTTGATCTTGGAGAAATTCTACAACGCCAACTTTTTTGTGGACGAGCCCTTTATTTTCAGCATCAAAGACAAGTTCACCAAACTGGACCGGCACTACAAGCTGATCACCGATCTGAAGTTCATGAAAGTGAAGGCCAAAGGGCCGATCAAGCAGCTCAGCACACAGGAAATAAACTTTCTGATCAACCGCTACAACGACCTGGACCTCTGGATGCAGAAGATTCCGCCGGAGAACTTTGAGTTTAGTGGCTTTGCCATCTACGATTTTACGGACGTGACCAACGAGGCGACCATCTCATCGCTGCGCTACGACCTCCTCGACCAGGACTCAGTGACCACGCCGGAAGGGTTTGAGAGCCTGCAACAGAAACTGCGCGTGCTCTTCGGGCTGCCGGGGCTGCGGCTGGGTCTGGCCTCCCTGCCCGCGCTACATGAGTTCGACACCAACTTTACCCGCAAAACCTGGAACGGACTGGTGCTTCAGAAAGACTCCCATGTCAAACTGGAAGACCTGACGGAGTCCATCTACGCCCCCGTGCTCATTAAGGGCAATACCATTATAGTAGACGACCTGGAGCAGCTGGACGAGACCAACAGACTGGAGCAGGAGCTGATTAAGTCCGGTGTACGAAACCTGATCATCGCGCCGCTCCAATACGAAGGCAAAACGATCGGCATGCTGGAACTAGCGTCGCCTATACCTGGCGAACTGAATGCACTTTCCACGATCAAGCTCAAGGAGATACTGCCGCTTTTTGCCCTGGCGCTCAACCGCATGCTCGACGAGTTGCGCAGCAGTATTCAAAATATCATCAAAGAGAAGTACACGGCCATTCACCCGATTGTGGAGTGGCGCTTTACGCAGGCAGCCATCAACCTGCTCGATAAGATGGAACGAAATGTACCGGCCGAGATCGAGCCGATCGTGTTCCGCGACATCTACCCGCTCTACGGGGTATCGGACGTGCGCAGCTCGGCTTCGGAGCGCAACAAAGCCATTCAGGGCGACCTGCTCGACCAGTTGGTGCTGGCCAAAGAGGTGATTCTGGCCGCCAAAGACAAGCTGCCGCTCTCCATCCTGGACGAGTTGATCTACAAGATAGACAAGTACTCGCAAAACATCGTGCAGGAACTGGGCTCGGGCGATGAGGCGGTGGTGCTGGAGTTTCTGCGCAGTGAGATCGAACCGCTTTTCAATCACTTCACCCAGAAGTACCCTTCCACCCAAAAGGCCATTGAAACCTACCGCAAGGCCACCAACAACCCGAATGGCGTGGTGTACAACAAGCGGCGAGCCTACGAAGAGAGTCTATACCTGATTAACGACACCATTTCCAGCTTCCTGGACCGGGAGGAGGAAAAGGCGCAGCAGATCTTTCCGCATTACTTTGAGAAGTATAAGACGGATGGCCTGGAGTATAACATCTACATCGGGGCATCGCTCTTGAACAGTGGTCATTTTGAGGAGCTATACCTGAAGAACATGCGCCTCTGGCAGTTGATGCTCACCTGCGAGATTGCCCGTCGCATACACAAACTGCGCGCTAACCTGAAGCTCCCCCTCGAGATCACCCAGCTGATACTGGTGCACAATAACCCTATCTGCATCCGCTTCCGGCTCGATGAGAAGAAGTTTGATGTGGAGGGTGCCGACAATATCCGCTATGAGATTCTCAAAAAGCGAATTGACAAGGCCACGCTGCGTGGCACCGAGGAGCGCCTTACCCAACCCGGCAAGGTCGCCATTGTGTACACGCAGCCACGTGAAGCGCAGGAATACCGCCGCTACATCGACTTCCTGCAGGCAGAAGGTTATATTGAAGAAGAAATAGAAGACCTGGAGATAGAAGAGCTACAGGGCGTGCAGGGACTAAAAGCGCTCCGCATTTCGATCAATTTCCAGGAGCAGCTGCGCCACGACATTGATGCCGGCGACGAACTGCTGCAGATCGCACGCGCGGCCACTCTCAACTAAAATTGCACTTTTATACAAAAAGCATTTTTTTTAACTAGAACATCTATTTAACAACAAGTTATAAATCAGAATCTTACAACGCAGTTAAAGTTGTAAGATTCTATCAATCCTAGCTATTCCTATAATTTTCTCTACAACAGTGCAATTATTTTAAGGGAAAGGGCGTTTTACCTGAGACTGCCGGGGAAGCGCCCTGTGCTGTTTATTTATTTTCACTTTTCAACTTTTAGCCAAATGAAATTGAAAAACCGTTTTTTACCCGCCATGCTAGTATTTGGCGTGGTAGCCCTATCGTCTTGCGAGAAAAACGACAGTGAGTCCTCTGCACAGCCTACATTTGACCGTGGCGCCCTGTCACACATTACGCTGGACTCCGCAGATGTTACTTCTTACAATGTGGTGGGCAAGCAGCTCAGCCAGGTAAACCACTACAACCCGGAAACCGGCGAGGTGGAGAGTCTAGACAAGTACGAGCGCGACAACAAGGGCCGCCTGATCAAGAGCACAACTTACGCCGGCAAAAGCCAGACGCTTCTGACAGAGCAGCACTATACCTACAGCGACAAAGGCGAGTTGAGCAAATCGGTGTCCACTTACTTCTCAGGTGGCAAGCCGGAGTACCAGACCTACACCACTTATGCTTACGACGCTGCCAAGAAGCTGAGCAAGAAGTCCGTTTTCGAAGGCACGGAGAAGAAAGGCAAACTGAAGTCATTCTCGACTTATGAGGTGATGCCGAACGGTAACTACGCCCAGGAAAAGCAGTTTGTGATCGATGGCACAGGAGAAGCTAAGCTTTACGCGACCACAACCAACTCTTACGATGCTAACCCGAACCCACTGCACGCTTTTGCAGAGCCAGGCTCGGCCAGCAGCCCCAACAACCTGGTGCGCTCTTCTATGGAAGTGCATAACAGCCAGAAGGCATTCACGCGCTCTTACTCTTACAAATACGACGACAGCGGCATGCCAATCAGCCAGACAGTGACATTGCCAAACGGTAAGTCCCAAACATTCAACTACGTGTACAGCAACTAAGCCTGATGCGTCAGTAGTGTCACAGCCCCCGGACCTCCGTGTCCGGGGGCTGTGGTGTTTCTGTCCTTCTCGTGCTGCAGGCTGGCCTCTGGTAATATTGCCGTAAAAAAGCTATATTTGTTACTGCACTAAACAAAAGATAATGTCGAAGACAAAAATAACAGTGAACAGCAATGGCTCTCTGCGTGTAGAGGGTGAGTTTGAGATTGTGGACAAGAACGGTAACGTATACGGGCTCGGTGGACGCGAACTGGTTTCGATCTGCCGCTGTGGCATGTCGAAGAACAAACCATTTTGCGACGGTTCGCACAAAGGGCACTTCGAGCATGATGCTGAAGCCTTCGATCTCCCTCCCAAAAAACAGTAACCGTAACACAACCTGTTCCCTATGGCAGAGCGCCTGATCACCGTTGCCACCTTCAGCCAGCCCACCGAAGCCCACATCCTGAAAGGACGTCTGGAGGCGGAGGGAATTCTCTGCTTTTTAGGCGACGAGCAAATTATCGCGGCACAGCCACTTTACTCGCTGGCAGTGGGCGGTGTGAAACTGCAGGTGACAGAAGGTGATGTGGAAGAGGCCCTCGAGTTACTGGGCCGTATAGAGCGCGGCACTAGTGAGTACATCATCGATGATAGCATTGAATTAGCGCCTCCTACGCAGGTATACGAGGATACAGAAGCCTGCCCGATCTGCGAGTCAAAAAACATCTCTGCCCGTGGGTTCTTTGGAGGCGTGCTCGGTATAACTTTGCCCTTCGTCAGCAAGCGCTACGGCTGCCATGACTGCGGCTATACCTGGAAAGAAAACTAAAAAAGCGCCCCTCAGGGCGCTTTTTTTATACCTGCTGTTTTCAGCTTTCGGGCTTACTTCAGGCTGTTTACCAGTTGCACATACTGCGCGCGGGCATCTTCCTGGCTCGTTCCTTCCAGGCTTTTCCAGGCATCCCATTTGGCGATGTTTTTAAAATCGAAACCACCCGGACGCTCTGTGTTCACATCCCCTTCCGTAGCCTGTTTGAATAAGCTGTAAAGTTGCAGCAAAATCGTATTCGATGGTCGTTCCGTCAACTCCTTCGACTGAGCTACTGCCTGCTCAAATTCTTCTTGTGTTGCCATAGTGTGCTAGATTAATCGTTTTTTTAGTGGTGACAAGGTATAAAAAAATACGCTGCATGCATAACTTTATTTTATAATTGAGTTTCCAATATTTTCCTTATTTTTATATTCTGTATAAAAAATACACACTATGAAAAAAGGACACAACAGCACAACGGCTCCGGCCCTACTGCTATCGGCTTGCTTGCTGGCGGGCACAGCCTGCAGCACCACACAACAACCCACCACAACCGAGACGGCCACGACTGAGCAGGCAGCCGACACCACGGCAAACGCTGATGTCGCGCAGCCGCAACCGCCTGTCGCTGCCAAGAAACCAAAAGAACTCACGGCGCACGGCCATACTCGTGTGGACAATTACTACTGGATGAACGAGCGCGAGAACCCGGAAGTGATCGCCTACCTGAACGCCGAAAACGCATACACCAAGCAGGTAATGGCCGATACGGAAGCGCTTCAGGAAAAGCTCTTCAACGAGATTGTGGGCCGTATCAAGCAAACCGACGAGTCTGTCCCCTATAAGAAGAACGGTTACTTCTATTATACGCGCTTTGAGGCCGGCAAAGAGTATCCGATATATGCCCGCAAAAAGGGGAGCCTGGATGCCAAGGAAGAAATCATGGTGAACGCCAACGAACGCGCCGAGGGCAAGAGCTATTATGCTGCCGCTGGCATGAACGTGAGCCCGGATAACCATTTGGTAGCTTTCGGGGAGGACACCGTAAGCCGCCGCCAGTATACCCTCCGCTTCAAAAATCTGCAGACCGGCGAAATGCTGCCTGACCGTATACCCAACACCACAGGTGGTGCGGTGTGGGCGAACGACAACAAGACCATTTTCTATACCATGAAGGACCCGTCTTTGCGTTCTTTCAAGATTTTCCGCCATACCCTGGGCACTCCCACATCGCAGGACAAGGAGGTATACCACGAAGCTGATGAGACGTTCAGCACGTTTGTGTATAAGACCAAGTCAGACAAGTACATCATCATCGGCTCTAGCAGCACACTCTCGCAGGAATACCGTTTTGTTGATGCTGCCAAGCCAACAGCCACTCCTAAAGTTATTCAGCCACGCGAGCGCGGTCTTGAGTACAGCGTCGACCATTTCGGCGACAGCTTCTACATCCGCACCAACAAAGACGGCGCGACCAACTTTAAGCTGATGAAAACCCCGGTGGGCAAAACCACCAAACAGAACTGGAAAGAAGTAATTCCACACCGTGCTGACACGTACCTGGAAGAGGCTGAGATCTTCAAAGACTACCTGGTGCTGCAGGAGCGCAAGAACGGCCTCACGGAGCTGCGCGTGAAGAAATGGAATGACCCGAAAACAGACTATTACGTGGATTTCGGAGAAGAAGCTTATACCGCCGGCATCAGCATCAACCCTGATTTCGACAGCAAAGTGCTGCGCTATGTGTACAGTTCGCTTACCACCCCAAGCTCCACGTTTGACTACAACATGGAAACGAAGCAGAAAACCCTGCTGAAAGAACAGGAAGTGGTGGGTGATTTCGACAAGAACAACTACGAATCCAAGCGTATTTACGCCACCGCCAAAGATGGCACTAAGATTCCAGTCTCATTGGTATACCGCAAAGGCCTGAAGCTCGATGGCAACAACCCGACCCTGCAGTACGCTTACGGCTCTTATGGTATCAGCATGAACCCTGGGTTTAGCTCCGTTCGTCTGAGCTTACTTGATCGTGGCTTTGTGTATGCTATTGCGCACATTCGTGGTGGCCAGGAAATGGGGCGCCAGTGGTATGAGCATGGCAAACTGATGAAGAAGAAAAACACCTTCACCGACTTCATTGATGTGTCGGAATACCTGATCAAGCAAGGTTATACCAATCCGGATAAGCTTTTTGCGCAGGGCGGTAGCGCCGGAGGCCTGTTAATAGGCGCTGTTGCCAACATGCGTCCAGACCTGTATGAAGGCATGCACGCCGCCGTACCGTTTGTGGATGTGGTCACCACCATGCTCGACACCAGCATTCCACTGACCACCGGTGAGTTTGACGAGTGGGGCAACCCGGCCAAGAAAGACGCCTACGATTACATGCTTTCCTACTCCCCTTACGACAACGTGGAAGCCAAAGACTACCCGAACATGCTCGTAACCACCGGTCTGCACGACTCGCAGGTACAATATTTTGAGCCCGCCAAGTGGGTAGCCAAGCTCCGCGAGTTAAAGACCGACGATAACCTGGTACTCTTCCAGACCAACATGGAAGCAGGACACGGCGGTGCTTCCGGCCGTTTCCAACCCTACCGCGAAACAGCCTTGCAGTACGCTTTCTTTTTGAAACTGGCTGGAATCAAGGAGTAAGTATAGCATTAGGAGTTAAAAAGAGGAAGCCCGCTGCAAATCCATCTGCAGCGGGCTTCCTCTTTTATACCTTGTCATTTCGACCCTTGGGAGAAATCTGAAATTTTGCTCGGACTTCGAAAGACTCCAGATCTCTCCCATCGTCGAGATAACATGAACGATTCAGTTTATAGCAGATATCTAGCTCATCTTCACTACTATTTTCCCAAACTGCTTGCCGGCTTCCATGTAGCGCATGGCTTGTTCGGTTTCCTCGAGCGGGAACACGATATCTACCACGGGCTTTACTTTCTTCTCTGCTACAAAGGCGATCATCTCGGTGAAATCCTGGTTGGTGCCCATGGTGCTGCCGTGTATGGCGAGTTGCTTCCAGAAAATCTCAGCCGGGTTAATTTGGCCGATCATACCGGTGGTGCCGCCATAAATGCCAATGCGCCCGCCTGGGTTAGCCAGTTTCACCAGTTGCACAAAACCTTCGCCCGCTGCCCCATCTATGGCTACATCAAACCCACCAACCATAGCTTTCAACTCTTTGCCCCAGTTTTCTTTCCTGTAATTAATGCCGCCTGTTGCACCCAGTTCTTTGGCCTTTTCGATCTTCTTGTCCGACCCTGATGTGACCCATACCTCCGCTCCAGCTGCTACCGCAAACTGCACGGCAAACAGGGCCACGCCGCCACCGGCACCCGTTATCAGCACCCGCTCACCGGCTTTCAAGCCGCACTTCGTGAACATGGCGCGGTAGGCCGTAACGCCGGCCAACGGCAGGGCAGCCGCTTCTTCAAAACTCAGGTGTGCGGGCTTGCGGTGCAGGTTAGTGGCTTTTACTTTCACGTAGTCTGCAAATGTGCCGTCCTCGGGCATGCCCAGCACCTTATATGCCTTACTGTGCGCCTGCGGATTATCGCCCCAGTCGGTGGAAGGGTCGATCACCACTTCCTGCCCTACCCAGCTCTCGTCCACCCCCTCACCTACTGCTGTTACTATACCTGCACCGTCAGACCCGAGTATGGCCGGGTAGTCTCTGGTGAAGTAGCGGCCGTACTGTATCCAGACGTCGCGGTGGTTCAGGGCGGCAGCTTTTACCTGCACAATGGCTTCTCCTGCTCCGGCAGTAGGTTTCTCTTTCTCGATCAGCACAAAAGGGCTGTTGATGGCTTCCAGGTAGATGGCTCTCATAGTAGTTGGATGAAGGTATAGGTATACAAAGGTATAACTTCTGCCCTAAGCTGAAAACCTATCGGGGCAGGCATTGGCTTTTTATAGGGGAGCAACTATCTTCGTTGCCAGCACAGCAACATAAGCGCACATGAATACCACGTACAGCATCCGGGAAGCCACATCAACTGACATACCGACCATCCACCAATTGGCCGAGGCTATTTGGGAGCCCACCTACCGTGCCATTCTCTCGCGGGAACAGATTGAGTATATGTTTGGGGTGATCTATACCTACGAAGCTCTGGAACAGCAAATGCAGGAAGGTCAACGCTTTGTTTTATTGCTGGACGCTGCGGAGCCGATCGGTTTTGCTGCCTATTCCATGAAAGATTCCTCAGACGCTGTATACAAACTCAACAAGATATACCTGCTCCCTTCGCGCCAGGGTGAGGGACTGGGCAATTTGCTGCTGACAGCGGTGGAAGAAAGGGTAAAGAAGGCAGGAGCCCGTTACCTGGACCTGAATGTAAACAAGTATAACCAGGCAAAAGCTTTTTATGAGCGCTCAGGCTACCGGGTGCTGCTGGAAGAGGACATCCCGATTGGCCCTTATTGGATGAACGACTACGTGATGCGCAAAGCTTTGGCATAAAAAAAAACGGGCAGCCTTTCAGCTGCCCGTTTTGTATCACTATCCCTATCGGTTCGGATTACTTCACTGCAATTGGATCTGGGTTTCCGTCCGGATCGTTCTTCACAGTGCCGCTTGTTCTAAGTGGTCCGTGCAGCAGGAGACCTGCTACGTGCGGAGACGCCATAGATGTGCCGCTGATCGTGTTATAACCACCACCTTTCCAGGTAGAGTTGATGCTCACACCAGGTGCGCAAACGTCTACCGGCGGGTTGCCATAGTTAGAGAAACTGGCCCATGAGTCAGAAGAGTTCATGGCAGAAACTGTGTACACGTTAGCATGGTTTACACGTGCAGGAGACGAGTTGTTAGCGTGCGTAGACTCGTTACCGGCAGCCAGGGCGAACTTAACCCCCTTGTTGGCAGCAGCAATAATTGCGTCATCCAATGCCTGAGAAGTTGGGCCACCCAAGCTCATGTTGGCCACGTCGCCAGACTGAGCAGCCGAAGCCACATAGTCAACACCAGCGATTACGCCAGAGTAAGAACCACTACCGCGTGAGTCCAGCACTTTTACGGCTACTACTGTAGCGCCATGTGCCACACCGATCACACCGATGGAGTTATTAAGAGCGGCAATCGTACCTGCTACGTGTGTGCCGTGTCCGTTGCCATCGTCAGCTGAGCCAGCATCTCTACCAGAGGTAAAGAACGTTCTGCTGCGGTTAACATCCACTTTCAGGTCTGGGTGGTCAAGGTCTATACCTGAGTCAATCACCCAGGCAGTTTTACCGGTACCGTCACCATAACCCACACGGGCAATGCCGTAAGGCACTGTCTGGGCTGCAGAACCGCCGCCACCTGTTCCTGGCTTCGCCAGCATCACAATTCTGTCTGGCTCGATATAATCTACACGGCTGTCGCTACGGAGCGCGTCCACCTGGTCATCCGACAGTTTTACTGCCACACCTACTAATGCCTGACCATAGGCCTGCTCAATTGTTGCATTGGAAATACCTTTAGAGGAGAGTAATTCCTGGCCCATTTCACGCACTGCGCCTACACGCTCGGCATAAGTAACAGTACCATCCAGACGCTGATTGGCATCTTTCTTAAATACTACAATGTATTGGCCTTTAATAACAGCTCCATTTTGGGTGGAGGTCTGTAAATTCTCTGCTACTTCAGTTGCTTCAGGGGCCTCAGAGTCGCAAGAGGTAAACGAAACGGCAGCAGTAGAGAGAGCTGCGCCAAATAGGACAGAACGCAGAACGTTCTTAACGCGTAAGGTGTTTTTCATACTTGTAAAAATGTTAGGTTAGTTAAAGTTTTAAGGTTTATTATAAGGATAGTGAAAGGCAAACTATTGAATGAGATTTATATATCCAAATAAAAGTATAATTTTTTTGGAAGCTTTTTTATGAAATGCACCTGGCGCTAGCTGCAGGCCACACGTTGTTGCAACATTTAAATTGCACTGAATTTAGCGCGCAAATCCTCGCTCCCACGGCAATCAGGGCACTTTTTGGGGTGTATGCAAAGATCAGAATATTTGGAGCCGCCTTTATACGTTGTTCGTAATGCAAAGTTTGCATTCAGGAAGCACTATCCTTGAAAAGTCAAATTTTAATCCTATTTTAATGACTAGCCGGTGCAATTTTATTTGCAACCTATACCTACAGTTCACTATATTAACAGATGCACTAAACTCACCGTTATGAACTATTTGAAAAAAACACGCGCTCCCCGGCATCTCCTCTGGGTGATCGCTTTCTTCATCAGCCTGACAGGCTGCCAGCCCAACACAGAAGAACAGACTAAATCCGAGAATCTGGAGACCGATACGGAGGCCAAGCTGGAGCCGCTCACTTCAGAGAGTGCCGTCGCCATACTGACTGCCTACGAAAAAGAACACGCTGACAGCCTGATCCTGATCAGCACGCGCCACGGTGATATCAAGCTGCGGCTATACCCTGAAACACCGCTGCACCGCGCCAACTTTGTGCGCCTTACAAAAGCGGGCTTTTATGACCAGGGGGAGTTTTACCGGGTCATCAAAGGATTTGCCGTGCAGGGCGGTGACTCTGATACCCGTACCATGAAAAACGGGGCGTACAAAATTCCGCAGGAGTTCAACCCCAAATACATTCACAAGCGCGGAGCCCTGGCCATGGCCCGCTACGGCGACGAGCGCAACCCGGAGAAGGAATCCTCATCCCACAACTTTTACATTGTGCAGGGAGAGATCAAAACTGTTCAGGAACTAAGAGCATTAGAGGCCAAACACAACATGAAGTATACCCCACAGCAGATTGCGCTCTACACCACGATCGGCGGAGAGCCCTCACTGGACCAGGAGTACACAGTGTTTGGAGAAGTGATAGAAGGTATGGAAGTAGTCGATAAGATCGCCGAAGAGCCGGTAGACGGGCAAAACTGGCCACGTGATATTGTCCCGCACACGATCAAGACGATCAATCAATAAATATCTTATTTAACGTATAAAAACAAAATGCCCCGACCTGTTTGGCCGGGGCATTTTGTTTACAGGCAAGGTATAGGTATACCTTACTGCACCTGACGGTTCTTCACGTAGGTGTTCAGCCAGGTGTCCATTTCCCACAGCATGTGCAGGATTGACTCACGGGCTGCGTAGCCGTGGCTCTCGTGCGGCAGGAACACTAGTCGTGTGGTGGCACCGTGGCCTTTCAGGGCGTTGTAGAAGCGCTCGCTCTGCACCGGGAAGGTACCGGAGTTGTTGTCAGCCTCGCCATGAATAAGTAGGATAGGCGTTTTAACTTTATGAGCTGCAGAGAACGGAGACATGCGGTTGTATACCTCCGGTGCCTGCCAGTACGTGCGCTCCTCCTGCTGGAAACCAAACGGTGTGAGCGTGCGGTTGTAAGCTCCGCTTCGGGCTATACCTGCGGCAAACAGATCAGAGTGTGCCAGCAAGTTGCCGGTCATGAAAGCACCGTAAGAATGTCCGCCCACGGCAATGCGCTTCGGATCGGCCACGCCCATACCTACTGTCTTGTCGATAGCAGCTTTGGCACTAGCTACCAGTTGCTCCACGTAGGTGTCATTTGGCTGCGCATCTCCCTCCCCTACAATCGGGAAGTCCGTGCGGTCGAGGACGGCATAGCCTTGCGTCACCCAGAACAGCGGCGAACCAGAGCTGATGCGGGTAAACTCGTAAGGCGAGCTCTTCACTTGTCCGGCAGCAGCGGCATTCTTGAACTCACGCGGATAAGCCCACATCAGCATCGGAAGCGTTCCGCTACCTTTCTTGTAGTCTTTCGGCAGGTATAGTACCGCCGTTAATTTCACACCATCGTTACGCTCGTACTGCAGCATCTCTTTCTGCACGCCTTGAAGTTGCGGGTATGGATGCGGGAATTTTGTTACCTGCGTCATGCGCTTCTTGTTCAGGTCACGCACAAAGTAGTTCGGCACCTCCTGCTCCGACTCACGACGGGTGATGATGCGCTTGCTGTTCAGATCGATGATGTCCACCGGACGCTCGTAATAAGGGGCCTCAGAGCGGAACAGGATCTTCGCTTTTTTCGACTTCAGGTTGAATTCACTCAGGAACGGACGGTTGCCTTCCGGTGAGCCACCTTCACTGATCATGTAAATGTTGTCACCTTTCTTATCAGTTAGCAACACACTGCGGCCATACTGGTTTTTGGTGTATACCGGACTGCCCGGGTCACTGTAACCGTCTTCGTAAGAGCGCTCGATCAGCACCGTGCCGGCCTGCGCAGGCTTCGATGGATTCACGCGAACGACGCGCTCAGTGCGGGTTTTCCAGAGGCGCTCGTTTATAAGAGCCAAGTCATTATTGCCCCACTGTACACCACGATAGCGGTACTTGGTACCGGCCAGTTTAGCAGGCTTTCCGGAGAAAGGTGCATCCAGCATGAACACTACGTCGCGCTCAGCAACTTCTTTGCTGGCATCACCACCATCCTGCGCTTCTGCCCAATAGAGCGTAGCCGCTTTGTCAGGTCGCCAGTTGTAGCCACGCGGACCTTTGGCCACGTTATCAAAACCAATCGGAATATCTTCGGCGAGTGGCAGTTGGGACAATTGCTTCACTACTTTACCATCACGGCCCCACACCTCCACATTGTAAGGGAAGTAATAGTGCGGCACCAGGTATGAGTAAGGTTTCTGGATCGTTTCCACGAGCAGGTACTGCCCATCCGGCGATACGTCGGCACTCTTGATAATGCCGGCCTGACCTACATTTTGCTGTTTTCCGTCCAGGCTCACCAGCTTCAGCTGGGTCTGCATGTAGTAGTCGAAAAGCTGCTCGTCGTACTTGTTCTTGAGCAGATCCTGGTAGGTGCGCGAAGGATTTGCCTTACCAATGTTTTGCTGAATGTTCGGGCCCGTTGGTACCAGGTTAGCCTTTGGCATTTCGCCACGCTTCTCGTCCACAAACTTCACGAGCAGCGACTTGCTATCCGGCAACCACGAGAATGGACTGCCGCTATACGCATCGTTCAAGGCGGCGTCAGTTAGCTTGCGCGCCTGTCGGTCGGCTATACCTGCTGTCCACAGTTCGATGCCATTGGCTTTGGTGATGGTGAAAGCGATCTGTTTTTCGTCCGGCGACCAGGTTACGTAAGAGATCTGGGCATTTTGCGGTATACCTGCCAGCTCAAACTCCTGGCCGCCATTCACCTGCTTTAGCTTGATATTGTTGATAAAAGTGGCGCGGCTCTGCCCGTTAGTGGCGGGGTTGATGCGGAGTCCAGCCAGACGGCTTTCAGGTTGCGCAAGCTCCTCTATGCTGGGGTAGCCTGCCCGCTCAAGCAGCAGCATCCAGTCGCCTTTGGAATTAATGCTGACATTTGGTGTAGAAGGCGCGTCGATAATAGAGGCAATGGCCTCGGGTGGTCGCTGGTAGCCGGTGATGGCCTGGTTGCCGTTCTGCGCAAAAACGACAGGAGCCGGGGAGCCCGCCAGTAGCAACAGGCTCAGCAACGAAGCGGCCAAGCGCTTCGGGGTTCTCAGAGTCTTGATGTGCATGTTTCTTTTAAGGTTAGTAGGTTAGATGTGGGATTAGACAGTTAGTGAGGTTGAAGGTTTAAGCCAGAAATCAGCATTCAAAGAAATCAGGCCAGTCTTCTCCGGGCTGGCAATTTTTATAGCAGGCTTAATATATCTAATTATATCCTTAACTTAATACTGTTCTGAAAAAATCACCTTGCTCACTCACATTCTTACTGGGTTTCCTTGGTTCCTTTACCTCCTTGGCGCAGCATTCTTCCATATCTAACTCGGAAATTGCCAAAGGCACCACCTATGTGGTAGGCACAGGCAACATTCTGCAAGTAGACACCTATACTTTATAACAAGTCAAGCATTCGGTCTTTCATCAGGCAGGAAAAGCTGGTCTGTCAGGGAAAGACAGAAATTCATTTGTAGGCATGAATGAACCCGGGACAACAGTTATTACAGGAGGGCCAGTCTCTAAGGCATATGGGCAAAAGCGAGCCGGTCAGCTGAAACTGGTGAACACCAATATCCAGTAAGCTTTCGCTTAACAGTCCTTTTACAAATCAAGGCTGCGGCTATTGCCGTATGATAATCGCACAGGGCATTAACAAACCTAATTCACTACATTTACTTCTACAAGTCAGCGGGAAGGAGTACCGAATACTGCCGATCCTCAATAAACCAGCGCACAAAATTATCCGGATGAAAGTACAGGAGCTTACATCTTCTACAGGCAAAACTTACCTCACCATTTATTATGATGAGCATAACAAGTGGGTGTACAACGATTGGATCGGCTATGTGTCTCCTGAAAACGTAAAGCAGGGTAGCCTTGCCGTACTGCAAGCCATTAAGCAGCATAAAGCCTCCTGCGGACTGAACGATAACCGTAACCTGGTAGGGCGTTGGGATGAATCAGTGGAATGGATTGAGCAGGTATGGATACCTGCCGCCGCAGAAGCAGGATTGCGATATTATGCGCACATTGCCAATGAAGATGCATTTGCAGCCGCTTCCTCAGCCGATATGCTGGATCGGGTACAGGGTCGCTTCGAGATGCGTATCTTTAAAGATATAGACGAGGCCCGCAGTTGGCTCACGGCCTGTCAGCAAAGTTAAGCCGAAGGTATAGGACTGCACGTACATGAACTAATTCACAAGTTTTCCTCTTTAAAAGAGAAGCAATTCAAACTAATACATGAGCAAAGGATTTGAGGTACCTGATAAGGTGATATATGTGTGCACGGGCAGCAAGTGCAAGAAGAAGGGCGGAAAGGAGATCGGCAAAATGCTCCGCAACATGATCAAAGACATGGGCCTGAAAGGAAAGGTAGAAGTGGTGAAGACCGAATGCACTGACCGCTGCGATTTTGCCCCTGTCATGAGTTTTCAGCCTGACAATGTGTGGCTGCAACATACCACCGAAGAAAAGGCCAAACAAGCTTTCAATGACCATATCCTGAAAACAGACGGTCAGGTATAGGTATAGGGGCCACTAATAAAAAAAAGCCTTTGGAGCGAATCCAAAGGCTTTTGCTTTTATAGTAGGGTTAATTATCCCTCGTAAGTATCCTCGTATGTGATTTTCGGCACACGCTTGTCGATCTCGTACTGGCCTGTTCCCTCCTCGCCTATCACATCGAACAACTCAAGCGCACGGCGGGCTACATATTCTTCCTCGATCTGCTCTTTCAGGAACCACTGCAGGAACGTGAACGTCACAAAGTCTTTGGTTTTCATGCACTTGTCAGCCATGCGGTTGAATGATTGTGTTACAGCGATTTCCTGCTGCAACGCTTGCTCAAACACGCCTCTGAAAGACTCGAATTCGATCTGAATACCTGAAATATCCGGAGAAACGGCACGGCCGCCCATATCAGACACGTACTTAAACAGACGCAGCATGTGCTCGCGCTCCTCGTCCGACTGCTTCTTGAAGTAACCTGCACTGAAGTCGAAGCCGTTGCGGTCGCACCAGGCTGACATGGCCAGGTACATAGCCGAAGCGTCTGCTTCCATTTTGATCTGTTCGTTGAGTACTCTTTCTATCTCTTCGGTAAGCGAAGTTCTTAGCCTTAATAAATCCTTCATAGGTATAGGGGTGTTTTTCGTTCTACATCCAGGGCATGCTCCAAGCAGAGCATGCGTCTTTTATTCTTACCATTAAGATAAGTATAATGTTCCGAAAACGGACACATGGGACGAAATATAGAAGAAGTCTAAATAAAAAAAGCACAACTCTAAGGTTGTGCTGGCAGGTATAGCTGCTGTTGCGGAACTAGGCTTCGAGCGGTGTCAGGCACTCGTGCAGCAGGCGGTTCAACTCCAGGCTAAACTTTGCGCCCGCCAGGAGATCACGCAGGCCATACAGTTCAGTCAGCGACAAGATAAAGCAGCGGTCGCAGCCACAGATCGATACAATTTCGTAATCAGAGGAACGAGACGGGTCGGCGGCCATTTGCTCCAAGTCAATGCTTGCAACAGCTTTCTTTAAACGCAGAAAAGTATCTACCTTGAGCACGTTCAGCGTTCCGGCAAAGTATAGCATCAGGCGGTTCTTGCGGTCGCACTGGAACACGGCTCCAGCTTCGTTTGCATAAATTTCGACCAATTCAGGGGCTGCTGTCTTTATCTCTCCGGGCTTCGCTATTGCTGCTATCATAGTGGTGGCGCTTGTTTCTTAAATCGAACAACACAAAGGTAAGGTCTATTTAGAATCAGTCCAAATAAATTTAGATGATATTCATAACCACTCTATAAAATAGGTATAGCATGAATCAGAAAATAGAAAAAGTAAAGCTGTCTGAGAAGTTTTCTCTTATACCTGACTTCTGGAATCCGCGTATTGCCGGGGAGCTGAACGGGCAGCAGGTGAAGCTCGCTAAGTTCAAGGGCGCATTCGACTGGCACCACCATGAGCAGGAGGACGAGCTCTTTCTGGTCGTAAAGGGAAGCTTTGATATGGAATTCAGGGACAAAACGATCACCTTACAACCGGGAGAGTTCCTTATCGTGCCCCGTGGCGTGGAGCACCGGCCGGTGGCGCACGAAGAGGCCGAAGTGCTGCTGTTTGAGCCCGCCACTACTGTGAACACCGGCAATTTGACCGACAGCGAGCGCACCCGCACCAACCTGGAGCGACTGTAGCAGCAGGTATAACCCTACTTGATTTTGGCTTTTTTCATCACGGTTTTGAGGTTGAGGCGCACCAGGTCCCCCATGCCCCGGCATTTGAGAAACTCGTCTGAATTGTGATGCTGGGCCAGTTCCTGCTTCAGCTGCGCTATTTTTTCTGGTGTCGAGATGGTGTCTTTGCGCATACAGTCAATCAAGTCGCGAAGGCGGTAGCGGGCTGTGCGCAGGCGCCTGAAAATAAGCGTTCGCTCCTCGTTCTGGTACTGCCGCACCACATCAGGTTTCAGCAGCTTGAGCACCAGTTCCACAATCACGTTATTGTCTTTGAAAAACTGCGGCAGGTACATGCTCTTGCGCCCTTCATAGGATTGCTGGTCGAAGTCGATGGGCCTCACGCGGTACTGCTCATCCTCAAAGTCAGGCGTGATGTCCACCACATAGTTATAGGAGCGCATGTCGCCGAGCAGTCGCACGAAGCAGCGTTCGTTAAATTTCACAAACTCTTTGGCAATGCGCACCTTGTTGGAGGCCGGCCGGTTGAGGTATTCTTTGATAAAAAGGTCGCCCGGTATACCTGCAATATGCTCTTCAATGAGCGTGTCGCCATCCACGAGGTAGTTGATGCGGTTGGGCGACAAAATGTACTCCAGCTCAAGCCCGTAGATGCGGGAAGCATCGGCACGCTTCACATAGAAGTAGTCGTAGTTGTCGTTGAGCTGGTTCATGATCTGCACCCGGAAAGGGTTAGAGTTGCCAAAGGTGCAGTAATCGACCCGGGACACGTACAGGTGCTCCATCACCGACATATCGCCGTCCGTTTTGAGCAGGGCGTAGATCTGGGTCAGTCCGGAGTTGAGCTCCGCCTGCGCCTGCTGGTCGAACATGATGGTCTCCCAGAGTGTGTCGTGCCCTTTTTTGTCGTAGTAAGGGAAGGCATCGGTATAGTGGACCAGATCTTCGTAGTGCACGGGCAGTTTTGTCTCCCGGTCGTATTCGTGCAGGTAACTGCGCAGGCAAGCCGCTATCGGGTAAAACAGCTTCTTTTTGGAGATGGAGTTCAAGGGAGTTTAGGTGTTAGAGAGTTTAAGAGTCTGGGAGTCAACAATGCGTCTCCTGACGAGCCTTTACGGGAAAGAAAGATATTATGCTACGAGTTAAGGTATAGAAGTTTTACCTCATTCGCTATACCTGCCTCTTTTGGCATAATTAGCAGAATGGAGCAAACGCAATTCACTTCACCTTACTTCTTCCCTCTTAAACTCTCAAAATCCTAAACGCTTTAACTTTCCAGCAGGTTGTTCTGCCCGAGCACTTGCAGAACGTCATTCTTGTAGAGGCGGCCGATCGGGATTTCGGTTTTGCCTACGTCGACGGCGGTGGCGGAGAAGGCTTGCACCTTGTCGAGGGAGATGATGAAGCTGCGGTGGATGCGCAGGAATTTGTCGGTGGGCAGCTTTTCTTCCAGGAAGGAGATTTTCTGGTATGAGATGATCTCCTTCGTATCGGTCTTTACGCGGATGTAGTCCTTCAGGCTCTCGATGTAAAGAATATCGGCCAGCATCACCTTCACCATTTTTTTGTCGGCTTTCAGATAGATGAAGGCATCCTTGTAATCCGGTTCGGATTGATTTGTTGCTGGAGGCGAAGTGGCTATACCTCTGGGTTCGGCTGGTGTCACCTTGGCCACAGCTTTCAGGAAGCGGTCGAAGGCGATGGGCTTGAGTAGGTAGTCTACGGCGTTGAGCTCGTAGCTGTCGAGGGCGTAGTCGCGGTAGGCGGTGGTGAAGATGACCCTGGGCGGATTAGGTATAGACTTGAGAAAATCTATACCTGTCAGCTTGGGCATCTGTATGTCGAGGAACATCAGGTCGATGTGCTCAGTCTGCAGGCAGTTGTAAGCCTCCACAGCATTGTTGCAGCGGCAGACCAGTTCCAGGTTGTCGAGGCGTTCCACAAAAGTCTCCAGCACGTCCAGCGCCAGGGGCTCATCGTCTACTATCAGGCAGCGTAGTTTCATGTTTTATTCAGGTATGGCACAAGGTATACGTAATGGGTGTGCGTTAATCTTAGCTGATGTTCGTGATATACGTTAACCCACTCCTGTTGCTTAAAAGAAGCAAGGCTTATAATTTCTGCTAGCAACTATCCTCTTGAGGGGATTATAGGGGTGTAAAGGCAGTACAGAAAACCCAATTAATGACCTATTTGCAATTTACTCGCTGATGTAAACACCCTTCTACGCTCCCCTCAAGGGGAGAATCCCCTAAAGAAACAGCCCTATTTCTCGGAGGGCTCAGGGAATAAATCTCTAAAAATTTTTATCCCTGACCCAGGTGCAACTCCAGGCGCACGGCATAGCTCTCAGGCTCGTCCTCAACCTCCAGGTTATACCTGTTTTCGTAGAGCAGCTCCAGGCGGCGGCGCACGTTTTTCAGGCCGATGCCTGAGGCGAAATCGCGGTTGCTGTCGCTGGCTTTTTCGAGGCATTTGCAGTTCTCAACCAGCACTACCAAGGTATGGCCCTGCACTTTCACGTCTACCCTTATCCAGGCGTTTTTGGTTTCGGTGCTCACGCCGTGCTTAAAGGCATTTTCCACAAAGGGCAGCAGCATCATGGGTGCAATCTGCTTACCGGCTATACCTCCCGACTCGGTGTAGGCAATGTCCACCCGATCGCCGTAGCGGATGCGCTCCAGGGCGATGTAGTTCTGAATGTAGCTCAACTCCTTTTCTAGCGGGACTTTGGCAGCAGCGGCATCATAGAGCATATAGTCCATCAAACCCGACAGCTTGAGCACCACCTCCGGCGCGTTATCGGATTTGCGGAGCGTGAGCGAGTACAGGCTATTGAGCGTGTTGAAGAGGAAGTGCGGGTGAATCTGGCCTTTCAGAAACTTAAGTTCGGCCTCCAGTTTATCCTGCGCCAGCTGCTGCGTGGACTGCTGGTTGCGGTACCAGTTTTTGAGCAGGTAGATGGCCGCTGACATCGACACCAGGTAACCAAGGTTGACGATATTGCGCACAAAGCGGTGGAGCGTCAGGTTGTCGTTGGTACAGGTGGTGGGGCAGATGAGCGGATGAATGAGCAGCGGCATGAGCACAAATTGCATCAGGATGCCGATGGCCCCCATCATCAGGAGCAGGTATACGGCGAACTCCAGGTAGCGCTGCTGCAACAGGTATTGCGGCATCAGGAAGTACATGTTAAAGTATACCAGCAGCATCTTGAACGGCAGCTCAATGAGCTCGATCATGAAGGCGTTGTAGTAATCGTCGATGTAGCTGCCGTAGAGCAGACCGAAAAAGCACACGTATACCGCCCAGAAGAGCAGGTGCAGCAGCAGCCTGTTCTGAGTGATGTTACGCACATCCGGCAGACTCCAGCTCTTTACCTCCAGCTCACGTGCCGCGTTCAGTTTTACTTCCATCCTGCAAAGTTACGTTTTCTGCGCATCAAGTCCCTAGCCGACAGGTGCTTTTAGACGAGCGGCTATACCTGCCACACGAAGTGCAGCCATCGTGCCGCGTACAGCCTGCGGGGTGCTATACCTGCTGTAAGGGTACGCAAAACGGTCGCTTGTCTAAAAGTTAAAATTGCCAGTTTCAGACTCCCTATACTTGTATCACTATCGGGGAAGACAGAGCCCCTATGGTGCTGCATAGACATTTTTTCTGTAGGCTGTGATAAGGCCGTTGTCAGCAGCGTAGTCCCCGGACTCGTGCCGACAGTGATTTGTTAGAGTGGTTAAAGGCGCTGCCCGCAAGGTGGTGCCTTTTTCTTTTTGGGGTTTGACCGGAAAGGGCAATAGCTGTAAATTAGTAAATCACTATACCTGAAAACATAGCTGCACGCTGTACCCATGTTTAAATACCTTAGCACTTTTCTCATCTCCCTATTTTCGGTCGGCATGATTCTAGCCGTAGCTTATCTGCTGGGCGTCACTTCCTTCTCTTTTGCCTGGGTTTTTAATTTCATGCTGATGATGGCGGTGTCGTCTATCATGCAAACCTTTAAACCAGCCCTCTCAGCTGAATACTTTGATGTGAAGGTATGGGAAAATGGCGGGCAGGTATACCGATGGTTTGGTGTCAACATCTTCCGGAAGCTGCTGGTTTGGGTTGGCTGGGAAAGGCTTCATAAAGCGGTAAGCCCTGTCAAAAAAGATCTGGAGGCACTACAGCGGATGGAATACAATACCCGACAATCTGAGTTCGGGCATTTGGTTATCTTCTTTATCGTACTTGGGTTTACCTTTTTCGTGTTATACCAATACGGACTAGAGCAATCGCTGTGGTTGATTTTTCTGAATGTGATCCTGAACGTATACCCCATCCTGGTGCAGCGCTACAACCGCCCCCGACTGCAAAAGGCCATTCAGGTATGGAAAAGGCTATCAGCCGCATCTTCAAATGTGAAAATCACACAATAGTTTACCCAAACGAAAGCTAGCCTCACTTCCTAAACTCTCAAACTTTACAGCAGTTCCTTCGCCGGGTCCCAGAACAGCTTCTCAAACTCCACCACCTGGTCATTCTCGACTTTAACGCCCTCCTGCTCCAGCCGCTCCTGCATGGCGTTGGAAGCTTCGAAGTGCTGCTTGCCGGTGAGCATACCGATTCTGTTAACCACCCGGTGCGCAGGTATAGCGGCAAATGGCTGCGAAGCGATCAAGGCCCAGCCGACCATCCGGGCCGAACCCTTCGAGCCCAGGTAGCTGGCGATGGCGCCGTACGAAGTCACACGCCCCTCGGGGATCAGCTTAACTACTTCATACACATCTTCAAAAAAGTTTTTCTTGTTGTCGCTCATACCTTTGCGCAAATTCTTTTATTCGTTTTTAAACCTCTGGAGTTGCCGTTTGTCTTATAATAGCGCCTGTTGGTAGAGTTCAGCTAGCCCATGCTTTTTACTACCATGATAAGCGTGTAAATTTAGTCGTTTTTTGCTGTTGTCTATACATTTAATACAAACCAGAATTTTATACCTTTGAGGTCACGCACCTCGAATCGAAGTTTAAATCTAAATGAACAAAACTGTCAAAACCATCCTTCTCCTGGTAGTTGCCGCCGTTGTGGGTTACCTACTTTACAGCAAAGTGTTTTCTGGTAACGAAGAAACAAAAGCTGCCGGACCTACGGGCGGACCTATGGCTCAGAAAGTGGCCGTAGACGTGTTTGTAGTCTCTCCCACCGCTTTCCAGAACAGGATCACTTCTACCGGCTCCGTTATGCCGAACGAGGACGTGGAACTGCGCAGCGAAATATCCGGCCGCGTAACGGCTATCAACTTCAAGGAAGGCAGCCAGGTGAAAAAAGGACAGCTCCTGATGACAGTGAACGACGCAGACCTGCGCGCTCAGCTGGCCAAGCTGCAGTCGAACCAGAAGTTGTACCAGGACATGGAAGAGCGCCAGCGCACCCTCCTCGAGAAAGAATACATCAGCCGCCAGGAGTATGACCAGGTGAGCAACCAGCTCGCCACTGCCACAGCAGACATCCAGGCGCTGAAAGCCACCTTGTCCAAAGCCTACGTGCGTGCGCCGTTCGATGGCGTGATCGGCCTGCGCCAGGTGAGCGAAGGCAGTTACGTAACGCCAACCACGCCTGTGGCCCGCATCGTCGACATCAGCCCTGTTAAAATCGACTTTTCCATACCCGGCCGCTATAGCCAATCCGTAAAAGTAGGCGATAAGATCACCTTCTCTTCCGAAGGCAGTGCTGAGCGGTATGAAGCCACCATTTACGCCATACAGCCCAACATCGACCCCGCCACCCGCACCCTGCAACTGCGCGCCCTCTACGAGAACAAGAACCAGGAAATAAAGCCTGGCGCCTTTGTGAAAGTGGAGCTTGGCCTGAAGGATGTGGAGGAAGCCATCCTTATACCTACTGAGTCGATCATCCCGGAGGCAACAGGACATAAAGTGTTCCTGGCAAAAGGCGGAAAAGCCCAGCCACAGATGGTGAAGATCGGCCAACGCTCCGAAACCATGATCCAGATCATTGAAGGAGTACAACCTGGCGATACCATCATCAGCTCAGGTATACTGCAGGCACGCCCCGGCTCTGATTTGAAAATCAGAAGAGTGACATCATCTGAAGTGAAGGAGTAGCACGCCGCAACGTGCTGCATGGAGCCTAAGGAGGTATAAATGAATCTCCTGAAGAGAAGGAATAAGTAATTAAGAAGTATGGCAAGTTTATCAAACATAAGTATAAAGCGCCCGGTACTCGCCATCGTGATGAGTATCACCATCATCGTATTCGGCATCATCGGGGTTAACTTCCTTGGCGTGCGCGAGTACCCGAGCGTGGATCCTCCGATCGTGAACGTGTCTACCTCCTATACCGGGGCCAACGCCGAGACCATCGAGTCGGAGATCACCGAGCCGCTCGAGGAGTCCATCAACGGTATAGCAGGGATACGCACGCTTACCTCCTCCAGCAGCGAGGGCAGCAGCAACATCACGGTAGAGTTTAACCTGGGCATCGACCTGGAGGCCGCGGCCAACGACGTGCGCGACCGGGTGTCGCGGGCACAGCGCCTGCTGCCGGATGATGCTGACCCTCCCACCATTGCCAAGGCCGACGCCGATGCAAACCCGATCCTGATGCTCGGCATCAAGAGCGAGACGCGCTCCCTGCTCGACCTTTCTGACCTGGCCACCAACATATTTAAGGAGCAGCTGCAGACCATTCCGGGTGTGAGTGCCATCAACATCTGGGGCGACAAGCGCTACTCCATGCGCCTGCGCATGGACCCGGACAAACTCTCCGCCCTCAGCGTAACCCCGGTTGAGGTACAGCAGGCGCTGACCAGGCAAAACGTAGAGCTGCCTTCCGGAAGTATAGAGGGTGCCAGCACCGAGCTTTCGGTGCGAACGATGGGTCGTATTTCCACCCCGGAGGAGTTCAACAACCTGGTAGTGCGCCAGGACGCCGACCGCCTGATCCGCTTCCGTGACATCGGGTTCGCCGAACTGGCACCTGAGAACGAGAAGACGGTGCTTCGCTTCAACGGCATTCCGATGCTGGGCGTGGTGATCATTCCGCAGCCGGGCTCCAACCAGGTAGAGATCTCTGATGAGTTCTACCGACGCCTCGAGCACATCAAGAAAGACATTCCCAAGGACATCGAGTTGGTTATCGGCTTCGACAACTCCCAATACATCAAGGCTTCCCTGTTTGAGGTGCAGGAAACGTTCTTCATCGCCTTCGGCCTGGTAGTCGTTATTATCTTCCTCTTCCTGCGCGACTGGCGCTCCACGCTCATTCCGGTCGTGGCCATACCTGTCTCGCTCGTCGGCACCTTCTTCATCATGTACCTGATGGATTTCTCCATCAACGTGCTCACCTTGCTGGGTATCGTGCTCGCGATCGGCCTGGTGGTGGACGATGCCATTGTGGTACTTGAGAACATCTATGCCCGTATAGAAGACGGGCAGGAACCTAAGAAGGCCGCCAAGAAGGGCTCCGAGGAAATATACTTCGCTATTATCTCCACCACGGTGGCGCTGGCTGCGGTGTTCATGCCCGTAGCCTTCCTGGAAGACACCACCGGTCGCCTCTTTAAGGAGTTCGGCATAGTGGTGGCTAGTTCGGTGATCATCTCGGCCTTCGTGTCGCTTACCATGACACCGATGATGTCCTCGCGCATGCTCCGCCACCAGGAAAAGCCAAACTGGTTCTACCGCAAAACAGAGCCGTTCTTTAACTCCCTAACCAATGGGTACCGCAGCAGCCTGGAGAGCTTCATGAAGTTCCGCTGGGTCGCTTTCATCCTGATACTCGCTTCTGCCGGCATCATCTGGGGACTCATGAAAACCATGCCATCGGAGCTGACGCCTGATGAGGACCGCAGCGGCCTGCGCATCAACGCCACCGGCCCTGAGGGTGCTTCCTTCGAGTTCATGGACAACTACATGCGCGAGCTGACGGCACTGGTCAACGACTCGGTGCCAGGTATAGGCAGCATGACGAGTATGACCCGTAACGCCAACAGCGGCTTTATACGCCTGCGCCTGATCGACCCATCTGAACGGGAACTGACCCAGCAGCAAATCGTGGACAAGCTGCCTGGCCTGATCAACCAGATTCCGGGCGCGCGTGCTTTTGCCTCAGGTGACAAAGGCCTGGGCGGTGGCCGTGGCTCCGGACAGCCGGTGCAGTATGTAGTACAGTCGCAGAGTGTGGCGAAGCTGCGCGAGGTGGTTCCCCAGTTTCTGGAGGCAGCCCGCCAGGACCCTACTTTCAGTTTCGTGGACGTGAACGTGAAATTCAACAAACCCGAGCTACGTGTGGAGATTGACCGTGAGAAAGCGCTTTCACTGGGTGTGGACATCCGGGATGTGGCGCAGACGCTGCAGCTTGGCCTGAGCGGTTCTCGCTTCGGCTATTTCGTGCGAGGCGGCAAGCAGTACCAGATCATCGGACAGGTGGAGCGGGCCAACCGCAGCGAGCCCCTGGACTTGCGCAGCCTTTACGTGAAGAACAACGCCGGCGAACTGATTCAATTGGACAACCTGATTGAGTTGAAGGAAGAGAGCGCCATGCCGCAGATCTACCGCTTCAACCGTTTCGCGGCCGCCACTTTCAGCGCCTCGCTGGCCAAAGGCAAAACCATTGGCGACGGTATAGCGGCCATGGACGCGATAGCCGCCAAAACGCTGGACGAAACGTACCAGACAGCCCTGACAGGCCAGTCGAGGGACTTCCAGGAAAGCTCCGGCAGTTTGATGTTTGCCTTCTTACTCGCACTTGGTCTGATCTACCTGGCACTGGCAGCACAGTTCGAAAGCTTCCGTGACCCGATCATCATTATGTTCACCGTTCCACTGGCGTTGGCAGGCGCCTTGTTCAGCTTGTGGTACTTTGGCCAGACGCTGAACATCTTCAGCCAGATCGGTATGATCATGCTGGTGGGTCTGGTAACTAAGAACGGTATCCTGCTGGTGGAATTTGCAAACCAGCGCAAGCAGGAGGGCCTGAGCAAGTACAGCGCCGCCATCGACTCCGCTGTGTCGCGTTTCCGCCCCATCCTGATGACAAGTTTGGCCACCATTCTGGGAACCCTGCCGATTGCCCTTGCACTGGGTGCTGGTTCTGAAAGCCGCGTGTCCATGGGTATAGCGGTAGTGGGCGGGCTTATCTTCTCGACCGGCCTCACGCTCTACATCATCCCGGCTATCTATTCTTACTTCTCCACGGCCGAGGCGAACCTGGACCTGATGGAAGATAAAGACAGGGAGGCAGAGCAGGAACGCAGGAACGAGCGCAAGCAGGAAAGAGAGCACGCTCTGAGTAAATAATATCTGAAATCGAATCTCTGACGCTAAGATTTAAACCTTTGCATTCTAATATAATGTCCCCACTTAAAGTTGCAGCACTGTTCCTCCTGGGAGTAGTGCTGCTCTTCCCCAACAAACTTGCCGCACAGGAACAGCTTTCGCTGCAGGATGCCATCCGCATAGGGCTTCAAAACAATTACGACATCCAGATCGCCGGTCGGCAGGAGGCTATTGCCGAGAACAACGTCACCCGTGGCAATGCCGGTTTTCTGCCGAATGTGGACGCACGCGGGGGCCGTACCTTTAGTGAGAACAACTCCCGCCAGCAGTTTCAGACAGGCCCGGACCGCACCCGTAACGGCGCCAGCTCCAACAACCTCAACGGGAGCATCAACCTGAACTGGACCATATTTGACGGCATGGGCATGTTCATTAACTACGATCGGTTGAAGGCGCTGGAAAAATCCGGAGCCTTGTTCACCCGCGAAACCGTGCAGAACACGCTTGCCAACATTTTCGACAATTACTTTGAGGTAGTGCGCCAGTCCAAGAAGATGCAGGCCATTGAAGACGCCATTGCCATCTCGCAGGCGCGGGTAGACATCGCCCAGGCACAGTACGAAGTGGGTGTGAGCGCCAAGGTGGAGATTCTGCGTGCGCAGGTGGACTTTAACACCGACCGCTCAGAGCTGCTGGTGCAACAGGAGGCGCTTCAGAACGCCAAGATCAACCTGAACCAACTCCTCAGTCGCGACCCGAACATCGACTTTGTCGCCGTAGACTCTATTGTGGTAGACCCTAACCTGAACTACGGAAACGCGGATGCAGGCATGCTGGCCAACAACCCGCTTCTGGGTCGCCTCAAACTCAATCAGGAGATCGCCAGCCTGGACATCAGGTCCGTTCGTGCCAGCCGTCTCCCTGTGATCGGAGTGGTGGGTGCCTATAACTTTAACCGCTCAGAGAACGAACCGCTGAATGAGTTCTCGCCGCTCTTTAACCAGAACCGGGGGTATAACTATGGCCTAAGTGTAAGCCTGCCTCTTTTTAGGGGGTTCAACACAAATCGCCTGGCTCAAAATGCCCGCATCAACATGGAGTCTGCCAACCTGGAGTATCAGCGCCAGCAGAACTTGCTGGATGCCGCACTGGCCCGGGCCTACAGCCAGTACACCAACCGCCTGCAGCTGTTGCAGCTGGAAGAAACCAACCTGACGCTGGCCCAGGAAAACGCCGCCATTGCCCTGGAACGCTATCGCTTGGGCCTTTTGACTGCCATTGAGCTGCGGGAGGCGCAGCGTAACCAGCTCGTTGCCGAAAACCGATTGATCGACATCCAGTTCCAGGCAAAAGCCGCCGAAACGGAGCTGAAGCGCATCAGCAGCACGCTGCTGCAGGAAGGAGCCGAATAACCATACCTCCCGGTATATATTGTAATTGCCTGATAAAAGTATAGCCCCGGTTATACTTTTATCATTTAGGGCTGTATCTTAGCATCCTACCTATAGCCCTTACACTGCCTGCATGGAACAGGAACTCTTCCAGATACTTGCCATTTCATTGGGACTCGGACTGTTGGTTGGTCTGCAGCGACAGCACGACAACGCCCAGATTGCCGGCATCCGCACGTTCCCGCTCATCACACTCTTTGGCACCCTCACTGCCCTGATGACCCGTGAAATGGGCGGATGGGTAGTAGGAGCCGGCTTGCTGGCCACTGCCGCCCTTGTCGTGACGGCTAACCTGATGAAAAAGAAGGAGCCTTTACCTGATGTAGGTCAAACCACGGAAGCGGCCCTTCTGCTCATGTTTGCGGTAGGCGCCTACCTGGTGTACGGCAGCAAGACGGTGGCTGTGGCTTTGGGCGCCACGGTAGCAGTTCTACTCCACCTCAAAGATACCCTGCACCGCATCGTATCGCGCATCGGGCAGCAGGACCTGACAGCCATCATGCAGTTTGTGGTCATCTCCTTCGTTATCCTGCCTATATTGCCTGACCAAGCCTATGGCCCCTACGAAGTACTAAACCCAAATAACATCTGGCTGATGGTCGTGCTGATTGTAGGCATCGGGCTGCTGGGCTATTTTGTATATAAGTTCTTCGGCAACAAGGCGGGCACATTTCTGGGTGGCGTGCTGGGCGGACTGATCTCGAGCACTGCTACTACGGTGAGCTATGCCCGCCGTGCTAAGGATTCTAAAGGAAGCAGCCAGCTGGCGGCTATTGTGATCTTCATTGCCTCTACGGTGGCCTTTTTCCGAATCCTGACGGAGATCCTGATCGTGGCGCCGGGTGTAATGCCCCAGGTGGCCCCTCCCCTGTTGGTTGTGGTGGGGCTGATGGTCGTGGTTGGCCTAATCGCTTACTTTACCAATAAAGAAGAAGGTGACCACATGCCCGAGCAGGAAAACCCCGCCCAACTGAAGGCGGCCCTCGTGTTCGGTGCTATTTACGGTATTGTGATTCTGGCAACAGCTGCCGCGAATGACTACCTCGGGGACAGTGGCCTGTACATTGTCGCCATCATTTCGGGCCTGACCGACGTGGATGCCATTACACTTTCTACTTCCCGCTTGATGAACATGGGCAATTTGTCGCCCGACAACGGCTGGCGAATCATTTTGGTGGCTGCACTTTCCAATGTCGCTTTTAAGGGTGCCCTGGCCGGCTTTCTGGGCAACAGCAAGCTATTCGCTAAGATTTCGCTCCTGTTTGGCATTGTGCTGCTGGGCGGACTTCTGGTGCTCTGGTGGTGGCCGGAAGGCTATACTTGGCAGGTATAGCCCGCGTTATTACCTCACCCGAAATCACTGCCAAACCGACTAGGCCCGCGCAGGTATAAGCGGCAGCACCCTCTGCTGTCTCCTCACCGACTCCTGATGGATGCGGTCGAACAACTGCGTGACAAATTCCTCATTAAGATTTTTGCTCAGAGCGAGACTGGTGTGTTTTTCAAGCAGCTGCGCCCACCTGTTTTCCTGGAACACGGTAAGGTTATGCTGCGCTTTGTAGTGGCCTATTTCAGCGGCCACCTGCATGCGGTAGCTCAACAGATCAATCAGTTGCTCATCAATGTAGTCAATAGAATGGCGCATATCGTTCAGATCGGCTCCCGCTTTTGTGTCAGTGGTCAACGGACGGCCGCTCAGTTTTGCAAGCAGTTCTTGGAGGGTCTGTGGGGTAATCTGCTGGTCGGCGTCACTCCAGGCAGTTTCGGGGGTTATGTGCGTTTCGATCATCAGGCCGTCCATGCGGAGGGCTAATGCTGTTTCGGCTATACCTGCCAGCAGCTGACGGTTACCAGCAATGTGGCTGGGGTCGTTGATCAGCAACAGATCGGGCCGCAGCTCCTTCAGGGTCATGGGCATGCTCCACTCCGGGTTGTTCCGGTACACCGACTTGCCCAGCGGCGAGATGCCCCGGTGGATGGCGCCAACCTGTTTGATACCTGCCTTCTCCAGGCGCTCAATGGCTCCCAGCCAAAGGTTTATATCCGGGTTAACAGGATTTTTGACCAGCACGGGTATACCTGTACCTTTCAGGGCGTCTGCAATTTCCTGCACAGCAAACGGATTGGCCGTGGTACGCGCGCCGACCCAAAGCACATCGATACCGTGCTGCAGGCACTGCTCAACATGAAGGGTATTCGCTACTTCCGTCGCTACACGCAGGCCTGTTTCCTGTTGCACGCGCTGCAGCCAGGCAAGTCCCTGTTGGCCTACCCCCTCAAATGAGCCCGGGCGGGTTCTGGGCTTCCAGCTGCCTGCTCTGAAGATATCCACTCCCGCATCTTTTAACTGATGGGCTGTCGCCAGCACCTGCTCTTCTGTTTCAGCGCTGCAAGGCCCTGCTATGATGAGAGGCTGTTCCTGTGCTTTTAGTGTCCATGCTGATTTCGTATTCATATTAGTTGAAGCTGATGTGTTTCTGAATTCTATTTATTTGATGTGTTATACCTGGAGGCTGCTGAGTTCATGCTGCTGCACCCTCCGTAGCAGTTGTGCCAGCGCTTCGGCAGGTTGCGTGAGCGCTACCCGGATGTAGCCCTCGCCGTTGCGACCGTATACCGAGCCGGGTGCCACGAACAGGTCGAACGTGCTGAGCAGGTAGTCGCTGTAAGCGAAGCTGTCCTGCCAGCCGGGAGGTATAGCCGCCCACAGGTATAGCCCTGCCCCCGTGGTGGCGTAACTACACTGCAGCTCATCCAGCAGTTGGCATATCAGGGTCCGTCTTTGCAGGTAGGTTGACTGCAATGCCGAATACCAGGCTTCATCTGCCTCTAAGGCAACGATAGCGGCTTCCTGTATGGGTCTGAAAATGCCAGTGTCTGAGTAGCTTTTCATCTTCGCGACAGCATCGAGGTAGGCTGCTTTTCCGGCCAGCATACCCAAGCGCCAGCCGGGCATATTGTGCGATTTGCTTAACGAGTTGAGCTCCACGGCCACTTCCATTGCCCCTTTAATAGCCAAGATGCTAAGCGGCTCTTCGTTGAGGATTAGCGCATAGGGATTATCATGACAAAGCAGGATCTGGTGCTTGTCGGCAAAAGAGACAAGCGCCTGCAGGTCCGCTTCACTTGCCACAGCCCCTGTCGGGTTGCCCGGAAAGTTAAGCCACAGCATTTTGGTGGTGGGACTGACAAGACTTTCCAGTTCAGCCACATCCGGCAACCAACCTTTCGCCGCCGTCAGGTTGTAGTAGATTGCCTTGGCTCCGGCAGCTACTGCTGCGTTCGCATAAATGGGGTAGCCGGGGTCAGGTATAAGCACTTCATCGCCCGGGTCCAGGAAAGCCAGTGAAAGGTGCATGATGCCTTCTTTAGAGCCGATAAGTGGCAGGACCTCGTCCCGATAATCGAGCGCTACCCCAAAGTTTCGCTTATACCAGGCGCTCAGCGCCTGGCGCAGGGCAGGAGTGCAGCGGTACGACTGGTACTGGTGCGCCTCCGCCTGGCAGGCTGCTTCGATCAGTGCTGTGGTCACCTTCGGGTCGGGCGCCAAATCCGGATTGCCTATACCCAGGTTGAGGATGGTGCGACCTTGTGCCTCGAGCTGACTGATCTCGGTCAGCTTTTGGGAAAAGTAGTAAGCGCCTGTTTTGTTAGCGCGTGCTGATGGATTGATCATAACAAATGGATTAATGGGTATGGGCCGTGTATTTCCCGAGCAGGTCGACAGATTCAGTTAAGGTATAGAGTGACAAAAGCAGTTCATCTAGTTGCTCCTCTGCCTCAAACCGCAGGTCCAGGTAATAGCGATAGTGCCAGGGGCGGCCCGGTATAGCCAAAGATTCGATTTTAGAGACTTGTATGCCCCGCTCCTGCAACAGCGCCATAGCCTGCGTGAAAGCTTCCGGGTGGGGTTGCAGCACCAGGCTAAGGGTGGCCTTGTTGCAGGAAATAACCTGTTGCGGCTGCCGGTCCAGCAGCAGAAAGCGGGTGTAGTTCTGCTTGCTTGTTTCGATCCCCTCTCCGAGCACGACAAGGCCGTATTGTGAAATGGCCAGCGAGCTGCCAATGGCTGCCAGCTTCGTAGAGCCGGCTTCGGCTACGTTCCGGATGCTTAGCGCCGTGTCTTCCGACTCAATCAGCTCCACAGCAGGATAGGCATCGAAGAAGGGGCGGCACTGGTTGAGGGCCATGTAGTGAGAGTATACCTTGCGGATACTCTGCAGCGACGACCCGGGCACACCGCCCAGGTGCTGGCGGATGCGCATGATCACTTCGCCGCTTATCCACAGCTGGTGCTCCCGTATCAGGTCCAGGTTGGGCTGTATTGTACCCGCTAAGGTATTCTCTATGGCCATAATGCCCTTATCGGCCAGCCCCGAGGCAACAGCCGCAGCCAGTTCCCGGAACGTGAGGCAGGGCACTATCTCTATCGGCTGGTCGCCGAACCGGAGCCGGGCGGCTTCTTCGTGGAATGCTCCCGCTATACCTTGAATTGCTATTTTCATTTAGATCAAAAAAAACGCCCCGAAGTAAGACTCCGGGGCGCTGGTGATAACTTTAGGTTAAAGTATAATCAATACAGCCCCGGGCGTTTACCAAAAAAGTAAAAGCTAAAACCAAAGCCGTAATAAAAATTCTGTTGTGTCAGATGCATTCGTATTGCTGATTTAAAACAAAAAAGGCCCCGCTTGGTGCGGGGCCTCTATATGATTACATATACCTTTTCCCGCTTTAGTCCCGTGAAGGAAAAAAGTAAAAAAAGAAGGTATAAGATGTCTGCTGCTTGTTCATTTCAGTCGCCAATATAGAGACTTTTTATAAAACAACAATTTATTTTCGTTTTTATATCACAAAAACAGAGCCTTCTAAGAAATTATATTTCTGTATACTAACCCTCTCCTAACTCAATTATCTGGCTTTAAAGCACCCGTACGCACTTTGGTTGGTGACTTTGCACTGAAGGAATATAGAATACCTTTAATAAAACCGACTGCACCGCGCAATTGTAAAATTTTTATCGTATATTGTAAAAAAATAAATGAACCTATATACCAACTATAATGTAGTTAGTATATAATTAAACAACACAGAATGAATAACGGAACAGTAAAATTCTTTAATGACCTGAAAGGTTTTGGTTTTATTAAAGAAGACAACACAGATCAGGAGTACTTTGTACACGTGACTGGCCTGGTACATGAAATCCAGGAAAACGACAAAGTGACTTTTGAATTGCAGGAAGGCAGAAAAGGACTAAACGCGATTAACGTTAAGCGTGCTTAGTTTTTAGATATAAGTCATTTCGAGAAAAGCCTTGCCTGCGGGTGAGGCTTTTTTTTAAGTTTGATGTGCACGTATTTGCACCACTCCCCGTTTGTATAATGCCGCCCTGGCAATGTTTCACCTAACCCCTCCTTACGATGAATAGAAGATACCTGGTAGACACTACCACACGCGAGTACATCTGCGTAGCCCTCCAAAAAGGACAGGATTGGACCCCAAACAATCAGGATTCCCTCCCAAAGTTCATGAACTCTCGTAAAAACAAAGACCAACCCGACTTCGAACTTGTAACCGGCGAGTATAACGACAATTCATTTTTTGAAAAGTGGATTCGCAATGGCACAAATTTCCTGTTCAGGTACTAACAAACCTGAACATCCGCTTACCGTAATTATATAGATCATTTAACAGCAATATGGGTAGATCACAAGAAACCTTCAGTAAAAAAGAAAAAGAGAAGAAGAAACTTAAGAAAAGACAAGACAAAGAGCAGAAGCGCGAGGAGCGTATGGCCAACTCTGACAAAGGCAAAGGCCTGGATGATATGTTGGCCTATGTGGACGAGTTCGGCAATATCACCGACACGCCGCCAGACCCTACGAAGAAGAAAAAAGAATTCAAGCAGGAAGATATCCAGATCGGTGTGGCCAAGCAGGCCGATATCGACCCGGCTGACCTGATCCGAAAAGGAACCGTTTCTTTTTTCAACGATTCGAAAGGCTACGGCTTCATCCAGGATCATGTGACCCAGGAGCGTGTCTTTGTGCACCAGAATGGTTTGGTGAACGCGATCAAGGAAAATGATCGTGTAACTTTTGAGGTTGAAAAAGGCCCCAAAGGATTGAATGCTGTTAACGTTAAACTGGCGTAATCCCCTCTGGTTCAAAAGCCTGCGAATACAGCTTTAAGCCATCTAGTTTAACTTAGGTGATTATAAATTTAAAATCTCCTGCTATTGTCAGTAATAATACTGACTGCAGGAGATTTTTTTGTCGTATAAGCTTCCTGGTCACAGCTGCTCGTACCTTTGTGGCAGGACCGTGATGATGAACCGCACCCTACTAGTATGGACACGACAAACACCCCGAAGGCCTTGATATTGCAGGAGGCTCAACAACAGTTTTTTAAGCAAGGCTACAGCAAGGTATTGATGGCTGACCTGGCCAAGCAGCTGGGTATGAGCAAAAAAACGCTGTACCAGTATTTCAGAGGAAAAGAGGAATTGCTCCACGCCGTGATCAAGCACTACCTGGAAGCACTGCAGCGGGAAGTAGAACACCTGCTCCAGCAGGAAGAAGCCGATTTCACCCGCAAAGCGGAACAAGTCTTCCGGACCGTCGGACAGCGCTTTGCACTTATCAACGGCCAGCTGCTCACCGACATTCGAAAGCACACCCCCAAGACCTGGCAACTACTACAACAGTACCGCACCGAGGCCGCTTTTAAGCGATTCAAAACATTGCTGGAAGAAGGCAGCCGGAAGGGCTTTATCCGGAAAGACGCCAATACCTCGCTGGCAGTACTGCTTTACGCCAGTGCGCTGGAGAAAATCCTGGACCCGGAGTTTATCAGCCAGGTACCACCAGAACTAATGAGGGATATCGATTATAGCCCATCTGCCGTGTATGAGGGCCTGGCTAACCTGATCTTTCATGGTTTGCTGGAGAAGAAGTAAGCAATCAGCAGACTAAGCAAAGCTTGCTGCTATACCTTAGTTGAAAACTAAACAACTGAAAAACAGCACATTTAATTTGCTACAAATTAAAATATAACTATATTTAGTAAAGTATTTCCCAATCTCATTAAACAGATAAGTCATGAGAGCAAGAACTTTACTCCTCCTCCCCCTTCTGGTTATTCTGGCCGCCTGCTCTAAAGGCGAAGAAGAAATCAAGCAGCTATATCCCAAAAAGGTGGTGATCGGCGGCACGACCCACGAATTCCACTACGACCAGGGTAGGGTGTACAGCGTGACAACCAACAGGCCCAACTTCTACCAGGAGGTGACTTATAGTTATTTTGATGAGTACTTCAAGGAGCCGGACCACCAGTTCAAGGATAAGATTTTTGAAGTGAACTTCAGACCCGATGCAGGTTCTATTGGCTTGGACAAGGCCGACTCTATTATAAGAAAACAGGAGATGCTCATACGGTCTCACGAAACAGGACTTTTAGCGCGTGAGAGCTTTACCGTTTATACGGTGATGCATAACCAGGGACCATCCTCTGGAAGAGCCAACAGCCATAATGTTTATCACCACTATGACGCTGCTAATAAACTAATTAAGACCAACTATTATTATTTTGTGCGGAGTGCTTATGAATTAGGTATAGCAGAGGACGACCCTCGTTATTTATATAAGCATATTAGTTATAGCTATGATCAGGGCAAGCTACAGCGAATGGAACATTATGCCCCTCGAGCAGAAACACCCTACCTCACCATCGAACTGGAGTATGACGACAAGCCGGGTTATCTGAGGAGCCTTCCCCTCGAAGCCAAGTTCATGCCGCTGGAGCTGCCTTACCGCAACCACAACATCACCAGGTATACCGTGCGCGACCGGGATAGTAATATCAGAAAAGACCTCTCCTATACCTGTAGCTATACCTACAACCGCGATGGCTATCCAACTAAAATCAAAAAAACCATGCTCGATGGACTGGAACAGGAAGGGTATATCGTGTACAAGGCTTCTATAGGGAAAGCAGCGGTAGCGTCACTAGAACCAGAAAAATAGAACGTACTTGGAACTGATTGACTGAAAGCAAGTATCATTACCCTGTGGTATGGTACAAACGCATAGGGATTGTAGGTATAAGCCGTTATACTAAAGCCGAACTGCACAAGAACTTAGAAGTCTATTAGCGCGCCCTATAAAACAGAAAAGCCCACCAATTGCTAATTGATGGGCTTTTCTGTTTTATTACCGTTTCAGACAGCCGCTACTCATTAGACAGAGAGTAAGGAGCGTCTTCTTTAAACGTACCCCGGCTCTTATTAGGCTTGTCAGTCATCTTAAAGTTCAACTTAGCACCTTTCATCAAATCCGAATGGCTCAACCAGTTTCGGGTATGCGCCTTGCCATTCACGCGAAGGCTCTCGATATACCTGTTCTCAGAGCTATTTTTAGGAGCATTGATCACGATCTTCTTGCCGTTGGAAAGTTCTACCGTGATATTCCGGAATAGCGGAGCTCCCAGCACATACTGGTCTGTGGCAGGCGTTACCGGATAGAATCCCATGGCAGAGAACACATACCAGGCGGAGGTTTGTCCGTTGTCTTCGTCGCCGCAGTAGCCGTCCGGCGTTGGTTTGTACATCCGGTCCATCGTTTCGCGCACCCAGTATTGGGCCTTCCAGGGTTCGCCGGCATAGTTGTACAGGTAGATCATGTGCTGAATGGGCTGGTTGCCGTGCGCATACTGTCCCATATTGGCGATCTGCATTTCACGGATCTCGTGGATCACCTGCCCGTAATAGCTTTCCTCAAAGGCAGGCGGCAGGCTGAACACCTTATCCAGCTGGGCCACGAATTCCTTATTCCCTCCCATCAGGTCAATGAGCCCCTGCGTATCGTGAAACACCGACCAGGAGTAGTGCCAGCTGTTGCCTTCTGTGAAAGCGTCGCCCCATTTGAACGGATTGAACGGCGATTGGAATTCCCCATTCTTGTTCTTGCCACGCATCAGCTTGTGCTCCGGGTCGTACAGGTTCCTGTAGTTCAGGCTGCGTTGCTTGTATAGCTCTACTACATCAGCAGGCTTCTTCAAGGCCTTTGCCAGCTGGTAGATAGCAAAGTCATCGTAGGCATACTCCAGCGTACGGGCGGCATTCTCATTAATTTCCACATCGTAAGGCACATAGCCCAGTTCATTGTAATACGATGCGCCGGCACGCCCTACTGCAGTCAACGGACCTGCGTTGTTGGCACCATTCATCACGGCATCCCAGAGCGTTTCAACGTCATAGGTATGCTCTTTCCCGAGCTTGAGGTAAGCGTCCGCCACTACCGAAGCCGAGTTGTTTCCCACCATCACGTTTCGCAGACCCGGACTTGCCCATTCCGGTAGCCAGCCGCTCTCTTTGTAAGCGTTTACAAGGCCCTCCTGCATCTGCGCGTTCAACTCCGGGTACATCAGGTTCAGGAAAGGGAAAAGCGAACGGAAGGTATCCCAAAAGCCTGTATCAGTGAACATATAGCCGGGCAGTACTTTCCCGTTATACGGACTGTAATGCACTACTTTATTTTCTTTGTCGATCTCATAAAACTTCCTCGGGAACAGCAGGCTGCGGTATAAGCTCGAGTAAAAGGTCTTGGTCTGATCGTAGGTGCCACCGGCCACTTTTATGCGCCCAAGTTCCTTATCCCACTCTGCTCTTCCGTCTGCTTTTACAGCCTCGAAGTTCTTGTTCCCCAGTTCCTGCAGATTAAGCAATGCCTGATCGTGACTGATGAATGAGGACGCCACTTTGGCATGCACCACTTCCCCTTTCCTGGTTTTAAAAGAAATAGCTGCCCCTACGTGGTTCGCCTCTGCTTCCGGCTTATCGAAAATCTCGTAGTTACTGAAGGTATGGGCTGCTTCGAAATCCTTATCGAATTCGATGACAAAGTAATTCCGGAAATTGTCTGGTACGCCCCCACTATTCTTAGTGGTATAGCCGATGATCCTTCTTTCCTTCGGAATAATTTTGACATGGGACCCCATATCCAGCGCGTCCAGAATGATGTGAGCCTGCTCTGCCTCTGGAAAAGTGAAGCGGAAGAAAGCCGCTCTGGTAGTAGGGGTAAATTCAGTGGTCACATCGTGATCTGCCAGGTATACGCTATAGTAATAGGGTTTCACAATCTCAGCTTTGTGGGAAAACCAGCTGGCGCGTTCATCTTCGCGCACCCGAAGATTCCCCGTAATGGGCATAATGGCGAACTGCCCGTAGTCGTTCATCCAGGGAGAGGGCTGGTGCGTTTGCTTGAAACCCCGGATCTTGTCTGCGCTGTACATATAGATCCAGCCGTCTCCCATCTTGCCCGTCTGCGGGGTCCAGAAATTCATGCCCCAGGGACGGGCGACGACGGGGTAAACGTTTCCGTTAGACAACTCGCGCTTGGAGTCTGTTCCCATCAGCGGATTCACCCAGTCGACCGGATGCTCTACTTTTTCTACAATATGATTCTGAGCCTTGGCAGAGAAGCTTAAGGCAATAAGTACAAGGAGGCAAAAAACAAATCTCATACGCAACGTATTAATTTTCATCGGTTATGGCAGCGGGCTTAGTACAGCCTATAAAAAAGAACCAAAGTCCACAGTGAAGTGAACTCTGGCTCAATTAACCTAATCTATTAACAATCAACCAATTTTATTTTCCAGGAGCCAGCCTCATGGCATTCAGATAATAGAAGCCGGATCCGTTGTTATTATTCTCACCCGCAGTTACAGTAACCGTAATCGTACCATTGAAGTCGGGCTGTATGCCGTCGGCACATGCCGTTTTGTCTTTGTTGCTCGAGGTCTGAACGTATACCGTCTTCGCGTTTTCGCCAGAAACGATGAACTTCGTTTCGCGGTTATCGCCAACACCGGCTCTTGATCCGAAGAAGCACAGGTTATACGTCGTGTTCTTGTCCAGACCTGACAGCGTGAACTGGCTCTGTCTGATCTCCAGGTTCTGCCATACGCCACGGGTATTTCCGTAGTAAGACTGGGTCGAAACATCTGCCGGCATGTTGAATTCCGTGTTGGTCTCGCTCTCCCCTACCTCGTTCATCGCATTGAATCGTTGCGTCACCACCAGGGCAATATTGGTAAAGGCATCATTCTCGTCTTTCAGGTTTCCGATGGAAGCGCCTTCGTGATGGTCTCCTAAAGTGTTCCACTTAGGAACGATCTTGTGTCCGAAGTTCACATAGACCGGTGCTGTCAATGGCGCTGCCGGCGCTGGCTGATAATCGGATAGAACGGTAATTTTGTCCGGGTTTAGGACTGCAGCGTGTGCAGCGTGTTGTGCTATTTCAGCTTCAAGATCTGTCAGGCCAGCTGGTTTGTAAGGGTTGCCCACTACGCTGATGCCGGTAAGTGCCTCGAACCAGGTGCTTGCTGCCGTATACCTGCCGATCCCGAAATCCAGGTGGTAGCCGTCCCGGGTAAAGTTATCGCCAATCAGGGTGCTGCGCCCGTTCTGTATGGCGGTGCCCGCCGGAATAACATAGTCCATGTTGTAGGCAATCTTCGCTTTCCGGTACGCCTGCACAATAGAAGCATACATTACCTTTTGGTCATTGCCATAATTAGGGAAGTCTGAGTGGGTGGAGTTTTCTGAGTAAGCCCAGGTCTGGTGAAGGATATACCTTGTCTCCGGATTTGTAGTGCGCTCTTTTACATACTTCACGAGGGCGGGAAGCGGCGTGGTAAAGGTCTCGTATTTACCGGAGTTACCGCTTACTTGCTGAAAACTGACATAATCCCAGTTCTCGTCCTTCACAGCGTATTCAATGGTCGTTTGTGACCTGTTCGTCTTCTCGCCTTCCTCGATTTTCCTGTAGTCATAGGCAGGAGCGTTGCCCTCCGCATTGCTCCAGTGTTGTTCCAGCGAAGCACCCCCGATGTACAGGTTGCCAATCACGATCGGAACATTTTTGGCCGCTGCCAGTTCGTATAAGTAGCTTTCTATCGCATCTTCTGAAAAGCTGTTTCCGATGGCCAGCACCTTGATCACGCCGTCGTCTTCCGGACCGCTGACAGTTACCTCGAAGGCCGCGCTCACTTTCCTGTCGGAAGAGATAAATGTGATGGTGGAAACCCCACTTCTTTTGGCGGTGATGACGGCGGAATGGTCGTCGTTCATTTTGACACCCGCCACATCAGGGTTGCTGGTAACCCAGCTGTAGGTCCGCTGCGGGTTCACTTTGGGTTCGAAGGTAGGCTTCACTACCAGCTCACCTCCCACCGGAAGCGTCTTGTTACTGGTATCCAAAACTACCGACTGCTCAATGCCCGGTACTTCATCGTCTTTATCACAAGAGATGGCAGTCAGGGAGAAAAGGCTCAGCATTACATACAGGAGCACTTTCATTTGTCCTTGTAGAAAAGGTCTCATATTTTCAGATGATTAGTTGATTGATGTCAGGTATAGGGAGCCTCGTGCAGGTGCTTCCGAGAAAGGCTTTCACGAGGCTTCCTTGCACATTATAATTCAATAAGAACTGGCGGTGCATAGTTGTATTTTGCCTCGGGAGCGTCAACTAAGGCCCCTACCCTGAAATAGTACTTATTGCCGGGTTTCAGGCTGCCACTATGAGCTTCCAGGTTAATTTCCAATCTATACTCTGTTACATCGTTGGTTACCTCATTAAGGTTGACTACCGACGACACAGTATTCAGGGGAGCGCCTACGTTAGGCTCCTGATGGGCAAATAGCCCGATCCGGCTCACATTGTTTGTCACTGTCTGGTCAAGATTGAAAGTTGCGACGATCTTGTTTTCCTGCCGTTCGATCCTGGCGTTTCTGACGCGGATGTAGGGTTGCACCTCAAAGTTCTTCACGGTATTCCCCTTCACCACAATCTCCTCAGGCTCCACCGGCACAAAGTTGCCGCGTACTGGCCTGATGGTATAGTCTCCTGCAAACATCAGGTTGTTGCGGTAGGTGCCGTCGTTCTTCACCACCACATACTGGGTCTGGGGATTCTCAAACCCATGCTCGATGTATTCGATCTGCATCCCGTTAATGATGTCCTGCTGAATGAGTTCTCCTGTCTCCTTATCATAAATGCCGCCATTAATGGTTGCATTCGGACCTTCATAATTATCGAGCTCGTTCAATTCGCAACCACCCAGCAGAAACAGACTTGCCAGGGCAATGCTTAATGTCTTGATACTTTTCATAACTGTCTTTCTTAATGCTGAGGATTCTGGATAACTCCGTTGTTGTTTACACCCGGGATGCCACTGTAGTAATCTCTCTCGGGAAAGGTATTGGGCTGAGCTCCGGGCACTCTCTTCCTGATGTAGATATAGGCTGGCTCCTCTCCGCGCAGGTCTAGCATCGGCACCAGCGCAGTCTTCACGTAGTTGTTGAAGATCTGGTGGTAGGTGCGTCTTCTGATCAGGTCCCAGTACTCCTTGTTCTCAAAGGCAAGTTCCACAGCGCGCTCCCGCAACACATTCTCCAGTGTCAGAGGTATAGAAACCGTGTGTCCTGCTCTTCTCCTGACGGCGTTCAGCCCCTGGCTGGCCAGGTCTGCATTGCCCTGTCCGCTCTCGGCTACCGCTTCGGCATAGTTCAGCAGGATTTCCGCATAACGGATGTCAATAAAGTCGGTGGTTGATTGTAACCAGGTGTTGATGCTGGCTCCTTCATCCAAAAACTTCTTCAACAGGAAGCCTGTACGCGTCATGTTAGGTGTTCCATCAAAACCTGAGTATTGGTTGCTGGTCGCTGCCCCGTAGGCGTGATAGGTCGTACCCTTGTGCTCTACTGAACCCTTCGTTGTCAAGGCACTTCCGTCCGGACGAATGACACCACCCTGAATAACGATCTCCGTACCTTTCCATACCGCGCCGGGGTGGATGATGGAAGCAAAGAAACGTGCATCTTTTCCCTGGAAGATCTCTTCCGGAGAAGAGAACCGGATGTAATCGGCAGAAGGGTTAAAATCCCCTAGCTGTACCTGCCCGTCGGCAGTCGTGACGATGGGAGAAGCTTCTCCCGGTTTCTCATAGTTCTCATACCGGTCAACCAGCTCCAGTACAGGATTGGTGCGCCCAACGTGTGGGAAGCCTTCACCTGTCTGGTTGGGGTTATTCCAGCCATCGTAGTCATGGGCCAGCGGACCACCAGCATGGCCGTACCCTTTCATAAAGAGCACTTCTGTCATGGCGTCGTTTGGCTGCATAAACAGTTTCTGGTAGTTTCTGGCAGCTTCCTGCGGACTAGATGGGTTCGCCATGTATAGGCCAAACCGACCGGAATTGATCACTGTCTCAGAAGCCTTAATAGCCTCCTGGTAGTAGCGGTTTGCTTCAGTCGCTGGCATACCTACCAACCCGGCATCGACAGCTTGTCCTGAAAGCGGAGCGCGGTTCCAGTACTTAGCCACAGAAGCAGCATGCAGGGCAACGCGCGATTTCAAGCCGGCCGCAGCCCATTTCGTAGCTCTTCGCTTCGTTTCGTCCAGGCTATTTCTGGTCTCCGGTAGTTTGTCAAAAGCAATGTCTAATTGGGCAAGCACAAAATCCCAGGTCTCTTTCTCGGTATTGCGTGGCACACGGAGACTCTCCCAATCGGTAGAATAGTTCTGATTTTCGGTAATAATGGGCACCCCGCCATACCTTTTCACAAAACCATAATAGGTATAGGCACGAAGAAATGCGATCTCCCCTTCAATGGCGCTTCTCTCTGCTTCAGAGAAATTAACTTTAGCCACAGATTCCTCCAGCAGGTTGATATCCCGGTTGAGCTGGTAACCGCGCGTCCACCACTGGTTGTTGAACTCATTCCAGTTAGGCCACTCTGAGTGAATGGCTTCCAGTCCGTATTGGGATAGCGACAGGGAACCTGTGTTACCGCGGGCGTTAAAACCTGCACGTGGGAAATACACGAAATCCTCTACCGGCAATTCATAATACATATTCGCCAGGTAACTGCGAATACCGTTCGGGTCAGAAAGCACCGCTTCTGCAGGCACTTTGTTCTTCGGTTCAACGTCCAGGGAATCATTACAGGAGCTGAAGGTTCCTACCAGAAGGGCTATGAATAAATATTTTAAGCTTCTATTTTTCATGATTTTGCTAGTTAAAAAGAAACATTCACTCCGAAGTTAAAGCTCTGCATCAGCGGATAATTGTAACCGGCCTGGTACTGCCCTTCATGTTTTTCAGGGTCAAATTGTTTCAGGAAAGAATCAGAGAATGTTAACAGGTTATGCGCATTGGCGTAGATCCGTACCTGGTTAAGGAAAGACCTGCCAGTGATTTGCGACGGGATGGTATACCCAATCTCAATGCTCTTCATGCGCAGGTAGCTGGCATTCATCCTCCAGGCATCACTCTCTCTGTAGGAAGACTGCATATACTCTGCAAAACGGTTGGCAGGCCATCTTCCCGGTACCCACTCTGAGTTCGGATCGTAAGGATTTGCCAGGTGCCATCTGTCGTAGAAGTAAGCGGGGATGTTACCGCCATTGAAGAACATCTGGCTGTATACCTCATTAAATCGGATGGTGTACAAGGATGCGCCCTGGAAAACGGCAGTCATGTCGAAGTTCTTGTAGCCCGCAGTAAGCGTGAGTCCGTAGAACAGCTTCGGAGTACCGTTTCTGAAGATCGGCATCATGTCCTTGCCATCGATGATTCCATCTCCGTTCACGTCATCGTAGATGTAGTCTCCCGGTAGAATCTGTGAGTTCCCCTGGTTGCCACCGTGAATCGGGCCGTTGTTGATGTCCTCCTGGTTCTGGAATTGACCCGTGCGGTCATAACCCCATTGGATATCGTTCCATCTGTTCGGGAAACCGTGCCTCCAACGGTCCATGCTACTGGTCGGATCTGGCTTGTCTACCACCTTGTGCATCGTACGGGCCAGGTTCATGTTGACACTTACCCCGTAGCTGAATTCGTTGATGTTGTGCTGGTGCGAAACAATGAAGTCAAAGCCTCTCGTTACCTCACTTTCCAGGTTCTCTATCGGCATCTCCCCTCCAAAGGTGTTTGGTAAGCCTCCCTCACGGGTCTTCAGCTTTCCTGTTTTCTCCCTTTCGTAGTAGTCTGCCTCAAAGCTCAATTTGTTGTCAAAGAAGCTGCCTTCTATACCTATGTCAGCGATGGTCGACTCCACCCAGGTGAAGTTCGGGTTGATCACGCCCGGGGCCACCATGCCACCCGTCACAATACCGTTGGTGAATTCTGCGCCCTGGTTGGGCGATGGGCTAAACCCTAGCACGTGCTGAAAGGGAGCCCCAACGTTCTCGCCAATCTGACCATAAGAGGCCCTGATCTTCAGATCGTTGATAAAGCGTAAGTTGTCTTTGATAAAATTTTCCTCCGAAATTCTCCAACCTGCGGAAACAGTTGGGAAAAACGCCCAGCGGTTGCCTGGCGCATAGCGGTAGGATCCGTCGTAGCGGAAGGCGAAGCTTGCCAGGTACTTTGCTGAGAAGTCGTAGTTCACGCGACCGATGTAGGACATGGTGGCTTCCTCTACTTCACTGCCCGCGTTCGTCTGAAGCCCACCCGCGAAGTCCACCACATCCGTGGTAAAGAAGTCGTACTCCCGTTTCAGGTATGAGTATTTCTTCTCGTAATATTTCTGTTCGAAAACTGCCGTTGCACTGACGTTGTGCCGATCGAAGAAGGTGTTCTCGTACGCTAACTGGCCCTGGAACACCAGGCGGTTGGCATCGTCGATGGCGTTTGCAATCCGTGGCGGATTGATCACCTGCGGCGTTAGATCCGGTGAGTAGACCGTATAGTTTTTCCATACGTTTTTGTTGAACATGTTCCGGCTGTCATAGGAAGCGGTAGCTCTGGCTTCTAACCCTTCCAGGAAAGGAACACTCCAGGCCAGGGAGGCAGAGGAGGTGAAGTCCTTGTTCTCATTGGTGGTGTATCCTGCGTATCGGTTCTGGGCCATCAACACCGGATTCTGCTGGTTGTGGATATTGGCAGGGTAGTCAGGGTTATCGTTGATGAAAGGACGTTCGTGCGGGTGACTGATGATGGTCCCTTTGTAGATCCACATGAATCCGTCACCTCCCGGGTACTCCCTTTCGCTATACCTGCCGGAGAGCATTACTTCCGCTCTCAGGTTGTTGGTTAGCTGCAGGCCGAGGTTGGAGCGGAAGTTATACCGGTTGTAATTGATGTCGTTGCTTTTAAATAAACCACCCTCAGAGTAGGTGCCAAGGCTCACAAAGTAGTCAGCCTTTTCTGTACCTCCACGCACGGAGAAATTGTGCTGGTGCTGGGTAGCATAGTCCTTAAAGGTCTCGTCGAACCAGTTCGTACTCGTATAACCGGCACCTCCCTCGCGCCAGCGTTGCAGTTCATCGGCTGATATGTAGTGGTTCTTGTCGCGATAGAAAACAGCATCGTTGTACATTTCAAGATACTGCGCTGCATCCGACATCACCGGCACATCAGTCGGCCTCTGGAAGCCTACTGTACCGGTATAATTAAAGGATGGCTTCCCTAATTTACCCTTCTTGGTGGTTACCAGGATTACTCCGTTGGCAGCATTCAAGCCGTAGATGGCGGCAGAAGCATCCTTCAGTATGGTAATACTCTCAATGTCGTTGGGGTTAAGCTGCTGAAACTCTACTCCTCCATCCCGCACGATCCCGTCGATTACATAAAGAGGTTCTCCGAACCCACGAATATTGATGGAGGATGAAAAGCTACCCGGCTCTCCGTCCTGCTGACGAATCTGCAGACCCGGAACTTTACCCTGAAGGCTTTGTGCCAGGCTGGAACTGGTCGTAGTAACAATGTCTTTGGCTCTGATAGTAGAAATGGCAGAAGTTAGGTTTTCTTTCTTCTGGGTACCGTAGCCAACCACAACCACCTCTCCGAGGCCTGTTGCATCCATTTCCAGCCCGATAGTCAGATTAGTCTGGCCGGCAACTTCCACCTCCTGAGATTTATAGCCCAGGTATGAAACGACAAGTACAGTATTCAATCCGGCTTTTATGGTGAAGTTACCGTCAGCATCGGAAGTCACGCCGTTGGTTGTCCCCTTCTCCACGATGCTGGCACCCGGCAAGGGCATCCCCTGATCGTCTACCACCTTGCCCTTTATTGTGGCCTGATCCTGCATGAACGCAAGCGCCATGTCGTTTTCGGGCACATTGTAAAGCGAGGCACCTGCCTGAGAAGGAAAGTACGACAGGAGAGCAGCGAAAGACACCAGCCCCCATCCCTTACGCAAATACCTGTTAGAGTATCTATTTGTCATAACTTTTGATGTTAGTTGAACTTTGAACTTCTTATGGTTTCGCGTCAACCTGATCGGCTGAAAAGCGTCGCTCCACAATGATATCAAATATACTAAAACGTTTTAGTAAAATACAACAGCATTAATAGAAAAACCCTAATAATAATTTGTCTTGTTCTCCGAAAACGCCCTATTTATTAATCTGGCCATCATCCAGGCTTAACATGGGGTTAACACTATACCTGACTTTTGCAAAATAATATAGGAAAACAACCAGGAAGCTAAGGTATACATCTCCCCTATTCACCCTCTATGGAGGCTACAATAACCTGGTGGAAGAAGTAACAAGAGGAAAATCATAACCTTGCGTTGTAACGCCACGCTCAAAATACTGTAAATCAACACAGTAACATCATAGAGAGTACTCACTCACGCAGGGTTTGGTGGTTGAAAGAAGTATTATCGTCTTGTCTATAGAAAGACTTAAGAGATAGGTATAGGCTGAAGCATAAGGTATGAACTCAACCAGAAAGGGTACCATCTATATAAAGTAAGAGGACCTGCCTGGCTTTCCTTTTGAAGAAAAACCAACCAGGTCCTTATACCTTAATAGTCTGTATTTCGACAGACCAGATACACTAATAAAGAGAATATAGCCTTAGAAGAATGCCTTCAACGCAGACTGTTGCTGCCAGTAGTCCAGTTGCATCAAATGCGATGCTCCCAGCATATTACAGTTCTCCGTATCCTCCACAATCTCAATTTGAAGTCCACTAGGTATACCAAGAGATGCTCTCAGGGCCTCAACGAAAAGGTGGTGCGATCTGGAGATATTGCCTCCAATTAAGAGCGCTTCTGCTTCAAATTTCTCCAGATACGGCCTCAGGAACACTGTCAGGTTTTCAACAAATTCCTCAAAAACCAGTTGGGTCGACGTATGGCCTGATGCAACCATTTCCCGCACGCCGCTACAGGTTTCCCCCGTAGCTGCCTCATGCTTCCCCACAAACCAGCGGGTAGAGAAATAATCGTCGGCGATACCAGCCTTAAAGCCCTTATCCCACAGGCACCCATTCTCCGGAATCTGCTCCCCCTCTATCGCAGGCAGGGAGTTGACCAGGAATGCTGCCCCGAAACCGGTGCCTAGGGTGAGCCCCACGGTTCTCTTATGAAGCACCTGCGTTTGTAAGGCTGCGCCCACCACAAAGGAAGAGGCGTCGTTGAAGTAATGGATTTTCTCTACCGGAATGTTTACCAGCTCACTCAACGGTTTGCGGACATCCACCTTGTAAAGGCATTCATACTTGTTGTTTCCCTCAAACATCGCGATCCCATTGGGATAATCGAACGGGCCAGGCATCGCTATACCTATACCTGTTATCCCGATACTTCCTTGTCCCAATGTCGGGATTTGGGTCTCCAGCACCTCCCGGATCGTACCGGCCCAGGCTTCTAAAACAGCTTCCTTTGAAGCTTTATTGTCTATCTTTCTGTTAATACTGGTCCCGGGAATGATCTCGAACTGGTCCAAACACACTGCCGCTGCCGTAATATGACTCCCTCCGATGTCAACTCCCAGGGCAATCTTTCTATCCTTTGTCATTCATCAAATCTGATTTAGCTGTAGTTAATTTAGCTCGGCCACAGCCACTCCCCTATAGCAAATGCGGTTTTTCCTGATACGTCTTCCATAGCAACTCCCCGAACAAGGTGTTCGCCCAGGCGAACCACTTTCGGGTAAACTCAAACGGATTATCTTTATGGAATGCCTCATGCATAAATCCGGTATCAGCGTGTGTCGACTTCAGCATCCCGATACACTTCTTGATTTCCTTTTCATCTTTACTGGTCAACGCCTGTATGATGATGGACATGTGCCAGATCGTATCCACCGCAATATGAGGCCCGCCTATACCTTCCGCGGCTGTTCCCTTAAAGAAGAAAGGATTGTCCAGCGAGAGGACAAAGCTACGGGTGTTTTTGTAAATTTGATCATCTGCCTCAACAGCGCCCAGGTATGGTAGCGACAACAAGCTCGGAACGTTGGCGTCATCCATCATCAAATGGTTTCCATAGCCGTCCACTTCAAAGGCGTAAATTTTCCCGTGGTTGGGGTGGTTTACCACCGCATGCTTCTGTAGGGCTGCCTTTACTTCTTCGCTAAGCTGTTTCAACTCGTTGGCTGTTGCTTTGTCTTTGGCAAGCTCCGTCATCATCTCGGCCGCCTGCTGCAAACTAACTACAGCAAAAAAGTTGGAAGGTACCAGGAAAGAAAACACAGTCGCATCGTCGCTCGGCCGGAAAGCCGAAGCGATCAATCCCACTGGTTTTACAGGATAGCCATAGCCTTGCAACGCTCTGGTATCGGTACCTGCAGCCGTTTCCCGCTGGAAAGTATAGTCGCCTTTCCCGTCTTTCAACTGCTGGTTCTTAAAAGTTTTCAGGATCAGCTTGATGGCATTTTGCCAGTCTGCGTTGAAGGGTGATGTATCGCCGGTGGTCTTCCAGTAGCCGTAGCCCAAACGGATCGGGTAACACAGGGAATCGATCTCCCACTTGCGTTCGTGCACGCCCGGTTGCATGTCGGTAATGTCTTTTACCCAGTGGCCTGTCTGGGTCGGGTCGTTGTAGAAGGCGTTCGCATAGGGATCCTTCAAAATATAGCTGGTCTGTCGGTTAATGACGCCCGCGATCAGTTTCTTGAGGTTCTTGTCTTTTTCAGTGAATGGCAGATATGGCCATACCTGTGCCGAACTGTCGCGCAACCACATCGCGTCGATGTCGCCGGTGATCACGTAGGTGTCCGGACGGCCGTTCTTTTCGGAATAGGTAACGGTGGTATCCAGTGTGTTAGGGAAGCAGTTGTTGAACAACCAGGCGAGCTCTTCATCCTTCACCTTTTTGCCGAATTCCTTGATAGCTTTCTCAATCACCTTGCTGCTGAAATTACGTTTCGCCTCTGGGGTCCTCACCTCCGGAAAACGCTTGAACAATGTATCGGTAAGTGATGGCGCTCCTACCGCGGACAATGGGTCCAGCATAACGAATCCCCCGGCAAGCGCTACATTCTGTATAAAATTTCTTCTTTTCATATGTTACCTTATTTCACTTTCTACTACCAGTATGACGGCTGCTCTCCCCATACCTCTATTCCTGATCATCTTCAGAGACTTAAATTTCCCCGGGAGTAAGTTCAGCGGGAGACAGAGTATGGCTTATCGCTTTCTTTTGTTCCTCTTGACTTATTAGGCTTACTGCCCATTTTAAACTGAAGCCGCCCTCCGTTCATGATATCCTGATGCCGGATAAAATTCTTGGAATAAGCTTTCCCGTTTAACCTGGCCGACCGGATGTACACGTTCTCCTTGCTGTTGCCTTCCGCCTCGATGACAAATTGTTTCCCGTTTTCTAGGTTGATGGTCGCTTTTCTGAAAACCGGGCTTCCCAGTACATACTCGTCCGTACCCGGCGTCACACTGTAAAAGCCTAAGGCACTCAGCACATACCAGGAAGAGGTCTGGCCCTGGTCTTCGTCTCCGGGATACCCATTCTCGGTGGAATTGTACAGGCGCTCCATCACTTCCCGTGCCCAATGCTGGGCCTTCCAGGGCTGACCGGCATAGTTATACAGGTAGATCATGTGCTGGATGGGTTGGTTGCCGTGCGCATATTGCCCCATTTTGGCTAGCTGCATCTCCGTCATTTCGTGTATCATGTAGCCGTAAGAGCCCGTGTTCACGGTGCTGGGTAAAGAGAACACCGAGTCTAGCTTGCTCACAAATTGCTTCTCACCCCCGAGCAGGTCGATCAGTCCCTGTACATCGTGGAACACCGACCAGAGGTAGTGCCAGGCATTGGCCTCGGTATAGGGGCCACCCCATTCGAAAGCATCAAAATTCGGGTTCCATTGGCCATCAGCCTGGCGCCCCCGCATAAAGCCAGTAGCCGGATCGAACACATTCCGGTAATTGTACATCTGCCGCTCAAAGATTCCTTTGTAAAAGTCGTTCCCGGTCACTTTTGCAAGCTGGTAACCGGCAAAATCATCATAGGCGTACTCCAATGTTTTGGCAGTTCCTTCTTCATAGGTTGGGTAAGGCACATAGCCTAAGGTATAGTATTCTTTCCAGCCCTCCCGTCCGTTCGAAGGACCCCAGGGACCTTTGTTGGTAGCCGTATGATGGTAGGCCTCCAGTGCTTTTTGCGGATCGAAGGTGCGTATACCTTTTACCCAGGCGTCGGCAAGTAAAGTAATAGCGTGATTCCCGATCATACCGCCGTTTTCATGGGGGAAGGACCAGCTCGGCAGCCAGCCGCTCTGCTCATGCACATCCAGCAAGGCTGCCACGTAGCGCCCGTGCTGGGTGGGATGCAAAATCGTATTGAGAGGAAACTGAGCCCGGAACGTATCCCAGAATCCGGTGTCCGTAAAGAGGTATCCGGCGTGAAGCTTGAGGTCATATGGGCTGAAATAATAAGGCTCTCCTTCCGCGTTTATTTCATAGAATTTGCGTGAGAACAGGTTAGCCCGGAACAAGGTGGAGTAAAAGGTCCGCAACTGCTCCTCTGTACCGCCTTCCACCACGATCTTCCCCAGTTGCTGGTTCCATACCTGGCGGGCTTCCTCTCTAGTGTCTTCCAGGCTGTCAAGTTTACCAAGCTCCTGCTCCAGGGTAAGCTTTGCCTGCTGCAGACTTACATAAGAAGAGGCGGTCCGGGCCTGTACCTGCTGCCCGGATGCAAATTCGATGTAAGCGCCAACTCCCCTCCCTTCTGCAGATTTTGCTCCAGGCCATTGCCCGCCTTTGCGGTTTTCCCAGGTTCCATAAGTTTTAAAAGGCTGGTCAAACTCAACCACAAAGTAATTGATCAGCTTCCCAACAAGACGGCCATTGGAAACTGTGCCGGTGATGCGCTTGTTTTCTGGATCGATTTTAACCGAACTTAGTCCGGTATAGCCATCTAGTACCAGGTATGAACTCTCTCCTTCGGGAAAGCTGAAGCGCAGATGGGCGCCTCTTTCGGTGGGGGAAATCTCGGTGGTGATCTGGTTGTCGAAGGTAACTTTGTAGTAGTGAGGTTTGCCTATTTCATTCGTGTGGCTGAATCGGGTGGCGCGCTCGTCTTCATGCAGTTTCAGTTGCCCTACTACCGGCATCAGTGAAAAAACAGCGTAGTCGCCGCTCCAGGAGCTGCATTGGTGTGCCTGCTGAAAGCCTCTGATCGAGTCTTTTGCATACTGGTATTTCCAGCCATTTCCATTTTTACCAGTCTGTGGGGTCCAGGTATGCATGCCGAAAGGCAAAGCGGTAGTGGGATAGGTATTGCCATAGGTTAGCTCAAAAGAGGAATTAGTCCCCTGAAGCGTATTAACATACTGCACCAGGTCCTGCTCCTGCCGGGCATGGGCCGAAAAGCTCATACCTAGCAGGAGAACTGCTAACGTGATATGGAAACCCCAATACTTCATTTCTGCATGGAAGGCGGAGCCGCTTCTTCAGCAGTTCCCCAGTCTTTATTAGGCTTAAGGCCCATGGTCAATTCTAGTTCACCGCCTTGGATGATATCCTCGTGAGAGAACCACGGCTTGTTCCACTCTTTCCCGTTCAGACGTGCCCATTGGATGTACTTATGCGCTGGGTCATAGTTTTTGGCAATAATCGTGAATTGCTTTCCGTTTCCAAGATCCAGAACGGCCTTCTCAAATACCGGGCTGCCGATATTATAAACCGGCATACCGGGCGTTACTGGATAGAACCCAAGCTGGGAGAAAACAACAAAGGCAGACATACCTCCTCCGTCTTCATCACCAGGAACCCCCATCAAGTCATTCCGGAACCAGGTATCTACCAAAAAGCGGATCATTTTCTGGGTTTTCCAGGGCTGGCCAGCATAGTTGTACAGGTATGGGATGTGGAGGGAAGGCTCATTGGCCATGGAGAACTGCCCCACGTTGCCTGTCTGGTCGGGTAATTGGGCATAGAAGTCAAACTTGCTCTTGCCAAGTGGCTCCTCGAACAGCTGGTCCAGGTTCTTCAGGAAGGCCTTACGTCCTCCCATCAGGGAAATCAGGTCGGCCACGTTGTGCTGCACGTCCCACTGGTAGGTCCAGGCATTGTTCTCCCCGTAATAATCCCGGGCACCCATACCACCGGAGAATTTGTAGTCGAATGGCTCAATAAAGTTTCCGGAAGAATCTTTCGGATGGAAAAACCCGGTTTTCGGATTAAACAGGTGCCGATAATTGTAAGATTTTTCCTGAAAGAATTTCGCATCATCATTATATCCGAGTTCATCGGCAATCGCGGACAGCGCCCATTGGTCGTAGGCGGTTCCCAGCGTTACGGCAATGGCCTGACGGCGCTCAAACGAATTCACCTCCGGGATGTACTCTTTTTCTCCTGGTCTTAGCGCCGGGATAAAGCCTATCTCCTTGTAAAAACGATCAAGCTCTCCTGCAGGGGCGGCTGACCAGGGGGCTAATGTTTTCTCTGTGATGGCATTCTTGGCAGCCTCATAGCCAGCTTTCAAATCGAAATTGCGAAGGCCTTTGCGCCAGGCATCCAGCAGGGTGGGCACGCCGTGGTTAGAGTTCATCCGCCTGCTGTCACCTGTGATCTCAGGGAAAGTTGGCAGCCAGAACTCGTCCATTTGCTGTGCCATCAGCACAAAGGAATTCAGGATGTCTTCTTCTTTGGCTGGATCAATCAATACGTTCAGTGGATGGTGCGCCCGGTAGGAATCCCAGATCCAGTCGTCGGTATAGAAGTTACGATCGGCTTTGTGCACTTTTCCGTCAAACGCACTGAAATAGCGGCCATCTTCTGTAATATTCACCGGCCGCTCGAACGTGCGGTACAGGGAGGTATAGAAGACAGTACGCTCATCTGGAGAGCCGCCGGCGATGTTTATCTTGCCCAGCGTTTCGTTCCATTGTTTACGCGCATGGGTTTGTAATTCAGCGATGCTCTTGCCAGCTACCTCGCGTAGCATATTTTGTTTTGCCTGAACGGCATCAATAAAGGAGATTCCATAGCGCAGCTTCAGCGACTGGAGTGCGGCAGGATATTCCATTACAAGGCTGGCTTCCCGGCCAGTTGCAGAAGCCCCGGCCGTAAGCTTTCCTTCCTGCAACACAGAGACTTCGGAAGGTTGCGTTTCGGGTTCTATGTAAACGTAGATGCGCGTGTTGTTTGCCAGCTCCTGGTAGCCCGAGAGGGCCTTTCCGTCCCAATCCAATTGGCCTTGCCTGGAACTGACTACCAGATAGGTATCTTCCTGACTTCCAAAGTTGATTTCATAAAGGGCGGCCTGAGATGAAAGTCCATAATGTACGTCCATCTCCTGCTCGTCGAGGTAGACATAATAAGAATAGGGCGTGATCTTTTCCCGATCGTAGCTATACCTGATAACAGACTGTAGCCCAGACGCAGGACCCTGGTAGGGGCTCAGACTAAAAGCAGAGCTCCCCCTGTGACTGGTGACTGCAACGGGAAGACCTTTAAGTCGTACGCCTGTGTAGTCGTCCCGCTCGGGGTAGACCCGGAGCATGCCGTTAGGCAGGTGCATGGTAGGGTACGTCGGCACCAGCAGGTGACTAATATTCCCCATATAGGGATTAACATGGTCTACGGGCTCTACAATAGCTTTCTGAACCGTCGAACAGCTACCCAGTATTAGTCCACATAACAGCCCCAAGACCTTGATTGTATACTTGCTCATATTGTCACTCCTAAATCGTTTTAGCAAAAAACTAAAAAAATTGCTCATTTGCAAACTTACTGTTGTCTATGTCCGCAGATTCTAGGGGAGGATGGACCACGCAAACAAGGAATTCCTACATTTTGAGCCCAAAGTTTCGCTTCAGATAAGATTTGCTAGAATTAGCGGCTGTTATTAAATGCTGCTGGCATGCTTCGACCTGGAAGAATCCCGCTCCCTCAACTCCGCCTTTAGCACCACCTGATGCACAGTTTTTTTCTCCCCTTTTAGCAACTCCAGCATAATTTCCATCAATTTGTTTCCGATTTCTTCAAGTGGCTGGGCTACCGCGGAAATAGAAGGTGTATGAATGTGGAAGAATTCGTTATCATCAAAAGTCATAATGCCCCATTCATTCAGCTTGCCAGGGAAATGCTCCCGCATCACCAGTAATCCCCGCTGGGTCAGATAGTTGGTAGCAAAGAAAACGGCATCCAGTTCTGGATTTGCATCAAAGAAATTCCGCATAAGCCCTTCTCCTACCAAGGGGTCCACAAACGGCAGTTCTAGCACCCGGCTTTGGAATTTGGCCTCTTTCACCGCCTTGCTATACCCCTTCAGGCGGTCCATCATCTGGGTTTGTTTTGAGGCAATCGTTACAAAGCCAATATTCCTGTAGCCATTCCCAATAAGATGCTTCGTAGCCTTATAGGTAGCGTTCTCATTGTCAATCACCACATAATTCGTTTCCAGTTCAGGGAAATAGCGGTCGAAGAGAATCATCGGAACGTCTTCCTCCAACAAGGCCATGATCTGTTTTTTGGCTCCTGCCGAAGGTATAATAATATAGCCGGTTACCTTCTGATCCCTGAAAACCTGAAGGAGCTCTTCGGTGTGCCGGTCATCGTTCTCGTTGCTGCAGAAAATAACCTTGTAGCCTTTCTTATAGGCAGTAACTTCAATGATGCGGGCTAACCGTGCAAAGAAGGGGTTGGAAATATCCTCCACCATAAAAACGATGACGTTCGACTTGCCGGTGCGCAGGCTCTGTGCAAGCTGGTTGGGAGTGTAATTGATCTCTTTTGCGTAATTAAGTATTTTCTGGATAACTTCCTCAGAAATACGCATCTCCGGCCCTTTGCCGTTCAGGACGAAGGATACGGTCGTTACGGAGACATTAAGGTTAGCCGCAATGTCTTTGATGGAGGGACGTTTGGGTTTCAATTTCAGGTATAGCAGTAGCGTTAGGATGATGCTTCCATCAGGAAGAAGAGATAGACTTAAAGGCTTTTGGTCCTGGAGGTTTTAGTTTTCTTTGGTTCCTTTTTACCCTGTTTCAGGGCATTTTCAACCGCTTTCAGCACCAGTGGCTCCATCACGGCATATCCCTTCAGATCCGGATGCACGCCGTCACCCGAGTATTTCTTCTTTAGTCCCTTTTCGTCATCCACCATCGCAGAGAAATAATCCAGGTAAACGAACCCTTGTTCGGCTGCATAACGCTTCATCCAGGTATTCACCTGCCCAATCATTCCAACGGCATCAGCGTCTTTGCTCCACGGATACTCTTTCACGGGCAATATAGAGCTCAACACTACTTTTATTCCATTTGCTTTCGCCAGCTGCGCCATGGCCGCCAGGTTGTCGGTGATCATCTTTACGGAGGAAGGTCCGGTGTTTCCAGCAATGTCATTGGTTCCAGCCAGAATCACCACTACCTCAGGCTTCAGGTCGATCACATCAGGAGTAAATCGTATTAGCATCTGAGGCGTCGTTTGTCCCCCGATCCCTCTTCCAACAAAACCATGCTTTTCAAAAAACTCCGGACGCTGTTGCCACCAACCCTCTGTGATCGAGTTGCCCATAAAGACAGCTTTTGGGTTTTTAGTAGAGACAATTATCTCCTGATTAGCAGCCTCATATTTTTTCAGGTTAGGCCAATCCTGTGCATCAGAAGTAGCAGTTGTAAAAAGGAGGGCAAAAAGGGATAGTAATTTCTTCATAATGTTAACTTAATCTTTATTCAAAGGTGTGGGATGTCATGATAAAGCCAGGCTCCAACATACTCTAATATGAAGCGAAAGACCCTTATCCTATCGTAAAACTATTATTTTTAATCTGATTAGCAAACTCCTCCCAAATGGGTGGCCTATGGGTCGTTACAAAGCTCAGTCAGAAAATGAAGACCTAATGCCATACTTCGGGTTGTGTACAAAATAAAAAAAAACAGCCCGGGTGAAGGTCCAGGCTGATTTTAGGTATAGTCACAAGGTATAGAGCCTACTGTTTGCCAGTGTGCGTTTTCACGATCTCTCGAAGCCACCGGAGCATCAGTAATATGGCAAAAGCTGCCAGTAACGACCCAATGCAGTTTACCACGAAGAACCAGGCCTTGTGGTCATACTTGTCCCACATACTGGCCAGTACCCCTGATAATTTGTTGCCGATGGAGGTAGCCAGGAACCAGCCACCCATCATCAGGGCAGTCAGGCGAGGCGGGCTCAGCTTTGACACTAGGGAAAGGCCCATCGGGCTCAGGAAAAGCTCCCCTATCGTAATCACGGCGTAGGAACCAACCAGCCACATCGCGGAACTTTTTTCCGCGCCATTCATACCGGCAAACACGGCACCTACCATAACCAGCGTGCTCATGGCCGTGATGATCAGGCCCCACATAATCTTGGCAGGCGTTGAGGGCTCCTTGCCCCGTTGTCGCAGGAAGCCGAAGAACCACACGACCAGTGGCGTGAGCAGAATAACGAACAAAGGGTTGATGGACTGGAAAAGCTCCGTCGAGGTAAGCTTCAGCGGCTGGCCTTCGGCCGGCCACTGATCCTTGGGCAGGTTATTGAAATACGGCGCCACTCCCTCTTTGGTCACTACTTTGCCATCGGCATCGGTACGCGATCGGAAGTTCTCATCATAATCCGGCACGGTTGCCAGGCTCTGATCCACTTCCTGCACCATACCAATCGTACCGGCTGGCCCGGTCAGACCATCTACCATTTCACAAACCGTGTAATATTCGGCCCAGGTAGTAAGCGCTGTACCGTTCTGCTTGAAGATGGCCTAGAATACGATCACTACAGCAAAAATGGAGAGCAGGGCGGCAATTGGCCGTTTATCTTCTGAAGAAGCGCGTGCCCAAAGCGAACCGTAGAACACCATAATTGGGATAGCACCAAATATGAAGGCGTCTGTCGAGTTGGAACCGAAAATATCCCCAGGTATAAGCACCCAGCCTAGCACGCCGGCAACGACTGCAGGCAATATCACCACACTAAAAATGCGGGTGAGCGACATATCGTTGGCCGCGGCTGGCTTGCGCACATCAGCATCTTTGTAATGCTTATTGCCCAGCCAGAAAATGATAACACCCAGGAACATACCTACGCCTGCAGCTGCAAAAGCGTAGCCCCAGCCATAGTTATTCCGAAGGTAAGAAGCCACTAAGGGCGCAATAAATGCTCCCAGGTTAATCCCCATGTAGAAGATGTTATAACCTGTGTCCTTCTGATCCTGGTATTCGGGTGTGGAGTACAACCCGCCTAAAAGGGTAGAGATATTTGGTTTAAAAAAACCGTTTCCGATGATGATCAGGCCAAGCGCAGCAACCATTGCCAGATCGCCCGGCAAGGCCAGCCCGATATAACCAATGGCCATTAGGATACCGCCAATGGAGATCGATAGCCTATACCCCAGTACCCGGTCAGCAAGCAGGCCGCCAAGAAAGGGAGTCAGGTATACAAAAGCAATGAACGTCCCGAAGATATCAGATGCGCTTTCCTTGGAAATTCCAAGGCCACCATTTTGTGCATCGATCATGTAAAGGAAGAAGATGGCCAGCATCAGGTAGAAGCCGAACCGCTCCCACATCTCAGAGAAGAACAGGTAATAGAGACCTTTAGGGTGCTTTGATTTGGTAGCAGTTTTAGTAGACATTCTTTTGTCTACAAAATGGATGGTCTGTTGCAAAAGCAAATTCAAGGCAATGTGCTATTTATATAAGCCTGGATTATACCTTCTGCGGCCAATAATTAGAGAAAGCTGCAAAAGCCAGATCCTATGGGATGGGAATGATTTTGAGTAGCTGAACATGCTACTTTGGAAAGGAAAGAAATTGTAAAACTCAGGAGTCCTGTAAAACAAAAAAGCCTGCAAACTTATCGTTTGCAGGCTTTGCAGAGAGTGAGGGATTCGAACCCCCGGACCTGTTACAGTCAACGGTTTTCAAGACCGCCGCGTTCGACCACTCCGCCAACTCTCTAGTAATTGAATCGAGCACAAAAGTATAGTGCCGCGCTGAATTTTCAAAGCTATACGCAAATATTTTTCGCCGGTTAGAGCATTTCAGGTATAAGCAGTTGATTTAGAAGCGTAAAATTTTTCAAAGCATCGCTGCTAAACCTCGCAACGGTCGCTTATACCTGCCGACTAGATTCTCAGACCGCTGCCGAAGCAGCTTTTGCTTCGCTTTGTGCCGTCTTGCGGGTGAGGCGCTTTGTTACTGTGTCGATGCTCACGTTGATCTCGAAGCCCAGGATCAGGATCATCGACACAAAGTCAAGCCAGATCATGAGACCAATGAGGGCACCAATGGAACCATAGAACTTATTGTAGGTATCAAAGGCACTGATGTAGAGCGAAAAGATCATTGACACCAGAAAAATCAGGATGGTCGCCACTACTGCACCGGCCGAAATGAAAGGCCACTTGTCTTGGATGGCGGGCACATAATAGTAGATCAGCGACGTAGCCAGCAGAAATAGCAGGATAATGGCCACATATTTCAGGATCACGATCAAGGTATAGGTATAGCTCTCGGTCACGACCTCGTAAAAGACAAGTACGTCTAATATCCACTGCCCAAAGAAGATTGCCGCTACAGCCAGGAACAGTATAGAAGAAAGCGCAATGGTCAGCACCGTGGCAATCACACGCTTTTTAAAGTAGGGCCGCTTGTAGAAGGTATGGTACTTCTTGTCGAAGGCATCCATCAGCGACATGATACCATTAGTGGACAGAATCAGGGCGAAGAGAAAACCGAAGGACAGCAGCCCCCCGCGTGGCTTGTTCACAATGTCGTCGATGGTGCCGTAGGCTACGGTATACATCTCTTCGGGCAGGAAATCAGCCAGGAAGTTGAGAATGCTCTCACCCAGGTCCAGCGACAGGATGCTGGGCATGTAAGGTATGAGTGTGAACAGGAAGATGATGGTCGGGAAGATGGCCAGCGTAAAGTTGAAGGCCATGTACGAGGCGCGCTTGGTAACGGAGTCCAGCCTGAGTTCGCCCAACAGCACGTCGGCCACCTCGTATACCGAAGACTGGCCGTTGTTGAAACGCCACCTCTTCAGGAACACGATAAATTTGCGATACGCTCTGCGGCGCTTCAGATATTGCTGGTTCAGCCTCATTCGCTATAGTATCCGTCCAACTTCTGGTGTATGAGCGCAGGTATAGCCGTTGGGCGACCTGATTTCATGTCCACAAACACCATGGTGGTTTCGCCCACGTTCAGCAGCGTCTGCTCCTCGTTATACACCTCATACTCAAACTTTATACGCGAGCCATGAGGCTTGTGCTTAACAAAGAGCTTGATCGTCAGCAGATCGTCGTACTTGGCCGGACGGATATACTTGCACTTGAGCTCTAGTACCGGCATCATGGTACCGGTCGCTTCCATCTCTTTGTAGTGTATACCTAGTCTCCTGAATACCTCCGTGCGGGCCACCTCGTAGTAGGCCCCGTAGTTGCCATAATAGACATAGCCCATCTGGTCGGTTTCGGCGTAGCGCACGCGTATCTGTACTTCTGATTCGAACATTTGTTTAAATGGTTGGATGGTTAAATTGCTAAATCGTTGACCTCCTGCAGGCATATATTATACCTGCGAATCAACAATTTAACAAGGCAGCAATTAAACAATTTACTTCAAAATATTCCGCTCTGTCAGTGCGCGCTGGTAGCGGCGTGCGTTGGCGATATGCTCGGCGTGCGTAACGGCGAAGCTATGGTAACCCGAGAAATCTTCTTTGGCGCAGAAGTAGATATACTTATGTTGTTCCGGATTGAGCACGGCGTCGATGCTGGAGATATCCGGTACGTTGATCGGGCCCGGAGGCAAACCGGCATACCTATAAGTGTTGTAAGGTGAGTCGTGCTGCAGGTGCACGTTGAGAACGCGGCGGATGCTAAAGTCACGCACAGCATATACCACCGTCGGGTCGGCCTCCAGTTTCATACCGCGCTGCAGACGGTTTAGGTATACGCCGGCCACACGCGGCTTCTCGTCGTTCTTGATCGTCTCGGCCTGCACAATGGAAGCCAGCGTTGATACTTCCTTCGGAGACAAGCCCAGCGCTTCGGCTTTGGCTTTGCGCTCGGCGGTCCAGAAGCGCTCGTACTCGGTCTTCATGCGCTGCATAAGTTCCGGCGCCTTAATGGTCCAGTATACCTCGTAGGTGTTAGGTATAAACATGCTCACCACTGTTGTCGTATCGAAACCGAGCGTTTGCAGATACTCCTGGTCGTTGAGCAGGCTGTCAATTTCTTCAGTCGATGGCTCTACGGCAGCGGCCAGTTTCTCGGCCAGCTGGCTGCGCAGCCGGATGTTGTTGAACGTGATTTTGAGCGGTGCCTGCTCACCTAAGCGCAGCACGCCGATCAGCTGGCGGTTACTCCAGTCATTCTCGATCTTATACCTGCCTGGCTTTACCAGTTTGTCATAGTCCATAAGTTTGGCCATGAAGCGCAGCGACAGGCGGTCGATGATGGTACCGGTGGCCTCCACTGAGTCGAGGGCCTGCTCGTAGCTGGCGCCGGTCGGGATGTAGACATAAGTGTCCTGCTCTTTGGTGTCTACGTTGGCCGTATACACGATCTGGTAGGCGTAGTAGGAAAAGCTCACAAACAGGAACAGAAACAGCACAATAATGCCGGGTAGCCACATGCTTTTCTCTTTCTTGACGCGTTTGCGTGGGGTGACTTCGTTAGCCATAATGTTGATAAATAAGCCCGGAAAAGGATGTCAGGTTCCGGACCTGTATAGTTTAGGCTACAAAAATAACACTATTCTTTCTTATCTGACTAATTTTGAACCGGCATCTGTTCGAATGGCTTCATCCACTAATCTGAAAGGCTATACCTGCAACGCAGCGGGCTTTTAATCAGTATGTCCTACCTAGTGCTCAACTTTACACGATAAAACTATGGCCAACGCTGTTTTCCTCCACATACATCCGGATAATCCACAGCCCAAAAGAATACAGGAAGCGGTCGAGATACTGCGCAACGGCGGAGTGATCATTTACCCGACGGATACCATCTATGGCCTCGGCTGCGACATCCACAATACAAGAGCCGTGGAGCGCGTCTGCCAGATCAAAGGCGTGAAGCCGGATAAGGTGAACCTCTCCTTTATTTGCTCCGACCTCACGCACATTTCCGACTATGCCAAGATCGACACGCCAACTTATAAGGTGATGAAAAAGGCACTGCCCGGCCCCTTCACTTTCGTGCTGGATGCCAGCAGCCGTGTGCCCCGCTATGCCGGAAGCAAAAAGAAAACGGTAGGTATACGCGTGCCCGACAACAAAATTGCCTTGGCGCTGGTGCAGGAACTCGGCAACCCGATTCTTTCCACCTCCATCCGTGACGAGGACGAGGTGTTGGAGTATAGTACCGATCCGGAACTTATCTATGAAAAATACCGCAACTTAGTAGATGCCGTGATTGACGGTGGTCCAGGCCAGAATGTCGCCTCAACTGTAGTAGACGTGGCCAACAATTTTGAAGTGCTTAGAGAAGGTGCGGGAGATATTGAGGAATATCTTTAGGAGTTCTGAGTCTCGAGTCCAGAGTTGGAATTTACTAATTCAGAACTCGTGACTCAGGACTCTGTACTTGTGGCCTTCGGCCGCTTATGTTTCCACCGCTTGTGCGTCCAGAGGTAGTTGGCGGGGTTGCGACGGATGGAGGTCTCGAGTTTGCGGGCAAAGGCTTCGGTGATCGGGAATGTGCCTTCTTCGGGCTTGATGGTGCCGTCAGACAGCACCTCGAACGTAAGGCGATAATGGCCACGCTTGATGCGCTCCACATCCAGAAACAGCACCGGACAGCCAAATGCATGCGCCAGCTTCTCAGCGCCGACAAAAAAAGGTGTATCCTGATGGAGGAAAGTGGTCCAAAACTGTATTTCGCCATAAGGAGGCGTTTGATCTGAGAGCATGGCCACCACACGCGGCGTCTTCCTGTTTCGCACAAAGTCGCGCATGGTGTCCTTCATCTTGATCAGGCGAGCACCCAACCGGCCACGCAGGTATAGCATGAACTCTTCAAAGAATTCATTCTTGAGTGGCTTGTATATACCTTCTGACGGGAAACCGAACTGAACCGAGCCGGCCGATAAAACCCATTCCCAGTTGCCGGAGTGAGAGCCCATCGTGATAACTGTTCCGCCTTGCTGGACATAATCGTTGAGCACTTCCTGATTGGAGAACACAATACGGCGGCGCATTTCGGCTGCGTCCATCGAGGCCAGCTTCAGTATCTCCACGATGAGGTCCGGGAACTGCCGGTAAAAGGCCCTAGCTATACCTTGAATCTCCTGTTCTGACTTTTCGGGAAAGGAATTGCGCAGGTTTTGCAACACAACTTTTTTGCGGTAGCCGATCACATAATACACCAGCACAAACAAAAAGTCAGCGAGCAGGTATAGGACAGGCAGCGGCAACAAAGACAGGCCTTTGAGCAGCCACCACAGCGGGTAATAAAGTATGGGTATGTTCGGAGATTTTTTCACAGGTATAGATCGCCTGCAAAGGTACAAGCTATACTTGCATTATGAAATTAAAGAAATCGTGCTTATTTCGCAGCAGTACTTGACAAAGGATTGCTTGACAAAAGACTAAGGACTTATTAATACAGGTACCGATCCTTTATCCTTTGTCCAAATTTAAACACTTAACTCAAACCATTGCTTCTTCTTACCGAAACCATGTACCACCCGCCCATCCAGTACTTCGCGCAGGCGCTGCGGGCGGATGGCTTGATCATAGAAAAACACGAGAACTACGTGAAGCAGAGCTACCGCAACCGCTGCCATGTGCTCACGGCGCAGGGCATGGTGCCGCTGAGCGTGCCGGTGCTGCGGGGCAACAGCAAAGACAAGACCCTGATCACTGAAATAGAGATTGACTATACCCAGAAATGGTATAACGTGCACTGGCGCACGATACAGGCAGCCTACGGACGGGCGCCTTATTTTGAATTTTACAGCGACTACCTGAAAGAGGTATATGAGCGGCAGCCGAAATATTTATTCGACCTGAACGTTGATTTATTGCGGCTTTATCTTAAATTTCTGAAACTAGACCCGACAATCGGGTTCACAGACAGCTATCAGACAGGGCAACCGGAGGGGATGCTCGACCTCAGAAATAGGATACATCCTAAAATCATTCCTGACAACTTGTACGTACAACCCTATACACAAGTATTTGGCAAACAATTTGTACAAGACCTTAGTATAATTGACTTGTTGTTCACACAGGGTCCGAAGTCGCTTTCCTACTTACAATAATGCCCCTGCAAAACTAAACCTTTGCTGACTCGGGCTTGTTAACAATCAGGGGCTTTTCCTGTTAGCCTCAACGAGTTACAACATTTTTAGACCTTTACATTTTTTAAAGAGTATACATGGAAGCTAAATTCTCGAACAGAGTGAAAGAGGTGATCTCACTCAGCCGTGAGGAAGCTATCCGTCTCGGACATGACTATATTGGCACTGAGCATCTGGTGTTGGGCATGATCAGGGAAGGAGAAGGAACTGCTATCGCCTTGCTTAAGAAGCTGGGTGTTTCGATAGATGAACTGAAGTACGCTTTGGAACAGGCTACACGAAACACCGCTTCTCAGAACAGCAATATTACCGGCAGCATTCCGCTTACCAAGCAAACTGAGAAGGTGCTTAAGATTACTTACCTGGAGGCCAAGATCTTCAAGAGTGATATAATAGGTACTGAACATCTCTTATTATCCATCCTTCGGGATGAGGACAATATTTCTTCACAAATCCTAGCGAAATTCAACGTGAACTACGAAGCGATAAGAGACTCCCTGGATTATCACAGCAATAATCCACTGGCATCGTCTGACACAGACGATAATGATGATTCTGACAAATTGTTTGGCTCTTCTTCCCGCGCTGGCAGCAGCTCGAGCAAGAAGCCCGGTGAAAAATCGCGCACTCCGGTGCTCGACAATTTTGGCCGTGACCTGACTAAACTGGCAGAAGACGACAAACTCGACCCGATTGTGGGCCGTGAGAAAGAAATCGAACGCGTGGCTCAGGTACTGAGCCGTCGTAAGAAGAACAACCCGATCCTGATTGGTGAGCCTGGTGTAGGTAAAACAGCTATTGCTGAAGGACTTGCGCTGCGCATTGTGCAGAAAAAGGTAAGCCGCGTGCTCTTCAATAAGCGTGTGGTGACTCTTGATCTTGCCTCTCTCGTGGCGGGCACAAAATACCGTGGTCAGTTCGAGGAGCGTATGAAAGCCGTGATGAACGAGCTCGAGAAGTCTCCGGACGTGATCCTGTTCATTGACGAGCTGCACACGATTGTAGGTGCCGGTGGCGCTTCCGGTTCGCTGGATGCCTCCAACATGTTCAAGCCGGCCCTGGCCCGCGGCGAAATCCAATGCATTGGCGCGACCACGCTTGACGAGTACCGCCAGTACATTGAGAAAGATGGTGCGTTGGCCCGTCGTTTCCAGATCGTGATGGTAGACCCTACCACGCCGGAAGAGACTATGGAGATCCTGCACAACATCAAGGACAAGTACCAAGACCACCACCATGTGAACTACACTGATAAGGCGATTGAGGCCTGCGTGAAGCTTTCGGACCGCTACATGAGCGACCGTTTCCTTCCGGACAAGGCCATCGATATTCTGGATGAAGCGGGTGCGCGTGTGCACATCAATAACATTGTGGTGCCGGAGGATATCCTGAAGCTCGAAGAGCAGATTGAGAATATCAAAGTAGAGAAAAACCGCGTGGTGAAGAGCCAGAAATACGAAGAGGCTGCCCAACTGCGCGACAAAGAGAAAAAACTCATTGACCAGCTCGAGCAAGCTAAAAAGAACTGGGAAGAAGAGACCAAAAAGAAGCGTTATTCGGTAAAAGAGGAAAATGTGGCAGAGGTTATTGCCATGATGACAGGTATACCGGTGAAGCGTATCGCCCAGAACGAAGGTCAGAAGCTGTTGAATATGGCCGATGAACTGAGCGGAAAAGTAATTGGTCAGGAAAAAGCCATCAAGCAATTGGTGAAAGCCATCCAGCGTACACGCGTTGGTCTGAAGGATCCGAAGAAGCCGATTGGCTCGTTTGTATTCCTGGGTCCGACTGGTGTAGGTAAAACAGAGCTCGCCAAAGTGCTGGCCACTTACCTGTTCGACAAAGACGACGCGCTGGTACGCATCGACATGAGTGAGTACATGGAGAAATTCAGCGTATCTCGCCTGGTGGGAGCGCCTCCGGGCTACGTGGGCTACGAAGAAGGTGGTCAGCTGACTGAGAAGATCCGCCGCAAACCATACTCTGTAGTACTGCTCGACGAGATCGAGAAAGCGCACCCGGATGTGTACAACCTGCTCTTGCAGGTGCTGGACGATGGTATTCTGACAGACGGACTTGGCCGCAAGGTGGACTTCCGTAATACGATCATCATCATGACCTCCAACATCGGTGCACGCGATCTGCAGGACTTCGGTGCCGGTATCGGTTTCATGTCGAAGACCAAACAGGACAACGTGGACGAAATCATGAAAGGCACTATTGCAAGCGCCCTGAAGAAAACGTTCTCGCCAGAGTTCCTGAACCGTCTGGATGACGTGATCGTGTTTAACTCACTTGGTCGTGAGGATATGCACAAGATCATCGAGCTGTCGCTTGGCAGGTTGTTCAAGCGCATTGAGTCCCTGGGTTACAAGATTGAGCTCACCAGCAAAGCGAAGGACTTCGTGGCTGAGAAAGGCTACGATCCTAAGTATGGTGCCCGTCCGCTAAACCGTGCTATTCAGAAGTATATCGAAGACCCGATTGCGGAAGAGATACTGAAAGCCGAGATCGCACAGGGCGACACCATGATGGTGGACTACAAGGAAGGCGAAGAGAAGCTGACCTTCGCTTCGAAAAAAGGCAATGGTAAGAAAAACAAAGGCATGGCCAACGACGGAGAAGAGGAAGAGACCGAGCCAACCAAGTCTTCGGGCGACGGTGAGAAATCTGACAAATAAGGTATAAGACCTAAGGTATAAGGGCTGTCCCGTGTGGGGCAGCCCTTATTTTTTGTCTGGTTTATAGCTGTTTTCGGCTTATAGTTTTTAAATTTGACAATTAATCAATTCGTATCAGATAAATCAGATATACCCCATTTCATGGCAGGAGAAATCAGAAAAGGCCAGATAGAAACGCTGGAGCGCAAAAACGCCGAAGCCTTGCTTGGCGGCGGACAGGACAGAATAGAAGCACAGCACAAAAAAGGCAAACTGACGGCCCGCGAGCGCATTCACCTTTTAATGGATGAAAACTCTTTCGAGGAGATCGGCAAGTTTGTGATGCACCGCTCCAAGGACTTCGGTCTGGACAAGCAGTACTACCTCGGCGACGGCGTGGTGACCGGCTTCGGCACCATCAACGGGCGTCTGGTATACGTTTTCTCACAGGACTTCACCGTTTTGGGCGGTTCACTTTCTGAAACACATGCCGAAAAGATCGTAAAGATCATGGAACTGGCCATGAAAAACGGTGCACCTGTAATTGGTCTGAATGACTCGGGTGGTGCCCGTATCCAGGAAGGTGTGGTTTCGCTGGGTGGATATGCCGACATCTTCTACCGCAACACACTGGCCTCAGGCGTTATACCTCAGATCTCAGCTATCATGGGGCCATGCGCGGGCGGCGCCGTATACTCTCCTGCCATTACCGACTTCATCATGATGGTGGAAGACACGTCCTACATGTTCGTGACCGGCCCTAACGTGGTGAAAACGGTAACGCACGAGAACGTAACGTCGGAGGAACTGGGCGGTGCCAGCACGCACAGCACCAAGAGCGGCGTAACGCACTTTTCCTGCGCCAACGAAGTGGAGTGTATCACCTACATCAAAACGCTGTTGAGCTACGTGCCGCAGAACTGCGAAGAACTGCCTCCCTCTATACCTTACGAGGAAAAAGCGGACGAAACACGCGCTGTACTCGACACCATTATACCGGAGAACCCGAACCAGCCTTACGACATGCGTGAGGTGATCGAGGGCATCATCGACGCGGACTCTTTCTTTGAGGTGCACAAGAACTTCGGAGAGAATATTGTGGTAGGTTTTGCCCGTCTGGGTGGCCGCAGCATCGGTATCGTGGGCAACCAGCCTGCCGTACTCGCCGGCGTACTTGACATCAACGCCAGCACCAAAGCAGCCCGCTTCGTGCGCTTCTGCGACAGCTTCAACGTGCCGTTGCTGGTGCTGGAAGACGTTCCGGGCTTCCTGCCAGGTACCGACCAGGAGTGGCGCGGCATCATTACCAACGGTGCCAAACTGCTCTATGCGTTCTGCGAGGCAACTGTACCGCGCATCACAGTGATTACCCGCAAGGCTTACGGCGGTGCTTATGACGTGATGAACTCCAAGCACATTGGGGCCGACATGAACTACGCCTGGCCAACTGCCGAAATTGCGGTGATGGGTGCGCAGGGTGCTGCCGAAATCATTTTCAAACGCGAGATCGCTGAAGCCGAAGATCCGGCTGCGAAACTGGCGGAGAAGGTGCAGGAGTACAAAGACAAGTTCGCGACGCCATACCGTGCCGCGCACCGTGGCTTCATCGACGAGGTAATCATGCCGAACGAAACACGCTCCAAGCTGATCAAGGCCTTTAAGATGCTGGAGAACAAGGCAGTGACCTTGCCACGCAAGAAACACGGGAATATCCCGCTTTAACCGGATTGATTAATGAGCATGCGCAGTCCTAGAACATCTGGCTGTGCATGCTCGTTAAGTTTAACAACCGTTGTGTATACATTACTGAAAACTAATCTAATGAGAAAAGAATCTTTCGATTTTCTAGAAAAATACCTGAATAACTCCTCTCCTACCGGCTTCGAGTCTGAAGGCCAGAAACTGTGGCTGGAGTATATCAAACCTTACATTGAGGACTATTTCGTTGACACGTACGGTACAGTGGTGGGTGTAATCAATCCAGAGGCCGAATACAAGGTAGTAATCGAGGCGCACGCCGATGAGATCTCCTGGTTTGTGAACTACATCACGCCGGAAGGCTACCTATACCTGAAGCGCAACGGTGGCTCCGACGCCCTGATCGCTCCTTCCAAACGCGTGAACATCTATACCTCCAAAGGCATCGTCAAAGCCGTTTTTGGATGGCCGGCCATACACGTGCGCAAGGTGGAGAATGACAAAGCCCCTACCATCGAAACCGTGTTCCTGGACTGTGGTGCCAGCAACCGCGAAGAGGTAGAAAAAATGGGTATACACGTCGGTTGCGTGGCTACTTTTGAGGACGAGTTTACGGTGATGAATGACAAGTTCTACGTGGGGCGTGCCTTGGACAATCGTGTTGGTGGTTTTATGATCGCCGAGGTGGCCCGTATGATTCATGAGCGCAAGCATAAGCTGCCTTTCGGCCTGTACATCGTGAATGCTGTGCAGGAAGAGATTGGTTTGCGTGGCGCTGAGATGATCGCGCATCGGATCAACCCGAATGTGGCCATCATCACAGACGTGACGCACGATACGCAGTCGCCGATGTATGACAAGAAGAACAGCGGTGACATCCACTGTGGCAAAGGTCCTGTGATCGCCTATGGTCCGGCGGTACAAAACAACCTGCGTGATCTGATCATCAATACCGCACAGGAAAAAGAGATTCCGTTCCAGCGCTCCGCCGTTTCACGTGCAACCGGAACCGACACCGATGCCTTTGCTTATTCTAACGCGGGTGTAGCCTCGGCTTTGATTTCCCTGCCACTGAAGTACATGCACACAACCGTAGAGACCGTGCACAAAGACGACGTGGAGAACGTAACGAAACTGATATATGAAACACTGCTAAAAATTGAGGACAATCAGGACTTCCGGTACCTGAAATAGAAATCACTTTTAGCCTGAGAGAAACCACACAGCCCTGAGCGGCTTGTGTGGTTTTTTGTTTTAAAGCCTTCCCGAATTCTTTACTTTTGACTATGCGCTTTCCTTATACCTTCACCGACCAGATGGGCCTTACCGTTACGCTGCCGCAACTGCCACAGCGCATTGTGTCGCTGGTGCCTTCACAAACTGAACTCCTTTTTGACTTAGGACTGGAAGATCGCCTTGTGGGTTTGACCAAATTTTGCATTCACCCAAGTGATAAAGTAAAGCAAAAGACCATTATCGGCGGCACCAAGAACTTTAAACTGGAGGTGATTGATGAACTGCAGCCTGACCTGATTATTGGGAACAAGGAGGAGAACTATGAAGAAGGTATAGCTGGTCTACAGGACAAGTATCCGGTCTGGATGAGCGATATCTATACCTTAGAGGACTCTCTTGAGATGATCAGCCAGGTAGGTGAATTGACCGGAACAGAGGCCAGGGCAGAGAAAATCAGACAAGGTATAGCGGCTGGCTTCAACAACCTGCAGCCCGTGCACCCTGCTATACCTACCGCCTACTTTATTTGGCGCAACCCCTACATGGCGGTGGGTAGCAACAACTTCATCGACCACCTGCTGCAGCGATGCGGATTCTCAAACATTTTCGCCGATCAGCCCCGTTATCCGGAGGTATCGCCTGAGCAACTACAGGCTGCCGCTCCAAAGCTGATTTTGCTATCATCGGAGCCATACCCTTTTCAGGAAAAGCACTTTGGCGAGTTTCAGGAAATGTGCCCGGAGGCGGTGATTAAAGTGGTGGATGGGGAGATGTTCAGCTGGTACGGTAGCCGCTTACTACAGGCACCAGCGTATTTGCATGGTATAATCGAAGAAGTCGAACAAGGTATAGGACACTAAGAAAGGCGCTTTAGCAACCGCTCAGCCCGCTCGGCTATACCTGCAAAATAGGCGGCATCTGCCTGTACATCTGTTCCGGTTTTCCCTACTACTTCCCGTTTGTTCATCGGGTCAGCCAGGTTCGTGAATTTAATAATTTGAAAGGCACGATCGCGCTGCAGATCGCCTGTTTCAACTGCCTGCTCTAACTTTTCAATAAGTTGCTGTCGGAATTCTTTCTTCTCGATAGCCTCTTCGTCAAGCAATCGCAAAACGGCAGCGACTGCTTCGTCTTCGAAAAATGTGCGAATGACAATGTCAATAAGGTTTTCGGTGGAAGGGGCTGGCAGTCGCATTAAAGTGAGGTAGCCTCCGCCTGCTGCTACTGTGGTAGCGTAGTACTTCAGCCAAAAAGAATTAGTGAGCGGGTCTTTGTAAACGGCAGCATACCCACCAGCAGAAGTCTCCATCAACTCAAACTGTGGCAACAGCACCTCGATCAGGCCGGCATCTCCGTACAAATAGCGCTTCTCCATTAATCCCTAATCATTATACCTTACCTCAAACCCCATTTTCTCCAGATCCTCCCAAAACCGTGGGTAGGACTTGCGCACCACTTCCGGTTCCTGAATTTGAACAGACTGCAGCAAAGCGATGGGAGCAAACGCCATGGCCATGCGGTGGTCCTGGTAAGTCCTGAAATTCAATTCCCGGTTGATCATCAGTGTCGGGTTCATCTGAAAAATGCCTGGTGTTCTTTCATCCAGCGAGGCACCCATACCCAAGACTTCGATCTGTAAAGCCTGGATACGGTCAGTTTCTTTGATACGAAGGCTTTCCAACCCAGTCATCTCGACGGTTATACCGGAGGCGGCACACAGCGCCACAACAGTTTGTGCCAGATCCGGACAGTTGCTAAAGTCAAACGTTACTCTTTTCTCCGCATGCTTCTTGGTGAGCCGCACCCCTTCCGGCTTAAACTCGGTATACACGCCCAGGCGGCGCATAATGTCCACGATGGCTTTGTCGCCCTGGTGCGAGTCCTCCCGCAGCCCGAGCAAAGTAATATCCGCCTCTTTGGCCAGGGCCGCCATGCTGTACCAATAACTAGCCGCAGACCAGTCCGATTCCACAGCGAATGTGGCTGGCTGGTATTTCTGATGCGGCACCGTAATCGTGTTGTCCTCAAAGCTGGCCTCTATCCCAAAATGCTGCATCAAAGCCAGTGTCATTTCGATGTAAGGCCGTGAGCCGATCTTGCCTTCCAGTTCCAGTTCCAGGCCTTCCGGCAGCAAAGGCGCTACCATCAGCAAAGCCGAAATGTACTGACTGCTGATGTCGCTGCGCACTTTCAACTGCTTTTTGCCGTTGCCTTTAAAACTGCTGATCTGGAGGGGTGGGTAACCCGCCTCCCCAAGGTAAGCTATACCTGCGCCCAAGTCCTGCAGTGCCTCTACGAGCACCTTGATTGGTCGCTGGCACATGCGTTCGGTGCCGGTCAGTGTTTTTTGTTGACCCGTCACGGCATAATAGGCCGTCAGAAAGCGCATGACCGTACCGGCATCCTCGGCGTCTATCGTATCAGCATCACTTTTCAGGAGCTTTTGCAGGAGTTGGGTGTCGTTGGCCTCCGAAAGGTTCTGCAGTTCGGATTCACCGCCTGCCAGTGCTGCGATGATCAAGGCGCGGTTCGCCTCGCTTTTGGAGGCTGGTAATTGTACACGACCTTTCAGTATACCTGTAGGGTGCGAAAGAGTAACGGTTTTTGTCATAGTAGCTGGTAGTAGCGCAAAGACTCCTGTATCTCTGGCAGGGTAACAGGCTGGTCCCAAACGGCCTTGCCTATACCTTGCAACAGCGTACAGTTGATGGTAGAGTGCGTGTTTTTTTTGTCCTGCAAAGCCAGTTTGGCCATGCTTTGAATATCTTCTTCAGTGATTTTTACCTTTTCATAGATCGACACCATGAAAGTCTCGATCTGGTCGAGCTCGCGCTTGGTGAGCAACTCTTTCTTCACAGAAAGGTAGGCCTCGCACAGCATCCCGACAGCAATGGCCTCGCCATGCAACAGCTCGCGGCCGGGCTGCTCCATCAGGTAGCTTTCTACGGCGTGGCCCACGGTATGGCCGAAGTTAAGCACCTTGCGGTAACCGCCCTCCAGCGGATCAGCCTCCACCACAGCCGACTTTATACCTACTGAATGGCGGATCAGCGCGTCCCAGTCTTCGGTGAAAAGCCCGATGTGGCGCTGCTCCTCAAAGGCGGCCGCATCGGCGATCAGCCAGTGTTTGATGATTTCGGCATAACCCGACTTGAGTTGGCGCTGTGGCAGCGTATCCAGAAAACCCGGATCGATGATGACAGCCTTCGGCTCTTTGTAAACCCCGATGTGGTTCTTGAGTCCGTGGAAGTCTATACCTGTTTTGCCGCCCACGCTGGCATCCACCTGCGCGAGAAGTGTGGTGGGCACTTGCACAAAGTACATTCCGCGCTTAAAGGTGGCTGCACAGAAACCACCCATGTCACCGATCACGCCGCCTCCCAAGTTCACCAGCACCGACCAGCGGTCCAGGTGGAGCTCCGTCATACGCTGCCAGATATCCTCGCAGGTCTGCAGTGTTTTATGAGCTTCACCACTCTGAATCTGGATGATGCCGTGCTCGGGCAAATGGGGCTTCACCTGCGGGTAGCAATGGTGCAGGGTATTTTCGTCCACCAGCACGGCTATTTTCGAGAAGGCCAGGTTCTGCAGCACCGCTTTCAGCTGCGGCAGCACGTCTCGCCCGATATAAATGCTTTCAGTCACGCGGATTTTATTTTATCAGGTATAGGTGTAAAAACGTCGGCTATAAACCGGCGTTCAGGTATACGCTTACGATGCCTGTTCCGGCTCGGTGTTAGGTTTTGTTTCCGGACTTCCGGTCTGCATGATGCTGGTCTGCTTGCGAATCGATTCGACGTGGATCAGCTTGTAGAGCTCTTCCACAAAGGCCGGGTTGATCCCTGCTTCGGCGGCCCAGTCGGCACGGGTACGGAAAATTTCCTTCCAACGCTCGAGTTGTAGCACCTGCACGTTGTTTTGCTTTTTGTACTCCCCTATCTGCTCCACCAAGGCCATTCGCTGTGCCAAGGCCCCGATCAGGTCGTGGTCGGCAGCATCGATCTTCAGGCGCAGTTCCTCAGCCCGGTTCACCAGTTCCGCATCGTCGTAATTCGTTTTACGCACCTGCAGCTTGCTCAGTATGTCAGCCAGCGCGGCTGGGGTTACCTGCTGCTCCGCATCGCTCAGGGCCTCCGCCGGGTTCGGGTGCGTCTCGATCATCACGCCATCACAGCCCATGTCAAGCGCTCGCTGCGACAGGGGATAGATCAGATCACGGGTACCGCCAATGTGGCTCGGGTCCACGAACACGGGAAGGTTCTGGAAACGGGCTTTCAGTTCGATCGGAATTTGCCAGACCGGCGCATTGCGGTACTTGGAAGGTTGGTACGAAGAGAAACCACGATGGATGGCGGCCAGGTCGGTTATACCTGCCTGGTAGATGCGCTCGATCGCTCCGATCCAGAGGGCCAGATCCGGGTTCACGGGATTTTTCACCATCACAGGTATCTGCACCCCGCTCAGCGCATCAGCTATTTCCTGCACGGCAAATGGGTTCACGGTGGTACGAGCGCCGATCCACAATACATCTATACCTTGTTTCAGGGCTTCCTCCACGTGGCGACCCGTGGCTACCTCCGTCGTTACCCGCATACCCAGTTCCTGCTTTACGCGGGCCAGCCACGCCAGGCCCTGCAGACCTACCCCCTCAAAGGTGTTGGGGCGGGAACGCGGCTTCCAGATGCCTGCCCGGAATAGGTGCACATTCAGCTTTTTCAGGGCTTCGGCCGTCTGCATCACCTGCTGTTCGCTCTCCGCGCTGCAAGGCCCGGCAATCACCAGCGGCCTGCCCCGCTCAGCCAGCAGTTCAGCGAAATAGGTGTCTTTATTTTTGAAATCCATCGGTGTCAATTGTCCCTACAAAGGTACGACAAATACAACAGTTATGCAGCGGATCTGGTTTAAGGGAATGGCTGCCCTGAAAAACAGTACAAAATATATCTTGGGTACCAGGCTTCTATGGTGTAAAACGTTAACGCATGCCTTATCTTTGCGGCAATTAACACACCATTACATGAACCCGGTTACCAACGTTTCTTTCGACGATACAGCAGTCGCTTTTTCTTCCAAGTCAGACGCTGAGCTTTATAAAATGTACCTGTTGTTCAAGTCCATGAACAGCAACACCTTTGTGAAGGTAGGTGGCAACCTGCTGAACTTCGCGCTCAAGCTGCACCTGCCGGTAAAGTTTATCATCAAGCCAACTATTTTCAACCACTTCTGCGGTGGCGAAACGATCGGGGAATCGGAGCGTGCCATCCGCGAGCTGGCCAAATACAACATCGGCACCATCCTCGACTACTCCGTAGAGGGCGAGGGCTCGGACAAAAGCTTTGACGATACCCGGGACGAGATTCTGCGCACCGTAGAGAAAGCGCGTGGCAACAAGAACATCCCCTTCTCTGTGTTTAAAGTGACTGGCCTGGTGAGCACACCTCTTCTGGAGAAAGTGCAGGCAGGAGAAAAACTGTCAGCTGAGGAGCAAGCCGCCTATGCGCGTGGCCTGAAGCGGGTACAGGACATTTGCCAGCGCTGCTACGAAGCCGATGTGCGTGTGTTTGTGGATGCCGAGGAAAGCTGGTTTCAGGACACCATCGACAACATGGCCTACGATATGATGGAACTCTACAACAAGGAGAAAGCCATTGTTTACAACACCTACCAGCTCTACCGCCACGACCGCCTCGACGCGCTGGCACGCGACTATGAGAACGCCGTGGCCAAAAACTACATACTCGGAGCAAAGCCCGTGCGCGGTGCCTACATGGAAAAAGAGCGCAGACGTGCCGAAGAGCAAGGCTATCCAAGCCCGATCAACCCGACCAAAGCCGCCTCTGACAAACTATACAACGACGGCCTCCGCTTCTGCATCGACCACATCGACCGCATATCGCTTTGCGCCGGCACGCACAACGAAGCCAGCTGCTACCTGTTAATGGAACTGATGGAGGAGAAAGGTATAGCGCCCAACGACGAGCGCGTGTTCTTTGCCCAGCTTTTCGGCATGAGCGATAACTTATCGTACAACCTGGCCAATGCCGGTTATAATGTAGCGAAGTACGTGCCTTACGGTCCGGTGGAGTCGGTGATGCCCTACCTGCTGCGCCGTGCCAACGAGAATACAGCCATCGCCGGCCAGAGCAGCCGCGAGTTTGGCCTGATCAGCAAAGAAATGGAGCGCCGTAAGAAAGCGAAGCGTTAGGGCCTGACGTACCGGGCACTGGAGGAGTAACTCTGTTGAGTCCGAAAGTAAGGACGGGGGTTCGGAGTTTGCGGCAGGCAGGGTGTAAGGCTTTAGGTTAGCAGCATAAACTCCCTAAAGGCGATACTTAATCATCCCAAACCTACATTGAGTCTACTGAACAGCACAAAAAATAAGAAGGCCCTGCATTGCTGCAGGGCCTTCTTATGTGTTTAGAACTATAAGGTATTATCCGTAGTTCTGCTATTGATTACTGTACAGTTACAGTAGAGTCAGTCTCAACAGTTGTAGTCTCAACAGTAGAGTCAGCTTCAACTTCTTCAGTAACAACTTCTTCTTCAGTAGTTACTTCAGTTTCAACAGCTTCAGTTTCAGTTGCAGTTTCTTCAGTGTTGCAAGCTGTGAAAGCTACCAGGGCGAACGCTACGAAAGCGAATTTGAACAATTTTTTCATTTTGTGTTTGTGATTAAGTGTTTTGGTTTCGAATTTGAACTTCATACCGGAAACCCGGCTAGGTAACCCGGTATTTTTTATTTTTTTAAAATATTTTTTTGTTGGGTTACAAAAAGCGGCCTGGCGTATTAAAAACAGAACGGCATGAGGAAGAGTTTGTATGAGACGGATGAGGCGATCATGGAGGGAATCCGGAATGACGATGACCGCGCACTCGCACATCTGTATAAGCTGCACTTCCCGATGATCTCTCATTTCATCATCAGCAACAGTGGAACTGATGACGAGGCGAAAGACATTTATCAGGAAGGCGTGATCGTCTTCTACGAGAAGATCAAAGGCAACAGCCTGGAGCTTAGCTGCCAGATCAAGACTTACCTCTACTCGGTGTGCCGCCGGCTTTGGCTGAAACGGCTGGCAGAGAAAGGCCGCTACGCGAATCGCATAGAGGACTCTGAGAACTACCTGTCGCTGGAGGAGGATGTGCCGCAGCACGAGGAAAACGAAAGGCAGTTCGGCGTGATGGCCGAGGCGCTTGACCAGCTCGGGGAGCCCTGTCGCTCATTACTAGAGGACTTTTACATCCGGGCGCAGGGCATGCAGGATATTGTGGAAAAGTTTGGCTACACGAACACAGACACGGCCAAAAACCAAAAGTACAAGTGCCTGCAACGCCTCAAGAAGCTATTCTTCACCTCTTATAAACCAGAGGTATAGCATAGACGAATTGAATTTTAGCACCTTGTAAAAGGTATTTTTATATAACCATGTTTGACCACCGCATATACGAGCAAATAGAGCGCTACCTGGCCGGCACCCTGCCCGCCGAGGAGAAAGCTGCCTTTGAGGCGCTGTTGCTCTCCGACCCGCGGCTTGCCGACCAGGTACAGGAGCACCGCCAGGTGCTGCAGGCCATGCAGCACTATGGCCAGCGTCAGCAATTGCGCCATAAGCTCAACAGCATCCACACAGAAATGGAAACCGGTTCGCGGGCTATCACCAGCGAACTGACGGCCTGGAAAGTCTTCTTTAAGAAGCATGCCCAGACCATGGCGGTTGCCGCCAGCGTTTCGCTGCTGTCTGTATTCGGCACGCTTTGGAGTGTGCAGCAAATGAAGAAACCTGTACAGCAGCAAACGGCGCGCTACATTGAGCTCCGTCGTGAGGTTGAGAAAATCAAAAAAGAACAGCGTGCCATTATCAATGGCATCGCCAGCGCGGACACCCCCGCACCGGCTCCGCGTTCGGCACGCTTCAGTGGCACCGGTTTCGCCATCAGCCCAGATGGGTACATTGTCACCAGCTCACACGTAATCCAGGGAGCGGACTCTATCCTGATCGAGAACAAAGCCGGCTTGAAGTATAAGGTAACGGAAGTGCACCGCAACACCGACTACGACCTGACCATCCTGAAAGTGGAAGACCCTTCCTTTGCAGGTTTCGGCAAGCTGCCTTATACCTTTAAGACTGCCTCTTCGGACTTGGGTGAGCGCGTGTATACGCTGGGCTTCCCGCGCGAGGACATTGTGTTTGGTGAAGGCTCACTGAGTTCCGCGTCTGGTTTTGAGGGCGACACTACTTCTTACCAAATCTCCATCCCCCTGAACCCGGGTAACAGTGGCGGTCCGCTGCTCGATGACAAAGGCAATGTTATTGGCGTGATCAACGGCAAGCAGGCAGGTCAGGAAGGAGCCGCTTTTGCAGTGAAATCCTCTTACCTGCTGCAAATGGTAACAGAAATGAAGGAGAGAGAAAACGGGCTAACAGTAAGTCTGCCGCAGCAAAACAACCTGAGTGGAACCTCACGCACACAGCAGTTAAAGAAACTTCAGGACTATATTTTTGTCGTGAAAGTGTATAACTAAGGCACGGTAATATTGCTTTATTGCAACACCATGGAGGACTATCTGTCATATAAGCACAGGTAGTCCTCTTTTTTTTATAACTTTTTTAAAAAGATGCAGTTAAATAGACCATGTATATCCTGACAAAAGATGTACAATTTGTTTAATCATGAACCATAAAGTAACAACTATGAAAATGCGAATGCTAAAACCTCTTGCAGCTGTCTTTGCCGCAGGCTTTTTATACAGCTGCGCCAGCAGTAACGACACAATGGACACTACTGCCATGGACGAAACCACAACCATGAGCGAAACAACTACCATGGCCGGTGATGATGTTACTACCACAGAAACAGAAGTAAGCACTGAAACCACTACTACGGACATGGATACTTCTTCCACGATGGGTGTAACTGGTGAAACAAGCTCTATGGCTATATTAGACGCGGCCAGAACAAAGAGCGAAATCTCTACTTTCATGGAGTTGGTACAGGCAGCCAATATTTCAAAAGCCTTTGAGCAGGAAGGTGAGTTTACCATCTTTGCCCCATCTAACGAGGCCTTTGAGAAGCTCCCTGCTGGCCAATTAGAATATCTGAAAAAACCAGAAAACAGAAACGAACTGATTCAGATCCTGCAGGCCCACATCATTTCGGGTAAAGTGATGACAAGCCAGCTGCAGGCTAACCAGCGTATCCAGGTAGGTCAGGATGACTATATTGAAGTAGCTAGCGCAGGCGCTGCCCCTAACTCATTCACTATTGGCGGTGCCAGTATTATAGAGTCTGACATTGAGGCCAACAACGGTGTGATCCATGTAGTGGACCGTGTGCTGGTAACTGCTGATGCCGTAACTGACAAAGAATAACCAACAGCATTATAACATACTGAAAAGGCCTTCCCTTACGGAAGGCTTTTTTAATGATCATCTTTCAAAAAACCCGCTTATTATATGGGAAACGCTCACTGCCTAACTTCAATTTGCAACCATAGAGTTGGTGAGCCGTTACAATAAACTAGTCTGCAAAAAAGTAGGCATCCTTAAATTACACTAATACAAACTTAAAAATTCAACTATGGAAAGAGTAAGCAATACGAGCATGATGACAGCCATGTTCCGGGACCGTGACAGCGCAGAGAGCGCCTATGAAGAACTACGTGCACGCGGATATGACAAAGACGATATCAACGTAGTATTGTCGGACGAGGGACGCAAGCGCCACTTTAGCGGTGACCTGGACCGCGACGGCGATACCGAACTGGGTAACAAATCGCTGGAGGGAGCCGGAGCCGGTTCGGCCATTGGTGGTACGCTTGGCGCCATTGTAGGTGCTGTGGCAGCCATTGGTACTTCCGTAGCTATACCTGGTTTGGGCTTGGTAGTGGCAGGTCCGTTGGCAGCTGCACTGGCAGGTGCTGGTGCTGGTGGCCTGACAGGCGGCCTGATCGGTGCCCTGGTGGGCGCCGGTATACCTGAAGAACGCGCTAAGGTTTATGAAGAAGGCGTGAAAGAAGGTAACATCGTGCTGGGCTTTAAGCCGCGCACATCAGAAGATGCCCGTTACTTCGAAGAGCATTTCCAGAAGAACCGCGGAGAGCATATTTATTACTAAGGCCCGATTGCCTTACATAAAATCAAAGGCTTGGCTTTCCCCTTGTGGCAAAGTCGAGCCTTTGTCTTTATAGCCTACTCTACCTGATGCAGAGGGAAGGCCGGTATACAATAAAATGAACATATACTGACCGTTTTTCCGTATGCCCTTAAAACAATCAGAAATATCAAAAGCAAAAAAATAAGACTATGAAAAACCTATGGATGGCAGCCACCCTCACACTGGGCACGCTTGCCTTTACATCCTGCAACTCCGATAAGCAGGAAACCAACACCACTGCTGAGGTGGACACCGAAATGAACACAACCACCCCAGTAGATTCTACCCTGAGCGAAGACAAGCGTGAATTTATGGGCAAGGCGCACAGCATCAGCACACAGCAGGTAGAACTAGGCAAATTGGCAGTCGAAAAAGGTACAACCCAGCAGGTACGTGACTATGGCCAGCAGATGGTAGACCTGTACTCCAAAAAGCTGGACGAGCTGCAAGACATGTCAGGACAATATAGCGTTACTCTGCCGCAGCAAATGGAAGAAGACCATGCCGGACGCGTGCAGGAGCTCCGCGATAAAAATACGGATGAATTTGACCGTGCCTACTGGGACACCGTGGTAGAAGCCCACAAAGATGCACTTGAGAAGTTTGAGGATAACGTGAAAGACATTGCGGAGACAGACAACACCACCTTTAATTTGTGGGCCCGTAATACGGGAAAAGAAATCCGGGCGCAGATGGAAAATGCCATGGAGCTCAGGCAGGACAACAAAAAATAATGCTACAAAAACAGGCGGAGCTGACAGCACCGCCTGTTTTGTTTAAACTTCCTTCTTCAGTACGTTTTTCAGAACTGCCCAGGTATGGCGGGCCAGTAGTTTCTGACCTTCTGCATTCGGGTGCACGCCGTCGGGAAGGTTGAGGTGGCGCATACCGGCCACTCCTTCCAGCAGAAAAGGGACAAAGGCTACATTATTTTTAATGGCCAACTCCCGAAACAGTTTTCGGAACTCCTCTGCGTAGCGCCCCGGCACAATGGCAGGGATCTCCATACCTGACAGAATGATCTGCGCTTCCGGGTGTTTGTGTTTTACCTTGTCAATGATCTGCTGCAGGTTCTGGGAGGTTTCCCGTGCAGGTATGCCCCGCAGTCCATCGTTGGCTCCGAGTGCCAGCACAAATACATCGATGGGCGCAGACAGCCAGCGGTCCAGCCGGTACAAACCGCTTGACGTGGTGTCGCCGCTGATACCTGCATTGATCACGGTATAGCCTTCGTATCCCTCCGTTCTCAACTTCTCCTGTATCAGCGACGGATAGGCCTGTGCTGTCGGCAAGCCATACCCCGCTGTCAAGCTATCCCCGAAAAAAAGTAGTGTCTTCATAGTCGTTTGGTCCTGCTATACCTTGCTGAGCACCCGGAGCTGCACCATCTATATCTGTGCGGAAGAGAGCACAAGCGCTCCATACCAGACGAGATCACCCGGGAGCAGGTGGCAAGGTTTAGGCATGCTTCGGAAACGAAAAAAAAGTCTGAACAGTTATATAAAGAAGTGCGGCTTTCCGTAAAACAAGCAGGCAACCTGTTTGTTTATGCTGAGCCGACACGCTGCTTTGCGATAAAGCGATATTTATACTACATTAGGACTCGCCTTAAAAGAAATGCCCGTGGCCTCATCTACGGCACTACTTTTGCGTAGACAATGTGTGGTCCAACTAACTTAATTAGATGCTATCCTTGACAACCAGATTAAAAATATTCCTTTCTGTACTGGCCGTGGTCCTGCTTACGGGCTCATTTATCCTGTACAGCAAAAACAACAGCACGCCTGCCGGGAAAAACGAGATACTGATCAAAGCCCTGATGCAGGGTTTGAGTACCATGCACTACAAGCCGGAGAAGGTAGATGACAGCTTTTCGAAAAAAGCCTTTGGTCTATACCTGGACCGACTCGATTTTAACAAGAAATTTCTGCTTGAGTCAGATGTGGCCATGCTGCGCCAGTACGAGACACAACTGGATGACCAGCTTCGTGCCGGTTCGTTTGAGTTTTTTGATATCTCAGCTGACCTGATCGAGAAGCGCACCAAGGAATCTGAAGCTTTTTACAAAGAGATACTAAGCAAGCCATTTGACTTCTCTAAAGAGGAGAGCATTGAACTGGACGGTAAGAAACTCAAATTCGCCAAAGATAAAAACGAGTTGAAGGAAGCGTGGAGAAAGCAGCTGAAGTACCAGACATTGGTGCGCCTGGCTGACATGCAAAAGCAACAGGAAAAAGCTACCGCCAGCGCAGATAGCAAGGAAACGCGCAAGACCATGGAACAGATGGAAGCCGAAGCACGCGAAAAAGTGTTGACAGCCTACAACGAGCTCTATAAGCGCCTGGACCAGGTAACGCGTGACGACCGACGTTCTACTTACATCAACGCAGTAGCGAATGTCTACGATCCGCACACAGGTTATTTCCCTCCTAAAGCCAAGAAAGACTTTGATATTGAGTTTACCGGCCGACTGGAAGGTATAGGTGCCTCTCTGCAGGAGAAGGACGGACAAATCAAGGTGATGGAAATTGTACCAGGCAGCCCATCGTATATGCAGGGCGATCTGAAGCCGGGCGATGCGATCCAGAAAGTAGCCCAGGGCAGCGGTGATCCTGTATTGGTAGAAGGTATGCGCCTGGACGATGCCATCCAGCTTATCCGTGGTAAAAAAGGAACGGAAGTACGCCTGACCGTGCGTAAGCCTGATGGCAGTACCCGCATCATCCCGATCGTGCGTGACGTGATTGTGTTTGAAGAGACCTACGCACAGAGCGCGATGATTGACGACAAGCAGAAGATCGGATACATCAAACTCCCTGGTTTTTATGCCGACTTCGAGCGCAAAGGTGGCCGTAATAGCGGCGAAGACGTGAAGGCTGAAGTTGAAAAACTGAAAGCTGCCGGTATGCAGGGACTGGTACTGGACCTGCGCAACAACGGAGGCGGTTCGCTTGCTGACGCTGTTGAGATGGCTGGCCTGTTCATTGACCAGGGCCCGATCGTTCAGATCCGTACCTCTGCTGGCAAAACCGTCGTACTCGACGACCGTGACCCGGAAGTACAGTATACCGGTCCGCTGGTAGTAATGGTGAACTCCAACAGTGCATCTGCCTCCGAGATTCTGGCGGCGGCCATGCAGGATTATAAGCGCGCCGTAATTGTGGGTACTCCTACCTTCGGCAAAGGCACAGTGCAGCAGTTCGTGGAGATTGACGAAGCCCTGCCATCTCAGTTTGACCCTTACAAGCCATTCGGAGCGCTCAAACTGACTATCCAGAAGTTCTACCGCATCAACGGTGGCACAACGCAATTGCGTGGTGTAACGCCTGATGTGATTCTACCAGACGCCTACAGCTACCTGGAGTTCGGTGAAAAAGAGCAGGAATACGCCCTGCCATTCGACGAGATTTCTCCGGCCCGCTATAAGCCATGGTCGCGCGCCAAGCTGAACATCCCCGCAATACAGGCCAGCAGCAAGAGCCGTGTTTCTGGTAACGAGAGCTTCAAAATTATTCAGCAGAGCGGCGAAAGGCTGAAAAAGCAGGTGGACATCACATCCCGTTCCCTGAGTCTGAAAAAGTACATGGAAGAAGACAAAAAGAGCGAGGTAGCGAACAAGCAATTGGAGGACGCTCAGAAAAACATTCCGGTGCTCAACGTATCACGTCTCAAAACTGATTTGCAGACCCTGGCGGGAGACACTGCCAAAATGGCCCGTAACAAAGACTTCCTGAAGTCACTGCAGAAAGATGTGTATGTGGAAGAAGCAGTAGCGATCATTAAAAACGATATTAAGTAATCATTCTTAATTGACAATAATAGAAGCCGGCTATGTAGATAGCCGGCTTTTTTTTATTTTGCATCTTCGCCTTACCTATACCTTACTCATGAAACACTTCAACCCGCTTCAGAGCTTCCGATCGAAGCGCTATACCTTGTCCTGTATTGCAACGGTGCTCCTCGCCTTCTCAAGTTGTGCACCCCGCCCTCAAACCCAACCCGAAGCCGGAAAGCGAGGCGTCGTAGCCGACAAGGCCATGGTGGTTTCGGCCCACCCCGATGCTTCTGACATTGGTTTGGAGATACTGCGCAAGGGTGGCAACGCTTACGACGCAGCCATCGCCACACAGTTCGCACTGGCAGTTTGCTATCCGGTGGCCGGCAACATTGGGGGCGGTGGCTTTTTGGTATACCGTCACCACACCGGCGAAACCGGAGCACTTGACTTTAGAGAGAAAGCTCCCGCAGGCGCTCACCGCGATATGTACCTCGACTCGCTGGGCAATGTTATACCTGACCTGAGTCTACTCGGCCACCTGGCAGCAGGCGTACCCGGCTCTGTTGACGGGATGATCAAGCTGCACGAAAAACTAGGCTCCCTGCCTTTTGCCGAACTGGTGCAGCCCTCCATCGACCTAGCCCGCCGCGGAGTAATTTTGACTGCCCGTGAAGCCCGTATGCTCAACAATGCCCGTGAAGAAATGATCAAGTATAACAAGCATACCCCCTACCTGACGCGTGAGCAGGGCTGGCAACCAGGTGATACGCTCTATCATCTGGACCTGGCCCGCACCCTGGAGCGCATCCGCGACAAAGGCCGTCATGGTTTCTATGCAGGCGAGACAGCCGACCTGATCGTGAAAGAAATGCAACGCGGTGGCGGACTGGTTTCGCACCAGGATTTGCGTGATTATAATGCGGTATGGCGCACGCCGATTACGGGTCAGTATAAAGATCTGAAAGTTACCTCTATGTCGCCACCTTCGAGCGGAGGTATAGCCCTGATGCAGCTACTCACCATGGTAGAGCCTTACGACCTGAAGAGCTTTGGTTGGCAGCAGCCTCAGACCATCCAGATCATGACGGAGGCCAAGCGCCGCGTATATGCTGACCGCGCCACCTACCTCGGCGACCCGGATTTTTACAAAGTGCCCAGCAACGGCCTGCTGGATCGTAGTTATTTAAAGGAGCGTATGCAGAACGTTAGTTTGGAACGTGCCACGCCATCTTCAGAAGTGAAAGCCGGTGTGCTGCCGGTGTATGAATCAGATCAGACAACCCACTTCAGCATTGTAGACCAGTTTGGCAATGCCGCTTCCATCACCACGACAATCAACGGCGGCTACGGCTCCATGGTAGTGGTAGAAGGTGCTGGTTTCCTGCTCAACAACGAAATGGACGACTTCAGCGCAAAGCCCGGTGTGCCCAACATGTTTGGCCTGATTGGAGGCGAAGCAAACTCCGTGCAGCCCGGCAAACGCATGCTCAGCGCCATGACGCCGACCATTCTGGAGAAAGACGGCAAGCTGTTTATGGTAGTGGGCACGCCAGGAGGTTCTACTATCATCACTTCTGTTTTCCAGACGATACTGAATGTAGTAGAACATGATATGACCATGCAGGAGGCTGTAGCCGCTCCCCGCTTTCACCACCAGTGGCTCCCCGATGAGATACAGCACGAACCGAATGCCATCTCTCCTCAAGTACGAGCCGTGCTGGAAAGCAAAGGGTATAAACTAAAGCAAAGAGGCAGGTATGGCGCAGTGGAAGGTATACTGGTGCTACCCAACGGCAAACTGGAAGGAGGTGCCGACCCGCGCGGTGACGATACTGCAGTTGGCTTCTAAACAGGTATAGCCAACCGGCTTTTTGATTACATAAACATAAAAGAGAGAGCCCGCAGGTATAGCATCTGCGGGCGTTCTCTTTTATTTCAGGTATACCTTAGCCATTCTTTCGCTTTTCAATGAATCCGCCTATGTAATTGGCCATGGCCGCTATACCTGTGGTACTCATCAGGCCGAACATTAGCTTCCGGCGGTTTAAGGTAGCCGTGTTAAATTTTGCTTCTGTTTCGGCGTCGGGTACGGCGGCCTGCAGGAACGAGCGCAGTGTCTGGGCCAGCAGGAGTCCGGTGATGCCGACTGCCACGTGGGCCATGATTTGGTCGCCTTTCTCCAGGTTTTTGCTCAGGAGCAGTAGTCCGCTTCCGGCCACAGCAGGTATAAGCGCCGTTTTGGGTCGCTTCTTGTTCATAAAATAACTACTCAGGCCTGTTCCGATCAGGGTGGCAGCGTGTATATTGTTTATGATTTGGGGTTTGTCTGTCATAGTCGTTTCCATTGGTTCGTTTACTTCATACCGATTGATTTACGGCTTGGTTATACCTGTTTGAAAGACTGCATATAAGGAACTGCTATACCTGTACATAAAAAAAGCGGCCTCCCGTAAGACAGGAGGCCGCTTTTTTTGAGTTGATATAAACTAGTTTCTTACCAGTTTGGCTTGGTATACCTTGCCTTGTACTGCTACCTGCACATAGTACATGCCGTTACGCAGACCGCCTACCTTCTCGTTCAGCTGCTGCTGCACACTGCTCAGGTTACCGTTGAGTTCATACATTTTGGTGCCGTTGGCAGAACGCAGCTCCAGTGTCATCTCATCCATAACCGATACCTCTACTGGCAAAGAGATGTTCACCACAGGACCCTGCGTCGGGTTCGGATACAGACGGAAAGTCAGGTCCTGACCGTTGGCTATACCTGCCGGGAAGTCGTTGTCGCGGATGGCCAGTGTGAAGCTTCGGGCTGCAGCGGCTATACCCAGGTCGGTGGTTACGTTGTTGATGTGGAACGTTACCTGCTCCGTTGGCTCGGTCACTTTGTCGTCTACAATGCTCAGGTCGATTGTGGCTGATGTAGCATAAGCAGGCACCTCAACTGCAATCACGTTGTTAGCGGCTACCGGGGCAGTCGTGTAATCAACTGCAGTGGCGGTGGCACCGTCCTTCACAGTCAGGTATACGGTATGCGCTTTTGGCTGTGCGGCCGAGATGCTCATGTTCACGGCAAACGGTGTATCGCCTTCAGTTGCCGTCAGTGTAGGCGCTGAGAAAGCAACAGCTGGCGTAGCACTGAAGCTGAAGCGGGCCGATACGGGCACGTGGTCCGAGGTGGTGTTTCTGTAGCTCGGGATCAGGCTGAGCAATTGGTTTTCAATTGTAACAGATTCCTCGATATACTCATCCACCAAAGATTTAGACACGATGATGTGATCCAGGAAGCTCTGGAAAGAGCCACTTGCATAGGTATAGCCACCTGCCACGCTCAGGTCGTAGGTCAGTGCTTTGTAGTTTTCGTCCTGCACAAACGGGCTCAGGGTAGAAGGCAGGTCGTTTACTACAGACACGTCCACATCGTCGTTCATATCGCCCAGCATCACCAGGTTTACGTTCGGGTACTGTGCCGCCAGGCTGTCCTTCAACACCTGCACGTCGTACTTACGTTGGTTGTATGGTGTCACGTTCGTGCCGGAGTTTGCTCTGGTGTGGAGGTTCACCACATAGATTTGCTGCGTCACGCCGTTTACTGTAGCTTCCAGTTCCACCATCAGGGGCAGCCGACCGCTTGCCCAGAAACTGGTCTGTGCGGCCGGATAATCTGGCAACGTAGCTGTACCAGCTAGCACATCCTGATACAGTTTGTGGAGCAGTACTTTCTGGCTCTTCACTTTAATTACGTCCTTCTTGTAGGCAACATAAAGCTTTTGTGGCACCAGGTTGCGACTTGGGTCCCAAGAGTAAGAATGCACATCAGAACGAACAAAGTCATAGGCTGGCAACTCAGCTATCAGGCTGGCCATGGCGGCATCGTTTGCAATCTCCTGGAAGGCAATGATATCAGCGTCCAGTGTCTGTAGTGCCTTTTTAGCATTGGCAAACTGCAGTTCCTCATCGCTAGGGCCAAGTTCTGAGCCTCTGTCGTCTTTGTCAGCGCCAAACCACTCCAGGTTCCAGGACACGATGTCCAGGGTGCTGCTCTTTGGCAGAGAGGTACCGGTCAGGCTTCCTTTCACCACGGTGAAATCGCCGCTTGTGTAAGTCAGTTGGCCAGTGGAGCGCAGCTTGGTGCTGGCTGGCTTGTAGCGTATGTATACCTGGTTTGTTGCACTCGCTTCAGCAGCGGTATAAACCAGAGAAGAAGCGTATGTCTGTCCGTTCCTGGAAAGCTCGAAATCAGTACCTGCTGACAGTGTCATACCTGCCGGGTAGCCCAGCGCAGAGAAGTTGAAGGTATACGGAGCAGAAGCGTTCGGCACTTCCACCAATCCAAAATCAACGCTGAAGTCATTAGCAACCAGCAACTGGTCTACGTTCTCCACAGCGAAATCGTCCAAGGTCCAACGGGCGGCATTCAGGTCAACGCCAGAGGTATAGACGAAAGCCACATGCACAGAAGCACCTTTATAAGCAGTGAGGTTCACAATCGACTGCTTCCATACGTCAGAAGCGGCAGCCGGAAAATCGCCATTCAGTTCTGTCCAGGTGGCAGTGGCAGGTGCGCTGCTGCCATCGTAGTTAGTCGATACCATCAGTTTCAGGCCAGGACCTGTAAAGGCAGTGCGGCTCCAGAAAGAAAGGGCAGCGATGTTGAAGTCAGACAAATCCAGCGCAGGAGAAATCATCCAGTCTTCGTTGTCTTGGGCGCCGCCGGCATAACCGTTAATTTGCACGCCATTGTTACGTGGGTTTTCAGCAGTTTCTCTGCCAAACGTAGTACAGCCCCATACCTGGTCGCCAGTTACGCTATAGGCTTTCCAGCCGCCTGGTAGTGTGGTAGAGCAGTTGTTAAAGTCTTGAGCAAATGAGCTAACTGCATTGGCTGTCAGCTCAGTTACGACAGTAGCTATACCTTGGCCACTATGTGAAATCGAGCCAGACAAAGCGCCTGCTGTAGTTGGCGACACCTGCACAAACACAGTAGGGTTGGAGGACATCTCCTCAGCTGAGAAGGAAAGGCTGGTAGCGAAACCAGTTGTCGCCAGCTTTGAAACTTTGAAACCTCCTGTGGCTGTTAGCTGCACATTGTCCGTGATGTTGGCGCTGGTCAAGGTATAGGAAACAGTAGTTGGCTGTCCGGCGGCCACTTCGCCAAAGGCAAGTGAAGCAGGAGCCAGCACAATGGGGTTCTTGCTGTCGCTCAGGCTGGTCACCGCGATGTTGTCCACGGCAAAGCTTGGTCTGGAACCACCGCCGCTGATCTGGCGTGTAGCCCAGCGCAACTGCACCACTTCCTGGTTTTCAGCCGCCTCTGGTAGCGTTACGGTAAAAGACTCTACTTTCTGAGGCTCCGTGTTACCGCTTGTAGCCCACTTTTCCGTATTGTTTTGATACTGTGAGCCTTCGATGCTGGTAAAGGCACCACTTGTACCTACGCGGTACTGCAGTACGATTTCGTTAATACGGGTATTGCTTCCACCGTCATACGGGTTGCGCAGCGTCATCATATCAAAAGCCACATTGACAGCAGTCTTTTGCAATGTGTTGATGGCAAAGGCCAGGCTCAGGTCTACAGAACCACTGTTCAGGATACCGATCTTGCCGTTGTAGTTGTGAATCGCACCATTGGTGGTGGTAGATGTACTGTTGGCTAACATGGCTCTGTCGGCAGTAGCCGGAGTTGTTCTGAAGCTAGCTCCGGGACTAGTAGCCAGTAACCATCCTTGCCATCCGTCTGGATACGCAGTAGAAGCATGCTCCAGGCTAGAGAAGTCCTGCGAATAAGGCAGCGGCTGTGGCTGCGGGTTTGTCTGCGCTAAGGCTTCTCCGCCAGCCAAAAAGGCACAGCAGATCAGCACAAAAGCAGAGGCTTTTTGTAGATGTTTAAACATAGGTATAAGAGAGATTTGATTTCTGTTGTGTAGGAGACGCGAGAGTGTACTGCACTGTCGCGCAATGGGATACGGGCACAGATGAGCGCATGAAGATCCATCGGAGGCAAAGGTAAGCAGACGCTTTCAATCCAATGTTACCAAAACATTAATATAATTTTAAATGTATATTTTAGACCTGCTATACCTTAGCCAGGGCCTGCTCAATGTCCTTTATTAAATAGTCGGCATCCTCTAGTCCGATATAAAAGCGCACCAGGTTGAAAGGGAGTTTGCCTGAGTACTTCGCCTCTTTGTTATAGTAAGCGGCTGCCGGATAGATCAGCGACTCATGCCCACCCCAAGAAGCGGCCATCAGGAAATGCTGCAAGCTGTTACAGAAATCCTCTACCCGCTGCATGTCATCAGTTCTGAGGGCAATCGTGAACTGCCCCGTGTTGTTGCGCAGTTGTTTTTTGGTCAGTTCATACTGTGGGTTCGAAGGCAGGAAAGGGTAATAGATCTTCTCGACCTTCTCCTGCTTTTCCATCCAGGCCACTACCTTCCGGGTCGTTTCGGCGACGCGTTCCATTCGCACGGGCAACGTGCGCAGTCCGCGTATAAGCAGCCAGGCGTCCTGCGGTGGCAGAATGGCGCCGAGTGTCATAAATTCCCCTCCAAATATTCTGTTGATCATCTCTCGACTACCACAAATGACCCCGCCCATCGTGTCGGAGTGCCCACCGATGTACTTGGTGCAGGAGTGCACGACCAGGTCCACACCCATTTGCAAGGGGTTTTGGTTAAGCGGTGAGGCAAAGCTATTGTCGATGATGGTGCTGCAGCCATGCGCCTTTGCAAGTGCCGCAATAGCTGCTATATCCTGCTGCTCGAAGGTAAAGGAATTGGGGCTCTCCAGGTATAGCAACTTCGTGTTAGGCCGCATGGCCTGGCGGTAATTCTCTGTGTCAGTGCCCTCCACCATGGTTACTTCCACACCAAACCTTGGCAAAAAGCGGGTCATCAACATATTCGTCCAGCCGTAGGGTTTATCAATCGACACTACATGGTCACCTGCCTTTAGCTGCGAAAGCACTGCCGCAGAGACGGCCGCTATCCCGCTTCCAAAGGCAATGGCATGCTCCGCTCCTTCCAGCGCAGCCATCTTTTTCTCGAACATGGTCACAGTGGGGTTGTTGCCGCGGGTATATAGGTATGACTCCGCCTCATTCTGGAGCATTCGCCGCATCTCGTCCACTGTTTTGCTGGCGAAATTGCTGGTCTGCAGGATGGGAGGCGTCACTGCATTAAAGTACAGTTCCCGGTCTTCGCCCAACTGGTTGAGGATGTAAGATAGGTCCATGGTATAAGGGTTTATCCCCCTCTTGTACTCTTATTTTGAGCTTCGGGTTATCAATGTTTCCTTTCACAATTACCTCTCTTTTACAGGTATAGGCATGACCAAAACCTGCCTTTAAAGCAGCCACTGCAACAGCATTTTACGGGCATAGAAAATATTTTTACACTAGATCACAAAACACTGATTATCAGGCTAATAAAATCAATAAAACACAGCATTTATACCTGAAAATTGCAACTGTTAGCAGGCTAAAAATGTTGTAAATACATGAAAGAGAAAGAAGAAGAAAACATCATATCCATGTATCCGGAAGAGCAGAAACAGCTGGACAAGGAATGGTATAAATCCATCCCGGCGCAGGTGTTTCTAAACTACTTTTTCGCGATCAATTACCACCTCGACCACTATGAAGGGATGGGTCTGCAGCAGCTGGCTTACTTTAAGGATGTACCTGCTGCGTTATCTGATGAAGATCTGGAAGCGGTGAAGAAACTGTTGCTCAACAGCTGGAACACAGAATATGCTCTGCGCACCACAGCCGAACTGGGCGATGAGAACTATATCCGAAATGCCCTGCACTGGACGTTTCCGCAGGCTTACTATACCGTGTTTGCAAGTTTGCAGGCTTTCCTGCATACCCGCCAAATCAAGACCAGCAACGAGTCGCTGGTGATGCGCGAGGCAGGCCGCCTGATCGTGAAGAATGCTTACCCACAGGCGATGAGCTTCTATGCATCAGGGCATTACGATGACTTCCGCATCAACCGGTTGCCGCTGGCGCATTACAAACCAGGTTTGCAAATTGCGGGCAAGGAGCTCGAAGCGCAGTCGCAGATCGGTCAGTTTCTGAAGACCACACGTCGCATGAAGGCTAAATCTGTGCGCCAGCAGGTACAGGCTAATCCGAATACCGCCATCCGTAGCAGCCGTACCGGTGAGGTGTTGCAGAAATTTGGTCCTCAGCATTGGCAGCAGCTTACCTGGCGCATAGGCTATACCACATTGTTCGACTTGCTGGCGAGGTTGCGCATCTCCAGCTCACACCGCGAGATCGAGCGCTTCGTGCAGTCCGATATCGACTTCAAGCTGTTCCACGACTCGCTGCTTCAGATTGTGAGCTACCTGAACGGTATACATGAGTGCTATGTAGCGCAGGCCATGAGTCTGCAGCAGTACGAGGCCTTTGTGCAGGAACTGCCGGCCTATCTGCAGAACTCGTTTGTGGCAGCCAGACTGCAGGATAAAGTAAAACCGCTTTTGCAGGACGACGAGCAGCAACTCCGCACCGCTGCTTAAGTCCGATTTATTCTACTACATATATGGGAGCCCCGGCAAGTTTTGCTTGCCGGGGCTTTTTTTGTCTGAATCTTTACATAGGGCCCCTACCCCAAGGATTTACAGGATTAAAGAATTGACAGGATTATCGTGCACGATTAACATCCCCCTACCTCCTTCAAAGGGGGACTTCTGCTACTGCCAGTTGTTAAGTATAAGTCTTATTGTGACTATGACAGGCCACTGACAGGTATAGCAAGGCTAACTTGCACTGGACCTACGAAGCAGATCGCCTTTGCCAGGTGCACCATTACGACACTCCACTGTTCGAGCGTTCAGCGAGTTTGGAGGGTCTTGACCTTTTTGCTCACTTTTTGTGTCAAGACAAAAAGTGAGGCCCGCCCGGCCAGGGCAAGCTATAAAACAAGTAAGGTTGCTATACCTACAACACGCAGTTGAAACACAGCAAGGTATAATCAGCTATACCTGGGCCAGAGGCCCCACCATAGTAGTCACGAGCGAGGACGCTCGCGCCATAGGACATTGCCCGGCGCACAGGCGAAGCTATGAAACAACGTAGTTCGCGATACCTGCAACAGCCGTGACTACAAAGCATAGCCCATGCACAATTACAACTCCCTACTCCATTTCTTTACCATAACCTTCCTAACCTTTAACAATCACTAATTAACCTTTTAAAAGCTGCCGATAATTTAGCAATTTTGCAGTTTATATATAACAGTCACCTTTAGTACTAAAATCGCATGCAACTCAGCGAACAGGAACTACGCAGACGCCACGAGCGCGAAGAGCTGGAGAAAATGGGCATTAACCCATATCCATCCGAAACATTTGAAGTGACGGCCACGGCCAAAGAGATAAAGGAGAATTTCGATAAGGAGAAGAACAACTACCAGGAAGTAACTCTGGCTGGTCGCTTGATGAGCCGCCGCGTAATGGGCAAAGCCTCGTTTGCTGAGCTAATGGACAGCACCGGTCGAATCCAGATCTACGTTTCCCGCGATGACATTGCCCCGGGCGAGAACAAGGACATGTACAACACCGTGTTCAAAAAGATGCTCGACATCGGTGACTTCATCGGTATCAAAGGCTATGCTTTCATCACACAGGTAGGCGAGATTTCGGTACACGTAACGGAGCTGAAGGTATTGACCAAGTCGCTGCGTCCGCTGCCAATCGTGAAGCGTGAGGTTGATGAGAACGGCAACGAGATCGTGCACGATGGTTTTACAGACCCGGAACTGCGTTATCGCCAGCGTTACGTGGACCTGATTGTGAACCCACACGTGCGTGAGACGTTCCGTAAGCGTACGCAACTGGTAAACTCCATGCGTTCTTACCTGACAAATCAAGGCTACCTGGAAGTAGAAACTCCTATTCTGCAGCCACTGTACGGCGGTGCGGCGGCGCGTCCGTTCAAGACGCACCACAACACGCTGGACATGACGCTATACCTGCGCATTGCCAACGAGCTATACCTGAAGCGCCTCATCGTGGGTGGTTTCGACGGTGTGTTCGAGTTTGCCAAGGACTTCCGTAACGAAGGTATGAGCCGTTTCCACAACCCGGAGTTCACGCAGGTGGAACTGTACGTAGCCTACAAAGACTACAACTGGATGATGGACCTGGTAGAGGAAATGGTGGAGAAAGTAGCCATGGATCTGCACGGCACCACCAAAGTACAGGTAGGTGAGAACATCATCAACTTCCAGCGCCCATGGAAGCGTTTCACTATGTTTGAGGCCATCGAGCACTTCACCAAGATCGATATCTCAGAAATGGAAGAGCCGGAACTGCGCCAGACAGCCGAGTCGCTAGGTATAAAAGTGGATCCGAAACTGGGCAAAGGCAAGATTATCGACGAAATTTTCGGCGAAACCTGCGAGCCATACCTGATTCAGCCGACTTTCATCACGGACTACCCGGTGGAAATGAGCCCGTTGGCGAAGAAGCACCGAGACAAGCCGGGTTTGGTAGAGCGTTTCGAAGCGATCTGCAACGGCAAGGAAATCTGCAACGCTTTCTCTGAATTGAACGACCCGATCGATCAGCGCGCCCGCTTTGAGGAGCAACTGGAGCTTGGCAAACGTGGCGACACCGAGGCCATGGTGCTCGACGAAGACTTCCTGCGTGCGCTGGAGTATGGCATGCCGCCAACAGCCGGTTTAGGTATAGGCATCGACCGCCTGAGCATGATCATGACGAACTCGCATTCCATCCAGGATGTGCTGTTCTTCCCGCAGATGAAGCCGGAGAAGAGAGAAGAGTAGAAAATCCTCACAAAAATAACAGAAATGGCCCGCTAAGGTATAGCGGGCCATTTCTGTTTTATAGTCGCCGACATCCTGCCGGTTGCTCTTTAGTAGCTGTCTCCAGTATCGTACTTGTCTCTGTTTTCGCCAGACAGGCTGCTTTTCACCTTATTTGTCACATCTTTCAGGCTTACTTCTGCCTTACTGATCCATGACTCAGTTTTAACCCTGCCAGTGCCTAGTTTCTCGTTGATGCCGCGGCCTACCCAGGCGGCGGAGTCTGACAGGCGGCGACGGGTAATGCGGCCACTGTCGGGCGCCATCAGTATACCTGCCAGCACACCTACGCTGGCGCCGGCGAGCAGGCCCATGGCGACCCCCAAGGTGCCGCTGCTCTCCCCATGCGAGCCGGAGGAAGAGTCCTTACGACTGCCGCTGCTATACACAGTACGCTGCTGCGTTTGCGGCTGGTGTTTGGGCTCCCGAACTGAAGAATGTGTTACGTTTCCGCTCGATTCTTTGCCTACGTAGCTGTGTGTTGAGGAAGATCGTGGGGTGTTGCTGTATGTGCTTTTGGACTCTCCCAGGCTGCTGTAATCCGTTTTCGTTCTCATAGTCTTCTTAGGTTATATGTGAATTCTTTCTTGCCAACTTCTTATATGCTCTAAAATAATAACGGGAGTAAAGTCCGAAGGTTAGCGCAATTCAGCTCAAAAGGCCCTAAAAACAAAGGCCCGCCCCGGTTAGGGACAGGCCATTCATCTTTTCAAAGTTAGTCTTCGCCTCAGCGGGCACATATGCCCCGGGCGTGAGCTAAGCTTTTCGTATAGTTCCTGAAAGGGCTATGTACTAAACGTTAGTTACTGAAGATCCACCTGTGTTTGTTCCAGCAGATGAGCCAGTAGAGCCAGTTGATGAAGAGGAAGTATTGCCACCAGTAGTGCCGCCAGTGTTGCCACCGTTTTTGTTAGCACTACCCATTTTGTTCATGGCTTCGTTGCTCATGTTCTTGATTTCGTCAAGGCCAGTCTGCAGGTTTTTCTCAAGGTCTTTGCTCAGTTTGTTAGCCCACTTTTTGATACCAGTTCTAGTCTGCTCACCGGTGTCCGGAGCCATCAGTAGACCTGCAATTACGCCAGCGCTAGCGCCTGCCAACAGGGCAAGCATTACTTTTCCGCTATTATCTTTCATAGTTTTGTTTATTATAAATTGTTGGATTTGTTTTCTTTAATTTCAACTGTTGACCTAATAACGAGGAAGCCATGTATTAAGTTATAACTATACTACAGTTTTATACTATACTGCACCTAATTAACGAAAAAAAAGCTCAGCAAAACACTTTGCTGAGCTTTTAATTACGATCAGTGTGTTATTACAAGTCTCTGATCACCTTCATGATTTCGTTTTTGGTTTTGCCTAATTTCTGCTGCAAACGCCCCCAGAGTTCATCTTCCTGACCTTCCACATAGGTCAGGTCGTCTTCGGTGAGCTCTGCGTAGTTCTGCTTCAGTTGGCCTTTAACATCGTCCCAGGATCCGCGCATCACCAGGCTGCTGCCATCGTCTGTCACCTTGTTGCTCTCGAGCTTGTCCATCAGGTTTTTCACGGTGCGCTCCAGGTCATCACCTGCTTTGCTTAATGTTCTTTTCAGGCTGTCGCGTGTGTCCGGGCCATTATTGGGGGCCAGCAGTATACCTGCCGCTACGCCTATTCCAATACCGGCCAGCGTGGCCATCAAAATCTTTCCTTTCTCGTCGTTCATGTTGTTTATCATGTTCTGGTGCTGTTTATTTGATAAGGCTTGGTTTCTTGAAATAGAAAGTATCGTCCTTATACTTATATTCGATTTATTTTACGTTCCATTACATACGGGGTCGTGCATACTTAGTTTGCAACATGTCACTCCCCTCCGACCACCAATAAGTGCGTATAAACGATAAAGAATAAAACACTATGAAAAAAACAGCTTTCGCAACGGCCTTCTTGGCTCTGACTGTCTTCTACTCCTGCAAAAACAGCGAAATACCCTGTATCGATCAAGCGAAGATTAACCCTGATCAAATGTGCACCATGCAGTACGACCCGGTATGCGGCTGCGACGGAAAAACCTATGGTAATGCCTGCACAGCTGACCGCTCCGGCGTGACTTCTTATACCAAAGGCGAGTGCGCCACTAAATCCTAAGCTATACCTGGCATGACTGAGAAGAAATATTTCAAGCAGACCAAGCCCTTCCGGGTACCTACCACGGACGGAAAGCTGATAGAAGAACATTTCGGCAAGGCCTCTACCCACACCGATGCCTTCAGCGTGGCCCACATGGTAGCGCCACCGCACTGGGGCGAGCCGCATCAGACGCCAGAGTTCGACGAGATCACGATCGTATTGCGCGGCCGAAAGTTAATTGAGATTGACGGAGAGGAAGTGGAGGTGGAAGCCGGCGAGTCCATCCTGATCAAAGCCGGATCCCGCATACGCTACGCTAACCCTTACGACGAAGAAACTGAGTACTGGTCCGTCTGCGTTCCCGCCTTCGACTTCACCAAAGTACATCGGGAGGAAGATTGATTTGGGAATGGGGAGATTTATAGCTGTACTTTAAAGCAAAGCTATAAGTTACCTTGGGTTTCGCTTACTTTTCACTTAATTCAAAAGAGCAAAACATCAAAAAAAAGCCCCTGACGCATCTAGCGCCAGGGGCTTTTTTTATGTCAAGGATTTGAGAGATTCAGTTTCAAATCTTCACATCTCCAAATTTTCAAATTTAAAAACTAAGACTGCTTATTGAGCATCTCTACCACACTCTCGGAGATACCCATGTAAGAGAAGCCGCCGTCGTGCATCAGGTTTTGCATGGTCACCATGCGGGTCAGGTCCGAGAACAGGGTGATGCAGTAGTCGGCGCAAGACTCAGCTGAAGCGTTGCCAAGTGGCGACATCTTGTCAGCATAGTCATAGAACGCGTCGAAGCCACCCACGCCGGTACCGGCTGTAGTTTTAGTTGGCGACTGCGATACTGTGTTTACACGCACCTTCTTCAGGTTACCGAAACGATGACCGTAGTTGCGGGCAATCGACTCAAGCAATGCCTTGGCATGCGACATGTCCGTATAGTCTGGAAACACACGCTGGGCTGCTATGTAAGAAAGAGCTACAACCGAACCCCACTCGTTCATGGCATCCTGCTTCTCAGCCACGTGCATCACTTTGTGGAAAGACAGCGCCGAGATGTCCAGTGTCTTTTGGAACCACTCGTAGTTCAGATCGCCATAAGACTTGCCTTTGCGGATGTTCGGGCTCATGCCGATAGAGTGCAGTACGAAGTCGAGTTTACCGCCTAAAATCTCCTGTGCTTTGGCGAACAGGTTTTCCAGATCCTCTACAGAAGTGGCATCAGCAGGTATAATCTGCGCGTTGCAGGCTTCTGCCAATTTGTTGATCTCCCCCATACGCATCGCGATCGGAGCGTTGGTCAACACAAACTCAGCGCCCTCTTCCTTGGCACGCATGGCCACTTTCCAGGCAATAGACTTTTCGTCAAGCGCTCCGAAAATGATTCCTTTCTTTCCTTTAAGCAGATTATAAGACATGTATTTGTCAGGTTAATGTTTTAAAATTTCATGATTCCCGCCAGTTAGGTATAGCCCGCGGAAATTACGCAGCAATATAGCAATAACTAGGTATAACTCAAGTTCAAAGCAGCCATCATTCACATAAGCCCGCTCCTCTATTCATCCCTATCCTGTTTCAGAATTGAGCTTCTCAGCAAAGGGCGGCTTTAATTGAGTTTACAGCGACAGCAATTCTTTGGCGCTCTTATAGGCGCTTGCACTTGGGTTGGCGCCTGCAATCATGTGGGCAATTTCATCCACACGCTCTTTCTCACTCAGCTTTTTAATACGGCTGATCGTGCGGTCTTCAGTGTCATGCTTGTACACGAAGTAATGCGAGTTGCCCTGCGCTGCGATCTGAGGCAAGTGCGATATAGCAATGATCTGGTGCTTCTGTGCCATCTGCTGCATCATCTTGCCTACTTTCACGGCCACCTCACCGGATATACCTGTGTCAATTTCATCAAACACGATAGTTGGAAGAGCCGTTTTGTCGGCCAGCATGTACTTGATGCTCAGCATCAGGCGGGAGAATTCACCACCTGAGGCTGCCTTCACTAATGATTGCGGCTGTGCTCCTTTGTTGGCGCTGAACAGAATGCTGATCTCGTCGGTGCCGGTAGCAGTTGGCGCGGCGGCTTTATGCTGAATGACAATGCGGGCGTTCGGCATTCCGAGTTCGGCCAGCAAGGTATAGAGTTCCTTTTCGAACTGGCCAAACGAGGCTTTACGACGCTCCGAAAGCACAGCAGCTTTCTCCAGCATTTCCTTCTCCGCCTCTTTCATGGCTTTCTCGGTGCTGGAAAGAGCATTGTCCAGGTTGAGGACACTGCCTACTTTGTTTTCGAGTTCGCGCTGTATTTCGAGGAGCTCTGCAATGGTCTGCACCTGGTGCTTTCGCTGCAAGGTATAGATGGTGTTCAGGCGCTCCTGCACCTCCGTAGTGCGGGCCGGGTCTGCTTCCGTGCGACGCTCTGCATCTTCCAGTTCACCGGCCACGTCGTTGAGCTCGATCATGCAGCTCTCAGTGCGCGTGCGCAACTCTTCATATTTTGGGGAGAAAGCAGCCAACTGATTGATCAGCTGCACGGTGTCTTTCAGGGCCGAAGTGATGTTGAACTCGGATTCCGTCAGGAACTGCACCGCCTGGGTCAGCTTCAGTTTGATGTCTTCTGCGTTCTCCAGTTCCTTCAGTTCTGTCTCCAGCTGCTCCTGCTCGTCTTGCTGCAGGTTGATCTCTTCGAGTTCGTTGAGCAGGAAAGTGTTGTAATCCAGCTCCTTCTGCGCTTGCGCCAGTTGGTCGGTCAGTTTTTTATAGTCGCCATCCAGCTTCTTATACCTGCGAAAAGTCTCGTTGTAGTCTTTCAGGTATGAGAGGTTGCCCGCATAAATATCCAACGAGGTGTTGCCGGCATAGATATCGAGGATATTGAGCTGAAAGCTCGTATCGCCCAGCTGCAGGGTGTCGTGCTGCGAGTGGATATCCATCAGGTTCTCCCCTATTTTTCGGAGCACATCCAGCGTTACCGGCGTGTCGTTCACAAAGGCGCGTGACTTTCCGCTCGGGCTGATCTCACGGCGCAGAATGCACTGCTCATCAAAGTCCAGGTCTTCGGCCACAAACACCTCTTTGAGGTTGTACTGCGAAATATCAAACACCCCCTCAATCACGCACTTCTGCTCCTGGTTGAAGAGTAGTTTGGAATCAGCACGGTTACCAAGCAGCAGTCCGATGGCGCCCAGCATAATGGACTTACCGGCACCGGTTTCGCCGGTTATAATATTGAGCACCGGCGATGGATTCATTTCCAACTGCTCTATCAGTGCGTAGTTTTTTATTTTAAGATCAATCAGCATAAAAAAGGTCAAAAGACACCAGACAATAGGTATAAGCCTTTTTGCCCATGCTTCGTTCGATAATTCTATTGTTAATTTTATTCAGTTAAACTGAATGCACTGCGATCAACTCTTTGCTTTCCAAATACGATATAGTATGAACACCATCATAATAGTAGACCCAAATGCGCTACTAATTAAAAAGCCCTTCCAGAGTGGTGTATTGAGTGTCTCTCCACTTGCTGTATTTTTACTCCCTTCAAATATTCCCGCAATTCTTTCTTAATCGTTATGAAGGAGTTCAAGATTATAAAGCTGAATGACAGAAAATACAAATAAGAGCAAAAAAAGAACAAAAATAACTAATAAGCCTAATTCACTTTTCCTAGTCACGAGTTCTCTTCTAATAAGGTGCTTCTATGTCGTAAATCACTTCTTCCACGTCCGCTACAGGTATAGTGTGCCTGCTGCGTCGGCCGTCGAGCAACTCCAGTTCTTCAGCTGAAACATGCTGTAGCACGCCCTGCACCACCACGCGGGTTCTCAACACCACCTGCACCGTCTGCTGTTGGAGCAAATCGGGCAGATGATCGGCCAATTTGTTTCGATTGATTCTTATCTGGCGTTTGCCCATAGGTATAGCGTACAGGTATAGCCATCCGCCCCGTGAAGATACGCGCTTTCTGTGAAATTTGGAAAAGGCTTAGCGCTGGAGAAGTACTTCGTATTTGGTGTTGTTGGTAGGGTCCACCTGCGTGAGCAAGGTATAAGCGTCCTGCTTATCGGCTGGAGCGGCGGTTTTGAAAATATTCACCAGTTCATCGGACTTGGCTTCAAAGAAAGAACGGATCACCGCCGCGCCGGGCTTTTGCTGCGATATCTTCTGGATGTTCCTTAACACATCGAGCGTCGCCTTGCGGGCTTTCTCCGGGTCCTGCACCATCAGGTCCATCCCCTGGCGGTGCATGGTATAGATGCCCTCCCGAAACGGTACAAACACCGGGTCCTGCATGTTGTCGATCATCCAGTAGCGGTTTCGGTTCCCCTCAAACGGACGCCAGCCCGGAAAAATAGAGTTCTGTGAAGCTGCCAGGTTCAGGATGCCACGCGCCCGGTCAAAAGAAGGCGAGCCGCCCAGTTTGGCAAAGCTGTCGTTATCCATCCCGATGATCATGTAGGCGTAGTAAGCAAGCATGGCCGACAAGTTGCCGGTAAAGTTATTTTCGGCAAAGTCGAGGGGTTGTGCTTCGTTAAACTGGAAAAGCCAGTCGCGGTCGATAAACGAGAAAAGTGTGGATTCGTAGCCGGTACCGTAAGCTGGCCGTACCGACACAACCTGCACATTGGCCCGGAAAGTACCAACTTCAGGCATCTCGGTCAGGTTGATCAGGATGCGGCACTTAATGCGCTCATCTACTCTGTAAGTTTGGTTTGTCCAGCGGCGGTTGTTCATGAACTCGAAAATGCGGTTCTGCATTTCGGTGAACAATTGCCGGTCTGCAAAAGCTACTTGTTCGCTGTTAACCACCACATCGCACTGCAGCTCCTGGGCGCGAGTTCCCAGGGCCATTCCCATCACACACAGCAAAACAAACAGTCGCTTAAACATAGAGTCTCTCCCAGATCAGGTTGACGATATCCTGTGCCACTTCGCTTTTGTGCTTCAGTTCAAAAGCTGTGGTCGTATCTTCCTCAATAATAGTGATTTTATTTGTATCGTGCTTAAAACCAGCGCCCGGATCATTTAGCGAATTCAGCACGATCATGTTCAGGTTCTTCTTTCTCAGCTTCTCGCGGGCATTGCTGTCTTCGTTATCCGTTTCTAGGGCAAAGCCTAAGGCAAACTGGTTTTCCCGCTTCTCTCTGCCGAGCGCAGCTGCTATATCAACGTTCTTCACGAGTTCAATCGTCAGTTCGGAACCGGCTTTTTTTATCTTTTTGGTAGCAACGACTTTGGGTTTGTAATCGGCTACGGCGGCAGCAAATACCCAAATATCAGCTGCAGGAACCAGCTGTTTTACGGCCGCATACATTTCATCGGCTGTCGTGACAGGTATAACCGTTATACCTTCGTGCTGTGCCTGCAGGTTAGTTGGGCCAGCCACGAGCTTTACTTGTGCGCCCCGACTGGCAAAGCACTCGGCCAGTGCATAGCCCATTTTGCCGGTCGAGTGATTGCCGATAAAGCGCACCGGATCAATCGGCTCATACGTTGGGCCGGCGGTCAGCATCACGGTTTTGCCCTCAAACAGTTTTTCCAATGCCTGAAAAGTGGTTTTCTAGTACGCGAATAATTTCCTCGGGCTCTGCCATACGCCCCTGTCCTACCAGTCCGCTGGCCAGTTCGCCATACCCTGCTTCAATAATGGAGTTTCCATACCCTCGCAGTTTGGTGAAGTTGGCTTGCACTGCCGGGTGCCGGTACATGTCCAGGTCCATGGCCGGAGCCACAAACACCGGGCAACGTGCCGATAAATAAGTGGCTGATAATAGGTTGTCACATAACCCGTTGGCAAATTTGGCAACCGTGTTGGCACTGGCAGGCGCTACCACCATGGCATCGGCCCAAAGACCCAGCTCCACGTGGTTGTTCCAGACACCCTGCTCGTTGAGCACAAACTCGGTGAGCACCGGCCGTTTGGAAAGGGTCGCCAGCGTGAGCGGGGTTATAAAGGCAGAAGCAGAAGTGGTCAGGATTACCTGTACTTCTGCTTCTGCTTTTACGAGTAAGCGGACCAGCATGGCTGCCTTATACGCAGCTATACTCCCGCAAACTCCCAATACTATTTTCCGATTCCGGAGCATGTGCCTTACAGCGATATTTCGTCAGTCTCTACGTCTGGTGTACGAACGTAAACATTGCCTTCCAGGAATTCCTCGATCGCCAGGTTAGTTGGTTTTGGCAGGCGCTCGTAGTATTTAGAGATTTCGATCTGCTCACGGTTCTCGAATACCTCCTCCAGGTTATCCACTGTTGTCGCAAACTCAGCCAGCTTAGAGTTCAACTCTTCCTTCAGCTTCACTGAGATCTGGTTTGCTCTTTTAGAAATCACCGAAACAGACTTGTACACATTGCCGGTCTGCTTTGCGAAGTCGGCCATGTTACGGGTAACGATTGATGATGGAACGATTGCCATATATACTTGATTTATGAATTGCTTGGGTTAGTTTTCTTTATTTTCTCGAGTTCTGACTGCGTGCTGGCGTATACCTGCTCGGCACTACGCAGAAAACGGCTGTCCGGATACTGGTCGATGAAGGCCTGGTAGAAGTCAATTGCCTCTGTGAAACGCTCCTGCTGCTTGTCCGGCACACTATCCAGCCCGTAACGGTACTGTGCATCTATTCTCAAATAAGAGGCTTCCTCAGCATAAGGGGAAGACGGATTTTCGCGCAGGAAGTTTGTGAATGCCACTACAGCCGACTTATAGTTACGCAGCTTATAATACAGGCGGGCACTTTCAAAGGACTTCCGATCCAGTTTGGCGCTCAGATCATCGAACATTGTGTTGGCCTCTGCCGCATATTGGCTGTTCGGGTAGCGCACCAGGAATTCCTGGATCGACTCCATGGCCGTTACGGTGCTGGTCTGGTCCTGTTCAAAGTCCGGCGAGTCGTTGAAGAGTGACTTGGCCTGCAGGAACATCGCCTCTTCAGCCAACTCGCTGCGCGGGTATGTCTCGTAGAAAGTGCGGAACTGGAAAGCGCTCAGCATATACTCCCGCTGCTGGTAGTGCGTGTTGGCGTAGTAGAAACGGGCTTTCTCGGCCTCTTCTCTTCCCGTCATCAAAGGCATTACCTGCTCCAGCAATTGGTTGGCACGGTAGTAGTCTCCTTTCTCGTAGTATTCGAGCGCGGCTTTGTATTTCAGGTCAACGTCGTTGCTTTTCAATAGCTTTTGGAAGTTGCTGCAGCTGGTTGCAAAAACCAACAGGCACAACATTACGACGGTATGCAGGATTCCTTTGTTCATGAACGGGCAAAATTATACAATATCCCTGTGATTTACAAGCGTGAAAATATAGTGTTTACTGGCGGACCGGCGTCGGTTTGGCAGCAGGCTTTTTGCCTTTGGACTGACCTGACTTGGTGCCCGATGCCTTGCCTTTTGCTGGCGTAGCGGCTTTTGCAGGCGCAGCCGGTTCTTTTACCGATGCCCGCGGGTTCACCACCTCATTCTTATCGGGTCTGAGTTCTTCCAGCCAGGCAAACCCCTCCAGCCTTCGATCCGAGGCCTGCAACTCGTGCGGTGGTATGAATTTAGCCTCCGGATTAACAAGAAACGAAATAGATTTGACTTTATTTTCTGCAAAGTTTAAAACCATATCGCTACACACGGCCCGGTTCATACCTGTCAGCACCGAATCGCCCTCCAGCGCAAAATAAATGCTTTCGCCATTGCCGTTCACGTTCACCCGCCGCATACGACCGTCCTGAAAATGCGCTACCATGTTGCGGCCTTTCACCTGGTTGTAGTTCTGGAGCGAGTCTTCGGAGGTGATAAATGAGTTGCTGAAGATGTACATCTTATCGATGGTCTTGTTGCGCATGTGGATGCGGATGGTATCGCCCACAATCTGGCTCTGCTCACTCCACAGTGTTGGGTTGCGGTGCATGTACATCAGCGAGTCAGTCCTGTTGTAGCTGAGCGAGTCGCAGGTGCCCTGCAGGTCTGATTTGAAGATCTTCACGTTGTTGAAAGCGAACAGCATACTGGGCTGCCCGTCCGCCTTCGCCTCGCGGGAAATAAGCGAATCGGCGGACATGTACAGCGTGTCGCCGTCCATGATCGACTCCATCACCGGATTGCCCCATACCTTGGCCACGCCCTGCTCGCGCCAGTAGCGGCCTACCTGTCCGCGTATGGTCACGTCGTCTTTGAGGGAGCGCATAGTCATGTTCACTTTCGCCTCTCCGTAGCCACGGGCTTCGTCATAGTACAGGTCATCGCCTCCCAAACGGTACTCCGGTGTTACGATGTAGGCATTGCGACCAAAGCGCGACACTTTGGTGACGGTATTGTAAGTACCCTGTTCCGCATAAAGGTCGCCATTCTGTCCTTTAATAAAAGTTGGCCCCTGGAAGTAAACTACCTTGGTTTCGGTGTTGTAGCGCATGTTCTGCGCCGTGATCTCGTAGTCTGGCGAGAACACTTTCACATTTTGCTGAAAAGTGAAGACTTTGGTATTGGTATCGTAGGTGCCGCGCTGGCTCTGCAGGCGGTTTTCGGGCTGCACGATGGTGCCGCCTTCGGTATAAACTGCCGTGCGAGAATCCAGGTTATAGTCCAGGGTTGGCGTCGTAAGCGTCATGTTGGGATCCTGCATGGTCACGCCGCCACTCATTTTGGCGGTGCGCTTTGCGCCATCGTAAATCGCCTTCGTGCCTGTCATCGTTACGGTATCAGCCTGGTTGATGCGCACGTTGCCAAAAGCCTCCAGTATTTCGCTGTCACGGTACTGGTACACTGAATCAGCATACAAGAGCGTCTCCTTCTGCTGAAAGATCACGTTCCCGATCAGTTTGTTGACACGCTTCCCATTGATGATCGTGCCTATCAATTCTTCTGTATTCTTCAGCTGCACTCGGTCCTGCTGCCCCTGCTGCTGAGGCCCTTGCTGAGCCGGCGTTTGCGTCGGAAGGGCTGTATCCTGCTGTGGTGTGGTGCGGGGTTGTTGAGGTGCCTGCTGCGGCTGGTTGAGGCGTGGCTGGGGAGGCTGTTGCTGCGGCACGATTTTGGGCGGCTGCGGCGGACGAACTTTCTGCGCCGCCTGTCGCGGAGTCACCGGAGGCTTCTGCTCCTGCGCCAAAACTGTCAGCGAGAATAGCGTAAAGAGAATAGAATAGACTAATTTTGTGATGTTCATGTTTTATGGACAAAAGACAAGGGTCAGGGGCAACGTTTCATTCCAACGTTTCTATACCTGCAGCCTTTGCCTGTTCTTAACTTCAAAATTATAAAAAATATACCAGCCGCTGCCTTATGCTACAGAAAGTTTCCGGTTTCATCCAATCCCATACCCTTTGCGAGCCCGACAGCAAAATACTGGCGGCCGTAAGCAGCGGCATCGATTCGGTGGTGCTTTGCGAAGTACTGCACCAGCTTAAGTATACGTTTGCCATTGCGCATTGCAACTTCGGGCTACGTGCCGAAGACGCAGAGGCCGACCAACTCTTCGCCAAAAAACTGGCCAAAAAGTACGAGGTGCCCTTCTTTACCGAGAATTTCGACACCCGTGCTTTTGCTGCGCAGGAAAAACTCTCGACCCAAATGGCAGCCCGCACACTCCGCTATACCTGGTTTGAACAGGTACGCAAGCAGGAAGGTTACGACTACATTGCCACAGCCCACCATAGCAACGACCTGACAGAGACCATATTGCTGCACCTCACCAAGGGCACAGGTATAGCAGGGCTTCACGGTATACCTGCCAAAAACGGCCACATCATCCGGCCAATGCTCACTGTTACCAAAGACGATATTTTCGACTTCGTGACCGAGCAGCGACTAATCTGGCGGGAAGATGTATCCAACGAAACGACGAAGTACCAGCGCAACAAAATCAGGCATGAGGTAATTCCGGTGCTCAAGGAAATCAACCCGAACCTGGAGGAAACCATGCAGCATACGGCCGAGCGGGTAAGTCAGGCCGAGGCCATTGTGCACGCCTACATCAACAACCTGCGGCAGCAAAGTATAAAGGAGGCCGAAGACGCCGTATACCTGTCGCTGGTGCCGTTGCAGAACGCGACGGGCCTGCCGGTTGTGCTACACGAGCTGTTGAGACCTTTTAACTTCAGCTATACCGTGGTGCTGGAACTGGTGGAGGCGCTGGAAGGTATACCGGGCAAACAGTTTGACTCGCCGAGCCATACCCTGGTCAAAGACCGCGACCAGCTCGTGATCACGCCCCGCAACCTGAGTCGCTTTGGCAGTGTAACCATAGCCGAAGGTCAGACTGAAGTAAACGAGGAGCATGTATACCTGACGCTGCGCTATGTACCTGCCAGTGAGTATAAGCTCAACACAAAACCCCATGTGGCTGCCCTGGATGCCGGCCTGCTTAAATTTCCGCTGAAGTTGCGCCCCTGGCAGGAAGGCGACTGGTTTGTACCGCTCGGCATGAACGGCAAAAAGAAAATCAGCGATTTCATGATCGACAAGAAGATCCCGGCCAACCTTAAAGCCAAAACGCTGGTATTGGTATCAGAGCAGTCTATTGCCTGGATTGTGGGCCAGCGACTCGATAACCGCTTTAAAGTAACTGAGAAGACAGAACAGGTGCTGGAGGTCTCGTTGCAGCGGAAGCCTGCGGCTTCCTGACAAATGAATCCTGGACAAAAGACTTCATGTACGGATAATTAAAAATCCTTTGCCTTTTGTCACATAGTCTTTTGTCCGAAAAGCACGCTTTTAACAATAGATTTTTCTAATTTTACGGAAGTAAACTGATTCTCAAACCATAATTAAAGTATATCCTACAATGAAAGTAACCGTAGTTGGAGCTGGTAACGTTGGTGCGACATGCGCCGATGTATTGGCTTACCGCGAAATCGCGAACGAAGTAGTTTTAGTGGATATTAAAGAAGGTTTTGCTGAGGGCAAAGCGCTTGATATCTGGCAGAAAGCTCCCATCAACTTATACGACACGCGCACTGTTGGCGTAACCAACGATTACAGCAAAACTGCGGGTTCTGACGTGGTAGTAATCACATCTGGTCTGCCACGCAAGCCGGGCATGACGCGCGATGACCTGATCTCTACCAACGCCGGTATCGTGCAGTCGGTAACAGAAAACATCGTAAAGCACTCGCCTGACGCCATCATCATCGTAGTTTCTAACCCACTTGACGTGATGACGTACGCAGCGCACATCACCTCTAAACTGCCACGCACCAAGGTTATGGGTATGGCTGGTATCCTAGATACTGCCCGCTACAGAGCATTCCTGGCTGAGGCATTGAACGTATCTCCAAAAGACATACAGGCAGTATTAATGGGTGGCCACGGCGACACGATGGTTCCACTTCCACGCTATACCACAGTTGGTGGCATCCCGGTAACTGAGTTGATCGACGAAGAAACACTGAACGCTATTGTTGACCGCACCAAGAACGGTGGTGGTGAACTGGTAAAACTGATGGGTACTTCTGCCTGGTATGCACCGGGTTCAGCTGCTGCTCAGATGGTGGAGGCAATCGTGCGCGACCAGCGCCGTGTGTTCCCTGTTTGCGTGAAGCTCGAAGGTGAGTACGGCATCGATGGCGTATACCTGGGTGTTCCGGTAATTCTGGGCAAAAACGGTATTGAAAAGATCATCGAACTGCAACTGAACGAAGACGAGAAGCAACTGCTAGAAACGTCACGCGGTCACGTGAAAGAAGTAATGGAAGCGCTAGACAACATCAACGCCTCCAAAGCTTAATCGCTATACCTACTTATTGATACGAAAAGCGCCGCTTCTGTAAAGGAGCGGTGCTTTTTTTGTCTGAATCAGGATTTGCAGGATTATGAAAGATTTTCAGGATTGATAATGTCGGAGTGCACGATTAACATCCCCCTGCCCCCTTGAAAGGGGGACCTTTCTGCCATTGCTATAGTTAGGTATAAGTGCTGTAGGATTTGACACATGCCACACGTACCACTGGCAGGTATAGCAGGCTAACTTGCACCGAGACTACGAAGGTATAGCCCTAGCCCGGTGCACAAGTGACGATTTTGTGTTTGAGCGGTCAGTGAGTTTGGAGCGTCTTGATTTTTTTGCTTACTGGGGGCAGGGGCCCTCTATTTTTTCATCAAGGAAAAAAGTAGGTGCCCGCCGCACAGGCGAAGCCATGAAACAAATAAGGAAGCTATACCTGAAAAGACATTAGCTACAAAGCAAAGGTGCTATACCTATACCTGGGCCGGAGACCCCACCATAGCAGACACGAGCGAGGACGCTCGCGTCATCGCACAGAGCCCCGCTGGCCAAGCGAGAAAATAATTATACCTGATTAATCCTTCTGACTTGCCTGAAACAGCTTCTGCTTCTCTTCTTTGGAAAGACTCTCATAACCCGACACAGAAATCTTATCTAAGATCAAATCGATCTCCATTTGGCTGGGTTTGCCGGCATACCCGGTGTGGTAGCCGGAGGAAGGCCGGGAATCATTCCCGACTGTAGCTTTCTGACGGTGCGTTACTTTCAGTTTCGGACGGCGCTTGAACAGGTTCGTGAAGAAATCCATGGTGCTGTGCAACGGTCGCCCCATGTCGCGACCGCGCTGTAGTTGCTTCACGAAAAGCCAGCCGAAGAGAGCGCCACCTAAGTGCGCAATGTTACCGCCGGCATTATCGCCCACAGCCCCGGAAATAGACAAAATCACCAGAAAAGCAGCGATGTACTTGATTCGTACCGGACCTATCAGAATCAGGTTGAAGGTATAATTCGGAATCAGCGTAGCCGCCGACACGACCACCGCGAGCACACTGGCCGAAGCACCGATCATCACGGCATAGGCGGCGCGGTCGGCAAAGTACGGAATCAGGTTGTAGCTCAGCATATAGAGCAAACCACCGGCTATACCTCCTAATATGTAAAGGCTAAGCAATTTCTTTTCACCAAGATACTCGCGAATCAGCTGCCCGAACCAGTAGAGGTTGAGCATGTTGAAAATGATGTGCAGGAAGCCTTCGTGGGTAAAGAAATACGAAATGATCGTCCAGGGACGGGTGATGAAAACGAGCGGGTCAGAGGGGAGCGCGATAAAGCGCATCAGCCCCGTGTAGGCCCAGCTGCTACTGGTCAGGTACAGCACCGTACGAAGCACGATCAAAGTCACAAAAACGATGACGTTGATCAGAATCAGTTGCTTCAGGGTATTGTTTTGCTGCCGGAAAGAGTCTTTTATGTCTTGGATGATACTCATTATACCTGTTAGCTGAAAAGAGCGGAAAGGCTTTTATGCCTTGCTATCTTATACTTATTGTTTTTACTATTACGTATCCTGATAATCGTTGCGTTGCCACATTTTAATAAGAATGTACGCAAACAGCATACCTCCCAGGTGTGCAAAGTGTGCCACATTGTCGCCCGGCACCCTGTTAAAGCCCGTGTACAGTTCTATAGCCCCATAAGCAAGCACAAAATATTTGGCCTTGATGGGGAAGGGCAGAAACAACAGAAAGAGTTCAAGATTAGGGAAGAGCATACCAAATGCCATAAGCACTCCAAATATGGCACCAGAGGCACCTAGCATTGGTGAATTAAAGGAAGCACTAAATGCACTTCGTACTATACTGCTTGTATGCTCAATAAATTCCGGACTATCAGGATTGCGTTGAAAATTAATGGCTAAACTCTTATCGTAATTACCAGAGAAATGCGACTCCATAAAATTATGAAAGCCAACCGGAGTCGGATTTTCGATATACTGCACTGCTTCCTGCTCTAGGTTATGCAATTCATATGCACGCACTCCAGAGTACATTAAACTAGCCCCTATACCTGTAATCAAATAGAAAGCTAAAAAGCGCTGTGAGCCCCAGAAGCGTTCCAGTAGAGGCCCAAAAATGAACAACATAAATAGGTTGCTGAACAAATGCGCCCAGCCGCCATGCAGAAACATGTGTGTAAATATCTGGACCGGCTGGAAATAGTCGGAACCGAAGTGGTGCAGTGCGAATGATCGGTAGTCGAACACACCTGCTGACTGTAGCATGAACACCACCACGTTGATGATCAGGAGGTTCCTGACCATGGGGGTTATATTGAACATCTTATCTTCTTTTCTCGCGTCGCTTGCTATACCTGTTGGCTATACCTATACCTAAGAACGAACTCAGAAAAGCAAAAACAACAATCTAACAATCAACAATTTAACAATTCAAAATCACCCCTTCAGGAAAAGCTCGTGCAGCTGACCTAGCTCCATGATGACCAATGTCTTTTGTCCGCCGGGGGTATAGTTGGGTACTTCGCAGCCAAACAGCTTGTCTACGAGCGAGTTCATCTCGAGGTCTGACATGCGCGGCTGCAGCTTGGAAGCCAGTCGCTTGGCCATGGCCCGGGCGAGGTTCTCCCGTTTATCCAACTTGAGCGTGGCCAGATTGTTTTTGTACTGTTCAATCAGTTCCTCCAGCAGCTCTTTTTCGTTAGCCGCCTGCACATCGGCAGGTATAGCATTCAGGATGATGGTATTGCCACCAAAGTCCTCGAACTGGAAACCCAGTTCCTGAAACTCTGCCCGAAGCTCCTTCACCAAAGCAGAATCAGCGGGCGACAACTCGATGGTCTGCGGGAAAAGAAGCGCCTGCGAGGTCACCATCTTTTTCTGCAGCGAGGCCATGTACTTTTCAAACAAAATCCGCTCCTGCGCCGCCTGCTGGTCAATGATCATCACCCCTGACTTCACCTGCACCAACAAATACTTGTGATGTACCTGCAAAGTTTTGCTGGATGTGGTCATGGGCGCAGCAAAGGCATCGTCGAGCAAGCCCATACCTGATGGCGACGTGATTCGTTCTTCCTGATGCTGTACCGGCTGCGTATTGCGCAAAGGTTCGTAAAGCTGTTCCCAGCCATTGGAACTAGCCTTTTTGGGTGAGGATGGTGCCTTAAAGCCTGAGAATGTGCCTTCACTTTCAAACCCCTCTCCCCCATGCTGCATCCGGATCGGCTGCAACGGCGCAAAATTCACATCACTCTGGAAATCAAGCGAAGGCGCAATATTATGCGTCCCCAGCGATTTTTTCACGGCAGCATGCACAATGGCGTATACCGTCTTCTCGTCCTCAAACTTGATCTCGGTCTTGGTCGGGTGCACGTTGATGTCGATCCGCTCCGGCTCAATGTCGATGAAAAGCACATAGAACGGATGGCTGTCCTTTGGCAGGAGTCCTTCGTAGGCCGTCATCACGGCGTGGTTGAGGTAGCCGCTCTTGATAAAACGGTTGTTCACGAAAAAGAATTGCTCACCCCGGGTCTTCTTGGCAAACTCAGGCTTTCCGATGTAGCCACGCACGTTCATAAAAGGCGTTTCTTCTTCGCAGCCGGCCATTTGCTCTTTGTAGTTGTTGCCAAACACGCCTACAATGCGCTGACTCAGCTTACCTGCCGGCAGACTAAATATCTCTACATCGTTGTGGTGCAGCGTAAAAGCTACTTCCGGGTAAGCCAGCGCCACCCTTTGGAATTCGTCGAGGATATGGCGCATCTCCACCGCGTTCGTTTTCAGAAAGTTGCGACGGGCGGGTACGTTATAGAAAAGATTTTTGACAGCAATGGATGATCCCGCAGGTATAGCAGCCGGCTCCTGCAACACCACCGTGGAGCCTTCTACCAGCAGGCGTGTCCCTGCTTCGGCGCCATGCGGCTTGGTTTTGAGCTCCACCTGCGCCACTGCTCCGATCGAGGCCATGGCTTCTCCCCGGAATCCCATTGTCCGGATCCGGAACAAGTCTTCGGTCGATTTGATCTTGGAAGTGGCGTGTCGCTCGAAACACATGCGGGCGTCAGTTTCCGACATGCCGATACCGTTGTCCACTACCTGCACCAGTTGTTTTCCCGCCTCCTTCACGATCAGCTGCACGCTGGTGGCGCGGGCGTCTATGGCGTTCTCGAGCAACTCCTTCACAACAGATGAAGGCCGCTGCACCACTTCGCCGGCAGCTATCTGGTTGGCAAGGTAATCGGGCAATAAGTGTATAATATCGGACATCCGCTATTTCAAATTCAATTTGATGGTATCTTCCCTTCGGAGCACCCGATTTCCGAAAACGGCCGGGTTTTTGAATATACTATTTTGTCAAAACAGAACTTATTCAGAACGAATTTTATTACTAATTTACAGACCAGTTGCAAAACGCGATCGGAAATCAGAGAAAGTCTGGGGTTCTGATTTTAACTAGAGAAGCTGCATGACTTGTGACTCTCGGGCCGTTAGCACCTACAAGAACCATCTGCCATACCGCCTAAGGGAGGCAAAAAAGACCGGAAATAATTTTTCTCGTTTTTTGAACCACCTTCTGCAAAAATAGGGGTAATTTCGACTTGTTCCAATATAATAATACCAGTACAGGATGTTGAAGAGTTTTAGCTTAGGATTACTTATACTTATCTTTCTCGGCATGGGTCCGCTGATGTCACTGACTCCGTCAGACAACATCATTGTGGCTTCTAAAGAGCAAAGTTGGGTAGACAGTGTCTTTACATCTATGACTCCCAATCAGCGTCTGGGCCAGCTGTTTATGGTGGCCGCCTACTCCAACAAGGACGAAAAGCACTTCCGCCAGATCGATACCCTCGTAGCCCGCTACAACGTGGGCGGCATCATGTTTATGCAGGGTGGCCCAGTGCGGCAGGCGCAACTAACCAATCGTTTCCAGAGCAAAGCAAAAGTGCCCGCACTGATCGCTTTGGACGCCGAGTGGGGCCTGAACATGCGCCTCGACAGTAGCATGCACTTCGCCAAGCAAATGACGCTGGGCGCGCTTGACGACGACAAGTACGTATACCTGATGGGCCGCGAAATTGCGCTTAAAATGAAGCGTATGGGCGTGCACGTAAGCTTCTCACCGGTATTAGATGTGAATGTGAACCCGGCTAACCCGGTGATCGGCAACCGCTCTTTCGGCGAAACCAAAGAAGAAGTAGCCCGGCGTGGTGTAGCCTACATCAAAGGCCTGCAGGACCACGGCGTGATCGCCGTGGCCAAGCACTTCCCCGGCCATGGCGACACCGACACCGACTCCCACCTGACCCTTCCGGTGGTGAACCACGACATGAAACGCCTCTCGGAGGTGGAGCTATACCCTTTCCATAAATCTTTTGAGGCCGGTGTGATGGGCGTGATGGTCGCACACCTGCACATGCCAAAGATCGACTCGACTAAAAACCAGGCAGCTACGCTCTCCAAACCAATCGTAACAGGACTTCTGAAAGAAAAGATGAAGTACAAAGGTTTGGTGTTTACCGACGCCCTGAACATGAAAGGCGTGAGCAGCTTCTACAAGCCTGGTGAGGTGGATTTAAAAGCTTTGATGGCCGGTAACGACGTATTGCTGTTCCCGGAGGATGTGCCAACTGCTTTACGCAAGATCAACGAAGCCATTGCGGCCAAGCAAATTAAGCAGGAAGACATTGACCAGCGTGTGCGCAAGATACTGCATGCCAAGTACTGGGCTGGCTTGAACAACTACAAGCCGGTATCGCTGACCAATCTGCAGCAAGACATGGATCGTCCGTTGAGCAATGTGGTGCAGGAGCAGCTGTACGAGCATGCCGTAACCGTTGCCCGCAACAAAAGCAACCTCATTCCTTTCCGCAATCTTGATACTTTGACCATTGCATCGGTGGCAATTGGCACAGGACCGAACAGCATTTTCCAGCAAACACTGGGCAACTACGCTCCGGTAACCAAGTTCAGCATCAAAGACCGCTTCGCACCAGACACTGCCTTTACTAAACTTATATCTAAGCTGCAGGACCATGATGTGGTGGTCGTGAGTGTGCATGGCATGAACAACACCCCTTTCCGCGACTTCGGTATAGGTCTGGGTACACGTGCTTTTATCAAATATCTACAGGATCGCACCGACAAAAAAGTAGTGGTAGCCGTGTTTGGAAACGCCTATAGCCTGAAGTTCTTCGACAAGAGCGAGTGGCTGGTGGCCGGATACGAAGACAACGCGATTTCGCAGTCACTGGTGCCGCAGGTGCTGTTTGGAGCGCGCGCCGCAAAAGGCAAACTACCGATAACCGCTTCGGCTACCCTAAAGGCAGGTACAGGTATAGCCACGCCTTCCCTTGGTCGCCTGAAGTACGGCACGCCTGAAAGTGTAGGTATGGACTCCAGAACCCTGACCCAGATCGACAACATCGCTACCGAAGCCATTGCTTATGCTGCAACGCCAGGCGCGCAAGTATTGGTGGTAAAAAACGGCACCGTGATCTTCAACAAATCATACGGCCACTATACCTACGACAAGAAAAAGCCGGTAACAAACAACACGGTATACGATATTGCGTCCATCACCAAAGTGGCGGCTACGCTGCAGGCCGTGATGTTCCTGAAAGACCAGGGCAAGATCAACCTCGATGAAAAAATAGCGACATACCTGCCGGAGTTGAAAGGTACCAACAAAGCAAATTTAGTGGTTCGTGATGTGCTGGCGCACCAGTCGGGTTTGCGGGCAGGTATACCGCACTGGCAGAAAACACTGGACAAGCTGCAGCTGAATCAGACCTTCTACGCCAGCGCTCAAAACGATGTGTTCCCGAACGAAGTGGTGCCGGGCATCTACTCTATCAAATCGATGGAGGACTCGCTCTGGGCCTGGACTGTGCGCTCGCCGCTGCTGGTGAAGCCCAAAGCGGCCAAATCCTACAGCTATCAGTACAGCGATCTGGGATTCTATATTCTCAAGCGTATGTCGGAGCGTATGCTCAACCAGCCGCTGAATGAGTTCATGGATCAGAATTTTTACGGTCCGCTCGGCTTGAGCACCATGACCTATAACCCGCTCCTGAAGCACCAGCGCGATGTGATTGTGCCGACCGAGGATGACAATTACTTCCGCAAGAATCTGATCTGGGGAACGGTGCATGATCAGGGCGCTGCCATGATGGGTGGTGTGGGCGGCCATGCAGGCTTGTTCTCAAACGCCAACGACCTGGCGGTGCTCCTGCAGATGAACCTGCAGAACGGCAACTATGGTGGCCACAAGTTCTACAACACCCCGGTGGTGACAGAGTTCTCGAAGCGCCAATCTACCACCAGCCGCCGCGGCCTGGGCTGGGACAAACCCGACCCGGATGGCAACGGTCCGACTTCGAACTTAGCTTCAAAAGCTACCTTCGGCCATACAGGTTTCACAGGTACAGGCGCCTGGGTTGATCCGGAGAACCAACTGATCTACATCTTCCTGAGCAACAGGGTATACCCGGACGCAGGCAACTCTAAACTGGTGAAGTATAATATCCGAACCCGTATTCACGATGTGATTTATAAATCGATTGTTCCTAAAACTTAACATAGAATGGATTGTTAACAAGTGCAGCTCCGCGTGGGGCTGCACTTGTTGTTTCCTCAGCATAAAACCATGAAAATCGGAATAGTTTGTTACCCAACCTTCGGGGGAAGCGGCGTGGTCGCCACTGAACTCGGCAAGGCGCTGGCCCTCAAAGGGCATCAGGTACACTTTATCACTTACAGCCAACCGGCCCGGCTCGACTTTTTCAACGAGAACCTGTTCTACCACGAAGTATACATCCCGAATTACCCGCTGTTCCAGTACCCGCCCTACGAACTGGCGCTGGCCAGCAAGATGGTAGACATCGCCCGTTTCGAGAAACTCGACGTGCTGCACGTGCACTATGCCATACCGCATGCTTCTGCGGCTTACATGGCCAAACAAATCCTTCGCACCAAGGGCATCCATATACCTATCATCACAACGCTGCACGGCACAGATATTACGCTGGTGGGCAAGGACGCCTCTTTTGAGCCGGTGGTAACGTTCAGCATTAACCAGTCTGATGGCGTAACGGCTGTGTCGGAGAGTTTGCGCACCGAGACATACGAGTTTTTCCAGATCGAAAAAGACATTGAGGTTATACCTAACTTCATCGATCTGAACAAATTCAAGCGCCAGAAAAAGGATCACTTTAGGGCGGCCATCAGTCCGAACAACGAAAAACTTCTGGTGCATACTTCCAACTTCCGGGGTGTGAAGCGCGTGGAGGACGTGATCCGGATCTTTGCCAAAGTACGTGAGCAAATGCCTTCCAAACTGTTGATGGTGGGTGATGGCCCTGAGCGCCCTAAAATGGAGAAATTGTGCCGCGATCTGAATATTTACAATGATGTGCGCTTTTTGGGTAAGCTGGAGGCTGTGGAAGAAGTACTCTCCGTCGCCGATCTGTTCCTGATGCCGTCTGAGAAAGAGAGTTTTGGCCTGGCTGCACTCGAGGCGATGGCCTGCGAAGTACCCGTAATTTCGACCAATGCCGGCGGTATACCTGAGTTGAACGTGCACGGCCTCACTGGTTTTGTGAGCAACGTAGGCGATGTGGATGACATGGTGCACAACGCCCTGCTCATTCTCGACGATGCTAATCTGCCAACTTTCAAAGCAAACGCACTGGCTCGCGCCCACGATTTCGACATCGAGAAGATTGTGCCGCTCTACGAGCAATTCTACCAGCGCATCATCGACGCACAATTGGCTGAAACCAGTAATCCACTGTAATTCAGGAATAAAGACAAAAAATCCGGCCGCTATACCTGTTGCCGGATTTTTTTATGTCCTATCTTTACTTTATGGTGTCGTGCACGATCATCCCAGTACTGTCACCTCGATGAAAAAAGAGATCTGGATCGGGAGGCACTTAAGGAAAATTTCACCGCCAATATGGCGTGAGCGTCCTGTATACCTTATCCATACCTATACCTATACCTACTACTCTATTATCCGACCAAACTATGGCAAAAGATCAATACTACATCATCGACTTCGACAGCACGTTTACACAGGTAGAGGCGCTGGATGAACTGGGCGAGATAACGCTCGAAGGGGAAGAGAACAAAGCGGAGATTCTGCAGCAGATCATGGATCTGACCAATAGCGCCATGGAAGGAAAAAGTTCGTTCACCGAAGGTTTGTCCAAGCGTCTGACCTTGCTCAAAGCGAACCGCCGTCACCTGAAACCGCTGATCCACCTTTTGCAGAACAGGGTATCGGACTCCATCAGGCGCAACAAAGAGTTCTTTCAGGCCTACGCCGATAATATACTGATTGTGTCGAGCGGCTTTAAGGAGTTCATCACCCCGATCGTGACCGAGTATGGCATCAAGGAAGAGAATATTTACGCCAATACTTTTAAGTTTGATGAGCAGGGCAATATCATTGGTTTTGATGAAGAGAACCTGCTTTGCCTGGATCGGGGTAAAATAAAGCTACTCGAAGAGCTGGCGCTGGAAGGTGATGTATACGTGCTTGGCGATGGCTATACCGATTACGAAATAAAGGAGGCTGGACTAGCCAACAAGTTCTACGCGTTCACCGAAAACGTGGTGCGCGACAGTGTGGTGGCAAAAGCCGATAACGTAGCTCCAAGCCTGGATGAGTTCCTGTACCAGCACAACCTGCCGATGGCGATCTCCTATCCTAAGAATCGGATTCGGGTGCTTCTGCTGGAGAATGTGCATCCCAAGGCTGTGGAGTTGTTCAAGCGCGAAGGCTACCAGATCGAAACCGTTTCGGGTGCTTTGAGCGAGGACGAGCTCTGTGAGCGGATCAAAGATGTGTCTGTGCTAGGTATACGCTCCAAAACGCAGGTAACCAAACGGGTACTTGAGCATGCAAACAAGCTGATGTGTATCGGCGCTTTCTGCATCGGCACTAACCAGATCGACCTTACGGCCTGTCTTGACGCAGGCGTAGCCGTGTTTAATGCCCCATACAGCAATACCCGTAGCGTGGTGGAGCTGGCCATCGGCGAGATCATCATGCTCTGCCGCAACGTAGTGGATAAAAGCACTAAAATGCACCAGGGTATTTGGGACAAGTCCGCGACAGGCAGTGTAGAGGTGCGCGATAAGAAACTAGGTATAATAGGCTACGGCAGCATTGGGGCGCAACTGTCGGTGCTGGCTGAGGCGCTGGGGATGGATGTGTACTATTATGATGTGATAGAACGCCTGCAGCTCGGCAATGCCCGCAAATGCGAGACACTCAAACATCTCCTCGAAATAGCTGATATTGTTAGTCTGCACGTGGACGGCCGCACCAGTAACGAAGGTATGTTCGGTGCCGAAGAATTTGCTGCCATGAAGGAAGGCGCCATCTTTTTGAACCTGAGTCGGGGCCATATCGTGGATTTGCCTGCTTTGGTAGCGGCTATTAAATCAGGAAAAATACATGGCGCTGCGGTAGACGTATACCCTTACGAGCCAGCCACCAACGATGAAGAGTTTGTAAGCGAACTGCGCGGCCTACCCAATGTCATCCTGACCCCACACATCGGCGGCAGCACACAGGAGGCACAGGAAAACATAGGTATGTTTGTACCGAGCCGTATCATGGAGTACATCAACACAGGCAACAGCTACCAAAGTGTCAACTTCCCGAACATCCAGCTGCCGGAACTGAAGAATGCGCATCGCCTAATCCACATCCACCAGAACGTGCCGGGAGTGCTAGCCAACATCAACAACGTGCTGGCCGGTAATCAGGTCAACATTCTGGGCCAGTACCTGAAAACCAATGAACAAATCGGCTACGTGATCACCGACATCGACAAGCTGTATGACAAGAAAGTGATTGAGGAGATGAAGCAGGTACCGGCTACAATCAAGTTCAGGATTCTGTACTAAGGTATGGTTTCAGGTATGGCCTGTGCACGATTCGGATAGGTCGCGACCTGTCCCTACAAATGAAACAGTTGCTCTTTCGGATCTCGAGATCCGAAAGTAGTTTGCTGGGGATGTCCACATCCCCGTGCAGAGGTATAGCAGGTATACGGAGATTAGGAAATCCCCTGCCGTTTGCTTTCGGATTGATAAATCTGAAAGAGCTTGTTGCCAATGTGCCTGCTTTTCAGATATACGGGGACACGGATGTCCGAAAGAGGACTTTGCCCGTGTTGCAAAGCGATGCCACTGCACGGAAACGACGTTACAGTGTAAAGTCGCTACATTTCAACTTTCTACCTTCTAAATTTTCTACCTTTCTAACTCTAAAACACCTGCCCGATTTCCTGCTTCAGGAAACTGATGGCTCTTGCGGTTGGGTCGATCTCGTTGTTGAGGACGTTTTCCAGGATGCGTTTGGCCAGTTCGGTACCTTTCGCCTTCTCGCCCAGACTTTGATAGGATTTGTTGATCAGGTTCACGACTTCCTCGCGGGCATGGCGTACCTGTTGCCAGGCTTGTTCCGTCATGTAGACCTGCTGCGACATGTTATGGTTGAACTCGTTACGGATCTCAGTGAGCAGGATGCGGTGGTATTCTGCGGCAGTATGGCCGCCACCGCTCACCCGCAACAGGAGATTACTTGGCGTGATGCGCTCCAGCAAGAGCACAATGCGCTCGTAGGCCTGCAGACGGATAGGTGTTACCACCTCGGCATTTTTTTGGCGCAGTTCCAGGAGACGCAGTTTGTAGTCGCGCTCCAGGTGTTTTTTAATAATAGAGTAAGCTACTGCAGCTACCAGTATGGCAGGTATAGAAATCTTAAGTATGTCGAGTATAATATTGGTACCTTCTTCCATTTGCAATTGTTTTGAACCTTAAATATCGGAAAAAATTAATTTAGGTTGGCATGAATCATTTTGAAGGTATAGCTGTTTCTCTAATACATTCGGGAGCCGCAGCAAAATTGCAAGTAATTGCGTAAATTGCAGCTCCATTTCAAATTTGAACAGACTATGGCAACTGAAACAAAAACTGCACCGATAACGCTTACTGAAAAAGCGCTGGTTGAGGTTAGAAATATAATGCAAGAGAAGAACGTACCTGCAGAATACGGCCTGCGCATTGGCGTGCAGGGCGGTGGCTGCTCAGGTATGTCTTACCTGCTGGGCTTCGACAAGGCCAAGGACACGGATGAGGTATACAACCTGGATGGCCTGAGCATGATCATGGACAAAAAGCATGCGATGTATGTGCTGGGCATGGAAGTGGACTTCCAGGACGGCCTGAACGCGCGCGGCTTCGTTTTCAGCAACCCACAGGCGAAGAGTACCTGCGGCTGCGGAAGCTCATTCTCTGCATAAAAGCACCTTTTTTCTCTTTAGTAGAAAGACAAAGCCCGGCCAATTGGTCGGGCTTTGTTGTTTCTATACCTGGGGTTAGCCTTTCGAGTTAATGAAAATAACAGTTATCAGAAAAACGAAAAGCAACGCGGCTAGCGCCATAGCGAAAATATTCAGCGTAAGCGAACTGCCAGCCTTACTATAGCTTCCTTCATATTCTTCTGCCAGAACTTTTGCAATAACTTCTCTATTCCTATACCTTATTAGTAGGTATAGCCAGCCTACTCCGGCTAATAAAATGTCACCTAATAAGAACTCCATAGATTAACCCTCAAACTCAATATGTTCGGGTCATACTTGCCGGCACAACTAGTATAAAATCCGCTTTCTGCTTGTTCTCCTCCGTCAGCTTGTCCAGGTCTTCCTGCAGTACGGTGGTAATGGTGAGAGTCTTAACTTGCGGGTTGCCTTGTTTTAGATACCACCCTATACCTTCAAAATTATCGGAGTGGTAGGCGCCGTTCAGGTGCAGCATTTTTTTGCCGCTGTTTGCCTGCCGCAATATGAAGTGGCCCATGGTCGCGTCTTTCAGGGCCTGGGCCTGCACAATGTTTTCGCTTTTGGTATTGCCGTGGGTGCTGCCGCCGAACATGGCCAGCATATTCTTATACCCTGGCAAATCCATATCTACTTGCACAGGTAGTGGTGCTATGTAACGTTTGGCATCTTCCGACACATTCTCCAGCGCCTTCAGGCTGCCGGCTGCTACCATGGCGGCATAGCGGCGCGGCACGTTGGTCGCGATGAAAGGTATAGACGCCTCTTTGGCAAAACGCACCACCGGGCGGTAGTCGGTCTTGTAGTTATTCCAAGGCCGCGACTCCTGCTCAAAGTTGTTCTCCGCTACTTGCCCGGACAGGTATTCATTCAGCACCAACTGTACATCGGCTTCAAACATTTCAGCACCGATGGCAAAGTTCTGCTGGTGCTCCTTGTGCAGGTCTTTGGCTACTTCCAGCTGCAGCCAGTGCGCAATTGGGTCGTTGTGCTGCTCACCAAACAGGACCACATCGGCCTTCTGCAGCTCTTCCAGCATTTTGCTATACCTTACCTGCTTGCCCTTCGCGTTGAAGAGCTGGTAGGCGGGTTTGTCTTTGTTAGTAGCGGTAGCTATACCTGTGGAGAACATAAAAAATAGAAGTGTGAGAAGTGAAAGCCGGGTCATCGTATCGTTATTAACTTTAATAGGTTGTTCTTTCATGAATCTTATTCGGCTTACTAGCCTAGAGCACTTTCCTGTTTTCTAATCCTTCACACAGCAGCCGCTCTAACTCTTTATATTTAATCTGGAGCGAATTTGCTGTAATGGATAAGGGTGTTCCATACATCTTGTGATTCGCCTGCATTGCTTTCCTGGAGAACATATTAGTAGCACGCGCCATATATTTCTCAGGATTGTTAGTATGCAATAGCATTATCTTATTCGATGCGATCTCCAGTGTTTCTACGCCAATTATATCCTGCCACTCAATTAAACCAACACTTACGGCACTTGAGTTATCCGTAATACCTTATTCATCAATCGTCAGCCCTACCTTCTTGTCGAATAATTTTCTAAGGATGTACACTGCGCCTAACCCAAAGAATAACACAGCAGCAACTCCAGCTATCCGGATAATTTCCTCACTCCTGAAAATTGGCGATATGAATCTGGCCGGCTCTATTGCAAAGAAAACGCCTATAATGACGAATGCGACGGCTCCCACCATGAAGAGCACCATTTTCGCTTTGCTAAGCGGTATTTCTATTCTCTGGGTCATTTTTAAATATTAAGTTTCTCCTATCAAGTTACAAAAAACTAGCTGGCTCCGAAGAACCAGCTATACTTATTTTATACCTATATATTTTTAGTTTACACCCTGTAAAACAACCACTTCGATAATTCTTTGTAGTTGATCTTCTTGCCGTACATTAGTATACCTACACGGTAGATTCTGGAGGCGATCCAGGTGGTGAAGATGAAGCCCAGAATGAGGAGTCCCATCGAGAGCAGGAGTTCGCTGGCGGGCACACCAAACGGAATACGCACCATCATCACGATCGGCGATGTGAACGGTATGATCGACATCCAGAACGCCACAGGCCCATCCGGGTTCTGGATCACCACGGTGTACGACATGATGAATGAGATGATCAGTGGGATCGTAATCGGGAACATGAACTGCTGCGTATCGGTCTCGTTATCCACGGCGGCGCCAATGGCCCCGAAGAGTGAGCCGTACAGCAGGTAGCCGCCTAAAAAGTAAAACAGGAAGCAGCCCAGCAATAGCGGGAAGTTCAAATTAGAAATGGCACTGCTCACCTCTGACAGCATATTCGCCTGGCTTTCTTCCTGCGTCTGAGCAGACTCTTCGCCAGTCGCTAAATCGCGTCCAGCCTGCATCTGCTCAATTGGGGTAGGCGCTGGCTTGATGTCAAAAGCCGCCTGTACACCGCCCACCACAATGGTCGACAGCACCACCCAAAGCAGAAACTGCGTCAGGCCCACGCCGGCTATACCTACAATCTTGCCCATCATCAGCTGAAAAGGCTTCACCGACGAGATCATCACCTCCACAATGCGGTTGGTCTTCTCCTCAATCACGCCGCGCATGATCTGCACACCATACAGGAAGATGAAGAAATAAATGATCACCGCCCCGATGATACCTGCGCCCGAGGTCACCCATACGTTGCTGTCACGCTCGCCACTCTCGCTCAGGTTCACGGTCGTCATGGTCACGTTGGCTTTCATTTTGTTGAGCATCTCACGGTCTATACCTGAGGCCATAAAACGCTGACTCTCAATTTCCTTCTCGAGCATGTTTTCCAACCTGAACTTCACCTGCAGACTGGTGTTCTTTTTGGAGTAAAGGCGTATACCTTCCGGGTTGTCCAGGTCGAGTTTTGGGATGTGCAGCAAGGCCGTGTAGTCGGTCTCCTGATATGCCGTTTTGGCCTGTTCCAGCGAACCGGCGGCTATAGGTATAATTTTCAGGTCTTCCTTACTTTCCAGCTTATCGGCGAAGAGCCCGCTTTCGTCCAGTACCATCACCACATCCTCACTGTCCGATATGGTGGCCAGCCAGGCGGGTATAACCATGAAAGCGGCCAGCAACAGCGGTGTCAGGAAAGTCATGATGATGAAGCTTTTCTTCCGCACGCGTGTCAGGTATTCGCGTTGTATGATGAGCCAGATCTTATGCATGGTAGGTTTCTTTTACTTTTCGGATAAAAATGTCATTGATACTCGGCACCAGCTCCACAAAAGAGTGTACCTCTACGCGCTGGATCAGGTAACGCAGCAAGTCGTTTGGCGAAGCGCCATCGAGCAAGCGAATGGATGCGCGGAAAACACCATGGTTATCGTGCTGCTCCAGCACCTCAAAATCCGGTGACGTAATCAGCAACTGCCCGTTGCCGATCACCTGGTAGGTATCTGTTTTATACGTGTCTTTGATCTCGCGCACAGGCCCGTCAAGCACCTTGCGGGAGCGGTTGATCAGGGCAATGTTATCGCACAATTCCTCCACCGACTCCATGCGGTGCGTCGAGAAAATGATAGTCGCCCCGTTGTCGCGCAGGCGCAGGATCTCGTCTTTGATGAGGTTAGCGTTGATAGGGTCGAAGCCGGAAAAAGGCTCGTCGAGAATGATCAGCGATGGCTCGTGCATGACCGTGGCCATAAACTGCACCTTCTGCTGCATCCCTTTCGAAAGGTCTTCGATGTGTTTGTTCATCCACTCCTTTATCTCGAAACGCACCACCCACTCTTTGATTCGGGCCGTGGCCTCGTCTTTGGTCAATCCTTTGAGTTGGGCAAGGTATAGCAACTGCTCCCCTACCTTCATTTTTTTGTACAGACCGCGCTCTTCAGGCAGGTATCCCATGTCCTTGATGTGCGACGGGCGCAGTTTCTCGCCTTTGAAGTATATCTCGCCGGAGTCGGCTCCTGTTATTTGGGTGATGATGCGGATAAGGGATGTTTTGCCTGCTCCGTTTGGTCCTAATAGGCCGAAAATGCAGCCAGCCGGGATATCGAAGCTGACGTTATCAAGGGCAGTGTGGTTGGCGTAACGCTTGGTAACGCCATCTATTTTAAGTATGCTCAATGCGGTTAACCTTTTGGTATGTTCAAAAATAGCCTTTTTAGGGCTGAGTGACAAGCAATATCAATAAAGCCCTATACTTAATCGACTAACGCAGGTATGGGCTATACCAAATACGGGTGCTGCGGTATAGTAGCAACAAAAAAAGCCTGCCTTCTCTACTGAAAAGGCAGGCTTTTTTTGTCTAGCCATTGAATAGCTTATTGGAAATAGTCTTTCACTTTTTCAAAGAAGCCTTTATCGCTCTTACCCGGATGTGGAGCGAAGTTGTTCGAATCACGCAGGCGCTCCAGTGCGGCACGTTCCTCGCTGCTCAGCGTCTTTGGCGTCCATACGTTGATGTGGATCAGCTGATCGCCTTTGCCGTAGCCGTTAATGTCTTTCACACCTTTGCCACGCAGTCTGAAGATCTCACCGCTCTGTGTACCCGGCTTTATCGTGATCTTTACGCGGCCACCGATGGTTGGCACTTCAATATCGGAACCAAGCGCAGCGTCAATAAAGCTGATGTACTGGTCGAATATCACATTGTTACCGTCGCGCTTCAGGCTTGGGTGCTCTTCTTCTTCAATCTGAATCAGCAGGTCGCCCGGTACACCACCACGTTCTGGCACGTTGCCTTTGCCGCTCATCGACAGCTGCATACCATCCATTACGCCAGCCGGCACGTTGATCGTGATCACCTCTTCCTGCAGTTCGCGACCGCTACCGTGGCAGGCTTCGCAGTTTTTGGTTACGATGCGGCCTTCGCCGTTACAGGTGGGGCAGGTTGCCGTGCTTACCATCTGGCCCAGCATGGTGTTCACCACCTTGCGCACCTGGCCCGACCCCTGGCAAGAGCCGCAGGTCTGCATGTCGGTGCCGTTCTTAGCGCCGTTGCCGCCGCAGGTACCGCAGGCTACATAACGCTTTACTTTTATCTTCTTCTCAACGCCGTTGGCAATTTCTTCGAGGTTGAGTTTTAGCTTAATCCGTAGGTTGCTGCCTTTGCGGGTGCGTCGGCCACCCTGACGGCTGCTGCCACCAAAGAAGCTCTCGAATCCGCCACCGCCAGCACCACCGAAGATGTCGCCGAACTGGGAGAAGATATCCTCCATGTTCATGCCGCCGCCACCGCCGAAGCCGCCGTTCATACCCTGATGACCAAACTGGTCATAGCGCTGACGCTTCTGCTGGTCGCTCAGCACTTCGTATGCCTCAGCTGCCTCCTTAAACTTATCTTCCGCCGTGTGGTCGTCGGGGTTTTTGTCGGGGTGAAATTTAATAGCGAGCTTACGGTAAGCCTTCTTAATCTCCTCCGGACTTGCTCCTTTGCTTACACCTAAAACCTCGTAATAATCTCTCTTAGCCATTGATTAAGCTCCTATGATAACTTTCGCGAAGCGGATCACCTTTTCATTCAAGGTATAGCCCTTCTCGATTACGTCTACTATTTTGCCTTTCAGTTCTTCTGATGGAGCCGGGATCTGGGTAACAGCTTCATGATAGTCGCTGTCAAAATCATCTCCTGCGTTGATCACGATCTGCTTTAAACCTTTGATTTGTGTCACGTGCTTCAGTTTATGAAACACCAGCTCCAGGCCCTGCAACAAGGCATCCACCTCTTTAGTTGCTTCCATCGACTGACGGGCACGCTCCATATCGTCCAGCACAGGCAACAGTTCGCTCATCAAATCTTCGTTTGCTGTTTTCAGCAGGTCCATGCGCTCTTTGTTGGTGCGGCGTCTGAAGTTCTCAAACTCGGCCATCAGGCGGATGTACTTATCTTTCATCTCAGCCAGTTCGGCGTCGGCCTGGGTTTCAGAGCCAGTTTCTTCTGCTGTCTCCTCGGTCTGCCCCTGCCTGTTATTTTCTTCTGTATTGGCAGTGTTATCCTGTAGTTCTGCGTTTTCCTGCTCTTTCTTGATATCTTTCTCTGACATAATGCCTTAAGAATTATAGGTTGATAGGTCTATTTTGTCTTTTCAATTGTCTTGCCAATTCTGCTTTCGTGCCAGATTGGCATTTATTAATTGATAGATGGCTGCTGCTAAAAAAAATCGGTAGTAAGCCTTACAGCCTCTACCGATTTGTATTTGTATGAAGACTGACAGACTACGAGTTGAGTGCTGACCAGATCATATCTTTCAATTGCGTAATATTTTTCTGTGTCATGCTGGAGATAAACACTGCTGGAATATCCTTTGGCAAAGTCTCCCGCATCTCCGCTTCCAGCTCATCATCGATCATATCAGTTTTAGTGATCGCCAGAATGCGTTTCTTGTCGAGTAGCTCAGGATTGTAGGTCTCCAGCTCGTTCACCAGTATTTTGTACTCCTCCGCAATGTCCGGGCTATCGCACGAAATCATAAACAAAAGCATGGAGTTACGCTCGATATGGCGCAGGAAACGCAGGCCAAGGCCTTTTCCTTCCGAAGCACCCTCGATGATACCCGGTATATCAGCCATCACAAAGGATCTGTAGTCACGATAAGCAACAACACCCAAATTAGGCTCCAACGTGGTAAAGGCATAATTGGCGATCTTCGGTTTCGCTGCTGATACCACAGATAGCAAAGTAGATTTGCCGGCATTCGGGAATCCTACCAGACCGACATCGGCCAGAAGTTTCAGTTCCAGAATTACCCATTCCTCTATACCTGGCTCACCCGGCTGGGCATAGCGTGGTGTCTGGTTGGTCGGTGACTTAAAGTGCGCATTGCCAAGGCCACCACGTCCGCCCGGTGTCAGGATGATCTCCTGTCCGTCTTCGGTGATTTCGCACATAAATTCGCCGGTTTCGGCGTTACGGGCGATCGTTCCCAGTGGTACTTCCAGCACGTCGTCTTTTCCCTGCGCGCCTGAAGAATGGCTCGGCCCCCCGCCTTGACCATTTTCAGCAATCACGTGCTTGCGGAACTGCAGGTGCAGCAAAGTCCACAGCTGTGCGTTGCCACGCAGGATAATATGGCCTCCTCTGCCCCCGTCGCCGCCGTCAGGACCACCCATGGCGGTGCGTTTGTCGCGGTGAAGGTGCGCAGAGCCAGCGCCACCGTGTCCGGAGCGGGAACAGATTTTTACGTAATCAATAAAGTTGGATTGGGCCAATGTAGGTAATGCTAACAGGTATAAATTATAAAGTATAAGCAAGAGCGGAGCATTTGAGTTCCGGCCTGCTTATACCTTCTGTATTCTATCTAATAAAAGCTGAGCAGAAGATTACTTCTTTTGCTTCTCTTTCAGGTTATCGACATGCGCGCAGATATTGCTGAAGATTTCGTCAATCTCGCCAATGCCATCTACTGCATAATACTTGCCTTGTCCGGCATAGTAGTCCGCAACTGGTGTAGTTTTGGTGTTGTACTCTACTACGCGCTTGCGGATCAACTCTTCGTTCTGGTCATCCGGGCGGCCGGAAGTCTGTCCGCGCAGCAACAGGCGCTTGGTCAGCTCTTCATCATCCACTTTCAGGGCAACCATGCAGGATATCTCAGTGCCAAGATCCATCAGGAGCTTGTCCAGACCTTGCGCCTGTGGCACCGTGCGTGGGAATCCGTCAAAGATAAACCCGCCCGCGTGATTGTTTTCTCTCACTTTGTTCGCAATCATGCCAATCACCACTTCGTCCGGAACTAACAGACCGTTGTCCATCAGCGACTTGGCTTTCATCCCCAGTTCGGTGCCGGCGGCAATTTCGGAGCGCAGCAAATCACCCGTTGACAGGTGTATCAGGTTATACTTGTCTATCAGCTTTTGGCTTTGTGTACCTTTACCAGCACCTGGAGGGCCAAACAAAACGATGTTGAGCATATCTATGATTTATGATAAAAAACAAATTTAGGTATAAAATCGGTGTATTGTTCAATATTTTTTGAGTCGCGCATGGTACTGTGCGGTGCTTGATGCCTCTGCCAGCCCTGGTTCTCTAAGACACGATCTTGTAAATATCGCGCAGGTTGCGGCCCAGTCCGTTATAGTCGAGCCCGTAGCCTACTACAAAATCGTTCGGTATAGCCTTGGCTACATACTTCACATCCAGCTGGTGCTGCAGGCACTCCGGCTTCATGAGCAAAGTAATGATCTCGATCGACGCAGGGTTCTTTTCCTGAAGCTGTTGAAGCAATGCATTTACCGTGTGCCCGGTATCCACAATGTCTTCAATGATCAGCACGTCTCGCCCTTCAATTTCCTCTGTCAGGCCCAACACTTCCCTTACATGGCCGGTGCTGTGCATATCCTGGTAAGACGACATGCGGATGAATGATATCTCGCAAGGTATGTTGATACGCTTCATCAGATCGGCCGTGAACATGAACGATCCGTTCAGTACTGCCAGAAACAGTGGGTTTTTACCAGTGTAGTCCTGCTCAATTTGCTCTGCCAGCATCACTATGCGTGCAATGATTTCTTCTTCGTACAGGTAGGTACTGAAGTCACAATCGTGAATCGTGATGGTACGGGGCTCCATATAGCGTATTGGTCTTATTGGCAAACAAAGGTACGGATAATAAAAAATAAGCCCAACCTCATGGCTGGGCTTATTTATACTGATAGAGATTGTGTTGGCTATCGGGTTGCTAAACCAGCCACGATAACTGTATTGTCTGGGTTAATGATCTGCCCGGTAGACGGGGCCTCCTGCTGGATCTCCATGTTCAGATTCGGCTCTTCAGGTATAGCCGGGGTACGCTCTGTGGCGATGTGCGGCGCAATTACCAGGGACACAATCGACATCAACTTGATCAGGATGTTCATGGAAGGACCGGAAGTGTCTTTGAATGGGTCACCCACAGTGTCGCCCGTTACCGAAGCTTTATGAGCATCAGAGCCTTTGTACTCCATCTTACCGTTGATCTCCACGCCTTTCTCAAACGATTTCTTGGCATTATCCCAAGCGCCGCCGGCGTTGGATTGGAACATCGCCATCAGCACACCCGATACGGTTACACCTGCCAGCAATCCGCCCAGGATCTCTGCTGACGGAGTATCAGCGAATACGTCTCTGAAACCAAAGCCCACCAACACTGGTACGATCAGGGCAATGGCACCTGGCAGCATCATTTCACGAATTGCAGCTTTTGTGGAAATGGCCACGCATTTTTCATACTCTGGCTGACCGGTACCTTCCATAATCCCCGGAATTTCGCGGAACTGACGGCGCACTTCGTGCACCATGGCCATGGCCGCACGACCAACCGCCGCGATACAAAGCGCCGAGAAAATGAACGGAATCATGGCACCAATGAACAGGCCGGCTAGTACGGGTGCTTTATAAAGGTCAATAGAATCAATGCCGGCTATACCTACGAAGGCCGCAAAAAGGGCCAGTGATGTCAAGGCGGCAGATGCGATCGCGAAGCCTTTACCGGTAGCGGCGGTGGTGTTACCCACGGCATCCAGAATGTCGGTACGACCACGCACCTCTTTTGGCAGTTCGCTCATCTCGGCTATACCACCAGCGTTGTCAGCAATAGGACCGAACGCGTCAATAGCCAATTGCATGGCTGTAGTCGCCATCATACCGGCAGCTGCAATCGCCACACCGTACAGACCGGCAGAAGCATATGACAGCACGATACCGGCGGCCAAAACGATGATAGGCAACACCGTAGAGTGCATACCTACTGCCAGACCGGCGATGATGTTAGTGGCATGGCCTGTGGAAGATTGCTGCACAATCGAATTAACAGGCTTTTTGCCCATGGCCGTATAGTATTCCGTGATGATACTCATCAAAGTACCTACTACCAGACCCACGATCACGGCGATGAACACACCGTTTGAGGTAAATTCGAAGTTGCGCAGGTTCATGTTTTCAGGCAGCATCCAGTGGATGGCGAAATAAGCGCCAACGGCTGTCAGGGCGACAGAGATCCAGTTACCGAGGTTGAGGGCTCCTTGCACGTTACCGCCTTCTTTTACCCGGATGAACAACATACCGATCAGGGAGAACAAAATGCCCAGACCCGCAATGAACATCGGCAGAATGATCGGAGCCATGCCACCGAAATTATCCTCCGAAACCACTTCACGGCCCAGCACCATCGTGGCCAGAATAGTGGCCACATACGAACCGAAAAGGTCGGCGCCCATACCTGCCACGTCACCTACGTTATCGCCTACGTTGTCGGCAATCGTCGCCGGGTTACGCGGATCATCCTCCGGTATACCTGCTTCTACTTTACCCACGAGGTCAGCTCCCACGTCGGCCGCTTTGGTATAGATACCGCCGCCCACGCGTGCGAAAAGCGCAATACTTTCAGCACCTAGCGAGAAACCGGTGAGCACCTCAAGGGCCACTTCCATTTCGTGGCCGTTCACGCTGCCATTCACACTGTAAACAAAGAAGTAGTAGAGCACGATAAAGAGCGAGCCTAGGCCCAACACAGCCAGACCGGCTACACCCATACCCATTACTGAACCACCGGCAAACGACACGCTGAGCGCGCGCGACAGGCTGGTGCGGGCTGCCTCTGCCGTACGCACATTGGCCTTTGTGGCAATGCGCATACCGATAAAGCCGGCAACGGCTGAGAAAAGGGCGCCCATAATGAAGGCTAATACAATAGTCCAGTGCGACTTTTCACCGGTATAGCCCAGGTAAAAAAGAAATAAACTGGCGATGATTACGAAGTAGAAGAGCACTTTGTATTCTGCCTTCAAAAAAGCCATGGCGCCATCGGAAATGTGACGGGCGATTTCCGTCATGCGTTCGTTGCCTGCTGCTTGCTTCGTTACCCAGGCCGACCTTATAAAGGTATAAATGAGGGCCGCCAGACCAAATCCAGGAATTGCGTAGAGAATAGGTTCCATTCAATAAGAGTTAGTTTTGTAAATAAGGGTTGAGATTCTGAAATTGCTATATATAGCTATTAAAGAAAGCCTATTCGTTTGACTTTTCCAAATATTTACTTCCAAAGCTTTACACCCCGGACATAGCCTATACCACTAGAGTTAAGTCATTTGCGCCCGGTGCCGTTATCATATCCTGTTTGCACCGTTGTAGGCAAACAAAAAAGGCTGCCCATGCCTGGCAGCCTCCTTATCATATCCTATACTCCGATTACAACTTCGCCATCAACTCCCTGTACAGCGCCACCATGCTATCAATGTCCTTCTTGTGGACAATTTCGTTTGGGCTGTGCACATTGTCTTCGGGTGCGCCGACAAAACACCAGTCCCAGGGATAGGGTCCGTGCTGCAGCTCCTTTGCATCACTGCCACCCGCACCTTCTACCTCCAACTGGTAAGGTATACCGGAGGCCTTGGCTATACCTATGATTTTCTCAACATAAGACCTGCGAGGGATCAGGCTGTCGCGCATCGAGATGGCAACGCCCTCCCCTGGCTTTACGCCCTCGGTTACCCAGGTAATATCCGAAATAAGCGCTTGATGCACGCCGTAACGCTCCGAAATGTATTTGGACAGGTAGGCTACTGAACCTCCGCCGTGCTCTTCCCAACTACTAAACGCGATGATGCCATTCTCCAATGTTTCAGCCACCTTTAAAGCACTCCACACACCCAGCCGGTTATCGAGGTAGCAAGATTGCACGGTTTCTTCCGTTTCACGGAAATCGCACTTGAAAACTAGTTCCGTACCCCGTTCTATCTCCCGCTCATACCTGTAACTGATCTCATGCGTTTCTTCATCAAACTCCAGTGTACACTCAATTTCCCCCTGCGAATCCGCTGCCACCAGCGTATAGCCGGTTTCCAGGTCAGGACCGCCGATCTTTACCAATTGTCTACCATAGCGCACAGTGAATCCAATGGAGTCTATGTGTGCAAAAATGGCCGTTCTGGGCTTTCCGAATATTAACAAAATACAATCCTGAAAACCTTCTCCATGTATAATTACTGGTTGTCGCTTCCACTGAACTTTCTGTTCCTCAATGTAGTTAAGCAGAAAATCGGATAGTTTTTTTTCGTTGCCGGACGGTGCGTGTATGCTGCAGAGTTGTTTCAGAAGTTTCATGCAATATTTCTTTTGTATCAATTCAAAATTAATATAATTGTTGTACTTTTAGTACCTGTTCTCCAGATAAGGAGCTATTGGCACGACACCCCGGACTTTTCTTTTAATCTATGAAAAAGATTGTACTTGCGTTTCTCGGTATCATCCTGACTAACCTTGCTTTTGGGCAGGGTTCTAAGGAGCAGTCTGACACGGCTATCAGAGAGGTGACAATACAATCCGTAGAGGTCATCCCTGCAGCCGGTAACATCAAAGGCATGCTGCTCATGGACAAAGACATCCAGTACGAACTGGAGGGTGCCGTGGACAACATGTACAACTTTAAGTATGAGCTGGCCGAAAAGCAGTTCAAATCCCTGCGCCGCCGCTACCCCAATCATCCGCTGCCCTATTTCCTGATGGGTCTCAGCCAGTGGTGGAAGATCGTGCCTACCAATATTCAAACCCTGGCGTATGATGATCTGTTCTTCGCTTACATGGACTCTACCATCATGAAAGCGGAGAAGCTCTACGACGCCAATAACAAGGACTACGAAGCTGCCTTCTTTTTGTCAGCCGCAAATGGCTTTGCCGGACGCCTTCATTCCGAACGCAGTAACTGGCGCAAAGCCACTATTGCCAGCAAGCGATCACTCGAGTATCTGGAAAAAGCCAAAGCCGGCAACGGCCTGAGCCCTGAATTTTTGTTTGGAGAGGCGCTCTTCAATTACTACTCCATCTGGATTCATGAAAACTACAAGATGCTGCGCCCCGTGTTGGCTTTCTTCCCGAGCGGCGACAAGCGACTAGGCATAAAACAGCTACGCTACGTAGCTAATAATGGCTTCTATACCGGTACAGAGGCAAAGTTCTTTCTGATGAAGATCTACGCCAACGAGGAGGGAAACATGGAAGCTGCTCTCGATCTGGTAAAGGGGCTGGTGGAGAAATATCCTAACAATGCCTATTTCCAGCGTTTCTATGCACGTGCGCTTTTTGTGCAGGGCCACTTCACCATGGCGGAGCGGGTGTGCCTTGATATTCTGAGCAAGCTAGATCGGCGCATGCCGGGCTACGAAGCTGTTAGCGGGCGTTACGCCTCTTATATCCTGGCCTACATCAACCAGAACAAGTACCGTGATTTCCAGAAGGCAAAGGCCTACTATCAGAACTCCATTATGTTCGCTGAAATGAGCAACGAGCGTGATTCCGGTTATTTTGTCAACTCTTATCTGAACCTCGCCCGTATTGCGAAGCAAGAGCGTGAGCTGAAAACGGCGAAGCATTACTATAATATAGTACTGGAAGCTACCGACAAGAAGCACGCGGCCAACAAAGAGGCAAAAGACTTTATGAAAGCGCACAAAAAGATCTAAGCTTGGTATACTTGCTATACCTTAAACAAAAAGCCCTGACAGCTAATCTGTCAGGGCTTTTTGTTTAATCATTCGCGCAGTGCCTAGTTTACCATACGTTCGGCTGGCACCTTCACTTTTCTCTTGAAGTACTCAAGCGTACGCTGCAGGCCTTCGGCGCGGTCCACCTTCGGCTCCCAGCCCAGTACCTGCTTAGCCAGCGTAATGTCCGGCTGGCGCTTCTGCGGGTCGTCGGTCGGCAGCGGCTGGTACTCGATATTGAGCTCAACCCCAGTCAGCTTGCAGATCTCCTCGGCAAACTGGCGGATGGTGATCTCGGACGGGTTGCCGACGTTGACCGGCATGTGGTAATCGCTGAGCAGCAGACGGTAGATGCCCTCCACCAGGTCGTCCACATAGCAGAAGGAGCGCGTCTGGCTACCGTCACCGAAAATGCTCAGCGGCTCCCCGCGCAGGGCCTGGCTCAGGAAGGCAGGCAGCACGCGGCCGTCGTCCAGTCGCATGCGCGGACCGTAGGTGTTGAAGATGCGCACGATACGAGTCTCCAGCCCGTGGTGCATCTGGTAAGCCATGGTCATGGCCTCCTGGAAGCGCTTCGCCTCGTCGTAGCAGCCGCGCGGCCCTACAGGGTTTACGTTGCCCCAGTAGTCCTCGCTCTGCGGGTGCACGAGTGGGTCACCGTACACCTCCGAGGTGGAGGCAATCAGCATGCGGGCCTTCTTGGCCATGGCCAGGCCCAGCAGGTTGTGCGTGCCCAGCGAACCCACCTTCAGCGTCTGGATCGGGATCTTGAGGTAGTCGATCGGGCTGGCCGGCGAGGCGAAGTGCAGGATGTAGTCCAGCTTGCCCGGCACGTGCACGAACTTGCTTACATCGTGGTGGTAGAACTCAAACTGCTCCAGCTTGAAAAGGTGCTCGATGTTCTCGAGATTGCCGGTGATCAGGTTGTCCATCGCGATCACGTGGTAACCTTCGGCTATGAATCTGTCGCACAGGTGGGAGCCGAGAAACCCGGCACCACCCGTTACTAATACTCTTTTTCTGGCCATGCTATACCGTCTCCTTTGTTTGTTGTGGAACCATGGCCTGCTTGACACCGATGCCGAAGTAGGTGAAGCCTTTTTCCTCCATCTCACGGGCGTCATAGATGTTGCGGCCGTCGAACACGACCTTTTCCTTCATCAGCTTGTTCACTACAGCGAAGTTAGGTGAGCGGAATTCAGGCCACTCGGTCACCAGCAGCAGCGCGTCAGCGTCGATGAGCGTTTCGTACTCGTCCTTGCCGTACTCGATCGTATCACCAAGCGAGTGCTTGGCCTCCTTCATGGCCACCGGGTCGTAGGCCTTTACCTTGGCGCCCTGCTCGAGCAGCTTCTCGATGATCACCAGCGAGGGGGCCTCGCGCATGTCGTCCGTTTTGGGTTTGAAAGAGAGCCCCCACACGGCAAAGGTCTTGCCCGACAGGTCGCCCGAGAAGTAGTTCATCACTTTATTAAAGAGCACTGACTTCTGACGATCGTTCACCGTCTCCACGGACTTGAGCACCTCCATGGAGTAGCCGTTCTCGGAGGCCGTCTTGATGAGGGCCTTCACGTCCTTGGGGAAGCAGCTTCCACCGTAGCCGATGCCCGGGTAGATGAACTTGTTGCCGATGCGGGCGTCCGAGCCGATGCCCTTGCGCACCATGTTCACGTCGGCGCCCATGATCTCACACAAGTTGGCGATGTCATTCATGAACGAGATCTTGGTGGCCAGCATGGCGTTGGCCGCATACTTGGTCATCTCGGCAGAAGGGATGTCCATGAAGATGAGCGGGTGGCCGTTCATCAAAAAAGGCTTGTAGAGCTTCGACATCACCTGCTCGGCACGCTCGGAGTCCACGCCTACCACGATGCGGTCGGGCTTAAGGAAGTCGTCGATGGCGGCGCCCTCCTTCAAAAACTCGGGGTTGGAGGCCACATCAAATGGGATGTTGGCGCCGCGGGCCTCGAGCTCCTCGCGGATGGCGTTGCGCACCTTGGCGGCCGTACCCACCGGCACAGTGCTCTTGGTCACTACCACCAGGTAGTCAGTCATGGAGCGGCCGATCTCGCGGGCCACGGCCAGCACGTATTTCAGGTCGGCCGAGCCGTCCTCGCCCGGAGGTGTGCCCACAGCGATGAAGGCTACCTGGCAGCCCTGCACGCTCTCGGCAAGGTTAGTGGAGAAGGAAAGGCGCTCCTTCTGGGAGTTGCGCAGCACCATCTCCTCCAAACCGGGCTCGTAGATGGGCAGGATGCCCTGCTTGAGATTGTCTATTTTCTTGGAGTCGATGTCAATGCAGGTCACGTCAATGCCCACCTCTGCAAAGCAAGTGCCCGTCACCAGGCCCACGTAACCGGTGCCAACTACAGCTATTCTCATAGGTAAATATTATTAATGAAGTACAAACTTAAAGTTTTTTAAAATAATCAATACGCAGTCTCAACAAACTTGCCCGCGTATAAATTGCCGCTTTCCCAACATCCTTGCCCTTTTAAGCGAGGGAATTGTTGTTTTAAAAAGCAGCAATTTATACAGGAAATACTCATTCCTCGGTAACTCTATAAATAGTTGCACAGGGATGTTCCCCATGAAACACACGCTTTTAAAAAGACGAAATTACACATTTTTTTAAGAAGGATTTGAATTGGATACACTGTGATAACCTCTCTACTGTCTGGTGATTTGATCGCATGGCAGTGTCTTTCCTCAAAAATACCGCGAACCGGCGCCTTGTCTTACTTTGTTCAGCACAAAAGTGTTGCGGTATGTCCTCAAAAATTAAAATAAATCAATTCGACCTTTTCCCGACCTGACAGCCTGTGTTGCTAAGGCGTCTGTTTTTATACGTAGCCCAGGTGTCGCTTTTCCTTTAATTTAAATAAGCAGGGCACATTTTTACTTTTCCCTACAACCTGAGTGCCGGTCTCAAGTATAGATAAGGGAAGCTAACACCCTGAGTCACCTATGAAACCAGACTGGCTGGACACTAAAGAATATCCCTTCAAATCCAAGTTCCTGGAATTAGAAGCCGGCAAGATGCATTATATCGATGAGGGGGAAGGTCACCCGATCGTTATGATTCACGGCACGCCTTCTTGGTCATTCGCGTACCGCAACCTGATCAAACTCCTGAGCAAAAAGTACCGCTGTGTGGCGCTGGACCTGATCGGCTTTGGCCTATCGGACAAACCCAAGGACTGGAGCTACAAGCCAAGGGCCCATGCCGTCAACTTCGAGCAACTGATGGCACACCTTGGGCTGACCGACTTCACCCTACTGGTACACGACTTTGGTGCACCAATCGGCCTGGCCTATGCCATCAAATATCCCGAAAAAGTCCGGAGCATCGTGATGCTCAACACCTGGACCTGGTCACTGTCTAACCATCATGTCTTTTCAAAAGCCAGCAAATATCTGATCGGCCCCCTTGGCAAGTTTCTGCACTCCAAGCTCAATCTCACTACGAACCAACTGGTGCACGAACTGTTCGGGCAGGAGAGCAACATGCCGGAAAAGCTAAAGGATCAATACACGCTGGGGCTGGGCGGCCCTGATGACACGGTCAGTTCGCTGGCCTTCGCACGGGAGTTGGTGGGCGTCAGCAAGTGGTATGATGAACTTTGGAAGGAGCGTAAAAAGATCCAGGACATTCCGACCCTTATCCTATGGGGTGAACGTGACAAACTTGTCAGAATCGAGGCATTGCAGCGCTGGAAAAAGTTTTTCCACGAATGCTATGTGCTGCACTTTGAGGACAGCGGGCATTTTCTGATGGAAGAGCACGCCGATGAGGTGGCGCAGTACGTTAGTAATTTTATAAAAGAGGAAGACAAGAAAAAGGAGAAGACATTACACAACACCTAAAACGAGCGATTATGACGGAACCCGATAAAAACTTAAATGAAGCCTTATTTCGAAGTCACCAGGCGACAGAGAAGGACAACCAGGCCCAGAGCGAGCTGCATAGCATGAGCACAGGCCAGCAAAAAGGAGAGCAGCCAGACGCATTGCAGCCCAAACTACACGAAACACCGCGCAACCTGTTACAGTCCTGGGACACACTTCGACAAATGGATATGGATCTAGCAGACAAAAAGCCAGACCATGACCGTAAATCCTGATAATTACCGACAGCCAGGGTATACCTTGGTTCTATACCTACAAAAGCGGCAGCCATTGTATGACTGCCGCTTTCTTTTCTAAAATATCTTTCCGGGGTTCAGTATACCTTTCGGGTCGAAGAGCTGCTTTATACCTTGCATCAGCCTAAGTTGCACATCACTTAGCGCTATACCTATGTAAGGCCGCTGCACCAGACCTATGCCATGCTCCCCGGAAATGGTGCCTCCCAACGAAACACACAGCCTGAATATCTCCTTTATACCTTCGGGCAGCTTGTTGTTCCAGTCATCGTCTGACATGTCACCCTTCACGATGTTGATGTGCAGGTTGCCATCGCCTGCGTGCCCGTAGCAAACCGACTTGAACTTATACCTTTGGCCTATTTCCTTCACGCCCCGAAGCAGCACCGGCAGTTCTGCACGCGGCACCACCGTGTCCTCTTCTTTGTAAACAGAGTTGCTTTTAACAGCATGACCCACGCTGCGGCGCAGCCGCCATAGGTCCTCTTTCTGCTTTTCATTGTCAGCAACGAGTATATCGCCTACATCAAACGTCTCCAGTACTTCGTATACCCGCTCGGCATCCTTGTACAGCAGGTCCATGTCGTTTCCGTCCAATTCTATGAGCAGGTGGGCGCGTTCGTCAGCTGCCATTGGCACCTCCAGGCCAACATACCTACAGGTCCACTCAATGGCCTCGCGCTCCATAAACTCCAGCGCGGATGGTACGATGCCTGCTATAAAAATTCGGGATACGGCAGCGGCAGCCTCCTCTTCTTTCCGAAAAGGCACCAGGAGTACCAGGTTCTGAGTCGGGTAAGGTATAAGTTTGAAGACAATTTTGGTGATGATACCCAGAGTCCCTTCACTACCGACTATGAGTTGTGTCAAGTTATATCCTGTGGCGTTTTTGAGCACATTGGCGCCGGTCCAGGTAATCTCACCAGTTGGCAGCACGACTTCCACGTTCAACACGTAATCCTTCGTCACTCCATACTTCACCGCCCTGGGTCCGCCCGACGATTCGCTCAGATTACCGCCCAGTTGGCTGCTGCCCCGGCTCGAAGGGTCTGGCGGATAAAAAAGGCCTTTCGCGATCACTGCTTCCTGGAATACCTGCGTAATAACGCCGGGCTCTACGGTAGCCTGCAGATTGCGCTCGTCAATGGAAATGATAGTTTTGAGGCGCTCCATGGATAGTACGACACCCCCATGCACGGCTAGCGCCCCTCCACTTAATCCGGTACCGGCACCACGAGGTGTTACAGGTATAGCGTTTTCGTGGCACAGCCGCATAATACGACTGATTTCTTCAGCGTTCTTAGGTCTGAGCACAACTTCAGGCAGGTAGCGCAGGTCCTCGGTTTCGTCGTGGGTATAGCGCACCATACCTTCCTGGTCAGCAGGCAGTACCACGTGCTCCTGCCCGACGATATTGGCGAAGGCTTCCACCAGATTCTGGGTTATCTTATTAAAATTCATTTTATATTAAATAGCTTATGCTTAATTTAGCAAGCCTGACAAAATTTTAGCCACTAATTACCAAGTTACGCTTTGAGAACATCAATTACCAATTACCTATTATTTATCTTTTTTATCGGCTTGGTGGCTTCTTGTCAGTCAGCGAAGCCCACCTTCAGCAAGCGTGGCGAGACCTATAAGTCGGCCAGGGAGATAGCCGAAGAAAAGCGACAGTCCCGCAAACAAGCCAGAATGGCCGCCCGGAGTGGTGGGAAAGTCAAAGGCAAGGTAGCCTCCAAAGACCGGACCAGCCGCACCAATGTGCCCAACGCACGGCGCCTCGATGAGAACGTGGAAACGGTTATACAAACAGCCCGCTCCTATACCGGCACTCCTTATAAGTGGGGCGGCACCACGCGCGTAGGCATGGACTGTTCCGGCCTGCTTTGCACCTCTTTCCAGAGCATTAATGTGAACCTGCCACGCACATCGGAGGAGCAGAGCCGCTTTGGCAAAACTGTAAAGGTGAGAGAACTGAAGGAGGGCGACCTCGTGTTTTTCGGGGCTAATAAATTCAGCCGTGAAATCACGCACGTAGGTATGGTAACGGAAGTGAACAACGATAACGAAGTTAAATTCATACACGCCTCCACCAGTCTGGGTGTCATCGAGAACAACCTCTATTCCGATTACTGGCAAAAGATCTTCATCAAGGCGGTGCGCCCTTTTGATGAATAAGGTGTTTAGGGAACCCTTAGCATTTCGCTGCAAACTTTTTAAAAAAACCGGCCGGCCACAGGTATAATTTCATATCTGGCCGGTATTGGCTATACCTTGGTGCAGGTATAGCAGGGTTTGGTCAGCAGGATCATTCGCTCAGGCGGCAGTAGCTATACCTTAGTGCAGGTATGGCCTACACTGTACCTAAAAAAGTACAACAGGGATTATACCTGAACCACAGAGCACGCGCTATTTTAATCAAAATAAGCACCGTCCAACCTGGTCTTAAAATTTAACATCAAATAAGAGATAAAAACCTCATACATACGTACTTATAAGAAGTTATATTTTTTCAATCTAACGTATAAGTATTATGAGGACTATTTACACAAAGTTGCTTATATCCCTCCTTTTGCTGTTAAGCAGCCATTTGGTATGGGCACAGGGCACGACAACTGCGGCCATGAACGGCGTAGTGCAGGACCAGAACGGTTCCCCACTGCCTGGCGCAACAGTTATTGCGGTCCATAACCCGACCAACACGCAGTATGTAGCTGCCACGAATGCAGAAGGCCGTTACAATATCCAGAACATGCGTGTAGGTGGGCCCTATACCGTACGCACCTCTTATGTTGGCTACCAGGAGCAACGATTCGACAACATTAACCTGGCACTTGGCCAGAACTTCAGACTGGACCTCACCATTTCAGAAAGCACGACCACCCTTGGCGAGGTACAGATCACCGCGACACAGGACAAAGTCATTAACTCAGACAGGACGGGCGCAGCCACCAACGTGTCGACAGAGCAGCTGGAGTCGCTGCCCACCATCTCCCGAAGTCTGAATGATTTCACCCGCATCACCCCGCAGGCTACTACATCCGGATCAGGTATATCGTTTGCCGGCCAGAACAATCGCTTCAATAACTTTTCTATAGACGGCACCGTGAACAACGACGTGTTCGGTCTCTCGGCCAGCGGCACCAACGGCGGACAGACCGGAGTGCAGCCCATCTCGCTGGATGCCATTGAGGCGATACAGGTGGTGATTGCTCCCTTCGATGTGCGACAAAGCGGCTTTACGGGAGGCGGCATCAATGCCATCACGCGTAGCGGGTCGAACAAATTCACGGGCTCGGCCTATTATTTTGGCAACAATGAGCGGCTGGTGGGCAAGAGTCCGGATGATGCGCGCACCAGGCTGCCGGACTTTACCGACTACCAGACCGGCCTGCGCATTGGCGGCCCGATCATCAAAGACAAACTGTTCTTTTTTGTGAATGGCGAGAAAACCAAACGCGTGGCCCCGCTCCTCTTCGAACCCGGCACCACAGGCTCCAACATCACAGTCGACGAAGCCACCCGCGTGCTGAACGTCGCCAACCGGTTGGGCTACGACCCAGGCAGTTTCAGAGGTATAGACGATGAGACCCGGAGCGACAAGATCTTTGCCCGACTCGATTGGAACATCACCGACAACCACCAACTCACGCTCCGCCACAGTTATGTATACGGCGAGAACATCGACAACTCCAGGACACCGAACGCGCTGCGCTTCTCCAACAACGCCGAATATTTTCCTAGCACGACCAACTCCAGCGTACTGCAGCTGCGCAGTCAGTTTGGAGGCCAGTATGCCAACGAGGCCTTGATCGGTTTTACGGCAGTGCGTGATGACCGCGACATCATCGGCAACCCTTTCCCGAGCGTGCAAGTCCGCTTGGCAGGTGGCCGCACCATTTCGCTGGGCAGCGAGCCCTTTTCAGCTCAAAACCAGCTCGACCAGGATGTACTCACCATCACCGACAACTTTAACCTGTTTTTAGGGAAGCACACGATCACGCTGGGAACGCACAATGAGTTTTACAAAACCTACAACCTGTTCATCCGCCAGGAGTTCGGTGCTTATACATACAACTCGTTGGAGGCTTTTGAAGCGATCGGCACCCCCGCCGAAACAGCGCCAGGCGAGTTCTTCCGAAATTATTCAAGGACCGACAACCGCCAGCAGGGCGCCGAATTTTCCGCCTTTCAACTCGGCTTCTATGCGCAGGACGAATATGCTGTTCTGAACAACCTGAAGTTGACAGCAGGTATACGTTTAGATATCCCGACCTTTAACGACGAGCCTGCAGCCAACGAGGAGTTCAACGAAGCATTTGCCAGCAGAGGCCTGGCTACGGACAAGACGCCGGGCGCTCAATTTATGCTATCGCCCCGCGTAGGTGTAAACTGGGATGTAATGGATGATGGCAATACACAGGTGCGCGGCGGCGCAGGTATCTTCACGGGAAGGGCTCCGTTTGTGTGGATCGCCAATCAGTATACCAATACAGGGCAAATGCTGGGTAGCCTGTCACTCACTTCGGGCCCGATTCTGGAGCAGATCCGCTTCAACCCAGACCCTACCACCCAGCCTACTGCCACCACCGTGGGCTTGTCAGACAGAACAGCCGAGATCAACATCACAGATCCTGACTTTAAGTTCCCGCAGCTGTTCCGGGTCAACGCAGCCATTGACCAACGCCTTCCCTTTGACCTTGTGGCGACCCTGGAAGGTATATACTCCAAAAACCTGAACAACATCTACTACCAGAACCTGAACCTGGAGCAGACGGGCACCTTGACGGGGGCAGACAATCGACCAGTCTTCGGCCGCATACAGGGCAACAATTTCCAGGACATCATCTACCTGACCAACACCAGCCGTGGCTATGGCTACAGCCTGACAGCTCAGTTACAGAAAACCTATATGGAGAACGGCCTTTCGGGTTCGTTGGCCTATACCTACTCCAGAGCCAAAGATGTGAACCCCGGCAACTCCAGCCAGGCACGGTCTAACTGGATCAATGTGAACCAGGTAGAGGGCCTCAATAGTGTAAGAGAAGCGTTTGCCGACAATGATGTACGTTCGAGGGTGGTGGCCGGCCTCACCTACAACTTAAATTACCTGGGCTTTGCAGGCACCACTATCTCCGCCTTCTACAACGGACAGTCGGGCGTGCCGCTTTCGTACATCTATAACGGTGACGTGAACAGTGATGCAGGCAGAACGAATGATCTGATCTACATCCCAGGCAGTGCTTCGGAGATAAACCTGGTTCCTTTTACCGAACGGGATGGCACTGTTGTCTCGGCTGAGCAGCAATGGCAGGCGTTGGACGCCTTTATCAGTGGCAACGACTACCTGAGCGACAGACGGGGTCAGTATGCGGAGCGAAATGAGGACAGGCTGCCCTGGACGAACCAGATTGACCTGCGCCTGATGCAGGACTTTTATATAGGTCAGAATGAGAACAACCACCGGCTACAACTGACCTTAGACGTTTTTAATTTTACCAACCTGCTCAACAAGGACTGGGGCCGTCAGTACACGGCTACTTTCAACGCTTTCCAGGCCATTGACTTTGTAGGCTATGAGCCTGGCACCACGACACCCCGATTCAACTATACCGGACGCGGCCTGACAGACGGCGATCCCTTTTTCGTGAACGACTTTTCGTCGCGCTGGAGAGCCCAGTTTGGCATTCGCTACATTTTCAATTAAAAGTAAACTGGGTACTATCTTAACTGATTGCCAAAAGGAAAGGCGGGGCCATACAGCTCCGCCTTTCCTTTTGGCAATCAGTGTTTAAGACTAATAGCACGTTTGCAAATTACAATAAATTATTGGTGCTAAAAAGCAAATAACATAAGACATTTTATTAATAATAATTTAATCTGTAAGTAGTTGCATTTCGAAATATACCCTCTAATTTTGCGAGCAAAAATCAATCAATCTTTTATGAAAAAGTTATTACTATCAACACTGCTTATGTTGCTGTGCGTGGTTACTATACACGCCCAGGTAACTACAAGTAGCGTGAGTGGATCCGTGAAGGATTCGAAAGGTGAAGCTTTGATCGGGGCAACCGTAAGAGCAACACACCAGCCCTCGGGCACCACGTATGGCGCAGTGACCAATACAGAAGGTCGCTTTAACATCGCCAACACCCGTATCGGTGGTCCTTACACCATCGAAGTAAGCTACATAGGATACCAGCCTATGTCTTTCACAAACATCACTTTGCAGCTTGGCCGCCCTTACGTGCTGGATGCTACCCTTTCTGACGGTGGTACTCAGTTATCGGAAGTGATGGTGACAGCTGACCAGTCTTCCGTATTCAACGCCCAGAGAACTGGCGCTGCGACTAACGTAAGCACTGAGCAGATTGCTACGCTGCCTACAGTAACACGAAGCCTTACAGACTTCACCCGTCTTACACCACAGGCTAACGGTAATGGCTTTGCAGGTCGTGATGGTCGTTTTAACAATGTTCAGATTGACGGTGCAAACTTTAACAACGGCTTCGGCTTAAACTCCAACCCACTTCCTGGAGGTCGTTCGCAGCCTATTTCTATCGACGCGATCGAGCAGGTACAAGTAAACATTGCTCCTTTCGACGTTCGTCAGTCAGGCTTTACCGGTGCAGGCATTAACGCCGTTACCCGTAGCGGTAACAACGAGTTCTCTGGTTCAGTATATGGTTTCTACCGTAACCAGGACATGAATGGCAGAAGAGTAAATGGCGAAAAACTTGATCAGGGCAACGAAACATCAAGCCGTACTTTAGGTTTCCGTTTAGGTGGTCCGATTATCAAGAATAAACTATTCTTCTTCGTAAATGCTGAGAACATCGAGGAAAAAGGCACTAACCCATTTGCCGTAAACCTTTGGAAAGCCTCTGGTGATGGTATAGCTAACCCTGACCAGAACATTGCCAGAACTAAAAGATCTGACCTTGAAGCGGTGCGTAACCACCTGATCAACACATGGGGTTATGACCCAGGCGCTTACGAAGGCTACGCTAATGATAATGGCACTAAGAGCACCAACTTACTGGCTCGTATTGACTGGAACATCAACGACAATCACAAACTGGCTGTTCGTTACAACCAGGTGAAAGGTGAAGCTGGTTCTTTGGTGAATGGCAGCTCAGGCCCAAGCCCACGTTCTACTGTGAACCGTGTGAGCGATCAGTCTATGGCTTTTGCTAAAACCATGTACGATACAGAGAACATTGTACGTTCAGCTTCTGCTGAATTGAACAGCACCTTCTCTTCCCGTCTTTCTAACCAGTTACTGGCAACGTATAGCCGCATCCAGGATACGCGTAAATCTCCAAGTGAGATCTTCCCAATGGTTGATATCTGGAATGGTGGCACCAACTACATGACATTTGGCTATGAGTTGTTTACGTTTGGAAACGACGTACTGAATAACAACTACAGCATCACAAACAACCTGACCTACCTAGCAGGCAAGCACACAATAACTGGTGGTGCTACATTTGAGTCACAGAAGTTTGGTAACCAGTACATCCGTTTGGGTACTTCTTACTACCGTTATAACTCTGTTGAAGACTTCCTGACAACAGGTACTCCAAATGAAGTGGCCCCAATCATGTTCGGTCTGACTTACCCTTACGAGGGACAGGATCCTTATGCTCCAATCGTATTGGGTACAGCAGGCGCTTACATCCAGGATAAGTTTGCTGCTACTGACAGACTGGACCTGACATTAGGTTTGCGTGCAGACATGCCTGTTTACATGAACGACCTGACTGCCAACCAATCCATTGATGAACTTACGCTGAGATCTCCTGAAGGTGGCGACAAAAAGTACACGACCAGCGAATGGCCAAAATCCAGAATTATGCTGGCTCCACGTATCGGCTTCAACTTTGATGCCTTCGGTGATGGTTCTTTGCAGCTGCGTGGTGGTACTGGTCTGTTCAACGGCCGTGTTCCTTTCGTGTGGTTGACAAACATGCCTTCGAACTCTGGTGTAATCCAGAACAACGTAGAACCTAACAGCTATGCATCAGTTGCAGGTTGGATTGGCGACATCCGTTTCCAACCGGAACAATACTACTGGTTGAACAACACGCCGGCAAGTGCTCAGAACGTGTTTATCAAGAACCCAAGAGCTGGCGTTCCTACAAGCTTCGCCTTAGTTGATAACGAGTTCAGAATGCCTAAGGTATGGAGAACGAGCGTTGGTGCTGACTACACGATCCCTGGAACGCCGCTGGTAGCTACTGCTGACGTTATCTACACAAAAGACGTGAATGCAGCTTACCAGTTTGGTGCCAACAGAGCAAATGCTCCTATAACGCTGAACTATGGCGGTGAGGGTGAGAACGACAACAGAGGATACTATCCTGCAGGTGCAAACAGCACAAAATACAATGAAGCTGTTAACGCTAACACTGCTGTAGTGCTGACTAATACTTCTGAGAAAGGCGAATCTTTCAGCAGCACAGTAGGTCTTTCTCTTCCGTCTCGTAATGGTTTGTTTGGTTCACTTTACTATACCTATACTTACGCTACTGAAGTATCTAGTAACCCAGGATCAAATGCCTCTTCTGCATGGTTAGGCAGCCCGTCTGTAAACGGCCCGAACGAGCAGATCCTTTACAACTCTCAGTATGCAGTGCCTCATAACGTGGTAGGTAGCTTATCTTACAAAGTAAACTACTTCAATAGCCTGGCCACTACTGTATCATTGTTCTACAACGGTTCACATCAGGGACGTTTCTCTTATACCTACAATGGTGACATTAACAAAGATGGTATTAACGCCGACCTGCTGTATGTACCAAATGATGTTAACAACCTGAACTTCGTTGATATTGTTGATAAAGGCACCGTAGTATTCACTGCGGCTCAGCAGCGTGAAGCGTTCAACAACTTCATCAACAACGATGACTACCTGAGCACAAGACGCGGCCAGTATGCTGAGCGTAATGGTGCCCTGATGCCTTGGTTGAACCGTTTCGACTTCAGATTGCTACAGGACATCTACACCAACATCGGTGGTAAGCGTAACACGCTTCAAATAAGCGCTGACGTGATGAACATTGGTAACCTGATCAACTCTAACTGGGGTATCAGCACAGCGTTCAACAATGCGCAGAGCATTTTGGTGACCAACACTAAAGACGCTCCTATCAGTGCTGATGGTGTACCTACTTTCCAGATGAGAACTGTTACAGAGAACGGAAAAACTGTGCTTCCTACAGAACCTTTCAGAGACGTAACAACACTTTCAACTACATGGTATGCTCAAATTGGTCTGCGTTACATCTTCAATTAAGAAGTATCCAACCATTGTAAATAAAAAAGGCGGGACAAATGTCCCGCCTTTTTTATTTACAAAAACTAGCGCTTCAGCTTTTGCATATTCAAAATTTGTTCTAATTTTGTGACACTCAAACGGGGGATTAGCTCAGCTGGCTAGAGCGCTTGCATGGCATGCAAGAGGTCATCGGTTCGACTCCGATATTCTCCACACTGATTATCAAGCCCTTACGCTAAAAACGTAAGGGCTTTTTCTTTGGGGGGTCACACAAAAGTACACACAACTCTTACAGTTCTGGAATTGACACTACTATACTGCTTAATAAAACAGCAATTTAAGCCAGTCGAAATTAATAGTTTATTATAATTTATTTATTGTATATTTATAAAAACAAATAAATCTATTATGAAACAACTTTTAGCTCTCCTATTGATTTGTGTAAGCTGCACTGCTTTTGCACAGGATCCCATGTACAATATTAGTAACTCAAATAAAACCGGCCCTTGCAAAGACACTAAACGTCAGGTTAATGAATTTACCAATGAAGTTACTATTGCCTCTAGTGCTGTTATGAATGGAGCTGGGTACGTTATGATTGGGAAAACAATAAAAGACAGTACTGAGACTCTAGTCGCCATATTCAGTATTTCTACTAGCAGACCTGTTTATGGTTCAAAAGGCGTGTACATTAAGTTTGATGATGGTACTATTTATAAAGATGAAATAGCCGAAATAGATTGCAAATATTCATCTGGAAGTAGTTATTGGCTTACAGGAATGATGCTGATAAATGAGGAAAACAAAGAATATTTTCTTAATAAGAAAATAGCGAAGTATGCACTTAACACTACTTCAAATGAAATAAAAGACAAAAGTGCAGAGAAAATTCAATTAAATTTTAAATGTGTTAGCGATACAAAATAATACAGTTGTATCTTCTATCCATTATTAGCCACAAAGCGTCGGAATGCTTTGTGGCCTTTTTATTGTTGCAAGTTATAGCCACACAGAAAATCAATAGTCTAATTATACCCTTACTAAAAGAATATTTTCAGGATAGTACCCAAATTCCATTTCATAAGCCTTACATGCTGATTCAAAAGAATCCATTGCTTCCAATCCATTACGACTGGTTGGGTCAAGATAATTCGTATACCCGAAACCAACGTAGCTGCCTACGGTAGGGGCTGCACTAACCCATAGTTTAGCCTGGTAGGGTTTAACTCTTCTGGTTGGGCCTTCATACACAAACTCAATAGGCCTGCCCTGCATTGCCTGCTTTATAATCTTCTTCTGTGGGTATAAATCATCTGATGCAATACCGCCAATCATAAATAGTCTGGCGGTATTGCTTTGCAGGTATTCCCTAAGTTTGAATTTATCCATTTGATTTATCGTATTACTCCTATCTGAGAGTATAAACACTAACCCTAAGTCAATTGGTTTTACCAATAATTACCTTAATGACTATGCGTAAATTTCTCTTCTACATAAAGGTAGTATCTGTATTGAGTTTTACACGGGTAACAAGCTGGCAATACGAGTATCAGAAATTAAGAAGAGAGTATGAAAGAAATAACGGGTAATTACAAACTTACATTTCTTCCCAAGCATTCATGTAGTTATCCAGTTCCGCAAATGGGTTGTTAGGGTCGGGCTTTTGCTTGATGTTCAGCTTTTGCCTACTCAGTGGATTTAAACCAAAAGCAGCTCCTAATCTGTTCGCCTGTGATGTTGCGTCATTCAGGATTGAAACATACGGGCTCTTTGCCTGGTATTGCTGGCCTTTGGTGTTTACCTGTGTGATAACTAAACCTTCTTTCTCTAAATACTCCTGAGCTTCTTTCATCATGTGTAAACAGAAGCAATAGCTTTTGAACAATGGCAGATCTACAACGGTCAAAATCTTCTGTTCCTGTAGCTCCTTTGCAGTGATGCGCCACACCTCCTGAGCATAAGCAGGTAAATCTTTGGGTGGCTCCGGTGCTTGGTCAAATGTTGTTGATGTAGTAGGTGCTTTTAGCTCCCTGCTTTTTCTCAGTGTACCTTTTAAGGCTTTTTCCTTTGAATCTGTTCTATAACGTCCCATAATCGGATATTTAAAGTACTTTATAAAAGTGTTCCTGATACCTTTTCCCCATTTAAAGGGCTGCTATGAATTTTGGCAGCATAGAAAGTGTGGGGGTCAGCGGTATAGGGGTAAGTTTCAGGACTTAATATCCCTCCCCCCTGGGTGCGATTGATTCTGTGTTGCTTCAGGTAGTGCCGTTTTCAACATCGCTTCCAAATTGTTTAGCTGTTCGGGGCTAAGTTGCTGCAATGTTTCCTGGCTCAACACTGTTCCGTTAATCTGTATGTAGTTGTTTTGGGTCTGTATTAGCGTTTTACCGTTTACTTTAGCCGTTGGTGGGTTCACTACGGTTAGGAATAGCTTTGCCGCTGAAACATCTCCATTAACTGCATAGTGGAACATCTTAGCCAATACCTTATCTACCATAAACTTAAACTGGTCAGTATGCTCCAGATACAACGGGTGGTTGGCGTAGTCTTTCAGATGCTTGTGAATCGTTTGGCGGCTTAGCCCTGTTTCATTCGCCAACTCATCTTTAGTGGGCATGCGCCCGAAATCCTGCATTAGCTTAGACATGCCGTAGGTTATCCGGTTGTGGTTTGAATCCCAAATACTATTCTTGGTTTCCTTCGCCATTATAGGCTTAATCTTATTATAGAACTTGTCAAGCTCATGACCTTGCAGGCTGTTAAAAATATCAGTCAGCATCTTACCGAATTGCTTTCGCTCATCATCATTCAGTATCTCTAAATCGTCATAAGACAAGGATTCCAACGCCATTAATTTGCTAATCTTGGCTTCTGTTTCTGTAAACTTTTGTAAACTCTTCTTAGTAGGTTTCATGTTTTCCTTCCTGTTAGATGTAATGGTTTAAACTTTGTCTTGCTGTGTGCCTGTCAGCAGGTCGGTATAGTTGATGCCGTTTTCAGCACATCGCTTCATGAATGTTCCCAGTGTTGCGGCTCCTTTGCTAATCTTTAGACAGCGGTCATACTGTTTATTCGTTTCCCGTTTGCTGTAACCTGTATGGAACTGGCTAACCCGATGAAAGTAGATGCGCCCGCTCTTGCCAAATGTGCTGGCGAAATTGCAGCCTATAGGCAGCCAATCTTTATGATAGGAACTGGTAATATCTATGCGTTGCCTGATTATCTCATTAATACAGGCTTCTACTTTTGCCTGGTCATCTGTCGGGCTGGCTGTTCTGGTAGCATAGTATTCTTCTTTGGGTGCTTGGATAAAGCCCTGCATCGGTTCGGCCTGATGGTTAAAGTAAGCGTCTGGGTCATAGCTGTAATACCGTGCGCTCGCTACGTTTTGCGGCCCTCTGTCGAGCTTCAAACCCATTTCACTTAATACCTTGAACAGATACTCAAAATGCTCACTGTGCAGGCTTGTATCACTTATTCGGACTAAGCCCCAAATGCCCTGGCCACTCACACTGATTCCGCAATAGGCAACGTATGGCAGCTTAGATAATAGTTGGCGGGCTTCAGCAAGATTAGTTAGATGCAGGTTTTCTTTTTGGTCTATGTCAAACTGCAATAGCCCGCTATGCTGTGTTAAGTACTTTTCGTCACGATAGGTAAATTGACCTGATGCCGCTACTACGGGCAATAATATTCGCTTCAGTTTCTTTCGGGCTTCATTACATGGCTCTCTCCGTATCGCTGCAACCTGCTCTTTATACTTGTCAGAAGTTAGCCATGTAAGCAAGTTGATAGCCTTTGGCTCGTTGGGTATGAAACATCTCTCAAAACAAGATACCTGTACATTTAAAACACTTTCCATAATGCGTTTCAGTTGATTTTTTGGAAAATGTGCAGGTATGATATTGTTGATACTATTGATACAATGTGTATTGAAAGTTTCAATAGTATCTAAAATCTCATACCTACACTTTTTAGAATTTCTTAGAGTATTGGCCGTGGCGTTCCTTTGTAAACAGGTCAGCACTTTGCAGGTATCGCTTAAATGTGATGTCCGGCATGCCCTCACTGTAAGCAATGTTTAACCCCTCCTTTGTAGTGAATAGGTCAGGCAATAGGTCGTACACTTTGCGCTGGGTGGTGTTCAGCTTGTCGTATGCAGTGCTATTCAATGTGCCGTGTACCCTTAGCCCTGTCTGCCTGAAGTACTCTATTAGAAGTATGGCCCGCTCTACCGTGTCGGCTTCTATGTGTTCACGCTCACTATCTCCAACCGTGTAACTCAGCATCTGGAGTATAAGCGATAACCGGATCAGGTACATTTCAAGTTTGGTGTATAAGCCCGCTATACTCTCCGATTCGGCCCCGTTGATTAGGTCTGTATTAGTGTAGTTCCATCGCTTCAGAACTTCCTTAGCCTGTGGCGTAAACTGCAATAAACGGGGTATGGTGTTGCCTTCGTCATCTGTTGCGGCTGATAAATCAAGCAAGGTGGCAAGATAGAAATACCATTCTTGGCTTAGTTGGGGCTTCAAATCAGTATCATTCGGATAAGGCTTTTTTAACCCATCGGGCATGGCAAATAGGATCCGGTCAGTAAATCCGTTCTGGCTTCGGCTGTCTTTGGCTAAGTCATTTAGTATACCATTCTGAATAGTACCGCCAACTGAAATAGCAGGGCTGTTGATTAGAATTGGCTCATCTCCTTTGCGGTCAATTACAATAGGCTTTCCGCTCCAGTTACTAAGCCAAAATTGCTCCTCACTGCCTTTGTTGTACCTGTCGAAATTCTTAAACCAACTGGCCAACTCATCTGCATAGACACCTAGCCCCCTGGGGTTATGCTGATGTACTTTAACAAGTGCTTCGGGGGTAAAATCCTGTACTAAATGCTTTTTCAGGATTGGTTTTGGCGGCTCATCTCCAACGCCTTGTTCTTTCCGTTCTTTCTTTGATAAGCTGGCAAGTCGCTTAAACTCATCATACTCTTGCTGAAACGCTTTATACGCCTTGCTATCTCTCTGAAATATTGGTGAAAGTGCCCATGTTAGGGGGTGGCTTTTGTTAAGCCCTGGCCGGCCTACGAGGGCAATGTAAATCATTGCGCTTTCGTGCCAATCGTGCTTTACCTGTACTTTGTGGGTATTGCCTATGGCAACTGATGTAGCGTATAAGATAGCGGCTCCCGTGTAGTCAATAGGGAATTGAAGTGCATCATGCAGTTGATGCACCATTCTTTGTATCTCTTTAGGAAATGCTTTTATAGGGAATTGGCTCCCGTATGTAGGTGTATTATTGCTTAAACTATCCATCGCTAAAACAGGCTAAGTTGAAAAGTTGAGTTTGGTGCTTTTGCGGGGTCAGTGGTTAGGTATGATGCCCTACACCCAGTAAGTTGGCAGCGGGTTCGGGTTACTTCCCATAAGCGGCCTGCAATCTCCAGCCTGCGTTTAAATCTTGTGATGTTCTTTTGGGGTACGCCCGTGGCAGCGGCTACCATTGATGCGGTGGCTACCTGAGTTTGCAAAAATGTGTAGAAGATTTGCAGTTGGGTCGGCTTGGTGTTACCTTTGGTCTGTCGAGTTACCAAAGATTTACGGGGGGTTAGCTTATGTTTCCGCATAGCTTACCCCCTTCTTTGTTTGCGTCTGGCAGAAGCGGCTAATACCGTTGTGGCATCGTCTGCATGCTTCTCAACTGTTTGTTCTTCTACCCATTCAGCGAGTTCTTTCCGGCTAAATACAAGCCTGCTCCCATAGTGCCTATGGGGTATCTCATCTAATGATGTTAGCTTGTAAAGTTTAGACTTGCTTAGCCCTGTGATCTCCAATGCTTCATCAAGTGTGCATCGGTCGGGCTTGGGGGTGGGTGTTGATGTTGGGGCTATTGCCCTGGCTACTGCTCTCTGAATTAGAGTTGATAGCTGATCTGCTGTTGTTACTATCAGTTCCATAATGTACTTGATTGATTTACAACAAAGTACACTATGGAATTAGCGAGCTTTTTAGTAAGCTATTGCATCTGATTTACATTTATTATACTGAATTACAGCATGTTAGATACTAACAGCAAAAAACTTAGTAAGTTATTAGTAAGTCGGGTTTGCTTTTGTTGGCAAAATGCTTTTTAGGTCTTGCAGGAATGTTTTTTGTGCCCTGCTTTTTTGCTCATTATTAAACAGTTTACTATCGATTCCATCAAAGGTACTTTTCTTTAAATGGAGTTTTTCGAGCAAAGGTTTAACCCAGTCTTTCATGTACTGATCTCTTTCGCTATAATCGTACATTCGCTTAAGTAATCCGCAAACTAATTCTCTTTTACCATTCTTTATTGTTAGCGTGTGTTTTGAAGCATAGGTAAAAACGCTAAGGAATTCGCCAACGCTTACACTTTCCCATAGCTCACCATTAAACTTGGTATAAAGCATAACCAACCTTTCTGGCTCTAAGTAAGATTTGCTATTTTCTGTTTTGGGCTCTTGTTCCTGGGTGGTATACCTCGTGTCTGGCTTTATGGCGACCTTGTCTTGCAAGGTGTCGAGTTGCATCTCTAACCAATCTTTAAACATAAAGTATTTGCCGTACACGTTAGGCGTAGGGGTATGCGCTAATCCTTCATACCTACTATCATTATAGTAGCCATTAGCCAACCTGATGTATTCCTCTTCCCAACTTGTAAAGTCTGGTTTAGGCCCATAGAGTGCATTAGCGTTTGCAAAGGCTTTAGAAGTCCGTACTGTGGTTTTGGCCTTTTCCATAAACTCATACAACTCATTCAGCTCACTTTCCAAAGGGCCAACTGAAATAGCCCCGTACTTCCTTAAAAAATCTTCGGCCATTAATTCAAAGGTCATTTGAGCATGATAATTAATGAACTGCTCCCATGCTTCAGCAAAGGTTTTAGGCTCTGGGAGTTGCTTGTTAAGCTCATCAACACGTATAGCATTAGCTTCGAAATACTTATTCCATGCGTAGCGTTCACCAACATGAAACTTGAATAAATCTTCTACATGCGTTATAGATCTCCTACTCTTGTAGTTTTTAACAACATCTGAATTTAACTCGTTATTTGTAAGAAGTTCTAAATACTCATGGCTCCATTTACTATCAAAGGTTTCTATGATTTGCTTATAAATCGTATAGCCATCATCTGATTGGCCGTAATAGGGCAATAAAAAACCTAATATCTCATCTCTATTCTCTATACCATCTCCTAACCATGCACTATAGGGTTTTGCCTTCCTTAGCTTATTAGCAGATTCCCTAAGAATCTCAATTTTGTTGAGCGGATAGCGTTGTAGTTGGGTGTCTAAATCACTTTTAAATCTTTCAAACCAATATTCAGCTTCTTCCATAGCCCTATCATAAATTTCTTCCAAAGGCATTGTGCATTCCTTCATGGCTTTAACCATCTGTCTGCGTGGCTCTAATGCTTTGTATGCAACCTTAGCAAACTCTTTTAACTGTTCCGGATTCATCTCTATGTGGGTGGGTTAGAAGTTAGTGAGAAATGCAGCATTCTTAACCCGCTCTTCCTGCTCAAAGGATGCTAAATAGTTTTCGGTTGTCTTTAGGTCGTTATGCCCTAAACTCTCTGAAATAAAGGCTATGTTAGCTCCAGACCGTTTTAATACTGTGGCGTAGCTATGTCGAGCTGTGTAGGTACTGATTGTGGGTATGCCAACCTTTTTACCGATAACCTTTAGTTTAGTATTCATCAACTTTGTGATGTTCTTAATCTTGGTTCTTTCAAGTTCGGGGCTTTCTTCGCCTTGCAGGATTGGAAATACAAAGGTTTCGGGGCTCTCTTCAAGATTGCCCCAACGGTCTATGATTGCCTGCATCTCTGGTAGCAAGGTGGCATGAATCAACTTCTTTTTCTTCGCCTTTGCCAACGTCTTTTGTCGGTAGAAACATACCTCCCCATTTCGGATATTGGCGTATTTGAGTTTGCAGATATCAGTAATGTTTGCCCCGTTGCATAGGTAGGAAAAAAACCAAAGGTCACGGCATTTCTCTACCGTGTCGGTTTCGCACTCATACTGAACAATCTTCTTTATGTCGCTTAGGGTTAGGGCAATGTTTCGGCCTGCATGCTGTGGAATCTCATAGCGGCCTTTACCAAATGGGTGTTGAGCGGGTTTGACAATGCCTGCTGTCTTTGCGTCATTCATGACAACCTGCAACGCCCTCATGTACATTGAAATAGTTGTGTAGCTCTTGCCCTGGTCTAATAAGTGCTGTTCGTACCTGCGTAGCCAATCAACTGTAACTTGTTTAAACTCTATCTTCTTACTCTTGTATCCCTCTATACTCTTCAGTGTGTACTTATACCAATCTGAAGTACTCACTTTGCCCATCTCCTTTAATTCAGAAATACGGGCTGTAAAAGCCGCATTTAGGGTACTCCCCTGCCCTTTGCTCAACTGGGCTTGCAGATTGTCTATGCTAAATTCATCTCTCCGGATAAGCTGTATAACGGTAGCTTCAAACTCCTTTGCGAACTTCTGTATTGATTCCCGAATCGCTTTGAGTTCTTTCGCCTTAGTGGTTGGCAGCTTATCCCATTCTTCAACGGTTAGCCGTTTGCCTGTGGAGTAATAAGCCCTTTGGCGTTGGTGGGTCACTCGTACTTTAACAGGGCATGCACCATCTGCATTGGCCTTGCGGGTTTCAAGCAGGGTGGTTAGCGTAACGCCACTTTCGGAAAAATCAAACATACTTCATTCGGGTTAGTTTGTGTGTACTCTGGGGGGGGTCACACAAAGGTACACACAAATATAAAGAATGAATGAAAATTAAAGAAACGGTATGTAAAGTATTTTTATGCTTTATTAACTAATTATCAATAGTTTATAAACCAAACACAAAAGCATGAATACATAAGAAATACAAACCGTTTTGCATGGCATGCAAGAGGTCATCGGTTCGACTCCGATATTCTCCACTCTCCTTATCAAGCCCTTACGTCAAAAACGTAGGGGCTTTTTCTTTGAGGTTCACACAAAAGTACATACAACTCCCCCAATTCTTTTCTTTTTGCTACTAAGCAATCGCCCTGTATGGAAATCTATACTATGCTTATTGGCGCTTGTGGTACATATACTTGGGATTTTTTATTTATATTTTTTAATGTTATGATAGATTGCGGTTATACACTGTAAAGGAGGCTCACCTTACTTGTCTCTCAATGGTTAATACAAGATAAATCAATGGAAAGTAAACTTAACCTACAAGTTGGCTCCGCTCCCTAAAAATAATACCCCGAAAGCTTATCAAAATATTCTTTGAATTTCTTCTCGGTGTGCTTGAGGTCAGTGATATCGACGAATAAGGAGGGCGAGAACAGGCTGTTGCCTTCCGTGTGGTTTCCTAGCTCAGTAGCGATTTGTTCGAAGGGGTGCTTGATGCCGTTTTGTTTCACTCTATACCCAAACCGGCCGACAGGAGTCCTGCCTTTACCCATTATCTTGGTATGCGACAAAGCCAGCAGGTATTCGAACCTGTCGAACAGGTTTTCATAATCTCTATCGTGTGGAAGAAAGGAGCTGAAGATTGGCTTCAACTCTGAGAACAGCAATTCAGACATAGGCACCAGCTGCCTGTTTCCCATCGCTTCCCGCAACGTGTCATAATCGAGTACCTTCGCAACATGGACGTGATCCAGAATAGGTGCCTCCCCATACCTGACGTGCGCTGTCATGGAAAACATCTTCGACAGTAACCTGTAATCTTTCTTCAGGACACTGGCAAGTCCAATGCTATAGAGGAAAATGAGGCCAGGCAGCGTTTCCAGGTCATGCCATACGCCACCGTCCCCTTCCCGATCTTTTTCGGACGTAAAACAGGCCAGGCTATTGAGCCAGATGGAATGGTGCTGTTCTCTGCCCCAATAAACGCCGTTCACAAACAGTCCGCTCAGCGTATTGCACTGATGGAAGTAGTAATTTACCCGCGCCTTTATTTCTTCTTTAGCAGGTATACCGCTAACCGGCAGTGCATTAAAGTTATCATTTAGCCGATCTGCCTCGCCCCTGATCAGATCATGCAGCGATATGATCAGGTCGTCCTGCACAATATACTTCTTCAGGCTGACTACTGCCATCTGTGATTTTGAAAGGTTAGACGGCCTGGCACTTTCAAGGGTCTCCACTTTCTCCTGCAGTTCTTTGAAAAACAAGTCGGGGTTCGTCACATTTACAGCCTTTCCCCGTCTGATGTAGGCCAGTTCCTCCAGTTCATTTCCGAGCTGGTCTGAGTAAGTGAAGTAATTGGAAAACCTGAACTTGTTGGAAGTCTCCAGCGCCTCTTTCAGCACACGGTCACTTTCGGCTGACCAGCCGCAGGTGATCAGTCCAAAGTTATCCGACACATAGCGCAGCAGCTCCGAAAGGCGTTCCTCATACTTGTCTGCCTCGCTCTTTATATTCAGGAAGCTGGAATCAATGTAGTCTCCGTTAATCTTGATGACTGTAACGCGGGCATGCACGATTGGCAGGGCGTTAACGATATGGCTGGGGCTACTGATCACCACAGGCTCTATGCCGATGCACCTCAGGGCGTTTTCCATCAGCCTGTCCAGGGAAGTCGTCAGGATAACCCGTACATAACCTTTGCTGACCAGACGGGCAATTGTTTGATGAGCAGACGTTGGTTTTTTTAGCCCTTGCTCCAACTCGGCCTCACTGGGCTCGAAGTACCTTCGCAACAGATTGTGCCGCTCCGTCTCGGTGTTGGCAAGCGGCTCCAGCAGGCTTGCATAGCCCGGCTTTTCTCCAAACCGCTCAAAAAACCACTTCTCCGGATTCGGCTCACACTTCGCATTTTCCAGAACAGCTATCTGCCTGATCAGATCAGAGGCTATTTCCTTATCGCCAGGTATACCAGCACTTCCGGCCACTCCAGAGCCGAGCAACAACGCAAATGCGCCTTTGTTGTTGAAAATCGAATGTGCTACCGAGGAGACTTGCGTATTCATACTATGTGATACATCTTTGCCGGTACAATATATAGATTATTTTATACTAAATCCACTATAATTTTCTTAACATAATTCTGTTTCAGAGAATTACATATTTTATGCTCCTAAGACTCCGATTGAATCATTCAGTAGTTGATTATAACGATGCAGCGATTCGTTCTTTTATACTTGTACATCCTGAACAGTTATACCTGAGAAAACAGGTATAACGGAACATGCCCCCCTACTGCCCGTAACATATAGGACGTAACGCTTAAAGAAGGGAGGATCAATGCCATTTATTTTTGAAGACAGTACCAAGGACGCTGCATTGCTGCTGAAGGATGTAGCAGCAGAGTTACAGACGGAGGATCTTAACAAGGCCGGCCGTATTTTCAGGGCTGTGCTGCAATCTGTACGGGATAGAATGCCTGTAAACGATGCCATACAATTCGCTGCCCAGCTTCCCGTTTTCTGGAAAGGTGTCTACTTTGATCAGTATGACCTGAATAAGGTACCTGTGAAAATCCGGGATGCAAACGACTGGATCAATTACATCCGAAACAAAAACGCTTTTGCCGCAGACAATGATTTTCAGCAGGACGAAGAAATCACGGCGGCTTTCCGGGCTGTGTTCCAGGCCCTGCAACGCACCATGACCGATGGCCAGCTGCAGAAAGTGAAAGAATCACTGAACGAGGACATCCAGGAACTACTGGCTGCCTAAATAGAAAAAGCGCTGCCTGTTGCAGAATGCAGCAGGCAGCGCTTTTTAGAAGTATACCCTACACAAAAAGCCCCTCTACCGATAAATAGCGCTCGCCCGTGTCGTAGCAGAAGGTCAGTACCCGTGCCCCATCCGGAATCTCTTCGTCCAGCTTCTGCTGCACAGCCGCCAAAGACGCGCCCGACGACACGCCCACAAATATCCCTTCTTCCATAGCTGCTCGTCTGGCATAGTCGTAGGCATCGTCGGCTGCCACCTGCACCACGCCATCCAGCAGGCTGGTATCCATGATAACGGGTACAAACCCGGCGCCTATACCTTGTATTGGGTGCGGCCCCGGCTGACCGCCGCTCAGTACCGGCGAGGCGGAAGGTTCCACCGCGTATACCTTTAGGTTAGGAAAATGCCGCTTCAGCACCTTGGCTACACCTGTTATATGCCCGCCGGTACCCACCCCGGTGATCAGGTAATCGAATCCTTCCGGGAAATCAGCCAGAATCTCCTGCGCTGTGGTTTCGATGTGGACCTGCGTGTTGGCCTCGTTGTCAAACTGCATGGGCATCCAGGAGGAGTCGTGTTCTTCGAGCATTTCGCGGGCACGCTCAATGGCACCTTTCATGCCCTTTTCGCGTGGTGTCAGTTCCAGCTTGGCTCCATAGGCCGTCATCAGCCTGCGCCGCTCTATGGACATAGACTCCGGCATTACAAGGATGAGGTGATAGCCTTTTACAGCGGCAACCATAGCCAGTCCCACGCCGGTGTTGCCGGAGGTTGGCTCAATGATCACGCTTTCCTTTTTAAGAATGCCCTTTGTCTCAGCGTCTTCGATCATGGCCAGGGCGATGCGGTCTTTGATGCTGCCGCCCGGATTTGCGCGCTCCAGTTTCATCCACACTTCCGCTTTGTCTTTAAACATGCGGTTGATCTTTACATGGGGCGTTCTGCCTATGGTTTCCAGTATGCTATGCGCTTTCATATGCGTATCTTTTTAGATTGAAAAATTCAGAACATCAGTTCTATCTTCATAATAACTCACTTTTATCTGCGGACGGTGATATACCCTGGCAAAAGAGGGCACACTTTCGGTCAGCCATACATTTCCTCCAATGATGCTGTCGTGTCCCACCACCGTCTTGCCGCCCAATATGGTGGCGCCGGCATAGATGATCACATTGTCCTCAATGGTCGGGTGCCGCTTCACATTGGCCATAGATTTTTCGACACTGAGCGCTCCCAGCGTCACTCCCTGGTATATCTTCACATTGTTTCCGATATCGGCCGTCTCCCCGATCACGATGCCGGTGCCGTGGTCTATGCAGAAGCGGGCGCCTATGTTGGCTCTAGGATGGATGTCTATGCCTGTTCTGGTATGCGCGTAGGTAGCGAGCACGCGCGGTAGAAGGGGCACACCCATGCGGCAAAACTGATGCGCCAGCCTGTATACGGCCACGGCGAAAAAGCCGGTATAAGTCCGGATCACCTCGTCTACGTTTACAGCGGCCGGATCGCCTGCCTCGATGGCAGCAGCGTCGTCGTTGAGCTGCTGCTGCAGGCCAGGCAGTGCTTCAAAGTAGGCGTCCGCTATCTCGTGGGGTTTACCGGGAAGGCGCTCTTCTATTCTGAACAGTATCTTCTCCAGATCGGAGTGCAACAACATCGCATAGGCTTCTACTTCGGATCGGGAGCTGAAAGAGCGTTCTGAAAGCGATGGAAAGAGCAACTGCAGCACGCCTTCCAGAAAGGCACAGCTCATGGAATGGGGCACTACATGGCGGGACTGCTGGTGCACAGCTGTCAGATGATCAATAAAAGCTTGGCTGATTGCGGTCATGATGATGGTGAAACAACTCGTCCTGGCAAAAGTTTTATTGCAGTCTACACAACAGATAGCTATACGGCCAAGCAATACCCTCTGTCTACCTCTTGCATGAAATATTGTCGCCAGTGATTTGGCGGCACAAAAAAAAGAGACCTCCTTTGGTGAGAGGCCTCTACCTTATACAGTAGGTGTAAGCTATACCTACAAAATGATAACCCATTTACTTTTTCTGGTCTTTCACTACCAAATTGAGGTATAGGAACCCGAGCAGGGCAAACACGCCGCCTGTCCAGAATACCAGGCTGAACCGGGAGGGGTCGTTAGCATAGATCCAGCCGGAGGCCAGGGCGCCGAAACCTATACCTGCCTCCATGGCAATGTACATAGTGGCCATCGCCCGTCCCCGGCGCTCCGGGTGACTCAGGTCGATGGTCCAGGCGAAAACAGTGGGGGAGTTCATGCCTACTGCCACGCCAAACACCGCCGCCGCTAGCAACAGTTCTGTCGCCGTGTCAGCCCCGCCAATCAATCCCATCGCGACTACCAGCATCCCCGAACTGACCTTGAGCACCCGAATGCGGCCAAACTTATCGGAGGCCCGGCCGGCCAGAAAACGGATCGCCAGTGAGGAAAGCGTGAAGCTGGTAAAGAAGAGGCCTTTGTTCTGAATGCCTAGGTGCTCACTGAAATCGGGAATGATCGTGAGGATGATGCCGAAGGAAACCACCGTGAGCATCATGACAATGGAAGGATTGAGCACGCGGGGCTCGAAGATCTCTTTGCGGGATATTTTGAGCAGTCCCATCCGGAAGCGCTTTGGGTTGTCCAGCGTTTCGTGCATGCGGGCCACCACGGCAACTGATAAAAAAGCAGCGGCGGAAGAAGAATAGAACATAGCCTCCAGCGAGAAACTGTTGGCGATAGAGGCTCCCATGGCCGGCCCTGCTGCCATACCGAGACTGCCGGCCAAACCCAATAGTCCGGTCGCCTCGCCCCTGCGCTCCATCGGGATAATATCGGCTACATAAGCAGCCGTACCGGTTGGCGTAAACCCAGTCGAGAAACCGTGCACCAGACGCAGCAGCAGAAATGCCGCCACACTGCCGGTAATAGGGTATAGGAAACCACACAGGATGCAGACAGTTCCCCCGATCAGCATGACAGGTATACGCCCCATCTTGTCGGCCAATTGTCCGCTAAAGGGCCGCGACAGGCCAGCGGTAAGCGTGAAAAGAGAAATGATCAGTCCCTTGTACTCAGCGCCGCCCAGCTGCGTGATGTAGTTGGGCAGCTCCGGGATGATCATGTTGAAGCTTGCAAAGAAAAGAAAAGAGCTCAGGCACAGCAATCCAAATTGAAGTCCATACACACGTGTTTTCAGCTCGGCCATAGTCGGTTTAAAGCCGCAAGTTCCGAAAACAATTGCTCCAAAACTATAACCCAGCAGACCTGCCTGTATGTAATTTAGTTGCTGAAGTGCTTATAATTGGTTGTCAAGTATGATTTCAATTTAAAAATATTAGTAGCCTCCAGGCTACCTTCGATTTGCTATAGAAAGGTGACTTGTAAATTAGTCGAAGACAGGGCAGCTGCCTTTTTTGTAACGCTTCTTTTTCACCAGGCCATCTTTTTGGTACGCAGAAGACTTAAACGAAAAATTCGCTGCTGTTTTGTTACCGGATACTACCTGTTTCTTTGCTTTGGTCGATTTCTCATACTTATCAGACTTTAGGTCAGCTTTGGCGAAGCTGGCAAATGAGAAAAGCATCATGGCACTGATTAGAGCTGCATATAATCTTAATTTCATTAGCTGGTTGTTTAAGGTGAGAGAAGATTATCTATTGCAATATTAAGATAAAAATATATATTAAGAAATTAATTAATCATACTTTTTAAATACATATTACTAAAATCACTCACTTGGCCCAGCGGCCTAAGGAAGAAAGCAGCGCAGTAACGGGCAGTATGGCCGCCAGGCATCCCTGAAACAGGAAAATTAGAAAGGAGAAAGAGAGCGCTATCCCGGGTTTGAGATAGTCGCAGTGTGAACGAGAGAAGAAATAGGGAACTTACAAACCCGTGGCAGGACCAGGTACATTAAACCGGACGCCATTGACGGTAATGTTATGCTCCAGCGCGGCCAGTTGTAAGCCCAATGCCACCTGACTGGCCTTGTTGTGACTCTCGATATCAGAGAGGAGCAGGGATCGCTGGTGACCACCCCTTATATCGAAAAGCACACAGTGGTCGCTAAAATGCATGGCTGCGATGCCGCTCCAGTCCAGGGTATATGCCTTGCCATAAAAATTTAGTCTGTAAGAGATTTTGTCAGGTGTTATGTCCACAAAGGCATTTTTGAGCGGAATCTTATCTGTGCTGAGTGCCAGCAGGTATAGCCCTACCAGAACAATTATGAAAGCTGCCATCCCCCATAGCCAGCGGGCATCTTCCCTTAGTATAAGATTGTAAAGTAGCGCTGATCCACCCCCGTTGGCCATAAACAGTCCCAACCAAAGCAGCCGGTCTTTGATCCTACGCAATTGTCGAGCTGTATAAAGACTGATGTACATGGAAACTGTATTGAATAGAAGACCTACAGCAAGACGAACCGAACAGGCAGCAACGAAAAATATTAAAAAAATATATAATAATAATCACAAATTATATTAATTTAAAGTACGGCCATACCACACAATTGGTTTGTTTTAATAGAAATAAATTAAATACAATTTATCAGAAGTTGATTCAGGTGATTAAAGCGAGAATTTGGACAAGCTTGGAATCAGTTTAAGGGACAGGGAAATAGTCAGGTATAGCCGACAGAGGTATAGAGATGCGGACTTTTGAGGGGACTCAGGGGAAAGAAGAAAGTCCTGCTCCAATAGGTATAAAAGAAGTAGACTTCTATTGAGACAGGCCGTGAAGGAAATAAATTTACAGTCTGACACCCTGTGCGCTCACCGGCACCTGGTTTACTTCCACCTGCTGCTGAATAGCGGCTAGCTGCACACTGACGCTGACATGGTTTGCGATTCCGGGACTCTGAATATGCCCTAGCCGCATGATCATTTGCCTGCTGTCCTTCAGGTCAAAAACCAAGGTATGCTCGGTTGCCTGTATACTATCAATGGAGTCCCAATAGATTGTGTGCTCAGGGCCATACAAAGTGAGCCGATAGGCGATGCGCTCCGGCGTCATGGAAAAGTAAGCATCCTTCAATTGAATATAGCCAGCTCCTACGGCAAAACCCAATGCACCAGCTGCACCTACCAGCAAAGCGCCGCCTGCCCAAACCCACCGGATTTCTTCGCGGGCAATGAACTCAACGACCAGGGCAGAGAGACCACCGCAGAATAACAGGATGCCTGTCCAGAGCAGAATCTGCTTTGTCTTTTTAAGCTCTTTGTGTGGGTAGAGGTTTACATACATAGGGTTAGTTTTGTGTTATTTCAATCGCTATACCCTTTGCAGCTGCAATCTGCGCTAGTTCGTCCCGGATGCGCTGCAGTTTTCTGGCATGGTTCACCGTATCCAGTGCAACGGCGTGCTGTTCTCCGTTCTTGAGCTCAAACCCAAGTGCGTTGCTGCTGATGACCAGGCGCTCGACTTCTTCCCATTCAAAATCGTGCTCCCGCTGCATAAAACCCAGTCGGTACCGCACACCCAAATCCGTTATACTCAGGTGGCGCTGGTAATCCGGATTGTGGTCGAGCCACACAGAGACCATGAAAAGCGAGAAAGGCAATAGACTAAACAGGTATAGGAAGGTCATGGCGGAGTGAAAGTCCCGCACAGCGATAAGCTGATATAAAAGCCAACCATGCAAACCCAAAGAAAGCAGGGCAAGTACAAATAGCAGACGCTCCACCTGCGACCTGATGCCATAGGGTTTGGAGAACAAACGTATGCTAATGCTGGTGTGCTGCATCGTAAAAATATATATTCAAGAATTCAATATACTAAAAATTATAAAGCTGCCAAACAAATTGACGGCAAAACATTTTAACGGGGCGATATTACAGGCATTTAGTATATTGAAGCGCATAAGCCTACACGATGAAAAAAAGCTATACCTTCCTATTTGCCCTTGCCGCCTTCGCCGCTTGCCGTCAACAGCCCCAACAGAGTTTGACAGCGACTAACGATACTACATCGCAGCACATCAACAAGTTTTCGGACGCCACCCTGCGCGAGCTCTATACCTTGCAGGACGAGCGCAAAACGGTTGAGCTCCTCAATTTCCTGAATCATCCGAAACCGCAATACCGCCGGGAAGCAGCGCTTGCATTTGCCTCGGTACAAGACACACTGGCCATACCCCAACTGCTGACCTCACTGTCGGACACCAGCGCTGCGATCCGGACAGCCTCGGCTTATGCTTTGGGCCAGATCGGGCACAAGAAAGCCCAGCAGTCCATGATCCGGCACTTGCAGCAAGAGAGGCACGCAGCAGTACAGGCCGAGGCACTGGAAGCGTTAGGCAAGCTGGCTGACAACAGCGGCCTCAATTTCCTGGTAAACTACAGGGCGACTAACGCAGCGGCGCTTGAAGGACAGGCCTGGGGATTATACCGGGCAGGTTTGCGCCAGGTCAGCAGCGAGCAGGCCGTGAAACAAGCCGTGCAGTGGCTGACTGACAGCAAATTGTATGAAGTGCGCCTCGCGGCCGCTCACCAATTGGCCCGCACACCCAAGCTCGATCTGTCGCCTTACCGCCAGCAACTCACCACAGTGGTCACATCAGATCCATCGGCGGATGTGCGCATGGCGGTGGCACAGGCTTTTTCGAAAGTAAATGCCCGTGATAAAGCTTCGTTGCTCTCCGGTATCGTGCAAAGCGACCCCGATTACCGCGTGCGGCTCAGCGCGATCCGCTCTATGGCAGGCCTTGAGTTTGAGGAAATTGACAAGGCCATCCTGGCAGGCCTGACCGATCAAAATATTAACACGGCAGTGGCCACAGCAGAATTTCTGCAGGCCAACTATGCCGGCGCGGACAGCAACACACTTCGTAAAGCTCTTGCCCAAGTGGAAGACGGTCGGGTGCGGGCCGGACTGATCTGGGTGATCTTGCGCAACAGCCCCGAAAAGGCCAAACTGAGCCAGGAATACCAGCAGCTATACCTTAGCACCGACAACCCATACGACAAAGCACACTTGCTCAAGGCCCTCTCCGCCGACTACAACAACTACCAGTTCATTGCCAAAGAAACCTTTGCCGCGTCGCAGCCCGTGATCGGCACCTATGGCATGGAAGCGCTCACCGCCATGCGCCAGCAGGGAGACTTCCCGAAAGCACTGGAGCAGAACTTTGCCGACATCTTTAAACAAGGTATAGCCTCCGGCGATGTGTCGCTGGCAGGTCTGGCAGCGGGTGTGATCCGCAACCCCAAACTCAACTTCCGGGAGGTATACCGCGACCACACCTTCCTGACCGAGGCGCAGCAGAAACTGGTGCTGCCCCGCGACATGGAAACCAACATTGAATTGCAGAAAACCATCGATTACCTGAGTGGGAAAGAGCAATCTGAAACCCCAAAAAATCCATTTACCCACCCCATCGACTGGAAACTGGTTCAGACCCTGCACCCCGACCAGCAGGTGGTGATCGAAACCGAGAAAGGCACGATCACCCTGGAGCTTTTTGTGGAGGATGCCCCAGGCTCGGTGGCTAATTTTGTGGAGCTGGTGAACAAGCAGTTTTTTGACGGGCTGTACTTCCACCGTGTGGTACCGAATTTTGTGGCACAGGGCGGCGACAAGCGAGGTGACGGCTGGGGCAGCTCCGATTATTCTATCCGCTCTGAGTTCGCCCCGCTCCATTACCGCGAAGGCTATGTAGGCATGGCCTCTGCCGGAAAAGACACCGAGAGTAACCAATGGTTCATCACGCACTCACCCACCCCGCACCTGGATGGCCGCTATACCATTTTTGCAAAGGTAGTAGAAGGGATGGACGTGGTGCACCAACTGGAGGTAGGCGATAAGATCAAACAAGTCAATCTGATTTTGCGGGCTAAAACGAATTAAGACCGCAACAGACAGGTATAAAAAAAGCGGCGGCCTTTGTGTAAGGTCGCCGCTTTTTCATGAAACGCTCTTTTAGAGTCGTTCCATAGGCTGCTCTTCAATTGGCTGCAAACGGCCCCATTGCGGAATTAACTGTTTGAACTCCTGCAGCAGTGCTTTGCTGCGGTCTTTGCCATACCAGCCGTGCAGTTTCTCTACAAATTCATTGTAAGGTACGTTCCGGGCTTTCATGTCCATGAACAGCTCCTGGGCAGCTGCCGGCCGTGGGCCCCAGGTGCCAAGTTCTTCCATGGTTTCCGCATCGAGCACGATAAGCTTCGGTATGGAGCGGCCACCGTTGGTCAGGTAGGCGTCGATTACCTCTAGGTGCTCATCGCGCAGCAAAAGCTTCACGTCAATCAGCGGCGAGGCATCGGCTATCTTCACGATGGCGGGCACGGTTTGGGCGGCATCACCGCACCAGGCCTCGGTCACGATCACCCAGATCATCTTGTTCTGCACGCGCAGCATCAGCTCCACCAGTTCATCGTCCAGCAAGGTGGTTTTCTCGACGCGGCGCATGCGCTGGGCGTTCATGCGGGTGTAGTCTACCATGGCTTCAGAATGGTCCGTGCCCGTGGTTTTGTTCTCGGCCAGCAGTGTGTCAATTAGTTCCCGGTACTGGGTATAGTTCATGGCCTGCGCCAGATGTGCAGCTGTAATTACTGTATTTGGCATCGTCTTGTTCATCATTATGCTCTACTTTAAAATTTTATCAAAACTATATATTAACAGTTATATGTCCCGATAAGTTCGTTCTCTTCCAACACCCTGGAGTGCTCTGCTATATACTACCCTTTTTGCACCAAATTGTTTATAATTTCTGTCAGGCATCTTGCTTAACCCGTCGGGATTAACAGAAGACGGATGCCTCAGCTCTGTATCGCTGCAAAGTAGCTGAAACCGGGGCGCAACACGAATTGGACAAAATGTAAAGACGACGTTGATTATACCTGATACTTGACACTGCAGACACTGACAGCAATCAGTAGGTCGATACCAGCGTTAAAGTGCCTTGGCAGTAGCTCGTCTGCCTGCCCGAGTAAAACCGGCCGTATACCTTGGGTAGTCCGGGAAGAAACCTAATTAATGAAGACTTAAAGGTATAGCTTAGTACTCTCCGTACGACTTCTCCCCGGCCTCAATCATAACAGGAAGGAAGTTCTGGCGGGGAGGCAGCGGGCAGGTAGCGTAGGATACAAAGTCGCAGGGCGGGTTGGACGCCTTGTTGAAGTCGAGCACCGTGGAGCCGTCCGGCCCGGGCTTATTGGCGTAGAGGTAGCGACCAGCGCCATAGGTTTCGATGCCGTTGGTTCTGTCAGCAAAGATGATGAAAAGCTCCTCTCCTTCCAGCAGCGCGTCCAGCTGGTACTGCTGGCCGTTCAGAGTGAAGATCAGCGTACCGGGCGATTCCTGCATGGAGGTTTGCCCCACGATATTTGTAATGGCGATCTGCTTTGGTGTAGGGTGCGCCACGAAACTGGCCTTCAGACGCCAGTCGGCCCTTACAGGGAAGCGCTTTATCCCTTTGAAATGCACCAGAGCATCGTTTTGCAGGTCGCGGAGCCGTATGCCATACCTGTTGCCTCGCTTGATTACGAACCAGGTAAGCGAACTGTGCGACAGTTTGGGAACGGAATCCATACCGGAGGTATAGAGCAGGGCTTCACGCACGGGTTTACCTTCCAGTAGTACCTCAACACCCGGGTTGATGCGGGTGGTTACCGTGTCGCCATTCAGACTGATCACACCTGCACGGCCCGGAATCCTTCCCTTCGGAAAGGTCAGGCTGTTGTCGGGTCCGCTGCCAAATGTGTTTTCGCCTTCCTGCAGCCAGAACAGACCTGCCAGGGTGAGCCATCCATCGGGTTCCTTTAGCTTTGCCTCACGCGTCTGGTGCCACTCGTCTACACTGGCGACATACTCGGGCGTTGTTTCTGCCTGGTTTTTAGCAGATTGGTCGTATTCGGTGCATCCACTTGTCAGTATCAGGGCGATAAAGAGGGAGAAGGAAAGCGTAATGGATTTTAATCGAAGCACGTTAATTAAACAGGTAAAATATGTAATTCTGCTAATGTAAGAAAAAACCTGACGAAGCCCATACTTTACCAGGCTTAGTTCTGGCAGGGCTGGCAAGACATGGTATAGACAAGGCTACAAAAAGCTGGTACCAAGGTATAGCTGTAGCGATCCGGGAGTCTCATTCTCAAAAAGAAGATTGAGCAGCTTGCTGCAAACTCAATGAAACTTTTAAGCATAATTATTCACGAATTATTTTGTGCTTTCAGTCATTATTTAGATATTTGTCTAAATACCTAATTTACATTGTGAATAAAGTTTTCAAGGCCCTGAATGATCAGACGCGGAGGGAGATCCTCAACCTGCTGAAGGAGAAGGATCTGACAGCCGGCGATATTGCAGAGGCTTTCCAGATTACCAAACCCAGCATTTCGCACCACCTCGACATCCTGAGCCAGGCAGAGTTGGTTACCTCGCAGAAACAAGGGCAGTACGTGATTTACTCGCTTAACACGACAGTGCTCGACGACTTAATGAAATGGATCATCACGCTTAAAGATTAGACCCTATGAAAGCCAACAACCTGACCCGAGAAATCATCCTTTGGGCGATCGTATTCATCCCGCTGGTATACCTGGCTGTGGTTTGGAACAGTCTGCCAGAGCAAGTGCCGGTACACTTCAACCTGCAAGGCGAGGCCGACGGCTGGGCCGGCAAAACAGCCCTGGTCTTTATTGTGCTAGGCACAACTGCCCTGTTCAACCTCATTATGCTGGCACTGCCGCACATCGACCCGAAACGGAAACTGACCCAGATGGGCAGCAAGTACCACCAATTGCGCTTCATCCTTGTCATTTTTATGGCGGTCCTCTCTGTGTTCCTCATCCACAATGCCTTAAATCCGAGCGCTTTCCGTCAGAATATTCATTTCGTGTTGATAGGCGGGCTTTTCATCGCCCTGGGCAACTACTTTCAGGCGGTGAAGCCCAATTACTTCATCGGCATCCGCACGCCCTGGACGCTGGAGAGCGAGCAGGTATGGCGCAAGACGCACCGGCTGGGCGGCATCCTGTGGATCATCGGCGGCATTTCGCTCATACTGCTGGCGTTTCTGCCTGAAATGGGTATGCAGCAAATGCTTTATATCACCGTGATAGCCTTAACAGTACTGATCCCTGTGGCCTATTCCTTTATAGCCTACCGGCGGGAGCGACGCGAACTAGGACAACAGTCATAAAACCAAAACATCCATACAAGTATAATCTTCCACACCAAAACGCGCTAAGCTCCCAACATGACACGCCTGCTGCTTTCACTTAGCCTTATATTTTTCAGCTCAATGGCCACCGTGGCGCAAAGGACGGCTCCAACACAGATCACGGGTCCCTGGCATGGCACTCTAGAAGCCCCCGGCACACGCGTAACAGTAATTTTCAGGCTAAGCAACAGCGAAAGCGGCCAATTGACTGCCACCATGGACATCCCGTTGCAGGGAGTAAAAGGCATGGCTATACCTGAAACCGAACTCAAACAAGACAGCCTATACCTGCGCACACCGGCTGGTGGCATTGCCTTCGCGGGCAAAATTACCGGCCCGGAAACCATAAGCGGTAGCTGGAAGCAGGCAGGTATGGCTTTCCCGCTTCCCCTTGCCAAAGGCGAGCCAGCACAAGTGAAGCGTCCGCAGATGCCCGTAAAACCCTACCCATACCAGGAACAGGAAGTAACCGTGGAGAACAAGGCAGCAGGTATAACACTGGCAGGAACACTCTCCATACCTGCTGGCAAGGGCAAACATCCGGCTGTTATTCTCTTTACCGGCTCCGGCAAACAGGACCGTGATATGACCCTGATGGGACACAAGCCTTTTCTGGTGCTGGCCGACCACCTCACCCGCCAGGGCTTTGCCGTCCTTCGCCTCGACGACCGCGGTGCCGGTAAGTCAGGTGGTAACGCTACCATGGCCACGACGCAGGATTTTGTGTCAGATGCTCAGGCGGCCTATACCTACCTGAAAACGCACCAGGCGGTAAACCCGAAAAAGATCGGCTTGCTGGGTATAAGCGAGGGTGCCCTGATAGCGAGTAGTGTGGCCGCCGTCAACAAGGACGTGGCCTTAGTGGTGCTCATGGCGGGCAGTGCCGTACCGGGTGTCGATTTGCTGGTGTCGCAGAACGAAGCTATCCTGAAGTCACAGTTACAGACAGAGGAACTGCAAAAGTACCTGAAACTGCGCCGCGCCCAGTTCGAATTAGCTGCCTCGGATACCGAAGTATTTGAAGCCTCCCAAAAAATACGGACATTGGAGCAAGAAGCCAGAGCCAACCTGACCGATAAAGACAAACAGCTAGCGGTCATGTTCTCACCCCAGGCAGAAAACGCCGTTGTCGCTCAGATCATGACACCCTGGATGCGCTATTTCCTGGCTTACGACCCGGCCCCGGCCTTGCAGCAACTCAAAATGCCCGTGCTAGCCCTCAACGGAAGCAAAGACCTGCAGGTACCCGCCGCCGCCAACCTCGCTGCCACCGAAAAAGCCCTGAAAGCCGCCGGTAACAAGCGCTATACTATCAAAGAACTGCCCGGCCTCAACCACATTTTCCAGACCGCCGACACCGGCCAGGTGCATGAGTACGGGACTATAGAGGAAACCATGGCACCTGTGGCGATGGAAACTATTAGTAACTGGATGAAGGGAGTGATTAAGTAAAAATTTAAGTTGATTTGCCCGATGCAACTGAAGTAGCACTTAGTGGGTCCTCAAGGTATAGCATACGCATTTAGTGGGCTATCACTTCAGCTTCTCAAACCCATCGCTATACCTATGCAACTCACGTTCAGAGAAATCATTTTGGCGGATGCCCGAGCCCTGGCAGCGCTGTCACACCAGTTCGGCTACAGCGTGACCGTTGAGGAAATGCGGGATCGGATGGAACAGATGCTGTCCCGGGAAGATCATTGTGGCTTTGTAGCAATAGCAGAACAACAGATTGTCGGCTGGATTCACGGTTTCTATACCTTCCGGCTGGAATCGGAGCCCTTTGTGGAGATTGGGGGTTTGGTTATAGACGAAGGCTTTCGAAGGCAAGGTATAGGGCAACAGCTGATTGCCAGAGTAAAGGTATGGGCTAGCGGTTTTGCAGTTCAAAAAATCAGGGTACGCTGCAACACAATACGAACCGACGCCCACAAATTTTACCTGAAAGTAGGCTTTACGGAAAGCAAAGAACAGAAAATTTTCGACCTGATTTTCTAGCCTGATTGCTATACGTTGACACACCCCTTATACCTTAAAAATGAACTTAAAGCCCTTTGCTCTTTTAGCCCTCTCCCTGGTTTTTTGCGTTGTTACTTCATCTTCTGTGTTGGCTCAGCCAACTGATACGACCCAAACACGCGACAGTCACCTATCTGAAAATCAGGTGAAAAATTTATTCGCTTTTGCCAGGGTGTATGGCTTTGTCAAATACTTTTATCCGTTGCAGAAAAAGGACAAGATAAGCTGGAACTACATTGCCGCGCATGGCAGTCAACGTGTTCTGAATGCGGCATCTGAAGAAGCTTTAGCAGAAGCTTTGCGAGCTGTTTTTAGCCCGATTGCCCCGCTTCTAAATATTCATAGCGCTTATGATGGCATAGGTATAAGCACTGCGGGTCAGGAAAGCAGCAACCACTACTATTATAACCTTCACCAGGGGCTTGGGCAAGATAAGGGCGACCTCCCAATCCTCACCAGAAAAATTTCGGAACTTTACAAAAGCAGGATAATGGATGTTGACCATAAGACCTATCTGGATCTGCTGGCAAAAGACAGAATACTTTCTGTAGATAGCCTTTACTCGGTACCGCTAACAGATAAACTATATTGTTCCCTCCCGCTAGTATTAACCGAAAGCAACTATAAAAGCAATCAAGCCCACAGGCACTTCAGCCAGAAATACCAGCTTAACCTCGACCGACACGAGGACAGGCTGGCCACAGTGATCATCTTCTGGAATGTGTTCCAGCACTTTCATCCTTACCTGGACAATGCAGCAGCATGGGACAGCGTGTTTGTACAGACTGTACAGCAACTATCCCCTTCCATGACCAGGGCTGATTTTATGCGTGTAGCAAGAAACTTAACCACCTCGCTCAACGATGGGCACGCTTACCTGGCTTCTACTAACAGCACGGGCATTTATAGTCGCCCATCTCCCCCTATCCTGCAGACTGCCTGGGTCGAAAATAAATTGGTGGTGAGCAAAGTTAACATCGAAAATACTAGTCTTTTGCCTGGTGATATTGTACAGAAAGTAGGAGCTCAAGAAGCAGCTGGACTACTGGATTACACCAAGAGTTTTCTCTCCCACGCTAACTCAAACAATGGCAATTTACTGGCCGCACAGAGTGCACTAGGCTGGCTAAGTACCACTACCGACACCATTACGATGGCACTAATTGATAGCAGCGGCAACGCTAAAAATGTTGTGCTAAACGGGCAAGGGTATCAATTTAAGGTTCCTACGCCAGTAGCTGCCATTCGCACACTCGAAGGCGGTATTTATTATATCAACACATCTGCAGTAAGCGCAAAGGACATCAAAGAAAACCTGCCTGCACTGCAACAGGCCAAAGGTATAGTGTTTGATATGCGTGGTCGTCCTTCCAGCAGCTTTTTAAGAGGCGTCCTGCCCTATCTGATTGACAAAGAAGTAGATACTGGCAATTGGTCCATTCCACACTATACCTTCCCTGACCAGAAAAATGTGCATTTTGTGCCAACCAGCAAGTGGAGTATAAAACCGAATGGCAACTATATTAGTGTAAAAAAAGCTTTCCTGATAGGACACAACACTCAAAGCTACGGCGAAACGTGTGCAGAACTGGTTGAACACTACAAAATAGGCACTATGTTTGGCTGCGTTACAGCTGGCACCAATGGCAACATCAACTTTTCTGGGGCAGGGCAGTTGCAAGCTGTCTGGACAGGTATGAGAGTGCAGAATCGGGACGGCAGCCCCTACCATGGCGTAGGTGTACAGCCTGATATTTCAGTTCAGCCTAATCTCAAAGACATTCAGCTCGGGAAGGATACGCAATTAGAGGCCGCAGTTAAGTTTCTACAGGAAAGCCGATGAATTTCTACACTACTACCCCAACCCCAATAACTCCCTGCTACTGATTAGAGTAAGTAGAGTATGAAAGCGATCATTCTACTCGGCACACTCAAGAAAGAAGGGCTGTCCAACACAGAGGTTCTGTCTGAATTTCTGGCAGGCTATTTCAAAAAGCAGGACATCGACTGCAGCATCGTCAAACTGGTGGAGCACAACATTCTGGCAGGCACTTACAGCAATATGGGCGAAGGCGACGACTGGCCCGCCATTTTAAAACAGGTGCTTACCGCCGATATTATCGTGTTCGCCACTCCCATCTGGTGGAACAACCAGTCATCGGAAATACAGCGGGTAATTGAGCGGCTCGATGAAATTCATGACGAAATTCTGGCAGGTAAGAAATCGAAACTTGAGGGCAAAGTGGGTGGCATTGTCATTACAGGCGACTCGGACGGAGCGCAACATATTATTGCCAACATCAGCAACTTTTACAACGCGGTGGGCATGGTGCTCCCGCCTTACGCTTCGCTTTCGGTCCTGTGGGAGAAACAGTCCAAAGACCAAAAACCTAGCCGCGAGGAGCTCCTGAAAAAGTATGAGGAGGACTACGCCAGCACAGCCGAGACCATGGTAAAACAGATGGTGAAATATTTGCAGCTAAAATAAGGTATAGCCTGCCCTTTCTGGCTGCCGGCACAGCGCACAGTCCGGCTCTTTACTGACATTTGCCGGTTAAACTTGTGACTTAAATCATTTTCTGAGAATCAATCCTGCTATACCTTTGCCTTTGAGATGAGAAGGTATATAGCAGCCATATTGTTAACCCTGATGACGTTCCAGGTAATGTACCAGGGAATCGTCTTCTCGTCTTATTTTGCCAACAAAGCCTACATCGCGGCCGTACTTTGCGAGAACAAAGACAAGCCCCAACTCGAGTGCGAAGGCAAATGCTACCTCAAAAAACAACTCCAGAAAGCCGACACGCCGGAGAGCAACGCCACTGGCCTGACACTCAAACTGGAAACCAGCCCTTTCACGGCTTCTTTATTTAAGCTTGGTAAAATGGTCGCTGTGTCTCCGGTCCAGACCGGGTACGGCACTTTTCAGGAAAGCTCCTACCGCAATTCCTACCATCCCGCCTGTTTTCACCCACCACAGGTATAAGTCTATCTTCCTAACCAGGTTCACCGTTCTGCGCCACCGCTAAGGTATGGCGCCGCTATACCCTGCGCATTCAATTTCAAATTCATTGCCGACAAAAGCACCTATACAAGTGCCAACGGCTCCCTTGCGTGCATTTCACTTCGCGCACCCCAAAAACTTATACCTGAATTTTAGCCTGACACAGGCATTTTAAGACCTATTACCATGAAAAAATATACCTGGCTCACACTATGGGCTCTTTCTCTTATCACTGTTTTTACTACCGGCTGCGACAAAGATGACGACACGCCAACCCCGACTTTTGCTTATCAGAAAATAGCCGAAGGCAAGGCCGCCGGAACCGACTTCAAAATAGAAGTATACAGCAACGAAGAGCTGACAACTGGCTACAACCCTATTTACATTGCTCTTTTCGACGCTTCCGGCAAGCGTATTGAGCAGGCAGATGTCAGCTTCCAGCCGATGATGGACATGGGTATGAAGAAACACGCCTCACCTATCGAAAACCCAAGCTCCGGGCAGGCTGTGGATGGCTACTTCCCGGGAGCCGTGGTGTTCACGATGCCATCCGGTGAGATGGGCTCCTGGACGCTAGGTGTGCAGGTACAGGCCAACGGGCAGACCGGCACCTTTACGACTCCTGTTACCATCAAAGAGCCTACCACCAGCCGCCTCAAATCGTTCGTCTCCAAAACTGACGGAGCTAAATACTTTGTAGCTTATCTGCAGCCAAAGCAGCCCAAAGTAGGTGTAAATGATCTGGAAGTCGCTGTTTATAAAGCGAGCGGAATGATGGACTTCCCGGCCGTAACCAACCTCACTTTAGCGCTTGAGCCCGAAATGCCAACCATGGACCATGGTTCCCCAAACAACGTGAACCCGACCCACACGAGCGGCGGACACTACAAAGGCAAAGTCAATTTTACCATGACGGGCCTGTGGCACCTGCACCTGACGCTCAGCGACGCCAGCGGAGAAGCCGGTAAACTGTATTTCGAAGTCAACTTTTAATTAAAGGGCGCTGGTGCTCAGGTATAGCACTTAAGCACCAGCGCCCATCTTACAATTCTTAATGGTGAAGGATATGAAAACGCCTCTCCTGCTCGGTGCCCTTGCGCTGGTCGCATCGCCCGTACTTGCCCAACAAAAGCCTATACCTGCCGACTCGGTGCGCACCATTGTGTTGCAGGAAGTAGCCGTGGTCACCAAGCGCCAAGATCATCAACAGCATTTGCAGAATTTCTATAACGCCAACCAGGCAGCCACTACCGAAGAACTGATGTCGCGCATGCCTGAGCTGTCTTTCATCCGGCGCGGCAGTTACGGCATGGAACCCACCATACGGGCCTACAGCGGCGGACAGGTAAGCGTAACGCTGGATGGTATGCGCATACAAGGTGCCTGCACCGACAAAATGGACCCCGCCACTATCTATATCGAGCCGCTCAGTTTGCAGCGCATTGAGGTGCAGACAGCAGGCGCCAGTTCCATGCAGGGCGCGGCCATCGGTGGTAGCCTCGATATGAAACTGGCCGAAGCAGACTTTGCGGATGAGCGAAAACTTTCCGGTTCGGTGACCAGCGGCTACCAGTCGGCGGCCAACGCCATGATGGGTGGTCTGCGGCTGAGCTATGCCGCACCGACCTGGGGACTGCGCGCATCGGGCACTTACCGCAAAAGCCAGAACTACCGCAACGGTCGTGGCGAAAAAGTGCTCTACTCGCAGTACGAAAAGGCCAACTACGCTCTCAGCGGTAAGTTTTTGCTACAGGACGACCTAGTGCTCAAAGCAGATTTCATCGCCGACGACGGATGGAACATCGGCTACCCTGCCCTACCGATGGACGTAGGACAGGCCAATGCCCGCATCGGTTCGGTGAGTCTGGTGCGCGAGAACAGCGACCGTCGCTGGAGCCGTGTAGAAGCCCGTCTCTACGCCAACCGCATCGCCCACTACATGGACGACAGCGCCCGCCCCGACCTGCCCATCCGCATGGATATGCCCGGCCTGAGCCGCACGTCGGGTATGTATGTGGAAGGCACCACTTCTCCCGGCCATCACCAGCAATTAACCGTCCGCGCAGATGCCTCTGCCTCTTACCTGACTGCCTCCATGACGATGTACCAGGAAGGCCAGACGCCGATGTACATGCTCACCTGGCCCGACAACCGCCAGTTGCAGTCAGGTATAGCAGCACAATATAGTTTCCAGGTGGGCGATAAAACCCAGCTGCAGCTCAACAGCCGCCTAAATATGTCTGATTTTGCCGTAACTACCGGCGAAGGCCGAAACCAGCTATCTGTGTTTGGGTATGAGAGCACTGCCCGTCAGTTCCTTATACCTTCGTTGTCGCTACAGGCCAGTCGTATGGTTTACAAAAAGCTGAAAGCCACCCTCTCCGGCGGTTTCAATGGGCGCACTCCTACTGCCAGTGAGCTCTATGGTTTTTACCTGTTCAGCCAGTTCGACGGCTTTGATTATGTGGGTAACCCTAATTTGAAACCTGAGAAAAGCGTGCAGAGCGAGTTTACTCTCTCCTGGCAGGAGCCGCGCCTGCGTCTGCAAGCTACCGCCTATGCCTCCCGCGTGCAGGACTACATGGTGGGTGCCTACAACCCGGACCTCAGCGCCATGACCATTGGCGCCCGTGGCGTAAAAATCTACTACAACACTCCTTACGCTTTGTTAGCCGGCGCCGAAGCCAGCGCCGTGTACAACATCACCGGTTATACACAATTGGTAAGCACGCTCAGGTATAGCTTTGGCAGCAACACCGATGGCGATCCACTTCCGATGATGCCGCCATTGCGCAACATCACCTCACTGAGAAAATACTTCGGGGATTACCTTTGGGTGCAGGGCGAAACCGAACTGGCCGCTGCCCAGAACCGCAACAGCGAAAGCTTCCTGGAGCAACCAACTGAGGCGTTTATGCTCTGGCATTTGCGCGCTGGTTATCAGAAAGAAACAGAAAAGAAGGTATGGCAGCTGAATGCAGGTATAGAAAACATATTTGATGTGCACTACCGCGAGCACCTCGACTGGGGCCGCATTGCCCGCCCTGGCAGGAATGTGTTTGTGCAGTTGAGCGTAGGGTTTTAGAAGCTACGGAACCGGGTCATACCCGCTCCCGCCCCAGGGATGGCAGCGCCCGATTCGTTTCAGCGCCATCCAGCCGCCTTTAAAAGGGCCATATTTGTTCACGGCTCCCACAGCGTAGGTCGAGCAGGAAGGGGTATAGCGGCAGGTGGCGGGCTTCAGGGGCGAGATCATGTTGCGGTATACCCAGAGAAGGGCGAGCAATAGTTTTTTGAAAAGCCAGGTCATGGTACGATTTTGCAGCGTTTTAATTTGCCGAACAACTGTTAGGAAACGCAATTTTTAGGTAAATTTGTCACAGTTTAACTAATCTAAACAAAATTTCATGTTAAAAAGAATCCTTTCACTCCTTCTTTTAGTCTCGCTTTGCGTTCCCTTCGCAAAAGCCGACGAAGGCATGTGGCTGCCGATGCTGATCAAGCGCCTCAACCACGCGGACATGCAGAAAAAAGGCCTGCAGTTGACTGCCGAAGAAATCTACAATGTGAACAACTCCAGCCTGAAAGACGCCATCGTGCAGTTTGGCGGCTTCTGTACGGGTGAGTTCATCTCGGCCGAAGGTCTCTTGCTGACAAACCACCACTGCGGTTACGGCCAGATTCAGTCGCACTCCACCCCTGAGAAAGATTACCTGACCAACGGCTTCTGGGCCATGGACCGCAAGCAGGAACTTCCAAATGAAGGTCTGTTCGTGGACATCCTGGTGCGCATGGACGACGTGACAGCCAAGGTGCTGGAAGGCATCGACAAAAATACACCGGAGAAAGAGCGTCTGCAGCTTGCCTCGCAGCGTGCGCAGGCCATTGCCAAAGAAGCCGGTGAGAATGACCGCTACGTGTCTTATGTGCGCGATTTCTTCAACGGAAACGAGTATTACCTGTTTGTATACGAGCGCTTCACAGATGTGCGTCTTGTAGGCACGCCTCCTTCTGCCGTGGGCAAATTCGGTGGCGACACCGACAACTGGATGTGGCCACGTCACACCGGCGACTTCTCGATGTTCCGCGTATACATGGCGCCGGACGGCAAGCCAGCTGACTACGCAGCCAACAACGTGCCTTACAAGCCAAAGCACCACCTGCCAATCAACATTGGTGGTGTGGAGCAGGATGACTTCGCGATGGTATTCGGTTTCCCGGGCCGCACTAAGCGTTTTATGACCTCCGAAGGCCTGAAACTGGACGTGAACCAGCTGAACGAATCCCGCATTAAGCTTCGCGAGCAGAAGCTTGACATCTGGAAAGAAGAGATGGACAAGAGCGATGCCGTGCGCATTCAGTATGCCTCCAAGCATGCCTCTACCGCCAACTACTACAAATACTCGATCGGTCAGAATGCCGGCATCAAGCGCATGAAGACCGTAGAAGGCAAGCAGGCTGACGAGAAGAAATTCCAGGCCTGGGCCGATGCTACCCCAGAGCGCAAAGCCCTTTACGGCTCGTCGTTAAACGACATGAACGAGGCTTATGCTGAGATTGAGAAGTACAACCTGGCCAGCGTATACCTGAACGAGGCCGTGCTGGGCACAGAAGCGCTTCTGTTCGCTTACCGCATGTCGGCACTGAACAACGCTTTGAAATCTGGCAACGCCGAAGCTGCTAAAAAAGCCGCTGAGGACCTGAAGCCAAGAGCCGAAGCCTTCTTCAAAGACTACTACATGCCGGCAGACAAGAAAGTGTTCGCTGCCATGATGAAAGCCTACCACGAAGACATTGCCAAAGACCAGCAGCCGGAGGCTTTCAAGCAACTGGTAGCCAAGCACAAAGGCAACTTCAACAAACTGGCTGACTACGTTTACAGCAACTCGTTTGTGGTGAACAAGCAGAAGACAGAGCAGTTCCTGAACAACCCGACGCAGAAGCAGCTAACTAACGACCCGGCCTTTGCTTTGGTGAACTCTATCATCGAACACTACCAAACGAATATCTCTCCTAAACTGGCCGAGAGTAACGCCAAACTGGCCCGTGCGAACCGCCTGTACGTAGCTGGCCTGCGTGAGATGAACCCGGACAAGGTATACTACCCGGATGCGAACTCGACTATCCGCCTGAGCTACGGTTCTGTGAAGAATTACAAGCCTGTTGACGGCGTGACCTACGATGTGATTACGACACTGGAAGGCGTGATGCAGAAAGAAGACCCAAGCAACGAGGAATTTATCGTGCCGGCCAAACTGAAGCAACTGTACCAGGCAAAAGACTACGGCCGCTATGCCAACAAAGACGGTGAGCTGATCGTGAACTTCATCACCGACAACGATATCACAGGCGGTAACTCTGGTTCTCCGGTGATCAACGGTAACGGTGAGCTGATCGGTCTGGCCTTCGACGGCAACTGGGAAGCCATGACAGGTGACCTGGTATACGACCCAGACTACAAGCGTTGCATCAACGTGAGCGCCAACTACGTGCTGTTCATGGTGGATAAATACGCTGGTGCCTCTAACCTCATCAACGAGATGACGATTGTGGACACGAACAGCCCAGGCCCTGCCGAAGCTGGTGCAACGCCTGCCGCCGCAACTGCAGACAACGCAACTGAACTGCTGAACGCTGCCGTTGAACAAGCAGAAGCTGAGCTGGCTGCTGGTAAGAAATCAGTGAAAGTCCAGAAGAAAGACGGTAAGAGAAGAGCGAAAGTTGAAGTGAAAAACTAAGCTGAGGTTTTCTTAACCAAATAAAGAAAAGGCGCTGGGGGATTCCTCAGCGCCTTTTTGTTTGAGTCGGGATTTTGAGGATTTGAAAAGATGAACAGGATTGATAATGACGGAGGGAAGTATAGTCTAAGGCTCTTCCGGATCTCCTAATCTAAAAACAGACTAATGGGGATGTCCACATCCCTGCGTATACTGGGATCGCTGCATGCTACCTTTTGTCATCCTGTAAGTATCTTACTAGCAAGTCCCATAAACTTTACTTCCAGGGAATACCCCTCTCATCCTAATCCTGATTCTCAAAAATATACCTGTGCACGATTCGGATAGGTCGCGACCTATCCCTACAGATGGAAATCACATAAATGTACAAGGTATATTAATCCTGAAAATCCTTTTTCATCCGCAAAATCCTGATTCCGACAACCCACCCCCTATACCCTCGTACATAGCACTTTAGCTATAAAACACGACCGAATGGGATAACGCAACTTCTACAAAACAAGCTTATTTTCTCGCTTCTATACCTACTGCCTTGCCTTGCACAGGCGCAGGCCGATGTGCCTGTAGGTGCACGCGCTGCTGCCTTGGGCAATGCCTCTGTCACACTGCCCGACCTTTGGGCACTCCACAACAACGTGGCAGGTATAGCAGGGCTTGAAAAAATGCAGGTGGGTGCTTATGCTGAAAACCGTTTTGGCGTGAGGGCCTTCTCGACCATGGCGCTGCAGGCGGTATACCCTACTAACAGGTATGGTAACTACGGATTGAGCATGAGTCGCTTCGGGGATGAGCTGTTCAGTCAGCAACATATAGGTGTAGGTATAGGTCATAAGTTGGGGCAGTTTAGTCTGGGTGTGAAGGCTGATTTGTGGCAGGTCGCGGCCGAAGGGTATGGCAGTCGCAAGGCGGTGACTTTGTCGGTGGGCGGGCAGGCGGAAATTGTGCCGGGCTTCTTCTTCGGAGCGCATGCCCACAACATCAACCAGGCCAAACTGGCTACATTCGACGACGAGCGGTTGCCTACCATCATGAAAGCCGGCCTTGGCTATCGCCCTTACCAAAAACTCCTACTACTAGCCGAAACTGAGAAGCACATTGACTTCCCAGCTAACTTCAAGGCAGGTATAGAGTATCAGCTTTTGCAGGAAAAAGTGGCCCTGCGTTCCGGCTTCAGCACACTCACCAATCGTGCTACTTTCGGTGTAGGCTTCAAGGCCCGTCAACTTTTTGCCGATTATGCCTTCGGCTCCACCACCTTGCTGGGTATGAGCCACCATCTGTCACTTTCCTATACCTTTCAAAAGTAACGCTGCATGAAGCAAGGTATAGCGACTTTCCTCCTGCTACTTTGCACCTGGCTGCCGCTGCAAGCACAGGACTATCCGCGCCAGACCTTTGATTTTGATTTGTTCGTGCAGGAGCTTTTTGCGCAACAGGAAGACGAGAACGTGCCTTACGAAGACTTCTACGAAACGCTTTTTCAATACTTCCAGCGCCCCATCGACCTCAACCGCACTACACCCGAAGAGTTAGCTTCGCTCTACATTCTGTCCCGTCCGCAGATTGCTTCTTTCTTCCGCCACATCCGGGAAAACGGCCCTTTGCTGAGCATTTACGAACTGCAGGCTATACCTGATTTCAACCTGATGACGATTTACAAGCTCGTGTATTTTGTTCGGGTGGAGGATGCAGGTCTTAATGCCGACCAGCGCCCGTTGCTGCAGCGCATTGTGGGCGAAGACAACAACGCTTTGATCATCCGCTACGAGCGTACGCTGCAGGAAAGGCGCGGCTATACCTCCGTCGACACCACCAGCCGCTCCACCACACGCTACCTCGGCTCACCCGATAAAGTACTCATGCGCTACCGCGTGAGCCATACCCGTGACTACAGTCTGGGCATTACTGCTGAGAAAGACGCTGGTGAACAGCTGATCTGGGATCCCGACACCCGTCGCTATGGTTTCGATTTTTACTCGGCACACTTGCAGCTCTACAACAAAGGCAAATTCAAAACTATTGCGCTTGGCGATTATCAACTGCAGTTCGGGCAGGGTCTGTTGCTTTCGTCGGGCTATAGTGTAGGCAAGGGCAGCGAGACGATTACTACCGTGAGTCGGCCAAATGTAGGTATACGCCCATACAGTTCGGTGCTGGAGCATGCCTTTTACCGGGGCGCAGCGGCCACTTATACCTTGGGGCGTGTAGATGTAACGGGATTTGTGTCGGGTAAACGGGTAGATGCCAACCTGCAAACGCAACTCGACACGCTCGATAATTTCGATGATTTCTTCACAGGTATACAAACGACCGGCTTCCATCGTACGCCTACAGAACTGGCCAATAAAAAGCAGGCCCGGGAACAGATTATAGGCGGCAATGCCACTTACCAGAGCCGAAACCGCACCTTACTGGCAGGTATAACGGCCATGGCGACTCACTTCAGCTCACCGATTCAGAAGGCGGGACTGCCCTATCAGCGTTTCGAGTTTAGCGCCACGCGCAATTACAACATCGGTGCTAACTACGCTTATACCTGGCAAAACGTATACCTGTTCGGCGAAACGGCCATTTCCAGAAGCGGCGGCATGGGCACTGTGAACGGTATGACGGCCAACCTCTCCAACAAAGTGGAACTAGCCATGCTCTACCGCTACTACGCCCGTGACTTCCATACCTTCTATGGCAATGCATTTGGCGAGGGAACACGCAATATCAACGAACAGGGACTTTATACCGGCATCAAGATCAAGCCTTTTCCGAAGTGGGAGCTCACGGCATACTACGACCGTTTCCGTTTTCCGTGGCTGCGCTACCGCGTGGATGCCCCTTCGCAGGGCGACGAGTACATGCTGCGTCTCCTCTTCCGGCCCAACCGCCAAAGTTCGCTCTACGCCCAGTTCCGTGCCGAAAGCAAAGGTCGTAACGTAGCCGACAATAGCACCAGTATAGATTATGTGGGACAAGCCAATCGCAGAAACTACCTCTTGTATTATGAATTCACGCCTACGCCTGTTGTTAATCTTCGGTCCCGGGTGCAGTTCAGTAGCTTTGAGTTGGAGTCACCGCAAACTACGGGCTACTTCATTTCTCAGGATATCAACTTCAATTTCAACAAGATTCGCCTGAGCACCCGCTACGCCATCTTCGACACCGACGATTACGAAACCCGCCAGTATGCTTTTGAGCGGGACGTGCTCTACGCTTTCTCTATACCTGCCTTCAGCGGCAGAGGCACGCGCATGTATGCCTTACTCCAGTTCAGACCGATGCGCCGCATGGATGTGTGGGTAAAATATGCTCTGACGCATTACCGCAACCAGCGCACCATCGGTTCAGGTCTGGAAACAATTGAAGGACCCAGAAGATCAGATATCCGGGTGCAGACAAGGTATAGGTTTTGAAATTACGCTCCTTTTAACTGCACCTGAAGCGGCCTGCAGCTCTCTTTTGCAGTCGCACTTACCAAAGCTCCTTTCCGGTCTAGTTCTAGATGGCAACACTCCAGGAACAATTCTTTCAGTTTCTCCCGCCCACGCTGCACCCGCGACTTGGCTCCGGAGTAGGACATACCTAAACGCTCCGCGATTTCCTTTTGGCTGATACCTTCAATCTCGCTCAAACGCAGCGGCTCGGCATACTCCACGGGCAGCATGTTGATGAGTGGCAGCACCAGGCTTTCCGAGTCCTGGTGTTCGGAGTCCTGCTGCAGCTGCTCTTCAAGTTTGCCTTCATCTTCTACAGGTATGCTTCGGCCCTGCTCACGGAAGTAATCATACACCGCGTTGCGGGCGATCTGGTAGAGCCATGCGTTCATATTCCGGACTTCCTGCAGCTGTTCACAATGTTTATAAAGCTTCACGTAGAGCTGTTGCAGAATATCATTGGCCTCGTCTTTGTCTTTCACCCGCTTCATCACAAAGCTCCGCAGTCTGGCTTCATACTCCAGGTATACCGGCGCTACCGCGGCACAGGTGTCCACTGAGGTAACTACTTGTTCACCTGAACAGGTATGGCAGCTTTTATTATCCATGACGCGAGATTTTAATTGTGATAGCAGGTGGAGATATACATCAATTTACGAAGAAAAATATGGAAAAGGCAAATCGTAAAATTCTTCTGATAGTACATAAAAATCAACCGGACCACGGCAGGTATGTGCTATACCTGCCGTGGTCCGGATTCGTAGTTTTATCTTGTACTAAATGGCAGTTGTTTCGATGGTTGAGGTGGTGCGGGCATTCGCTCCTTCGCCGTACACAGTGGCTTCGCCGAAGGTATAGAAGGCTTCCCAGTCCACCCCCTGCGGGTCGGTTATCCACGATTTTTCGGACTTGGCGTAGCAGCAGGTGCACTTTCCTTCTTCGCGAATGGCTCCTTTGGCGCGCTTCAATCGGCCGTATACCTCAGCCAGTTCCTCTTCACTTTCGGCCTGGATACCCAGATGCTCTATACCTGCATTCTCGGGGTGCAGCGATATAGCGAAGTTAATGCGCGGGTCTTCCAGCATCCATTTGGCATAATCTTCTTTTACAACAGTTGGCTTTGCCCCAAATAAAGCTGTATAAAAGGCGAGGGATTCGTGGAGACTTTTAACGCGAACATTTACGTGAAATCTTTTCATGGCTTTGTCTTTTTAAGGTGATGTTTTCGAATTACACTTGGATGACGGCAGAAGCCCTGAAAAGACGCAGCCCCACGAAAAAAATTTCCGTGGGGCTGCTACCAGTAAGTGTGTAAGGGTGAAATCGGCAAAGAAACAGACCCAGGGAGTGAGGGCGGGCCTGCCTCTTTGCTTTGTACTATAGGTAGGATGAAAAATTGTTACTGTTTTGCCAGAACTCCCGACAGGTTTCGCGCTGCTTCTCCAGAAACTCCTGGTCGCGCTTCAGACTTTTCCAGTCGCCATAGCCGAGGCGTTCGCAAAGCTTAAAGAAACTGTCGCCCTGATTTTGGCGGCCTTTAATACGGACCAATGCGCTTAGCAAAGGTCGACCCGCTTCATGCTCTGCTTCTGAAATTTCGTCGATTACGTCGTTAAGTTGTGATTTCTCGTAAGTGTTTTCGAGGTTAAGGCCCAACTCGGCTTCTAATATCAGATTTTGAAATGACATCAGGTGAGCGCGACCGCGGGCTACTTGAATAAGTTTTTTTCGTACGCGTGTGTTCATCGTTCTTTTTTAGATAATGAAGGACAGCGGACAACACCCGCTACTTTGTGCAGTGGGCTCCAACTGAGCAGTTTTCATAAAATATCTATATACACGTATACTCCAAAATCGGCATTCGGGTTGTCCTGTGTTGCGAAAAAATCACTCAAAAGCCAGGGTTGTGCAGCCTTTGTTATGAAATATTTCTGAAACACAGGCATTTACAAACTTATCTTTTTCACTGTAGTCGTGGTTGTTTTTCGGAGAGGTATTTCCAGTAGCGTTTAGGTATATGGCGCAGGTGCAATTTCGGATTTTTGCGCTCCGGTATATTCACGTGGTCGAAGTATACCTGCCACAGCATCTGGTAACGGGTTTCGTTTTCATCGTACTGGTCGGTGTTAAGTTTACCCTGCTGCCTGGGTGTCACGCCCGGATTCTCTAACCGCACAAAATTTGTAGCTCTTAAATCGTAATAGACCCCATCCCGCCGCGAAGTGTCGTAAATGGCCCATCGCTGATCGGCGTAGCGCTTCTCAAAGTGACGCACGATCAGGGGCAGCACATTAAAATCAGGTGAGATGCTGGCGTAGTACAGACCATCGGCGGTTTTCTGAAAACGCACAAAAGCTTCCATGCGGTGTTTTTCGCGGTGCACTTGCTTCTGGATCTGCTGTACCTGCAATATAAAGGGTGCCGTATAGTTTCCTTCCACACTTTCGGGCGAATCGAACACCAGCCGGGCATAGTCAAAGATCAGCCGCTCAAAGCCACTCTGCTCCCACAGGTAGGTATAGTACAGCGACTCCAGCGCCGAAACCGATAGCCGCTTCTTCAAGCCCAGCCACACCCGATTGGCTTTGCCCTCGTCTGTCATCACCCGCACGGTTTCGCCGAACATAGAAGGCTGCGCCAACTGCTCGGGCTCAATGGCAGTGGGCCAGGCTTTTCGCTCATAGGCCTCAAACACCACGGTGAGCAGCCCCTCAAAGGAGCCGTCGTAGGTATAGAAGTACATCGGCAAAGGTATAGCAGCTACTGCTTCGCGTTGCTGTTCAAGCGGGCTTTGTCGCGCTTGCTGTCATTTTGCATTCTGGAAGAAAGGCTCTGCAGGTGCGGCACCAGCATGTTGAGTTTGCAGCAGCAGGAAACACGGGCAACTTTAGTAGAATTTCTCATTGTCTTATGAATGGTTTGAAATGTTGTCTGATCTTTTTGGTTACACAAATCTGTATGATGCACTTCTCTCCCCTCTTCCATGTCACGTTTAATTGATACTAGCCTGCCCTCTGAAACAAGTCCAGCTGCTGCGTAAGCAGTGCGCTTCGTACGGAGCCCTCGCCAAACAAAATACGGCGGCGCAGCTGCTCCGAGTCAAAGTCCTGCCGCTGCAGGCTTTTGGTCTGGCAGGTGATAAAATACTTGGCCCTTTTCAGCACCACGCCCATCTGCCGCAGGTGGTCGAAGTGTAGCGGCGCAAACCGCCGGGCTGATATAATTTTCTTGGCCGATTTCACCCCGATGCCTGGCACGCGCAATATCATTTCGTAGTCGGCAGTATTGATCTCCACCGGAAAAAAATGGCGGTTGCGCAGTGCCCAGCCCAGCTTTGGGTCGATATCCAGATCTAGGTTCGGATTCGCTTCGTCAACTATCTCCTTCACATCGAAGCCATAAAAGCGCATCAGCCAGTCGGCCTGATAAATGCGATTTTCCCGGATAATCGGCGGCTCCGTGATAATCGACAACCTGCTGTCGGTACTCACCGGCACATAACCCGAGTAGTATACCCGCTTCAGGTTATACCCTTTGTAAAGCTGGTCCGACAGCTGCAAAATCTGGCGGTCGCTTTCGGCGGTGGCTCCCACGATCAGCTGCGTGCTTTGCCCGGCTGGCGCGAACTTTGGCGTCGCTTTGAACAACTTGCTCTCCTCTTTCGCCTGCACCAACTGGTCTTTGATTGAACCCATCGGTAACAGGATCTCACTATAGTTCTTCTCCGGCGCCAGGCTTTGCAGACTCTGCTCCGAAGGCAGCTCAATATTCACGCTCAGGCGGTCGGCATACAGACCGGCTTCTTTTATCAGCTCGTCGCTCGCACCCGGTATGGTTTTGAGGTGGATGTAGCCGTTGAACTTCTCCTCCTGTCGCAGCTTTTTGGCCACCCGCACGAGTCGCTCCATGGTATAGTCGGCATTTTTGAAGATGCCCGAGCTCAGGAACAACCCCTCGATGTAATTGCGACGGTAAAAGTTGATGGTCAGGTCAACCACTTCCTGCACCGTAAAGGCAGTCCGCTGCACGTCGTTGCTCTTGCGCGTCACGCAGTAGGCGCAGTCGTAGATGCAGAAATTGGTCAGCAGGATTTTCAGAAGCGAAACGCAACGACCGTCTTCGGTATAGCTGTGGCAAATACCCATACCTTCTGCATTGCCCAGGCCCTTGTTGTCGTTCTTTCGCTTTCCTCCGCTCGACGAACAGGAAACATCGTATTTGGCAGCATCTGCTAATATTTTTAGTTTACCTATTACCTTATCGTTCATCTTCGCTTCTTCTATCTGCTTGACGGTTATAAAATTACAAAATCATTAGCACAAACCCCAAAATAATTAGCAATAATAGTTATCAACATACTATCCACATTTAAGTATTGCTAACATGATTAGCACAGGCCATTTTCAGGATTTCAAACTGAAATTTTCCACATAAAGCTGAAAAGAGTATATTAGGAGGTTCTACCGTACAAACACGTACAATAGACAGTAACCGCCCCTATACCTCCATGGCATTTCCACGTTCGCCCATTTTATGCTGCCTGTTAGCTTGCCTGCTTGGGGCGTGGCTACTGGCTGGCAATGCGCGTGCGCAGGAACTACCTCCCCGCAGGGACAGCCTTGCTGCTCCAACCGACACCATCAAGCAAAAGTTTGACGAGCGTGTGATGAACAACCTGCGGGAGATCTCGCAGCGCAAAACCATCATGGGCAAATTGCTCAAAGCGATACTGGTCTTCGACCGGAAAGACGAAGAGGTACTGGGACTGGATGCTGAGTTGATCCAGCGGGAGTACGAACGGCACAATTATAAGGTGGTGCGTAACATCCAAATCATGACGCTGGATGCGCTGGGCTATTCTATACACGACACCACCCGCGTGCCGCGCAGCTTTCTGGAAAAGGCCGGCAATTCGCTGCACATGAAAACACGGCGACACCTGGTGCGCAACAAACTGCTTTTCGAGCGGATGGTGCCTCTGGAACCACTGGCTCTGGTCGAGTCGGAACGTTTGTTGCGCCAGACGGAATACCTGCTCGACGCCCGCATCATCGTGGATGAGCGCACCACCACCGACGACAGCGTGGACGTGCTGGTGATCACCAAAGACATCTTTAGCCTGGGCGGTTCGGGTTCTTATACGCCTTCGTCTAGTGCAGGCAGGATTGCCCTCCGGGAGCTCAACTTTTTGGGGCTTGGTCATCAGATCCGTGGCTCTTACCGCTTCAACATGAATGCGCCCCGCTCCTGGGAAACCACCGCCGGCTATACCGTGGAAAACATCGGCAGCACTTACATTACGGCCGACATCAATTACTTCGATCAGAATTATTACAAAGAGCGCAGCGCCTTCCTGCGCCGTGACTTCTTCGCCACCAACACCCGTTATGCCGGTGCCGTCGGGGCCAGCAAAATAGATGAACGGCTCCTGCTGCCGCCTGTGCCGGAGGACACCATCCAGCGCTTTGCTGACCTTGGCTATCAGTTACAGGGTGTATGGCTGGGTCGCTCGTTTAAGTTTAAGAATTACAACCTGGGCTTCGAACCGCGGGGCCGACTGATTACGGCGTTGCGGCTGATTAACACGAACTTCTATACCAGACCCACCGAAAACTTTCAAGACAATGTACTGGGTATAGCCAGTGTGGGCTACAGCGTGCGCCGCTATTACAAAGACCGCTACCTGTATGGCTTTGGACGAACGGAGGACGTGCCCGCCGGCACCTTGGCGTCCATCTCGTACGGCTATGAGCGCGGCGACCTCTTTAACCGCCGCTACTTTGGGCTCGACCTTTCCTTTGCCCGTTACAACAAGGACTTTGGCTACCTCTATAGCCGTGCCGGGTATGGCTCCTTTATAAGGAACGGTACCTGGGAGCAGGGCATGCTGGAGATGGAGTCAATGTACTTTACGCGGCTATACGAGAACGGCAACTGGAAACTGCGTCACTTCATTCTGGGTCGTGGCACCATCGGCGTCAACCGCAACCCGGAGGAGCTCCTTTCCATCAACAACGAGGAAGGCCTGCGCGGCTTCCGGTCCGATCTCCTCCGGGGTAACCGCCGTGTGGTCATTAACTACGAAGCCAACCTCTATACCCCTTTCTCACTGTTCGGTTTCCGACTGGCTACCCTGGCCTTTGCGGATGTGGCTTGGCTTTCGTACGGCAACAAAAGCTCGCCCTTTAAGAGCAAGCCTTATCCGGGCTTTGGGGTAGGCATACGCTTCCGCAACGAGTACCTGTCATTCAGCACGATCCAGATCCTGGTGGGCTACTATCCTAAAATTCCGGCGAACGAGAACTTCAACAACCTCCGCATTTATGAGTCGTCGCGCTCGTACTACGACTTCGAGGACTTTCGCTTTAAACAGCCGGGCATACCAGAGTTCAGGTAAAATTCCTGTATCCTTTTAAGCTGATCGGGGTACACTGTTAGAGTAATTCAACAAACCCTGAACATGGAAAAGCTAAGAGAAAAATCAGAATATGAAGGCAACCCGGTTGGGCTGTCAAAGACTACCGCGACGGCTATGGCCAACGAACTCGATCGTCACCTGTCGTCGTTCATCACCCTGTATAACCAGTACCATAAGCACCACTGGATGGTGGAGGGGCCGCAGTTCCGCGATCTGCACTTATTCTTTGAGGAGCACTATACCCAGATACACGAACAGTACGATGCCATTGCCGAGCGCCTCACCGTGATGGGCTACTGCCCTACCTGCCACCCGGCCAAACAGCTGGAGCTTTCTTATATCGCACACGAAGAAGAAGGCGTTTTCCGCATCCGCGAGATGCTCAAAAAAGACATGGAAGACGAAAAAACGATCGTGTTGGAGCTGCGAAAATCGATCAAAAAAGCTTTTGAGCTGGAAGATTTCGCCACCAAGGCCTTGCTGGAGGGCATCCTGCTTAAAACGGAGGACCGCTGCCACCACATCGAGCACTTCCTGGGCGAAGACGGCCTGTCCATCGGCCTGATCGCCAGTCCGGACGACATCATGGAGGAAGATGATCAGCCAGCCAAAGGACAGAACGGCAAAGCCACAAAAAAGGCCAAAGCAAAGTCCTAAGGTATAGGCGGCTATCCGGACTAAAGAATTCTTGGACAAAAGACAAAGGACTTTCAGGTATAGCCTACTCGCTAATTTACTTTGGTTGAGCGTGTTGCTATCTTTTCCGGTGAAGTTAAGTGCTATTTAACATGCAGTAACAGGCAGCCCATGGTGGCTGCCTGTTTTGTTTTAAGCTGCTATACCTGCCAACTGCCTCTTGCCAGTAAAGTCCTTGCTCGGCAGGTATAGCCTCCGAAAAAGCTGGTGCTGTTTTGCATCCTTACAGGTATAATCAGGTATAAGAAAAGCGACTGAAACCTACAGGCTATACCTGAAATGGTTTCGCTATATTTGCAACATTCTATACCTAACACAATACCCCATTATGGTAGACCTCGGCCATTACAACGAACTGGAGATAGCACGCGAAGTGGACTTCGGCATGTACCTGACCTCTGAAGACGGCGACATCCTGCTGCCACGAAAGTATATACCTGAAGGCGCCAAAGTAGGCGACAAGGTACGCGTGTTCGTGTACCGCGACTCCGAAGACCGTGTGATTGCCACCAATCTGACACCGCACGCCACTGTGCGCGAGTTCGCCTGCCTGATGTGCAAAGACAGTACTGACTTCGGTGCTTTTCTGGATTGGGGCCTTGAGAAAGACCTGCTCGTGCCATTGCACAACCAAAAGGACAAAATGCGCCCCGGCCGCAAGTATTGTGTGTATGTATACCTCGACGAAACCTCCGACCGCATTGTAGGTACAACCAAACTGGGCAAGTACCTGCACAACGACGAAGCCGCCAACGAGCTGACCGAGAACGAAGAGGTAGATTTACTGGTAGCGGGCTTTACCGAGATCGGTATCAAAGTGATTATCAACAACCGCTACATGGGCATGCTCTACAAAAATGAGGTGTTCAAGGAGCTGCACATGGGTGACAAGGTGCGCGGTTATATCAAGACCATCCGTCCGGATAACAAAATAGACGTGACACTCCGCAAGCCGGGTACTACAGGCATGAGCGAATCCAATGAGGCGGCAGATAAAGTACTGGAGGTGCTGGAGGCGGCCAAAGGTTATTTGCCCTTGTCTGACAAGAGCAGTCCGGATGAGGTATACCGCATGTTGGGTATGAGCAAAAAGGTGTTCAAAAAAGCCATAGGAGGATTATACAAAGAAGGTAAAATTGAAATAGACACGGACCACATCCGGTTAAAAGGCGACGAATAAGCCGCATCATATTGTACTGTAGCGCTGCAATAGAGGCTAATTTCAAAACAAAAACAGCCGCAACAGGATTATTTACAGGAAAGCACCGCATTTATTAACCTATGTGGCGGAGATTCACGTAACTGAGCGAAACGCAAACCTCCATGCACCGAACCCGAACCGCACTGATTGCCGGCGCCAGCGGCCTGGTTGGCAGTCACTTGCTGCGTATGCTCTTGCAAAGCGACCGCTACAGCCAGGTGATTTCTGTTGGCCGCCGCGAGCTCGCCATCATTCACCCCAAGCTCGACCAGCAAATCGTCGACTTCGACAACCTCAAGAAAAGTGCCTCCGAACTGGCCGCCGACGACGTGTTCTGCTGCCTGGGCACCACCATCAAAAAAGCCGGCACCAAAGAAGCCTTCTATAAAGTAGACCATACCTATGTCACCCAGCTGGCCGAAATCACGCTGCGCCGCAATGCCAGTCAGTTTCTGGTGGTTTCGTCGATGGGTGCAGATGCCAGGTCCCGCATGTTCTACAACCGCGTGAAAGGCGAGATGGAGCGTGACGTGCGGGCGCTGGGCTTTCAGTCGCTGCAGATTTTCAGGCCTTCGCTTCTGTTAGGTGAGCGCGACGAGCATCGCACCGGCGAGGAAATTGGTGCCCGGATCATGAAGCCGCTTTCCAAAATCATGTTCGGTCCTCTGCGCAAATACCGCCCTATTCAGGCAGAGACTGTGGCCAGCGCTATGCTGCGGGTCGCTGCGCAGGACCTGAAAACCGACAAGGTATACCTGTCCGATGAAATAGAGCGACTGGGCCACTAACCCTCCCTATACCTGACGCGTAAGTTGCAAGGCACTTATACTTATACCTATGCCCAACAAAAGCCTGCGCCGCGCCTTTCCGAAAGCCTCCCAATACGACCCGGCCTGGGTGCGCAAGCATTCCATGGGCGAAAACGTACTTTTTAACCTCGAGAGCCTCACCAAGTCCCTGGACCTGAAACCCGGCATGCGCGTGCTCGACCTCGGCTGCGGCAAAGCCATCAGTTCTATCTTTCTGGCCAAAGAGTTCGGGGTTACCGTCTGGGCAGTAGACGAAGCCGTGTCGGCCAGCGACAACTACGAGCGCATCTTCAGTGAGGGCTGTGAAGACAAGGTGTTTCCGCTTGAGATGGAAGCTCGTTCCCTTCCCTTCCCCGAGGAGTATTTTGATGCCGTGATCGTGGTGGACTCCTATACCTATTTTGGCACCGATGAGAAGTACCTGCCCTACATTGCCCGCTTCATCAAACCAGAGGGGCACATCGCGATTGTAGACGTATGTTTCACCAAAGAAATCGAAAATCATGACCAGGTACCGGAGTTCTTACAAGAGGATTATCAGAACTATTGGTACTTTATCCACACCATCGATTGGTGGCGAAGGCTTTGGGAGAAAACCGGACTGGTCGAGATAGAAGCTGCCGATGAACTGACAGAGGCTGGGCTGGTGCGGGAGCATTATATAAAAGACTACCAGAACTCAGAGGAGGAAGACGCTTTCGCCAGAGCATTGGAGCTTGATAAAGAGAAGTTTATCACGTTTTTCAAACTAATTGGGCGGCGCACATCCAAGACAGCCTATCTGCAATCGTACAAGCAATCGGGTTAAAATTTTCGAAAAAAGTAAATATTAGTTTTTTCGATCGGAAGAAGTTCTATTTTTGCAGCCTGCCAGCTGGACGTACCTGTCTGGCAAGCCAGATATAACTTTTTTAATAGAACAATGAAAACATTTCTTCGCGTAGGGTTTACCTTAGCTTTGGTAATGACGCTTGCTTTCGGTGCCAATGCACAGGAGTACAAAACAGGTATAGGCTTCAGAGGCGGTGTTGCTTCAGGCCTTACTATAAAGCATTTCATTAAAAGTGATGCCGCTATCGAAGGCATTCTGAGCACAGGTTTCCGTCACAGAGGTGCCGTAGTTACCGTGCTTTATGAGAAACACGCACCAGCTTTCAACGCTAAAGGTCTGCAGTGGTACTATGGTTTGGGTGGTCACGTTGGCTTCTACGAGGGTCGCTACTACTACTATTATGACAAAGACAGACGTGACAGATACTACGAAGATAATATCGTAGGCTTTGGTATTGATGCTGTGCTTGGTCTGGAGTACTACATCCGCGACATTCCTTTCACGATCGGTGCCGACATCAAGCCTTACATCAACATACCGCATGGCCGTGGCTTCTGGGATTCAGCCCTGCACGTGCGCTACGTATTCTAACAGCTGAAAAGCTTTATAAAAAAAGAGCCCGCTACCTTCCGGTAGCGGGCTCTTTTTGTCTCTGCTATACCTTAAAAAGCAATGTGCATCAGGGCATCTCCCTGGTTCACAACGGGCATGTTATTGAGGCCGACTATATAACCGGCAGCCGGGGCGTTGAGGCGCACTTCCATTTCGCCGTAAGGGTCGGTGATCGTGCCTACCACCTGTCCTTTCTTTACGTAGCCTCCCTCCAGTACAAGGCTACGGAACAGGCCCGCATTTTTGGCGCGCACCCAAATATCTTTCATGCAAATAGTGGTTGGCTCAGTTGCGGCGGGCGCACTGGCCGCCATGCCCAGGTGGTGCATCAGGCGACAAGTGCCCTCTATACCTAGTTTGATGCCGCGCTCATCGAAGCGCAGCGACTCTCCCGTCTCATATACTAGGATGTGCTTACCGAATTTGGCGGCCTCTTTCCGGAGCGAGCCCTGCCTGTAAGAGGCATTTAGCGTGAAAGGCGCGGCAAAGGCATCTGCCAGTACCTGGTTCTTCGGTTCAGCCAGCACGCAGCGTATCTGCGGGTAGTTGCTTCTGCTCGAACCGCCTGTGTGGAAATCCACGCCGTAGTCAATAAAAGGCATCACTTCTTTCATAAAACGGTGCGCCACACGGCTGGCCAGTGAGCCTTCTCTGTTCCCGGGAAAACTTCGGTTCACGTCCTTACCATCGGGCACGTCGCGCGAAAAGTTCAGGAATCCGTATATGTTCAGGATGGGCACCGCAATGATGGTTCCCTTGAGCGGGTACAGCATCTTTTTGGTGATCATGCGGCGGATGATCTCTGTACCGTTCACCTCGTCGCCGTGCATACCGGCCATCAGCAAAAGCACCGGGCCGTCGTGCACCGAGCGGAACACATAAACAGGAATGTCGATGAGTGTACCGCTGGGGAGTTTCGAGATAACAAGCCGGGTAAGCACTTTCTCTCCACGGTCGATACTGACACCGTTGATCTTAATGGTTTCGGGCATGCTATTCTTTCACTCTCTTGGCGGCCTTCTTCTGCACCAGACCCTCCACGTACTCAATTATTTTAGCGGCAATATCCTTGTTGGTTGCCTTCTCTATACCTTGCAAACCCGGCGATGAGTTCACCTCCAGAATGAGCGGTCCGCGCTTGGACTGCAGCATGTCTACACCGGCTATACCCAGACCCAGCGACTTGGCAGCCAGCAAAGCAGCGGCCTTCTCCTGACGAGTAAGTTTGACGAGGGAGGCATTACCGCCGCGGTGCAGGTTGGAGCGAAACTCACCCTCCTTGCCCTGGCGCTTCATGGCCCCCACTACTTCGCCGTTCACCACAAAAGCGCGGATGTCAGCACCTGCCGCTTCGGCAATGAATTCCTGCACAATGATACGGGCCTTCAGGTTATGAAATGCCTCAATCACCGATTCAGCCGCTTTTTTAGTTTCGGCCAGCACCACACCCAGGCCCTGTGTTCCTTCGAGTAGTTTGATCACCAATGGTGCACCTCCTACTTCTTTCACCAGCATGGAGGTTTCTTTTGAGTAATTGGTAAAGGCGGTCTTGGGCATGCCCAGTCCTGCCCGGGAGAGGATCTGGCTGCTGCGCAGTTTGTCGCGGGAGCGTACGATGCTCTGCGAGTCCACGGCGCTTTTTACTTTCATCATCTCAAACTGACGCACCACGGCCGTACCGTAAAAGGTAACCGAAGCCCCGATACGCGGAATGATAGCGTCGATATCGGTTAAGCGTTCTCCCTTGTAGAGGATGTGAGGGTCGCCCTGCTCAATCACAAGGTCGCAGCGCAGGTGGTCGAGCACTACGGCTTCGTGGCCGCGTTGCTGTGCAGCTTCTACTAGGCGGCGGGTAGAGTACAACTTAGAGTTGCGAGAGAGAATCGCTATTTTCATAAATACTATTTATCCTTCTTTTGTTTTTTGTTGAATTTGAGTGAGACGTTTTTACGGGAAACGTCGACAATAAACCGGCCTTTCAGCAATTTTCGGCCAATAAGCACCGGGTATTTCATGTCGCTGCGGTCCGAGAGCGAGAACTCCGCCTCAATCAGCTCGTCGAACACCTTGATACGGGTTTTGATGACGTAGCGCTCCTGCACATCTCCAAACGAGTTACGGATATCGCGAAGGCTGTAGTCCGCAAAGGTCAGTTTTTTGTGATTGTACTGCGGGTGCGATGGGTCTAATAAGTCCAGCGAGATCACTTTAGTTCCGTCGGCGAGGGTTTCCTCATGAATATCCGAACAGTGGATGGCGGAGGTATAGGCGCCGGTATCGATCTTGGCCTCTATCTCGTCAATATCCAGTTCGGGAAAGGCCACCATCTCGCGCCTGCCGATGATCTTTTTCTCTGGTTTGGGCTTTTTTAGGTTCTCCTCTTTCATCAGGGGCCAATTTAAGCATTCTGCTTTAGGTATGATATATTAGGATTAGGATTTTCGGAATCAGAAAGGATTAATTTGTCTGAATCAGGATTTTCGTGGATGCCGAATTACCCCATACCAATATTCCCCTAGCAACAGGGGAAAGGGCATGATTAACATCCCCCTGCCCCCTTCAAAGGGGGACTTTCTGTAGCTGCCATTTTTCAGGTATAGGCTCCGTAATTGCAGCAGCTTTTCTGCAGTGCCGGGTCAAACCACTCCTGCCTCTCCTTGTCCAAGGAGGGGAGCTTTGGCTACTACCAGTTCGAAATTACAAACTTCGTTGTTTCTGTCACAGACCACTGTCAGGTATAGCAAGACAAACTCGCACGCTAGCAATGGAACAAACTGCAGTGCACGGTGCACCGATGACGATTTTGTGTTGGGGGTGAAGGGGTCCCTCTATAAAGAGCGGTCAGCGAGTTTAAAATCGTCTTGATTTTTTTGCTTACTGGGGGTAGGGGCCCTCTTTCTTTTCATCAAGGAAAAAAATGAGTGCCCGCCGCACAGGAGAAACAGCCGCCCGCCTGGCCAAGGCATACTTGCAACAGAAGCAGCGGCTATACCTATGCTTGGGCCAGAGGCCCCACGATAGCAGACACGAGCGAGGACGCTCGCGCCATAAAGCTATACCTACAACTGCCTTTGCTACTTATCCAATCGGAGGTATAGACTGAGTTCGTTTCTTATGCAGCAACTCCGCAACCTCCTGCAGCAAATGTGAATGCCCGGCTTTGAGCACCACCAACTCCCCTTTGTGCAGGGCTTTTATAAACACACTTACCCGCTTGGGAGAGATGATCTGGTCGAACTCACCCAGAAACATTGTAACCGGCACCTGTTTGTGGTTGAGGAGTCGCACAATCTCGCGGATATCGAAGTTGAGTTCGCGGAAACCGATCCAGCTGCGGTATACCCGCAAACGCTTTTCGGTACTGTCCATCTGGAAGCGAGCGAAGCGGACCAGGCTTTTGTGGATCATGTTATACCTGTTGAGCACATTCAATAGCCGGAAGAAAGGCTCTGGCTTAAGCACGGTGCGCTTGAAAAGCTGCTGCAGCCAACCCGGGTAGGTGGCAATATTATACCAGAAGCTGGTTTTGATGCCGTCCGGCGCGATCAGGAAAAGTTCGTCGATGCGCTCCTGGAAGCGTTCCACCAGTGTAAGCGCGAATTTCCCCCCCATGCTAAAGCCCATCAGCGAGAAGTGATCGATCTTTTCCTTCTTGAGAAACAAACCAACCAACTCCTGCAAAAAATCCTTGTCGAGCGGCATGTTCTCTTTGTGCAGACTGCTTTGGCCATGAAAAAACAGGTCGAAGGCGTAGATGGTATAGTCGCTGCCGAGCGCATGGCCCATCGGTTGGTAGTAGCTGCTGCTCTGCCCATAGCCATGAAAGGCCAGCAAAGGCTGCGTGCCTTGCCCAAGCACTCTGTAATGCAACTTCGTACCGTTATGAATAATGTATGGCATTCTGGCGGAATGTGTTCTCTCCTTTACTTATTCGGCATGCATACAAATAAGATGCATGAAAGGGCCTTAAAATTTTAGCTGGTTCAGTTGATGGGCATTTTTAATGAGGTGAAAGGTATAGCTCCTGCTTACTCAGAGCTTCGACACACCTCCCGAAACAACAAACTTCATTACATCGCTGCTTGGTAGGTCCAGGTATACCACGTTGCGCTTGGGCACCACAAACAGCTCGCCCGAAAAGTTATAAGAGTGCGGGAAGTACACAGCTACGCGGTCTTCTACATTTACAGAACTGAAAGCATCCTGCGTCACAAAACCGAACTTCAAGTTATCTGAGTCCTCCGACATCTTCACCATCACCGGCTTGTTAAACTTCTGGTTGTCTCCTACAAAGGCATCGAACAGGTCCTTGATACTGGAATAGACGATGCCCACCAGCGGCACTTTGTTAAACCAGCGCCCCGTGATGACGATGAAGGGTTTTACAAAGAAGGATGAGCTGATAAAACCGATCAGAGTGAGCAGGACAAACATGAGCATAATTCCCAGCCCAGGTATACCTAAGTCGAAGAGGCTATTCAACCAGTCGATAATGGCCACAATGATCCATACCGTAATGGTGAAGGGCGCTACAATAAGTAGTCCGTTCAGAAAATAGCGTAAAATGCGTCTCATGTGTGATGGTGCGTTAAAAAAAATAGGCTTTACCGAAGCAAAGCCTAAATGTAGCTAAAAAGCCACTATTTTGTAGTATAGGGTTATCGCTATACTGTTTCGAGGTCAAATTTTTTGATACTGTCGGCTACCTGTTGCATCAGCCACATAGGCGTGGAAGTGGCGCCGCATATACCTACACTCGCAGCATTGGCAAACCACTCTCTTTCCAGTTCTTCTTCATTCTCCACAAAGTAACTGTTGGGGTTATGCTGCTTGCACACGCTGTAAAGGGCTTTACCGTTAGAACTCTTCTTGCCGCTCACAAAAATGATCACATCGTGTTCCACTGAGAACCTGGTCAGTTGCGGCTCGCGGTTCGATACCTGACGGCAGATACTGTCGTTGGCGTTGAAAGCGGTGCTGTCCTGCTTTGCCTGCTGGATACGCTCTTCGATAAGCGACTTGATGTGATAAAAGCCTTTGGTGCTTTTGGTCGTCTGACTGAAAAGGGTAACCGGGCGGGAAAAGTCAATCTTGTCCAGATCCTCCTCTGTGGTCACAATAATCGCTTCGTCGCCTGTCTGGCCTGCCAGTCCGATCACTTCGGCATGGCCCACTTGCCCGTAAATCACGATCTGGCCGCCTTTGGTTTTGTCAGCGTCAAAAGCATGCTTGACACGGTTCTGGAGTTTGAGCACTACCGGGCAGGAAGCGTCTATCAGTTCGATGTTGTTTTCTAAAGCTGTCTTATATGTTTCCGGTGGCTCGCCGTGCGCCCGGATCAGCACTTTGGTGTCGCGCAGTTCTTTGAGTTGCTCCCGGTCGATAATGCGAAGTCCCTTTTTGTAGAGGCGCTTCACTTCCATGCTGTTGTGCACAATGTCGCCCAGACAATAGAGTTCCTCGCAGTTCTCCATCTCATCCTCTGCCATCTGTATGGCAAATTCGACGCCGAAGCAGTAACCGGAATTTTTGTCTATCGTTACGTTCATTTCTACTTTCCTCTATTCCTGTAAGGCATAGTCACCGTTGAAGATACGGGAAGTCACCTTGTTTAGTACAAACTCTACCTGCTCGTCGATGGTCATGTGCGACGTGTCCAGCAAAAAAGCATCGTCGGCACGGCGCAGCGGACTCTCAGCTCTTGTCGAGTCGATCAGGTCGCGCTTTTGCAGGTTCTGCTTTATTTCATCAAGATTGATGAGTTGCTTCTTCTCCAGCAACTCATCCTGTCGTCGGCGGGCACGGGTATCCACATCGGCGGTCATAAATATTTTAACCTCCGCATCAGGAAACACAGCTGTTCCAATGTCGCGCCCGTCCATCACTACACCACGTTTTCTGCCCATCTTCTGCTGCTGGGCTACCATGGCGCGGCGCACTTCCTTTACCACACTCACCTCGCTCACCTGGTTGGAGATGTACATCTTGCGAATCTCATCCTCCACATTCAGACCGTTAAGGAATACTTCGTTTCTTTTGGCCTTTGGGTTGTAGTGGAACGTGATATCTATCTTATCCAGGGCGTCGTTCACCTCTTTGGGGTTGGTGAGACTGACGTGATGTTCCAGAAAATAAAGCGTAACCGCCCGGTACATGGCACCGGTATCGATGTAAGCATAGCCTAGTTCGGCAGCCACTAGTTTGGCCGTTGTACTTTTACCGCACGAGGAGTAGCCATCTATGGCGATTACAATTTTTTTCATGGTAAGCTGTCAGGAGTTAGTTCGAATCGCAAGGGCAGGGCACATTGCCTTTCTTGCTCTTTTTCATGTAGGAGGCCGTCTTTTTCTGTTGCGGTGTTTTGGTTGTGCAGCTCGCCAATGGGCCAGTTGCCAAAATTCCCGCCAGTAGCATGTATGAAATTATCTTTCTCAAAACGACTAAATTTAACGCAAATATAAGGTAATTTACGGGTTCAATCCCCATCAGCGGGCATTTTAAATCAACAAGACAGTCCTATCCATGCATAGCTCCTATACCGTCAGCGGACGTATCATAAACCTGCACCAGCAAGAGATTTTTGAGGGAACGGTCCATGTGTCAAACGGCCGCATTTCTAAAATAGTTCGTGAGGCCACCTCCTCTTCCAGTTATATTTTGCCGGGCTTTGTGGATGCGCACGTGCACGTGGAAAGTTCCATGCTTGTACCTTCCGAATTCGCCCGGCTGGCTGTGCCACATGGCACGGTGGCCACGGTGTCGGACCCGCACGAGATTGGCAATGTGCTAGGTATAGCTGGCGTGGAGTACATGATTGAGAACGGGAAAAAAGTACCCTTTAAGTTTTATTACGGGGCTCCCTCCTGCGTACCGGCCATGCCTTTCGAAACAGCCGGCGCCGAGATAACGGCTGCTGACATCGAAACCTTATTTCAGCGCGACGAAATAAAGTATCTGGCTGAGATGATGAACTGGCCCGGCGTGCTGCACCGCGACCCGGTAGTGATGGAGAAGATAGAACTGGCCAAGAAATACGGCAAAGCGGTGGACGGTCATGCACCCGGTCTACGTGGCGAACAAGCGGCTCTTTATGCTTCAGCAGGCATCACCACCGATCACGAGTGCTTTACAGCAGAAGAGGCGCTCGACAAACTAGCCGTAGGTATGAAGATACTGATCCGGGAAGGAAGTGCCGCCAAAAATTTTGAGGCGCTTATACCTTTGCTAGCGAGCCATCCCGACAGCATCATGTTCTGCTCCGATGACAAGCACCCCGACAACCTGGTGGAAGGCCACCTGAATCTGCTCGTGAAACGGGCGCTTGCCAAGGGTCACGACCTGTTCCATGTGCTCCGTGCCGCCTGCATGAACCCAGTCGAGCATTACAAGCTGGAAGTTGGTCTGCTGCGCGAAAACGACCTGGCTGACTTTATTGTGGTGAACAACCTCGAAGACTTTTCCATCGAGGCTACCTATATCAACGGGGAACTGGTGGCAGAAAATGGCAAGTCTAAGATCAACTTCACCCCAAGCGAGGTCATCAACAACTTCAACACCGAACCCAAAACGCCGGAGCAGTTCCGGCTAGCCGATAGCGCCAGTAAGATCCGTGTAATTGAAGCGTTTGACGGACAGTTGATCACGCACCAAGTATGGGCGGAACCGAAAATTGAAAATGGCTTCATACAGTCTGATGTGCCGCAGGATGTGCTCAAGATAACCGTGGTGAACAGGTATGCGAATGCTGAACCGGCGGTAGCTTTTATCAAGAACGTAGGTATACAGCGCGGCGCCATCGCCTCCTCTGTAGGCCACGACTCACATAACATCATTGCCGTGGGGGTAGATGACGAGAGCATCGCCCGTGCCGTAAACCTGATCATCAGTGCAAAAGGAGGCGTGGCCGCGGTGGATGGCACGAAAGAACAACTGTTGCCGCTGCCGGTGGCAGGCATTATGTCGGCGGCAGATGGCTACGAAGTGGCCAAGGCTTACTCGGCCATCGACGGCATGAGCAAGGAGATGGGTAGCAAACTGGCCTCCCCTTTCATGACACTCTCGTTCATGGCACTGCTCGTTATACCTTCGCTCAAGCTCAGCGACAAAGGATTGTTTAACGGTGATGACTTTAAATTCGTACCTGTAGCTGAATAGTGTACCTTGCACAAAAAGGTATAATACCACGGCCCCGCGGGGCTTAGCAAATGGAGGAATTTATCATTTTTGTTGTGGGTGCACTCGTGAGCGGGTTTGGCACCATCATCGGTTTCGGGGGAGGCGTGTTCATGGTGCCGATCCTGATCATCTTCTTTGGATACAACATCGAGATCGCCATCGGTGCGACCATGTCGGCGTTGGTGCCAGCCTCTATCATTGCCTCTGTCTTCAACCTCCGCGACCGCAGCATCGATTACGTGGTGGGCTCGCTCATTCAATTTCCGGCGGTGGCCGGCACGGTGTTGGGAGCCTTTCTGGTAGCCTTTCTACCTGTCTCAGAGTTGCAGGTGATCTTCGCGCTTTTTGTGCTGACGGTGGGATTCTTTATGGTGAAACCACAGGACAAAGAAAGGATTCAGCGGCATTCGGGTATGATGTACCGCATCCGTCGGGTGCCGACCTCATTTATCCGGAAAAACAGGGCAAAGCACATTGCTTATCGCCTGAACGGGGGCTTGGTGTCGGTCTTTGGTTTTGCTTCAGGTATAATTGCAGGTCTGTTCGGTATAGGCGGTGGTTTTCTGCAGACTCCTATGATGATCAAGCTTTTCCGCATACCGCCACAAATCGCCACTTCCACCTCGCTCTTTATCCTGGTAATTACCAGCTTTACCGGTTTTATCAGCCACTACCTGCTCGGCAACGTGATTTGGAGCCGCAGCCTTCCGCTAATGGCAGCCTTTGCTTTAGGGGCGATTGGCGGTAACATGCTCAAAAAACGTCAGGGCAAAATGCAGGACATCGAAAAACTGATCGGAGTTGGTTTGTTGCTGGCCGGTGCGGGCGTAATCATTAACCTGCTGATCAAATCCAATTTCGGCTTCTCATTCTAGGTATAGCGCAATCTAAATAATTAGTAGCCTATACTTGCTCCACTTCACAGGTATATCTAGGCTACGTGATGGCTTCCATGTGAGCAACCCGTATGTATACCTATACCTGGCTTTTCAGCCCGCATAAAACGAAACGAGCCGATGTGCTACTCTTGCTTGAGTCAGCGCATCGGCTCGTCTTTATACCTACGTCTTTTTAAGCCTCCTGATTGGCAGAGCTAAAATGCTTGTTGATCAGGTTTTTAACTTTCTCTGCCGTGAGCGGCTTGGTAAGATACTCTGCCGAATACTTCTGAGCGGCATCCGTATCCTGTGGATGCGTTGATGTGGTCAATACGGCGAGTACTATATTTTTCCGGAACTCAGGGTTCAGCCGTTCATACAGGTCCAGCATTTCGAATCCATCCATCACCGGCATGCTGATGTCCAGGAAAATCAGTTCCGGCTGAAAATAATTTCCGTCCGTCTGCTCGTAGTTGTTGTTACTCACATTGTACAAGTAGTCGAATGCCTGTTTGCCGTTCACAAACGTGCGTATGTTGTCTGTCACCTGCATTCGCTCAAGCAAACGCTGGTTCAGGAAATTTGTGGTGTCGTCGTCGTCAATAAGAAGAACGCCTGATATCTTTTTCATAGCTAAACCATCCCCGGCCTGTTTCTACGCAAGCCGTATATTTCAAGCTAACGTTTCTGAATTAAATTGTCCTACGTTTAACCCTTGGTATTTGCCGCATCACAAGGTACACAAGTTGGATACTTCAAACAAATTATATACCTCGAATTTAGTTACCTTAGGTCGTTTAGTCGATGTAGCCCTGCGCGCGCATCCACTCGTCGTTGTAGATCTTGCCCAGGTAACGGGTACCGTGGTCTGGCAGCAACACCACCATAACATCATTCTCCGTCAGGTTGTTTTCGCGGGCATATTCCAAAGCTCCGTATACGGCCGTTCCGCTTGACCAACCTACAAACAGTCCTTCCTCCTTGGCCAAACGGCGCGTCATGATAGCGCCGTCTTTGTCGGTCACTTTCAAAAAGGTGTCGATCACGTCGAAATCCACATTCTTGGGCAGGATGTCCTCGCCTATACCTTCGGTGGCGTAAGAATAGATTTCGTTCTCGTCGAAAATACCGGTTTCCTTATATTTCTTGAAAACAGAACCGTATGTGTCTATACCTACTGTGATCAGCTCGGGCTTATGCTCCTTCAGGTAGCGCGAAATACCAGTTACCGTACCGCCAGTTCCCACTCCGGTGACGAAGTGCGTAATCTTGTCCCCGGACTGCTCCCATATCTCCGGACCGGTGCTTTCGTAGTGCGCTCTCCAGTTGGATAGGTTGTCATACTGATTCGGGTAAAATGAGTTCGGGATCTCTTCATTCAGGCGCTTAGCCACCGAGTAGTACGAATCCGGATGGTCAGGGGCTACGTTGGTCGGGCACACACGTACCTCGGCACCAACGGCACGCAGAATATCCATTTTCTCCTTGCTCTGCTTATCGGCCAGCGTAAAAATGCACTTATAGCCTTTCGCGATAGCCGCCAGTGCCAGTCCCATACCTGTGTTGCCGGATGTGCCTTCTATGATCGTGCCGCCCGGCTTCAGGATGCCGGCCTTCTCGGCATCTTCAATCATTCTGATTGCCATGCGGTCCTTTACAGAGTTGCCCGGGTTCATGTACTCTACTTTGGCCAGTATGGTCGCTTTCACGCCATCGGTTACGTTGTTAAGCTTTACTAAGGGGGTGTTACCGATCGCCTCGGTTATATGATTCAGGTATGTCATCTGAGTGCTTTTTTGAGATACGGGTGCAAAGGTACGTAATAAAAATTATACTTAACAGGTATAGCCCCCTGCCCTCCGTATAACAGCAGGTATACCTGTTCCCGTTCCGCCGGGCTGTTTTAGCGCCTATATTAGCGTTAACTATTTTTTGGAAGCGCCGCAAAAAAGCCTATTTTTGCACTACCTTATTTTAGACCATCATTCATCAACTTAATAAGATACACATGAGTGTTTTAGTAAATAAAAATTCGAAAGTGATCGTACAGGGCTTCACGGGCTCCGAAGGTTCTTTTCACGCCTCTCAGATGATCGAGTACGGCACCAACGTAGTGGGTGGTGTTACACCAGGCAAAGGCGGCAACAACCACCTGGACCTGCCGGTTTTCAACACAGTGGAAGATGCTGTGAAGAGAACGGGAGCCGATGTTTCTATCATTTTCGTGCCGCCGGCTTTCGCTGCCGACGCGATCATGGAAGCTGCTGATGCGGGCATCAAAGTAATCGTTGCGATTACAGAGGGCATTCCTGTGAAAGACATGGTGATGGCCAAAAACTACCTGAAAGGCAAAGATGTGACTCTCATCGGTCCGAACTGCCCGGGTGTAATTACGCCAGGTGAAGCAAAAGTAGGCATCATGCCAGGTTTCGTGTTCAAGCCAGGTCGTATCGGTATTGTTTCTAAGTCAGGCACGTTGACGTACGAGGCTGCTGACCAGATTGTGAAGGCTGGCCTGGGTATTTCTACAGCTATCGGTATCGGTGGTGACCCGATCATCGGAACGCCAACCAAAGATGCGGTACAGCTGCTGATGGAAGACCCTGAAACAGACGCGATTGTGATGATCGGTGAGATTGGTGGTAACTACGAGGCAATGGCTGCCCAGTACATCAGCGAGACTGGCAACAAGAAGCCAGTGGTTGGTTTCATCGCTGGCCAGACTGCTCCAGCTGGTCGCCGTATGGGTCACGCCGGTGCGATTGTAGGTGGCGCTGACGATACTGCTGCTGCCAAAATGAAGATCATGCGCGAGAATGGCATCCACGTGGTAGATTCTCCTGCTGAGATTGGTGCTACGATGGTAGAGGTGCTGCAGAAAGCTGGCATGATCAACGCTTAATTTGATTTGCTATACCTGATTAGGTATAAACATAGAAACGGGCTGCTTCTGATGAGGCAGCCTGTTTTGTTTTCGGTAGCAGACCTCGCGGGGCGTCTTAAGCAACGGTCGTGGCTATACCTATACCTGGCGTAGCTACTGCTTCTCTATACTCTAGGCTAATTGGTTTCATAGCTTGCCCTAGCCGGGCGGGCCTCACTTTTTTCCTTGATGAAAAAAGTAAGCAAAAAAATCAAGACGCTCCAAACTCGCTGAACGCTCGAACAGTGGAGCGCCGAAATGTGCACCTGGCTAATGTGATCTGTTTTATAGCTTCCGGGGCAAGTTAGTCTTGCTATACCTGCCAGGGGTTTGTGTAGTCTGGGTCTGAAAAAACGAAGAGTAAACCTTGAAATGGCAGTTTCAGACTCCCCTCCTTAGACAAGGAGGGGTTAGGGGTGGTTGGACCCGGTAGAGCAAAAGGATTGCTGCCGCTACAGGCTTTATACTTGTGAGACCGCAGCGGCAGGAATTCCCCTCTCGGGAGGGGCAGGGGTGGGTTGAGTAAAGTAACAACCTAAACTGCAGCAGCTACATAGCTATCTATACCCAGAATACTTGAATGGCAGAAAATCCCCCTTGGGGGTAGGGGCTCTCGACAAAGAAGGGGGCACAGGGATGTTAATCGTGCACGGAAATCCTGTCAATCTTCTAATTCTTAAATCCTGATTCAGACAAGCACTCAATGCAAGATTCCGACAGTCCTTGACCATACCTGCAGTTCTAACCTCCTCAACTCCCCAACTCCTTCACTCCCACCACTTGCTGATTTTTGCGGTTACGGATGTGCGCAGGTATAGCGGCTACAATTTCATTCTGCAGGGCCTCGATCAGGCGTTTTTTCAGGAAGCTGCGGTGTACGACCAGGCTTACTTCCCGCTGCGGCTGCGGCTCCCGGAAGGTATGGACGAGCAACTGCTTTTCGGCAGGTATATCGAGTACGGAGAGTTCGGGTAGCAGCGTGAGTCCGCGTTGGGTTTCTACAATGCGTTTGAGGGTTTCGAGGGAGCCGCTCTTGTAGTCGAAGTGGCCGGAAGGGGTTGTGCCTCCGCCCCGGTTACAGATGTTGAGCACCTGGCTCCGGAAACAGTGCCCTTCGTTGAGCACCCACAATTCGTCCAGGTCGAGCTGCTCCGGGCTTATAGCCTTGCTATTAGCTAATGGGTGAGACGGGTTGATATAGGCCACAAAAGCTTCGTAAAACAGCGGCAACTCCTTTATAGACTTGTCCTCGAGGGGCGTCACCAACAAACCAACATCAAGCAGCTCATAGTTCAGCTTCTGCACAATTTCCTCGGTCAGCAACTCCTGCACCACCAGTCGCACATCCGGATACTTCTCCATAAAGCTCGTCACGAAAAGCGGTATCAGGTAGGGTGCTAAGGTAGGTATAACGCCCACGCGCAGTTCGCCGCTCAGCTCCTGCTTCTGGTTCTGCACAATCTCTCTTATCTTTTTCGACTCCGCCACCACAATACGGGCCTGGGCAATCACTTCCTTTCCAATCTCGGTGGGCCGCACAGGCACTCTGCTTCGATCAAATAACTGTACTCCTAACTCTTCTTCCAGCTTTTGCAGCTGCATACTCAGAGTGGGCTGCGTCACGAAACAGTTATCTGCCGCCGTCGCAAAATGACGGTGCGTGTCTACCGCCAATAAATATTCTAATTGTACCAGTGTCATGCTATCAAACGTATAGTATAGAGGCGCTTTATATCAACAGGCCAGTCACCTCAGGCAGACAGACTTTTTAGCCTCCACCCGCTAAAGTATAGATTATCTCTATACCTGCATCAATATAATCGATTTGGTTTATAATCACAATTTGGGTATATTTGTATATACAAACAATAAAGACATACAAGACTATGAATAAGCTGACTAATATTGGATTGGAGAAACAAGACTCCGTAGAAATTGCTGACAAGCTGAACGAGTTATTGGCCAACTATCACATTTACTACCAGAACCTGCGCGGTTTTCATTGGAACATCAAGGGCATACACTTCTTCCAGCTGCATGCCAAGTATGAGGAGTTGTACAACAGCGCGCTGGCCCGCATCGATGCGCTGGCAGAACGTATCCTGACCATTGGCCAGAAGCCGCTGCATTCCTTCTCGGACTACCTGCGTGTGTCGAGCATACAGGAGGCATCAAGCCTGAGCGGTGACCGCGAAACGGTAGAAGCGACGCACCAGAACCTGTCTGTGATTGTAAGTCTGGAGCGTGATATTCTGGCGCTGGCCGCCGAGCGTGACGACGAAGGTACGGTAGCGCTGGTGAGTGAAGACATCAACGAAAATGAAAAAACGCTTTGGATGCTGAAGGCTTTCCTGAGCTAAGAATTTAAGTGACGATTGGTTTTAGTTTAATGCAAAAGCCGCCTGCTACAATAGTAACAGGCGGCTTTTGTTTATACCTGGGCTATACCTTACTTGGCGTAGCTAATGGCTCTCATTTCGCGGATTACCGTGATTTTGATCTGGCCTGGGTACTGCATTTCTTTTTCGATCTTCTGCGAGATGTCAAATGAAAGCTGTGCGGCTTTTTCGTCACTCACGTTGTCGGCGTCTACCATGATGCGAAGTTCGCGGCCAGCCTGGATAGCGTAGCACTGGTTCACACCGTCAAATGATACGGCAGCAGCTTCCAAATCCTTCAGACGCTTGATATACGACTCCATGATCTCGCGGCGGGCACCCGGTCTAGAACCGGAGATGGCGTCGCAAGCTTGGATCAACGGAGAAATCATCGCGGTCATCTCGATTTCGTCGTGGTGAGCGCCGATGGCGTTGCAGATATCCGGATGCTCCTTGTATTTCTTGGCCAGCTCCATACCGATGATCGCGTGTGGCAATTCCGGCTCGTCTGGGGTTACTTTACCGATGTCGTGCAACAGACCGGCGCGCTTGGCGTGTTTCACGTTCAACCCAAGTTCTGCGGCCATGGTGGCGCACAGGTTGGCTACTTCGCGTGAGTGCTGCAGCAGGTTTTGTCCGTAAGAAGAGCGGAAGCGCATGCGGCCCACCATCTTGATCAGTTCAGGGTGCAGACCGTGTATACCTAAATCGATGGCAGTACGCTCACCGATTTCCACAATCTCTTCTTCAATGTTTTTGCGGGTTTTCGAAACTACCTCCTCAATGCGGGCCGGGTGGATACGACCGTCAGCTACTAAACGGTGCAGCGACAGTCGGGCAATTTCGCGACGAACCGGATCAAAACCAGAGATAATGATCGCTTCCGGAGTGTCATCTACGATGATTTCTACACCAGTGGCAGCTTCCAGAGCGCGGATGTTACGGCCTTCACGACCGATGATCTTGCCTTTGATGTCGTCGCTTTCGATGTTGAAAACAGACACGCAGTTTTCGATGGCGTGCTCCGCGGCAGTACGCTGGATAGTCTCCACCACAATTTTCTTGGCTTCTTTGGTAGCGGTGAGTTTGGCCTGGGCCACAATGTCCTTCACGTAAGAAGATGCATGCGACGTGGCTTCGCTTTTCAGGGCTTCTACCATTTGCTCGCGGGCTTCGGCTGCGGTCAGACCAGCTATTTTCTCGAGACGTGCCACTACCTCGCTGTGCTGCTGTTCTACTTCTTCTTTGCGTTTCTTGAGAACTTCCAGTTGGTGGTCGAGTGCTTCCTTCTCCTTGTCGAGTTCAGTTTCGCGGCGCTTGGTCTGTTCCATCTGCTTGGCCACGTGCTGCTCGCGCTGCTTTACCTTGTTCTCGTTCTGAATGATGATGTTCTTCTTCTTGTTCGATTCTTCTTCGAACTCAGACTTCAGCTTCAGGAATTTTTCCTTGGCCTCCAGCATGCGGTCTTTCTTGATGCCTTCGGCGTTGATTTCAGCTTCGCGGATAATGGATTTTGCCTTTTGGCGGGCAGCTTCCTCCTGCTGTTTGTATACCTTTTGCAGGAGTACGCGCCCAATGTACACGCCGACTCCGAGCGCGACAATGGCGGTGATTAGAATGATTAAAATATCGGACATACTATACGCTTTTATGGTTTATAAAAACAATAGCAGTACCTGCAGCAAGACAGTGAAGTGGCTTTACAAACCACACTGTAGTTAATTAGACTGCTTAGGGGGCAGTCTCGGTTTGGTTTACTTATTTGTTGATAAGAGCTCGTCGAGCACGCTCAGTTGCGCACCTACTTTGTCGAGATGGGCATTTTTGTCATCCTCGAGCTTCAGCTTGTCCACCATGGTTTCAAAAGCCACCATAGCCAGCAAGTCCTGCTTGTCCTGTATGCCAAACTGGTCTTTGAAAAAGCGCAGGCGCTCGTTCAAAAGTTTACCCACTACCCGAAGCCTTTCTTCTTCTTCTTCCTTCACCCGCATCGGATACTCGCGTTCTGCGATGCGAATCTTAATAGCTAATTCACCCATCCGTTGCGTTTTTTAGGTATAGGGCCACTTCGTTTCTTTGTTTCCTGACAATGGCCTGCCGTATGTCCGGCTCCAGCTCACTGCCTCCCGCTAGTCACGCAAGTAGGCGATACACTTATCAATTTCCCTTATATATTCGTTTAACTTCAGCTTTAACTCTGTCGAATTTGCAGTGTTTCCTGCTATCGCATCTACAATCTTAACAATATTCTCTTGATTTTGAAAATTTTTTATTTGCTGTTCCCGCTCCTGCAGCTGCGACTCCAGCATTTTAATTTCTTCCTGCGCGGCGGCAAGCTTCTGTTGCGCGTCGGTGTGGCGGTTTAAGAGCTGGCGCACCTTGCTCTCAATCGACTGAAGCTGTTGCAGTTGTTTTTCCTTTGGCATAACTATTTGCGGATAATGGCTCCCAGCTGTTTCTCAAATTGCTGCATCAGGCGGTTCATCACGCCATCGATCACTTTGTCGGTCAAAGTTTGCTGGCGGTCCAGCAACGTGAAGCTCAAAGCATAGGCTTTCTTGCCTGCGGCTATCTTATCGCCTTCGTACACATCGAACACGTTCACGCCTTGCAGGAGCTTGCGCTCGGTGCGCAGCGCTATTTGCTTCAGCTGCTCAAAGGTCAGGTTCTTGTCCACCACCAGCGACAGGTCGCGGCGCACTTCCGGGAACTTCGGCAACTCCTCGGCCACCAGTTTGTCTTTGTATTTCTTGATGAGGTAGTCCCAGTTGAGTTCGGCGTACCATACCTGTTCTTTCACGTCCATGGCTTTGGTCACGGCTGCGTCCAGCAAACCGACCTGTGCGATCACGGTGCCGTTTTTCACGTAGGTGATGCCCTGGCGCATATAGCGGCTTTGCTCAATGGCCTGCACTTCGTAGTCGGCAGCGTTGAGTTTCTGCAGCACGTTCTGCACCATACCTGCCAGGTCATGGAAAGCTACTTTCTGGGCGGGCTGCTTCCAGCTTTCGGCGGTGGTGTTGCCTACCATGTAAAGCGCCAGTTTGCGGGTCTCTTTGTAGCCGTCTTCCAGTTGCTCGTATACCTTGCCGAGTTCGTATACCTTGAGGTCGCGCTGACGGCGGTTGATGTTGTAGCGCAGCACTTCCAGACCCGAAAACACCATGCTCTTGCGCAGCACGTCTAGGTCTTCGCTGTTGTAGTTGAGCACTTTCACCAGCCCGGCCATCTCCTCGTCTCCGCCAGCGGCATAGTAGTTGGAGTTGGTAATGGAGTTGGTGATGATCTCGTGGAAGCCGTTAGCCGAGATGTAATCCAGTATGGTGCCCGTGATGTCCTCCGGGTAAGGTTTCGGGAAGCTGGCCATGTAGGTGGTGGCCATGTGCTCGCTCACCTCGATGTTATTGAAACCGTAAATGCGCAGGATTTCCTCCACCAAATCGGCCTCGCGGGTTACGTCTACTTTAAACGGCGGCACAGAAACATGCAGCTTCTCTTCTGTTTCGCCGGTGATTTCTATACCTAAGTCGGTCAGGATTTCTTTCATGCGCTCAGCGCCAATGTGCTGACCGATTAAGATATGAGCACGCTCAATATCCAGCGTCAGTTCCAGGTTCTGAATCGCCTGCGGGTATACGTCTACAATCTCAGAGCTAATCTCACCGCCAGCCACTTCCTGTATAAGCAAAGCAGCACGCTTCAAAGCGGTAATCACCATATTCGGGTCGGTGCCGCGCTCGAAACGGAATGACGCGTCGGTTTTGAGGTTGTGCGCCATACCTGTGCGGCGAACGTAGTCTGGCGAGAAGTAAGCACTTTCGATGAAAATATTCGTTGTTTCTTCACTCACTCCCGACTCTTTGCCACCGAAAACACCGCCAATCGCCATCGGTTCTTCGGCGTTGCAGATCATCAGGTCGTTGGCTTTGAGTTTGCGCTCCACACCGTCCAGCGTCACGAATTTACTGTCGGCTTCGGCAGTTTTCACGACAATCTTATTGCCTTTTATTTTATCAGCATCAAACGCGTGCAGCGGCTGACCCAACTCGTGCAGCACGTAGTTGGTCACGTCCACGATGTTGTTGATCGGGGCCAGGTCGATGGCACGCAGGCGCTTCTGCAGCCACTCCGGCGAAGGTCCCACCTTCACGCCGCTCACGGTTACACCGGCATACCTTGGGCAGGCCTCTATGTTTCCGATCTCCACCTCAATCGGGCGGGTCGTATTGCTCACGTTGAAATCTTCTACAGAAGGCAAGGTATAAGGCACACGCAAGAGGGCTTTCAGGTCGCGGGCTACACCCAGGTGCGAAGCGGCATCAGCGCGGTTTGGCGTTAATCCGATTTCGAATACCTTGTCAGAGCCCAGACCGAAATACTCAGCGGCAGGCGTACCGTTTGGCAAATCGGTGTCGAGCACCATGATGCCGGCATGGGATGTGCCGACGCCAATCTCGTCTTCGGCGCAAATCATACCTTCGGAAGCAGCTCCGCGTATTTTTGATTTCTTGATTTTGAAAGACTCACCACCGCTAGGGTATAGCGTGCTGTTCACGGTCGCCACTACCACTTTCTGTCCGGCAGCTACGTTGGGCGCACCGCACACAATTTGGCTTGGCTCGCCTGTGCCTATATCCACGGTGGTCACGCTCAGGCGGTCAGCATCCGGATGGCGCTCACAGGTCAGCACTTCGCCTATCACGATGCCCTCCAGACCGCCTTTTACCTGGTCGAAATTGTGAATCGCTTCCACTTCCAGACCAGAGCCTGTCAGCAAGGCGCCTGTTTCTTCAGCGGTTTTATCTATAGAAATGAGTTGTTTCAGCCAGTCGAATGAAATCAGCATGGTTATTTTTGTTGTTCTGTAAGGTATAGCCCCGTTCGGTTGAAGCTAATTCCCAAAATTAAGGATTTTTCTTTGCTCTTTGATAAAAGCCAATAGGACAAAGGAATTTTAGATGAAGCTACCTCACCAGAGGCTGCTCTTTCAGTTTGCAATCCGAAAGTTTATGACCAGCAGACTTGTAATCCGCAATCGCAGAGGCAGTAGCTGCTGGCAGGCAGATTACAAATCCGATATAGCGATGGAGCGTTCAGGTATAGCACCTTCTATAAAATCCTTTGTCGAGTACTTCCTGAAAGCGATCGTGTTACCTGATACGAGTTGGGTGACACAAAAAAGCCCTACTCCACCACCGGATGCACTTTATCGTAGTTTTTCTCGCCGGCCTCCACTGCCACAGTCAGGCGGTTTTCTTTGGGCGGCACCGGGCATACGTATTCAGGGTTGTAGGCGCAAAAAGGGCTGTAGGCGCGATTGAAGTCGAGGGTGGCCGTTTTGGCGCCTTCTTTGATCGGCACATCCATGTAGCGACCACCGCCATAGGTATCGAAACCGTTGGTTTTATCGGTAAAGGGCACAAACAGCTTATCTTCTTCCTCTTTCACCTTTTTGTAGAGCGTCAGGCGCTGCGGCTCTCCGTTTAGCTCAAAATTGGCGATGGCATAGCGCATGTAAGCCTCGGTGCTGCCGTTGGTCATGGGCATGTGCACCGTGTCTTTCGGGGAAATGTCTTCCAGTTTCACGTTTACGCGGTAGTCCAGGTTGGGCTCGTAATACATCAGGTTGGTGAACATCCTGCGGTCGGCTTCCTCAAAAGGACTGTTCGTGCGGCCGCGAAACGACAGGTCTTTTTCCTCCCGCTCTTTTTTCAGTGGAATCAGGTAATTGTCGTCGCTCAGAAAAGACTCGCGCACAAAATAGAAAAGCACCAGCGCAATGCCGGCCATTATGATGATTTTGAAGGGTCGTTGCATGGGGTTGGGTAATTTTGCTGCAATTTCGGAAAAAATTCGTCAATGTGACCGCACGGCCGGCTTTTCAGTGGCTTGTGGCAGATAGTGTTTAACGAGCATTTCAAAGGCTGCTGTTTGCTCCCGCTGCCACACCTCCTCGCGATTGAGTTCGAGGGCCATGACTTCGGCTACCACAGGCGCCATTTCCTGCGCAGCGCGGGCATCAAGGAACAGCACCCGCAATCGCCGGGCCAGCACATCCTCCACGCTACGGGCCATCTCGTACCGCACCGCCCAAACCACTTCGGCCAAGGTATAGCTAAAGTCAGGATGCAGCTTGTGGGCCAGTTCAGGTTCGGACTGCATCAGTGCCTGCAAAGCCGTTGCATCGCTGCTGTAAATAGCAAATCCTCCAGGATCATTAGGCACAGGTATAGGTAACGAAGGTATAGCACCGTGTATGGGCAATCTCTCCGTACGGCAAGGTATAGCAGGCAGCCCCGCCACCCGGATAGCGGCGTTCACAGTGTCTTCGGCCATCTGGCGGTAAGTGGTCCATTTGCCGCCTGTGATGGTGATCAGCCCTGAAGGAGCTACCAGCAATTTGTGACTCCGTGAAATCTCCTTGGTACTACCGGTTAAGCTACTAGGGGCAGCTAAGGGACGAAGGCCGGCAAACACGCTCAGCACATCCTGTCGGGTCGGGGACTTCTGCAGATAAGCTCCAGCGGTTTGCAGGATAAAGTTAATCTCCGTATCCAACGCCACAGGTTCCAGACTCAGTTGCTGCAGCGGGGTATCGGTTGTGCCGACCAACACATGCTCCTGCCAGGGTATAGCAAAAAGCACGCGACCATCCGGCGTTTTAGGAATCATCAGGGCGGCATCGCCTGGCAGAAAAGACTTATTGAGTACCACGTGCACGCCCTGACTCGGCATCACCAGTGGGTTTTGGGCAGGTTGGTCGAGTTGCAGAATTTCATCTACATATACGCCAGTCGCGTTCACCACTGCTCTGGCCCGCAAGGTATAAGGCTGGCCACTTTCCAGGTCTACCGCCTCCACACCATTCACTTTTCCTTCAGCGTCTTTGGTCAAGCCTGTCACACGAACATAATTCAGCACCGTTGCACCCTGTTCAGCGCAGGTTTGGGCGAGGTTCAGAGCCAGTCGGGCGTCGTCGAATTGCCCGTCGTAGTACACAATGCCGCCTTTCAGGTTTTCGGATTTGATATTCGTCATGCGCTCGAGCACGGTTTTGCGACTCCACCAGGCGGTGCGGCCCAGGCTATACCTGCCTGCCAGCAAATCGTAGAGCGTGAGGCCGGTGCCATAGAAAAAGCGCTGCCACCAACTGTAGCAAAGGATTACAAAAGGCTGCACCGACACCACATGCGGCGCGTTGCGCAGGAGAAGTCCACGCTCCCGCAGCGCTTCGAATACCAGTCGGATATTGCCCTGCGCCAGGTAGCGCACCCCGCCGTGCACCAACTTGGTACTGCGACTCGAAGTGCCTTTCGCAAAATCGGACTGCTCGAGTAAGAGCGTCTTATACCCGCGCGAAGCAGCATCGAGCGCTGTTCCTAAACCCGTGGCGCCACCGCCTATCACCAACACATCCCAGACCGGCACATCGGAAAGCTGGCGCAACATGGCCTCGCGGGTAAAAGGAATAGCTGCCATAGGCGGTTTCAGGTATAGATTGAGCGGTTAACGATTCTCTCAGAAATGGTAGCTTAAGGTAGCGGTTATTCTCTTCAGAAACTCGGAAAATAGCTGAAAACTCGCTATCATTATGACATTTACAAATCCTACCATGAAATCCCCTTACTTCCGTTTCCGCCTACCTTTTTTTGCTTTATTATTCGTGTTGCTTTTTGGCTTTTCGTCCTGTGTGCAGGAAGGCAAAACCGCCGATACCCTCTCACCTGTCGAAACCGCTATACCTGTTGCACCTGCCCTTTCCGACACCGCTATACCTATACCTGACAGTCTGCAATTGCTGGCCGCTATACCTGCCGGTCCGGATCAGCCTGTGGCCCTGGTAGCCAGCTCCATCGCCGATGCCGAAACCATCATCGCCCGCAAGCAGGTGCCGATTCTGTGCTACCACCAGGTGCGCGACTGGCGAGAAAAGGATTCCAAACAGGCCAAAGATTACATTATACCTGAAGACCGCTTCAAAGACCACATCAAAATGCTGGCCGACAGCGGTTACCAAACCGTGCTGCCCGACCAGTTGCTGGCCTACCTCACCACCGGCGCCCCGCTGCCCAAAAAACCCGTAATGCTCACCTTCGACGATACCAGCCTGGGGCAGTATACCGCGGCGGCACCGGAGCTGGAAAAGTACGGTTTCAAAGGCGTGTTCTTCATCATGACCGTATCGCTGGACAGACCTAACTACATGACCAAAGCGCAGGTAAAGGAGCTTTCAGATAAAGGGCATGCTATTGGCTCGCATACCTGGGATCATCAGAATGTGAAGAAATACCAGGGACAGGACTGGGTAACACAAGTAGAAAAACCTTCGCGACAGCTGGCCGAGATTACAGGAAAACCAACCGAGTACTTCGCTTACCCATTCGGACTCTGGAACCCGGAGGCTATACCTGAATTGAAACAGCGTGGCCTGATAGCGGCTTTCCAACTGGCCGATAAGCGTGACCCGCAGGACCCGTTGCATAGCATCCGCCGTATTATTGCGAGTGGCTATTGGAGCTCCAATTCGTTGCACCGAGCCATGGTGAATAGCTTTTAAACAACCCTGCACCCATCCCTTCAGTTTGATAGGATGCTGCGTATCAGGAAAAATGAATGCGCACACCGTAAATGCTAAAATATTGAATGACAGGGCTTGACTTTATTGTCTTTTATCTTTTGTCTAAAGACCCTTAGTCCTGTTACTTATACCTTCTAACATCATGCAAACAGACGAGAAACAACTTCGCCAGATGATATCGCAGCTCGACGTGCTGCAACAGGATGCCCTTGAACTGGAAAAGAAGTTTGCCACAGCCATCAAAAGCGTGCACCCATCTTTCCGCACGAGCGCCCGCAACCTGTTGCACTACCTGTCGCTGCGGCAGCATGACATACGGCAGCTGCAGGAGAACCTGGCCCGTTTGGGGCTCTCCTCGCTGGGTCGCTCCGAAGGACATGTACTGGCTAGTTTGCAGGCGGTGCACAACATGCTCTGCCACCTGCTCGACTGTGCCCCCACCGAAAAACCCATACCTGTTTCACATGCTGAAAGCGTTGAGCTGCTCGAAAAGCACACGAGCGAACTGTTGGGGCCCCGACCTCCCAAACGCAGCACCCGTATCATGGTCACTTTTTCCACCGAACTGGCCCAGGACTACGAACTGGTTAAGCGCATGCTACTGGCAGGTATGGACTGCGCCCGTATCAACTGCGCCCACGATGACGAGGAGGTATGGGAAACCATGGTTCAATCCATCCGGAAGGCCGAAAAGGAGACGGGCCATAGCTGCAAGATCCTGATGGACCTGATGGGACCCAAACTGCGCACGGGTCCGCTCAAACCCGGCCCCGCCCTGCTGCCCATCCGCCCGATTCAGAACGAACTGGGGCAGCTCGTGTCGCCCGCCAAGGTATGGCTCGCCCCTGCCGGTGTGGAGAATGAGGTGCCCACAGACGCCAGCCTGCCCGTCGACGAGGCCTGGGTGGCGCAGCTGCAACAAGGCGATAAGCTTAAGTTCAGAGACACACGCGGTCGCAGCCGCACTTTCACGGTGATGCATCGCAAAGATAAAGGCGTCATCGCGCACCTGTTCAAATCTTCTTATATCGGCACGGGCACCGAACTCACCATTACTAAAAAGAGCGCCCTGGAGCGCAGTGCTAAGGTGGGCGAATTGCCTGCCAGCGTGGCACCCATCTACCTGCGCAAAGACGATTTGCTGATACTCACCAAAGATGAAGCGCCCGGTGAGCCTGCTCTCTACGATGCCGAGGGGCATATTGTAAAACCAGCGCGTATTGCCTGTACCCTGCCTGAGGTATTCAGTCGCGTAAAGACAGGCCAGCCGATCTTGTTTGACGATGGCAAAATAGCGGGCGTGATCATGAATGTGAGCGAAGATAACTTGCTCGTGAAAATTACCGAAGCGAAAGAGACCGGAAGCCGCCTGTTGCACGACAAGGGCATCAACCTGCCCGAAAGCGATTTGCAGTTGAACGGGCTCTCGGAGCAAGACAGTCAGCACCTTGCATTCGTGGTGAAACATGCTGACATCGTGAGTCTCTCGTTTGTGAACCACCCCGAGATGATCGAGGCGCTGCACAAGGAACTGAAGCGCCTGAAGGCACCGCCACGCCTGGGCATTATCCTCAAAATCGAGACGAAGGAAGGTTTCCGCCACCTGCCTCATTTGCTCCTGACCGTCATGAAAAACCACCCGGTGGGCGTCATGATTGCCCGCGGCGACCTGGCCGTGGAGTGCGGCTGGCAGCGCCTGGCCGAAGTGCAGGAGGAGATTCTGTGGATAACGGAGGCGGCGCACATACCGGTGGTGTGGGCCACGCAGGTACTCGAGTCACTTGCCAAGAAGGGGCGTCCGTCAAGGGCCGAGATCACGGACGCCGCCATGTCGCAGCGGGCTGACTGCGTGATGCTTAACAAGGGGCCATACGTGCTGCGGGCTGTGGAACTGCTCGACGATATACTCCAGCGCATGCAGGAGCACCAGCACAAGAAAACATCCATGCTCCGTCCACTGCACGTATCGGAACTGGCAATGCCCATCAGCGGCGCCGACATTTAGACTCTGACAGGTATAGTCTGGAGTCGGCTATACCTGCACCTGAATATTTTTGACTATGAAAATGGCCCTGGCCCTACTATTTTCTATCGGCCTATACCTTTGCACAGCACCCTATACCTTGGCGCACACCTATTACATCAGTTCCAAAGGCAATGACGCCAACACGGGCACCACGACTGCTTCCGCCTGGCGCAGCATCGCCAAAGCGAACAAGCACAGGTATAGCCCCGGCGATTCGCTGCTGCTCGAAGGCGGCTATACCTTTTCGGGCGGGCTTTATTTTCATCAGGAAAATCTCCAGGGCGAAGGTGCTCCGCTGGTCATCAGCTCTTATGGCGAAGGCCGCGCTACCATTGATGCGGGTGACAGTTACGGCTTTTATGCGTACAATGTGGCAGGTATAGAAATCCGGGATCTGAATTTCCGGGGCAGTGGCTATACCCGCAACACCAACCACGGCATCCTTTTCTACAACGACCTGCCCGGCGATGTGAAACTGCCGCACATCGTCATAGACCAGGTGGAGGTGAGCGGCTTCCGGAAATCCGGCATCACGCTGGGCGCCTGGAACGGCAACAGCGGTTTCCGGGATGCCCGCATCACAAAGGCCGTCGTACACGACATCGACTCGGTCGGCATCAACACCTACGGACAGTTCGACCATACCAAAACCGGCTACGCGCACCAAAATATCTACATCGGGCACTGCCATGTGTATAAAATTTACGGGCTGATACTCCCCGATAAGCACAGCGGAAGCGGCATTGTGCTGTCTGATGTGGACGGCAGCACGATAGAGCACAGCGTGGTCCATACTTCGGGCATGCAGAACAAGAACTGTGGCGGACCAATCGGCATCTGGGCCTGGGACGCCAACAACATCACCATCCAATACAACGAGGCCTACAACATGAGCGCGGGCAGCGGTTGCGACGGCGGCGGCTTTGATCTGGACGGCGGCGTGTCCAACTCCGTGATGCAGTACAACTACTCGCACGACAACGACGGCGCAGGTTTTCTGATTGCGCAGTTTGAGTGGGCCCGCCCGATGCGTAACAACATCATCCGGTACAACATCTCGGAAAACGACGGCCGCAAAAATGATTACAAGGGCATCACGCTGTGGGTGGAGAACCATGAAAGAGGCGGCAATCTGGACTTGCTCGTGTACAACAACACCATCTTTGCTGACAGTGCGGTTGCCCCTTCCGGCGGAGGCGTGTTCTTCAAAAGCGGCGGTCACCATAACGTCAGGTTTTTCAACAACATCTTCTACAGTCGCAACGGAGCCCCCATGTTGGTAGCCACTGATACGACGATGGATGTTTCTTTTCATCACAATGCTTACTACAGCGAAGACGGCCGCTATACCTTTGTGTGGGGCGATGTTCGCTATACCTCCCTGCCCGATTTTCAGGCAGCCACTGGTCAGGAAGCGATAAACGGCAGTCCGACAGGTATGGTGGCAGACCCACAGTTACAGGCACCAGGCACGGCAGGCACCCTGGGCTATCCGCTCGATTTACAAGCCCTGCGCGACAGGTATAGTCCTCAGAAAAAATCACCGCTTATCGACAAAGGTATAGCGGTGCCCCTCCCTCCTTCATTTGCTCCAGCCACAGAAGACATCTTCGGCAATCAAATTGAGTCGACCGCTGCACCCGACATAGGCGCCGTTTCCTATACCCGACCGAAGTTTTTTCAATTGCTCAAGGAGCTGTTTTGAGTTTGGGAGTTGAGATACCCGTGAGGCAGGCAGAAATATTGAAGTTGGGGAAGAATATATAAAAGATTCTATGTAACTTACTTTCAGCAGGCTCTTGACTTTGCTTATACCTGGATTTAAACAAAGCATATGACATCATTCAATCTGGTCGGATTTTTTGCTGTACTATTAGCTGTGGCAGGTGCTATCATCAGCATCGGGCATTTCTTCGAAAACAAGTATATCGGCTGGGCTTTCATCGGAGCGGGTTTAGGACTGTCCATTATCAACACGTGGTGGAATATCCGGAAGCATAAGCGGTGAGCTTGTCGGTTCTTGTTTCCCTAAAGGTGAGCCGTTCTTACAAATCCAACTATATTAACATTCTTGTTTTAATTTAGCATCATGCTTAAGTCTACAGCCACTTATTCCATCGCGCTGCTTCTTTTGCTCGTCACTTTCACCCAATGCACCACTAGCAGGCAAAAAGTGCTCAGGCAACAGTATAAACAGATCTACATCGAAGAGTTTAAGCTGATCTATTTTCAAAAGCTACTAGAGGCAGGTTTCAATAACTCCGAAGAAGTGAACAATTTGATCCGGTTTGACAAGAGTGGCTTTACAGAGCCTGTGCTCACCATAGAAGATTATCAACTAATCGAGCGTTTGGTGCAGGCTGACCAGCAACAAATGAGAGCCGACTCTGCAGCGAAGATAGGTAGAGTAGCTGAGGGCGCAGAGGGCAAGCATGTGTTTAGCCATATTCTTACCAAGTTAGAAGGCAAGTGGCTGGACAACCTGGCAAAAGAACGCTATAAACTCTCAGATTTCCGACATATACCTCTAGATTAAAATGACTAGCCGGCACAAGCTGACGTTACTCCTAAAAAACATTCCCATGAAAAAACTACTCTTCTCTCTCCTACTAGCGGGTTGCAGTTTGCAGGCCTTTGCGCAACAGGAACTGATTCACCCGAAGGAGCAGCAAAAGCAAGGGTTGGTGTCACAACCGCAGCCTTACATCCAGATAAACGGGCAGCAGATCGCGCAGCCTAGCCTGGCGCTGATAAAACCCGACAACATCGAAAGTATTGACGTGCTGAAAGACGAAAATGCTACGGGCAAATTTGGCGACAAAGCCAAAGACGGCGCTATTCTCATCAAGGCCAAGTCCACGGCAGCATTTTCCACGATGCAGGATATTTATACCCATTACCGTATACCTGCGGCTCAGCAAAACCTGAAAGTGGTGATCAATAACAAGCTTGTAAAAGACACCAGCCTGATACTGGCCAACCTGGATCAGATCGAAAAAGTAGAAGTTGTAAAGCAAGACATCACGGCCCCGGTACGCTGGAGCCTAAACGACGAAGAGGAGTTTTTGCATATCACCTCCAAGCCCCAACCCAAGAAGTAAGCACCATGGACGGCACCAAACGCAGCAACATCAAAATAGGCTCGCACGTGAACATCGTGCTCAAGGAAGACCAGCGCACCGGTGACTTAACCGAGGGTTATGTAGAGGCCATCTTAACTAAATCACCTAACCACCCACACGGCATCAAAGTAAGGCTGGAGACAGGTGAAGTGGGACGTGTGAAGGAAGTTTTAGAAGAAGATTAGAGCTTTAATGTCATTTCGAACGCAGTGAGAAATCTGAAAGTATAGGCCTGCAAATCCATATTTCTCACTGCGTTCGAAATGACAAGTTTAATAGTTTTCTCAAACTCAAAGCATCCCCTCATCAGCGAAGCTATAGTAATCGCTATCAGTGAAGATGATGTGATCTAGAATCGGCAGGTCCAGAAACTGTCCAGCCTCTTTCATTTTTTTGGTAAGGGCGATGTCGGCGGCGCTGGGTTTGGTGTTGCCGCTGGGGTGGTTGTGCACTAAAATAACGGAGCTTGCCAGCTGCTCAATGGCCTTTTTGAAGATCATTTTCGGGTCGGCCACAGTGCCGGCCACTCCCCCACTGCTGATGCTCTCCTTCTTCATTACCACGTTGGCGCGGTTGAGCAAAATCACCCAGAACTCCTCGTGCGGCAGATCCAGCAGTTGGGGTTTGATATAGTTGTAAATGTCGGTGGAGCAGGTGATGCGGGTTTTAGCGGCGGCAGTGGTTTCCTTGCGGCGTCGGCCCAGCTCCAGCGCACTCACAATCGAAATGGCTTTGGCTTCTCCTATACCCGGATGCTTTGTCAGGTCTTTTACAGACAGCCTCGCCAACTCATTCAAATCGTTACCTACGGCAGCCAAAATAATTTTGCCCACATCCACTGCGGTTAGCTTGGTCGTACCAGAGCCGATCAGGATGGCAATCAACTCGGCGTCGCTCAGGGCGGACTTGCCCTTGAGCAAAAGCTTTTCGCGCGGACGGTCTTCCTCGGCCCAGGTCTTGATATTAAGGCTGGTGGTATCGTATGCCAAAAGTGCAGACGTAGCTTCTTCTTTCACTGCGGTACAGATTTTGTTAGATAAAAGATTGTTAAGTGAATCTGTTTAGACTAAAAATAGTTCATGAAACAGAGGCCTTTTACCTGGCTTTTTTATATAAACATACAATTTTTAAAACCTGAAGCTGCCTTTGGCTGTTCCGAAGCAGCACCAACCATATACCATGCAACGAAACTTTTCGATAGGAATAGTAATTTTCATCCTGTTCCTGGTGGACCTTTATGTCTTCCAGGCCGTTAAAACAGTCACGCAAAGTCTTTCTGCCAGTACTCAGCGCATTATCTACCTGTTGTACTGGGCTGTGTTTGCCATCACAGTTACCACGTTTGCGCTCGCCTCGTTCACACGCGGTACCCCGCCTGATACTTACAAAACATACCTGGCCAGCACGCTCTTTATCATTTTCGCCTCCAAACTGGTTGTGGTGCTTTTCCTTTTTGTGGATGACACCCTGCGCCTGGGCAAAATGGTGTTCAACAATGTGAATAGCGGAGAGACAACTTTTGACCCATCGCGCAACAAATTCCTCAGCCAGATGGGATTTATGGTAGCGGCAGTGCCGTTCTCTGCCTTTATTTATGGCATGGTGAAAGGCGCCTACGACTACCGCGTAAAACGTGTTACGCTGCGCTTCCCGAACCTGCCAGCGGCTTTTGAGGGCTTTAAGATGCTGCAGATCTCTGACCTGCACACGGGTAGTTTTACTTCCACAGAGCCTTTGAAAGAAGCCGTAAGGCTTATCAACAAGCAGGAAGCCGACCTCGTGTTCTTCACAGGCGATATTGTGAACAACATAGCCAAAGAACTGATGCCGCATGTGGACACCCTGAAGGAAATCCGGGCGAAGCAAGGTGTGTTTTCGGTGCTCGGCAACCACGACTACGGCGACTACGCAAACTGGGATAGCCGTGAGGAGAAGACCCAAAACCTGCAGACCCTGATAGACACGCAGCGCAGCATGGGCTGGGACGTGTTGCTGAACGAGAACCGCCGCATCGAAAAAGACGGCGAGCACATCGCGGTGTTGGGCGTGGAGAACTGGGGCAACCGGGTGGGTTTTCCGAAATATGGCGACCTAAACAAAGCTTACAGTGGTTCAGAAAACAGTCCGTTTAAGGTGTTGCTGTCGCACGACCCTTCGCACTGGGACGGTGAGATCAACCAGAAGTATAACGATATCGACCTCACGCTGTCGGGCCATACCCACGGCATGCAGTTCGGGGTGAACATACCTGGTCTGAAATGGAGTCCGGTGCAATATGTGTACGAGCAGTGGGCGGGCCTTTACAAACGTGGCAGGCAGCACCTGTACGTCAACACTGGCCTAGGCTTTATCGGCTACCCGGGTCGCGTGGGCTTCCTTCCCGAAATCACCGTATTCGAATTGAAAAAAGCTTAAGCTATACCCTGATTTGTAATAAGCAGAGAGCCGGCCAAATGGTCGGTTCTCTGCTTTAACACCATACCTTCATATATATTTTGTCATATTCAAGCACTTCATCACCTTATTCAGCTCAAGTATATTATTTAAATTTCAAGAACCCTCCCACAACGCAATATGACTTTTCAAAGCTCCTATACAGCATTACGGACGCACCTATTGCACACACAACAGCAAACACCCTATAAACTTAACATTCCTTTCATCGTAAAACATTAGCACAGACTATATTTGTTTTATACTATTTTTAACAAACGAGCTGTGATATAAATGTTCAACTTAGAGTATGTAAGAGATGAAAAAGGTATTTTATTCAATAGCTATAGTGAGTGCCATGATGTTTGCTTCCTGTTCCGAAGACAGAGGCAAGACGTACGAAACGGCGGATGCAAATAATGACGAAAACGTAAACCAAAGCAATATCAGGGGCACTGAAGCGGCCAGAAGTGCTACAACGGATATGTCAAACTCCGGTGACATGGCAGCAAATTCCGACGTCGCCTGGCATAGCAACGCCACGCGTATTGCCGGCCAAATGGCAACAGACATGCGTCTGGACACCACTACCCAAAACCGGGTGGAGCAGGTGGTGTATGAGCGGGAGCGTCGCCTGAGTGAGCTCCAGTTTAACTATAACGAAACCAACCGCATGGGTGGTCAGGTAGCCGAAGACGTGGACAATATGGCTACTACTGAGAAGGACCGCTACGACAAGGATGGCGGCACGATGACCGACACACGCGGCAACATGAACACAAACACACAAAACAACACGACAGCCGCATCAAATCTGGATACACAGCGTGAACAGATCATGGAGAAAACAGACAAAGAATTGCAGTCGATCTTGAGCAAGGAGCAGTACCGCCAGTACCAGGAAAAACGCGCCAACTACTGGGGCATGAGTAACGACGGCACCAACCAGCGCGATGATGCAGGAACGAACCAGAACCAGATGAATAACTCCGGGACCAATCAAAACTAGTCCGGCACAACTACTGGCTCGGGGAACAACATGAACAGAAACCAATAGATTTAATCAACGTATAACTAATTTGAAAGCCTGTAGCGCCCGTAGCTACGGGCTTTCGCTATTTAAGCCTGTTTTCTGCTAAATTTTCGTAATTTAGCATCATGCCGCTCAACTGTTATTTATTTTAACATGGGCATACTTTTAAGCCTTTTCCGGCGTATTGACATTAACCCTTTGCCACTGCCGAGGTGGCCTCTGCTGTAACATGCCCCTATACCCGCTGCGACTACTTCTTCTTTCTGCCCTTTTACTGCTGGGCACATTGCCGGCCCTGGCGCAGCGAAATATCCGCGTGAGCGGTACCATATTTGAGTCCGACAAAATTACACCTATACCTGGAGCGGGCGTCATCCGTTTTGGCACTACCCAGGGTGTCATCTCCGATGAAGAGGGCAGCTTCCTGATCGATATCGACCAGAACGACACGCTGTTGATCCGGGCTGTTGGCTTTAAGCCCATGCTATACCTGCCCCGCAATTTGCCTGTCTCAGAAATTCGCGTGAACATCGTGCTGCAGCCAGATAACGTTCTACTGGGCGAGGTAGAGATCACCAGCCGGCCATCTGAGGAAATGATACAACGTGCGCTACGCAACATGAAAAAGGAAGAGCCGGAGTATGTGAAGCGAAAAGGCTACCGGCCTGAACTGGAGCCCGGTCCTCCGCCGCCGCCTGCCGCACCTACCGCGCTTAACCCTATTTCGCTGCTATACGACATGTTTTCCAAAGAAGGAAAACAGAACCAGAAACTGCAGCAACTGCTTATGATCCAGGAACTCAAGCGCCGCATAGAAGAGAAAGAGAAATACAACAGTCTCTTTAAAGACAATACCGGTTATGAGATAGAGCGCTGAAATGTGCTTTTCTGAAATCTGATTTTCGGCAAAACAATCCGCTTGTGCGTAGGTTAGGGTATAGCTATACCTCTATACCTTATGAAGATCGGATATCCCTGCATCAACCAGACACTAGACTGTTCCTCCTCCCGCACCTTTCGCCTGGCCTCTTACTCCGAGGAACGCCTGATACAGACTGTAGAGCAGAACCTGACCTGTTTGCGCCGCATCCTGGAGTTTAATGTGGAACATGGCCTGCATTTTTTCCGGCTCACTTCTGACCTGGTACCTTTCGCATCGCACCCCATCAACACTTATAACTGGCAGGAGCATTTTAAGCTGACCTTGCGCCGGCTCGGTGATTACATCAAGCGCCACAACCTGCGCATTTCCATGCACCCGGATCAGTTTGTGGTCCTCAATTCCCCTAACCCGCAAACAGTGCAGAATAGCATCGCCGAGCTCGTCTACCAGGGCAGTATCCTCAACCTGATGGGCCTTGACTCTACAGCTAAACTACAGATACACGGGGGTGGCGCCTATGGAGATAAGGAGTCGGCTCTCAATCGGTTTGCAGAGGTATATCACACCATGCTCCCTGAGGAAGTAAAAGCCCGCCTCTGCGTTGAAAACGACGATCGCACGTATAGCCTAACCGACTGCCTGGTGCTGCACGAACTCACGGACATGCCCATCATTTTCGATAACCTGCACCACGAGTGCGTGAACAACGGAGAACCCATGCGCGAGGCCTTGATGCTGGCGACCCAAACCTGGCAACCCGAACGTGACGGCGTTCTGATGGTAGACTACAGCGCCCAATCGCCGGGGGAGCGCAAGGGCAAGCATGTGCAAAGCATCGGTGAACAGGCTTTTCACGATTTCCTGGTAGAGGCCGAGGGCATTGATATGGATATTATGCTGGAGATAAAAGACAAGGAAGCGAGTGCCCATAAGGCAGTGGCCGTGGCAAAGGAACTCGGTAGAATATAACCTACTCTAGAACCAACCCTGCACCAGTTGATAGGCTAAGGCCACCAACTCCCAAAGGGCCCATAACAGCAGAATGCCTATTACGATGATGCCGATGATGACGCCTATGATGATTTTTTTGCCGCTTCCCTCGTACTTGCCTTCTTCGTAGTGCGCCCGAAGCATACGCACGTTCCGCTCGTTCGCTTTAAAGGCAAAGTCAAAGATGTTGCCAAGGATGGGAATACTGCCAAACAGGGTGTCCAATGCTATGTTGAGCAACATAAGCGTCACCATTTTGCCGCTGGCACCGTGGCGGGCCATGGTCAGGATCAGCATGGCTGACACACTAAACGAGGCCAGATCACCCACCACCGGGAAAAGCCCGAGAATAGGATCCATCCCGAATCGCCAGTTAGTGCCAGGCAAACGGAACTGGTTATCCATTAAGTGGGTGACCCGGTCTACCCATTTCAGGCTTTCGGTTCGGGGTGTGCGGGTATAGTGTGTCTTTGCCGTTTCCATAGCTGCCTATACGCAACATGCAAACAAAAGTAGCAGCCTCCCTCGGAGGCACGCAATACTACCAGTCAGCATTTCTACGTTTGGCTACTTTGTTGTTTCTGGGGGTATAAGACGATTTCGATTTCCACTTTTTGTGTACCTTGTCCGGCTTTCCTTTCACATAACGCATGCTGCTGTAGTCGTCCACAACAATGGCGCGGCTGCTACGGCTGAAAGAAGAGCACGAGGAAAAGGTTGCCAGGGTGCTTACCAGCACAATGAGTAGGGTAAATCTCAAAAGGGCCATAAGATTCTGAGTATTTGGTTAATATCGAGCATTAAATATAACATATATACCTATATACTTCAAATATTGTTCAGTTTATACATCGATTTATACCAAAAAAATAAGACCATCCCCCGCAGAACTTGTCTTCGAAGGATGGTCTTATTTTTTTACTCAGGACTAACTAGTGAGCAGGCTTCAGATTAATACTGCTGTGACGCAGTGGTTCAACTTCAGGTACCTTTTGATGCGCTGATAGCTTTCAGATCCAAGGTATAGAGCCAGTTGTTCAGGCAAAGTCTCAAAGTAAGAGTTTCCGAATATATAGTTTGTTATTCATCGCCTGGAATCGGCACAAGCAGACTTACCCCACGCAGCGTAGCATTGGATATGGCATAAAAATAGTCCTTTACATTTCATAACACAGGATATTTATACCTACCAAGGTTTTCTATATACAAATCTGGCTATTATCACGACTAAGCCTCCATGGCGAGCGTGCGCCACCTGCAACAAAAAAGGCAGGCCCTTTTAAGAGCCCGCCTATACCTGGTGTTGTAAAAACAGAAGGAACAAACTATTTATTTCTTACCGCCCTTTCCGTTGCCGTGTTTGCCATTGTTACCCTTACCCTGGTTACCTTTTCCTTTGCCTCCGTTGTGGTGATTGCCATGCCCCGGTTTGCCCTTGGGGGCAGCCTGCTTCACATTTGCATTGTTCTTATTCACAATAATCACAGTGTTGCCGCCTTTCCCCTGCTTGTGCTTGGTATGGCCAGGATTGGTGGTGCGTGGGTGGTGCGGGTTGTTTGTGTTCTTGGTCCAGCCTTTCTTGTAGCCTTTGTGATATCCGGCTTTGCTGTCTTTCTTACTGTCTTTAATGATCACTACCTGGCCGGTATTGCTGTTTTTCTTGCGGGAAGTGGTGCACGAAGCCATTGTGGCGACAGATAGTACAACCAGGAGTAAGAGTCTAAGGCGATGCATAGGATGTTTGTTTTATGATTTTGAGAGATAAAGCCTGTTTGGCAGGCACAAATGTATGTAATCACGGGCATACCCGGATATACTGGTGACCGTATTTAGTGCAATTATTTTATAAACTTAAACTTCATAGCTTCTGTCCTACAAAAAATTATTTTACTGCTTTGGTAGTGGAGCCTCAACTAAGCCAATCGTGCCTGCGTAATAACCCATGTGCCAACTTCCTGGCACGATAAACTTGAGAAGCCATGCTGAACAGACTATATGGGGTGCTGCTGCTGACCCTGCTCATTCTCGCCTTAGTTTCATCCTGCGAAAACAACAAGGCGCAAGCTGTAGACACACCGGAAGCCAAAACGACCGTGGCTGCAACAACAACAACAACAACCTTGCCAAATACTATATAGTAAAGCGCTATACCTATACTTTATTTGTGTGACGGCCTTCTACCTGGCTGGGGCTTACATGAGCATGCCTATACCTCCTAAAACAGCGACAGGAGCCTCCATAAAAGGCTCCTGTCGCTGTTTTAATATGGTGCAGAATTCTATTTTGTTCTGATCTTATGACCAGCCGTCGCATAGTATAGAATGAACAGGTAACAAGGCACCATGATCCAGTAAGCCTGCTGCGGGTTGATCGAGTCGGCCAGGGCGCCGTAGATAAGTGGCAGGATGGCGCCACCGGCTATACCCATGATAATGAGCGAGGAACCGATTTTGGTGAAACGCCCCAGATCCGCAATTGCCAGCGGGAAAATGGCGGGCCACATGAGGGCATTGGCAAGACCCAGCAACGCAATAAACAACACCGACACAAAACCACTCGTCATGATGGCTGCAATCGTGAAGAGAATGCCTAGTACGGCGGATATCTGCAGGGCTTTGTCCTGACGGATGTATTTTGGAATGGTGGCCACACCCACAAAGTAGGCAACCACCATCGCTCCCAGCGTGAATGAGGTAAAGAACTTAGCCGTTGTGAAAGGTATACCCTGAGAGGCACCATAACTCACGATCGTGTCACCGGCCATTACTTCCACGCCCACATACACAAACATGGTGAAAGCGCCCAGCAACAGGTGCGGAAACTGCAGAATGCTTGTCTTGTTTACATTGGCCGCAGCCACAGTTTCACTTTCCTGGTCTGTGTCCACTTCCGGCAGCGACGAAAAATAAATGACAACGGCTAGCGCAATCAGCACACACATAATAATCAGGTATGGCATGATCACCTTGGAGGCCATCGTGTCCAACTCAACGGCTTTCTCGGCCACGCTCATCAACTCCAGTTTGGCCACTACCTCGTCGGCATTTGAAAGCACAATGGCACCCAGAATGATAGAGCCCAGCACGCCGCCGATCTTATTGCTCACCCCCATGATGCTGATGCGTTTGGCAGCACTCTCCAACGGACCCAAAATCGTAATATAGGGGTTAGAGGCTGTCTGCAGCACAGCCAGACCCGTGCCCTGTACAAAAAGGCCGATCAGGAACAACTCGAGCGTGCGGGTAAGCGCGGCAGGTACAAACAACAACGCACCGGTTGCCATCACCAGCAGCCCCACCGACATACCTTTCTTAAAGCCCGTCTTTTTCAGCACCCATGCCGAAGGTATAGCCATCACGAAATAGGAGATGTAGAACGCGAACGCCACCAGGTACGACTGGAAGTTATTGAGTTCCAGGGCAATTTTGAAATACGGGATCAGGATGGCGTTAAGCCAGGTAACGAAGCCGAAGATGAAGAACAGGGCGCCGATGATGACGATCGGACGCATGTACCCACCAGAAGCATTCTCCTGCCCGGTTTCGCTGTTTGTGGAAGGGGCTACTTTAGTCATGTTAAGTTTAGGTATAGATGAAGTGCAAAACTGCTTCCGGTGATTAAGCCCGGTATTAAGGGTACAATATAAAATTTATCTCGCGGATATCAGGTGTTATAACCTTAAAATTTGACTGATCACTTACTCTACCACGATCTCATCCAGCATCAGCCAGGTTTTCTGCCCGGCAGAAGGGTACTTATCCGGGCTCACGCCTACGCTGCGAACCTTCACTTTCACAAAGCGGGCGCGGGTGAGCGGGATAGTGGCGGCAACCTCGTGGGTCGTGATGCCCTCTGCGCCCAGTGGGTTCGGATCGTCGATCGTGTCTACGGTCACATACCTGGTGCCATCCACTGACAGTGCATACTCTACCTGAACGGGCAGGAAAATGCGATAGCCAATGTTCTGCATAAAGCTGGTGCTCATCCTTTTGATCGGCTGCTCTTTCCCCAAGTCAATGATCGCCTCCACGTCTGAGTCCAGGAAACCGACCCAGTGACCATCATACTGATCGGTTGATCCCTTCAGACCGTCTACTAGTTTTGACTTATTGGCAAAGTTCTGGTGAGCGGGAGTGGTAAGTGTGATATTCTTGTTCAGGCCTTTGTGCGCTTCGAAAGTGCGGGTGCTTACCTTGCCAACCAGCTTGCCGTCTACAAAAGAACCGGCTTTGATCGTGGCTGTTTTGTTGAGCGAGAACGGTCCTTTGTATACCTGCGACCTCGTGTTTGGCTCAAATCCGTCTAAGGTATAGTGGATGGTGACATCTGCCGCATCGGTCTTAAAAGTCACGTTGGCTCTATTGCTGGCCGTGTCTACCTGCAGTTGCTGGTTCACATTGAAAGCGCTGCGGGCATAGTTGACGCCCAACGCATCGTATCGCTTGTACTGCTCCGTCATACGGTTCTGGAAGCTTTTCCAGTCTTTCAGTTTGGCAGGTGTCCATAATACTTCGCTCAGGGCCGATATGCGCGGAAACACCATGTACTCTACATGCTCTTCGGTCGATATGTATTCGGTCCACAAGTTAGCCTGCGCTCCCAGGATGTACTTTTTCTCTTCAGCTGACAATTCGCTGGGCGTTGGATCGTAGGCGTATACCTTAGAAAGCGGGTTATACCCATGTATGGTGGTCGGTTCGAGGTTGCGTTCGCCTTGGTAGTAGTCAAAGTACAGAGGCGTGCCCGGCGACATCACCACGTAGTGCTTTTCTTTAGCGGCCGCTATACCTCCTTTGGTGCCGCGCCATGACATCACATAAGCATTCGGGGCCAAGCCGCCTTCCAGAATCTCGTCCCAGCCGATGATGATGCGACCGTTCTTATTTGCGAATTTCTCCATGCGCTGCACAAAATAGCTCTGCAGTTCGTGCTCGTCTTTCAGGCCTTCGTCGGCAATGCGCTTCTGGCATTTCGGACAAACCTTCCAGCGGGTTTTCGGGGCTTCGTCGCCACCTACGTGAATCACTTTACTCGGAAAAAGCTCCATCACTTCCGTAAGTACATCTTCCAGAAAGGCGAAAGTCTGCTCGTTGCCGGCACAGAAAATATCCGGAAAAATACCCCACTTCGACTCCACTTTGTGCGGACCGCCGGTACACGAAAGCTCTGGATAGGCTGTCAGGGCTGCCAGTGCATGGCCCGGCATTTCGATCTCAGGCACCACGTTGATGAAGCGGTCCTGCGCATACTTCACGACTTCTTTTATCTGCTCCTGGGTATAGTAGCCGCCGTGACGACGCTTGCGGTATGTCTGTGGAAGATCCCAGTAGTGGCCGATCAATGTACTATCGCGCCAGGCGCCAACTTCGGTCAGTTTCGGGTGCTTTTTGATCTCGATGCGCCAGCCCTGGTCATCGGTCAGGTGCCAGTGAAAGCTGTTCAACTTGTGCATCGCCAGGTAATCGATGTATTGCTTCACGAACTCCACCGGAAAGAAATGGCGGGTCACGTCCAGGTGCATGCCGCGCCAGGTATAGCGGGGTTTGTCCACGATCTGGAGCGCAGGTATAAGCGCTGACTCGGATGTTTTTTGGGCAGGCAGCAACTGGCGTATCGTCTGTATACCCAGGAATGTGCCATGTGTTTCTTTTGCAGCCAAAGTAATGCGATTCTGCTTTACATCCAGGGTATAGCCTTCTGCACCCAGCGTATCGTTATCTGTCTTCAGCGTCAGGTAGATCAGGTTCGTCTCTTTTTTCTTCGGCTTTTTCTGGATCACCTCCGGCTTGTGACCGATTGCCCCTTCGATGTGCTGGGCCAAAAACTCGCCTACACGCAGCAGATCATCATTTTTCGGATCAACATATACCTTGGTGGAGGGTTGCACCAGAAAGCCTCCCTTTTGGGTGGTCAGTTTCACTGGCTGCGGTATCAGCGACAGCGATTCAGGCTTTACCTGCGCCTGCGAAAGCGTAGCTATACCTGCCGTGCAGAAAATCGAGAGCAAAAGGGTAAGAATATTTTTTCTGAAAGTCATATCAGAAACGCGTGTTTTTAAGGGTGTTGGTAATGCTTGAAAGCGATGCGGCCTGGTTGATAAAAAAGGCTTCTGCCTAAGAAGCCGAGCCTATGCTACTTTTTAACAGGATCCTTACAGGATGACAAAACAAAGTGTAACGAGTCCTGCCTTTAGCTAAATCAGGGTCAATTTCACAAACCCAGACAAATAAAAAAACAGCTGAAACAAAGCTAAGCAATTTGCTCCGTTTCAGCTGTCATTGTTTAATCTAGAATTTCCATTTCACGAAAGCTTCCATCGCCTCGTAGTTGGCAAGGCCCAGGTCATCGTAGTTCTTGGCGGTCTCGCGATTGCGCTCTTCGGCACGTACCCAGAACTCGCGTGCATCGTCGCCCGGGAACACCGGATAGTCCTTCTGTGACTGGTGCTTGAAGATGGCGTTGCGCTTGCGTTCCACTTCCTGCGGCGACAACGGCACAGCCATTTCGATCTCGTGCGTAGCAAATTCGTGCCAGGCACCGCGGTACATCCACAGCCAGCAGTCTTTGGCCCACTCCTCGGTTTCGCGCAGGTGGGTAAGGGCGGCCAGCACAATGTTGAAGCAAACGATGTGCGTGCCGTGCGGGTCGGCAAAGTCGCCGGCGGCAAACACCTGATGCGGCTTCACTTGCTGCAGTAGTTCGATGGTCAGTTCCACGTCAATATCAGTCACTGGCTTCTTCACCGTCTTGCCTGTTTCGTAGAACGGCAGCGCCATAAAGTGAATGTGATCATCTTCGAGACCGGCATAGCGGGCACCGGCAATGGCCTCGCTCTTGCGGATAAAGCCTTTCACATCGCGAATTTCCTGCGTGTCGAGCTGGTTTGGCTGCTTGTTCTCCAGGAAGCCACGCATGTCGTCGTAGATATTTTCCAGGTGATTCGTCTCCTGCCCGATGCTCTTGTTAAAGTCGATGGCAAACTCCATGTAGCGCAGCACGTCATCGTCCCACACGGCTGTGTTGCCGGAAGTCTGGTAAGCTACATGAACATCATGCCCCTGATCCACCAGTCGGATAAACGTACCCCCCATCGAGATCACATCATCATCCGGGTGTGGCGAGAAGATTACGACACGCTTGCGGGCAGGTTCGGCACGCTCCGGACGACGTCTGTCGTCGGCGTTAGGTTTACCACCCGGCCAGCCGGTGATGGTGCTTTGCAGCTTGTTGAAGATGTCGATGTTGATTTCGTAGGCTGTACCCTTTTCGGTGATCAGCTGGGCCATGCCGTTGTTGTTGTAATCTTCCTCGGTCAGCTTCAGGATCGGCTTCTTCATCGTCTGCGACAACCAAATAACCGCTTTCTTGATCTGGGCATCATCCCATGGGCAATCTTTTACCAACCATGGCGTATTGAAGCGGGTCAGATCCGAAGCAGCGTCCATGTCCAGCACAAACTCGACATTGTCTGATAATTGCAGGTATGTGGCCGGAACATCACTCGACATTTCCCCTTCCACCGCTTTTTTGATGATCGGCGCTTTCTTGCCACTCCAGGCCATCAGGATAATTTCGCGGGCTTTGAAGATAGTACCGATGCCCATGGTGATGGCTTTGCGCGGCACATTTTCCTTACCACCAAAGTCACGGGAAGCATCACGGCGGGTCAGGTCGTCGAGCGTTACCAGGCGTGTACCTGAGTTTGGCGCAGAACCCGGCTCGTTGAAACCGATGTGACCCGTACGACCAATGCCCAGCAGCTGCAGATCCAGGCCGCCTACGGCTTCGATCTTGCGCTCGTATTCCAGGCAGTAGTCGTGTATTCTTTCCTGTGGCAGCGTGCCGTCAGGTATATGCACATTGTTTTTGTTGATGTCGATGAGGTCGAACAGGTTCTCGTTCATGAACGTGACATAGCTCTGCACCGCAGTTGGCTGCATCGGGTAGTACTCGTCCAGGTTGAAGGTGATCACATTGCGGAAGCTAAGCCCTTCTTCGCGATGCAGGCGCACCAGTTCGGCATACACCTTTATGGGTGTGGCACCCGTGGCCAGACCGAGCACAGCCTTTTCGTTGCGTCCTTGCTTATACCTGATCAGCTCCGCTATACGCTGTGCCACTTTCACCGAGGCGACATGTTCATCGGAGTAAACGGTAACCGGAAGCTTTTCAAAACGGGTTTCTTCCAGAAGATTTAATCGTGCCATTTTCTTTGTGCTATAATGTGATGTTGTGTTTCGTTGTTCTGTTATTTCGTTGATTCGATGCGGTGCTCAAAAATGCGCTCCATTACCGTAGCCACCGGCCCCAGTATACCTGCCTGCGCTCCCAGCCTGGAAAGCACGATTTCGGTCCGCTCACGCAGCTGCGTCATGCAGTACGTGTTGATCGATTGCTGTATCGGGGTGGTGAGGTATTGCCTGGCTTCTGCCATTTTACCGCCAATAATGATCAGCTCCGGGTTATACAGCTGGATCAGCATGGCTATACCTTTGCCCAGGTTCCGGCCTGTTTCGGCGAGTATATTGATGGCGTACTGGTCACCTTCGTGTGCGGCCTGAATGATGGTCTGCGGCTCTATTTTCTCAGATTCCTGCCCTGAAAGCGCTTTTAGTAAGGTATCCTGACCGGCCTGCAGTCCTTCGCGGGCCATGCGGGCCAATGCACTTCCTGAGGCAACAGTTTCCAGACAGCCGCGCTTGCCGCAATGGCAAAGCACGCCATTTTCTATAAAAGGGATGTGCCCAAACTCGCCCGCAAACCCTGAGGTACCGGCACGCAGTTTACCATCCATAATAATCCCCAGACCGATACCCCAGTCCAGCGTGAGTACCAGCACATCGCGCTTGCCCTGCGCTGCCCCAAAACGGTACTCGGCCAGGGTGATGCTCTTCACGTCGTTCTGGATGTAAACCGGCTTGTTAAACCTGAGGGCCAGCAGATCCTGCAGCGGTGTTTCGTTCTGACCCGTTAGCAGATAGGTATAGCTATTGCCTTCGTGGGAGGAAACAAGGCCCGGCATACTCAGGCCAATGCCCATCAGTTTGTCAGCGTCTATACCTGCCGAAAGCACTAAATTGTTGGCGTGTAGGTATAGCTCCTCGATTGCGCTAAGGTCTTTGGAAAGATTTATTGGAAAGGTATGGGTGCCGGTGATGTTGTTGTTCGTGCCATCAAAAATCGCCATGCGGGTGCTGAACTTTTCCATTTCGATGCTCAGCACGAAAAGCGAGTTGTTGCGCAGTCCGTACAGTTCCGGCTTGCGACCTCCTACTGATTCGCCACGACCCTGTTTTTCAATCAATCCCTCGGCCATCAGCTCGTTGAGCAAAGCCATAGAAGTTGGAGAACTGATATTGAAGCGGTTGCAAATATCGGCATTAGAGCGAGCACCTTTTACATACAAGTGCCTCACAATCTTAATCTTCTGAAGGTGTTTCTTCCGCTCCACGTGGTTGAGCTTCTCCAGATACCCTTCTTCCAATGCCAGAAATGCGCTCATGCGATCAGTTTTCTTCTAATAATATAAAGTACGGTAATAAGCGGTATAAAATCAAGTTACTTCTACTAAATTTTTATAGAAGTAATTTATAATTCATTAATTTTTACTTAATCTAAGAATTATTGTTTTAGAAAATAAAGAATCTTTAATTCTTTAACCTCCACTACCTTTGATGAAACGCACAGAACTAACGGCAGAGAACTCTTATTTGCGGGATACAAAAGAGTGTGAAATGGAAATGAAATAATACGGCCACTACAGGGATTCTGGAATTCTCCATCAGGATGAAATGACAATAAAAAAGGCAGTAGCTTTCGCCACCGCCTTTCTGTTCAATCAATACTATATCTTACTCGTAGAGTGGCTTTTCGCGCAGATCCACAAGGGTTGCTTCCGGCGATACACGTTTGGCACGCAGGAAGCGGGCCAGTTCTGAAGCATCGTGGTTTTCGGCGGATGGGTTCATGCTGTTGATGCGCACGCGGCCGGCAGAGTGAATAAATTCCTGGTTACCGCCAATCCACATACCTACGTGCACCACGCGCTCCGGCTTGCCGTCTTCGGCTGGCACACCGAAAAACAACAGATCGCCCGGACGCATATCATCCCAACCTTTGTCAGTGTTCACTAGCTCGCCAATATGCACCTGCTGCGAAGCATCGCGTGGCAATACCAGCCCGTTCATAAAGAAAATGGTTTTGGTAAAGCCGCTGCAGTCCATTCCTTTCACAGAAGTGCCGCCCCATAGGTATGGCATACCTAGCATTTCTTTGCTGGAAGCCACCAGGTTATCTTCGGTTGGTTTGCGCGTGGCTACCCATTCCTTGAAATCCATGGCTTCGGCAGCGGCAACAAAACCGGTTCGCCCGTCCGGGAAGGCAACTTCATAAAAATCTTTTGTCTTGTTCTTGAGTACCATCACGTCACCGTACACCATGTCGGACACACTTGAGGAATTCCTGTCTGCGGTGGCGTGCGCGAAACCATAGGTTTTGGTGTAAATCAACTTCTTGCCTTGCTGCCAGTTATTGAAGGCAGTCTGGTCCATCAAAGCGATGCCACCATAATCCACCCACGACAGGTAGTGGTCTGGCGTCTGCACCAAGTACCAGCCGTTTTGCTTCTTCCATACCTTGAGTGGGGTGCCCATCGTGGCCTGTGTCGCCAGTTCGGCGGAGTGGGTCGGCTTAGAGCGTATGTTGGCCACTGAAATGGTGACTACAGCATAATGCTTGCCCCCCAGTTCTGCTTCCGGCAGCACCTGTATGCTGTCTACGAACGTCACATTGGCTGCCTGCAAACGCTTTAGCAAATCCGCTTTGGCCTCAGACATGTTGGTTTCGCCCCGAAGTACATTCCCCTTGGGCTCCACATCAAACAGCGCAACCCGCTTGTCGGGTGCAAACTGTTGCCGCACGACATCGATATGTGGCTTGGCCGGGGAAACTGCGGGCTCAACCTTAGACGCAGTGGCGGTTTCGGTAGTAGTGCTTTGTGTGCCGGTGCAGGAAGCAAGCACCAGCAAAAGCAACAGCACGAATGGGTTCTTTTTGATCATGGTATCGGTTTTTAATCGGCTGCCAACGCAAGTGCCTGACAACAGCATTATTCACTAAACATTTATCTTTCTATAATAATTCGTTACTGAGGCGCCACCAGCTGCATGAGTATGGCTGAGATGTAGGCGCCATAGGTACCCACCGCATAGCCGAGTATAGCCAGCAATACGCCCACCGGTGCCAGTGCCGGATGGAAGGCAGCTGCCACGATAGGCGCGGAGGCGGCACCGCCCACGTTGGCCTGGCTGCCAACTGCCAGGAAAAAGAAAGGTGCCTTGACGAGTTTCCCAACAATAAGTAGCAGCAGCATGTGTATCGAAATCCAGATGATGCCCACCAGGAACAAGCCCGGCTGACTCACGATGGCGGTCACGTCCATCTGCATGCCGATGGTAGCCACCAGGATGTAGAGGAAAATACTAGCGATACGGGAAGCACCTGCGCCCTCCAAGTTACGGGCTTTGGTGGTAGACAGGAGCATCCCGAAGGTAGTAGCCAGCACCACCAACCAGAAGAAGCCGGAGGTAAGGCTGAACTGAGCCAGCTCCGGCGCATTTGCCTCGATCCAGGGGGCAATGATATCTGCAAAGAAGTGAGCTACGCCGGTTATACCAAATCCTACGCCTGCTATCAGCATCAGATCTGACAGTGTCGGAATTTTCATAATGCTTTGACGGTACTTCTCAATTTTGTTTTTCAGGTCATTCACAGCCGAGCTGTCGGCTTTAAAGAAAGTGTCTATCTTCTCTGACCTGCCTGCGCCGTAAAGCAGCACGGCCATCCAGATGTTGGCCACGATCACATCTACAGCAATCACGGCTGAGAATAGGTTTGGATTAGGTTTGAACACCTCGTACATGGCCAGTTGGTTAGCGCCGCCGCCAATCCAGCTACCTGCTATCGTGGAGAGACCACGCCACACGGCATCGGGCCCCGCTCCCCCTACAATATCAGGCGCAAATGTGGAGACGATGAGGATAGCCAACGGACCGCCAATGATGATACCGACTGTACCCGTGATAAACATCAGGCCCGCTTTGTGGCGCAGCTTCCAGATTTCTTTCAGGTCGAGGCTGATGGTGAACAGCACCAAACTTGCCGGCAACAGGTAACGCGAAGCCATGCCATACAAGGCTGACGTTTCCCCAGAGATGATATTGAGCGAGTTGAGTATGCTAGGTATAAGGTAACAAAGCAAAAGCGATGGCACAACCGAGTAGAATTTCTTGAACACGGTACGCTCACTCGATGAGGTTTTGAAAATAATGGCAAGGATGATGATGAGAATACCCAGCACAACGGCATCGTTGGTGATGAGGGGTGCTGTAGCGGTAGTGGTTTCTTCCATGTAGTGCAGACTTCCCTATTAAAGGGGTGTTGGGTTAGATTTTTAAGGTCTGTAAAATGTAATTTGAATTGTTTGGGTGCTGTAATAACGTTTATTTGGTGCCTTTTTAAGGCTAATGTCAGGCAAATTCATTGATTAAGGCCGTTAATCGCTGAATATCCTCCTGCTGATGCGCACTACTCAGAATAACCCTGGTGATCGGGTCGTCGGCAGGCGTCGGGTAGCGGAAGCTGGAGATGATCACGCCATGTTCCTGCAGGTATGCTGCCAGGCGATGCTCGCGCACCCCGAAAACCGGATACCTTTCAAAGTAACTGAATTGCTCGGGCCGCTCCAAATGCTCCAGAAAATAAGCGATGTTCGCAAACAGCTTTTCACGGGCTTCTTTGAACACTGATTCACATTTCAAAAAGGCATATAGGTAAGCAGGTATAGCCGGGGAAGCACCACCGAAATAATGGCTGTGCCGCAACCTATCTACCAAACTTTTATCACCCAGCACGACACCGGCAGGTATACCTAAGGCCTTGCCCATGGAGCTGGCTACCACCAGTCGCAAGTTTGGTTGCAGACGGGCATTCAGCTGTGCAAATACACCGTCACCGTCTTCACCTGTCACACCAAAGCCATGCGAATCGTCTACGATCAGCGTGATTTGCTTGTCTGTCGGCAAAGCGCTCAGCCAGCTGAATCCATGGTTGCGTGCTTTGAGCGGGTCGAGGGAATTGCAGACCAGGATGATGTGACTTTCCTTCACAGACTTTACCTGCTGCAGCATCGGAGCAACCCAGGCGTCATAGTCACCGGTAACTTCGTCGGCGGTGCTGCGCCAGAGCGCCGGATGCGTGTTGGGAGCATAGATAAAATGTCCGTTTCCCTGCAGGGTCTGCACCAGCGCCTGCCCCGCCAGGTAACCCGACGACATCGTAAAAGCCGCTTCGGCTCCGGTATACGTGGCAAGGTACTCTTCCGCCTCCTCGAACACCCGCAGCTGCAGGTTGGAATTGCGCGAACTGGAGTAGTTGGTGCCATAGCGGGCCATCCCTTCCAGCACGCAGTTCCTGAAAGCCTCATTGACAGGTATACCCAGGTAGGAGGTCCCGCTAAAGAACAGGAACTCCGTCCCCTCTACCACCAGGGTGCGACCCGGTAGTTGGTCTGTGTATACCTTGTTTGCCATTATGCGTTGAGGGTAACGCCTGTGCCGTTCACATTTTCGCTGTAGCTCACTTTGCCGTAGTCGATGGTGACGCCAGTAGCGATATCTTTGCTCAGCAGCAGGGCGCCGTCCATGTCCACGTAGTCGAGCATTGGCAGCAACTGCGCGATGGCCGATATACCTACGCTGGATTCTGTCATGCAACCCACCATCACTTTCATACCCAGGCTCTTGGCTTCAGTGATCATACGACGGGCAGGTGTCAGACCACCGCATTTCGTGAGTTTGATGTTCACACCATGGAACAGTCCGTGACATTTGGCTACGTCAGCTTCGGTAATGCAGCTTTCATCGGCGATCAGGGGCAGTTCGGAGCGCTTGTATACCTCTTTCATTCCTTCCAGATCGTCGGCTTTCATAGGCTGCTCGATAAACTGCACGCCCAGTTCCTTCAGTTGCTTTGAATTCTCAATGGTTTCTTCCACACCCCAGGCACAGTTGGCATCTACGCGGAAAATAGCGTCGGTGTGCTTGCGTAGCTCCTTGATAATGGCCACGTCTTCTTTTGTACCCAGCTTGATTTTGTAAAGCGGCCACGGCATTTCCTGCAACTTTTTCACCATGTTATCGATGGAGGCGATGCCGATGGTATAGTTGGTGAGCGGCATGTTCTTCGCCTCGAGGCCCCAGATTTTATAGAGCGGCTGGCCTTTCATTTTGCCGAACAGATCGTTAGCGGCCAGGTCGAGTGCGCAGAGGGCAAAAGGATGGTTCGTTAAATGTGGCTGCATCTGCGCCCAGAATTCCTCCGGCGAAGTCAGCTCGGTCGACTCGATTTTCTCGCGGATGTTCTCCAGCGCTGCGGTCATGCTCTCGATGGTGAAGCCATAGTACGGATTGCTGGTTGCCTCGCCATAGCCTTTGTGCTCGCCGTGCTGCAGCTCCACAATCATGGTCGGCTGCACATCGCGGGAGTCGTAGGAGATGGTAAAGGTATGCCGCAGCGGCAGGTCAAAAGAGCGTATCGTTAGTTTCAACATGGTGTTGGTTTGTTTGTATGGTCAGGTATAGATACTTAATTGTTTGTTGCTAATTGTTTTAAGATTGCTCGTCCGGGTTTCTTAATCCGGAAGTAAACTATTGGGTTTTCCTAATTCCCCTGCCATGTAAAATGCAGATTACAAATCCGCAACAGTTAGATTTTGGATTGAAAAACCCGAAATAGCTTCTACTTAATACTTCTCGTGCACCTCGGTCATAATACGTTCCATGGCGCTTCTAATCTCTGCCGAAGATGTTTTAAAATTATTATTCATAAAGCTGTACATCAAGAGCTTACCACTCTTCGTGATAATGTAGCCGCTTTGGTTGTGCACGTGCGCCAGTGTGCCCGATTTGCCAAACACAAAGGGAACATCCGCTTTGTAGATATTCCGGAAAGTGCCTGGTCTTCCGCCTACGGCCAGCATAGGCAGCAGCCTCTCCCTCGGTCGCTCGGCGTGCATTTTCTGCAGAAGCGCAATGATGCTGCGTGGCGTGAACATGTTCATGGTCGAAAGGCCCGAGCCATCTATCCAAACCGGTGCATCCGGCAGGTCAGACAGGTAATTTTGCACGGCATATTTGATGGCCCGTTCTACCGACAAGGTATCAGAGAAAGTGCCGGAGCTCAGCATCATCAGTTGCTCTGCCATCAGGTTGTCGCTTACCTGCAGCATACGTTTGAATACGGAATCGGCAGGCAGACCGTACAGAATCTGACCACCCGCAGGTATAGGTCGCTTCACCAGTTTAACGGAGCGCTTCAGGGTGTCGGCCAGGAGTTGTACAGTCAGTTCCGGCGAGGTGATAAAAGGAACTTCCTGTGAAAAAGCGATCGATGCCCGCTTCGGGTTGTAGGCAATGTCGTTCGCGCGCCATGCTCTGCGGAAGGTGTCGCGGTGCGCGTTTTTGGAGGTATCTGGTTTTACGTACTTCTGAAAATAAGCTGGTGTGGTGGTATAGGCCGAGGTGCTGTCTTTTTTGAACTTTATAATGTTGCCATGGATCGGGAAAGGGCTGCGCTCCGGCTGGTAGTAGTAGTTGTAATCGTCCCAGCCCCAATTAGTGGCGAAGGGCGTGCTGGTCATGGGTGCCTCGATGTAGTAGAGTTTCTCCTTGCGGTTCTTCAGGAAATCGTAGGCGATGTTGTTCTGAAGGTCCATGTGCGTGAAGGTCGGGTCACCGGTGCCCCAGAAGATCAGTGAGTCGCCTGTGGCCACGTACTTGAGCGCAGGTATAGAATCGCCCAGCATTTTGGAAGCCGCATAAAACGTGAACAGCTTGGTGTTGGAAGCAGGCACGAAGTACTTGTCGGCATTGTGCTCCACCACCGCCTTGCCCAGTTCCGGGTCGTACAATACAAAACCTACGAAGCTTTTCTGCAAAGCCGCCACTTCCATCACCTGCCGCTGAATCTCCGCCGGTCCGTAAGGTGCAGGCGCTTCCGCCACGGGTTTGGCAGCGCTACAGCCAAGGAGGAAGAACAAGCCGAGGCAAGGGAAGAGTTTTAAGATATACCGGGTGAGTAGAGGTTTGGTCATGGGTGGTGGATGTTTAGTGCTTTTGTAGTCTATGCTTAATGCCCTGAATTTATCTTTCTACTCCTCTCATATTTCCATACTTCTTAACTATTTGTCGGAGTTCTTCAAGTGTCAAGCTCAGGTATGATTGGTCAGAATTAAATTCAAACTTCAGTTCATTATCATTCTCTGTAAACTCTTCAAATTTTCCCTTAATGTTTACATGTCCAAGCTCATCATAAGTGACAACGAACTCCAAATTGGACTCATAATTAGTAAAATTGGCAGTACCTTTTATTTCTTTATTGCAGGCTTCCAACCTTTTAAAGAAGTCATGCAGCTCCCCTGTAGATGTCCACAAGGTTGATTTGACCATGAAGTTATTCGACTTTATCTCTATGGAAGAGCGTACTTCATAACCTCCCCAATTACAGGTCGATTCAGGAAAACCATACACTTCCTGAAAGGAAATTTTTAAGTGATTCCCGTTATCTCCTTTGATTGAGAATTCTTCCATACTTTGAGTAAGTCATAGTTTAAGATTTGCATACTTCTTGATGAATAAATCACTAAATAATATCCTACAGGCTATATTTAAACCAAACGTCAACTATAGATCAATTTTGCTCCTAATAGACTTAGAGAATACTCTTCACCTTCGTCTAAAAGGTTTCCTTCAACATAAATCTCTTCTAGAAATTGAAGTTTCTTCTCATCCGCTTTGTCTTTGAAGAATATTACAATCTTTCTGTTTTGATTTTTATAGTCGATACAGGACGAGACATATGAATGGCCTCCATTAGCACCATTTGAAAGTACCCTAAACTCAGTTAGTTTGAGTGTAGTATGATTATCCATTCTCCTCAGTTTTAGTTACCTGCTATCTTTTGAACCACGGGTCTTAATACGGCACAGTTCATACCTTTCATTTAAACTTTCTTATATCAGTTTAAATACGATAGAGAATCTCCCCCAATTTACAAATACTTCTGATACAGGTTATAAAGAATCAACTTCTCGTCCTCCGTTAGTGGGCTGTTTACATCATTCTGGATGAAGTGAATCTTGAAAGCGCGCACGGCAGCCTCGGGATTACGCACATCATAGCCGATGATGCGCAGGGCGTCGAGTGGGTTAAAGTGCTCGGGCAGTGTATACTTCGGCACTGTCTCCATCACCAGCAAAGGGGTCTGGTCGCCTTCGCCGCCTACAGGCACTTCGCGCAGCACTTGCTCTTTATCCAGCACATCCTCGTCGAACCACAGACCAAAACCATTGTCGGCCAGCGTCTTCCATGGAAACAGCGGGCTTGGGTCTACTTTGCGAACCGGGGCGATGTCGGCGTGACCGATGAAGTTTTCGGCAGGTATACCGTGCTCTTTTTTAAGCTTACCCAATACGGCAATCAGGCTGTTGATCATCTCCTCCGTAAAAGGCTCGGAGCCATTATTGTCGAGCTCTATACCTATGGAAGAAGAGTTGAGGTCGGTGTTGCTGCCCCACCTGCTGTTGCCGCCGTGCCAGGCGCGCATATGGTCGTGCAGCATCTGGTATACCTTGCCATCGCGCCCGATCACGTAATGCGAGCTCACCTTCGTGGAGGGCATGGTGAAGGTTTTCAAGGTATGGTCCGTGGAGTTTTGCGCCGTGTGGTGGATGATCACGAAGTTGGGCTTGCGCAGATTGAAATTGGTAGTACCCACCCAGTGATCACCTTGCGGGTAGGTGTGTTCGCCATTCGGGGCTGTAGGTATAACCCGCAGCGATTTAGCATAGGCCTTGGCCTGTTTTTTATACGATTTGTTGGTTGCGGCGTAAGGGTTAGTAGCGCAGCTTGCCAGCAGGCCGCAGCCTAGTATTAGGGCAAATGCTTGAGTAAAAATTCGTTTCATTATTTGTTTACTTGTTCAGTAAATATATAAAATCAATTTGGCTATACCTGCCAGTGGTAGCTGTACCGTGAGTTTAGCGACAACGCAAATGCGGTTTTGCATAGGCCGGTTTGTAAGAGCGTAGCGGCTGCTTTGCAGGTATAGCTACTGTTTCGTTCTATAGCTTGCCCGGGCGGGCCTTACTTTTTTCCTTGATGAAAAAATCGAGGGCCCCTACCCCCACTCGCTGAACGCTCAAACAGTGGATTGTCGTTTTATGCACTTGGCAAAGCGATCTGTTTCATTGTTCAAGTGCAAGTTATCTTTTCTATACCTGCCAGTGGTCTGTGGCATCAACTAAAACGCTTGTACCTATCAACTGACAGTTACAGATTCCCCGCCTTGGATAAGGAGGGGTTAGGGGTGGTTGGACCCGGTATCTGCGAAAATCCTGTCAATCCGTGGGGGTAGAGGCCCTCTTTCATCTTGCAAATCCTGATTTAGACAAAAAAATTATACACGAAAACTCACTCTACCCTTTCAAATCCGAGCTATACCCCATTCTAATCAAAGACAACCAGGTATAAACCGCATCCTTACATCCTGATCGAATACCCTATAGGTATACCCGCTATAACATCGTATATTTGGTACTGATTACTTACTCACTCCACGCCCCTAATATTGCTTTTATTTGCAGGAATTTAAAAAATTACCGCAAATAAAAATACTTATACCTGAAAACTATTAAATTGCAGTGTATCTGATAGTAAATAAACCTATATCACCTTGAAACCATCCTATTACCTCTCGATGGCCCTTGTTTTGTTGCTGATTTTCGGCACAAACAACCTGCAAGGCCAGTCCAACAAAGCAAAAACAGGAAAAGCCACTACCAAGAAAGCGCCCGCTGCCAGCTATACGCCGGGCCGCGACGCTGATTTCCTGCAGTACACCAACAGCCGCTGGGTAGATTCTGTCATGAAGACCCTGACGCCTGAAGAACGGATCGCCCAGTTGATCTCGATTCCAGTGTACTCCAACAAAAACCAGGCGCACATCGACTCGATCAGCAACATCGTGAAGACCTATAAAGTAGGTGGCATGATCTTCTTCCAGGGTGGTCCGGTGCGTCAGGCCAAAATGACCAACCGCTACCAGCAGGAAAGCAAAGTGCCGCTCATGATCTCCATCGACGGTGAGTGGGGTCTGGCCATGCGTCTCGACAGCACCATCCGCTTCCCTTACCAAATGGCGTTGGGCGGCATCGAGAACGAGCGCCTCATCTACGAAATGGGTGCCGAGATTGCACGCCAATGCCAGCGCCTGGGGGTGCATGTGAACTTCGCCCCTACTGTGGACATCAACAACAACGCAAACAACCCGGTAATTGGCTTCCGCTCTTTCGGTGAGAATAAATATAACGTGGCCAGCAAATCACTGGCGTACATGAAGGGTATGCAGGATAACCGCGTGCTGGCCAGCGCCAAGCACTTCCCGGGTCACGGCGACACCAACGTGGACTCGCACTACGGTCTGCCCCTGATCAACTTCTCCCGCATCCGCCTCGACTCTACTGAGCTGCACCCTTTCCGCGCCCTGATGGACAAAGGACTGGGTAGCGTGATGGTGGCGCACATGAACATCCCGGTGCTCGACAACACACCAAACCTGGCCTCTACCCTGTCGAAGCCGATTGTAACAGACCTGCTCAAAAACGAGCTCAACTACAAAGGACTGGTGTTTACTGATGCCCTCAACATGCAGGGCGTGGCCAAGTTCTACCCTCCGGGGGTAGTGGACGTGAAGGCTTTGGTGGCCGGTAACGATGTGATGCTGAACACAATGGATGTAAAAACCACCATCCAGGAAGTAAAAAAAGCCATTGCCAACAAGGAGATCTCGCAGGCTGAGATCGACTTCCGTGTTCGCAAAGTATTGGCCGCCAAGCAATGGGTGGGCCTCGACAAGTGGGAACCAATCGAAACCAAGAACCTGGTTGCTGACCTCAACAATCCACATGCGCAGTACCTGAACCGTCAGCTGACTGCGGCTTCGCTCACGCTGCTTCGCAATAAAAACAGCATCCTGCCAATCCAGACACTCGACACGTTGAAAGTGGCAGCGTTAGCGATCGGCACTACAAAAGAAACCGCTTTCCAGCGCGATCTGGCCCGCTATACGCAGGTAGACACTTTCTTCCTGAAGCCAACCAACTCTATTGAGGAGCTACAGGCCATGAAGGAGAAGTTGAAAGATTACAACCTGATCATCGCAGGCGTGCACGCGCTGCAACTCAAGGCGGGAAGTAGCAATTTCGGCATCACCGCCGAGATGAACCTGTTCCTCAAAGAGCTTATTCGTAATAAGAAAACCATTGTGAGCGTGTTTGGCAACGTGTATAGCCTCGCCGAGATGGAGAGCCTCAACAAAGCAGATGCCGTGATTGCCGCTTACCAGGAGAATGCCGTTACGCAGGACCTTGTTTCGCAGATGATCTTTGGAGGTATAGGTGCTACGGGCAAGTTACCGGTAACCGTGAGCAACTCTTTCAAAATCGGTGACGGCCTGCTGACCCACGGTGGTGTTCGCCTGGCCTACTCCATGCCGGAGGCGGTAGGTATAAAATCACAGGATCTGGCAGGTATAGACTCACTCGTGCACCAGGCGATTCGCGAAGAAGCCGCTCCGGGTGCGCAAGTGCTGGTGGCCAAGGATGGCAAGGTGATCTACCACAAAGCCTTCGGATACCATACCTACGACAAGCAACAGCCGGTACATATCGATGACCTCTACGACCTGGCTTCTGTGACGAAGATCAGTACTTCTATGGCTGCGCTGATGCGTCTGAAAGGCGAAGGCCGCTTCGACGAGAACCAGACTTTAGGCCACTACCTGCCGATGGCTGCCGGCACGAACAAAGCTGACCTGAACTACCGCGACATCCTCACCCACCAGGCCCGCCTGAAATCCTGGATTCCTTTCTGGAAAGAGACGGTGAAGAAAAACGGTAACTTCAAGTGGCGCACCTTCAAGGCCGATTCTTCTGCCCGCTTCCCGATCAAAGTGGCGGATAACCTGTACATCCACCGCAAGTATGCCGACAAGATCTACAAGGAGATCATGGAGTCGCCCCTGAACGAGAAGCCGGGATACGTATACAGCGACCTGTCTTTCATTCTGGCGCCGAAAGTAGTGGAGAACATTACTGGTGTAGGTTTCGAGACATACCTGCAGAACTCCATTTACAAGCCACTGGGTGCCAGCACTCTGACGTTCAACCCATACAAGAACTACCCGCTGTCGCGCATTGTGCCAACCGAGTTTGAACCACACTTCCGCAAGCAACTGCTGCACGGAACGGTGCACGACGAAGGCGCTGCCATGCTGGGCGGAGTGAGCGGACACGCTGGTCTGTTCGGCAACTCCAACGATGTAGCCAAACTGATGCAGCTATACCTGAACGACGGTGAGTATGCCAATAAGCGTTACATCGCCGAGAACGTAGTAAAGGAGTACAGCAAATGCCAGTTCTGCGACCAGGGCAACTACCGCGCCCTCGGCTTCGACCGTCCGGCCAAACCAGGCGCGCCAAACAGCAATGCAGCTCCAGGTGCTCCGGTAGAGAGTTTCGGTCACTCGGGCTTCACGGGTACTTATACCTGGGTTGATCCGGTGAATAACCTGGTGTATGTGTTCCTGAGCAACCGCGTGAACCCGACCCGCGAGAACAACAAACTCAGCAAGCTCAATACCCGCACCGGCGTGCTGCAAGTGGTGTATGACGCCATGGGCAAGAGCAAAGAGAAACAGCCTGCAGAGGCTTCTGTGAAGTAATCCTATAAGGTATAGCCGTCCCGCACGAAACGGGGCGGCTATCTTTTTATACATCGAGCATCATCGCTATACCTTAATCATCGCCATACCTTAAACCCACTCCGATGACTAAACTTTCTACAGCACCACATTTGACTGACGCCGGCTTGCTGCGTCCGAAAACCTACGAGCGCTACCTTTCCCTAGACGTGCTCCGCGGACTCACCATCGCGCTGATGATCGTGGTGAACAACCCCGGCAGTTGGGGCAGCATTTACGCCCCTTTCAAGCACGCTGCCTGGCATGGCTTTACAGTGACCGACCTAGTGTTCCCGTCTTTTCTGTTTGTGGTGGGCAACGCCATGAGCTTTAGCATGCGCAAGTTCGAAACGCAACCTGACAGCGTGTTTCTACGCAAGGTATTCAAGCGCACGGCACTTATTTTCCTGATCGGCCTGTTTCTCAACCTCTTTCCGTTTATCACAAGAGATCCGGAAGGAGCTATCGTGATGAAAGACTTCACGGCGGTTCGTATTATGGGGGTGCTGCAGCGTATCGCGCTGTGTTATCTTATTGCCTCGTTGGCCGTGCATTACCTCAAGTTCAAAGGGGCCGCTATTTTCAGTGTGGTAGTGTTGTTTGGCTACTGGGCTGTGATGTACTTCTTCGGCGACTCCGCTGATCCGTACAGTGTTGCCGGCAATGCCGCCCGCAAGTTCGACGACCTGATCATACCTGAAACCAACCTCTACAAAGGCTTTGGCATGCCCTTCGATCCGGAAGGATTGCTGAGTACACTGCCGGCCACCGTGAACGTGATTGCCGGTTACTTTGCCGGTCTGTTCATCCAGAAAAGTGGCAACAGCCTGAGCACCGTCTTCAAGCTGATTGTGGCTGGCGCTGTGCTGGTGGCCATGGCCTTGGTGTGGGATATCTATTTCCCGATCAACAAGCCGATCTGGACGAGCTCTTACGTGCTGCACTCCGTTGGCCTGAGCGTGATGCTAATTGCCGGCCTGATGCTGGTGATCGAGGTACTTGGCTTTGTGAAATGGTCATACTTCTTCGAAGCATTCGGCAAGAATCCTCTCTTCATTTTCGCCTTCGCCACGTTGGTCATCAAGCTGCTCAATTTCATTCGGATAGACGACACGAGTTTGCAGAAGTGGCTCTATACCCAGCTGTTCCTGAGCTGGTCCGAAGGCAAAACGGCCTCCCTCCTCTTCGCCTTAGCTTATATGCTGGTGATGTGGGTGATCGGATTCTGGATGGACAAGAAAAAGATCTATGTGAAGGTATAGGGAAACCTTATATCTGAGATAAAAAGCCTGTTCCTTAACCGGGGCAGGCTTTTTTGCTTTCAGGATTCATAGATAAACAGAATTGAGGGTCGTAGGAACAGGTCGCAATCTGTCTGAATCTTGCACGAATAATTTTTGTAATGAATATCCTAGCTATTATTAAGAAGAGTCCTTTTAAGGTTAAACGTTTCCTTGTTGCATTGCCAGCCGCCGGGCAGATAGGTCGCGACCTGTACCTACAGATTAAACACATCATTGCAAGAATCTTGTCAATTCATAAATCTGAAAATACTTAGGGATTAGGTCATCCTGTAGACTCCCGTACAAAATTCAGTGCTTATATCATCCTACATATTTCAGAAAAAAATCTATATTTGGTTTTCGAAGATTAAACACGACCAGAATGCTTAAGGAGGAACGGCAGTCTTTTATTATCAAGCAAATAAATCTGCATAACAAGGTGCTTTCATCGGATTTGAGTTTGAAGCTTAACGTGTCGGAAGATACCGTTAGAAGAGACTTGAACGAGCTGGCTGAAAGCGGCCAGATCCTGAAGGTACACGGCGGCGCCTTGTCAAAGTCCTTTCATTATCCGTTCAGCCAGTCAGAGGTTTACGCCAAGGAATCGAAGAAGGAGATTGCGCGCAAGGTGATAGACCTTTTGAAAGATGGCATGAGTGTGCTGGTAGGCGGCGGTACCACCATGATTGAAGTGGCCCGCATGATACCCGACACCCTCCGTTGTACCTTCTTCACGGTTAGCCCGCTGGTGGCGCTGGAACTGGCCGAGCGGCCGAACATCAACGTGATTTTGCTGGGCGGGCAGCTCTCCAAGAACTCCCACATCATGATCGGCGCGCAGGTAGTAAACCAGCTCTCCGAGATCAAAGTTGACTTGTGTATACTGGGTACCAACTCCCTCTCCATAGAAGACGGCCTCACCGACTCCGACTGGGAAGTAGTCCAGGTGAAGAAAGCCATGATACGCTCCGCCAAGAAAACCGCCATTATGAGCATCGCCGAAAAGCTCGGCTCTAACCAGAACATGAAGATTTGCGACCTCAACTCGATCCATTACCTGGTGACAGATCTGAGACCTGCTGATGTGTGCTTAAAAGAATATGCAGCAGTAATTGAGGTGGTGTAAGAATAAACTGCATAAAAAAGACGCCTGTTGCTTTAACAGGCGTCTTTTTTATGTTATTACATGATTATCTTACAAACACTCATCCAGTAGATAAACAATCGACTCGTAGTTGCGGCCGACTGCCTCCGTCATTGCCATTTCACAGGTCTTTGCTGAAGAGTAATACCCGTCATATTCGCGTTGCTTTACCTCGGCAGCTTCTGGTGCGGTGGCGGAAGCGGTGAGCTCCGGAACTAAGAAGCCACGGTCACCGGCCATACCACAACAACCAGCGTGCATCGGTACTGTCACTTCCTCTGCTAACTGTCGGGCTATACTTACAAAACGTCCTTCCATTCCCATTTTCTGTAAAGAACAAACCGGGTGCAGCACCACATTTGCTTTCTTGCGGAGCACCGTGGCCTTCGGCAGGATGAAATCGGCGATGTAGTCGATGCTATCAATGATTTTGATCGCATCAAATTTAGCCTTGTTCTCAGCGGTGAGCACGGGGCGACAGTTCTGCAGCGTCTGTGTACAGGACGTGATATCAAGCACCAGCGGAAGGCGGCCTTTTTCGGTCCACTGCCATACCTTCTCGATCGTTTCGTTGGCGGTGTAGGCGTAGGCCTTGCTATACCCTTTAGAAGAAAAGATCTGTCCGCAGCAGGCGCCTTGTACATTCTCCGGAATCGTGAACTTTAGCCCTACCTTATCCGATACGCTTTTGAAGGTGTCGATGATGTTTTTCTTGCCGGACTCCGCAGCGCCCATGGTACGGGAAATACAGGTCGGGAAGTAAACCACGGCAGCCTCCGTAACAGGCGCTGTCGCGTTGGCCATAGACCTGGCTATACCTGGCGCTGGGGCCAGCTGCTTTGTCCAAAGCGGGAAAGACGGGATCATGTCCTTCACCTCTTCCGTTAATCTGGAGAGGGTATTGGCACCCAGCAGTTTATTTACCCCTGTTCCTGCCTGCAGACCAAACTTCACAGTCGCTGCAACGGGTCTGAAATTCTTCGCTACCATCAGCGCTACCTGGTTGGCCAGCTCGCTGTGGTTCTCTCGGCGCAGACGTTTTACCAAGTCGCCGGTGTTGATGTCGACCGGACAAGCGGTGGCGCAGAGACCATCCACGGCGCAAGTGTCGAGGCCGTCGTACTGATATTGGTTGAGTAGCTCTTTGTGCTCCTTCTTCTTTCCTTTGCGCTGCAGGTTGAGCAACTCACGACGCACCACAATGCGTTGGCGTGGCGTGAGCGTAAGGTTGCGGCTCGGGCATTTGTGCTCACAAAATCCACACTCCATACAGCGGTCCACTTCCTCTTCCACCTTCGGCAGGTCTTTCAGGTTCTGGATGTGTGCGTTCTGGTCGTGGTTGATAATCACACCAGGGTTTAGCAGGTTCTCCGGATCAACAACCTGCTTGAGGGTTTTCATGATGCGGTATACCTCTGGTCCCCATTCGGTCTCCACAAAAGGCGCCATGTTGCGACCCGTTCCGTGCTCGGCCTTCAGGGCGCCTTCGTATTTTTTCACCACCAGCTTCACCACTTCTTTCAGGAAGCGGTCGTAGCGGGTAACCTCTGCGGGCGTGTCGAAGGCCTGTGTCACCACAAAGTGGATGTTGCCGTCTTTGGCATGACCAAAGATAATGGCGTTGTGATAACCGTGCTGACGAAAAAGGTTCTGCAGATCAAGTATGGCATCACCGAGCTGGGCAACCGGTACGGCAATGTCTTCTAGCAATACGGTACTGCCGCTGGCTCGCACGGCACCCACGGCCGGGAACATGCCTTTGCGTACTTTCCACAGCAGGGCTTGCTCGATCGGGTCGGTTGTAAACACAGGTTGCTCCAGCAAAGCCAGCTCAGGTGCCAGCGCCATGAACTTTAGGATCTTCTCCTGTACCTCTTCATGTTTGTTTGCCTGAAACTCCACCAGCAAAGCCGCTGCAGTTTCGGGCAGGGTTTTGATCACGGCAGGAACGCCCGCCATGTGCTCGATGGAGCGCAGCGAAGCCCGGTCCATCAGTTCCACCGCTTCGGCCCCTGACTCGGTCAAAGGCACGATGGCCTGACAAGCAGCGTAGATGTCTGGGAAGTAAAGTAGCGCTGTTGATTTGGCCGGATAATCAGGTACGGTTTGCAGCACCGCTTCGGAAATGAAGCCCAGCGTACCCTCCGCTCCGATGAGCAAATGCGCCATGATGTCGAGCGGGTGCTCGTAATCGATGAAGGCATTGACAGAGTACCCAACGGTGTTCTTCGTTTTGTATTTGTGCCGGATCAGGTAATGTAGCTCCGGATTGCTGCGGATCTGCTGCTTGATCTTGTGCAGCGTCAGGTATAGCTCGGGGCACTCCTCGCTGAAGCGCAGGTAATCGATCTGCTTTTCGGTGGTGTAGCACTGGCCATTCGGCAGCACAAAGCTGATGTATTTGGTAGTATGGTAGGAGTTCTTGCTCACACCGCAGCACATACCGCTGGCGTTGTTGGAGAGAATCCCGCCCATCATGGCCGAATTGATACTGGCCGGGTCAGGACCGATCTTGCGCTTATACGGTCGCAGGTGCGCGTTCACAATAGCGCCGATAACGCCAGGTTGTACCCGTACCTGTGCCCCTTCCTGTTCTACCTGCACCTTGTTCCAATACTGGCTCAGGTCCACCAGTATACCGTCTGTGATTGACTGCCCCGAAAGGCTGGTACCTGCCGTGCGGAAGGTAAGCGGCACCTTGTGCTGGTGCGAAAAAGCAAACAGCTGTTTGATCTCCTCTACTGACACCGGCTGTACCACGGCCTTGGGCCTCAGGTAATAAAAGCCCGCGTCAGAAGCGTAGGACACGACATCGATCAGGCGTGCCCGTATGCGCGCTTTTGGTATAATACTCTCCAAAAGCAATACTATATCCATAGGAGGTAGGTTCTTAATAAGTTGTTTGTTTTACTTTGGAGCCTCTTTCAGCCTCCTTTAGCGCATCCATCAACACGCCACCACCCTGCTTGCTGGTTACCAGCAACAGGATGAAGGTAATAGCGGCGTTCAGCACAATCAGCTCAAAGCCCATAGCATAACCTGTCCATTCCATTGAGTTGCTATCAAGTATATAGGTCAGGATTGGCGAGATAAGGCAGATGTACGGCACCAGTTTGTCGGCTACGGCACGTTTGTTGGCCATACCAAAGGCAAACAAGCCCAACAACGGACCGTAGGTATAGCCAGCCGCTTTAAAGATGGCGTTCACCACCGAGTCGTCATTGATGAGCCTGAACACGAGGATCACCAGCAACATCACCACTGAGAAACCAACGTGTACCAGGTGGCGGGTACGGATGAGCTTCACATCGTCGTGGTTTTCCTTCTTGGTAAAGTTCAGGAAGTCCACGCAGAAAGAAGTCGTGAGGGCTGTAAGCGCTGAGTCGGTGGTGGCAAAAGTAGCCGCCGTCAGGCCCAGCATAAAGATAACAGCCGGGATCATGGCCATGTGGTTCAGGGCAATTTCCGGGAACAGATGGTCAGGAGTTGCCAGCGCCGATACATCGATACCTTTGGCCTCGGCATACATGTAAAGCAGGGCGCCCATACTCAGGAAGAAGATATTGATGGAGACAAAGATGGCTGTAAAAGAAAGCATGTTCTTCTGAGCCTCTCCAATGTTCTTACAGCTCAGGTTCTTCTGCATCAGGTCCTGGTCCAGGCCCGTCATAGCGATGGTCACGAAAATACCGCCGATAAAGTGCTTCAGGAAGTGGCTTTTCGTGCCCATGAAATCCTCCCAGAAGAAAATCTTGGAGTAGGAGCTGTCTTTCACTGCCTCAAAGGTCTGTACCAGGTTCAGGTCTAGGCTATTGGCGATGAAGATGATCGAAAAAATAACTGAGCCGATGATAAACACGGTCTGCAGCGTATCGGTGATCACGATGGTTTTAAGGCCACCTTTGTGGGTATAGAGCCAGATCAGGACAAGGCAGATTGCCACCGTGGCCACAAACGGCACGTTCCAGGCGTCGAAAATAAAACGCTGCAGCACGATAGCCACCAAGTATAGGCGAAAAGCCGAGCCAATGGTGCGTGACACCAGAAAGATCATGGCCCCTGTTTTATAGCTCCAATAACCGAATCGCTTCTCCAGATAGGTATAGATAGAGATCAGGTTCATGCGGTAATAAAGTGGCAGGAGCACAAAAGCGATCAGCACAAAACCGACCGTATTGCCGAGCACAAACTGAAAATAACTGAAACTACTATTAACGACCGCCCCAGGTACCGAGATGAAAGTCACGCCCGACAGAGCGGTTCCGATCATACCAAATGCCACGAAGTACCACTTCGAGTTGCGGTTGGCGATGAAGAAACTGGAGTTGTCTGACGCTCCCCGCGAGGTGTAGTAGGATATACCTATCAGCACCGCAAAATAGCCGATCAGAAAAGAGAGAAGGATAATTGGCGACATAATACGTTAATTATTCATTCGCGAAAGAAGGAAATCAGCATTCATGCCTATTCCTTACGCTTCCGCACATGTGTGTAAGTTACTAAGTTTTGCCGAAATGGCGGTAATGTTGTTTGGTTTCAGCTTCGTTTTAACCCTGCTCTGGAATGGTTGAATCAGGATTCAAGAAGACTGCTACCCCCACGTATTAACTGGATGTTCGTGCATGATTACATCCCCCTGCCCCCTTCGAAGGGGGACTTTGGCCTTTACCATTTCACAGGTATGGCTTAGTAGTTTATGTTGTTTAAGCTCCCGCTGATTCAACCCACCCCTAACCCCTCCTTGTCTAAGGCGGAGAGCCTGTAACTGCCACTTCAAGGTATAAGCGTTGTTGTAACAGAAACAAAATACTGGCAGGTATAGCAAGGTTAACTTACCCCGGAAGCGATGAAACAAACAGCATTAGCCAAGTGCACTTTACGGCGCTCCACTGTTTGAGCGGTCAGCGAGTTTGGAACGTCTTGATTTTTTTGCCTACTTTTTTCATCAAGGAAAAAAGTAGGTGCCCGCCGCACAGGCGAAGCTATAAAACGATATTGCTCGCTATACCTGCAGAAGGTATTAGCTATGAAGCAAAAACTTCTGCTCAAGCGGCCAGAGTCCGCTGTATACCGCAAACTCGCGGGACGCGAGCAAGGACAGTGTCTTCCAGAAGCTCTAAAGCAAGAAGGCAGAAACCCTACTTGGACACAAACACACTCGCTACAGCCTTACGCACACTTCCATGCTTCTCCAGCAAAGCAGATGCAGTTGCTTCATCAGCACCTGTCTCCGCCATTACCATGCGCACACCACGGTGGTATAGCTTGTGGTTGGTCAACTGCATATCTACCATCTTGTTGCCACGCACGCGGCCAAGCTGAATCATGACTGCAGTGCTGAGCATGTTGAGCACCAGTTTTTGAGCGGTGCCGGCTTTCATGCGGGTACTGCCTGTAACGAATTCAGGACCTACCACCACTTCTACTGGGTACTGTGCCTCTGCAGCTACCGGGCTACCCGAGTTGCACACAATGCAGCCGGTTGCCAGGCCATGCTCGTTGGCCATGCGCAGACCGCCGATCACGTAGGGCGTCGTGCCAGATGCGGCAAGTCCTACTATCACATCGTACTCACCCAAACAGTATTCTTTTAAGTCTTCCCAGGCTTGCTCTGCGTCGTCCTCGGCAAACTCTACCGCTTTACGGATGGCTGTGTCACCCCCGGCGATCAGGCCCACCACCATATCAAAAGGCACGCCGAAGGTTGGCGGGCACTCGGAGGCATCCACCACGCCCAGGCGGCCGCTGGTGCCTGCGCCGATGTAGAACAGGCGACCACCTTTTTTCATGCGGTCGGCTATGATTTCGGTTAGTTTTTCTATTTGCGGGAGCGCCTTTTCCACAGCAAGGGGTACGCTTTTATCTTCCCTGTTGATGTTCTCCAGCACTTCCCTCACCGACATCTTCTCCAGATTGTTATAATTCGAGTCTTTCTCGGTTGTAATTTCCATTTTGTGTAAGTATAATTCCTTCTAAATCAATCGCTCTACCTGTGTGGCTATACCTTATTTGGCAGGCACGTACTCCAGGCAGGCGATTTTCCCATCCATCGTGCTCACGACTACCCTGTTTTTGCCAAGCGGCATCACCGGGTTCATGAGACTATTTGAACTTTTGTATTTCCAAAGTACCTCTCCGCTCTGGCGGTCAAGCGCGCTGACCAAACCTGAGTGCGAGGGCACTAGTACGACGTTGTTGTGTTCGACAATAGCAGAAGGGGCCAGTTCGTAAGGCAGCTGCAGCGTCGATTTCCAGTCTACCTGCAGGGTGTTGGCTGATGTGGAAACGCCGTATACCTGTCCGTCCATCGTTTTCACATAGACCAGCTTGCCGTCAGTCGATATGCCCATCGACTCGCGCACTCGGCCTTCCTTCATTTGCTCCCGCCACACCACTTCGCCTGTGTTCGCGTCCAGTGCGGTCATAAAACGGTCAGGGGCTACGATGAAAATACGGCCATTGGCAGCTACCGGGTAACAGGCGGCTGGCGAAAACATGCGATTGCTGGAGCCGTTGCTCCATTTCCAGGCCAGCTGACCGGTTTTCGCATCGAGCGCGTAAAACTCGTTGCCCCAACTGCCGAAGTATACCTTGCCCTGATACAGCAATGGCTTTGTTACGACAAAGTTATTCACCTGATCAAAGTCCCAACGTAATTTACCGTTCTTTAGATCAAGCGCACGGAAGTGTCCATCAGAGGCTCCGATGTAGACCACGCCTTTTTCTATCAGCGGGGAGCCGAGCACCGGCCGATTAGCTGTGAATTTCCACACCAGTTTACCTGTGGCGGCAGAGAGGCAGTAAATGTTGTTATCAGAAGAGCCCACCACCACATACCCATTGGCCACAGCTGGTGTAGAGTAGATTTTGCCGTTGGTATGGTAGGACCATTTGCGTTTGCCTGTTTTACTATCCAGCGCATATACCTGACCAGTGGTGTTGGTGGCAATCACCAGATTCTTATGAACTGCCGTGCCGGCTCCTACGTCGCTATCGTCCTGGTACTCCCATACCTGCTTCACATTTGGGTATAGCCCGTTTACAGCGAAAGACGGTCGGTGGTGTTTGGTCGAGTCGTTTGCGAAATCGTGCTTCACCAGTGGTACTTCTAACCATTGCGGCAGGGTTTCTATACCTGGCTTACGGGTCTCAAAACTGGCTTTCCCATCGGCAAAGGCCACAATATTGTAGCCGCCTACCGGATCTTTTGCGCGCAAGTTAGAGCGGCCCATCACCGCAGGTATACCATCGTAGCTAAACTGGCGGTTTCCATGCCCGTGGCCGTGCAGAATGAGTTGGGTGTTGCGGGCGCGCAGCCGGTCGGTTACGTCGTACCAGTTGTTAAGAGAAGAGTCCTGCGGATAATGATTCAGAAAAATGACCGGCATTTCGGGATTCGGCATGTGGTTCAGCACAGAGTCGAGCCACACGATGTTCTCGCGCGGAATCTGCCCAGGCCCCATGCGCATGTTCGGTCCGGAACCAGTACCAGTAAAAAGATATCCCTTGTGTGAAAAGGCAAAAGTTTCCGCCCCGAAGACTACCCGAAAGCTGTTGCTGCCGCTCTCCGACCAATTGGTATCGTGATTGCCGGGCAGAATGTACCAGGGCTTTTTAATCGTATCGAAGATCTGTTTGGCCAATTTCAGTTCTTCATCAGAACCGAACTCGGTGATGTCACCAGTGATGACGACAAACTCAAGGTTGGGATTGGAATTGATGTCGGCAATGGTGCGCTCGAGGTCTTCTTGTGCGGTGGGGTTGCCGATATGGGTATCGGATACAAAGGCGAACTGAAAAGATTGTGCCTGGCAAAGACTGGAAACCAGCAAGAGAGCGATGAACGCTACATACCTTTGTATTTTCATTGATTCAAGGCATTCGTAAAACAAAAGGACTTAGTAAGACTAAACTAAAAATGTATCCATCCTGCTCACGCGACTCTTGTTTGGAGAACTAGCGCAGAAAACCGCACAAAAGCGCATGAGCAAAACGAATACTGTCCCTTTATTTAAGTTAAAAATAGTGACCGTATTCGAGTAGTCCAAATTTTTAAGCATGTTTTTTTCATAAACCGGCAAGAACACGCAAAAACAAGGATTTTAAAATTTTCTTAATGGTTGTTATACCTGCACAAACCCGCACATCGCAACTGTACCCAGAATTTAATTAGCGTTAATCAGTTGTCTGAAGCGGGGCAGTTCCGAGTATAACCCAGCTCCCGGACAGGTGGTCTGAGCAAAATCCTTGTGCGCGCCCAGGCTGTCGGCAGGTATACCGTAGCGTTTGGCCAGAGCCGGCACCAGTTTTTCGAGCGTTTTCATCTGTGCTTCGGTAATGGCCTCCTTTTCAAAGTTACCCTCTACCACCACCAGCAGGTGCCCGGCCGGGTCGTAACTAGTATTTGAGTCGCCGGCGTAGTTCAGGTCCCGTGCCTCACCCACAGCCCCGTTGACATCCACATACAGGTGATATGGCACATCCGCCCAGGCTGGTTTCATGCGACCATCCGCCAAAGGGCTATCCTCCTGAGAGAATTTCTGCAGATTGCGCAGCTTGTCAGTCAGGCTGCGGTCGAATAATTGCGGCACACCGGTATGATGGATGGTCAGTCTCGTCAGCTTATGCGGCCGCATCGGCAGCACAGGCGCCTTGGCTCCCCACTCCTCCCGCGACAGAAACGTTATACCTTCGGGTATAAGCGATGTATCAGAGGTGACTGCCGGTTTTTGGCAACCCATCAGCCCGGCAAGGGCACACACCAGTATCAGGATCTTTTTCATTGAGTTCTAATCTTTCTTAATGCACAGGTATAGCGCCCTGCTTTGTCATTTCTTTGTTTGCTCGAGTAATTCATCCAGCCTTACAAAACGATAGCCTTTCTGCTCCAGCATGATCATCATTTCATCTAGGCGGTTGTAAAACTTGTCTTCCCGCTTTGGATCCGTACCGATATGCAAAAGCAGCATAAAGCCATTCAGCCCGTTCCGGTCCCTGGCTTCAAAAGCCATAATCGATTGCAGAATCGTCTCCGAGTCTACATAGCGACTTCCCATATCGGGGTAGGTATAGTCGGCGGCTGAGCGGGTACCCGGCGTAAAGTTCACCAGTTGCAAACCTTCCGCCTCGGTCCAGTTGCTTATGCTGCGGTTGTACCACTCGTAGGGCGGCAAATAGTAAGGCGCATCAGATTTCTTTACACCAAAAGCTTCCATGCGCTGGTAGTTCTTCCGCAAGTCCTGACTGAACTGCTCCCGCGTGACCAGCAGACTGTCCCGTTTTGTCCAGTCGCAGTAGAGCAAGTGCTCGTCGGAATGCGCGCCCAGGTAATGTCCGTCATTTTTAAGCCCCCGGATCAAAGTCTTGAAAGTCGGATTTCGGTAAAAACGACCCGTGAGGAAGAAGGAGGCTTTGACCTGGTGCTTCTTCAACACACCACTGATCACCTCCCCTCCGTCCGCAAACTCATCGCCGGTAAAGACCAGCGCAATTTGTCGGGAAGTCGTATCGCCCCGAATGATTGCGCCGTGACGGTCAACGACTACTTTTTTACTGGCCTCCCCTCCTGTGAGCTATACTCTTTGGAGGCCAGCAGGTAGATCAGCGAGGCGGTGCCGTCCATGGTTGGCTCGTTGGTGCTGTAGTCGCCAAAGTCGTCGTGGTATACGGCTAATTTAGACTGGAATTCGGCGTAGGCATCCTCGTTGTACAGCTTGAGATGCTGCAGGCTGTTGAAGATGCTGCCATACACCGGCCCATCTACCAGCCCACCGTCAATCGGGTACTTGTTCAGTCGGGTGAAGGCGGAGTGCGGGTCTGTTGGCGTGTCGCCGTGTGCCGGCAGGCCGTAAACCATGCTCGTTCCCCACGGGTTCACGCCAAATAGCCAGTCAAAATTGGCCTGCTCCAGCTCCGCGTAATTCTGATCGCCGGACAGCTGGCGGTACAAAAAGCTCTGGATGGCAAAAGAGGTCGTCAGGTTATTGGAGCACCAGATGAACGGTACCCCGCGGTAGAAGGCATTCTTCTTCGCTTTGGCGTTCACCCGCTCTATACCTTCCTTGTAGAAACCGATCAGTTCTGCCTTGGTCTTTTCATCAGACTTCTTGGCCAGTTCAAAATGCCCGAAGTTGTGGAACGGATACCACTGGTAGTGACGGGCCGTATCTGCGCCCATCCACGGCGTTACCTTTTCCTGAAGACCGTAGTTATAGGCTTGTTTGAAGAACTCCTGTTGGCCGGTCATCTGATAAAGCGCTGCTGCACCCAATTGCATGTCGTCTACCCAGTTGTCTTCCTCATAGAAATAAGGCGCCCTGTTGGGAGCGGTCTGGGCAACCCCTGGCTTGGCGAGGCCCAGCTTATAAGCTGACTGTGCTTTCTGACCGAACAGATTAGATAGGCTCTGGTCTTTGGTGCTGTAGATTTGAGCGGCCAAACCGAAGGCGCTGGTGAACTTTCCTGCAATGGAGGCCACGCCAGTCGCCCGGTTCTTGTACTTGCCCAGACCCTGCGGTTCGCCGGAAGCAAAGTAAACTGGTCGCGGACCACCGCCGCCCATACCATAGTCGACAGGATCATTTGTAGGGAGGCGCATACCCTGGTGATCTCTGTCATCAGCCAACTGGTTGAACAACCAGTCTTCGCGCGGGTGCAGCTTCAGAAGCCACTCTAGTCCCCATTTCGCTTCGTCCAGCACGTCGGCCACGCCGTTGGCACCTTCCAGCCCGTTCGCCTTGTGCTTGTCGGTGAACACGCTCGGGAAGTCGCGGTAGGCGGCCAACAGGTGGTAGGTCGCATTGGCTGAAGTAGTCGCGTACTGCAGGTAGTCAGAAGCGTCGTGCCAGCCACCTGACACGTCAATGATGGTGCTATCGGGCATCGGGCCATACATGGTATAGCCGTCGTGGGTATGGCAGGAGTCTTTCAGGTAGGGGTTGAAACCGCTGCGCTGCTGGCGCATGTAGCGCAGCGCAAAGTCTGCTGTGCCTTTGTAAACATCGGCATCGATCCGGAACTCCGACGACTTGGTTTCACCAGCCTGCAGGTAATAAGTGCCTGGCTTGTTGAACTCGGAAAAGTTAAGGCGGTAAGATTCCTGAAAAGGACCGTAGGCACCGAATGCACTACCGGCCTTTCCTTTAAACACCACTTTACCAGTGCTGGCATCTACCAACTCAAACCGTTTCAGCTTTCCTTTCGACTTGCTTCCCCAAACAGCTACTTTTATACCTGTCGGGGTATAGCCCAGTTGGTTAATGCGTATCCAGGCCGGTCCTCTGGCGGCTATACCTGCTGCCTCCTCAAAATCAGGGGTGGCTTTGTTGGTAAAAGCGATGGCATTGGCCGCTCCCACAAGGGCCGCCAGCACCAGTGCTACTACTGTCTTTTTTCTGTTCATGTCTTACAGTTGTTAGTTCCGGATGTTTTTGGTTTCAAAATGCAAGCTATACCTAGCGTATTTTTTTCAGGTATACATTAGACGGCGCACTCTCGTTTTTGAGCCGGTCGATGGAAGTCACCACGTATTTGTAGGTCTTTCCGCGTTCGGCCGTCTCATCATAAAAGCCCAGCTCATAGTCGTTGAACTGAATACGGCGGATGTTGCGGGCATGCTCCAGGTTGATCGGCTCGTTCTCATCGAAGCGGTATACCACAAAACCATACACGTCTTCTTCCTGGTCCGGATAATCCCATCGGATAACGGCTTTGCGCAGGCGTGGAAAAACGAGCAGGAATTTGTTTTCACGCAGGCTAGCTGGTTGTGCGGGCTTAGCCATACCCAGCCAGGGCATCACCGGCTGCAAGGCCGGGTAGCGGTACAGATCATGCTGCAGCGAGTCGCGGAAGCCGGCCAGGTTGTTGGTGAGCGAGCGGGAGCTGAAGTACACACTGCCCTGCACACGCGGATTGGCGCGCAGGTAGCGTACCTGATTTGGCAACTGCTGCCGGTCACGCCAGCCCTCGCGGTCTTCCATGGCGCGGTAAACACCTTGGCCGATGTACACGTGCTTGCCATAAGAGTTGGCGGCCCACCAGTCGAGCAGCTTCTCGTAAGGTGCCGGGGTATAGCCGAATGGGAAGTACAGCTGCGGATTGATGTAATCCAGCCAACCTTCCTGCATCCACTTGCGGGCATCGGCATAGAGGGCGCTATACCCTGACAGCCCCCCGTTGCTTTCTGAGCCATTCGGGTCCTGGGCCTTGTTGCGCCAGATACCAAACGGACTGATGCCGAACTTCACATGTTGCTTTTCTTTCTTAATTTCTACTGACAGGTCTTTGATCAGCTGGTCCACGTTGTTGCGGCGCCAGTCCTCCACGTTCGCTATACCTTGCTTGTGCAGCATGTAGGTGATTGAGTCGGGCAGGGCGGCTTTGCCAGGGTATGGGTAGAAGTAGTCGTCGAAGTGAATGCCGTCAATGTCGTAGTTGCGCACCACGTCCATGATCACGTCCACCAGGTAGTGGCGCACTTCGGGCAGACCGGGGTTAAAGTATTTTTTGTCGCCGTAGGTAAAGAACCAGTCCGGCTGAATGCGGGAAATATGCTCGGTGCTCACCAGGGAGTCCGCTAAGCTAGTCGAAGCACGGTAAGGATTGATCCAGGCGTGCAATTCCATTCCGCGTTTGTGGGCTTCTTCGATGGCAAACTCCAGCGGATCGTAAAAGGGCTCGGGCAGCGTGCCCTGCTTGCCGGTCAGGAACATGCTCCATTGCTCACGGCCTTTGGCGTAAAAGGCGTCGGCCGATGGGCGCACCTGCAGCATGATGGCATTTATACCTGTTTTCTGATGGGCGTCGAAGATGTCGATCAGCTCCTGCTTCTGCTGCTCGGAGTCTACGCCCTGCTTGGGTTTGGAAGGCCAATCAATATTCTGCACCGTGGCGATCCAGACGCCTCTGAACTCACGCTTGGGAGGCTGCTTCGATACCTGGGCAAAAAGGCTGATCGAACTGAGCAGCAGGGTGGCTAAAAGTGTAAAGTTTCTAATCATTGTTCCGGTTGGTAAGAGGGTGGCTAAAAAAAAGCCCTCCGTTAGGGTTAGTAAAGGAGGGGCTCTTTCATGGTAATAAAACTATTCGTAAGCTAATCTATCACTATCTATATTTTCATGCATTACGGCCATAAGCCGACCTGCATTTGTTCAAAGGCAAGGGAAAGTAACCCGGGGCCAGCGCAGCCCCGGGCTAACCACCTTATCTCTCTCTCCAGTAATCTATCTGAGTAGTTTTTGGCTTTTCAGCATAAGCACCACGGATCTGGGTAGTGTACACCCGGCCCAATGAGGCCACCGCAAATGACTGCTGGATATAAGAAGTTGAAGTAGCAGGATCATACTCTGTTCCTGAAGCGAACACCTTGTAGGTATAGGTACCCGGCTTCAGCTCCACGTATGGGCCATGCTGCTTAAAGTTAAGGCCTTTGCCCAACTCATAAACCTCAACCGGCTCAGCTGCCTTCGTCTCAGTTGCTGCTACAGCAGAACGCACTGCGTAGGCATCTACGGCAAAAGGCATGTCGGCCATCGTGTTCATAAAGCGCCACCAGATCTTGGTGTAGTCGGCTGGCGGCAGGTTGTCCTCCACCATGAACACTTCATAACTTTCCGGTGTACCAGCCAGGTAAGCTGAGTAGTGCTTGTTAGCAGCCAAGCTTACAGAAGTGCTTGCCAATACGTCGGCAGTGCCCTTTCCAGCTACGGTGTCAATCGCACTCATGTTAAAGCTTCCGGCCGGCACCATAGCGTAAGCGTTGCTTGGGTATACCGATCCATAAGCGTTGCCCAGTACGATGTCCGTCGCAGTAGGCGCTACACCGGTCACTTTCTTGCTATCCAGATAGAAGTTAGCGCGTGGTGCTCCCTCCACCTGGAAGAAGAACTTTACATAGGCGCCGCCGTCCTGCACTGGTTCTGTCACTTCAGGGATGGCGTTTTTTTCGCAGGCTCCCAACATGAGGCCCGCTGCCAAAAACAGGAATGCTCTTTTAAATATCTTCATCATCTCTTTTTCTGATTATTCGTGTTTGCTGAACCAAGTTTCATAAGTGTGGTAGTTCTCGTCGTTGCCGCCCAAAGCACGCAGCGCCTCCTGATTCCACATATACTCTGAGTTGTATCTCGGACGCGCTCTGTAAGCAGGCACTCCCTGGTTAGCTACGTTCAGAGGACTTGGCAAAGTAAAGCCTGTATAGACTTCACCATCCTGGTTGTAGTGGTATCTTCTCATATCTGACCAGGTTTCGAGGAAGCCCCAACCCCAGGTCGCGATATATTTCTGCAGCATGATCTTTGAAAGCGTCAGGCCTTCGCTGGTTTTCGGCATGATCTCTTCGCTGGCCAGGTAAGCTGCCTTGCGCTGGTCAAACATAGCCGGATCCGGCGCATAAGTGCGTGAGAAGTCGATGTGAGCTGTTACGCCTTTAGTATAAGCATCCAGCGCTACGTCTTTCATACCAGCGATCCAGGCCGCTTCTGCTTTGATAAACTGCAGCTGTGAGTAGGTCATCAGCGGGAATGGGGCCGCATTACCAAAAATATAGATCTGGCGTGGCTGTGCCGTAGATACACCCACAGAACCCCACAGGTTGTTAGGAATCTCGGCAGCAGGTATACCTGTGATGCCTTTTCCTGAACGAAGACCTCTGTACTGCCCATCAGGCGATGGTGCCAGCATGGCCGTCAGGCGTGGGTCTTTCAGATGCTGTCCTGCAAATACAGGATCGGTACCTGCCAGAGCTTCGTCGCGCAGCGATGGGTTAGTACCATCCAGCAGACCTACGATGTAGTCGGTCTGGCGGTTAGAGGCGATGTTGTTACGGATCGGTCCGAAGAAGTTTGTGTTGGCGCTTACTTCTCCCTGGAAGCGGATCATGGCGTTGTCAGCATTGCTGGCAAGCGACTGGTCCACATACGCGATCACTTTGGCCGGGTCGTAAGAGCTCTTGTTTGTCAGGCGGTGAGCGTTGATAGCCATCATACCGTATGCAAACTTTTTCCACTTGTCCCTGTTACCTGCGTAGATCAGGTCACTTTTGCTCAAGCCAGAAGTGGCAGCATCCAATCCGTCTGTACGCTCCAGGCTTTTAACGCCTTCTACTAGCAAACGCTGAATTTCAGGGTAAACAACCGGCTGCTCATCGAAGTTGAAAACACGTTTGTCTGTATTGAAGGCCTCTGTCATGATCACAGGACCATGGTAGTCGGTGAGGTTTTGCCAGCCGTACGCACGCATGATGTGGCCTACGCCTACAAAGTCGTACTTCTTGCTGCGCTCGCCGCTTTCGATCATGTCCGAAAGGTTATAGCCCATGCTCCAGTACACGGCTCTCCAGAGCTGCGCGTAGGTGTCAGAAAGTGGGTTGCCGTGTAGGTCAATGGCGTTGTCAGCGGCTGTAGAAGCCCAGTTCTGCACATACTGACCGGCAAAACGACCGTCCCACTGTACCGCTACTGCCATTTCAGACTGTATTTGCGGGAGGAACAGCTCCGGCTGCAACAAGGCATCCGGACCGTTCGGGTTGGTGTTTACGTCGAGGTAATCTTTACAGCCAGATGCCGAAAACACGCTGGCCGCTATAAGAGAAGCAACTAATATCTTTCTCATTTTCATCTTAATTAAAATCCTGCTCTAATACCAAAGTTAATTCCTCTAGGCAACGGGAAGTTACCGTAATCAAGGCCGCCACCACCGGCACCACCTACTGCAGCAGAGTTACCGTTAGCAACCGGATCCAGACCAGAGTAGTTTGTGATCAGGAACAAGTCAGTGCCTGTTACAAACACGTTCAGGTCTTCAATGAACTTAACGCGCTCCATGATGCTGGTTGGCAAGCGGTAGTTCAATGTCACGTCACGCAGACGCACCCAGTTCACGTCCTTCTCGATGAAGCTCTGGTGCGGGTAGATAGACGACCAGTAAGTAGAGTTTCTGTACAGGTCGATCGGAATGTTGTTCTGCGTTGGGGAGGCGGTGTTTTCCAGACCGTCTTTCAACACACCTGTCACGATGCGTGGCTCTTCTCTGTTCAGCGTGCGCTTGCTCAAACCAGTTGTGGTCAGGTAGTGCTCTGTGGCGTTGTACACGTCACCGCCTTTGCGGATGTCAAGCAGGAAGTTGAGTGACAGGTTCTTGTAAGTGAAGGTGTTGGTCAGACCAATGTTGAAGTCCGGGTTACGGTCACCCACTATTTTCCACTCGCTGGTGTTCAGGATTGGCAGACCGGTTGATGGGTTGATCAGCACGTCACCGTTGTCGTTGCGCTGGTAGTCGTAGCCAGTGAAGGTAGTCAACGGACCATCTACACGGGAGCCCACGCGCACGTTGCCATACAGCCAGGTGTCAGAGTTGTAGAACTCCTGCACGTCGCCAGGAAGTTTGGTCAGCTTGCTGTTGTTCTTCGTGTAGTTCAACAACACATCCCATCTGAAGTTGCTGTTCTCTACAGGCGTACCGTTCAGCTGGAGCTCTACACCTGAGTTCTCCATCTCACCGGCGTTAAAGGTCATCAGTACGAAACCAGTTGCATAGCTCAGACGCAGGTTCTGCACGATCTGGTCAACAGACTTCTTCTTGAAGTAAGTCGCATCGATGCCGAAGCGGTCGTTGAAGAACTTCAACTCTGTACCGAATTCGTAAGAAGTAGTCATTTCCGGACGCAGGTCCAGGCTTGGGCCTGTGAAACCATAGCGGAAACCACCACCCGTTGTCGTAGCCGTTTCGTAGAACGGACGGATGCTGTATGGACGGGCGTCTTTACCTACCTGGGCAATAGAGCCTCTCAACTTACCATAAGACAGTACGTTTTTGAAGCCCTGGAATGGCTCCAACTCGGTGAACACAAAGCTCAGACCGGCAGATGGATAGAAGAATGAGTTGTTCTGAACTGGCAGCGTAGAGCTCCAGTCGTTACGGCCTGTCAATGTCAGGAAGAGGATGTCGTTGTAGCTGGCGTTGAAGCTACCCCAGGCACCTACCAGACGGCGCTGCGTCAGGTTGTTGTAAGCGCGTTGTGTGGTAAGGGTCGTGTTGTTGATCGAGTACAGGTCCGGCGCCATGAACTGCTCACCAGTAGCGGCTGCACTGAACGTGTTCCAGTCATATACCGTGCTACCCAGTTTCAGGTCGGTGCGCAGTTTGTCGTTGAACAGCGTTGGCGCTGTGAACTGAGCATAGTACTGGAACGTCAGGTTACGGTTCGTGATCACTGCCTGGTCGAAGATACCGCCGAAAGAGCGGCCTACGTTTGACTCTGGGTGACGTACGATCGTGTTTTTCTCTGTGTAGTAGTCAACACCTGCCTGGCCTACTAGTTTCATCCAGTCTGTCACATCAGCTGTTAAGCTGGCATTCAGTCTGTAACGGTCAGTCAGGGAGTTGAAGATGTTCTTGTTCACGTTGAAGAACGGGTTCTCAATAGCAATTGAGTAAGCACCGAAGTCTCTTCTGTTACCAGCTGGCGTCAGGTAGTTGCTGGCGTCGTCAGTAGATGGCCAGCGCAGCAACTGGAGCAATGGACCACCGGCACCTCTAAAGGCCTGGTCGTTGTCAGAACGGGTATAGTCGAATGTTACGTCTGTTGAAAGGCGCTTGCTCAACTTAGCTGTGATAGCAGAGGAAAGCGTGATACGCTCCAGACCTGTGTTCGGGATGAAACCCTGTGCATCGGTGTAAGAACCGGAGATGCGGTATTGCGCAGCTTCGTTGCCGCCAGTGAAGGCCAGGTTATGCTTTTGTGTGAAGGCATCATCAAAGAAGTTCTTCACGTTGTCATAAAACTGTACTTCAGAAGAGTAAGGAGCGCCAAAGTAAGAAAGGCTTTCGTCACCTTCTGTAGTATAACCGTTAGCACCTCTGTCGTACTTCTGCTGGATTTCAGGGTAACGCACGATGCGGTCGATACGGAAGCTGTTGCTGTAGTTAATACGCGGCTTACCGGCCTGACCACGCTTGGTAGTGATCACAATGGCACCAGAGGCAGCCTCAATACCATAAAGAGCGGCCGCTTCAGGACCTTTCAGTACGGTGATGGATTCAATGTCTTCTGGGTTGATGTCGGCGGCACGGTTAGTAAAGTCAACGCCTCTGTTCTCGAAAGACTTGGAGCTGGCACCGATTGAAGAAGCAAACACACCCGTAGAAGTAGTGTTGTTGCTGATCGGAAGACCGTCTACTACGAATAGCGGCTGGTTGCTGCCGCTCAGGGAGCTGATACCGCGGATCACGATAGAAGAAGAAGAGCCTGGCAGACCAGAAGAAGCGTTCACTTCCACACCCGCCACACGACCGGCCAGACCGTTCACGAAGTTCTCGCGCTGTGTCTGGGCGATGGTGGAACCTTTAACCTCTGTTACGGCATAACCCAGGGCTTTCTTTTCCTGCTTGATACCGAGGGCCGTTACCACTACTTCGCTCAGGCTTTCCGCGTTTGCCTGCAAGGCCACATTGATTACTGTGTTCGTGCCCACAGGTTTCTCAACGGACTTCATGCCAATAAAACTGAACACCAACACATCGGCTGGTGCTACCGAAATAGAAAACTTGCCATCCGTGTCGGTATTCGTACCACGCGGCTGACCTTTAACTGCTACCGTAACACCTGGCAGCGGGGAATTGTCGGAGGCGGCAGTTACCGTGCCGGATACAGTCGTGCTCTGAGCATTGGCTGTAAAGTGAAACAGGAGGAAACATATCCCCCATAGGTAACATTGTAATTTTTTCATCATAACTACGTGGCTATTGGTTAAGATTATTGTGGGTAGATTGGTTATTGGTTATTGGTAAAACATAGAATTAATTCTCTTCAGGACGCTAACTCGGCACTACGGCAAAAAACTTTGCATAATACAATTTAGCTGGCAACATTCTCTCCCCTGTATTTGGGTACAAATTAAACTCACATTAAAACTAGTAAAAAAGGCTTATAGCGCACAGGTTGTTGCAATCATTTTAGCTAAAAAAGAGAAAAGCAGCAATATTAGCCTATACGCAAAAACGCAGAATCATGCATACAAAATTAAACTTATTTAATATATTTTTAAACAATTATTTTAACTTAATCTCTTTTCCGGCTGACAAACGCTTCTATTGATTTTAAAGCCGCAATTGCTTCAAAATCCAATGTTGTGACAGTAAACAAAACACGCACAATCCGGCAAAACCAATTTTTTCAAATATGCAGGCACCAGGAGGCATAAGCTGTGTTGCTGCGGCTTTTTCTGGTTACAGCGCATGGCATAACACATACTGCATGTTCCTGTCTCTGTTCCCGATCCCGAAAATCAAGTCCTGAAAATCTTCAATCTGACACACCTCCAGCATCAGGGATAAAGCAGGTAATTTTGGCGCATTTGTTTATACTGGCTCAGCCCTGGTTCCCAGCTCTGGCGAATCTCTTCTTCCGAAACCCCGGCGATGATCTGCTCCTTAAACTTTTTGGTGCCGGCCAGCTTGTCGATGTTACCGATCTGGTTGCTCTGCTTGTAATCGAAGAAACGCTCCTTGTCCGGGTAAGCCTGGTACAGTTCGATCATCCAACTCAGGTTAATTCTGCCTGTCTTCCGGAAAGTGCTGACATCATAATTGCGCAAATCCAGACCGTAACATACCTTGTCCTGGTGTAATGGTGTTTCGGCCATGCCTTTTATACCTGTAGGTGTGTAACTGAAAGCGTATTTGTCTTTCATGTCCGGATGCCCCATCACGGTGAACGGGAACATGGTGCCGCGACCATGGTTAAAAATGGTGCCTTCGAAAAGACAGGTAGACGGGTATAGCAGGATGGCCTGCTGCGAGTTCAGGTTAGGGGAAGGCCACACGGGCAGATCGTAAGCCATGTCGTGGTTGTAGTTTTTCACCGGCACGATCTTAAGTTTGCACTGCACGCCGTTTGCCAGCCACTTTTCGCCATTTATCATCTGGGCAAATTCGCCCACTGTCAGACCGTGCGCAATAGGGATAGGGTGTATGCCGATTCCCGATTTATTTTCTGGCTCCAGGATAGGGCCGTCTACCAGGAATCCGTTCGGGTTGGGTCTATCCAGCACCATCAGTTCTACTCCGTTTTCGGCGCAGGCCTCCATCACGCGGTGCAGCGTAATGGTGTAGGTATAGAAACGGGTGCCCACATCCTGTATATCGAAGATCATCAGGTCCACATCGGCCAGGTCTTCTTTGGTCGGCTTGTTGCGCTTGCCATAGAGCGACACCACCTTTATACCTGTTTTAGGGTCCACGCTGTCCTCCACCTTTATACCGGCAGGGGCATCGCCCCTGAAGCCGTGCTCCGGACCAAATACTTTCACAATGTTCACTCCGAGTGCATGCAAACTATCCACACTCAGTTTGTTGCCGATGATAGAAGTCGGATTCACCACCATGCCCACACGCTTACCCTTCAGGTATGGCAGGTAAGCCTCGGTCTGGTCAGCGCCCGTTATGATGGGAGTTTGTGCAGCTTCAGGCTTTGCCGCTGCGCTTTGCGCAACCGGCGCCGTCTCTTGTTGCTGCGGTGCTTTGCACGATGTTGCCGCGAGCAGCAGTGCCAGCGCACCGTTCATCAGCATTTTCACATTCAAGGAAGTATACATAGTGGTTTTATTACAATGATAGCCTTGCCTTTGAGCAAGGGTAGATAGAACGTAAAGTGCGCAGTTTTATGCAACCTAACGCGACATTCCTGCTTTTTCCTTCACTAATTAACTCATTTATATTTCTATATACCAAATTTTATGCATATTTTTTTATTAAATCCGCAAAAACATGCAGCAAAACAGTTTCTCCATTAACATTTTGATAACTCACAGAGCCATAAAGCAGGTATAGCCATTACCCTGCCCTACCAAAAGCGCTTGTTTTGGGTTAGTTTCACTCTATATAATATAGGTGTAGTGAGTAAGTCCTCAATTCCAACTCATGAAGACTTTAACTCTCTATATAGTACAATTCTCTATTGTATTTCTCCCTACTGCTATTCAGAAAAGGGTTGTTTAAAATTTTAGCGGAAAACCTGCTTTGATAAACGCAGAAGTCTTTGCTAACTTAGAGGCTTCTAAGAGAGCATGTTCAAACTTCATCTTTCATATAACACACACTTTGCAGCGGAAGCCACCATTCGCTACCTCAGGACGCACTTTGCTGCCAGACGGCTTTAGTACTATTCTGAAGTTCTGCTCCTATCCGCTCCAAAAGGCACCTGAAAGTTTAAGCATTCTCTAAGCACCCTATTGCACAATTCACCTTATATGAAAAAGAGTCTACTTCTTTTTTCTTTACTGATACTCCTTATCAACCAAGCAATTGCACAGGACGCACCTTCTGGCAAATCTTCCAAGTCATCTGCCATCAAACTGCAGTTCCCGACCGATCCTGGCTGGAACGTACTGAAAGAGGGACAACAACTCGAGTTTGAGGTGCAGGCCAGCGGCGGCACAGGCTCCGAGTTCAGGTACAGCATCAAGCAGGGCAAAGTCGATGGCATGATCTTCGACTCGCTCGGTTATTTCTCCTGGACGCCCAATTACGACTTTGTAGACAGGCTGAGCGGCGGACGCGTGCTGCAGGTGATCTTTGAAGTCCGCAATAACAAAGACGAGAGCACCAGCCAGGTAGTGGATTTTAAGGTAGAGCACGTGAACCGCCCGCCCGTGGTAGGCGAACTGAAACCGCTCTATGTGCGCTACAACGCCCAGAATACTTATACCATCGAGTCGGCGGCGGTGCAGGACGAAGACGAAGACCCGATCGTGTTTGTGGCCATTGCCGAGGGGATGCCCGAAGGAGCCAAACTGTCGGCACAAGGAGAGTTTACCTGGAAACCATCACTCACGCAGTTCAACCGCCTGCGCAACAAGCCGATTCTGGTGGAGTTTTACGTAGAGGACCAGCCCGCCAAAGCCCGCACCAAGGGTGCTTTTAAAGTAGAGGTTACGCAGCAGGACCTGCCCCCTACCCTGCAGATGATTCCTTCTCAGAAGCGCTTTGTGTACAAAGAGGACGCCACTGTGAACATCAAGTTCCAGATCTATGACCCCAACGGTGAGCCCGACATTGCCACTTTCAGCTTTATTTCTACGAACGCCAATGTACCGGCTACTGCCCTGGTTAAAAACACGCCGTCGCAGTACGAATTCATCTGGCGACCGGGCTACGAGTTTGTTCGCGACCCGTTCGACTCGCTGGCTTTTGAGATGACCTTTTTTGTGCTGGACAAGTCGAACAAGCGCGATGAGCGCACCGTTTCGTTTACCATTCTCAATGCCGTAAACGAAGGCGAAAAGGACCAGAAACTATATAACGAGTACCGCGCCTCGCTGGTGCGCGCCTGGGACCTGATGGAGCAACTTAAGGAAACCGAAAAAGATCTGAAGAAGAAATATAACCGAGCCCGCAAAGGCAAGAAAGGTCGCTCCCTGGCCAATGCCTCGATGGGCGCTGTAACGGGAATAGCTCCCGTCGTGATAGATGAGCCAGCCACCAGCAAAAAGATCACGACCATCGGGGGCACCACCGTTATGACCATCGGTACGCTGGAGGCGACGGAAGTGATTGGCCGCTCCACCAAAGACTTGGTAGAGCGCCTGAATTACATCATCGAGAAGCGGAACGAACTGCAGACCAAAGGCGATGTCTTTGCCCGTAAGTATGCACTCAAGTCATCGCGCCGGAGACCGGAGTTTATAAAGGATGTGGATGATTTTGTAGCGGTGATGAACCTGAAAGGCCTGGTAGCGCTGGAACTTGATGCCAGCTGGAGGAATAAGAGCAAAGCGAGTGACGAGAACATTTCAAAGACATTTAAGGATTTCGGCTACGAGAGTCAGAATTAAATCGCTTTTTTGAAAAATCACTTTAAATGAAGAGCCCTGTTGGTGTTTTGCCAGCAGGGCTTTTTTTGTTGTAGGTATAGCAATTATATGGCGCGAGGGTTCTCGCTCGTGTCTGCTGTAGTGGGGCCTTTGGCCTAGGTATAGCTTTGTAGCTTTTACTTTTGCAGGTATAGCAAATGATATTGTTTTATAGCTTCGCCTGTGCGGCGGGCACTCACTTTTTTCCTTGATGACAGACAGGAAAGCAATAGCATAAAAGTCTCCCTTGTGAGTAGGGGCCCTCGATGAAGGGAGGGTCAGGTATGACAATGCGAAACTGATTTCAAATTATGGAGCACCTTTAACTTTAATAGTTCTAATTGATGGTTCGTCCTCTAAAACAAGAAAGCTGAAAGCAAACCATTGCGGCGCTTCCAGCTTTTTTGTTTTAGCCAAACTTTATCTTAAGAAGCTATTATCTTTTTAGCTAGCTCTATTTCTTCATCCAATATAGTATGCGGTCGGCCCGGGTATACCTTGCGGGTTACTATGGCACCCATACTTTCCAGCTGCTTCACGGTCTCGTCCACCCTGCTGACTGGCACGTGCGAATCAGGGTCGCCGGTCGTGATGAGCACGGGCGTACCTTCGAAATTGCCTTTGTAGTTACCCGCGTTCAGTTCCTGCCCGATCAGGCCGCCTGTAAAAATCAGCAGACCGCCGAAGCGCTGTGCGTGCCGGCTCGCGTACTCGGCTGTGAGGCACGCGCCCTGCGAGAAGCCGAGCAGGTAGATATCCTTACTCGCTATACCTTGCGCCAGTATACTTTGCACAGTTTCGTCGATCAGCTCCAAGGCTGAGTCCAGGGCAGGCTGGTTCTGATCAGCCGGCGCCATGAAACTGTAGGGATACCAGGTGTTGTTCGTGGCCTGCGGTGCAAAAAGTGTAAAATCATTGGTACCCAGTTCCTGCGCCAGTGGCAGGATGCTGGTCGCGGTGGCCCCTCTGCCGTGGATCAGGATCAGCGCCTTGCCAGTTTCTGACAAGGGTTTGCCCTGCGTGCGTATGTCCTTTTCGTGTGTGTACATAGTATACCTTTCGTTAAATTTCAGAATATCGCTTTAGTCCAGACTCGGCAATACGGCCTCAATTTTGGCTCTGTGCGGTTCGTACTGTGGTGGCAGCAAGAGCTTCTTGCCCAAGTCTTCAACCGACTCATCTGTCGCAAAGCCCGGATTATCGGTGGCAATCTCGAACAGCACGCCGCCGGGCTCGCGGAAGTAGAGGGAGTAAAAGTAATTACGATCTATCTTCTCCGTGATGTTGAGCCCTTTGCTCGCTATTTTCTCACGGAATCTCATGAGCACCTCCTCGTCCTTCACCCGGAAAGCAATGTGGTGGTTTGTGCCTGCACCGCCTTCGCCCCGCCCGATATTCGGATTCTCCACTATATCGATGATGTTAGCACCTTCCACCGCATCGGTACTATACCTATAAGTGCTGCCTGTCTGGTCCTGCAAGGTATAACCCAGGATATCGGTCAGAATAGCTGCCGTCTTTTCAGCTTTTAGCAAAGTGAGCGTTACGTTGTGGAAGCCTCTCGTAGCCACGTCGGCCTTCACTTCGTTTGTTTCCCAGGGCTTGCGCTTGTCAGCATTCTTAGGAATCACCAGTTCCAGCAGCAGTCCGTCCGGGTCCTGAAAAGGCAGGTACTGCTCCCCGAATTTCTCTGAAGGGCGACCGTAACTTACTTTGTGCTCATCAAAGCGTTTCATCCAGAAGTCGAAGCTACCTTCGGGTACAGCGTAGCCGATGTGTGTGGCCATACCTGCGCCAGCTTTGCCACGACGTGCTCCCTGGTATGGGAAGAAGGTCAGGATGGTACCCGGGCTACCTACTTCATCGCCATAATAAAGGTGATAGGTGCCGGGGTCATCAAAGTTGACCGTCTTTTTGAGCAGCCTTAACCCAAGCACTTTGGTATAAAAGTCCAGATTGCTCTTCGCCGAATCGGCAATAGCCGTGATATGGTGGAGTCCTAAGATGCTGTCTTCCATGATATTGAAAAGTAATTAACTGGTATTAAGGTATACGCGGGGCTGGGTGTTCTATGTCATTCCGAATATGTGTGAGAAATCAGAAGACTATAATCCCCGATTCCCACACATTCGAAACAACACTTAAAACCTTAGGCCTGCTTCACCAACTGTATTTCAGCCTGCAGCTTGATCTCGTCGCTTACGACCACGCTACCCGCTTCGGTTACCGCGTTCCAGGTCAGGCCAAACTCTTTGCGACTGATCTTACCTGTCACAGTAAAGCCTGCTTTATGCTGTCCGTAAGGATCTACTACCGTACCGCCAAACTCTACATTCACTGTTGCCGGCTTGGTTATGTTGCGGATAGTCAGATCGCCGTGCAGTTTGTAATCGTTACCGCCCACGTTCTCGTAGCGTGTGCCTACAAAGCGTACTTCGCCGTGATTGTCCGCATCAAAGAAGTCGGCTGACTTCAGGTGCGTGTCGCGCTGCTCGTTGTTGGTGCTAATCGAGTTCACATCGGCTGTAAACACAATGTTGCCGGCTCCGTTGAAATTCTCGTCTTCGCTCTCCGCTTCAACCGTGAACTTCTCGAAATAACCTGTCACGGTGGTGATCATCAGGTGCTTTACTTTAAACTGTACTTCGCTGTGGGTTGGGTCAACTGACCATTTTACGCTTGCCATAATCTTAATTTTATAATTGGTTTTAAATGTTTCTCTGCTGCAAATTTACAACAAATGTATAGACTTTAAATGTATATACATCGATTATTTTAAAAAGGTTTCTCATACCTTCTATTTTAGTGATTGAGCCTAACAATTAGCGACATTTTTCATAACCTGCCACAACTACCGACGAGTGCAACCAGAGCAGTTGCCAGACTGAAGAACACCAATCGCTTTAGTATTCCTTATCACCTGACATTAGCAGGATTTGCCTTGTTTCTTTCTGAAATTTATACCTTATCGGCAGGTATAAATTTTCATTTTACCAATTTAGTTTGTATACTTGTCTTAATGCGCAATCGATTGCACAGAACTAATTAAACCAGCATGGCACACAACACATTAAAAATTCATCCGGAAGACAATGTACTCGTGGCCCTCACCGACTTGCGGGAAGGCGATGTGGTAGAATTTAATGGAAAGCAGATTGGAATAGTAGCGAATATACCTGCCAAACATAAGTTTGCGGAGCAACCGCTGGAAGCAGGGCAGGAAATCATTATGTATGGCTCGCTCGTGGGGAAAGCCACAGAGGCTATACCTGCCGGCGGCATCCTGACCACAAGCAATGTAAAGCACCAGGTTTCGGGCTTCACTGGCAAGACCAAAACTATTGACTGGCAAGCACCTGACGTGTCGAGGTGGGTAGACAAGTCGTTTATGGGATTCCACCGGGCAGACGGACAGGTAGGGACTGGAAACTATTGGCTGGTGATTCCGCTGGTGTTCTGCGAAAACCGCAACGTAGAAACCATCAAGCAGGCCTTTATGGAGAAACTGGGCTTCGGGCAACAGGACCTCTACAAGGAATATGTGCAGCAAATGGTGGAACTCTACCAGGCGGGCAAAACCGATGAAATCGCGACGCTGCCTTTGCAGCCAAACTCCACCAACGGTCGCCACCGCGTTTTTGAGAACATCGACGGCATTAAGTTTTTGACGCACGAGGGCGGCTGCGGCGGTATACGTCAGGATTCGGATATGCTCTGCGCCTTGCTGGCCGGCTACATCCACAATCCCAACGTGGCAGGCGCCACCGTCCTGAGCCTCGGTTGCCAGAACGCACAGGTACCGATTCTGGAAGAGCGCATCAAGGCGCTTAACCCGAACTTCTCCAAACCACTTATCATTCTGGAGCAGCAAAAAGAAGGCACCGAGCAGCAACTACTCACACAGGCCATTCGTCAGACGTTCCTGGCGCTGGTAGAAGCAAACAAACAAACCCGCGAGCCTGCACCACTTAGCAAACTGGTCATCGGTATGGAGTGCGGCGGCTCTGACGGTTTCTCGGGCATCTCAGCCAACCCGGCAGTTGGCCACGTGTCGGACCTAATTGTGGCGTTGGGCGGCAAGTCAATACTATCTGAGTTTCCGGAGCTGTGCGGCGTGGAGCAGGAAATAATTAACCGCTGTGTAGACGACAAAACCGCCGACCGTTTCGTGCACCTGATGCGCGCCTACGCCCATGCTGCTGAAGCTGTTGGCTCAGGTTTTGATATGAACCCAAGCCCTGGCAACATCAAAGACGGTCTGATTACTGATGCCATTAAATCGGCGGGCGCAGCTAAAAAAGGGGGCACTTCACCGGTGGCAGATGTGCTTGACTATGGCGAGTATGTTGTGCAACCAGGCCTGAACCTGCTTTGCACACCCGGCAACGACGTAGAGAGCACCACAGCTATGGCGGGTTCCGGCGCCAATATGATGCTGTTTACAACAGGACTGGGCACGCCCACAGGCAACCCGATCACACCTGTCATCAAGGTATCATCAAACACGAAGTTGGCTGAGCGCATGCCCGATATTATTGACGTGGACACAGGCCCTGTAATAGCAGGCGAGAAAACCATCGAAGAAATGGGCGAGGCCATGCTGGATTACATTATAGAAGTAGCGAGCGGCAAAAGCATCACAAAAGCGCAGCTACTTGGTCAGGACGACTTTATTCCCTGGAAACGTGGCGTGTCGCTTTAAGACTTCTGCCAGAAATAGATAATACTTGAGTTTATTAAATTGGTGAAATGGCCAGTTCTTCCTTGCGAAGGACTGGCCTGACCTATTTACTCCGTCCTGAACCAAACTTCCCGGATAGCACCCTTAAACAAGGACCTTTTATCCATGCGGGTACCAATGGAGGTATAGGCGCTATCGGCAATGGGCAGGTACTCAATGGCCCCGGAAACTTCTTCCTTTCCGTTCACAAAACCCGTAAGCACGCCGTCTTTGTAACGCAGTTTGATAGTGGCCCATTCATTTACAGGGTGTGTTTTAGTTGAGTCGAGAAGGGTGAGGCTGGCCTTTTCGGTGCGCATGAAGAAGTCAGCGTACCATTGCTGTTTGTTGTTCAGTCGCAACTCAATGAGGAGGCGCCGGTCGGGGTTGTCGGGCTCCTGAATATGCAGAAAACGTTGCTCCACATTTGCAGGGTAGCCCGAAGCAGGCTTAAACACCACTTCTATCTCGAAAGCCCTGGCTCCCGCTATGGGGTTGGCGGGCACGAGCAACCCATCCTGTTCACCGTCAAAAGCGACTGATTTGCGCCCTTTATCAGCAGCCACTACGCGGGGGGCGCCCCATACCTCGGGCACATGCCCTCCTACTTCTTCCAGCGTATGCAGTTGCCAGACATGCATCAATGCCTCTCTAGGCTGGGGCTTTTGGGGTACGCACGCCACACAAATGAGCGCAAGCAATCCGCATAAAGACGCGGCTATACCTGGGTTATACCTTGTATTTCTTTTATAGAGGGCAGCTTTCATTTTTTCACCACCTTATCTGCCAGTGGGAGCTTGTTTTCTTTGATGCCTGCAAGTACTAACTGCGCCATCAGTCGTGCGCCATACTCGTTAAAGTGCGTGTTATCGTCCTTGCCATCGGGATAATTGGGGTGCTCGCCCGGTGCCAGTTGCAGGTATAGGTGCTTCGAGCCTTCCACACCCAGGCGCTGTAGCAGTTGCTGACTCTGGCGGTCCAGGTCGATAAGCGGCACATTTTGCGATTTGGCTACCTCCCGCACAATGGCAGCATAAGTCTCGTGTGTACTAACTATCTTACCCGCTTCGTCGAACTGGCGACGGGCAACCGGGGTAAGCAGTACAGGTATAGCCTGCTGTTTTCTGGATTCCTGCACAAAGCGGGTCAGATTTGCCCGGTACTGGTCCTGCGTGGTATAGCTTTTTTTTGTTTCTACTTCGTCGTTGTGCCCGAACTGAATAAACACATAATCACCGGCCTGCAGGTTATCGGCTACAGGTTGCCACAGGCCCTCTTCTATAAAAGTATGGGTGCTACGGCCATTTTTCGCCCGATTATCCACGGTTACACTACTGTCGAAGAAATGCACAAAAGGCATCCCCCACCCTGTCTCCGGATAGGCTTTCGTGTCTTTAATGGAGATAGTAGAGTCGCCGATCAGGTATACCTTGATGGGCTGCTTTGGCTGCTGCTGCGGAACGAGCGTTATCAGAAGTATGGAAGTTATGAGGAGTATCAGTTTCATAGAGGTAAGTAAGGTATCAGGGTAAAAGATACAAAAATCTCAGACAGAACAGTTAAGCTTTGCTGGCTACCAAGTATAGTGGCTATTTTTCGGTTTCAGCTAACATGGGTTTTCCCCTTTTGCAAAGCTGCACCGCAAGTCCCCAAGGATCACGCAGCATGACCAAATGCGAGCCGTCCTCCAGGTGCTGCTCCGAGGCAAGTGTGGCTCCGGCTGCCATCAGCCGGTTTTTATCAGCTGTCGGGTTTTCTGACACAAAAGCCAGGTGTACCAACAGCGGGTTCATGTCACGGTAAGGGGGCACTTCATCAGCTGGATTCAGGTATATTTCAATCATAATCCTGCCACTGTCATCAGCCAGGAAAGTCATAAAGGGCGCCTGTTCAATCTGCCGCACTACCTGCATACCAAGGTGCTCCACATACCAGGCCGCCATGGCAACCGGATTTTCTACGTTCAGGGCAAAGTGTTCTAATTTCATATCCGTGATCTTTGTTCAATTATTTCAGCCACTTCTCCAGCCATTCAAAAGCGTCTTCCTGCATGGCGATGGTCATGGAATGCGGCACGTCATAGTAGTTGCATTTGAATTTATCCGTTGCTTTCATTTTGCTGTAGATACCTGCCAGCTTGGTTTCTGCCGCTTCCATACCTACCGGGTTGAAAAGTTTGTCCTGCTTGCAATTCATGACCAGGAGCGGCCGCGGCGCATTGAGCGAAGCCACATCCGGCAGATCAAGGTATAGGTTTTGCCGGGGCACGTACATCATCCAGGTATGGTGGGTGTGGTTGCGCAGCATGTGCTCAAAAGTAGTGGAAAAAGCGGCCACTATACCTGTCTTCACCCGGGCATCAAGCCCAAAAAGATACGTACTGCGCAAGCCACCCAGCGACAGTCCGATGCAGCCAATCCGTTCCGGATCTACCTCCGGCCGCGACAGCAAGTAGTCGATCGCGACCCTATCGCTCTGCACGATCATGCCCAGCCAGGTAGTGCCCGCCGCCAGTACTGTTTTGTTGATAGCTGCCTCGTGCCCATTGGCAAACTTATTATAGGTTTTGATATCAGCGTTCTGCTCGCCGGTCAGCTGCTTGCGGTAGTTTTTAGTAAGATCATCGCTCACTTGCTCCGGGTCCAGCTTCTGAGAACCAAAGTAGGGCGCATCCGGCGACAGTACGATAAAGCCTCTCTTGGCCAATTCGTCGGCATAGGTTCTTCCTTCATACAGATTCTGGATGTAGGTCTTCAGTATTTCCGGCTGGTCATCGGTCAGACTATGCTTTTCTTTACCAAAAAAGTAAAAACCGCCGTGGTCATGAAGGGCGATCACAGCAGGTGCCGGTTTGGTCAGGTTGTCAGGTATTAGCAGGAAGGCCTCGGTTTGCTGATGAGCACTTACCATGTAGCGCACCAGGTATTGGGTATAGCCATCTCGTTTGGTCGTGCTGATGACCTCACTTTGCAGCGGCACAGGCGCCGGGTTGTAGGCCAGCAATTCCTGCAGCTTCCCTTTCGCCTCCTTGCGCCACTTTTCGGTATTGCGGTGCTTGCTGTTAAGGTATGAGAGGCTGCTGTTTTGCTGACTCGCATGATCACGCAGCACCGGGTAGAAGTTGCCGATGTCAGAAGTCTGAGTTTGGCCTCGGGCAGGAAAACAACATACCAACAGAAGACTGACCAGGTATAGACAGCATACTTTCGACTTCTGCATTACTTTTGACCAACTGTTGTACCTGCCTTCAACTCCTGCATACCTTGAAATACCAACTGCGCCACCGCAGTTGCTCCCTCCGGCTGAAAATGCGTGTTGTCTTTCTGGCCATCCGGGTAGGCGGTATACTTGCCGGCTGGCAGGTTCATGAAATAATTGTCTGTCACATAATCCTGCCCTTTGGCTGTGAAGGCATCAATGGATAGCTGCGTCAGGTCGATCAGTTGCACGTTCAGTTCTTTGGCTACATCCTTTACTGCTTGCGGATAGTCCCCATGTACATTGCTCAGTTTGCCGTCTTTCCAGGGGTAGTTGCGGTTCACGGGCGTCAGCAGGATAGGTATAGCGCCTTTCTTGCGGGTTTGATACACGTACAGGCGCAGGTACTCTTTGTAGGCGGTGACATTGGTATAGCGCTCGGGTTTGTTTTCGGCGGCGTCGTTGTGGCCAAACTGCATCAGCACCAGGTCGTTTTTCTGCAGCGACCGGTATACCTCTGCCCAGCGCCCTTCTTCAAAGAAAGTGCGTGTGCTACGCCCTCCCCGAGCTTTGTCTGCCACTATCACACTGTCAACTTTGATCAAGTGCCTGAGTTTGCGCAGGCTGTCAGGCCGCATGAAGGGCTGAAACACCTGTCCCCATCCAGCCACCGGATAGCGGGTGGTCATGTAATCTTTGTCGTCATAGTCGCCGGTATAGTCGGCCACGGTGGAGTCGCCAATCAGGTATACCGTAACAGTTTTTTTCTTGAAAGGCACAAAAGCCACCAGCACGAGGCTCAGTACTATGGCCGCAAGTCCGAAAACTAGTTTTTGCATAATGGGTTTGCTTCAGGTGTAACAGTTTTGTTGTAAAAAGATAAAAAAGCATGGCCCTAAAGTGACCATGCTTAGTGTTTCAAATGAAAGTTCTTATTACTCAATATTGAGTGCCGTACCAGTCAGGTCTTTGCCTTTCGAAACCTGCTTGGCGGCGTTGTTAAAGTCTTTTTTCTCCAGGCGTACCTTCTCGGTTTTTGGCCCCAGCACCTTTACCACTGGCTCTTTGCCTTCGTTGTAGCTAAAGCCGGTGATGTCGATGTTCTTGCTGTTATAGATAGTAAGAGCAGGTCCTTGCTCCGTCTCCACCCTCACGTTTTTGAGTATAATACCGTCAGTGTCTACAGCGGTTATACCTTTCTTCGCCTTCAGCACGGCGTTCTCAATGTTCACATTCTTCAGGTTCATTTCTGGCAAGCCTTGCAACGCCAGCGCCTCGTCAGCACCTGCCACCCGAATATTTTTCATGTAGATGTCCTTGAATGAAGGGGTTTCTTCTGTTACCGGCATCAATTGCTCGTCACGCTTTTCTGTTTCAGCCTTTTGGGTAGCTTCCAGCACAGGAGAGTTCCCGCCGTAGAACAAGTTAAAGCTGATGGCCTGGGTAGGAATGTTGATCATGTCAATGTTCGAGATGTAGATGTTCTCTACCACACCGCCACGGCCCCGTGTGCTCTTGAAGCGCAGACCGATGTCAGTGCCGATGAAGGTACAGTTGGAAACGTGCACATTTTTCACCCCACTCGACATCTCGCTACCCACTACAAAACCACCATGACCATGGTATACCACGTTGTTCTTCACGATCACATTTTCGGTAGGTATACCCCGCTCGCGACCGTGTTGGTCTTTGCCTGACTTGATGCAAATGGCATCATCTCCCACGTCGAATGTGTTGTTGTAGATGACAGAGTTCTTGCATGACTCCAGATCCAGGCCGTCGCCGTTCTGCGAATACCAAGGGTTGCGCACCGTCAGATTACGGATGGTCACGTCTTCGCACATAAGCGGATGAATGTTCCAGGCCGGAGAGTTCTGGAAGGTAGGACCGTCGAGCAATACTTTTTTGCAGTTTATCAGGCTGACCATTACAGGACGCATGAAGTCTTTGATCGGCTCAAACTGCTCTTTCTCCGTCAGGTCAAGCGGCACGTTAAAGTTACCGGTTACAGCTCCGCGCTTAGAGCTTTCAGTAGGATACCAGATCTTACCGTCTTCGCGCAGCACACCTCCCGATTTCACCAGCTTTTTCCATTGCCCTTCGGTCATTTTATCTTTCTTCACCGGTCTCCAGGCATCACCGTTTCCATCGATCACACCTTTACCGGTAATGGCTACGTTCTCTAAGTCACGACCTGAAATCGGCGATTGGCAACGGAAGGTGTTCAGGCCTTCGAAGCTGGTTTTTACAAGTGGATAGTCGTCAAAATCATTGCTGAACAGCACCAATGCCCCATCCTCAACGTGCAGGTTAATGTTGCTCTTGAGCACGATAGGACCAGTTAACCACATTCCACGTGGTACGATCACTTTGCCTCCTCCTTTGGCAACTACATCGGCAATAGCTTTCTCAAAGGCAGCTGTGTTCTTGGTCAGGCCATCGCTTACTGCACCAAAATCGGTAATGCTGACGCTGTAGTTGCCGAAACTTGGCTCCTGCACACGCAGCATGTCGAACTCGATGCCTTCGTATACCCAATCGTCGTTGGTAGTGCTGGCGGCCACAGGGGCAGTTGCAGGGTTATTTGCAGTAGCCGTAGCGGCTGGCTGTTGCTGGCAACCGAACTGTAGGGCGCCGGCTATACCTGCCAGTAGGAACAAGCGGTGTTTCAATATCTTCTTCGTAATCATATCTTCAGCTTTAGTCTCTTACAGAAATTTTAGTCGTGTTTGGGGTGATCCGGAACCAGTCCACATCGGCAAAGCCGGAGTCGTTGGTTTTGCCGGGGCGGGTGGCAAACAAGCCTACCTTAGCGCCTATCCAGCGACCGGGTACGGCTGTAAAGGTCGAGCCCACCGTCTTGAAATTCGTGCCGTCCTCGCTATAGCTAAACTGGCACTTGGCATCTTTGCTCACACTCACCCGGAAGTATACCTCGTTGCCATTCAGCTTGCCGAGCACCTCTTCTTTCTCCGGGGTTCCTTGGTGAGCTTTAGTGGCAGTGTTGTACGTCAGGTATAGCCCATCGAGCTTGCTCACCAGCGATACATAAGCATAATCTTCGCCCATCACGATCAGGCCAGTGCGCTCGTCCTGCAGTTTCGGGTTTGGCGTGAACTTGAGCTTGGTTGTGGTGGTGAACGTTTCTGCCGGAAACTTCTGCAGCAATAGATTGGGCGCGTCCCAGTAGTTTTTGAAGTCTTCTGGCAACTGCTCGGTGAACAGTCGCAACTGACCTTTGCTACCGGTTGCGAAAGCCCAGGTTGATTTTGGGTTTGCATGCCACTGCCACTGCAGGCCCAGGGTATGGCCGTCAAATTCGTCTGATTCCAGCGGAGTGGCTACCGGGTATACCTTGCCTACGTTTGGCTTCTGATGAGTCAGTACGGGCTCACCTTTGCCGTCACCGTCTTTGTCTATACCTATCACCGGCCAGTCATTCACCCACTTCACCGGGTTCAGATGCACCACGCGGCCGTACGCTTCTATATCCTGAAAATGTATGAACCAGTCCTCACCCGTTGTAGTCCCGACCCAGGCACCCTGGTGCGGACCATTTACCGGTGTGCTGCCTTGGTCCATCACGATCTTCTCTTCGTAAGGGCCATATACATTTTTAGAGCGCAACACTAATTGCCAGCCCGTGGCCACACCTCCTGCCGGCGCAAAAATGTAATAATAGCCGTTGCGCTTGTAAAACTTCGGCCCTTCCACGGTTGGGTGTGCATCATGTCCGTCAAATACCATCATGCCTTCGTCCAGCACCTTCGTACCATCCGGACTCATTTTGTTCAATGTAAGGATGCTTTTTATACCTGCGCGGCTTCCGGCCCAGCCATGTATCAGGTAGGCTTTACCATCTTCATCCCAAAATGGACATGCGTCGATCAGGCCTTTGCCTTCTTTCACCAGCACCGGCTTCTCCCACTCTCCGGCCGGATCTTTAGTTTTCACCATGTAAACACCGAAATCCGGATCGCCCCAATAGATGTAGAACTCCCCGTTGTGGCGGCGGATAGAAGGTGCCCATACCCCATTGCCGTGCTGTGGCCTGGAGAAATGATCATAAGGCGTGTTGCGATCCAGTGCGTAACCAATGATGCTCCAGTTCACGAGGTCTTTGGAGTGCAGAATCTGCAGACCAGGTATAGCATTAAAGCTGGAAGAGGTCATGTAATAATCTTCGCCTACCTGCACCACATCCGGGTCAGAGTAGTCGGCATGCAGGATTGGGTTCTTATACCTGCCATCTCCCAAATCAGCCACCCATACCTCCGAAACAGGGGCAGGTGTTGACTGTATCGTCTCTGCCGTCGCGTTTGTACTATCTTTTTGAGCTAGTCCTGAGCAGGAACTGAGCAAAAATGAAAAGCAAACGGCAGCGTAAAGTACAGGTTTCTGAGTCATGGCAAAGGTGTTTCAATAAGGTAAAAAATCTATTTACTGGCTGTTTCTGGTCTTTCTCCCGGTATCCAGCCGTCGAATATTTTCACTAAGGTATAATCGTCGAGTTGTTTCTTGCTGAGTTGGTGCGCCCACTTGACCCGCTTGCCTGCCTTGGCACCCGGTCCTTTGGACTTATACTCGGCATAAAAAGTAGTTTGCTCCGCCTCCGGCTTGTTCCAGTTGTGCCAGCCTTCGGGCTTGATATGCGGACCAAGGTAGCTGTTGATGAACACCGTTTTGGCATGTGCCCTCCAGGGACGACCGAGGTAGTAAGAGTCTTTCGGAGCGTCGCCGGTAAGGCGGCAGTTGAGGAACACAAAGCCGTAAGGTGCACCTTCCAGTGTAGAGGCGGCCGTCACGTAACTGCCGCCTTTTTTGCTGTAAATCTCGCAGTTCTCAAACACAGCCGTGGACCAACCAAAGATAAAATCGGTCGTGCCTTCGATGTAACAGTTCTTGTAATACTGCCGGCTTTTCTCGCCGTGCGGGTATAGCGTGTCCTGGTTACCCAGAAAACGGCAGTTGGTGAACATCACCCGGTCACCGTCAATGCGCACCGCGACTGCCTGCCCTACCGGACCAGCAGAGTTTTCGAAGGTGATATTCTCGGCAGAGAAATCATCTCCAAAAATAAAGAAGCTGGTGGAGCCGGTAGTGCCCATCTCTTCGCCGAAGCGGTTCTTTTTGGAGGCGTAATCATCGTAGGTAAGTACCGTGTGCTGCACATTCTCCCCCACTAGTTTCACCATGGTCTTGGAAGCCGGCAGCACCAATTTCTCTTTGTACACGCCTTTTTTGATGTAGATGGTCGTGGTGTTTTTTCGAAAATCCGGTACTGCATCGATAGCTTCCTGCACTGATTTAAAGTCACCGCTACCGTCCTGCGCCACCACAAAGTCATGCTGCTTCTGCTTCTGCGCCTGCGCCTGCACCAGGAAAAGGCAGAACAGCAGCGTAAGAAGGGCGGTATACCTGGTAATTGTAAGCATGGTTTCGGATTACTTTGCAGATACTTTTGACTGGTTCAGCTCTTCAAACTCAAGCGAAGCCATGATAAAAGGCGCTACCGCTTTGGGATCATCGTTCCGACGCTCCTCGTTGATGTAGTACTCATAAGTGCCATCGCGGTAAGGCGTACCGCCTAGCCCAGCCACGGCACACACATTCGTGATACTGATCGTACCATCCTCGTTCTTCTGAATCAAGTTATTGAGTATACCATCATACCCTTTCTGTGCTACCTGCATGTACTTCTGATCAATGTGGCCGTTTTTCGCCGCCTTTACCAAAAAGTAAGTATACATGCTGGATGCCGAACCTTCCAGGTAATTTCCTTCTCTGTCGCCCTGGTCTACTACTTGGTACCAAAGTCCGGTATTCTTGTCCTGGTACTGTTCCAGAGCACCTGCCATCTTTTGGGTTATCTGCAGTATCTCGTCTCTTCTGGGGTGATCTTTCGGGAAGAAGTCCAGCACATCGACTAATGCCATCGCATACCAGCCCATGGCGCGTCCCCATACATGTGGTGATTTACCAGTCTCCGGATCAGCCCACTTTTGCTCCCGGCTCTCGTCCCAGCCATGGTGCCAGAGGCCTTTCTCACTGTTCCAGGTATACTTGTCTACCAAAACGATTTGCTTGGCCACGTCGTCAAAAATGGCAGGCTCGTTGAACTCCACTGCATACTGCGCCAGAAACGGTGAAGCCATGTACAGGCCATCCAACCACATCTGGTTCGGGTAAATTTTCTTGTGCCAGAAGCCTCCTTCTTTGGTGCGGGGGTGGGTACGCATCTGGTCGCGTAGTTCCTCCACAGCCAGTTTATACTTGTTGTCGCCTGTCTCTTTATAGAGCTCCATCAGGAACTTGCCCGGATTCACACGGTCGATATTGTAATCCATCTTCTTGTAGGTCATGATCGTGCCGTCTTCGCTGATCATGGTGTCCGCAAAAGCCTTGATGTAGGTCAGGTACTTCTCATCACCTGTTTTCTCCCATACCTGCTCGATGGCACTGGCAAACAAGCCTTGCGTATAGTCCCACTTCGGCTTTTCTTTGAAATCAATCATCCACCCCTCCGGATTTCGTTTGATATCAGAATCTGCCATCCACACAGACCACGGCTTTTCAGCGGCAACGGTCTGGGTTTGGGCAGTGTTTTCAGTTGCCGATCCGCCCGAGCTACAGGCAGTGGCTAAGGCCAGCAGGACAGGCAAGGTATATTTTGCAATATTCATAAGTTTGGTAAAAAGGTGTTTCCTTAGATTATCTTCATCCTGAATAGCTGATCTGAGGGGGAGGATTGCTACCTCCCTCTCAGGACCGGCTAGTTGTATCCCTCGTTCTGTTTGAACTCGCCCGGGTTAGAAACCGCATCCAGCTGGGCCTGCGGGATTGGGCGGAGCACATGGAAAGGCTGTATGTTCGGCGCAGCATCCGGGTTAAACTTCTTCACCCGCTCTATCAGTTTGTCTGTGCGTTTCAGATCGAACCAACGCTGCTGCTCTCCGGCAAACTCGCGTGCCCGTTCATCCAGAATAAAATCGATGTTCAGTTGGTCTGCCGTCACTTCCATCTCCGCCTGCTTGCCCGGCAATGCGGCCCTTCTGCGAACAGTGTTGATGTAATTTACAGCTTCTCCGGTATTTCCCTGCATCATTTCTGCTTCGGCGGCAATCAGGTATAACTCGGCAAGACGAATAACAAAGGCATCGCGCTGGCCCTGCTGCTGTGAAATGGTCAGGCGGTTTGGCTCCAGAAACTTCTTCAGCGACATGTACCTGTCGCGCACCACGGGCGCATCACCAGCATTCACATTGTAGGTTCTACTTCTATCGATGATCGTATACTTCTTAGCATCTTTCCGGGCATTTGATATCACATTCTTGCTTGCAAAGATAGCCGTATCACCTGCTGCAAAAGTCACATTTACCTCACTCCCGTTTGACAGCGTCTTTTTATAAGTACCGGGCTTGTTGGCATACCATACAGTTTCGAAAGTAGCATCAAAACGGGCATCCTTTGTCTCATCGAACAAGTCGAGTAAATGGGCTGTCGGCATGAAGCGTGCAAACGGACGGCCATAGCGCATATCACGCTGCATACCTGCTACCTGGTCATAGGTCATCAGGAAGAACAGGTGCGCATTGTTACCACCGTCACGCAGCAGGATATCGTCGCTGGTGCTGGCGGTCGGGCCGTCAAACTCCCGGTTCAGGATCAGGTCAGCAGTAAAGTTGACGTGCCACACAATCTCCGGATTTTTGATGTTGCTGATGCTCCAGAGGTTCGCATAGTTTGGCACCAGGCTGAAATTGTACTCGTTGATCACCTTCTTAGCCAGACTTGCCGCTTCCGGATAGTTTTTGCGGTAGAGGTGCATGCGTGCCATAAAGGCCTCTGCCGCCGGTTTTGTCACACGACCGTATTGCGAGCTGGTTGGCGCCAGGTTATCGGCGGCAAACTGCAAATCTTCAAATATCTGGGTATAGAATGCTTCAACCGGAGTTCGATTAGCCGTTGTTACCAACCCAATAGACTCTTCCGTTGTCAGGTGCACATCGCCCCAAGTCTCCACGATGTGCCACAGGTAAAAGGCTCTCAGAAAACGGGCTTCTGCCAGCCTGGTTGTCTTCAGGTTTTCGGCCAGGGCAGACTCCGGAATTCTTTTGACAGCGGCATTGCAGGCATTAACTGCAGAGTAAAAGCGGGTCCAGTAAAAGTTGATAGGTGCGTTAGCGCCAGACAGGTCTGAATTATAGAGTGCCACCGGTGGGTTTTCCATACCGTTTCCACGGGTGAAGATGTCGGTGCCGGTCTCTGTCAACGCAATACCATTTTCCTTACCATACCAGAAGCGCATGGGCGTATACAGGGAGTTCACCAGGCTTTCTGCACCCTCTGCTGTTTTATAATAAGCTTCAGAGGTAAGACCCGATTTGTTTTCTTCGTCCAGGAAAGACTCGCAGGAAGCTGTGCCTAGGAGAAGAACAGGAACAAGTATGCTATAGAATATCTTTTTCATGATTGCAGATTTAAAATGTTCTTCACTTCTTAGAATGAAACATTGAGGCCAAATACCATTTGTCTCGTCATCGGGAAGCTCAGGGCTCCACCGCGCTCAGGATCATAAGGCGCTATGTTACTCATCAGAATAAAATAGTTCTTAGCCGTTGCATACACTCTCAGGTTAGATAGCCTTAACTTATCTGCTATACCTTGTGGGAAACTATAAGCCAGGGTAATGTCTCTCACCTTCACGAAAGAACCATCCACATACTGCAGTGTGGTGTAGTAGCGTGTGCTGGCGCGGCTGGTGCCTGCGTTTGGCCTTGGATAGGCATTGGTTGGGTTCTCCGGAGTCCAGTAATCCACCATCGGCCCGTTTTCAAGCGCGTCTATTTTGTAAGAACCGGCCGCCTCGCTGATGATGGTATTGCCGATTCGGGCATTCACCATAAAGGAAAGTTCCAGCCCTTTGTAGCCAACCCGGTTAGTCACACCCAGCGTCCAGTCAGGATTTGCATTACCGATCACCACTCTGTCTTCCGGCGTAATGATGCCATCACTATTCTGGTCTTTTACTTTGATGTCGCCCGGCTGCTGCTGGTTTTTGGCCGCTGCTTCTTCCTCGCCCACTTGCCAGATGCCTATTTTCTCATAGTCGTAGAGAACGTTTATCGGATGCCCCACAAACAGGCCATATTCGCCTAGCGTCAGGTCGCGATCCACGCCATCAGCCAGTGCTCGTACTTCTTCTTTGTTTCGGGCGAAGCTGAAGTCGGATGACCATCTAATGCCGTTGGGCTGGTCAATATTCACCGTACCTAATTGCAATTCTACGCCTCGGTTACGGGTCTCACCCACGTTATAAATTACTCTTTCAAATCCGGTGGAGGTAGGAAGTGCTCTTGGCAGAAGCAAATCCCGGGTATCCTGCTGGTAAACATCCAGTGTACCTACCACCCGGTTGTTGAATAAGCCGAAATCCAGGCCTAAGTTAGTTGTTGCAGTTGTCTCCCATCCCAGCGCGGGTGTAGCCAGCGTGGCAGGGTAAAACCCGAAAGCAGGTGCTTCGGTACTGCCCTGGTCAAAGGCATAGGTAGATTTGCCCAGGCTACCCAATGTCTGGTAAGGGCTCACTGAGCTGTTGCCGGAAAGTCCGTAGCTCAGTCGCAGTTTCAAATCAGATATAGCATTTACGCCCTGCAAAAAGCTTTCTTCTTTCAGCAACCAACCCACTGAAGCAGAGGGGAAGTAGTCCCATTTGTTGCCGTTTGCCAATACAGAGGCTCCGTCAGCACGCATCACGAAGGTGAACAAATACTTGTTGAGAAGCTTGTAATTCAGTCGGCCGAAGAAAGAGGCCAGGCTCTGCTCTCTTAAATCGCTGCCCAGCTGATAAGCTGATTGCGTAGCGCCTAAGTTGTGAAAGAGGAAGGTAGAAGAAAGCAGGTTACGCCCTTGGGCAGAAAATGCCTCTGTAGTTTCGGACCAGATACTGGTACCAATCATAGCTGACAACTCGTGGTTCTCTGACAGCGTTTTAGAGTAGTTGGCAAAATTCTCCCATGTAAGCCGTGAGAAGTTTGTAAGTTCTGCTCTTGCCAAAGACTGACCATTTGCGCCCGTCTCAATGGTATTGGTGCCAGCGTATAGTCCGTTGCGGTTGTTAAACTGATCTACCCCAAAACGGGAGGTGAAAACCAGATCCTTGATAGGGGTGTAGTCAACAGAGAGATTGCCAAAGAAGCGCTTGTTAAGCTCGTTGTTCTCAAAGGCGCCATCCTGCTCATCCACCAGCGGGTTCAATGTGGATGCATCGCCTACAGGAAAAGTAGTGAAGTTACCCTCAGCATCGTAAGGTCTGCCCAGAGGACTCATTTTGTTTGCCTGGTTCAGCGGATCTCTTCTCAAATCCCGGTCACGATAGGTATACATCAGGTTGGTACTCACCTTCAGTTTCTCCGATACATTGTAGCCCACATTCAGGCGGCCGCTGTATCTTTTCATTCGGTCATTCTTCAACAGGCCCTTCTCGTCAAAGTATTCTGTGGAGAGGTAGTAGCTCAGTTTGTCAGCACTGCCGGTTATACCTATCTGGTAGTTTTGCTGGCTTCCGGTTCCCAGTATTTCATCTGCCCAGTCGGTGTAGATACCGTTTCTGAAGTTCTCCAATTGTGCAGGGTTAAAAATTTTATCATCATCGGCCGGGCTGCTCCACTCGCCTACTGTTCTGCGGGATTCTCTTCTCATTTCCACCCACTCAGGGCCGGTCATAATATCTGCATATCCGTTTCTGGACTGAATACCATAGTAGGAGTTAAAGGAAACTTTCGCCTTGCCTGATGAACCGCTTTTAGTAGTAATCAGGATTACACCGTTGGCACCCAGTGAACCATAGATAGCCGTGGCTGTCGCGTCTTTCAAAATCTCCATGGAAGCGATGTCGTTCGGGTTCACGTCGAGCGGGCCGTCATAGCGTATACCGTCTACCAGCACCAGCGGTCCGTTACCGGCTCCGATAGACCTGGTACCTCGTACTCTCAGGTCTACACCTGCTCCTGCCTGCCCGCTGCTCCTGGTCAGGTCGAGGCCCGGTACTTTACCCTGCAATACTTCCAAACCGCTTGTCACAGGTATAGCCGTCAGGTCCTCTCCCCGCACCGAAGCAACAGAACCAGTCAGGTCCGATTTCTTCACAGTGCCATACCCGATCACCACCACTTCTTCCAAAGCTTTGGCATCAGTTGCAAGTGTTACATTGACAGCTGTCCTGTTATTGATGGGGACTTCCTGCGTGCTGAATCCGATGTAAGAAAAAACCAGTGTACCCGTACCACTCGGAGCATTCAGGGTATACTCACCCATGGCGTTGGTGGCAGTACCACTTGCAATACCTTTCACCATCACCGTTACCCCTGGCAAACCTTCTCCCTTGTCATCTGTAACTTTTCCTTGCACTGTTAACCCTTGCGCGACGGCAACCGCCATCGAAGCGAAGAAAAGAGGAATTACTAGTAAATACCTCATCTTCATAAGTATCAAAATTTTCATAAGTGTGTAGAATTTTTGGCTCTGTAAGTGAATTGTGTGCATAGCTTTAATTAAATGCTAATTCAGTCAATACTCAGAAGATGCTGGGCTATCCCACTTTAATCTTCGGTGACGCAGGGTATCAGATTGCTAGTCCTGGAAACACCTTATCAGCCCCGGGAAACAGCACGCGGTTTTATCTTTTTTATTTTGTCATAGGCGTTTTAGTCGCTTTGGTTAGTGGCTTCCAATTATCTTTTCCGGCCAGTATCGTTTCGGGCGTATAGCGCTTGGCTTCTTTTGCCGTCAGTTGTCTCGACCATTTTACACGTTTTTCAGGTATAGCGCCAGGCCCAGAGGAATTGTACTCTGCATAGAAGGCTGTCTGCTCCGCCGCTGGTTTGTTCCAGTTGTGCCAGCCTTCCGGACGAATGTGTTTGCCGAGTTTTGTGTTCAGAAATACTGTTTGGGCGTATGGTCGCCAGGGTCTGCCCAGGTATACCTGCAGCTTTTCGTCGGCCGCTGTTACGGTGCAGTTCAGGAACACAAAGCCAAATGGCTGTTCCTGTGGCGTAGAGGCCGCCGTGATGTAGGAGTTCTTTTTGCACTGGATGGTGCAGCGCTCAAACACCGCCGTGGCCGGACCGAAAATAAAGTCCGTCATGCCCTCGATGTAGCAATCCACGAAGTACTGTCGGCTGCCACCCACGCCAACGTAGAGCGTGTCCTGATCCCCGACGATGCGGCAATTCTTAAACACCGCCCGGTCGGCCTCCACGTGCAGCGCCACGGCTTGGCCAACCGGTCCGGCAGTGTTCTCAAAAGTAATATTCTCGGCTCTGAAGCCATTTCCCTGCACCAGCACGGTGTAGGATGTAAAGGTATTGATGTCGCCTTTGCCCGAGTAGTCGTCCCAGGAGATGATCGTCTTGTGCTTGTCCTCTCCGATCAGGTGGACGTCGGTCTTCCAGGAAGGGATAACCACTTTCTCACGGTAAGTACCATTCTTCACAAACACTTCCACACCCCCAACCGGAAAGGCAGGTATAGCATCGATTGCCTCCTGCACACGGGTATAGTCACCGCTGCCGTCTTGCGCCACGACCAGCTTTTTGTGCTGCCCTTGAGCGGCCCACAGGCTAAGTGTAAACAGTATGGTCAGGAGGTATTTCATTTACTATAGTTCTGCTGCTGGTTTCACAAGGCTGTTCAGGTATACCTCCACATTGGTGTATTGCTTGTCCAAGGTATAGCCGGTCGCATCTGCAGGGTTCGTCGGGTCCAGATTATGCTGGAGCTCCCAAGCATCCGGTATGCCGTCCTGGTCCTTGTCTTCCGGAGCCGGTGCCGACTTTAGTTCCGGCCAGCCGCCCACTTCCTGCTGCGAATCGATGATGCCGTTCTTCTTTTTGCCGCTGGTTGGTTTCCCGGAGCGCACATCAGCCGCCACGCGGGTATCAACGGCATCACGTTTATGACTGGCTCCGGCATAGGCCAGCACCAGTTCGTAAGCCTGGGCAGCAGTCTGTTCTTTGATGGATGCCACCTCAAAAGGATTAGCCGTTTTCGCAGAATCTACATGGTCAGCCTGCACACCGCCAGCCCAATTGTTTTGGGTGATGGCCGGATAGCCTTCCACATGATTGCCTGTCACATAAAATTTACCGTATGGCTGCGAGGGATTCACGATGCGGTCTTTCTTAGAGGATATGGTGGCAGGTCCTGCTTTATAGTAGTTGCTCACCATATTATAGCGGCCTCTCTCCCCACCGTATGAGCTGTTGTGCACCCAGTTGAAGATGACATTATTTCGGAAATCTACCAGTTCATCCGGGCTGTTTGGAGTTGATTTGGAACCGGAGAAACGAGGTGTGCGGCTGCTGTGGTTAGCGATCAGGTTATGGTGAAAGCTGGCGCCCTCTCCTCCCCAGATACCGCCGTAGCCGTGGTCGCCCTTGGCATGTACCGACTCGTTCAGGCTTTCGGAGATGATGCTCCACTGTAATGTAAAGTTCTTGTTTCGGTAAAAAGAAGCGCACTCGTCGGTGGCCCAGCTCATAGAGCAATGATCGATGATGATGTTGCTGCGGCCTTTGTTGCCACTCAAAGCGTCTTCCTGTTGCCCCGCCACGTCGCCCAAACGGAAACGCATGTAACGCAGGATCACGTTATCTGCTTTAATACTGACCGGGTAGTTGCCGATGCAAATACCATCTCCGGGCGCTGACTGCCCTGCTATGGTCACATCTCCGTTATTGATATCCAGAGGCTCCTTCAGCACGATGGTACCTGACACAGCAAATACGATAATGCGTGGTCCCTTTTTCTGAATGGCTTTGCGTAAACTGCCCTCTCCACTATCCTCCAGATTCGTGACATAAACCACCTCTCCCCCTCGACCGCCGGTGGTATACTTACCGAAGCCCTCTGCTCCAGGAAAGGCAAGCGCCTTCGCTTCAGCAGGTATAGCTGTGATTGTGGTTACTGTCTCCCCTGAAGACCCGACAGGTATACCTGTCGGGTGCGTTGCGCACCCGGCCAGGCATACTACCAATAGCGCCACGCTATTTGATATCAATTTCTTCAGGTCGTTTCGGGTTGTCATGCTATTCAATTTTATCTACAGGTATAAGCGCTCTTGTCAAAGCTATACCTTGTGATCGTTCTTTAAAATTTCACCTGCACCGGATTCGCCAGCTCACGGGCTGTTTTGTCCAGGTACTGCAGGAAAGTGGCTTCGTCTTTTATACCTTCCGGCTCCAGTTCCCAGGCAGCCAGGTAGTAGTACTCGAGCTTATTGCCGTTTGGCTTCAGCTTCACCACATGGCTGTGCTCATCTGTTGTGAACTCCATGAAATCCTGCGGACGGAAAAGCACTGCTATACCTAAGTTGTCGCCTTCGCCGTTTAGACTCTGCTTGCCGTAGGTGGCGATGTACCCCCACTCCCCGTTGCCACCTTTCTTTGTATGCAGCTTCGCTCTTTTGTCTTTGATCAGGCCAGTTGCTAAGTTCTGCGGCTTGTCGCCTGCTATACCTACCTGGTGGTGCGTGAGTCGGGTGCCGGCGTGTATGTTGATGTTAGAGTTAATATTGAGGTTCATGTCTGCGATCTTCCAGCCGTAGTAGTTGGTTCGGATCGAAGAGTACACTGGTCCGTTTTCGGTGATCACACTGATCATGCTGTCGGTTTCGGCCATGCGATTGGCAGTTCCGTTGTGGAAGTGTGCCAGTGTGCCCACACCCAGAGATTTACCCACTTTCAGCACATCCATGCCCCAATCCTGCAGTTCGTGGTATGAGTCATAACCGTCCTGCCCTGCCTTTTGCAGCACCATATCATGGATTGTTTTCCCGAACACATCGGTGCCGTTGCGCCAGTCGAGGTAAAAGCGGTAACCCACTTTATCCGACTCCCAACCCGGACCTTCGTAGCGGATGTAGTAAGAGTGGTCGGTCACTTCATCGGGCACCCGTAGCGAGTCCACATTCTGGAAGGCGCCGCCGATGTACTTGCGGTCTTTGAACTCACCGCCCACTTTGTGCGACAGCTCTGCCTGTGTGCGCTTGGTATAGTTGCGGCTAGTTTCCCCATTTTCTTTGTAGCGCACCGTCAGGGTGCGGGTCGCTTTGGGAGCCATTTTGTCAAGCACCAGGTATACGCCCGGCTTGTCACCGTCTTTCTGGTTGTACTGACTGGCTATTTCTGTTTTGCCATCCAGTACCACAAATGCTTTTGTATTGAAGTTTGGGTATTTCTTCTGCAACTCCTGTGCATTCAGGTATACCGGAGCACTTTCACGCTCCTGGCCAAGGGGATTCGTTACTTTCACGGTGAAGGACTTCGGATACTCCTTGCGAAGATCCTGCGCCGAAAGGTTGATACTCAGCAATACAGCTGCCAGCACACATGCTCCTTTTTTCCACACCTTCATTTTGTAATTCATCTTTTCTGTTATCATCTTTATTTTACCTGCTCTTTTATGATATCATGCACGAGACTATTGATGTACACTTCGATATCATCGTAAGCGGTACTTAGACTTCTTTTATCCTGCGGCTTGCTCGGATCCAGCTTATAGGCTATTTCCCATTCGTCAGGTATACCATCACCGTCAGTGTCTTTCGGCGCAGGTTTCGATTTCAATTCAGGCCACCCACCCACATCCTCCTGCGAATCGATGATGCCGTTTGTGCTTCCGCTGGAGCCTTGTGCTGTAAATGCGTTATTGCGCACATTGTCCACTACCCGCACATCCACGGCATCACGCACCAGGGAGGCGCCGGCATAATCCAGCACCCTGTCGTAAGCGACCTCTGCTGAATGTGTGGTCACATTGTTGTTGATTGAGTGCGGCGATTCAAGACGCATGGCGGCTTTGTCTGCGGCAGAAATGGTACCGTAGCTGCCATGAAACTGGTTGTATACCCCGTAGGTCCAGTTGTCATTGGTGGCACGGGCACTGCCTTCCACCTCGTTTCCATCAATGTAGAATTTGCCCCAGATGTCGTATACTTCCGTGCCTTCATTCTTATTCTTGTCAATCGAGAAAATGCGCTCCTTTTTGGAAGTGACAGGCCCCGGCTTGTAGTAGTTGTTCACGATGTTGATGTTCATGGCTTCCCCGCCATAGGCGCTGTTGTTTCCCCAGTTAAAGGTCACGTTGTTACGCACATCCACCAGGTCGGTAAGGGCAAAGGCTTTACCGGCTTCCTCGCCAAAACGCGGATTTCGGCTGTCGTGGTGTGCCAGCAGGTTGTGGTGGAACGAAGCATTTTTGCCGCCCCAGATCCCGCCGTAGCCGTGCGCTCCTTTTGCATGGGCAGAGTTGCGGAGACTCTCTGAAATAATGCACCACTGCAGGGTAAAATTCTCGTTGGCGTAGAAGGAAACGCACTCGTCGGTTGACCAGCTCATGGAGCAGTGGTCGACGATGATGTTCTTGCGAAAGCGTCCTTCCAACGCATCTGCCTCCTGACCAGCCGCGTCTCCCATCCGGAAACGCATAAAGCGAATGATCACATTGTCTGCATTCACGACCACTGGGTAGTTGCGAATCGTAATACCGTCGCCCGGAGCCGTTTGTCCGGCTATGGTCAGGTCACCGTTGCTGATGGTCAGCCTGGAGTTCAGAGTGATCGTACCAGATATTTCAAACACGATGATCCTCGCACCAGCCGCCGCAATAGCAGCCCGCAAACTGCCTGTACCAGAGTCCTTCAGATTGGTCACTTTAATAACCTTGCCACCACGCCCGCCTGTTGCATCTTTACCAAAGCCCTCGGCTCCCGGAAAAGCCAGGGCTGTCTCATTGACCGGAACAGGTCCTTCGGCAGTCGGTTCCTCTACCTTTGGCGCAGGCTCAGGTTTGCTTTTGCAGGCCGCAAACGACAAGGATAGTCCTAAGACAGTAAGGCAAACCCACAACCCTGTTTTGGAAGCACGATGATACATGGCAGGCTAATGTTAAGGTAGGTGTGGCCTGTTGTAGACCACACCCGTTAAATTATTTATCTCCAGCGCGGGTCACCAGCATTGTTGCGGCCCTGGAAGTTGTTGTCGATCAGTGTGAAATCACCATTCCTAGGATCTTTGAACAGGTCGAAGGTGGTACCGCTATAGGTTGAAACACCCGGTATTTCACTCGAGGTCACCTCCAGGTCAGACGTCACGTGGGTACTGCCGGATTCTATTAGGGTACTACTGCCAGCCCTTATACCTGACACGGCCCTGTTGCCTCCTGCACTCTTTCCAATTCCGAAGATGGAGTTGTTCACTTTAATACCTCCGGTTACATCATTGGAAGTAGTATAATCAATCAGGTAGCGACCACCTTCCGGTACTTCGCTGAACGTACTGTTCTCAATCAGAATCGATCTTGAAGGAGCCTTACTGGTCATGAAGCGCTCGATCTTGTAGAAAGTGCTGTTCTTAAACACCATATCTTTCACATCTACACCCGCATTATCAATTGTCAGCACACCATAGTTCGACAAGCTGTCCACTACGCTGTTCAGAATATGGAACTTGTCCACTACTGTGCCAGCACTCTGGAGGCGAACCAGTCCTCTGAAGATTTCAGCATGGCAAGCTTCAAACTTGATCTTACCAATTGCGAAAGCTTTGTTCGCATTCAACACGTAGCGGCCTGAGTAATTATCGCTGCGCATAGCCACACTTTTGAAAACCACAGAGTCGATCTGGCTGCCTTCCGTGAAGTTGAAGTTGCTGGTAAAGTAAATCTCAGCCAATTCTGGATTAAAGCTGTTGGCACTCATGATCGTAACTGATCGATCCAGGTTAACGGTAGAACTTATTGTATAGCGTGTACCTCGCTTCAGCAGCACCGTGCTCCCCGATGGAATCTGAGGAAGTGTATCCTGCAGTACAGATGGCCTGTTTGTAATGCTTGTCAGGTCAATCACATCCCCGGCAAACGAAGCAGCTTTTGTGGTAAAGTTTCGGGTACCTTTAGAGGAGTTGTTTCTGAAAATCTCAGCCGTGTAGGCTGTACTCGGACGAAGCCCCTCTATCAGTATTTGTTTTGCCTGCACATCAGCTTCCGTAAGCGGCACTTCAATCGGGTTGCCGGCAGGTGCAGTTGGCGTTAGCACAATTCGGGTTACCCCCGGCGACTCACGCCATTTCAGGATCACAGCATTCTCGATCACATCGGAGTCGAACATCGTTTCGAAAATCTGCTCCCCTCTTATTCTGAATCGGTTACTTACCATTGGCTTGGACTCAGGTCTTTCGCCCAGCGCATTGGCCCGGATGCGGGCATAGTAATCGACTCTTGCGTCTAGTTGATCATCTGTAAAAACCACACCAGAAGTATCTGTCTGAACAGTGAGCAATACCGGTGTTGCAAAAAGTGTATCAGCTGCCACCTCCACGGTATAAGTTACGCCGCTGCTGGCTGTTGTGTATAGCGATGGATTCCAGGTCAGCTTTACCTGCGTTTCTCCGCTTATGGATTGTATTGCACCGGCCGGTGTGAACATGCGCATCGGGTCCAAAGAATCTACTTCCTTTTTACAGGCCACAGTCACCAACCCAAGCATCAGCACAGGAAGCAGCGTACCGGATATTTTCTTTAAATATTTTGTCATCTCTTGATAGCTTAATTTCATGATCTGATTAAAAATTAATATCCGTAGTCCTGTGTTAGCCTGAAGTTCTGATTAAGCACACCGGAGTAGATCGGGAACAACTCTGACTGGCCTGGCTGGAAGGCAACGGCGAACTGCTCGGCATAGGTATCGTTCAATGCGGCACGCCAGTTCTTGCGGGTATAGCCCTCTGGTGTAGAGGTTGGCGCTGGGGTATACATCGCTTCTGATACAGACCCTCCGATCAGGTCCAGTCCTGCCATTTCCTGTGCTACAGTAGGGCTGTTGCGGAATGGTGTCAGCTTCACGTACACATAGTTTGGAACGTTGGCATACCTGCCTGTTCCATTTCGGAATTCCACCAGATTAGCGCGTGTCTGGTTGATTACGCTCTCCAACTGGTTCCAGCGGATCAGGTCATACTTGCGGATGCCCTCACCTCCGAACTCCAGTAGGCGTTCATTTGCTATCGCCTGGAAAAATCCTTGCTGATCGGTTGGCGTCACACCCATTCTGTCTTCGTTTCCGGCAAAAGCTCTTCTTCTTACTGCTTCATAAGCGGCTACTGCCTCTCCACTCGGCCCACCTTTCAGTTCGTTATCAGCCTCGGCAAACATCAGCAGCACATCGGCGTAGCGCAGGATCGGCCAGTTGATACCCAGGGTCTGATTTGTGCCGGTTATACCTGTCCAGTATTTTCTGAACTTACCGTCGCGCATCAGTATAGAGGTTGACAGGTCAATTTGATCATCCTTGTTGATGGAGAAGTAAGCGAGCGTCACATCTCTTCTGGAATCACCTATCTGGTCGAATTCATAGAAATAAGTCGGAATGGCTTCCAGCTGTCCGTTTGCCTGACCGTAGCTGGAGCTGGCATCTATTCTAAGACCGTTCGAGTAGCCCAGTTTACTGTCCGTACGGGCGTTACCGCCGTAAGCACCTGCTTCAAAAATACGCTCTCCTGTTGGATCCATGGAGGTGGTATGCAGTCCGCGAAATATATTCTCGTAGCTTGGGTTCAGGCCATGCTGACCGCTCTGCATGATATCCCAGGTTTCGTCACGAGCGATCTGATAATAGTCTTTGTAATCATCGCGACGCTCCATGGCACGACTATCTCTTCTGAGTGAGTAACCGCCACGGGCCAGGGCCAGGCGTGCACGCAGGCCTTTCACGGCACCCTTCGTCACGCGGGTACTCGGGTCGCCAGATTCTGAGCGCCAAGGCACCAGTTCTGCAGCCAGTTTCAGGTCATCCAGGAGTCGGTCATAGATCTCGTCGCGGTCAGTCTTAGGAAGGTTAAGGTCAGGTATATCAGCAGAAGGCTCAAACTGCGCCGGCACATCACCCCAGTTGCGGATCAACTCGTGATAAAACACGGCACGCAGTGTCAGCGCCTCACCATGTAGCTTCCGCATAGCCGCCTGCTCAGCAGCTGTGCCATTGGTATACAGATTGGAGGCAGGTATATACTTAATGGCAATATTAGCTCTTTCTATACCTGAGTACAGCTCCAGAAAGGGCCTGAATAGTTCTGTGTTATCCGGGTGCACACCATAGCCACTAATACCTCGTCGGTCAAGCGGATTGTAGGCACCGCCCACTCTGAAGTCATCGGCTGCATTTGGGTATAGGGTCGAGATGCGGCTTCCGTAAGTGTTATCGCCCATCAACCTATTGTAGATGCTGATAACAGCCGAGTTAGTATAGGATACGCTGGTAAAAACCGCATCCTGCGAAATAGTAGAAGGGTTCTCCACATCCAGGTAATGCTCACAGGATGTAAATGTCAGGCTTCCCCCCATGGCAAGGAACAGAACAAGTGACTTTATATAGGACTTTTTCATCTTTGCTAATGCTTTAATATTCTAGAAAGTAACATTTACACCACCCAGTATGAAGCGGCTACGTGGATAAGCAGCGTAGTCTACACTTGGTGTCAGCGGGTTGCTGCGACGGGTGTTTGCCTCCGGGTCGTAGCCAGAGTAGCCCGTAATGGTGAGCAGGTTGTTCACGGTGCCATACACACGGAACTTAGAGATGAAACCTGTGCGCTTCAACAGACTCTCAGGCAGTGAATAACCCAGTGTCAGGTTGCTGATGCGTAGGAAAGAACCATCTTCGATCGCAAACGAGTGCAGGAAATACTGCCCGGCAGCCGGTGTCCAGTACTTGGCATCTTGGTTCATAGCGGCAAGCTGATCTGGGTTTGTCACCAGTTGACCGGCATCGTCGTACCACTGCCATCTGTCGTTCATCAGGCTCAGCATGTTGTTATCGCGGTACAGGTACTGGGTCGTGAACTCTACTTTGTTGGCATTGTACACCTTGTTACCATAAGAGAAGTTCATGAAAATGCTCATGTCAAAGCCTTTGTAAGCAAACTGCTGGTTAAAGCCACCGATGAACTTTGGCTGTGCGTTGCCTAGCACGGTTCTATCTTCTGTGGTGATCAGGTTGCTTCCCGTATCAGCCAGTTTTTTTAGTTTAAGATCGCCAGGCTGCGGGGCTCTGTTACCCAATGCAACGGCACGACTATCCGGCACATTCTCTTTCAAGGTATAAGTCCAGGCTCCGGTCGCTTCGTTAAAGGTATGGTTGAAGTCATCTAAGGTATAGTAACCGTCGGTCACGTAGCCGTAGAACTGGCCAACCGGCTGCCCTACCTCTACAATAAAGTCCTGTAGGCTATTCACCCAACCAGACTCAACCAGGTATGAGTTACGCGGTACGCCACTTGGGTCAAGGCCCAGACTTACGATCTTATTTCTGTTGAAAGCAATGTTGAAGTTAGAAGACCAGGTAAAGTCTTTGGTATCTACCACGATACCGTTCAACTGTACTTCCAGACCTCTGTTCTCTGTCTCACCGATGTTCTGGAACTGCCACTCGTAACCGCTGGTCTGTGGAATGTTGGCGCGAAGCAACAGGTCTCTGGTACTGTTTTTATACAAGTCGATAGAGGCGTTGATGCGGTTATTGAAAATGGAAAAATCGAAGCCAAGGTTTCTGGATAAAGTAGTCTCCCATTTCAGGTTCGAGTTGGCCAGGTCGTTAGCGGCAAAGCCCGGTGTGATCGCTTCGTTGAAAGCATACCCGTCGTTGCCGGCTGCCACAAACATTGTCTTCCAAAGGTCAACCCCAACCCGGTTGTTACCTACTTCACCTATACTAGCTCGTACTTTCAGGTCAGATAGCCATTTCTGCGAAAAGGCCATAAAGTTTTCTTCTCCAATGTGCCATGCAACCGAGGCTGATGGGAAGTAGCCCACTCTGTTCTCAGGTGAGAACAGCGAAGAAGCATCACGACGAAGGTTGAATACGGCGCGGTACTTGTCGTTGAAGCTGTAGCTCAAGCGACCAAAATACGAAAGAAGTCTTTGTTCTGATTCCGCTGTGGTTGGTGCATCCTGGATAAGACCAGCCGGAGGAGTTGCTTTCTGTATACCTGCAAAGGCCTGCTCTGGTGTGATATCTTCTGGTAGCCACTTGGTGGTGATGTTACGGTTAGTCGTTTTGCGTTGCCAGATCTCCTGTCCGATCAGAGCGTCAAACTTATGCGCATCAGCTACCGTGAAACGGTAGTTCAGCGTGTTGGAGTTTGTAATTGAAAGCGCCTCCCCTGCCTGCAACTGCACGACAGGCATACCTGCATTCTGACGCGCAATACCTGTCACCGGGCCATTGAAGATGTTCACATCCCGGTTATTTGACGTGATACCGAACACAGTTCTTGCCGTCAGGTTTTTGATGATATCAAAGCTCGCCCAGCCATTTAGTAAAAGGTCGTTGCGGTAATCATTTCTTAGCTCTTGATTGGCTAGTAAAACAGGGCTGGTCAGGTTGGTTAGGTTTGCAAATTCCGGATCAAATTCATCGATCACGTTTTCCTGGCCCGGGGCAACAAATGGTCTGAAACGAACTGAGTTTCTGAGTCTGTTGGTGCTCTGTGAACCTGTGCTGGAAGTACCCACACCGTCAATTCGCTGGCGGCTGTAGCGGCTGTTCACCCCTACTTTCAGGCGGTCACTTATTTTATGATCAAACTTAATAGAAGCCAGTGTTCTTACAAAACCAGAGTTCAGCATGATACCATCTTCATCGGTATGGTTCAGCGTTACATTAAAGGTTGTTATTTTAGAGCCACCTGATACTCCTACAATATGCGTCTGGCTATAAGCATCACGACCGAATACTTCGTCCTGCCAATCGGTGAATGGCATGTTCTGATAAATATCAATGTCTTCGTAACGACCGTAGCGCGTCACAAAGTTATCGCGTGTTTCCTGGTTTGTGTTGAAGTTGTAGATCTGGTACTGGTATTTCACGAAATCGTAAGGATTCATCACGTCCAGCTTATTTACAATGCTGCGCACACCGGCAAAACCATTGTAAGTCACCTGCGTCGGCATTTCCACACCACCTTTCGTTGTGATCAATACTACACCGTTGGCACCTCTGGCACCATAAATTGCGGTAGAGGCAGCATCTTTCAGCACGTCAATCGTCTCGATTTCCTGAGGAGAAAGCACAGAAAGCGCATTCTCCATCTGGATACCGTCTACTATATATAAAGGAGAGTTATCCTGCGTAATCGAACCGCCACCACGTACCCGGATCTGGATTTCGGCACCCGGCTGTCCTTCAGAGGTGGTCACCTGCACACCTGCCAGTCGACCGGCGAGCGCCTCCGCTGCCGTGCTCACAGGTATATCGCGCAGCTGCTTGGCACCGACCGACGAAACAGAACCCGTCAACTCTTTACGCGACACCTCCTGGTAACCGATCACCACTACTTCATCCAGCGCCTTTGCGTCGGGCTCCATTCTTACATCTACCGTGCTGCGGTTGCTTATTTGCAGCTCCTGCGGCTGGTAACCAATAAAGCGGAACACCAACACAGCATCACCACTTGGAGCAACCAGCTTGTAACCACCCTCCACATCCGTTGGGGTAGCCACCGTAGTACCCTTCACCAGGACGGTTACCCCGGGCAGACCCTCCCCTTTCTCATCCACTACTTTGCCCGTTACAGTAAAGCCCTGGGCAAACGCGCCGGCAAAGGCGGCGAAGACAAACAATACCGTGAGCTGGTATTTCATCTTCTTTAGTAAAACATGTTGCATAGGTATAGATTAGTTTGTTATTATAAGGACTGTATTTATTCTTCAGGTTTAAAACCTTGTATAAGTATTTTCGGCGCGTGGTTGGCTGAACCTAAATTCTCTGAATGGCGACTTAGTTGCACCACTTGAACCTAAACTTCTGCCCTGCTTGCACAAATAATTTGCGCAACCGATTGCATTTTAATAACTCTCCTCAAAAAAAACAATAAAAAGTTCTTTTATTTTTCAATAAATCATTTTTCAATAACCTTGTTTAAACATTTTTGAAAATTAACTAAGAAATAAGCCCTTTTATTGACATTTTAAAATCTTAGTTTAAAAATTCATTTTCTTATACCCTGCCCTATACCTGAGATAATTTTACTAAAATTATTATTGTTGTGTAAAAATATTTATTACTTTGCGCAAACGATTACGCACATTGACAGTATAAAAAAGACATGAGCATAACCTATACAGTAAGACACGCTACCCACCCGGCAGACAGCCGGAACTATGATACAGCAAAACTTCGTGAGCACTTCCTGATCGAGCAGTTGTTTAAAGCGGACACCGTGCACGCAACCTATACCTTGCACGACAGACTGGTGGTAGGCGGTGCCCACCCAGTAGAGAAGCCTTTAAAACTGGAAACCTTCCCGACGCTGCGTTCCGAGCACTTTCTGGATCGCCGGGAGCTTGGCATTATCAATGTTGGAGCGGCAGGCAGTGTGACCGTAGACGGCGAGACCTATGAGTTGGCCCCAAAAGAGGCTTTATATATAGGAAAAGGTGCCAAAGAGATCTATTTCAATACAAGCCAAACAGGAAAGGCACTCTATTACTTTAACTCTGCCCCTGCGCACCACACCTACCCTACCCGCAAGGTATCGCTGAGCGAAGCCGAGACAGTAGAGCTGGGCGCTTTGGAGAACTCGAATCACCGCATCATCCGCAAAGTGCTTATCAATAGTGTTGTGGAGACTTGCCAGCTGCAGATGGGCATTACCGAGTTGCAGCCGGGCAGCGTATGGAACACCATGCCGGCCCATACCCATGACCGCCGTATGGAGGCGTACTTCTACTTTGAGTTACCGGAAGACCAGGCCGTGTGCCACTTTATGGGAGAACCGGAGGAGACACGCCACCTTTGGGTGAAAAATAACCAGGCTATTATCTCGCCACCGTGGTCCATTCACAGCGGCGCCGGCACCAGCAACTATACCTTCATCTGGGGTATGGCCGGAGAAAACCTGGATTACAATGACATGGATAAAGTAGCACCTACTGACCTGAAATAAGATGAGCATGAACGCATTGTTTGACCTGACCGGACAAGTTGCCCTGATAACTGGTGCCACCCACGGTTTAGGCATGGCCATGGCCACTGCAATAGGCGAGGCAGGCGCTACGCTGGTTATCAACGGCCACACACCATCCAAAATGGAAGAGGCACTGGCAAGTTACAGAGCAGCCGGTCTGACCGCATACGGTTACCTGTTCGACGTGACGGACGCCCAGCAGGTAAAGCAAAACATTGCGCAAATAGAACAAGAAGTTGGCCCGATCAGCATCCTGGTAAACAATGCCGGTATCATCAAACGCATACCTGCGCTGGAGATGGACGAGGCAGATTTCCGGCAGGTGCTGGACGTGGACCTCACCGCCCCCTTTATCGTTTCCAAGCACGTGGCCAGGTATATGGTGGAGCGCCGCCAGGGCAAGATCATCAACATCTGCTCCATGATGAGCGAACTGGGCCGCGATACAGTTTCGGCTTATGCGGCTGCCAAGGGCGGCCTTAAAATGCTGACACGCAACCTCGCTACGGAATGGGCCAGGTATAACATACAGGTGAACGGCATCGGGCCGGGCTACTTTGCAACGGAGCAAACGGCCCCTATCCGAGTAGACGGACATCCGTTTAACGATTTTATTGTGCGCCGTACCCCGGCTGGTCGCTGGGGTGATCCAGAGGATCTGGGCGGGACAGCAGTTTTTCTCTCCAGCAGAGCCAGCGATTTTATAAATGGCCAGATTATTTATGTAGATGGTGGTATATTAGCAACCATCGGTAAACCGGCCAACGAACAGTAGGGCTCCGGGATTCCGGTAAAAGCCTTAAGAGACAGATATGTCAACAAAGACGAAAGTAACTATACATGATATTGCAGAGAAGCTAAATATTACGGCTTCTACGGTATCGCGTGCGCTTAACGACAATCCGCGCATCAGCGACGCCACCAAAAAGGCGGTACTAAAGACTGCCAAACAGCTGAATTATCAGCCCAACAACATTGCAGCGGCACTGCGCCATGGCAAGAGCTACATCATCGGAGTGATCGTGCCGACGGCTGACCGCTACTTTTTCGCCTCTGTGGTTCGAGGTATAGAAGAGATCGCTAACAACCTGAATTACAAGGTGATCATCTGCCAGTCGTATGACAACTACGAGAAGGAAGTGCAGACCATTGAGGCGCTGCTGAATGCACGGGTAGACGGCATCATCGCCTCTATCGGTAAGAACACTGAGAACTTCGACCACTTCAAAAAGGTGCAGTCGAAAGGTATACCGCTGGTGCTGTTTGACCGCACCACCGACGAACTGGAAGTAAGCCAGGTGATGATCGATGACTACCTGGGCGCCTATAAAACGGTAGAGCACCTGATCCAGCAGGGTTGCAAGCGCATTGCGCATTTTACGAGCCCGAAGAAAGTGAGCGTTTTTAAAGAGCGTCTGCGTGGCTATACCGATGCCTTACGTGATTACGATATACCGTATGACGAGCAGCTGGTGATTAAAGGTGATTTGCAGTTGGAAGACGGCAGAGAGGGTATGAAAAAACTACTGAAGCTCAAGCAAATGCCGGATGCGGTGTTCTCTGCCAGTGATTACGCTGCCATGGGTGCCATGCAGGTGCTGAAGGAGCGCGACATCCAGATTCCACAGCAGGTGGCACTGGCCGGATTCTCGAACGAACCGTTTACCTCGTTCACAGATCCGCCGCTCACTACCGTGGATCAGCGCAGTATCAAGATGGGCAATATCACGGCGGAACTCTTTTTCGAGCACTTCAAGTCTGGTGAGAAAGGCATCGTGTCGCAGAAGACAGTCCTGAAGCCAGAATTGATTACCCGTAAGTCCTCGCTGCGCAAGTAGTCGGGACTGCCGCAAGCTATACCTTAGCCGCTGTAAAAGGCGGCTGTTTTTATACCTGTTATACAATCGATTGCACAGTTTTGGCAATAAACGGTTACTCTCTGGTTAGCTGGAAAGATTCAAAAGTAATATAAAATAACAAGCGCTTATACCTATTCAAAATCAGATCATTATGAAGCAGCTCAACCGTCGTACAGCCAGTTTGCCAAAGCGGCATCCGGTTAAGGTTTTACAATTCGGAGAGGGAAATTTCCTCCGTGGTTTCGTAGACTGGATCATCGACCTGCTAAACGAACGCACCAATTTCGATGGGCAGGTACATATCGTGCAGCCGCTGGATAAAGGAATTGTGCATCTGCTCCAACTGCAGGAGGGACTGTACCACGTTTTGCTGGAAGGTATACAAGGCGGCAAAACCACCCGCGAACTACGTCTGATCAGCTGCATCGCGGATGCTACCAACCCTTATGAAAACTACAAGGCTTACCTGGCTTTGGGCGAAAATCCAGAGCTGCAGTTCGTCATTTCCAACACCACAGAGGCAGGTATCGCTTTCGATGAAGCCGATACAGGTATGGAAAGCTTGCCGAACAGCTTCCCGGGTAAACTGACTGCACTGCTTTATCATCGATTTAAGCATTTCAATGGCGCTTCAGATAAAGGGCTATACCTGATTCCCTGCGAACTCATCGAAAAAAACGGGGAGGCTCTGCGCGATGCCATTTTAGCTTATGCCAAACACTGGAGTTTGCCTACCGAATTCACAACCTGGATTGAGCACCACAACTACTTCTGCAACACACTGGTTGACCGCATTGTGCCGGGCTTCCCGAAAGACAACATACAAGAGATTCAGCAGGAAATTGGCTATCACGATAATCTGGTGGTAAAAGCAGAGCCTTTCCACCTTTGGGTGATCGAAGCACCGGAAGCTGTTAGAGCCGCCTTCCCAACCAACGAAGCAGATTTGCAGGTAAAATTTGTAGAGGACCTAACACCTTACCGTACCCGCAAAGTACGCATCCTGAACGGGGCGCATACGGCGTTGGTACCAGTGGCTTATCTGCAGGGTCTGCGCACCGTGCGTGACGCTATAGAAGACGAAAAGGCCGGCAGTTTCATTAGGAAAGCTATTTTTGAAGAGATCATCCCGACGCTGGACCTGGCTCAGGGAGAGCTGGAGCAATTCGCCAATGATGTGATCGAGCGTTTCCAGAACCCGTTCATCCGCCACGAACTGATCAGCATTTCTCTCAATTCCTTGTCGAAGTATAAGGTGCGCGTATTACCGTCAGTGCTGGAGTACCACAAACGCAAAGGTCAATTACCGAAACGGTTGCTACAGTCATTAGCCGCCATGATCCTCTTCTATAAAGGGGAATGGAATGGCGAGAGTATTCCGCTGAACGATACGCCAGAAGTGCTAGCTTTCTTTGGGAAGGCATGGCAGCAGGAATCAACTGAAGAGGTGGTAACTGCCGTGTTGGCTAACAAAGACTTCTGGGAGATGGACCTCACGGAAATCCCGGGACTCGCAGACTTAGTAACAACTGAGTTGAAGGCCTTGCAGCTGGCCGAGAAGCAGGCAAATATAGTGTAGAAGCACCAAGTATGGCCTAGTTATACTTGTATTGGTAAGCTATACCTACATTAAATTGGAAGACTCATAACCTGAGTCTTCATCTATACATCAGAATTTAATAGGCGCATTGCCTATACCATACCATGAAAACGATTACAGACACTTACACCGTTACCCCATTTCTGGACGAAAACTTTCTGTTACAGACAGAGACGGCGCGCAGGCTATACCATGAGCATGCCAAAGACATGCCCATCATTGATTACCACTGTCACCTCTCGCCGCAGGACATTGCCAACAACCGCAAGTTCCGAAGCCTGACTGAGATCTGGCTGGAGGGCGACCACTACAAGTGGCGAGCCATGCGCACCAACGGTGTGCCGGAACGTTTCTGCACCGGCGATACCGACGATTATGCCAAGTTTGAGAAGTGGGCCGAAACAGTGCCCTACACCATGCGCAATCCGCTTTACCACTGGACGCACATGGAACTCAAGCGCCCTTTCGGCATCGACACCATCCTGAAGCCGGAGACGTCACGTGAGATCTACGATGCCTGCACCGAGATGCTGCAGACAGACGAGTACAGCGTACGCGGCATCCTCAAAAAGATGAACGTAGAGATCATCTGCACCACCGACGACCCGATCGATACGTTGGAATATCATCAGAAAACCAAAGCCGACAATTTTGGTATACAGGTACTTCCGGCCTTCCGCGCCGACAAAGTACTGGCCATTGACGATGAAGCCGTGTTCCTGCCATACCTGCAGAAACTAGCCGAAGTCTCAGGTATAGCCATCGACAATTACCAGGGTTTGCTGGATGCCCTGCAGCAGCGCCATGACTTCTTTCATGAGAATGGCTGTCGCCTTTCGGATCATGGTCTGGAGAAGATCTATGCAGAAGCCTATACTGAGCAGGAAGTAAAGGCCATTTTTGAGAAAGCGCTGCAAAAGCAGTCGCTCACGAAAGAAGAGGTGCTCAAGTTTAAGTCGGCGATGCTGATGCAACTGGCCCTGATGGACCACGCCAAAAACTGGACGCAGCAGTTCCACCTCGGGGCGCTGCGAAACAACAACACCCGCATGATGCGTGAACTGGGTCCGGATACTGGCTTCGATTCAATCGGAGACTTTGATATAGCCCGTCCGCTGGCCAGGTTCATGGACAAGCTGGACAACTCGAACCAACTGGCCAAAACGATCCTCTACAATCTGAACCCAAGCCAGAACGAGCTATACGCCACCATGATCGGCAACTTCAACGACGGCAGCACACCGGGCAAGATCCAGTACGGTTCGGCCTGGTGGTTCCTCGACCAGAAAGACGGTATGGAGCGCCAATTGAACGCACTGAGCAACATGGGCCTTTTGAGCCGCTTTGTAGGTATGCTCACCGACTCGCGCAGTTTTCTCTCTTACCCGCGCCACGAGTACTTCAGAAGAATCCTGTGCAACATGATCGGCAACGACGTGGAAAACGGTGAGCTGCCGGCCAGCGAAATGGCCTGGCTAGGCCAGATGGTGGAAGATATTTGCTACAACAACGCCAAGTCATATTTTAACTTCTAAACAGGTATGGGCAAGGTACTTTCTTTTGGCGAGTTGCTCCTCCGGATATGCCCTGACGAGGACGGACAGTGGCTCCGTGATAACAGCCTCCCCTTCTTCGTTGGCGGTGCAGAGGCCAACGTGGCGACGGCGCTGGCCCTGTGGGGTGTTCCTTCTGCATACCTGACCGCCCTGCCTGACAACTTTGTGGCAGAGCAACTAGTCGGCTACCTCAACAACCGCCAGGTGCAGACGGATAATATTGTCTACCAGGGCAATCGGGTTGGCCTGTACTATCTGCCCAAAGGAAAAGACCTGAAAAATACCGGCGTGATCTACGACCGGGCTGGGTCGGCTTATGCCGACCTGAAGCCGGGCATCATCGACTGGGAGAGCGTATTTGAGGGTGTGAGCTGGTTTCATTTCAGCGCCATCTGCCCCGCTATTAACCAATCCGTAGCCGACGTGTGCGAGGAGGCCCTGAAAGTAGCGGTGCAGAAGAACATCACCATCTCACTGGACCTGAACTACCGTGCTAAGCTCTGGCAGTACGGCAAAGAGCCAGCGGAAGTAATGCCTGTCCTGGCACAGCACTGCAACCTGATCATGGGCAATATCTGGGCGGCCAACAAAATGCTGGGTGTACCTTTGGATGAAGCCCTTATCACGAATCTGGATAAAGAGGATCTGCAGGAGCACGCCACCCTGACTTCCAAGGCTATTCTGGAAAAATTCCCGAAGTGCCGCACCGTAGCCAACACCTTCCGATTTGATTATCAGCAGGGCATTCGGTATTTTACTACCTTGTTCGAAGCGGGTACACTGTATACCTCGCACGAGTACCAGGTAGAGCAGATTCTGGACAAAGTGGGAAGTGGCGACTGCTTTATGGCAGGTCTGATCTACGGTTTCTACCACCAGCTCCCCCCTACCGAAACGGTTGACTTTGCCACAGCAGCTGCCTTCAAAAAACTGTTTATTCCGAGCGATGCCACGACCAGCACAGTGGCGGAGATCAACGATACCGTCTTAGCCCATGCAAACTAAAGAAAACGCCCTAAGGGGCATCCTGGAGCAGGGTCTGTTGCCACTGTTCTTCTACGAGGATCCGGAAGTAAGTCTGGAGGTCGTGAAGACGCTTTACAAGGCTGGCATCCGCACACTGGAATACACCAACAGAGGACCGGCGGCACTCGAAAACTTCAAATTTCTCAAAAAAGAACTCAACGAGCTATACCCTGACCTGCACCTCGGCATCGGCACCATTAAAACCACTAATCAGGCTGAAGCTTTTATAGAGGCCGGCGCAGATTACATCGTGTGCCCTATCGTGAACCCAGCCGTGGGCAACCTGACACATGAAGCCGGCCTGCTCTGGGTACCAGGCTGCTTTACCCCGACTGAAATACACACCGCCCAGCAGCACCGGGCGGCGCTGATCAAGATCTTCCCGGCCAATGTGCTGGGACCGGGCTATGTATCGTCTATCAAAGAGCTTTTCCCCGGGCAGCTTTTCATGCCAACAGGAGGTGTGGAGGTGGAAGAGGAAAACATCCGCACCTGGTTTAAGTCTGGCGTGTGCGCAGTAGGTATGGGCTCCAAGATGATCAGCAAAGTCATACTTGAAAACCGTGACTACACCAAACTGGAGGAGCTGACAAAACAAGCTATTGAGATCGTTAAAACTGTCAGGAAGAAGTGATGAAAAAGTTGCACCTATACCTCCTCTCCCGCTACGCTTACAGGTATAAGCGCTATGCATTTTTTGCTCCCCTACTGGCAATCTTGCTTGTTGCCAATTCCTGCCAGAAAATAAGCAAAACCACCGAAGTCAAACTAGCCCATACCCTCGAAGTAACACACCCCGTGCACAAAGCCATGGTTTATATGGCGGAGCGGGTAAAAGAGAAGTCAGGCGGCAAGATGACGATCGACATTTACCCCAGCTCCCAGCTCGGCAGCGAACGCGAAAGCATTGAACTCCTCCAGATCGGCAGCATCGGCATGACCAAAGTATCAGCCGCTGTGATGGAAAGCTTCTCCCCTAACTTCAAAGTACTCAGCCTGCCTTATGTGTTCCGGGACAAAGCGCATTACTACGACGTGCTGGACGGCAGCATCGGCGACGACCTGCTCGAAGAAGGAGAAAAATACTGGCTGCGTGGCCTCTGCTTTTACGATGCCGGCAGCCGCAGTTTTTACAGCACAAAGAAACCAATTGACACACCGGCCGACCTGCGCGGCATGACGATACGGGTACAGGCCAGCAATACTGCTTTTGGTATGATCAAGAGCTTTGGCGGAGCTGCATCGCCGGTATCGTGGGGAGAGCTCTACACGGCCCTGCAACAGGGGGTAGTAGATGGAGCGGAGAACAATCCGCCGAGCTTCTACCTGTCGCGCCACTACGAAGTGAGTAAATTCTATTCACTGAACGAGCATACCATGATCCCGGACATACTGCTGATCAGCACCGTGGTTTGGGAAAGCCTGACGCCGCAGGAGCAAGAGTGGCTGCAGGAGGCAGCTGAAGAATCTGCGCAGGTGCAGCGAGAACTGTGGGAAGAAGCTGAGATAGAAGCCCTTCAGGCGATAAAGGATGCAGGCGTAACGGTAAGCACACCAGATAAGGCGCCTTTCGCCAAACTGGTTGAGCCAATGTACGAGAGCTTCAAAAACGAGCCGGAGGTATACAGCCTGATCCAGCGCATCCGTCAGACGGGCAACCCAAAAGAAGCCATTGTAACTGTATCAAAACCCTAAAAACCAGCACCTATGAAAATCAGAGAGAAAATAGATAAGGCGTTATTCTGGTTACTTGTCAGTCTGATGAGTTTGATGGTACTGAATGTGCTCTGGCAGGTAGCTTCCAGGTACCTATTTAAGTCACCGAGCTCCTTTACCGACGAACTGGCCCGTTTCATCCTGATATGGGTTGGTTTGCTGGGTGCCAGTTACGTAGCTGGCAAAAAGATGCACCTGGCTATCGACATACTTCCCTCTAAAATGCATGGTAAAAAAGCACGCAACCTGAGCATTTTCACAAATTTAGTCGTAGCAGCATTCGCCTTTTTAGTGCTGGTGTGGGGCGGCATCAAGCTTGTTTACATTACCCTGAAACTGGAGCAAACATCCGCAGCCCTCAACATTCCGCTGGGTTATGTGTACACTGTGCTCCCGCTCAGTGGACTGCTGATCATCTACTACAGTCTGGTAAATATGCGTCAGCAAGGCGCAGAGCCAGAAGAAATTGGAAAAGAATTGGCCTAGCAACAAACAAATTAATAAAAGGAGCTTATGGAATTTATTGAGATCATCGTACTGATTGTCAGCTTTCTCTTCCTGCTGATCATCGGTGTCCCCATTGCCTTTTCCATTGGTATATCTGCCCTGCTCACCATGCTGGTTAGCATTGCGCCTGTACCTGCTTTCACCACATTGGCCCAGCGCCTGGCTACCGGCCTTGACAGCTTCGCCCTGTTGGCTATACCTTTCTTTATATTGGCCGGTCAACTGATGAACCGGGGCGGTATAGCCACACGTCTGATTGATTTTGCCAAAAGTATGGTCGGTACACTTCCTGGTGGACTAGCCTACGTGAATATTGTAGCCAATATGCTGTTTGGTGCCATTTCAGGATCAGCGGTAGCAGCTGCCTCTGCTATTGGCGGCATCATGAACCCGCGTATGGTCAAGGAGGGCTATTCCAGATCCTTTAGCGCCGCTGTGAACATCACTTCGGCCACAACGGGTATGATCATTCCTCCAAGCAATATCCTGATCGTGTACTCCCTGGCAAGCGGTGGCGTATCGATTGCCGCCCTGTTTGTGGCTGGCTATGTACCGGGTTTGCTGTTGGGTTTCTCACTGATTGGCATGGCTGGCTTTATGGCCTACAAGAACAAATACCCGGTAGGCGATCGCATTCCGCTAAGCGTGGTCCTCAAAAAGTTGATCGACGCTCTGCCAAGTCTTTTCCTGCTCTTTATCGTGATCGGTGGCATTATAGCAGGTGTTTTCACAGCGACAGAGGCCTCGGCTATAGCAGTGCTCTATACCGTAGTGCTGTCGATGGTGGTATACCGCGAGGTGAAAGTAGCCGATTTGCCAGAAATCCTGATCACGACCGTAATCACCACAGCCATTGTGATGCTGCTCATCGGCACCTCCATGGGTATGTCCTGGGTGATGTCGTTTGAAAATATACCTCAGGCAGTAAGCGAGGCACTACTCTCTATCAGCGACAACAAGATCGTCATCCTGATCATCATCAACCTGATCCTGCTGTTTGTGGGCATCTTCATGGACATGACACCTGCTGTGCTCATATTTACTCCTATCTTCCTGCCAGTTGTAACGGCTTTGGGCGTACATCCGGTGCATTTCGGTATTTTGATGGTGTTTAACCTTTGCATTGGCCTTTGCACCCCTCCTGTTGGTTCGGTGCTGTTTGTTGGCTGTGGAGTGGCAAATATCAGTATAAGTAAAGTGATCAAGCCGCTCATTCCGCTCTTCCTGGCTATGTTGGTGGCTCTTTTGCTGGTTACCTATATACCTGCCCTTAGCCTTTGGCTGCCGGAAGTATTCGGCCTATAGTATATGGCTACAAGATAACGGGCTATGCTGAAGAAGTCAGTGTAGCCCGTCGTCCTATTGACCACCTTTAAGCAGTTAAATTTCATTTTATGCTTTTACTAGGTATAGACATTGGCACCTCATCCATCAAAGTATCTGTTGTGGATGCCCAGACGCAGGCGTGTTTGGCTTCGGCGCAATACCCGGAAGAGGAATCCGACATCATCTCCCCGCGCGCAGGCTGGGCTGAGCAGTCACCGGAGATGTGGTGGGAGCACGCCAAGGCCGCCCTGCAGAAAGCCAATGCCACGGGCATGTATAACTCGCAGGAAATCGGCGCCATCGGCATTGCCTACCAGATGCACGGCCTGGTGGTGGTGGACCACAAGCAGCAGGTGCTGCGCAACGCCATCATCTGGTGCGACAGCCGCGCTGTGGAGATCGGCAACAAGGCTTTCAAAGCCATCGGCGAGGAACGGAGCCTGGCCCGCCTGCTCAACTCCCCGGGCAACTTCACGGCCTCCAAACTGGCCTGGGTAAAGGCCAACGAGCCGGAGCTGTACTACAATATCGACAAGATCATGCTACCCGGCGACTACGTGGCCATGAAGCTGACGGGCAGCATCACCACCAGCGTATCGGCGCTGTCAGAGGGCGTGTTTTGGGATTTTCAGGAGGACCAGCTCTCGGAGGATGTGCTCAACTACTACCGCTTCGACAAAAACCTGATACCTGTCATCCACCCTGTTTTCTCCGAGCACGGCACCGTGAGCAAAGCGGTGGCCGATGAACTGGGGCTGAAAGCAGGTATACCGGTGACCTATAAATCGGGGGATCAGCCCAATAATGCGCTGTCGCTGAACGTGCTCAAGCCTGGCGAAGTGGCCGCCACCGCCGGTACCTCCGGCGTCATTTATGGCGTAAGCGACAAACTGATTTATGACCCGCAGTCGCGCGTGAACACCTTTGCCCATGTCAACTACGCCGGTGACGAAAAACGGCTGGGCGTGCTGCTGTGCATCAACGGCACGGGCAGCCTCAACCGCTGGATCAAAAACATTGCTGGCACAGGTACAAGCTACGCCGAGATGAACCAACTGGCTGCTGCTATACCTGTCGGCAGTAACGGGCTGCGGGTGATTCCGTTCGGCAACGGAGCCGAGCGTATGCTCAATAACAAAATCGTGGGCACCCACTTCCACCATATCGACCTGAACCTGCACACCAAAGCGCATTTGTTCCGGGGCGTGCAGGAGGGCATCGCCTTCGCCTTCCGCTACGGGTTGGACATCATGCGCGAGAGCGGTATGAACCCCAATATCATCCGGGCCGGCAAAGCCAACCTCTTCCTGAGCGACTCCTTTACCGAAGCTTTCGTGAACGCCACGCACGTACCGGTGGAACTCTACCAGAACGACGGCAGTGTGGGCGCTGCCCTGGGCGCAGGCATCGGCGTGAAAGCCTTTCAATCAGAAGAAGAAGCCTTCACCAACAGCAAGCGCCTGCAGGTGGTGGAGCCTAAAGCCATCGAAGCCTACGAGCCGGTGTACCAGGAGTGGAAGGCGCTACTGGAGAAACAACTCAACGACGCATAACCTTCATTGCAAACAAGCTAACACTTATACCTTATGGCAAACCATACCTTATCCCAGACAGAATATTTCAAAGGCATCGGCAAGATCAAGTTCGAAGGACTCGAGTCGGACAACCCGCTGGCCTACCGCTGGTACGACGAGCACCGCGTGGTGGCCGGTAAAACGCTGAAAGAGCACCTACGCTTTGCGGTGGCCTACTGGCACTCCTTCAACGCCGATGGTTCTGATCCTTTTGGTGGCCCGACGCTCAGGTTTGGCTGGAACAAAAAAGAAGACGTGATCGGCAGAGCCCAGGACAAAATGGACGCCGCTTTCGAGTTCAGCACCAAGCTGGGGCTACCTTACTACTGCTTCCATGACGTGGACGTAGTGGACTATGGCAACGACATTCGGGAGAACGAGCGCCGGCTGCAGACCATGGTGGAGTACGCCCGGCAAAAGCAGCAGGAAACAGGTATAAAACTGCTGTGGGGCACGGCCAATGTGTTTTCGCACAGCCGCTACATGAACGGTGCCTCCACTAATCCTGACTTCCACGTGCTCACCCATGCCGCCGCTCAGGTAAAAGCTGCACTGGATGCCACCATTGCCCTGAACGGAGAGAACTACGTGTTCTGGGGTGGCCGCGAAGGCTACATGACCCTGCTCAACACGGACATGAAGCGCGAACAGGAGCACTTTGCCCGCTTCCTGCACACGGCCAAAGACTATGCCCGCAGCCAGGGCTTCAAAGGCACTTTCTTCATCGAGCCGAAGCCGATGGAGCCGACCAAGCACCAATACGACTACGACGCTGCTACCGTAATCGGTTTCCTGCGCCGGTACGATCTGCTGGGCGACTTTAAACTGAACATTGAAGTGAACCACGCCACGCTGGCTGGCCATACCTTCCAGCACGAGCTGCAGGTGGCTGCCGATGCTGGTATGCTGGGTTCTATCGATGCGAACCGCGGCGATTACCAGAACGGCTGGGACACCGACCAGTTCCCCAACAACATCAACGAGCTGACCGAGGCCATGCTCGTGTTCCTGGAGGCCGGGGGCGTGCAGGGAGGCGGCATCAACTTCGACGCCAAGATCCGCAGAAACTCTTCCGACCCGGCCGACCTGTTCTACGCCCACATCGGGGGGGCCGACACTTTTGCCCGCGCCCTGATCACGGCCGACAACATCCTGCAAAACTCCGACTACAGGAAGATCCGCAAAGAGCGCTACGCCTCGTTTGACAGCGGCAAAGGCAAAGAATACGAAGAAGGCAAACTGACGCTGGAAGAACTGCGCAACTACGCTATCGTGCATGGGGAGCCCGAAGTGAGAAGCGGCCGCCAGGAGTACCTGGAGAACCTGATCAACCGCTTTATCTAAAAAGCTGGGAGCTAAACATCAACCCCTTACTCACTTCCTTATGATAAAGAACGAAACAGCGGCGGCGGAGCAGAACCTCCCCTACATCGCCGGCATCACGTTAATCGCCACGCTGGGCGGACTCCTTTTTGGGTACGACACAGCCGTAATATCAGGCGCCGAGAAATCAGTACAGCAGTACCTAATCACGAGCCAGGGACTGAGCACCTGGGTACACGGGGCGACTATTTCCAGCGCCTTGATTGGGTGTATCATCGGAGGTGCCATTTCAGGGTTCTTCTCTTCTGGCATCGGCAGAAAAAAGACACTGATCCTGGCGGCAGTCCTGTTTTTTCTCTCGGCGCTGGGCTCTGCCTATCCTGAGTTTTTGTTCTTTAACCAGGGCGAGCCGACCATGGGCCTGTTGTACATGTTCAACTTCTACCGCATCATCGGCGGCATAGGCGTTGGACTGGCTTCTGCGGTTTGCCCCGTATACATCGGGGAGATTGCGCCGGCCAACCTGCGCGGCCGCCTGGTGTCACTCAACCAGTTTGCCATCATCTTCGGGATGCTGGTGGTCTACTTTGTCAACTGGGGCATTGCCAGCGGACAGTCGCCTGAGTGGCTCAACGAAGTGGGCTGGCGCAGGATGTTTTTATCAGAGGCTATACCTGCCGGCTTGTTTGGGGTGTTGCTCTTTTTCGTGCCCGAGTCGCCGCGCTACCTGAGCATGGCAGGCCGCGACAGCGAAGCCCTGCAGATCCTGACAAAAGTAAACGGCCCCTCACGCGCCAGCCTTATTCTGGCAGACATCAAAAACACGGTGGAGCACCACTCTGGCAAACTCTTGTCATATGGCAAAACGGTGATCGTGATTGGCATTCTGCTCTCGGTTTTCCAGCAGTTTGTAGGCATCAACGTGGCCCTGTACTACGCGCCGCGCATCTTCGAAAGTATGGGCGCCGGCAAGGATGCCTCGATGCTGCAGACCGTGGTAATGGGCATCATTAACGTGATCTTCACCGTGGTGGCCATTCTGACAGTAGACCGGTGGGGCCGAAAACCGCTACTGATGGTGGGTTCGGTCGGGATGGCCATTGGCATGTTCGCCATTGCAGGCCTTTCCTATTTCGAAGTAATCGGCATCAGCACGCTCGTGTTCATCATCCTCTATACCGCCTCATTTATGATGTCGTGGGGGCCGATCTGCTGGGTGCTGATCTCCGAGATTTTCCCCAACAAGATCAGGGGCAAAGCCGTGGCGGTGGCGGTGGCCGCGCAGTGGGCAGCCAACTACTTTATCTCCTCTACTTACCCTTCCATGATGGAGTTCAGCGGGGCCTTCACCTATGGCTTTTATGGGGTGATGAGCGTGCTCTCGCTGCTCTTTGTCTGGAAGATGGTGCCGGAAACCAAGAACAAGTCGCTCGAGGAAATGGAGGCGCTGTGGACGGGCGAGGCCGCGCTCGCGCAGCATAAGGCAGTACCGATAGCTGCCAAAACGAAGGCATAGCGCCCCATAGCTCTTGGTTGATTTTTTGAAATAGTCTGTCAGGTATAGGAGGAGTGCTTCTTCCGACTGCCTGGCAGACTTCTTTTTTAAATCACCTTTAACCGGACACAAAAAAAGGAGCTTTATCAGCTCCTTATATCTATGGTGCGTTGGTATACTTACCAAATTTTACTGCGTGGCGTACTTGGATTTTATCAGCTCCACCATTTTCCTGCAGTGCTCTTTGTCACCGTTGTTTACGAATAGTCGCCAGAGCCCTTCCACGAGCAGCATCAGAACTTCTGATTCCAATTCAGGATCTTTGTAGCCCAGCTCTCTGAATGCTTGCACCAGCTTCTGCATCACCGAATGGGTATAGCGGTTGTGGTGCTTTTGTGCGATCTCCTCATCAACAAGACGAAATTGCATACGCCAGAAATTTCGTTCGTCCTCTACTAAGCGCTGCGGCATATCCAGCACACTATTGATCAGTTTCAGCGGCTCATTTTCCATGGCCAGGCCTTTGCTTTTGTCTGTAATACGCCTGTAACCAGCCTTGATCACCTCTTCCAGTAAGTTTGCCTTGTTAATGTAGTGCTTAAAAATGAGCCCTTCGGACACATCGGCTTCTTTGGCGATAAGACTCGTGGGAGTAGCCTCGTACCCCCGATCGGCAAACAAGTCTAAAGCTGTTTCTAAAATATGCTCTTTCTTTGATTTAGACATTCTGGTGAAAGACTAATGGTTTCTAAGAGAATGCAAACAGAAGTGCACTGGCAGCGAAATCTGAAAGCACCTGAATTGATTTTATGCAAAAATAAGGGCTTGACCGTCAAACTAAAAGCCCGCTGCCTGTAAGCAGAATAAATTTAAAGATTATTTAATAATAAACTACCCTCAGGCTGCCCTTAATCGCGCCTTATACCTGCTGCTCCTGACTGCGGCTTTTACTTTATTTGCTACTCCCAAAAAATAACCCCACTGGTTTGTCTCCAGCGGGGCTCTTATGGTATGCAAAACTAGCAACTGCCAAGTTATACCCTATCTCAGCAAGTTGCGACTGACCTATCGCATCAAAAACCGGAAGCGTTCAATGTTACGGGTGGCGATGCCGGTGCCCCGCACCACTGCGCGGAGCGGGTCTTCCACAACGTGGGTTGGCAGTTTCGTTCTGGCGGAAATCCTTTTATCCAGGCCGCGCAGTAAAGCGCCGCCACCGGTCAGGTAAATGCCTGTCTGGTGGATGTCTGCCGAGAGTTCGGGCGGGGTCATTTCCAGGGTCTTCATCACGGCCTCTTCTATTTTGGCCAACGAGCGGTCCAGGAAAAAAGCGACATCCGAATACGATACGTATACCTGTTTCGGCAAGCCGGTCAGCAGGTCGCGGCCCTTGATACCGACGTCTTCCGGCGGATTCTGCAATTCAGGTAGCGCCGCCCCAACTTCCAGCTTAATCCGGTCGGCGGTGGACTGCCCGATCAGCAGGTTATGGTGCTTGCGCATGTAATGCACAATGTCGGCGGTAAAGCTTTCTCCCGCCACCTTCAGGGACTGGTCACAGACAATTCCGCTCAGGGCAATCACGGCAATTTCGGTGGTGCCACCGCCAATGTCGACGATCATGTGCCCGTTCGGCTCCTCTACGTCCAGCCCGATACCAATGGCGGCGGCAATCGGTTCGTGCACCAGGTATAGCTCCCTTGCCCCGGCAATAACGGCGGAGTCGCGTATGGCGCGTTTCTCTACTTCAGTTATACCAGAGGGCACACAAATCACCATCCGGAACGAGGATCCGAATTTTCTTTTACCTCCATTGATCATCTCCAGCATGCCCTTCATCATATGTTCTGCCGCATGAAAGTCAGCGATCACGCCGTCCTTCATGGGCCGCACAATGCGGATGTCCTCATGCGCTTTCCCCTCCATCTGCATCGCCTTCCGGCCAATCGCCAACACTTTGCCCGATGATCTGCTGTAGGCTACAATGGACGGCTCGTCCACCACTACCTTGTCGCCCTGCATGACCAGAAAATTGGCCGTGCCCAAATCGATGGCAATATCCTCTCTAAAAAAATCTAAAAAACCCATTCTCTATGGCGTAAAAATTCTTCTCCGACAAACCCGCGGACTAAAGGTTAAGATTGCCTGCAGCTTCGGGTTGATACAACACCTCCATGATCTCGTACACGATTGTACCTTTTGGCCCCGGTCGCTCTACTTTGTCGCCGACTTTGCAACCCAGGATGGCCGAGCCCACAGGCGCCAATACCGAGATTTTGAACTTAGAAAGGTCCGCGTCTTTTGGGTATACAACAGTAAGCTCCATCTGGGCTCCGCTCTTCAGTTCTGTCAGCTTCACCAGCGAGTTCATGGTCACTACATTTTCCGGAATCTCTTCAGACGCCACCACTTTGGCTTGTTTCAGCTCCTGACTGAGCGCTTCTACGGTATGCGCACCGCTTATCGCACGCTGTGCCTGTACCAGGCTGTGAAGTCGTTGGAAATCTTTTTCAGTTAGATAAATCGGGTTCATATATTTTTAAATTTTAAAGCTTTATAAAATCATGCAGGTATAGCGTCCTGCCCGGCCCCAGCGGCGAACGCTAAGTCTCCAGGGCTAGTCGCGTGGAGACGAATAAAAAAGGCAAACACACAAAAACTCCCTTACCTGCGGCCTTTGCGCTTAGTAAAGGTGTTCTGTGAAATAGCGAATTTTAGAATTTTAAACAGGAATAACCTGTGAGAAGGTATGGTGGCTTTCGCCCGGGGCCGGAGGTTTCCGGCTTAGTTAATGAAGGCCTTGGGAGTTGTATAAAAGAAAAGACAATAACCATTCAGCACATCACTTTGAGATACGTGATGCGATGCCGCTACAAAGCCTGTAAGCGGCTCTGAAAAGAGATGAATTGTTCTATTGGGTGGCAGCACGGTTCTGATAGTAATCTTTCAAAGTAACGGAAGAAACCCCATAAAAGCAAGGAAACAACCACTTTACCCCCTATACAGCAGGTATAGCGTGTCGTCCGCCTGCTAAAACAGAAACAGCTGCAGTCGAGCCAGAACTGGTTATACCTAACTTCTTGCGTAACCTCCCCAAAGCCTCTCCGCCATATCCCATTAAGGTATAGGAAAACCACAGGTTGGTGTTGAGGTCGTGGGAGCAGGTTAAATGGTGATTGGCTTGTAGCTTAAACTGCCTTATCTTCGTTGGTTTGAATGCGTATGCGCCTCCCCGGCAATGGCATTCATGCTGACCACCCTTAATCGCGCAGGCAAGATTATGATAGAGCTTTCGGCACAGGACTTCACAAGAATTTTGGACCTTCTGGGGACTTTCGCGTTTGCCGTGAGTGGTATCCGCTGGGCTGCTAACAAGCAGTTCGATTGGTTTGGGGCTTATGTCATTGGTCTTGTAACTGCTATTGGTGGCGGCACAACCCGGGATCTGCTGCTAAACGCACCGCCTTTCTGGATGCAGAATGCCAGTTACCTGATCGTAACAGGTATAGCGCTGCTGTCCACGATCGTATTCCGGACTCAGCTTTTCCGCTGGGGCAGGGCCTTGTTTCTGTTCGACTCTATCGGGTTGGGCTTGTTTACAGTGGTCGGGATAGGAAAAAGCCTGGAGGCGGGGCTGCCCTTTTGGGTATGCATTATGATGGGGACCATTACCGGCACAGTGGGTGGGGTCATCCGGGATGTTTTGCTCAACGAAATGCCGCTCCTGTTTCGGAAAGACATTTACGCCCTGGCCTGTATATTGGGTGGCATCGTTTATATGATCAGCTATCAGTACGACCTGTCCATCTCCATTACTGAACTCCTGGCTGCTCTCACCGTCATCCTGATCCGGATAGTGGCGGTGCGCTACCATATCCAACTGCCTTTTCTAAATCCCGTTGATTCGGAGCGCGGGAGCAGACACAAAAAGGAATAGCTGTTACCGGGAGTGGCTACAGTAATCGGTTGTTTGTGACTTCCCCAATGGTTATGCTTTGCGGATCTACCACGACCTGCAGTGGTGGGCGCCCTGGCTGAGTAGCCTCTATTTTGGTGCTGTAGAGCGATACGGGCACAAACGCTCTGATCTTAGCCTCCTGCGCCGCCAACTCTTTGATAAGGGCCTGGGCCTCGGCCGTGTTTTTATCAGCGTTTGTTTTGTTCTCAACAAATTGCTTTAACGAATCAAAATCCACCTGCTGCTCGTCGGCCAGGGCAGACTCCGTTACCTGCGCCTTTTTGCGCACATCATAAGTAGCCTGTAGCTTTTCTCTGAGTTCCAGAATTCTGTAGCTGCAAAAGTAAAATTGGTCCTGTGTCATTTCTGTGAGTTAAGCAAGGTTGTACATGATGGGGTTGTAGCGCTGAACCAGGTCTTCGATGGTGATCAGTTGTACGCTTTGTACCAGCGTGGCTCTTAACCCGCCTATCATAACCGATTCGACTGAGGCGTCTAGTATGAGATAGTGCTCTTCTACCGCATCCTTTTCCTCAAACATAACAGAGTAAAACCGGTGCCCTGCTTCACGACTGTGCAGCTGTATCAGACCTCCTTCAATTATTCCATCCGTCACGAACGGCACAGCTATGCCGTTTATGAAGCTGATATGGTATGCGTTATTCTTCAATAACCGCTTGTTTATGAGCATCAGGTTCTGATTGTCTTCAAAACTAATCAATTCGATAATGCCCGGCTTTCTTCCCAGTAGTTCAGTAAGGTAAGCGGCATAGTCGCTGTAGTTAACGTTGTCATATTTCATGGTTAAAGTTTTAACAGCGGGACGAGTAAAAGCGGGGCAGCCAGACGGCTTGTCGATTTTGGCCATCGGGCCGGGTGGACGTTGAGACTACGTAACAAGTGTTAAGCCCTTAATAGTTTAGAAATCAACGGTATTCTTCTGTGCAAAACAAGAAAGCTATACCTACTCCGTGTCGGCAGAAAGCGGTAAAAACCAACTATGTGCCCTGAGACGGCAACGAAGGGCTTTTAAAATATAAATGTCTTATTATCAATAATTTACGCTTAACGCATTTGTTTAACCGTATACTATAGTAGGATAATAGAACCTACCTTTTCCTGCCAACATGAAAAACAAAACCCTTTTTATGACGCTGCTCATCGGAACGCTGCTGCTAGCCTCTTCCCATACCTTCGCTCAGACAACGCAAACAGAGCAGGAGCGCAAAACTGAACAGCAGAAAGCAAAAGCGGAAGCTGACAAGCAGCGCCTTGATGACACCTCTGACCTGAGAAAAGAAACGAAGGCTGACGCACGCGAAGCCAAGGCAAACGCCAAAGAAGCCAAGCGCATCGACAAGGAGGCTGCCTATGCGGCCAAGCATGCAAAACGTGCCGACCGGATGGAAGCAAAGGCACAGCGGAACCGCAAAGAGGCTGACAAACAGTCTAATAAAGCTGCCAAAGCCAACCAGAAGTCAGATCTTAATTAGCACAATAAAGCTTAGCTATACCGTCATGGAAAATAAATATCCTGAGGGGTCTATCGTGTATGCCAAAGTAAACCCTGGCCTGAAACTGGCGGTGAGACGCTACGCCAGGCGCATCTATTACTGCACCAACCTGGAGCACCCCCTGGCAAAAGAGCTTGTGTACTATGAGCGGGAATTGATGGACGGCCATACGGCGGTGGGCAATTAGCCTGCCCACGAGTGGTTACTTGCAGCGCTCCCTATCCCCCAAAGGCTTCGATTATTAGTATAGGTATGGAGCACTTTGCAGCGCCTGACAGGTATAGTCGACCTCAATCTGTAGCAGCTTGAGCCATGCAAAACAAAGATGATGCACATAATGCATGGCTTCGCTGGCCGAAATAACAGCGGTCGCCATGTAAGACAGGAGTGTGAGGCAAGCCGCCAAAGAGGCCGTGAATTTGCTGGTGGTGTTGAGCAGGGCATTGTAGGCTCCACCGTTCAGGAGCAGGGCGCCCACCACCTCCCCGTAGATAGACCAGAAAAGAAAAAGAACACTGCCCACCATCAGCAAGGCAATCCAGGCGTATTGACCGGAATAAATGATGGCCAGCGCGGATGCATATAGGCAGGAAGTGATGATATCGTTTCTGCAGATAGCTGTAGCGTCCAGTTCTCATAGTATAGGCGGGTGCGATGCAGCCACCGCGGTGAGAGTTTCCTGCTGCATAGGGCCTTTATAATAATACCATACAGTTTACGGCCTTTGCAGCTGGAGATGTTAACAAATCACAATGTATATCCCTTCCATGTGAATGAAGCTGCCGCCGGCTTTAAACATCGTTATATTAAAACATTTCCTTTTGCTTCCGGACTTCTTGTAAGATTCCGGTTTGCTATACCTATTACCAATCGTGACGGCAAGGCTCAGCGTTAAAAGGACCTGATTTTAGCAGCGTTATACACCCGCTTCTAATTAGACTTATTAAAGCAGTTTTTGATCTGAGTAAAGATAGTAACCCATAATTTCACAAAAGTAATACTTCAAGCTGGCATAAAAGGAATGAATTCTGTAGTTTTAAACATGCTACAAAGAATCAACCTCACTCCTCTCAGAGACTTTTTAAAATCCGGATCAGCGGGCGGCTTTATCTTAATGGCCTGCGTTCTACTATCTCTACTTATCGCAAACTCCCCTCTTGGGCCAGGCTTCGAACGCCTTCTCGCACACCAAATCGGGTATGAGTCGGAAGCGCTGCAGTTAAGGTACCCTGTGCTGCTGTGGGTCAATGACGGCCTGATGGCCATCTTTTTCCTGCTGGTAGGCCTGGAAATAAAACGGGAACTGGTTGAAGGGGAACTGTCTTCTTTTAAGCAGGCCGCTCTACCCATATTTGCCGCCATCGGCGGAATGTTGGTGCCAGCCGCTGTTTATACCTTGTTCAATCTAGGCACCGCTACTGCAAATGGCTGGGGTATCCCTATGGCAACCGACATTGCCTTTGCCATTGCCGTGATTACCCTCCTGGGCAAAAGGGTGCCGCTTTCTTTAAAAGTATTCTTAATGGCACTGGCCATTGTTGATGATCTGGGAGCTATTGTGGTGATCGCCGTATTCTACTCAAACGAAATGCACCTGAACTACCTGCTGTATGCGGCAGGGGTATTCGCTTTGCTGATCGTCTTTAACCGAATGGGCGTAAAGAACATATGGCTATACCTGCTTCCCGGCGTCGTGATATGGTACTTTATCCATCACTCAGGTATACACGCCACCATTGCCGGTGTACTGACCGCCCTGACTCTACCTACTACGCCTGACGAAAAGGAATCTCCGCTTGAGAAACTGGAGCATGCCCTGGTCAAGCCTGTCAACTTCCTGATCATGCCTATTTTTGCTTTGGCTAACACGAATATCACGTTTGAGGCGAGCATGCTCGATGGCCTAACCAGTACCCTGGGTCTGGGCATTATTTTCGGCCTGTTGATTGGCAAACCGATCGGCATTGTCTTGTTCTCGTGGCTGTCGGTGAAGCTAGGTATAAGCTCGTTGCCCGCAGGCACCAAATGGTTACAGTTCGTGGGCTTAGGCTTACTGGCAGGTATCGGGTTTACCATGTCCATCTTCATTGCCCTGCTCTCTTTTGATGATCCGGCCTTTCAAACGCAGGCCAAGTTCGCCATACTTGTCACATCCATTATAGCGGGTGTGTCAGGCTACCTGTTCCTGAGCAGGATGGGTGCCAAGAACGAGCTTTCTGAGGTGCCTATCACCCGAGAAGCGCCAGTCCCGCAAGAAGGTAATCCGATAGCATAAGTACCCGCTCGGGATATTTGCTATTGTTACCAAGCTGCCTGAAAACAAATAAGGCCTTGCAAGTTGTATACCTGCAAGGCCTTATTTGTTTTAGATGTGGCTTTGGATCAACTGTTTTACCAGCGTTACCTTATAAAACTAAAAGCCCCTGCACAGGGCGTACAGGGGCTTTTAGATACTAATTGTGGAGATGCAGGGATTCGAACCCTGGTCCAGACAAGGAAACCGACGGGCTTTCTACATGCTTAGACTTATTCGGATTGTCGGGAGCTTGCAAGTATAAGTCAAACTTATGCGCACTCCTTAGATGCTTTATTTCGCCTGTGCACCGCACCTTTACACAGACTAGTCAATCGAGTCGAAGCCTCTGATGTGCAAGCAGATTCACGAAACCTGCACGAGACTATGGCTAGTGCTTAATACCTAGATTAAGCAGCCATGGCGTAGTTATATTCGCCAGTTATTGTTCGAACGGATTTTTAACAGGTGGTACGTTCATCACCCGACATGCTTACACGCAATCTGCACAAGCTGTCAATTCCAGTCATCCCCGTAAGTTAAAGAACGAATTCTTTTATTCTATAATTCAAGAAGTATGCCACAAAGCTACACTTTTTTCGACATATCTTCATCAGTTAACTGCTTATAAAACACGTTACCCACACGGTTTAGTTTCGTTTTAAGGAATAGAATAACAGACCAGCCGCCCTCTTTTTACATTCTCTCCAATAGCTACTGATTATCAATACGCTATGCGCATACTGTTGCTATACCTACTCTAACAACCAATGGGAACAGCAACCGTTACAAGGTCAATATCGTGCTTTCTCTATCTTATCACGAAATAGCATTCCCTATGACAAGGAGTATTCTGGAGCAGCAGGTAACTGACATGTTGTCAACAGCCGGCATCACCGTGAACGGCCCTAACCCCTGGGATATTCAGGTCCATGATAACCGCTTTTATAAGCGTGTGCTCAGCCAGGGCTCGCTCGGGCTGGGTGAGTCGTACATGGATGGCTGGTGGGATTGCCACCGGATAGATGAGTTTGCGAACAAAGCCATACGGGCAGACTTGTACAGAAATGCCCGGTTCGGGTGGCGCACTGTGCTGGAGGTGCTCCTGGCTAAAGTAATTAATCTGCAACCCAAAGGCAAAGCGGCCCGCAACGCCCAGCGCCACTACGACATCGGCAATGGCCTGTACCAGCGCATGCTCGACAAGCGCCTGGTCTATAGCTGCGCCTACTGGAAAGATGCCGGCAACCTGGACCAGGCACAGGAGCACAAATTAGACCTGGTGTGCAGGAAACTACGTCTGCAACCTGGACAACGGGTGCTCGACATTGGCTGCGGCTGGGGGAGCTTTGCCAGGTATGCAGCTGAAAGGTATGGCGTTGAGGTCGTAGGTATAACAGTTTCAAAAGAACAGGCGGCACTGGCCCGTGAGCTTTGCAAAGGCCTGCCCATCGAGATCAGGCTGCAGGACTACCGAGACGTTCGCGAGCAGTTTGACCATGTGGTGTCGATCGGGATGGCAGAGCATGTGGGCTACCGCAACCACCGCACCTATATGCAAACGGCTGCCCGCTGCCTTAAAGACGACGGCCTGTTCCTGCTGCACACCATTGGCGTCAACTTTTCCAAAACCTCCCCTGATCCTTTCATCGACAAGTATATCTTTCCCAACTGCCTGATCCCTTCGCTGCGGCAGCTCACTACTGCCATGGAGCATGTTTTTGTGGTGGAAGACCTGCACAACTTCGGCCCTGACTATGACCATACCCTAATGGCCTGGCACCAGAATTTCAACCGGCACTGGCCCGAACTGCAGGGGGAATACGGAGAGCGTTTCAACCGCATGTGGAATTACTATTTGCTTTCCAGTGCAGGTTCCTTCCGGTCACGCAACAACCAGCTGTGGCAGTTCGTGCTTTCCAAAAAAGGTATACCGGGCGGCTACGAAGCAGTGCGTTAGGTATAGCTAACAGGTATACGCTATACCTAAAAAAAAGCAAAGGCCGGTGAAATCAATCACCGGCCCCGCCTCGTTAGGATAGTTAAACACGCATTATTTCTGCATCACAATTCGGATGAAGGAAACACCTTCATCTGTCACCAGTCTGGCGATATACATGCCGTTTGACAGCCTGCCCTTCTCGAACTGATAAACTTTATGCTCTCCTGCTCTGCCATTGCCCTGTGCCAGCACAGTTACCACGGTACCGCGCATATCCAGCACTTCCAGTTTGTAGCTTCCATCCTGTGTCAGCGTGAAACCAATGTCCGTTCTGGCACCGAATGGGTTAGGAACAGCACGCAGAGCCATTTTCTCAGCGCTGATCTCAGCTTTGGCAGTTGCAGTAGCCGTAGCAGCCAGTCCGCAGTTACCCAAGGCTCCCTTGGCAGCGGTCAGCAGGTATGGCACTGCATTCGGAGCCACGCACTCTGCCACCCCATCTACACATACCAGCACTTTGCTTTTCTTCTTGCCATCGCCGCAACGCACATCTACCACCGTAATCGTGATCGACTGATGTTTGATACAGCCATCGCCGTTTACAGCACGCACCGTGAAGGTATAAGTTCCGGCCTCTTTTGGCGTGAAGATCACACTGGCGCCTGTCGTTGCGCTCAGGCCTTCTGCTCCGCTCCAGGTATAGTCGTTGTCAGCATCGCCGCCTGCCTGCAAGCGCACATTCTGCGGACCGTAACCCAGGTATAGGTTAGAGGCAACACCACCGGTATACACATTAGAAGTTGCTACTGCCTCTAGGGTAAGCGGCGTAGTACAGGCGTAAGTTTCCGGCAGATCATTAGCCTCCACCTGGTCAAAGCGATTAAGATTAGAACCCTGGCTGGCACTGTAGCCCAAGCCTCTTCTGGCAAACACTTTCCAGATCAGCTCCTGGTTGGCACCTTCGTAATTCTGGCGGTCAGCCAGCAGGATTGCATCACGACCATCTACAAAACCTGGGCGGCAGACCTGCAGTTTCAGACCGTCGATCACCAGCTGCATGGCCATGTTGTTGCCTCCTTTGCCATTGTACAGGTCTTCATCGAAACCATATTTGTCGATCATGGCCCAGGTCAAATCCCACAGCATGGTAGACCACACAAAGCCAATACCGTGCGGCTGGCTGATGGCCGCATTGTTGGTGGAAGCGTAGGTATGTGGGTTGATGCCAAAATCAGTGGAGTAAGGTGCAGGGCGTATACCGTTTCCATCAGTTGCCTGTCCTTGTGCATATGTACCGATGCCGCGCTTTTTGCTGCCTGTATCACCTGGCTTCATGGTCATCATCAGGCCGAACCAGTCGCTCCAACCCTCGCCCATCTGCTCAGCATTGCTAAGGCAACCCGTTACGGTGCGGCCACCGGTTAAGCGGTTGGAGATGCCATGGCCATACTCGTGCACGATGATGCCATTGTCGAAATCACCGTCCAGTTCTGGTCTTCCGTCGTCCTTCAGGCGAACGATCACTTCTTCACCAGCATCTAAGCGGGCTCTGAGAAGCGCGCCTGCCTCCTGGCTGATCATCACAGCCGGTATAGTGATCGGCATAGTCGGCGTTCCACCCATCGCAATCGGATCTCCGGGAGCGTTATTGATTACGATCACGGCAATAGCACCAGCTAGTTGGGCCGCTTCAACTTTCTCCGTAAACGGACAGTTTCCTCTATACGCTACCGCAATGTTACCAGCCACAGCGGCAGTATTTGTCAATACGCCACAGCCTTCCTGCGGTACATTGCTCGTACCTTGTCCTACCACCAGTTTACCTACTACAGGATCTGAAGTGAGTTTGCGTGCCCATGCCGCTTCTGTTGCCGGGTAGCTGCCAGCCACTGAAGATGGCGAGGATACCGATACCATGTCGGGGTCTGGTGGACTGCTCCACAGGTACATCTGCATGCGGGGCGCAAAGCCGTCGGCTGGTGTGGAGAAGTTGGCGTTGTTGCGCGAAGTACCGTTGCGGTTGTCTTGGGCTTCAGCTAGCACCGGGTCACCCTGTGACCCGCCTTTGCCATAGTTGTTGAGCTGGAAGTTACCGCTGGCCTCGTCGAAGCCGTACTGGTACCACACATCGTGGATCACGTTGTTCCAGTAAAACAGGTTAGTAATAGCCGCGTCGCGATTTGTTACTGGTTGCTGATTAAAGTCGATCGGGAAGTCGAAGCTCAGCTCCTGCCCACCATCGGGGCTGTAATTGGTGCTCCAGCTGTTATTATTGTTCGGGTCTTCGTAGGCGTACACGTTGTTGCCGCGTGTTCTGGTTTCGGTGTGCCAGCCTTGTGGCGACGCCAGTTGGTCGGCAGCAGAAGTGCTCACAATGGAACGGGGGCCATGAGTAGGGCTCTCTACAGGCATGGCAAATACGTTGTAGGCATTGGATACCCGCACGATGCTTGCCTGAGGAGCCGCTACATAAGGCGATGCGGTCCTGTGGCTGTGCTCGTCGTGCATAAATTTGCCTCCGGGACCGTCATTCTCGAACTGGCATTGCACCACCATGTTGTCTTTGTCCAGCACAGCGCCTGTCGTGGCATCCAGCCGGATGTTCCACCAGTTCTGAGCGTCCAGTTCATAGATCGATACTTCCCAGGCCAGGCGCAGGCTGCCGTCTTCCATGGGCTGGTAAACCAGCTTGGCAGGTATAGGCTCAAGTGAGATGCCGGCTTTGGAGAAAATAACGGCTCTGTTGCGGCCATTGCCGCGCTCCTGCACCGTCAGTTGTTCTTTCATGGCTATACCCAGATGCTGCGCCGCCGCTGCTACGGCTCCGGCGGCATCAAGGCCCGGCTGGTTTGATTTCACCCGCTTGCCCACCTGCTTCTGCATGCGGTTGCCCATTGTAATTACATGGCCCTCCTTGCTCATACTTATGTTGGTCACGGCGCCATGCACTTCAATCCCTCTGTAGAGTTGCTTGATGTACATGTGCTTCATGCCGCTTTTGAGGCTCTCGTTTTCGCTGGCCAACTCGAGTTCGGCAACGTCATCGTCTTCTAATTCGAGCTGCTTCTTATTTTTCTGAATGTGGTTGAGAGCAGCCTGCGGAACAGGCCTTTGGTCGGACCTCCCCTGCCCGTAGGCGGTAAAAGTACCGGACAGGAATACGACCAGCAGTAAGAGCTGCCAGTGCAGTTGTACACGTTTTTTCATGCGCTATATTTTTAAGAGTTAGACAATCGCGGTTGGAAGGCACGGATTGTTGGATCGGAGCAATTAACTTCTTAAAAGTAAGCACCTTATAGCATGAAGTACAGGAATAATAACTGGTAAAAGTAACTATGACAATACCGGTTCGTCGTTAGATAAAACCTAGATAATATCAATATAACCTTTACCGCCTTGCCTATACCCGGAATATTAAAAGAACCTCCATCTCGCATAGTTTATTTTATATATAGACTCTGCAAGATGCAATTAGATCAATTTTCACTACCTTATCCTCACTCCCATCCACTCAGCCTTGTGGATAAACCATTGGAAAACTACTGTATAAAAAGCTCTCCCATCTGAGCATCAGATTGATTATCTTTGTAGGTAATGGAAAATTTTGTAGTATCAGCGCGTAAATACCGTCCGGCCACGTTCGACAGCGTGGTAGGGCAGCACCATATCACTAACACCCTCAAAAACGCCATCAGCAGCCACCATCTGGCGCAGGCTTTTCTTTTTTGCGGGCCGCGCGGTGTGGGCAAGACAACCTGTGCCCGTATTCTGGCAAAAACCATTAACTGCCAGAACATCACTCCGGAGGTAGAGGCTTGTAATGAGTGCGAATCGTGCCGCAGCTTCAATAGCAACAGTTCGTTTAACATCCATGAGCTCGATGCTGCTTCCAATAACTCCGTAGAGGATATCCGCAACTTGGTGGAGCAGGTGCGCTACGCCCCGCAAACCGGCAAGTACAAAATCTACATCATAGATGAGGTGCACATGCTCTCGAACCAGGCCTTCAACGCTTTTCTGAAGACGCTGGAGGAGCCGCCTGCCTATGCCATTTTCATACTGGCGACCACTGAGCGGCACAAGATCATACCTACTATCCTGTCGCGCTGCCAGATCTTCGACTTTAACCGAATCCGGATCGAGGACATGGTGCGCCACCTGGGCAACATCGCCCAAAAGGAAAGTATACAAGCCGAGCCCGATGCCTTGCACCTGATTTCGCAGAAAGCCGACGGCGCCCTGCGCGATGCTCTGTCAATCTTCGACCAGATGGTGACCTTCTCAGGCCACAATGTGACTTACAAAGCCACAGTCGAGAACCTGCACATCCTAGACTATGACTACTATTTCCGACTGACAGACCACTTGCTGGAGCAGAACTTGTCGGGCTCACTTTTGCTGTTTGATGAGATTCTGAAGAACGGTTTTGATGCGCACAACTTCCTGATCGGTATAGGCGAGCACTTCCGAAGCCTGCTGGTGTGCAAAGACGTTCAGACAGTGCAGTTGCTCGAGGTGTCGGATAACATCAAAGCCAGGTATGCGGAGCAGTCGCAGAAGTCCTCTGTGTCGTTCCTGCTTTCGGGCCTTAACATCGTGAGCACCTGCGATACCAATTACAAGAGCAGCAAAAACCAGCGTCTGCATGTAGAACTGTGCCTGATGAAAATGGCGCACCTCAATGCGGCCTTTAGTTTTGCGCAGGAAGAAGCTGAGTTAAAAAAAGCTAAGGTAGCAGCCCCGGCACCAGCCGCTACCAAGTCAGTTGGTGCCCCGCTTATACCTTCGGCAGCCATGCAGCAGCAGGGCGCGGCTATACCTTCGGAGAGTTTGCAACAGCCCCACCAACAGGGCCATGTGCCCTCTGAGGAATTGCAGCAGCCCCCTAAGCCACAGCACGTGACACCCGATGGCCGTTTATCGCCTCCGCAGGCACAGACAACCCCTGCTCCCGCGCCAGTGCCAAAACGCCCGTCTATACCTGTGCCGCCTCAGAAAAAGCTCGGTAAGCTACCCAGCCTGAAAGACCTGCAAAATCCGCAGGCAGCTGTGGTGGAGACTGCCGTGGCCGAGGAAGAAGACGAAACAGCCTATGGAGCCACCGCCCCACTCGACCAGGCCCGCCTGAACACGGTATGGCACGCCATCCTGCGCCGTAAAAAGTCGGAGAACATGATGGAGTATACCTTGCTCAACCGCCAATTCCACATCGGGGAAGGCAACGAGATCGTGCTGCACCTGGAGAACCACGTGATGATGGACCAGTTCACCAGTCTGAGTCGAGAAATACTCCGCGAACTCAAGCAGGAGACCGGCAACCGCAGCATCAAGCTAAGAGCGGAGGTAATGGAGGTGCAGGAAGGAAATAAACTGTACACTTCGCAGGACAAATTCAACTACCTGGCCGAGAAATACCCGGTGCTCGTCGATTTAAAGCAGCGTTTCGGTCTCGACACTGATTTCTAATTCAGAAATAATTTTATATTTGTAAAGTTCTAATTAAAACACAAGGTGTGTCATGAAGCTTTCTTTCCGGAAGCTTCGTGGCCCGGCCTTTTTTGTGTTGCTATACCTTATCCTATACCTAACATCACACCCATGAAAAAAGGATTATCGTTGTTACTGGTTGCGGCGGCGTTCACGCTCACGCAATGCAAGAACGAAACGTACCAAACCTCTTCAGCCACTGAAAATGCGGTAGCCTCTACGGCACAGAAGGAGTATAAGTACGAGACCGTTCCAAACGACCCGCTCAACGCCCGCGTCTATACCCTGGAAAATGGCCTGAAGGTATACCTGACGGATTATGAAGATGCGCCGCGTGTGCAGACCTTCATAGCTGTGCGTGCTGGCTCTAAAAACGACCCGGCCGATGCTACAGGTCTGGCGCACTACCTCGAGCACATGGTGTTTAAGGGTACGAGCCAACTAGGCACGCAGGACTGGGCAAAAGAAAAAGCCGAACTCGACAAGATTGAGGCCCTCTACGAAAAGCACCGCAACACCACCGATGCAGCTCAACGCAAGAAAATATACCACCAAATTGACTCTATCTCAGGCGTGGCCGCTAGCTATGCTGTAGCCAACGAGTACGATAAGATTCTGGGTGCCATCGGAGCCAAAGGAACCAACGCCTATACCTCGGTAGAGCAGACAGTGTATACCAACGACGTGCCGAGCAACCAACTGGATCGTTGGGCGGCTTTGGAAGCACATCGCTTCGGTGAATTGGTGCCGCGCCTATTCCATACCGAGCTCGAGGCTGTGTACGAAGAGAAAAACCGTACCCTCGACAACGATGGTTGGAAGGTGATGGAAACACTGAACGCCGCCATGTTCCCGACGCACCAGTACGGTACGCAGACCACTATCGGTACAGTGGAGCACCTCAAAAATCCGTCTATCATAGAGATTAAGAAGTATTTTGATAAGTACTATGTGCCAAATAACATGGCCGTAGCGCTGAGCGGCGACATCGACTTTGATGAAACCATCCGCATGATCGACGAACATTTTGGTAAACTGAAGCCTAGCACAGCACCTTCTTTCACGGTAGCCCAGGAGAAACCTATCGCGCAGCCGATTGTGAAAGAAGTGAGCGGCCCGAGTGCCGAGAACGTGTCCATCGCCTACCGCTTCCCGGGTATGAGCTCGCGCGACGCGCAGGTGCTGAGCATGATCAGTGCTATCCTGTACAACGGACAGGCCGGTCTGATTGACCTGAACCTGAACCAGCAGCAGAAAGTATTGCAGGCCTACGGCTATGACAACCAGATGAAAGACTACTCGGTGTTCCGCTTGGGCGGTTCGCCACGTCAGGGCCAGAGTCTGGACCAGGTGAAAGATATGCTGCTGGCACAGGTAGAATTGGTGAAGCAGGGCAAGTTTGACGACGAACTGATCCCGGCTATTGTCAACGACAACAAGATCAGCTTGATGCGTGCCTACGAGCGCAACTCAGAACGTGCCGACGCTTTTGTGACGGCCTTTATCTACGACATTCCGTGGGCGGATTATGTGGAGCGCCCGGAACAGTTTGCAAAAATAACGAAGCAGGATGTGATGGAGGTTGCCAACAAGTACCTGGGCAACAACTACGTGCTGGTGTACAAGCGCAACGACAAAAACGCTACTGCCCAGAAAGTAGAGAAGCCAAGCATTACGCCTGTGCCGGTTAACCGTGACGCCCAGTCTGCTTACTACAGTGCGTTTATGGCCAAGGAAGCTTCCGAACTGTCGCCTGTATTCGTGGACTACAAAGCCGATATCAAAGAAGCAACGCTGAAAAATAACATTCCCCTTCTCTATACAAAAAATACTGAAAACGGCCTGTTCCAGCTTTATTACATCCTGGACATGGGCACTAACAACGACCAGAAACTAGGTATGGCCGTGAACTACCTGCGCTTTTTGGGTACGGACAAGTATACGGCCGAAGAACTGAAGAAAGAGTTCTATAAGTTGGGCACTTCCTTTAACGTGTCTTCTTCCGGCGATCAGGTATACGTAACGCTTTCCGGCCTCGAAGAAAACTTTGAGCCGGCGCTGGCCCTGTTTGAGAGCGTGTTGCAGAACCCGCAGCCTAACCAGAAAGCCCTCGACGACATGGTACAAGGTATACTGAAGGCCCGTAACGATGCCAAGCTGAACAAAGGTGTTATTCTGAACCAGGCGCTGGTAAACTATGCGAAGTATGGACCGAAGAACCCGTTCACAACTGTATTGTCTGAGAAGGAACTGAAAGCTGTGAAGCCGCAGGAACTGGTGAACCTGATCAAGAGCATCCCGACTTACGAGCACCGTGTGCTGTACTATGGCCCACGTGAAACAGACAAACTGGTAGCGACACTCAATGCAGGTCATATTGTGCCAGCCAAACTGAAGCCGGTACCAGCCGAGAAGGTATACCCTGAGCTGGACATCAAGCAGCCAACCGTATACTGGGTGGATTACAACATGGTGCAGGCCGAGCTGATCTTCCTGACCAAAGCCGATGCCTTTAAGAAAGAAATGGTGCCGACTATCCGTCTTTATAACCAGTACTTCGGCGCAGGTATGAGCTCGATTGTATTCCAGGAACTGCGCGAGTCGAAGGCCCTTGCCTACTCGGCTTACTCGAGCTACAGCACAGCTTCTAAAAAGGACCGCTCGAATTACATCCAGTCTTACATCGGCACGCAGTCAGACAAGTTGCCAGAGGCGATGGCAGGTATGCAGGAACTGTTGACCAACATGCCATTGGCTGAGCAGAACTTTGATCTGGCGAAGGCATCGCTGCGCAACAGTATTTCCTCGGAGCGCATCACCAAGTCATCTATCCTGTTCGACTACGAGCGTGCCAAGCGCCTTGGCCTGGATTACGACATCCGCAAAGACGTGTATGAAAGCGCCAACAGCCTGACCTTCGACCAACTGCAAGCTTTCCAGAAACAGTTTGTGAGCGGCCAACCACAGGCAATTCTGGTTATCGGCTCGAAGGACCGTCTGAACTTTAAAGAACTGGAGAAATACGGAAAGGTAAAGCAACTGACACTGGAGCAGGTGTTCGGGTACTAAGCCTTAAATTTATACCTTGAAAAACAAAAGCGGCAGCCTGATTGGGCTGCCGCTTTTGTTTTTATGTCCCCGATGATCTGTACTGTCAAATTAAATCTAAGACTCTAACTGTCATCTCGAAAGCAATGAGAGATCTGGATTAGTCCATTGCGCACAAAATCCCAGATTTCTCCCAAGGGTCGAAATGATACATGAAGGTTGCACTTATGGGTGCGTGTTAATCGTACTGCATTTCAAACTTTGCAGATTGGCTGCTCAGGTATAAGAACTCAACTGCTCTTTCGGGAATCTGTGTCCGAATGTATTTTTGTTTGGGACCTCCTTGTCCCCTCGGCACACGGGGATATGGACATCCCCAACAGATTGCTTTCGGACATGGATGTCCGAAAGAGCATGGGTATGCAAATGACTGTACCAGTTGCTTTGCAGGTATAGCAGCTATACCTACCAGAAAGAAATCTAAATCAAGAGCCCGAAAAACCGCTTACGATCAAAGCATTACCCAAAAAAGTATTCCAATACAAACCCTCCCGCATTTGGCTACATCTTTCGGAGATAATGGATATCTTTATCCAACTGCCCTGCTACAACCATGAACAGAAGAATAAAGCAACTGTCCCGTATCACCAATGAGTTGCAACTCCCCAGAACCAAACGTTTGCTGATGTTTTTCGGGATTGTGTTGATTGGTGTGCTGGCGGGGTGGGTCACTTCAGAAACAACGGACTACCCACTGCCGGTTGCCTACATGACGGGTATCCTGTTTACGGCTGCTTTTCTTTGGGCCACCGAAATCATTCCGCTTTTTGCGACCTCTCTGCTTATCATAGGCACCCAGATCATTCTGCTGGGCAACCCGGGCGACTGGAGCATACTGCAAACGCCAGGTATAGCGGCTATACCTTATCAAAGCTTTCTGGCTCCCCTGGCTGACCCTATTATTTATCTGTTCCTGGGTGGTTTTATACTTGCTAAAGTCGGGGTGAAGGTGAACGTGGATGTATACCTGTCGAGTGCCATGTTGCGGATCTTCGGGCTGTCTGCCAAAAGCGCTTTGCTCGGTGTCATTGTGTGCACCACCATCTTCGGCATGTGGATCAGCAACACTGCCACCACGGCCATGATGATTACGCTTACCGCTTCTTTGCTGGCTTTTGTGCCGGCGGGCAACTCATTCCGCAAGGGCCTCACGCTGGCTATACCTTTCTCGGCCAGCATTGGTGGCCTGATGACGCCCATCGGCTCTCCTCCCAACGCCATTGCAGTCGGGCTGCTGGCAAAAGAGGGGGTGCAAATCGACTTCCTGACCTGGATGGTGATCATGTTCCCGCTCGTGCTGATCCTGCTTTTCATCCTTTTTCAGCTGCTCTGGTACAGGTATAAGCCCGAAGAGCCACTGATGCTGACGCCTGTTGAAACCAAGCCATTTGGCGGAGAAGGCATCTTCGTCATCGTCGTGTTCACTATTACGGTGCTCCTGTGGCTTACCGACAGTCTTCATGGCATCCCGTCGGCAGTAGTAGCCTTGTTCCCGGCCATTATGTTCACGGCTACGGGACTGCTCTCCGTAAAGGAATTTAATCGGCTGGAGTGGAATATCCTATTTGTAATTGCGGGCGGACTGGCACTGGGCCAGGGCATGAACCTCACAGGCCTTGATAAAGTAATTGCTAATTCGCTGCCATTGGAAAGCGAATGGATTGTACTGATCATCTTCACCGTTACGCTGGTTGTCGGCACATTCATGTCCAACACCACCACGGCTATCCTGTTTATACCAATGGCAATGTCGATGGCCCAGCAACTGGATGGCGTCAACATGAAGTTTATGGCGCTCGGACTGGCTGTAATGGCTGGCAGCAGCATGGCGCTGCCCATCAGCACCCCTCCCAACGCCATTGCCTACTCCACTGGCGAACTCACTTCAAAGGATTTTATCATCAACGGTGTCGTGATAGGTATATGCAGCCTCTTTATCACATACCTCTACTTCTGGCTGCTCACGTACTTTGGTTTTTGGTAGGTATCGGTTGCTCCCGGATGTTTCCTTCTTCCTGGCTTTTTGTTGCGCGTCCCGTTTTTTTTATATATCAGCTATAGCGCACTGTCATTAATTTTCCAGAAAAAACAATGGTTAGTCCGGTCTATTGCCTGGTTGGTATAATAGGTGTAACCCGAGCCGCTGCAATCGCTATATTAGCATAGGCATCAGGCACTTAACCCCAGGTATACCTGTGTTTGATGCACGTGAAAACGGGTGCTTACTTAATGACTCGGTATATGGAAAACAAGATGAACTACACCAAAGCGATCGTACTACTTGTATCAGGCATCATGGCTATCGCCGCCTCATTCTGGCTGGGCGCAGCGAGTGACGCTTACGGTTTTTTAGTTGGGTATGGCTACGCGGCGCTGGCTGGTGGTATGTTGGGGATAGTGTACACCTCTGTAAAGAAGCAAAAAGTAAAAAAGGGGGGAGCAGTAAAATAAGCTACGATCATACCACAGCTATACCTATGATAGCTGGTAAGCTATCTACTACCATCATCTTCAGTCACCCTTTAGCATTGCCAGCACTTCGGCTACGCTGGTCCATTTGACCTCTGGATAGCGGTCTTTATCCAGGGGTTCTAGTTTGGGCAATCCGCTGAACATGTCGCGCATGTACTGCATACCCTGCCAGGCCGGGAAAACTTCCTGACTACCCGGTGTGAGTGCTTTAGTGACTTTAATGATGGTATTGAATAAGCCAAGTCCGCCAACACGGAACAGGCTAAATTTTTCTCCGGTAGCTTCAGTAGCAGCATCTTTCAAGCCACGGGCGCTGAGCACATCGCCGGCAATCCGCAAATCGCGTGGTGTGGTGGGGTCAAGCGCAGCGGCTGCGGTAAAATCAGCTGTGTTTTGAATGGTGGTGAAGTCCAGCAACTGGTCGGCATTTCCATAGTACATCACGCGCTTGAGCGGGAAGAGGACAATAGGCGCCTGCCCGGTAAGCAGATCTGCAAACATACCGTTATGTATGGAAGTGGCAGCAATTGGCGTCTTGTCTAATCGCCCTCTAAATTCTTTCCGAAGGTCGAGGTTTCGGTTATTGCCATAGGGCAGTTTTGTAAAATCAATGGCAAAGTCTGAAGGTATAAAACGAGGCACTCCGGCTGCTACGGCTGCATTTAACAACAGGCTTTGTATACCTACCATCACGTAATGTAATCCCGACAAAGCTGAAACCACACACGTTGCACCCTCACAGGCCTTTGTCAGGTCAGCGTTATTGTGGTAATCCACTTCAAAGATAATTGCGCCTGAGCTTCGCAGAGCATTCACTTTAGCGGCATCACTATCACGCCGGACGAGTACTCTTACATTGGCTCCTTTCTCCAGGAGCGACCTGGCAATACGCCCGCCTAAGTCTCCTGTGGCTCCCGCTACTACAATTGTCGATGATTTTGAATCCGGAGAATTAGTACTTTCCATAGCTGCCTGCTTGCCTTTGTAATTTGTAACAGGCTTTTGTAGGAAAAGTTGCGGTCTTATACAGTAAGTATAAAGCTGCCTTGGGTATAGTATACCTTAGAAAAGCTCTCTAGCTACCGCTATTGCTACTCAAATTAAGCCAATCGTCTTTGGTGAGTGACTTAAAGAAACTGTTGTCAGCCGTTACCAGATCGGTGGCTAGTTTGGATTTGCTCTGCTGCAGGATTTGAATCTTCTCCTCCACCGTATTGGGACAAATTAGCCGCACGGCAATCACTTTCTTCTCCTGCCCTATTCTGTAGCTCCGGTCAATGGCCTGGTTCTCCACGGCCGGGTTCCACCACGGGTCCACGATGAACACATAGTCGGCTGCGGTTAGATTAAGCCCTGTGCCGCCCGCTTTCAGGCTAACCAGGAACACACGGATCTCCTCGTCTGACTGAAACTGGTTTACGACCTCACCTCTGTTGCGGGTACTGCCGGTGAGGTATGAGTACTTGATATTTCCCTTTACCAGTTCCGCTTTAATCAAGTCGAGCATACCGACAAACTGAGAGAACACCAGCACCTTGTGGTGATGCGTTATATTCTGGATCTGCTGCATAAGCACCTGAATCTTGGCAGAAGTATCGGAGAAAAGTTTGGTATCGCCGGTAAGTAAAGGAGAGTTGCAGATCTGGCGCAGTTTGGTGATGCCGCGCAACACGTGCATCGGGTGCTTGGTTAGCTCCTCTTCTCCGCTGGCGTTAATGTAGTCCCTGAATTCCTGCTCGGCGGTGTCGTATACCTTGCGTTGCTCCTCACCCATCTCGCAGTAGAGAATCATCTCTGTTTTGTCGGGGAGTTCCTTCGCTACTTCGGCTTTTGTCCTTCTCAGCACAAACGGACCAATCTTCTCTTGCAAGGCCTGCGCACTTCTCCTGTCCTTAAACTTGTCAATGGGCATAGCATAGGTATTCCGGAAGTAGGTCCGGGTGCCCAGCAAACCGGGATTGACAAAGGAAAGCTGCGCGTAAATATCGAAGGTATTGTTTTCAAATGGTGTACCTGTGAGCACTATTCTATTAAAGGACTGTGACAGACAGGCTGCCTTATAGCGTTGCGAATTTGGGTTTTTGATGTTCTGCGACTCATCCAGGAAGGTATAGCCAAACCTATATTTCTTCAGAAAGACAATGTCAGCAAGCAGGGTGTTATAGGTGGTGATCACCACATCATAATTTTGAAAAGCGTCTGTGTCCTTTGCCCTGTTCGGGCCGTGGTGTATGTTCACTTGGAGCGATGGCGCGAACCTTTGCAGCTCGGATTGCCAGTTAGGTATAAGCGACGTAGGCACGACCAGCAGGTGCGTTTGCCGCTCCCGTTTCTCGCGCAGCATCAGCATAAAGGCTATAATTTGCACCGTTTTACCCAGACCCATGTCATCAGCGAGGCAGCCGCCAAACTGCAGGTCGTCTAAGAAGTTGAGCCAGCTCAGGCCCTGCAATTGGTAAGGCCGCAAAGTGGTTTGTAGTCCGGCCGGTGCAGGTATAGGAGCGATGTTTTCCACGTTGCTCAGCTGTGTCTGGTACCACCACAGCTCTTTGTGTACCTGCTCGTTCAGCATATAGTCTTCGAACAGCTCCGTGAGCACGGCAAATTTCGTTTTGGGAATCTGTAGCAATTCCTCCTCTACTATACCTGTGTCGAAATAGACTTTTAGCTTCTGGAGCCACTCCTCAGGTATAATGCCCATGGTGCCATCGTCGAGCAGCACGTATTTGCTCTTGTTCACAACTGCTTTCTTCAGCTGCTTCAGCGAAGCCTTCTTGCGGCCAAATTTCACCTGCATGGTTACATTAAACCAATTCAGACCGCTGTCTACCTGAATGTCCACCGTGGCTTTGTGCTGGTTGAGCTTGTTGCCTTGCAGGTCGTTGAAGCCAAGAATGGTCACCCCGTGCGCAGCCAGGTTGTCGAAGGCATTGAGAAACCACGCCTCATCCAGGAACCTATCCTTGTGCAGGTAAAAATAGTCGAGCATGTTGTCGAGCTGCTCCCAGAAGTGCGGGTGCTGTTGTATCAGCAATTTGGTAAAAGCTGCTTCCGCCTCAGTATTGCGCGCCACAAAAAACGGCCTGCCCATGTTGTCCTGGTCATAGATCAGCTTATTCGACAGCAGCGGGATCTCGATTTCGCCGTAGCGCATGAAAGGGTGCAGCAGCACATAATTCTCCGACTCGATCAGGTATAGCACCTTTTCCAGTTCCTGGTTAAAGCCCCTGCTCCTCAATTGCGCTTTGGTGGCGGGCTTCAGGTAGGTATACTCCACGGGCACATGCGTATCTATCCTGGATAGCACCTGCTGCTGAAATTGCAGGAAGGCATCATGCGGCAAATGCAGTTCCTGGTCGTGCTTTTTAAAATAAGCCACCACAGCAGGCAGCTGTGGGTTGGAGCACAGGTGCCAGGCATCGTCAGCTACCAGGAAGTGGCCGAAACGGACCTTGATGCGGCTTAGAGGGTAGTAGGCGCCGTTTACAAACAGATCGCTGGTGATACTGAACATATCGCTACTCAGGCTGATGCGCACTTTAAAGTCTACACTGGGTTGCGTGACCTGCACAGGCGTAAGCGACTTCGCGGTTATTTTTTCGGAAACTTTGCTATCGTGGAGATAGAAGGTATAGCGCAGCGGGTTGCGCACCAGTGCCTTCAGACTGGCTGTATCGGTCGCTGACTTTTCGTAGAAGCTCTGAAAGCGGGCAATGGCACTGTAGAACTTCAACTCCTCCGGCTTTTCGGTCCGCCACACCAGTTCAAGCGGATTCAGCACCGCAAAAGGCGCCTTAAGTTCGCCTGTGCTGCTTAAGTTACAGGAGACAAGCTGCGCACTGAACAGGTTGTAGTAGCGGTGCCTGCCAATCACAATGATCGTTCGTGAATCGGCAGAACTTCCAGACAGCTGTGGTTGAGAAGAAAGGTATGCGGCAAAAAGCGACTCCGGGTCGTCGGTGCTGTCAAAAGGTTCGAACGGGGGGTGTTGCTCTTCCATTTTTGCGTCTCAGGCCGCCGCTATACATAAAAAGTTGGCTATACCTTAACTTCAAAGTTAAGCAAATGAGAAGAGAGAATTTAGTTGTTTGGTTTGGAAGGAAGTACAGAACTAAGATGACACGGGAAGTCAACACCATAACAGTTGCGTTATAGAGAGACCAGACACAACTATTGTATTTAAAATCAGAATTTTATAATTTAGTCTATGTCTATTATTTGGTCAACAGCGAAAAATTGCTTTCACTTTACATAAGTTTGAACAATGGAAACACAATCACTAAGTACCACTAGCGATTTGGCAAAAAACATAATTCCCTCCAGTGCACAGCATTGTGTTTCCTGTGGTAAGCCAATGGACGATAAGTTTTGCGGTGCCTGCGGCGAGAAAAAAGTAGACCCGCACGAGTTCTCCATCAAGCATTTTCTAGAGGAACTACTGGAGGGCATCACCCATTTCGATGGCAAGTTTTTCAGAACGGTTAAGTTGCTGTTTCTCAAGCCTGGTCAGTTGCCGCTCCATTTTCTAGAAGGCCGACGCGTGGCGTACATGAAGCCGCTGCAGCTTTTTGTGGTCTGCAACCTGATTTTCTTTTTGCTGACAGGAAAGAACAACATATTTGCCTCCAGCTTCTTCACCTTCTACAACTTCGACCCTTATATCACATTTGGCACAAAAGAGACTATCAACCGAATGGTTGCCCAAGGGGTAAATATTGATAGCTTGGCAAGCCTGTTCAATGAAAAAATGGCGAGCCAATCCAAGGCCTTTATCGTTTATTTTATACCTGTTATTACCCTCACCTCCATCATTTGCTTTGCAAATAAAAAGCGCCACTTGTTTGAGCACCTGATTTTTGCGAGTTACGTTTTTTCTTTTGTATTGCTTTTTTTCACGCTAGGCAAGTGGGTGATTGGCGAGCCTCTCACTTACTTGCTTCATCTTGAGGGTTACTCTTCGTCCTTTGATGTATACTATACCTCTTTTCACGGCCTTGTTATTGCCATCTATTTTGCGCTAGCATCCAGGCGTTTTTATAGAATAAGTGCTGGCAGAGCATTGGCAGGAGCTGCTTTGGTGTTGGTTTTATTGATGATTGGCCTGCAGAGCTACCGAATTCTGATGTTCTATAAGATTATGCATTCGATTGGAGGGTAAAGTATAAAACAAAAAAGGCTGCCCGATCGCTCAGGCAGCCTTTCTTTTTTACTCTTTACACTTCCTTAGAAACTCCCCAAAGCCTTGTTCAGCGTCTCACTAGGTCGCATGGCTTTGCTGGTTTTCTCTTCGTTCGGGTGGTAGTAACCGCCGATGTCAACGGGCTTGCCTTGGGCGGCAATTTGCTCATCTACGATCTTCTGCTCGTTGTCGGTCAGCTCCTGCGCCAGCTTCGAGAACTTGTCTCTCAGCTCCTGGTTCTTGGTCTGCTCGGCAAGTGCCTGAGCCCAGTACATGGCCAGGTAGAAGTGGCTGCCACGGTTGTCGATGCCGCCAACTTTACGGGCCGGCGATTTGTCTTTCTCCAGGAACTCAGCGTTTGCTTTGTTCAGGGCTTCAGCCAGTACTTCTGCTTTCTCGTTTTTGGTTTTGTAAGCGAGGTCTTCCAGCGATACTGCTAGGGCCAGGAACTCACCCAGTGAATCCCAACGCAGGTAGTTCTCTTCTACAAACTGCTCCACGTGCTTCGGTGCAGATCCACCGGCACCAGTCTCGAACAGGCCACCGCCGTCCAGCAACGGAACAATAGAAAGCATTTTCGCGCTTGTGCCCAGTTCGATGATCGGAAACAGGTCGGTCAGGTAGTCACGCAGTACGTTGCCCGTTACCGAAATGGTGTCTTTGCCCGCTTTAGCACGCTCACAGGTATAGCGCATTGCTTCTACCGGCGACATGATCTTGATCTCAAGACCATTTGTGTCGTGGTCCTGCAGGTATTTCTCTACTTTTTGGATCAGGTTGGCGTCGTGCGCGCGCTGCGGGTCCAGCCAGAAAATAGCAGGTGTGTTTGTGATGCGGGCTCTTGTAACCGCCAGTTTCACCCAATCCTGGATAGGCAGGTCTTTTGTCTGGCAGGCTCTGAAGATATCGCCTTCCTCTACTTTCTGCTCCATCAGGGCGTTACCCTCTGCATCAACAATGCGCACGGTACCAGCAGCTGATATTTCAAAGGTCTTATCGTGCGAGCCGTACTCCTCTGCTTTCTGCGCCATCAGACCGATGTTCGGCACTGTGCCCATCGTCGTCGGGTCGAAAGCGCCGTTCTCTTTGCAGAACTGGATTACTTCCTGATAAATCTGCGCGTACGAGCGATCAGGTATAATGGCTTTTGTGTCGTGCAATTTACCATCAGCTCCCCACATCTGGCCAGACGAACGGATCGCTGCCGGCATAGATGCGTCGATGATCACGTCGCTTGGCACGTGCAGGTTGGTGATGCCTTTATCAGAGTTCACCATCGCCAGTTCCGGACGGTTTGCCATCTCAGCTTTCAAATCAGCTTCAATTTCAGCGCGCTGCGCTTCTGGCAGGTTTTGAATTTTAGCGTATACGTCGCCCAGTCCGTTGTTCGGGTCAACGCCTAGTTCTTTGAACGTAGCTGCGTGCTTTGCGAAAGTATCTTTAAAGAACACTGTTACTGCATGGCCGAACATAATAGGGTCAGACACCTTCATCATGGTCGCCTTCAGGTGCAGCGAAAGTAGTATACCTTGCTCTTTGGCTTCTGCTACTTCTTTCTCCAGGAACGAACGCAGTGCATTGCGGCTCATCACAGACGAGTCCATTACTTCACCGGCCTTCAGGGCAACTTTGTCTTTCAGCACTTTGGTTTCGCCGTTGGCGCTTACAAACTCGATGCGTACATCCGTTGCTTTGTCAACTACTACCGACTGCTCGCTGCCGTAGAAGTCGCCGCCGTTCATGTGGGCCACGTGCGTTTTAGAGTCAGATGACCATTTGCCCATGGAGTGTGGGTGCTTTTTGGCATATTGCTTCACGGCGTCGGCCACACGGCGATCGGAGTTACCTTCGCGCAACACCGGGTTTACGGCGCTACCTAATATTTTGGCATAGCGCGTAGGTTCAGCTGAATAGTCAGGTATGTTGTAGCCCTGCGACTGTAATTCTTTGATCGCTTCTGTCAGCTGCGGTATAGACGCGCTGATGTTTGGCAACTTGATGATGTTGGCTTCCGGCGTTTTGGCCAGGTCGCCCAGGTATGCGAGGTCGTCAGACTGCTTCTGCTCTTCAGAAAGATTCTCCGGGAAAGCCGCGATGATACGGCCAGCCAGCGAAATGTCTCTGGTCTCTACTTCGATGTCGGCAGCCTTTGTGAAGGCCTGCACAATCGGCAGGAAAGAACGCGTTGCCAGGGCAGGCGCTTCATCTGTAATGGTATAAATGATTTTTGATGATTTTGTCGTCATGTAGGTCAGTATTTAAATAGTTAGATTCGAGGAACTGAGCTTACCGCTTTTTCTCAGCCGGTAATACCATTTTCCCCACGCTAGTTTAAGAAGCAAATATAAGAGTCTTTTTGATAAGGCTAAACCTTCCCCGGGTGTTTCATTTGTACTGTTCAATACAGGTGCATTTTTGTGAAATTGGACAATAATCAGGTTGCGTGCAGAGCCGAAATGCAACCGAATTTCATACTTCTCGTTTTTAGCCACTGTGCTTCTCTTACTAATTATCTGTAATACACATTATGTTTTCGAAACTTAAGATCGACTTTAGATATCTGTTACTCCTTTCATTTATCCTATTTTCTACAGCCTGTACAGACGACGAGACCAAGGAAGAAATAGAGCCACAGCAGGAAAGTATATCGCTCAGAATCATGCCTTTGGGTAACTCCATCACACAGGGAGGAGAGGTTAACCCCAGTTACCGGTATGAACTCTGGAAGATGCTGGTAGATGCCGGGGTGAAGTTTGAGTTTGTGGGCTCCATGAACACGAACTGGTACCGGGATGCTCCCAATACGGAGCAAGGCGCCGATGTGGCCTCACCTAAGATGGGAGAAACTTACAAGGGGCAGACTTTCACGAATAAACACGAAGGGCACTGGGGCTGGGCCACCACTGACCTCCTGAACGGTTACGAAAAACCAACCCAATACAAGCGCGACAAGGGCAAATTGAGTGATTGGCTGAAGGGCTATACCCCGGATGTAGTGTTGATGCACTTGGGCACCAACGACATGATCCATAGCAAACCGACAGATGGCACTATCAACAGAATAGAACAAATCATCGGGCAGTTGCGTGCCGACAATGAGAATGTCGCAATCCTGCTGGCCAAGATCACCCCTATACCTGCGCAGTACGCCAACGTGGATTCTACCCAGCACTTTGTATCCCTGCTTCCTGCGCTGGCAACACGCCTTTCAACTCAGAAATCTCCAATTATCGTAGTTGACATAAACTCCGGCTACAATCCGTCTACCCTTACCTACGACGCGCTGCACCCGAATACGGAAGGCGAAAAATTCATTGCTAAGCGCTGGTATGATGCCATAAAGGCAAATGAAGAGGCATTGCACAATTTAGCAGCACAACGCCACCGCAGAGAGACAGGACAATAGCATCTGATGCCCAAACTAAGCGCAACTCAACAGCGTTGCGCACGTTTTATGAGCTACTCAGCACCAACCACTTAGCTTACAGCTCTATGCGTTCCGTTCTCACACTTTTCCGAAAACAGGCTTACTTCCTTATCCCGTTCTTACTTTTGAGTTTCAAGTCCTATCCGCAATCTCAGTCAGTCAGAATTATGCCACTGGGCAATTCGATTACGCAGGGGAATAGGGAGCTTGCCAGCTACAGGTATCCTCTGTGGATGAAGCTGATTGATGCGGGCGTAAACTTTGAGTTTGTAGGTTCTCAGACAGAGAATGACGGCGGCAACCCTCCTTTTCAGGATTATGAGGGGCAAACCTTCAGCAACAGAAACGAAGGCCATTGGGGATGGCGGGCTGATGAAATACTGAATGGCAGAGAGGGAAACAACATTGCTAAATGGGCTGAAGCGCATAAGCCGGACCTTGTACTGCTGCATTTGGGCACAAACGACCTGTTCCAGAAACAATCCATTGAAAGCACGCTGACCGATCTGAGACAAATAGTTGAAGTCCTGCGGGAAAAGAACCCGGCAGTCCTGATCCTTATGGCCCGGCTTATTCCCGCCAATCCAGATAATCCAGACCTTAATGAGGTTAGTAAGGAGATTCCGCTCTTCAATGAACAATTACCAGCCCTTGTGACATCCTTAAACAGCGATAGCCGCTATCCGGATTCCCAGGTAGTATTAGTAGACCAGAACACTGGATTCAATCCCGCCCAAAATCCTAATTCGGTACCAGGCCGAGGCGACTCTTTCGATGGACTGCATCCCAATAAGCTTGGAGAAGCTAAAATGGCGCAAGTCTGGTTTGATGCTATCATGAACGAGATCATCATTCCACTGCCAGTCGAGCTGCACAGCTTTAAAGGTATAGCCACACAGAGCGGTGTGCAACTGGACTGGGAAACGGCCTCGGAACTGGACAACGCATTTTTTTAGGTGCAGCGAGGGCAGTCCGCCACTGAATTTGATTCCATTGGTCATGTAGAAGGGGCCGGTACTACATCACTTCCCCAAAGCTATACCTATCAGGATAAAGAAGCTGGCAACGGCGTCAACTACTACCGCCTCCGCCAGGTGGACTTTGATGGTACAGAGAGCTACTCATCAGTATTGGCCGTGAGCCTGATACAGGCAGCGACCGAAGAAATGCGGGTATACCCGACCCACACCAAAAGCAGCCACCCGGTTACGGTGCAAATGCTGGCCTTGCAGCCTATGGAGAAGTTCAACATCTCGATCTATACCCTGGAGGGAAAACTGGTAAAGGAATATGAAGCGGAAGCTGATAACCGCGGCAATTTCATACAGTTACTCAACACATCCGAGCTAAGTGACGGCAGCATGTATATGGTACGAGCCTCACTGCCAGGCAGGGCGTTCATCCGCCACCTCATGATCGACCGCTAAGGGCGGCCTATACCTGCTACTGCTCATCATGCTGTTGCCTGAGCAGGCGAATCACTTCTTCATCACTCACCTGTTCAAACTCCTGGTAAAACTGCCCAACCGCCTGAAACATGGGAGGCACCAGCAGGCATACCACTTCATCTACAATCGCCTCAAACTGCTTGATAGCGGCTCGTGGGGCGACAGGCACTGCTATTATAATCTTGCGGGGTTGCTTGTGCCGGGCCATGTTTACAGTAGATAGCAGTGTCTTGCCAGTGGCGATACCATCGTCCACAATGATCACAATGCGATCGTGCAGGTCAACAGGCTGACGGTTGCCCATAAAGAGCCTGTACTTTTGGCGCAGACTTGTTTTTATTCGCTCTACCTCCGCTTGAATATACTCCGCTGGTACGTCGGTCCGCTTATCGACCTCCACATCTTCCAAACTCACCGCTCCAATCGCAAACTCCGGGTTAGCGGGGTGCCCGATTTTCTTGGAAACGATCACATCCAATGGCATGCCCAATCGGCGGGCAATGGGCGCTGCCACCGGCACTCCTCCGCGAGGTATAGCCAGCACCACCCCCTTCTGCCCTCTGTAGTACTCTAGCCGATCAGCCAGCAACTCTGCGGCAACTTGTCTGTTGGGTATCATTTCCATGGCGTTTTTTTATTGAGTGAATGAGTGAGTTGGTGAATGAGTGAATGTAAAATTGTTGAATGGTTAAATTGTTGAGTGTTGACACACAAAATAAATCACTCATTCACTCAATCAGAACTCACTCCCTCTCTAACTCTCTCAACGGGTGCTGTTTGCCGGGCTCCAGGTATTTCCGGAACCAGTCAGTTGCCAGTTGGGCGGCCATTTCAAGCGCTCCGGGCTCTTCAAACAAATGCGTAGCATCGGGTACGATCTCCAGATCTTTTAAGCATTGCAACCTGTCCTGTGCCCACCTGTTCAGATCAAGCACCTCTTCATCCAGGCCGCCTACGATTAGCAGCGTCGGGCTTTGCACATCAGGCAGCACTTCACCGGCCAGGTCTGGGCGACCACCCCTGCTTACCACCGCACCGATAATATCACCGCCAAGTGCAGCAGCGGCACTGAGCGCCGAGGCAGCTCCGGTACTCGCTCCAAACAGCCCGATGTGCAGGTCTTTCGTGTATTCGCTCTGCTGTACCCATGTCACGGCATCGATCAGGCGTGTGGTGAGCAGCGCTATATCAAACCGGTTTTCCTGGCGCTGGTCCTCCTCTTCAGTGAGCAGGTCGAAAAGCATCGTAGCAAAGCGGGAGCGCTGCAGGTGCTCCGCCACAAATCGGTTGCGCGAGCTGAGGCGACTGCTCCCGCTGCCATGTGAAAAAATCACGAGTCCCTTTGCATTCTCCGGCACAGCCAGATCTGCGGTCAGCTGCTCATTTCCAGCCTTTAGCTGTAGGCTGTCTTTGTATATGAAATTTACCATCAAGTTTGTTTTCGTTAGTGAAGCTTCTATTACTTTAATTTACGTCCTGGTATGGCAATAGTTAAAAGCAATACCTGTCATAGCTCATCAGGTGGAAGCCCCATCAGCCAAAACGCCGTATAGAGGCTATACCTGAGATTGAGACCAATGCGTAGTACTATTTTCACTTTACTGGCCTGCCTGCCACTTCTGACAGGTATAGCCTCCTGCGGATCAGGAGACACCGAGCAGAGCATGACGGAGCAGCGTGCCGAAGAGCTCGAGCGCCTGGAAGAGGTGCAGGAAGAGCACATACGCCGGGATAGCGCTCCAAACCAGGACTCCGTTTCTTTCGGGCAGGCATTCGCCCTTTTCATGACGGCTCTGCAGGCTTCTGATACGACCACACTCAATTTATTCATCCACCCGGACCACGGGCTTTGGATCATAGAACAGCCCGGAGCCATGCCCAGGATGACGCGTATTACGGACATCCGGGATTTCAAGCGGGAGTATCAAGACAGGTCTTTCTTCACCATCCGCGACGAAGTAAAAACCTGTGACCTGCGTGAAGAAGCCTGGCCAACCTTCGACTGCGCTGATCTGGATTACGACAAAGGCCAGTCGGGCTATAGCAAGGACGGGTGCTTTGTGTCTGATCCTGCCAAGTTCCAGAAAAGCGGTTATTGGGACTACGCCAGCCTGTCAGAGGCGGAAATCAAACAGATCAAGGCCACTTTACCGCTTCTGCAAAGATCCGTGCTGCACACCGCCACCTCTTTTGAGTTTCACTTCGGCCACGTAGACGGCCAATGGCTCCTGCTCTTTGCTAAACTTATCTACCCCTGCAGTGCTTAAGTTATTGAGCGATTGAGTGAGTTGGTGATTGAGTGATGGAGTGAATGGACAATTGAGCAAAAAAATCTATGAGCCTAATGATGGTGATGGCTTGGAAGAATCAGTAAAAGATCCATCAAGATTTGAACGCACTGCTATACCTAACGTATTCTCAAGCAAACGAGATAAAACTCACTCAATCACTCATTCACTCCATCACTCATTCACTAACTCACTCATTCAAAAATGCCTTACTACCGACGCTTCGATCAGCCTGCTCCCGACCCTGCCTTGCTTGCTCGCCTGACCGAGCAGCAGCGCGAAATGCAGCAGCGGGTCATTCTCCAAAAGCCTGACTTCGACCTGAAACTGATTGCCGGCTGTGATTCCTCCTTTGTGGGGGAGGACCATATTCTGTCGGTGTTTGTGCTGCTCTCATACCCGGAGTTGGAGGTGCTGGAGAAAGTATGGCACTATGGAGAAGTGGAGCTGCCTTATGTTCCGGGCTTCCTTTCTTTCAGAGAAGCGCCTAACCTGCTCAAAGCCTACGAAAAGCTACAGCAGAAACCCGACCTGATCATGGTGGACGGTCACGGCATTTCCCACCCCCGTCGCTTAGGTATAGCCACCCACCTGGGCCTGCAATTAAATAAGCCTACCATGGGTGTGGCCAAGAAAGTGCTCGTCGGCAGGTATAAGGAGCCGGACATGCACAAAGGCGCTGTCTCGCCGTTGGAGTACAAAGGCGAACTGATCGGAAACGTGCTGCGCACTAAAGATAATGTAAAGCCCGTGTTCGTCTCCGCAGGTCACCTGATGGATCTGGCAGCGGCTACGGAGATCGCCATGGCCTGTGCAGTGAAACACAAGCTACCAGAGCCGACAAGGCTGGCAGATCATTATGCGGCGGTGTTTAAGAGTGAAGTAAAGTAATTGAATATACCTGTTCCCTTTTTGCACTTTCCTGGTCCAGCAAATTTCAGACTGCGCCTTACCCGGTAGCCTACAGATACTCAATCATTTATAACAACAAAAGCAACGCAAACTCCAGCGTTCAAAAAGAATGGCCTGGATGCTCCCTCAGCCAGGCCATTCTTTTTCTCAATTCTTAGCCCTCATTTTATGCACAAAGTGTAGCAGCAGACCTATGCTGGCTACTGCCAAAGTACCGAAAATGTAACGAATCGGGCTATAAACCGACTTTTACCTCCTATTACCATCATTCGTCATTTTAAAAGCTATCCAAAGTCATCTATTGAAGTGTCCGATGTCATACTTTCCGGAGCCAGGCTACTATAGTTTTGCATCATAGAAATAACACAAATAGCAACTACTTAACCGCCTGTATCATGAAAATCTTGAACCCCATAAAATTGCTAAATTTGTTTAGCATCCTTTTAGGATTAAGCCTAGGCAATACACTGCTCGCCCAGGACCAGTACAAACTGGCCGGCAAGCCCGAACTCAAGGTAAACGGTACCTCTACCATCCACGACTGGGAAATGACATCGGCGCAGGCCCAGGGTACAGCTGAAATGATACTGGAAGGTGCCACGCTTAAAAATGTGAAGGCTGCTTCCGTGACCATGAAGACGCAGTCCATCAAAAGCGGCACAGCCAAAATGGATGAGATCGCTTATGAGTCGCTCAAGGCAAGCAAGCACACTGATATCGTGTTTACCCTGACCTCCTTCCGCACCCTGGACAACAACCGCGCTCAGGCTACCGGTAACCTGACCATTGCAGGCACCACGAAGCCAGTAACTTTTAACGTGGCGTCCAGCACAAAACCCGGCCTGGTACAGCTGACGGGCGAAGCGAACATCAAATTCACGGACTTTGGCATCAAACCACCCACAGCACTTTTAGGCACAGTAAAGACCGGCAACGAGCTGAAGCTGAGCTTCAAGGCAAATTTCCAGCCTGTTTCTTCTTATTCAAAAAACTAACGAACTCTTAAATACCGAACATCATGAAAAAAATTACTCTTTCCCTGGGCCTGTTGCTTGGCTTAAGCCTGAGCTCTTTTGCGCAGATTACCTTATCGGACCTGCCATACGCCCGCCCTTACGATAAAAGGGGACTAAATACCTTCGAAACACCAAAGCAGGACACCATCGGATTTGATGGCATTAAAGTGAGACTCGGTGGCGGCTTTGCCCAGCAGTTCCAGGGCCTGAAGCACAAGAACTCAGCCACAGCGCTGATGCAGCAGCAAGGTAACAACGAGGTAAACCTCAACCAACTGATGCCAATCGAGAACGGTTTTAACCTGGCATCTGCCAACCTGAACCTGGACGTAGTGCTTGCCGACGGTATCCGACTGAACCTGATTACCTACCTGTCATCAAGACACCACTCTGAGGCTTGGGTAAAAGGCGGTTTCATACAGGTGGATAAGGCGGAGTTCCTGAACAGCCCGCTGGTGAATAAACTGATGGAGAACATTACCCTGAAAGTAGGCCACATGGAGATCAACTACGGCGACGCGCACTTCCGCAGAACGGATAACGCCCATGCCCTGCAGAACCCCTTTGTTGGCAATTACATCATGGATGCCTTCACAACAGAGATCGGTGCAGAAGTGATCTACCAGTACAAAGGCTTCCTGGCAGTAGGATCTGTTACAGGTGGCGAAGTACAAGGTGGTATCCAGAATCCGGACCAGCGCAAGCCTTCCTTCATCGGTAAGTTAGGTTACGACAGCCAGCTGAAAGACGACCTGAGAGTAAGATTGACAGGCTCTGTGTATACGACTGCAGGCTCTGTGCGAAACACGCTCTACGGTGGCGACCGTGCCGGCTCACGTTACTTCCTGGTAATGGACCCTGCTAAAGTGGCAAGCGGCGCAGCTGTAACACCTGCTACGCACTTCACGTCAGGTCACATCAACCCGGGCCTTACCAACAGCATCACGGCCTTTGTAGTGAACCCCTTCGTGAAGTTCCGCGGTCTGGAGTTCTTCGGCAACTTTGAGCAGGCAAAAGGCAAAGGCAGACTGGGCGCAAACGATGAACCGACAGACCGTACCTGGAGACAGTTGGGCACCGACCTGGTATATCGCTTCGGAAGCAACGAGAACCTGTATGTAGCGGGCCGCTACAATGTAGTGGAAGGACGCCTGGCCCCAATGGCTGCTACACCTGATGTGAAGAACAACAGCGTGAACCTGAACAGAATCCAGGTAGGCGGTGGCTGGTTTGTGACTAAGAACATCCTTGCCAAAGCAGAATATGTGAAGCAACAGTACAAAGGCTTCGCTCCAGCGGACATCCGCCACGGTGGTGAGTTCAATGGCTTCATGATCGAAGGCGCCATATCTTTCTAACACCCGAATACCATGTTACCTTTAAGTATCTTTCTGGTTGCTGTCTCTATGCTGAGCGCAACAGTGTTACCCGCCAAAAAAGAAGAGTTTGTCGTGATTACGGGCAATAGAGTGTCTGTAGCGGCAGGCACCTCGCTGGGCAACATAAACTGCGCCTACACCAGCAGCACTCAGAAAGATACACTGGTACTTAACAAGCAGATTCCCCAGAGCGACAGGCTCAGACTGGCTATACCTGTGAAAGAGTTCAACTGCGGCAACGTGTTCCTGAACAAGGATTTTGCGAAAGCGCTGAATGCCAGTCAGCACCCTTACACAAAGATTGAGGTTGTTTGCCTGAAGCAGGAGGGCAAAGGCTACAAAGGCAATCTGAACCTGATCGTGTCAGGCAAGACCATCCCGCTCCGGGACGTGACCTTTACCGTCTACCCAGGCACAGGTGTCACGAACCTGAGAGGCAACATCTGCCTGAATTTCTCTGAAATAGGCCTGGCCACCCCCAAGAAAATGGGCGGCTTGTTTAAAGTAGAAGATAAACTACAGGTATCCGTGGAATTGCAGCTAGCAGGGTAAGGCAAATTAGCCCTAATAACCAGATCAAAAGGCAGCCGATTAGGTTGCCTTTTGTTGTTATGCCTACTCAGCCTGTAGCGAAAGGACAGGTTAATGCGATCTGGCATAGTCCGCCATTCCCTGAAAATCGACAAGAACCACTGGTTCATCGCCAACAACCCAGGCATCATGTCCTGGTGGCAGTGTCGATACATCACCAGGTCTACAGTCAAACTCGGTTCCGTCATCCATCCGTACCCGCAACACACCTGTTACGTGATACTGGAAGTGAGCTGCCTGGCAGCTATCTGTTTTTGCGATAGGCTTCACAGACTCCGACCATTTCCAACCGGGCTCTAAAGTTGCTCTGCCTACCATCGCGCCACCTACCTTGATCAGTTCCAGTTTTCCTTTCGGAAAGTCTCTTACTTCATCCGGAGAACCGAAATCTTTCACTTCAGCTTTCTCATCTGTCAATGCCTTTCCCATATCTTTCAAATCATTCATTAAACATCAACCTGCATTTCTATTTTTTTGTACTCTCATAGCGGTGCTTTGTTCTATGGTTTACTCAGTATAAACTGCACTTCAGTAAATAGTTTGTAACCCAAAGCGGCCATTCTACTTATATCTCTCCCTTTCGCCTCATTCACTCGGCCAATTTGTCTGAATCACATAGGATCACACGTATTTTGCCTGCCATAATTTCAGTAAAATCGTCTTAAAATCCCACTGGTGCACCCTTTGCTAGCTAGCTCGTAGAACAAAGACTAGGGAAAGACGAGTAAAGGATATGAATTTTAATAACTATACCATTAAAGCCCAGGAGGCCATTCAAAAGGCCACCGAGATAGCCGGCGGCTTTCAGCAGCAGGCTATTGAAACCGGGCATATTTTAAAAGCGATACTGGAGACGGACGAGAACGTCACCAGTTTTCTGCTCAAGAAACTCAACATCAACGGCAACATCCTGCACAGTAAGCTGGACGAGACAGTCGCAGCTTACCCCAAAGTGAGCGGCGGCAGCCCATACCTGGCAAACGAAGCTGCAGCAGCTCTGCAAAAGGCTACCTCATACCTGAAAGAATTCGGCGACGAGTATGTAGCCATCGAACACATGCTGCTGGGCCTGCTGGCGGGCCGCGACAAGGTGGCCGGCATCATGAAGGATGTAGGCTTCAATGAAAAAGACCTCAAAAAAGCGATAAAAGAATTGCGCGGCGGCACCAAGGTAACCGACCAGAATGCCGAGGCGAAGTACAACTCGCTCAAGCGCTACGCCCGCGACCTCAACGAAATGGCCCGCAACGGCAAGATCGACCCGGTGATCGGCCGCGACGAAGAGATTCGCCGCGTGCTGCAGATCCTGAGTCGCCGCACCAAAAACAACCCGGTACTGCTGGGTGAGCCTGGTGTGGGTAAGACCGCCATCGTGGAAGGTCTGGCGCAAAGAATTGTGGCCGGCGACGTGCCCGAGAACCTGAAGAACAAAACGCTTATGAGCCTCGACATGGGTCTGCTGGTAGCAGGTGCCAAGTATAAGGGTGAGTTCGAGGAGCGCTTGAAAGCCGTGATCAAGGAAGTGGTGGATGCCGAGGGCGAAATCGTGCTCTTCATCGACGAGATCCATACCCTGATCGGCGCCGGTGCGGGTGGCGAGAGCGCCATGGATGCTGCCAACCTGCTCAAACCAGCGCTGGCCCGTGGCGAGTTACATGCCATCGGCGCGACCACGCTGAAGGAATACCAGAAGTATATAGAGAAAGACAAGGCATTGGAGCGCCGCTTTCAGGCGGTGATGGTGGACGAGCCAAGCGTGCAGGACGCCATCTCGATTCTGCGCGGTATCAAAGACAAATATGAAGTACACCACGGCGTGCGCATCAAGGACGATGCGATCATCGCAGCGGTGGAGCTTTCGAACCGTTACATCACCGACCGTTTCCTGCCCGACAAGGCCATTGACCTGATGGACGAGGCGGCTGCCAAGCTGCGCATCGAGATCGACTCGCTGCCCGTGGAACTGGACGAGATTCAGCGCCGCATCATGCAGTTGGAAATTGAGCGGGAAGCGATTCGCCGTGAGAACGATAAAGACAAGGAAACAGTACTCTCACGCGAAATTGCGGACCTGAGCGGCAAACGCGATGACATGAAAGCCAAGTGGCAGAACGAAAAGCAGATCATCGAAGGCATCCAGAAAGAGAAAGAGAACATTGAGAATTATAAGCTCGAAGCCGAGCAGGCCGAGCGCTCCGGCGACTATGGCCGTGTAGCGGAGTTGCGCTACGGCAAGATTCAGGAAGCAGAAGCCAAACTGAAGGAACTGCAGGAGCAGGTACACCAGATGCAGGGCGAAAACCCGATGTTGAAAGAGGAGGTGAACTCGGAGGATATTGCCGAGATCGTGGCCAAATGGACCGGTATACCTGTCAGCAAGATGCTGCAGAGTGACCGTGAAAAACTACTGAATTTGGAGCAGGAACTGGGCAAACGCGTAGCGGGCCAAGAAGAGGCAATTGAGGCCATTTCGGATGCCGTGCGCCGCAGCCGTGCCGGTATGCAGGACCCGAAACGTCCGATTGGTTCGTTCATCTTCCTGGGCACAACCGGCGTAGGTAAGACCGAGCTTGCTAAGGCGCTGGCCGACTACCTGTTCAATGACGAGAACGCGATGGTGCGAATCGACATGAGTGAGTACCAGGAGCGCCACGCCGTGAGCCGCATGATCGGTGCGCCTCCGGGCTACGTCGGCTACGACGAAGGCGGTCAGCTGACCGAGGCTGTGCGCCGCAAGCCCTACTCGGTGGTACTGCTCGACGAGATCGAGAAAGCGCATCCGGATGTGTTCAACATCCTCTTGCAGGTATTGGACGATGGTCGCCTGACCGACAGCAAAGGCCGTGTGGTGAACTTCAAGAACACGATCATCATCATGACCTCCAACATCGGCTCGCACATCATCCAGAGCAACTTTGAGCTGATGGATGAGATCAACCACGACGAAGTGATCGAGCGTACCAAAGATGAAGTGTTCGAGCTGCTGAAAAAGTCGGTGAGACCGGAGTTCCTGAACCGTATCGATGAACTGGTGATGTTCCGTCCGCTGAGCCGTGGCGATATCCGCAAGATCGTGACCATCCAGTTTGCGCACATCCAAGACCGTCTGGACGAAGCAGGTATACGCCTGATCGCCACCGACGAGGTGCTGGATTACCTGGGCGAGCAGGGTTACGATCCGCAGTTCGGTGCCCGTCCGCTGAAGCGTGTGCTGCAGCGACAGGTTCTCAACGAGCTGTCGAAGGAAATATTGGCCGGTCAAATCAACAAAGATTCTGTGGTGGAGGCTGTACTAAGCAACGGACAGATTCGTTTCAACAATGTAGACATCGAATTACCGACCGAAAAGTAAATTGATTGTGTATAAAGAGTAAAGTTTAGTTGAACAAAAGGCCTTCCCGTTTGGGAAGGCCTTTTGTTTTAGAGAACCGCAGGTATAGCGTAGCCGTACCCTAAACACAATCCGTTTTTCTCACCTTATATAGCTCTTATACCTATGGACGAATTCATGCAACTGGCAATTGACGAGGCAAAGAAAGGCCGCAGCGAAGGCGGTATACCGATCGGTTCGGTGCTTGTGAAAGACGGAAAAGTAGTGGCAACAGGTCACAACAAGCGGGTGCAGGAAAACAACCCCATCTTGCATGGCGAGATGGACTGCCTCAACAATGCCGGCCGCATCGGATCCTACCGCAACACTGTGATCTACTCCACCCTGATGCCCTGCTACATGTGCGCCGGCACCATCGTGCAGTTCAAGATCCCGAAAGTGATTGTGGGAGAGTCGAAGACCTTTGATGGCGCCCGCAAGTTTATGGAGTCGCACGGCGTGGAGGTGGTGGACCTAAACCTCCCCGAGTGCATCGAAATGATGGAGGACTTTATAAAAGAAAAGCCTGAGCTCTGGAATGAGGATATAATGGAGCTGGAGTAAAAGGATATAAGGCACTCGACTTTCCGAGTAGGGGACTCAAGGCGCAGGTCACGAGACGAAGAAATTTCAAGGTATAGCCGCTCCGGGCGAGCTATACCTGTAGCTGTCTAAAAGTCTTTCGTCTAAAACTCCTTTGTCCAGGTATAGGTATAGCTACTCCTCCCCTTCCAGCACGTATTTCATCGCCTTCTCTTTATTGGCCAGGTCATAGTAGCGGATGCCGTGCTTTTTTACGGTGCTGGCGAGCTTAGCTGACCACTCCTGCCACTTCTTCTCTCCCACCATGACTACACGGCCGTAGTCGAGCCCGTGGATGATATCGAACATCCCGTTCTCGATCGCCGCCACCGGCTGAATCCAGTCCACATCTACCATTTCGTAGTAGATGTGCGTTTCCTTGTGCTTGCGCATCAGGTCGCGGACCATGTTGCGGTACTGGTCGAAGTCAGGTATGGTCAGTTTGTCGCGCACCCGCACGGCCAATACATTATCGCGGGTTTCAGGCAATATTTCGAGCATCGTTCTGCTTTTTGGTCCTCCCTACTCATACGAAGCTTTGCCCCGAATTCAGGTTGTAAGTACCCCTGGTATAAGTATACCGACAGGAAAAGAAAGGCATATTAGAGGTTTTTACTCCCAAATGCCTATTTTGCAGATTCAAGCTACCTGATCAATATGATGAAATCCTTACGCTATACCTTCACCCTGTGCCTCTGTCTTTACTTGTTTACAGCCCAGGCTAAAGTAGATACGCTGGTGATCCAGAGTCCTTCGATGCAGAAAACGCTAAAGGCCGGCGTGGTGACGCCTGATGGTTACCAAAAGAAAAAGAACGGACCTTACCCGGTGCTTTACCTGTTGCACGGCTACAGCGGCAACTTCAGTAACTGGCTCAAGGTGCCGCCTCAAAAAGACCTCCTCCAGACCATGGCCGACAAATACCAGCTCATCATCGTAACACCCGACGGCGGCTTCAGCAGTTGGTACTACGACAGCCCTGTTGACAAATCAAGCCAGTACGAAACGTTCATCACGCAGGAATTGCGACAGGAAATCGAGCGCAGGTATAAGGCTATACCTGAACGCAGCGCCCGTTTTATCTCCGGCCTGAGCATGGGCGGACATGGGGCGCTATACCTGTCGGCACGCCACCCGGAGCTATACCTGGCGGCCGGCAGTATGAGCGGTGCCCTAAACGTGTCACGAAGCGAATCGGAGAGACTACTCAAAAGCATAGAAGCCGTGTTGGGGCCGAAGGAGGAGAATTTGGAACGGTTCCGCCAAAACTCTGTCGTGCACATGGTGCCACAACTCAAGCAAAGCGGCGTGCACCTGATCATCGACTGCGGTGTGTCGGATATGCTTGTAGAAGACAACCGCGAATTGCACCGCCGCCTGGTATATGAAAAAGTGCCGCACGAGTATATCGAGCGTCCCGGTGCGCATACCTGGGCTTACTGGGGCAACGCGCTGGAGTACCACCTGCTGTTTTTCCAGAAGGTGAAAGCAACAGCTGAGCAGCAAGCCCTGAACTAGTTATAACCTACGCTGCCATCTCAGATACCGGATTTGCCGGATCACCCGCTTTAGGCGTACCCGGGAGATATCGTAAAACATGGTGACGAACAGGAGACCGGCCGGCACAAAGAAGATGCGGTGCTCCAGCATGGGGTATAGGTAACCACCCGCCACAGCTCCTGCCAGAAAGAAAAAAATGATGACCAGGCGGAGCGTGATCCGTTGCTGAAGCCCTTGCTTCTGCTCTGATGTAGCGTGGGTAGCGGCGGCCAGGTCTATCCCCAGATCGGTGAATATACCTGTCAGGTGGGTGGTGCGCACGACCGAGCCAGAGACCATGGAAACCAGGCTGTTTTGTAGTCCCATGGCAAAGAGGAGGCTACCGGCAAACACTTCCTGCATCTTGGTGCTCCCATCGTAGTAGCTGCCATAGACCGCATTCAGGATGAGTATCATGATCTCGGCCAGGATCGGGACGGTGTAGGCAAACACCTGGTTGCGCCCGATCCGGCCGATAATAATGCTCGAAGTGAAAGCGCCCAACAGGAAGAGAAACATCCAGAGACCAATGATACGGACCAACCGGAAATCGCCCGCCGCCAGGCTTTCGGCAAAATAGGCCGCATGCCCTGTCACATTCGTAGTCAGCACGGCAAAGGCGAGCAGACCGGCTATGTTCACAAAGCCTGCTATCAGGCAAAGCAGTGCTGCCAACTTGATATTATGCCTGAAATTGCGCCGCCGTCCAATGTGCCGTAACATGGGTATAGGAAACCTACTTAAATTCTGATACCACTTGCAGGCAAACAGGCTTCGCCACTGCCACTTCATGCCCGGCCGGCACTACACGATCCGTTGTTTTGTCTACCTTGAAAGACACGATGTTGGCCAAGGGGCTGTTACTCCATATCATATTTATTGACGAAATCCCGCCTCGCTTTGTCCCCCTTCCGAACGAAAGGCCTGATGATCAGTCGTGTACCGTTTTCATAGGTAAAGAACCGATATACCCAATTGCTCAGCACCACCAGCTTATTTCGGAAACCCACCAGTGCCATCACGTGCACAAACAGCCAGGTCATCCAGGCGAAGAAGCCTCCGAGGTGGATGTTGCCGGGCAGGTCCGCTACCGCCTGGTTACGGCCGATGATCGCCAGCGAGCCCTTGTCAACGTATTCAAACTCCTCCATCTCCTCACCTTTAATCAGGCGTTTCAGGTTCTTGGACAGCAGTTTGCCCTGCTGTATAGCCGGCTGTGCTACGCCAGGGTGCCCTTTCGGCCACTTATCGGTTTTCATAAAGGCGATGTCTCCGATCGCGAAAATATTATCGAAGCCCAGCACCTGGTTGTAGCGGTTCACGTGTATACGCCCACGCTCCACAGCCTCTGCCGGCAATCCCTCAATCAGGGCGCCCTGCACACCAGCGGCCCATACCAGTGTCTGCGTTTGTATCTTCTCCCCACCTTTTATGGTGGCCACATAACCATCGTAGCCTTCTACCAGCGCATTCAGCTTTACAATGATGCCCATGTCCTGCAGGTATTTCAGTGTCTTCTTACTCGACTCCGGCGACATGGGCGGCAGCACCCGATCCATACCTTCTACCAGGAAGATGTTCATCCTGCTGAAGTCCACGCCCGGGTAGTCAGTGGGCAGGATGTGCTTACGCATTTCAGCCAGGGCGCCGGCAGTCTCCACACCTGTTGGTCCGCCTCCCACAATCACGAAATTGAGCAGACTCTGCTGCAACTCGGGGTCGGCGGTCATGCTGGCCTGCTCAAAGCACTGGAACAGGTGACTGCGCAGGTTCAGGGCGTGGGGCACCTGTTTCAACGGGAAAGCGTTTTTCTTCACCTCCTCGTTGCCGAAGTAGTTTGTTTTGGTACCGGTGGCTATTACCAGGTAGTCGTAGGACAGGTCGCCCACCAGCGTATGGACCGTCTTGGCGATGGGGTTGACACTATTTACTTTCACCAGCCTGAAGTGGAAATCATCGAACTTGTCGCTGCCGAACATCTTGCGGAGCGGCTCGGCGATAGAATCTGGCTCCAGACCGGCCGTGGCCACCTGGTAAAGGAGCGGCCAGAAACCGTGGTAGTTCTGGCGATCGAGCATGACCACCTGAAAATCTTTGCCTTTCAGTCGCTGGGCCACGTTTATGCCCCCAAATCCACCGCCGATGATCACGACGCGGGGCTTGGTGGTGTCAGGTATATTGAGTGATAATTTATCTATATCAAGCATAAAGAGATCTGATTTAACTGTTAGAAGTCAATACATGTAACATGCACCCGCAGGTCAGTTCAGTATACGTTTTTTTCTATATGGAGGAGTAACGCAACCTGCTGATGTTGGTTGTTTCTGATGCAATTTAACCAAACTGCCAGCCTAAAAAAAGCCCGTCCCAGGTATAGCTATACCTGGGACGGGCTCCTGTAAATTTTGATTGATTACTTCTTGCTATTGAACTCTCCGTTTCGGAGCATGTCGAGCAGTTTGATGATCGCAAAGGGACTGACGGTCGGGAACATATTCCGTTGCTCCTGCCGCTGCACGTTCTGCATATTCCAGGCCCGGAAATTGGCGCCGCCGTCCATCGGCGTTGTGCTGAAGAGCTCTTCGAGTCGTTTTGGGTCGAGGTTGCGCATGGCAATGGCCATCCCGTCGTCCGGCAGCTTCACAGCCAGCACGGCCTCTTTGAAATCACGCTCCGTAGGCCACGGGAATACGGTTACCTCGGGCAGTTGCGTAGGGTCTTCCTGCATCTGCATGATGATGGAGTAGCTCTGGCTCTGGTAGTTCTGCGGTATTTTCAGGTACTGCTTCTTGTAGCCGATGGCACTGAACACCACGCTGTCGCCAGTGAGCACGGGTACCGAGAAGAAGCCATAGGAGTTGGTCTGCGTGCCGCGGCTGGTCTTAGGCACAAACACGTTCACGCCTGCCACGCCATATAGGCTGTCGCCGATGGTAACGAAGCCGGTCAGTTGTACCACCCGTTTGTGGCCCTGGGCTGCCGCCTCGTTGGGCGCTCCCATTATCAGGAAAGCAAAAAGAGCCAAGGGCAACAGAAAGCCGAGGGCGCCTTTATTTGTAAGTAGTAGTTTTTGTAAATCGGGCATCATGTAGTACAATAATACTTCATATAATTTTATTATAGCAGCTTTTGGCTAATTTTGTTCCGATACGCTTTCAATTATGAGGCTCAAACACTTCAGTCTTACCTTCGGCGAACAGGTTTTAAAGGCGCTGGCAGACGACTCGCGGCTACGCATGCTGCACCTGATTCTGCGCAACAAGGAGATGTGCACCTCAGACCTGGAGCATGTACTGGACTTCACCCAGACTAAAACGTCGCGTCACCTGGCCTACCTCCGCAACGCCGGGCTGGTAACGCCCCGCAAGCTCGACCAGTGGGTGTACTACTCATTAAAGGAAGAAGCCTCCGATTTCGTTCAACAGATCTTCACATACCTAAACCGCGACGCCCTCCTGCAAAAAGATCAGGAAACCTACCGCATCCTGTACTCTAACCGCGAACTGGCCGTTAACCGCATGCAGACCCGCCGCTGGACGGAGAGTTAACGCTTATAAGACAGGGCTTTAGTTCATTGGTTTAAACAGCGGTATAGAACTTTTAGTATAATTAACCTGTCGCTGCTGCACATATTTTTTTAAACATACCGCCCGCCAAGTCGTTTCTATAAACCTGACACCCGATTATGAAACCTTACAAACACATATTCTTTGACCTCGACCACACCCTGTGGGACTTTGAGAAAAACTCCGAGGAGACGCTCTATACCTTATACCACGAGTTTGGCCTGGCTGAATATGAAAAGCTCTTTGACCGCGACTCCTTTTACAAGAAGTACAAGTTCGTGAACCACCTCCTCTGGGACCTCTACAACAAAGGCAAAATCGACCAGAAGGAACTGCGTGAAGCCCGCTTTATAAAGACGCTGACCGGACTCGGGCTGGAGCCGCACCAGGTGCCGGCAGGTATATCCGAAGCCTACACCGATCTGTGCCCGCAGAAGACGGCGGTGTTCCCTCATACCTTCGAAGTACTCGACTACCTAAAACCGAAATATGGCCTCCACATCATCACCAACGGGTTTAAGGATGTGCAGTACATCAAAATGAACGGCTCCAGGCTGACAGATTATTTCGGGGAGATCGTAACTTCAGAGTGCTGCGGGTATAAGAAGCCTGACAAGCGCATTTTTGAACACGCACTGGACCGCATTCAGGTGCGCTCCGAAGACTGTTTGATGATCGGCGACAACCTGGAGTGCGACATCGACGGTGCCCGGCTTGCAGGTATGGACCAGGTTTTCTTTAACCCGGAGAAGACCAAAAGCAAGCTCTCGCCTAAACCTACCTACCACATCCACTGCCTGAGCGAATTACAGGCTATGTTATAGCAAAGCTATACCTATAGCACGCCGGAAAATAAAATAATTCGCCTTACCTTTGTATAGAAGACTGCCCCGCGCAGTCTGTCGAATGTCTTATTCTGAATCTGTAAAATATCAAAAGAGATGGCAACAGGATTTTTTAGAGTACCAACACCAGTCAACGAACCTGTAAAATCGTACGCACCGGGCTCGCCGGAGCGCGAGGAACTGCAGCGCACTTATAAAGAACTTAAGTCAAAAGAGCTCGATGTGCCGATGTACATCGGTGGCGACAAGGTATACACGGACAAAAAGAAGCCGATGCTTCAGCCGCACGACCACAAGCACATCCTGGGTCACTTCAGCGAAGGCGATGCGTCACACGTGGAACAGGCCATCAACGCAGCGATTGCCGCCCGCGAAGAGTGGGCTGCCATGGGCTGGGAGCACCGCCTGAGCATTTTCCTGAAAGCCGCCGAATTGCTGGCCGGCCCGTGGAGAGCGCGCATGAACGCCGCTACCATGCTGGGTCAGTCGAAGAACGCGTACCAGGCTGAAATTGACGCAGCCTGCGAACTGATCGACTTCCTGCGCTTCAACGCACAGTATGCCACGGAGATCTACCAGATGCAGCCGGAGTCATCGCCGGGCGTTTGGAACCGCATGGAGCACCGTCCGCTGGAGGGCTTCGTGTTCGCTTTGACGCCGTTCAACTTCACGGCCATTGCCGGCAACCTGCCAGCTTCTGTGGCCATGATGGGCAACGTAGTGGTATGGAAGCCTGCCAACACGCAGGTATACGCCGCCCAGATGATCATGGAACTGTTCCGTGAGGCGGGTCTTCCGGATGGTGTGATCAACCTGGTGTATGTAGACGGCCCGACGGCTGGCGAAGTAATTTTCAACCACGCTGATTTTGCAGGTATCCACTTTACAGGCAGCACCGGCGTGTTCCAGAACATTTGGAAAACCATCGGACAGAACATCCACAGGTACAAAACATACCCACGCATTGTGGGCGAAACAGGCGGCAAGGACTTTATCGTGGCGCACAGCTCGGCCGACGCCAAGCAGGTAGCAACAGGTATAGTACGCGGTGCTTTCGAATACCAGGGCCAGAAATGCTCTGCCGCTTCGCGCGCCTACATCCCAAGCAACCTGTGGGAAGACGTGAAAAACTACGTGGTGGAAGACCTGAAGACCTTCAAAATGGGTCCTCCGGAGGATTTCTCCAACTTCATCAACGCGGTGATCGACGAGAAGTCATTCGACAAAATTGCCAAGTACATCGATAACGCCAAGGAAAGCAACGAGGTAGAGATCATCGCTGGTGGTAACTACGACAAGTCGAAAGGCTATTTTATTGAGCCGACGGTGTTGTTGTCGCACAACCCGCAGTACATCACTATGTGCGAAGAGATCTTCGGTCCGGTTATCTCGATCTACGTGTACGACGAGAACAATTTCGAGGAGACGCTGGAACTGGTAAACTCGACTTCGCCATACGCTCTGACAGGAGCCATCTTCAGCCGCGACCGTTATGCAGCTGAGTTTGCTACGAAGAAGCTGGTAAATGCGGCTGGTAACTTCTACATCAACGACAAGCCAACAGGCGCCGTGGTAGGACAGCAGCCGTTCGGTGGCGCCCGCGCTTCCGGTACAAACGACAAAGCTGGCTCTATGCTGAACCTGCTGCGTTGGGTGTCTGCCCGCTCTATCAAAGAGACGTTCGTAACGCCAACTGACTACCGCTACCCGTTCCTGGGTGAGAATAAATAAGGTATAGCATATACCTGAAACAGGAAGCACCACGCTCGAAAGGGCGTGGTGCTTTTGTATTTAGGCTTTCCATTTACATGACGCGAGCGCGCCCGCTCCTACCTTAAAATATCCCCACCTATGTTTAAACACACACCCTGCTATACCTGAGGCCCTCTCACCGAACGATTCAATTTTGAGCGTCATAAGCTTTACAAATGGCACAAAACACAGGAATTGCATTCATACCGGCTGATAATACTTTAGAACAATTTTAAACGCTATTTACATTGGATATAGTCTTTTGATTGTTGGCTATTTATACCTAATTTTGCTCCCAAATTTCAATGAAGCATAACAGCAATATGGAAACTACTGGTACTCAGTATCTACCGTCGGACTACCTCCCTATTTTGATACAATTTGCGGCAGCGATCGGCTTTGTCGTTTTTGCATTAGTAGTGACCCATTTACTGGGTCCTAAGCGAAAGAGTGAGGTAAAGGACAATCCCTGGGAAAGCGGCGTGGAGTCGGTGGGCGATGCGCGTACGCCGATCTCTTACAAGTACTTCCTCACGGCCATCCTGTTCGTGCTGTTCGATATTGAAATTATCTTCATGTACCCTTGGGCAGTGAACTTCCGCGAATTCGGTCTGGAAGGCTTCCTGCCGATGATGCTGTTCCTGGGCGTTATCCTAACTGGCTTCTTCTACGAAATCAAAAAAGGGATTCTCAAGTAGTTCGGCGCCATTAAACTTTAATAGGGCAAACGGTGTTTTTGCAAGGGTAAACGCAGATTAAAACCTAGAATTTAGAAGACATGAGCGATTTAAATAAAGATATAAACATGGCAGAGGCACCAGAAGGCCACAGCGGTGCTGGTTTCTTTGCTACTTCCTTTGAGAAAGTGATTGGTCTGGCCCGTGCGAACTCGCTTTGGCCATTGCCTTTTGCCACTTCGTGCTGCGGTATTGAGTTCATGGCGACCATGGGTGCCACCTACGATATCTCCCGCTTCGGTTCGGAGCGTCCAAGCTTTTCGCCACGTCAGGCCGACATCCTGTTGGTAATGGGTACCATTGCCAAGAAGATGGGGCCTGTTGTGAAGCAGGTATACGAGCAGATGGCAGAGCCACGCTGGGTGGTGGCCGTGGGTGCTTGCGCTACCTCAGGCGGTATTTTTGACTCCTACTCGGTGCTGCAAGGTATAGACCGCGTGGTGCCGGTTGACGTGTACGTGCCGGGCTGCCCGCCAAGACCGGAGCAGATTCTGGACGGCCTGATGCGTGTGCAGGATCTGGCTAAGAACGAATCGCTGCGCCGCCGCAACTCACCTGAATATCAGGCACTTTTGGCCTCTTACAACATTAAATAAGCAGCATGGAGCTTACGAACGAAAACGTACTCGGTAAACTGATAGCCCAGTTTGGGGAAGAAAACATCTTCGATGCCTACGATCCGGACGGAATCATGACGCTCACCACCACGCGTGAGAACATCATTGCGCTTATCCAGTACCTGTATGACGACAAAGACCTGCAGGTGCAGTTCCTGACGACCATGGCAGGTATACACTTCCCTGACCACAAAGGCAGGGAGTTGTGCATGATGTACCAGTTGCATAGCCTGCGTCACAACTACCGGCTGCGCATCAAGGTGTTTGTGCCTGCAGAAGACCCGGTATTGCCGACGCTGACCAACATCTACGCGGCTGCCAACTGGATGGAGCGTGAGGCCTATGACTTTTACGGTTTCATCTTTACCGGTCACCCGAACCTGATCCGCATCCTCAACATCGAGGAGATGGAGTACCACCCGATGCTCAAGCAGTATCCGCTGGAAGACCAGACAAGGGAAGATAAAATCGATACTTATTTCGGACGCTAAGCCAGATAAACCACTATGGCTACTGATAATAAAACAGCTGATACTGATCAGTTACAGGAATTCCGCGACAACCGCGACCTGAAACTGCAGGACAAGAAGAACGAGAACCTGACGACCCTGAACCTGGGTCCGACGCACCCGGCCACCCACGGTATCTTCCAGAACATCCTGCAAATGGATGGGGAGGTGATCATGGACGCCGTGCCGACAATCGGGTACATTCACCGTGCTTTCGAGAAGATAGCCGAGCGCAGACCGTTCTACCAGATCACACCGCTCACCGACCGCATGAACTACTGCTCGTCCCCTATCAACAACATGGGGTACCACATGACGGTAGAGAAGCTTTTGGGTATAGAAATACCGAAGCGTGCGCAGTACATCCGCGTGATCATGATGGAGCTGGCCCGTATTTCCGACCACCTGATCTGTAACTCGATCCTGGGTGTGGACTCCGGCGCCTTCACCGGCTTCCTGTACGTGATGCAGGAACGCGAGCACATTTACGATATCTACGAAGAGGTATGCGGCGCCCGCCTGACGACCAACATGGGTCGAATTGGCGGTATGGAGCGCGACCTTTCTCCTAAAGCTTTGCACCTGATCGGTGAGTTCCTGAAGCGCTTCCCGAAGGTATGGGCCGAGTTTGAGAAAATGCTGACCCGTAACCGGATCTTCATCGACCGTACGGTAGGTGTGGGTGCCATTACGGCAGAGCGCGCCCTGAGCTACGGCTTCACAGGACCTAACCTGCGTGCAACCGGTGTGGACTACGACGTGCGCGTGATGAACCCTTACTCTTCCTACGGCGATTTCGAGTTCGAAATTCCGGTTGGTGCCAAAGGCGATACCTATGACCGCTACCTGGTGCGCAACGAAGAGGTATGGCAGAGTTTGAAGATCATCGAGCAGGCTTACAAAAATCTGCCGGAAGGTTCTTACCACGCCGACGCACCGCACTACTACCTGCCTCCAAAGCAGGAGGTATACACCAGCATGGAAGCGCTGATCTATCACTTCAAAATTGTGATGGGTGAGATCGACGCGCCGAAAGGCGAGGTGTACCACAGCGTGGAAGGCGGCAACGGCGAGCTTGGTTTCTACCTGGTAAGCGACGGCGGCCGCACACCGTACCGTCTGCACTTCAGAAGACCTTGCTTCATTTACTACCAGGCTTACACCGAAATGATCGTAGGCGGTCAGCTGGCCGACGCTATCCTGACGCTGAGTAGCCTGAACGTGATTGCCGGCGAACTCGACGCATAATACAGTATTTTATATATCATCTAACACCGGCTCCTGGTCGGTGACATTTACAAAGATGGCAGAGACTATAAACGCATTTAAGTTTTCTGATAAGGCCCTTGCTGAGATTCAGCGCTATATCAGCCATTACCCGGAAGGACGCCAGAAGTCTGCCCTGTTACCTGCCCTGCACGTTGCACAGGCGGAAAACAACGGCTGGGTGAGCCCTGAAGCGATGGACGCGATTGCCGAAATCCTGAACATACAGCCAATTGAGGTATACGAGGTGGCTACCTTCTATACCATGTTCAACCTGAAGCCTGTTGGCAAGCACGTGCTCGAGGTATGCCGCACGGGACCTTGCTGCCTGCGTGGTGCCGACCAGATGATCGACACGCTCAAGCAGAAGCTCAACATTGAAGAAGGCGAAACAACGGCTGACGGTATGTTTACCCTGAAGCCAGTGGAATGCCTTGCTTCGTGCGGTACAGGCCCGATGCTGCAGGTGCGCGAAACCTACTACGAGAATATCAACAGCGAAGAAGCGGTTGACCAATTCCTGGAGATGATGCGCAACAAAGAGGTGGAAACGCCTGAGTGGGCGAAATAATTCATTGATAAACCTGGCAGCTTGCCTTAACACAGCGACTGCCGAGCTATATATCCTGTAACAATGGGAATCAAGATATTAACCGAACATATTAACGTACCGGGTATCGAAACCCTGGAGGTGTATCGCAAGCATGGTGGCTACCGCTCGGTAGAGAAAGCCATCAAAACGATGACTCCGGACGAGGTGGTGGAAGAAGTGAAGACATCGGGCCTGCGCGGTCGTGGTGGCGCTGGCTTCCCGGCCGGTATGAAGTGGAGCTTTTTGGCTAAGCCGGAAGGTATTCCGCGTTACCTGGTGTGCAACGCCGACGAGTCCGAGCCGGGCACTTTCAAGGACCGCGTGTTTATGGAGAAAAACCCGCACGCGCTGGTTGAAGGTATGATCACCTCGAGCTACGCGCTGGGTGCGAACACATCCTATATCTACATTCGTGGGGAAATGATGTTCATTCTCCGCATTCTGGAGAAAGCGATCGCGGAAGCTTACGCAGCCGGTTTGCTTGGCAAGAACATTCTGGGCTCAGGCTATGACCTGGACCTGCATGTGGCGCCAGGTGGTGGTGCTTATATCTGTGGTGAGGAAACAGCTTTGTTAGAATCACTGGAAGGCAAGCGTGGCAATCCGCGCAACAAGCCGCCATTCCCAGCGGTGAAAGGTCTGTTCCAGTCGCCAACGGTGGTAAACAACGTGGAGACCATCGCTTCTGTGCCCTGGATCGTGAACAACACCGGTGCGGAGTACGCCAAAATAGGCGTGGGCCGTAGCACGGGTACCAAACTGATATCTGCCAGCGGTAACATCAACCGTCCGGGCGTTTACGAGATCGACCTGGGCGTTCCGGTAGAAGAATTCATCTACTCTGACGAGTACTGCGGTGGTATCTGGAAAGGCAAAGAACTGAAGGCCGTGGTACCGGGTGGTTCTTCTGTGCCGATTCTGCCAAAAGAGCTAATCCTGAAAACAGCTGCTGGCGAAGATCGCCTGATGACGTACGAATCACTGTCGGATGGTGGTTTTGTGAGCGGCTCTATGCTGGGTTCGGGTGCCTTTATTGTATTCGACGAGGACCAGTGCATTGTGCGTAACACGTGGAACTATGCCCGATTCTATCACCACGAGTCATGCGGACAGTGCAGCCCCTGCCGTGAAGGTACAGGCTGGATGGAGCGTGTGTTGCACCGAATCGAGCATGGCCACGGCCATCAGCAGGACATTGACCTGTTAGTAAGCGTAGCCAAGCAGATTGAAGGTAACACTATTTGCCCATTGGGTGACGCGGCAGCCTGGCCAGTAGCCAGCGCGATTCGTCACTTCCGTGAGGAGTTCGAGTGGCACATCAAGCACCCGCAAGAAGCAATAGCTCCTGGCGCGGTGTACAGAGAACAGTTAGCAGCAGCTACTGTATAATTTAAAGTTAAAATAACTGCCCGCTATACCTTAGTTGGCGAGCTTTGAATAAAATTAAGATGGCTAAAATAACATTTGACGGCATCGAGGTAGAGGTTGAAGATGGAACTACCATCCTGCAGGCCGCCCGTAAGATCGGTGGTGATGTAGTGCCTCCTGCTATGTGTTTTTATACCCCGCTGAAAGGCAGCGGCGGTAAGTGCCGCGTGTGCCTGGTAAAGGTAACACAGGGTTCTGCACGCGACCCGCGCCCTATGCCGAAACTGGTTGCTTCATGCATCACGCCGGTTCAGGATGGTATGGTGGTGGAAAACACAACCAACGAAGACGTACTGAATGCCCGCAAAGGTATAGTAGAGATGCTGCTGATCAACCACCCGCTGGATTGCCCTATTTGCGACCAGGCTGGTGAGTGCGATTTGCAGAACTTATCTTACGAGCACGGTGTGAGCGCGACACGGTACGAGGAGCCGCGTCGTACTTTCGATAAAGTAGACCTGGGCCCTTACATTCAGCTGCACATGACGCGTTGCATCCTGTGCTACCGCTGTGTGTATACTGCCGACCAGATCACAGACAAGCGCGTGCATGGCGTGCTAGGACGTGGCGACGCTGCTGAGATCGGTACTTACATCGAGAATGTGATCGACAACGATTTCTCCGGTAACGTAATTGATGTGTGCCCGGTGGGAGCTCTGACAGACAAGACATGGCGCTTTAAAAACCGTGTGTGGTTCACAAAACCATTGAACGCACACCGCGACTGCCCTACCTGCAGCGGTAAAGTAACCCTGTGGTCTCGTGGCGATCAGGTGCTGCGCGTAACGGCCCGCAAGGACGAATACGCCGAGGTGGAGGAGTTCATCTGCAACACCTGCCGTTTCGACAAAAAAGAGGTGAGCGACTGGACCATCGAAGGCCCGCGCAACATCGACAGGGGTTCTGTTATTTCGGCTAACCACTACGAACTGCCAGTGGTAAATGTGCCGATTGTACCGAACCTGCCTAAATCTACTGTTAAAAAAATGCCAACGGAATAAAGCATGGATTCTGTACTTCTGATATACAAAGGCATCTACATTCTGGTCATTTTCGGTATTTCGTTACTGATTGCGACCTACTCGACTTACTTTGAGCGTAAAATCGCCGCTTTCATTCAGGACCGTGTGGGCCCGAACAGAGCAGGTCCGATGGGTTTGCTGCAGCCGCTGGCCGATGCGGGTAAACTGTTCTTCAAAGAAGAATTTATACCTGCCAAAGCGAACAAAATGCTCTTTATCCTTGGCCCAGGTATAGCGATGCTGGTGGCAGCTATGTCAAGTGCGGTAATTCCGTTCGGTGACACGCTAATTTTAGGCGAGACATCGTTTGACCTGATTGCCATTGACGTGAACATCGGTATACTCTACATTTTTGGTGTGGTGTCGCTGGGTGTGTACGGCCTGATGATTGGTGGCTGGGCTTCAAACAACAAGTTCTCGTTGCTGGGTGCTATCCGTGCCGCGTCGCAGAACATTTCCTACGAACTGGCCATGGGTCTGTCGCTGATTGCGGTGCTGATGCTGAGCGGCTCTCTTTCGCTAAAAGTAATTGCAGAACAGCAAACCGGCTTTAACTGGAATATTTGGTACCAGCCGCTGGGCTTCCTGATTTTCCTGATCTGCGCCTTTGCTGAGACGAACAGAACACCATTCGACTTACCAGAATCGGAGGCCGAACTGATAGGCGGTTACCACACGGAGTACAGCTCCATGAAACTGGGTATGTACCTGTTTGCGGAGTATATCAACATCTTTGTAGTATCTGCTGTGATGTCCACGCTGTACTTCGGTGCGTATAACTTCCCGTTCATGGAGAACCTGCGCAATGCGTTTGATGATCCTGTGCTGGGCAACAACGTAGTGACGATCATAGGTGTTGCGGTGATGTTTGCGAAGATCTTTGCTTTCATCTTCTTCTTCATGTGGGTGCGCTGGACATTGCCGCGTTTCCGCTACGACCAGTTGATGAAGCTGGGCTGGAACATCCTGATCCCGCTGGCAATTCTGAATATACTGCTTACGGGCGGTGGCATTCTACTCTACGAATATTTTACAAACGGATAACGACATTTGAATGCTGCCGTGCCAGGCGCTGTTATAGACAGACGGTATAGTCAGCAATCATAATCGAGATACAATGGAACTATTATCAAATAGAAGTAAGAACGTAGCGCAGAAGGAGATGACCCTCTCTGAGCGCATGTACCTGCCTGCAATCGCGCAGGGTTTGGGCATTACGATAAAGCACTTCTTCAAGAAGAAAGCAACGATAAACTACCCGGAGGAAACACGTCAGCGTAGCGACGTATGGCGCGGTTTGCACGTACTGAAGCGCGACGAAAACGGTGCTGAGCGCTGCACGGCCTGTGGTCTTTGCGCCGTGGCCTGCCCTGCCGAAGCCATTACGATGACAGCTGGGGAGCGTAAGAAAGGCGAAGAGCACCTGTACCGCGAGGAAAAGTACGCAGTGACCTACGAGGTAAACATGTTGCGCTGCATTTTCTGCGGACTTTGCGAAGAGGCTTGCCCAAAAGCGGCGATCTTCCTGCAGGACGACAAACTTGCGCCAGCCCGTTACGAGCGCGAAGAATTTATTTACGGCAAAGACCGTCTGGTAGAACCGTTAAAAACCACTGAAACCAAATAATCTGATGACAGAAAGTCTGTTTTTCTTCTTTGCTTCGCTGACGCTGCTTTGCGCCATCATGGTTGTGATTTCAAAGAACCCCGTGTACAGCGTTATTTTCCTGATTCTAACATTCTTTACCATTTCAGCACACTACATCCTGCTGAATGCCCAGTTTCTGGCAGCAGTGAACATTATCGTTTATGCAGGTGCCATCATGGTACTCTTCCTGTTCGTACTGATGTTCATCAACACTGGTAAAAATGTAGAAGGAACCATTAAACGAAATGTACTGGCCAAAATAGCAGGTACAGTGGCGGGCGGTTTGCTGTTCACAGTTGTAGTAGCTGCACTGAAAGATGTGACGCTCGGTCACCCGGACCCTGCGACGTACAATTCGCAGGTAGGTATGGTGGAAAACCTGGGCAAAGTGCTCTTCACAAAATACATGCTGCCGTTCCAGTTAGTAGCCGTGCTGTTTTTGGTATCTATGGTAGGTGCCGTGATGATTGGTAAGCGGGAGACAGGAGAACAGAACTTCTAATTGAGGTATACCTAATCAAGTATATAAAAAGCCAGCGCTGAGAAGTGCTGGCTTTTCTATTTTTAGGATTATCTTGAACGATTAACATCCCCCTGCCCCCTTCAAAGGGGGAGTTTCTGCCATTGCCGATTTATAAGTATGTGGCGCTGTAGTTACCGTCACATAGCCTTGGCAGGTATAGCAAGAGTAACTTGCCCCATGGACTATGAAACAGATCACCTCAGCTAGATCCACCAAACGACACTCCACTGTTCGAGCGTTCAGCGAGTTTGGAGGGTCTTGACTTTTTTGCTTACTTTGGGGGAAGGGGCCCTCGATTTGTGTCAAGACAAAAAGTGAGGGCCCGCCGCACAGGCGAAGCTATAGAATGAATAAGTTGCTATACCTACAGCAGTAGTTACACTAGGTATAAGTAATAAACTGATATTAAAGTTACCAGAGCAAGAAACTACTCCACACTCAACATCACCTCCAACAACTCCGATCCGCCCCTATCATCATCCGACACTACCACCAACCTATACCTGCCCTTTCCTTCCCGCTTCTGCACCACCATGGATTCCGCTTTGCCGGTATAGGGAGTGCCATCGGCTTGCAGAATAGGGGTTGTGGGAATCTGTAGCGTGTCTTGCTTGCCGACCCACGTGAACGGGATGTAGCCGATGTAACTGCCGAGCACTTCGCCGTCCGCGTAGGCGTCGTTGGTGTCTTCCAGGGAAGCGGTGAAAAACAACTTGTCGTCATAGACATAGGCGCCTGAGAAACCAGCCTGCATATTTTTGAGGCCCGGAAGGCGGAAGTAACTGATCTCGGATTGTGGCAGTTGCGTTCCGGCTTCTCCCAACAGAAAAGGTATAAACTCCGACAGGCGGTAAGAAATCAGCACGTTCTGGCCCGTGCCAATGGCGCGCTGCAGCAGGTATAGCTTGCCATGCCCTGCCGCTACACCTTCAATGTTGAGTAAACTTCCGCCCAGCGTATCGGCTTCTTGCTCGAGTTGTTGATAGAGTTTGTCAAGATCGATTGTTCTGGCGCTGTGCACCCCCGCTCCTTCCCGGCAGATGTCATCGCCGCAAATGTTGTAGAGGTAGGCTTTGCGGCGGGCGGGCGCGGAACCCGAACCCATCATCAACAGGTATGGCTTGCCCTGGTGCTGCAGAAGCGTTATACCTTCCAGGTCCACTTTTTCATCTTTGGCAATCCGGCCACTGCCAAAACCCGTCGTGTCAAAAATAGCCTCCTGCGTTTCCAGCCGAAAGTCTTTATCCAGGCGGTACAGGTAGGGCGAATCATCTCCGACAACATAGTAGTGGTCGCCCAACATCTCGAGGCCCGAGGCAGAAGGCACGTTGTCATAGTGCAAAGTTTGTGTAATGTTAGCTTTCATAGTGCGTTCAGGTAAAGCGGACTCGCTGCTTAAGAGAGCGGAAGGCTGCTGGCAGGAGAGCAACGGCAAAGACAGCAAGGCGAGGTATAAGAAACCAAAATATCGATTCATAGAAATTGAACACAAAATAAGGTATAGCAGCGGTGGCTTTATTGAGAACGAACGCATGAAGAGCATCCATCCATAGCCATACAAGTTTACAAAAACCAATTTAGCCAGTGAATTTATACCTACGCAAAAGCCTGCGCAAGGTATAGAACAAGCCATAACACCAGGCACCAGACGGCTTTAAAAATATAAATCTTTCGGGAAGACTACATTTGACGAAATCCACCTAAGAAGATTAGAAATATGTTATGGATTTTACAAAAATGGGGATAACTTTGCGACTTGATTCCAGAATTGTAATTTACCAGTAATACGTTCAGCCACTCAGACGATGAACCAAATGCCTGATGTAATCAGAACCATCCCGCTAGAATTTTACCTCTACTTCAGCACGGCCCTGTTCGCCATTGGTGTGATCGGGGTTCTTACCAGACGAAACGCTATTGTCATTTTCATGTGTGTGGAGTTGATGCTCAACGCTGTGAACATCCTGATGGTCGCGCTGTCGTCTTACCGCTCTGACCCGAACGGACAGATCTTTGTGTTCTTCATTATGGCAGTGGCAGCGGCAGAAGTAACGGTTGGTCTGGCCATCATCGTGATGATTTACCGCAATATCCGCTCGACGGATGTGCAACTGATGAACTACCTGAAGTGGTAGCCGCACACCTAATTAATCTGAATAGCTTAACTAAATCATACGCTAAATGCAAGAAGTAGTAATGCCCTTCAACAACCAGGAAATGGCGCTGCTGTGTTTGCTTGTTCCGCTCCTGCCGTTCATCGGCTTTCTGATTAACGGACTTGGCAACCGCAAATTGCCCAAGGCCCTTGTAGGTCTGCTGGGCTCTGGCACGGTGCTGGCCTCGTTCCTGATCTCGGTATACCTGTTCATCGACTTCACTTCCAACGGCAGCCGCCCTTACATCGTCGACCTCTACAACTGGTTCACAGTAGGCAGCCTCGAGATTGGTTTCTCGTTCATGATTGACCAGCTTACGCTGCTGATGTTGCTGATGGTGACAGGTATAGGTTTCCTGATTCACGTGTACTCGGCCGGTTACATGAGCCACGACGAAGGTTACGGCAAGTTCTTCGCCTACCTTAACCTGTTCATGTTCTCGATGTTGGTACTCGTGATGGGATCTAACTATGTGATGATGTTCGTGGGCTGGGAAGGCGTTGGTCTTTGCTCATACCTGCTGATCGGCTTCTGGAACAAGAACCACAACTACAACAATGCCGCCAAGAAGGCCTTCATCATGAACCGTATCGGTGACCTGGGCTTCCTGTTGGCTATTTTCCTGATCTTCATCACTTTCGGTAGTGTGAGCTTCCCGGAGGTGTTCCTGTCTGCTTCGCAGATGTCGGGCCTGACTGACAGCGGTGTGATGATTGCCATTACGATGCTGCTATTTGTAGGCGCGATGGGTAAAAGTGCACAGTTGCCGCTCTTTACGTGGCTTCCGGATGCGATGGCGGGTCCTACGCCGGTTTCTGCTCTGATTCACGCCGCTACCATGGTGACGGCAGGTATCTACATGGTGATTCGTTCGAACGTGCTGTATGTGCTAGCCCCGACTACCATGGAGTTTATCGCCATCATTGGTCTGATAACTGCCCTGGTGGCCGCTACCATTGGCTTGGCACAGAATGACATCAAGAAAGTGCTGGCTTACTCTACCGTTTCGCAGTTGGGCTTTATGTTCCTGGCGCTGGGTGTGATGGCCTTTTCTTCTTCTATCTTCCACGTACTCACACACGCTTTCTTCAAAGCATTGCTGTTCCTGGGTGCTGGTTCTGTGATTCACGCCGTGAGCAACGAACAGGATATCCGTAATATGGGTGGCCTGCGCAAATGGTTGCCGATCACGTTCATCACATTCCTGATCGGTACACTCGCTATTTCAGGTATACCGCCATTTGCTGGTTTCTTCTCGAAAGACGAATTGCTGGCGCATGTGTTTGAGCACAACAAGCTCATGTGGGTTGGAGGCCTGTTAGCTTCGTTCATGACGGCTTTCTACATGTTCCGCCTTCTGTTCCTGACGTTCTTCGGCAAGTTCCGTGGCACAGAAGCGCAGCGTTCGCACCTGCACGAGTCGCCTTCGTCCATGACCATTCCGCTGATTGTACTGGCCATACTTTCCACTATAGGTGGTTTCATTGGTCTGCCGGCCGTGTTCAGCGACACGCATACCTTAGGTAATTTCCTGGCTCCTATTTATGACCTGGCACGCCGTGCTAACGGTGCCGCCATGGAAGCGCCGCACATTGATCATGCTACAGAATACATCCTGATGGCAGTTTCGGTAGCAGTGGCAGTTATCGCGATTATCATTGCCTACATCATGTATGTGAAGAAAGAAACAGTGCCGGCTCCGGAAGGAACGGGCCTGTCTCCTATCCACAACCTGATCTACAACAAATACTACATCGACGAAATTTACGACACTGTGTTTGTGCGCCCTGTCATGGCGCTGTCTACTGCCCTGCACCGCTTCGTGGACGTGGTAGTGGTAGACGGTATTGTAAATGGCTTCGGCAAACTTGTGATGGTAAGCGGCCGCGTGCTGCGCCTGACACAGAGTGGCGTAACTGGCTTCTATGTGTTTGTGATGGTGGCCAGCATCGTTCTGATTCTATTTTTAAACTTCTTTATCGGTTAAGGTTCTAAGAAGATGATTACAGCTCTATTACTTTTCTGGCCTGCCCTAGCTGCACTGCTGGTGCTGCTTATAAAAGGCGAAGGTGCCAAGAAAGTGGCTTTTATAGCAACGCTAGTTGAGTTTGCCATTGCCCTGTTTGCAACCGTAAACTTTGTTCCGGATGCCACCACACAATTCGCCCTCGATATACCGTGGGTGGAGCGCGCAGGTATAGGCTTCAGCATTGGCATGGACGGCATCAGCCTCCTGATGGTGCTCCTGACTGCCTTCCTGGTGCCGTTGATCGTCCTTTCCTCTTTCAAGCACGACTACAAGAACCCGCACGTGTTCTATGCGCTGGTACTGTTTATGCAGACGGGGCTGACTGGCGTATTTGTGGCGATGGACGCTTTCCTGTTCTACTTCTTCTGGGAAGTGGCCTTGATTCCAATTTACTTCATTGCAGCCATCTGGGGCGGCGCACGCAGAATTCCGGTTACGTTCAAGTTCTTTGTATACACGATTTTCGGTTCGCTCTTCATGCTGGCCGCTTTCGTATACCTGTACTTCCAGACGGCTGGCACAGAGCTGGCGGCGCACTCTTCTAATGTGAACGCGTTCTACCAACTAACGCTGGACAGCGCGACGCAGAGCTGGATTTTCTGGTTCCTGTTCCTCGCTTTCGCCATCAAAATGCCGGTTTTCCCATTCCATACCTGGCAGCCGGACACGTATACCGAGTCTCCTACACAGGCAACGATGTTGCTGGCCGGTATCATGCTGAAAATGGGTATCTATGGTGTGCTCCGCTGGTTACTGCCTGTTGTGCCACTTGGCGTGAGCGAGTGGGCTGACACGGTGCTGGTACTGTCTATCATCGGTATCATTTACGGTTCTATCATTGCCATTCGCCAGCACGATCTCAAGCGCCTGATCGCTTACTCATCAATCGCGCACGTGGGCCTGATTTCGGCGGGTATCTTCACCCTGAACGAGCAAGGCTTGCAGGGCGGTGTGATTCAAATGCTGAGCCATGGTATCAACGTGGTAGGCCTGTTCTTCATCATCGACATCATCTTCCGCAGAACGAACACACGAGAGATTGCCAGCCTGGGCGGCATCACCCAGACCACGCCAGCACTTTCGATCATGTTCCTGATTCTGTTGATGGGTTCTGTGGCACTGCCATTGACTAACGGCTTCATCGGGGAGTTCCTGTTGCTGTCGAGCGTGTTCCAGTACAACTACTACTTCGGCGCTGTAGCTGGCCTGACCATTATTCTGGCAGCGGTATACATGCTGCGTATGTTCCAGGGCGTGATGTTCGGCACAAAGTCAGAGGCTACTGAGGGCTTCGCTGACCTGACCTTCCACGAGAAAGCTGTTTTGATTCCTTTGGTGATCATGGTCTTCTGGATTGGTTTGTTCCCGAACACTTTCCTGAGCATTTCAGAGCCTGCGGTTGGACAGCTGCTGAGCATTATCAATAGATAGTCCGCAAAAAGAAACGATAATAAACGACATGATTTCGATTATACTTCTATCTGGATTTGGGATTATCAACCTTTTCGTAGGTTTCCTGAAATCTAAACGAATCCTGTTGCCGCTGTCGCTGCTGTTTTTGGCGATCGTGTTCGGCATCAATCTACTCGACTGGAACGATACTAAGAGCTACTTCGATAACATGATTACCATCGACAATTACGCGGTGGCTTTCACAGGAATCATGGTACTTTCAACGCTCCTGATCCTCCCATTCACGCAGCATTACATAACCCGCAACGATGAAAATATCGGTGAGCTTTACGCCCTGATTCTGTTCTCGCTAGTAGGCGCCATCATGATGGTGAGCTACAACAACATGCTGATGCTGTTCATAGGTATAGAGATTCTCTCGATTGCGATGTACGTGCTGGCCGGTAGTGACAAGAGAAGTATGCGCTCCGCGGAAGCTGCTCTGAAGTACTTCCTGATGGGCTCTTTCTTCACGGGCGTTATGCTGTTCGGTATTGTAATGGTATACGGCGCGACGGGTACCTTCAACATTTCAGAAATTGCCGGATCAGCGGAAGCCATGGGCACGGGCGGTGCGAACAACGTGATGTTCATGCTGGGTGTGCTGATCATCATCATCGGTATCTCTTTCAAAATTTCCGCCGCTCCTTTCCACTTCTGGACGCCTGATGTGTACGAAGGTACGCCAACGGTATGGACGGCCTATATGTCAACCGTTGTAAAAACGGCTGGTGTAGCAGCTTTCTACAAGCTGATGGACGCCGCTTTCTCTGCTTCCTACCCAGGCTGGATGCCAACACTGGTAGCCATTATCGTGCTGTCGCTCCTGATCGGTAACGTAGGTGCGGTAGTACAGCAAAGCATGAAGCGTATGCTCGCTTACTCCAGTATCTCACACGCGGGCTACCTGCTGATGACGCTGCTTGCCTTTAACAATTTCTCTACTTCTGCTATCCTATTCTACTCGTTCGCCTACTCCACTGCTTCTATCGCCGCTTTTGGTGTGCTGCACCTCGTAGCGAAACAGCGTGGCAGCGAGAACTATGAAGCTTTCAACGGTCTGGGTAAAACCAATCCACTGATGGCCTTCGCGGTAACAGTCGCCATGATGTCTCTGGGAGGTATACCACTCACAGCTGGCTTCTTCGGTAAGTTCTTCGTTTTCTCTGCCCTGATCGAAAATCCTGATATGATGTGGCTGATTGTAGTAGCTGTGATTCTGGCTGCTGTGGGTATCTACTACTATTTCCGCGTGGTAATCGCTATGTACCTGCACCCGGTTGCGGAAGATCATACGCCAATCCAGAGCACCAGCTTTATCAATGTTATGCTGATTATCATCTCTGCCCTGACGATTCTGCTAGGTATAGCGCCTGCTTTGTTAAGTGGTGTGTTGTAAGGTATAGCTGATGATATGGAAGCGGCTGCTCTGGGAAGGGCAGCTGCTTTTTTTATACCTATACCTACCTATACCTTGCTGCCGTAGCTGCTGGCTGCTGCAGGTAAAGGAACCTATGTTGTTTTATAGCTTGCCCTGGCCGGGCGGGCCTCACTTTCTTCCTTGATGAAAAAAGTAAGCAAAAAAATCAAGACCCTCCAAACTCGCTGAACGCTCGGACAGTGGAGTGTCAAAAGGTGCACCGGGCCAGAGTGATCTGTTTCATAGCTGCAGGGGCAAGTTAGTCTTGCTATACCTGCCAGTGGTTATTTCTACAACGCTTCTACCATTAAAATGGCAGCTGCTGACAATCCCCTCTTGAGAGGGGCAGGGTTATGTTATAGCAACTGCCTGACCTCCCTTCTACCAAGATCCCTTCAGGATGACACAATGGAAAGCAGAAGCCAAAAAGTCCCCCTTCGAAGGGGGGCATGGGGATGTTAATCGTGCACGAAGATTCCCCAGTTCAAGGGAAGGATGGCTTAAGGTAACTCAATCCTGAAAATCCTTTCTAATCCTATATCCTGATTCTGAAAATAAAAGGCTGCCTTTACGGGCAGCCTTTCCTTAATTCTGTATACCTATAATACCTTACGACGGTAGGTGCTTCATTTTAATATGCAGTTCATCCAGCTGCGCATCAGCAATCGGAGACGGAGCGTCGATCATTACATCGCGGCCTGAATTATTTTTCGGGAAGGCGATGTAGTCACGGATGGAGTCAGAACCACCGAAAAGGGAGCACAGGCGGTCGAAGCCGAAGGCGATGCCACCGTGTGGCGGAGCACCGTACTCGAAAGCGTCCATCAGGAAGCCGAACTGTGCCTTAGCCTCGTCGTTAGAGAAGCCCAACAGACGGAACATCTGCTCCTGCAGACGACGGTCGTGGATACGGATGGAACCACCACCAACTTCTACCCCATTTATTACCATGTCGTAAGCATTGGCGCGAATGTCACCCGGACGGTCGTCGATCAATTCGAGATCCTCTGGCTTCGGCGACGTGAACGGGTGGTGCATGGCATGGTAGCGGTTGCTGTTTTCGTCCCACTCCAATAGCGGGAAGTCTACTACCCACAGCGGAGAGAATGCGTTCTTGTCGCGCAAACCAAGGCGCTCACCCATCTCCAGACGAAGTTCATTCAGGGCTTTGCGGGTCTTGTCTCTGCCGCCGGCCAGTACCAGTATTAAGTCACCTGGCTCGGCATTGAGGGCTGTTGCCCATTCCTGCAGGTCTTCTGAGGTATAGAATTTATCAACCGATGACTTTACGGTGCCGTCTTCCTGCACACGGGCATATACCATACCTGTAGCCCCGATCTGCGGACGCTTTACGAAATCAGTTAGTTCATCGAGTTGCTTACGGGTATAGCTAGCGGCACCTTTGGCGTTTATACCTACCACCAGTTCGGCATCATCAAATACTTTGAAGCCTTTGTTCTTTACCAACGGATTCAGCTCCACGAAACGCATCTCGAAGCGGGTATCCGGCTTGTCGGAGCCGTAGAACTTCATCGCGTCGGCATACGTCATGCGCGGCAGTTTCTCGATGTGCACGCCTTTCACTTTCAGGAACAGGTGACAAATCAGACCTTCGAAGGTGTTCAGGATGTCTTCCTGCGTCACGAAGGAAAGCTCGCAGTCGATCTGGGTGAATTCCGGCTGACGGTCGGCACGCAGGTCTTCGTCGCGGAAGCATTTTACGATCTGGTAGTATTTATCGAAACCAGAAACCATCAGCAATTGCTTGAAGGTCTGCGGTGATTGTGGCAGTGCGTAGAACTCGCCTGGGTTCATACGGCTTGGCACCACAAAGTCGCGGGCACCTTCCGGTGTTGACTTGATCAGTACCGGCGTTTCTACTTCAATGAAATAATGCTCGTCGAGATAGGCGCGCACGGCACGCATCATCTGGTGGCGCAGCTCGAGGTTGCGGCGCACTGGGGTACGACGCAGGTCAAGGTAGCGGTACTTCATGCGTAGGTCGTCGCCACCGTCCGTCTCGTCCTCAATCATGAACGGAGGCAACTTAGCAGCGTTGAGTACCTCTATTTTAGTAGCATGAATCTCGATGTCGCCGGTCGGGATCTTGTCGTTCTTGGAGTAGCGCTCGATCACTTTGCCCACCACCCTGATCACGTACTCACGGCCGAGCCCACGGGCCGCCTCAAAAAGGTGCGCCGATGTTACACCGTCTTCGAAGGTGAGCTGCGTGATGCCGTAGCGGTCGCGCAGGTCAATCCAGAGCATACCGCCCTTGTCGCGCAGACGCTGTACCCAGCCTGTCAGTATAACCTCTTCGCCTACATTGTCTATTCTTAGTTCGCCGCAAGTATGTGTCCGGAGCATAGATGTCGTTTTGTTATGATATAGTGCAAAAGTAATAATTGTTTCACTGCCATGCCTCGAAAACAAGGCCAGAGGAGGTATAATCTTGCAAGGCTAATCTCAGTTTTACCTGATTACGTTATTATACCTGTAGCTGAAATCGCCTGTAACAAGAATCCTCATCATGAACCGCAATTTGTTCACCTTCCGAAACATCGCCCTGGCAGTAATACTGCTTGCACTGCTGATGATGTTGGTAGGCTAAATTTAGCCCTATTCGCTGCCCAATAGCGAACGCATGCGCTTCACGTTATTCACTTGTATGGCGTCGGGCTCCAGCTCCAGCATATCGGCAATACTGCCTTTCGATTTACCTCCAAACAGCACCACCTGCAGGCCCTGCGCCCTCGCCCGCAGCAGTTGCTCCCGGCTCACGTGCTTGCCATTAGCGGTCACGCCGTGCAGTTTATTGTCCAGCGCCTGCTTTGTCGTCAGGTCGAAATCCTCGCCGGCGTCCAGCATCAGCATAGCTTCCGGTTCCAGTTCCCGCACTGTATGTAGTATACCCGGATCGTTAAAAATAAAGGCCAGTTTCTCTATAGGGTATTCATATTTACGGAGCAGTTCCAAGACCGATTGAGCATAAAAGTTATTCCGGTTCGGGTCGTGGTTCCGGATGTCGATGTGCAGGTATGGTAACTCCGGATAGGTCTGAAAACTTTGCAGCATCGTTTCCATTGTAATGATATTTTCGCTATGAAAAAGGTCGTACAGCATCCCTCCCCTATACCTTATACCTACCACCTCACTAGCTGGCAGCTCTGCAATGATGCCGGAGCCTTCGCTCATCGTTTCCAGCGTGTTGTCATGGTAGAGAATCGGCACGCCGTCCTGGCTCACATGCACATCCACCTCTACCCCATCGGCACCGTCCTCTTCCATGGCTTGGGTAATTGACGCCATGCTGTTGGCAGGTAGGGGATTGTAAGGGTTAATAGGTGAGAAAAAGCCGGAACCGGCATGGCCTATCACCAGAATGTTGCGGGAATAAATGCCTGACTCGGGCTGCAGAATATTGTATAGTCCCAACGAGAGCGCTGCTATACCTAACACCAGAACCAATAAGGAGGTACTTCTACGGGTCAGGAAAGATGCTTTCTGTTTCGGCTCAGTCAAATTCATACACAAACTTAAGTGTATATCCTGTAACTTTGGAACGGATTTTCTTAAAAAATCATAGGCCAATCCCTATTCCATAATATTGCCTTATGTCATTCTCTCCTCAAACTGCCCCTGACAAGCTCACGACGGCTGATCAGGTCGGCGTCCATAACCGGCTGATGGTGCCGCTGTCGCTCATCATGCTGATCGCTTTTATCATCCGCATGGTGGCCGCTTTCTTTTCGAAGGGCTTTGCTTTTCACGACGATCACTTCGACGTGATCACGATTGCGCAGCACTGGCTCTATGGCTTGCCTTCGTGGTTGCACGAGCCTTTGCCGCCGCGCCACAGCATGTTTTATGCAGGTATACACTATGGTCTGTTTTACCTGATGGAGAGTGTGGGCATCACGGATCCGGATACCAAGATGACCATCGTGCGGGTGTTGCACGGGCTGTACTCCCTGCTGATCGTGTACTATGGCTACAAGATCACGGAGCGCCTTTCGAACCAAGCCAATGCCCGTATTGTGGGGCTGATGCTGGCGCTGATGTGGTTTATGCCTTTTATGAGTGTGCGCAACCTGGTCGAGATGGTGTGCATTCCGCCATACCTGGCAGCCTTCTATTTCATGCTGAAGCAGGATGACCGTAAAAAGAACCTGTACTTCCTGTGGGCGGGGGCGCTGTTTGCGCTGGCCTTTGTGCTGCGTTACCACGCGGTCCTTTTTGCGGTGGGCGCTGGCTTTGTGTTGTTATACCGCCGCCAGTGGAAAGAACTCGCCTGGCTGGCGCTAGGCTTCCTGTTAATGGCAACGCTCGTTCAGGGAACGATCGACCTGATCTTCTTCGACTACCCTTTCCATTCAGTCATTACTTATTTCTTCTACAACGCTGACAATGCTTACAACTACAGCACCGGACCGGTATACCGTTTCCTGCTAACCATCCTTGGCTTTATGGTTCCCCCCATCAGCGTATACCTGCTGCTGGGCTACAGCCGCACTGCCAGGTTGGCACCAATGCTCTTTTGGGGCGGGCTGCTATTCTTTGTGGTACATTCCCTTTTCCCGAACAAGCAGGAGCGCTTCATTCTGCCGCTCTTTCCGCTCATCATGATTTTGGGCGTCATCGGTTGGCAGAACTTTGTGCGCACCGCCCGTTTCTGGCAGGGTCGCAAGAAGCTACTAGCCGCCAGTTGGGCCTTCTTCTGGATTATCAACATCGTGGTGGCCGTGGCGATGTCTTTCACTTATACCAAAAAGAGCCGTATTGCGCCGCTCGTATACCTGTCGGAGAAGCAGGACATGGACGCCGTATTGCTCGAGTTTGGCAACTCATCCATGAAACAGCCGCCACTTTATTACCTGAACCGCCTGGCTGCGGAGTTCCATGAGTACCACTTCAACGAAAAGCGCGACTGGGACGAGTATAAAGCTGGCAAGCCGCTTCCAAAGGATTTTGCGATGACCTACAGCCTAAACAGAGAAAAGTCGCTGGACAGCCTGCAAACGGAGCTCAGCCTATACCCTTACCAACCGGACTATGTAGTGGTGGTGGGCCAGAAAGACATGGAAGAGCGCATGCAGCGCATCAACAGCCTATACCCTGAGCTGGAGCTGGAAACGACCATCACCCCTTCGCTCTATGACCGGGTGCTGCACTTCCTCAACCCACGCGTACACAAAGACGAGCATGTGCGCATCTACCGCATTCAGGAGCAATAACTAGCGGGTAAAGGTATAGAGGTAGTTGAGTAGGAAGCCTGTGTGGGGCTAGGCTGATTTGTTTTTAGTCTTTGCACCCATTTTCATAATGGTAATGTTCCATCGAAGCAGTTGTGAAGTCCCCTATAAAGTTAGGGTCCTCAACCTTTGCTTTTAACTTTTCGGGTTTCATGTTTACCATATTATTCTGAATTGCCCAGTCAAGGGTTCCTTGATTTACTGGATATCTGGTAAGGGTTCCCGTCAACCTATTTTTTGTTATCCATTTCTCTGCAAGGTTCAGATTTTCAAAAATACCCCCAGGTAGTCCTTTGTTTGGAGCGTTAAAAACCCAGACACTTTTATCAAAGTCTGTAGTTGAATTATCAGACTGGCTTTCTTTTGACATACCTTTTATTATAGTCCGTAGATATTTCTTGAAATCTGTTTTAATTGAAAATGCTAAAAAGTTATTCTTGCATTCTTTAAATAGCTGCTATCAGTATAGTTTAATATTCACTTTCAATACTTGCCAATTAACCTAACTAGCGGGTGAAGGTATAGAGGTAGTTGAGCAGGAAGTTCCAGATGAAGACCAGCACGATGGCGATGAATTTGGAAACGTAGAAGTTGAGTTTCACTTTTTCGGTGAGCAGGTATATGATCAGGTTGTTGATGATCAGGCCGGCCACGGCCACCAGCAGGAACTTGGAAAACTGCCAGCCTATTTCAGGGTCGTGACTGTGGAAGGTCCAGAGGCGGTTGAGGATGTAGTTGTTGATGCTGGCCAGTACAAAGCCCAGGCTGTTGGCTACATATTTGTTCCAGCGCAGTCTTTCCTTGGCTAGAAAAGTAACACCAAAATCAATGATGAGCCCTGTAAAGCCTACCAGACCAAACTTCAGGAATTTAAGAAAGAGCGCGCTTATACCTTCGGACATGCCGGCAGTTGGAATCTACAACTGATTTAACTTGCAAAATAGCATACAAAATTAAGCACTTTAGCAGATAGTGACAAATCTATTCTGTTGAGAAGACTGCTGGGTTGGTCGAGTAAAAGCGGCTATTTGTATAGTATATTTTGATATATCAGTTACAATTCCTTATTTCGTAGGGCATGGGTGAATCTCTACATCACCCCGGTCGGGAAAACCGATCCCCTGGTAACAGATCAGGCCCCCAATGAAATTATGATGCTATCTTTGCGCTACCATCACGATAACAGTGCAACTGTTACCTATCCGGTAGTCTGCTAAAGGCGCTACCGCTTTTCTTTAAGCTACTGTAAACTTTTTAGCGCAAGGTTTGGTTAGGAAATTAACCATGCGATTCCATGCGCTATAACTCTGAATATCAATTTAAAGGCATTGCCAGGAGCTCCCCGCTCCGGCAATTATAGGCATACTTGTTTAAGGTGAGATGTAAGTAAGTTGCCAACTTGCAACCAAAAAGCACAACAACACAACCAAAGAGAAGCCATACCTGCTAGGTATGGCTTCTCTTATTTACAGGCTATGGGTTAATTATTTAAAGAGTCCGCCGAGTTTGTCTCCCATCCCTTTTGGCAACTTATCTGTCAGGCCACCGCCCAACATACCCATGATATCGGATTGGCTGTTGACGTTGCTGCCGATCTTATTCATCAGAAATGACACCACGAAGGGAGCTACCTGCTGTGCCACCGACTCCGGTATGCCCACTTTGGAGGTCAGTTCACCCAGGTACTTCTGAATCATACCGTTCATGGCCGGGCTGTCCTTTGGCGACTTCTGCCCTTTGAGCATATTCATGATGCCCCCGGCATCTCCACCCGAGGCTTCTTTTTTCAGTCCCTCCTCCACATGGTTCTGAGCCAGGTCTACCGACTGATTGGCCTGCTGCGGGTCTAGCTTGAATTGGTCTTGCAGCTCGCCAGTCAGCTGCCCTTTTACACTGTTGATGATGTTTCCTAACATAGCTTTTACGTTGAGATGATACTTAATTTCAGGCAGCTGGAATTATACGGTTGTGTCCAGCTGTTACTTTTCTAACGTCATCCACCTACAGAAGATATAAACCCGCAAGGTATACATTGGTCAGGCACTGTTTCGACTTTGGCAAAATAATTGCTCCACTCCCCACAGTCCTTATTATTTGATACCTTTGCTCCAACAACCCTATGAACATGCGCTACTTAGCCTTCTTAGCTATCATTCTTATTGCCGGCGCCACTCTTGCCGACACTAAACTAAAAAAGACCCAGATCACCAAGGAGGTCAGCATCATGTTGCCCCGCGATTTCACCCCGCTCCATGATGAGGGCATTGCCAGTAAATACCCGGCTGCCAACCGACCGGTTGCTGTGTACTCAAGCCCGAATGGTCAGGTTGACTTCAGTATGACCCAGAAGCGCTCCCAGTTTCGCGCGCGCGATCTGAAGATGCTTCGCGAAGTGTACAAAGCCAACCTCCTGGAGCGCTTCACGAAAGTGGATTTTATAAGAGACGAGGTGGCCAACATCAATGGCCGCGACTACATATTGTTTGAGTTTGTGTCGGTAATGGCCGACGAGCGTAGCGGCAGCCACCTGGCTCCTGTGCAGAAGTACAGCATCATGCTCTACACGGTGCAGGGCAATCAGCTAATGGTATTCTCGCTACACATGCCCTTCATGATGAAGAACGACTGGCAGGACACAGCCCGTGAGGTGATGGGCTCCCTGAAATTAAAAATAAAATAGACTGCGCTCTATACCTGATCATAAAGGCCTCTCCCTTGCCGGAGGGGCTTTTTTTTTGTATCTTGTGAAAAGCGAACACTAATACCTATACCTGTGGACTTACTATCGATACACAGCGACGACCACTATATGCAAGAGGCCTACCGGCAGGCAACGTACGCCTTTGAGGAAGGGGAAATCCCGATCGGGGCTGTGGTGGTGAGCAACAACCGCATCATTGCCAAAGCCTATAACCAGACCGAGAAGCTGAACGACGTAACGGCTCATGCCGAAATGCTGGCGCTCACGGCGGCGGCCGAGTACCTGGGCAACAAGTACCTGAACGACTGCACGCTGTTTGTAACAGTGGAGCCCTGCGTGATGTGTGCGGGCGCCAGTTACTGGGCGCAGCTTAAACGGGTGGTGTACGGAACATCTGAGCCGAAGCGTGGGTATAGAAGAGTAGGCAACCTGCTGCACCCCAAAACCGAGATGGTAAGCGGCGTAATGGCGCAGGAGTGTGCCGAGCTGATGGCCTCTTTCTTTGCAGCCAAAAGAAAATAGCTATCTTTGAAACTCGCATTTCAAACGCATACGTACACCCATAAATTTGTACGCATGCTATTATTCACATATAAAACCACATAAAACTATGGCTTTCGAATTACCGAAACTACCTTACGCCTACGACGCGCTGGAACCACATATTGATGCGCGCACTATGGAAATCCACCATACAAAACACCACCAGGCCTATACCGACAACCTGAACAAGGCAATCGCGGGTACTGAAATGGAAAACATGAGCATCGAGGAGATCATGCAAAATGTAAAGGAGGACAACAAAGCGGTTCGTAACAACGGCGGTGGCTACTACAACCACAACCTGTTCTGGACTATCCTGTCGCCGAACGGTGGCGGTCAGCCTTCCGGTGAACTGGCAGACGCGATCAACTCCACTTTTGGTTCTTTCGACCAGATGAAAGAGAAGTTCAACGCTGCGGCGGCGACCCGCTTCGGCTCTGGCTGGGCCTGGCTGTGCGTAAAAGGCAACACGCTGGAAATCTGCTCTACACCAAACCAGGACAACACACTCATGCCATTTGCAGAAGGTTGCGGCGGCACGCCGATCCTTGGCATTGACGTATGGGAGCACGCATATTACCTCAACTACCAGAACCGTCGTCCGGACTACGTGAACGCTTTCTGGAATGTGGTGAACTGGGAAGAAGTAACCCGTCGCTACAACGAGGCGAAGTAATTAACAGAGGGAGACAGACACAAGCTGTCGGATTTCCTTTAAAACAAGAGAGCCCCTCCTGAAAAGGTGGGGCTCTCTTGTTTATTTACTTAACAGGTATAGCTTGTTATTTCTTCGCAACCTGTTGATTGTTCTTATACGCTGCTACGCCAGCATCCAGGAACTTCACAAAGTTCTCCACACTCAGGTCGTAGGCGATCGGTTTTACCAGCACGTTCTCGTTCTCATCCATCAGCACATAGTAAGGCTGGGCATTTACATTGAACTTTGTGATTTGGTAATCCGCGTATTTCTTGCCGAGGGTCTTCTTCTCTTTGCCGTCGTACTCGCTCACATACCATTCGCTTTCCGGCAGTTCGCTCTTATCATCCACATACAGGGCAGCTATCACGTAATCTTCCTGCAGGCGGCGCAGCACTTCCGGGTGCGACCACACGTTGGCCTCCATCTCACGGCAGTTCACGCAGCCGTGGCCCGTAAAGTCGATGAAGATCGGTTTGCCCTGTTCGGCAGCACAGCGCTTGGCTTGCTCCAGGTCAAAGTAACCCTGCAGACCGTGCGGCAGGTGCAGGAAGTCGGCATACTTAGGAGGTTCGCATAGTTGGTTCGAAGTAAACTGTGCCGTGCTTCCTCCTCCGCTCTGGCGCACCAACGCGTTAATATCAAAGTCGTGTGTAGACTGCGGCGGCAGGTAACCTGATAGGGCTTTGAGTGGCGCTCCGAACATACCCGGGATCAGGTATACCACAAAGCCAAAGGTTGCAATGGCCATGAAGATACGCGGCACACTGATGTAAGGCAGATCCGAGTCGTGCGCAAACTTGAGCTTGCCCAGCAGGTAGAAACCCATCAACGTAAAGATCACGATCCAGAGGGCCAGGTATACCTCACGATCGAGGATACCCCAATGGTATACCTGATCGGCGATACTCAGGAACTTAAGCGCCAGAGCCAGTTCAAGGAAGCCCAGCACCACTTTCACGGAGTTGAGCCAGCCACCGGACTTCGGCAGGCTGCTCAGCCACGACGGGAAAATGGCGAACAAGGTGAACGGCAAGGCAAAAGCCAGCGAGAAGCCAAACATACCCATGACCGGACGAAGCGTTTCGCCGCCAGCAGAGGCAACCAGGATACTGCCCACAATAGGACCCGTGCACGAAAACGACACCAGCACCAAGGTAAAGGCCATGAAAAACACGCCCAGTATACCTCCTTTATCTGCCTGTGCATCTGCTTTGTTCAGCCACGAGCTTGGCAGCGTAATCTCGAACAGGCCCAGGAAGGACATACCGAAAATCACGAAAACAGCGAAAAAGAGCACGTTGGGTAGCCAGTGCGTACTCAGGAAGTTAGCCCCATCGGCACCAAACAGCTTGGCTACCACCGTACCCGCTACGGTATAGATCGCAATGATGGAGATACCGTACAGCAACGCCTTGCCAATGGCCTGCGCCCGGCTCTGGCTGCTGCCCGTAAAAAAGCTCACCGTCATGGGCACCATCGGGAACACGCAGGGCGTGAGCAAAGCCACTAACCCCGACCCAAAAGCGATCAGCATAAAGGTCCAGATGTTTCCGTCAGACGATGCATCTTCGTTGGAAAAATCGATCAGCGCGGGTGTTACAGTTTCGGCTGTAGACTCCTCGTCTTCCAGAGATTCATCAGCGGCCAGCACCGAGTCCTGCGATAAGGCAGGCGGCACAGCTGTGTCAAGGCCATCGGGAGCAGCGGCCTGGGTTGTAGCCTGTTCAGGCGCTTGTTCTATTTTTTGGGCAGGTGTTTGTGCAGGCGTGGTCGCTGGTGTTGCAGCACCGCTGGCGGCTGCTACTTTGATTTGCGCATTGGTAAAGGCAAATTCATCATCAAACGGGATACACTTGCCATCGATGTCGGTGCATACCTGGTATTCGTATGAGCCTTTTACAACCAGATCAGGCTGCAGTACTTTTACCTTTTGCCTGAACTGGGCAGTGCCTACAAAGTAGGTATATTCTCCCTCCCACAGCTCGTCGTATTTCTTTTTAGGATTTACAGGCTTGATCTTGCCCACCAGTTGATAGGACGGGTGCTTTTCGAACTTAAACTCCGTCACCATCGGTCCCAGGTCCGGATCAAAATCAGAGGAGTAGAGGTACCAGTCCTTGTCTATTTTCACATTGAAAATGAGCTCAACTTCCTCACCTACTTTGACTTCCTTTTTGGAAACATCGTAGCTCCAGGAAGCAGGTTTCAGCACCTGTGCCTGCACCATTTGCGCTGCAAAGGTCAGCAGGACAACCAGCAGCCAGGGCAGGCGAAGCGCTAGCCTCAAATTATTTCTCATAAGGGTATACCTAGTTAATTCTTAAGATCACAGGCGCCCGCAGGCGCCACTACAAAAGTACAAATTTTGGACGAAAGCCCCATCTGTCCGGTGGCATCGTTACCTCCTCAAAGACAGATGACCCACTATTACCTGCCAATGCCGCTCCCAGTGCCATGAATAACAGAAAGCAACGGCAGGATGTTTCCGAACAAGTCAGCAGACTGGCAGCTATACTATATACCTTTCTTCAAAGTCTGTACGTGAGCATATCAAGCTACTGATAATCAACAGACTGTCGTTTACCCTTTGTTTTTTACCGTTCACGGATATCAGAGGTATAGTGGGCACTTCTAAGGAATCTTACACATCATCTGAACGTCTATTCTATACCAGTTTATCAGCAACCCTAACATCCGAAACTATGAATACAAACTTTCAGCCACGGGAATTCACCTCCATCAAAACGGCTTGCGGCAGAGAGCTAGGTTCTACCTTTAAGGTAATCAAGCTGGCGCGCGATGGGAGGCACAACTTTCATATTGTCTACCGCACTTTCTCAGATGAATTCATTTACTCCTTCTGCAATCCCTTCCTCGATACTTCTTCAGAGCATGATTATAGAATAATTTCCGAAGAAGAGGCCAGGGCTATTTTCATGCCGCTGCTTTCTCCGGAAAATGCCCGCGAGTTGTTTAACACCGCCCAGGCACCCGCCATGCAGGTTCAACACTAACCAACTGGAGACGTATCAACAAGAAAAGGTGCCCTGTGGCACCTTTTCTTGTTTGGGCCTTTTTACCGCCCTCCGCCGTGCCTCAGATTCGGATTCTCGCTAATAGCACATACATATATATTAAAAACACGTATTTTAGCTTAATTTTACGCAGCCGGAAGCAAACCGCCCCGTAACACACTATGGTCCTAAACATCTTACTCACTATATTTCTTGTTTTGCTTAACGGCTTCTTTGTGGCGGCTGAGTTTGCAATCGTGAAGGTGCGCGCCTCGCAAATTGAACTGCGGGCACAGGCGGGCAGCTCGATGGCCAGGCTGGCCCAGCACATGCTCACCCACCTCGATGCCTACCTCTCGGCCACGCAGCTCGGCATTACGCTGGCCTCACTCGGACTGGGTTGGATAGGCGAAAGTGTGGTGTCGCAGATCGTGATCAACGTGATGAATTTCTTTGGCTACGAGGGAAGCGTAGAACTGGCCCACAGAATAGCGCTGCCGATCTCCTTTGCCATTATTACGGTGCTGCACATTGTGTTTGGTGAACTGGCTCCTAAGTCGCTCGCTATTCAGCGCTCCGAGGCTACTACGCTGGCTATAACGCTGCCGCTCCGCTTTTTCTACTACCTCTTCCGGCCTTTTATCTGGATCCTTAACGGGTTTGCCAACCTGGTGTTGCGCTCCATGGGTATACGCCCCGTGCATGGCTCCGAGGTACACTCGCCTGAAGAACTGCGCCTGCTTTTTGAGCAAAGCGCCGAAGGTGGCCTTTTGGTCGACTCACAGCATGAGCTCCTCGAAAACGTGTTTGAGTTCAACGAGCGCATGGTCAAGCAGATCATGGTGCCCCGTACGCGCATGGTGGCTATCGATGTGAACATACCGGAACCGGAGCTGATGGAGATTATATTCGAGGAAGGCTACTCCAGGCTTCCGGTATACGACGGCGCTATCGACAATATAGTCGGCGTGCTTTATGTGAAAGACATCCTGAGCATGATGCGGCTGAATGAGCCGATCATTATAGAGAAGCTGATGCGCCCGGCTTATTTTGTGCCGGAGACGAAAAAGATCCCACGCCTGCTGCAGCAGTTCCAGCGCCGCCACATGCACATGGCCATCGTTACGGACGAGTTCGGCGGTGTGTCAGGCATCGTTACCATAGAGGACATTATTGAAGAGCTGGTGGGCGAAATTCAGGATGAATACGATGAGGAGGTGCCGATTGTGGAGCGCCTGGGCGACTTTGAATACCGCGTGAACGGCGGTGCCCCGGTTTCGGATGTGAATGACTACCTGCCCTTCCCGATACCCGAAGGCGAAGACTATGAAACGATAGGCGGTTTTGTGACCATGATCTACGGCCACATACCGGACGATTTGAACGAGGCAGCCGATTTTAACGAGTACAAGATACGGGTGCTGGATAAATCGGATCGCCGCGTGGAATGGGTGCTCTTTACGGTGAAGGAAGACTATCATTCCCAGATAGAACCGCAAACAGAAGAGACGGATCATTAAAACAAAGAAGGCTATACCTGTCAGGTATAGCCTTCTTTGTTTTTCAGGTGTAGGTATAGCTATACCTCAGGATTTGTAAACCAACTGCTGTACATCACATAGTTGTTGGCTACTTTGTCCAGCCCGTCAATTTGCTCCTGGCTCAGCTGCTTTACTTTTTTAGCAGGTATACCGGCGTAGATGTAGCCCGACTCGCACACCGTATTTTCGAGAACGATAGCACCTGCCGCCACAATGCAGTTCCTTTGCACCAGCGCATTGTCCATCACGATGGCTCCCATCCCAATCAGTACATTGTCCTCTACCGTACAGCCGTGCACGATCGCATTATGGCCCACAGATACGTTGCTGCCGATGGTGGTAGCGGCTTTCTGGTAAGTGCAGTGAATTACGGCGCCGTCCTGTATGTTGCTCTTATCACCGATCCGGATGGCGTTCACATCGCCCCGGATCACGGCGTTGAACCACACAGAGCATTTGCGGCCCATCACCACATCGCCCACAATCGTAGCGTTTTCGGCCACAAAACAATCGGCACCCAGTTGCGGGCTTATTCCTTTTACAGGTAGTATAACTGGCATATTTTGAGTTTGAGAGTTAGAGATTTTGTGAGTCTCGAGTTAAGATCGGTTTGTAGGGACAAGTCGCGACTTGTCCGAATCGTGCGCCGGCAATTCCTGTCTGAATCGTGCACGAACAACCATCAACAATTTAACAATTCAGCAATTTATCAATTCAATAACCGCTTCCACGTCCCCTTGCTCAGGTTATATTTCAGCGTGCTGGGCAGGGCTTTCCAGAAGTATTTGTTCATTTCTACGGCGAAACTGGGTTGCATGTAGCAGTTGATGGTACAGCCTTCGCAGGCCGGCAACCGTCCCTCGAGTTGCTTTAGTTCCTCCACCTCCTGACTCAGGTATAACTCGCGAAGTCTGCCCTGTATCGGGAAGCTTTTCGTACCCAAATGGTAGCAGGGCAGCACCAGTTCGTTTTCAGGCGAGATGACCAGCGTGGTGCTGGCTGCTTTGCAAACCGGATCTGCCACCTTGTTGCCACCGTCGCGGCGCAGTTGAACGAAGCCCTCGTTCAGGTATACGCCTTTGCGCTTTCCGAAAGCCGTCAAGTAGTTTAGTTCCTCTTCTGTGAGCAGATCCCCTACCGCAACTTCGTTGTACTCGAAGGCCGGGTTGATGATCAGCATCAATTTGTTGGGCTGTGTGATGGTGCGGTATACCTCTTTAAGTTGATCTAGATTGTGACGGAACACGGTGAAGAGAATATCCGGTCGCTCACCCAGTTTTTTGGCTACTTCTATCGACTCCATCACAAAGTCGTAACAGGCCACACCCCGGCCGGTATCGTGCTCCTCTTTGTGCGCCGAGTCCAGCGAAAAGTGCAGCATGTCTACCTTGCCTTTTAGTCGTTCTGCCAGTTTGGGGTAGAGCATTCCGTTGGTGGTGAGCGTGGTGATGAAGCCCATCTCGTGCGCCATACCCAGCATCTGGTCGATTTGCCGGTGCAGGAGGGGCTCTCCGCCTGTAAAGTCAATTACCTGCACGCCCAGCTTTTTCAGGTCTCGCAGGTTTTGGGCCACGTCTTCCAGCGTAATGTAAGGCGATGGCTTCTCCCAGATATCACAGAACGAGCACTTTGCGTTACAGCGGTAGGTAACGTAGTAGTTGCAAAGCACAGGTTTCGATCTCAGACGCATCCGGAAGCAGTTGTTTACCCAAAATTAAGGATTCTGCCCGAGTATCAGGTATAGAAGTAATCAGGAAACTGAAATAGGCGATATTGCTTCTGAGAATCTGTATATTGAGTGGTTAAATGGCTGAATTGTTAAATTGTTGGGTGCAGGATTAACCAACCTCTGTCCCTCCGAGGAACAGGTGAATTTTCTGCACGATTCGGGAAGGTATACCGGTGCATGATTCGGATAGGTCGCGACCTGTCCCTACAGGTATACCTGCTGAACTTTCTAACTCCTAAATTCTCAAACTCCTAAACTATGACAAGACAGAATATTTCATCAGGTGCTGTATGGGAAGACACGATTGGATATAGCCGTGCGGTGCGCGTGGGCAGTGTGGTAGAAGTGGCAGGCACCACGGCCATGGAGGGCGACCAGGTGTTAGGTATAGGCGATGCCTACGAACAGACCCGGTTTATCCTGCAAAAGATTGAAAAGGCCCTGCAGGAAGCTGGCGCTACCATGCAGCAGGTGGTGCGAACCCGCATCTATGTAACCGATATCAGCCAGTGGGAAGCTGTGGGCCGGGCCCATGGAGAGTTTTTCGGGGACATAAAACCCGCTTCGACCATGGTGCAGGTAAGTGCCCTCATCAAACCGGAGCAACTGGTGGAAATAGAGGCTACGGCAATAATCGAAGCAGATGAAAATCTGATTAACCCCAACGCTATACCTTATGATGAAGTATAATGGCCTGCTTGCCCTGCTCTTCTTGCTTTTGGTCGGCTGCACCAGCGCTTTTCAGCCAGCACAAAACGCATCCGGGAATAAGGTTGTTCCCACCCAGGTCATGCTGCTAGCCACGCTGCACGGCCTCCACAAGAGCAACCCCAACTATACCTACGATCATGTGTATGAGCTTATCAGGAGGTATAATCCCGATATAATAGGCGTAGAGATTCGCCCCGAAGATATTGACCAGGACACCTCATACCTGAAACAGCTATACCCACTGGAGATGCGCCAGATCACGGTTCTTTTCCCAAGGGACAAGGTATACGGCGTGGATTGGTATGGAGAAGAAGCGGCCGGTCAGCTCCTTCCTCCTGATGCTTTTAAAGGAGGGAATAAACAACTAACCGAGATCAAGCAGCTGGAACGTAACCTGAACTCCGATACTACGCTGCGTTCCAGGATGAAGATGATTGCTGTTTTCCCACAGAAGATGATAGAACTTGCGAGCACGAGCACCCCGGCTGAGTTCAACAATTCTGGCCATTACGACCTGGTAGCCGAACTATACTATAAGCAACTGGATATCCTGCTTCAGGGAACACCTTATGCTGCTTATGCAAATTTTAACCGAAGTCGTGATGAGCACATCGGTAGCAACATCATCTCATTGATTGAGCATAACCCCGGAAAGAAACTGGTTTTCGTGCTTGGAGCCAACCACAGTTTCGCAGCTGAGAAAACGATTCGGGAGAAGTTTGGGGAAAATGTAAAGTTGGTAGAGGTGCCTGGCTTGTAAAATAACACGCAGCTCCTTAAACAGTAAATAATTAGAATAATACCATAATCCAATCCAGTATACCCTATATTTACAAGGTTACGTACTAAAAGGCTATTGACTACTCGTTATACCTGTGCCACATTGGCCAAGGCTTAACCATGTAGAACTTAATCTGATAGCTATGAAAAATTTAGTGCTAACTATATTCGCGTTGTTCGCCCTTAGTACGGCAGCGCAGGCGCAGGCCCTAACGGGTGGACTTAAAGCAGGTGTGGGCTCGTCGAGTGTGAGCGTACACGACGTGACCAGCAACCCTGCCGAGTATGCCAAAAAAGAATCCGTGACCAGTTACCATGCCGGTGCTTTTGCCCGCGTCAACATACTGGGTCTATTTGTTCAACCCGAAGTTGTATTTACGCAGACAGGCGGCCGCCTGGAGTCTAACCCCAATGCAACGCTTGCCTCCCGTGTGGCTGACATCAAGTTTAACCGCCTCGACGTACCCATTATGGCAGGTATAAGCCTTGGCAATGTGGTGCGTTTACAGGCAGGCCCGGTGGCCTCTACCCTGTTGAGTGCGCGACAGGATGGCCAGAATATCAAGAGCTTTATGGAGAACTCCGATTGGGGCTACCAAGCAGGTGTAGGCCTCGACATACAGCGTCTGACCCTTGATGTACGTTACGAGCACATTAACCGCAGCTACGATGACCCGACCAATCAGAGCAACTATGACCTGGCCAATAAACAGATTCTGGTGAGTGTAGGTCTGAAGTTGTTCTAGGTATAACCTGTAACTTCGAGCTTGCCCTCTATAAAAAAACAGCCGATGCAGTTCTATACCTGCATCGGCTGTTTTTATTCCAATTATGCCTGTTACGGCTGCGGCATGTACAACTCTGCTCCCGGGCCAATCGGCAGGTCCAGTAGTATCCAGATGATGAACAGGATGGTCCAGCCAATCAGGAACGCGATGGAGTATGGCAACATGGTGGAGATAACAGTGCCTATACCTGCTTTTTTGTCGTAGCGTTGAATGAAGGCCACAATCAGGGCGAAGTATGACATCATCGGCGAGATAATGTTCGTTACGCTGTCGCCGATGCGGTAGGCGGTTTGTGTGAATTCCGGCGTATAGCCCAGCAACATGAACATCGGGATGAACACCGGTGCCATAATCGCCCACTTGGCCGAGGCCGAGCCCATGATCATGTTGATGGAAGCGGACACCAAGATGAACATGATCATCAATGGAATACCGCTCAGGCCCAGTGTCTTCAGCACATCGGCCCCGTTAATGGCCAGAATCAGCCCCAGGTTGGTCCAGTTGAAATAGGCCACGAACTGCGCCGCAAAAAACACCAGCACGATGTAAGAACCCAGCGTCTCCATCGACTTGGACATCCCGCGCATCACGTCGCTGTCATTTTTGATGGATTTAGCGCCTATACCGTACGCGATACCACCGATGGCGGAAAGCAGGAAAATAAAGGCCACGATGCCTGACATGAACGGCGAGTTGAGGATTTCGCCCGTTTCAGGGTTGCGCAGGTAGCCGTCTTCCGGCAGCAGGCCGCCCAACACAAAAGCCGTGGACATGAGAATAGCAATAGTAGCGTACAACAAACCACGCTTCTCCTGACTGTTCAGGCGATCGATGCTTTGCGGCTTTTCGTCACCCGTGTACTCTCCCAGCCTCGGAATCACGATTTTTTCCGTCACCCAGGTACCCAGGCCTGCCACAATGAAGGTGGACACGAACATGAAATAGTAGTTGGCCGCCGGGTTAACGATATAGTTCGGGTCAATGATACGGGCCGCTTCTGTAGACAGACCGGCCAGCAGTGGGTCGATGGTACCCAGCAGCAGGTTAGCGCTGTAACCACCCGACACACCGGCAAAAGCAGCTGCCAGACCGGCCAGTGGATGGCGACCAGCCGCCAAAAAGATAACCGCCGCCAATGGCACCAGCAGCACGTAGCCCACTTCAGAAGCTGTGTTAGACAATACGCCGGCAAACACAATCACGAAGGTAAGCAAACGCTTCGGCGATGAGAGCACCACCAGGCGCAGCACCGCACCAATCAAGCCGGTGCCTTCGGCTATACCTATACCTAGCAGGGAAACAAGCACGGTGCCCAACGGCGCAAAATCGGTAAAGTTGGTCACCATGCGGGTCAGGATCATGTGCAGGCCCTCTGTCGAAAGCAGGTTGACCGGTGTGATGGTCTGGCCCGTGCCCGGGTGCACCACGGCCATATCGAACATACTTGCTACCCATGACAGGATGATAACGAGCAGGGCGAAGCCGGCAAATAGCGTAGCGGGGTGCGGCAGGGCGTTACCAATGCGTTCCACCACCGACAGGAATTTGTCAATCCCCGACTTTTTTGTCTTGATTTGGGTCATAAAAAGGTTTTTAGGTTTCCGCCCGTATGCCAATTGTTTAGGTATAGGTATCGGACGTGCAGCTGAAGTCAGCTATAATGAGCTTCCGAAATTGCCCAAAATTTTGCAACCTCGCAAATTTTAGCAAAAAGCCATACCTTCGTTTCTCATCAAAAAAGCTTTCCCCATGATCACACCCCTGCAGCCCGGCGACAAAATCGCCATCATCGCCACCGCCCGCCTTATCAGCCACGAAGACATAGCCGCCGCCATCGGCATACTGCAAGGCTGGGGACTGGAAGTGGAAGTCGGCCCGACGGTGGGGGCGCAGTACGGTGTGTTTGCCGGCGACGATGCGCTGCGCCTGCAGGACCTGCAACAGGCCCTCGACCGCCCCGACATCAAGGCCATCATCTGTGCCCGCGGCGGCTACGGCACCACCCGCATCCTCGACCAGGTGGATTTCAGTCAGTTCCAAAAGCACCCGAAATGGATCGTCGGCTTCAGTGACATCACCTCCCTCCTTTGCCACATCCACAGTTTAGGTATAGAGAGCGTACACGGCATCATGCCTTTGCTTTTCCCGAAAGGCACGGAAGAAGCGCTGGACAGCCTGCGCCGCGTGCTCTTTGGCGAGGAGCTCAGCTACAGCGCCGCTCCCCACGCCTTCAACCGCACAGGTATAGCCGAAGGCCAGCTGATCGGCGGCAACCTGGCGCTCCTGCACAACGTCTCCGGCACCCGCTCCGACTTCACAACCAAAGGTAAGATCCTGTTTCTGGAAGACGTGGACGAGTACCTCTACAGCATCGACCGCATGATGGTGCACCTCGACCGCGCTGGCAAGTTACAAGACCTGGCCGGCCTGATCGTCGGCCACTTCAGCGACATGAAAGACAACGCCATCCCATTCGGCAAAGACGCCTACGAGATCATCGCCGAGCACAGCGGCAAGTACAACTACCCCGTTTGCTACGGCTTCCCGACCGGCCACGAACCGGATAACCTGGCGCTGGTTTGCGGTAGAAAAGCGAGGCTGGAAGTAACCGATCAGGGTACACAGCTGACATATGCACAAATTAGTTGATCAAGACTTACAAAAGCGGATGGGTAGGCACCAAGGTATGGGACTTCGTATATCTTACTGAGCAAAAAAGCTTATACCTGTTGTAAGAAAAGAGCATACCATCAAAGCACATGAACTACACAGCATACCTGGAGCGCATCGGATACACCGGGGAACTGCAGCCGACCCTTGAAGTGCTGCGGCAACTGCAGAAGCGCCACTTGTTATCTGTTCCTTTCGAAAATCTTGACATTCACCACGGTGTTCCGATCGAACTGGATGTTGAAAGGATCTTTAATAAGGTGGTGCTTCAGAAGCGGGGCGGGTTCTGCTATGAGCTGAACGGTTTATACTTTGAATTACTCACTGCGATTGGTTTTGATGTGAGACGGATTTCTGCAAAAGTCTATTCCAGCAGCGAAGGCACCTACACGCCGGAGTATGATCATCTGGCCTTGCTGGTGACGATAGCGGGAGAAGATTATCTGACCGATGTCGGGTTTGGGGAGTTTAGTTTCGCGCCACTGAAGATGGCGTTGAACCAGGTACAGGCCGATGCGCGGGGCAATTACATCTTCGACAGGTATGATGAGGATTATTACCGGATAAGCCGCGTGGAGGACGGCGAGATCCGGCCCGAATACATCTTCCGGACAGCCGCAAGGGCGTTCGATGAGTTTACCGGCATGTGCCACTTTCACCAGACCGATCCCGGATCCCACTTCAGGCAGCGCAGCATGATCACGCTGCCCACCGAACAAGGCCGCATCACCCTCACCGAGAACAAACTCAAGATAAAAGAAGGTGACCTTACCAGGGAAACTGCGTTTAAAGACGCAACTGAGTACGAGGTATACCTGTGGAAATACTTTGGGGTAAAACCAGTTGGCCGCAATAGCTAGCCTGGCTCCGGAAACGACAAGAAACACAAGCAGTAGTTTTTAAGCATAACCCAACTTGAGATGACTTTTCTAAAATCAATTCCGATTTTTATTTTGGCAGGTCTCTGCGAGATAGGCGGCGGTTACCTGATCTGGCTCTGGCTGAAAGAAGACAAACCCGTTTGGTATGGTGTAGCAGGCGGTATAATCCTTGCGCTATACGGCGTAGTGGCTACTTTGCAGACGCAGAACTTCGCTCGGGTATACGCTACCTACGGCGGAGTTTTCATTGTTATGTCCTTGCTGTGGTCAATGAAATTCGACGACTACTCACCCGACAAATATGACATTATCGGCGCCTTGATCGCCCTGTTAGGCGTCTGCATTATTTATTATGCCCCGAGAAGTTGAGGAGCACGCGGCTATACCTGTAGGAACAAATTTTACAGCACCGCCCCATTCGCTACCCGATCAGCTATTTCCCTCTATTGGCATTACTCGTTTCCAACTTCCTATGTCTCAAACAAGAAGTGATGAATTGTGAAATAAAAACAGTCACCCTCAGCGACATTGCTCCACTGCAACAAATCAGCAGGCAGACTTTTTCTGAGACCTTCTCAGCCAAGAATACGGCGGAGGATATGAAAAAGTACCTGGAAGAAGAGTTAGCTGTTGAGAAACTGACGGCCGAACTCAGTGACCCAAACTCCGCATTCTATTTCGCGACAATGGATGCTAAAGTAATTGGTTACCTGAAAGTGAATTCCGGCCCGGCACAGACGGAACTGAAAGACGACAAAGGCCTTGAAATAGAGCGTATCTATGTGCTAAAAGAATATCACGGGAAACGTGTGGGTCAATTGCTTTATGATCATGCGATTCAAATGGCGCGTCAAATGAAGGCTGAGTACGTCTGGCTGGGCGTTTGGGAGGAAAACCCAAGAGCGATCAATTTTTATAAGAAAAATGGCTTTGTCGAGTTTGACAAGCACGTTTTCATGCTAGGAGATGACGAGCAGACCGATATCATGATGAAACTTCACTTGTAACGGTATGAGATCTCTCAAAAGGCGTGCTGAATTCTATACCTGGCTGTTGAAAAACTTTGGCTTGAAACCAGCTGATAGCTAGTTTAGCGCTGTTCTTTAAACCTGTAAAACATTGCCCCTGTTCGGGCAGGGACGTTTCGTTCTACTTTTTTTGTCATCCTGGAAGGATCCTGGTAGCAAATAGTATGGGCTTAGCCTCCCGGGGGAAGGAGCCCTCTATTTTAACCAGGTTCCTTAACAGAATGACAGTAAATTTGAGCGTGTTTTCTTAGAATGAAACGACCTTACCTGTTCGGGGAGAGAACCTATCACACAATTTGAGAAACATCCAGGCATTATATGACCAAACGTATACTTCTTTTAGCTTTGATGCTCTGCATCTTCCAACCTTCCATGGCTCAAAAAAGAACTGATGAATTTCTGCGGGAGCTTTTGATAAAAGCTGGCAACGACAGTGTAAATGTGCTGCTCCGCGACCCTGAGAAATACCGCGTGCAGATCATCTATACCAAGATCAACCGCGATAAGAATAATAAGCCTTCTTTCAAAAACTACTATTTTAATCACGACCCGGATCTTTACTTCAACCCGGCCTCTACAGTCAAGCTACCCCTGGCTTTTATGGCCTTGGAGAAGCTCAACACGCTCCGGAAGAAAGGTATAGACAAACACACGCCTGTTGTGTTTGACAGCAGCCAGGCGGGGCAGACATCGCTTTACACAGACGCTACTTCGGCAACTGGCCTGCCCTCCGTCGCGCATTTCATCAAGCGGGCCCTGCTGATCAGCGAGAACGACCCTTATAACCGCTTGTACCAGCTGGTAGGGCAACAGGAGATCAACCGAAGCCTACAAAGTAAAGGCTACAAAGATTCCCGCATCGTGCGGCAGTTCATGGGCTTTACGACAGAGCAAAACCGCCACTCAAACCCCGTCCGCTTTCTGAATGAAGATGGCAGCACCAGGTACTCCCAACCGCCGCTGTACAACACCGATTCCATTGACTTCAGCCAGGTCATAAAACTTGGAAAGGCCCATTACGACAGCCGCGACACCCTGGTACAGGGACCTTTTGATTTTACGGAGCACAACAAGCTGCCCCTGGAGGATCTGCAGCAGCTACTGCAGTCGGTGATGTTTCCGGCCTCAGTACCCAAGAAGCAACGCTTCAACCTCACCAAAGATGATTATAATTTCCTTTACCGCTACCTGTCGCAGTACCCATCCGAGACTTCTTACCCCAAGTATGACACCTCGCTTTTTTATGACAGCTATGTAAAGTTCTTCTTCCGGGACAAAACGCACCGCATGCCGGAGCATGTGCGGGTGTTCAACAAAGTGGGTTGGTCCTATGGATTCCTGACGGATGTGTCGTACGTGGCTGATTTTGAAAACCAAGTGGAGTACATGCTCACAGCTACGGTGTATGTGAACAGCGACGACGTGCTGAATGACGGGAAGTACGACTACGACACCGTTGGCTACCCTTTCCTCTTCCACTTGGGGCAGATCATTTACCAGCACGAACTGAAGAGGGAACGCAAGTTCAAACCCAACCTGTCTGCGTTTCAGGTACAGTATGAAAAACGTGACGAACACGATACCCGGCCTGCGCTGAGTGAGGTGGATAACTAAAGCTGAAAGGTATTGCCGCTATACCTATACCTATACCTATACCTATACCTATACCTGCCTCTTGTTAAAGACTCGTTACAAGGCATGGGTTTCCTCAGGCGGCCTTATCAATCCCCTTCGCCCGGACCTGGTTGTAGTAATTGCAGATTCCGTTCAGCACGCACTTCTCACACCTCGGGTAGGACCAGGTACAGATCTGCTGTCCGTGCTTGAGCAGGTGCTTGTGGAAGTTGAAAAGCACCTGGGCATCTTTGGGCAGCATGTCGAGCAGGATGTCGTGGGCTTTATTGGCTGTGACCTTGGCTCCGATCAGCCCCACCCGCTGGCTCACCCGGAACACGTGCGTGTCGACGGGTAGCACCGGCTTTTTGAAGTTGAACAGTAACACAAGCGTGGCCGTTTTGAGCCCTACTCCCGGCAGTCGCGTCAGCCAGGCCAGCGCCTCCTCCACCGGCATTTCCTCCAGGAAATCGATGCTAAACTCTCCCCGCTCCTCTTTGATGATGCGCAAGGTCTCCTGAATCTGCGGTACCTTTTGCCCCGGGTAGCGCGTCGTGCTGATGGCATCGGCCAAATCGTCAAAAGGGGCATTCATCACCCCTTCCCAGTCTCCGAAGCGCTCCATCATGGTATAGAAAGCCTTCTCTTCGTCTTTGTGATTAGTGCGGTGTGAGAGCATCGTCGAGATAAGCTCGTGCATGTGACTGCGGCGTGGATCAAGCGTCAGGGGCTTGTACTCCTGATTCAGCAGCTCGTGAGTAATCATTATTTTCTCCTCAGCGGGTAGTTCATATCCTTCCATAGCACTCGTGGGTTAGCCAGTTCTTAATTAACGGCTTTGTGCTGATGGCGTTACCGTCAAAATCAGCTGTAAAGGGCCAGCGTGCATGTTCGAACATTTATCTGGAAAAATTGTATTATACTACAACAATTTATTTCAACTCCCGCTATACCTTTAGTCCCAGCCAAAAACGGCACTAACTTTCATTCTATGCAAATCAAATTCCTAGGAACAGGAGGGGCCTTTGACATCGATTACATGAACTCTGCCGCTTTGGTGACGGTACGGGGAAAGTGTGTCCTGCTCGATTGCGGTTTTACGGTCTACCAGACGCTGGTACACAAAAACCTGTTGCATCGGGTAGACCATATCCTGCTCACACATTTGCATAACGACCATTGCGGTAGCCTGGCCAATCTGCTGCTGCACAAGCATGTGGTAGACAAGGCCCCAAAGCCCATTATCCTATACCCAACCGATCAGTTTAAAGCGCAGGTATACGAATTCCTGAAAATACAGGTGAAGGACCCGGACAAGTACGTAGAGTTCATGCCGCTCGAGCATTTTGAAGGTATAAAGGCCGTCGACACCTACGGCATGCACTCAGAGGGGCTGCAGACGTATGCCTACATTTTCGAAGAAGAGGATAACCGCATTGTATACTCCGGCGATCTGGGCAAGCCCGACGTCCTATTCGACAGGCTGAGCCGCATGCCTTCGCTGCCGACCTGCGTGTACCACGACATCACCTTCAACCCCGAAAACACAGGCCATACCTTCTACAAAAAGCTGCTCCCCTACATGAATGGCGTAGAGATGTTCGGCTACCACTGCGACCCGACCCAGAACCCGGAGGACAACCCGATCAGACTGGTGTTCTATCAAAAAGACCTGATGGCCTGAGGATTTTCTGAGGGCTTGTATCCAATTAGTCAAAACATGTGTATCAAATGAAGGTTAATGTTGCAGTTCCGCATTAAACCCGTTGGCACATGACGTTTACAATGACTTTCCGCTCCGAGAATAAGTTGCCTTTCCTGCGCAGGCCGCTGCACATTGCCTATACTGCCATTTTTGTGAGTTTCCTGGCATACACGGGTTTCACCACACCCGATCTGCTCAACTGGCTGCTCGAAAACTCGCTCTCGCTCTCTGTGCTGATCATACTGGCAGCTTTTTACAACATCTTCCGCTTCACCGACACCAGCTATACCCTAATTTTCCTGTTCATGATGCTGCACGTGTACGGTAGCCACTACCAGTATGCCGACAACCCCTTTGGCGAGTGGATGAAAGAGCCATTCAATTTTCAGCGCAACAACTACGACCGCCTGGTGCACTTCGGTTTCGGACTCATGCTCACCTACCCGCTGTATGAGGTGGCGAGGCGTGGCTTCAGTTTGAGCGTGTTTTTGAGCATTGTGCTCACACTATCACTTGTACTGTCGCTGAGCGCGGTGTACGAAATCGTAGAATGGGTAGTGGCCGACCTTGTGTATGATGGCGATGAGCAAGGCATGGCCTACCTGGGCATGCAAGGTGATATCTGGGACGCGCAGAAAGACATGGCGCTCGCTTTCCTGGGAGCCGTCATCGCCATCGGGCTTGCCATCGTACTGCGTCTCCGCAAGCAACCTGCTACTTCTAAAAGTTAGCGCTACAAAAAAAGCCAGCTATACCTGTAGCGGTATAGCTGGCTTTTCATTAGTCTGATTAATGCTTATAAATCACCGCGCTCTGCGGCTTTCTTCATTTTTTCGTTTGCAAAAATCGCGATCTCAACACGACGGTTAGCCTGACGGCCAGCTGCTGTGGAGTTATCGCCTACCGGGTGGTCAAAAGCCCAACCCTGCGTTGTGATACGGCTACGCGAAACGCCCTGCTGGGTAGTATAGCTCGCCACCGACTCAGCGCGGCGCTCCGACAGACGCTGGTTAAGATCGCGGCTACCCGTGTTGTCGGTGTGGCCTTCGATGATGATGTTCGTGTCTTCGTACTTTTTCAGCGTAGTGGCCAGTTGCTGGATGTCCGTTTGCGCATTCGAACGCAGTTCAGCAGAGTTCACGTCGAACAGGATGCCTGAGTCAAAGGTAATTTTGATACCCTCCCCTACACGCTCTACTTTTGCGTTTTCAAGGTCACGGCGCAGCTCTTCTGCCTGCTTGTCCATGTGGCGGCCGATCAGGGCGCCGGCCGTACCACCCACTGCCGCACCAATAATGGCACCTGCTGCTGTGTTACCAGCCACTTTACCGATTACACCACCCACTACGGCACCACTACCGGCACCAATGGCACCGCCTTTGGCCGTGCGGCTGGCATTACAGGAAGTAAATAATAAACCGAATACGGCAAGTACTGCCAAATAAATTCTGATATGTTTCATTGTCTTCGTTTTTTAATTTTCAATTATAGTTGTCAGATTACGCCCTTAATACTCCAAATGCATTAAAATGTTGTATTTACATATAGCAGTTATACTACCCAATGCGACTAACCTCCTACTAGTTAATATGTTAGCAGCACACTATTGGTAACTTGCATTAGGCAAAGTATATACGTAAACCAACAGAAGAATATTCAAAAACACTATATAAATGGCTTTAGGAGCCTGCTAAAGGAGTTATCTGCTGCACAAAAAAGCGCCTGTCAGGTATAGCTGACAGGCGCTCAAGTACAGGTGCTATACCTGATTCCTTACTTTATCTCACCGTTTTCAGCAGCCTTCTTCAGCTCCTCGCTTGCAATGATAATAACCTCCACACGGCGGTTCTGCGAACGGCCTTCGGCTGTTGTGTTATCAGCAATTGGCTGGTCAAACGCATAGCCTTTTGCCTGCATGCGCGATGCATCTACACCTTGGGTGCGGGCATAGTTGGCAACAGACTGCGCACGACGCTCTGACAGCCCTTGGTTCAGCTCACGGCTACCGGTGTTGTCAGTGTGGCCTTCGATGATGATATTCGTGCCTTCGTATTTCTGCAGTGTCGCTACCAGGCCGTCAATGTCTTTTTTGGCTTTGGCGCTCAGTTCAGCAGAGTTCACGGCAAACAGGATACCTGAGTCGAAGTTGATGCGGATAGCCTCGCCTACACGTTCGATCTTGGCATTTTCCATGCTCTTCTCCAGTTCTTCAGCCTGCTTGTCCATACGGCGACCGATCACAGCACCTGTAGCACCACCCACTGCTGCACCAATAATAGCGCCTGCTGCTGTGTTACCCATGCGGTTACCGATGATACCACCTACTACAGCGCCGGAGCCCGCTCCGATGATACCGCCTTTGGTGGTTTTATTCATACCTGTCTTTTCCTGGCCAGTCGTGCTGGTATCAGTTCTGTTACCCGTTGTGGTTGACGTATCGCCTGTTCCAGAAGTGGTAGGAGCTGTAGTCTGGCACGAAGTGAACAGCATGGTAACAGCCAGCATCGATGTCAACGATAGTTTTACTAATTTCATAGTCTTTTGATAAATTTGAAAAAATGGTTTTTGATTGATAGTCGTATTGGTTAATACATTTGCGCATTGCATCGCTTTCGTGCTTTCGCAATACTAATGCCAAACTTAGGCACAATATTGTGCTTTACCCAAACTATTACTTTCATGAGCCAAAAAGGTTTGTTTCCCCTTCTCCAGCTTATATTTTGTCATGTTTGAGTGCTAGCAGAAGAGCCTGTCAGCGACACTAACAGGCTCTTTTAGTCTGAGATATTAATACAATCTGCTTATGATGACTTGGCAGCTTTTTGGATCTTAGCAGTGCCGTTGCTTTCTTCTGCGGCTGGCATGATCATACCCAACAGGTCAACGAGGCGCTGCTTCAGTTCTTTGCGGTCCACGATAAAGTCCAGGAAGCCGTGCTCCAGCACAAACTCTGCACTCTGGAAGCCCTTCGGCAGGTCCTTGCCTATCGTTTCTTTGATCACACGCGGTCCGGCAAAACCGATCAGAGAGCCCGGTTCGGCAATGTTGAAATCACCAAGCATGGCGTATGATGCGGTCACACCACCTGTGGTCGGATCGGTGAGTAAAGAGATATAAGGCAGTTTTTCTTCTGAGAGAAGCGCTAGCTTGGCAGAGGTTTTGGCCATTTGCATCAGCGAGAATCCGGCCTCCATCATGCGGGCGCCACCTGATTTTGAGATCATCATGAAAGGCGTGCGCGTTTTGCGGGCATGGTCGATGGCGCGGGCAATCTTTTCCCCTACCACAGAGCCCATAGAGCCACCGATATAAGCAAAGTCCATGCAGGCGATGGTAATATCCCGGCCTCCGGACTTGCCATAGGCAGTGCGCACGGCGTCTTTCAAACCGGTCTTGCGCTCGGTTTCAACTGTACGCTGCGGGTATGGCTTGGAGTCTACGAAATTCAGAGGGTCACCCGAACTCATGTCCTCGTCCATCTCCGTGAACTTGTTGTCGTCGAACAGGATGGCAAAATACTCCTTGGAGCCAATACGGTCGTGGTAGTTGCACTTCACGCAGGTCTTCAGGTTTTTGCGGTGCTCGGTCATGCTGGTCACCGTTTTGCATTCCGGGCACTTATACCACAAACCGTCCGGGGTTTCCTTCTTCTCCTCTGTCGGCGTGTTAATTCCTTTTTCTACTCGTTTAAACCAAGGCATCATAATCGTATCGGGCGTGCATGCTGCACATTAAATGGTTGTTCCGCCACACTCCTCTTTCCAAATCGGGCAGATTCGGGCACAAATATAGCCTGCTCCGGAATACTCACAAAGGAGCTTTTCCAAAGCAGGCTGTAAAATTAGTTAATAATCAGCAGTTCTGCTACAGATTACGCAAGTGTAATGTCGTTGGCCAGGTATACGTCCTGAATCGCGTTCAGCAACTCCACACCAACTTTCATGTCTTTCTGGAACGCCTTGCGACCAGAGATCAAGCCCATACCGCCTGCACGCTTGTTAATAACGGCTGTGCGTACGGCATCCGCCAGATCCGACTCGCCCTTCGACTCACCACCGGAGTTGATCAGACCGGCGCGGCCCATGTAGCAGTTGGCCACCTGGTAGCGGGCCAGGTCAATCGGGTTGTCAGAAGAAAGCTCAGAGTACATTTTCTCGTGCGTCTTGCCAAAACCGATCGCCTTGAAGCCACCGTTGTTCTCAGGCAGTTTCTGTTTGATGATGTCCGCCTGGATTGTCACACCCAAGTGGTTGGCCTGTGCAGTAAGGTCAGCTGCTACGTGGTAGTCTACGCCGTCTTTCTTGAAGGCATTGTTGCGGGTATAGCACCACAGAATGGTGGCCATACCTAGCTGGTGGGCTCTCTCAAACGCCTCTGCCACCTCAATGATCTGGCGGGAAGACTCCTCAGAACCGAAGTAAATGGTAGCGCCTACGGCCGTAGCGCCCAGGCTCCAGGCCTCGTCCACGGAGCCGAACATGATCTGGTCATATTTGTTCGGGTAGGTCATCAGCTCATTGTGATTGATCTTTACCACAAACGGAATCTTGTGCGCGTACTTTCTGGACATCATCGCCAGGTTACCAAAGGTAGTTGCCACGGCGTTGCAGCCACCTTCGATCGCCAGCCTGATGATGTTCTCCGGATCGAAATAAATCGGGTTTGGAGCAAAAGAAGCACCCGCTGTGTGCTCGATGCCCTGGTCCACGGGCAGGATGGAAAGGTAACCGGTACCCGCCAGACGACCTGTGTTGAAGAGCTGTTGCAGGCTGCGCAAAACCTGCGGGTTACGGTTAGACAGTGAGAACACACGGTCTACAAAGTCAGGTCCCGGTGCATGGATCAGGTCCTTGGAAATTGTTTTGCTTTCATACTGAAGCAGGCTCTCCGCTTCAGAGCCTAGTAAGGAAACGATGTTATCGTACGACATTTTTTTAATGGTTTTAATAAAAGGACGTATTGAATTGCAGGACAAATATATAACGCTTTTGTATACTTCAGAAATTATCATGCCTTCTGATGACCAGCACGGGTATACTGCCCCAACATACCGCATACCTCGCTAAAATGTTGCTCTATACCTGGCACTAAATAACATCATCTCGCCATCTGCTTGTATAGGGCAGGGTTATACCTTGTTATCTTAAATCTAAAACAACCCTATACTCGTTATACAAAGCATTAGCTATAAGAACGTTAGCGCCATGACATGATACATAAACGTCTTACATACGCCTGGCTTCTGTTGCTATTGGCAGGTATAGCCGCCTGCTCTTCTTCCACAAAGATTCTGGGCTCCTGGAAAAGCCCGGAGATCGAAGCCCAGAATTACCGGCGGGTAGTTGTGGCAGCCCTCACCGATAATGTGCTGGCCCGGCAGGAAGTAGAGAATGACCTGGTAGACCAATTGCAGATGCGTGGCATTCAGGCGACCCGCAGCATGGACCTGTTTCCGCCCTCAGCCACAGCTAAAACCCAACCCGATGTCAACCTGCTCATCGAGCGCATTAAAGAAAACGGCCATGACGCCATCCTCACCGCTGCCCTGGTAGACGAGCAAACTGAAACCCGTTACGTGCCTGGAAACATGGGGTACCGCCCCATGACGCGGTTTATGTGGTATGGCAGTTTCAGGGGCTATTATACCTACTGGTACCCTACACTCTACGACCCCGGATACTACACCGAAGACAAGGTATACTACCTCGAAACTAACCTCTACGATGCCAATACTGACCGGCTGGTTTGGTCAGCCCAGTCCAAGTCACACAGCCCTACCAGCTTGCGCAAGGCAGCAAGCAAGTTTGCTGAACTCACTGTGCAGAAGATGACGGAAGACAACGTGCTGCCCTCTGTTATCAAAAAATAAAAAGGCGCTCCATGGAGCGCCTTTTTATTTGTCAGTCAGGTATAGCCTTACTCGTTGTACAGCACGTGCAGCACGGTCTGGCCCACTGCCTTTAAGGTGTTTTTGCTGATAATGTCCATCGTATCGGCATGGCGGTGATGGTAATGGCCGAAGTAGTCGTCCTGGTTCGCCATGTTGTACTCGATGATGTCGATCATGCGTATACCGCCCACTGTGTTCACGTAATAGTGATCGTCGGTAATGGCCGGAGCATTCACATACTTAAAATAGTCGGAGTAACCAATGCGATTGCCGGCGCGCCATACCTTGTCCACGATGTTGCGGGCGTACTGCATGGAGGTGCCTTCGCGGGCAAACTTGGCATTCTCGGCGCCTACCATGTCGAGCAGGATGCCGTAGTTCGCTTTGTAATTCGGCGTATGCTTGTTCTTGCTCCAGTACTGCGAACCCAGACACCAGTCGTCCTGCATGTAAGGATGATCGCTGTTATCCGGGCGTCCGTAATCTTCCCCATCAAAGAAAATGATATCGACGCCTATACCTGGTTTTTGCTCTGCAGCCTGAATGGTACGGGCAATCTCAAGCAGCACACCAACACCGCTGGCACCGTCGTTGGCGCCGTCAATGGGTTTGTTCTGGTCCTTGTCGTCTTTGTCGGCAAAGGGACGTGTGTCCCAGTGAGCGGCCAGCAGTACCCGTTTGGTTGCATTCGGGTTGATGGTGCCGATGATGTTGCGCAGGTTCAGCATAGTGCCATCAAAAGCCTTTGCCTGAAAAGCCTGCACCTGTACCTCAGCACCGTAGCCACGCAGCGTCTCGATAAGCCACTCTCCTGTTTTGTAGTGCTCGGCCGTGTTCGGTACTCGCGGCCCGAAAGCCACCTGCCGATCCACAAAGAAATAAGCAGAGTCCGCATTAAATTCAGGCGCTTGCACAGCGGCAGCCTCCTCCACTTCGGTGGTTGCCACACGCTCGCTACTGTTTCCGTTTTCGGAAGAGTCGCAGCCGTTAAGCCCCATCGCTCCAAACAGCAGCATGGCCAGTAGCTTCATATTATTCTTCATAAGCCCAGTCAATTCCGGTTTTCAGGTCTTTGATCACGATGCCCTGCTTTTTCAGTTCAGCACGGATGGCATCTACCTTGTCATACGCCTTGTTCTCTTTCGCTTCTTTGTAAAAGCCAAGCACCAGCTCCAGCATTTCTTCCATGTCAGCAGTCGGTTCATCCTTCAGACCCAGCACATCGGTTACCAGTTCGGTATAGGTCGTGCGAATGGTATCGAAAGTGCCGCGCGTCAGTGCCCCGATCTGCAGCTGACCCAGGTATAGGCTGTTGATCTTTTTGAGGAGGTTGAATAGCGAGGCGATCGCGCGGGCCGTGTTCAGGTCGTCGTTCAGTCCACGGAAGCAATCTTCGGTCAGTTTCAGCAGCTCATCGTTCAGCTTCTCATCCGGTGTGCCTACACCTTCTTCCGGATAACTTAACTTTTCAAGTACACGCATACCGTTCATCAGCTTTCTGTACCCTTTCTGGGCGGCCTGTAGTGCCTCATTGCTAAAGTCGAGGGTGCTGCGGTAGTGCGCCTGCAGAATAAAGAAGCGGATGGTCATCGGGCTGTAGGCCTGCTCCAGCATCTGGTGGTTGCCGCTGAAGAGCTCGCTCAGATTGATGAAGTTGCCCAGCGACTTGCCCATTTTCTGGCCGTTCACCGTGATCATGTTGTTGTGCACCCAGTAGCGGGCCGCGTCGGAGTGGCTGTGGCTGGCCTGGCTCTGCGCAATCTCGCATTCGTGGTGCGGGAACATCAGGTCTAGTCCACCACCATGTATATCGAAGGTTTCGCCCAGGTACTTGCGGCTCATGGCCGAGCACTCGAGGTGCCAGCCCGGAAAGCCGTCGCTCCAGGGCGAAGGCCAGCGCATGATGTGCTGCGGCGATGCTTTTTTCCAAAGCGCAAAGTCCAGCGGCGAGCGCTTTTCGCCCTGCCCCTCGGTGTCGCGGGTATTGCTCAGCAGGTCTTCGATGATGCGACCGGAAAGCTTGCCGTAATTGTGATCTTTGTGGTAGGCTGGCACGTCAAAATAGACCGATCCGTTAACCTCATAGGCCATGCCGTTCTCCAGTATCTCCTGTATCATCTGGATCTGCTCAATGATGTGGCCCGAGGCACGCGGCTCAATATCCGGCGACTTCGCGTTGAGCGTCGCCATGTCCTGCTGGTACACGTTGGTATAATGCTGCACCACTTCCATCGGCTCGAGGTGCTCCAGTTTGGCTCTTTTCTGGATCTTGTCTTCGCCTTCGTCGGCGTCGTTCTCCAGGTGACCTACGTCGGTGATGTTGCGCACGTAGCGTACTTTGTAGCCCAGGTATTTGAGGTAGCGGTACAGCACGTCGAAGGTAACGGCACTGCGGGCATGGCCCAGATGGGGTTCGCCGTACACTGTCGGCCCGCAGACATACATTCCCACGAAGGGCGCGTGCAGCGGTTCGAACAGTTCTTTTTTGCGCGTGAGCGTGTTATACAGGTTGAGTTTGTGTTGCATGGTATCGGTATAGGAAGTGCATGCGAACAGGGCATGCCTTCTGTTTATACTTGATCTTTCCGGTTAACCTCGCTGGCAAACCAAAGTTCAAAATTAAGAAAATATACCGTCAGTGCCTTACTCCTCCTTCGGCTTGATGACATAGGTGGCCGAGATCGGGAAGTGGTCAGAAAGCGGCATTTCGTAATGCGTTTTAAAATCGTAGGCCTCCAGGCCGTCGCTGTAGAACTGATTATCAATACGCAGAAAGGGCAGCGGACCGTTGTAAGTGGCCCCCACTCCATTGCCGGCTTTCTCAAACGAGTTGTTCAACTCGCTTACCAACTGGCTGTAGGTATAGCTAAACGGAATGTCGTTGAAGTCGCCCGAAACGATAACCGGATAGGGCGAGGTTTTCACATGATCCAAAAGTTGCTGTACCTGCAGCGCCCTTGCCCGGAAACCCATGCGCAAACGACGGGCCAGATTGCGACTTTCTTTCTTGAAGCTCACTTCGTCACCTATTGCCGAGTAAGTATTCTCGATATCTGCTGCTCTGATGCTCATCGACTGCAGGTGAACTGCGTAGATCCGGACAGTATCTCCTTTCACATTGATATCTACCCAGGCGGCCCGGTTGGCGCTGCGCTCAGGCGTATTCGGGAAACGAATGGTGTTCCCTCTGATGATCGGATACTTCGAGAAGATGGCTATACCTAGATCGGCTTTCACGCGATCGCCTTGGTAAGTAGAAGCAAACACATACCGGTTATACCTTTTCCCGATCCGGTTAAAGTTGTTAAACTCAGTAGAGTTCACCCGGCTGTAAAACTCCTGCAAACAGAACACATCGGCAGGGTGCGTTGCTACCCAATCCACCATCTCTTCCGACACACGCGGTACGCCTTCCACAATCTGTTCGTAAGCGTTAAAGATATGCACGTTGAAACTAAGTACTTCGAGGGTTTTAGCGTCAGCAGGCACCTCTTTGTCCCATGATATAGACACCAGCCGGCCATAGTGGTTCCAACCAAGGCCGATCACAGCGAGCGGTAGAAACACATACCATGAGCGCTTCAGCAGCCAGTAAATGAAAAACAGGAAGTTGAGTACCAGCGCACCGGGAAGCGAGAAAGCCATGAAGCCCGCAGGCCAGAATTCGTAGGGAGGCACGCGCATGCTCAGCACCCCGAGCAGCAGCCAGAGCACTACCAGAATGTTAAGGATCAGCCAGATTTTCCGGCGTATGCGTTTGAATGTACCTGCCACGGTGGCAAACTTACAAATTATGCATGTAGGAATATCAAGCCTCGCTTCAGAATATATTCAGATGCGGCGGCAGTACCGTTTTTAAAAAGCAGAACTTCTCTCGCGCCGGTTCATGTTACTGACCCGAAGCCCATTCGGTAGTCTGCTATAGGGGCTCAAATACCGTCCGAAATCTCCAGAAACCAGATAATTTACAGCGCACTTCCACACATATTGTTGTTTATATAATGTTTTTATAGTAAATTTGTGACATTATTTCCAAGGAGATGAGGGGACGCAAGGTCCCCTTCTTTATTTTCTTTAATTTAATATGGCAATAACGGCACAAAGTATTCGCGCAATGGTGGAAGCCAGCCTACCGGAAAACGACCTGTTCATCGTAGATGTGGCGGTGTCTGATTCGGCGGTGCGCCCCAAGATAACCGTGCTGGCTGACGGCGAGCAGGGCATCACGATAGACCAGTGCGCCAGCATCAGCCGCCGCGTTAATGCGAAGATCGCAGAGGAGTATGGCGAGGAGGTGTCTTATGTGTTGGAGGTAAGCTCACCGGGGGTGGATTTTCCGCTCACGCAGCCGCAGCAGTATAAGCGAAACATCGGCCGCAACCTGAAGCTGAAAATGCAGGATGGCACCGAAAAAACCGGCAAGCTGGAAGAAGTAACAGAAACAGGTATAAACCTGACAGAAGAAATCAAACAAAAAGGCAAAAAGGCAACGTATGAGCCTGTGCAAATACCCTTCGGGGAAATTGTAAAAGCAAATGTTGTAATCTCATTTAAATGATAAGATAATGAACAGTTCAGTCCTGATCGAGTCGTTCGCTGAATTCGCGAAATTCAAGAACATAGACCGCCCGACGATGATGCGCATCCTGGAGGATGTATTCCGTACCATGATCCGCAAGAAGTGGGGCACCGACGAGAACTTTGACATCATCCTGAACGTGGAGAAGGGTGACCTGGAGATCTGGCGCAACCGCGAAATCGTGGACGACAACTCGGAGGACATCTGGGATCATGATAAGATCGCCTTATCGGAGGCGCAGAAAATAGAGCCTGACTTTGAAGTGGGAGAGGAAGTGTCGGAAGAAATACAGCTCGAGGACTTCGGTCGCCGTGCCGTACTGACCGCCCGCCAGACGCTCATCCAGCGCATCAAGGACATGGAGAAAGAACTCCTGTTCCAGAAGTATAAAGATCTTGTTGGCGAGATTATCTCTGGTGAGGTATACCAGGTATGGAACCGCGAAGTACTGCTGCTCGACCAGGAAGAAAACGAACTGCTGATCCCGAAAGGCGAGCAGATCCCGAAAGACCGTTACCGCAAAGGTGATGTAGTGCGTGCCGTGGTACAGCGCGTTGAGATCGTGAACGGTAATCCGAAGATCATTCTTTCCCGTACATCTCCTGCATTCCTGGAGCGTCTGTTCGAGAACGAGGTGCCGGAGATTTACGACGGACTGATCGCCATCAAAAAAATTGTGCGTGAGCCCGGCGAGCGAGCCAAAGTAGCCGTAGAATCGTTTGACGACCGTATTGACCCGGTAGGTGCCTGCGTGGGCATGAAGGGTTCCCGTATCCACAGCATCGTGCGCGAGCTGGAGAACGAGAACATCGACGTGATCAACTACACCGATAACCTGGAACTCTACATTCAGCGCGCGCTTAGCCCTGCTAAGATCACCAGCATGAAGATAGACAACGAGAACGGTCGTGTATCCGTGTTTCTGAAGCCGGACCAGGTATCGCTTGCGATCGGTAAAGGCGGCCAGAACATCAAGCTGGCCAGCAAGCTGGTAGACATGGAGATCGACGTGTTCCGTGAGTCGGAAGTGTACGAAGAGGACATCAGCCTGGAGGAATTCACGGACGAGATCGAGGACTGGGTGATTGCAGAACTGCGTCGCATCGGCCTGGACACGGCCAAGAGCGTACTGGCCATTTCGAAGGAAGACCTGCTTCGCAGAACAGAACTGGAAGAAGAGACGATCGACAGCGTGCTCTCCATCCTACGCGAAGAGTTGGAAGAAGAAGACAATCAATAGTTGTGAGTTGCGCTCCGTTACTGTAATTTTGAAAAATATTCGGGACGGGGCGTAGTTCTATACCTTGCAAGGCAACTATAGTATATTAACAGAATAATAAAGACAGCATATCAGAACATGGCAGAAGACAAAATCAGGAGGCTCAAACAGGTTGCAACTACTTTAAACATTGGTACAGCTACCATTGTGGATTACCTCTCTGCTAAAGGCTTTGACGTGGAAAACAAACCCACCACCAAAATCACGGCAGAGCAGTTCGGTATGCTGGCTAAAGAGTTCGCCTCTTCCATGCAAGACAAGATTGAAGCGGAAGAACTGAACATTGGCAAGAAACCACAAAGCAACCAGATAGTGGAATCGGAGCCTCATCACGAGCCAAAGAAAACATCGGAGCCTGAGCAGGAGATCCTGATCAAGAACGCGCAGCAGCCGAAAAACGAAGCCCCGGAGGCGAAGCCAAAAGCGGAGCCAGCACCGGCGCCTGTTGAAGCAAAGCTTCCAGGTATAAAAGTGCTTGGCAAAATAGAGCTTGACGCTAAAGGCCGTCCTATACCTAAGCCAGCCACCCCTAAAGCGGAAGAGCCGAAGGCACCTGCAGTTGAACAGCCGAAAGCCCCGGAAGCGAAAGCGCCGGAACAGGCAGCCCCAGCCCCTGCACCTCAGGTAGAGAAGCCTGTGGAGAAACCGGCAGCGCCTGTGCAGGAAACACCTGCCGCGGAAGTGCCTAAAGCTGAAACTCCTAAGGTGGAAGCTCCAAAAGTTGAAACTCCACAGCAACCGGCAATGCCTCCTGCCCCTGCTGCGGAACAGAAACCAGCTGAAAAACCAGTTGAAAGAACACCAGCTCCTGCGCAAGCGGCGGCACCACAGGCACCGGAAAAGCCGGCACCTGCTACTCCTGAAGAAAAAGGACCAGAACAAATAGAAACAATTACAGCAAAAGCCGACCAGCTGAAAGGCCTTACGGTGCTGGGCAAGATTGAATTGCCAGACAGCTCCCGTAGAAAAGGTACTAAGCCGGTAGCGTCTTCTGATGACAAGAAGGCCGGTAAGAAGAAAAAGCGCAAGCGCATTATTGTGGCCGGCCCGGAACAGGGTGGCAACCAGAACCAGGGACAAAGTGTTTCCAATCCACAGGCTCGCCCTATCCAGCATACGGGTGGCGGCGGCGGAGGCTATCAGGGCAATCGTCCGGGACAACGTCCTGGCGGTGGCGGACCTGGAGGCCCAGGCGGCCGTGGACCACGCAATGCTCCGGGACCACGTGTAGAAAAAGCAGAAGTAACGGATAAGGAAATCCAGGAGCAGATCAAAGCGACGCTTGCGAAGCTGAGCGGCGGCAAAGGAGGCGGTGGTAACCGCGCCAAATACCGTCGTGAGAAGCGCTCTGCTATTGCGGATGCGACAGAAGAGCGTCGCCTGATGGAGCAGGCAGAGTCGAAGACCCTGCGTGTAACAGAATTCGTGTCAGCTAATGACCTGGCAGCGCTGATGAACGTGAGCGTGAACGATGTCATCAAGGTATGTATGCAGCTGGGTATGTTCGTATCCATCAACCAACGCCTTGACGCCGAAGCCATCACCATCATTGCAGACGAGTTTGGTTATGCAGTGGAGTTCATCACATCAGAAGATGAGCAGGCGCTGGAAGAAGCGCTAGAAGAAAACGAAGAGGATCTGTTGGATCGTGCCCCGATTGTGACCATTATGGGTCACGTTGACCACGGTAAAACTTCCCTCCTTGACTATATCCGTAATGCCAACGTAACAGCTGGCGAGGCCGGCGGTATCACGCAGCACATCGGCGCCTACAAGGTGCAGACAGAGAGCGGACGTACCGTTACCTTCCTGGATACGCCGGGTCACGAAGCCTTTACGGCCATGCGTGCCCGTGGTGCCAAAATAACGGACGTTGTTATTATCGTGGTGGCGGCCGATGACTCGGTGATGCCACAGACAAAGGAGGCCATCAATCACGCACAGGCAGCCGGTTCTCCTATCATCATTGCACTTAACAAGATAGACAAACCAGCCGCTAACCCAGATAAGGTTCGTGAAGAGCTCGCTCAGATGAACATCCTGGTAGAGGAATGGGGCGGCAAATACCAGTCGCAGGAAATCTCAGCGAAAACAGGACAGGGTATACCTGACCTGCTGGAGAAAGTATTGCTGGAGGCTGAGCTCCTGGAGCTTAAAGCTAACCCAGACAGAAATGCCGTGGGTACGGTTATCGAAGCATCGCTTGACAAAGGCCGTGGCTACGTAGCAACGGTGCTGGTGCAGACTGGTACGCTGAAAGTAGGTGATGTGGTACTGGCAGGCTCCCACTACGGTAGAGTGAAAGCTATGACCGACCACCGCGGCCGCAAGATGAAAGAGGCAGGCCCATCCACCCCGGTACAGCTGCTGGGTCTGGACGGTGCACCACAGGCCGGTGACAAGTTCCAGGTGATGGAATCGGAGCGCGAGGCACGTGAAATCGCTACCAACCGGGCACAGGTGCAGCGTGAGCAAAGCCTGCGTACCCGCAAGCACATCACCCTGGATGAAATCGGTCGTCGTCTGGCCATTGGTACGTTCAAGGAGCTTAACGTAATTGTGAAGGGTGACGTGGACGGTTCCGTAGAGGCACTTGCTGACTCCCTGTTGAAACTGTCTACTGCCGAGGTGCAGGTGAACATCATCAGCAAAGGCGTAGGCGCTATCTCAGAATCTGACGTGTTATTGGCTTCCGCTTCTGATGCGATCATCATCGGTTTCCAGGTACGTCCTTCACAGAACGCCCGCAGACTGGCAGAGCAGGAACAGATTGACGTTCGTCTGTACTCTATCATCTACGATGCGATCAACGAAGTGAAAGACGCGATGGAAGGCATGCTTGCTCCTACCATGAAAGAGGAGATTACGGGCAACGCCGAAGTTCGCGATGTATTCCGCATCACGAAGGTTGGTACGATTGCAGGTTGTATGATCACAGACGGCTCTATTCAGCGTAACTCCAGAGTACGTCTGGTACGTGACGGTATTGTGGTACACGACGGCGAGATTCTGGCACTCAAGCGCTTTAAGGACGATGTGTCTGAAGTACGCCAGGGTTACGAATGCGGTATCAGCCTGAAAGGATACAACGAGATCGAGATCGGTGACGTAATCGAAGCTTACGTAGAAAAAGAAGTGAAGCGTACGCTGTAATACAGCTGCATCATGAATCATAAAGAAGGCTCCTGCGAAAGCGGGAGCCTTCTGTTTTTGGGCAGTCAGCAAAACCATCTTGAAGTAGCGGGCACTGGCTATACCTGAAAAAGGATAACTATACCTGACCACTTGCTTTACCTGAGAAAGGCTATATCTGAATACAGCAGAGCTATCCTACTTAATTAAGAGCACGTTTGAGGTAATGAAACCCCATCTACTAATTCTGTCAACATAAGTAGATGCTCTTCGGTACATCCATGCCCCGAAGCTTTGTCGAGGCCCTTATCCAAATCCTATAAACTTAAGGAAACGCTCTACGAGATTGTCCACATACCCATAAATCAAAATATAGATTACGCGGGTCTGGAGACCCTATACCGAATCAGATTGATCAATCCGAATCAGGCATAGGAAAATAAAACGCACTGACCAATCGCAAGGTATACCTGCTGAAATAGTGTAGCTATACTTTGAAAGAGCTTTGCCAGCTTCTAAATCAAGTCTCACCTTTACCCTTCTTTAGTGGTAAGGCTATACCTCAAATCCTGTCTTAATGTATAGCAAAAACAAGCCATATATGTTGCGCGCCTCGCTTATACTATACAGGATCAAAAAAAAGCCCCGCCTGAATAATCAGGCGGGGCTTTTAAATGCATTCGGGGTGTTCTATTACAATGAATACCGGGCAAGACGACGCTTGTCGCGCTTGTGCTTGCGGTGCATTTCTTTCTCTTTTTTCAGAATGGCTTCCATGCGCTTGCTGCCTTTGATGCGGTCTTTGGTAAAGCGGGTACGGTTCGAATTTTCATAAGCATTCCAACGTGCGTCCATACCTGAAGCGCGTGCGCCGACGGCATCAGCGGTAGTACCCTTTTCCTGCACCCGGGCAGTACCCCAGTATTCGTCTTTCCCGGAGTTCAGCGAAGTGCTCGAAGAACTGGAAGTTTGTGCCATCGCATCGGACACAAACAGGAGGAAAGACAGAGAGAATAGTAACGATATGATTTTTTTCATAAATCCACTTTTGATAATGTATCTATACAACGTACATTATGCGCTAAAGTATACATTTTTAGTGAATAACAAGAAGTGGTAATTAAAAGTTTACTATTCGAATTTGTAAGATAACCCTATTCCCATGGTTTCTTTCAGCTGCAAACGAGGTCCTTTCCCATCCATTGTACCATCACCGCTGCGGTCAATATCGATCAAAATATCATCATCATAGATCATGTGCACAAAGAGACTGGCCGACAAAAACTTATTCACCTTAAAGTTTACCAGGTTCTCCCAACTCACATCAATGTTCTTGGCATTGTGCAGGTAATTGGAAAACAGATCGGCTTTGGATTGGAGGGTCACATTTTTGAATATCTCATTCCGGAAGCGCACATTCACAAAGCCCCCGAACTCTTCGCGCAGTCGCTCCCCGGTGCCAGGTATAAGATTGCCTTCCAGGTCACTCCGAGCGGGCTCCACCCCAAAAGCCCCGTAGTCCGCCATGCGCTGGTTGAGCACAGCCGTGAATTTGCCGGTAAAAGGTGAAATGAAAACCGACAGCTTGGGATTGGGTTTGTAGTCCATACCGATGGAGGCCAACACAAAAGCGGGCGCCATGAAGTTAGAGACCACCGAGTCGCGCTCGGGGGTATAGGTCGGGCTGATCTGGGTGCGGGTATTGAGCTGCGCCGTATAAAACCATTTGCTCGAAGCCTGGCGCCCATACTTCAGGTTCAGCTCCAGGCGATCGTCGCTTTTGCGGAGGCGCTGCTCCTGCAGTTTCACAGTGCCATAGGTTAGATCCAGGGTATTGTTCCAGGTGTTTTTGCCCTTTTTGTAGTTGCCGTAGATATTCAATATACCCAGGGCTGAGAGCGAACTCTCCCCCCCGGCTGCCCAATTGCTCAGGCTCACCTGACTGAAGTTGATCGTGCCGGTACCGCCGAAGTCCCAGATGTTCGGCACTGCCGCCGTATCGGCCGGAGGGTTTTGGACAGGGGCCGGGATGTCCTGGGCAGAGGCAGTGGCTAAGCTAAAATATGAAGAGATAAGAAACAGGAAAAGAAAGCGCAATAAAGCCTTAAGCATGAGAATAAGGTATAAGGTGAGCGTACTGTATTTACAAATTGCACAAATATAACAAATCCAGACCAGAGGGACGATGCTGATGTGAATCTTTAGGGAAGGGCCATTAGAACTGAGCCATTACCGGATTGCACTTTAGGGATTTAGCTAAATCACTACTATATTTGCTGCTGTTATCTAAATACCATACCGTATTAAACTATGTCTCTATACGAAAACCTGCTGCTCAACCTCGAGAATGGCGTTCTTATCATCACCATTAATCGTGCAGATAAGCTAAATGCCCTCAACATCGAAACCATCAGGGAGATCAAGGCTGCCATCCAGCAAGTCTATGACGATTCTGCTGTGAAGGGAGCCATCTTTACCGGTGCCGGAGAAAAAGCTTTTGTAGCAGGTGCTGACATTTCGGAGATCTCAGAACTTAGCGACGTAAACGCCCGCAGTTTTGCGGAGCGCGGTCAGGAGGTTTTCAGCATGATCGAACGTTGCACCAAGCCCGTGATCGCTGCCGTGAATGGCTTTGCCCTAGGCGGAGGCTGCGAACTAGCTATGGCCTGCCACATGCGCGTTGCCAGCGAAGGTGCCCGTTTTGGTCAGCCGGAAGTAAACCTGGGCCTTATACCGGGCTACGGTGGCACGCAGCGCCTGACACAGCTGATCGGTAAGGGCAAAGCGATGGAACTGATGATGACCGCCGACATGATTGGCGCGAACGAAGCCAAGGCACTTGGTTTGGTAAACCACGTAGTGCCTGCTGTAGAACTGATGCCAAAGTGTATGGAGATTATGAACAAGATCGTGTCTAAGGCCCCACTTGCCATTGGCCTGGTAATCGACTGTGTGAACGCCGTGTACGACAAAGACGAGAATGGCTACCAGACAGAGGCCAACTCGTTTGCCCGCTGCTGCTCCTCGCAAGACTTTATTGAGGGCACCAATGCATTCCTGGAGAAGCGCAAGCCTGTATTCAAAGGCGCTTAATCTTATACCTGCAGCAACGCGCTATACCTATCAATAAATGGCAGGTATAGCGCGTTCTGTCTTTTTCAGCTGATACCTATACCTCCCTGCCCTAAAACAAACGCATGAGCATCGCCAAAAAACTGGTCGGGCAAACAGCTGCCTACGGACTGAGCAGCATCGTGGGCCGCGCCCTCAACTACCTGCTCGTGCCGGTCTATACCCGTGTGTTTCTGCCAGAGGAGTATGGGGTGGTCTCCTACCTATATGCTTTTGTGGCTTTCTTCAACGTCGTGTATACCTACGGAATGGAGACGGCTTTTTTCCGCTTTGCCAACAAACCTGAGCAAGAACCGAAAACGGTTTACAACCGGGTGCTGAGCGCCATTCTGGTTAGCAGCACGATTCTCACAGGTATACTGCTGCTCTTTTCGCAGCAAATTGCAGACTACATCGGCTACCCTGAACACCGGGAGTACATCGTCTGGCTGGCGCTTGTGCTGGCAATCGATGCGCTGGTGGCTATACCATTTGCCTGGCTTCGGCATCAGAACAAAGCCATCAAATTCGCCTCCATTAAGCTGGCCAACATCCTGCTGACAGTGGGGGCCAATCTTTTTTTCCTGGTCCTGCTGCGGCACATTTACGAAGGACAGTACCTCACGAGTCTGCAACCGCTAGCCGCATACCTGTACAATCCAGATTTTGGAGTTGGTTATATTTTTTTGATTAACCTGGTGGCCAATGCACTGCTGCTGCCCATGCTGTGGAAGGAGCTGCGCATTTTCCGCTTCAGGCTGGATGTGGAGCAACTCAAGCCGATGCTGCAATACGCATGGCCGCTCCTGTTCATGGGGCTGGCCGGCATGGTCAACGAAGTGATAGACCGGATACTTTTGGAGCGTTATCTGCCCGAAGGTTTCTATCCGGGCACCAGCAACATGGCGGCCGTAGGTATATACAGCGCCTGCTACAAACTCGCCATTTTCATGACGCTCACCATACAGGCTTTCCGCTATGCCGCCGAGCCGTTCTTTTTCTCGCAGGCACAGGAGAAAGAATCGCCGCAGGCCTTCGCTCTGGTCATGAAATGGTTTGTGATCGCCTGTGCTTTCATCTACCTGTTTATCTCGACTAACCTCGAAGATTTCGCTCTACTGATCGGACCGGAATACCATGACGGTTTGATGGTAGTGCCGGTACTGCTGCTCGCCAACCTGTTCCTGGGCATTTACTACAACCTCACTGTTTGGTTCAAGCTGACAGATAAAACGCATTTTGGCACCTACATCGCTTTCGGGGGAGCAGCGGTTACGATTGCTTTCAACCTGCTGCTTATACCTGTACTGGGCTACATGGGCTCGGCCATAGCCACGCTCCTTTGCTACATCGGTATGGCGCTGGCCACTTACCTGCTGGGCAATGTGCACTACCCGATCCCCTACCCTGTCAAAACCATTTTAGGGTATATCGTACTCGCTACGGGACTGGTGGCGGCTGCCTTCCTGGTGCCTATCGAAGATTTCTGGCTGCGCCACGCATACCATTTGGCAATATGCGGCGTTTTTCTGGCAGTGGTTTGGTTCAGGGAGCGGTCCTACTTTCTATCTAAAAAATAATCTTTATCTTTAATAGATGAACACAACGAACTTACCGGTTAAAGTCATTAACCAATCCAAGCATGCGCTGCCGGCTTACCAGACGGAGCACTCGGCAGGTATGGACCTGCGCGCTAACCTGGAAGCACCCGTTACCCTTAAGCCGCTGCAGCGCGCCCTTATACCTACCGGCCTTTTCATTGAACTGCCTGAAGGGCACGAGGCGCAGATCAGACCCCGCTCCGGACTGGCCTACAAGCATGGCATCTCTATCGTGAACAGCCCCGGCACCATCGACGCCGACTACCGTGGCGAGATCAAGGTACTGCTTGTGAATTTGTCTGATCAGGACTTTGTGGTAGAGGACGGCGAACGTGTGGCCCAAATGGTGGTAGCGCGCTACAAGCGTGTAGCGTGGGCGGAAGCCGAAGTGCTGACAGACACCGAGCGCGGCGCTGGCGGTTACGGCAGCACGGGTACGAAGTAGGTCAGCAGCGTAGCCATCAACACAAGGTATAACCAGCCTTTTCCTGCTTTTTGGTGAGGGCTAAAACCAAACATTCAAAATACAGTATTAATCAAAACCAATAGTGGCCGGGCAGCACGTCCGGCTACATTTTTCAATCCATAAACTAACAGCTATGAGGATTATTGTACCTATGGCAGGTATGGGCAAGCGTATGCGCCCGCACACTCTTACAGTTCCTAAACCACTTATACCTATTGCAGGCAAGCCGATCGTGCAGCGCCTGGTAGAAGACATTGCAAAAGTATGCCATGAGCCCATTGAGGAAGTGGCTTTCATTATCGGCCACTTCGGTGAGGCTGTAGAGCGCGACCTGAAAGCAATCGCTGAGTCGGTTGGTGCCAGGGGCCGCATTTTTTACCAGGAAGAAGCCCTGGGCACGGCACACGCCATCATGTGTGCGCAGGATTCACTGGAGGGTAAGGTAGTCGTAGCCTTTGCCGACACGCTTTTCAAAGCCGACTTCAAGCTCGATACCAACGCCGACGGCACCATCTGGGTGCAGCGCGTGGAAGACCCACGTCCGTTTGGCGTGGTGAAGCTGGGCGACAACGGCGAGATCACTGACTTTGTGGAGAAGCCGCAGGAGTTCGTGTCAGACATGGCCATCATCGGTATCTACTACTTTAAGGACGGTGTGTACCTGCGCAATGAGTTGCAGTACCTGCTCGACAACGACATCAAAGACAAGGGCGAGTACCAGCTGACGAATGCGCTGGAGAACATGAAAAACAAAGGCACGAAATTTATTCCTGCCGTTATCTCAGAATGGCTCGATTGTGGCAATAAAGACGCAACCGTTTACACAAATCAACGCTATTTAGAATATATCAAGGATGAGAAGGACCTGGTAGCGGCGTCGGCCGATATCCAGAACTCTGTCATCATCCCGCCCGTGTATATCGGAGAGAATGCCGTGATCCACAATTCAGTGGTAGGGCCGCACGTTTCTATTGGAGACAACACCAGCGTACTGGCGTCTATTTTGAACAATTCCATCGTTCAGAAGGAGTCGACCATCAAAAACGGGAACATAGCAAACTCAATGGTAGGTAATTTTGTTTCCTATGAAGGCCGCCAGTCAGACCTGAGCCTTGGCGACTACAACACGCTCAAAGATTAGCATACCTATTTTATGACCCGATTCAGAAACATTGTGCTCGCTACTTGCTGCCTTGCACTGGTCGCGACCGGCGAAAGCCAGGCCCAGTCTAAGAAAAAAAAGAGAAAGGGCAAGGAGAAGGCCGAGACGGAGCAGGTAGCCATACCTGTGCCGCAGCCCGAACCCAGCGAGCAGGAAAAGCTGCTGAGCGAGGCATTGTTTCTGGAGGGCATGAAATACTTTATGCTAGAGGACTATAAGCAGGCGCTTAGCCAGTTCCAGAAAGCATACGCCGTTACCCCCACTAATGCGGCGCTCAACTACAAGCTGGCCGAGACCTACATGCTGATGGAAAACCCAAAAGCGGGTGTAACATTTGCACAGGCCGCCGTCGCCAACGACTCCAAAAACCCCTACTATTACCTGCTGCTTGCGCAGCTGCACGCCGAACAGAAGCAGTACACCGAGGCGGCTCAGGCCTACAACGACCTGATGCGCAACGTGCCTGACCAGGAGCAGTACCTGTTCAATCTGGCGGAGCTATACCTGGCACAGTCCAAGTATGACGATGCGCTGAAGACCTATGACCGCATCGAGAAAAAATACGGTGCCCTGGAGCAGCTTTCCATGAACCGCCAGCAGATATACCTGCGCCAGAAGAACATCGGAAAGGCCCTTGCGGAAGGCGAAAAGCTGATTGCGGCTAACCCTACGGAGATTCGCTACCTGTTGGCCCAGGCCGAGCTCTACAATGCCAGCCAAAAGCCGGACATTGCCATCGAAACGATCAACCGCGCCCTGCGCATCGAGCCGAACAACCCGTTTGCGCACCTGATGCTCTCGGACCTGCACCGCCAGAAAGGCAACCTGAAGGAATCTGAAAACCAGGTGAAAATTGCATTCGCTAGCACCGACCTCGACATTGACACCAAAGTGCGCATCCTGGTTGACTTCATCCGGCAGCTGCCCAACCCGGCCATAGAAGGTATAGCCCTTGAGCTGGCCGACCTCACGATCGCATCGCACCCCGAGGAGGCGAAAGCCTACGCGGTAGCCGGCGACCTGCAAACCATCACTGGTAAAAAAGAGGCAGCACGGGGCAACTACATCAAGGCTGTCAAACTCGACGACTCGCATTTTAAGATCTGGCAGCAGATCGTGCTGCTCGACGCGGAACTGGGCGAATCGGGCGATTTGGTGAAGCACTCTGAGCAGGCGTTGGAGCTGTTCCCGAACCAGGCCGTTTTCTGGTTCTACAATGGCACCGGGCATTTGATCGAAAAGAACTTTGCCAAGGCTGCCAAGTCGCTGGAGCATGGCAAGCGCCTTTCGGCGAGCGAGCCTGAGTTAGTCACCCAGTTCAACGCCCAGTTAGGAGATGCCTACAACTCCATCAAAGAGTATAAAAAATCAGACGAGGCATACGAGGCCGTGCTTACGCAGGACCCTAACAATGAGCACGTACTCAACAACTACAGTTACTTTTTATCGCTGAGAGGCGAGCAACTACCCAAAGCCAAAGCCATGGCCGGCCGGCTGGTAGAGCAACATCCTGCCAACCCCACCTACCTGGATACCTATGCCTGGGTGCTGTACAAGATGGAAGATTACGAGGGCGCGCTGAAATACCTGGAGCAGGCTATTGCTGTTTCTGAGGATGCGACTATTGTAGAGCATTACGGCGATGTGCTGTTCAAGCTAGGCAAAAAAGACGAGGCGGTGAGGCAGTGGGAAAAAGCCAAACTCAAAGGAGAGGCATCCGCCTTCCTTGACAGAAAGATAAAAGAAAAGAAACTCTATGAATAAACAGCTCCTGCTATACCTGCTGGGTATACTCCTGTTTTCCGCCTGCAAAAAAGAAACGATTCCTTCTGCCGCCTCTGCCGCCACCGAAACGGTGGGCAACGTCACTGTCCAAAACCTGGAATTCACCTACCTGAACGCCCGCGGCCAGCTTAAGTTTGATGACAAAGGCCAGAGCACCTCGTCGGGCTATGCGCTACGCATGCAGAAGGACAGCGTGATCTGGATCTCTGTGCTGCCAGGCTTAGGTATAGAGGCAGCCCGCATCAAGCTCACGCCCGACTCGGTGTACATGATGAACCGCATTCAGCGCGAGTACGCCGCCACCGACTACGCCTTTGTGAGCAAGCGCTTTAACGTAGCGCTTGACTTTCAGGTAGTACAGGCCATTCTGCTGGGCAACTACCAGGCCAACGGTTCTGAAAAAGCGACTACCCAGGGCCAGATGCAGCACGTGCAGCAGCTGCGCGAAAACCTGCTTTTTGACTATTTCATTAGCTCCGAAAACCTGAAACTGCAACAGCTCAACGTCAAAGACCAGCAATCGGGCAATAGCATTGTGGTGCAGTATGAGAGTTTCCAACCATTGGGCGAAGTGCCCTTTGCCTACAACATGCTGGCTCAGATTCTGCAATCAGGCCAGGTTTCCGACTTTAACTTAAGCCACACCAAAGTTACCGTTTCCGAGGATGTCCTGGAGTTTCCCTTCAGTGTTCCTTCTGGTTACAAGCGCCTTTAGCCTAATAAAATAGGCGGGGTTCTGGTACGGGCAATATAGTTTTGCCATATTTGTAGGCTAAGTGTAGTATACCCCTATTTCTGATGAAGGCCCTTTACAAATCAGCCTTTTTCCTGATTATCCTGTTGTTGCCGTTGGCTACCCAAGCCCAGAAACAAAAATCGAAGGCGCAGCTCGAGAAAGAGAAAAAGGAAAACCTAAACCGTATTAAAGAAGCAAACCGCATTCTGCAGCAGACCAAGGTGCAGAAAGAAGCTTCTATTGGCCAGCTCAACGCCATTCAGGAAAAAATTACGGTACAGAAAGGCGTTATCAGCACCATATCACGCGAAATAAAATTGCTGGAGACAGGCCTGAAGGAAACTGAAGGTATAGTAGGTGAACTGCAATCCGACCTGGAAAGCCTGAAAGCCGAGTACGCCACCATGGTATACGCTGCCTCCAAGACTGCTAACAGCTACAACAAGCTCATGTTCGTGTTTGCCGCTGACTCTTTCAACCAGATGGTGCGCCGCCTGCGTTACCTGCAACAGTACTCCGAGGCCCGCAAGAAACAGGTCGAACAAATCAACAAGGTACAGGTGGCCCTCACAGGACAGCTGCGCACGCTGGAGTCACAGCGGGAAGAGAAGCGCGGTCTGCTTAACAAACAGGTGGTGGAGAACAAAAACCTATTGTCGCTGCGCACCCAGCAGGATGGCATGATCCAAAAGCTCAGCAAGCAGGAAGAGCAACTCAAAAAAGAAGTGGCACAACGCCAGCAGGCCGTTAGAAAGCTGGATAATCTGATTGCCGATATTGTGAAAGAGGAGATCGCCCGTGCCGCCCGTGCCGCTCGAGAAGAAGGACGCGCCACCAGCGGAAGCTCCAGCAAGATCACGCTCACTCCGGAAGCCGCCCTTATCTCCTCCTCATTTGCAGGCAACCGCGGACGACTGGCCTGGCCCGTGGACCGTGGGTTTATCTCGCAGAAGTTTGGCCGCCACAATCACCCGGTACTAAAAGGTGTGGTAGTAGAAAACAGAGGAATTGATATTCAGACCGGTCAGGGAGAGCCTGCGCGCGCCATATTCGAAGGCAAGGTACTCACGGTGGCCAGCGTACCGGGCATGAATAATATTGTAATGGTGCAGCATGGCGAATACTTTGCAGTATATGCAAAGCTGCGCACTGTTAATGTGAAAGAGGGACAGGACGTAAAGCATAAAGATGTGATCGGGACAGTGTACACCGACGCCAACGGCACGACCGAACTGCAGTTCCAGCTCTGGAAAAACAATACCAACCTAAACCCGGAAAGCTGGATCAGGCCAAAGTAGACCTCCTGTTATACCTGGTAAATAAAAGGCACGGCCGGGCATCTTTGAAGATGCCCGGCCGTGCCTTTTTAGCTTGTATTTCGATAAGAGTTTGGTTTTCTATACCTCTATAAAAGAAAAAACACCCTACAAAGCAGGGTGCCTTTCCAAGCTATGAAAACAAACTTAAAATTATATTTAGACACTTTCTCCCCACCAAAGGGGCTGTGTTAAATTTCTATGGATTAATTTACAACCTTTAAATTACACTTGCAAACAGAAGATTAAAAAAACTTAATATTTATTTTTATTCTTAGTTCTATCCCTCTGTCAGGCGATGTAGTGTAATTCCGTTGTATATGGCCTATTACAAGTAGCTTGCCAAAAACACCAACACCATTAACTATTTGATTATCAGCAGAAATTTTTACGCCTATTGTATAGAATTTCCCTCTGCCGGAAATGTTTTTTTCATTTTGGGAAAAAGACAGGCACAAATAATAGCTAGAATATCTCGCCCGCAGCAAGATATCAAATTTATTTGACCCTCTATACGCCTATTGACATATGAGGTTGCACCTTGCTTGCATCGTATCTTGAAAAGACATTCACGTACCATGCCCTACAGCTGCCTCAAGGTGATTTCCCTAGATAATTAGCTGGGGCTAAACTAATGTTTCCAAATGTGGGTTAAATTAAAATATAAGCTTTATTTTTGCAGCTATTCATTCTTAAAACTTTAAGACCATGGTAATTACCAACATTTTTGCATTTATCGGAGGTTTAGGAGGCACAGAGGTAGTCCTGATCTTGTTCGCTATTCTCTTACTGTTCGGCGCCAAGCGTATACCTGAGCTCGCCAAAGGACTGGGTCGCGGCATCCGTGAGTTCAAAGACGCCACCAAAGAGATCAAGTCTGATATCGAAAGCTCTGTTAAAGACGATCCCAACACTACGAAGTAATCTTTTCAGAATAATATTTTATGATTCTTAGTACAATCCTCCTCTTCCTGGGAGACATAGGGGGAGGAGAATTACTTGTTGTACTAACCGCAGTACTTCTCCTTTTTGGCACAGACAAGCTCCCAGGCCTGGCACGTTCTGCTGGTCGCGGTCTGCGTAGCTTTAACGATGCAAAAAAAGAAATCCAGGACGAGCTTGAACGCTCCATTAAGGACATAAAAAAGCCTGACTAGTTTGAAATCATACCACTCACTTCGTGACATTCGCAGCGATATTGCCAACGGGCAACTGTCGTGCAGACAGCTGGTAGAGCACTACCTTCATAATATAAAGCAGAAGCCTGAGCTAAACGCCTTCCTGGAGATATTCGAGGAAGAAGCATTTGTCCAGGCCGACGCCGTAGACAAGAAGCTCGCCTCAGGCCATGCCGGCAAACTCGCAGGTATGGTGATCGGCCTTAAAGACGTGCTGGCTTACGAAGGCCATAGCCTGCAGGCATCCAGTCAGATCCTGGACGGTTTTAAGTCGCTTTATACCGCTACGGCAGTGCAGCGCCTGCTTGCTGAAGATGCGATTATCATCGGTCGCCAGAACTGTGACGAGTTTGCGATGGGAGCTTCTAACGAAAACTCTTCCTTCGGTCCCGTGCTCAACGCCGACGATACGACCCGCGTACCAGGTGGCTCGTCCGGAGGATCCGCCGTGGCCGTGCAGGCAGACCTTTGCCTGGCTTCTATTGGGTCTGACACCGGAGGCTCTGTTCGCCAGCCCGCTTCTTTTTGTGGTGTGGTGGGTCTTAAGCCTACTTATTCGCGCATTTCCCGCTACGGCCTGATCGCCTATGCTTCTTCTTTTGACCAGATCGGCATTATTTCAAAAAGTGTGGAAGACGCGGCCCTACTGCTGGAAGTAATGGCTGGCAGCGACGAGTATGACAGCACGGTAAGCCACCGCCCAGTGCCTGCTTACAGCCAGATGCTGCAGACAGACAAGAAATACAAGATTGGTTATATCCGCGACTGCTTCGAAAGTGAGGGTCTGGATGCCGAGGTGAAAGAAACCCTTCTGGGTGTAAAAGACATGTTACAGGAGGCAGGCCACCAGGTAGAAGCCGTGGAGTTTCCATACCTGGACTTCATGGTGCCGACTTACTACATCCTCACCACAGCGGAGGCCAGCTCTAACCTGGGTCGCTTTGACGGGGTGAAGTATGGCTATCGCAGCGAGAATGCCACCGACCTTACCTCCCTTTACAAAAAAACGCGAGCCGAGGGCTTTGGTCCGGAGGTGCAGCGCCGCATTATGCTGGGCACTTTTGTGCTGAGCGCCGACTACTACGACGCCTACTATACCAAGGCGCAACGCGTACGCCGTCTCATAAAAGATAAGACGGATGAGTTGCTGCAACATTATGATTTTCTTATATTGCCTACTGCTCCTACTACGGCCTTCAGGTTAGAGGAGAATACGGCGAATCCGTTGGCTATGTATTTAGCTGACATCTTTACGGTTCAGGCCTCGCTTGCTGGTGTTCCTGCCATTTCTATTCCGGCAGGTCGCGATGCGAACGGCCTTTCCATCGGGTTGCAGTTAATGACCCGCTCATTTGAGGAGCCGCAACTGCTGGCTTTCTCAAATTACATACTGGACAAGCTAACCGTTGAAGCATAAATTATAATGACACAGTTTAGACTCTTTACAGTACTTGCAGCACTGGTTGGAAGTATGTGGGCGATCCATGCCCAGGCTTCTGACTATACGATCAGGTTCGAAAGACTCATAGAGGAAGATTCCTTAAAGAAACCACAGGCAGACACTACCTTCCTTTCAGATGAGGAACTGGCGCTGCTCGTGGAGTATATCCCCTATGAGCCCGACGAGGTGATCCAGGACAGGCTGAGCTGTATTGAGGCTGATATCCCTTTGGTATTCAATAAATTTGTGCGCAATCACATCGACTACTTTACTGTCCGTAACAGAAAGTATACGCGCACCATGATCTCCCGCGAAAATGTGTATTTCCCGATCTACGAGAAGTACCTGAAGAAGTATAACATGCCGCAGGACATCAAATACCTTTCCATTGTAGAGTCTGGCCTGAACCCGAAAGCGGCCTCCTGGGCAGGCGCGGTTGGTCCCTGGCAGTTTATCAAGTCTACTGGCAAAGAGTATGGTCTGACTCAGGACCAGTACATCGACGAGCGGATGGACATAGAGAAATCTACGGATGCGGCGATGCGCTTCCTGAGCCGACTATACCGCACGTACGGCGACTGGGAGTTGGCCATGGCTGCCTACAACTGTGGTCAGGGCAACGTGAACAAAGCGATCAGAAGAGCGGGCGGTGGCAAAAAGACGTTCTGGGAAATTTACCCATACCTTCCAAGAGAAACCCGCAACTATATACCATCTATGACGGCAGTGATCTATGCTATGAAGTATGCCCCGGAGCACAACATTTTCTCTGACTCTATCCTTTACGCAGCTGACTACACCCACCTGACTGTGAACCAGGCACTGGATCTGGAGAAACTGGCAACTGAGTTACACGTGGATACGCTGGCGCTGTTGGCCCTGAACCCGGAGATTAAAAAACCGAAGCTTCCTGCTACGACCCGTAATTATAAATTGCGCATCCCGGCCCAAGCTGCCAAACTGCTGGCTGCTGAGCAGAGCTGCATTCTGCTCGCCGCTGCACCAACACCTCCTCCTGCAAAACACACTGTACCAGCCGAAGCACCCGTTATGCTAGCCGCTGCCTCTGCCAAGGAAACTCCTAAAGACAGCCTGGTGCAAAAAACCTACATTGTGCAGCGCGGAGATAACTTGTATACGATTGCCCGCAAGCACGGCGTCACGCTAGAGAATCTGAAGGAATGGAATAAGCTGGACGGTTCCTCTATCAGAGTGCAGGATAAACTACTGGTATGGCAGCCCGCTCCGGAAGCAGCTCCGGTTTTGCTAGCATCTGCAGGAAACAGCACTCAGAAGGCAGCCAGCACGCCGGCCAAAGCTAAGCCTGCTCCAGGCAAAACCCAACCCGAGCGCGTTTACCATGTGCAACCAGGCGACACGCTCTGGACGATCTCTCAACGTCACGAAGGCGTAACGGTCGAAAAAATAAAGAAGCTGAACAAACTCAAAAACAGCGCCATTAAACCGGGACAGCAACTCATCCTTAGCTAGGTTAACAGGTATAGATCGAACGAAACACTCTTCTCACGGAAGGGTGTTTCGTCGTTTATACCCTTCCTGTTTTATCAGCTTATTGCCATACGAGCCATTAGATAACAGCATAACCTGAGCAGCCTGATAAAAAAACAATATTCTGCTAGATGAAGATTGTTCAGGGTGTATCTTTGTCGATTACGGCTTTGATAAACCATAAAATCTTATCAACTTGGCTTTAAGCTTCTGCCCGGCGCAGGAGCCACACAACGCAAGGGAACAACTAACACGAGACAACACCAATAACGCATACCATGATCAAAGTAAACAAAGAGGACGCACTCAACTACCACATGCAGGGGCAACCCGGCAAAATAGAAGTAGTGCCGACTAAAATGCTGAGTACACAGCATGACCTGGCCCTGGCTTACTCTCCTGGAGTAGCTGAGCCCTGCAAAGAAATAGCTGCTGACAAAGAGAATGTTTATAAATATACCGCCAAGGGAAACCTGGTAGGGGTAATATCTAACGGAACTGCCGTACTTGGACTTGGCAACATTGGGCCGGATGCATCAAAACCAGTAATGGAAGGCAAAGGCGTTCTTTTCAAGAAGTTCGCAGGTATAGACGTGTTCGATATTGAAATCGACTGCACCGACCCCGAAGAGTTTATCCGCATTGTGAAGTCGCTGGAGCCTACCTTCGGCGGCATCAACCTGGAAGACATCAAAGCTCCTGAGAGCTTCAAGATAGAGAACGCCCTGAAGGAGCAGATGAACATTCCGCTCATGCACGACGACCAGCACGGCACGGCCATTATCTCTTCAGCTGCCCTACTCAACGCACTGGAACTGGCGGGGAAAAAAATAGGAGAAATCCAGATTGTGATAAATGGCGCGGGCGCAGCTGCCATTGCTTGTACTAAGCTATACGTAGCTCTGGGCGCCAAGCTGGATAACATCGTCATGTTCGACAAGGATGGCATCATCCGTCCGGAGCGCAACGACCTCGACATCTACAGAGCGCAGTTCGTAACCCTCCGTAAGATCAACACACTGCGGGAGGCCATGGAAGGCGCTGACGTGTTCATCGGACTTTCAGCTGGTAACGTACTGGCACCAGAGCTGGTGAAACTGATGGCTCCTAACCCGATCATTTTCGCGCTGGCCAACCCAGACCCGGAGATTGACTATGATTTAGCCATGGATACCCGGGATGACCTGATCATGGCAACCGGTCGTTCTGACCATCCGAACCAGGTGAACAACGTACTGGGTTTCCCTTACATTTTCAGAGGCGCCTTGGATGTACGCGCCACTGAAATCAACGAAGCCATGAAGCTGGCTGCTGTGCGCGCCCTGGCTGATCTGGCGAAAGAGCCCGTTCCGGAACTGGTGCACAAAGCCTACGGAGACAACACTATCTCATTCGGCCGTACCTACCTGATACCAAAGCCACTTGATCCGCGCCTGATCACCACAGTATCGCCGGCAGTAGCCAGAGCAGCCATGGACAGCGGCGTGGCCAAGCACCCTATCACCAACTGGGAGGCATACGAGATTGAACTGCAGGAGCGCATCGGCATCGACCAGAAACTGATGACCCGTATCACCAACCAGGCCAAGAAAGATCCTAAAACGGTAGTCTTCGCAGAAGCGGACCACTATAAGATTCTGAAAGCGGCCCAAATCGTGAAAGAGCAGCTCATCGCGAACCCGATCCTGCTGGGTAACAGAGCCCGAATTGCCGCGATCATAGAGGAAACCAACCTCGACCTGCACGATTGTGTGATCATCGACCCGTACGAGGAAGATGCCAAGCGGGAAGAGTTTGCCCAACTGCTTTATAAGAAACGACAGCGCAAAGGCCTTACCCTATTCGACAGCCGCCGCCAGATGCGTGACCGCAACTACTTCGGTGCTATGATGCTCGAGACAGGCGAAGCAGATGCGCTTATCTCAGGCCTTACCCGCGACTATTCCAAAACCATTTTACCGTCCTTGCAGATCATTGGGGTGGAAGATGGCATCAACAAAGTGGCAGGTATGTACATCATCCTCAACAAAAAGGAGCCGTACTTCTTCGCCGATACCACTGTGAACGTCAACCCAACCGCCGACGAACTGGTGGACATCATTGGCCTGACTGCCCGTGCCGTTCGTTTCTTCGATACGGAACCGCGTATGGCTGTGCTGTCGTATTCTAACTTTGGCTCCGTGCAGGGCGATATACCTAACAAGGGCGCTGAGGCGGTGCGTAAGGCGAAGCAGCGCTATCCGGACCTGCTGATAGATGGCGAGTTGCAGGCGAACACGGCCATGAACAAAAACCTGCTGCGTGAGCACTATCCTTTCAGCCAGTTGGCTGAAAAAGGCGCGAACACACTTATTTTCCCGACCCTTACATCGGGTAACATCGCCTACAAATTGTTGCAGGAAATAGGTGGTGCTGAGGCAATTGGACCGGTACTGATGGGTATGCGCAAACCGGTGCACATTCTGCAATTGGGCAGTTCTATCCGTGAGATTGTTAACATGGTGTCCATTGCTGTCGTAGATGCTCAAAACTATAATAATAAACATATATAGATGATCGCATACATTGACGGTAAGCTAGCTCTGAAAGATCCAACCTATGTCATTGTCGATGTCAATGGCATAGGTTATCAGATCAAAATTTCCCTGAACACGTACTCGTCACTGCCTGAGGGGGAGCGCTGCAAGCTGCACACCTACCTGCACATCAAAGAAGATGCCCATACCTTGTATGGGTTTACGACAGCCGCTGAGAAGGAGACTTTCCTGCTCCTGATCTCGATTTCAGGTGTGGGACCGAATACGGGGCTGATGATTTTGTCGTCGCTTTCGGTGGATGAGGTGCAGCAGGCCATTGTGCGGGAAGACGTGCGTACCATACAGCATGTGAAGGGAATCGGGGCTAAAACCGCGCAGCGTATTATATTGGAATTAAAAGATAAAATAAAGAAAGAAACCATGCTGGCTGGTAGCACAGCAGTTCCCGTTTCTGCACACAATACGTCACGTGCAGAAGCGTTATCAGCATTAGTTACACTAGGCTTTGCTAAGAACGTGGCAGAGAAAACGCTTGATGCAATCATTAAGCGGGAAGACAGAAGCCTGAGCGTAGAGGAACTAATAAAATTTGCCTTGAAGTCTTCTTAATCGGTAGAGCCCAACTTGATCTGGAAAAGTAAAAAAAACAGCCTGCTGTTTGCAACGGTTGCTGCTATCACTATGTTGGCATGGTGGTCGCAGGCTGCGGCATTGCGCTCTCACAACAGGTATAGCACCCTTATTTTTTCAGATTTTTACGTCCAGGATACCATTCCGCAGGACTCCGCCCGCCTGCAACCCTACATCCCGAGCCGCCGCCCGACCTTTACGCCGAGCGACCGCCTCGGAAGCCCGCTCGGCACCCGCCCTAGTTCTTCTCCCCTGTTGCTTGGTCAGCCTTCTAACATTGAGCTCGAAATACAGCTGGACGACAGCCTGCGGCAGTACAACATAAACGAGCGCATGGGTGAGCTGGACTACCGCCTGCCCTCTACCATGTCGTGGGAGGAATACTCCCGCTACCAGCGCCAACAGGCCATCCGCGACTACTGGCGCACCAAGTCAGCCGGCCTGGACGGTGAGAGCGTAGTGAGTGGCCGTCGCCTGGTACCGAAAATCTATATCAGCCCGGTGTTTGACCGCGTGTTCGGCGGCAATTTCGTGGACATTCAGCCAAACGGTAACGTCAACCTGAAGTTCGGAGCCCGCTTTAACCGCAACGAAAACCCTTCTATACCGCTCCGTCAGCAGCGCACCGGCGACTTTGATTTCGATCAGAACATTTCGCTCAACCTGGTGGGTAAGATCGGCGAGAAAATGCGCCTTAACTTCAACTGGGACAACAACGCCAACTTCGAGTTCGAGAACAACATGAAGCTGGACTATACTGGTTTTGAGGAGGAGATTATCCGCAAGATAGAGGCTGGTAATGTGAGTTTGCCGCTTAACAACTCTTTGATTACGGGCGCGCAGAACCTGTTCGGTTTAAAAACGCAGTTGCAGTTCGGCCGCCTGGGCGTTACTACGATTGCAGCCAACGTGCGTGGCCGTAATGATGAAGTAGTAATTCAGAATGGTGCACAGAACAAGCCTTTTGAGATACGAGCTGACAGCTATGACCGCGACCGCCACTTCTTCCTGTCGCAGTTCTTCCGGGGCCGCTACGACAAAACCCTGCAGAACCTGCCGCTGGTGAACTCTGGCATCGTAATCCGCCGACTGGAGCTATACGTAACCAACAACAACCGCAGCACTGAGAACCTGCGCAACATGGTCGCTTACATGGACTTAGGCGAATCCGATCCATTTAGAAACCAGTTTGAGCGCAATCCGCTGGCTCCGGCCGCCAACAACGCCAACGCGCTGTATAGCCTGATCAACACCAACCCGCAGGCCCGCAACAACGACCAGGTGGACTCATACCTGAACAGCCTTGGTTTGCAGAAAGCCATTGACTTTGAGCATGTGCGCGCCCGACGCCTGGACCCACGCGAGTATAAGTTCAACCCGCAGTTAGGTTACATCTCCCTCACCACCGCCCTGCTGCCTGACCAGGTGCTGGGCGTCGCTTTTGAGTATACCTACAACGGCCAAACCTACAAAGTGGGCGAGTTGATGGAGGACTACCAGAACCTGCGCGACGACCAGGTGATCCACATGAAGCTGTTGAAGGCGACGAACCCGGCGCTGGAGTACCCGACCTGGGACCTGATGATGAAGAACGTCTACAGCCTGGACGCGACGCAGGTAAACCGTCAGAACTTCCAGCTGCAGATCGTTTACAAAGACGACGAAACGGGCGTAGATATCACCAGCTTAAAAGAGCCGAGCCCGATCCAGAACATCCCCCTGATTGAGGTGCTCAACCTCGACAATGTCAACACGAACAACGACAAACCCCGCGACGGCAACTTCGACTTTCTGGAAGGTATAACGATTGATCCTGAAACAGGGCGCATCTTCTTCCCGGTAGTAGAACCGTTCGGCTCATACCTGGCAAGCAAGTTTGAAGGACGGCAGGACTTGGTTGAGCGCTATGTGTTCCAGGAACTCTACGAACAAACCCAGACGGACGCGCAGCAGAACACACTAAAGGCGAAGTTCTACCTTAAAGGACGCTTCCAGGCCAGCTCCACGGACGAGATCATGCTCCCGGGCTTCCGCATCGCCGAGGGCTCTGTGGCGGTATACTCCGGTGGCACACGCCTTGAGGAAGGCACCGACTACCAGGTATTCTATGACTTGGGCCGCATCAAGATTCTGAACCCGAGTTATATCGCTTCAGCCAGCGACCTGCGCGTTACCTACGAAAAGGCCGAATTGCTCAACATTCAGCCCCGCACCCTGCTGGGCGCCCGCTTCGACTACCGTGTGAACAACGACCTGAACCTGGGCGGCACAGTATTGCACCTCAACGAAAGGCCTTACATTAACCGCGTGAGCATAGGTGACGAACCGACCAACAACACAGTATACGGTCTGGACGTGAACTTCAACCGGGAGTCGCGCTTCCTGACGAAGATGACGGACATGATTCCGTTCATTCAGACCAAAGTACCGTCGAGCGTAACGTTCAGCGGTGAGTTTGCACATCTGGTGCCATCTGCCACTGAGTCACCGGTAAACGAGGACGGTACCTCATACCTGGATGACTTTGAAGGTGCCGAAACGCCATTCAGTCTGGGTGGTTTTAACAACACCACCTGGCGGTTGGCGGCCACTCCTGCCCCACTGGCGCAGGGACAAGGCCTGGGGTATGCCTACAACCGCGCCCGCGTAGCCTGGTATACCATCGACCAGATCTTCTACCGCGACAGTGAAGGCCTGCGCCCTAGCAACATCGGCGACGAGGAACTCAAGAACCACTATGTACGCCCTGTGCAACGGTATGAGGTGTTCCCGGGCCGCGATCGTGAGATAGCCAACGCCTACGAGTATACCTTCGATGTGGCCTACTACCCACAGGAGCGCGGACAGTACAACTACAACCCAGAGTTGGATGGACAGGGCAGACTACAGAACGATCCGCGCAAGAACTGGGGCGGTATCAGCCGGGAGATTACTTTCGACACGGACTTTGACAATGCCAACGTTGAGTATGTGGAGTTCTGGCTGATGGACCCTTTCCTGACCGGACCAAATGGACGCAAAGACGCGAACGGCAACCCGATAGCGAGCAACGATGGTGGTGAACTGGTGATCAACCTGGGTAACGTGTCGGAGGATATCCTGAAAGACAACCGCTACTCTTTTGAAAACGGCTTGCCGACCTCCGCTACCGATAACCAAAACATGCAAACCACCGAATGGGGCCGCGTGACCACGCAGCAGTTCCTGACCGATGCCTTCTCGGCCGTACCGGGCGCCCGCGGTTTTCAGGACATCGGTCTGGATGGTTTAGGCGACAACGCTGAGCGTGAGTTTTTCCAGCGCGATTTCCTGAGCCGTATACCTGGCGGAGCACCTCAGACCGTCCTCTCCGACCCTTCGGCTGACAACTTTCTGCACCACCTCGATGAGGCCTATGACCAGCAGAATGCCGGCATCCTGGAGCGCTACAAGCGCTTCAACGGTATGGAAGGCAACTCGCCGGAGCAGAGTCGCTTTTCTAACTACGCCTTCCCTGACAAAGAAGACCTGAACCGCGACAACGTGATCAGCGATCTGGAGCAGTACTACGAGTACAAGATCAAACTGCAGCCGGGCGGTATGAGCGTAGGCGAGAACTACATCGTAGACAAGATCGTGGATACCAAAACCGGCGAAAACGTTACCTGGTACCAGTTCCGGGTGCCGGTGCGCCAGCCAACGGGCAATGTGGGCGGCATAAGCGGCTTCAAGTCGATCCGATTCATGCGTATGTACATGACTGAGTTTGCCGATCCGGTGGTGCTCCGTTTTGTGCAGTTCCAGTTTGTGGCCAACCAGTGGCGTACTTTCCTGCAGCCAATCACGGATGGCAACCCTTGCCTGAACTGTACCGATGATGCCCGCTCGTTTACCGTTTCCACCGTGAACATAGAAGAGAACAGCGAAACAGTACAGGACGAAACGATCATCCCTTACGTAATGCCTCCAGGTATAGAGCGCCTGCGCGACTACGCTGCCACCAACAACCGCCGCCAGAACGAGCAGGCGATGCAGTTGTGTGTCGAGGATCTGAAAGATTCTTTCTCCAAGGCAGTTTATAAGAACCTGTCCATCGACATGCTGATCTACAAGCGCCTTAAGCTGTTTCTGCATGCCCAGACCCGCGACCCGAACACCCGCGATAATGATGTGCAGGCCTTTGTGCGTATTGGTACGGACTATACCCAAAACTACTACGAATACGTGGTGCCGCTTAAACTGACACCTGCCGGAACGACTAGCCGCGAAGGTATCTGGCTGGCCGAGAATGAAGTGGACGTTGCCCTGGAGGATTTTGTGAACGCCAAAGTGGAGCGAAACCGAACCGCAGGAGGCTGGGACAACCGCCGTCCGTGGGAAGTAATGCTCGAGGGTGGCAAGATGATCCGCGTGGTGGGTAACCCGGATTTCAGTGAGGTTCAAAGTGTAATGATCGGTTTGCGCAACCCTACCGTGCCCGGCGAAGATGCCCGTCCGCAATCGGTTTGCGTTTGGGTGAACGAACTGCGCGTGACAGACTTCAGAAACAACTCCGGCTGGGCCGCCAATGCCCGCCTCAACACCAAACTGGCCGACTTTGCCAACATCACGGCAACAGGCAGCTACACCACCATCGGTTTCGGTGCCCTGCAGCAGAAGATCGCCCAGCGTGCCCGCGAAAACACAGCCATATTTGATGTAAGCGCCAACATTGTAGCCGATAAGTTCCTACCCGAAAAGCTAGGTATAAAAGTGCCGGTATCGGTGCAGTACGGCACCATGAACAGCGCCCCGCAGTTTGACCCACTCGACAAGGACGTGCCCCTAGAGCAGTCGCTGACAAGGTATGAGACCAACGAAGCGCAACGGGAGTACAGGCAGGAAGTGAGTACCCGCGAGACCCGAAAGAGTGTGAGCCTGCTGAACGTGCGAAAAGAAAGGACCAATCCGGAGGCCAAGGTGCGCCCGTACGACGTGGAAAACCTGTCGTTTTCGTACTCCTATGCCGAGCGCCTGTTCACCAACATCGAAACCGACCGCGACTTTACCCGCACCTATACCGGGGCAGTGGCCTATACCTATACAAACACGCCGCGCAACTACGAGTTCTTTGCCAAAAGCGAAAAATTCAAGTCGCCGTACATGCGCCTGATCAAAGACCTGAACTTTACGCCGCTGCCAAGCCGTTTTGCTTTCCGCGCCGACCTCGACCGCAGGTATAACGAAACTTTCCTGCAGCGCCGTGATCCGGGTTCCGGTCTGATCACTTCCCGAGGTATAGAACCTACGTTCCAGAAGTACTTCTTCTTCAACCGCATCTACGACCTCAAGTGGGACATCAGCAAAAGCCTCTCGCTGGACTACACGGCCACCAACCGCGCCGTGGTGGACGAACCGGATTACCGCATCAACCGCGACGTGGACTCTCTCAGGTATAAGAACAAAGTGATCTGGAACAACCTGCGCAATCTGGGGCGTAACACGCACTTCAATCAGCTGGTAGCCGCCAATTACAAGGTGCCGTTTGATAAATTCCCGCTCACCGACTGGCTAGGCGCCGAAACACGCTATGCTGTTACCTACATCTGGACGGCGGGTTCTACTGCCCTGAACCAGGATGCGGCTTTCCAATTGGGTAACACCGCTGAGAACAACACCGAGTTTAGCGTGAATGGCCGCTTTGACATGGTGAAGCTTTACAACAAGGTGAAGTTCCTGAAAGAGGTGAACAGCCCGACGCAGCCGCAAGCAGGGCCACCGGTGCCAGCGCCAAGCGATAGCGTGGTACAGAAGCGTTCTGAGATGAAACTTGCCAAGGGATTGGCCCGCTTCCTGATGATGACCCGCTCTGTGAACTTCACATACCTCCAGAACCAGGGCACCATGATGCCGGGCTACCTGCCGCGCACCCACATGTTTGGCTTCGATGATGGCTTCGATGCCCCGGGACTTCCGTTTGTACTGGGCCGCCAGTACGACCTGGACGAGCTCTATAACCGCGCCTTCACCAACGGTTGGTATACCGACAGCAGCCAGTACCTGAACACGCCATTTAGTGGTATCAATACCGAGACTTTCACGGCCAGAGCTAACATGGAGCCGTTCCGTAATTTCAACCTGCAGCTTGATGCGCGCCGCAACATGTCGGAGATCGAAGAGGTATTCTACCGCAAGCAGTTTGATGACTTCGGAAATATCGGCACCGTTAATGAGCGACAGAACCCGATCAACACCGGTTCGTTCAGCACGTCCTTCTTTGCGCTGGGCACTATTTTCGAGCCTACAGCAGACGGAACCTCTGCCGCGTTCGATAACTTTATCCGCAACCGTTACGAGATACGTGACCGCCTCACCAACGCCAATGCGGCAGCCAGCGACTCAGGCTATACCTTGAACTCGCAGGACGTGCTCCTGCAGTCGTTCCTGTACGCCTACCAAGGGCGCGATGCCAGTGGCTTCAAGGCCAAGGGCGGTAACCCGGTCAAGCGGATGCCTATACCTAACTGGCGCATCGACTACAATGGCCTGTCGCAGCTCGAATTCTTTAAACGCTGGTTCAGCCAGGTAAACCTCACGCACTCCTATAACTCGACCTACAACGTGACGAGCTTCACGACCTCGCTGGCCTATGAGAATAACCCGGGCGACTACCCGACGCGCACCAACGAGTTTGGGCAGCTGATTCCATACTACATCCTGAACCAACTCACGGTACAGGAGCGACTCGAACTGCTGGGTGTGAACTTCCGGACGAATACCAACCTGACCGGCCGCATAGGGTATAGAATAGAACGTAACCTGTCGCTCAACCTGACCAATGCTCAGGTAACTGAAACCAACGTGAAGGATTATACCTTCGGCTTCGGATATGCCACTACCAACTTCCGTATACCTTTCAAGATAGGCGGGGAGCGGCGCACGCTGGAGAACGAGCTGACCGTGCGGATGGACATGTCGGTGCGTGACAACCAGACCGTGCAGCGGGCCATTACGCAGGACGAGCAGGGGAACGAGATTAGCCAGAACCAGATCACCAACGGTACCCGCCAGTTGCAGCTGCGCCCAACCGTGGACTATGTGCTGAGCCAGCGCGTGAACATACAGTTCTACCTGCTGCGCACCGTATCCGACCCTAAAATATCCACTTCGTTCCGTAACAGTGTGTCGGAAGGTGGAGTACAGCTACGAGTTAGTCTGCAATAATTTTTAGCATTGCGAAAAAGAGCGTATTTTTGGACATCATTTAACCCAAAGCAATAGATATGAATTTACCTGACAACCTAAAGTATACCAAAGACCACGAGTGGGTTCGCGTAGAAGGCGACGTAGCCTACATTGGCATCACCGACTTCGCTCAGAGCGAGCTGGGTGACATCGTGTATGTTGACATCGACACGGTGGACAAAGAAATCAGCCAGAACGATGTGTTTGGTACGGTAGAGGCAGTGAAGACTGTGTCTGACCTGTTCAGCCCACTGAGCGGCACCGTGCAGGAGTTCAACGAGAAGTTGGACGGCAGCCCAGAACTGGTAAACTCTGATCCTTACGGAGACGGCTGGATCATCAAAATGTCTATCGGCGACAAAAGCGAAATCGAAGGCCTGTTGACGGCTGAAGGCTACCGCGAAGTAATAGGTCAGTAATTTTGCAAGTATAGAAGCAGGTTTGATCCTTCGGTATAATTTCTTTACCATCATTTGGGCAGCAGTGATCATGGTTTTGACGCTGCTGCCCTCCTCTTCTATGCCCTCCCTCTCCATCTGGGAGATTTTCTCTTTTGATTCGTTTGCCCACGCTTTTATGTTTGCCGTGCTTACGTACCTGATGGTGGTGGGCCTCAAAAAGCAGTATACCTACATGCGTGTGCAACTCTTTGCTATACGCACGGCTTTTTTCGTGAGCTCTATGTTTGGCATCGCGATCGAACTGTTGCAGCACTTTTTTGTACCTGGCCGCCAGGGCGATATTGTAGATGTGCTAAGCAACACGATCGGCTGTATAATTGGCATCCTGCTCTTTAAGTGGATCTACCAATTGTAGCGCAAGCAGGCTATCTCTCCAATAAATCTTCTTGTTCAAACACAGGTATAGGCTTGATTTTCAGCAGATCAGGCTTTATTAGCTATTGCCTATATGGTAGCGATTGAGTAGCTTTAGTGCTATTCTATTAAGTTAGAAACTGAGCTTTACACTTACGTCCGCTCTATGCCACCACGCTACCAACTGAAACAAACACTTTGCATACCTGTACTTTACCTGCTGGCGCTGCTCCCGCTCCAGTTGCAGGCACAACAAGCCCTGCTTCCGAGGCAAATAGCCCACAAGCTCGCACCTCACCTGCAGCAACTCCATCAGGCCGCTCCTGCTGCCTCGTACCGAATACAGGTATCCAGCAAAAAAGCGTTCTATACTTGGCTGCAACAGCAGCAACTACATGCCACTGTAAAAGAGTCCGGCGCACAAGGCAATACCCTGCTGATAACCGGCATTAAACCAGCGCAACTGTTACAACTGGCCGCTTCGCCTGAAGTGCTTTATGTGGACAAGCCTAACCGCCGTGCCGTGGAGGAACTGGAGCTGAAAGACACTGATTTCGTGGTGAACAATATTTATGCGGCACATGGGGCCTTTCGGGATATAGCCGGACAAGGTATGGCGGTGTCAGTGAAAGAAGCTGCCTTTGACCCAACCGATATCGACCTGCAGGGCCGCGTTGTGGATCCGCAGTCCATGGCGGGAAACCACAGTTCGCACGCTACCACCATGGCCACCCTGATAGCAGGCGCTGGCAATACGGGCCCAAACGGCAAAGGTGTGACGCAGCATTCCCATATCGCTCATTCCAGCTTTGAAGAACTGTTCCCTGACGACAGCGAAACCCTTTTGAGCCAGGGTATAAGCGTGCAGAACCACTCGTATGGCGTGGGTGTGGAGAACTATTACGGGCTGGAAGCACAGGCCTACGACCAGCAAAGCTACCAGCATCCGGAACTGCTTCATGTGTTTTCGTCTGGCAACAGTGGCGACCAAGCCGAGACAAGCGGTACTTATGCCAACCTGCCAGGTATAGCCAACCTGACAGGCCAATTCAAGACTTCCAAGAACACACTGACCGTTGGGGCACTGGATCCGGATGGGCAGGTAGGTATACGCAGCTCGAGAGGCCCCGCTTATGACGGCCGTATCAAGCCCGAATTGGTAGCGCATGGCGCAGCAGGCACTTCGGAGTCAGCGGCAGTGGTTTCAGGTATAGCCTTGCTGGTACAGCAGCTTTACAAAGCACAGCATGGCAGTCTGCCGCCGGCTTCGCTGGTAAAAGCCGCCTTGATCAACAGTGCAGAGGATGCGGGGAACCCTGGTCCTGATTTCGCCTCAGGCTTTGGCAACGCCGATGCCCTCGGGGCACTTCAAAGCATACAAACGCAGCGTTTCAAACTGGATGCGGTGGCAGTAGGCCAAACGCGCACTTTTCAACTGACTGTGCCCAAAGGAGTACGGCGTCTGAAGGCGACGCTAGTGTGGCATGACCCGGAAGCGGAACCCAACACAGAAAAAGCGCTTGTTAACGACCTGGATTTGGTATTACACCATACAACTTCCGATAAGAGTTGGCAGCCTTGGGTGCTGAGCACATACCCACACCCCGATTCCCTGCAACAGCCCGCCCGCCGCAGCGTGGACCGCCTGAACAACGTAGAACAGATCACAGTTAAAGCGCCGGCAGCCGGCACCTATACCTTGCAGATATCCGGTTTCCATGTACCGCAGGGGGTACAAGATTTTAGTCTGGTGTATGAACTGGAGCAGGGCACAGAGTGGCTATACCCTGTCGCTGCCTCTACACTCATAGCTGGCCAGCCCAACCGGCTTGCTTGGCAACCTGCCACAGTTGCTGGAGCTGCCGACCTGCAGTACCGCCTGCACGGATCCGATACCTGGTATTCCATCGCTGAAGGTATAGACATGAGTCAGGGCAGCTATACTTGGCAAACGCCTGATACGGCGGCTCGGGCGCAACTGCGCCTGCTTCGTGAAGGTATAGCTTTGCAAACAGAAGACTTTATCCTGGCCCGACCTTTGGATCTGCGAATCGGTTTCAACTGCGGGGAGCAGGTGATGGTGCACTGGTCCAGACAGCCCAATGCGCAGGAGTACCAATTATTCCAGCTAGGTGCGACTCACTTGGAGCCACTTTTGAAGACATCTGATACACTTGCCATTATCAATAGAAGCATGCTGCAAGGCAGTTACCTGGCAGTGGCTCCTTTCATTCAGGGCACCCAGGCAGCCTACAGTCGAAGCATCGCTACAGCTTCTGAATCATCCCCCTGCTACATAAGCAGCTTCCAGGCGCACCAGTTGGTTACCCCTGACAAAGCCCAATTTTCTCTGGGCCTCAGCACCACGTACTTGTTGGCAAACATCCGACTTGAGCGCCTGGAGAAAGGTAACTTTAAGGCAGTGCAAACCAGCATTCCTTCGACCAACTTGCAATACAAACTTCTGGACGAAAAACCCACACCTGGTCGAAATGTATACCGTGCGAGCGCGACCACTGTGGATGGTAAAACGATCTACAGCCAGGAAGAGATCGTAATTCATACCCCGCAAAATTTTGTGCAGGTATACCCTAACCCGGTAGCGGCTGGCGAAACTGTATTTGTAGCTGTAGAAAGCGAGACTGTACAAGTGCAGGTAATAGACCACCTAGGCCGGCTTGTGCGGGAATCGCAGGAAACAGGCATGCTCAAGGAACTGCAGACCACAAGGCTCCAGCCCGGGCTTTATATCCTCCGGTTGACTACTGAAAAAGGCACGGTCCTGTCGAGTAAAATGCTGGTGCAGTAAAGCCACATCTACCCATTCTATGTCAAGTATAGGACCACCTGTCTCTTCTTCCCGAGCCGCATACCTATACCTATACCTATACCTATACCTATACCTATCTGCCACTATAGCAGGCGTAGCAGATATACCTATACCTGCTCAATCAGGAGCACAAAAAAAGGCACAGCCCCTCTCGAGGGACTATGCCTTTCTGTTAGCATTTAGAACCCGACTACTGGTACAGGTATCTTAAGGCTGTTCTGTCGTTTGAGTTAAAGTAGCGGTTCACGCCCGTGCCGATGCAGGCCAGCATCCAGGAGTTAGGATCAGCACCTGTTGGCGTGCCCGGGATGTGCACAGCACCTACACTAGAGGCACCCTCGTTGTAGTACGAACCACCGCAGCTGTAGGCTCTGTTCATGTAGTCGGTATGGCGGAAGCCGATGGTGTGACCGATTTCGTGCGCCAGAATGGTGGCCAGGTAGTTCGTGCCCGGATTCGTGCCAAGATAGGCTGAGTTTACCTTCACAGAGTTGTACGGGTTACCACCAGACGGGAAGCCGGCAGAGGCCAGGTAAGAAGAGCCAGTCGGTGCCTTCGAAACCAGGATGTTGTACCCTGATGACACGCGGCGGAACTTGAGACGCAGGTTCTCGGCGTTGAAGCGGCGGATGGCCTCGTCCAGCGCCGTTACATAGGAAGAAGGCAGGCTGGTGGTGATGGCCACGTTGATGGTGCGGCTGGTGCCCACGCTTACCAGGTTGTTGGTGCGGTACTGCTCCTCCTCACCCACGCGCAGGGCAGTGGTTTCAGGAGAGGTTTGCAGGTCGCTCTCAGAGAAGAAGATGTCACCTTCCACAATGTAGCCACCTTCAGTGCGCTGCACATTGTCTGTGTTGAAACCCATCTCTGAAATTTTAGCCATAGCAAGGGGTGAAATCTCGTTGGCTGTTACATCGGCTTCTTCTTTCTGGCAAGAGGAGAAACCAAACATGACCGCGAGGGCCAGGAGCGAAAGTAAACGTGTTGTTTTCATTAAAATATATTTTTATAGTTAAACATGGACGAAATATATAAGAAAGAAACCCACTAAACAACACCCAGAAATTACTGAAAACCAGCGTTTTAACAGTGTTTATGAGCTCGAAAAAAGGTTTCGAACATAACAAACATTAAATATAATTTATATAAGAATTTAAGTATGCTTATGAAACTGGGTTGCAATAACATCGAGCACCCGCAGCTGAAAAAAAATTAAAAAAATTAAAAAAAATTCATGCACTTTTCTCTTCTTCCATATGTGTTAAAACATCGATCCCAAAAGGCTACATTCCAACGTATGGTCACAAAAAAAAGCAGCTACCTGTGGGTAGCTGCTTTAGGTAAGCGCTGTAGCTGGTGTTGCTACAGAATGTTGTTGACCTGTTCTTTTATCTTCTCCAGTTCCTCTTTCATTTCCACCACATGATGCTGTATGGCCGAATCGTTGGCTTTAGAGCCGATCGTGTTTATTTCTCGGCCAATTTCCTGCGAAATGAATCCCAGCTTCTTGCCCGTTGGCTCTGGCAGGTATACCGTTTCGGTGAAGTAGTGCAAGTGATTGATCAGGCGAACCTTTTCCTCCGCAATGTCGAGCTTCTCCATATAGTAGATCATCTCCTGCTCATAACGGTTCTGATCGTAATGCTCGGAGGTTGACACTTCAATGATGTGATTTTTGATGCGGTTGCGGATATGCTCCATGCGCACCGGGTCCTGCTTCTCCACCTCAGACAGCAGTATCCGGATGCGATCGATGTAGGACATGATCTCAGTGGTAAGGGCCTTCCCTTCGTCCGCCCGAAATACGTTGATGCTCTCGATCGCCTGCTCTACCAGTGGCTGTACGGTATCCCAATCAGCTTCGCCATCCTCATCTTCGCCCTGGTCCTGCTGCAGCACATCCGGCATGTGCAGGGCCAACCGGAAAAGATCGTTTTTAGAGCCTCCCACCATGTCAGCGGCAGTATTCAGCTCTTCGTAATAAGCCTTCAGCAGGTCTTTGTTGATATTGCTCTTGGCTCGCTGCGCTTTGTTTTTGGTATAGTCAACACAGATGCTCACTTTGCCGCGCACAAGCGCTTTTGTTAGCATGGTGCGTATCTCGTACTCATGCTCCGAGAGGAAGCGTGGCAGACGCACGGTCAGGTCCATACTCTTAGAATTGAGCGATCTGATTTCGACGTGGAGGGAATACTGGTCAGTATCGAGGCGGGCACTGCCATAGCCTGTCATGGACTGCAACATAAGCACTTTTAAGTATGATGTTCCGGCAAATTAGGTATAATTCCTCACTTATACGCAGCCGGAAAGCCAAAAGCTTAAAACTGGCAACGTAATGGCGCCTCCACTACTGTAGGGAAAATATTAGTTGAAGGACCTTGCTTAGAGCAAGTCATTTTAGCTAGGGCACCATCTGGTTTACAGCATCAATCATGGCCATGACCTCCGAAGGATGGCTGTCCTGGCGCTCACCCCGCTTTTTGCCGAGCCGCACGATCACGAGTTCTTTCTCAGGTATGACAATAATATACTGGCCCAATATGCCGCGCGCGTAAAATACAAATTGACCTTTGTAATCCGGCAACAGCCACCACTGGTAGCCATAGTGCGTAGTCGGTTTTCCGGTGTTGGCATCGGTCAGGCCGCTTGGGGTAATGGAGGCTTGCACGTACTCCGGCGAAACCAGGGTATCGCCCTGCCAGACGCCATTTTGCAGGTATAGCTGGCCGATACGGGCGAAATCGCGGGCATTGGAGAAGAAGCAGCAGTAGGCTTTCTCGTTGCCAAGCGGGTGGTCGATGCTCCACTCGGCTTTTTGCTCGGCTCCCAGCGGACGCCACAGTTTTTCCTCGGCATAGTCCGCCAGGTTCTGCCCGGTGGCTGCTTCCAGCACGAATCCCAGTACCTGGGTATCCCCGCTTTTATAAGAGAACTTCCGCCCCGGCTCCTCCACCGCTTCCAGCCTTCGGACTACTTTCTTCAGGTCAGATCCATAGTAGGCTTCTGTGGTAACGGAAAGCGGGTTAGCATACGATTCATCCCAGTTCAAGCCGGAGCTCATCCAGAGCAAGTGCCGGATTGTGACTTTTGCCTTGGCTCCTTCTTTGAACTCGGGCAAAAAGTACCCTACCGGCTGGTCTATACTTTGGATCGCCCCTTCCTGCAGAGCTATACCTACCAGGATGCTCACAATGCTCTTCGCCACCGAGAAGGAATTGCTCAGCGACTCTTCCGAATAGCCATCCCAGTACTGCTCATACAGCAGCGAGTCGCGTTGCACGACCACGAAGGCGACAGACTCCAATTGTTCGTGGAGCTGCTGTAGCTCTTTTGGAGGGGAAAGCTGATTATAGTTGGTGGCAAGCGGCCAGGGCTGTGGCGTTTCGGCTGCCTCTATCTTACGCTGATGAAAAATCAGGTTGTCGTCAATATCAGCGAAGTTATGGTATAGCGCCTTGTACACATAGTTTTTGTCAGCCATGTGCAGCCAGGCGGCCGCCAGCCCGAGCACCAGAATAAAGCCAATACCAAATCGTTTGGTTTTCCGGTTCATGCCCCTACCTAGAAGTCGTATCCTAAGGTGATGTAAAATTTAGGCCCTCGCCGCGAATCATCTTCCTCACTCCAGGCCATGTCGACCTTGCCATAAACGCCGAACAAAGTGGTGCGGGCTCCCACACCATAGCCCAACAGGAATGGGTTGCGGTAGTTGATCACCGTGATCTCGAACGGACTGGTGTTTGTCTGGTCAATGCGGCCGCCGATCACGCGGGTGTTGATGGAGTTGTTACCTGTGAAGGGGTTGGTACCGTTGTAGGCCGATCCGGCGTCACCGAAGGCTGTAAACTGCAGGTTGCGGAAAAAGCCCGACGGGATTGGCCCATCGTAGAGGTACTGCACAATAGGCACACGCAGCTCCAGATTGGCCAGCAGCACCTTAGACCCACGACGTGCGTTGAAATTGAAGCCGCGCAGCGGGGTGGTGTAATCGAGGTAAAAGAGGTCGGCAGGTGTGCTTACCACCACATCCTCACGGGTCGCTGTACCGTCGTCCTCCGATGCAAAAAGCCAGTTGTCCATACCTCCGATCAGGAAGTTTTTGGGTGCGTTGCCGAAGAAGGCGCCATAGTTGATGCGGCCCGCCAATATGATCTGGCGGTGTATTTTCTGGTAGCGGCGTACATCCAAGTAAAACTTGCTGAAGTTCTCCGAGCTGTGCTCAAAGTTTTTCAGGCTCATGATGCCTGCTTTCATGCGGGTGCCTTCCAGCATGTTGACGCCGCGCACCACGGAGTTGTCGTACACCAATTCCACACTGCCGCCACCGAAGTAATCAACCCTGTCTGGTGTAACGAAGCTATTGATATAGGTGAAGCGTGTGTTCACGAACCGGGGCTGCATGCGGATGCTGGTACTGTAGCTAAGCGGGTATACCAGTGTTGGGGAGAACTCGTGTTTACCGAAGCGCACCACAGAGCCCGGAAACTCCGGTGCCTGGCCCACGATCACATCGCGTCGGTACTGCAATCCGATATCGAAGCGGTTTTTCAGGTTCATGTACTCAGCGAACATGCGGCTGGTTTCCAGGTCGGTGCGCACAAAGGCGTTCCCCCGGATATGGTGATTCTCGAACAGATCGCTCATGTTGACACCACCCACTATACCGAAGCCCAATTGCGGATCAGCGTATACCGACGTGATCACCTCCTGCACACTGAAGCGCAAGTCATAGTCGACAGGGCCAGCAATGGGCACACCGCCATCGGTTGTGCGGGCACGCTGTGGCGCTGCGGCTTGGGTTTTGGCCTGTGTTTCGGCTTGCTCCTGTTCTTTGGCGTCACTCTCAAACTTATAATTCTCAATGTCCACCTCTCCCTGTCGCTGAGCTTTCCTTGGTGTGGCCCCTTCCACGATCTTACGAGTGGTGGCGGCGGTGGAGGCAGAGGTCCGGGCACGGGTTTCCAGTATAATCTGGCGGGATGTTTTTGGCAGTGCCTCCTGGGTGGTTGGGCTGAATGTCGGGAAAGCGTACACAAAGCTGCGGGCATCGTCAGTGGCCGTCAGCACCAGGGCATTTGCATCGCCCCCAAGGTCGTAGCTTTCGATGTCCTGCAGGAAGTTGGTTAAGGGACGGCGGGAGCCTGTGGCGATGTTGTACTGGTACAGACTGCGCACCCCGGTCTCTTCGCTCAGGTATACCAGGTTGCCGTCTGCTGTGGCACGCGGGCGTAACTCGCTAGCAATCGAAAAAGTGATCTGGCGGGCACTGCCACCGTCACGTGGCATCAGGAAGATGTCGTAGTTGTTCACCACACCCGAGAAAGTGCCGGTAGCCGTTTGGCCTGTCGTGTCGACAAAGCGGTTGGAACTGAAAGCGATGTTGTTACTGCCTCCTTTCAGGAAAACCGGTTGAATGTCGTCGTAAATATCATTGGTGAGTTGCTGTTGCATACGACCTCCGCTGGAGAGCAGGTATAGGTCCGTCTGCCCATCGCGCACGGCGCTTATCAGCAGGGTATTGCCGTCTTCAGAATAACTGATATCGCGTACCTGCGAGAACTGGCTGAGGGTAACAGCCGTCGTGCGGATGTCGTCAAAAATTGGAAAGCGGGAACGGCGACGTGTCGAGTTGATTTGCCGCAGCACCATCTGGCCACGTCTTGCCTCCACAAAACCAAGCTGGGTATTGGTACGCCATGCCAGAACCGGCAGTTTGTAGTCGATGCGCTGGTCTACAGTTCTATAGCCGCTCTTCCATACCACGCGGCTGCGGTTGCTGCCTACTTCTTTCACGATGATCTGGTAGCTCCCGTTTTCGTTCTCGGCATAGGCCATCAGCGTACCGGCCGGGTTCAGCACAGGCTGGGTATAATGGATGTCTTTTTTGTTCTTCTTGAAAACTTTGTTCTCGGCAGGCAGACTTACCAGCGGATTCTCGCCGCGGGTGTTGATCTGCATGTAGTAGTTGTGGCAATCCTGCAGAAAACGCTTGTAGGGAATGTTGAGGCTACTCGTGATGCCCACCTCCGTATCGCGGGTGATGCGGGTCAGGTTCAGGATGTTCTGGATGGAGGTATAGCCGTAGCGCTCCGCAATATAGTTCCAGATGGCCTGACCGCCCAGTTGCTGGTCACGGGCCAGCACGTCTTCCATGCGGGCCTTGCTGTTCACCATCAGCATATCGCGCACATAATTGTCCATGCGCAGGCTCCAGCCCTCGGCGGTATAGGCTGCCACGCCGCTGATAAACCAATCGGGCAGGCGCAGCAGGTAGCTGCTCTGCAGAGCTTCTTTCAGGCTGCCGCCATACATCATATCGTTCAACAGAAGCTCGGTAAGCTGATAGCTCAGGTCACGCTTGAAGTCGGTTTGGGTACCGTCGTAGGCCAGTTCCAGCTTGTTTTTGAGGAAGAGCGTTTCGCCACCGGTCTGGAACTGATCGCGCTGCATACCGATGTTGCTTTGCTTCAGGTCCGTCATCGAGTTGTAGACGATGAGCGTGATCTTGGAGTAAGGATAATAGCCAATAAAACTGGTGATGCGCTTGAGTTCGCGCTCGGCATGCTCGGCTGCGTTACGGGCTGACTGGTCACCGCCTTCGTAGAAGTATATGTTAAAGTTCTGGGTGCTGTAAAGCTTCCAATCGAAGTTCTTATACTGAATTCGGCTCCTGCCAAAAGTCTGCACATTAGGCTGGGCCATAGCCACTTCGCCTACCGCAGCGCAGCACAGGAACAGTAACAATAACCTTATAGGAAAACGCATGCGCTTAGAGTTCAGGGTTATGGTGTTTTATGTAGTCGTAATATAACGAATAATATCTCGAAATGTGTACGTCCGGCAGTATTTCTCCCCCTCCAATCAATGCTTTGGCAAACACATCAGCCAGGTATGGCGCCATCAGCACGCCTTTAGACCCCATCCCGTTGAACACGCTCAGTTGTGTATACTCCGGATGCCGCCCAACAAGCGGACGGCGGTCGCGCACGGCAGGCCTTATACCGGCCCAGTGCTTGCTCACCTGGTAAGTTTGTGTGGTAATCTGCTCAAAGCGCTCGCTTAACTCATCCTTGCCTTCGGAGGTTGGAAGCTCGTCGGGTTGGCGCCAGTTGTAGGTGGCCCCAATCTTAAAGCGGCCCTCTCCTACCGGAACAACGTAAACGGCTTTATTATAGATGCACTCCGGGTTAAAATCCTGTGTTTGCACTTTCAGCACCTCGCCTTTGGTAGGCTGCAGCGGCAACCAGCTAAAGTACGGATTGTTGACAGCCTGCCAGCCTTCACAGAAAACCAGATGCCTTGCTGTTATGTTTTTGTAAGCTATACCTTGCTCCGTCAGTTGCAATTGTTCTATCTCAAAACGCTCCGGTAGCAGCGCATTATCCTGTTCCAAGGCTTGCAGCAACAGGTCCAGTGTATCGGCAATGCGCAGGTAACCGCCTTTCCTGATCATGATGCCGCCGAATGGGTCCTGTATAGAAGCATCCTGTCCGGTGCTTTGGGTATAGGTGGCGCCGATGTACTCGCTCCAGTTGCCTTCGGCGCTTTTGGCCATCCAGTTGTTCTGCTCCTCTATGGTAGAGAATACTTTGTAGATCGGTTTATGTATGAAAAGCTGCTGTTCGAATCGAGCCTCCAGTTCGTCGTAAAAGCTGTCGGCATAAGGAAGCAGCGTATCCACGAGCCAGGACTTGGCGAAACGCTTGCCCGCCACCGGGTTTACGAGTCCGGCCGCTACACGGGAGGCGGAGTTGGCTTTGGGTTCGTCGATCACCAGCACCTGCTGGCCCTGTTTGCGTAAGGTATAGGCCAGTGTGGCGCCGGCAATGCCATGCCCCACGACTACGAAGTCATAATTCATACAGGCAATTTACGACTTACGCCTGAAGTTCGTAACTTAGAAGCCGAATTTGTGGGCCCGCGCCCTGTGAACGAGAAGAACATGAACGTTACCTGCCTTACATTTAACCCCTTCCAGGAAAACACATACCTGCTGCACGACGACACCAAGGAGTGCGTGGTGGTAGACCCTGGTTGCTATGAGCTAACCGAACAGCAAGAACTAAAGCGCTACATCGAAGCAAACGATCTGAAAGTAGTACGCCTGCTCAACACCCATTGCCACATCGACCATGTGCTGGGCAACAGGTTTGTGGCTGATACCTACAAGGTGGAGCTGGAGATACACGAAGATGAACTGCAGACGCTGCGCTCAGTACCGGTATACGCCCCGAATTATGGCTTTCAAATGTACAGCGGGATAGAAGCCTCTACCAATTACCTGAAGGAAGGCGACACCATTACGTTTGGCAACTCCGAGCTTCAGATTCTATTTGCCCCCGGACACGCACCCGGCCATGTGGTGTTCTACAGCGCGGCTGACAAGGTATGCATCGGAGGCGATGTGCTCTTTAAGGGCAGCATTGGCCGCACCGACTTGCCTGGCGGCGACTTCGACACTCTGATCAACAGCATCAGAACCAAATTATTTACGCTGCCGGATGACACCGTGGTATACCCGGGTCACGGACCTGAAACCACCATTGCGTACGAAAAAAAGTATAACCCATTTCTGCGCTAGCCCTCCGGATGAAAAAACACATACCTAACGCCATCACGTGCATCAATTTGTTTTGCGGTTGCCTGGCGCTATATTTTGCCTTTAACTTCCGGCTTGAATATGCCGCCTACCTTATAGGTATAGCAGCTATTTTCGATTTTATGGACGGTATGATAGCCCGTGTGCTGAATGCTTACTCCGAGATTGGAAAGCAACTCGACTCGCTGGCAGACATGGTTTCGTTTGGAGCCGCACCGGGCGCTATTATGTTTGGGCTGTTATCGCAGGCCGAAGCTTCTGTGCTAGGTATACCAGCTGATATTTTACCTTTCTTTGGTTTCCTGATCACGATCTTCTCGGCACTGCGCCTGGCCAAATTCAACATTGATACGCGCCAAGCTGAGTCCTTTATCGGTGTGCCGACGCCGGCCTGCTCCATGTTCATCGGTTCGCTGCCGCTTATACTGGCCACCTCCGGCAATCTGTACGACAACATCATCCTGAACCCTTATTTTCTGCTGGCGGTAACGGTCATTTTCTCATACCTGCTGGTGGCGGAACTGCCCTTGTTTGCGCTCAAATTCAAGAACCTGACCTGGAAAGACAACTCTATCCGCTTCATTTTCCTGGGTATCTCCGTTATTTTGTTAGCGCTCGCAAAATTCGCCGCCATACCGCTGATCATCGTGCTTTACGTTGTCTTGTCGATCTTCAAAAAAACGCCTGTCCCTTCAAATTCTCCGCTGGAGTAGAGGGTATACTGCAGGATTAACTTAAAGCAAAAGCAGGTATAGCAGGGCTAAGGTATACGCCTTGCAACAACTGACAGCCAAATCCCCGCCCGCTCCGTAACTGCAATTATCGCCGAATTATTTAGCTGAAAGGATAATCTTCTGTAAATTTAGAAAGCGTGTTATCCTTTCATTTACCTGCGCCTGCCATGCGGATTTTTCCTCTGCTGTATACCTATCTGCTAATTGGCTGCAACCTGCTAGCCCCTCATGCAAGGGCACAGGGAGGTATAACAGCCACACAGCAAAGGCAAAGTGCAGCGCAAGCATCTCACTCTACCCAGAGCACAGAAAATACTCAAAGCAAATTTGCCACTTCGTCGGTGCTCAGCACAGGCAACTGGTATAAGATCGGTGTAACCGGGTCAGGTATACACCGCATCGACAAGGCGCTACTGCAGTCGCTAGGCATCAATACCCAACAGCTTGATCCGCGCACGCTACAGCTGTTCGGGAACGGAGGTGGCATGCTCCCGCAACCAAACAATGTACCTCGCCCTGAAGATCTCGCGGAAAATGCCATCTTGGTGGCAGGTGAAACCGACGGGCGCTTCGACGAGGCAGATTATGCGTTGTTTTATGCGCAGGGGCCTCATACCTGGCAGCACACGGGAGATAACCCAGCTTTTCGGCACAGCCACAACATCTACTCGGATACCGCTTATTACTTTATTCGCGTCGGGGCAGGCAAAGGCCTGCGGGTAAGCGATAGCGGCCAGGCAAGCGGTTCAGGCCAAACTATCAACAGCTACAATGAGCGGCTCTACCATGAGCGTGACCTGAAGAACATGGTGTACTCCGGCCGGGAATGGTATGGCGAAGATTTCAGCGCTTTTACGACCTCCCGCGAAATTAGCCTGCCTGTATCGGACCTGGTGCCGGGCTCAGAAGTTCAACTCACGGCTTTCCTGATGGCCAACTCCTCGGCGGAGAGTTCCTATACCTTGCGCCTCAATGACCAAACACTGGGCACACAAACGATTAGCGGGCGTGGCACTTTTCCTTATCATCCGGAAGGAATCAACAGCATCAGCACCTATACCTTAAACCAGCAGCAACTTGGGCAACCGAAAGAATTAAAGGTAGGCATCAGCTTCAGCACAGGCAGCAACGCCACAGCCCTTGGTTTCCTGAATTACCTGACAGTCAACTACGAACGTCAGCTCAGGCTCTACGGCGACCAGACAAGCTTTCGGTCTATCGCCAGTATGGCCAATCCGGTGAGTACTTTTCGTTTAGCAGGCACGGCTGCCACCACACAGGTATGGGACGTGACGGACCCGCTGCGACCTATTGTGCAGCAAACCACCACCTCAGGCGCAGATCTGCTTTTTAGTGCTCCAACTGAAGTGCTACGGGAGTTTGTGGCTTTTAAGAACAACACCGGCCTCAAACCCAAAGCCTTTGGCAAGGTAGCCAACCAGGATCTGCACAGCCACAACCTCGACGGCCGCCTCGACCTGGTTATCCTGACCCATCCCCGTTTTCTGCAGGAGGCCGCCCGACTGGCAGCGCACCGTCAGCAGCACAGCCACCTGCAGGTAGCAGTCGTCACCACCACGCAGGTATACAACGAGTTTTCTTCAGGCGCTCAGGATGTGACGGCCATACGTGACTACATGCGCATGGTCTACAACCGCAGCAGCAAGCAGGGCGACGATGTGATCTACCTATTGCTCTTTGGCGATGCGTCTTATGATTACAAAAACCGACTGCCTAGCAACACGAATTTTGTGTCCGTGTACCAGTCCCGGCAATCGCTGCACCCCATCAGCAGCTATTCTTCTGAAGACTACTACGGCTTTCTGGATGCGGAGGAAGGCGAATGGGCCGAGAACAGCACAGGCGACCACCTGCTCGACATTGGCATAGGCCGGTTGCCTGTCAAGACACCAGCAGAAGCCGCTACCATGGTCGACAAGATCATCGCTTACGATAGCCCGGGGCACTTCGGGAAGTGGCGCAGCCAGGTGACTTTTGTGGCCGACGACGGTGACTATAACGAGCACCTGAACGACGCCGAGTTCCTGAGCAGCTACCTGGAGCGTGAGCACATCAACTACAACCCCAACAAGGTATACCTGGACCTACACCCGCAACAAACCGTTGGCAACAGGCAACAGGCTCCTGCAGCCGTCGCTGCAGTTGACAAAGCGGTGGAGCAGGGATCACTGATCGTCAACTACACCGGGCATGGCAACGAAGTCAGTTGGGCCTGGGAACAGATTCTGACAGCACCTCAGATAAACAATTGGCGTAACAAAGACCGGTTGACCTTTCTGCTGACCGCTACTTGCGAATTTGGCCGCTACGACGACCCAAGACGTGCTTCTGGCGCTGAACTCGCGCTGTTGAATCCGCAGGCCGGGGCCATAGGCCTGCTAACCACTACACGTCCCGCTTTCTCAAACGATAACCGGGTGCTCAACCGCAATTTCTTCAAAGCAGCCCTCCACCCGATTAACGGTCGGATGCCCCGACTGGGAGATGTCGTGCGACTCACCAAAAACAGTAGCCTGACAGAGACAGGTGGCTCAAGAGGTGTGAATAACCGGAATTTTACGCTCCTGGCTGATCCCTCACAGCAACTGGCCTATCCGCATTTACAAACCCGCATCACCCAAATTAATGGCCGACAAGCTTCCTCCGATACCCTCGGAGCGCTGGGCAGGGTAAATATGAAGGGTGTGGTAACCAATGCAGACGGAAGCACTGCCACAGATTTTGAAGGCACTTTGCACATCACCATTTTCGAGAAACCAGCTACCCGCCGTACCCTCGGCGACAATACCCCAGAGCGCACAGGCGAGCCGGCTATACCCGGCGGCAAGCAACCTATACCTGTCCAGCTGCGCGAGAACATGGTGTATAATGGGCAAGCCTCCGTAAAATCCGGCGCTTTTGAGCTAAGCTTTGTTGTTCCCAAAGACATCGATCATCGCTACGGGGCTGGCAAGATCAGCCTGTACGCCAGCAGTGCGGCACACGACGCCATGGGAGCCGACACAACCATTGTGCTAGGAGGCACTGCCACAGGTATAGCCATGGACAACATGCCTCCTGTGGTCAAGCTGTTCATGGATGACGAGTCATTTGTATCTGGTAGTACCACAAGCCAGAATCCGTTATTGCTGGCCAGGCTATTCGACGTAAGCGGGCTGAACACAGCAGGTATAGGATCAGGCCACGAGATGCTCACTATACTGGATAAAGGCACTGAACACGCCATAGTGCTGAACGATTACTATACCTCAGACCGCGACAGTTACCAGTCCGGCACTATTCGTTATCCGTTTAAAGATCTACCGGAAGGTCGGCATACTTTGTCGCTCAAGGCTTGGGACACGCACAACAATTCAGCTGAAGAGCGGCTGGAGTTTATCGTGTCCAACAACGAAAAGCTGACCATCACGCAGCTGCTGAATTACCCGAACCCCTTTTCAACAAACACGACGTTTCATTTCGACCATAACAGAGCAGGCGAAAACTTAGATATCCATATACAGATATTTACCGTATCAGGACAATTGGTGAAGACGCTGCAAGGCACAAGCAATACCAGTAAGTCGCACTTGTCTGAGATAACCTGGAACGGAAAAGACGAATTTAACAGTACATTAGCCCGCGGCGTATACGTTTACCGAATCATTGTACGTTCTCAGTATGATGGAGCAACGGCTACAAGTTTTGAGAAACTTGTGCTCTTGAATTAGTAAAATCCTATAATATTTCTATATTTGATTTTGCATCAACACCCTCTATATGTATAAGAAAAATTTACTTGTAAAAGCCACTGCATTTGTGGCTGCATTCTTCTCAGTGCACTTTGCATCAGCACAAACATCTACCATTGGACAGGATTCACGCACTGTAACCACTGCCGTTCCGATCCTGACAGTAGCGCCTGATGCACGGTCTGCCGGTTTGGGTGATGCAGGTGTTGCCCTTAGCCCGGATGCGAACGCACCACACTGGAACCCAGCCAAATTAGGCTTTGTGCAGAATGACATGAGCGTAAGTTTTTCTTATTCTCCCTGGTTGCGCAACATTGTAGACGATATGTCGCTCAGCTACCTCTCAGGATACAAAAAGCTTTCTGAGACGTCAGCTATTTCCGCTTCGCTACTATACTTTGACCTTGGTGATATACAATTCATCGACGCCAATGGCAATGACATCACGGAGTTTTCTCCTAAGGAGTATGCCCTGTCGGTTGCCTACGGACAAGCCTTGAGCGAGTATTTCAGCTTAGGTATAGGCGCCCGCTTTATCCGCTCCAACCTGGCCGGTAACGTGACCATAGGTGGCGGTGCCTCTCCTTTCGAATCGAAGCCAGGCAACACAGCTGCTGTGGACGTGGGTGTGTACTACAACCGCGATATTACCCAGACGCTGAACTTGGGTTTGGGTGCGAACATCTCTAACATCGGTGGCAAGATTGCCTATACCAATGGTGACCAGAAAGATTTTCTGCCTACTAACCTGAAATTAGGTACAGCGATTACGTATAACCTTGATCAGTACAACTCCCTTACCCTGGTGCTGGATGCTAACAAACTGCTGGTACCATCGCCAGGTGCTGACAGCTCACAGACAGTTATCAGTGGTATCTTTACCTCCTTCGGTGATGCACCGGGCGGCTTTAGTGAAGAGATGCAGGAGATCAATTTCTCCGGAGGTATAGAGTACTGGTACAACAACCTGTTCGCTGCGCGCCTTGGTTATTTTTATGAAAATCCGGAGAAAGGAAACAGAAAGTATATCTCAACAGGTGTAGGATTGCGCTACCAGAAATTTGGAATAGACGCGGCCTACCTGATTCCGAGCGAAAGGGGTAACCCCCTGGCTGAAACCATCCGTTTCAGTTTGTCGCTAAACTTAGATTAAAAACTAATTACAGAATGCTTGATAGAACAAAAGCACCAGAAATACATGAAATAGAAGCAGTCACGCTACAAATAGCTGAAGTAAGTCACTTAAGCAACGGAGCCAGACTGCATTTTATAAAAAGCGAAACCCAGCCTGTGATCAGGCTGGATTTTGTTTTTAAGGCGGGCAAGTGGTATGAAGACCGTGCCGGCCTGGCTGACCTGACCGGTAAGATGCTATTTGAAGGCAGCAAGAATTACACAGCTAAGCAAATCGCTGAAAAAGTAGCATACTACGGGGCTTCCTTTGAGAACAACCATGGCTATGATCGCTCGGAGTTTACACTCTACTGCCTCAGCAAATACGTACCAGAGCTATTACCTTTGGTGCTTGATGTATTGCAGAACCCGGTTTTCCCGGCAGAGGAATTTGAGCTTCTACGCAAACGCAATAAGCAAAACCTGAAGGTACAGCGCCAAAAGAATAATTACCTGGCCACACACAGCTTCACAAAACTTGTTTATGGCGAAACCCATCCTTATGTATTCGGTCTCGATGAGAATGCGCTGGATACTATAGCAAAGGATGAACTGGCAAACTTCTACAAGAGCAGGTATAGCACAGACCAGCTGGAGGTTTTTGCTTGTGGCGCCATTGACGAAGAATTGGAAAAATTTCTGGAAAAAGAAATTGCGACGCTACAATTAACAGGAGCGCCAAGTGAGCCTTCAGTTCCGAGTGGCAATATCGCCAGACAAGAAGATTTTGTGCTGATGCCAGAAAGCCTGCAATCCTCCATACGGCTGGGCCGGCAGTTCCCATTGATTGGACACGAGGACTACCATAAACTGGTCGTGTTAAATGAGCTACTGGGCGGATACTTTGGTTCCAGGCTAATGCGCAATATCCGGGAGGACAAAGGCTATACCTATGGCATCTATTCGGCCATATCGCCGAAAGAGCAGGATAGTCTTTTTTTCATCGGTACGGATGTAAACTACCAAGTGACTGATAAAACGATCGCAGAGATCCAGAAAGAGATAAAGCAGTTACAGGAAGAGTTGGTCCCGGAAGAAGAATTGCAAACTGTAAAGAGTTACATGCTGGGCAAATTTCTAAATGACATAGCAACTATCTTCGAACAGGGTGACAGGTATAAACGCATTGTGTTACATAAACTACCTTATGAACACTATAACAATTACATCAGTACCATTCGGGGTGTTACGGCTGAAGAACTACGGGATCTCGCAAAGCAGTACCTAGGGCTGGAGAGCTTAAAGACTGCCATTGCGGGTAAAAGGCCAGACTGATGCTGACCTAATCATTTTCAATGTATGCTATCCAAACAAAGAAGGCTGCCCATTTTAGGCAGCCTTCTTTGTTCAGGTATATTGACAGAAGTCGTTATATAATAAACGTGCTTTAATTTCGAATCCACATCAGCATAGAAGATACTGCTCTTGTTTTGGTCATGAGGATATCCTTAAGTAAGAGATGAGTCTGTGACAGTAGCATTACAACTTATAATAATAATTACAGCATACTAGGATTGACTTCTTAGATTAAGAGTTTGGGTGGGCGAGAGATACCCTTCGCTGATCTAGTACTTCGGCTATATAAGAAGTACAAAGGCTTATAAATCCATATTCCGAAGCTTCTCCACGGTGTGAACAGTAGAACTTGTACAGACACCTGAAAAGGAAAATTGATATATACCCATGGGAAATAACGCCGCACGCCACGGCTGGGTCTTCCTTCTGCTCCCATCGCTACGTGGTTGACTATGCCGGCCTGCTGCTTTTGTTGCCCTAGCGCCTACTGGTCTTTGCTCCTTGTCCCCTCGTGCTGTATTGGTGTAAACGGCGACAGCCCCTGCCTCTTTGCAGAGGCAGGGGCTGTCTGTTGTTGGGGTTGGCGGCCACCTACTCTCCCGGGTGTGACCCCAGTACCATCGGCGCAGCCGGGCTTAACTTCTCTGTTCGGGATGGGAAGAGGTGCT
>NZ_JALKAA010000001.1 GCF_024171605.1 Pontibacter sp. HSC-36F09 | reverse complement strand
TTCGTTTCAGAGCGGGTTGCAAAGGTAAGAAGAACTTTTACATCTTCAAGCACTCTGCAAAACTTTTTTTCCTTTTTCCTGCGGGCTGTGTTAGCAGCCTTTCCCAGGAACGCTTCCTTGTGAAGCGGGTGGCAAAGGTAAGCAGAAGTTTTAATTCCGCAAGCACCTGAGCAAAGTTTTTTTCCAGTCTCGTTTCCAGCGTGGTGTCTTTCGATTCCCATACCGGCAGACTCCCTGCTGGAGTTCCGTTTTACTTCCGTTTCCCCGCCCCGTTTGACCGGGTTGGGAGTGCAAAGGTCCACAAAATTTCCGAATCCGCAAGCACCCGGTGTTAAATTCGGCTGGCGTCCCGGAGCAGTTCCCCCTAACTGTCTGTGTGGCACCATCAAAATCTTTAAATTAGTTTAAAAGTTTCTTGCTACAGCTTCAATCGTCTTCTTATTGTATCGTTTTTCGCTGCTATTTCCTGTTTTTATCACCTCTTTAAATGGAAACGAGGTATAGACTTCTGTTTAGTCTATACCTCGTTCGCTAATACTCTATTATATATACTAGCACTTCTTACACAGCTGCTGCTTCCGCATACTCCTGCAGATACTTATACCTTTCAGTCAGTTTCCCTCCTTTTGCTATGGTAGCCCGTGCCAGCATGCCGCCTTCATCATAATTGAAGAACTGCGGGAAGACATAATCTATTATATTACGACCGAAGTCGCGGGAGGCGTTACGCGGTAATTCGCATGGCAGGTTGTCGACGGCCATTACCGTGATGTTGTCTTTTCTGCTGTAAGCGGGCTCGAGCTCTCCTGTATCCGGGTTGTAATCGTAAGCAGGATCAGGTATTGTGGTGGCGTGCTTGGTAGTAGGTATAGAGCCATCTACATCGCAGGTGATATCAGCGATCGTGTCGATTTTGAAATCAGGCTGGCGGGTGTCTTCTTCAGAGAATAGCTTCGGAGCGCGTGGGTCCCAGTAGGCGCAGGCCAGCAGAAGGTCAGTTACTTTGGTGAACTTGCGGAAGGTGGACTGGTATAGCTCCGGGTGGGCATAGAAATCAGGGGAGTCCCATACCTCCACATCTGGGCGGTTGTTGTAGTCGCCGGAGTGGAGTTGGGCGTATACGGGCTCGTTGAATTGCTTGTACAGGTAGTCGAACACGCTCACTTTTCTTATCTCCATTTTGTCGAGCACCTCCATGGCGCCACCTGCTACGCGGCCACCACCGGTTATGGCAATCTTTATCGGCGGCAGCTTCACCTTAAAGTATTCTTCCTGCATGTCTTCCATCTCGTGGCACAGGTAGGCGGGCTTCAGGTCGAAAAGTTTCCATTTTTTGCCATAGGTGAGGATGCCGTTATATGCCCCCACTATACCTGCATACCTTCCAAAGGCTACTACGCGCTGTCCTTGCGCATTGGTCAGTAGCTCGTAGTCTATTAAGGTGATGTTCTTGTCGAGCACGGCGCGCAGGAGTTTGGCGTTGTGCGGCTGTTTTTTGATGGTATGCGAGAAGAAGAAATACGTCTTGTTCGGGATCAGCTGGTCAATGGGCACTTCCTTCACGCCCATCAGTACGTCGCAATCGGTCAGGTCTTGCTGCAGGTCTATACCTAGTTCGGCGTATTCTTCGTCGGTAAAACAGCGTACGTCGCTGGGTTGTACCACTACCTCCGCTCCCGGAAATTCCTGAACGGCTTCTACACACTTTTTGGGGGTGAGCGGTACGCGTTTGTCTACTGGTATTTTGCCTTCTTTAATAATGCCGATCTTAACTTTATTCATAGATGCGTGTTTGTGAATTGTTCTGCTTGAAGTTGTGTTTAAAAGTCTGAGGAAAGCGGCCTGCTATACCTTATATATAGGAGTGCCTCGTTTATAATGTAAAGCTGCACTTGCCACGCCCCAACTATTTAGCTTTCATGCTTCAATATAATAAACAATTACTATTACTTTTGTAGAAATTATTGAAAGTTAGCCTTTGGCTTGTCTTCCACTGGAAAGTAAAAACCCAAATTCCCAATCAATACTTCATCATTATGATACTTAAAACAAAACCTGCTGACACTTTTAAGGAGCGCCACAACGGTCCTGATAAAGAGCAAATGCAGGACATGCTTAAAACCATCGGGGTAGACTCGCTGGATCAACTGATTGAGGAGACCGTACCGGCCGCCATTAGACTTAAGAAGCCGCTGAACCTGCCAAAGGCTCTTTCTGAAACCAAATTCCTGAAGAAATTCGGTGAGATCGCCAGAAAGAACAAGGTATACAAATCGTATATCGGCTTGGGCTACAACGACACCATTATGCCACCGGTGATCCAGCGTAATATTCTGGAGAACCCGGGTTGGTATACTGCCTATACCCCTTACCAGGCTGAGATTGCGCAGGGCCGTCTGGAGGCACTGATCAACTACCAGACGATGGTGATGGACCTGACTGGTATGGAAATCGCCAACGCCTCTTTACTGGACGAAGGTACTGCCGCCGCTGAGGCCATGGGTATGTTCTACGCTCAGCGCAAAGGTGCCCGCAAGAACGCCACCCGCTTCTTTGTATCGAACCTGGTGCTGCCACAGACGCTTGACGTGCTGGTATCACGTGCTACGCCAATCGGCATTGAGCTGGCAATCGGCGATCACCGCGAAGTAGATTTCTCTGACGAAACATTGTTTGGCGCCCTGGTGCAGTATCCTGCTGCTGACGGTGCCATTTTCGATTATACAGATTTCATCAGCAAGGCACACGCGCAGGACATGCTGGTTGCTGTTGCCGCTGATATTCTTTCTTTAACACTTCTGACACCTCCGGGTGAAATGGGCGCCGATGTGGTGGTAGGTACTACCCAGCGCTTCGGTGTACCGATGGGCTTTGGTGGTCCGCATGCGGCTTACTTTGCCACAAAAGATGCTTTCAAACGAGTGATTCCGGGCCGTATCATCGGTATTTCGGTAGACGCCGCTGGTGACAGAGCTTACCGTATGGCGCTTCAGACACGCGAGCAGCACATTCGTCGTGAGAAAGCCACCTCCAACATCTGTACTGCACAGGTATTGCTGGCCGTTATCGCAGGTATGTATACCGTGTACCATGGCCCACGTCGCCTGAAGTACATCGGTTTGAACACACACGCATTGGCGCAGCAGCTGGAGAAAGGCCTGAAAGCGCTTGGTTTTGAACAGCTGAACGAAGCTTACTTCGACACGCTGAAAATTGCGGTGGAGAGTGCTGATATGAAGAATGCCATCCGCACCGAGGCTGAGGCGGCAGGTATAAACTTCCGTTATTTCGAAGAGAACTTCATCGGTATTTCCCTGCACCAGAACACCGAGCTGGAAGATGTGCAAGACATCCTGGCAGTGTTTGCGAAAGTAGCTGGCAAATCTGCTGACGTGCTGGGCATAGACGAACTGCCAGAAGAGACAGAGATCACCTGGTCTGAGAAATTGATCCGCACGAGCGAGTACATGACGCATGAGGTGTTTAACAAGCACCACTCCGAGCACGAGATTCTGCGCTACATGAAGCACCTCGAGAACAAAGACATTTCATTGGTTCACTCCATGATCTCTTTGGGCTCTTGTACCATGAAGCTAAACGCTACGGCCGAGATGATTCCAATCACCTGGCCGGAGATCGGGCAGCTGCACCCGTTTGCTCCTGCCGACCAGACACAGGGTTATGCCGAAATCTTTAAGAATCTGGAAGACTGGCTTTGCGAAATCACCCGTTTCGATGCGATGTCTCTGCAGCCAAACTCTGGTGCGCAGGGCGAGTACGCTGGCCTGATGGTGATCCGTGCTTACCATGAATCCCGCGGTGATCATCACCGTAAGGTTGCGCTTATTCCTTCTTCTGCACACGGCACCAACCCAGCTTCGGCAGTAATGGCCGGCATGAAAGTGGTAATCGTGAAGTGTGACGAAAGAGGCAATATCGACGTAGCTGACCTGCGTGCGAAAGCTGAGCAATATAAGAATGAGCTGTCTTGCCTGATGGTGACTTACCCGTCTACACACGGTGTTTACGAGGAGTCTATCGTCGAGATCTGCCAGATCATACACGACAACGGTGGCCGTGTATACATGGACGGTGCCAACATGAACGCCCAGGTGGGTCTTACTTCGCCAGCGCATATCGGTGCTGACGTGTGTCACCTGAACCTGCACAAGACATTCTGTATACCTCACGGTGGCGGTGGTCCTGGCATGGGCCCAATCGGTGTGGTAAAAGATCTGGCTCCGTTCTTGCCGGGTCACGCGGTGGTTGACTTAGGTCGTCCGCAAGCGATCCACGCTATTTCGGCTGCTCCATGGGGTTCTGCCTCTATCCTGCCCATCTCCTATGCTTACATCGCGATGATGGGCGGCGAGGGTCTGACCGAAGCTACGAAAATGGCGATCCTGAATGCGAACTACATCAAGGCGCGTCTGGAGAAACATTATCCAGTGCTTTATGTGGGTGCTAATGGCCGTTGCGCACACGAAATGATCCTTGATTGCCGCGAGTTCAAGAAATTCGGTGTAGAGGTGGAGGATATCGCGAAGCGTCTGATGGACTACGGTTTCCATGCGCCAACCGTGTCGTTCCCGGTAGCGGGTACGTTGATGGTGGAGCCAACCGAGTCAGAAGCACAGGAAGAACTGGACAGATTCTGCGAGGTGATGATCTCGATTCGTGAGGAGATACGTGAGGTTGAAGCCGGCAAAGCTGACCAGAAAGACAACGTGCTGAAGAACGCGCCGCATACCCTGAAAGTGGTGATGGTAGAGAACTGGGAAAGACCATACGCTCGTGAGAAGGCAGTATTCCCAATGGCATACCTGCGCGACAACAAGGTATGGCCAACCGTTAGCCGCATCGACAGCGCTTACGGCGATCGTAACCTGGTATGCTCTTGCGCTCCTATCGAAGCGTACAACGAGAATGAAAGTGAGATGGTAGCTATCGGCTAATCCGTCTTCATCTTATATCTGAAAAGCCTGACCACATCGGTCAGGCTTTTTTGTTTTAGTGGCCTGGGATATAGCAGCTATACCTACTGATTGCCTCGCTCCGTATACCTGTTGTAGCAAAGGTCCTATACCTCAACCAACAGTTCTATGCGAAACGCTATACCTAACCTGAAACTCTGGCTATACCTTATACCTGCTTTGCTGATCGGTTTAAGCAGTTGTATACCTTCTATCACAGCAGACAGCACTTACGACCGCAGCGTGGACTTCCAGATATACCGCACTTTTGCTTTGCTTGAGCCGACAATGGCCAATACCTCCGCTGACCCAAACCTGTACGAGCCGTTGCTGGACAGGCGGGTGCGGGATGCCATTGCTGCCGAGCTGGTCAAAAAAGGCCTGACACTCGATGCGGAAAGCCCGGATCTGTTGGTTGGTTATGATGTGTCTGTCGCGCAGGACGCAGCAACTGCTTCTCCTGATTTTGGTTATGCCTATTGGTTTGGCTACCGCTTTAACTACAACACCGCCAATTTCCCCAATTACAGACCGGTAGCCCAATACACGCCCGGCACCATGCTCATTGATCTGGTATCGGCCAGCACCAACGAACTGGTATGGCGCGGCGCGGCAGAAGGCGATATTGTGGTAGCACAGACCGACGAAGGCAAAATCAGAAGATCTATCATCAGTATCTTGTCACTATACCCACCAAACCAGCCCGCCAGGAGGTAATTTACAAGCGATACGACAGACTAAGGCCTCCGTAATAATTTCGTGGAGAAGCCGGCTGAAAGTAGCGCCCTCCAAAAGCATTCAGGTCGTTGCCCAGGCTATACTTCTGGTCTGTCAGGTTTTCGGAACCGGCAAATAGGTCGAGTACAAACTGTCGTCCCAACTCACGCCTAAATCCAAGCCTTGCGCCTGCCACCAGATAGGCATCGGCATACACGGTATTTTCGTCTGTCAGCGGAATCTCATCCACGTAGTTGGCAGTCAGGTGCAGGTATAGCCCGAAGTGGGTAGCCAGGTCGAGGCCGGCGGTTAAGGTATGCGGGGCAACACCGGTGAGTTGGTTGCCGCTCAAATCAGTGTCGTCTTTCTGATAATCACGGAACCGGAAATGACTGTAGGTATAGCTGCTCCATACCTTAAGCAGGCTAACAGGTTGCGTTGCGTCTTCGAGCAAGGTATAGCCTAAGGCCGCTTCGAGTCCGCTTTGCGAAGTAGCCCCTACGTTACGGAACACGGCTATACTCGACAAATCCTGCCGGCTCGCAATCGTCTCGCGCAACCGGAAGTGAAAAGCCACTAAATCAAAGCTCAGCTTGCGTCCTAAGGTATAGCCGCGTATACCTGCCTCGTAGTTGATGCCTTTCTCTGCTTCCAATTCCTGGTTGAGGGCACCGTCGGAGGTCAGCAACTCTTCTTCGGAAGGAGGGGAAAAGCCCGCACTCACGCTGCCATGCACCGATACCTGCTCTGTCAGGCGCTTGAGCAAAGCCACCCGTGGCGAAAGCACGGCACTGAATTCGCGTGTATACTGGTATGGACCTCCGCCCGGGGCCTGGTGCAGACGGGTAATTTCATATTGGGTGTCGTTCAGACTGAGGGCTGCTGTCGCGATCCAGTTGCCGGGCAACTCAAATTCAGCCTGAGTGAAGAGCAAGCCTGTTTTGGCCAACACCTCATCATCAGTTCGCAGCGAATCCACACGCCCCCGGTTGTTGTCGTAGGTGCGGGCCGCCTCAAAGCCGCGCTGGTATTCACCACCAAAAGTGATCGTAGTTCCTACCTGGCCCAGGTTAGTATTATATACAAAACGGCTTCGGCCGCCATACTCCTGGTTGGTGTTTCGTTCGTAGTCAGTGTTGAATGGGTGATCTCTATACCTGAACAGGCCATACAGGGCAGTCGTATTTTTCCAGCTGTCACTGAAGCGGTACTCCTGCGACAAACCGATGTTTATACCTTGCTGATTCATGGAAGCATTTTGGGCCACACTCCCGAACATCCCACCACGTGCCTGCCGCGGATCCTGCTCGTATTGTTCCTGCGTCAGTCCGCCGGGCAACTGGTAGAACAAGTCGGAATAGATCAGGTTGGCTTGAATCGTGCTTTTGTCGGATGGGTTGAAAGTAGAGGTGAGCAGCAGCGTCTCGCGGTCCATACCTGATTGCTCCCGATAACCGTCGAGTTGCTGGCGGGTATACTGCAGGTATAGGCTCTGCTTCTCGCCGCCCACACTGGCACTGGCGGTATAGCGTTGCAGACCAAAAGAACCGATGGTAGTGCCGACCTGAAAAACCTTCTCCCCGGATACAGCGCTGCGTGGTTCGAGTAGTATCGTGCCACCTGTACCTGCACCGTAAATACTGCCTGCCGGACCTTTCAGAATTTCCATACTGCTGAAGTTGGCTGCATCATACAGATTCAGGTTTGTGATGCCGTTCGATTCGGTAAGCGGAATTTCACTCAGGTATAGCTTCACATTACGAATGCCATAAGGCGATCGCAGACTACTGCCCCTGATGGAGAGGCGGTAACTGGCCGTAGCCCTTTCTTCCATGCGCACCCCCGGCACCGTATTCACAGCCCGTACCAGCGAACTTTCATCAAAACGCCGCATCACTTCCCGGTCTATCACACTCAGGGCACCCGCTGTTTCGAGCAAAGGCCGGTTGCTTTCATAACCCGTCACAACCACTTCTGAAAGGCTAGCCGACAATGGCTCCAGGTATACCTGAAACGGCATACCTGACTGCATATCTTGTACTAAAATAGTGTCAGGTTTGAATCCGATGTGCGAAATCAGTATGAAAGTCGCCTGGTTTGCGACAGACAGCTCAAATCGGCCGGAAGCGTTGGTTAGCGTTTGCTCGCCGCTATTAGCCGTGATGGTCACGCCATGCAGTGCCTGACGGGTCTGATTGTGCAGCACCTGCCCTGCTATCTGTTGCTGAGCGAAACTCAGCAGCGGCAATAGCAGCAGGATGGTCAGGACATGTAGGCGTAGGGAGAATAACGTTGGATTCATGGGTGCAAGTTAGCTGCTAACGAAACGGCTTACACCTCGCAAGGGTTAGATTTTGCAGAATTTGCTCCGCTGGCTTGCAATAACCATTACAGGCATTTGATTGAACGTGGCTACAAATTATCACTGTCTGAAAGGCGCTGACTATGGCAGTTCTTACACCTATATTGGCAAAGGCAAGGGAAGCATTTTCGATCATGCCAGGTATACGCCACTCGCAACTTAGGCCTTAATAGTGCCTTCTACCACAGCAACCATCAGCACAGTAAATGCTAAATCTCCAATTGGCTACAAATGAAAAAAGGCTCCGTAGAATCTGCGGAGCCTTTCCAAACTATGAAAGCTAATGAAATTTTTAATTCTTGTTAAAGGAGTTCTTATCTGATTCGGAACTCGGTTCTTCTGTTCTGCTGGTGCATTTCCTCCGGACAAGACACGCCATCGGTACATTTGTTCACCAGCCTTGTCTTACCGTAACCTTTGGCAGTCAGTCTATCCTTGGCTATACCTTTCCCGATCAGGTAATTCACGGCAGCCTGCGCTCTACGTTCTGAAAGTACCTGGTTGTAGTTCAAACTTTCACGGCTATCAGTGTGTGAGCTCAGTTCAATCTTGATCGTCGGGTTTGCCACCAGCACTTCGGCCAGTTTATCCAGTTCCTTGGCTGCATCCGAACGGATATCCCACTTGTCCAGGTCATAGTAGATGTTTTCCAGCACAATGGCCACGTTCTTCTCGTCCCTATCGAACACCATGGCCACCTGCAAGGTATCCGGAGCGGTTTTCGGTACCACTACCAGCGCATGCTGATTCAGGAAGCCCTGCTTAGAGCCCTGCATGACATAAGAATTCCCTTTACGGCCATCCATGAAGTACTGCCCCTTCGTGTTTGTCAAGACTGTACTGCTGTCACTTTGGTTTTGTTGTGCGATCAGGAGTTGTACCTGTGGCAGTGGTAACTGCACGTTTTTCTTTTGGTCATTCTGCTTGCGCTCGAGCGTAGTCACAGCTATCACCACAGGCTTTTGCAGTACTTTAAAGCTGTAGATATCATCGGTGCCGTTGCTGCTTTCGCGGTTAGACGACAGCAGACCGGTTTCTTCGTCCTCGTTGAACATGATGCCATAATCATTCTTCGATGAGTTGATCGGATGGCCCATGTTGTTTACAGCTGTCCAGGCAGCGTGCTGGCCCTCGGCCGAGAAAACATCCAGTCCTCCCATACCTTGGTGCCCGTCAGAAGAGAAGTAGAGCTTACCATTCTGATCCACGTAAGGGAAGCTTTCGCGACCCGGTGTGTTGATCAGGATACCTGCATTCACAGGCTCTCCCCAACTGCCATTTGCCTGACGCAAGGTATAGTAGATGTCTGTCTCACCCACACCGCCCGGCATATCCGACACGAAGTACATGATTTTGCCGTCAGGTGAAAGGGCCGGATGACCTACTGAGTATTCTGCTACATTGTTAAATGCAAAAGGCTTGATCTCTGTCCAGGTGGTGCCGCGTCTTTGAGATGAGTAAATCTCCAAACGGTTGATGTATTCCTGCACCTGCGACTTGTCCACCCAACTAGTCGGGTCGGAGTTACCAGCCTTGCGCTGCTGCACCAGTTGCGTACGGGTGAAGTATAGCGTTTGACCGTCTTCCGTGGCTGATGCCGTGGCATTGTGGTACTGGTCGTTGATCATTTCGTGCAGCGCAGTCGGTTTGCCCCAGTTGCCGTTGCCGTCGCGGCTGGCCATAAAGAGCTGCAGATATGGACGACCAGTCCAACCGTAGGTGCCAGAGGTTTTTCCTTCCTGATCTATACCACGGTCTGAGGTGAAAATGATCGCGTCTTTACCATAGTTCATCGGGCTGAAGTCAGAGAAACCCTGGGCGTTCAATCCGCTCAGGCGCTGTACTTCGGCCAGCGGCATTTTCTGGTTTATCCAGTTCATGGCTTTGTCGCAGGATGCCATCAGGTATTGCGCGCGTTCCTCTGCAGCCGGCACTTCCTCGGCCCACAGCATGTATTGCTGCTTGGCTTCGTCGTATTTGCCATTGCTGCGCAGCGCCTCTGCATAATGGTAAATGTTCTGCGGATCACGGCCCGGCATGGCCACCACCTGGGCATACCAGCGCTCCGCTTCCACGGTCTGGCGTGTCAGGCGGTAAGAGTCGGCAATGCGCTCGGCTGTTTTCACATCCGGCTTGCGCTTCTCAGCTGCTTTTTTGTACTGCTCTAAAGCCAGCGCAAATTCAAACTTTTCGTAGTGCTTGTTAGCTTTGCGAAGCTCCTGCTGCGCTTCGGCTACAGGTGCTGCGCCCAGCAACAGGGCAGCAGTAAGGTATAAGGGTATATGTCTGAAATTCATATGCGGTAAGAGCTAATATTAAAAGTATTGCGGCGTCAGCATTTTCGTGTCCTGCTTCTTAAAGAAGTAGTAACCTACCGAGATCTCGTGTGAGTGAAAACCATTCAGGTCGTTGAGCATGCGGTCGTAAGAGTAACCCAGGCGCAGGGCGTTGGTTACTTGCAGTTCCGCGATCAGAGCCATGGCCGTGCGCTTTGTTACAGGATCCGCCTCCTCGTTTTTGTTGAACAGGTTCATGCTGGTGCGGTAAGAACTGCCCAGCCACAGGCGGTCGCCCAGCAGCACAAAGCCATTCAGGTCCATGTTGGCAGGTGCATTGAAGTCTTCCTTGATCAGCACACTTGGCTTCAGTTTTATAAAGCTGCTCACGTCAAACACATAGCCTGTCGTGAAGTAATAGTGGCGAATCGGTTCGATCTGGAAAACATCTTTGTACTGGATCAGGTCAGAGGCAGATATACCTGCGTAGAAACGCGTCGTGTTAAAGTATACACCCAGCTTCACATCCGGACGGTAGAACACATCCTTTCCTGCAGGTATGCTCGGATCATCTACTATACCTAGCTCGGAACCATCCACCACGCTCTGCACCACACCGGCTGCTATACCCAGGCTCAGCGTGCCGCGGGCGCTCACCGATACGCGGGCTGCCGCATTGGCATAAGCCGAAGTCGTGGAGTAGGCACCGATCTTGTCGCGTGTGAAGTTCAGGCCGAGTCCCAGACGCTCGTGGCTGGTCAGGCCGTCTACGCTCAGCGCCTGCGTGGTGGGCGCTCCGTCTATACCTGTCCACTGCGAACGGTGGAAGGCGTTGATGTTGAGCACACCTTTGGTGCCGGTATAAGCCGGGTTAATGGCCATACTGTTGAAGATGTACTGCGAGTATTGCGGGTTTTGCTGGGCATTCGCGGCAAAGGTGAACAGCAGCGCCAGCAGGGTATAAAGTATTCTCATGGTAATAAAATTTTCTAATGAATGCACTCGCTTATCGGAAGATGGTCACGTAGCCGGTGTAGTCCTGGTACTTGCCGTCGCATAGCTTTACCCTTACTTTGTAGAAGTAAGTACCTTGTTCCAGTCCTTTGGCGGCCCAGTCGTTCTTGTAGTTCTTCTGCTTGAACACCTCAGATCCCCAGCGGTTAAACATCACCATTTCATTGTCTGGGAACTTGTCAAGGTTCTTCACCAGCCACTCGTCGTTCTTGCCATCGCCGTTCGGGCTAAAGGCTTTCGGGAAGTCCAGCTGTCCGTTTGCCAGACTGGCGTCCATATCAATGCTATACTCGGCAGAGCCTGCGCAGCTGCCGTTGTAGGCAATCACACTCACGCGGCCGGTTGCAGTCGGACTGTTGGCTTTTACTTTGATGGTGGCCGTGCCCTGACCAGACTCGATGGTGAAGCCTTCTGTTACCGTCCAGGTATAAGAAGTCGCACCTTCTACCGGATCGGCAGTATAGATCAGGCCTTCGCATACGCTGCTGTTGTCCGTGATGCGGGTAACAGGAGCAGGAGGCATGGTGATGTCGACATTTAGGCTAGACCAGTCGCTGATGCCGCAGCCGTTGATGGCTCGCACACGAACGGTACCGCCCGTTTCGGCAGCATTCACTGTAATGCTTGTACCGTTGCTGGCTCCTTCAATCGTCAGGCCACCGTTCGTTTCCCACTCGTAAGCGGTTGCACCAGGTACAGCCTCGATGCTGAAGGCGTTGCCTGTGCTGTTGAGGCACACGTTCATGTTGCTCTTGATCGCTCCCGGAGCTGCCGGCTTCAGCGATGGCGAAACAGCCAGCTTGGCTACAGCGCCCGCACCGCAGTTTTTCACCGTGTTGGTCGCGTATACCTCAATGTCTCCGCTTGTCTCACCCACTGTTACGGTAATGCTGGTACCCGTCAGTTTGTCGGCACTCCAGCCCTGCGGCACTGTCCAGGTATAGGTCATGCCTGCTTCCGGTGATGCTATGCTGAACGTGAGCGTTGCCCCGATACAGCCTGTGGTTGCAGTGTTCGCAATAGATGGTGCTACCGGCTTCAGAGTCACTTTTGCTATCACTTCGAAGGCTGCACTTATATTACAGTCATTACCAGTTTTTACAGTGATCGGACCACCTGTTTTACCAACTTTTACTTTTACCACTCTGCCATTCTCCGTTTCGCTCACAACTGTCCAGTCAGCTGCCGGGAAGCTCCAGGTATAGCTGGTAGCTCCGGTTATTATAGGTGTGCTGAAAGTTGTTTCTTCTCCTTCGCACAGATCCAGGTTACCTGTGATGACCTTTGGTATAGCTGGTGTTGGCGTCACGATCAGCATTTTCTCGGTTGTGGTGCTGAAACCGCAAGCGTTGGTCACCGTCAGGTATACCTTGCCGCCAAGTAAGCTCTGGCCTTTCGAACGAACACTTACGCTGGTGCCGGCATCGTTTGTGCCTTCCACAAACTCCAGGTTGTTGTCCAGTGTCCACTTATAAGTGAGTCCATCTACAGCAGCGGCGCTCAACGCTATACCTGTAGTGCTGTTGAAGCACAGGGCAGCCTCTCCAGTAATTGCTACTCTAGCTGGCTCGCCGATCACATTAACAGTGGTTTCGGCTGTCTTGTTAACATCCTTACACTGTGTGTTCACGGTTACTTTTACCGTCTGAGCGTTCAGTGTAGTGCCTGCAGTAACGGTTATAGTGCTACCGTCAGCTGATTTGCTTACCGTTTTCCAGCCTGCTGGCAGAGACCAGGTATAAGTAGCCCCAATCACATCCGACGTTGCTTTGAAAGTGAGCTCATCGCCACGGCACACGGAAGTTGGCGCTTCTACAATTGACAGCGTAATGTTTGGATTGCATTTCACATCCGGGATCACCACCTCATCCTCGTCGTTGTCCGGATCAGAGTCACCAGGGTTATTAGGGTCTCCTGGATCGGTCGGATCAGTCGGATCAGTCGGATCAGTCGGATCAGTTGGATCAGTCGGGTCAGTCGGCGTTGGTTTATCTTTGCTGATGATACGGGCAATGTTGCGAACCTGACCCGCCTTTACTAACTGGGCATTGATCACAAGCTCAGCTGTTGCTTTTGCCTCCAGCGAAGGAATCTTGAATGCTCCAGTTGCCGGATCATACGAAGCGCCGTTGCTTACATTAAAGTCTACTAACAGAAGGCCTACTGGCAACTTCTCGCCTACTACGATGTTTTTCTCGGCCTTGGCACCATGGTTTGTCACCACTATGCGGTACTGCACCGTTTCGCCCACCATGTATTCCCCCTTCGCATTTACCAGTTCTTTGGTCACGCCCAGGTCTGGCAGCAGAATCTCGACTTCGTCTTCGTCGTTGTCCGGGTCCTTGTCATTGTCCGGGGTGCGGTCGATGATGGTGGCCACGTTACGAATCGCACCCGTGCCCACAATCTTAGCATAGACAATCAGTGTTGCAGTGGTCTTTCCAGCCAGTGTTGGGATGTTGTAAATGCCTGTCGCTGCATCATAAGTAGTTCCGCTGGTTGCTGTATACCTTACAAAGGCCAGTTCCTTCGGCAACTGCTCACGTACATTTATATTAGTCTGAGGCGTAGAGGCATTGTTTGAAACCTTGATCTCGAAAGCCAGCACGTCGTTTACCTTGTACTCTTGTTTCGGATCAACAATTTTCTTAGTTACGCCCAGGTCAGGCAGGATGATCACTACCTCTTCTTCGTTGTCATCCGGATCTTTGTCATCAGGGCGGTCGATGATGGTGGCCACGTTGCGGATGTTGCCTGTGCCCACGATCTCGGCATATACAATGAGTGTGGCAGTCGTATTGCCCGCTAGCACGGGGATGTTATAAATGCCTGTCGCTAAGGTATAAGTAGTACCCGGAGTCGCCTCGTGCCGCACATACTTAAGCCCGCTTGCCAGCTGCTCACTAACATTTATATTTTTTTCCTCTTTGGAAGACGTGTTTACGACCTTGATCTCATAGGCAATCACGTCGCCCAGGTTATAGCTCGATTTCGGATCGATAATGCGTTTTGTGAGCCCTAGATTAGGCAGCACTATTTCTTCATCATCCTTATCGTCATCCGGATTCGGATCCGGATCATCACCGATAATAATGACTTCGTTCGTAATATTACCAGTGCCAGTCACTTCAAATACCAGGCGGAGGGTCTGGGTTTCAAACACCGCCATGTCACCAATCACCCACTCGTTCTTCACCTGGTCGTATGTTCCTTTTGTAGCAGGCTTTACTTCCACCAGCTTCAATCCGGTTGGGATGCGCTCCTTCACGGCCACATTGCGGGCAATACCCGGGCCGTTATTTGTAGCGGTAATGGTATAGGTCACGCGTGCGCCCAGCGACACGTTTGTGTTATCAACATTCTTCTTTACGGTCAGGTCAGCGTTCGTCACGTTTTGCAGCACCGTTGGGTTATTTTCAAAATAGATGGTGCCGCCAAGTGAAATCGCTCGACCATAAAGCGACACGCCTTTGCCAAATGTGATGTTGCCTGTGGCGATGATGTTACCATACAGGCTACTTGGGGCTTGAATCTCCACATCACCGTCGACAACCCAGTAGATATTCTTGGTTTCAACCCCTACGCCAGAAAGGCTGAGGGCGCCTGGGTTTACTTTCAGGTTACCGCTGATCTTAAATACAAAGATAGGGGAACTGCCTCCTTGCGTAACCAGCAGCGAGATGCCACTAATGGTGGCATCGCCTGTAATGCTATAGACACCAGGATAAATTTCGCGGCCATTGCCCAGGTTAGGGTTCAGGTTTTCCATCTCCTGAAGGCCCATCAGGTCCTGATACAGCCTGTTAGCGTCAGCCATCGCCTCAGCTGCTATTTCAGTTCCTTTCTCTTTCTTACCGGTTACTTCAAGAAATTCTTCTCCGATAATGACCTTGCCGGGGCTGATGCCGATATCACCACGGATCCATGTTTTGTCAGGGCCTTTAACGACAATCTGCTCATTGGCCAATGCAATGAACCTGTTTACGCGGCCTAGGTTGATTTCTGTCTGCCCAAAGCTAAGGGTGTTGGTCGCAGTCAGAAAAAGGGTGAGAAGCAGTAGAATTCTACTCATAGGAAATATGTAAAAAAGCGTAATAAATCAGGCATAAATATAAAAGTATTTCCATAAATTTTTACTATATCCTGATACTTATATATTGAAGATAAGTTTAGTACAATATAAAAAATACAATATATAGACTGGAATAAAATGTTATAACAGCGATTGTGTAATACTATTCTAATATAATGGAGGTCAATATTTTTTTCAGAAAAGAAGATTTCCAGTGCAAAGATTTGAGTACGGGCATATAGGGGTGTATTATTACTTGAATATCTGGATATACTAATTTAGTGCCCTTTGGTTGCAGGAATGCTTATTTTATACACCTTTTGTTATATAGGTGGGCAAAGGAACTGAAAAAATCTTAATTAAAATAGGGAAATTTAGGGAAGGGAAACAGTACAATAAAAAAGTGCCCTATTGATAAGCAAAAATCAATAGGGCACTTCAAGTATTGAAGAAAAACTTTCTAAAAATTCTTTAAAAGTTTATACGCAATTTTTTTTACACATTCACATGACGCTCAGCATGGTATGATGACCGCACCAAAGGGCCAGACTCGACATACTTGATGCCCCGCTTCAGGCCTTCTTCACGGTAATGCTCAAACAGGTCCGGGTGAATGAACTCAGCCACTTCAATGTGTAACTTGGTTGGCTGCAGGTATTGGCCCAGTGTCAGGATGTCGCAACCGTTGGCAGCCAGGTCATCCATGGCCTGGTATACCTGCTCGCGTGTTTCGCCCAGGCCCAGCATGATGCCGGTTTTGGTGCGCTTGCCATATTCTTTAGTGCGGCGGATTTGCTCGATGCTTCGCTCATACTTAGCCTGTGGTCGCACGCGGCGGTAAAGCTCTTTTACCGTCTCCACGTTGTGCGAAACTACTTCCTGGCCCGGCGAGATCATCGTGATCAGCGCGTCCCAGCTAGCTTTTACATCAGGTATAAGGGTTTCGATGGTAGTGGCAGGAGAAAGTTCTTTTACCATGCGCACAGTCTCGTGCCAGATGGCGGCACCGCGGTCTTTCAGTTCGTCGCGGTTCACAGAAGTTATCACGGCGTGCTTCACGCCCATCAGCTGAATAGCTTCAGCTACGCGGCGTGGCTCGTCTACGTCGTATTCGTTAGGGCGGCCCGTGGCCACGGCACAGAAAGAGCAGCTGCGCGTACACACATTGCCCAGAATCATGAAAGTGGCTGTGCCGGCTCCCCAGCACTCGCCCATGTTCGGGCAGTTACCGCTCTCACAGATGGTATGCAGCTTATACTCGTCTACGATGTTTCTTACCTTCGCATACTCTTTCCCTACCGGCAGCTTTACGCGCAGCCAATTTGGCTTGCGGGGCTGACCCAAAGCGTTGAGCCCCTCGGGCTTAGCGTTAGGTTGTATTACCGGAAGTGTCATCATTTCATCCATGCTGCAAAGATAGGTATAATGCGTTAAGACTTCAGCAAATGCGCCAGGAAATTAAGGCAATACTGCCTATGCCCCGGGCACTTCTTTCTCAACAAACGGTTGCATGGAAATGTTCTTGGTGCCTCTTATTTGCGACGGCCGTAGTAGATGTTCAGGTACACGGAGGTGAAGGTACTGTAGTTTTCGGTCTGCGGGATCATGACCATGTCCTTAAAGAATTTCTCCACCATAAAACCCAGTTCTATACCTGTGATGCTCTCGCGGTAACGGCCGTACTCAAAGCTCATACCTAACTTAGCATGCACGCCCAGGTTGATGTTGGTTTCGCCCAGACCGGTCAGCACGTTGGCGTTCCCCAGTGTGTTTTCGAAGCTCAGGTGTTTGTTTGGGTCATAGGCCTCAGTGCGCACGTCATTGCCCAGGCCGCTGCCATAGTCGTACCGGATGTAGTAAGGTATAAGCAGGCCGAGTGAGGGCCCGACAGCTCCCAGGGCGTTCACCTGAACACCACTTTCTGCTGCCTTGCGGAACAGTACATGTTCCAGACCGTAATGTGGGCGCACTGAGAAGAAGTGGTTTTGCTTACCTGCAATGAAATGGTCGCCGGAGCCCGGGTTGTAAAGTCTGTTCTCTTTTGGATGCTTGATTTCCACGACCTCGAGTCCGCCGAAACGGTAGAGCCGCTCTTTCATGAACCAGGAACTACGCACAAAAGCACCGCCCAGCAAACCGCCATTCGAGTTCAGGTTGATGCCGTAACTTAGCTCATTGCTAAAGTCATCGTCAGACTGAGCTGTTGCCGGCAACACCAGCAGCAGCGTCATGGCAATTGTGAGTACCAGGTTTCTAGCCACCTTTATACAGTTTGGGTTAGGTATGTTCTATCAAAAAGCCAGATCCAAAAGCAGGCAGGTATCAGGCGTTCGAAGCCATACAGCCCGGCACAAAACCCCAGGCAGGTAGGGCTACTTATAAATGCGTACTAAAGCTTACCGTCTACGCAGCTGCGCATTAAACCGCCAGGCTCTTTTTCATAGAGTCAATGCTGATACCCAGGTGCGAGGCATCATACGTGCACATACCGTCCTGGATCAGCAGCAACTGGGGCGATTGGTGCTGTACCTGGAACACCTCCGCTATTTCGTTTGAAACCGGGCGGTAGCGCAACAGGTCAAGGTAATAGGGCTTGATATGGTCTACGCTGGCGCCATCCCACTGGCGCTCCAGTCTGCTTTTGGCAGTGGAACTGATAGAGCAGGACGTGCTGTGCTTGAATATCACCACCGGGGTGTTCTTCGACTCTTCAATTATATTATCTAACTGCTCTACGCTTGTAAGCGGATGCCAATTCATTGCTATCTGGTTAGGTTTACTTTTCCTTCTTCCGGAAAAGCCTGAATTTCTTTTTTTCACGTTCGGCTGGGCCTTGCTGCACAGCCTCTTTCGTGCTGGAGTGCTTTGGCTTGAACAAACCCTGACGCTTACGCACTTTGCCGGACTCGCCTTTCTTCAAGGTATAGGCATCCATGTTCAGGTGGGATTCCTTGTAGGTGGTGGCCTCTACCTGGTCGGCATCGCGCAGCGCTTTCCGCATCAGGCGCCCATGCTTGTCCGTCATGTTATAGGTGATCTGACTAAAGGCAGGCATAGCCGCTAAAAGCAGCATACCTGTCATTACCACCAAACGCTTCGTTTGTTTATCAAATCCCAGGTTCTTCATAACAGCTTTCCGTCTACAGTTGTTATACTGAATTCGGGAATAGGGGTTGCTCCCCTAAAAAATTCCCATGCGCTTCTTTTTCACACGACCATTCTTGTCCATGCTTACTTTCACCGACTCCAGCCCGGATGCATTCTTACCCGATACCTTGGCTGTTTTTCCAGGTTTCGGACAAGGTATACCCTTGCGCTGGCAGCCCGTTCCGAATAGCAGCGCCATGCACAGCAGGCCCATTACCCAATATCTACTTTTCTGCATCACACTGCAATATAAGTTTATCTAAGCTAATTTCCTTAAAACGCCATGATGCTCTCCACCTTCTCGCGCAGACGCTGCTTTGGCAGAAACTCCTGCTCCAGCGGCGGCGCAAACGGCACGGCTGTGTCCAGACTGGCAACCCGTGTCACCGGTCCGTCCAGCAGCTCGAAGCAATGCTCTCCGATCCAGGCCGCAATCTCGCCGCCTATACCGCCGGTCATGGTGTCTTCGTGCAATACAATAACGCGTCCAGTGCGGGCCACAGTATCGCGCACGGCTTCTTTGTCCCAGGGCAGCAGCGAGCGCAGGTCGAGTATGTCGAAGCTGATATCCGTCATCTCCTGCTGCAGTTGCTTGGCCCAGTGCACGCCCATACCATAGGTGACGATGGAAATATCAGACCCCTCGGCCACCAACCTGGCTTTGCCGATCTCCACGGTATAGTAATCGTCCGGAATCTCCTGCGAAATGGAACGGTAAAGCATCTTGTGCTCAAAATACATCACCGGGTTCGGGTCTTCAATGGCCGCGTTCAGCAAACCTTTCGCGTCGTATGGTGAGGATGGGTATACGATCTTGAGCCCCGGCGTATGGAAGAACCAGGCTTCGTTGCTCTGTGAGTGGAATGGTCCGGCGGCCGTACCGGCACCTGTTGGCATCCGCACCACCACATCGGCATTTTGGCCCCAACGATAGTGGCTCTTGGCGAGGTTGTTCACGATCTGGCTGAAGCCGGCACTCACGAAATCTGCAAACTGCATCTCGACCATGCTCTTCTTACCCTTCACCGACATACCCAGGCCTATACCTAAAATAGCCGATTCGCAAAGCGGCGTATTGCGCACACGATCTTTGCCGAATTTATCAACAAAGCCTTCTGTTATTTTAAACACGCCTCCGTACTCGGCAATGTCCTGCCCCATCAGCACCAGTTCCGGATAGCGCTCCATGCTCTGGCGCAGTCCGTCCGAAATGGCGTCTACATAGCGTCGCTCGGTTTTGGCATCTGTTTCCGATTTGATCACTTCCTGCTCGAAAGGACGGTACATGTCTTCCAGTTCTTCCTCGCGGTTTGCCTCTGGCATTGGCGTGGCGAAGGCGGTCTGTAGTCCTTCTTCGATCTCAGTCTTTATTTCTTCGCGTATACCTTCTATCGCTTTTGGCGTCAGAATCACTTCATCCAGCAAGTACTTTTCAAAGTTCTCTACCGGGTCTTTCTTCGACCACTTCTCGAACAGCTCCTGCGGCACATACTTAGTGCCGCTGGCCTCTTCATGCCCGCGCATGCGGAACGTGATGGCCTCGATCAGCATCGGACGCGGGTTCTTGCGCATGCTGTAGGCAGCCTGTCGCACCGTGTCGTATACCTCTACTATATTATTGCCATCGATCTGCAGGGCGTCTATGCCATAGGCCGGGCCTTTGTCTGTGAAGTGCTTGAATTTGAATTGTTCGTTGCTTGGTGTGGAAAGTCCGTAACCGTTGTTCTCGATCATGAAGATAACCGGCAGGTTCCAGACAGCTGCCACGTTCAGCGCCTCGTGGAAGTCTCCTTCACTAGCACCGCCGTCGCCACTGAACACCAGCGCTACTTTCTCTTTGTTATCCAGCAGGTCAGCCAGGGCTATACCGTCGGCCACTGCCAACTGCGGACCCAGGTGCGAAATCATGCCCACAATATGGTGCTCGTTGGAGCCGAAGTGGAAAGAGCGGTCGCGGCCTTTTGTGAAGCCGGTTTTTTTGCCCTGAAACTGCGCAAAGAGTCTGTCCAACGGCACATTACGACCCGTGAATACACCCAGATTGCGGTGCAGCGGCAAAATGTATTCATCTGACTCCAGCGCCATGGCCGATCCTACGGAGATAGCCTCCTGGCCTATACCTGAAAACCACTTGCTCACCTTGCCCTGGCGAAGCAGCACGAGCATGCGCTCCTCAATCATGCGGGGTTTCAGGATACCTTTATATAGTGCGATCAGTTCGTCGTCGGAATATTCTTTGCGGTTATAGTTCATCTTATGATGCGAAAAATTCGTTGTGATATGGCAGCATAACGTTTGCTTTAGCCGCCGATTATGGTGCTAATTTATAAATTTGTTCGGTACTTCGTGCCTTAGCGGCATCGGCATTCGCAACAAGCGGCAACCGAAAGACCGTAAAGAGAGCAAAAGCTACAGAAAACCTGTCAGGCCTGCAAGTATTTGCCGGTTTTGCTTGAACAGGACACAAGGTATACCTGTTGAAAAAGAAATGACAGGAAAGAAATCAGGCTAAGGTAACGTCAGTTGCCGTCCTTTAAAGAGAAGAAGATTATGATACATTTCGAGGAATTTACGCTGGATAACGGCCTCCGTGTGATCGTGCACGAAGACCATACCTCACCTATGGCCGTGCTGAACGTGCTGTACGACGTGGGCTCCCGCGATGAGGTAGAGCAGCACACCGGTTTTGCGCACCTGTTTGAGCACCTGATGTTCAGCGGCTCTAAGAACATACCAGTATACGACGAGCCCCTGCAGCGCGTGGGCGGCGAAAACAACGCCTTCACCAGCCCTGATATCACCAACTATTACCTCTCCCTGCCGGCCCAGAACATTGAAACTGGTTTCTGGCTGGAGTCGGACCGTATGCTGGACCTGGCCTTTAGCGATCATGGACTCGAAGTGCAGCGCAAGGTGGTGGTAGAGGAGTTTAAGCAAAATTACCTCAACCAACCTTACGGTGACGTATGGCTGAAGCTGCGCCCGCTGGCCTACGAGCAGCACCCGTATAAATGGGCGACCATCGGCAAGGAGATCGCGCACATCGAAGACGCGACCATGGACATCGTGAAAGCGTTCCACAGGAAACATTACTCCCCAAGCAACGCCATACTAGTGGTAGCCGGCAACGTGACCTTTGACAGGGCGAAAGAACTGACTGAGAAATGGTTCGGCCCTATACCTGCCGGTGAAAAGTACGAGCGCGCTATACCTCATGAGCCGAAGCAGCAGGCGCCGCGCGTGCTCGAGACCAGCGCCGACGTACCGTTGAGCGCCATCTATAAGGCTTATCATATGCCGCACCGCAACCACGAAGACTACTATGCCGTCGACCTGATCAGCGATATACTGGGCCGTGGCAAATCTTCCCGTCTTTACGAGCAGCTTGTGAAAGAGCAAAAACTATTCAACTCTATTTCCGCTTCCGTGACAGGCTCCATTGAACCAGGCTTGCTGATCATCCAGGGCAAACTCAACGAAGGTATAGACCTGCAGGAAGCCAACACCGCCATTGAGGCCATCAACAAAGAACTGATGGAAAAACTGGTAGATGAAGAAGAGCTGAATAAAGTAAAAAATCAAGCCGAAACCTCACTCGTGTTCTCCGAAATTGAGCTGCTGAACCGCGCTATGAACCTGGCTTATGGCAAACTTCTCGGCGACGCGAACTTCGTGAACACCGAAGGCGAGAAAATTCAGGCCATCACGCCGCAGGATATTTTGCGCTGCGCCAAACAGGTGCTTGACCCGAACAATTGCTCCACGTTACTTTATAAAGCCGAAAAGAAAGAGCAAGCAGTAGAGCAGGAGGCGTAAGCAAGGTATAGCAATTATTTTAAAAAATTTAAAAAGCGGCTGCCAGGTATATGGCAGCCGCTTTTTGTTGCTCATGGTTTGCAAAAAACACCGATCCTCCAGATTTCCTTCAAAATCGCTCAGTAACTAGGAATAAGTAATTTTTTAAACATAAAACTTAATACCATGAGAGCAACCGCTTTTGCATTCCTTTTAATGACCGGCACCCTACTGTCTTGTGATAACAACGATGATGATATGAAGATTGAGGACGTGCCTGCTACTGTGCGCGAAGCCCTGCTGAGCAGCTTCCCGGACGCAACAGGTATAGACTGGGAGAAAAAGGGAGAAGACTTCGAAGCCGATTTTGATGTAGACAGGGTAGACTACAACGCCATGCTCAACGCATCCGGCACTGTGATGAAACATAAGTACGATATACCTGAAACCGAGCTTCCGGAGGCAATCCGGGCAACCATCAGCCAGAGTTACGCTGACCATAAAATAGACGATCCGGAAGTGCTGGTACAGAACGGCGATACCTTATACCAGGTAGAACTGGACCATACGACCAGCACGGACGAAAAACTCGTCTTCTCGAGCGACGGCCAAAAGGTAGATCAGGCTTATTGGGATTAATTTCCTGTCGAACGCATTTTAAAGGAGGCCCGGGGCAATGCGCCTTGGGCCTTTTTTGAAATAATGACTGATCTATCTCTGCTTGTCTTGTTCCTGCTTTTCTCTGCCAGCCTTTATACCTATACATCGGCCTCAAAAGCTTCAAATGTCCTAAAATAAGTATTCTACAAATTTTCTTCAGATTTACTTTGTAATCTTAGTTCCTAATTACCTACTTGTCCTTTATTACAGCCTATTTATGAAGCAGCAACTTATCGCCACCGTTCTGTTGTCAGCAACTATGATTTCCTGTGATGACGACGTTATGCCTGAGAAAGTACCACTGGAAGTGCGTCAAAATTTACTGACTACTTTTCCGCTTGCCTTCGATATAGCCTGGGAGAAAAGTGGCAAAGACTACGAAGCTGACTTTACCGTGCATGCCGCCGAGCACAGTGCGCTTTTCCAAAATGCGGGAGCACTGACGCAGTACAAGCGCGCTATACCTACATCAGAGCTACCAGAAGCCGTTGCTAGTGCTATCGCCAAAAACTTTCCAAGGTATAAGCTTAAGGAAGCAGAAGCCTTCGTAAAAAACCACACCACTTCTTACCAGATCGTCCTTGAAAGCCAGACAGCAGAAATTGAAGCTGTTTTTTCAGCAGACGGCCAGCAACTCCGGCAACCTTATTGGGACTAGGGAAAAACTTCTTTCTATTTCTGAGTCAGATAAATTGCCAGGTGCAACTTTTCGGGCACAACATTTGTATATACAAACAACAAGATTAACTTTGCACCAACAACCAGCCTATGCGGATAGAAGACGAAATACAGCAGAAAGACTTCAAGGACGATCACCGTCGGATGGTGGTTAATCTGTTGTTCACAAACAATTGGCTGAATCAGCAGTTTATACCTTTCTTTAAGCAGTTTGGGCTAACGCTGCAGCAGCACAATGTATTGAGTATTGTGCGTGGGCAGCAACCGAAACCGGTTTGCTTCGGCGAGGTGCAGGAACGCATGGTAGACCGCAACTCCAATGTAACCCGCCTTGTGGACAAGCTAATCGAGAAAGGTTACGTGACCCGCGACATCTGCCAGGCCAACCGCCGCATGATCGAGTTACGACTAACCTCGAAAGGAACCGATTTGATGAACCAGATAGACGAGCAAATGCCCGCCTTCTTTCAGCGCTTCCATAACCTGACGCAGGATGAGGCTGTTTTAGTGAGCAAGTTGCTGGATAAGCTCAGAGGCTGAGCTATTTTTTTATCTAAATATTTGTATGCACAAATAATGTACACACTGAAATTATACCTATGAAAAACATCACCATAAAAAACGCGACTATACCTGCCATAGGCTTGGGCACTTTTCAGTTAGAGAACGAATTGGCCCGCGAAATAACGGCAGCCGCCATTTCAGCAGGTTACCGCCACATCGATACAGCGCAGGCATACAAGAACGAGTCAGGCGTTGGCTCCGCCATTAAAGATGCAGGTATAGACCGCGACGAGATTTTCCTGACCACGAAAGTTTTCAGGGAGCGATTGTCGAAGAAGGATTTTATGCCCTCAGTAGAGGACAGCCTGCGCGAACTCAAAACCGATTATGTGGACCTGTTGCTGATCCATTGGCCGAACCGCAACGTGCCCGTGGCTGAGTACATGGACCAGTTGATGGAAGCCCAGCAAAAAGGCTACACCAAACACATCGGCGTCAGTAACCACCCCACCGCCCTCCTCGACGAGGTGCTGGCCACGGGCGCCGACATCATTACTAACCAGGTAGAGTACCATCCTTTGATCAACCAGACAAAGCTTTATACCTACCTACGCGAGCATGGCATTTCGCTGACGGCCTACAGCCCGATCGCGCAAGGTAAAGTGCTCGGCAACCCTGTCTTAAAAGAGATAGGCGAAAAGTACGGCAAGAACGAAGTGCAGGTATCGCTGCGCTGGCTGGTGCAGCAGGACGGTGTGATGGCTATACCTAGAACTTCCAAAACAGAGCGCCTGAAGGACAACCTGAACATTTTCGACTTTGAGCTGTCAACTGAAGACACCGCTCAGATAGACCAACTGAAAAAAGATAACCAGCGGGTAGTTAATCCTTCTTTTGCACCTGACTGGGACCAGGTAGTTTAGGAATTCAGGAATTTGAGAAGTTTGAAGTTATAAACTTACTAAATACGACTTCGCTAACCTTTCACCACCTGTACCTGGACAATCAAAAGAAGCTATCAGAGTCAGCACGATAACACACACTCGCCAGAGGCGAACGAGAGCATAGAGCAGATTTTGTAGGAACAGGTTGCGACCTGTCCGAATCGTGCACGAAAAATCCATGATCAAGCAACGGATTATGATTAACAGAATCGTGCACCTAACCATTTAACAATCCAATAATTTAACAATTCATAAAAATGTCACAACCACTTTTAAGACCGATAAAACTCCACGATTTAGAACTGAAGAACCGCGTGATCATGGCACCCATGACGCGCAGCCGCGCCAACAACGAAGGCAACGTAGCCAACGACCTGATGGCAACCTACTATAGCCAACGCGCCAGCGCCGGTTTGATCATCTCTGAAGGGTCTCAAATCTCAGAGCAGGCCGTAGGGTATATCAACACGCCCGGCATTCACAGCCAGGAGCAGGTAGCGGGCTGGAAAAAAGTAACCAGCGCCGTGCACAAAGAAGGAGGCAAGATTTTCGCACAACTATGGCACGTGGGCCGTATGTCGCACCCTGACTTCCATGGCGGAAAGCTGCCGGTTGCTCCATCGGCCATTAACCCTAACGACAAGGCCTTCACGCCGGAGGGTTTCAAAGATACTGTTACACCACACGAGCTCACTATACCTGAAATCAAGCAGATTGTGCAGGACTTTAAAACGGCTGCCCGCAACGCAATCGATGCCGGTTTTGACGGTGTGGAAGTGCATGCCTCCAATGGCTACCTGCTGCACCAGTTCTTTGTGAGCACAGCCAACGTGCGCACCGATGACTACGGTGGCTCTGTAAAGAACCGCGCCCGCATCCTGTTCGAGGTACTGGACGCCATTAAGGAAGTGGTGCCGCAGCATCGTATCGGTGTGCGCCTGAACCCAAGCATGCACGGCGGTTTCGGCATCACGGTGAATGAGGACACTATCCCGACTTTCGACTACATTGTAGAGCAACTGAACAAATACAGCCTGGCATACCTGCACCTGACCGAAGCTTCGCCAGCCAACAAGGATGTACCGCACATTGAGCCGCAAGTGGCTAAGCGCTATCGTCCGAAGTATAACGGCAACCTGATCATCAACGGAGGCTTTAAGCAGGAGACAGGTAATCAGGTGATTGCCGATGGCGACGCTGACATGGTGGCTTTTGGGGTGCCGTTTATTGGAAACCCTGACCTGGTGGAGCGTTTTGCCGAGAACGCGGAGCTACAGCAGGCAGACCCAGGCAAATTCTATGCGCCCGGCCCTGAAGGCTATGTGGATTACCCGACCCTGGCAGAAGTGGAAGCCTAAGCGGTTCTTAAATAGAACATAGGCAAGAGCCAGCTACCGTAACCGGTGGCTGGCTCTTGCTTTTTAAACCTTTCTGCCTGATTTAAGTCTATACCCTTGAAAAATGCGCCTGCCGATTAATGACTAAAGTGTAAAAGAGACTATATTTACTTTTTATACCTGCCTTATCAGGCATGCGCTATACCTTCAACACTTACTATGAAATTTAAAATAAGAACGGGCTTTGGCTACGACGTGCACCAACTGCAGGAAGGGCTGGACTTCTGGCTTGGTGGTATTAAGATTCCGCACACGCACGGCGCACTCGGCCATTCTGACGCCGATGTGCTGACGCACGTTATCTGCGATGCGCTGCTGGGTGCTGCCAACCTGCGCGACATCGGCTACCATTTCTCTGACAAAGACCCGCAGTACAAAGGCATCGACAGCAAGATCCTGCTCAAAGAAGTGGTGCACCTGCTCTCCCGCGAAGGCTACGAGATCGGCAACATCGACTCGACCATTTGCTTGCAAGAGCCGAAAGTAAATCCGCATATACCTGATATGAAAGCCTGCCTGGCAAATGTAATGGGTATACCTGAAAGTGACATTTCCATTAAGGCCACCACCACCGAGCACCTGGGCTTTGTGGGCAAAAAAGAAGGCGTGGCCGCTTTTGCAACTGTACTTATCTATAAGCAATAACAATCACTAACCCTTTTCTTCACCTACTACAAACATGAAGTATAACAAGTTTTATGTGTATGCGCTGGCAGCCTTCCTGACCACAGGTTGCGCCACGACGCCTACTACAACTACCAGCACCACAGCTGAGGCACCGGTTGCAGACGCTGAGCGTCTTCGTGAAGCAGCTCCTAAGTATGCGTCCACTATCACTGCCGCTGACCTGTCCAAGCACCTCAACATCATCGCTTCAGATGAGTACGAAGGTCGCGATACGGGATCTAAGGGTCTGCAGATGGCCGCTGAGTACATCTCCCGCGAATTTAAAGAAGACGGCCTGGCCGGACCTGTAAAGAACAACGCCAACCCATACTATCAGCCAGTTAATCTGGAGCGCAGCCAGTGGGGCGAAGGCTACATCATGATCGGCAAGCAAAAGTTCATGATGGGTCAGGACTTCTTCGTGCTGGGCGCTTCGCCATACCAGACCGAGCAAACTGCTGAAGTAGTTTTTGCAGGCTACGGCATCGATGCTGATACCTACTCTGACTACGCCAACCTCGACGTGACCGGTAAAATGGTTGTGGTGCTGGCCGGTGAGCCGAAAAGCGCCGACGGCAAGTTCCTGGTGAGCGGCACTGAAAAGGCTTCTGACTGGGGCAACGACTTCCGCACCAAGCGCAACGCCGCTACCAAGCGTGGCGCTAAAAGCGTACTGATGGTAACAGGCAACAACGCCGATGAATTCAAGACCATGACCCAGCGCTATCGCAACTTCCTGACGCGTCCGTCCATCGGTTTGAAGGGCAACGGTGCACAGGGAGGAGCCACAGCTGCCATGATGGTGTCGCCACAAGTAGGCGCAGCTTTGCTAGGTACTACACCTGAGAAAATGCTGGCCTATGCCAACACTATAGCCAAAGCAGGCAAACCAACTGCCGGTACGTTCACTGCTGTGAAGGACGTGAAGGTGAAGACTGAGCGTAACAGCACAGCGCTTCCGTCTGACAACGTACTGGGCTACATTGAGGGCACTGACAAGAAAGACGAAGTGATTGTGGTAACCGCCCACTACGACCACGTAGGTATAGAGGACGGCCAGATCTTTAACGGCGCCAACGACGACGGCTCTGGCACCGTGGCTGTGGTTGAGCTGGCCGAGGCTTTTGCTCAGGCTAAGAAAGACGGCTTCGGCCCACGCCGCAGCATCCTGTTCATGCTCGTGACAGCTGAAGAAAAAGGCCTGCTGGGTTCTGAATACTATGCCAACAACCCGGTATTCCCGCTGGAGAACACGGTAGCCAACATCAACATCGACATGATCGGCCGCATGGACTTCGACGCAGAGAAGACGAATGACCAGAACTACATCTATGTAATCGGTGCTGACAAACTTTCTTCTGAACTGCACAAGATCAACGAAGAGGTAAACCAGAAGCACGTAGGCCTGCGCCTTGACTACAAGTTCAACGACGAGAACGACCCGAACCGTTTCTACTACCGCTCTGACCACTACAACTTTGCCAAGCATGGTATTCCGATCGTGTTCTACTTCAACGGCGTGCACGCCGACTATCATAAGGAAAGCGACACAGTAGACAAGATTCTTTTTGAGAAAGCTGAGAAGGCTGCTCGTCTGGCGTTCCACGTGACCTGGGAGCTTGCCAACCGCGACAACCGCATTGTAGTGGACAGCAACAAAAAGTAATACACTAAACCCGCACCAGCGGCCGTTTATCATAAAAACAATCCGCTTTTATTAGCTTTGAGGAAAACACCCTAACTTTAAGGGTGTTTTTCTTTTAATAGCACTTCCTGAAATCAGCCATTTTCGGGAAAGACCATAGGGTTTAACTTATGAGTAGACTTAAACAGTTTCTGCAGGACGCCGAAACGAAATCATTTGATTTGGGCCACCGCTCCACCATTAAGTTCAACATCGGCAAGTATAACGCCGCTGTGCAACGTGGCCTTACCCAATACAGCGATCACGAGCTCGCCCGCGAAAGGGCTTCTTTCATAAAAACTAACGCCATCAACAACTTAGACAAGTACCTGATGGAGTTTGAGTCTAACTTCACGGCCCGTGGTGGCAAGGTGATCTGGGCCCGCAATGCCGAAGAGGCGCTCAAGGAGATCGGCCAGATCATGAAGCGCAAGCGCGCCCGTTCGGTGGTGAAATCGAAGTCGATGACGACGGAGGAGATTCATTTGAATAACTTCCTGGAAAAGAATGGAATCGAAACGGTAGAGACGGACCTGGGGGAGTACATTGTGCAGTTAGCTGAGCAACGGCCTTACCATATTGTGACGCCTGCCATGCATATGTCCAAGAAGGATATTGCTGACCTGTTTGTAAAGAAGCTTAACATCGCCCCGACCGACAGCGCCGAAGAACTGGTAGCCACTGCCCGCCGCTTGCTGCGCGCCAAGTATACCGAGGCCGAAGTAGGTATAACCGGTGGCAACTTCCTGCTGGCCGACATTGGAGGTATCGCAATTACTGAAAACGAAGGCAACGGCCGTTTGTCCACTGCCTTCCCGAAAACGCACATCGCCATTGTAGGTATAGAAAAGATGCTTCCTTCGGTGATGGACCTCGACCTCTTCTGGCCTTTGCTCAGCACCAGCGGCACCGGTCAACAAGTGACGATCTACAACACAATTTTCACAGGTCCGCGCCAGGCAAACGAGAAGGACGGTCCGGAGGAAATGTATGTGGTGCTGCTCGACAACGGACGCACAGACTTGCTGGCCCTGCCTGAGAAGCGGGAAGCACTGAACTGCATCCGTTGCGGCGCCTGCCTGAACGTGTGCCCGGTATACAAGAACATCGGCGGCCATACCTACGAGAGCACCTACAGCGGCCCGATCGGTTCGGTAATCACGCCGCATTACAACGGCATGGCCGAAAATAAGCACCTGAGTTTTGCCAGTTCGCTTTGCGGCGCCTGTACCTCCGTCTGCCCTGTCAAGATCAATATCCACAACCTATTGCTGCTTAACCGTCGCCAGAGTGTGGAACAAGGTTTTACTGAAAAGAGCGAGCGAACCACCTTTAAGCTTTGGTTAAAAGCCATGAAGAGCCGCAAACTGCTGAACATGGCTCCGGCCGGCGTGAAAAACTTCGTGCTGAAGCAAGTGCTGAAAGATACCTGGAGCAAGCGTAGAGAACCTTTGCAAGTAGCGCCGAAGTCGTTTAACCAGCTTTGGAAAGAGCGGCAAGGGAAGTAAATGTTGTCTGAATCTTCATATAGGGCTCCTACCCCAAGGATTTTCAGGATTTAAGGATTTGCAGGATTCCCACAAATACCGGGTCAAACCACCCCTGCCCCTCCTTGTCCAAGGAGGGGAGTTTTAGGCCGCTGCCAGTTCAAAGGTATAGGCGCTGCGGTCTCTGTTAAAGACCACTGACACGCACTGAAAGACTACCTTGCACGGCAGCTATGAAACTGACAGCAGTGCTAGGTGCACCCTTGACGATTTTGTGTTTGAGCGGTCAGCGAGTTTAAAAGCGTCTTGATTTTTTTGCTTACTTTTTTCATCAAGGAAAAAAGTAAGGCCCGCCCGGCCAGGGCAAGCTATAGAACAAATTAGGTTGCTATACCTGCAGCAGCAGTTGCTACAAAGCAAAGTAACCAATACTTGGGCTAGAGGCCCCTCCATAGTAGTCAAGAGCGAGGACGCTCGCGCTATAAACTTTCTTCAAAATACAAAAAGGCCTGCAAACTCAAATTGCAGGCCTTTTATGTTCCATTATCCGCCTGGTCTCCCAGGCAATTATTATTACCGTCGTCCATACTTTATACCTTTAAAAAATGGCGGGGGTGCATGGTTTACGGGAAAATACCGTTACTTCATTCACATCTTTCAGACGGCAGATAAAGCGCGTCATACGTTCCACACCGAATCCGGCACCGGCAGTTTTAGGTAGCAAGCCCGCTCTGGCGATTTCCAGGTAATGCTTAAACGTTTCGGTATTGGTGCCGACTTCGGCCATGCGCTTCAAAATCTGCTTGTACTCGTGCTCACGCTCGGCGCCTGACAATCCCTCGCCAAATCCCTCCGGCCAAATCACGTCGTAGTTCAGGTAGGTACCGCGGCGGCTTGGGTCTTCCTTGTCGTAGAATTCGCGCTTGTGGTTGATCAGCCAGAACGGCTCAGTCGACTCTTCAGATTGAATCGCTTCATAGTCCGGGCCAAGTGCGGCTTCCAGCTTTTCGGTGCGGTATACGGGCCACTTCTCGTACTGCGGCAGCAACTCGCCACGCAACTCTGTAAGAAGCTCCGGAATATCTCTGTTCAGGCTGGCGAAGATGTAGTTGACCAGTTCTTCCATAAACTCCATCACAAAAAAGCGGTCCTTGCCACGGAATTCGAAGTCTACCTGTGTGAACTCGAACAAATGGCGGCCTGTGCCAGCGCGATCCGAAAACTCAAGGCGCACGTTGGGCGACACAATGTAGAGGCTTTCCAGTTCAGGATTTACCAATGCCAGTTGCTTGTGGAAAATCATCGATTTAGTGAGGCTCCAACGCTGGTCCGCATAGCCGATAGAGGCATCCACAACGCCATGATTGAGCGGATCGGTAATAGGCGAAAGCATCAGCGGCATCAGCTGCGTGAGCCCTTTTTTGAACATGAAGTCGTGCGTGGCACGGATAATTCCCTGCTGTACTTTGAGCACTTTGGGCAGGGACGGGCGGCTCAGGTGCTTCATCGTAGCTTCGAGTGCCGTCGGTTCTGTGAGTGTCTGCAATTCCATTCTATCTAATTATTAATGAATTGGTGTATTGCAAACATACTTAATCATTATTTTTGTTGAAAATTATTTAACATTTAAATAGATTTGTTGAAAATTGACTAATATATATCATTTGTTTTTACTGAACCTCTAAAATTTAGCTTTCATATAGGGTATGGATTTAAAAATTGATAATCTCGACCGCCAGATTCTGCACCTGCTGATGCAGAATGTGAACCGCGCCTACACGGATATTGCCAAAGAACTAGGCGTTTCAGGCGGCACGATACACGTGCGACTCAAGAAAATGACGGAGATGGGCATTGTGCAGGGTGCACAACTGCTGATTAATCCGGCGGCCATAGGCTACGATATTTGCGCCTTTATCGGGGTGTTTCTGGAGAAGGGCTCGGCCTACAAAGAAGTGGTGGAGAAAATGCGACTTATACCTGAAATTGTAGAGCTCCACTATACCACTGGCGCCTACAGCATGTTCGTCAAAATTATTTGCCGCGACACGAAGCATCTGCGCGAAGTGCTCAACGAGAAAATGCAAGGTATAGCAGGCGTGCACCGCACCGAAACCTTCATTTCGCTGGAGGAGAGTATTACGCGGCAGATTTCGGTAGGGGTTGAGTAGGTATAGCAAAGCCGCTCCAAACTGATTTGAAGCGGCTTTGTTATACCTGAGTCTATTAATGTGATTTCGTTATACTTTATTTCAACTTCTGAAGCGCTTCTCTTAACCTGCCCAGCGAGTCTTTTATACTTTCCAGCGAAGCACCGCCAACTGACAGTCGGAACCAGCCTAGCGCCGGATCAGAACCGAAGGCAGAGAACGGAACAACGGCCAGTTTGGCTTCCTGAAGTATGTAGAAACTGATGTCTTTGCTGGTTTGCAGCACCTGGCCAGATGGTGTGATTTTACCCGCCAGGTCGAGTTTGGCAGAAAGGTAAATAGCACCCATCGGCTCGATGGCATCCACATTATACCCTTCGTTTTTCAGGTCTTTGAAAGCGTGGTAGAGCATGTCCAGACTCGCGCGCACGTTGTGCTTGAACTCGTCCAGGAACACATCCACCGCATCGGTTTGGTGCAGGAATCGGGCCGTTGCCATTTGCTCGGCTTTCGGAGCCCAGGCACCTACGTGACCCAGAATCGCCTTCATTTTATCAATTACCACCGTTGGGCCGAAAGCGTAACCAACCCGCACGCCGGTAGCAGCGAAGCATTTGGAAGTGCCGTCGATGTAAATGGTATAGTCGCGCAGTTCAGGGCGCAGGTTCACGGGGTCGTAATGCTTGTGCTCGCCAAAAGTCAGCATCCAGTAGATCTGGTCATACAAGATGTAAAGTGGCTTTTCGCCTGCACCACGACTTTTGTTTTCGGCAATCACCAGATCACAGATGTCTTCCAGATCTTTTTTGGAGAACATCGTGCCCGTTGGGTTGAGTGGAGAGCAAAGAGCCAGTAGCGTCGCGCCCTTCAGGCTGGAGGCTACATCGGCAGCGGTCGGCATGAAGTTATTGTCCGGGCTGGTCTCTACCATTACAGGCGTTGCGCTGGAAAGGTGGCAGTAATGGTTGTTGTTCCACGATGGCGTCGGGAAAACCACTTTGTCGCCCGGATCCACGAGGGCCAGGTAAGTTGCGTAGATAAGCGGACGGGAACCACCGGCTACCAGAATATCATTTTCGGAGTAAGTCAGGCCCAGTCGGTCGCGGGTGAAATCGGCGACAGCTTTGCGTAGCACGGCTACCCCATTGGCGGGCGGGTAATTGGTATGTCCTTCGGCGTAGGCTTCAGCAATGCCAGCCCGCAGTTCGCCAGGTATAGGAAATATCTTTGGGTCGAAGTCGCCGATGGTAAGGTTGCAGATTTGCTCACCTTTGGCAATCATTGCGTTTACTTCACCGGCGAGTTTGATAATCTCGGAGCCGATGAGGTTTTGCGCCATTTTTGAAACGTTCATGCGCCAGTAAGTTAGTACGCGACAAGATACTAACTTCTGGAAAAAGTATGGCCCTAACGCGGTACAAAAACTGATTTATACCATCGTTGAGTTGATCCGGTGCTGTAGGGTTATACCTTGTGCTGCATGACTTGCGGGAGTATCTTCACCTTATGCTCAACCATAAATTTCAGCTTTGAGGCCCTGAGGATGTATAGCACACATCATGACTATCCCCTTGAGGACAGAGTCATTTCATTCTGGCAGATTCTCCCCTTGAGGGGAGAGAGGGGTGTTTACAGCTTCGTACAAATTGCAGATTAGTCGATCACTGGCAATTTAACTTCGAAAGTTACACCCCTATAATCCCCTCAAGGGGATAGTCTTTGAGATTGCAACAGGCCATCCCTCAAGGGGACAGTTGCTAGAAAGAGATGCATCTAAACCAAGAAATATGAGAGAAGATAAAGTACTCTCGCTTGCGCTCTAAGTATAGAACCAGAACGTGAACCCTATATCTTACTCAGGTATAGAACAATCTCAAGAACCTGCCTACCATTTATAATAACTACTCTCCTCCCCGTCATTCAGAATATCAGCGGCGGTATTGGGGCTGCGACTGATGTCGGCTAGTTTGCGCTCGCGCCACACGGCAGCTGACTCGCGGACTACATCGAGGTGTGCATCTGATTTCAGGCGCTCTTCTTCGCGCTTGGCGTCGATTTCAAATTCCTGACGAGCTGCAAATTTGGCTTCGGCTACAGCCTGACGGGTATCGTACTGTTTCTGGCGCTCCTGCACCCGGTGCATTTCCTGCGTCGTACGCTCGTGCTCCAGACCTTTCAGGATGTCGTCGTAAGGACCTTTGCTCGTGATCAGCTTGGTGAAGATCGGGGCTGTTTCGAGGCAGACAAACAGCAGCGTAATGAAGAACACGGGCAGCCACGGCAATTGGTTCAAGGCATCAATTCTGGCCATCAGACCGTCGTAGTTCGAAAAGCTTTCCTGTCCTTCTGCCACGGTGCTGTCGTACTGCTTCATGAGGTCGGCAATTCGCTGCTCTTTTACCAGAATGCGGTCGGCGGCACTGGCTTGCAGGAGTTTTAGTTCTTCGTCTACCTTATCGTACTGGCGTTTTTTCTCTTCGTAAATAGGACCTCTGCCTATTTTGCCGGTACCGCCTGTGCCATCGGCTTCAGCGGCCACCTGTTCGTAAAGCTTGTTGCGCTCCTGTATTTTGGCTTCCACTTCTGCCCGTATACCTGCAATCTCTGACTTTACGGAATCTACCTCGACAAACTGCTTGTTCACCAAGGATTTGTGCTGAATAGCCAGCTCAGCCTGCTTTTCTTTCAGAACAGCCTGTATCTCTTTGTCGAATATCTTCAGTTCCAGCGGTTTGGAAATAACCACGGCCAGCACCAGCGCCAGCAAGATACGCGGCGTTACCATCAGCAGCTCTTTCCAGAATTTGCCTTCTTTGCGGATGGTGGAAACGATAAAACGGTCGAGGTTAAAGATAACGGCACCCCACAGCAAACCAAAGCCAACGGCCATCGGCACGGAATCAAACACCGTGTAGAGGGCATAGCCGCCCGACAAACTGGCCAGCACGCCTGTGAATAGAACGGTCGCGCCGACACCGGCATATTTAATGTGCTCCGACTTAGAGCATTTTTCAAGTATAGTATCGTCGGCACCGGCGCACCACCAAAAAAATTTCTTCATGTATAATCCTCTTCAGGTTAAAACTGACGCAAAGACAGCATGCAATAACAACGCCTAACTTACTGACTTTAATACTTTTACCCTTTAAAATGTGACGAACTGCCTCTAATATGTGATGAACATCGGTGCTTAAGCGACAACAGTGGCTAAAAAGCTAACGGGACATAGGTATAACCATTAAAACGAAAAGGCGGCGACTTCTCCAGCCGCTGCCTTTTTTATTGGGTGAGATCTTTAAGCAATCCCTCTCTAACTCTTAAATTCCTAAACTTCTTAGCTGTGCTCGTCTTCGTCCGGAAGTATCTCTACATCCTGCACCAGCACGAATTTCTCTATTTCGCGGGCACGTGGGGTGTTGGCCAGTCCGCCGAGGGCAGTTTCTTTGTACTTGCGCTCCATGCTTTCGCCTACTTCGCCGAGGGCCGCCACGCACTGATCGACCGGAATAACGGCATTGACACCGGCAATGGCCAGCTGCGATGAAGAATAAGCAATAGCAGCCGCACTGGCGTTGCGCACAATACAAGGCACTTCTACCAGTCCCGCCACCGGGTCGCATACCAAGCCCAGCATACACTGGATCGTAATGGCGACTGCCGTGAACACCTGGTCCACGTTACCGCCGAGACAATACACAATGGCACCCGCCGCCATGGCTGCCGCACTGCCCGTCTCGGCCTGGCAACCGCCCACGGCTCCGGCCAGCGAAGCATTTTGCTCGATGATGAGCGCTATACCTGCCGCTACCAACAAGCCTTCGTGAATGCTGCGGTCTGACAAGCCGTGCAGTTCCTGCAGCGTGGTGAGCGTACCAGGCAGTATACCGGAGGCACCAGCTGTTGGAGCGGCCACCACACGACCCATGCAGGAATTCACTTCTTTGGCTCCCAGCGCACGCGACACCAGCATCTGAAACTCCGGCGACAGCACCGTCACCGGCGACTTGGCCACCTTCTTGGCGCTGTTGTTCACCATACCTGAGCGGGAGGTCATGTCTTCGGTAAGGCCCGTGTGCACGGCGTCCTTCATCACCTCGTAGGCTTTGGCGATGTTCTCCCAGATAAACTCCTCGGTGCGGCCCTTCTGCTCTATTTCGTAGTCCAGCACGGGCTGGTATAGCGGTTCGCCGGTTTCAGCACAATGCTTTTCCCAGCTCTTAAAATCGTTGAATAGTAATGACATATCGTATGGGGTATACCTGCCCTGCAACTTGGCGCAGGGACGTGTTAAAGTTAATCTAAATTTCAGGAATCAGCTAAACTCCTGCTCCATTTCATAACACGGCACACGGGGTTAAACGTTCTGTTTCGGCTGATGCTTCTGCCCACCTCAACCTATACCTGCCGCCTCCGTTTTCTGAGTAAACGAGCTATACCTATACCTGATGGAAAACAAAGACAAAAAACGAGTGGCCATGCGCATACATGGCCGGGTGCAAGGCGTATTTTTCAGAGCCAGCACCCAAGGCAAAGCACTTGAATTGGGCCTGTACGGTTTCGTGCAGAATGAACCCAACGGCACCGTATACCTGGAGGCCGAAGGAAAACCCGAAGCGCTGAAAGAACTGGAGAAATGGGCGCACCAAGGCCCCGACCGTGCGCGGGTAGAGAAAGTAGAAGTAGAGGAAAAGGAGGGACTGAAGGGGTTTGAGCGGTTTGAGCAGAGGAGGTAGAACTAGTATTGTTTTTATAAATAACTATATTTACTAATATAACTACTGACAAAAATCAATGGCAGAGCGAATATTTGGTCATATACCTAATATTATTGAAGGTGATGTGTTTGAAAACAGAATAGAGCTTTCACATAACAAAGTTCATAGGCCAACACAAGCAGGTATAAGCGGCTCTCAAAAAGAAGGCGCAGACTCTATAGTTCTTTCTGGTGGTTATGAAGATGATCAAGATCTAGGAGATATAATTATTTATACTGGCCATGGTGGCAGAGATCTGAATACAAAGAAGCAGGTAACTCATCAGATTTTATCAGATAAGAACTTAGCCTTAGCCATTAACTGCCAAAACGGTTTGCCTGTTAGAGTAATAAGAGGAGCCAATCATAAATCTATCTTTTCCCCTGAGTTTGGTTATAGGTATGATGGCTTATACAATGTTGTTAACTACTGGAAGATTAAAGGAAAAGCTGGCTATGACGTATGGCTGTTTCGCCTTGAAAAAGCAGAAACTAGTATCCATAAATTTGAAGTAAAAGAAGACTCTCCTAATTACTTAAAGGCAACCAGAACAACAACCACACAACAAAGGATAGACCGCGATTATAATTTAACGATAAGGATTAAGGAAATTTATGATTTCCGTTGTCAGGTTTGTAATACCAAAATCTTTACAAATGCTGGATTTTATGCGGAAGCTGCACACATCAAACCCCTCGGTGAACCCCATAATGGACCTGACACTTTAGACAATTTACTCTGTCTTTGTCCTAACCATCATGTCATGTTTGATTATGGTGGATTTGCGATCGATGAGGACTTCTCATTAATTGATCTGGATGGAAAACTGAATATTAAGCCAGAGCACGAAATAAATAGAGAGTTCGTCAGATATCATAGAGAACACTTTACTATTTAACCTCCCCATGCCCCTCTCCCTCCTCAGCCAAATCCCATACCTCACCCCCGAAGACCTAGCTGCTTTCCTGCCACTGTGGAAGAAGAAGGTGCAGCTGAACCGCTATGATTTTCTGATACGGCAGGGGCAGGTGGAACAGGGGCTATACCTTGTCGCGAGTGGGGCACTGCGCATTTACTACCCGCTGCCTGACGAGGAGATTTGTGTGGGCTTCGGCTACCCGCATACCTTGCTGGTGTCGTTTCCTTCTTTTGTCGATGGCAAACCGTCCGACTACTACATTCAGGCCCTCAAAAGAAGTGAGTTGTTAGGTATAAGCAAAACCGATCTGATGCAGTTGATTGAGCAGCGGCCGAACATCAGGCGTTTCTGGTATGAGCAACTCGAGAAGGCGTTGGTTGGCAAGATAGAGCGGGAAGTGGACCTGTTGCTGCCTGAACCGGAGCAACGCCTGAAGCGCGTTATGCAGCGGAGCCCGCACCTGTTCCAGCACATCCCCAAAAAGTACATCGCCTCATACCTGCGCATGTCGCCCGAAACGCTAAGCCGGATCAGGTAGCTGCTTCGTAAATCTTGATGCCCGTCAAGGATTGGGGTTAGGCCAAGCTATACCTTTGGTGCGTACAATCTAAAACGATGAACGCTATGAACACCTTAGAGCAAATCTCCCGCACCGTCGAGAACCAGAAGCACACCGTTATCGCCGCTTTTGTGCCGCTGGAGCTTTCCCTTCTCAACTACAAACCTGCCCCGGATAGCTGGAGCATACTCGAGTGCCTGGAGCATCTGAACCGCTACAGCCGCTACTACAACCAGGTTCTGGCGAAGGCTATCAACGCTAATACAGGTAGTGAACACGAGCAAAAGATCAGCTATACCTGGCTTGGCAAAAAGTCGCTGGACATGGTGCGGCCGGACAATGGCAAAAAGAGCAAAACCGTGCGGCACATGAATCCCAACAACAGTCAACTGAGCCACCAGACGCTGGAGGAGTTCCTGGACCACCAGACTGAATTGCTGCAACTTCTCGACAAAGCCAAAGACGCCAACCTGAACAAAAAGGCTATACCTGTGGAGTTCTTCAAGCTGTTGAAGCTGCGCATCGGGGAGACGCTGGAGTTTGTGGCACTGCACCAGGAGCGGCATCTACAGCAGGCCCTGAAAGTAAAAAAACAGCTACCCGTTACCCAGGCAGCTGCTTAAATTATTGTCAATAAGCTTTACGAAAGTCTACAGCGAGTTGTAGTAAGCCACGAGTTTGGCCATGTCGTTGTCGTCGCGCAGGTTCAGCGCATTCGACTTGATGTACGTTTCCAGGTAATCTTTCTTGTCAGGTATAGCAGCCAGCAGGGAATTTTTCGATTTCTTCACTTTTACCGCCTTGTCGCCCACGGCAATGTAGTAGTCTTCGCTTTCCTGCACCTCTCTATCGATGGTAGCCGAGCTGTAGTTCTTGCGGTCAAAGATCTTTTTGGAAGTATGCTTCAAAAGCGCCACCTGCCCGTCGGCCAGCACTTCCATAAAGGCTTTGGCGGGCACCCCGTCGCCGCTAAACCCTGAACGGAAAGTACGCTCTACCTGCTTGTTGTTTTCGATATACCCGATCTTAAACTCCTGCACCGGCTCCAGCAGCTCCTTCACGTCTCCGTTCTTCGTCTTAAAGATAATAACGTCCTTCACCTGGTCATACATCAGGTCGATGCCCTGGTATACGGTGCCGTTCTTGAGCGTCAGGGAGCCCTTCGCCCACTCCTTGTGCAGGTATGGCGAGCCTGTCATCGTGATGGTGTTGTACTCGTGCACCGGACGGGCCTCCATGTTGTTGGTATGCGTGAACTGCGCCACCGCACTTGCACTAAACAGACAAATCACCAGCATAGCCAGACCGAAACGTAAAACAACTGTTTTCATATACCTGAGGGTTTGAGATAATAGATTCGTTTCCAAAGAGATAAACACATCACCAGCATTGTCATACCTGGCCCAGCCGGTTGGCTTTACGGTACTGCCTTGCCAATAAAATAAAGCTAAACAGTGGATGAATATAAGACTTTCTTGTGAGTAATTGCAGTCGGGCTTCCGGAATAATGTGAAGTGTATTCTAAGCTTTTCTTAATGCGGCCAAATTTAACTTTCTTGCGCCCGATTTTGTTCTTACTCAGTCCCTCGGTAAAACGGACTGCCTCATCATGCGCGAAAAAATAGTTAGTTATAGTTTCTTCTTTCTTGGATTGCTTTTGTTCGGCTTTGCCAACGCCATTGCCGTGAAGGTGAAGTACCTGGGCCTGCACCCCTGGGAGGTTCTGAACGTGGCCCTCTTTCAGCACCTGGGCTTTACCATCGGTACCTGGAGCGTGATCGTGGGATTGCTTTTTGTAGTTATTTCGTGGTTCGTTAACCGGAAGTACATCAATGTGGGCACTTTCCTCAATGCGCTGCTCATTGGGCCCTTCATGGACATGTTCCTGTGGCTCGACATTCTGCCGTCGGCTACCAACACCTCGCTCGACTACCTGAACCTGGCCGCTTCCGTTATTATTGGAGGTATAGCCGGTGGACTGTATGTAGCAGGCGGTGTGGGCGCCGGTCCGCGCGACGGGTTTATGCTGGCTTTGTCGGAGCGTTTGAACGCATCTGTTAGCCGCACCCGCATTGTGGTGGAGTGCGCGATTTTAGGTATAGGCTATGTGCTGGGTGGCCCGATCTTCATTGCCACCTTCTTCTATACCTTCATCATGAGCCCGATCTTCCAGGTTACACTCCGTTTCTTCCAGCGGATGCGCAACAACCTGATCGAGGCGAAAGTGACGGCGTAACTCCTCAACTCTTAAACTTCTCTCACTTTCACTTCTTCTTTTTCACCTGTGTGCAAATCGATCTTGTAGAGCTGGTGGCTGTTGGTGCTGGTGACCCAGAGGTGGCCGTTCAGGTATAGCACGTCGTTGGGTTCGTGCAGGCCTGCGGTGAGGGTGCGTACGCGGTGGCGCTCCATGTCGAGCACTTTAATTTTGCCATTGTAGGTATCGGCAATGTACACGTCGCTGTCGATCACCTCCAGCCCGACGCAGTGCTGCAGCAGGGCATCGTCTACGTGGCCGTCCACATCACCAAAATCGAACAATCCCTGGCCCAGCGGGGTGAGTACCATACCTGTTTTAAGGTTGACGGTCCGGATGGCACTGGCTTCGGCGTCGGCCACGTAAAGCACTTCTCCCCGGATGGAGAGACCGCTGGGCTGGTTGAAGGCAGCTTCGTCCAGAAGGCCGTCGGTGAGGGCTTCGCGACCGCTTCCGGCAAAGCGGTATACCTGTTCGGTCTCCAGATCCATGCGCAAAATCTGGTGGTTGCCGGCGCTGGCGATGAACATACTTTTGCCATGTATGAGCAAATCCCAGGGACTATTGGGGTTCACGGGTTCGCTGCGCTTGTCGTCGTGGAAGTAGTATTCGAGTTCACCGGTGCCGGCGCCAGTGCTCACCAGTTGGTGCTGCAGATCTACTTTGCGGATGGCGTTGTTTTTGGCATCGGCTACATAGAGTATAGCATCATGCAAGGCTAGTCCGTGTGGTTCGTTGAAGGTCGCCTCAGCATAGTCGCCATTGTGGAAACCCCTTTCGCCACTGCCGATTACCTCAAGCACCTGGCCCTGCTGGTTTAGCTTCAGAATACGGTTGTGCCCACTGTCAGACAGGTATAGGTTACCTTCGGGGTCGCTGATCAGTTTGGAGGGGAAAGACAGAATAGCCGTCTCAAACTTCTCCGGCTGCACAGGTATAGGCATCTGGTTGAGCTCGTCTTTAAACTCCTCTTTCATGCGCTGGATGTAGGGCCGCACCGTGTCGTAGACACTTTCTCCGGCATGTTGCCCCACCACTTTCCCGTTCGGGTCGATGAGCACGGTCGTTGGCCAGGCTTTTATGCCGTACTGGTTCCAGATGGCGTAGTCGGCATCGTTTACCACCGGGTGCTCTATCCCGAATTTCTGAATGGCCTGCCGGATGGTTTCCGACTGCTTCTCGGCATCAAACTTGGCAGAGTGTATACCGATCACCAACAGCACATCCGCAAATTCTTCTTCCAGCCGGTTCAGGTCCGGCACAATGTGCTGGCAGTTGATGCAGCCAAATGTCCAGAAATCCAGCAACACGATCTTGCCTCTGAAGTCTTTGATAGACCAGTTCCGGTCGGTGTTGAGCCAGCCGTGCGGGGTGTTGATCTCTGGTGCATTGACGCGTCCGGTGAGCATTTGCTTTTGGTTTAGTGTGGATTATCTCGTACAGGTATAGATCAGGAAAAGTTGTTTGTATAACGTCGGCACGTAGCTTTTGGGTATCTGTGCTATGCCGCCCTGCTATACCTGTGCCTGCAGCTAAAACAGCGCTTATGCCAAGAAGTTATTTTATCGTAAATTTGTGTAAAACTACTGCGGCGCTATGGAGGAAACCTACCTTTCAGACTTCGGAACCATCCTGCTCTTCCTGATCGGGGGAGCAATCTTCGTGGTGATCGGTCTGTTTACCGCCCGACTTATCCGCCCCAGCCGACCTAACCCCGAGAAGCTGACAACTTACGAGTCAGGCGAAGAACCAATTGGCAACTCCTGGATACAGTTCAACCCGCGGTTTTATGTGGTAGCGCTTATTTTCATCATTTTTGATGTGGAGCTCGCCTTCCTGTTTCCGTGGGCCACGGTGTTCGGCCGCCGCGACCTGATCGAAGCTACTAACGGCGTATGGGGCTGGTTTGCCCTGATCGAGATGTTCATCTTTATTAGTGTGCTGGCGCTGGGTCTGGCTTACGCCTGGGTAAAAGGTCACCTCGACTGGATCAAACCGAAGCCGGTGGTGCCGCAAAGCCGCTCCCGTATACCTAATGAGGTATACCAGCGCGTGAACGAGCGGAAGTACGAGGTAAAGAAATAGTTTTTGGCAGAGGTTCTCTATTGTGGACCTTATGACAAAAGACTATTTGACAAAGGACAAAAAGTATGACGGAAGGTATAGCCAGGAGCTAGCTTTAGGTACCTTCCTACACAATATTTAACTGATCATTTAAACTTGAACATTCCACAGGACAAGACGGGAGAAGGCGGTGTGATCATCACCAAACTGGATGACCTGCTCAACTGGGCGCGACTGACCTCGCTGTTCCCGATGGGTTTTGGTCTGGCCTGCTGCGCGATCGAGATGATGGGGGCTTATGCTTCCGGTTACGACCTCGATCGCTTCGGCATTATACCGCGCGCCTCGCCTCGTCAGTCGGATGTGATGATTGTGGCCGGTACAGTTACCTTTAAGATGGCCGACCGCGTGCGCCGCCTCTACGAGCAAATGCCGGAGCCACGCTACGTGATCTCGATGGGCAGCTGCTCCAACTGCGGCGGCCCCTACTGGGAGCACGGTTACCATGTGGTGAAGGGCGTGGATCGCATTATACCTGTGGATGTCTACGTACCTGGCTGTCCGCCAAGGCCGGAAGCGCTCATCGGAGGCTTCCTGCGCCTGCAGGAAATTATCCGCCAGGAAACCATTCGGGAGCCAAGAGCCGTGCAGCAGATCATGGCCAGGAGAATGGGTAATATGGAAGCTAAGAAGGAGGAAACAGGCGTAGCGAATAAGGAGCTAGCAGCAGATGATCAAGCAGGGCCAGAAATGAATGACACGCAACTTCCAACCTCATAAATTCATTCGTCACTAACCATCAATCACTCATCCACTCAATCACTCATTCACTAATTTAAAATGACCTTCGGAGAGATAAAGGACTTTATAGCAGCTCAGTTTGGTGCGGAGGTGATCGTTTCGGAACACACCGACAACCTGCAGCCTTACCTGGTGCTTCAGTCGGAGCGCCTGGCGGAGGTATGCCTCGAGCTGCACGACAATGAAGCCACTTATTTCGACTTTCTCTCCAGCGTGACAGGTATAGACAACGGTCCTGAGGCCGGTACCATGGAGGTGGTGTATAATCTCTACTCTATACCTTACAACCACCACCTGATGCTCAAAGTGATTGTACCGCGCAACAGCACACCAGCAGAGCCTATACCTGCTATACCTACTGTCAGCCACATCTGGCGCACCGCCGACTGGCAGGAGCGCGAGATCTTTGACCTGGTGGGTATCCTCTTCAACGACCACCCCGACATGCGCCGCATCCTCTGCGCCGCCGACTGGGAAGGCCACCCGCTCCGCAAAGACTACAAACTACAAGACTACTACCACGGCATCAAAGTACCCTACGACAACCACAACGAGTACAGCGGATTTCGGGGTGAGCCTGTTAAGTTGACCTCACATGAGGATCCTTTTACTGATAAGCGGGAGAAGCCGGAGGCGTAGAAAGTGATCTAGCCCAGCACCTTCTCAAAGCACACACTGTTCTCCACGCCGGCATACTGCCCATAGTTCGGGATTTGCTGGTAGCCGTTCTTTTTGTAGAGCCTAATGGCTTCCGGCTGCATTTTTCCGGTTTCCAGGATACATTTTTCAAAAGAGATTTCACGTGCCCATACCTCCAGTTCAGCCAGTATGATGGTTGCTATACCTTTATTTCTGCCTTCCGGTGAAACATACATACGCTTTACTTCCATGGTGCCCGGCTCAAATTCCTTTATCGCGCCGCAGCCCAGGGGCTCTTCGTCTTCATAAGCCAGCACCACATGCTTTATCTTGTCGATCTTGTTGTACTGCGCATAAAAAGCGTGCTCTTCCCCATCCCGGATAGCCAGATCTGCATCGAGCAGTTTTACAAGCGCTACAAAGTCAGGATCGTTCGAATCGGTTCTTTTCAGGTATAGCATGGGTTATTGTGGCAATCAAATCTTAACGAGCTCCACCCTTCTGTTCTGCGCTTTGCCCTCTTCCGTGCTATTGTCGGCGATGGGGTTTTCCTGCCCGAATCCTTTTGATGTTAAGCGGTCGGGGGCTATACCGGCTCCCGATACTTCAGCTTTGACAGCTGAGGCTCTGCTTTCGGACAGGTTTTGGTTGTGCTCCTTGTTTCCTGAATTATCAGTATAGCCGTTTATCGCAATTCTGAGCGCGGGGTCTTCTTTCAGCACTTTTACAATTTCGCTTACCACTTCCATTCCGTCAGGTTTTAGAGTGGCTTTATCGGTGTCGAAGTTGATATGCAGAACAATTTTGCCATTCTCCAAAAGGTCTTGCTTGATCTTTTCAGAAGTTATTTTGGTGATGGTCTGCTCAAATGGCTTTTCCTGCACAATCTGGATAGAGGTAGAGCTTGGCATTCCTTTACCCATTGCGATGTAAACATTGCCGTCGTTGCGTCTGATCACATAAGTGACAATCGGATTGTTCCAGATGTCTATACTGCCATTGTCTCCTGCATAAGTACATAGGTTTTTGTAAGTATCTTTTCGCTCTCCCTCCAGCTTTCCTTCAAACACCTTCACGCCGCCGGCTTTGATGATGGCATCTTCAAAACTCTTCTCCAGGAAACGTCCGCTCACTCTCGTCTCACTTTTACGGTCCGGATGTACGTGCGCTCTGAGTGTTTTGCCCTCTACTTCATAGACGCTTTCCGGGGTGACAAACACGATGAAATCAAAATCGATTACTTTAGCATTGTTGATGTACTCAGCACCCTGTGGAGCTGTGAAAAACGGAAAATCGCCTATATCTTCCGACGAAACAGGTATAGCACTGATATCAAATGCCGGATTTTCTGCAGGCTGATTGGCTACAGCTGGGTTTTCTGCCGCAACGTTTTCTTCGAGAGCAAGCACGGTTTCTTGTTGCGAAGCCTGGTTGGTTTCACCATTTTCATTGTTACAGGCAAGCAACAATGGCATTGATAATAGTGCGATAAATGTCTTTTTCATTTCTGTTTTATTTAGGGTGTACAATGTCGCGTTATACCTGCTTCGTTTAACTGTGTTTCTTTACGATCGCATTCACGATATTTTGCTTAAAGTCTTTGCTCTCCACAAATGCCTTCTCAAAATCGCGGAAGTCTTTTTCAGGTATGCCTTGTTGCAGCGCTGCCTGTTTCCAATGTTCCAGCGTCAGGGTTTCGGATTTAGATGCGCGTAGCAACGATTTTATTACACCGTTCATTTTCTCGCGCCCGAATGTATCCTCAAAGCACTTTAACATTAGTGGCGCCAGCACATACCGGTAAGTGTTGTCAATGTCTTCGCGCTGCTTCACTTCATTTAAGGGAGTAAACGTTTTGCCTTCTAGCTGCTTGGCCTGCTTGAGTAGCGTTTGATTCAGGAAGTCCTGCCCAACTATATCTTCAGCTACGTTATAGGACAGGTACTCGGCAAAAGACTCTAACCAAAACCAGCTTAACTTACCAGAAAACACATTGTTACCAAAGTAGTTGTGCCCAAACTCGTGGCCATAGTACTTGTAGATGTTATCCGGAAATTTATTCTCCTTCGTGATCAGGTCTTCGAAGTTAAGCCCGGTAAAAGCAAAACTAGGATAGGTGTTAAATCCCCAGCTGCTGCCCTTGGGCCGCTCGTTCACGGGACTGTGGTTTATCAGGTAAATATTGTCCGTAAAATCAAGTTGTAGGTTAGCGGCCAGCACCGCTTTTATCTTTCCGATATTATTGAATATTTTTTCTGCCGTTTGCTGGCTGATGTCAGCGTTCAGGATGTAGTCGCCACCATTGTGCAGAAAGTTATAGTTGCCGGCGAAAAGCAGCAAGGGATAAGCTTTGGTTGAAGTGAAACGTGCTTTTTGCTTTTCCTGCGGGGCGCTACCGTTTATAAAAATTGAAGAGCCGTCTTTTATACTAATAGTGAGGTCGTAGGTATAGTCATGCAGCAATCTGTCATTGGCAGCGTCATAAATGACCGGGTACCATTTGGTTTGCTCAGTAGCCCGCACAGTCTGACCATTAAATGCAATTATACCTTTGTAGTCAAAAACATTCAGGTCGTTTTTGGCATATACCGGAAAAGCACCTTTGTACTCAACCTTAAAAGCCGAAGGTAGTGCCACGGTATCGTTAGCTGCATTTGTAAAGGCATAAGCAATGGCCTCACCGTTAGTATTGCCACCAAAGTGCCCGGCATAGTCCATCAGTTTGTCCTCACTGTCTTTAAAATACTTCACATTCATGCCCTTGTTAAGCAAGATGCTATACTTTTCCAGCGCGGGAACATTAGTCAACGTAAAGCGGCAGTTAATCAAACCTGTTTTCATCTCTATTTCTATATGTCCTTTGAGATGAGGCTGTGCTAGAAGGGGAGCTATTAAAATAAACAGGAAAGCTGTCGTAAATGCTATACTGCGGTACAATTTCATAGTTAATATACTTGCTGGTTAAGTTGTTGTAATGCTGTTCGCGAGAAAAAGTCATGCTTTGGATTGATGCTAATTCCTTGACGAGTTTAAGGGCCAAGAATAGGCATAGTGTGAGATTATAGAGCAAAGCGTGCCACCTGTTTTAACCCTATATAGCTCGTACCCGGAGTTTTATCTGTACTCAATTGCTCTTTTCTTTCTCCCCGAGCATGTACTTTAATGACTCGACTCTGGCACTGTGTCGAGGAGCGTGCACTTCATAATAAGCCATATTATGGCTGAAGGGGCTTAAATAAGTAAGAATTCATTCCGATTGTAAATTCAGGTTGTTCTGGGGCGGAGTAGTCGGTAATAGGTTCTGTCCGGAGTGTATTTGTGTTTAAAGCAGTGATCTTCCAGCTATTGATAAAGACCTTTGTCTCGGTCCTTTCATTACCTACATACAGCGTATCTACTGGCCCATGGAAATCAATGATGTCTTTATCGATAGAATAACTTCCATACAGGGTGTCTAACTTCACCGGGTCCGGAAGTTCTGAAACCCCGCCATAATCCAATATTATTTCATAGGTATTATCAGTCCGGAATTTTATCCTGTGGAATTGCTTAAGATTTCCGTAATAAACGTTGTCAACTATACCTGTTACTTGCTCCCACTCCTGTTCCGTGAGGGTTTCTTTGTAATCGATGCTCTCCTCTTTTTCGCAGGAAGTGAATAGAAAGAGTAAGACGATTGGAAGCAGGTTTCTTTTCATAGTTTCTATTTATTGCACGCACTGCAACGATTTTATGAACGGAATAAACAGCCGGGTTTTATCAATTTTAACAGATAACCCGAACAGGACAACCGAATATACTATATATTCATTAAACTATATATTTCTTTCTCAAATATTTCTATCTCACAAACCCCTCCATAATTCCCCATTTTTCCGAACTTTGCTCAACTCATATTAAACTCATAACTAAATCTCCCTTGTCTACCACGCACAAAGAATACCTGCTGCAGTCGGAGCCGAACAAGTTCAGCCTGGAACACCTGCGGGCGGGCGAGATGATCGTGAACATGGGGCCGCAACACCCGAGTACGCACGGTGTACTGCGCCTGGAAGTGGTCACAGACGGGGAGATCATAACTGAAGTGGCGCCGCACATCGGCTACCTGCACCGCTGTTTCGAGAAGCATGCCGAGAGCATGGCCTATAACCAGACTATTCCCTACGTGGACCGCATGGACTACCTGGCTGCCATGAACTCGGAGCATGTGTGGTGTATGGGCGTGGAGAAGCTGCTAGGTATAACCGATCAGATTCCGAAGCGGGTGGAGTATATACGGGTGCTCGTGACGGAACTTAACCGACTGGCTTCGCATTTCCTGGCTATCGGTACGTACGCCATCGACATCGGGGCTTTCACGCCTTTTCTGTGGCTGCTGCGCGACCGCGAGCACATCCAGCGCCTGCTCGAGTGGACGAGCGGCGCCCGTATGCTGTATAACTATATCTGGGTGGGTGGTTTGTACTACGACCTGCCCATCGGTTTCGAGGAACGCTGCCGGGAGTTTATCCATTACCTGAAGCCCAAGCTCGACGAACTCGACATCATCCTGCTCAACAACAAAATATTCATCGACCGCACGGCCAATGTGGGTATACTGCCGCTGGATGTGGCCATCAATTACGGCTGCTCCGGCCCGATGCTGCGTGGTTCCGGCCTACGCCACGACCTGCGTCGCGTTGATGGGTATAGCGTATACCCGGAGCTGGAATTTGATGTGCCGATCGGCGAAGGTATGATGGGCAGCACCGGTGATTGCTGGGACCGCAACTATGTGCGGGCGCTCGAATGCCGTGAGTCTGTTAAAATTATCAGCCAATGCCTCGATAAGCTGATAGGTGAGCACAAGCGCACCCCCGACTTCGATCCGCAGGCGGCCTGCCCTAAAAAGATGCGCATGACCGGCACGCGGGAACTCTACTTCCGGGGCGAAACGCCACGTGGCGAGCTGGGTTACTTCTTCCGCACCACCGACCGTAGCGATGTGCCTTTCCGCTGCCATGGCCGCGCGCCCAGTTTTGTGAACCTCTCCGTACTGCCCGAAATCAGCCGTGGCTGCATGGTAGCCGACCTCATTGCCATTGTAGGCTCCGTGGATATCGTGCTGGGCGAAGTAGACCGTTAAACCCCTTGCCACTTCTGGCTGGCAGTGTTAAGGACAATACATTGTGGCTTCCTTTCAAAACTCATGGCAATAGTAGACGTTAAAAATCACTGATGTGCTTTTTGTTGCACTCCGAGAATCACACGAATTTCTGTAGCATGCATATGAGATTGAACCAGCTATTCACCATACATCTCCTTTGGCTTAGTATACTTTTTGCACCTGCCACAGCCATGGCACAGGTGCAGAAGCCTCCGCAGCAGAAGCCGAAAACAGATACGCTAAGGTCTGTAAGTGATGATTTTTTCACACTTCCTGCCGACACCATACTTCCCGGTCAGAAACACCCTTTTACAGAGTCGCAACGACGGGAGGGCGACAACAAACGCTACCTCAAGCGGGCCGTTATGCCTGCTGCCGTGCTTATTGGTGCCGGCGTTTACACCATGGGGGGACACGGTATCCTGAACAGCGATGATGTTTTTAACTACCGCCACAGGGTATTCCCTAAGTTTGCAACCAATGCCGATGACTTCGCCATGCTGGCACCGCTTGTTGGCTTGTATGGGTTCAACATCATATCGTCTCAGAACAGGCACGAACTCGGACGCCAGACCTTGCTGCTCCTTTCATCCGGAGCACTCGCATCGGCTATTGTCTGGCCTACCAAAAAACTGACAGACAGAGACCGTCCGAATGGCAAGCCTTATGCCTTCCCTTCTGGCCACACGGCCTATGCGTTCACCATCGCTACTTTCATGGACAAAGAGTTCCGGCACAAGAGTCCCTGGGTAAGTGTGGTGAGCTATGGTATAGCCGGCGGAACCGGTGTGCTGCGGGTGCTAAACGATGCGCATTGGCTTTCTGATGTGCTGGCCGGCGCTGGCGTAGGTATACTATCCGTGAACACTGTCTACTGGATACATGCCAAGCTCACCCATGGAGGCGGTTTGAACACGGCCATGTACCCGGTTGTGTTGCCCAACGGACAGATGGGTATGGCGATGTCATATACCTTTTAATTCCCAGTAATTTCAAACAAGGTATAGCCTGGCGCTTTCTGCTCTGAGAGCAGGCGCCGATTCTTTTTATATCTTTACCACATGCCCATACGCCGTCTGCTTTTATGCTTATACCTATACCTGCAGGTGAGCCTTGCTACCGCACAGGTATACCAGGTGCAGGGCACGGTGCGGGATGCCAACACTCGTGAAAAATTGCCTTTCGTGAGCATCGTGGTGAATGACGGCGAAACAGGCGCGACTTCCAACCTGGAGGGACGGTACCAGATCAGGTACCATCGCCCGATCACCAATCTGCGTTTCAGCTACGTGGGCTATACCCCGCAAACCATCCCGGTCGATTCGCTTTCGCAATTTAACATCGCCTTACATCCTTCGGCAGCCCAGCTACGGGAAGTCGTGATTCGATCCGGCATCAATCCGGCGCACCGCATCATCCAACTGGCTACCCAGAACCGTGATCGGCACCGCCTCGAAAACATCCCGGCTTATACCTACCGCACTTACAACAAATTCATCCTGACGGCCAACGCCCCCGATGACCTCGACCTGAGCGATACCCTGCGGCTTTCTGAGGAAGACTCCTCGACATGGCGCATGCACAACCTGCTGGCCAAACAGCACCTCTTCCTGATGGAGAGCATTACCGACTTTGCACAGCTGGGCAGCAATCTTTCAAAAGAAATCATCCTGGCAACCCGGGTATCGGGGCTGCAGCAGCCTAGCTTTGGAGTGGTAGCCGCAGAGGCGCGGATGTTTTCGGTGTACGACGACATGCCGGTGTTCTTTGGGAAGCGCTACCTGAGCCCACTGAGCAACGGCAGCATCAGGCGCTATGACTTTGTGCTACAGGAAACAGCTGTAGTGGGAGCAGACACGGTCTTTATCATCTCGTATGCGCCGCAGCCCGGCAAGAATTTCAATGGCCTGAAAGGACTGCTTTACATCAACAGTGATGGCTGGGCCGTGCAGAACGTAGTGGCTGAGTCGCATGCCGATGACAAGCGCGGCTTGAAGTTGCAGCAGCAGTTTGTAAAAGTCGATAATCAACAGTGGTTTCCTGCGGAGCTGGATGTGGAGATAACCGTGCAACAGATCTACATGCGGGGCCACCAACCCTACGCACACATCCGCACCTACATCACCAATGTCAACCTGAACCCACCGCTCCGGCGAAGCGATTTTGGGGTAATTGCGCTGGAGCAGCGGCCGGATGCCTGGCGACAACCGGAGCAACTCTGGCAACAATACCGTCACGATTCCCTGTCACTGAAAGAGCAGACCACCTACCAACGCCTCGACAGCGTAGGTCAGGCGCAAAAACTCGACCGCACCATCCGCACCATGGAGTACCTCATGGCAAAACAGCTGCCCATTGGCCCCATCAGCCTGGATCTGAACCGGTTAATTAAGGTGAGCCGCTTTGAGGGAATGCGTTTAGGTATAGGCGCTCATACCAACAACCTCCTTTCGGAGCGCTTTACTGTTGGTGGCTACTGGGGCTATGGCCTACGTGATAAGGAACATAAATACGGAGCTGATGCTGCCGTTAAACTACACAAGCCATCTGAACTCACCATTTCGGCGGCTTATGCCGAAGACGTGGAAGAACCGGGTGGTCGTCGGCTACCTTTCAGGGAGCGGAGCCTGCTCAGCGATCTGCGTCCTGCTTTGTTGCCCAACCTGGACTATACCACCCAGCGAAGTGCCTGGCTGAGCGGGCGGATGCTGCGTTACGTGCAGTGGCAGGCAGGTATACGGCAGGAACAGCGCCGCCCAACGCTGTCGCTTTTCACGCCCGAGCCAGGTATAGGTATGCCGGAGTTCAACCTGGTTGAAGCCACGGCAGGTCTTCGCTTTGCCTATGGCGAGCAATATATGCAGCTCTTCAACCGCATGCTGCCCATGCCGGGCCGCTACCCTGTGCTCTGGCTCCAGTACAGCAAGGGCATTGATGCCCTGGAAAGCGACGGCTATACCTACAACAAGTTCGATCTGCGTGCTGAAGGGTCTTTTAGGCAGCGCAGCCTCGGCGAGACCCGCTTTGTGTTGGCAGGCGGCTTGGTGCAAGGCGATGCGCCTTTCGTGAGTCTTTACAATGGCTACGGTAGCTACAGCTCCAATTATAAGGTATATGCCGGCGAGGGTTTTGAAACGATGCGTCCTTATGAGTTCTTCTCTGATCGGTACGTGGCTCTGTTCCTCCGCCAGGACCTGGGCAAGCGCCTGCTCAACACCAAACTCTTTAAACCCGACCTGGTCCTCGTACAAAACATGGGCATCGGTGACCTGCGCCAGCCTATACCTGAGCTACAGCCCCTGGAGTACAATAACATGCGCAAAGGCTTTTTTGAGTCCGGATTGATGCTCAACAACGTCATCAGCTCTGCCTTTTCGGGCGTTGGGGTGGGTGCCTTTTACCGCTACGGCCCTTATGCCCTGCCACGAGCAAAGGATAATCTCAAAATCAAGCTGACGGCCACACTGGCGTTTTAATTGTACGGGCTTCGTGAGAGCAAACTGTTCCCTTTTCTATACCTGTTACTGCTATACTTTGTAAAGACGTTCCGCTAAGTGCAGGCCTGGAAAATGCGCACAACCATCTCCAGTTAAAGAAGTATAAAATTAACGTATGAAAATCCTATCCGCTCAACAAACCCGTGAAGCTGACGCACAGACCATCAGCGAGGAAGGCATTGCTTCAGACGAATTGATGGAACGAGCGGCACGGGCCTTTACAGGTTGGTTTGAAAACAAGTTCATGCCGGAGCAACCTGTCTGTATCTTCTGCGGCCCCGGTAACAATGGGGGTGATGGGTTAGTGGTAGCCCGACTCCTGCACCAGCGCCTCTACGATGTGCAGCTATACCTGATTAACGACGGCAATGAGGCGTCTCCGGATTTTCAGATCAACCTGGAGCGACTGCCGCGTGAAGTGCCCCCATACCACATCAGCAATAAAAACGACCTGCCTGCTATACCTGACAAAGCCTGCATAATTGATGCCCTGTTCGGTACCGGCCTCTCCAGACCCGTCACCGGGCTCTATGCCGATGTCATTAACTGGCTAAATGAGCACAGCAGCTGTACCGTCGCTATTGATACCCCTTCGGGTTTGTACACGGACAAACAGACGCCTGCCGAGGGCGCCATCGTGCAGGCAGATCATACGGTGAGCTTCGAGTTACCTAAGCTTGCTTTTTTTCTTCCCCAGCATGCACAGTATGTAGGCGACTGGCATATCGTCAGTATTGGTCTGAGTCCCGCATACCTTGCGGAGGCTGAATCGAACTTCCATTATGTGGAGCAGAAAGAGATGCAGCAATTGCTAAAGCCGCGCAGCAAATTCTCGCACAAGGGCACCTACGGGCATGCGCTGATGCTTTGCGGAGGCTATGGCAAAATAGGAGCAGCAGTGCTAGCGGCCAGGGCCTGTCTGCGCAGCGGCGTAGGCCTGCTCACCGTACAGGCGCCTGCCATTGGCTATGATGTACTGCAAACTGCCGTGCCGGAGGCCATGCTTATACCTGATAACAACCGCAAGCATTTGTCCAGGCTGCCGGAATCCATGGAGAAGTTTAACGCCATAGGTATAGGACCGGGCATCGGAACAGAACGAATGACCAAAACGCTCTTAGGTCAGCTACTGGCCACTACCGATCTTCCATTGGTCATTGACGCCGACGCCATCAACCTGATTGCCAGCAGCGACAAACTCAAGGCCCAGCTTCCGAAAGGAAAAGTCATCTTCACGCCACATCCCAAAGAGTTTGAACGGCTGGTCTGCAAAAGCAACAACGAATATGAAAGACTGGAGGAAGTGAGGGAGTTCTGCCGGATATACCAATGCTACATGGTGCTCAAAGGAAGTCATTCGGCCATTGCTACGCCCGAAGGAGACATCTACTTCAATACGACCGGCAATGCAGGTATGGCCACAGGCGGAACCGGCGATGTGTTGACCGGCATCCTGACAGGGTTGGTAGCGCAAGGCTATACCTTAAAAGAGGCCTGCCTGCTGGGCGTATACCTGCATGGACTTGCCGGTGATCTGGCCAAAGATACGGTGGGAGAAATTGCCCTGATCGCCTCGGATGAGATTCAGCATCTGCCACAGGCTTTTCAGAAGTTGGGCCGTGCTTAGGTGACGGCCAGGTATACGAACGCAAAATGTACCAGCATGGCACCATCGGCCAGCAGCGCATAATAGATGCGAGGTTTCTCTTCCGACGCATTCCACACGATCAGGCCAGCCACCAGGGCAGCGCTCATCAAACTTATGAGAATGGCTCCTTCTTCCGTCAGCAGCACCAGCAACAGGTATAGCAGCAACAGCCCAAGGGATAGGAAGCGCGTATAGTTTTCGCCTAGCAGCCCGGGGAAGGTGAGGGTGCTGGTGCGGCGGTCGTAGGTATAGTCGCGGATGTCGAACAGCAGGGCCAGTGCCAGAATGAACAGGAAACGCCGCAGCCAGAGCAGCATCACCGGACTGTCTACCTGCACTGCTGCATCGATCAAAGGAAACAGCACCGTTACGGCAGACCACACCAGCGCAATCAAAAAGACCTTCAGCAAAGGCACACTCCGGAAAGGTTTGAAACGGTTTCGCGCAAGCGGTACAGTATATCCTACTGAAATCAGCGCCAGCACCAGCACAAACCAAAGGTTAATCCTAAGCTCATACAGAAAGAACAGGATAACAGCCCCTGTCAAGCTGAGCAAGGCCAACACCGCCAGCTTCCGCTGATGCCGTATGTTCCAGGGCTGTCCGGCCTCGCCGACACGCCAGCCACGCCATGTACGCTGCAAACTGCTGGTGTTATAGGTAAAGAGTGTCGCCAGAAACACAAACCCCGCCATCGGCAGCGATACCTTATTTCCTGTCAGTAAGTACGTTTCTACTGTTAGTCCGAAAGCGCAGAGCGAAATGAACACACTGCTGTAGAGCAAAGCTTCTATACCTGCTCTCAGCCAATTGGCCAGTGGTTGCTGGTGTCTTATCTCGTTGTATTCTCTTTCTAACATCCTTCTCTGCAAGTTCGCAATTCAGGTACGGCTTTCAAACCCCGGCCGACTGTAAATAAAAAAGCCTGACACAGGTTTTACCCCACATCAGGCTTTACAGGAAAAGTAAAGTTTTAGATCGTGCTTTTCGGCTCTGTTTCGATAAAGGTAGCGTCATACAGTCTGATGCTCTCCTTGATGATCTCGTAAGCCTGCTCACGACCCAGGAACTGCTCTACAATTACTTCTTTGTGTTCCAGTTTCTTGTAGTCTTCAAAGAAGCGGCGCATCTCCAGCAAAGTATGCGGAGGCAATTCAGAGATATCGTTGATGTGACGTACCGACATGTCGTTGTTCGCCACGGCGATGATCTTGTCGTCTTCTTCGTTGTTGTCGATCATGCGCATCACACCGATCACTTTCGCATCGATCAGGCACATAGGCACTACATCCAGCGAACAGATTACCAGGATATCGAGCGGATCTTTATCGTCGCAGTAAGTTTTAGGTATAAAGCCATAGTTGGCAGGGTAGTTCACCGATGAGAAAAGTACACGGTCGAGTTTCAGCATGCCGCTCTCTTTGTCCAACTCGTACTTTGCTTTCGAACCCTTCGGAATTTCAATAATGGCAGTAACGACTGCCGGGGCCTCCTCACCGTAGCTCACGCTGTGCCACGGGTTATTCTTTTCTAAATTCTCCATCATATAATCTTTCTTAAAAGTCGTCGAAACCAATTTTTTCGACAGGTATTGTTACTTCATTAATTCTTGCAAGGGGCGCCCCACGCTACCGTTCGGCTCCTGTATGTATAGCCAGGAGGCGATGGTGGGTGCAATATCTGCTACAGCTGTTTCAACAGAGCTTTCGCCCGGCTTCACTTTCCAGCCATACCATACCAGTGGCACGTGCGTGTCGTAGTTGCTGTGCGAGCCGTGCGTGGTTCCTTTCTGCGGTCCGCTGCCATAGCCTTCGAACCAGCCTGGCTGCAGCACCACCACCACATCGCCGGAGCGCTGGGCGTTGTAACCGCTCTGGATGCGCGCCATCAGTCCGCCAGTCGCACCTACACGCTGTACTGCCTCAGCCGGAATGGCTCTGGCCACTCCTTCAAAACGCATCACATAATTGGCCACCGCTTCCTGCACATCTGCTCTCTTCAGCTTTTTGGCCTCAATCGTTTTGTGGTCCAGGTATACCTGCTGGTTGGTATAACGCTCCACCCAACGACCTTTGCCCAACATTTTGTTCAGGTGCAGCTCCAGCGAGTCACGCATTATGCCGGAGTTGGCTGTGCCTGCCGGAATCTTCAGCGACTCCATATAGGTAGGCACATGCGCCGCGCCATGGTCTGCCGTCAGGAAAATCAAAACATTGTCCTTGCCGATTTCCTTCTCCAGCAGATTGATCAGTTCTTCAATCTCACGGTCGAGGCGCAGGTATACATCCTGTACTTCAATAGAGTTGGGTCCGAACGAGTGCCCGGTGTAGTCAGGGGTAGAGTAGCTCAGCGCCAGAAAATCGGTATGCTTTCCTTTACCCAGATTCTCACCGCGCAGGGCTGCTTTGGCAAACTCCGTGGTTATTGTGTTGCCTGCAGGTATAGAGCGGATCAATTCATAATCCTTACCACGTAAGGCAGGGATGTTGTGCGGAAATACCGGTCTTTCTTCGCCTGGCAGGGCACGCTCCCACGGCATATCATCTGCTGTACTTTCGGTATACTGTTCGATCGGAAGGAGTGTGTTCCATACCTCACCCAACAGTTTGTCCGGATGCTTTTGGTTGTTGAACTCCTGTACCCAGTTAGGCAGGTTATTCGCATAATACGTGCTCGTGATCCAGTTTCCGGAAGGAGAATCGAACCAATAGGCACCATTGGCGGTATGGCCGGCTGGCAGAATAGATCCTCTGTCTTTCAGGGCTATACCTATCACCTTCGACTGCATGTTGTTGGAAAGGCGCAGTTCATCTGTGATGGTGGTCGTCAGCAGGTTCCTAGGCGACATCAGGCCGGCATCGGAAGTGCTGCCTACCGTTTTCACGGTCTTATCTTCCACACAGTACACAGACTTGCCCGTGGTGCGATCATACCAGTTATTTCCGATAATACCGTTTAAGGCAGGTACGCTACCGGTATAAACGGATGCGTGGCCTGGTCCGGTATACGTCGGCACGTAGCTGTACTGGTTATTTTTGAAGTTGAAGCCCTGTCTTACCAGTCTTTTAAACCCGCCTTCGCTGTACTTATCCCAGTAGCGGTACAAGAAGTCGTAGCGCATCTGATCCACCACAATGCCTACCACCAGCTTCGGCCGGCCTTCTACACCAATCACTGACTGGTTTACCTGTTGCTCATTTACTACGTTTGGGCTGTTGCCAGTATTAGTAGTAGTACAAGCCTGCACTGCAACTAATACAAATGCTGCAACCAAAGTCTGAAAACCGGATCTAAAACCGCTTAACTTCATGTGTCTGTTGTTGAGTTTCTCAAATATAGGCAACACGCCTCAACTTACCCGCCGGCATACATACCCGTACTCGATGTTTTAACAAAAATATAACACACTGTATTATATCCCCAAAAAAAGAACGCCCACCAGGTGTGATGGGCGTTGCTTTTCTATCTGGTAATTCAATCTATTTTGCAGCAAGCGCCTCTGCTCCACCCACGATCTCGAGAATCTCCTTCGTGATGGCCGCCTGACGCGTCCTGTTGTAGGTAAGTTTCAGTTCTTTCAGCAGTTCGCCGGCGTTTTCTGTCGCTTTGTCCATGGCAGTCATTCGGGCACCGTGCTCGGAAGCATTCGACTCCAGCACCGCTTTGTATACCTGAATCTTAAGCGACTTAGGTATAAGCTCTTCAATGATCTGCTCTTTTGATGGCTCAAAGGTATAGTCAGACACCATGCTGTTGGCAGTTTCCTCCACTGGCTTATCCTCGATTGGCAAAAACTGCTCCGTGCGCACAATCTGCGTAGCCACGTTCTTGAACTCGTTGTAGATAATATCCACCTGATCGAACTCACGGGCTACGAAACCATCCATGGCACGCTCCGCTGCAACGCGAACGGTGTCAAAAGAGAGGTTTGCGAAAGTACCGGTATAGTCACCGATCACTTTATAACCGCGCTTGCTCAAAGCCTCAGCACCTTTACGTCCAATTGTCAGGAAGGTAAGGTTACCGGCCTCATACTGGCTGCGGTATTTGCCCTGTGCCAGTACATTGGCGGCTTTAATGATGTTTGAGTTAAAAGCACCTGCCAGACCACGATCAGATGTTACCGCGATCACAAGTACTCTGTTCGCTTCACGCTTTTCAGAGTATTTGTTCGACACAGAACCCTCTGTCAACTGAGACAGGTTGGCCAGGATGCCACTCAGACGCTGCGCATAAGGGCGCATACGCAGAATGTTGTCCTGAGCACGTCTCAACTTGGCAGCTGCCACCATTTTCATGGCTTTGGTGATCTGCTGAGTAGACGATACAGATGTAATGCGGCCTCTAACCTCTTTTAAACTTGCCATTTTCTATATGTTATGAGCATAAAGTTAGAGACCGCCTTTGTCAGCAGTCTCTAACTCATAACTAAATATTACTTTTTGTAACGGGCAGAAAGCTCTCTGGCTACCTGCTTGATAACACCTGTCGTCTCGTCGTCCAGCTTACCGGCCAACAGAGCGTTCAGGGTGTCCTGGTGCTGAGCACGCATGGTGCGCAGGAAGTCTTTCTCGAAAGTTCTAACTTCGTTCACAGGCACGTTGTCCAACAGACCGTTTGTTGCGCAGTAGATAATAGCTACCTGCTCAGAAACTGATACTGGAGAGAACTGTGGCTGCTTCAGGATCTCGAGGTTACGACGACCACGCTCAATTGTCAGCTTAGTCGCAGCATCCAGGTCAGATCCGAATTTCGCAAACGCTTCCAGTTCACGGAACTGCGCCTGGTCCAGCTTCAACGTACCAGATACTTTCTTCATCGCCTTGATCTGAGCGTTACCACCCACACGCGATACAGAGATACCTACGTTGATCGCAGGACGGATACCAGAGTTGAAAAGGTTCGTCTCCAGGAAGATCTGACCGTCTGTAATCGAAATTACGTTCGTTGGGATATAGGCAGAAACGTCACCAGCCTGCGTCTCGATGATTGGAAGGGCAGTTAAAGAACCGCCACCTTTCACGAGGTGCTTGATAGACTCTGGCAAGTCGTTCATGTTACGAGCGATCTCGTCAGAAGCGTTCACCTTAGCGGCACGCTCCAGAAGGCGAGAGTGCAGGTAGAATACGTCACCAGGATAAGCTTCACGCCCTGGAGGACGACGCAGCAGCAGAGACACTTCACGATAAGCAACTGCCTGCTTGGAAAGGTCGTCATAAACAACCAGTGCAGGACGGCCGGTATCACGGAAGAACTCACCGATAGCAGCACCTGTAAATGGAGCAAAGAACTGCATTGGAGCCGGATCAGAAGCAGAAGCCGAAACAACTACTGTGTAATCCATCGCGCCACCTTCAGTCAATGACTTCACTACCTGGGCTACTGTAGATGCTTTCTGACCTACGGCAACATATATACAGAATACTGGCTGTCCTTTTTCGAAGAACTCGCGCTGGTTCAGGATCGTGTCAATCGCTACGGCAGACTTACCTGTCTGGCGGTCACCGATGATCAGCTCACGCTGGCCACGGCCGATCGGAATCATGGAGTCAATCGCCTTGATACCAGTCTGCATTGGCTCGTTTACCGGCTGACGGAATACCACACCTGGTGCTTTACGCTCCAGTGGCATGTCATACAGTTCACCTGCAACAGGACCTCTACCGTCGATTGGCTGACCCAGTGTGTTTACCACACGGCCGATGATGCCATCACCTACTTTTACAGAGGCAATACGGTTCGTTCTTCTTACAGTGGCGCCTTCTTTGATTTCGCTGTAGTCGCCAAGCATTACGGCACCTACGTTGTCTTCTTCCAGGTTCAGAACAAGCGCCTGAAGTCCGTTCTCAAACTCTAATAGCTCACCAGACTGTGCTTTGGAAAGGCCATAGATACGAGCGACACCGTCACCCACTTGCAGTACTGTACCTACTTCTTCCAATTCTGCCTCAGAACGGAAGCCAGATAGCTGCTCTCTTAGTATGGCTGATACTTCGTCAGGTCTTACTTCTGCCATGATTATAATTTATTGATATAGGGGTTGTCTTTAAATTTATTTCTCAGCTTGTTCAGGTTATACTTCACAGAGCTGTCAATCTGCTGATCGCCCACACGGAGCACGAAGCCACCGATCAGGGTTGTATCAATCTTTTCTTCTAATTCTACGCGCTGACCTGTCTGGGCTACTAGGCGCTGGCCAAGTTCGTTGCGAAGTTCTTCTGTAAGCGGCACTGCAGTGGTTACGCTGGCTGTTGTGATGCCTTTGTACACATTGTACTGCTTCGTAAACTCAGGAGCAATAAACACAAGCACCGACTCACGGCCTTTTTGGGCCACGATCTTAAAGAAAGCCAGGGTAAGGTCGTTTACTTTGCCTTTGAACACCGCATTGATCACGGCTAGTTTCTTGTCTGACTTCACTACTGGATTACGCATCAGGAGCTTCAGTTCTCTGTTCTGGTCAAGCACTTTGGCGAACAAATCCATGTCCTCCTTCACTTGCTCCAGTACACCTCTTTCCTGCGCCAGTTCAATCAGCGACTTTGCGTATCTCGAAGCAATTCTAATTTCTGACATATTGCTTTATTATGGCCTCTTTGCTATTTGAGCAGCCTGGCTATGTTGATACGATTAGTTAAGCGTTACTTCGTTGATGTAATCCTTGGCTAGCTCTTGCTGTGCCTGTGGGTTACTCAGCTCTTTGCGCAGAATGCGCTCAGCAATGTCCACTGAAAGTACGGCAGCCATGTTTTTCACTTCCGTAATAGCAGCGCGCTTCTCGTTTTCGATAGACTCACGCGCCTGCGCGATCATGCGGGCACCTTCTTCGTTTGCTTTCTGTCTTGCCGTCTCTACCAGGGCGTTACCAGCATCAGAAGCTTCTTTCAGGATCTTGTCACGCTCCATACGGGCTTCGGCCAGCAGTTTCTCGTTCTCAGCCTTCAGACCCTGCATCTCCAGCTTTGCTTTTTCAGCAGCGCTCAGTGCATTTTCAATAGAAGTCTCACGCTCGTTCAGCGCATTCATGATAGGCTTCCAGGCGAACTTGGAAAGCAGGAACAGCACGATGATGAAAGTCACCGTCTGCCAGAAAATTAAACCTATACCTGGGGTTACTAATTCCATTGTGTATGAATTTGAATAATTAGGTTTTAATCAGTTCACCGGCTATCAACCGGCATTGCTTTTAACTATTTAACTATTTTGACCTCTCCGTCCGGACCATACGTCCGGACGAGAGACCAAATACAAAGGATATTAGCCTTTGAAAGAGATTAGCAAGCAAACTACCACACCGAAAAGTGCAACACCTTCGATAAGGGCAGCCGCGATAATCATAGCAGTCTGGATTTTACCACCAGCTTCTGGCTGACGCGCGATAGACTCCATGGCAGAGCCACCGATTCTACCGATACCCAAACCAGCGCCAAGGGCAACCAGACCAGCACCGATACCGGCACCCATGATAGCCAAACCGAAGTCGGTTGTAGCTGCTACTGCTTGAAGCAAAATTGCTAACATAATTATAGTTATATATAGTTAAAAAATAAAAAACAGATTAATGTGCGCCATCTCCGTGACCGTGGTCACCTACATGATCGTGCTCTTCTACCGCTCCACCAAAATACATCGCTGAAAGCAAGGTAAAGATGTACGCCTGCAGCAGTGCCACGAACAATTCCAAGAAGAACATGAAGATTGCGAAGGCCACGCTTAGTGGTGCAACAAATATGCTCTCGAAGATAAAGATGAGGCTGAACAGCGACAGGATGATAATGTGACCTGCCGTGATGTTAGCAAAAAGACGAACCATCAACGAGAACGGCTTTGTCAGAATACCGATCAATTCCACTGGAATCATGATCGGAGCAAGCCAGGTAGGCACACCAGGTGTAGCAAATATATGCGACCAGTAACTCTTATTACCACTGAACACCGTGATCAACAGGGTCATGGTAGCCAACACCAGCGTTACAGCAATATTACCTGTCAGGTTGGCGCCACCCGGCATCAGACCAAGCAGGTTGTTAAACCAGATAAAGAAGAAGATCGTCAGCAGGTATGGCATGTAGCGCTCATACTTAGGACCAATGTTCGCCTTAGCTATTTCGTCACGAATAAAGATGATGATCGGTTCAAAGAAAGACTGTATACCTTTAGGAGCTCTGCCTTTACCCTTTGCGTAGCTACCGGCAATTACAAAGAACACCACTAACAACAGGGCCACACTAATGAAAAGAGAGGCAACGTTCTTGGTGATAGAGAAGTCCAGAAGAGAAGACTGATCAGCAGCCTGCTGGCCACTGGCATCCGCACGGTAGATGTGGCCGTGGCTCATCATATAGCCTTCGTAAGGTACTACCGCGTGATTTTCGTCATAGAAGTTACTGGATGAAAACACCTTTGGAGTACCGTTATCGATCAGGATAACAGGAAGGTATAGCGTTACACCATCGGCAAAATGCCAGGTATAATCATCTGCGATGTGATGGGTGATCATATCGCCTGGCTTAAACTCGCCGCCTTCCGCTGCAGCCTCTACCTGGGCAGAGATCGTCAGGAAGGAAAACAGTAAAATAAATAACTTCTTCATTAAGAGAGATTTAAAAGCAAAGTTAAAATCCACAAAAGCTATTTCTAGTCTTGCTTTTTCAATTGCGGTGCGAAGTTAGTTATTAAGCTGTAGATTTCAAACCCGGTAAATAGAAAATATAACGCGAAGAAGTTGAAAACGAACTGCAGCTCATTTTCGGAGTACATGTATATGTAAACAAATATAACGGCGATGCTGAGGATCATCCGGAAGCCCATCGAGCCAAAGTAGTACAGCTGAAAGTTATCCGGGTCATAGCCCACGCCTAACCGCGACACATAAAAGGCCAAGGCCGTAACAAGGACCATAAAACCTAAAATATACCAGACTAGCGGGTGAAGGAGCGCCGTGCCAGTATAAAAGGAGAGAAGGCCAATGCCGATGCTCACAACACCTGTGAAAATGAGGAGGTTTTTAAAGAATTTCAATGCGGTTACTTTTTATTTAAGGATACTATTACCAACACCATAGAGGCCACCACTGCCAAAACTAGCAGCACGATCGTCATCCAGGGGTTCTCATTGCCCATGCGCTCGTCCAGCGCCGAACCACCCCAGGCAGCCAGCACCATCGCCCCAATCATCTGGAAGGCCAACCCTGAGTACTTCAGGTAGCCTTTAAAAGAGTCTTCGCCCTTTGGCTTTTGTTCGTCTGGCTGTGACATGCGCTGGGTTGTTTTTCAATGATTTACAAAATTACACTTTTTTCATGGGGTTCTGTGCAATTCTACTTTAATTAGCCAGCTTTTCGGAGCGTTTCCGACGCCTTCTGAGGCCTGAAACCATTTCTTATTTTCGATAGTTCAATAGCGGACTCCAGGCTTTATCAACAACCCCTTACATAATTGGCATATTATTGTATTTTTGTAGATGGCTTACAGCTTGCGCGCTGTTTCAGCTCGGATACTTTCAGGTATAGCCAGGCCGTTATCATAAGATAAGCGCAGGGCGGGCCAATTATGCTGCACACAATTGATACTTTGAGCAAAAACTCACCATACCTTCTCTTCGTGCTAGCCTGCCTATTACTGGCGGGCTGTTCTGCTGAGCGCAATAATCCGCTCAGCAAAGCCTATCATAACACCACGGCTCGTTACAATGGCTATTTTTTAGCGAAAGAGAAACTGGATGCCATCGAGAAGAGCATACAGGACCAGACCGTTTACGATTACAACCGGCCCCTGCCCATCTTTCCACCCATCGACTCTGCTACTTATAAAGCACACGCCGCCGACCTGGAAGATGTCATCAAAAAAGCCTCTTTCCCGATACAGTACCACCCGAACAGCAAATGGATCGACGACAGTTACCTGGTCATCGGCAAGGTGCGCTTTTATGAACTCAATTTCCCGGAGGCTGCCCAGACATTCCGCTATGTGAACTCCACAGGCAAAGACCGCCACGTGAAACATGAGGCGCTGGTGTGGCTGATGCGCTCTTTCCTGAAACTGGGGGAGACAGACAATGCCTGGCAGGTGTCGGAGTTTCTGCGCAAAGAACGCCTGAACCGCGACAATGCCCGCGAGCTATACCTGGCCCGCGCCCAGTACCACCTCATGCAGGGCGATACCGCCGCCGTGATCGAGAACCTAGACCTGTCGCTGCCGAACTTTACGGAGCGGGACGACCAGTCGCGCGTACGATTCTCGCTGGCCCGCCTGTACCAGGACCGCGGCCAGAGCAAAGAGGCCTACCAGCAATATAGTCGCATCCTGCGCCGCAATCCGCCTTACGACCTGGGTTTCTTCAGCCGGCTATACCTTGGCCAGGTATCGGAACTGGACGATGCGCAGGACCTGAACCGCATTGCGGGCTACTACCAGAAAATGCTGCGGGATGAGAAAAACGCCGAGTACCGCGACAAGATTTATTACGAAATGGCTGTGTTTGAGCGCCGCCAGCAGCACTACGACAAAGCCCTGCAGAACATTGAGGAGTCTCTGAAAACGCCTGGCACTATACCTAACCAGAAAGCCTATACCTACCTGCTGGCCGGGGAGATCTATTTCGAGAACCTCAACAAGTACGACCTGGCACAGGCCTATTATGACAGCGCCGTGCAGGTATACCCGCAACAGGCCCTGGAGTATGAGCAGGTGCTCGAACGTCGCAATGTTCTGGCTGATTTCACGAAGCAATACAATACGATCCAACTGCAGGACAGTCTGCAACAGCTGGCTGCTATGAGCGAAGGCGAGCGTCTGACTTTTGTGCAAAACATTGTGCAGCAAGAAGAGGAAGCACGCTTGCAGGAGCAGGCCAAACAACTGGAGCAGGAAAAGCAGCGCAAAGCCCGTCGTTCTCAGGAGCAACAGGCAGCCGTTACGGTTGGAGGTCGTAATAACCCGGATGCAGCAGCAGCAGGAGGCAACAATACAGGAGGCGTATTTTACTTTGATAACCCGGCGGCCATGGCCACAGCCCGCTCCGAATTCGTGAGGCGCTGGGGCGACCGTCCGCTGCAGGACAACTGGCGACTCCTGAGCCGTGGCGAAACCGTAGGAAGTCAGGAAGAAGTGGTAGCGATGGAAGCTCCCACCGACACTGCAGCAGCTGAAACCGAAGAAACCCGCTCTGCCCGACTACAGGCCCAGGTCGAAACATACCTGCAAAACATCCCGACCACAACGCTGGCTTTACAGCAGTCCGAGAAGTTGCTAGAAGATGCCATGTTCCATTTGGGCAACATCTATGCGCAAAAGCTCAACTCAACGGAAGATGCGACTGCCACCTACGAGAAGTTACTGCAGCGATTCCCGCAATCCGAACATGCCGCCGAGGCACACTATAGTCTATACCTGATCTACAGCCGGGCAGGCAGCGAGCAGAAAGACACGTATTACACCAGGATCAAACAGCAGTACCCGAATACGATCTATGCCAAATTGGTAGACGACCCGAATTACATGAGTCAGAATGCACTTGACAACATCAAAGCGCACACACTTTATGACTCAGCTTTTGCGCAGTATGAATCGGGAGAGTATCAGCAGGCGACCACTTTACTCACAGAACTGAGCCAGGTATACCCGCTCAACGATATACCTGACAAGGTGGCTTTCCTACATGTGATGATCACTGCCCGTTCTGAAAGACCGGAATTGCTTCAGCAGCAACTACTGGCCTTTAAGCAGCAGCATCCTTCCAGTCCGCTGGCTCCTCGCGCCGACGAGTTGCTGAAGCGCTACCAGGACCTCGAGAGCAAACAACAACTTCGTCAGGAAGCACCTGCACCGCCCACGGCACAAAAACTGGACGAACGTACGCCGGAGCAACGGGTCAGCAACAGCATTGCCCTGGCATCGGCACGTGGCCAAAACACGAGACCGTTACAGCCGCGCCCACTTAACCTGAATACGATCCCTGACACTGCCATTGCTAAACCGGACACGGCTAACATAACTCAGACTGGCACACCTTTGGATACAACAGGTATAGTACAGGACACAGTAAGCACTCAGGTCGCAGAGGTTCAGCCTCCTGCCGCTGACCCGCTGGCTTATACCAGTGCTCCTGATTCGGCTTACTATTTTGTGATGCTATACCCTACGGAACATGCCGCTTTTAAGGAAATCGGGGCCAAGTATGAGAAGTATAACAACACATATTTCCGCAATCAAAAGCTCGCTGTAGAGCAGCAGCCATTTGATGGCAACAGGGGAATTTTGCTGCTGCGGGCTTTCCCTAACATGAAAGAAGCTCAGGCTTATACTATAAAACAAAAAGCGCCTCAATCCCCGATTGGCAAAATTAGAGGCGTAGAATTCATTACCTTTGCAATATCATCCGACAACTGGCAGAAGTTGCTTCAGAAGAAGGATATAGTAGAATATCTGAATTACTTCAGAACGAATAATTAACATGGCAACAACCACCCGCCCCAAACCAAAAACGGTATTCCCTAAGATCATTTCCACACTCTGGCTGCTCTTCCTGAGTAGTTTGGCTGTGTTCATACTTTACATTTATGCGGTCAGCGTCAATTTTCTGAACCTGTTCGGTGACCTGCCCAACATGCGTACGCTTGAGAACCCGAAAAGCGCCCTTTCTTCCGTGCTTTACTCAGCCGACAACAAGGAACTGGGCAAATACTTCCGCGAGAACCGTACCCCGATCGAGTTCACCGACCTACCTGACAACTTTGTGCATGCCCTGATGGCAACAGAGGACATCCGTTTTGAAGAGCACTCCGGTATAGACCCGGAGGCAATGGCGCGCGTAGCTGGCTCCCTGATGATCGGCAGTTCAAAAGGAGGTGGCAGTACCATTACGCAGCAGTTGGCCAAAAACCTGTTCCGTACCCGTGGCGAAGAGCTCAACAACGGCTACCTCAATGACAAGCCGGGTTTCCGTACGCTGATTCACAAAACAAAAGAGTGGATTATGGCCGTGAAGCTGGAGCAATCCTATACCAAGCAGGAGATTATGACCATGTACCTGAACATCTTTGAGTTCGGTAGCAACGCCTTTGGCCTGCAGTCCGCGTCGAAGACTTTTTTTGGCAAGGATGTTCCCGACCTGGAGGTACAGGAATCAGCTGTACTGGTAGGTTTGTTTAAAAACCCGAACTACTATAGCCCTAAATTCAAGCCGGAGAACTCAAAGCATCGCCGCAACGTGGTGCTCTCGCAGATGGTAAAGTACGGTTACATGACGCAGGCTGAATATGACAACCTGAAAAACACGGATATCGAACTAAAGTACCGGGTGGAGAATCAAAACATCGGCCTGGCACCTTATTTCCGTACCGAAGCCAGTAAGTTTTTGCTGAAGTGGTGCCGCGAGAATGGCTATGACCTGTATGCTGACGGACTTAAGATCTATACCACCATCGACTCACGCATGCAGCGCTATGCCGAGCAGGCAGTAGAAGATCACATGAAGGATCGCCAGAAAGAATTCTTCTCGCACTGGAAAGGCCGCAATCCGTGGATCGACCGCCAGGGCAAGGAAATCCCGAACTACCTGCAAACCGCTATTAAGCGTACCGATCGCTACCGCAACCTGAACAGGCAATTTGACGGCAACCAAGACTCTATCAACTACTATCTGAACAAGAAGGTCCCGATGACGATCTTTACGTACGACGGAGAGAAGGAAGTAGAGATGAGTCCGCTTGACTCGCTCAAGCATTACAAGCACTACCTGCAAACCGGTTTTATGGCCATGGAGCCGCAAACGGGTCATATCAAGGCTTGGGTGGGTGGCATCAATTATAAGCATTTCAAGTATGACCACGTGAAACAGGGTGCCCGCCAGCCGGGTTCTGTTTTCAAGCCTTTCCTGTACACAGCAGCTATCGAAAATGGCTACTACCCATGCTACGAAACACTCGATACGCAGGTATGTATACCTTTAGGCGACGGTACGATGTGGTGCCCGAACAACGCCGATAATAAATTCTCCGGCGAGAAATTCACGCTGCGCAATGCGATGGCAAAGTCTATTAACTCGATCTCTGCGTTCCTGGTGAACAAGCTTGGAGCTGAAACACTGGTTAAAACGGCCAAGCGCATGGGTATCACTACACCGCTGGAGGCAAATCCTTCGCTTGCACTGGGTGTAAACGACGTGACTTTGTTTGATATGGTGGGTGCTTACGGTACTTACGTGAACAGCGGTACCTGGATAGAGCCGAACTTCATTACCCGTATCGAAGACAAGCATGGCAATGTGCTGCACGAGTTTGTGCCAAAAACAGTTGATGCTCTGAGCGAAGAAACCGCCTATATGATGGTGCACATGCTGAAAGCCGCTGCTGAGCCGGGAGGAACTGCCTACTATGGCCTGCGCCATCGCAACGGACTCAAAAACGAAATTGGAGGCAAGACAGGTACAACCCAAAACTACTCAGATGCCTGGTTCATGGGTATAACTCCGGATCTGGTGGCAGGTGCCTGGGTTGGCGGCGACGACCGTTCCATTCACTTCCGTACCATTGCGCTCGGTCAGGGTAATAAACTGGCGATGCCTATTTATGGTAACTTCCTGCAGAAGGTATACGCCGACAAATCACTGGAAAGATCAAAAGATCCATTCCCTAAACCTTCTACGCCTTTATCGGTAGAATTAGATTGCGCTAAGTATAACAACGGCATGCCGGTAGACTCTTCGCAGCAAGATGAGTTTTACCAGGTTCCTGCCCCGATCGACTTAGATGCTTTCTAATGAGAATTAAGCATGGCTGCAAACGAGAAGCTGCGGGAGAAGATTTCCCATTTACCACATAAACCGGGCATTTATAAGTTTTTTGATGACGAGGGCATCATATATGTAGGCAAAGCGATTGATATCAGGAAGCGTGTCAGCTCCTATTTCAATCGCTCTGCCCAGCATAATAAAAAAACGCTCAAGCTTATTTCCAGGATAAAGGATATCGAGTTCACGATTGTGGACACGGAGGCTGATGCTTTTTTGCTGGAAAATAACCTCATCAAGCAGTACCAGCCCAAGTACAATATCCTGCTCAAAGACGGAAAGACGTATCCATACATCTGTATTGTGAACGAGCGTTTTCCGCGGGTCATCAGCACGCGCAACAAGATCAATGACGGTTCCCGCTATTTCGGTCCTTACCCGAGTGGCACCACCATGCACATCGTACTGGATCTTATCCGGACCTTATACCCTTTGCGTACCTGCACTTATAACCTGTCGCCGGAAAACATTGCAGCCGGCAAGTTCAAAGTATGCCTGGAGTATCATATCGGCAACTGCAAGGGTCCCTGCGAGGATCTGATTGATGAAACTACCTACAACCAGTACATCTCCCAGATCAGAAACATCCTCTCAGGAAACCTGGCCATCGCTAAGACTTATTTTAAGGAGCGCATGGCGGAGGCGGCCGCTGATTATCAGTACGAGCAGGCGCACCGCTACAAGCAAAAACTGGATTTGCTGGAAGACTACCAGGCCAAATCCACAGTTGTAAGCAACACGCTCTCGAATATCGATGTCTTTTCGATCACCTCGAATGAGAAGTGCGCCTTTGTGAACTACCTCAAAGTCATGAACGGCTCCATTATTCAGACGCAATCCTTGGAACTGCACAAGAAGTTGGATGAAAGCGACGAAGAGCTGCTTGCGACTGTGATCGTGCAGTTGCGACATGAGTTTGAGAGCACTTCCCGTGAGATCATCACTAACATCGAACTCACGCTTCCGCTGGATAATATCACCATCACCCAACCTCAGATAGGGGACAAACGCAAGCTGTTGAATCTTTCGTTGAAGAATGCGATGTATCTGCGCAAAGAGCGGGAAGGGCGACAGGAGCAGAACAAAAGTCTTGGAGAGCAGCGTGAAATGCGTGTGCTGGAAACGCTGAAAAAAGACCTCCGACTCACCGAGTTGCCCCGCCAGATCGAATGTTTCGACAACTCCAACTTTCAGGGGGACAATCCGGTTGCATCGATGGTGTGCTTTAAAAACGGCAAGCCAAGCAAGAAGGACTATCGCCACTTCCACATCAAGTCCGTGGTTGGCCCCAATGACTTTGAGTCGATGTACGAGATTGTCACCCGTCGCTACAAGCGACTTATAGAAGAGAACCAACCACTGCCGCAACTGATAATTATCGATGGTGGCAAAGGACAGCTCAGCTTTGCGGTAAAGGCGCTAAAAGACCTCGATCTTTGGGGTAAGATAGCGATTGTAGGTGTAGCCAAGCGGCTGGAAGAAATCTTTTACCCGGGTGATAAATTGCCGCTTTACATTGATAAGAAGTCAGAGTCTCTTAAACTGATACAGCGCCTGCGTAACGAAGCACACCGTTTTGCTATCACCTTCCACCGTTCCCGCCGTGATGCTGGTACTCTAAAGACTGAATTGACTGATGTGAAAGGTATAGGACCTACCACTGCTGATGCGCTTCTTCAGAAATATAGGTCTGTAAAGAAGCTCAAAGAACTCTCTCTGGCAGAATTAACAGAGGAAGTAGGCCAACGCAAAGCACAGATCCTTTTCGATTATTTTCATAAGGTTGAAGGACCGTCTTAGTTCGGGCGCTTTTGCGTTCTTATACCTTCAAACAGAATTGCCTTCGAACAGTATCGATGTCTGTTCCTTGATCTGCTCTTATTCTGCCTCCTTTCAATTTGCACTTTGGAAATTTAGACGCAGATAATATATAGCTTCTTTAGCCTATCTTATACCTGATTCCAGCAGAATGGCTATACCTTACTTACAGCAGTGATTACCTGGTTATGGCTTGGCCTAAAACAAAAAAGGGGGAGATCTTTTCAGATCTCCCCCTTTTCTTATGATTGTCTTGCAATTAGTAGCTCCACAGGCTGTACTCGTACTCGATCAACGCTTCTAGCGCTTCCTGAGCGGCTAACAGGCCTTTTTTACCACCACCATAGATATCACCCAGTGCTCTGTCGTTCGGGTTAGATATTTTGGTAATGTAAGAGCTAAACAGCCAAAGGTCGAATGCATCAGCTAGGTTCTTATGCTGCGCATCGTTCTGCGCGTTGTACCAGATAGCAGTTTCAGGGTTGTTTCTGAATACTTTCACCAGATCGCTCATTTTAAAGCTACCTACTGTCTGCTCAAAACCCAGTGGGTTAAGCGTAGCAGGCACTTTAATGCTGATCGTCTGAATGTCGTGGTACATACGGGAACGCTTCTTATCAAATACTACATTCTCTTTCAGCTCCAGCAGGTATAGCTGCTTTGCAAAAAATTCATTGCTTACGGGAGCTGCATCTTGCGTAGCAGTTGTACCAAGGGCAGCACCCCAGGCATCCTCTTCTTCCTCTTCCTGACCAAAACCAGCTGCGATTTCCTCCTCTGTCAAACCACCGCCCATATCTTTTCCGGTCATGTTTGCGATGAATTCCTCTCTGGATAAAGGTACATTTACAGAGTCTGTCTTATAGGCCACCAATTCGCCACTTTTTACAGCGTCGATCAAAACTTTGGTGATCTCTCTGTTTTCAGAAAACAAGGGTCTGTTTTGCTTTTCGCGCAAGTCGATCTTACGCCAAACCGTTTTCTTAAACAATACATCAGACTCCGGAATAGGTCTTGCTGATGGATTACTGGACTGCGTGGTAGACACTTGCTGTGCTACTGCTCCGTAAGAGAGCATCATACCAGCTGCTACACCTATTACTTTGATAAGTTTCATACTCCTGTAAGCTTCTAATCTTAATTAGTTAAGTGGGATAGTGAAGATACCGTCGCCTGTAGGTTTCGCATCAACTGGCGCTCCCTGGTAGTTCAAACGCTTCACTTGCAGTACCTCGATGGTTACGCGGTCACCTTTTCCAGCTTTTGCTGCAAAACGGGACAAGTCACCAGTTGGGCTCGAAAACTCAGCCTGGTCTACCGGATTTGATCCTCTAACCAGGAATGCTCTCCACTTTGTTACTCTATAACGAGCTTCGTTTGGCAAAAATTGTTTGAACCCTTCGTCTGCAATCGCCTGTATCTCAACTGATCTGATACCTTGAGCCGGTAAACCTCTCTTCTGGTCTACTGGTCTGCCATTCACCACAGTTTGTAGAGACGGTCTTGGCACTGGACGAACTTTGAATGTTTCAGAACCGATTGCATTACCACCGCTGCTTACGTTAAGCTTCACTTCAGTAGTAGTTGGGATAATGGTTACCTGACCTTTCTTAGCACCTTTGATGGCAGAACCACCAGAAGCAGAGAAGCTCGGATCATATACAGCACCCAATGCAGGAACCTGTACATTCAGTTCGTTCGCACAACCCAGGTATAGCGCCTGAACTGCAGCTGACTGAACCTGGATAACTGGTTTTGCTACGATGTATTCCTCTGTTACGTCGAGTACTTCCGGCTCTCCATTCTTGTCAATGATCACCTGACCTTTCCAGGTCTGCTTAGAGTTACCGTCAGCATCGTAGTTTGAAGCTTGAGCCGTGAATTCAATCTGGCCTTTACCGTCTACTACGTTGATTGGCTTACCCTGGAATGTCATCTTTGGCGTGATAGCATCAGAAGAAGCAGCGATAAACATATCAGCTTTATACTTGGTACCGGCAGCTACTGTCTTAGACTCAGCACGTGCCATCGCGAAGATTTTTTCGAACTTGATGATGTCAGCACCAACTTTTTGCGCCAGGTTCTGCAGAGCATCTGCCTCGTACTTCAGTACTTCGGCTTCTTTCTGAGAAAGAGTTGCAAGCGCTGCTACCAGTGGGGTAGCTTCAAAGTTCAGCTGGGCAAAGTCTTTATTGCGCTGAGCGCGGTCTTTAGCAGCCATTGGGTCAGTCTTTCCATCACGAGCCAGGATGTCCGGCATGTTTTGGTTGTACTGCTTCATGAACTTTGCATAGTTGTTCAAACGCTGCTCCAGCTCATAAGCCGCACCGTTTTTAGCACTTGCAGGTCCAATCATGGTTATTGCTACCAGATCTTCGGCACTAGGGTTTGCATATCCGGTTTTCTCTTCGTTCTCACCTCCTGTTTTTTCAATCAGTGTGTTACGAAGACCACGGATATACTCTACCAGCTCACCTGTCTCTTTTCTAACAGCATTGGCACTTTCCAAAACAGTTTTGTCCTTGTCTCGGTTACCGCCTTCGCTGACCTTGGATTTAATATTCGTTACAACTCCGCTATTATCCTTTAAAGTTTTATCGTTGACGTCTTTGAGACTTTCATCAATAAACTGAAACTTTAACAGGATAGCAGAGTTCACTTGCAGGGCGAGAAGTGCAGTCAGTACAAGGTACATCATACCGATCATCTTCTGCCGTGGTGTCTCTTTTCCTCCAGCCATTTTCTACTTAGTTACTGTTGTTTTCTTGTTGATTTAGGAAATGCGCAATTAACCTTTCATGGCTGTCAGCATGTTACCGTACACTGTGTTCAGTGAGTGTAGGTTATGCGTCAGTTTAGAAACCTCCTGCTTGAACTGCTCCGTGTCTTTGCTGGCGTCAGTCAGGTTTTCCATGGCCATGCTCAGGTTTCCGTAGAACTTGTTCATTGCTTTCAGGTGAGTGTTGGCATCCTGAAGCTCCATTTCGTAAACAGCATTTAAAGCACCTAAGTTTCTTGTCATGCTCTGTACTTGGGTATGATACTCTTGTGTATCGTTGGCGGCAACTGCCATTTGAGACAGTGCATCTGCTGTTGTAGCGTAAGCCTGTGTAATGCGGCCCAGCTCGTCACCGGCAGCTTTCACACGTACACCATACTCATTAGTAGCAGCTGTAGCCTGGCTCAAGTCAGCCATTTGTGCTGCAGTTTCGCTCAGTCTGTTCAGGCCCATGCCCAGTGTGTTGATGGTAGCTGGCGTAATGTCAGCGTCACGCATCATTTTGTCAAGTTCCTTTGTAACGGAAGTGTTGTTGTTCGACGCTGTTGTTGGGATAAGCGCCTCGCCAGTGTAGTCATCGGCCAGTTGTGGGTATACTCTTGCCCAATCCGGATCGTGTGGCTGTGGCTGGAACGCACTCAGCGCGAAGATAACGGCCTCTGTACCAAGACCTACGATCAGCATGATGTCGGCACCTGCCCAGTGCTGAATTTTAAACAATGCTCCGATAATTACGACTGCGGCACCAAGACCATAGATTTTGGGCATCAACACGTCGTACAAGAAACTGCGACCTCTAGCTTTGCTCATTTTGTTTTCAAAAATTAAATGTGAACGATTGGGTATTAAATTGTTAAGTTTTTAACTGTTAGAACACTTCGGTGGACTATCTGAACTCTCTTCCTGAAGAGCGTCCCAGGTAGATCATCGCGTTGCGGAAACCGATGTATGACCTGGCTGAGTCCTGGTATTCGAAGTTACGGGTACCAGTTTCGAGGAAGTATGCAATATCTTTCCAGGAGCCGCCTCTCACTACTTTGCGAGGCTCGTTGTCATCATAGTAAACAGGGTTCAAGTCCCAGGTAATCGGAACAGTAGCGTCAGCGTAGGCATCTTCGCACCACTCAGATACGTTACCGGCCATGTCGTACAGGCCAAAGTCGTTCGGGAAGAACTGGGCTACAGGAGCCGTGTAGGTAAAGCCATCGCTGTAGTAGTCACCACGGCCCGGCTTAAAGTTAGCCAGCAGACAGCCTTTGGCGTTACGCAGGTATGGACCACCCCAAGGGTAGGTTGACATATCGCGGCCACCTCTCGCTGCGTACTCCCACTCTGCCTCAGAAGGCAGACGGAATTGCGGCATTGGTGCCATGCCGTTATCGGCATTGGCCTGGTTCTTATGCTTCGTTCTCCAGTCTGAGAAATACTTGGCTGCAAACCAGTTTACACCCACCACCGGATATTCATCAAATGCAGGGTGAGAGAAATAGTATTCCATCAAGGGATCACCCATGTGGTAAGTGAAGTCGCGTACCCAAACGGTCGTGTCAGGGTATAGGCTTGTCATCACGAAGTCTTCGCCCAGCACATCGATCGAGTCGTTGACCATTACCTCAATAAACTGACGGTATTCGTTGTTCGTAATCTCGGTTTCGTCCATATAGAAGCCACCAATTGTCACCTGCTTGTTCAGGTTCGCCATAGTTGCCGCTATATCCTGATCTGCCTGACCCATGTGGAAAGTTCCGCCCGGAGCGGCGATCATGCCGTAGGGTACAGCCTGTGGATTGTAGTCTGGTCGATCCTCTGCGCCCACCAGGTCGCCTTGCGGTCCTCTTCTTAACCCACAACTCGCAAGCAGTACCACCGCCAAAGCGAAGGAAGACAGCTTTAATAGTTTGTTCATGATGACTTTGGAAAAAGTAAATTTTTTAGCAATTATTAATGCACACTATTTCTGGTGTAGCAAATATATTGAGAATTAGAAATAAAACAAAAACAATTGAAATTCTCACTTATTAATAATTTTCAAACGGTACAATATCAAGAATATTATACCATATACAATTTATTTTAACTGTATTTTTTCAAGAATACAGCTTTTCAGCGATAAATACAATATCCTGAATATTTATTTTGTGAAATTATAGCGAGGGGTTCGCACTGGAGGCCTGAACCGAACAACTGGCTCAGGTAATCGGTAGGAGACCATCACTTCGTGTGATGTTGGGGCCTTGGCCTCTTTATTAAATGTTGTGAGATCTAATGCATATCCTACCCGCAGCGCGTTGTCCTGCAACATCGCTATACCCACAAGCGCACTAACAGCTTCCTGATGCCGAAAATTCAATCCGCCCCAATATTTTTCATCAAATGTTATACGGGCGCCTGCATCAAACGAAAATGTCTCTGTATCATGCTTTAAGAGGGCTGTCGGGGTAAGCACTAATTGGTTGGTGAGCGGCAAATGGTAGCCGCCTGTCAGGTATAGGTGGTTCTCGCCTACAACGCGGCCACCTTCTGTGTTATCCACGTTCATAAACTGGTAGCTTGAACCCAGCAAATTGGTCACGCCGGCGCCTGCATAGAACTGCTCTGACTCATACCAGACCCCAGCCCCCATGTCAAATTTAGAGTCGGAACTGTTGAAGGGAATGTTCGGGTCGCCCTCGTCGATAAAACGGTAGCTGCCCTTTCTTATATTATTTATATTGCCCTGCAGGCCGATGCCCAACTTGCCTTCGCCCACTTTCAGGTGGAAAGAATAAGAAATGGCCGCCTGTTGTATGCGGGTGTTGGCAATCTGATCCTGCATGAGGGTTATACCTAAACCGCCCTTTAAAAGGCGCACCGGGGTGTGCGCTGTCAGGAGCAAGGTACGCGGCGAACCGCCATCGTCAAACGAGGCATCGTAGTTCAGCCACTGGTAGCGGTAGATAGATTGTATTTCCGGGCGATTGGTTATACCTGCGTAAGCCGGGCTGATATACATGCCGTTGAATCCGTATTGGGTAAATTGAGGTTGTTGCTGCGCCCAGGAGTTCAGGTGGCAGATTAACAACAACAAAACGACAGGTATAATCTTTTTCATAGAATGTTGCAGCCAAGCAAACGTTAACTGGACGTTAAAGAGCCAGAGTTGAACCAAATATATATATTAAACAGTAAAACGCAAAAGCAAGCAGATGGTTGATTCTGCTTGCTTTTGCGTTTTACTGTTTTACCCGACCTTTAAGTAGGTTCGCTTATTTCTTCTGGTTCTGTATGTATACCTCTATGGCTCCCGTCATGGAAGGGGCGTTTGGCATCGGCGCCTCTATGTCGAGTTCCAAACCGGCATCGCGCACCGCTTTGGCTGTAGTTGGGCCAAAAGCCGCAATGCGGGTGTTGTTCTGCTTAAAGTTAGGAAAGTTGATGAACAGCGAGCTGATGCCTGAGGGGCTGAAAAAGGCAATGCAGTCGTAGGTCACATCGTCCAGGTCCGACAGGTCGGCTTCTACTGTTTTGTAAATGATAGCCTCCGTGTGCTTGATCTTATTCGTTTTCAGGAAACCCGGAATATCGTCTTTGCGGATGTTGGAGCAAGGATACAGGAAAGTTTCGTTCTTGTGCTTCTTGATCACCTCAAACAGATCCTTGGCTGTTTTCTCGCCTACAAACAACTTGCGCTTGCGCAGGGTGATGTATTTCTGGAGGTAGTAAGCCGTCTGGTCCGAAATACAGAAGTACTTCATGTCAGCCGGCATTTCAATTTTACTTTCCTGGCAAATTCTGAAAAAGTGGTCCACGGCGTTGCGGCTGGTGAAGATCACGGCCGTATGCGAGAGGATGTCCACTTTGTCTTTGCGGAACTCTTTGAAGGAAACAGGTTCTACCTCGATAAACGCCCTGAAATCCACCTTAATCCCGTACTTGTCTGCTATAGAGAGATAGGGAGAGTTGTCGGTAGTAGGCTGTGGTTGCGTCACGAGAATGCTCCTGATCGGAATTTTATGTCTTTCAGGATTTGCCCAAGCCTTTTCTTTGCTTTCAGCCATAGAGTATGGAAGTCTGTTTATTATATATTAGCCGCCTGCCGAAACCGTCGATTTTGTGTTTTTAAAAGTTAAACACAATAAACTTCAACATGATGGTCAACGGAATCACTTCTGTGGCGCAAAGGTAAGAAAATAAATGCAAATTTATCACAGATGTCTGCTTATTTACTGTCACAAACACACGAATAACCGTGATTACCAGCAGCAAAAGGACCGCCATGCTCGAAACTGTGAGTACGGCATCGGGGGCTACGTGGTTAAGCGACAGGTATAGCAGCATAACCACTGGTAGAAAGAGGCCCAGAAACAACAGAGAACGCAGAAACTCACTGAATTGGACCTGCACAATCTGCTCTAATCCGAAAATATAACCCATCACTTTCAGGAAAAAGTACTTTAGCAGGACGACCGCGAAGATCAGGAAGGTATAGAACAGGATCTTGGTCGTTATATCGGCCTCTGACACCGGAAACAGGCGGTTGAAAATGCGTACATGCTGCACATTGGTATGGATGGCCGCAATCAGCAAGGCCATGGACATGGAAAAGGCGATGATAAAGAGCATGCCGGACCAGGTGCTGAGCGGTTTTGCCAGGATGCCTTCGTCCAGCGACCGGGTGCGCCAGAAGGACTGCACCCCAAACACCGCCTGAAAGTCGGAGGGGAACGTGGTTTTCAACCCGCCATACAGCAGCCCGATCAGCAGCGTGAAAATGATGAACGCATTCTGGTTCACGTACTCCCGCAGCCGTACCGAGAAACTCCCCTGCATGGTTTCGCTGTCGGCTCGCTCTGTCTGTACCCTGTTGCGGAAAGAACCTATGTTGGGGTGCTGCGACGGATGCCATACCGACAACAGGTAACGCCCGTTCACCGGCTTCACCCGATTGTTCCACGTGGACAGGTCGAAGGTATAGGTAGAAGTAGAGTCGGCCGTGAAGATGAGCTGATTGTTCAGGAAAAGACACAGGTCTTTCTGGGCTGTAAATTCAATCACAAAAGGCTTGGCAGGCGCCATGGTCACCCATTGATGTACCACACTGTAGCCGCCGTGCAGGGTCGCAGCATAAGGCACCAGGTCACTGGAGCCGGCATCGTATACCTGCCAGTTGCCATTCAGGGTGTTCTTCTGCTCCAGTGGCAGCACCTGGGCCTGTAGCGGCCAGGTCAGTACCAAAAGCAGTAGCATCAGCCCGAAGCTATACCTTATGCGGTTTGTGAAATTCACGGTCAGGGTGAAAAATTTGAGAAGCTATACCTTAAGAATGCAATACACCCTGCATCTGCAGCATGCTGATATCGATGAGGTGCTCATCGGTGATCGAGTCGGGCACGAACACAAAGCGCTTGTCATAGATCTTGCCATCGATGTAGTAGCTCACCCAGTACTCGTTGTTAAGCTTGAAAACCGACGGGTCAATGACTTCCACCTGCACAAAGCTTTTGGCCTCCACACGCTCAAACATGTGTCGCAGCACAGAGGTTTTTACTTCTTCCTCCTCTATAGTGCCATAGCCTTTGGATGTGACAAACACATTTTCGAGGGCCTCACTATTGTTGTTGATCAAGTATACGTTCCAGATGCGCTCCTCCGGCGACTCGCCCGTGAAGGCAATGGCCACGGCCACACCCTGAACCGGGGTGAAATCTATGTCCTTCTTCATTTAATCTTTTGTAATGCTTGCCTCAAAAAGGGTTGCCAGGTGGCCCAGGAGTTTTTCCTCCACTTCTGCCATCGGCAATTCGCGGCCCAGCTCTTTTGCCAGCGACGTTACCTGCTTGTCGGTAATGCCGCAGGGCACGATGTTGTTAAAATAGTCTAAGTCTGTGTTGATGTTGAAGGCGAAACCGTGCATGGTCACCCAGCGGCTGCACTTCACGCCCATAGCGCAGATCTTGCGCGGATTCTTCTGCTCCACATGGTCCAGCCATACGCCGGTGAGGCCAGGTATACGACCCGCTTCTATCCCGTAATCTTTCAAGGTCAGGATGATCCCCTCTTCCAGAAAACGCAGGTATTTGTGTATGTCGGTAAAGAAGTGGTCCAGATCCAGGATCGGGTAGCCCACAATCTGTCCCGGTCCGTGGTAGGTGATATCGCCGCCACGGTTGATCTTGTAGAAAGTAGCGCCTTTGGCCTTCAGCCCTTCTTCGTTAATCAGCAGGTTAGACTCGTGTCCGCTCTTGCCCAAGGTATAGACGTGCGGGTGGGAGCAGAAAAGCAGGTAGTTCGGCGTCACCTCCTGCGCTTCGGGAGCAGCATTTCGGTTGCGGGACTTCATATCCAGTACACCTGTAAAGAGCTTGTCCTGATAGTCCCAGGCCTCTTTGTAATCGATCAGCCCCAGGTGCTCAAATTGTATGGTCTTGTTCTGTGACACGTCTTTTCTCCCTTCTCTCAAGGTATAGCTCAGGGCTAGCTATGATGCCAACCGATACTCTATACCTCTAGTTTTCAACAAAGATACGGTCGCTTGCGGGCATACGCAAACAACTACTCCGGCTGCCGTAATAAAACCAGCGGCCGCTCTTACAAGTTTAAAGCTCTTATGACGACACCGCAAGCACCACACCTCTCTACCGGCGCCAACGGCGAAGACCTGGCCTGCGACCTGCTGCACCAGAAAGGCTATCACATTTTGCAACGCAACCTGCGCATGGGCAAAGCCGAGATCGATATTATTGCCCGCCAAAATGATGTATTGGTGTTTGTAGAAGTGAAAACCCGAACCAACGACAGCTTTGGCTATCCGGAGGAGTTCGTGAACCGCCGTAAGCAACGCATGATCCTCAACGCGGCGGACGCTTATATCGTGAAAACAGGCTGGCAGGAAGACATTCGCTTCGATATTATTGCCATTACGATGAGCAAACCGCCGGAACTGTTCCACATCGAAGACGCCTTTCATTGATACGACAACATTTCATCTAGCGCCCCTGCTGAAGTTTCACAGAGCAGATACTACATACTTACTTCCAGCTATATGCAGCCATATTTGCAACTCTTCTGACAGAGCCATCAGACAAAAACGGGTATTGTTTCTTTAATCTTTCTGTAGTTTGGTTATAAGCGTCATTAAGCTCAAGCGACAGCCAAAACTCTGATTGGCTTGCAAAGTCGTAAATTGAAATTATTTGATTCAGTATATCAATGCCATATTGCACTTTAATCTCCTGCTTAGTCTCATCTGTCCACCATGTCTTTAGATGCTCACTGATAGCCTTATCAACTCTATTTTCGTCGGATATTGACATGATGTAGCCGAGCAAATTAATTAGATTACATTACAGAGAGCGAAAGGCTATACCTATACCTTAGCGACTCGAAGCCCGCTTATCCAGCTTGTCTTTCTCGTAGATGAGAGTACCGTGGCGGTCGTATTGCTTCACCAGGACTGGCTCTGCCTGCGGCTCGTAAGGTGTTTTAGGGTATTGGTACTCGAACTGTCGGCGTGCCCTGAAGTCGAAGTGCTTCACCCAGAGGCCCACTTTGCGGCCTTTCTGGTATTGTCCCATCCACTCAAGCTGGCCGTTTTCATAGAAGCGGTAATAAGTCCCCTGCACTTCGCCATAGGCGTAGGGTATCACTTCTTTTATCTTTTTGGTGCCCTCGTAATACTTCACCACGGCATCGCGCAGATAGCCTTTCTCAAAATGCTCCTTTGCCAGCAGTATCCCATCGCGGTTGTAGCGTTCCCAGCGCAGGTGTTTGGTACCGACATAAAAGTAGCCTTCTTCGACTACTTCGCCGCCCTGCTCTTTTTTGTAAGGGCCATGCAATACCTTGTGCTGCTCCGGGTCAAGTTCGCCGCGCGTTTTGTAGAGTTTGCGACGCTTGGTATCATAGTAGTATTTCTCGGGGGCGTAAGGGTCCGGCTGCTGAAACTCTACCAGGTAACTGAAAGACTCGATTACTTCACGGGGGCCACGACCACCTGTCTTCACGAAGCCTCGGGCCACTCTGTCACCCATAAAGTAACGCTTGTCGGCTTTCTTCTTGCGCTTTTTGGGCTGCTTTTCCTCTACCTTATCCAGCGAATCGCCTATCTGCACAATAGGCTTGGCGGTATCAGCCAAAGCAATAGCATCAGCTTTTGAGCTCTCTTTTTCAGCGGCCCGGCTCAGGTTGTAATCGCTGTTGTAAGCCGTGGGCTTGCAGGCCGCAACACCCAGCACCACAGACAAAACAAACCCGACAAGATAGAGCGTGTGCCTCATGTGTTTTCGTTCAGATAAATGCACTTCTGTTGTTTCCAAAAAGCTATACCTTGTTTAAGGTAACGTAAATATGCAGATAAATCATATACCTGCCAACTACCGGTCTGCCAGGTATAGTCCCTATAACTTTAAGCCCGGCGCCTTAGTTCACCGAATACCATCCAAAACAAAAAGCGACACCCAGCCGGGTGCCGCTTTTTACTGTTAAGTGTAATTATGAAAAGTACTGTTATTCTTTGTCGATCAAATCCACGCTGCGCTTCACAAATGCGGTGAGGGCCGAGCCTGAGAGCATGTTCTGCGACAACAGGGCCAGGTCAAACGCCTGACGGGCAATGCGCTCTTTGTTATCATCTTTCGCTTTGAGGATCCGCTGGTTGATGCTGTGGTTCGCGTTGATGGTCACGTTATAAGTATCCGGCATGTTGCCCATGAACATCATACCGCCACCGCCGCTCTTGCTCATGTCCTTCATGCGGCGCATAAATTCCGGCAAGGTAATGATCACCGGTGCATCGTCTGGGGCCATTGGTGCTACTTCCACCTGCATGTTCTGGTTGCTGATAGCCGTTTCGTAGATTTTCTTCAGGTCCTCTTTCTCGGTATCGTTCAGCACACTCTCTTTGGTTTCGTCTTTCTCGATCAGTTTGCCGATCGTTTCAGAGTCCACACGCTTGAGTGAAGTCTTCTCCAGCTTCTGCTCCAGCATACCGATAAAGTGACTGTCTATCACCGAGTCCAGCTTGAGCACATCGTAGGCGCGGTTTTGCGCGGCTTCCACGAAGGCATGTTGCTTGTCGGCGTCGGTGGTGTAGAGCAGCACTAACTGGTCATTCTTGTCGGTTTGGTTGGCCTGCGTCAGCGCCTTATACTCCTCTAAGGTATAGTACTTGCCTTCGGTGTTCTGCAGCAGCACGAAGTCCTTGGCTTTTTCATAGAACTTGTCGTCGCTCAGCATACCGTACTTGATGAACACGTTGATGTCTTCCCAGTTGGTCTCGAACGTGGCTCTGTCCTTCTTGAAGATATCGTTCAGCTTGTCGGCTACCTTTTTGGTGATGTAAGTGTTGATCTTCTTCACGTTGGAGTCGGCCTGCAGGAACGAGCGGCTCACGTTCAATGGAATGTCCGGCGAGTCGATCACACCGTGCAGCAGCATCAGGAACTCAGGCACCACGTCCTTCACTTCGTCGGTAATGAACACCTGGCGGGAGTAGAGCTGAATCTTGTTGCGCTGTATCTCGAAGTCGTTTTTCAGTTTCGGGAAGTAGAGTATACCTGTCAGGTTGAACGGATAGTCCACGTTCAGGTGAATCCAGAAGAGCGGTGCCTCTGAGAATGGGTATAGCTCTTTATAGAAGTTCTTATAGTCCTCGTCCGTCAGTTCAGACGGCTGCTTCGTCCAGATCGGGTTCGGGTTGTTGATGATCTCACCTTCGAACTCCACCGGTACTGGCAGGAACTTGCAATATTTGTCGAGGATGGTGCGGATGCGGGCTGTCTCCAGGAATTCTTCTGAATCGGAAGCCACGTTCAGGATCACGTTCGTACCCTGGTCTTCCTTATGCGCCGGGGCAATGGCAAATTCGGTGCTGCCGTCGCAGGTCCAGTGCGCTGCTTCTGTGCCTTCTCTGTACGATTTGGTAACGATCTCGACACGATCAGCCACCATGAAGGCTGAGTAAAAGCCCAGACCGAACTGACCGATGATCTGATTCTGCTCACCGGCATCTTTGTAACGCTCCACAAACTCAGTAGCGCCCGAGAAGGCGATCTGGTTGATGTACTTCTTGATTTCCTCGGCTGTCATACCGATGCCGTTATCTGAAATAGAAATGGTACGGGCATCTTTATCCACTTTCACCACTACTTTCAGCTCGCCCAAATCGCCTTTGTACTCGCCGATGGCGGACAGGCGCTTCATTTTCTGGGTGGCATCCACGGCATTACTCACCAGCTCACGCAGAAAAATCTCGTGATCGGAGTAAAGGAACTTCTTGATGATCGGGAAAATGTTTTCGGTGTGAATCGAAATATTACCTCTTTCTTCCATGTGCTATACTTTTAAAATCTATCTTTTAATAAGTGATGTCTTTGAAACCGATGCCTGCGAAAACGACAAGGGAATACCTGCCCAAGCGCTTTCAAATCCTGTTCCACAGGTATAGAACCGACCCGTTTGTGACAGGTTGTCAGAAAACATCCGCTATACCTTCTGCGTTAAGGAGCACACAGGTATAAAACTTGTTGTTTTGGCATGATTTCGCTGATGGCTTTGCCAAGAGATTGAACCTGAGCAAGCGAAATGTTTAATTGTTGATACAACAATGGTGAAAAACGATTATCTTTGTTTTATAGCCTTGCTTTAGGTGTACCGGTTCACGACATATATCGCCCTTTTTCTGCTGCTGCTGTTCACGCGCGCCATGGTGCCGGATCAGTTGCTGCTCAGCCTGCACAGCCATGCCCACACAGCGCACAGCCACCCAGGCGACCAGAAAAACGCGCATGTCGAGAAAAAACACAACCACTGTCCGGTCGAGGATCTGTTTGGAGCGCCCTATCAAAGCGCCACCACAGTCTATACCTTTGCAGCACCTATTGTACTCACAAAGTATACCGCCCGGTATACCCAGTACTCGGCTTTCGATTCATTTGCCCGCCTCAAACTTCGCGGCCCCCCCGCACTCGGCTAAACCTTTCGCTTTTTTTCCGGTCTTACGGCGTGTCGCCTCTCCCGACACCTGTGTTTAGGCTGGTTTATCAGTTTTGCATACCTGCTGCCCAGATGCGACGCTGTGTGCTGCCTGCTGGTATCCTGTTTATTTTCCTGGCATAATAGCTATACCTATACCTGCGGTTTTTTCAGCCGACGGGTTAGAGAGACGCTGTAGTCTATACCTTATACCTAAATTCTAAACATTCTGTGTTCAGATCTAAATTCATTTTCCTGCTGTTGTGGCAGTTACTCTTGATTACTCCACTGGCAGTAGCGCAGGAGCAGCTATACCTGGACGGCGACAATCCGGAACAGGACTGCGGCCTAACCCTCTCGGGTAAGGTGCTGGACCACGACACCCGGGAGCCACTGATCGGCGCCACTATTTATATAGAGGAGCTGCAGCGAGGTACGTTGTCGGATGAATACGGCAACTACCATTTTCACCACCTGTGCCGCGGCAGCTATACCTTAAAGGTGACCTACATCGGGTATGTAACGGAACGGCCTTCGCTTCGGATGACGACCTCTACCGTGCGAAACCTGACCCTGCACATCGATGCGCAGCAACTGGAAGCTGTAGAGATCACCGGAAGCCGCCTGCAGGAGCAGGCGCAGGCAACCGAAACGCTCCAAGGGCGCGAACTAGCGGAAACCCGCGGACTTTCGCTGGGCGAATCGCTGAAAAAGCTGACAGGTGTAAGTTCTGTGCAAACGGGTCCTACTGTTTCCAAGCCTGTTATACACGGCCTGTTCGGCAACCGCGTAGTGATCATGAACAATGGTGTGCGGCACGAATCGCAACAGTGGGGGAACGAGCACGCTCCGGAAATTGACCCGCTGAACGCCCAGCAGATGCGGGTGATCAAGGGTGCGGCGGGGGTGCGCTACGGCTCCGATGCCATTGGCGGCATTGTGCTGGTAGAGCCTAGTCCGTTACCGGACTCTGCAGGTATAAGCGGTGAGGTTACCCTCATTGGCAGCACCAACAACCGCATGGGCACGGTAGCCGGCATGGCAGAGGGCAGGCTTCGGCAATTGCCGCTGAGCTGGCGCCTTCATACCTCTGTTAAGAAAGCAGGCAGCGCGCAGGCTCCTAGGTATAATTTAGACAACACAGGCTTTGAAGAACAAAACCTGGCAGCTACGCTGGGCTATAAGCGGCAGCACTTCGGGGCAGAGCTGTACTACAGTTATTTTCACACCAAGCTGGGCTTTCTGTCGTCGGCGCATATCGGTAACCTGACGGATCTGGCCAACGCCATCGGGCGGGAACAGCCGGAAGAGACGGGCAGCTTTACCTATACCATTGCCCGCCCTTACCAGGATGTGACGCACCACCTGCTCAAGGCCAAAGCTTTTTACCAGACAGGGGAGGCCGGTGAGTTGCAGTTCACCTACGGGCTGCAGCAGAACGTGCGGCAGGAGTATGACCGCCACCGCAACACCGGCGACCGTCCGCAGCTGGACCTGGACCTACAGACGCATACGACCGAGCTGGTGTGGGAGCATAAGCCGGTTGCTAATCTCTCCGGAAGCGTGGGGGTATCTACTATCTGGCAGAATAATACCTATGCTGCCAACACCAGGCCCCTGTTGCCATACTTCATCAATACCACCATCGGTGCTTTTATCTCAGAGAAATGGCGAAAGGATAACCTGCAGCTGGAGGCCGGCATCCGCTACGACAATAAATCGCTCGACATTAAACGGTGGAATCGTACGGAGGGCGTGCTGCGCCCGTCATACACGTTTCATAACTTTTCCGGAAGCTTCGGTGCACTGTACGACCTGGGCTACCACGTTACGCTGAGTGCCAATGTGGGCTACGCCTCCCGCGCACCGCATGCTTATGAGTTGTTTGCCAACGGGCTGCACAACAGTGCGGCTTCTTTTGAGCGTGGTAACCCGGAGCTGATTTCAGAAGATGCCGTGAACACGATGGCTACCCTCAATTACCATTCTAACCCCCGCCTGAACGGGGAGCTTAGTCTCTATTACAACACCATTAACAATTACATTTACCTGCAGATACTGCCAGACTATGCGCTGGGCATAGGGGGCGCCTACCTGCAGGCCGAGTACATGCAGGCCGATGCGCGGTTCTGGGGGGCGGACCTCAACTTCGACTATGCCCTGACCAACCGGCTGACGCTGAACAACAAAACGTCGCTGGTATACGCCAAGAACAGGGAAACAGACAGTTACCTGCCGTTCATTACGCCTGGCCGCACTGACAATACCCTCCGTTACAGCTTCGAAAACAGGAGTGCCTCCCGGCTATCTGACAGCTATCTGGCGCTTGGAGGATTGTATGTTGGTCGTCAGGGCCGTTCTGATGCGCAGTCTGATCCTGTTTTAGCGGCGCCTGATGCTTATTTCCTGCTGCACGCCGAGGCGGGCACGCAACTGCAGTTCGGGAAGCAACAGGTGGAGCTAGGTATAGTGGGCAGCAACCTGCTCAACACCAGCTACCGCGATTATCAGAACCGCCTCCGGTACTTTGCCGACGAGATGGGCCGCATGATCATGTTCCGCATCAAGGTTCCGCTGTAGTCACCTTTATCAAAAAGTTAAATCAATTAAACTCAAAACAGTTTATTTATCATGAAAAAATCATTCAGACCATACCTCGCATTTCTGCTAATGGGCAGCTTACTTACATTTTCGGCCTGTAAAGATGAGGAGGAACCTGAGCCGGACCACGAGCACGATGTAGTAACGACCGTGACCCTGACGCTTACGCCTTCCACTGGTGGCCAGGCAATTACAGCTACCTGGGAAGACCTGGACGGCCCGGGCGGAAACGCTCCTGCCATAGATGAGTTAGTGCTCAGCGCCAACACCACGTATACCGGTTCTATCTCCTTTGCCTCTGAGGAAGCGCATGGCGATCACCACGACACGCACGATCTGACAACGGATATTCGTGAAGAAGGAACAGCACACGAGGTTTTCTACCAGGTGACGCCACAGAGTCTGGTTGCTTTCAGCAAAATCGATAAGGATGCCAATGGCCGCCCGATAGGTTTGGAAACATCGGCGACAACCAATGCTGCCGGAACAGGAAAAGTACGTATTCTACTGAAGCACCAGCCGGGCACCAAGAGCAGCACCAGCAACGAGAACACCGGCGAGACAGACGTGGATATCTCGTTTGACACCAAAGTTCAGTAGCCTTTAGATAACTGCATAACACAGAAAGGGGATGCCAGTCGGTACCCCCTTTCTCATTCATCACATAGGACTAAATGATTGAGTTGTGAAAAAACGGCTTCCGGTTTAGCAGTGGGCCTTTATAACTACAGCATTGTATTTGGCGTAAATCCGCATAACCAGCTGCCTGGAAATGCACTGGCACTTGCAGCGCTCCATCTTCTGAATAAAACACTATATTTAGCCCCTGATTAACTGGAGAATCCTCACGAAACTAAAAAGCATGAACAAACTACTCAGACCATACCTCGCTTTCCTGCTGATGGGCAGCCTGCTCACTTTCTCTTCCTGCAAAGATGAGGACGAGCCAGGTCCGGAGGATGAACAGGAGGTAATAACGGCTGTCACCATCTCGCTGACCCCAACCGGAAAAGGTCAGGACACAGAAGCAACCATCAGCACCCTGACCGGTACACCGGTACAGAACGCACCGCTCACACTTCGGCCAGGCACAGAGTACACGGCTGTGGTGACCATAACCGACGAAAGCAAAAACCCTGTAGCCGATATGACGGCAGAGATCAAAAACGAGCGCGACGAGCACCTGCTTGTGTATACCTTCACGCCGGATGCGGGAAGCAGTGCGACAGTAAATGTGGCCATCACAGACATGGACCAAAATAACCGACCTGTCGGGCTAGAGTCTACTGTGACAACTGGAGCAGGTATAGGCAACGGCAAGCTAAAAGTAGTATTGAAGCATCAGCCGGGAGGCCTCAAAACAGGAACCAACACAACTGCCGGCGAAACGGACGTCGATGTGAGCTTCAATGTGATCGTGACGAACTAAGCGCTTTCTCAGAACTCATAAAAAAGACCGCAGCAGGTATAGCCTGCTGCGGTCTTTTTTATGATTTTTGGTGTCAGGTATAGAACATGATCTTTATCTGTTGTCCACTAGCGCTATACCTGATCGAGGTTAGTTGGCTTATACCTTATCTGCCAGATACAAGTCGGCAAACTGAACCAAGCCGAATTAAATACGCTCAAAATCTACGTTATAACAACACTAGCGGCCAAGGAGTTGTTGCCCCATCAGCATCTGAATGGTTTTGCCGATGCGGTTGGCACGGGTTTCAGGTCGTTTGGCTTCCTGCACGGCCAGCACGTGTTCTTTGCGGTGCGTAAAGGCTAGTTTCTCAAAAGTCTCCAGCAACCCAGCCGACTCCAGTGCTTCGCGCAGGTCCTGCGGTATTTCAACAGTCCTGTTCTTGCGGTCTATACCTGGCGCATCAACCCCAAACTTCGATGGCGCACTTCGTTCAGATTCGTGCTTGAACCGCAATGAAGACCATGTATCGTCTATCGCTACCTGCCTGACTGGAGCATAGCCTAAACTCGATATTGCCTCCCAGCCTGCGTCCCGGTTCAGATCCGATTTTATACCTGACGATTTCTTGGGATAAGCTATCCAGAGCTGCCCATTTGGTTTAAGGGAAGGCACGGCAAGTGGCACGTAGTAGTTGAGCTCGCGGCTATCGGTGGCAAACACCTGCACGGCATCATAGGCTATACCTATAGCAGGTGTACTGTGTACGTCTATACTCTGGGCCGTTAGAGCCTCCGCTATACCTGCCTGCGCATTGAGCACCAGCATCTGCCACCCTGCTTTTAGATTTAATTTTTTGGCTATGTCCTGCATCATCGTATACCTATTGGAGCTCTAAACTAACAGAAAAATCGTAATTTTGAGTATGATCATATACAACGTAACTATCAATATCGACAACAGCGTGGCCGCAGAGTGGCTGGACTGGATGAAGAGCACGCACATACCGGAGGTAATGGCCACCGGCTATTTCCTGAACAACCAGATTGCCCGCCTGCTGCACGAAGAAGACAATGGCGGTACCACTTACGCGGTGCAGTATACCTGCCGCAACCTGGAGGATCTGGAAGAATACCAGCGCGACCATGCGCCCGCCCTACAGGCGAAAGTACAGGAGCGCTACCCGGAGAAATACGTCGCTTTCCGCTCTTTGCTGGAAATCGTTAGCCGGGATGTGGAACGAGCGCAGTAATCAACTACTGCTAATAAAAAACAGGCCCGTGCTCAGGTATAGCACGGGCCTGTTTGCGTATAGCAGGAAAGCTGATTTAAGGTATAGGTGAGACTTATACCCTAATTGGCGCTGTATCCTTTGATTTGTTCTTCGTTGAAGTTACAGTTGATCCATTCGCCATCCAGGTTGGCGCCCATTTTTTTATAGAACGCGATAGCCGGTTCGTTCCAGTCCAGCACTTGCCATTTCATGCGCTTGGCACCAATCTCTTTCGCTTCGCGGGCGACGGCGTTGAACAGCATTTTGCCGATCCCGCCGCGACGCAGGCGCTCAGTCACGATCAGGTCCTCCAGGAATAGCATTTTGCCTTTCCACGTGGAATACGCCATGTAGTAAAGTGCTATACCTACAATGCCTTCTTTGGTCTCGGCCACGAAGAACTTAAAAATCGGGTTTTCCCCGAAGCCGTCCCAGTGCATATCCTGAACCGTGTTGGTCACTTCATCCGGCGCCTTCTCGTACACAGCCAGCTCTTTTATAAGGGCGTGTACTTGCGGCAGGTCGTCTATGGTTCCTCTTCTGATATTGATCATATTGATATGAGGGCTAAATTGTTAAATGATTAAATTGTTGTGTGCACGATTAACCCACCCCTGATTCCTGCAATTCCGGTAAATACAGGTATAAGCATTGTAGTCACTATTTTGCTTTACTGAGTCTAACCTCTCCTGACCTAATGACGTCAAATAGATATTTTTCTATCATTTCGACTTTTGGGAGAAATCTGGAATGTAATCAGGGTTCTGAAATAATCCAGATCTCTCAATTCTTTCGCGATGACAGTTTAGATTCTCTATTCCTGAAGTTGACAGCATTCTTTCCTGCCCACTGGCGAAATTATCGTGCAGGAGTCGGACAGGTCTACAGGTTCTCTATGCTACCTGAATCTTTTAAATTCTCAAACTCCCCGATTTTCTAGCTCCCAAACTTCGTCTTCGCCTGCACCAGTTCTTTGCCTGATTCGAGGCTGGTGAGTTTATGCAGGAACGTATTAGCCTCTTCGGCTGGCCCGGCAGTGGCTAATACGGAGTCACCGAGGGTGGTCTCGGCCTTAAAGATAATGTCTATTTCCTGTAACTGCTGCTTTTCGAGCACTTCTACCGGTAGCGTTTCGAGCACCCACTGCAGGTAACGAGTGTTGGTGACGTGGCGGTTCAGGTCGATGTCGTGCCAGCGGACGGGCATTTGCTGCTCGTAGCTAACCTGCTCCAGCTGCGGCAGCTTGCCTTTGGCGAAAGGCAATGGCTCCTGTCCCGGTACCACTTCGATGGCGGTAATAAAGTCAGGTACGGATGCCATCTGCCGCTTCACCACATCCATCACCAGCCACACACTCGTTGCCTGTCCCAAGAGCTCGCGGTCGGCGCTGTATACCCTGAAGTCGCGATGCAGGAACACCCTTTCACGGCCCGAGGCCCAGGTCTCGACGGTTATACCTTCCCGGTGCTTCGGGTAGCGGAACATCTCCACGCGCATGCGCTGCAGCACCCAGGTCAGGCCGCGCTCCAGCAGTTCGTACATCGAAATGCCCATGGTGGCCGTGTTGTCCCAGGCGGCTTCCTGCATGTAGCCGACCAAGGCCGGCAGCGTTGCCTGCCCACTTTGGTCTGTTTCGGTGGAACGCACGGTAAATGCGCTCTGCCCTGCCACTGATTTCATAGTTGGAGTGGTTGGTTCGTGTTGCAAGGTACGCAAGAATCGGGTTTGGGGCTAAGCCAGGTATAGCGGTAAACAACAGAAGCACACCTGCAGTGGGTGTGCTTCTGTTAGATAATGTTACACAGTTTATGATGTTAGTGAGATCGCCCAAGAAAGACCCCTGCACTCATCGCTATCATCATGAAGGCATAGAACACCAGCATAACTATCGTCAGAATGCCCAGGAGCTTGAAAAGTGATTTCAGGTTTTTGAAGGCGTGCGTAACTGTTGCTTCATCGTTTTGGTCCAGACCTGCTATCATTTTGGTGGAAAATCTGTGCAGGTATAGCAGTGGTAAGAAATAAAGCAAAGCCATGGCTAAATAAAAAATGCTGAAAACGCCACCGCTCATCAGACTATTGCCTAGTGCAGCAGCTGTATTGGTGTCGCCTTTCAATGTTACTATTATACCCATCAGCCCACCTAAAACCATTATCCCGAAAAAAACGAATCCGATGATGGCTAAAAACCTGCCCCACTTGCCGTGTTCTGCAGAAAATCTCTTGACTCTAAATTAATGCTTAACCCTTGAGGCTGCTCATTGTAAAATTCTGTATCCATTCAGTTATCATCTAAGGTTGGTTGATTATCTAAACATAACAATATCCCTATATAAATCAAACAAACTTCCTGACCGGCAACAAAACAAAAAGCCAGCACCGCATCGCTGCAGCACTGGCTTTTCTGGTTTCAAATATCAGCTATACCTGTTACGGCTGCTGCTTGGCATACGGGTTCACACCCATGTTCTTGTACATGAACGCCCAGGTATCGGCCCACTCCTGAATCACCAGGGAAGTCGGCTTGCCGGCACCGTGGCCTGCACGCACATCTACCCGGATCAGGTATGGGTTGCCCGGAGCGCCTTTGTCCTGCAGCTCAGAAATGAACTTGAAGGAGTGCGCTGGCACCACGCGGTCGTCGTGATCGGCTGTTTTCACCATGGTAGCAGGGTATTTCACGCCCTCCTTGATGTTGTGCAGCGGCGAGAAGGTATAGAGGTTCTTGAATTGTGCTTCGTCGTCAGAAGACCCGTACTCCGGTACCCAGGCCCAACCGATGGTGAATTTGTGGAAACGGAGCATGTCCATTACACCCACAGCAGGAAGAGCAACCTTGGCAAGCTCCGGACGCTGCGTCATGAAGGCACCTACGAGCAAACCACCGTTCGAGCCACCACCCACGGCCAGTTTCTCGCTGGAGGTATACTTGTTGGCGATCAGGTACTCGGCGGCCGCGATGAAGTCATCGAACACGTTCTGCTTGTTCGGCGTCATACCCGCCTTGTGCCAGTCTTCGCCATACTCACCACCACCGCGTAGGTTCGGCATGGCGTATACGCCGCCGTTCTCCAGCCACAGCATATTGGCAATGCTAAAGCTTGGCGTAAGCGAGATGTTGAAGCCACCATAAGCGTACAGGTACGTCGGGTTGTTGCCGTTCAGTTCGAGGCCTTTCTTGTGCACGATGAACATTGGCACTTTGGTACCGTCTTTTGAGGTATAGAACACCTGCTTGGTCTCAAACGCTTCCGTGTCAATGTCTACCTCTGTCTTGCGGAACAGCGTTACTTTGTTGTTCGGCACGTCATAGCGGTAAATGGTTGGAGGATAAGTGAAGGACGTGAACGTAAAGAACGTCTCTTTGTCGTCTTTCTCACCACCAAAGCCACCTACCGTACCAATGGATGGCAATTCTACTTTATTCAATTGCTTGCCGTTAGTATCGAATACCACCACTTCGCTGGCGGCATCTTTCATGTAAGAAGCGATGATGCGGCCGCCCACAAAGGAAACGTTGTTCATCACATTCTCATTCTGCGGCACAACTACCTTCCAGTTTTGCTCCTGCGGCTTTTTCGGGTCGATGAGAACCAAGCGATAGCGTGGGGCATTCTTGTTGGTGCGTACCAGCAGCTTATCGCCGATGTTGTCCACCACATTGTACTCCGACTCAAAATTATCGATGATCGGCTTGATAGTAGACTTAGTATCTTTCAGGTCACGGTAGTACAGGGCATTGGCACCGCTGGCACCTTCCGACACGTTCAGGATCAGGAAGCGCTCATCGTCTGTGGTCTGGCCATAGAAGTTACGTAGCGGCTTGGTTTTATCTTCGTACACGAGCTTGTCCTGGCTCTGCGGCGTGCCGATCTTATGGTAGTATACCTTGTGGTACTCGTTCTTATTGGCCAGTTTGTTGCCTTCAGTCGGTGCATCGTAGCGGCTGTAGAAGAAGCCGTCTTTGTACCAACTTGGACCGGAGAACTTCACCCATTCCACTTTGTCATCGAGCTTCTTGCCGGTAGCTACTTCCATCACTTCGTAGGTGTTCCAGTCAGAACCGCCGCTTGAAGTGCCGTATGCCACATACTTGGCGTCTTTGTCGAAAGCCAGCGCGGTCAAGGCTACCGTACCGTCAGTGGAGAATTTGTTCGGGTCGAGAAACACTTTCGGCTCGCTCTCAAGGGAGTTCTGCACATACAGGACGCTCTGGTTCTGCAGACCATCGTTCTTATAGAAGTAGTACTTGCCGCCTTCCTCGAATGGGGCGCCATAGCGCTCGTAGTTCCAGATCTTGGTCAGGCGATCTTTGATCTGGTCGCGGAACTCGATGCCGTCGAGGTAGTTAAAGGTTACTTTGTTCTGTGCCTCTATCCACTGGTCCACTTCTTCGTTGTGGGTTTCGAGCCAGCGGTAAGGGTCGGCCACCTTCGTACCGAAATAATCGTCGGTATGGTCTACTTTCTTGGTTTCGGGATAATTTAGTTGAATTTCTGTTGGTGTGTCAGCAGCCGTTGCGGGCGCCGTTGTTGTGGTTTCGGTATTCATGCCAGTGGCGGTATTCTCGGTTTGGGTGGATTTGCAGGCCGAGACGGCGGTCAGGCCGCCTGCCAGTAAAAGGACAGTTGTTTTTTTCATACAGATTTATCGTTTGGACATAGGTCTAACACGCAACTAAGATAAACATTTTACTTCACAATAGGTATAATCGCCCTTTACGGGCTCAGAATGGGCATACGATATTTCTCTGGAATCAGCAACGTATGCTCATAAAATATCTTTCCGGTCAGCACATACAAGCAATGCATCTGTGCACTACATTTGTTGGCTTTTTTTAAGAAAGCAGATCCTTTATATATGATAAACGAAGAAGAAGAGGGAGTAGAGTTGCTGCATTTCGAGCAGATTGCGGACAGGTTGTCTGACAAGGGATATGCGATTATCGATAATTTTTTACAGCCGGACGAGGTTCGTAATTTGCTGGAGGTGCTGCAGCACCAGCATGAAGAAGGCACTTTCAAAAAAGCCGGCATTGGCCCTGCAGAAAGCGTTACAGTAAATAAACAGGTACGCGGCGATTTTATCCGCTGGATCGAGCCATCAGAAGCATTGCCTCCCACCCAGATTTTCCTGGATCGCATGCACGAACTACTGCGCTACATCAACCGCACCTGTTTTCTGGGGCTCAGGGACTTTGAATTCCACTTTACCGTATACCCTCCGGGCACGGTATACCAGCGCCACCTCGACCAGTTCAGGACCGATGACCACCGCCGCCTGTCGTTCATTTGCTACCTAAACGAAGACTGGCAGCCTGAAAACGGGGGCAACCTGCGCCTATACCTGCCTAACGAAGACGGTTCGGAAGAAGAAGTGGATGTATTGCCTATTGCCGGCCGCCTGGCCTGTTTCCGCGCCGACATGATCCCGCACGAGGTACTGGCCGCCAACCGACATCGCTACAGCCTCACCGGCTGGATGCTGGACCAACTCAATGAGCTAACGTTTTTGTAGGATCAATGCTTTAAGTCGGATACCAGGTTACTGCGCAAAATTAATTTCCGTGCTGTCACCGATGTTGAGGCTATGGCTGAGGCCTTTGAAACTAGCGTCGGAGCCAATAATGGAGTCGTGCATCACAGCGTTTTGCAGCTCGGAGTAAGCTCCAATAATAGAGTTGCTCAGCGAAGTGCGCGAAATAGTGGCGTTCTCACCAATGGCTACATTAGGCCCGATGATGGAATGGGTGATGGTGCAGTTGGCGCCAATGCTCACCGGCGGAATGATGATGTTGCCCGGATATTCTTTTGAGTAATCCATATCCCGAAAGCGGGGGCGGCTCAGAATTTTGGCATTGGCTTCGAGTAGGGTTTCTTTGCGGCCGCAGTCAAACCAATTGTCCACGTTCCAGGTCACCATTTTCTCGCCCTGCCGGATCATGTGCATGAGCGCATCGGTGAGGTGGTACTCGTTGTGGGTATGTATACCTTCGGTGATGATATATTCCAGTGAACTCACCAGCTTTTCAGGATTCATGATCTTATAGAGCCCTACTAGCGCAAAATTCGATTTCGGGATCTTCGGCTTCTCCACCAGTTTAACGATGTACTCGTCGTTCCCTACTTCCGTTACGCCAAACAGCGAGGGCTTTGCCACCTTTTTCACACCCAGTACCGATTTAGGAGAGGCGATGATGGCGGGCAGGTCGGCTTCTACAATGTTGTCGCCGAGCATGATGAGCACGCTCTCTTCGTGGCGGTAGGTTTCGCGGGCAATCCAGAGGGCGTGGCCCAGACCTTCGCGGGGCTCCTGTACTACAAACTGCGCCCTGATCTCAGGGTATTTCTGCCGGACGTAGTTTTCCACCTTGTCACCGAGGTAGCCAATGATGAACACATAGTCCTGTATACCTGCCTGTATGAGCCGCTCCACAATGTGGCCCAGTATTGTGTTATCCGCCACCGGCACCAGCGATTTGGGCTGGGTATGTGTGTGCGGACGGAGTTTAGAACCAACACCAGCAACAGGAATCACGACTTTCATATACTACACATTTGCAGCAATATAGTAATTTTTCGTCAAGATTTAGTGGATAAAGAGGAGGAAATGAGGAAGAAGTTTAGATGGAAATAATTGTCAGGAGCGAGGCACAGGGCTGCTATTACACGGAGTTACAGTACTAGAGAATTTACTGAGGCCGCAAGAACGCTTGTCATACCTGCCCCTCTTTATAAGGCGGCGGACTTAATACTACGACGAATTCAGTTATAGCTTTGTAGCTACGGTTTTTGTGCACGATTAACATCCCCCTGCCCCCTTCGAAGGGGGAATCTCAGCCGCTGCCGGTTTATAAGTAAAAGGCGTTGTAGTTTCTGTCACAAGCCACTGACAGTTATAGCAAGACATCCTTGCACTGCAACTACGAAGAAGAAAGCTGACCCAGGTGCACCAAACGACACTCCACTGTTCGAGCGTTCAGCGAGTTTGGAGGGTCTTGATTTTTTTGCTTACTTTTTTCATCAAGGAAAAAAGTAAGTGCCCGCCGCACAGGCGAAGCTACAAAGCAAAGCAAGTTGCTATACCTACAAGAAGCATCTGTTATGCCAAACATAGAGCCACAGCTATACCTCCAAAAACCAATTTTACAACGTCATCCTATGTTTTCCGTAATCATATCGCTTAACTTTGTACTTATATCGTATACAAACTATACCCCTCAATAAACATGAAAAAAATCTTCTTCTACCTGATCGGTTTCCTGATGATCAACTCGCTTTCGTCTTGTGGCTACAACACGATGGTGCAGAAAGACGAAACTGTGGAAACAGCATGGGCGAACGTGCAGAACGCCTACCAGCGCCGCGCTGACCTCATACCCAACCTGGTGAACACTGTGAAGGGCGCCGCCAATTTTGAGCGTGAAACCCTGGAAAGCGTGATCAACGCGCGCGCCAAAGCGACCAGCGTGCAACTTAATGCGGATGACCTCACGCCGGAAAACCTGCAGCGCTTTCAGGCTGCCCAAAATGAACTGGGAGGCGCTCTGAGCCGACTGCTTGTTTCGGTAGAGCGCTATCCGGAACTGAAAGCGAATCAGAACTTCCTGGAACTGCAGGCGCAGCTCGAAGGTACAGAAAACCGCATTTCGGTAGAGAGGCGCAAGTTCAACGAGGCCGTGCAAGATTATAACACAACCGTGCGGTCCTTCCCCAACAACCTCATGGCCGGCATTTTCGGCTTCGAACGCAAAGGCCACTTCCAGGCCGACCCAGGTGCTGAACGTGCTCCTACCGTGCAGTTTTAGACCTTAATTGCTAAATGGTTAAATTGTTAAATGGTTGGCTCGCTAATGATTTAACAATTTAACCATGCAACCATTTAGCCATCAACAATATGCCTAAAGATACCATAACCGACGCGGACGAAAAGGTCATCATAGAGGCCATACAGCAGGCGGAGCGCAACACGTCCGGCGAGATACGCGTGCACATCGAGAACAACTGCGAAGGCGACGTGCTCGACCGTGCAACCGAGGTATTTGCCCAACTGCACATGCACCTGACCAAGCAACGCAACGGTGTTCTGTTCTACGTGGCCATCAAAGACCATCAGTTCGCTGTGCTAGGAGATGCCGGCATCAACGCCATCGTGCCCGACCATTTCTGGGAAGACATTACAGCTGAGGTGATTTCGCACTTCAAGAAACAAGAATATGCAGCGGGTCTTGCCAAAGGCGTGATCAGGGCGGGCGAGCAACTCAAATCGCACTTCCCCTACAACGACAAAGGCGATCTTAACGAACTGAGCGATGATATTTCGTTCGGAAAATAACACACCATGAAGCGATCTATTCTGTTCCTATACCTTGTTTTGTGTAGCACCCTGGCCATTGCGCAAAGCAATGATTTTCCGCCCAGGCCTAACCCACCGCGCCTGGTAAATGACCTGGCTGGCATCCTGAGCAAAGGGGAAATACAATCACTGGAACAGAAACTGGTCAACTACAACGATACCACCTCTACCCAGATCGCCATTGTCACCATCAAATCCATAGGCGACTACGACGCCAACCAATATGCTGCCGAGTTGGGCGAGCAGTGGGGCGTGGGCGGCAGCAAGAACGACAACGGCATCGTCATTCTGGTGTCGCTGGAGCCGCGCCGGGTGGCCATCCAGACGGGCTACGGCATGGAGCACATTATTCCGGACGCCATTGCCAAACGCATTACCGAGCGCACGCTTAAACCCAACTTCCAGCAAGGCGAGTTTTACAAAGGATTGAATGAAGCGACCAACCTGATCATTAGCCTGGCGAGTGGCGAGTACCAGGCCGACCCACAGGCCAGCCAGGGAGAAGGCGAAGGGCCTTCGCTGATGGCCATCATCATTATCATCATTGTGCTGGTATTCATTATGTCGCGCTTTAAAGGTGGCGGAGGCAGAGGAGGACGTGGCGTGCGCACGCTGGGTGGACCAATTCTAGGGCCGGGTTCCTTTGGCACCTTCCGTACCGGAGGAGGCATGTTCGGAGGTGGCGGCGGCTTTGGTGGCGGAGGCGGTGGCTTCGGCGGATTTGGCGGCGGCTCTTTTGGCGGTGGCGGTGCCAGCAGTAGCTGGTAAGCCGCTATACCTGCTGACTTGCTCCTAAATACTCCCACAACGCAGCCCATTGCAAACTCTTGCAAACGGTGTTGCCTTCTGCATATGATTCTGGCTTACTTGTCGTTACAGAAAGTATAGCTCCCTGAAAATCCGTATCTTTGCAAATGGAGGGGAATCTGCGCGTATGAAAATAAACAACGAAAACATTAAATCGAAGGTCGTCATCGGCTTCACGCTGGCGCTTTCGGTGGTGGTTTTTGCCATATACCTTACTTACAACAGCTTCACGCTGTTACTTAGCTCCGTTAACGTGCTGGCGGAACCAAATGCCAAGCTGGCCAAGCTGCAGCATACCCTCGCTGACATCGCCACGGCAGAAAGCGCCATCCGCGCCTATACCCTCACAACCGAGGACAAGCACTTCCGGGAGTACCTCGACAACCTGGGCAACATCAACAGCCAACTCGATTCGCTCTGTACCCTCATGCAGGATAATCCCGCTGAACTGGCTCAGATCGACTCGGTGTCTACCCTGCTGCTGGCACAGCGAAAGAGCCTGGAGGAACACGTGAACAAGAAAAAGGAGCAGCGCGGCAGCAACGCCTATACCGACAAAGCCCTGAAGCAGATCGCGTCGGCGGCTACCAGACAACCTGCTACCACCACCATTAACCAGCGCACCAAAACAACCATATCCGACAGGTTGGCTTACAATACAGACACAGTCACGACAAAACCGCCACAAAACGAGAACAGGAAAGGCCTGCTGAACAAACTCTTTGGCAAGCGAAACGAGTCAAAACAGCAGGAGGAGCCGCCGCAGCCCATTGTGGTGCCGCAACTAAATGTAAAGCAGGAGTACAGCGCAGACACCAGCAAAGCTGCACCAACCAACATGGCCTCTATTGCCAAGGTGCGCATTGTGCTCAAGGATGTGGAGCGTGAACTGCAAAAGCAGCAGGAAGCCATGGTGGCCAAAGAACTGGCGCTCCTGCAACAGGATAAACAGATCATGGACCAGGTGCGCCGCATGGTCTACGACTTGGAACGCTACGAATTACAACAGGCCAGCCAGAATGCGGCGCAGGCACAGGAAGTAGCCAAAGAAACGTCGCTTGTGCTTTTGCTGGTCGGCGTGTTCGGACTTGCCAGCGGCATCGCCTTCATCCTGATCATCCTGCGTGACCTTAGCCGTAGCAGCAGGTATAAAGCCGAACTAAAGCGCTCCCGAAAAGAGGCCATTCAGCTGGCGCGCGCCAAGGAGGCTTTTGTGGCAAATATCAGTCACGAGATTCGTACGCCGCTCAACGTGGTGCTGGGTTTTTCGGAACAGCTGGGCCATACCCAACTGCAGGAGCAGCAACAGGAGCATTTGCAGGCCATACATGGGGCAGGGCAACACCTGTTGCATATTGTGAACGACGTGCTGGACCTCTCAAAACTTGAAGCCGGCAAGCTATACCTGCACATGGCGCCTTTCGAGATGAAGCAACTCCTGGCAGAAGTGGAACGCACGTTCCGGCTCAAGGCCAGCACCAAAAGTATTGGCTTCAGCTGCACGATGGATGAACAACTGAACGGTTACCTGTCAGGTGATTCGCTGCGGCTCCGCCAGGTGCTTTTCAACTTGGTAGACAATGCCATCAAATTCACTCACGACGGCGAAGTGCGTGTATCGTGCAGGCTAAAATCGCAGCGCCGTAATCGTGCCGTGGTGTTGATCGAGGTGTCCGATACAGGTATAGGTATACCCATGGAACAGACCGCCCATGTGTTCGGTGAGTTTAATCAGGCTGATGATTCTATCATCCGGAAGTATGGGGGCACGGGACTGGGACTGTCGATCAGCAAGAAACTGGTGGAGATGCAGGAAGGCTCGCTTACGTTGCGCAGCGTACCAAACGAAGGCACCACCTTCAGCATTGTGCTACCAATGCAGCGGGTAGCGGCACCCGAAACCGAGGCTATACCTCATCCGCAACTTTCGGCCACCAATGTGCTGGCAGGCAAAGCCGTGCTGGTAATTGATGATGACGCCTACAGCCGTACTCTGTGCCAATTGATTCTGGGCCGCAAAGGCATGCAGGTCACGCTGGCTAATGACGGACAGGAGGCACTGCAACTGATCAAAGAAAAGCAGTTTGACATTGTGCTCACCGACATACAGCTGCCAGGTATGAGCGGAAAAGCGGTTGCCAGAGCGATCCGGAAAGAGAACCCTACTATACCTATCATGGCGCTCACGGCCAACATCATGAGCAGTAACAAGCGCTTCTTCGCCAAAACAGGTATATCAGACCACTTGCTTAAGCCTTTCACCGAACAGGACCTATACCTGAAACTCAGCAAAGCACTGTCTACTCAGACTATACCTGAAATGGCACCTGAACCCGCAGCTCCAATTGAAAAAGAAGAGAATGCAGAAACGGCAGGTATAGCAGGCACTCAAGGTATAGCCGAATCTCAAGTTATACCAGAAACGGAAGCCAAAGCCCAGCAAACGAACGAGTCTATACCTGCTAGCTATACCTTGGATGAGCTTCGTGCTTTTGTGGGGGATGACCAGGAGGCGCTTTGGGAAATTGTAGAGGTGCTGGTAACGGATAATCGCCGCTCTCTGGCGCAGTTGGCCGTTGCAGCAGCAGCGTTGGACTGGAATCAGGTGGGCGAGCTAGCGCATAAGATGAGAACTGCTTTCCGCCATCTGCAGGCTTATGCCGTGCTGCCATCCATTGATGCGCTCGAGCAGGTGCTGCACCAACCGGACTTACCAACCGACAATCTGCCTGCTATAGCCAAAGAACTGCAGCACGAGGCAACCCTGGTACTTACAGCACTCGAAACCGAGCTCAGCAAACGTAAAAAAACTGAAGAAGCCGCCGCTTAAGCTTCGATGTTATACTGTCGCATTTTGTTGTAGAGCGTTTTGCGGTCGATGTTGAGCAAACGGGCTGCTTTGGATTTATTATACTTCACGCGCTCCAGCATTTCGATGATCAGCTCTTTTTCGCTGCGCTCTGTAGCGGTGCGCAGATCTGTCACAGGCAGGGCTACCTGCGTGGCATCCGGTTGCGCCACAATAGTGGTCGGCTCAGGTATGTGATAGGCGATTTCGGGTGGCAAATCGTCTAATGTTATTTCGGAACCTTTGGCTAGCAGCACAGCACGCTTCACCACGTTCTTCAACTCCCGCAAATTTCCCGGCCAGCTATACCTTTCCAGCGCCACCATCACAGCGGCATCAAAGCCTGACACACTGCGTTCCAGCTCGTGGTTGGCCACTTGCAGAAAGTGATTGGCAAACTGCAGGATATCCGCCTTGCGGTCGCGGAGCGGGGAAATATTGATCTTGAACTCGTTGAGGCGGTGGTACAGATCTTCCCGGAACTCACCCTTGCTCACGGCCTGCACCAGGTCCTCGTTGGTAGCCACAATGATACGCACATCCACATCGAGGTCGGTGTTGCTGCCGATCTTGCGCACTTTGCGCTCCTGTATGGCCCGCAGCAACTTTACCTGTATTTCATATGAGAGGTTACCGATCTCGTCCAGGAACAGTGTGCCGCCATTGGCTGCCTCAAACTGCCCTTCTTTGTCGCCCATGGCACCCGTAAACGATCCCTTCACGTGACCGAATAGCTCGCTTCCGGCCAGCTCTTTGGACAAAGCACCACAGTCTATAGCTACAAAGGGTTTGTCGTGGCGCTTGCTGCGCTGGTGTATCTTGCGGGCAACATATTCTTTACCAGTACCGCTCTCACCTTCTATGATCACCGACATATTGGTGGGCGCTATCAGGGCGATGTACTCCTCCAACTGGTTCGACTGTGGGCTGGCTCCCTTCACGAAAGTAAAGCCGCCCTGCGCAGGTATAGCCGGCTTCGTCGCGACGTGGCCCTCACGCCCAAGGGTCAGGGCCTTTCGGATGGTCAATAAGGTTTCGTCCGGATTGATGGGCTTGGCCAGGTACTCAAAGGCACCCATTTTGATGGCTCTCACAGCTGTGCGGATGTCGGCATAGTGCGTCATCAGGATGACAGGTACTTGAGTATCGAGCACGCGGATTTGCTCAAGCAGTTCCAGCCCGTTTTTGTCGGGTAGCCTGAAATCGGTCAGGATCAGGTCGAAGGTTTCGGCTTTGATTTGGCTGAGGCCTTCGCCGGCGGTATAGGCAGTTTTTACCTCATACTGCTGACGTTTCAGGAACGTGCTCAGCATCAGGCAAAAGGTAGGATCGTCGTCGATTAAGAGTATCTTGGGCATAATCATAAGCAATATACACAACCGCGGGGCAGGGGGAAAATGTTGCCCTAAAATAACGTGCTCGGCCGGGCATTCCGACTGTTTACCGAAAAGCGGCGCTTAAGGTTGGGTATAAATGCGGCGGTAGGGCGTAAAACAGAAAAGCCTCCGCTAGGCGGAGGCTCGTTCCATGATACTAGGGTCGCTAGTATTCAATCTATGTGGCTTATTTTTGGTCTTGGATAATGTTGCCTTTTTCATCAATGCGAACCTTGGCGCTCTGCTGCTGCTCGTTGGTGAAGAAGATCTCATACATTGTTTTGGCACCTTGGCCTTGCGCATTAGCCTGTGCGTTAACATTCTGCGCATTTTGGTTGGCCTGCTCGGCACGGTTTTCCATACCCTGGGCATTGGCGCCGGCGGCATTTGCGTTAGGTGTTACGCGGAACACCTCTACAATCTGCCAGCTGCTGAATGCTTCGGCAGTCAGTGCCTGCTGTACTGGTTCCGGAAGCTCTTCCTTGGTAATAGCTTCGCGCTTCTCTTTGTCATCCTGCGCTGCAGTCTGAGTGGTGGTTTGCGTCTGCGTTGCAGTTGTTACCTGTGTCTCAGTCTGCGCCTGCTGTTCATAGTTTACCTGATTTTCAGTTTCAGCATTCGTTTCAGTTTCTACTTCGGTAGTTTGCTCTACTTTCTGCTTCTTCTTCGACTTCTTCTTGTTCTTGTCAGTCTGCGCGCTGGCGTCAAGTGAGGCAAAGCCAAAGAATGCGATGGCGGCTGCCAGGTAGGATATTTTTTTCATAGTTTTATTCTGTCGCTCAAATTTAATTTTTCATTTGGCCTATAGTCAAAACTATGCCAAAACTATATATTGAAATTAAATTACTGATAGACAGTGTATTGCATCAAAAATCAAAACTCCCCAAACTGTGGAATCCGCTGCGTAGTGTGGCGAAAATTCCACAGTTTGGGGAGTACAAACTGGGTAATCAGGTATATACTGTGTTTATGCGCCCAGCATGAGCGCCAGTGCTATTAGGGAGCCGAAGCCTATCCCGAAGCCTGCAGCCGCCTTGCCTACCTTGCGCTGGGCCTGCTTTTTGAATGACTCCCGGTAAACCGGCTCCTTCATCAGTTGGTAGTTCGGGTGAAACATATTGTCAACATTTGGTGGTACTGCGGCCGTTATGATGCCTGTCACCAAACCAACCGGCGGAAGCAGGAAGGTGGCACCGGCAGTACCCCAAAGCGGTCCCTGCCCTTTGTAGTACAGCAGGGCATCGTGTCGGCCCTGGTACATGAGTTCTTCCTGGGTATAGGTACGCGAGGCCGATGCGCCTGCAGGTATAGCGGAAGCCGAGGCATACTCGTCGTTGCTTTGCGGCAATTGGCTGAGCTGTTGCTGCGAGGGCTGGGTTGCAAACTGCATAGAAGCCACATCGCCCCGGAGCACAAAACGCATAGGGCCTTTCTCTTCGCTTAGCATGCGGTAATGGATGGTGTCTTCCCCCACTTTCACAATCTTCCCGATTAACTCTTCACCGCTCTTCTTAACGATCAGATCCTGGCTGTAACCAAGTGTAGCGGTCAGTACAAAAAATACGCTAAGTACCGCTCTTTTCCATGTCATGAGGTGCATCATCCTGCTCTTGTAATTTAAGTTTTGTTTATTTTCAGTCTTGGTTTAGGAAGATACAAAGACTATTCCATTTATTATGGAATCACTATATTTTATTTTTTACGTAAAAAATTTCCCCGGCAGGGTATAGTTATCCGGCGTATAAAGCCGGAAATGCACAAACTTCCCGGCTGCGCAATCCCGAGATTTGCAAAGGAAGCCGGCAGCCTATACCTTTATACTATGAGCGAACCACGTAAAAAATTATTCCTGCTTGATGCGATGGCCCTGATCTACCGGGCGCACTTTGCCTTCAGCAAAAACCCACGTATCAACTCCAAAGGCATGAACACCGGGGCGGCACTTGGGTTTACCAATACCCTGGTAGAGGTGCTCCAGAAGGAAAGACCTACCCACATCGGTGTCGCCTTCGACTCAGCGGCCAAGACGTTTCGCCACGACAATTTCGCTGCCTACAAGGCCAACCGACAGGCCATGCCCGAAGATATTTCGCTGGCTATACCTTACTGTAAAAAGATAGTAGAAGCATTTAACATACCGGTGCTCATCATGGACGGCTACGAAGCCGATGACATTATCGGCACACTGGCCTGTCGCGCTGAGAAGGACAACTTCGATGTGTACATGATGACGCCCGATAAAGACTATTGCCAGTTGGTAACCGAGCACGTCTTCCTTTACAAACCTGCTTTCTTGGGCAATGCCGTGGAGGTGTGGGACGTGGCGCGTGTGCTGGAGAAGTTTGAAATCGAGCGAGTGGAGCAGGTGATTGATATTCTGGGACTTCAGGGCGATGCCGTGGACAACATACCAGGTATACCGGGTATCGGCGAGAAAACCGCTAAGGCTTTAATACAGCGCTTCGGCTCAGTGGAAAACCTGATCGCGAATGCTGACCAACTGAAGGGTAAGCAGAAAGAAAACGTGGTAAACTTCGCCGACCAGGGCATGATGTCGAAAGAGCTGGCCACCATACATTGCGACGTGCCGGTTCCATTTAGCGCCGAGGCTCTGCACTACGACGGCCCGAACGAGGAGCAACTGGCCGAGCTGTTTGCCGAGCTGGAGTTCCGTCAGTTGATGACGCGCGTACTGGGCATTGCGATGGCGGATGCACCGGTACCGAAAACCGCTGCCAGACGCGCCCAGCCTGCCAACCAGCAACAGACTTCCCTATTCGATACAGCAGCTTCTACCGCTACTGCTGTGGCTTCTGAAGAAGCGGGTATAGCCGCGGAGCACGTGCCCTTTGCGCGTTTCAACAATACGGTGCAGGACTATCACCTGATTGATACGCCTGCGTTGCGCCAGAGCCTGATCCGCTACTTGCAAAAGCAGCAGGAAATCTCCTTTGACACCGAGACCAGCAGCATCGACCCGATCACTGCCAAGCTAGTGGGTATGTCGTTCAGCTACCTGCCGGGCGAGGCCTACTATGTGCCTGTGCCACCCGATAATGAAGATGAGGCCATGCGCATCACTGCCGAGTTTAAGAATGTGCTCGAGAACCCTAGCATTGCCAAGATCGGCCAAAATATCAAGTACGATATCCTGGTGCTGAAAAACTATGGCATCGAAGTGAGTGGCCCTTTGTTCGACACCATGCTGGCCCACTACCTGCTGGAGCCCGAAATGCGCCACAACATGGATGTGCTGGCCGAGACTTACCTCAACTACAGCCCTATACCTATCACCGACCTGATTGGGCCCAAAGGCAAGAACCAGATCACGATGGCTGACCTAAAGCCTGAAGAGGTGAAGGACTATGCCTGCGAGGATGCCGACATTACGCTACGCCTGAAACACTACTTTGAGCCACTTGTGCGGGAACAAGGCCTTATGAAGCTGTTCAATGAGGTGGAGAATCCACTGGTGCAGGTGCTGGCAGGTATAGAGAAAGAAGGTATATCGATCGACGCCAACGCGCTGGCCGACATTTCGCTGCTGCTCGAGCAGGAGATCAAAGGTATAGAGACACGTATTTTTGAGCTGGCAGATACAGAATTCAACATTGGCTCACCAAAGCAGCTCGGCGAAGTGCTGTTCGACAGAATGGGGCTGCACGGCAAAGCCAAGATCAAGAAAACGAAGACAGGGCAATACGCTACCGGCGAGGAAATCTTGTCGAAACTGGCAGGCGAGCACGAGATTGTGCGCCTGATTCTGGATCACCGGGAGCTTTCCAAACTTAAGTCAACGTATGTGGATGCGCTGCCGCAACTGGTTTGCGCGCTCGACAACCGCGTGCATACCTCCTTCAACCAGGCCGTGACCGCTACCGGTCGCCTGAGCTCTACCAACCCGAACCTCCAGAACATTCCGATCCGGACGGAGCGGGGGCGCGAGATCCGCAAAGCCTTTGTGCCGCGCGACAGCAAGCACCTGATCATTTCGGCGGACTACTCCCAGATCGAACTCCGCATCATGGCCGACTTCAGCGGAGACCCGACCATGAAAGAGGCTTTCCGAAACGGACTCGACATCCACGCTTCTACAGCCAGCAAGGTGTTCTACGTGCCGCTCGACCAGGTAGACAGCGAGATGCGCCGCAAAGCCAAGACGATCAACTTCGGCATCATCTACGGTATTTCCGCTTTCGGTCTTTCCGAGCGGTTAGGTATACCACGCCGCGAAGCCGCCGATATCATTGAGGCCTACTTCCAGGAGTTCCCGGCTGTGAAGGAGTACATGGACAGCGCCATTGAGAAAGCGCGTGAGCAAGAGTATGTGGAAACCCTGCTGGGTCGCCGCCGCTACCTCCGCGACATCAATTCTCGCAACGCCACCGTGCGCGGCTTTGCCGAGCGCAACGCTGTCAACGCCCCGATCCAGGGCACTGCGGCCGACATCATCAAGATCGCGATGATCAACATACACGAGTACCTGCGCCACGAAAACCTGAAGACCCGCATGATCCTGCAGGTGCATGACGAACTCCTCTTCGACGCACCGAAAGAAGAGGTGGATATCGTGACGCCAAAGATTGTGGAGCTGATGACCAACGCCCTGCCGCTCAGCGTGCCGATGGAAGTAGGCTTAGGCGTAGGCAAGAACTGGCTCGAAGCGCACTAAGGTATAGCTGGCTATACCTGCTGCTTATACCTGCTATACCTGACAAAACAGAAAAGGCGCCTTCCAATGCGGAGGGCGCCTTTTTGTTTCTTTATGAAGTTAGCTTATGGAAGCAACACGGCTCTGTACTGCGTCTCGTCAACTAATGGGATGTTAGTATTATAGTTGGTGTTTATTACACGAATAAACTCATTTGCTACAATGGCATTACCACGAGGAGTCAAGTGTATACCATCTAGAGAGAATACATTACCAGTAATAAAAGCAGAACTATAAGGCACACCGTTCTGTACGAAAGGTCTGGCAAATCTATCTGTAAAGAACTTGTTAACATCAAATACAGGAATCTTATTAGCCGCAGCAACTTCAGCAATTACTTTATTCAATTCCTGGGTATGGGCTCTAACCTCAGCTACTTCGTCTTTATCAAGTACTTCACTATCAGTCAAAGGGTTAAGTGGGTGGAAACCATGCGGGATCGTTACCCCTGGAGCAACCTGATCTGCACGTCCTATAGCTGCCTGAGTAGTTAATAAGATTAAATCGCCTTCGCCTAGCTCACGAACGCCTGTAGGTCCTTCAGCAACACGAATGTAAACCTTAAGGTCACTCATTCCTGCTGACTTTCTGATCGCATCAAGCGTTACGGTAGTGAAAAAAGGAGTAGCTGCTACATCTGGAATGTTTGCCACAACACCTTCAGTTTCCCCGCCTTTGGCTAAAGCACCAAGTAACTGGGTGTAAATCATTCTGAAAGTGGCTACAGGTGTTTTATCGCCAAATGGGTTAGCAGGATTAACAACAGCACCATTTGTAGCATAAGTCAACACATCGTTGTTTCCGAGCCAGAGTGTAAAGAAGGTCGGTTGAGATTCAGCAACCTTAGCTACGTAGCTCTTTGAGCCTACTTCTGCATCTGCTAATAAACGGTCGAAGTATGGGTTTACACCGCCATAAATAGGAGTTGCACTGGACAGTACTGACATTCCTGGAACTGCATAGTTATTAACAGGGTCAGTAAATTTAGTAAGTCGAGGGCCACCCGGTAAAGGAGCTACATCTGTACGAACAGCTAGGTTTGTAGTAACAGGTGTTAGGATTGGAGAAGGAGATGCTCCTGGCGTTGCAGGAGGATTAAACCCTGTTAGTTTTAGGTAACCGCTTCCGTTAGCTTGCGCTTCTGTAAAAAGGGGCTGTACAAAGCTGCCTCCTCCTACTATTTCAAGCTGCTGAGCTATCAAAGCTGGGAACGATGCAAGCTGCCCCTCACGGTATAAACCTCCATCTTGGTAGCCTGCAGTCAGGGAGTTGCCAACTGCAACATATTTTGTAAAATCTAGCGTACCCGCACTTGGGCTTGCCACATCAATCTCCGGATCGCAACTTGTCAGGAACATACCAGCCATCAGGGCCAGTAAACTCGATTTATAGAAAAACTTTTTCATATACTTTGCTAAAGAAAATTAGAATTTGTAGTTCAGACCGATACCAGGGATATAGGCGACAGATTTATAAGTACCCGCAACACCGTTAGACAGATCAGCGGCATCTGTTCTTTCTTTTTTGTTGATGTACAGGAAAGAGGCGTCGATGCTGAAGTTCTCAGAAACGGAGTAACCTATACCTGCAGAAAGACCGCGTGAGTCTGAATCCGGCGTCTCTGGCGTCAGGTAGCCGTCCTGTACAGGGGTTTTGTCGAGGTAGGCGCCGGCACGGAGGGCGAGGGCGTCTGTTGCCATGTACTCACCACCGATGCGGTAGATGAAGGCATTCTCGTAGTTACGGCTGGCCTCTGAGAAAGGGCTACCGGCCACATTCTGGCTAAAGTCAAAGCGCAGTTTCTCGTATGCATCCCAACCTACATGACTCACGTCAGCAGCCAGCGTCAGGCGCTCGTTTGGCTTAAAACCTATACCTACCGAAAGGGTGGATGGCATTGGCAGTTCGGCGTTGAAAGTAGTGCCTTCCGGGAAGTTGCCGCGGGCAGCTGCAGGTATATTGCTGAACATCACGTCGCCACCTTCTACTTTCAGGTCTACTCTGGAGCGGTAGTTCACACCAATCGAGAATTTCTCTGTTGGCTGGAAGAAGATGCCTGCGTTAAAGCCGAATGCCGACTCAGCGCCACCATCCAGTTCTATACCACCTTCTGTGCCGTCCTGGCTCTGCACTGGCACCGAACGCTGCAGGTTTACGCTTCCGATTACGTACGAAAGGCCTATACCTATACCCAGCTTGTCAGTAATGGCGTAGCTAACGGTAGGCTGCACATAAATGGCCTGCAGTTTCAACTGGTTCAGCCCATAGCGGCCGCTCCACTCGTTGCCCCAGTCCACGGTGCTGCCAAACGGGGTATACACACCCAGGCCGGCAGAGAATTTCTCGTTTATGTTGTACACCCCATATACCTGAAATGGAGTACCCAGTGGGTTATCCGTACGAGCCGTAACGCCTCCGGACTCAGGAGCAGAATGGGCAATTTTGGAGACAAGCGCACTACCGCCTATCGTCACGCCACTGTAGCCTAAATGACTCATGGCACCCGGGTTAAAGAAAATGCTGGACGTGCCTGTTACCAGACCCGTGCCCGTATGGCCCATACCGATCTGGCGCTGGCCAGCCAGGTTTACCTGGTATCCTCCGGCCATGGCTGTACCCGAAATCAGGGCGCTACCTAATAAGGCTAAGATTTTGCTTTTCATAAAATGCGACTGTTTAAATGTAGGGTGTTAATAAGGTTAAACAAATATATAAAACATTCATACTTAAAAAGCGCTTGCCGCTCCTTTTTTCAAATAATATCTGACATTAGTCGAAAAACACCCGCTCATCTCCCATAGTGTGCCTTTAAACGCCTATTCCGGCATTTTTTTCCTGGCCCTTCCACCTCACGCAGGCAATCTACGTTTACATACTCTCAACAAACTAAACCAATGAAGGAAATATATGACGTGATTATCATCGGTGGTGGCCCTGCGGGGCTCAACGCTGCCATGATACTGGGCAGGTCCCGGCGCAAGGTACTTTTATTTGACAGTGGCGAACCCCGCAACCGCTGGTCCAGGAGCATGAACGGCTTCCTGTCGAGCGACGGCGTAAACCCTGGCGATTTTATCCGGAAAGGCCGGGAAGAACTTAAAAAATACAGCATACAGATCATAGACCACCCTGTCACTGACGCCACATACAGCAAAGGCACCTATGTGGTAGAATGCAGCGAAGGGCACGTATACCACTCCCGCAAGCTGCTTTTAGCCACAGGCCTGAAGGACAAACTGCCGGAAGTGGAAGGTATAGAAGAACTCTACGGCCAAAGCGTGCACCACTGCCCCTACTGCGACGGTTGGGAGAGCCGCGACAAAGCCATTGCCGTGTATGGGAAGGATCGTTCAGGTATAGGACAGGCCCTGGCCATGAAAAACTGGAGTAACAACGTGACCCTCTATACAGACGGCACCCGGAAGCTTAATATCAAAGACATGGAGCTGCTGAAGCTAAACGGAGTAAAGGTATGCACTGATGCCATTGCCCGCGTAGAGGGAGAGGATGGCATGTTGCAGCGCATCGTGCTGAGAAACGGGGAATCAAGATCACAGGAAGCGCTTTTCTTTTCAGGCGAAACCAGGCAACAGTCAGATATCGGCGAGCAGCTGGGCTGTGAGTTTACAGGTAAGGGCGTGATCAAGACGCGGCGCCTGCAGCAGGCCAACATACCAGGTCTCTATGTGGCTGGTGATGCAGCCCGCGACATGCAGCTCGTGATTGTGGCGGCAGCAGAAGGCGCCAAGGCCGGAGTAGCTATCAACATGGAGTTGCAGCAAGAAGACAGAGAAAAGCCTTAGGCTACGCTGGCAGTGGCATCGCTGGACTGCTGGGCAGAGTCCGGCAGATGCTGCTCCACCGGCTGAAACAAGTGCTCCTCCAGGCAGTAACGGTAACCCTCCACCAGCATATGCATGATCAGGTGCTCCACGGCGATGGGTTCGTTTTCAGACACCTGCCGGGTGTTGGTGAACCGGATCTTACTGGCATCGATGATCGTCACGACTCCTGTCCCGAACACTTCTATCTTATTTCCTTCTTTGATAATGATGCCGGTTTCTTCGCTCAGGCCAACACCGACGTACGCCGGGTCGTGCGCCACGGCATGCGCCAGTCGCCCGAAGCGGCCCCGCTCCACAAAGTGCGTGTCGATGTACAGGTGGCTGACAAACCCGAAGCCGGTGGTCGTTTTCATCTCGCCTTTGATGAGCGAGTAGTGGCCGTAGCCGTCGTAAATCATGCGATCTGACATGATGGCGGCCCCTGCGCTGGTGCCCGCTATGATGATGGGCTCGTGGTGGTAGCGGCGGCGCATGATCTCCAGCAGCTGCGTACCGTTCAGAAACTCAGTCAGGCGAACCTGATCGCCTCCTGTAAAGAAAATCACATCGGCTTGCTGAATACGGCTGATGTACCCGGGCTGGTCCGCCGCGTGGTTTTCATCTATCAGCATGAACTGCACTTTGTTACAGCCCAACTCTTCGAAAGCCTCTTTGTAAGCCAAACCCGCTTCCTGCGGCTCGGTAGCCGCCGTTGCAATCACTTCTATATTGGAATGCACCGGACATATCTCTGACCTGATCAGCTTGATTAAATCATCATCAAACCCTCCTCCGAGTGCTATTAAGGTTCCTTTATACATGGGTATTCCAAATTATCTGAACAGTTCCGCCTACCAAACAGCAAACGGCTGTATACTTTACAATTAAGTATCCGAAAAGATTTAAAACAGCGCTAAAATCCGTTTTTATACTTGTTCATTTCCGAACAAACACCTGTACGCTATTGGACGATTTTTGTAAACGGAATAGCGGTTGAATTTTGTAACTCATTGATTAACAGGCTTTTTGAGTACTGGCACATAAAATGCAATATGCCCATTATAAATAAAAAATATTTTAGAAGCGCCAAGCAACCTTTTACCTAACAACACTATCTATTAAGTACTTACAACATGAAACTCAAAACCTTTTAAATTCTCTCAATTATGAAAATCATCATCTTATTACTCGCCCTGGTACTTGGCTTCGGAGCCACCTGCAAAAAAACAGCAGACGACATTACAGTAGCCGCCGCCAAGCATAAACTGCAGCAAGAGCAAAGAGAACTCCGCAGCTACCCTAACCTGTTGCCAGAAGTGCTGATCGTGGCACCAAAGGCCTGACACCCTGATCACGTACAACCCTTTTACACATCATCCTAAAACTAAATCACTATGAAAATCCTAATCCTTTTGTTCGGACTTACAGCAGCTCTGGGCACTGCAGGCAAGAAAACTGCCAGCGATATAGAAGAGATCCAGCACCGCCAGGAGCTGAAAGAGCTGGAGCGCTACCCCAACCTTCTCCCTGAAGTAGTTATCACCATCTCGCGTGACTCCCTGATGAAGTAGCATACCTAATTTTGCCGTTTTTTTAACCCTGCCATTAGTACCAAATAAAACCATGAAAATCATCATTCTTTTAGTAGCGTTGGTAGCCTCTTTTGGCTTTGCCTTGAAAAAAACCATTGACGAGCGTGTATTGTTGGCTGAGTGCCTGCAGCAGGAGCGCGTTACCTTGCTGTATAGCACCGAAACCCCTGTATCCCTGCCTATGGCCATGCTATAGCAAGCCGCCTTACCAAGGGCCAACCTGCTAGCTGTAACATGATCTATACCTCGGCCCAACACTTCTCCAGGTTCTATCTACCACCAATATCACGCTCTCCTCTAAACTGAGCGACCACAAAAGCACTGCCCTTATAACAACAATCGCCCGGCCTGAATGGGGCCGGGCGATTGCTGCTAGTTTTCCTGCTTCTTGAATATCTTGTTCAGGTCGATGCGTTTTTCGGGCTCAGGTTCTGGCGCAGGTTCCTCCTTTTTGCCAAATGGCCATACCTTCTTTTTAGGCGGCTCCGGTTCTTTCTTTTTGCCAAAGGGCCAACCCGACTTTTCCTCTTCTTCCTGCTGCTTGCCAAAAGGCCAGATTTTCTTTTTCTCTTTCTTTTCCGGCACAATCACATAGCGGATCGAGATGCCTGTGGCCAGGTTCACCCAGTCCTCGTGGTTGAAGTGCAACGCCGGCTTCACGTCAGCGGAGAGCAAAAAGGGCAGTCCGTTAACTTTATACTCTATACCCACAATCGCATCCAGCCCTGTGAACACGCCTTGGTCTTTGAGGTTGCCGATGTGTCCGCCGCCGCCCAGGTAGTAGTTGAAGCGCTTGCCCAACATGGGCCAGTGGCGCTGGTAGAGCACCGTACCGCTGTATTCCCGCGAACCTACCAGGGCTATACCTTCGAGGGTGCTTTTCTCCGCGACCCGCTGTTGCAGGGTGGCTCCGAACTGGTCGCCGCCCAGGCGTATACCTGCCGCTGTTCTGTATTTCTGCGCCTGGCTGGCCGTAGCCGCCCCCGCCACCAATAGTATCGTAAAAATAAACTTCTTCATGTGTTGTCTTCGGAGTCCGACTCCTGCCGCTGCAAATATCTTACCTATTCTGCAGAAAAGATCCAACTCGCCCAACCTTGGCGCTATCTTTTTCGAGAGATGATGCAACAAGGTATAGCGGACAGTCTTATCGGAACGTAACGGGAGAGAGGCTTGGTATACCTGTGCCGAAAGAAAGGCGCTATACCTGAGTAACTGCCCCGAGAGATTGGCTGAAAAAACCGGCGGGTGTGAGACACAGCTGTGCTATACCTTATTAACGCTCACATCCTCTTCGTGCTATACCTTGCAGTCGTTTTGAAACGCAGAGCCCACGCTTCCTGGCTTGTGCTATACCTGTGTAGTCGTTTTTGAAACGAGCACGGTCAACCCTTGCAGCAGATCGGCAAAGGCGGCGCGCGCTATACCTTAGTAATCGCTTTTGAAACCCCCGCGGCTGGCTTTTTTGTCGGATTGGCGGCGTTTGCCTTCCAGGCGCTTGCGCACCGAGGCGCGGGTAGGCTTGGTGGCTTTGCGTTTTTTCTGGCGGGTAAGCGCCTGTCGAAGCAGCTCATAGAAGCGCTCGATGCACTGCTCCTTGTTCTGCAGCTGGCTGCGTTCCGCTTGGCAAACCACTTGCAGGTAGCCTTCGCCATTGATGCGGTTCCCCAGCTTTTCCTGCACCAGCACTTTCTCTTCATCTGTCAGCAGTTGCGAATCAGCCACATGGAAACGCAGCTCGACCTTGCTGGCCACTTTGTTCACGTTCTGCCCACCGGCCCCGCCACTACGCGAAGCCTGAAAACTCAGCTCCCGCTCAAAATCACGTTCTTTTATATCTGCCATATCTTCGCTATACCTTCCGAAACAAACTTGTAACCGCTTGTTTATACCTGTTCACTAATAATTTCAGGCCAATACGCGTCTTTTCAGGTTTTTATGCGTCTTTTGTGAAATTTTTGTCAATCCTATACCTTTTCTATGAAAAAGTTACGCTTTGCCTGTCTGTTGCTCATGCTTTTTGCGCTCCCGCAACTCTCGCAGGCCGTCAACAAATCGTTTTACTTCACCACCTCCGATGGTGTGCAACTGTACGTGCGCATGGCCGGAGAGGGCAAGCCCTGCCTCTTCATCCACGGTGGCCCCGGCTCCTGGACCAAATATTTCTACGCCTTAGGTGGCAACGTGGTAGAGCAAGACATGACCATGATCTACGTGGACCAGCGTGGCTGCGGTCGCTCTTCCAGTTCCGAAACCAAGGATTACTCGCTGGCCCGCGTGGTGCAGGACTTTGAGGAACTGCGCCAGCACCTGGGTTACGACAAGTGGATGCTCATGCCGCATTCTTTTGGCGGCACCATAGCCACCGAGTATGCCTACCAACACCCGAAGCACGTCAGCGCGGCCATCTTCGTCAACTCCACGCTATACCTGAACGATGCCCTGGAGAGCTACGTCAAGAACGGGGCGCGTCTGCTGGGCAAGCCGGAGTCGGAGTTCCGCAAAACGGGCGGCTCTATTGGCGAAGCGCTCAACGGCGTGGCCTCGCAACTTAACCAACAGGGTGTGATGTACAAAATGATGTACCCCAAAAAGGAAATGTTTGACCAGATGAATGCCGTCATGGACACCACCATCAACTGGGATTTTGGCAGCAAGGTATGGGACTTCCCGGAATATGCGCAGGACTTCACCATAAAAAGTGCCTCGCTCAAAATGCCGGTGCTCGTTATCTCGGGCAACAACGACCTGTCGGTAGGACCTGAGCACTACAAACTGTTCAAGTTCAGGAACGCCACCTACCGCACGATGGACACCGGCCACTGTCCTTACCAGGAACAGACGACGCTCTTTCAACGGCATGTAAAAAATTTCCTGGCGAAGGTAAAGTAAACGTGCTGCTTATCCAGGAAAAGGAGCTGACCTTCGAGCAGGCCAGCTCCTTTTTTTGTGCCTGCCGCTCCTTCCGAAACCAAAGTGCAAAGCGTCGCCGTATGCCTTACTACCTAAAACCAAGCGGCTATACCTATGAAGCAACAAGACAGCACACTCCGCATCGGCTACCACGCCTCGCACGAACAGTTTAAACCAAGCGAACTCCTCCGGTTTGTGCAACAGGCCGAGCAGGCGGGCTTTAACGCCGCCATGTCATCCGACCACTTCGCACCCTGGAGCCTCGACCAAGGCGAGAGCGGCTTTGCGTGGTCCTGGCTCGGGGCGGCTATGCAGGCCACCAAGCTACCTTTCGGCATCGTTAACGCACCCGGGCAGCGCTATCACCCGGCCATCATCGCGCAGGCTGCCGCCACACTGGCCGAGATGTTTCCGGAGCGCTTCTGGGTGGCCATGGGCAGCGGACAGTACATCAACGAACAGATCACCGGCGAGCACTGGCCTGTCAAACAGGACCGCAACGACCGCCTGAAAGAGTGCGTCGACATCATCCGGGCACTCTGGAACGGCGAAACCGTGACGCACCATGGCCTGGTGACCGTGGAAGAGGCCAAACTCTGGACCCGCGCCAAGGTAGCGCCCAAGATCATAGGAGCGGCCATCACCGAGGAAACCGCTGAATGGGTGGGTAGCTGGGCTGATGGCCTAATCACCGTTTCGAAACCACCCAAAGAACTCAAAAAAATGGTGGATGCTTTCCATAAAGGCGGGGGCGAGGGCAAACCCATGTACCTGAAAGTGCAGCTGTCTTATGACAAGGACAAGAAAAAGGCGCTACAGGGAGCCCATGAACAGTGGCGTTCCAACATTTTCCCGAGTGCCGTACTTTCCGATCTGCGCACCGCTAAACAACTCGAACAGGCTGCCATGTTCGTGCGCGAAGAAGACCTGCGCGAGCACGTGCGTATCTCTTCCGACCCGAACCAGCACATGGAGTGGCTGCAGCAGGACCTCGATCTGGGCTTCAGTCAGCTGATTCTTCACAACGTGAACCTGGAGCAGGAGCGCTTTATCGAGGTGTTTGGCGACAAGGTGGTACCCCAGCTTTTGGGCTGAGGTATAGCGCTAAAACAAAGCCCCTCAGGCTGCTAACCTATACTTTATAAGCACGTTACAGGTATAACACGACTTGTAGAGACGCCCTATGAAATGGTCCCTTAACCTTGGCAGAATAGCGGGCATCAAGATTCTGATGCACTGGACATTCCTGATCCTGATCGGCTGGATCGTGTTTTCGGAAATGCAGCGCGGCTCCGACCTGGCTACCACCCTCCTGTCGGTTGCCTTTGTGCTGACCATTTTCCTGTGCGTGGTGCTGCACGAACTGGGCCATGCGCTTATGGCGAAACGCTATGGCGTGAACACCAAAATGATTACGCTATTGCCGATAGGCGGCGTGGCCAGCCTGGAGCGCATACCTGAAAACCCGAAAAAAGAGCTCATGATTGCCGTAGCCGGCCCTGCTGTGAATGTGGTGATCGCCTTCGTGCTTTGGGTCATTCTTCCTCCACTGCGCGAGCTGCCGGACGAGTCGTTTTTCAGCCGCATTACGCCGGCCAACTTCCTATACCTGTTGTTTTTCGTGAACATGATGCTCGTCGTCTTCAACGCTATACCTGCCTTCCCGATGGATGGCGGGCGTGTGCTGCGGGCGCTCCTGGCTTTCAAATTGGGGCGTGTACGGGCCACCCAGATAGCGGCCAACCTGGGCCAGATGCTGGCCATTTTCTTCATGTTCATCGGCTTTTTCTACAACCCCTTCCTGATCCTGATCGGCATCTTCGTGTTTTTTGGCGCCTGGTCTGAGAACATCGTGGTGCAGCACATCGAATTTTTGCGTGGCCACCTGGTGCGCGAAGGCATGATGACCAACTTCGTGACACTGGCACCTTCCGAAACGGTTCGTGATGCCCTCGGCAAACTCCTTAAAGGATCGGAACACGACTTTGTAGTAGAGCAGGACGGAGAGGTAATGGGCACGCTCACGCGCATGCAACTGATTCAGGCTGTGAAGGAGGAGAAGACCGAAAGCCCGGTGTCGGATATCATGACGCAGGAGGTAAAGGCTTTTAACGTGCAGGACAAACTGGCCGAGGCCTATACCGAACTGCAGAAGACCAAGGCGCCCCTATTCCCGGTGCTCGAAAACGGGCGATTGGCCGGCGTGATCAACTCCGACAACATCAACGAGTTCATCCTGATAAAGTCAGCGCTGGCACATTAGCGCTCAAAACTGCTGCTCCCAGATGAAAGCTATACCTGACTTACTTCACCCGACACACAATTTTATTATATTTGGCAGTAAACCGGGCATACCACGGCGCATCCTTTTCCGTAATAGTACGTTATGGCCGCTTTGCAATGCCACATTCTAATTTTATCGACAGCTAAACTGACAATCCGCACCAGTCTATGACCACCATACTCCTAACACCTGACCGCCTGGGGTCGCGAAGCGCTGCCATGTTGTTGGCACTCCTTCTTTCGGTGATTTCCTTTGCAGCACGTGCCTCCGAAGACCTGCACATGGTGCCCGTTTCGCTTGAGGAGCGCATCAAAGCGGCTGATATAATTGTTGAAGGCGAAGTGGTGACCCAGCGCTCGCTTTGGGATGCCCGAAAGGAGCTTATTTACACAGCACATACCGTCCGTCTTTTCAAGGTATTCAAAGGCGAGTTGAAGGAACGTCAGGTAGAGGTGATCACGGATGGTGGCACGGTAGGACTGGCGATGCACACGGTTTCGTCAGCCTTGCAGCTGAGAAAAGGGCAGCAGGGCCTGTTTTTCCTGACCAAGGGCGCGCCTGCAGGTATAGCAGCCAGCGCCGCTTCTGTCATCACCAAACCATACGCCAGCCGCCAGGGATTCGTACGCTACGATGTGGAGCGGGGCACAGCAGCCGACCCGTTTAACCACTACAAATCGGTGCAGGAGGTATACCAGACTGTGACGGCGCGCATGGGGCAGCAATACACAATGGTTATCGCTAACGAGAGGCTGGAGTCAGGTATAAAGGCCCAACTAAAGCAGGAGAGCACCCAGGCTATGCAGGCTCCGACCGTCATCGGCATTAGCCCTACACGCACCAGCGCCGGCACAGGTGCTGTGCTCACCATAACCGGCACAGGCTTTGGCAGCACCCGCGGAAAAGGATTTGTGGAGTTCCCCAACGCCGACGATGGCGGCACTACCCTGGTACGCCCCTACGCTTCTGACTACGTGTCTTGGAGCAATAACCAGATCAAAGTAATGGTACCTTCCTATACCGAGACGGGTGGCACAGCCGGAACAGGACGCGTAAAGGTAACAGCCGATGACGGGACTTCAGGCACGAGTGCCGGGACGCTCATCATTGAGTTCGCTTACTCCAACGTAGTAGCCGAAGGTGGCAACACACCATTTCAGCCTGCCCTGATTGATGCCAACCAGAAAGGCGGCTATACCATACAATTCGCTCCCAGTCTGCAGAGCAGGGCCGCTGCGCAGGAGGGCTTCAGACGCGCCGTGAACAATTGGGTGTGCACCACGAACGTAAACTGGGTGGTTGGAGCCACCACCACATCGGAGAGCTCAGCCGACGACGGCCGCAGCGTTATCCGCTTTGCGCCCTCTTCCGTGACAGGCCAGAGTGTGCTGGCCCGCACCATCAGCAAGTACAGAGGCTGCGTATCTATCGACGGAGCACGTCGCGACACGGTCTTCTGGCTCACCGAGTTCGACATGGAGATCAACAGCAACATCACCTGGCAATATGGTCCGGGAGGCCCAACCACCAATCAGTTCGATTTTGAAACCGTTATCCTGCACGAGTTGGGGCACGCGCACCAGCTTGGCCATGTTATTCTGCCCAATACCCTGATGCACTACAATATTGGCCGCCAAAAGCAGATCCGTGACCTGACACCGCCTGATATAGCCGGGGCTAACCTGGTGTTGAGCCGCAGCCTGGAACCGCTGGTATGCGGCGGTCGCTCACCTATGACACCAAAGCTGGACGGCGACTGTAATCTGGCTTCTGAGGTCTTCACCTTTGACGCTTCCTTTTCGAGTGCCGGCGCCGTGAATGTGATCTGGACGACCAGCACGGAGCAAGGTATAGCACGCTTTGTGGTACAGCGCAGCCAGGATGGACAGCAGTGGGAAGATGTAGGCGAAGTTCCTGCCTCCGGTCAGGCCCGCGACTATACCTTTACAGACAGCGATCCGCTGCCTCGTCGCAGCTATTACCGCCTGCGCGTGGTATACACAGATAACACGGAGGCTTTTTCGGCACGGGTGCAGGTACTTAACCCAAGCGACCTGCGTGTATTCAAGGTATACCCAAATCCGATCGGCCTCACCACCAATACCGATGGCACCCCTGGCGAAACCATACGCATCGAATACTTGGTGCGCAGTTCATCTGACCTGAGCATGCAGCTGTACGATTTGCAGGGCAGGCTTGTGCGCGACGTGACAGCCACGGTGACCGACGGAACGGACGTTATCGAGATCAATGTCGCTGACCTGGCATCGGGTACTTATGTGCTGCGCTGGAGCGAAGGCTCAAACAGCGGTGTCACGAAAGTGGTCAAAGTGCAATAAACAGAAAAGGGAGGCCGAAAGCCTCCCTTTTCTGTTTCGCCTGGCATCTTATTCGATGTTGACGCGCTTACGGTTGTTGTTATTTGCCTGCTCTTGCTTTGGCACCGTTATTTTCAGCACGCCCTCTTCGTAGCGCGCCTTTATTTCTTCTGGCCTTACAGCATCTGGCAGCTTGAACGAGCGGCTGAATGAGCTGTAATTATATTCCCGGCGGGTATAGTTATCTTCTTCTGTTGTGGTATCCTGCTCTTTCTGACTGCTGATCGTCAGCATGCCCTCATCTATGTCTACCGCGAAATCATCTTTCGCCATACCTGGTGCCGCCAACTCTATGGTGTACTCTCTTTCGTTTTCGCGGATATTGGTAGCGGGCATGTTCCGCATGATCTGCCGCCCGATCTGTGCCGGCATTCGCAGCAGGTCGTTCTCAAAAAAGCGATCTACGTCGCTGAAAAAATCTGTGAAGAACGACCTCGGAGCGAGGCTCTCACCTCCTGTACGTTCTTTCTTCATTGGTTTCATAGTGGTACCTCCTTTTGGTTTTGGTTAAACATACTGCATGAACATCCTTTGCAGGATGGGAGAACTCCACTAATCTCTACGCCTTGATTTTCTTATAGTTTAACCTTGAATACAAATAAAAAAAGCGACCAGGAACAAATGAATGTTTCTGGTCGCTTTTCAGGATTAAGGTTTGTTTTCAGATGTCAGGGCATATGCTCCAGGAGCGTAAGCTTATACCCGACGCAGGGTTTTGTCAGTAGCTCGCGTGTAGTTTTCATTGCTTGGAAAGGGACAGTCTGTTTTCCATCGCTCGGAATAGGCTCGAGTAACTGTACAAATGTTGTAAAACATCGGCTGCACGCAAAGGAGACTTTATATCAAAAGGTAACTAGCACTAAACACTGTACCTGGTTGGTTTTTACCTAAAAACACACCTTATAAGCCAACAAGAGCAGTTGACTTATCTCTGAAAACGCAAAAAGTAACATCCCAAAATATATTTACTTTGTTGTAACAACGAATTATAGCGGTACCCAGGAATTCCTGATAAGGAGCCAATGGTAGTTTTATTATAGTGAGTATACTATATTTGACAAATTAAGCGTACTGCCCTTTACATGTCCATGGCGAAGAGAAGACGAAAGTTTGTACAATGCCCTAACTGCGGCTATACCTTTGAGGAGGTGAACAACTACTGCCCCAACTGTGGACAGGAAAACCATGATCTGAACGTGCCGGTAAAGCACCTGGTAGAGGAGGCCTTTGAAAGCACCTTACACTATGACACTAAGTTCTGGCGCACGTTCAAGTACCTGATCACCCGCCCCGGTTACCTGACTGAAAAATTCAACCTGGGCCAGCGGGCTTCTTACGTTCCTCCTTTCAGGCTTTATGTATTTGTGAGCATCTTTTTCTTTACCACGATTGCCTTGTTTGCCTCAGAGAATCTTGTGGTGAATGATGGAGAGGGTGCAATAGAAAAGCTGGAGACCACTAATCCAGATGCTGCCGCTCGGGTAATGCAGGCTGACTCCTTAGCCAGGTCACGGGTTGGCCTGACCACCAGCGACACCTCAGCTGTCATTCTCAATGAGGAGGTAGATCATAAGTTCAGAAACTTCCTTAAAAACGAAGAACAGTCACGCCAGAAGCTACTGAAGAATATCTCTTTCATGATGTTTGTGCTCATGCCCTTTTTCGGGTTCATCCTATACCTGTTCTACCGGTCTCAGCGCCGCAATTACGTGGAGCACCTGATGTTCTCTGTTCATTTCCATACCTTTGTTTTCCTGCTGATCATGTTTGCCATACTGGTAGAGGTAGTTTTTAGCAGCTTTGACACCAATGGATGGGTGTTTCTAATTAGCATAGCCTATTTGTTTTTTGCGCTGCGCTATGTATACAAGGAATCGTACCTACGCACGGCTGTTAAGTTGATTCCGATCGGCCTGACTTACATGGTATCATTGATCATATTATTTCTGGCTACCTTGGGCATTAGCGTGTTGTTCAGTTAATTTATACCCTATTACTACATGAACCTTTCTACCTCCTGGGAACGCTTAATCTCTAAAAAACGCTTCGAGACAAACGACAGCAAATATAGTTCAGACGAATCGGTGCGTGGCGAGTTTCAGCGCGACTACGACCGCATCGTGTTTTCTTCCGCCTTCCGCCGCCTGCAGAACAAGACGCAGGTGATGCCGATGCCCGAAAGCGACTTTGTGCATACCCGCCTCACACATAGCCTCGAAGCTTCAGTGGTAGGCCGCTCCCTGGGCCGCATCGTAGGCAAAAGCATACTGGAGCGCTACCCGGAACTGACCGGCGACAAGAACATACAGGAAGCTGACTTTGGCGATATTGTGGCAGCCGCCTGCCTGGCGCACGACATCGGCAACCCGCCCTTCGGCCACTCGGGCGAAGACGCCATCTCGGCTTACTTTCTGAGCGAAGAGGCGCAGCCCTTCCTGACTAACTTGACAGAGGAACAAAAAGCCGATTTGCAGCGTTTCGAAGGCAATGCGGCTGGCTTTCGGGTGCTCACCTATACCTACCCGGCGCACTGCAACCTGCCAGGTGGCCTGAGCCTGACTTTCACCACACTGGCGACTTTCACCAAATACCCGAAAGAGTCGCTGCCAGAAATAAAAGGCACGAAAAGCACCAGCGAGAAGAAATACGGTTTTTTTCAAACAGAGAAAGCCTGGTTCAACACCATCGCCCAGGAACTGGGGCTGCTTAAAAAAGGGACTGACGACCAGGTGTTCTATCACCGTCACCCACTCGCTTTTTTAGTAGAAGCTGCCGACGACATCTGCTACCGCATCATCGACTTTGAAGACGGCCTGAAGCTTGGCCTGGTGCCCCATAAGCAAGGTATAGCGCTGTTGCGCCAGATCCTGAACGATGCACCCGACCGCGTGTCCAGCCTTACTTTTTATGATTGGCGTGAAGAGATCGGTTACCTGCGTGCCCGCATCATCGGCAAACTCATTCAGGAGACCACCCAGATTTTCCTGCAACACGAAGAAGCTATTTTAGCAGGCACCTACGACAAACCGCTCATCAACGAACTCAGCTGCAAACCTGTGCTTGACGAGATCAAGAGCCTTTCCATTGAGTTGATCTACCGCAACAAACCCGTGCTGGAAATAGAGGCAGCTGGCTTCGAAGTGCTCGGCGGTCTGCTGGATGCCTGCATGAAAGCCGCTTTCCGCCAGGACTCTAGGCACCATCGCAAAATAGCCGACCTCATACCGCCCCACTACCTGCAGCTACCCGAAGGCTCCTCCGACTACGAGCGCATCATCCACATCACCGACTACGTGACCAGCCTCACCGACCAGGCCGCACTCGGGCTGTACCGGAAAATAAAAGGGATAGAATTGCCGAGGATGTATTGAGGTTAAGCCCTAAAGGTCGCTTTCAAATGTGGCCCCTCAAGATGGGGATCTAAAATCCCCCCTGAACTCCAATGTTTATCTGCCTCACCGCCCCGTTAGTAGAGCAAACATAGGCATTCGGCTATTTGTGTAAAACTCTTTCAATATTTATACTAATTTTATAGGCTTTATAACATAAGTCGTGTGATAGAGCAATTCTATTCCTAAACCTTTATTCTTTTATGAAACGAAAACTTCTAATTTGCCTTGTATGGGTTGCATCGGGCTTTGCAGCCTTCGCCCAGACCAAGAGCAATAAGATCGAATTCACGGAGTATACGCTCCCGAACGGACTGCACGTGATCTTGCACCAGGACAAATCCACTCCTAACGTGGCAGTGTCGGTGTTATACCATGTGGGCTCCAAAAACGAAGTTAAAGGCCGCACAGGCTTTGCGCACTTTTTTGAACACCTGATGTTTGAGGGCACCGAAAACATTGAGCGTGGTCAGTACATGAACATGGTGCAGGCTGCTGGTGGCTCTCTGAATGCTAACACGTCGTTTGACCGCACTTATTATTATGAGCTGTTGCCTTCTAATCAGCTGGCCCTTGGCCTGTGGATGGAAGCTGAGCGTATGGTAGGTGCCAAAGTAGACGAAGTTGGTGTGGAAACCCAGCGTAAAGTAGTGCAGGAAGAGAAGCGCATGCGCGTAGACAACCAGCCTTATGGTACTATCCTGGAGAACACCTTCGGCCTTGCCTATACCGAGCACCCGTACAAAATCACACCGATTGGCACGTTCGAGGACCTGAACAATGCCAAAATCGAGGAATTCCGCGATTTCTATAAGACCTTCTATGTGCCAAATAACGCTACACTTTCCATCGCCGGCGATATCAACATCGATGAGACGAAGAAGCTGATTGAGCAATATTTTGCCAAAATCCCGAAAGGCACCAAGGAAATCCCGAGACCAAACGTGGTGGAGCCTGCCCAGACCGAGGAACGTCGCAAAGTGGTGTATGACAACATTCAGCTACCAGCCGTTATTCAGGCCTACCACATTCCGGCACAAGGCACTGAAGACCATTATGCCTTGTCTATGCTGACTACGTTGCTTTCAGGCGGCCAGAGCGCCCGTATGCCAAAGGCCATCGTAGACAAGCAGCAGAAAGCCGTTGCCGCTCTTTCTATACCTTTCCCTACCGAAGATCCGGGCTTGTTCCTGACTTACGCGATCGCTAACATGGGAGTGGATGCGAAGGACCTGGAGAGCGCTGTGGATGCAGAGATCGAGCTTGTGAAAAAAGAGCTGATAAGCGAGCGTGAGTTCCAGAAACTGCGCAATCAGATGGAAAGCCAGTTTGTGCAGCAGAACAGCACGGTAGCTGGTCGTGCCGAAAACCTGGCCAACTACCACGTGTACTACGGCGACGCCAACCTGATCAACAACGAGATTGACCGCTACATGAAAGTGACGAAAGAAGACATTCAGCGTGTGGCCAACAAGTACCTCACCAAAAACAACCGCGTGGTGTTGCACTACCTGCCAAAGTCAGCTCAACCAAGCAATTAATTTAGATTATCATGAAGAGAATATATAACATACTCCTACTGATGCTGGCGCTCACTACGGTGGCCACAGCGCAGACAAAACAAACGCCTCCTCCGGCTGGTCCGGCCCCTAAAATTGAACTGGGCAAGTACGAGCACTTCACCCTGAAAAACGGCCTGAAGGTATACGTAGTGGAAAACCACAAACTGCCAGTCGTGAACATGTCACTGGTGCTCGACCGCGATCCGGTTCTGGAAGGCGACAAAGCGGGCTACGTGAATATGGCGGGCCAGATGATGCGCACAGGTACCAAAACCCGCAGCAAAGACCAGTTTGACGAGCAAGTGGACTTTATCGGTGCGAACCTTTCGTTCAACTCAACCGGTTTTGGCGCTTCCTCGCTTAAGAAAAACCTGCCTACCCTGCTCGACCTGACAGCTGACGCCCTCTTGAACCCGAACTTCACACAAGAAGAACTCGACAAGGTGAAAAAGCAGATGCTGGCCAACCTGGCTTCTGAAAAAGACAACCCGGATGCTATTGCCGGCAAGATTCGCAATACCCTGCTTTTCGGTAAGAACCACCCGAACGGTGAGCTGACTACCGAAGAAACAATCAACAACATTACGTTGGCTGATGTGCAGAATTACTACAACACATACTTCCGTCCGAACATCGGTTACCTGGCTGTAGTGGGTGATGTGACGCCAAAAGAGATGAAAAAGCTGCTGAACAAGTCGTTTGGCAAGTGGAAAAAAGGCAATGTACCAACGCACAACTATGACCTGCCGAAGCACGATGGCAAAACGCAAGTAGTGATCGTTGACCGTCCGAGCGCAGTACAAAGTGTGCTTTCGTTTACAAACCCTGTGGAAATGAAGCCGGGTGCTGAAGATTATGTAGCAACCCAGGTGATGAACACCATTCTGGGTGGCGGCAGTACAGCACGTTTGTTCATGAACCTGCGTGAGAAAAATGGCTATACCTACGGTGCTTACTCTACGCTTTCTTCTGACAAAATTCTAGGCCGTTTCAACGCCTCAGCAAGCGTGCGTAACGCCGTAACCGACAGTGCCACAGCGGAGTTCATGAAAGAATTCAACGGCATCAGAACAAAGCAGGTAACTGACAAGGAACTGGCTTATGCCAAAGCCTACATCACCGGTAACTTCGCCCGTGGTCTGGAGAACCCGGGTACTGTGGCCATGTACGCCATTTCGACTGCTCGCTACAACCTGCCAGCTGACTATTATGCCAACTATCTGAAGAAAGTTGAGTCAATCACAGCGGCCGATGTGCAGCGCGTGGCACAGAAGTACGTGCGCCCTGACCAGCTTTATATCCTCGCTGTTGGCAACGCCAAAGGCATTGCCGACAAACTCGTTGCTTTCGATAAAGACGATAACGCCATCACTTACTTTGATGCCACTGGCGAGAAAGTAGACATGGCTGCTGCCAAAGCGATTCCGACAGATGTTACAGCAGATCAGCTTATCTCGAAGTATATCCAGGCCATTGGTGGCAAAGCGAACATCGAGAAAGTGAAAGACGTGACAGTGACCATGAACGCGAGCGTACAAGGTATGGCACTAACTTTTAAGCAACAGCAAAAAGGTGCTGACAAAATGTTGATCCAGATCCTGATGAACAACAGCCCGATGCAGCGCGTGATCATCAACGGCGATAAAGGCAAGATGGAAGCTCCGATGCAAGGCCTGAACAAAGACATGACTGCCGAAGAGCTTGCTTCTTCTAAAGCCGAGTCTGATATGTTCTCTATGACCCGTTTCGAGAAGTTCGGCATTAAGACGGCTGTAACCGGTCAGGAAAAAGTAGATGGCGCTGAAGCTTACATCGTAGAAGCGACAGCCTCAAACGGTCAGAAAACGCTTCATTACTTTGACAAGGCAACAGGTTTGCTTTTGAAAGATGTGAAGAACATGCAGACGCCACAAGGCGCTATCACACAGACCAAGAGCTACAAGAACTACAAAGAAGTAGACGGCGTTAAATACCCACATGTGATCGAAACCGTTGTTGGTCCTCAGGTGATTAAAGCCGAGGTGCAGAGCGTGGAAGTGAACAAAGGTATCAGCGACGACGCTTTCAAAATCTAATACCCTTACCCATTAACCCAAAAAAAGCGGCGTGCCCATCCGGATACGCCGCTTTTTTATTTCTGGCTATACCTGTTAAAGGCCACTCTCAGTACTTGCTATACCTATTAGGCAGGTATAAACCTACGGGCGTCAGGTATAGGAGCGATCCGTTTCTTTGTCTCAGGTATAGCAGGTATAGAAATTCAAGAACTGCAGGTATAAATCTCTTTAAGCGCAAGCAAATTGACTGCCTGACTATAGTATCTGATCATCAAACCCCAAATTGAAGGCTGATTGAAGGCGGGCTATACCTGCACTCTTTTCTAAAATAACTCTCCCTGCACTGCCTGCACAAACTTTTTCGGCGGTTTGATGTCGAGCCCGCATACCTTGTTCAGTTGCTCGATCAGGTAGGTGGCCAACTGCGGGGAGGTGGTATTGTCCGGTTCGTGCACGAAAAAGTAAAGTTGCTGCAATCCGGCATCGAGCCATACCTTAATTTTGGCCACCCAGTCATCAATGCGGGTATAATCAGTGGGGTGCATGCCGTTGCCTACAAAACGTACCATAGCCGTTGGGGTGGTCAGGCGCATGTGCAGCACGTCGCGGCGACCTGACACATCAGTGAGCACGGTGCTCACACGGTATTTCTCCAGTACTTCAAACAGCTCCAGCGAGGCTACATTGTCCACAAACCAATCGGGATGGCGCAGCTCTACGGCGAGCGGCACACTTTCAGGTATGTACTGCACAAATTTTTCCAGGTCATTCAGCTGGTTAGGCCGGAAATAAGGCGGCAGCTGCAAAAAAGAACAACCCAGCTTATCTTCCAGTCCGGCGATGGCTTCACAAAAAGTGGCAGTCAGGTCAAGGGAACTCACAAGCGGACCTTCGTGACTGATGAGTTGCGGAAACTTGGGGCAGAAGGTAAATCCCTGTGGCACAGAATTCCGCCATCGCTCGATGGTGTCGGGACCCGGGATGTGGTAGTGCGTGCTGTTGAGCTCGATGGTGTTAAACTGCTTGCCATACCACAGCAGCGACTCCTTCTCCTTCATGCCGGCCGGGTAGTATTCGCCCACCCACGGTTTGTTTACCCAGACGGGCAGGCCGATGTATACCCTGGGTTTTTTGTAGCGCTTACTATACCTGTTTAACAGCGGTAAGGTATCAGGATGGTCGGCTGGCAAAGCAAAGTCAATGCGGCTGATGTCTGAGAGTTTTCCAAAGTCCATGGTACTATGCTTTTATAAAGTATACGCTTTGGTAGAATTTTGGGCTCAAACAAAATATACCACCAAAAGTTCCCGTTTTAACTCCAGCTATGACTGAAAAACAAAATATTTTTTCGGTCATAGCAAATTAGTTAATCGCTATAATAGTATATGAAAATATGCTCATATAAGCTAGAAAAAGCCTTTTTGACTTTACAGCCCTTATAGCGATTATTTGAGGCAGCGCGTATCCCCCTATACCTAAGGCCGTGATACAGCGTATAAGACCTTGTTTTCAAAATTTTCCGTAACTTTGCGGATTCACCAACCAAAAACTATATGAAGAACGATAGAAAGTGCATTCTCTTAACAGTAATCATTTTTCTATTTATCGGAGTTAGTCAACCAACTTTCGCACAAAGCAACGACAAAACCCAAGTGGGAGCTGCCTCCTGGTACGGCAGCAAATACCACGGCAGAAAAACCAGCAGCGGCGAGCGCTACAACAAAAACGAGATGACCGCCGCACACAAAACCCTTCCTTTTGGCACCATGGTTAAAGTGACCAACCCAGCCAACGACCAATCTGTCATCCTGCGCATCAACGACCGCGGCCCATTTGTAGGTAAACGCATTATTGATGTGTCGGAAGCAGCCGCTCACAAACTAGGTATACATTCGGCAGGGGTGGCCAAAGTAAAGGTAGAGGTGCTCGATAAGAGTGACCTGGCAGCTGCGACAGCAGAAGCGAAGCCAGGAGCCTATACCATCCAGACGGCAGCCGACCAACAGCAGGCTGAGGCGCTTAGCCGCAAACTCAAAGCCTTTGACAAGCACCTTCCGCTAGAGATGGCTGAAGAGCGTGTAAACGGCCGAAAAGTAATGCTGCTGAAAGCCGGCAGATTTAATAGCAGAAACGAAGCTGAGGCCTTCAACGAGCTACTCGAAGAAGAAGGCCTGGCAGGAAAGGTTAGCGAAGCCTAAACGACTAATAGATTACTGATAAGCAAAAAGCGGGATGCCATGGTATGGTATCCCGCTTTTTTGGTTTTAAGGCTCTATCAGACTCTCCCATTAAACCCTCTTTGTATCCTACGTTCTAATATCAAATTCACAATTTTCATAGAAAAATATTCCTGCTTTACCTATAAAAACCTGTCATATAGCTTTTAACTGGTAGCTGGACTTTGATTTAAACATGCAAATGCCTAAACTTAGTTACCTAAACTAAACTTCTCTAAACCTTAACTTAAAAGAACTTGAAAAGACGTCATTTTATCGAGCTATCGGCGCTCGGGTTTGGTGGGCTCATGCTGCCTTCCATACCTGTTTTCGGCGATATCATCTCACCCGAGAGAGCGCTGGAACAGGTGGACCCTGCCCTGAAAAAGCGATTGGCAGATGTAGCTTTGAATACAGCCAAGTCAAGCGGCGCTTCCTACGCCGACGTGCGTATAGGCCGCTACCTGCAACAATATGTTTTCACGCGTGAGAAGCAGGTGCAGAACATCGTAAACGCCGAGTCATACGGCGTGGGCGTACGGGTGCTGGCCAACGGCACCTGGGGCTTTGCCGCCACCTCCGACGTGAGTGATAAAGGTATAGCCAAGGCCGCTCAGGAGGCTGTGGCTATCGCCAAGGCCAACGCCAAGCTGCAGAAAGAGCCAGTAAGACTGGCGCCGGTGAAGAGCTATGGCGAAGTGAGCTGGAAAACGCCGATCGAGAAAAACTCCTTTGAAGTGCCGATCAACGAGAAAGCCGACCTGCTGTTGGCCGCCAACGCCAAGGCCATGGAGAACGGGGCCAGCTTCGTGAACTCGGCGCTGTTCCAGGTAAACGAGCAGAAGTATTTTGCCTCTACAGACGGCTCTTACATCGACCAGGACATCCACCGCATCTGGCCAAACTTTACGGTAACGGCTGTGGACAAAGCAAGTGGTAAGTTCAGAACCCGTGAGGCCCTGAGCGCCCCGATGGGGATGGGCTGGGAGTATATGGTGCCAAAAGCAAGCGAAAAGATCAATGGGCCGCAAGGTACAGGCCTGGTAGGCTACCGCTACGCTTACGATATGCTCGAAGACGCCGCCCTGGCCGCTAAACAAGCTAAAGAAAAACTAACCGCCAAGTCAGTCGCCGCCGGTAAGTACGACCTTATCCTGGACCCGAACCACCTCGGCCTGACCATACACGAATCAGTGGGTCACCCGCTGGAGCTCGACCGTGTACTAGGCTACGAAGCCAACTACGCTGGCACTTCTTTCGCCACTCTCGACAAGTGGAAATCCAAGAACTTCAAATACGGTTCTGACAAGGTGCACATCTTCGCTGACAAGACCCAGAAGGGCTCGCTTGGCCTGGTAGGTTGGGATGATGAAGGCGTGAAAACCAAGCAGTGGGACCTGATCAAAGACGGTGTGCTGGTGAACTACCAGGCCATCCGCGACCAGGCGCACATCATCAACGAGCCGGAATCGCATGGCTGCTGCTATGCTGACAACTGGAGCTCGGTGCAGTTCCAGCGCATGCCGAACGTATCACTGTCGCCGGGCAAGCAAAAGATGAACGTGGACCAACTCATTTCAGGCGTCGACAAGGGCATCTACATCGCCGGACGTGGTTCTTATTCCATAGACCAGCAGCGCTACAACTTCCAGTTTGGCGGCACGGTGTTCTACGAGATCAGCAAAGGCAAGATTGTAGGTATGCTGGAAGATGTGGCCTACCAGAGCAACACGCAAGAGTTCTGGAACTCCTGCGCAGGCTCATGCGACGAAAGCGACTACCGCCTGTTTGGTTCGTTCTTCGACGGCAAAGGCCAGCCAAGCCAGGTAAGCGCAGTATCGCACGGCTCTGCCCACACACGCTTTAATGGCGTGAACGTGATCAATACGGCTCGTAAAATCTAAATTAGTTAAGCGTTAAAAGTTGTGAGTTAAGCGGCCATACATGTGCCCTTACTCAGCGATAAGCCTTGCTGACAGGTATAGCTGACCTATATCTTCCGCCGCTTATCAACTTTTAACTCTGAACTCATAACTCTTAACTAAAAAACACATGGCAATATATACAAGAGAACAAGCAGAAGCCTTACTCAAAAAGGCGCTGGCTTACTCAAAAGCCGATGAGTGTGAGGTCACGCTGAGCGGCAACAATGGTGGCAATATCCGCTATGCTCGTAACGAGGTGTCCACCAGTGGGGCAGACGAAAACGTGGCCTTGTCGGTAGAGTCGCGCTTCGGGAAAAAATCCGGCGTAGCTACCATCAACGAGTTTGACGATGCCTCTTTGGAGAAAGTGGTGCGCCGCGCCGAGGAGATCGCGCGCATTGCACCGGAAAGCCCCGAGTATGTGCCCATGCTGGGACCGCAGAAGTACATCACCACGAAAGCGCACTTTGACTCCACTGCCAAAATAGACGCCGCCTACCGTGCCGACGCTGCTGCCAAAAGTATAAAAGCAGCAGCCGACAAAGGTCTGACTGCCGCGGGCTTTCTGGAGCACTCGACCAGCTTTATGGCGCGACTCAACTCCAAAGGCCTTTTTGCCTATCACCCGTCCACGGTAGTCGATTTCTCGGTGACCATGCGTACTGAGGATGGCACCGGCTCTGGCTATGTGACACAGGACTTCAGCGACGTAAGCAAGCTCGACACAGGCGCTGCTTCCCAGATCGCAGCCAGCAAAGCGGTAAACTCCCGCAACGCCAAAGCCCTGGAGCCGGGCAAGTATACCGTCATCCTGGAACCGGCTGCTTCTATTGACCTGCTTCAGAACATGTTCCGCAACATGGACCAGCGCAATGCCGAAGAAGGTCGTAGCTTCCTGAGCAAGCCAGGCGGCAAGACCAAACTGGGCGAGAAGCTGGTTGACGAGCGCATCACGGTTTACTCTGACCCGACACACCCTGAAATTCCGTCTGCTCCGTTTGCCGGCGATGGCCGTCCGCGCGAGAAGACCACTTGGGTTGAGAAAGGCGTGATCAAGAACCTGTACAACTCTCGTTTCTGGGCTGAGAAAACTGGTGCCAAATCCATACCGAGCCCAGGCGGCATGGTGATGGAAGGCGGCAACCAGACACTGGAAGACATGATCAAGAGCACCAAACGCGGCATCTTGGTAACACGCCTGTGGTACATCCGTTCCGTAGACCCGCAAACGCTGCTCTACACCGGACTTACCCGCGACGGTACCTTCTACATCGAGAACGGCAAAATCCAGTATCCGGTGAAGAACTTCCGTTTCAACGAGAGTCCGATCATCATGCTCAACAACCTGGAGGCTTTAGGTCGTCCGCAGCGCATCAACGGTAACCTCGTACCGCCGATGAAGATCCGCGACTTCACCTTCACCAGCTTGTCTGACGCGGTGTAGTCACTAAAGCTTATACCTTGAATGCCGTATGCAGCGCTTTGTGTACGGCATTCATTTTAACAGCAATAATTTATGCCAACTATACTTCGGATATTTGGATACAGATTTTTCTTCTTCAGCAATGAAGGGAATGAGCCACCACACATACATGTCGAGAAGGCAGAAGCTTATGCTAAGTATTGGTTGGAACCAGTTGAGCTATCAGGTTCTTATGCTTTCAATGCGAAAGAGCTCAACGAGCTCCGTAAATTAGTGATTAGTAATAAAGCGCTCTTTGAGCACAAATGGCATGAGTATTTTAGCTAAGAAATCTACACCGCAGGCACAGAAAATTTGGTTTACAGACGCCAAAATGTATGTACTATTGACCGACGGTCGTGAATTAGGTATACCATTAGAATGGTTTCCCAGACTGCGTGATGCATCTGAAAGTGAACGTATGAACTGGCGCTTAATTGGCGGAGGGATAGGTATACACTGGGAAGACATAGACGAGGACCTATCCGTAGCAGGGCTGCTGTAAGCAACTTATAACTCTTAACCCTTACTCTTCAAGTGCAACCTTTCACCTTCGTCCGACTGCAGTATCGTTCCGGCAACTGGGATACCGACCCACGTATGCCGAGCAATCTGTTGCATTCGCTCATCGAGTATACCACGGTGAAGGTGAACGAGCAGGAGAAAATTATACCTTTAGACAGTGCCGAGCTGTTCAACTACCCCTTTAGCTACATGAGTGGCCACCGGCTGGTGCAGTTCAACCAAAAGGAGCGACAGAATTTTGAGACGTATGTGCGCAACGGCGGCTTCGTATTTGTAGACGATTGCAACCACGACATCGACGGGCTTTTTGCCAGATCGTTTGAGGAGCAGATGAAGCAGATTTTCGGGCAGGCTGCGCTGAAGAAGATACCCAACAACCACAAGCTCTACCGCAGTTTCTTCACTTTCGACGATGGTCCGCCTACTACGTCATTCGAGCTCAACGGCTGGGGCGACGACCTGGTACACGACTACCTGAAAGCGATTGAAATCAATGGTAGAATTGCAGTACTCTACAGTAACAAAGACTACGGATGCGAGTGGGATTACGACTTTCGGAACAAGCGGTGGTTAGCGGAAGACAATACCAAGTTTGGCGTCAACATCATCATGTATGCGCTGACGAGTTAAGTTGTCTGAATTAGGATTAACAGGACTGTTTTGCACGATTTAACATACCCCTGCCCCTCTCAAGAGGGGAGTTTCTGCTACTGCCAGTTTGTAGGTATAGCTTCATAGCAAATACCACTGGCAGGTATAGCAAGACTAACTTGCACCCAGACTACGAAGGTATAGCCTCAGCCAGGTGCACTCTTGACGATTTTGTGTTTGAGCGGTCAGCGAGTTTAAAAGCGTCTTGATTTTTTTGCTTACTTTTTTCATCAAGGAAAAAAGTAAGGCCCGCCCGGCCAGGGCAAGCGATAGAACAAAGCAAGTTGCTATACCAGCTACAGCCATTGCTATAACAACACAAGTCATTAACCCATTAAACAGTGACTGAACAAGACATCAACCAACTCCTCGGCAAGCTGCCACAGCTCAAGCAGGAGATACAGAAAGTAATTGTTGGGCAGGAGGAAGTGCTCGACGAGGTGCTCATTACGCTGCTGGCGGGCGGTCATGGCTTGCTCGAAGGAGTACCAGGTTTGGCGAAAACCTTGCTGGTTCGCACTTTATCCAATGCCATGGACCTGAGTTTCCGCCGCATCCAGTTCACGCCTGACTTAATGCCAACCGACATTCTCGGCACCGAGGTGCTGGAAGAGGACCACGCCACGGGCAAGCGCTTCTTCAAGTTCAACGAAGGACCAATCTTCGCTAATATTGTGTTGGCCGACGAGATCAACAGGACGCCGCCCAAAACGCAGGCAGCACTGCTGGAAGCCATGCAGGAGTACGAAGTGACTTACGCGGGCACTACCTATACCTTGCCGAAGCCTTTCTTCCTGCTGGCAACCCAAAACCCGATCGAGCAAGCCGGCACCTACCCGCTTCCTGAGGCCCAACTCGACCGTTTTCTGCTCTACATCAAAATAAAATACCCGACCGAACTGGAGGAGTTGAACATCCTCACCAGCACCACCGGCACCCGGCAGTCACAGGTATATCCGGCCATTTCGGGCGAGGAAATACTGCAACTGCGGCAACTTGTGCGGGAAGTGAGCATCAGTGATGATCTGCTAACCTACGTGAACCAACTGGTGCGTGCCACCCGTCCCGACACAACTTCGAGCGAACACATTAAAAGCTATGTGCGCTGGGGAGCGGGTCCGAGAGCGGGGCAGGCGCTTATCCTGACATCCAAAGCAAGGGCTTTGCTGCAGGGCCGCTTTGCCGTAACCGCTGCCGATGTGCAAACCATGGCCTATCCGGTGTTGCGCCACCGCATACTGGTCAACTTTACAGCCGAGGCCGAGCGCATCTCTCCAGACAAAGTGGTAGAAGAGTTGCTCCGCCACATTGAACTGCCTAAAGCGGTGCTGGTATAGGTATAGCAGTATTGAGCCTCCTGCTGCCGAAGTAGCATGAGCACTGGTTACGACAGCTCCACATGGCAAAAACTGAAAACAAATGGAAGAAATAGAAAACGTGAAACTAACAGAGTCAGGCACACAACTCCTGAAAAGGATTGTAGGAGAGCGAATCTGTTATTTCTTCACTGACAATATAAAAATACAGGCTACCGGGGGAAAGGTTACCTACTGGGCGTCTGAATTTGCCATCGGCTTAACCAAAAACAAACAGGACCACCGCTTTATCAACATCAGTGCTGACTACAAACTGACGCCCCGTTCGTCTACAACGTTTTACGAGTTTGCAATAGAGGAAAGCCGGATGCCACTCCGCTGCGAAAAACTGCTCCAATCAGGTCAGCACTCCGAGATACGCGTGTTATCAACCCCGGTATTGTTGATCGAGGTATACCAGGACTGGAACCAGGAAATGGACGAGGCCATTCACTACGACGCAGCCATTGTGCTGTATACCGACTCGCAGAAGTACATGCTGAAAGTGCGTAAAGAATTGATCGGCGGCGTGGATATTATATTGGATGAAGCCACGATAGAAGCAGAATTAGTCGATCTGAAACTACGCCAGAGTTTGGTTTAACAGCAGCATTTCATGTCACAAACAGGGCATAAGTTTATCGACCCCAAGATTTTGGCCACGATCAAGGACCTGCCACTGCTGGCTAAAACGGTAGTGGAAGGATTTCTGAGCGGCCAGAACCAGAGCATCCGGCGGGGAGCCGGACTGGAGTTCAGCCAGTACCGCAGCTACCAGCCCGGCGACGACCTGCGCCAGCTCGACTGGAAAATGTTTGCCCGCTCCGACCGCTACTACATCCGGGAAGCCGAAGTAGACACCAACATCACCGTGCGCTTTATTGTGGACGGCAGTGCTTCGATGGCGCATGAGGACGAGAACGGGCTCACCAAAATGGACTATGCCCGTTTTCTGGTGGCCTCACTCGCATACCTGGCCACTACCCAGGGCGATGCGGTGGGTTTGTATGTGTTGCATGAGCAGCAGCTGATCAACCTGACACCCCGCTCCGACAATATGCACCTGCAACGCTTCTGGCACCAGCTGGCCGAGATCAAACCCAGCGGGCGCTTCCCAAATGCTGAGACAGCCGCCAATATGTTCTCGGGTCGCCGGCAGAAGGAGCTGACTGTATTTGTGACCGACCTGTATGAGCACGAGCATGAGATAACAGACCTGCTTTACAAACTTGGTGCACAGCGGCACGAGTTATTATTATGTCACTTGATGAGCCGCAATGAGCTGGATTTTAAGTTTGAAGGCACGCTGACGTTCGAGGATCTGGAAACGGGCCAGACCATGCAGGTAGGGACTGCCGAGCAGCGCAAGACATACCTGACCAAGCTGCAGGACTGGCTCCAGCAAACCGAAAAAACCATGCGCAACCGCCAGATTACCTACGACCGCTTCGTGACCGATGAGCCGCTGGACAAGGCACTGCGGGCTTTTTTGAAGAACAGACTGATTATGAGTTAGTGATTTGGTGAATGAGTGATTGAGTGAATGTAGAAAACGATGAAAGATAACTTTTCCGGACATGCGGCAGACTACGCCAGGTATAGGCCCACATACCCGCAGGAGCTGATTGCGCATCTGGCAGGTATAGCGCCGGCCCGGCAGCTGGCTTGGGATTGTGCGACAGGCAATGGGCAGGTAGCCGGTATGTTGGCCCCGCTCTTTAACCAGGTGGTGGCTACTGATATCAGCGAGAATCAGCTGAAGAATGCTATGCAGTTGCCCAACGTTAGCTACAGAGTAGAGCAGGCCGAGCAATCCTCGCTGACTGACCAGTCTGTAGACCTGATCGTGGTGGCGCAGGCGGTGCACTGGTTCGATTTCGATCAATTTTATCAGGAAGTGAAGCGGGTACTTAAGCCCGAGGGGGTGATCGCTGTGATCGGGTATGGCCTTCTTAAAACGCATCCTGCTCTGGATAAGGTAATAGAACATTTTTACAGCGATGTACTCGACGGTTACTGGGATCCGGAGCGTAATTACCTTGACGAGGGCTACCGCACTATTCCGTTTCCTTTTGAGGAGATTGTGTTGCCAAAATTCAGCAGTAGCTATACCTGGACACCCGACGACCTGATCGGTTACCTGAACACCTGGTCGGCGGTGAAACATTACGAGAAGCAGCAAGGCCACAACCCTGTCCAGCAGGTAGAGCAGCAACTCCGTGAGGCTTTTGAAGGCGAGTCTGCCACTGTTACATTCGAGATTCTAACCAGAGTAGGCAAAATACACCATTCCTAAACTCTCAAATTCTTAAACTCCCTTGACTTTCCTCTCCCCATATTGGCTTTTGGCAGCGTCGGCGATACTGGTCCCGATCGCAATCCACCTGTGGAACAGGCGACAGGGGAAGACTGTGAAGGTGGGAAGCCTGCGCTGGTTGGAGCCATCGGCGAGCAAACGCTGGAGCAGTATTAAGTTGAACGACGTATGGCTTCTGCTGCTGCGATGCTGCATCCTTTTACTCTTGGCAGGAGCTTTGGCAAAACCGGTATGGGAAGGAAGCCCGACAACACAGCAGACCAAGAAAGCTGTGTTCATCAGCCAGGAATTGCTGTATAGCGCTGCCCTCCGCGACATTAAACCGACGGTGGATGCCCTGTTACAACGCGGCTATACCTTGCACCGCTATACCCCGAACTTTGAGGCTATACCTGCAGAAGCCTGGCCGGCGCTTAGTAGCAACCCGATAGACTCTGTTGTGAGTAGTGGCAATCACTGGGGCTTACTGCCCGCTCTGGCACAACGGTATGACCAGCAGCAGGATAGCGTCTGGCTTTTCACCTCCGACCAACAGCGGCACTTTCAGGGTTCGCCAACCACACTGCAGGAGAATATCCGCTGGGTACCGGTGGCACTGGTAAGCACCACCAACTGGGTACAGGCCGCTTATACCTTGCGCTCTGATAGTCTCTTATTGATCTCGGGCCAAAGCAATCGCGAAGGCACTAAATTTAATGCTACCAAAGTGGCTGCTATTGCTAGGGAGACGAATATCAACGGCAGTCTGGTTAGTTTGGGTATGCAGGGAGATTCTCTTACAGCACAATGGGGCAACAGCGCCTCGCAAACGGTAGCTATTCGGAATAAACCACTCCGCATAGGTATAGCCCACGACGAAGCGCAACAAAAAGAGGTGCAGTATCTTCAGGCAGCCGTGCAGGCGATCAGTCGCTATACAGGTATACCCATTGAAACGCACCTGATCACTTCCGCCGACCAACCCGACACTTCTGCCAACTGGTTATTCTGGCTGAGTAGTGGAGAAGCACCAGACTCTTGGCTAGAGCAGGTGCAGGAAAAAGGCAGCAAACTGTGGGTGCAGCCAGCTTCGGAGCCTGAGCCTATTACTGCGCAGTTGGCTTCGGCAGGTATAGAGAAGATCAGGATAAAGCAGCTCTCTGCAGGTATAGCGAACAGCAAGGCAGGTGTAAATCTAAGCGAAGCGAGTATCGTGTGGCAGACTTCCGTTGGAGAACCCCTGCTTTTTATGGAGCAGTTTGGTTTGGGAAAGGTTTATCATTTCAGAAGCGCATTTGGTCCGGCCTGGAGCCAACTGGGGCAGAGTGCGCAGCTGCCGGAACTTTTGCTGCCTTTGCTTTTGCCACAGCCAGCCGCCAGCCGGTACGATGCCCGGGCTTTGGATGAAACACAACTGAAGTCAACCGTAACCCAGCCGGTCAGCATAAAAGACAAGTCGGAAAAACAACAGTTTAGCCTGATACCTTGGCTGATATTGCTGGCTTTTCTGTTATTTATAGCAGAGCGATTGATCACCAGTAAACGAAAAACCACCTGATGCAGAACAGCCTCCATACCTTGCAGCGTATCCGCCGGGAGTACATCCGGGCGAAGGGTTGGCTGTATACCTTGCAGGCGCTGGCTGTGGCCTTGGTGGGTGCTGCCATCCTGTATAAATGGCGACTGGAGGTGCCTTTGCTGGCTGGTTTGGCTATCCTGACAATTGTAGCCGCTTTGGTATACCTGATTTGGGCATGGCGCAGCGTCCAAAAGACTACCCTGCAGCAGGTGGCCCGCCACCTTAATCGCACCTATCCGCAGCTCGAGGATAGCGCTGGACTTTTGCTTCGTCCTACTCCTGAACTCAACTTACTAGAGCGCCTGCAGCAGCAACGAGTGGCTAGCCAGATGCAGACCGCTATACCTGAAAAGCAGTCGGTTTTTCACCTGCACAAGAGGCCAACTTATGTTGCCTTAGGTATAGCCGTGCTCGTAGCAGCAGGTATAGCCGCACTGCCGGCCACCTCGGTGGCCGACGCCACAACAACCGCTCCTCTGCAACTCGACTTCCCCGACGCACCCGCAGCAGTGGCCGATACCGCTGTTACGATTGAGGAAATAAAGATCACTGTCACGCCGCCTGCCTACACCCGCCGCAAAGCCTATCAGGCCGAGCAGCCTAACCTGCGGGTGGAGCAGGGTGCCCGAGTGACGTGGCGCATCAAGACAAACCGCCCAGCCCGAAGTCTAACACTGGTGCTCAGCGAGGGAAAACCCATGGCGCTCTCCTCGCAAAATAGCGGCTATACCTTGTCGCGTACTTTTACAGAACCGGCGCTCTATCACATTGCTGTTAACGGACAAAAATCTGCTTACTATACCCTGGAGATTATACCTGACGAAGCCCCGACCATCCAGATCACGAAGCCGGAGCAGTACACGGAGATTCTGTTCGGCGACCCGCAACGTGTAACCATCCGGGCAGAATTATCAGACGACTACGGCCTGCGCGATGCGAATATGATTGCTACCGTGGCCAAAGGCTCGGGCGAGGCCGTGAAATTCAGGGAAGAGAAAATGAGCATTGGCTTTAGCGGGCAGCGTCGCAATTTCAGTGTGAACAAAACGATTGACCTGCAAAAGCTGGGCATGACCTACGGCGACGAGCTTTATTTTTATGTGCAGGCCTGGGACAATCACCGCGGATACACCCGCTCCGAGACCTATTTTGTGCAGATCGAGGACACGACCATTGTGGAGAGTATGGATGACCTGACCATGGGTGTGAATCCCGTACCAGAGTATTTCCGCAGTCAGCGCCAGATCATCATCGACACCGAAAAGCTGATCAAAGAACAAAAGACACTGAGCCGGGCTGTATTTGAAGAGCGCGGCAACAACCTGGGTGTGGACCAGAAGCTTTTGCGGCTGCGTTATGGTAAATTTCTGGGTGAGGAGTTCGAGTCAGGTATAGGTCCGGGCGGCGGTATACCCGAGAGCGAAGAAGGTCACGGAGAAGAAGAGCATTTTGCAGGCGACGGGCACGATCATCCGGAGTTTGAGGACGAGACCAGTGTAGAGGCCTTGCTCGACCCTTACCTGCACAAGCACGATCAGGAGGAGGCTGCCACTTTCTTTGAGCCTGCCGTGAAAGCGAAACTGAAAGGAGCACTGGCCCAAATGTGGGAAGCCGAGCTGCGGCTCCGCACCCATCGTCCGAAGGAAGCCTTGCCTTACGAGTACAAGGCCCTGCGCATGCTCAAGGAGGTACAGCAAAGCACCCGCGCCTACGCCGCTAAAACCGGTTTCGACGCGCCGCCGCTCAAAGAACCCGAAAAACGCCTGACAGGCGACCTGAGCAAAATAAAAGCCCCGACGGAGCGCCGAACGATAGAAGCCGAAACCAAACTTCCTGACACGCGACAGGCGCTGCAGTGGCTGGAGGAGCAAAAGCAGGGCAACAGGTATAGCCAGCAGGATGTGGCGCTACTGGAGCGGGCCGGGCAGGAACTGGCACAGGAGGCACTGACCAAACCTGGTCGCTACCTCCGCGCCATGCAAGACCTGCGCACTTTGATCGCCGACATCAACGCCAACCGTCCGCTTTGTTCTAATTGTTTGATAACGGTAGAACGGGCGTGGTACGAGCTTTTGCCACCAGCCAAGCCAGCGCCGCAGAAGCAGGGCACGACGAGGAGCAGGCTGGCAAAAAGTTATCTGGAGGAGTTGGAAGATTAATTAACCGGCAAAACTCACACTTAGCAGTAGAACCTGAAACTATAAAATGAGAAAATCTCTAATCACCATTTGCAGTGCGTTTTTCTTTATTTCTGGCTGCAATGATAACAAGCAACTCACCACAGAAAGCGTGGAACAAGCTCCTATTGTTGAAGAGAAGCAGTTATCCATATTAAATTACAAGACTGACTTTAAGTTTTCGGATTTAGACAGCTTCGCCATCGACTCTTTTAACTGGGAAAACCGAATAGGACAGTACAAGGAGCTCGACAGCACCAACTTTAAGCTAGTCTGGCAAAAGAGTGATAGGGTCTTCAATGGTACAGATTACGACCGCGACTATTTCTATTCGTGGCAGAACAGAAACCCAAATCTTATGGAGTTTACAGTTTTAACTCAGGATGAGAGCAGCTACTGTGACCTGCTACACTATCTGATTTATGATAAAAACGGAAAGGCCATTGATAGCTTTGTAGCGGCTGCCGGTTGCGGCGACGGTGGCTGGGGCCTGTACTCTTATGGTAAGTTTATTTCCGAAGACACCTACGAAGAAATAATGGTTGAAACCGAAATGGTAGAGATCGATTCAGTTACTAATACAGAAGTTGTGGAGGGCGACTCCACAGTTACACATTATCTAATCGCAACTGATGGACGAGTAACTAAAAAAGAGATTTCGAAAACTCCTATACGACGAATCTATAACTAGAGCCGCTATCCGTTCGATAGGTCACAGCCAACAATTAACCCCAACATTATCAATCCTGAAATTTTTTTAATCCTGATTCAGACAAATGACACCATACCTCCCATACCTCCTTGCAATTCCAGCTGTGTTTCTGCTCGGTTGGCTTGCGGGGCGACGGCCTGACCGCAGGCGGCTGGTATGGCGACTGTTGGCCAGCGCGGTGGCAGGCATAAGTCTGGTGCTGTTGCTTTTCCCACCAACTTACCAGCGGGCACTCGATCCGGGCACCGCTATTTTGCTGACTAATGGATATGAGGCTGATACATTGGATGCTTTGCTTGCCAGCATGGAGCCCAAGCCGCTGGTCTATACCTACAAAACCGAAGCTTCAAAATCAACCACCATACCTGACTTGTATACCTTCCGGCAAGAGCAGCCACAGGTACAAACTGTGCATGTGCTGGGTCATGGTGTCACGAAGCAGGAACTACAGGCAATGCAAAACATTACTGTGGTTCCGCATCTATCCGACATTCCCACAGGTATAACGACTGTCACATGGCCGGAAATAATTACGCTGGGAGAGCAGGTTACAGTAGCGGGCAGATATAGCCAGGCAGGCAACCAACCGACTACGCTATACCTGCAGGCAGCAGGGCAAGCGCAGGATTCTGTTACTTTAAAGGAAGCCGGTCAGCAAACTCTCCAGCTGCGCTATACCCCGAAGCAGGAAGGCCGCTATACCTATACCTTGGTTGCGAAATCAGGAGACAAAGTAGATACGCTGGGCATGATACCCGTGAAAGTAGACACTGCCGCCAAACTCGCCGTGTTGCTGGTGTCGTCATTCCCGCTGTTCGAATTTAAGTTTCTGAAAAACCACCTCGGTCAGTTACAGCACAAAGTGGCCTTGCGCAGTACGGTTAGCAAAGGGATGTACCAGAGCGAATGGTTGAACATGTCGCAAACCGACCTAAGCCGTATCACGCCCAAATTATTGCAGCAATTTGATGTGGTGATCATAGAACCGCAGGCTTTGCAGGAGATTAGTAGCGCTGAGCGGGCTACCCTGCAGCGGGCTGTTACCGAGGACGGATTGGGTGTTCTGACCGTTGCCGGTGAACAACTGGGCAACCGTACCACAGCCTTCTTTACCAATTTCCAAAGCAAACGCCTCTCGCAGCAGGACACCCGCAGTGCCCGCGCCAACTGGACAAACGGCACCACAGCCACGGCTATACCTGTGTCGCCTTATACCCTGGTGAGCAGCGAGGCCGTAACGGGGCTGATAGAAGAACAAAGTAACAACCTTTTGGCAGCGGGCAGAAAAGCAGGCTGGGGCACGGTGGCGCTGTCGGTGGTGCCGCAAACGTTCAGCTGGCAACTCGAAGGCAAGCAAAACACCTACGCCAGCTACTGGGCACATTTGCTTTCGTCGGTAGCCAGGCGCGAGGTACAGGATAAATTCTGGCAGATTACCAACCCGCAAGTGCCGCAGGTTCTCCAGCCGGTCACACTCAAACTCACTGACTATACCCTGATCGAAGCCTCTGCTATACCTGTGGCAACCGTCCGTAGTACAGCCGACACAACACAAACAGGTATAGCGCTACAACAAAGCGTTCATCAGCCAGAGGTATACGAAGGCACTTTCTGGCCGCGCCGTTTGGGCTGGCATGTGGTGGAGTCAGCAGGTATAGAGCCGTTTTATTTTCTGGTGCAGGATACTTCGGCTTGGCGACATCAGGCTGTTCAGGAAAAACGGGAAGCGACTATGCGGTTTGCCTCGCAGCAACGAGACGCGGAAGTAACAAGCGCGAAGGCCTATGCACAAGAGCAGATCCAGGCGATCTGGTTTTTCTTGCTCTTCGTGCTCAGCAGCGGGTTTTTGTGGCTGGAGGAAAAGCTGTAAACGCTCTTCTGATCTTGGGTCTTGTGTAAACTGTATTGCTGCAGGCCATATTGACTATTTATCTTTCGACAGGTAGCGCCTTCGCGGCAAAGGTATCTAGCAGCTGAATCAGGTCAGGTATACATTCCAGGTTCAAGGTATGGCCTACGTGGAGCAGAATCTCCAGCTCACCGTGGGGCAGCGACTGGTACATAGCCCGACCCATTTCCGGGGTACAAAGCATGTCTTCTTCGCCGTGCACCACCAGCACCGGCACCTGCACTTTCTTCAATTCTTCGAGGTAATTGCCGCTTTCTTCGGTGGCGCGCACCAGTTTGAGCAGTCGTTCCGGGGTAGGACTCTGGCTCGTTTTGCTGTTTTTGAGGTTCTCTATCGTGATGATCGGGTTCAGGAAATAGCTGCGGCCCAGCACAAAAGGCAGCATCACCTCGAGCATCAGCGGGTAGCCACCTGCCAGCAAAGCCTGTTTCCAGCTGGCCCCAATGGCGTCGAAGTAAGCGTCTTTGTATGGGAAAGTAGACAGCAGCACCCCCCGCTGCACCAGCTCCGGATGATTGACCAGAAAACGCTGCGCCACCGCTCCCCCGTAAGATATACCGACCAGTATCGTGTCGGCAGGCAATTGCAAGTTCCTGAGCAGATCGGCCAGGTCAGCAGAGTGTTCTTCGAAGCTGCGGTGCTCCGGCGCTTCATCCGACTGCCCCTGAAACAGCAAATCTACCAGTACCAGTCTGTATTTTTTGCCCAGCGCATGCACCAGCCCCGCCCAGGCCGCCGTCGACTGCGACAATCCGTTCAGGAAAACCATGGCCTGCGTGGCGTCAGCGTTTCCGTGCAGTTCGTAGTGTAGTTCCAGTCCGTCTGGTAGGCGATGTCGCATAGGTTATTTTGATTTTAAGGTATAGCGGGGATGGGTAAATCTAATCGAAAATTATGAAAGGCGCCGTTTGAGGTATAGCCAAATCGTATCTCTATCAGGTGCAGGCACAAATTTTCGTGGTCAACTTCTTATGAAAACCCGTTATCTATGCCCAGACTACTCGCCCTGCAGGTATAACTTGTGGGCTTTCTCTAAGCCAGTTGGCAACCGACCTATACCTCATGCTCCTTGGCCATCGCTCTTTTGAATTTCCTAATCCCCGTGCCATATAATGCGGATCATAAATCCTCGACAGTTAGATTTCGGATTGATAAATCCGAAATAGCATTTGGTGCGGCGCCAGAGCACAAATGCTAGCAGCCAAAGTCCGCCAGACAGCGCACTTTCGAGGTACACGAGAAAGGACTTAACAGATCTCGCCTTCCAACTGCAAAGACTTATCGGTTGTCTGTTCAGGTATAGCCAGCGGCACTGTAAAGTAAAAGCGACTACCCTGTCCCAATGCTGTCTCGACCTGTATTTTGCCTCCGTGCCGCTCCACAAAATCGCGGCAAAGCAACAGCCCCAGGCCTGTACCTTTTTCGTTCACGGTGCCTTTGGTCGCCATGGCGGGCGTTTCCAGCTTAAACAGCGTTGCCAGTACGTCCGGACTAACACCGGTTCCCTGGTCTGTCACGGCAATGGTCGCCATGTTGTCGGGACCTTTTTCAGCGTCTATTTTTATAAGTCCGCCCGGGTACGAGAATTTAATGGCGTTGTGCAACAGGTTGCGCACCACGAAGTCGAGCATGTGGGCATCGGCACGAACCTGCAACGTAGGCACTACCTGCACCTGCCAGGTAATCTGTTTTGTATCGGCTGTGTCATTCAGCAAAGCCACGTTGCGGTTCACCAGTTCCTCCAATGTCAGCACTTCCGGTTCAAAGCGCACATGATGCCCCGAGGCCGTTTGAGCCGTCGACCACTGCAGCAGGTTTTCGAGCAGGGCCTGCAAATTGCGCACCGATACCTGCGTATGCGTGGCCAGTTTCTGCATCTGGTCCGGCTTCATCTTGTCCGAGAAGTTGACAAGTATGTTCAAAAAAGACTCCAGGGTGGCCAGTGGCGTGCGGATGTCGTGCGAGATGATGGAGAAGAAACGGTCCTTGAAGTAGTTGAGCCGGCGCAGCTTGTGCTCCGAAGCCTTGAGTTTGCGCACCGTATCCTTGAGTTCCTGCGTACGATGTCGGAGAGCTGCCGTGCGGTTAGCCACCATCACCTCCAACTCGTTCTTCTGTTGCTCTATCAGCAGTTTTCGCTCCGTTTCTTTTTCGCGCTCGAGTCGCTCCTTTTCGAGCACCCTGGCGTTGAGCTCGCTTGTTACGGTATTCAGCCTGTAGGCCAGACCGAGCGAGAAGAGCACCACCTGCGCGACCATACCTACCTGCGCTGCATACACCGTAACGAGATTGTCCGGTACTAAATGGTTCTCTTTCAGGATGAACAGCAAGGCTCCTACCACAAAAAACACATTGGCGATCAGGAAATAAAGGGCCGGCCTATACCCTTGTCGCAGCGATTGGATACTGGTCAACACCATGGCCACCAGCACCAACCCACCAATTATCCCGATCAGACTCACGCAGGCCTGCAACAGGTCGAGCGGTGTGAGGTACGACAACAGGCCCATTCCTACCGGCAGCATGTACAGCAGCGCCAGCAACGTAAGCGCCTTGTCCCAGACAGGCATGGTGCGTTGGGTATTGAGGTAGTGGCGCGTGAACAGTACCCGGAACAAGCCGTTGAACGTGACGATAAACGGAAAACTGTGCGCATTCCAGAGCGGAGAGTTAGGCCAGAGCAGCTCAATGGCAAAACCGTGGTAGAACATAAAGTACAGTCCCGTGCCCAGCAGCGCCAGCACGTAGTACAAATAACTGCGGTCGCGCACCGAGGCAAAGAGCACGAGGTTGTAGAGCGTCATCACGAGGATAATGCCGATAAATATACCCTGCCCAAAAAGCCTGTCGCTGTTAGTGGCGCTCACCTGTTCAGGCGGCAGCAATTGCAACTGCAGCGCCTGCGGCTTATAAAGGTCAATGTCGCCTTGCAGACGCAGGTATAGTGTGGTGGTGCTCTTGGACAGCAACTCCAGCCGGATATAAGGTTTGTGAGAAGGTACGTCGCGCTCCCCGATGGGCAAAAGCTGGCCTGTGCGCTTTAAGGTATAGCCTGTTTCGTTTTGCTGATAGAGCTCCAGGTGACTCCAGTCGCCGGCATAGAGCAGGCGCGTCTGTTCGCGGTTGCCGGGGTTGCGCAATACAAGCCGCACCCAATGCACCGTTTTGCCCGACTGCAGCACAGCATCGGTCTTGTTAGGTATAAATTGGTGCGTTTGAACCTGGTCAACGGTCAGTGTCGCGCCTGGGTCGTGGTATACCTGCAGTGCATCAGCTATGTGCTGTTCCGAAGCCGACACATCTACTGTATCGGGTGCCTGCGCACGGGTTTGCAGCGCCACTAACAGGAAAGGCAGCAAGGCGAACAGCCTGAAAAGGCGACGCGAAAACCAGGTATAGCAAGGCGCAAGCATACGTCAATTTACAAAATAATCTCAGTTCAGCTATACTTCGGCATGTAAGAGATTTCGCCAATGGAAACCTTTTGCTATATTGAGCTGCTATACCTCACCGATTCTACTCATACCTATACCTATGGCCCGGCTTAAATTACTGATTGCAGAAGATGATGTGGTAATCGCCCAGAACCTGTCGCTTTCGCTGGAATCGATGGGCTATGAGGTATGCCAGGCGGTAAGTTCGGGTGAGGAATTGCTCCTGCAGGTACACCAGCACCAACCGGATCTGATCATACTCGACATTACCTTGGATGGCAAGCTCGACGGCATAGAGACCGCTGCCATGTTAGCGAAGGCGACCAAAGTCCCTTTCATTTTTATGACGGCTTTCTCGGATAAGGAGACCATTGACCGCGCCAAGCAAACCAATCCGCATGCTTACCTGGTGAAGCCTTTTGACGCCCGCACCCTGCAAAGCAGCATCGAACTGGCCATACACAATGCTGGCACACGGCAGCTGCAGGCGGCACAGGTCACGGCTATACCTGCCCAGCCCACCGATATTGTAGAGGCTGACAATTTTCTGCTGCACGACGCCCTGTTCGTGAAAGTGCGCAACCGCCTCGAAAAAGTGATGCTCGAAGATATCGTCTGGGCCGAGGCGCAGGACATCTACTGTAACATCAAGACCCGCTCGCACCTGCACCTGGTCAGCCAAAGCCTGAAAAACCTGGAGCAGCGCCTCCCCGCCGGCCAGTTCATGCGCGTGCACCGCTCCTACATCGTGCAGCTCACCGCCATCGAGGCCATCGAAGATAACAACATCCTCATCGGCGGCAAACAAATCCCGATTGGCAACACCCACCGCGATGCTTTGCTGAAGCGACTGCAGATACTGTAGCGTTTAGTTAGCAGCAATTTTTAATTAATGAATAAGCTTGCTAAGCAAAAAAGGGAAAGCATCACTAGAAGAACTTCTTGGGTCGTTCTGTTTAGCTATTTGATTGGGGGCATATCAGCTTTATATGCGGGTATTCAATACAACAAGACACTAATTGACTACAAGTTACCCATGCTTATTGCGGCCATGGCGGGCACTATTTTCAGCTTGCTTACAAGCAAATACTTGAGAGAGTATAGCGGTAAAAAGTTTAGGTACTACGGGCATCTATTCTGGTCAATCCTGACTTTCGGCGGTTTTATTACCGGACTTCTATTTTTGATTAACTCCGTCTTTGGAAGGGAACAGACAGAGACATTGAAAAAGCCAATCGTGGGCGTTAGTCATGCAAGGAGGAGCGGATCTGTATATGCTGAAATTAACTTGGTTGACTATTCAAAGGACATTAGGTTTGACAGTGGTGAAAGACAACAAGTTGAAGCTGCGAACTACGTAGTTCTTACCACTCGGAAAGGGTTCTTCGGGTACAGCATCATTAAGGAAATTAGATTAACAAAAGAATAAAAGCTCCTAACAAGGTTCAATCTTAACTCTTGCTATGCGTTGAGCTTCGGCTGCACGAGCACGTTGAGGAGTTTAAGAGTCCCGGGTTCTGAGCCCAGGATGGAGGTCATGCAGGAACAGGGCGCGGGTCGTGCACCGAATAAACAATTCAACAATCAACCATTTAACCATCCCGGTGATTCACCACTCACTCATTCGAAATTTACCTCACCTCCTCCCTTACCGATTTCACCTCTAAATATTCCTGTTTGGCAAGTATAGGCTTCTGTCAATGTTTATTATTAGCTAAATTAATTCAATATTTCCTTAGTAATAATACCATCAAGCATGAATAGTATGGCATCATCGGAGCTTGTTACGGCTGGTTGGGTACTCGTACTCGCCTACGCAGGCATTATCCTGTTTTTTGTGATCCGGGGCGCTCTGCGCATCCGCTCCATCTCTGACTATGCCCTCGGCAGTGTGACTTTCTCTCCGGTTGCTGTAGGTCTGGCACTGGCTGCCTCCATGACGAGTGCCGCCACGTTCATCATCAATCCGGGTTTTGTGGCACTGTATGGCATCAGCGGCGTTATTTCCATGGCTATTGCCCTGCCTGTAGCGGCCCTGGTGTCGCTGGTGGTGCTGACCAAGGGTTTCCGCAAAATGGGTACCGCCGTGAAAGCCCAAACTATGGCCCAGTGGATGGGGCTGACCTACAAGAGTCGCGGCTATGCCATGTTCTTTGCGTTCCTGTCGCTGCTACTCATCACATTCATCGTGCTTATTTGCGTAGGACTCACCAAAGTGTTGGCCAGTGTGCTCAACCTCAACGAACTGCACGTGTGCGTCGGCATCGTGGTGTTTGTGTTCGGCTACATGATGTTCGGGGGCGCCAACTCCATGGTGTATACCAACATGATTCAGGCGGTGCTGATGCTGATTGTGGCGTTCATCCTGCTGGGCTCCGGCTACCAGCATTTCAGCGATGGCGTGCACGGCTTCCTGGACAAGCTGGCGGCTATCGACCCTTTGCTGGTATCTGCCACCAACCCGGAAAGCTTTCTCTTCCGCGATAATTTTGAGATCATCTTCTGCCAGTTCATCATCGGGGTAGCCATCGTTTGCCAGCCGCACATCATCACCAAATCGCTTTTGCTCAAGAATGAAAAGGATGTGAACCTATACCTGCTGACGGGCTTGCTGGCGCAGGGCCTTTTCTTCCTGGTGGTGTTCGCAGGCCTCTACGCCCGCCTTTCTTTCCCTGATCTGACCGTGAACGGACAACCGCTGCCAGTGGACGGCATCATGTCGGCTTATGTAGTGAAGGAGTTTCCGGTATACATGGGCTTGCTGGTTGTTATTGGACTAATCTCGGCGGGACTCTCTACTTTAGAAGGTCTCATCCAATCAATGTCCATCACCATTACCTCCGACATCCTGGCCCCGATCGTAGGCGAAAACATCACCAAAAGAGGCGTACTAGTGAATCGACTCGTGATTGTGGCGCTGGCGGCTGTCACCATCTGGCTGACATTTGACCAGTTGCAGAACCCGAACCTGAGCGTGGGCATTTTTGCGCAGAACGGGGTATACGCTTACTTCTCGGCCGCTTTCGTGCCGGTGCTCTTTGGCATGTTCCTGCGCCGTGTACCGCTGATTGCACCGGTGGCGGCGTCCATCACTTCGGTGATCGTGCATTTTGGCGTGTACTACGGTGGCCTGACTACTTACATGCAGGCACCGGTGCGCAACCCAGGTATAGCCGCCGCCCTGGCCATACTGGCCTCCGTGGCAGTAGGACTTATCTTTTACTATGCCTTCCGAAAGCCAGCTACTGAGTGGGCAACAGAAGATCCTTCACTTTTAACAGAACCGACTTATGAAAGTGAGCTCAAAAACTAAACTTATACTAGCCTCACTTGGCTTGCTATACCTGCAGACAGCCTGCCAGTCGGCTCAGCCTGCCGCCACCTCTACAGGTATAGACAAGACGACCAATACGGCAACAGCCAGCACCGAAGCGACAGCCGCTACGCCAGCTGCCGACCCCGTGTTCGAAGGGCTGAGCTACAGGTATGCAGTCAAAAAAGCGACGCTACCCAACGGCACCAAGGTAGCTTATACTGACGAAGGCAAGGGATCTGAAACGCTGATCTTCATCCACGGACTAGGCAGCTACCTACCCGCCTGGGATAAGAATGTGGCCGAACTAAGCCAGCACTACCGCTGCATCGCCATCGACCTGCCCGGCTACGGCAAGTCCGACAAAACAGGTATAACGGCAGGTATGGCTACTTATGCAGATGATGTGCTGGCCCTGATGGATACGCTGAAAATTAAACAAGCTACCTTAGTTGGACACTCCATGGGCGGGCAGATCGCCATCACGGCCGCACTGAAACAACCCCAGCGCATCAAGCATCTGATTTTGGCCGCTCCAGCAGGTATAGAAACCTTCACCGAGCAGCAAAAACAGCTCTTCAAAATGACAGTGACGCCGGAAAGTGTGCAGAAAACCACCCCGGAGCAAGTAGTAGCCAACTTTAAAGTGAACTTCCACCAGATGCCTGCCGATGCGCAATACATGATTGATGATCGGCTCAAAATGTCGCAGTCGGCTGAGTTCGGGGCATACAGCAAAGCCGTTGCTGGTAGTGTGGCCGCTATGGTCGACGAGCCGGTGTATGAGCAACTGCAGCAGGTACAGGTACCGACGTTAATCATTTTCGGCGCGCAGGATGCCCTTATACCTAACCGTTACCTCAACCCAAACCTGACCACCCAGGCCGTAGCCGAAACCGCACGCGACCGCATACCTAACAGCCAACTGGTTGTGCTGCCTGAGGCAGGGCATTTTTTGCAGTACGAACAGGCCGGGGCCTTTAACAAAGCGATCCGGGACTTTCTGAAATAGCATCTAAAACTTAACCTTACATATCTAACCTACATTGTCATGAAAAAAATTTACTCTCTCCTGTTCGCACTCCTTGCAGTGACACAGGTGGCACTGGCCCAAAGCGGCAGTGTGCGAGGCCGCGTGCTCGGGGCCGATACCAGGGAGCCCCTGACGGGCGCCACGGTTTTACTCGAAGGAACTACCAAAGGCGCCTCTACCGATGCAGCCGGCGAGTTCAGTATTATGGATGTGCCAGCCGGCACCTACAACATGCGTATTTCTTATGTAGGCTATACCTTCCCAAGACAATCCATTACGGTTACCTCTGGTGGCACAACCGACATCGGCACCGTGTCCATGAATACCACCAATGTGGTTGGCGAAGAGATTGTGGTAACAGCTTCCCGTCGTCCTGAAAAGCTGACCGAGGCACCTGCCGCCATCAGCGTAATCTCCACGCGCGACCTGGCTGAGCTGCCTTCTTTCAACGTGGGCGAGTTGCTTAACAAGGTGCAGGGCGTGGAAGTGGTGCGCTCCGGGGTGGCCGGTATCGGTATAAACGCCCGTGGCTTCAACAACGCCTTCAACGTGAAGATGTTCCAGCTCACCGACGGCCGTAACTCCATGCTGCCGGGCGGTACCGGCCTTCCGGCCGGTGTTTACAATACCGTGATCAAAGAAGACATTGAGCGTGTGGAAGTGATTCTGGGTCCGTCTTCGGCACTTTATGGTCCGAATGCGCACAACGGTATCATCAACACGATCACCAAAGATCCACGTCGCCATCCAGGTACTACTGTGACGATAGGTGCCGGAAACCAAAGCGTTCTCTCGGCCCGTGCCCGCCACGCCGGGGTGATCAACAGCAAGTTTGCCTACAAAGTGAATGCAGAATACACGCAGGGCAAAGACTTCGAATTCATCGACACCGTTTACAATGCCACACTGGGTGCTCTGCCTGAGTATGATGTGGATTTCAACTTCAATTTTAAGCGTGCCAGCGCTGCCGTGTACTACAGCCCAACCCAAAACATGGATGTGATCCTGGACTATGGTATCGGACAGGGCTCGAACATCGGCGTAACCAACAACGGCCGCAACCAGATCGACGGCTGGACCTTTCAGTACTTGCACGGCCGCATCGTAACACCACGCATCTTCGCGCAGGTATACAACACCTGGAACGATGCCGGCGACACCTACCAGATCAACGCCCGCACCAACAACTACTATACCTTGCGTGCCCTGGGTCAGTCGCAGGAAGTGGCGCACGAAAAGTCCAAAACAGGTGCCGCTAAAGGTGAGCTATACACCAATTCCCCGGCCATCGCTTTCCCGGGCTTCATCGACAAGAGCCACCGCCTGAACGGCGAAGTGCAGTATAACAACAGCTACGGTGGTTTTGACGTGATCACAGGTCTGAGCTTCCAGCGCGATGTGGCTTACAGCCGCCTGACCTACCTCGACGACCGCAACGGCAACATCATCCTGAACCAGTACGGTGCTGTTGCCCAGATCGAGCGTGGCCTGGGTGACCGTGTTCGCGCTGTGGTTGGTGGCCGTATCGACCGCCACGACAACTACGGCACGCAGTTCAGCCCGAAAGCTGCCCTGACGCTGAACGCGCTGGCCGGTACTTTCAGAGCCACCTACGGACGTGCCTATGCTGCTCCTTCTATTCAGTTCCAGGAGTTTTACCTCAACAACGGCTCGCTGGCCATCCTAGGTAGCGGCGCCGGCCTGACCATACAGAACACCGAGACAGGCGCCACCCGCGAGATAGCGAAACTGGAGCCAGAGCGTGTGCAGACCTTCGAGCTGGGTTACAAAGGCACCCCGACCGATAAGTTTTATGTGGACCTGAGCACCTGGTATTCGATGTCTGAGGACTTTATCTCCCCACTTACTGGTATCACCCCGATTATGGGCAAAGAGAAAGTAATTCGCAAAGGCACTGAAGATGTGACAGAAGCTGCTTCTAACGCACTGAATTACTACCTCACCTACCTGAACTATGGCAACGTGAACTCGTGGGGTACCGACCTTGGCCTGAACTATTACCTGAACAACAACTTCAGCATCGGCGCCAAGTACTCCTACTTCAACTCCGATATTACAGAGCGCGACAACCTGGACAACGACGCGAACGGCGACGGCAAAGTGGTTCCTGCCGAAAGCAGCCTGAATGCACCGAAGCACCGCTACAATTTCAACTTCACAGCCCGCGACCTGTTTAGCAACAAGTTTTTTGGCTCTGTGAATGTGCGCATCCTGCCTGAGTATGATTTCTACTCTGGTTCGCAAGTAGCAGCTAAAGAAAACGCAAACAAGCGCGTGGCACCGCTGCTTTACAACTACGGACCGCTGGGTGGCTTTACTTCGGTGGATGTTAGCGCCGGCTACCGTTTCACGCAGATGATCACACTGGGTGCCAGCGTATCCAACCTGTTCGATACCGAGCAGCGTGAGTTTGTGGGTTCACCGGTTATTGGCCGCCTGTACTCCGCTGAACTGCGCTTCGACTTCGGTGGCAAAAAGGACAAAAACGACGTTAGGTAGATTAGATTAAGGTGAAGGCAGGGCGCCCCGCAAGGGCGCTCTGTTTTTTTGGGTTAAATATTCAAATCATAGGTTTTCACACATGAAGAATGCAATCATTACGGGTGGCACAAGTGGTATAGGCTTAGGTATAGCCCGCCTTTTTGCCGCGCAAGGATATAATTTGCTCTTAAACGGGCTGGAGAAAAACGGCCAGCAGATTACCGATGAACTGGCGCGGGAGCATAACGTAAAGGTCACGTTCTCGTCGGCCAACATGCTGCAGCCGGAGCAGATCCGGGAGATGGTGCAGCAGGCAGAACGAGAGCTTGGGCAAGTGGATGTGCTCATCAACAATGCAGGTATACAGTATGTAGCGCCGGTCGATGAGTTTCCGGAGGATCGCTGGGATGCCATCATCGCCATCAACATGTCGGCCACTTTCCATGCTTCCAAAGCGGTTTGGCCAGGTATGAAAGCCCGCGGGTTCGGACGCATTATCAATATTGCGTCGGCCCATGCGTTGCGGGCTTCCGAGTACAAAGTAGCCTATGTAGCCGCTAAACACGGGGTGGCAGGTATAACGAAGGTGCTGGCTTTGGAGGGAGCCCCGAACGGCATTACGTGCAACGCCATTTGCCCGGGCTATGTACGAACCCCGCTGGTTGAGGCCCAGATCGCTGACCAGGCGCGCGCCCACCAGATGTCGGAAACAGAAGTGATTGAGAAGGTCATGCTCAAAAAGCAACCCATTAAGCAGTTTGTGGAAGTCGAGGCGCTCGGCAACCTGGCGCTATACCTAGCCTCCGAGTCAGCAAGCCAACTGACAGGCGCCATGCTTCCGGTAGATGGTGGCTGGTCTGCGCAGTAACTTCCTCAGAGAACACTTTACCTGCTATTGCAGTCAGGTATAGCGCATCTTAACAGTATGGCTATACCTAACTACAACGGGCAGGTATCCCGATAATAGGTGCCTTTGATAGGCGAAGCAGCTGGAATCAGCAAACTCTCTGCATCAGCATGATTTTGTTTACTTCACTTAATTCTGTCTGGCTGCCATCCGGCATTCCTATACCTTGTCCGAGGGTTTTATACCTGAGCAAACTTCAGTTGACTGCAAAGCAAAAGCCCCGGCTCTCTCAGGAGGGCCGGGGCTTTTAGTTTAACCTTGATTTATTACTTGCTGATGATCTTGAACTCAGTACGGCGGTTCACCTGGTGATCTTCCTCCGAACATTCTACGAAGTCAGCGCACTTGTTACGCAGCCTGGTTTCGCCGTAGCCTTTCGCTACTAGTCGACTGCGTTCTATACCTCTCGATACAATGTAGTCCACAGCAGCCCGGGCTCTGCGCTCCGACAGATCCTGGTTATACTTGCGGGTCTGGCGGCTGTCGGTATGCGAGCTCAACTCGATGCGGATAGTCGGGTTGGCTTTCAGGATACGCACCAGTTTGTCGAGTTCGATGGCCGCATCCGGACGGATATCATGCTTGTCGAGGTCGTAGAAGATGTTTTCCAACACGATTGGCACGTTCGGTGTATCGCGGTACATGATCATTTCCACCAGCAGCGAGTCTATACTAAACCGGCAATCTGGTGTAAATAGGATCGTTTGTGTCAGATAACCTTTTTTGCTACCACGGATAGTGTACTGCATGCCCGCCTCCACTTTGTAGTTAAAGTTACCGGTAGAGTCGGAGTGCGTTTCCACCATTGAGCCTACGTTTTCTTCAAACAGCTGCAGCAACACGTTGTCCACCATCACGCGTTTTTTGATGTGCGTTCCCGGCTGGTCCACCATTTCGTATGTCTGGCCCACCAGCGTACACTCCACGTTCACCTCTCTGAATTTATAGATGTTATCGTAGCCCGATTCGCTCGTTCTGCCGGATGACAACCATCCTTTGGTACCTGAGCTGTCTACTACTATACCTAAGTCGTCGCGTGAGGTGTTGAGCGGGTACATCAGGTTCTGTACGCGTGTCCAGCTGCCGAGCTCTCCTTCCGCTCTGAAAATGTCGAGGCCGCCCAGGCCCACGTGCCCGTCAGATGAGAAATAAAGTTTGCCATCGCCTCCGATGCTCGGGAAGCTTTCGCGGCCACTTGTGTTGATCACTTCGCCTGCGTTCACGGGCTCACCCCAGTTGCCGTCCGGCTGTCGCTCGCTGTAGTAGATGTCTGTTTCTCCTTGCCCTCCCGGCATATCCGAGGCGAAGTAGAGGCGCTTGCCATCTGGCGTAATGGCCGGGTGACCAACCGAGTACTCCTGTGGCTTGTTATACTTGAAGGGCTTTATATCGACCCACTCTTCGCCATTGCGACGCGCTGTAAAGATCTCATGGCGGTTAATGTTACCACCTCCTTTGCCATCGCCTCTATTTACCCAACTGGTAGGGTCTGTGTTCACTTTGCTTTGGCTACGCTTCACACTGTTGGTTCTGGTAAAGTAGAGCGTATTTTCTTTTGGTAGGAAGGCTGCCGGTCCATTGTGAAAGTCTGTGTTGATCTCTTTACTCAGTGGGCTCGGCTCAGTCCAGGTAGAGTCTTCTTTCATGCTGGCATAGTAGAGCTGCACAAAACCATTGCCTGTCCAGTTAAAACGCTCTTTTTTCTTGCTCTCGTCTGTCGGGAGTCTGTCTGAAGAGAAAACCATGTCGCCGTTCGGTAGCTGGATAGGGCTAAAGTCAACACCGGAAGAGTTCAGTTTTTCCTCAACAGCAATTTCGTAAGAGAGCGGCCTGTTCGTCCAGAAGTTGGCTGTGTCGCAGGATGCGGCCTTCTCCATGGCCATGGTGGCCTGCTCCGGTACACGGCGGGCATAACTGGCATACATTTCTTTCGCCTTCTCGTAGTTACCGTTGCGCTTGGCTGCTTCGGCATAGTAATAGATGCTCGCTGGCGTTACATTCTCAAAACCAGCCGCCTGGGCATACCAGAACTCAGCCTCCTTGCTGTTGTTCATCAGGCGGTAGCTGTCCGCAATGCGCTCTAGCAGGTATGCGTCCGGCTCTTTGCGCTCCATTAACTTTTTGTAGGCATCAAGTGCCAGGGCGTACTCAAAGCTGTTGAAGTACTTATCAGCCTCCTTCATCTCTTTTTTCTGCGCCGCAAGGGGCTGCGCGCATAGTGTTGCCAGAAGAATCAGTAGGTATAGGAATCGTAATCTCATGTCTGCTTTCTGGGTGAAATTAGAAGTATCGTGGGGTCAGCATTCGGTTGTCCTGCTTTTTGAAGAAGGAGTAGCCCAATGAAATTTCGTGGCTGGCGTGCTGGCGCAGGGCGTTCAGACTCACATCGTAAGAGTAGCCCAGTCGCAGCTTCGGCGTTACATACAGCTGCGCGATGGCAGCCCATGCGTTGCGTCGGTCCAGCTCGTATTCATCAGAGTAATTGCTGTGCACCTTTACAGCCGTGCGGTACGAGCCACCTAGCCAAATGCGCTCCCCCAGCAGGAAAAAGGCATTCAGGTCCAGGCTAGTCGGGCTGTTGAAATCCTCTTTCACCAGAAAACTCGGTTTGAAAATAAGCGTTGATGAAAGGTCCAACACATAGCCCGCCGAAAGAAAGTAATGTCGGTTCGGCATAGTGACCTCCAGGTCGTCCCCTCCCGTGTTGATCAGGTTGGCTACTGAAAGTCCCGTATAAAAACGTTCTGTGTTAAAGAAGGCGCCAATACGAAAGTCAGGCATCAGCTCCGAAACTTTACCTTGGTTAAGCGCCTGGTCTGGTCTGGTGTTGCCTGTGTTGAGCTTGGTACCGTCGAGGGTATACTGTGCCACACCTGCTGCAAAGCCAAGAGCCAGTTTCGCGGTTTCGCTCATCCGCAGGCGCACAGCCAGGTTGCCGTGCAGCCCCATCTGGCGCTGAGCCCCGAGTTCGTCGTTCATGGCATTGAGACCGAAGCCTAGTAGCCCGCTGCGCGAGGAACCGTCCACACTGAAAGTCTGTGTGGTAGGCGCCCCCTCTATACCTACCCACTGGCTGCGGTGGGTGAGGTTAGCGTTGATAATCTCTTTGCTCCCCGCGTACGCCGGGTTGATGATCAGCTCGTTGAAGATGTACTGTGTATATTGTGGTGCCTGCTGCGCATAGCCCTTCCAGGACAGCAGCAATAACACCAGAAGTACCCCTAATTTTCGCATGGTAATCACTTAATTCGTTTGTTTTCTTATCGGACTATCATCACATAACCCTTGTAGGTCTTCTCAGAGCCATCGCACAGCGTGAGGCGAATCAGGTAATAGTAAGTACCCTCCGCTAATTTATCTCCGTTCCAGTTGTTCTGATAAGCTTTGCTCTTGTACACTTCATTGCCCCAGCGGTTCACTACCACTACCTCGTTGTCCGGGTAGTTTGCCAGGTTTCCGATTGTCCAGGTATCGTTTTCACCGTCGTTGTTCGGCGTGAACACGTTTGGCACAATCAGGTTGGCTTCACGCATACTCGGGTCTGAGATCATCGTTACCGGGTCGCTCTTACACTCGCCGTTGTCTGCTATTACTGTAATCTCTCCTCTGTTATTACCCTGCATCACTGTGATGACGCTGGTACCCTGACCTGAAAGGATCTCCCATCCGGTTGGTACTTCCCAGGTAAACAGGGCGCCTGGGCTGTCCGATTCAAGCTCGAAAGTGGCTATATCAGAACAAGCCAGCGTGCGGTCTACTATGCGGCTGATCACAGGAAGTGGCCTTGCTGAGACAGCTAGTTTTGTTGCAGCACTCTTGTCGCAGTCGTTTACGGCTTCTACACTTACCTCTCCTGAGCCAGTGCCTATCTGTACTGTGATTTGCGTAGTGCCATGACCAGCAGTAATGGTCCAGCCGGCCGGCACTTTCCAGGAATAAGAAGCTGCATTTGCCACCGCGTCAATGGAGTAGGTCGTGATGCGGGATGCGCAAGTCAGTGTTTCTCCCCTGATGACAGTAGGTGCCAGAGGCGGCGATGTAACAACTTCAACGGTCAATGTCGCTTCGGCCGTGGTGCCACAGGCGTTCTCGGCTTTTACTTTCACATCACCTCTGCCTGCTACTTTTACTTTTATGCTGTTGGTACCTTTTCCCTCTAGTATCTCCCAGCCAGTCGGCAGTGTCCAAATGTATGTTTCGGCACCGCTGATGGCAGGTATAGAGTAAACCGCATCGGTTCTGCCCACACATGCCAGCTCCGGCCCCTTGATAGCTTCCGGATTCGTAAGCGCACGCTGAGGCTCAGTCAACAGTTTAACGCTCTGGCTCTTTCCGCATGAGTTCACAGCGACTACTGTTACTTCGCCGCCAGCCGTTCCGGCTGTTGCTTTTATCTGTGTAGTGCCTTGTCCTGATGTGATCGTCCAGCCTTGCGGCACTACCCACTCATAGCTAACCGCAGTTGGAACAGCAGCGATGCGGAAAGTAAGACCAGTTGCATTGCCGCAGTAGGTCTTGTTGTCGCTTACGATGGCGGATGGTGTGGGAGGTACTGTACCTACTGACTGCACGGTCAAACCGGTGGCGGTGCTTCTGGTTCCGCAATTGTTAACAGTAGCCACGCTCACTTTACCCTGTGTTGTTCCGGCTTTCACGGTAACGCTTGTCGTGCCCTGGCCTTCCACGATCACCCAGTCTGCGCCCGGGAAGGTCCAGAAGTAAGATTTTGCACCCTGCACAGGGGCTATCGAGTAGGTTTGGTTAAGACCGGCGCAGTACTGCGCATTTCCGGTTATTGGTCCTGCCTGTGGGGCTGGTACGTCAGCCACAGGTGCCACGCGCAGTTTAGCAGGTATACTATTGCCGCATGGGTTGGAAGCCGTTACAGTAATATCGCCAGCCAATGTGCCTACTTTCACCACGACTTCTGTGGTGCCCTGGCCGGACAGGATGGTCCAGCCGGATGGCACTGCCCAGATATACTCCAGGGTGTGATCTACTGGCGCCAGGGTATACACCACCTGGCTCTGTCCTATACATACCTCGTCCGGACCATTGATGGCGAATGGCGTGGCTGGCACTGTTGGGAATGGCCTTACAGCCTTTGTTGCCGGGCTGCTCTCACCGCACGAGTTTGTCGCAATCACGCTTACATTGCCCGATTGGCTTCCAATCGTAACTGTGATGCGGGTTGTGCCCTGTCCACTGTTGATAACCCAGGTTGGAGGCAGTGTCCATGTATAGCCCTGCGCACCTGCGATCGGATCTATTTCATAAACCGTTGTTTTGGCAGAACAGCCAAACTCTTCTCCTTTTATCGCGACAGGAGCAGTAGGGGCTCCAGTTGTGGTCGTCACGTCTTTGCGTGTGATGCCACTTGCACCACAATTGTTCACCGCCTGCACACGTAACTGACCTCCGCTGGCATTCTCGCTAAGCGACACGGTGATTTCATTCGTGCCCTGGCCTGCGGTAATGGTCCAGCCGTCTGGCACATACCAGGTATAGCTCGTAGCTCCCGGCACTGGCGCTACAGAGTATTTTGTACCTATACTGCCTTGACAAACCGGAAACGCTCCCGAGATATCACCCGGGTTAACAGGTGGGCCTGGGATAGGCACGACATTGAAAGTTCGTGATGGGCTGGTTCCACAGGCATTTAAGCCTTTCACTGTTACGGTACCACCCACGCCGTTCGGGTTGAACGTAACGGTGTTTGTTCCCTGCCCTTCGATTAATGTCCACTCAGCCGGGTACTCCCATACATATTCTGTCACATCGCCGATGGCTGTCACGCTGAATGTCACACGCTCGGTAGATACGCAGAAAGGCAATGTGCCTGATCCGGAAATATTGGAGGGCTGGCTAGGTGCCTGCAGGAATGGCTTCACCTCGAGTTCAGCTGCATTCGGGCTCTCACCGCAGACGTTCTTCGCTTTTACTGTTACTTTGCCAGCTGTCGTTCCTACGCTCACAGAGATTTGCGTGGTACCTTGTCCGGACAAGATCTTCCAGCCCGCAGGTACCGCCCATACATAGGAGGTAGCATCCTGAACAGGCGCAATTGAGTAGGTGGCGCCTTCACCGGCGCACACGCCTTCATTTGCCGTAATAGGCCCAGGTGTGGCAGGTGGGTCGGGGTAGTTGTTTACTTTCAGACGGCTGGGAGGGCTGGCGCCGCAGCTGTTGTTCACCGAAACCTGTATAAAGGCCTCGTCGTTACGGCCGGTTGCCTCCACCGTGATTTTTGTAGTTCCCTGACCACTCGTGATTTTCCAACCGCTTGGCACGTTCCAGGTATAGCCGGTGGCTCCTACTACCGGCTCGATGCTGTACTCCCCGACAGTGCCCACGCAGAGCTCAACAGCCCCTGTGATAACACCGGCATCCGGAAGCACGGCACAAAAATTAATGTCAACGGTGTTGTTCTGCTGAATTTCGTCTTCGGCCGCTCCTGAAATTGTACCGCGCACAAAACCGGGGCCTGTTTCATTGATGGTGGCCGTAAGCGTAAGCGTGTAGGTTTGTCCTACTTTCAGGCTCCCGATGTTCCATACCCAGTTGCCGTTCACAAACGAAAAGGTAGAGTTAGGGGCGTCTGTTGCAAAGGTATGGTTGACGCCAGAAAAGAGAACAGGGGTTACGCGTACGTTTTCGTCATCTACCGGACCTTTGTTGGTGACTGTGAAGGTATAGGTGATCGTCTGGCCTACAATGTAGCGGTCAACACCGGCGTCGCCTTCTGTCTTTTGTATTTTGATCTCCAGGTCAGTTGGCAGGAAGAAGTTGTTGTTGTTCAGCCTAACCTCGCTTAGCAAGGAAGCCACGCGTCCGCGAACAATCGAGCCGTCTCCTATTGTAACAGCTTGCTTTGCCAGGTATTGGCCCTTAATCTCTGCACCATTACCTACCGTTATCGCATCTTCTGCTACCCAGAATACGTTGCCGATTTTAGCATCACGGATGAGCTCAATGTCTACACCGGCTCCTATGTTGAGGCTGCCTTTGACGATAAAGATAAAAACCGCATTGGGATTGTTGTTTCCATCCAGTGTAATATCGTTGGAGACAGTAGCATTGCCATTAAACAGGTATACACCTGCAGTATAGGTACGGCCGCCAAGTTCTGGATTGGTTAATGTTGAAGTGGGAGTTGCAGCAGCGGCTGTATTATATACTGATGTGGCTGCGGCAAGGGCATCGTTAGCGGCGGCATTCATGTTCTCGATGCCGCGCCAGACTGCGCCTGTGTTAAAGTTCTGAGCTAGTTTGCTGACCGAGGCTACTTTTGCGCGAACAATTGTGTTCGTGTTAGGTTGATTGACAACCCTATCGCCGCCTACAACGTTATAGTCGTAAAAGGCCCCCAGTGTGGGCGCTTGTTGCGCATGTACGCCAAATGCAACCAGCCATAAGCCTAGCACTAAGAGCAGGGCTCTACTTAAGAAGCTTGTCATGAAGTCAATGAGTATAAGTTTGTTATAGAACCTGGCGTTTAATATTCAACAATTTGCAGCTACGGAAAGCCATTCCCGAAGCTCTTTTCTTTTCATCCCACTTAGCCAATTAACCTGCAAGTATATACTTTAAAAAGTACATTCAGAAGCTTCGAAAGTATATTGCATATATTTAGGGCTATATTAAGCTCTAAAATTTAACAAAATTTGTTAAGTACCAAATTTTAAGTTAAAGTTTAAACTTAATTGCGGCAAAGTCCTATCCGACACACTTCTCTTCTGCACATTCGTCACCCAACCCTGATCATAAGCCTGTCTCGCTTATTCAGGCAATCCTGAAATAGTATTTTTCAGACTTGCCTGCAAAAGTAGACACAATCGGGCACACTCTGTATCAGTAACATAAAAAAAATATTCCTGTACCAGCTCTCTCTAAATTGTACTAAATTAAAAAATGCGTTTTTAGCTTACCATACCCATTGCGGACAGATAATACGGCGGTCGTTGAGCAGTTTAAAACCTACTACTACCTCGTGGGTTCCGGCGCTTACCCGGTTGAGGCCTGATGTGGTGGCATCGTAAGAGTATGAGATGTCAATAAGCGGGCTGACGTAAACGCCTACCATACCTACAATGGCATCGTTGTGGCGGTAAGAGGCACCTACCCAGAAGCGCTCATCGTAAAGTGCACGCAGGTTCACATCCACCGAGAGCGGACTTGGTGCGGCCAGCTTGAACATGACAGATGGAATGATGTCGATAGAGCCTCCGGGCGCAATGCGGTAACTGCCCGTCAGGAAGTAATGCCGCTGCAGGTCAAGTGCCACGTTGCTTTCCTCGGAGGAGCGAAAAGTGCCGGCGTTCTCAAGCAGTTGCGCCCCGGCAAGGCCCACCGAGAAGTTACGGGAGTACACCCACAGCCCCAGCGAAAGATCCAGCACATTCTGATTCACGCGGCCACCGCCTATCAACGGCTCCGCCGGGTTAGTAAACTCCAGTTCTGAACTGTTAATGGTATTGCGGATAAGGCCAGCCGCCACACCAGCCGACACGTTGATGGTGCGCGTAACAGGCAGGTGGTATGCATACGTACCCGAAAGTCCTGTTCTGCGCAACGGGCCCGTCTTATCGGTGTGTAAGATGATACCTGCCCCATGGTGCGCCAGCGCCTTAGCATACTTGGTACTGGCCGTGCCTTTGTTCAACGGCATGTGGGCAGAGACATAGTATGTAACAGGTGCTCCATCGAGCCCCACCCACTGCTGTCGGTTGCTGATGCGTATGTCAGCGTAATCTTCTATACCTGACAGGGCGGGGTTGAGCAGAAAGTTATTGACCATGTACTGGCTGTACTGCGGACGCTGCTGTGCAAAAGCCTGCGTAACAACACCTACCAATACAACCAACAGGAGAGACAGCTTTTTCATAGTCATTATCTAATAATGGTCACATGCCCTGAAATTGGTTTTTCGGAGCTGTTGAGATAAATGATGTAGTAATAGGTGGCCACCGGAAGCGATTCGCCATTGTAGGTGCCGTCCCACGGGGTTGCATAGCCAGTTGAACTGAAAATCTGGTTACCCCAGCGGTTAAAGATCTCAATGCGGGCATCCGGGTAGTTCTGTATGTTCCCGATTTCCCACACATCGTTCACACGGTCGCCGTTTGGCGAGAAGGCGTTCGGCGCCGTGATGGCAGGTATAACCGTCACAGTCACTTCGTCGGTAGCTGTACAGCCTTCTTCAGTGGTGATGGTCACGGTATAGGTGGTTGTCACATCAGGCCTGGCCACCGGATTGGCGACATTGGCATTACTCAGGCTTTCTGCAGGCTCCCACGCATACGACACCCCACCGGTGGCACGTAGCTCTGCCGGACGCCCCTGAATGATCTCTACATCCGGACCGGCATCTGCTACTGGTGTTACGATGGTTACATTAACTGACGTGCGGGTTGCATTGGCGCAATTGTTACTGTTTCTGGCCTGCACATAGAAAGTGGAATTCTGAGTTAGTTCTGGCGTGACAAAGGTTGTCCCTACAAAGAGCGGTGACCCGCCAGTCGGAGCGTCATACCACTCTGTCGTATTGCCGTTGGCATTGGCTACAGTTAGTGTTGCAGGTTCACCCACGCAGGCGCGGGCATCCTGCACTGTCAGAATAGGGGCATTCGGCAATGGCAGCATCGAAATCAGTACTGCTTCTGAAGGATTCTCGCAACCTGCCGAAATAGCCACCCGTCGGAACCAGGTGTCGCGGGTGAGCACAGGAGGGGTATAGCCTGCACCCGTATTCTGACCTGCTGCAGGATTGAAGCCCGCAGTTGGTCCGCTAATACTACTTTCCCAACGATAGGTGAATCCACCGCTACCACCAGAAGGCGTAGTGCCCGTCAGAGGCGCCGGCTGTGTACCTGAGCAAATCTCCTGCGCTGCGGAAATCGCGTTACCTGTAATGGCCGGACGTATACGGATTTCCACCACATTGCTTTCGCTAGGTGTACATTGTCCGGACCGCACCACGCGCTGGAAGAAGGTAGTTTGTGTGATAGCGCCTGGGGTATAGCTCTGCTGATTGTTGGTGCCCGGTGCCGGCACGAAACTGCCGGCCGTACCTGTACCACTAGTAAGCCACTCATAGGTATAGTTGCCGCTGCCACCTGATGGGGCTGTACCCGTAATGGAGCCTGGCGCGGCACCAGAACATTCGTCCTGGGTTGACGCTGTGATGGTGTTATTGGCAAGGGCTGGGAAAACAGTGATGCGAACAGCCTCTGAAGGAGAATCGCAGGCCCCTGAAGTCACAACACGCCTGAACCATGAGTCACCCGATAAATTGGTAGGGGGCTCGTAATTTTCACCGTTATTAGCTCCTGAGGCTGCCACAAATCCTGTATTTGGCCCGAGCGTGCTTACTTCCCAGCGGTAGGTATAAGGACCACCTGTTCCGCCGCTTGGCGGTGAGCCAACCAACTGCGCTGGTGAATCTCCCGCACAGATCTCCTGCAGCGCTGGTGTAACAACGTTCGCGCTAGGAGGTACTGGCTCCACTGCCACTACCTCGACCACGTTACTGGAGTCAGGGGAGCAGCTAGCAGAACGGACGACACGCCTGAACCAGGTAGTGGCGTTAATTGGCTGAGTTGGGGTATAGTTCTGGTTGTTATTTACGCCGGGAGCTGCCGCAAAACCCCGGTCTGGCCCTGCTGTACTTATTAGCCAGGTATAGCTGTAAGGTGTGGTTTCATCGCCGCCGGATGGCCTGCTGCCCGTCAGCTCCGCTGACACGCCGCCTACGCACACACTGCCTGTTTGCTGCCCTCCAATATCAATCAGGTTGTTGGTCACGCGTGGGTTAACCGTAACGGTCACCTGCCTGCGTGGGCCTGTGCAAAGTATACCTTGTGCTGAGTCACGGGCGGCGACATAAAAGTTGTTACTGCCACCAGGCAGAGGAGGCGTCACAAAGGTGTTACCGATAAAAATAGGGGTTGCATTCGGATCATCGGTATCGAACCAGGCAAAAGACGGTGCCGTCGAGGTTGGGGTCAGTTCCACAGAATCGCCCTCGCAGACGATGCCCGGGCTGGTTATGGTCGGCAATCCAGGCTGCTGCAGGATGACTACCTGCACCGGCGGCTGTGGTTGCCCCTGGAAAATGGCATTGGAGCTGCCGCACTCATTCACTGCCTCCACGGCAATGGTATAGGTGCCGGGTCGGTCAAAATCATACGCGTAACTGAAAGTCTCCGAGTTAAAGGTTCTGGTCGTCGGCCCCTTCGGTCCGTTGATGGAGATGGTCACGGTGATTTCCTCGCCGAGGTTCTTATCGATAAACAGACCTCCGCCACCACCTCCACCCGGAGCGCCTCCTGGCCCGCTCGCACTCAAGTCGATCCGGGTCGGGCCGCAAAATACGCCACCGGCAGGCGGCTGTACCTGGGGCCACCCCACTACGATACCTTGCGAAGCTGTGTCTGCATCGCAACCGTTGGTTACGATCTGCTCAATGGTATACACCCCGGACTCTGTGAACCGGAAAACAGGATTGGCTTCCGTTAGGCTACCTGATTCTAAGACATAGCCCTGATCTGGTGTTACGGACCAGACATAGGTTAGCCCTCCACCAGTAGCAGAGTCTTCAGGCGTCACAATGACGGGCACACAAGGGGGTTGCTGATTTTCATCCGCTCGCTTTTTGCCCAGCGAGAACCCGGCCTTTGGCTCTTTGCTCACACTGTATACCTGCGTGAATGGTTCCGTACAGCCATTGCCAGCCACGGCCGAGATTATAATAGTATAGTCCCCGACTGCGGTAAATGGGTTTGGGTTGGAGATCGGAAAATCAGATGGGCGGTACTGCACCGGAGCACTGCCATCGCCCCAATCTACAAAGTAGCTGCGAATGTCACTTAGGGCGGGCTCCTGGGTCGTATTGGTGATTGTGGCTGTCACGCTGATATCAGCATCTGCCACAGTGTCGGGCAGACAGGTGAGGAAGTTATTCTCTTCTGTAAAGGAAATTTCAGGTAATCGGCGAATCTGCACCGGCTTTGTAACAGGTGCTGGGGCAGGGCAGCTGGTGATTGTGCTTGTAGCTAGTACTGTCACATCGAAAGTTGCAATGCCTGTGCCCCGCTCGTTATAAACATGTCTTACCCTAGGACCACGACCATTAGAACCGTCCCCTAGTGTCCACGTGTAAGTTTCGTCTGGAGATGCATTGATTATTTCAAAAGTAACGGTATCTCCTGAACAGGGGGCAGTTGACGGATCAATTGTAAAGTCAGGTAGTGCCGGGCGACTATTAACTGTTATGGGCACTTCAGAGGAAGTGTTTGTATCGCAGGCGCTACCTGAAACCTGTACCTTATACCTGCCTGTTTCGGTAACCTGCAACTCTCTGCCTGTGGCTCCTGTCTGAACACCATCTTTGAACCACAGATAAGAAAGGCCAGCTCCCTCTGGGGCTCTTAAAGTTGTTGTTTCACCTTCACATAAAACGGTACGCCCATCCACCTGCACGGTAGTGGGACAAGGCGCTGACCAGGCAGGACCACTTAATAGCAATAAAGAAGCAAGCAAACTAAAGAACAGATGCCTGGGTAGCAGTTGGCGCATCGGATCAGGTTTAAAGGGTGAAATTTGGCTGTACTGAAACTATAACGATATAACCTTTCATTATGATTTATCAGAGCATGACTTTAAAGCTAATATTGCTTAAATATAAGTAAAACAATCAAATACCAGTATATATACTCTAACCACCGATTGATAAAGTCACTCCTCAGAATTGGCTTACAAACTAAACACTTTTATGTTTAGGCTTTGCCTCGTTATTTCTCTATAGCAGGAGCCCCTTGTTTACGTCAAGAGGTATAGTTCTGTTTAAATATAGCAGCAATAATATTTATGGAGGAATTGAGTGGCGAGCTAGTACCTATTTGAATTGGGAAGAAGGGATAAAAAAAGTAAAAGCCTTGAACCGTTTCCGATTCAAGGCTTTCTTGGGTAGCGGGAACAGGACTCGAACCTGTGACCTTTGGGTTATGAGCCCAACGAGCTACCAACTGCTCCATCCCGCACTGTTATTGTGTTACAAAAGTAGTATAAACATACTTACTACGCAAGCTTTGGTTGCTAAAAACCTCAAAAAAATTGTAAGAAGCTAGAATTTACTGGTGATTCCGAAGTGTATCTTCGAGGCTCTCAGCGACATAGGCTGCTGTTCTGATTTTCCGACAGAATACACTAATTGAAAAATTCCTGCGCCGGTACTGAAGCTGATGCCTCCGCCCACCCCGAGCGGCAGGCCTTCGGCTTTCGATTGCTCCAGGTCGCTGCGGTAATAGCCCTGATCGTAGAAAAGCAGCACATAGGAATCTTCGGCTGTGAACAAGCGATATTCCAGCGTACCGATACCATAGGTGGAGGCAAAGAAGAAGTACTCATCAAAACCTCTTAAAGAAGCCAGCCCCCCGATGCGGTACATGTCGTTGAGGAAGATTTGATCATTGAGTAGCGCTTCACCCCGAACCCTGGCCAGCAGGGCGCTGTTTTTTCCTACCCGAAAGAAGTTCTCAAGTCGTACACCCAGACTGAGCTGGGTCGTGTTTACCTCCAGGGTATCGTAAAACTCCTTTTCCAGATTTGGGTTGCGCAGCAGCTTCTTGCGGCCTGCCGCCAACTGCAGTTCCACCAAGCGACCTTTGCGGGGAAAATAGAAGTCATCCAGATTGTTCCAAAGGTAGTTCAGTCCGTAGGTGTTCGTGCGGGCGTCAGCCAGATCGAGTGCCCGGAGGCTTTGCGGACTGGCCGTAGAAAGAATGCGGGAGTTGCGCCACTCCGTAAATACACTGAAGCGCCCGTACCGGATGGTGTTATAAGCCAGCTGTACCCGCGGTTGTATGGTAATGAAACTGGAATCCTGCTTGAGCAGCCCGAAGCGCGTGCCCAACTCGAAAGGTGTACCGAACAGATTAGGATGCAGGTACTCGCCGTTCAGGATGACAGAGCCTTTATTAACCCGACGCCACTGCAGCCCCAGCTGCTTGCCGCTGCCTTTGATGTTGCGGATGTTCATGTTAGCCTCGCCCGTAATAAGCAGTTTGTTGCCGGAGCGACTCGGGTCAGGCAGGAAACCGACTACACCGTCTATCTGGTTTGTCTGTCGGTCTTCTAAAAAGTAAACTACTTTTGCCTTGTCCCGGAAAAACTGTACCTGCGGAGGGCGCACCACCTTTAGGTATGGCAGCGTGGTGACCATCCGCTGCGAGGCCTCCACCTGATCCTGATTATAAGGCTGGCCTGGGTAAAGCTGCAGGTAGCGCATCAGGAATTTAGGCTGCGTTTTACTGCCACCCATCACTTGCAGCGTATCGTAGGTTACCACAAAGGCTTTTTCAACCATCAGAGCGGCCGATATTTTGTTGTCTTTTATCTGAATGGAATCGAGCCAGACGGAGGCGAAGGGATAGCCATTGCGCTCGGCGTAGTCGAGGATGCGCTGCTGCAGCCGGGCATATTCGGCTGGTTTAAAAGGTACGTTGCGGTAAAACTTCTCCCGAAAACCGGACACTACCAGTATACCTTCGCTCAGGTTGCCGTTGCGCAGCTCAGCCCAATCAAAGCGCTTGCCGATGTGCAGTTTCACGTGGAGCGTATCATTGCGCTTGTAGGAGCTGTCGGCAGAGGCCAGCAGGTAGGCGTCCTGATGCAAACGATGCACCAATGCTGTTACTTCTTTGCGCGCCTCTACGGTGTCGGCCAGCTGCGTGCGGTAGTTGTACTGCCGGAGCACCTGTTGGTCGGAGCCGGTAGTGTATACCCTGAGCGCTGTCTTTGGCTGGTTAACCAGCTTTGGGGCCGGTGGCTGTACCTGCTGCGGTGGCACGGGCGGCTTGTCCTGCGCCTGCAGCAGGGGCAGGCACATGAATAAGCACCACACTAAGACAGCGATTTTGTACATTTGTACACTAAATGGTTGAATTGTTTACTGGTTAAATTGTTTCTCTATTAACATTGAGGCCTGCGCTCGAATTATGCTCGCAAAGGTATAACTGCCCGAACGGATTCCTGCATCATACCTTCGCATAATAATCAGGCGAAACAACAATTTAGCCATCAGCAATTTAACAATTAAAGATTTGTCCGGCATATACCTTCATATTCCCTTCTGCAAACAGGCCTGCCACTACTGCGACTTCCACTTCAGCACCTCCATGGGGCACAAAGAGGCTACCATACAGGCCATTGCCCGGGAACTGGAACTGCGCCGCGATTACCTGCAGGGACAGGAGGTGCGCACCATTTATTTCGGTGGCGGCACTCCTTCGCTGCTCACCCAGTCGGAGCTATACCTTCTCCTGCAAACCATCAAAGCGCTGTTTATAGTTTCGGAGGAGGCAGAAATAACACTGGAGGCCAACCCGGATGACCTGTCGCCGGAGAAGCTGCAGGAACTGAAAGCGGCAGGTATAAACCGGCTGAGCATTGGGCTGCAATCCTTCCACGAGCCGCACCTGCGCATGATGAACCGCGCCCACAATGCAACGGAAAGCCTGCAGTGTGTGAAAGACGCTCAAGCTGCTGGCTTCGACAACATCACTGTGGATCTGATCTATGGTATACCTGCGCCGGACCACAGCATCTGGCTGGAGGACCTGAAAACCCTTTTCTCCCTGAATGTGCAGCATGTTTCCTGTTACGCACTCACCATTGAACCCGACACTGCCCTTGGCCGCTGGAGCAAAAAAGGCACTTTCAAGCCTTCGGAAGACGAGTTTACGGCACAGCAGTTTGAGATCTTGCTGGAGCAGATGAAGGCACAAGGGTATGTGCAGTACGAGGTATCCAACTTCAGCAAGCCGGGCTACGAATCGAAACACAACAGCAATTACTGGCGTGGCGTGCATTACCTGGGAGTTGGTCCGAGCGCGCATTCCTTTAACGGCCACAGCCGGCAGTACAATGTGGCTAACAACCGCAAGTATACCGCCGCCATGGCCGAAGCCATTATACCTGCCGAGGTAGAAGAACTCACGCTGGCCGACCAGGCTAACGACTACCTGCTCACCACGCTCCGCACCATCTGGGGTTGCGACCTGAACCTGATGCGCGACAGGTATAGCTACGACGTGCAGTCACAGCATCAGCTATACCTGCAACAGCTTAGTGAGAAAGGATTGGCGCGTGTTGAGGCGAACGTGCTATACCTGACCGACCCGGGCAAGCTGCTTGCCGACCAAATAACCCTGGACCTGATGATAGAATAGCACGTGCTGATTATATCAGATTTATTTGTAGATTTGATTTCAGCCGGAAAAAAGCCTCGCGCTACACCACCATGCAGCTATTGGAAACACTTTATCAAAACGACATCAGCCGAATCGCCGCAGACCGCCAGCACGGTATAGTGGCAAACACCTGGCTGCGCCCCGTGGAGCACAGCGAGATGCTCCAGACTTCTGAAAAGTTAGGCCAGCTACTGGAGGAATCTAAGGCTGACAAGCTGCTGCTGAACGCACTGGTCATTGGCAAACTGCTTCCCCATACCAAAGAGTGGCTGTCTACTACCTTTTACAAATCGCTTTCGGAACAGGGCGTGAAAAAACTGGCCCGCGTGCTGCCCGAAAATGTGTTTAACAGGCTCTCATTTGAGTCTGTGATGACAAGGGCAGAGGCACTGGGGGGAGTAGACTTTGAAGCAAGGAACTTTACAAATGATGCTGACGCCCTGCGCTGGCTGCGGGATTATGAGAGTTAAGTGATGCAGGCCTCCATTACATACCGCGACCAACCCTATACCTTCGACCCGACACAGCCGCTGGACATCTCCATGCCGCTGCACGATAAACAGTTGCAGCCTGAGTGCTTCTGGGCAGAGCCGGTTCAGTTCGATGTGATCCGGGTAGGAGATTTTGTCGGAAGTGTGGCCCAGGGAGGAAGCACTAATTACAAGCGCGTCCACCTGACGCCGCACGGCAACGGCACTCACACCGAATGCTACGGCCACATTTCGGCCGACGAGCACGCCACCATCCACAACTGCCTGAAACGCTTCTTGTTTGTAGCACAGCTCATCACGGTTACTCCGCAAAAGCAGGAAAACGGCGACGAAGTGGTGCTACTCGAGGATGTAAAAGCCGGACTGCAAGGTATAAAATGCGAAGCGCTCATCATCCGCACCCTGCCGAACTCCGACGAGAAACTCACCCGCCACTATTCCGGCACCAACCCGCCCTACCTGGAGCATACCATTGGGCAGTATCTGGCTGAGAAAGGTATACAGCACCTGCTACTCGACCTGCCCTCCGTAGACCGTGAGCTGGACGAAGGCAAACTGCTCTGCCACCACGCTTTCTGGCAATACCCCAAAAACACCCGCTGCGGCGCCACCATCACCGAACTGATCTATGTACCGGACCAGGTAGAAGATGGGCTATACCTGCTCAACATCCAGATCGCTAGTCTGCAACTCGATGCCAGCCCGAGCAAGCCGGTACTTTATAAGCTAACCCCTGTTTTCGCGGCTTTATAAGGTATAGCTATACCTTGCCAGACCTCCCGGTGTGCGCAGCTCCCGCTAGTGTCTAAATCAATGGCCGCAGCTATACCAATTTATCGAAGGCCGATCTGTTAGACGCTCGCGGGTCTGAAGACGTCGTGAGGTCATGCGGCAGGTATAGCAACTCCCGGAAAAAGAAAAGCCGGAGCCAATGGCCCCAGCCTTAAGGTTAGGTTTAGTTAGTTGAGGTTTCTTTAAAACAGCTGCTCTGCCACTTTCCGCACCGATTCCGACTTGCCCATGGAGTAGAAATGCAGGCAAGGTACACCAAACTCCATCAGCTCTTTGGACTGCTGTATCGCCCACTCCACACCTACCTGTGCGGCCGCTTTGTTATCGGTACAAGACTCGATGGCATCGGCCAGCGCGCACGGAATTTCGACATGAAACAAGCTGGGCAACAGGGTGAGCTGCGTTTTGGTGGTCATCGGTTTCAGGCCCGGAATGATCGGCACATTTATACCTTCGGCGCGGCAGCGATTCACGAAATCAAAATATTTCTGGTTATCGAAAAACATCTGCGTGACGATGTACTCTGCACCCATTTCTATCTTCTTTTTCAGCCAGCGGAGGTCAGAGGTCAGGTTGGGTGCTTCGAAGTGCTTCTCCGGATAGCCGGCTACGCCAATGCAAAAGTCGGTACCGTTGTGGTATACCTGCTCCTCGTCCAGGTAACAGCCCTTGTTCATATTCACGACCTGACCGATAAGCTCTGTTGCATAGGTATGGCCGTCGGGCTCCGGCACGAAGCGCTGCTCGCTCTTCACGCAATCACCGCGCAATACCAGCACATTGTCTATACCCAGGAAATGCAGGTCAATCAGGGCATTTTCAGTTTCCTCTTTGCTGAAGCCGCCGCAGATTAGGTGCGGCACTGTGTCTACCTTGTAGTGGTTCTGGATGGCCGCACAGATGCCCACCGTACCCGGACGCTTGCGCGTGCTGCGCTTCTCCAGCAAACCGTTTTCCCGTGATTTGTAGATATACTCTTCGCGGTGGTAGGTCACGTCGATGAAAGGCGGCTTGAATTCCATCAGCGGATCGATGTGGCTGAACAGGGTTTTCATGTTCTCGCCTTTGAGCGGCGGCAGGATCTCGAAGGTGAACAAGGTCTTGCCATTGGCGTTCCGGAAGTGCTCGGTTACTTTCAATTTTATCTGAATTGTTAAATTGCTGTATTGTTGAATAGTTGGTTTGCTATACCTGCTGCGCTACCGGCTTCGGCTCATAGTTCAGGTTCGGCGACAACCATCGCTCCAGTTCCTCTTTAGCCATACCTTTGCGCTGCGCAACGTCTGCTACCTGGTCTTCGCCTATTTTACCGAGGCCGAAGTAGCGGGAGTCCGGGTGAGAGAAGTACAGGCCACTTACCGAGGATGCCGGATGCATGGCCAGGTTCTCGGTCAGGATAACACCGGCTTCTTCTGCATTTAGGAGGTTAAAAAGCGTGATCTTTTCGGTGTGATCTGGACAGCCGGGGTAGCCAGGAGCCGGGCGTATACCTTTGTATTGCTCCTTGATCAGGCCCTCGTTATCCAGCTGCTCGTCCGGTGCGTAGCCCCACAGTTCCTTTCGCACTTTCAGGTGCATCAGCTCAGCAAAGGCTTCGGCTAGTCTATCCGCCAGCGCTTTCACCATGATGCTGCGATAATCGTCATGCTCGGCTTCGTACTGCTCCAACAGTTTCTCGATGCCAAAACCTGCCGACACCACAAAGCCGCCGATGTAGTCGGCTATACCTGTTTCTTTCGGAGCCAGAAAATCGGAGAAGGCAAGGTTTGGCACATTAGCTCCTTTCTTGCCCTGCTGCCGCAAGGTATGGAACTCGGTCAGCACGTTTTCACGTGAATTGTCGGTGTATACCTCAATTGTATCATCGGTGTATACGTTGGCGGGATAGAAACCCACTACAGCGCGCGCTTCGAGCAATTGCTTGTCCACAATCTCCTGCAGCATGGCCTGTGCGTCGGCAAATAGTTTGGTAGCTTCCACTCCCAGTTCCGGATCGTTCAGAATTTTCGGGTACTGCCGCTTGAGCTCCCAGGTATGGAAAAAAGGCGTCCAGTCGATGTAAGGCACAATTTCAGCCAATGGGTAGTTGGTGTATACTTTGTTGCCGATGAAGCCTGGCTTGGTCACCTCCGTTTCAGCCCAGTTCACCTGATACTTATTGGCACGCGCCTCTTCTATGGTTGCAAAAGCACGGTCTTTGGTGCGGTTCAGGTGGTCTGCGCGCAGCTTTTCGTACTCGGCTCTGATCTCTGCAATATAGCTGTCGCGCTCGCTGCCAAGCAGGCTGCTTACCACCGTTACGCTACGCGAGGCATCGTGCACGTGTATCACCGGACCACTGTACTGCGGTGCGATCTTCACGGCTGTATGTACCCGGGAAGTAGTGGCGCCGCCGATCAGGAGCGGAATTTTCAGGCCGCGACGCTCCATCTCCTGCGCCACGTATACCATCTCATCCAGCGAAGGGGTAATCAAGCCGCTCAGACCGATAATATCTACCTGATGTGCTTCAGCCTCGGCCAGAATCTTGTCCAGCCGCACCATCACGCCCAGGTCTATTACTTCGTAGTTGTTACAGGCCAGCACCACACCCACAATGTTTTTGCCGATGTCGTGCACGTCGCCTTTCACCGTCGCCATCAGGATCGTGCCCGCCGTTGACTTGGAGGTATCGGAGGCCAGCTTTTCCTTCTCCATAAAAGGCAGCAGGTATGCCACGGACTTTTTCATCACGCGCGCACTCTTCACCACCTGCGGCAGGAACATTTTGCCGGCACCGAACAGATCACCTACCACCGACATACCTGCCATTAACGGCCCTTCGATCACATCCAGAGTTTTAGCTGCCTGCTGCCGCGCCTCTTCGGTGTCTTCGTCGATAAAATCTACTATACCTTTTACCAGCGCATGCTTCAGGCGCTCCTCCACCGGTGCCTCGCGCCAGGAATTATCAGCAGCGATGGCTGTTTTGCCTTTGCCTTTGATGGTTTCAGCGTAAGTAACCAGCTTTTCGGTAGCGTCCGGGTGGCGGTTGAAGATCACGTCCTCGATCAGGTCACGCAGTTCAGTCGGAATTTCGCTATATACACCCAGCATACCTGCGTTCACGATGCCCATGTCCATACCTGCCTGCACGGCGTGGTACAGGAACACGGTATGCATCGCCTCCCGCACCACGTCATTGCCCCTGAAAGAGAAGGATAAATTGCTCACGCCACCGCTCACCTGCGCATGCGGCAGATTGGCCTTGATCCACTTCACTGCCTCAATGTAATCTACCGCGTAGTTGTTGTGCTCTTCTATACCTGTGGCGATGGCCAGGATGTTCGGGTCGAAAATAATGTCTTGTGGTGGGAAACCCACTTTATCAACCAGGATGCGGTAGGAGCGCCCGCAGATCTCTTTTCTACGTTCCAGCGTATCGGCCTGGCCAGTTTCGTCAAAAGCCATGACCACCACGGCGGCACCGTACTGACGCACCTTGCGGCCGAGTCTGATAAATTCTTCTTCGCCTTCTTTTAAAGAGATAGAGTTGACGATCGATTTGCCTTGCGTGCGTTTCAAGCCGGACTCAATTACACTCCATTTAGAAGAATCGATCATGATCGGCAGTTTAGCAACGTCAGGCTCGGAGGCGATCAGGTTAAGAAAATCGGCCATGGCCTGCTCCGAATCGAGCATACCTTCGTCCATGTTCACATCGATGATCTGGGCACCGCCTTCTACCTGCTGACGGGCCACCGAGAGGGCTTCTTCGAACTTACCGTCGACGATGAGGCGGGAGAATTTCTTGGAGCCGGTCACGTTTGTGCGTTCGCCGACATTCACGAAAAGGGTATCAGAAGTGATCGTGAGAGGCTCGAGACCGCTGTAGCGGGGGAGCGGGGCTACGGGAGTGGGAACGTGCGGCTTATACCTGCGCACCAGGTCTGCAATTACTTTGGTGTGGATTGGCGTCGTGCCACAACAACCACCGAGTACGTTCACCAGCCCTTCTTTCAGGTACTCTTCCACGATAGCGCCCATCTGCTGGGCCGTTTCATCATAACCGCCAAAGGCGTTGGGCAGACCGGCATTCGGATAAGCGCTAATAAAACAGTCCGAAATACGCGACAGCTCCTGAATGTGTGTTTTGAGCTGACGAGCACCGAGCGCACAGTTAAAGCCCACGCTCAGGATCGGCGCATGCGAGATTGAGTTCCAGAAAGCTTCTACTGTTTGCCCGGACAAGGTACGACCGCTAGCATCGGTAATAGTGCCGGATACCATGATGGGGAGTTCTTTGCCGCCGTTATTTACGTGCTCTTGTATAGCGAAAAGTGCCGCTTTGCAATTCAGGGTGTCAAATACGGTTTCTACCAACAGTAAATCAGCACCGCCGTCCACTAGTCCGCGTACTTGCTCGTAGTAAGCTTCTACCAACTGGTCGAAGGTGATGGCGCGGAAACCGGGGTTGTTGACATCCGGGGAAAGGGAGGCCGTGCGGTTAGTCGGGCCGATGGCGCCTGCCACGAAGCGCTTGTGCGCCGGATCTTTGGTTTCCACCTCATTGGCCGCCTCGCGGGCTATCTTTGCCGACTCGTAGTTCATCTCGTACACCACATGCTCCAATCCGTAATCGGCCATCGCGATGCTGGTACCACTGAAGGTATTGGTCTCGATAATATCGGCACCGGCCTCGAGGTACTCGGTATGAATAGCCCTAATAATATCCGGACGTGTGATGGAGAGTAGGTCGTTGTTGCCCTTCAGGTCAGACGGATGATCCTTAAAACGCTCGCCCCGGAAATCGGCTTCGGAGAGCTGGTAACGCTGGATCATGGTGCCCATGGCGCCGTCGAGCACGAGTACGCGCTCCTGCAGCAAGGTATAGATCAGATGTGATTTAGTCATGTTGGTGTTCCCCCTCTTGGTTAAGTCTACAAATGCGCTTATCAAGAAGGACACCCAAAGGCAGGTATACTCTCTTATCTTTTCCCAGCCAAGGTATGGCTGAGAAGGGAATTAGCACCAGGCTGGTACAAGGTTGCTAAGACGTCATAGGGCCCTATCCCTCGGTCTTTCTTGATAAGAAGCTGTAAAGATACATACTTATCCGCAAAAGGCGAATTTTTGTTGCCAAAGAATAGGAAGATAGTGGGAAGGAGTGTGTAAACGGGGCGAAGGAGTGCGGAAAAAAGGTATAAAAACAGAAAGGGATACCATAAGTATCCCTTTCCTAAAAGAGTTTAATTGTTTTCACTCTATAACTCTTTCTGTTTAGGTATACGGAGGTAGTTTAGGTATGTTGCCCTTTTCTGAATAAAACTTTGGTCTTTAGTGATTTGCTCCGGGAGGCCGCATTACTTCTAATTTAGGTATAGCGCGATCGTCTAGATAATTATCCGGTTGGTATAATTCTTCGTGATGATTTTATAAAAGGCTATACCTTAATAGCTTAGAACGTCATGGCAGGTATAAACATGAACTACAGAACATTCACGCTCAACGGCATCAGCATTTTCCTGGGGCTTATCTTCTTCACGGCAGGTATGGCGAAGGTCTTCTACGAGCACCGGTTCCCGGGCCTGATCGGGCCGGTCTGGCTGGAGGAGAAACTGGCGGAGTTCGGCCTGGGGCTCTTCGCCCGCTTCATCGCCTACTCCCAGATCGTGGTTGGATTTATGCTGCTGACGCTCCGCTACCGAACGCTGGGGGCTATTGCCCTGCTTCCCATGCTGCTGAACATCCTGCTGGTTACCGTATCGCAGAACTGGAAAGGCACGCCCTATGTGCTTGCCTTCTTCCTGCTGCTAAACCTGGTGCTGCTGGCAGCGGAGGCTCCCAAACTCCTGCACCTGCTCGGGTTCCGGACGAATTACGCACCGTCCGGGCACGCGCCCGTGCGCTATGGATTGCTTTGGCTGGCCGGCCTTGGTTTGGTGCTGGGCAGCGTCCCGCTTTCCTTCCAAAACCTGACCGCCGCTTATGTACTTTGCGTGACAGGTATAGCGGTCGGGCTCTATACCTACTGGAAGGGTGGCCGGGCAGGAAAGGAGGAGAAAGTCTCCCCGGCTATACCTGAAGCCATACCTGCCCCGAAGCAAAAAGCCTAGAAAACAAAAAAGGGATGCGATGGCATCCCTTTTTTGTTTTGCCACTCTAAAGTGGCGGCATAGGCCGTAAAGCTTACGCTTCTGCTTCTACCTTAGGAATTACAGAAACGTATGAACGGTTCTTAACGCCTTTTTTGAATTGAACTACACCGTCAGTCATAGCGAACAGTGTGTGGTCTTTGCCCATACCCACGTTGTTACCTGGGTGGTGTGCAGTGCCTCTTTGTCTTACAATGATGTTGCCAGCGATGATGTCCTGACCACCGTAAATCTTAACACCAAGTCGTTTTGAGTGAGACTCGCGGCCGTTATTAGAACTACCAGCTCCTTTTTTGTGTGCCATTTTCTTTTACTATTTAGTTCAGGCGGACGAACCATGCCTGAAAGATTTTACGATTAATTTCCTCTTACTGCTTATCCAATGCTCTCGATCAGGACTTTCGTATAGTGTTGGCGGTGACCATTTTTCTTACGATAGCCTTTTCTTCTCTTCTTTTTGAAAACGATCACTTTGTCGCCTTTCACGTTGCCAAGGATTTTACCAACCACTTTAACACCGCTAACGAAAGGAGCACCTAAAGTAATAGTGCCATTATCATCAGTAAGAAGAACATTGGCGAACTCAACGGCGTCACCATCATTGCCGGAAAGCTTGTTAGCGTAGATGAACTTACCGCTCTCTACTTTGGTCTGTTGACCTGCGATTTCTACAATTGCGTACATCAGCTTCAATGTATGATTTAAAAAAATTTAAGTCTGCAAAATTAGCGGACTTAAAGTTAATATGCAAATCATTGTTTTCTAATTCTTTCTGTTTTTCCAGATCCTCTCCACAACTATGTGGATAACGCTGTTGAAATCTCTGTTTCATAATTTTGCACCTCTCAAAAACGAGCATAACACGCTAGTCCGCAGCACCTTGATAGCTTCCTTCGGAAATCGTGTTTTCCACAGAGCCCGAAGAGATGCTACAGGAATTCATATTCCGGGAAACACTCCAAAGGGCAGTCTTTTGGATTTTATCCCTTCAAAAACATCTTTTACACCTAACCAAGCACTATGAGGTTGTACTTTTATTCACTTAACAATGAATTAATATTTTATTTACTATATTTTAACAATTACATATGTTAACAATATCATGTTAACAAGACTGTTGATTTCGACCCAATTTTCAGACAATCAATCACTTAACAAAGTGTTAATAAATTGAACAACTTTAGCCCGCCAATTCAAGTTCTTATCCCTATATTTGAAATCCTGTTATCTCAAGTGCATGCACCACATGGTGTACCGTCTGTTGAGTTTGACATTTGATAAAGCAGCAACGAAGTGTTGCTGTTAGTTTAAAAAACATTAAAGTTTACGAGCATGGAGCCAATACTACAAGAAAACCCAAATCGCTTTGTTTTATTCCCGATACAGCACGACGAGGTGTGGCAGATGTATAAAAAGGCAGAAGCCAGCTTCTGGACTGCCGAGGAGATCGACCTGTCGCAGGACCAGAAGGACTGGGAGAACCTGAACGACGGCGAGCGCCATTTCATCAGCCACGTACTGGCATTCTTCGCCGCCTCCGACGGCATCGTAAACGAAAACCTGGCTATTAACTTCATGCAGGAAGTGCAGTTGCCGGAGGCCCGCTGCTTCTATGGTTTCCAGATCATGATGGAGAACATCCACGCGGAAACCTACTCCCTGCTGATTGACACCTATATAAAGAAGCAGTCCGAGAAGGATTACTTGTTCAATGCATTGGAGACGGTGCCATGCGTAAAGAAAAAAGGTGAGTGGGCCCTGAAGTGGATCAACAGCGAGAATTTCACGGAGCGCCTGATTGCTTTTGCGGCTGTGGAAGGTATTTTCTTCTCCGGTTCTTTCTGCTCTATCTTCTGGCTTAAGAAGCGTGGCCTGATGCCGGGTCTTACCTTCTCAAACGAATTGATCTCCCGCGACGAGGGCCTGCATTGCGACTTCGCCTGCCTGCTCTATTCTATGCTGAACGAAAAGCTGCCTGAGAGCCGTGTGCACGAGATCATCCGCGATGCCGTGGAATTTGAGAAGGAGTTTGTGACGGACGCACTACCGGTTGACCTGATCGGGATGAACGCTAAGCTGATGAGCCAGTACATTGAGTTTGTGGCCGACCGCCTGCTCGTGTCGCTGGGTTGCAACAAGATCTACAACGCTACCAACCCGTTCGACTTCATGGAAATGATCTCGCTGCAGGGCAAGACCAACTTCTTCGAGAAGCGCGTGGGCGAGTACCAGAAAGCCGGCGTGATGGGCGACAAAGACAAAAACGTTTTTTCGCTCGACGAAGACTTTTAAGACAACCATTTTACAATCATCAAACTCCTATTAAAATCAATTGCCTATGAACACTTTAAGGAGCATTTTAGAGGTGACGTCAATTCTTGAAAAGAAAATAGGACAAAAAATAAACGGTATGAAGGTTCAAAAGATTCAAATCCTTCCTTACCCTATAGGTACATATGATTGTTATAATGATGTTAGTCCTGCATTGCTCCAAAAGTGTTTAGACATAAAAATTCCTTTAAAACATTTTTATGTCTTAAGGAATGCAAATGAGGAGAATTTCTGGCATCCCGTTGACTAATTATCTAATGAAGCCTCTTTTACTGATTTCTCTGCTCTGCACTGTACTTATTTATCCGTCATTAGGTCAAATTAATAAGTATAGGTCTGACCGTGTTGCCATTACAAGTAAAGTAGAAGGTACAAACAATTGGAAAGACTGGAGCCCATACTTAGTATCAGATGCATTAATAGTCATCGACCAAGAAAATAAAAAAATCATAATTTACAATCCCCATGGAGAGGTCTCCTATGATATCATTAGAACTCCAAAGATAACCCAGAGCTCTAATGATAATAAAGTCACTACCTTGGAAAGTGTAAATGATAAAGGTCAGAAATGTATATTTGCTTTAGTAGGAAAAACATTATCTGATGTTAATGAGATCTACATACAGGAAGGAGAAATTAGGTGTGTATACAACATTTCAAAAAACTTAAATTAACATTAACTAAAATCTTAAGCGGTTAGCACAGTTTAAGATCTCCAGACTTGTGAAAGCAATTGGCTTTAGCTTTTAAACTATAGTATTTCAACGGATTGCGTATATATACACGTATTTCCCTATGAAAATATTAGCATGTTTCAATCCGCTGCATCGGTAGCGGATCTCTTATACCTACACCTTATAAATAACCCGGGCTTTTAACACCCGCTAAATGTATACGCTATGTTAGTAGTTAAACGAGACGGCCGACGCGAATCCGTCAAATTCGACAAGATTACCGCACGCATCGAGAAGCTGTGCTATGGTCTGAACATGGACTATGTGTCGCCGATAGAGGTGGCCAAGAAAGTGATCGACGGCATTTACGACGGCGTGAGCACGATAGAGCTGGACAACCTGGCGGCAGAAACGGCTGCGTCGCTGACGACCAAACACCCCGACTATGCAGTGCTGGCTGCCCGTGTGGCCATCTCGAGCCTGCACAAGGTGACGAGCAAGTCGTTCTCCAACACCATGAAGCGCCTCTATACCTATGAGGACCCGAAAACGGGTGAGAACGCTTCCCTGCTGGCCAAAGATGTGTACGAGATCATCCGCAAGCACGCCGCTACGCTGGACTCGACCATCATCTACGACCGGGACTACAACTACGACTATTTTGGATACAAAACGCTGGAGCGCTCATACCTGCTTCGCCTTGATGGCAAGATTGTGGAGCGCCCGCAGCATATGTTGATGCGTGTGGCCGTGGGTATCCACAAGGAGGACATCGAATCTGCCATCGAGACTTATAATCTCATGTCTGAGAAGTGGTTTACGCACGCCACACCAACATTATTCAATGCAGGCACGCCAAAGCCGCAGCTGTCCTCGTGCTTCCTGCTCACCATGCAGGACGACAGCATACCAGGCATCTACGACACCCTGAAGCAATGCGCGCAAATCTCGCAGAGCGCCGGTGGTATCGGTCTGAGCATCCACAACGTGCGTGCAACGGGCTCTTACATCAAGGGCACCAACGGCACGAGCAACGGCATCATTCCGATGCTGAAGGTGTTTAACGACACAGCCCGCTACGTGGATCAGGGTGGTGGCAAGCGCAAAGGCGCTTTCGCCATATACTTGGAGCCATGGCATGCCGACATCTTCGAGTTCCTGGACCTGAAGAAGAACCACGGTAAGGAAGAAAACCGCGCCCGCGACCTGTTCTATGCTCTGTGGACGCCAGACTTGTTCATGAAGCGCGTAGAGCAGAACGGCGACTGGAGTCTGTTCTGTCCGAACGAAGCACCTGGCCTGGGCGACACCTGGGGACAGGACTTTGAACGCCTGTACGAGAAGTACGAGCGCGAAGGCCGTGCCCGCAAGACGGTAAAAGCACAGGACCTTTGGTTTGCCGTACTGGAGTCTCAGATAGAGACAGGTACGCCGTACATGCTTTATAAGGATGCTGCCAACAGCAAGAGTAACCAACAGAACCTGGGTACAATCAAGAGCTCTAACCTCTGTACCGAGATTATGGAGTATACCAGTCAGGATGAAGTGGCAGTATGTAACCTGGCTTCGCTTGCACTGCCCCGCTACGTGAAGGAAGAGAATGGCCACAAGGTGTTCGACCACCAGAAGCTGTTTGACGTGACGTACCACGTGACGCTGAACCTGAACAAGGTAATCGATATCAACTATTACCCGGTACCTGAAGCCCGCAATTCCAACATGCGCCACCGTCCGATCGGTCTGGGTGTGCAGGGACTTGCCGATACCTTCATCGCGCTGCGTATGCCATTTGAAAGTGACGAGGCCAAAGGCCTGAACAGAGACATCTTCGAGACGATCTACTTTGCGGCTATGACAGCTTCTAAAGATCTGGCGAAGAAGAACGGTGCTTACGAAACGTTCAAAGGTTCTCCACTTTCAGAGGGTAAATTCCAGTTTGATATGTGGGGCGTAACACCAGACAGCGGTCGCTGGGATTGGGAAGAACTGCGTCAGGAAGTAGTGAAGCACGGCGTGCGTAACTCTCTGCTATTGGCTCCAATGCCGACTGCCTCTACTGCGCAGATTCTGGGCAACAACGAGTCGTTTGAGCCTTATACTTCTAACATCTACGTGCGTCGCGTGCTTTCAGGCGAGTTTATGGTCGTGAACAAGCACCTGCTCAAAGACCTGATCGGCCTGGGCCTGTGGAATGACAAGATGAAGAACGCCATCATCGCAGCCAACGGCTCGGTGCAGGACATCCCGAACATCCCTCAGAACATCAAAGACCTGTATAAGACGGTATGGGAGATCAGCCAGCGAACAGTGATCGACATGAGTGCTGACCGCGGTGCTTACATTTGTCAGAGCCAGTCGCTGAACCTACACGTGATGAACGTGAACTTCGGCAAGCTGACCTCGATGCACTTCCATGCCTGGAAGAGAGGCCTGAAGACAGGTATGTACTACCTGCGCACCAAAGCCGCTGTAGACGCTATCAAGTTCACAGTGGAAAAACAAGCCGCCGAGACGCTGGAGCCAGTTTACAACCAGGACCAGAATCGCAGCGACATGGCCTGCAGCTTGGATGACCCGGACTCTTGCGAAGCTTGCGGATCGTAACATAACTGAAGAAGGAGGGTTTTGTGTCCTCCTTCTTTTTTACCCCAAGCAAGTACACCCTGTGTTACCAATGACTCCCCGTCAGTGGGTGGAATATTGTTGTCTGAACAGTCAGTCTGCTTACCATGTCTTTCTTACAATAGCAGACACTCTAATAAATTAATAGAAAAAGGAAAATGACCCTTAATTCTCCTCGACTTGCAGAAAGAAAGCAAGGACGGAACACACTATCATACTTGCTACATTAGCGCACTAAGGTCCGCATAATACACTACGCTTGTGAATCTTTCATAAACCCCTTTAATAGGGCACCGAGAATTACTTCGATATCAATTTATGATTTTGAGACAAAATAGGTTGAATCATTTTCAATACACCTTTCTGCACAAGAGATGGGTTTTATAGATCAGAATCTGAATGAACATGAGTTAGACATAGCAGAAAAAGACTTACTTAGTAAATTCTATAAATACGTAAGAGCCAACAAATCTTGTAAGTGGGTGCATTGGAAAATGAAAGACCTAACCTATGGGTTTCAAGTCTTAGAATTAAGATTTAAATCCATGAAAGGAAAACCCGCGAGAATTCAACATGAATGCAAGTATGATCTTTCAGAAATTCTTAAGCAGGTTTATTCAAACAATTATGAAAATAACGGTGATATAGGAAAGTTATTAGCACTTGCTAAAAGGAATGGTTTTAAACCAGTGAGAGCGCTTACAGGAAGTCAGGAGGCTGAAGCATTTAATAGAAAGGAATATCAGTTGCTACATCACTCTACTCAGAAGAAAGTTGAAGGCTTAGCATTCATTTTACAAGAAGCGGCCCGTGATAACTTAAAGGTTGCTGCACGTTTTTATCACGTTTATGGTAATAACTTTTCGGGCTTTGTACGGCTGGTTATGGAGCACCCAACTTATTCTATACTGAGTATGATAGCTACCTTATACCCTTTTTACTCTAGCTTTTTCCCGTCAAAGCAAGCAATAATTATGGGTATAACACCTATTTTAGGGATCATTAAAGAACTTTATGGTTCTATGACAACTTAATCATTTATTGTTATTTTAAACCTACACGTTCGTGGAGTCTTTACAACCTGCGAGCGTCTTACGCCTCCTGATCCCGCTCTAAGAATCAACTACCTTTCCACCAGACGCTCGCGGGACCTCCGGACACCGCGAGGTCTTTTTGGGTTAACTTTTCTACTGACTTATAAAGCTATACCTTTTAATCAAAGCTTAGTAGTTATCTTGTATCCACAATCAGACCCTATCGCCAATCACATGCTACCTCTGCAGTTCTACAGTTTGATAGCATGCCATATAACTCAACATTAGCAAACAAAAAGCCCCTGACAAAGATCAGCGGCTTCATGATGCATTGAGAGCTTATAGGATTAGTGAGAACTGGCAGCAGCAGCTGACACCTGAGAAGTCTCCAGCAACCACTTCATCGCTTCTTTTTCGTCTTCGAAATCCCGGAGTTCTAAGGATAAATTAAGCGTGTATCCTTTGTTAATCATAACCCCGACAGCTTCCCGATTCTTTTCGAACTTCGAAGGTAGACGGGCAAATCGCTTTAAAGAGCTTTTTGCCATGTTTGGGACATGCACTTCCAGACTCCATTTTAGGTCTGCAGGCGAGATGGAGCCCATCAAGCGGTCATCCGCCAGCCAACTTATTAGCGAAAAACGGTTAATCATTTCGTGGCAAAGCAGGTACGCTTCTCTGAGCTCGGCACCATGCAGTCGGCCGCACCACTCGGCCTTACCGAGTCTCAAGAGTTTGTCATAGGAAAGCTTAACAAAGCTGTTTTGAAAGTAAAGTTGCATCAAAAGAATTCCCTCTGAGGTTGTTAGTGTTGTAGATAAGGCTTAGAGCGGCTGGTGTTATAGATAATAGCAGAGGGAGCTTTGCCAAAACTAAGCTTGCCTTAGCAGAGGCGGCATGTCTTACAGCAAAGCAATGGCAACTCCAGTACGATCCTAATCTCTCAGCATCCTGTTTACAAGGATTACTAAGCTGTTCTGAAACTGGGTGGTCATCATTAAGCCGTCCCTCCAACTGCATCTGTGTTGCAAATATACTTAGTTCCTAAATAGAAGCAATACCTGAAATTGCACTTTAGCTTTAGGATGAACCCTCATACCTATACAATCACTGGCGCTATTAACTCAGTAAGTCGATAAAACATGCTTTTGCATGACACTTAAAGATGGCTCACTCCCACAAAAACAGGCTCCCCGCGAAAGAATTCGTTTGTGTAAAGATACTGGGCTCTTACACGGGACTAATTCCTAGTAAAAGCGCTATAGAACTATACCTATATATTTTTCAACTTATCACGTGATCTCGCGCTTAATTTAACACCACACATAGATTGTTTAGCGCCCACTCAATACCTCAACTACTTCAAAAAAATGTTGCCCATAACAGCATGGGGCATAAAAAAGGCTAGCCTTACGGACTAGCCTCTTCCTTATCTTGCAATAGATTTTTGATTAGCGCTTTACAAAGCGGAATACTTCTTTTTGTGTGCCGGAGATCACCGTGACAAAGTAAACACCTTGCTGCAGCTGCTGCACGGGCAATATTACTTGGCGCTCTGTCGGATTCTGAACTGTCAACAACTGCTTTCCTGCCATATCCGCCACCGCAATTGTCACCTGTTCGTGAGAAGAAGTCAGGCTCACGGTAATATCACTTGTAGCCAGAGTAGGATACACAGCTGAGGAAGACGCCTGCGTCATGTTCACAGCTACGATTTTAGAATACTCAAATGCCCCGTCAAAGTCAACTTGCTTTAGACGGTAGTAGTTTGTGCCGGCAGCTGCTCTCGTATCAAGGAAGCTGTAGGTCTGCGTGAGTGAAGTAGTGCCTACCTTGCTTTCCACAAAAGCTACCTTTCTGAAGTTCTTGCCATCAGCAGATACCTCTACTTCAAAGCCTTTGTTATCCCTCTCAGAAGCCGTCTTCCAGCTAAGCTGCACGCCATCTTTAGCAGCTTGTGCCTTGAAAGAAACCAGTTCTACGGGGAGAGATATGATGCCCTGCGTACTTGCTGTGAGCAAATAGTCATCGTAGCAAACTCCACCTACTATCTCAATAAAGGCCTCATAATATGTATTGCTTTCAACAGAAGCAATTGAGAAAAGTGCTGCCGAACCCTTAGGCGCTACTGTAGTACCAAGATCTTTCCTTACTCTAGTAACATAGTCGTAGGCTTCCCAACGAACAGTAACTCCATGACTGTTTTGAAAGACCACTGAGTTAAGTTGAATAATTGCAGGTTTGCCAACAGTAAGCTCTTGCTGAGCAAACTCAGTTAATCCCGTATATTTAGGAACTATAGTTGCTGATACTGGTGTACGTTCACTCTCACAGCCATCCGCATTTACAGCGCTTACATAATAGGTAGTGGTAGCAGTTAAGTTAGGATTAGTATAAGTTGCAGTAGATGACAGCAAGCTTCCCCCGGTTGGCGCACTATACCATTTGTAACTGCCTCCTACAGGTGCTCCCGTCGCGGACATAGAAATGGAACCAGCCCCGCAACGACTAATCGAAGAAGCAGTGGGTTGGGTAATAATACCACATGTTCTAGTTACAGATATTTCATCTATGTAGAGGTACTCGTTGTTATTGTTATTTGCGTCGAGTGTGCTGCTAACGTAAAAGGCCAGGTGTTCAGTTGTCACACTATTAACAGTAAAATTCGCAGTAAAATTAGTGTAGTTAGCGTTAGTAGCATTTACTATGCTGCTTGGCGAAATACCAGTAACCTTAGTTCCGCTAGCACTGGCAGCAATAGCTGCTGTAGTACCCCGTTGGAATAACAGCTGCGCATTTTGTGCTTCTGCTCTTACCCTAAAAGTGATCGTGTACACTGAACCAGGGTTGAACTTGAGAGCCTCCGTTGTTATGTGACCTGTATAGCCTCTTGTCTCGCGGCTACCATTATTTCCTCTGATAATTAAAGTACTGCCGCTTAGCTCACCCGGCATCTCCGGCTTAAAAGCTTTGGTGAAGGTGAACGTTAGTCTACTTACATCAGCAGCGCCATTGGTAAAATCATTTTTATAGATTGAAACCTGTGCATTGGTAGATAAATTAATGATGAAAAGGGCAATCAATAATGTGTAAATGTGTTTCATGGCTTTCGATCTTATACCTCTATATATGAAAGAAATATGCCACCATTTTATAAATCTATTTATTTCCAGCAAAATCCAATAAATCAGGAAACCGGCTTATTAGCTCAAATTGTAAGAACCTATATATCAGGAAATTATTGTAAACTATCAAAAAAGTGATTTAGATCATATATAGCAATAAGCTTCATTGAATGTCACATATAAAACGGAAATTTTCCATATATGGGAAACATTGCACCGATATGGGACATAAAGCACCTTATTTGCCCCCGTATAAATTGTATAGAATTTCTGGTTATTCGAGGTGAGCTATACCTAACCCAACTATAAAGAAGAATTGAAACAAATCAATCATAAAGGCCATTTTGGCATGCTGAGGGCGTCTCTGAAAATATTTATCGGTCAATTTGGCGTTATAGGCTATTGGCACCTCATTTGCATCATTATTAATGAAAACTTAGAGGAGAAAGAGATGAAAATTATAAAGGATAAAGAGTTTTTACGAAACATCGCGCATCACATTGACCTACTTAACACAGTGGGCGGCGGTGTGAGCGAGACCTATATTGATATTAAAAAGAAAAAGAAAAGTGCTGTCATCAACGTTTGGGCGGCCGGTGTAAATCCGGAGTCGTTCAAAGTGGTGCTGCACCAGAATCAACTTACCATATTCTCTGTATTGCAGAGCGAGGAAAATCCTGAAATAGCGGTACCGATGTTTAACCGTGTATTTATGTTGCCTCCTCAGATCGACTTAGGTCGTATCGAGGCCTTCTACAAGGACGGTGAGTTGCGGGTTAAGCTGCCATACCATAATGCTGCGCTCCATCCGCGTCAGATTGATATCCAGCAGCTTTAAACTAGTTAGCGGCGCGGATGTTCGTGCCGCCAGCCTACTACAGCTACAATGCCCCACACTGTATAGAAGGGGGTAAGGGCTGACGCCAAATAAGGGTCTACTGCCAATGAGACTATTAACTGGATCACAAAGGTTAGCACAACTCCCCAGAAAGCAATCCTGTAGTACTTATTCCATTTATTCATAGTTGGCTGTAAATGAAAATACCCGGCTTCAGGGCCGGGTATTCATTAATCTGAACGCTTCCGCGCGCGATATCTTTTTTTCGACTATAAGCGGTGGATCGTCTTCTTTCGATATTACTAACGTGTAGTTGTTGTTGTTATCCTGGTAATAAATGAGCGTCGTAAGATCCTCATAACCTATGCTAAAGATCTTCCTCGTCTTGTCACCGTAGTTAAAATAGTGATTGTCTAATTTAATATTCCTTAATAACCTCATATCCCTACATTCATCTGGTATTTTAACGGGTTTTCCCCCTGAAATTGTTTCACATTATAAAAGATGTGCAAGTATATTCTTCCTATCTTACCATAAATTGCACTAATCAGACACGTATTCAGAATTCGCTTCGCAACCATATCTATATATGTGCCTGTTAATGAAGAACAAACAGTATGCCATAACTCACATATAGAGCATTAACAATATGGATTAAGTTTGCTTAACTTAGTAGTCAGAGTATACGAGCGTTCTAAAAAACAGCACGCGTGGCAACATATCAGCTTTCCTTTATTATATTTAAGTGAAGAAGGGTTTCACTTAGGCAAAACATCAATTACATAGATTCCATGCCTCTGAAAGCTATCTTTTGTATCCCTAAACCCGGCAACATGTCTGAGCAGAAAAGCGACAAGCTTTACGGTCTGTTTTTCTTTATAGTGTTCGAAGTAGTGGTGTTTTTTCTGCTGCGCTACCTGGTGTCGGGTATGGGCATGGATGACCAGTATCAGGCAGAAAACACTATAGTGCCGAATTGGGTAAAAGCCGTTACTTTTATACTATTGTATATATTATGCGTATTGATAGCCGTTGTATTGGTGAGCAATATTGTGCCCAGCAAGCATAGGGGCCAACTGATGAGTTGGGTATACCTGGCACTGGCCGGAATGCTCGTGATGCTCGTGGTTATTTTCTGAACTTAAGCCTATTTTGTATTATAGCTGAAATCACCCTATTCATGAACAAGACAATCTTTGCACTTTTCGCCTGCTTGTTGTTAAGCTTCGGCCTGCAAGCGCAGGAATACTCCCAGGAAAACTACCAACCGCAACGCCAGAAGGGCCGGCATTTTCTGCAACTGCGCAACGGCCAGGTGGTGTACGGCAACAGGGTACAGTACAAATCGCCTCTTTTCAAGCAGGATTTCTTCCTGGTGGACGATACGCTCAAGTACTCTCCCGAACTGGTAGATGTGTATCAGAACAGCGATGGCTATTTTGCCCGAGTGGCCGCCGGTAACCGCTTCGACTCTTTTGCCAAACGGATCATGGAGGGGCCACGCGTTTCTAAGTTCTACACCACCACGATCGATTATGCCGCCATGGGATACCACCCATACGGGTACGGTATGCCGCGCTCCAGCCGGCGCCGCATTTACTTCTTCTCGAAAGACAACGGCCCGCTGATGACGTTCAACCAGCAAAACCTGGAGCAGGCATTGGCTGACAACGCCTCCAGCATGGTGCTGATCCAACGTCATAAGCGCGAAAAGACCATCTCGACAGTGGTAGGTATAGCCGGCGCAGGGCTGCTTACGTATGGTCTGCTTTCGTCTTCCCAGAGCTCCACTAACCCGAATTCTGTTAATGTGTCGCCTGCAGTGTATGCGGGAGCCGGGCTTATAGTGGTGCCGCTGGTTATTCAGCTTTTCCGAAAAGACAAGCTGACACAGGCAGTTGATGTCTACAACTACCAGGTGAAGCAGTAACACAGCTTATGCCTGATCTGCTCTTACTCCACGGCGCCCTGGGCGCTGCCAGCACCCTGCAGCCACTTCAGCAGTTGCTTGAGGCAGACTTCAACGTGCATGTCCTTAATTTTCAAGGGCATGGTGGTAGCACATTGTCTCAGGATCCTTTCCGTATTGAGCTTTTTGCAGAGGATGTTCTGCGCTATCTGGACCAGCACCAACTGCAGCAGGTCGACATATTCGGGTATAGCATGGGCGGCTACGTAGCGCTATACCTGGCGCTTCAGCACCCGGATAGAGTAGGCCGCATCTTCACGCTGGCTACTAAATTTGCCTGGAACCCTGAAACAGCGGCAAAGGAAGTCAAAATGCTGCAGCCGGAGAAAGTACAGGAGAAAGTACCCACTTTTGCTGCTGTTCTCAACGGGCGTCACCGCCCTAACGATTGGCAGGAGGTGATGCGCCGCACAGCCGACATGATGCAACACCTGGGCAACAGCCCCTTGCTCACTGAAGAAACGCTTTCGCGCATATCTGTGCCCGTCCGCATAAGTGTGGGCGACCGCGACAACATGGTCAGTCTACAGGAAACTGCCTGGGCCTACCAGCATTTGCCTAATGCCAGCCTGCAGGTTTTCCCCAACACACATCATCCTCTGGAAAAGGTCAACCTTAGCCAGCTGCTGCACGAGTTGGGGCAATTCTTTGGGAAAGATGCCGTTTAGGTTTAAATTAAGCTGATTATATCTATTGCGAATACTTATGCGATTACAACACTTCTGCGGCACTTTGCTAATTGCCTCTACCTTACTTACTGCAGGTGCCTGCACAAGTACAAAACCCTCCGTGGGGCAGCGTGGTTATACTGAAGCAGGCAAGGCATCTTACTACAGCAACAAGCTGCATGGCCGTAAGATGGCCAACGGGGAAGCCTATAATCGCAAGAAGCTTACAGCAGCCCACCGCACGCTTCCTTTTGGCACTAAAGTGAAAGTCACGAATCTGCAGACGAAGAAATCGGTTAAGGTGAGTATTACAGACAGAGGCCCCTTTGTAAAGGGGCGCGTGATAGACTTGAGCGAGGCCGCTGCCAGGCGGCTGGACTACATCAGCGCAGGTATAGTCCCGGTGGAGATAAAAGTAGTGAAACCAGCCCCTGTGCGTTAGCACACAATGTTTATACACTGACCACCCTTGGGATAGCCTTTACTTTAATTTTAAAAAAGTCTACAAATATTCCTATTAATCATTTGGAATACTGTACCTTAAATCATAATTTTGGGCATGCTTAAAAAGTGGAAATCTCTTTCGGTCACAGCTGGTCTTGCAACAATTTTGTTGCTGGGCGTAACTACTACGCCTAATGCGGCCGATCTGAACAATGGAGAAGCAACTACTATTGAAGCAACTGCTGCCGTAGCCCCTGACACCAACGTTACCGTTTCTACAGACGAAGCTAAGCCTGAGACCCCCAAAAAGCAAAAGTCAGTTTTGGATGCTGATATGCTGGAGAGCCCGCTTTCTTTCTTCAAAGACCTTTCTTCCGGATCAGAGGAAGAGGAAGAGTCGTCTGACCTGACAGTGAGGTCGAGCACGATCGTGCTGGCCCTGAAAGCACTCGCCGCTACACTGCTTTCCACCATCATGTAATTTCTCCTTTTACTTTACTCTATGCAGGCCGATCCAGATCGGCCTTTTTTGTTTTTGGTCAGCGCTATACCTGAACGGGCGCGTCTATACCTACATCAGGTCCGTGAGTAGGGCCAGGCCCAGTCCAAAGAGAGTTGCCAGCAGTTTGTTGCGGTTGAAGCGGTGGTCGGGGCTTGTTTCGAAAAGAATAGTGGTAGAAATGTGCAGGAAGTTACCGGCTACCAGGCCCGTAAGTGCAGTAAAGACCAAGTCACCTCCAATATTATCTTTTATGATGTAGTTGCTCACCAGTATACCCAGCGGTGCTCCAATGGCAAATATGAGGAGCCACAAAAAGGCCTTTCGGAAAGAGCCAATGCGCGACATCAGCACAGACATTAATGCGAATGCAGCCGGTATGTGGTGAATGGCTATACCTAGCAGCACCGCATAAAAGTTCTCACCCGCATGATGGTGTCCCGCATGTCGCTCGCCGCCCTCTACGAGTATGCTACCCTCCAGAAACGAATGGATAAACAGCGAGCCCAGCAGCAGAAAGGGCATGGTACCTGCATGCGCATGGCCGTGGTGGCTGGTGTGCATGTGCCCGTGTTCGACGCCATGCGAAAAAAGCTCCAGTACCAGCTGCAAAAAGAAGCCGGCAAGCACCCAGTAACCCACACGATGCGGGCTTGGGTTGCCGATGAGCACGTCAGGGAGCAGATGTACGATTGTGATGGTGAACAGGTATGCCCCACTGAAAGCCAGCGCCATTTTGAGCCAGCGGCTGTTGTCTGGCGGAAATACCTTGACGAGGAAGCTGGATAACACCACCGTAAAGAAGAGCACAAGTATAGCTATGATCATACCGCGTTATTTTTTTAGCACGAAAATGATTCGCTCACTCTTTTCCGGGTCAAAAGGCTGCAGCTTGTAGTCACCAAACACTTCTGCCAGTCGCAGCTGCGCAATACGGAAGTACTCCATGAAGTTTTCCTGACGCAAGGCCCGCACACGCTCCTCAAAGCAGTATTCCCGGCCCTTGTCCTCAAAATGAATGGTTTTTACAATGAAATCGTGTTCCACTTTTCGGCTGATGTCAAAGAGAATGCCCTGCACCTCTTTCTGCTCATGCGATACCAGGCGCTCAACGGTACGGTCGGTGTTCATAAAGTCGATGACCAGTTTGCCGCCGTGCTTCAGATTGGTAGCGGCGGCTTTCAGGGACACCACATTTTCGGTCTCGCTCTCGAAGTAGCCAAAGCTCGTGAACAGGTTCAGCACAAAATCGAATGACTCCGGCTTGTATACCTCCCGCATGTCGTGCACATCAAAGTGCAGGCGCTCATTTTCGTACTGCCGGGCATAATCAATGCTTTTCTCCGACAGGTCTATACCTGTCACATCGTAGCCTAGCTCGTTCAGATAAAGGGAGTGGCGGCCTTTGCCGCAGGCAAGGTCCAGAATTTTGTGTTGGGGTTTGGGGTGCAGGTAAGCCAGCAGGTTGTCCATGAACAGCCGGGCATCGTGATCGTCGCGGTTACTGTAAAGAATATGATAGTAAGGGGAGTCAAACCAGGTGCTGAACCATTCTTCCTGTTGGGCCATAGGAGCTGCGCAATAGCAATAAGGATGCAAATATACTCTTTTATTTTCGGAACATGGGTATACGCAGCCAGCGCGCACAGGTATAGCAACTCATAAAAAAGTCTGCCGCCACTGTAGCACACAGTAACGGCAGACTTTTTATTATTAGCTTAGGCGGACGATTATTGCTTATCGGCGCCGGCTGCTGAATTCGTTACAGCACCTTGGCGAACGCTGTCACCTGGCTGTATTGTTTTAGCTCCCTGGTCATGGTTAGGCATAACTTCCTGTGCGCCATGGCCCTCTGCACCATGTGCGGCAGCCTCACCACCGGCATCGGATACATTGTAAGTGCCACGCGTCCCCGGAGGAACTGTATCATTAGACACCTTTACCTCAGGGCGCAGGTCTTTTGGCGTATCGCACGAAATCATAAACAAACCACAAACTGCGGCGAATACTGCAAGTACGTTCTTATTCATCTCTATTTATAGGTTATAGGTCCTTATTTTAAAACACTATTGCACAGCGTAATAGCAAATCTCTTAGTACGACAGGTATACTGACTTTGGTTATAAACCATTAGGCGATGAGCTCCTTGCGGCGCAGCATCGACTCCAGCAGCTTGATGTCGTTCGGGTTGTTGAAGATACGGAATGGCAGCATCACAAACACCGGTGCCTGGAAATTTTTGGCCAGCCAGCCTCTCCAGCCGCCAGGCAGCTGCGCATCCGTAGGAGGCTTCAGCCACAGCAGGTAGGCTTGCCCCTTGCGCTCCACCGATTCGATCATGTCCCAGGTCAGGGCCATGCCTTCGCGCTCGTTGCGCTTCAGCAGGATCTGGCGGGAGTCGATCTCGTAACTGAGTTTCTCGAACAGCGGATTGCCCTGCTCCATCTGCGTCACACCCATCACCTGGGCCGAACGGAGCAGCACAAAGATAAGCGTAACCAGGATAGCACCTGCTACCCACCACCAGGAAAAGCTAAACACAGCCGGCAGCAGAAACAGCACCAGCGGAATAAGGGCCATCCACCAGTCTTTGCGCCATACCTTGGCCAGAGCTATACCTGTAAAAGTGTTTTTCTCCAGTTGGTACTTTTTGGTACGAATGGCATTCGGAGCAGCACTTGACTGCATCCGGTAACGTTGATTCTGTTGCATAAAAATAAAAAAATAAGCTTCTGCCCTTTATCGGACAGGTATAAGTTCAATTAATAAGCCTTCAGGCTCAGGTCCATGCTCTTGATGGAGTGTGTAAGCGCACCCACTGAAATAAAGTCAACTCCACACCTGGCCACTTCCGCTATCGTTGCCTCGGTGATGCCGCCGGATGCCTCGGTTTCAAAGCGGCCACCGATCAGGGCTACTGCTTCGCGCATCATCTCCGGCGTCATGTTGTCGAGCATGATGCGGTGGATGCCGCCGGTTTCGAGGACTTGCTTCACTTCGTCCAGGTTGCGGGTCTCTACCTCAATGCGCAGGTCTTTGCCTTTCTCTTTGAGGTAGCGCTGCGTGGCTTCTATGGCTTCGCGTATACCTCCGGCATAATCCACGTGGTTGTCTTTCAGGATGATCATGTCGAACAAACCAAAACGATGGTTCACCCCGCCGCCGATCAGCACGGCCCACTTCTCCATGATGCGGAAATTCGGTGTGGTCTTGCGCGTGTCGAGCAGTCTGGCCTTCGTACCAGTAATCAGCGAGTTCAGGTAATGGGTATAGGTGGCAATACCGCTCATGCGCTGCATGCAGTTGAGCACCAGTCGCTCGGCCGTGAGGATGGACTGCGCCTTGCCTTTCACGGTCAGGGCCACATCGCCAAACTTTACTGCGGCTCCGTCCTGCAGCACTACTTCCACTTGCAGGTCTGGGTCTACTTGGTTGAAGATATAACCAGCCAGCTCCACGCCAGCCAGTATGCCGTCACCCTTCACCAGCAGTCTTGCCTGGTTCTGGGCATCGTTCGGAATAGAAGCCAGCGACGAGTGGTCGCCATCACCTATATCCTCGGCCAGGGCACGGGATATAAACTCGGCTATGCTTTTTTCTGTCAGGTATGATGCTTTCACGGTGCAAAAATAAAAAAAAGGCCCGGTATATACCCCGAGCCTTGCTAAAAATATAACTATTATCTTCTTAATCTTTAATGAAATCGATAGAATGTATCAGGAATTTGCCTCCTGCTTCCTTCACACGGATCAAAGTGGTGTAAGAACCGTTGCGATGGGTATAGGTTCCGATCACATAGCGCTTGTCTTTTCTAACGGATTCACTCGGCGTCGGGAAGTTGTAAGCAAAGCCGGTTGGCGGGTTTTTGCTGAAAAAGTTCTTCATCACAAACTCTGCCTGGGTCTTGCTGTAATCCGTGGCCTTCTCATCGGCGAACGACAGACTTACTTTGCTGTCGAAGTGCCGGGCCAAGTCCTTGGCAGAGCCCGCTTTTAGCGCCGCCTCCACTCCGTTGAACACATCTTTCTGGGCCACAGCCTGTCCGGAAGCGAATAAGGTCGTGACAAAGGCCAGGAAAAGTACTACAGCAATGTTTTTAAAGTTTTTCATAAGGTGTATAAGTAATCTCGCCTCTCTATCTGCCAAAACTATGCCAACAAAAGTCGTCAGCAAGTACCTAAATATAACAGGAATAATCAATATATTCCGATGTAACGGTATAATTATACCTGACGTTACAGAGGTCTGGTCTAGGCAACGTGCGCTCACCAAATTCGGAACAACAAATCGGCCTTTGCCAGTTGAAGTGAGGCATCCTCTCTGGCGTATGCTACAATTTAAGCATTTCCGGGCAGGCTTCCCACTATCAAAGCACAAATCAGCTATTTAGGCTGATAAGGCACCACAGATTGTCTTATATTTGCACCATGGATAAAAAGGTAATGCTCATGATTCTGGATGGTTGGGGAATCGCTACCAACCCGGAGGTTTCGGCTATTCATAAGGCGCACACGCCCTTCTACGATCACATTATTCAAACGTACCAGCACACCACGCTGCAGGCTTCCGGTGAGGCGGTAGGGCTCCCGGAGGGACAGATGGGCAACTCCGAAGTTGGCCACATGAACCTGGGCGCCGGACGCGTGGTGTACCAGGACCTGGTGCGTATCAACAAGTCTATTGCAGAGCACAAGCTGGCCTCTATGCCGGCGTTGGCGGGCGCCTATACCTTCGCTAAAGAAAACAAAAAGGACGTGCACCTGATCGGACTCCTGTCAGACGGCGGCGTTCACTCCCATATTGAGCACCTCAAGGCGCTCTGCACCACCGCCTTCGACTATGGTCTGGACAAAGTATACATTCATGCTTTTATGGATGGCCGCGACACAGACCCTAAAGGTGGCGTGAAGTACATCAACGACCTGGAGCAGCACCTCGAAAACACGACGGGCACCATCGCCTCAGTCATCGGCCGCTACTACGCCATGGACCGCGACAACCGTTGGGAGCGCGTGAAACTGGCTTACGACCTGCTGGTGCACGGCCAGGGTACGCCATCGCAGAACCTTATCAAATCGGTGCTGGACTCTTATAATGCCGGTGTCACCGACGAGTTCATCCAGCCGATTGTAAAAGTAAACAACGAGCAGCAACCTATCGCGACGATCAAGGAAGGCGATGTGGTGATCTGCTTCAACTTCCGCACCGACCGTGGCCGCGAGATCACGCAGGCGCTTACGCAGCAGGACTTCCCGGAGCAAAACATGCACAAGCTCAACCTGCGATACACCACCCTGACCAACTACGACGACACTTTCGTGGGTGTTGAGGCCATTTTTGATAAAGATAACCTGAATAACACGCTCGGCGAAGTGGTGGCCAAGGCGGGCCGCAAGCAGATTCGCATCGCCGAAACAGAGAAATATCCACACGTGACTTTCTTCTTTTCCGGTGGCCGCGAAGTGCCGTTCGACGGCGAGAAGCGTCTGCTTTGCCCATCACCGAAGGTAGCTACTTACGACCTGCAGCCGGAGATGAGCGCTTACGACATCCGTGACGCCATTGTGCCGGAGCTCCAGCAGCAAACCGCCGAATTTATCTGCCTGAACTTTGCCAACCCCGACATGGTGGGCCATACCGGCGTATTTGAGGCCGCAGTGAAAGCCTGTGAGGTGGTAGACCGCTGCGCTGAAGCGGTGGTGAATGCTGCCCTGGAAAGCAACTATGACGTAATTGTGATAGCCGACCATGGCAACGCGGATTACATGATCAACCCGGACGGCACACCCAACACAGCCCACACCACTAACCTGGTGCCTTGCGTACTGGTAAGCAACGACTACAGAGGCACTCTTCGACCAGGAAAGCTGGGCGACATCGCCCCTACGATACTGGAGCTGATGGGTATAGCACAGCCGTTGGAGATGACAGGCGAATCACTTCTTGAAAAAGCACTTTAATTTGAGCAGCCACCGCATCATCGGACTTTTTGCTCTGCTGGGAGGCCTCATGGCTTGCGAGCGCCCTACTCCGCCGCTTGCCGCGGGGCAGGAACCTGCCTATGACCTGACCGGCTACCTGCAGGAGCAAACGGCCCGCCTGCAGCAAGAACAGCCGCCGGTGCTGAAATCGGTGATCACCAAAGGGCAGCTGACCGAGACCCTGCAGCTGGAGGAGCTGGATTGGGAAAAAGAGTTGGCCATTTTTCAAGAGGTGGATCTGAGCCGCCCTGCCTTGCGCGACTTTTACAGAGAGGAGCGCCATACCTTGCCCAATGGCAGCACAGTGAGCATTTTTACGAAAGACGCCGAAGCGGCTGCCCCTGTAGACCGGCTGCAGCTTACGGTTTCGCCTGCTCAAAAGCTGGAGCGCCTTGAAGCGGTGGTTCTGGAAGAGAACCTGCTGTTCTACTCAAAAAGAAACATCAGCCTTACTGCAGATCCGGGTTCTGGCAATCTATCCGGCTACCGCGTGGAGGGCGTGCAAAAGCTTATTTTTGGGGACTCCCTGCGGTATCGCGTTGATGCTAATCTTTAACCAGGCCCAGGCAAGCAATCTTATGCGCCTGATTGCTTTCTTGAGGCCTAAAATGCGTATATTGCTCTACTAAGTTGCTCGAGCCAGGCACTTTATCTGTGCTTGTGCTCTAAGTTGTCTGTTTGATCTGTGCGTATGCGTGTTTATACCCTGGCCCTTCTTCTGGTCTTTGCCTTTGCTCATCTGGCTTTTGCCCAGACGGCTGGACAGGGGCGTGGCTGCAGCACGGAGGCATACCTGGAAATTCTAAAACGACAGGATCCGGACTTTGAGGAGCGAAGCTTAAAAACACAACAGGCTGTGCAGCAACTCATGCGCCAGCGCCCTGCCGGCCAGGCCATGCAACAGGCTACCATCACTATACCTGTGGTGTTCCATGTATTGTATAAAACCGGAAGCGAGAACATCTCTGAGGCACAGGTGCGTTCGCAACTCGAAGTGCTGAATCAAGACTTTCGCCGCCTCAACGCTGACACTACCAATACTCCGGACTACTTCCAACCTTTCGCCGCTGACACCCGCATTGAGTTTTGCCTGGCCATAGTAGACCCGAACGGCAACCCAACGACAGGCATCACCCGCACCCAGACCACCAAAGAGAGTTTCAGCTATTTTTCTGATCAGATCAAGTCCTCGGCCAACGGAGGTGTGGACGCCTGGGACACGAGGCTATACCTGAACATCTGGATAGGCAACCTGGGTACCAGTAGCATTGGTTACGCCTCTTCGCCGGACGCTTCCCCTGGTCGTGACGGTGTGGTGCTGCACTACCGAACAGTAGGAGCGGCTCCGCACAACAATAGCCTCTGGGCTTACAACCAGGGACGCACTGCCACCCACGAAGCAGGGCACTGGCTGGGCCTGAAGCACATTTGGGGCAACGGGATGACCTGCAACGACTCCGATGACATAAACGACACACCAAACCAGTTCACCCAGACAGATGGCTGCCCAGACGGAATAGAGGTCTCGTGCGACAACGGCCCCTACGGCAATATGTGGCAGAATTACATGGATTACTCTGACGACGCTTGCATGAGCCTCTTCACCAAAGGCCAGGCGGCCTATATGCAAGGTATACTGCAGTCGGCACGTGGGTATATGTTTGAGTCCACAGCCTGCACAGGTGAGTTACGTTCCCGTTTCAGCACTGCCCAGCCCCAGGATACGTTGTTAGCCCCCGGCGATGAGGTACAGTTTATTGGTGCTTTTGCTGGCTTTAAGCCAACACAATGGCAGTGGGAATTTGAGGGTGGTACGCCTGCCTCGTCTACGGTTCAAAACCCAACCATCAGGTATAGCCGACCGGGCAGGTATAGCGTCACCCTCACCACCTCCAACGAGAACTCAAGCCACACCCTCACCAAAGAGGATTACATCTACGTGACACCTGATAATGTGAAGGTATATCCGAATCCGGCACAGGGTTATCTCATTCTGGAGCAGGCAGCCCGTCAGCAAATTCAGTTGGTAGAGTTACTGAACCGCCACGGACAGGTGATGCTGCGCGAGCAGGTGGCGGAAAGGGTGATCAGGCTGGATGTGCAACACCTGCCATCCGGTATCTACCTCCTGCGCACGACCAGCACCAATGGTGTCACGGTCACGAAGGTGAGTATTGTACAATAGTACTTGCTATACCTTAGTACCCTTCGCCCTGCAGGGTCACCACCACCGTGCGCTTTGAAGCATGGTTGCGGTGTTCGCACAGGTATACGCCTTGCCAGGTGCCCATATTAAACTCCCCTTTCGAGATCGGCACCGTCACAGAACTCCCCAGTAAGGCAGCCTTGAGGTGCGCCGGCATATCGTCCGCTCCTTCCATGGTATGGCGGTAATAGGGCGCATTTTCAGGCACCATCTGGTTAAAGTGGCTTTCAAAATCCTGCCGCACAGTAGGGTCTGCGTCTTCGTTGATGCAAAGGCTGGCAGAGGTATGTTTAATGAAGATGTGCGCCAGGCCCACTTTGTAGTTCTCCAGCTCAGGCAGCTGCGCTGTGAGCAAGTCCGTGATCAAATGGAAACCGCGTTTTACGGCTGGCAGGCGTATCTCTTTCTGAAACCACATGTCTTTTTGGAGTTAGTGAATTGGTGAATGAGTGAGTTTAAATTGAGTGAGTAAGTGAATGAGTGATTTAGTGATTGATTTTTCTGGATGACTCAATCGTTATGGTTCATACGCGAATATAGCATCGGAGTAAATGTAGATACTAAGCGCCTGCTTCTTCAATCATTGCACAACTGATCAAATAACTCACTCATTCGCTTAATCACTCAGTCACTAAATCACTAAATCAGTCTATTACCCGCTCAAAGGCGCCGATGTCTGGTTTGTCGGAACTGCGGTTTATACCTTTGATGTCCTTGCTTATACCTGGAAGAGGTATAGCCGCGCCGGTTGCAGGGGAGAGCGTGTCGAGCTGGAAGTTCTGTTTGCGTACGTCTTTGAACTTGGGGTCGATGTTAAGCAGGTTGCCGTTCATGTTGAGCGTATTTTTGTAGGCATCCGTGCGAAGAATATTATGTGCTACTTCAGCTGATAAATCGCCTTCCAGCAGCACCTCGTTTATATAGTTAGAGCCGTCGCTGTACACGATGCTGTTGACCAGTCGTAGCTGAGTAAGCTGGTTTCGGATATCGGTGCCAGGTATAAAGTCGGCTACGACAAAGGCAGGCGTTTCGCGTTGCAGCTGGTTCTGATAGTTGACAATGGTGGAGTACAGCACCTCGTAATTACCACCTCCCAGGCCACCGAAACTGTACTGCCCGCAGTTGCTGATCAGCGTATTCACCACCTTCACATCCGAAGTGAAAGCCACAATGCCATCCAAAAAAGCATACTGTATCGCACAGCCTTCCACTAAAGTGCCTCCCTTGCCCGGGTTGCCTATCCGAATGCCGCGTATCGTGTTGCGGATGTCAGCGTAACGGATAGTGTTGTTCTGACTGCCTGTGAGGATGCGTATACCTTCCCACTGACCGGGTGCATTGACATAGGCTGGCTCGCGCCGTATACCTGAAAACGTCACCCGTTCCTCTGGTGTGCCCTCGACCCGCAGCGTACCATTGACCAGCAGAACGGCTTTATTTGTTGCAAAGATGCGTGCCCCTTTTTCTATGGTGAGTGTGGCGCCTTCGCGCAGCAGCACCGTGTCGAGCAGCACATGCGGCTTGCCAGCTGCCCAGGTGGTATTGCCGATCACACCTTTTGGATGGAACACCGCATCCTGACCATAAGCTACCAGCTTCACATTCTGCTGGTTTCCGTTGGTATGAAACAGAATAGAGTCCGCTACCAGAAAGGGCTGGTTCTGATCTGCCGGGTTGATGTCGACGCGCACCAGAACATAAAGGCTGTCCTGTCCCCGCAACTCAAGGTCGTTTGCGATCGATGTTTCTTGGCCGTTGATGATCAGTTTGTAGGGAGAGGTGTTCGCTCTGCCTAAGCTGATGCTGCTGATGCGCACGGCCTTTTTTTGAGGGTTGTATACCTTGAGTCGCCGCGTCACGCTACCCTGCGTCACAAACACCGTATCAAACAGCACCGTGTCCGCCGAAAATTGCAGGATCGCATCCGGGTCATTGGTCACGACCTCATCTTTGGGCTCGCAGCCCACCATCGAAAGCAGGAACAGGAGGGGCAATATGGCGAGCAGGTATCTCAAAGGGTGATCATTTTTTTGCCTTTCGGATAGGACTTTAAATTTCTCCAACAAGTTAAAACAAAAAAAGGAATGCAGCGCAGCTTCCGGCTGCACTACATCCCTAAATATGTCTTCTCAAAAGCAGGTTAGCTTATTACGCTGTGGCACCTTCTTTCAGGCGCTCGGCGTTCTCTGCTATACGCAGCTCTTCCACAAAGTCTTCAATACCGCCATCCATTACGTTTGGAAGGTTGTATACGGTATAGCCAATGCGGTGATCGGTTACACGACCTTGCGGGTAGTTATAGGTACGAATCTTGTCAGAACGATCGCCGCCGCCTACCATGCTCTTACGCTGGGCGCCTTCAGCTTCGTTTTTCTTGGCCAGCTCTACTTCAAAAATACGCGAGCGAAGTACCGCCAACGCCTTGTCAAAGTTCTTGAGCTGCGATTTCTGGTCCTGGCACTGGGCTACTATACCTGTTGGAAGGTGCGTCAGACGAACGGCTGAGTACGTCGTGTTTACTGACTGACCACCCGGGCCTGAAGAACAGAAAAGATCTTTGCGGATTTCATTCATATCGAGCTCGATGTCGAATTCCTCTGCCTCTGGCAGCACCACTACTGAAGCAACCGAGGTATGGATACGACCCTGCGTTTCGGTGGCAGGTACGCGCTGCACACGGTGCACGCCCGACTCAAACTTGAGTTTGCCATACACGTCTTCGCCAGACACGCCCACAATAATTTCTTTGTAGCCGCCAGATGTACCTTCGGTGGCATCCATCAGCTCCATGCGCCAGCCCATTTTCTCAGCAAAACGGCTGTACATTCGGTATAGGTCACCGGCGAAGATGGAGGCCTCATCGCCACCTGCTCCAGCACGGATCTCCATAATAATGTCTTTGCTGTCGTTCGGGTCTTTCGGGATAAGCAGTTCTTTCAGGGTATCCTCCATTGCCTCACGCTGCGGAAGCAGCTCGTCCAGCTCTTCCTTGGCCATTTCACGGAAGTCCTCATCCTTCTCCGTCGAAATTACCTGCTTGGCATTGTCGATGTTACTCAGAATGTTGAGGTACTTCTTATACTCTACTACTATTTTTTCAAGATCCTTATATTCCTTATTCAGCGACTTGTACTTCTTCATGTCGCTGGCCACATCTGGCTGGATAAGCAACTGGCTTACCTCTTCAAACCTTTGATTAATGGCTTCTAATTTATCTAACATCGCTCTGTTATGGTTTTAAGCTGCAAAGATACTAAATTGGCGTTTAAGTAATAAAACATAAGTGCTGGTTGCAGCTGTTATATTACTTATTTATCCTACTACAAATTTGTATCGAAAGATGTTCAATGCCCGTTCTTTGCTCGCTACTATAACCCTTGGCATAGTCTTTATAGTTTCAGGCTGCGATGTGAAAGTGAAACCGATAGAAGGAGGGAAGGAAATTGCCCGGGAGTTGGAGCGCCACAAGATCAAGCGCCTGACACAAGAGGACATCTTTAAAGCCGCCCAAAAACACGGCGACTCTATTGTGGTGGTGGCCCAGCGTCTGCATATCCAGCGCCTGACGGAGCACCTTACCCAGGGAGGTATAGCGGCCGCTATACCTTATTGTCAGCCTGAGAACTTTGAAGAGGTTGAAGTTTTGCAGGATAAATTCGGCGCCATTTCGCGGCGCTTCAGCGAGCGGCCACGCAATCCGCAGAACCTGGCCAAAGGTAGCACTGCCCAGGCGCTGGCCAGGTATAGCAGCGGCCAGGAGCAACAGGCAGCAGTAGAAGCGCTGAACCAAAACGAGATTCGCTATACCTCTCCGATCTATCTCCGCGACGAAACCTGCCTGAGCTGCCACGGCACGGTGGGCCAGGAGCTGAGTGATTCCGACTATACCCTGCTCAAAGAAAAGTACCCGCAGGACCAGGCCACGGGTTATAAGAAAGGCGATCTGAAGGGAATGTGGGAGCTCACGTTCGACAAGATGGACCTGGTCGCCTTCCTCAACGACCAACCTAAGAAAAGCCGCCGCCCGCGCTAAACATTCTGCTAGCAGGCCTGTTTTAGGGCCATACAGCAGGTATAAGGTGACATATGTCACTGCATTTTACGACCAAAACCTTTAACTTTGCACCTAGTAGATGAGGTATACCTGATCTGATGTTTAATCTTATAAAAAAGAATAACATGGCTGTAATAGTAGCAACCGATAACGATTTCGATAACGTACTGAGCTCAAACCAAAACGTGGTAGTGAAATACTACGCCGACTGGTGCGGCAGCTGCCGTTTGTTTGCGCCCAAGTTCAAGCGCATGTCTGGCGAAGAAGACTTTGCCAATGTAGCTTTTGTGGATGTTAACGCTGAAACAAGCCCGGAAGCCCGCAAAGTGGCTGGCGTAACCAACCTGCCTTTCTTCGCTGTTTTCAAAAATGGCCAACTGGTAGACACCGTGGCTGCCAGCAAAGAAGAAGCCGTACGTGATCTGATCAACAAATTGACTGTTTAAGAAATGAAGATACCCGTAATCAAAAAACTAGTAGAAAACGAGTCGCTGGAGAACCTGATAGCAGCCGAAGAGGCCCTGATGGAAGAGCAGCCGCTTGCCATTGAGGTAGAAGGCGACGATGAGGGCGAACAACTGACGCACGTGATTGCCGCCGCCTGGATTTTGAACTACATGAACGACAATGGTGTGGACTTTAAGGCTGCGCTGCGTGAGTACACCAAGAAGGTGCGCGTTTCCATCAGCTAATCTTATCTGATACCTATAAAAAGCAGCAGGCCCCGAAACATTACGCTTCGGGGCCTGCTGCTTTTTATAGAGCACGCACTCGTTATTCCTTGTTTTTAGCGAAATACTCTTCTGCCAGTTTTCCACCCATGTCGGTACAAATGCCGCGTACGTAGTACAGGTAAATGCTGCGGAACACTTCAGACAGATCATACTTTGCAGGAGGAAAAGACGCCGGGTTGATCATCATGAAGAACTGTTCCAGAATGATTTTGGTCACCAGTTGCAGGTTGATGTCTTTACGGAAATAACCCTGCAGTATGCCCCTGTTCAGGATCTCAGCGTTTACATGCTGGTTGTTGTCGATCAAATTCTGCATACTTATTTGCCAAGCCTCCGGATACTTCTGCAGATCACCGATGTAAACCGGGTTTATCTGTTTGATCGTTTTGGCACCGTCCTGCAGGAGCAGCATGATTTCCTCTACAGGATTAGAGGCTTTTGCGAGCAATTCCTGTTGTCTTCTGTTTTCCAGCTCTATATCGTACAGGATCACCTGCTTCACCATATTCTCCCGGCTCGAGAAAAGCTCATGAAAAGTCGACTGACGTATGTCTAGTTTCCTGATCAGATCCGCATCCGAATTCGCCTCTATACCTTCCCGCTTAAAAATCTGCAGGAGCTCACCTAATATGGTTTCTAAAAAAGTCATTGAACAGGGTAGGCCATTTAGCTGCTGAATAGGACAAATACCTATACGCAATAATAGACCTGATGTATATGATAAAATCGCTTTTGATGTCTCGCGAGAAACATGCAAATGTAACACAATAAGTTGCGCCCTGCAAACTGCTCAGAGTCGGAGTAAGGTAGATTTACAGTATGGTCCAGATACTTATGAAGAAAACTGCCTGCACCAGGTATACATAGGGCGCCAAACGATTTTGCTTGTAAATGGGGGCTTTCTGGAAGTACACCTGAAACAGAAAAGCCAGCCCCAGCCACCCCAGGTAGTTCGACAACGGGATGTGCCCGCCTTGCCAGTCCCAGAAGTCAAAGGCCACCGCTACCGGCTCCAGGAAAAAATCAAGTCCGACCATCAGCAGGGCTCCTACCACGGCTCTGACAAGCCAGTGCATGTCAATCATGTTCACTAAATGGCCTGATGTGTAAACGAGCATCAGCCAGTTGAGCCCGATCAGCAGCGGCACATCCAGCAACTTTAGACCTAATGATTCGCCATAAGCATAGTCTCCGAACAGCAGACCGGTGTGTATACCTACCACTTCCGCAAAAAAGCCCACTGCCACAATGACCAGCGCGAACAGCAGAAAGGCCACGTTCCAGCGCCTATGGAAGGAAAAGAGCAAAACGTTGGTCAGGATAAGGTTCATGGGCGTGAGCCGCTGAAACTTTTCGGGTTCGCCACTAAACACGAGGCCCCAAAAGCCCACTGCGTGAAAAATCGTCAATACGCCCAAAGCCACCGCGAAAGCATAAGGCTTCAGGCGCTGCTGCAAAGGTATAGCAGGCTGGTATGGATGTGTAGTCTCAGACATGCTGTTTTGATCGGTTAACTGATGTTACGACAGGCACCAGGTTACCCACTATACGGGCTGAAAGCAGACAGAGCGGTATACCTCCGCCAGGGTGCACACTGCCGCCACAAAAGTAGAGTCCTTTTAATTTAGCGTTGAAATTTGGGTGCCGCAGAAAGGCGGCCATGCGGTTGTTGGAACTGCTGCCATACAGGGCTCCGGCGTAGGAAGACGTCCGTTGCTCGATCAGCAAAGGGTCCAGCACCTGCTCGCAGACGATCGCCTCGCGGAGGTCGGTCTGTAGCATACGGCTAAGCTTGTACGTCACGGCCTGGCGGGTAGTGCCGACGAGTTGCTCCCAGTCCTGCCCCTGGTGGTGCGGCACGTTCACCATCACAAACCAGTTTTCACAGCCTGCCGGCGCATCATGTTTTTCCATTTTAGAGGTGATGTTCACATACACGGTCGGGTCAGAACTGATGGATTTGTGCCTAAAGATGTGCTCAAACTCCTGCTTGTAGTCTTGGCTGAAGAAAATGTTGTGCAGGTGCAGTTCCGGAAACTCGCGGGCTATACCCCAGTAGTAGATCAACGCGGAACTGGAGCGCGGTTGCTTTAGTGTCTGTTCGGGCGCTGGCTGGTCTGGCAGCAGACGGCGGTAGGTTGGCACCACATCCATGTTGCTCACTACAATAGCAGCGCTATACCTGCCCGAGCTGGTTTCTATACCTGTGGCTGTTCCATTTTGCGTGATGATCCGCTCCACCCGCTCGCTATACCTGAACGCCACACCCAGCTCTTCAGCCAGCTTCACCAGACTAGCCGCGATGCTGTAAATGCCTCCTTTCGGATAAAAAGCACCGATGTTGTGCTCCAGGTGCGGAATCAGGTTGAGCGTGCCCGGTGCCTGGTAAGGATCGGAGCCATTGTAAGTGGCAAAGCGGTCGAGCAACTGCACAAACCGTGGATCATTGAACAGCCTGGCATTGGCGTCGTGCATAGTCGTCGTCAGGCCCAGGTCCGAGAGACATCCCAAAGCTTTGAGCACATCGGCGCTCAGGTAGGTGTCGAGCCGGTGAAGGGACTTATGCAAAAAAGTATCCGCCGTACCCTTGTAGAGCCGGGCACTCTTGGCCAGCACATCCCGTACGTCCTGCGCCTTCACGCCCAGTTGCTGCTCCGCTTCAGTAGCAAAAGCCTCGGCATCGGCGTAAGCTTTCAGGCGACTGCCATCGGGCCAGAAGTAGTGCGTGATCGGGTCGAGACGGGTATAGGTGAAGTAGTCGGAAGGGTTGCGGCCAGCCAGCGTGAAGAGCTCGTCTACCAGGTGCGGCAGCGTGAACAAGGAAGGCCCCGCATCGAAGCGATAGCCCTGCAAGTCGAACTGGTGCATCTTGCCGCCGAACGAAGCGTTGGCCTCAAACACGGTCACGTCGTAGCCTTTCACCGCCAGCCTGATGGCGGTGGCTATACCTCCTATACCTGAACCGATGATGGCGGCTTTCGTCATTCCCGAATTTAAGCAGATTATTTCTTTCCTGCACTTAACTGCAAGGGTAGGGCAAAGGTTTTGAAGATTATTGCTTATACCTTAAAATAGGCATCAGTCAGGATTTTAAATATTCATGATTTTATATGTATCTTATACCTGTCTTACATTTGCTTTTTACTCAGTTATGAAATTCGTATTCAGACGGAAGTACCTGTTGGTTGTGCCACTCGCCTGTTTTGTAATAGCTATGGCCTGCGTATTCGCACTCACTTTGGTCAAACGCCAGTCTAATCAGTATACATTCAGGCAGACTGAACACGTTCCCTCGTGCTATACCGGTATAATTTTTGGCGCTGGCATTCGTAATGGCAAACCCAGCAAGTATCTACAGGACAGGTTAGATGCAGGTATACGTTTATATGAAGCAGGCATCGTTCAGCGTTTGCTTTTATCAGGAGACAACAGTAGCCACAACTATGACGAACTTAAAGTGATGCGCGACTATTGTCTGAAAAAAAATGTAAGAGTTGATGACATTTTCCTGGATTTTGCCGGCTTCGATACCTACTCTACCTTATACCGTGCAAAGGAGGTCTTCAAGGTGGACCGTGCCGTGCTTGTCTCACAGAACTATCACCTTAACAGAGCCATTTACATTGGTAGGTCGCTGGGCCTGGACAGTTACGGCTATATAGCAGATAAGGGGCATTATGCAGGATACCGTCGCAATTACCTTCGGGAGGTGCTCGCAATGGTTAATGCGTTTATGGAAGTTAACTTAAACCGGAAGCCTAAGTTTTTGGGTGAGCCAGTTGACATAAAAGGCGCCTCGAACGCACTGCTTCACTACTAAGCTATACCTTACCAAACAGTTTCTTATAAATCGGCTTCCGCAAACCAAAAGCCGCCAGCATGAGGGGGTATAGCATGGCATCCAGCGCCTTATACCCAGTGCTGTAGTCGATGATGTCGTGGATGAGAGCGCCGCTGCCGTGTTGCGTGACCAGGTGCTTGTGCCGCCATTTGCGCAGGGGCGGGGGTACTTCCTGGCCTTCGTCTACAAACCAGGCGGCCGTATCTGTTATTTCCCGCTCTGTGATCAGGCTGGTCCAACGAAAAGATTTTATACCTGTCTGCAACTCCACTTCTACCACGTCACCCGATTCGCTTCCATCAAACCGCAACAGTTTCAGCCGTGGGTAGGGTGGTGCCAGTTTCCTGAACAGCTGCTCATCAAACGCATGAAACACGCTCCGGAAGTCTTGCTCTACAGCTGTCTTTAAGTGAAGGAGCATTTTTTAAATTGTTAAATGGTTGATGATTGAATTGTTGATTCGCGGTTGTACCTATTCCTGTTATATTCGTCAGGTATGCTAAATATCAGGCTTTAAACAGGTATAGCTAATACACTCAAGTTTGCTAAGCGTGGGGCAACAGTGCAAACTTTTGAAGGTATAACTTTCCCTCTCTACACCTATACCTATACCTATACCTATACCTAAGAGCTCCATCTATTAACCAAACAACAACTATAAAGTTATACCTGCCTTCTTGCTGCAGCCACAAAAAAGCCGCAACATGCATCATGCTGCGGCTTTGGTATAATCATCCGTTATCAAATCTACAATTCAACCATCAAAAATTTATCTCCTAACTCAATAGGTTGTCAATATCCTCTTTCGTCAGGCTCTTGATGATGTTCTCGTCGGTGCTGATCAGGTCGGTTACGAGTTGGATCTTGCGGTTCTGCAGCGCCAGGATTTTCTCCTCTACAGTGTCTTTGGTGATGAATTTATACGTGAACACCTTGTTCTGCTGCCCGATGCGGTGGGCTCTATCCACGGCTTGCGCCTCCACGGCTGGGTTCCACCAAGGGTCCAGGATAAACACGTAGTCCGCAGCGGTCAGGTTAAGGCCAACGCCACCTGCTTTCATCGAAATCAGGAACACCTGTATGCTCGGGTTATTCTGGAATAACTCCACTTGCTGCTGCCGGTTTTTGGTGTTGCCGTCCAGATAAGCATAGGTTATCCCTTTCTCATCCAAGGCCTGTCTCACAATCTCCAGATGCTTCACAAACTGACTGAAAACAAGCACCTTGTGGCCTTTTGCTACGATACTCCTGGTCATGCGCATTACCTCTTTCAGCTTGCCTGACTCGCCTTCATAGTTCGGATCCGACATGTAGGGATGGTTGGCTATCTGGCGGAGCTTCATCAAACCTTGCAGGAGCATAAACTGCGTATTGCCAGGGCCTTTTTCTTCCAGACTGGTCAAGATCTTGTTGCGGTAATATGACTTGGTTTCCTCGTAGGCCTGCTCCTGTTCCTCTGTCATCTTGCAGAAAGTGGTGTGCTCTATCTTAGGCGGCAGCTCGCGGGCCACCTGCGACTTGTGCCTGCGCAGTATAAATGGCTTGATGAGTGCATGCAGCCGGCGTGTTTTGTGCTCGTCCTTCTGCTTCTCGATCGGCTTCAAAAACTCCTTCCGGAAGAAATGCTGATTGCCCAGCAGGCCCGGGTTGATGAACGACATCTGCGACCAAAGGTCCATGGTGCTGTTCTCGACCGGCGTACCCGTCAGGATCAGGCGGTAGCGCGACTTCAGTGAGCGAACTGCTTTTGAAGTATTGGAATCCGGGTTTTTGATGGCCTGCGACTCGTCCAGGATGATATAGTCGAAATAGTAGGTCTTGAGCAATTCCGTATCCAGGCGCACGATGCCGTAGGAGGTCAGCACCAGGTCGTAGTCCTTGAATTGCTCCACGTTCTTGTCGCGGTAGGTACCGGTATAGGAGAGGATGCGCAGCTCCGGTGTGAACTTTTGCGCCTCGTTCAGCCAATTATAAATAAGCGAGGTCGGCATCACAAGCAACGTCGCCGACTCGGCTCCGTTTTCTTTGCGGTGCTGCAGCATGGCCAGCGTCTGCACGGTTTTACCCAAGCCCATGTCATCGGCCAGGCAACCACCGAACTTGAAGTCTTTTACAAAATGTAGCCAGTTGTAACCCGCCTTCTGGTAAGGACGCAACTCCCCCAGAAAGCCTGCCGGCATTGGTTTGTCTTCTATGGCATCAAACTCGCGCAGCTTCTCCAGCTTTCGTGTCATCGTTACCTGGGCCAGGTTGCCGTTCTGCAGGTCGTTTACGAGCGCCATGTGGTGCTTGCGCAGCGTCAGCTGTTGCTCACCTTCCGAAAAGGCAAATAGCTCGATGTACTGCGTAAACCACTCTTCAGGTATGATCGCCACCTGCCCGTTTGGTAACAAATACTCGTTGTTACGCGTCAGGATGTGGTTTTTGAGCCTGATAAACGGCACTTCGAACTCCCCGAAACGCACGGTACCGTGTATATCGAACCAGTCGTTGTTTTCGGTTATACCTACGTTAACGGAGATCTCGCCAATGAAATAGTGCTTTGTGCTTTTCTCGGACTGCTCTACCGTAAAGCCGAGCTGCTCCAGTGCCTGCAGGTTGTGGTTGAGCCACGAGAAAGCAGCGCTCTTGTCCAGCACGGCCTGCCCGTTCTTCACCTCCAATTCGCGCTTGGCAAGCTCTTTTACATACTCTTTTTCATACACCGCATCACGCAATAGCTTATGGAAAATGTAAGAATCCTCCGTTTTTTCCATACTCACACTAATCCGCTTGGCATCCTGGGCTTCCACCATGTGGTCGCCATACCTGAAGGACAGGTTAAACAGGATCTTGTCGGCTGCAGCGGCTTTGTCTACTCTACTAGCTTCACTGCCGCCGTTGCTTAGCAGCGCTGAAACGTTGGCCGACTTTATTTCGGAGAAGTTCAGGTGCGGTTTGGGCCTGTACTGCTGCGGTTTTATCTCGAACCCATTCGGCTTCACGTCGAAGGACTCAACCAGCGAGGTCACAAATTTGCGGTAGTAGTTTTCCTCTACTGAGCGAGGAATCAGGATAAACTTCTTATTCAGGAAGGGCTGCAGCTTCTTTCCATCAATGCCACTCTCGAAACTATAGATGACGCCGTCCACCATCAGCCAGGCCGGTTCGTAGCAGATCAGGGCCGCATTTCGGTACTGGAAGTTTAGCTTTTCCCCCTTATACCTGACGGTAGGGTAATAATGGGTGTTATCGGCATTTCGGTGCAGGTGAAAGCGCACAGTCGCTTTTTCGGGCGCTACCTGAATCTCTTTCCAGGTAGGATCACCGTCTTTGCCAATAATAAACGTGCGCCGGTCCTGGAGCAATTCCAGGATTTTGTTCATGCGCACCTGCATGTAGTGGGTTATCGCCTCCTGAAGGGTTTTGTCGCCCTTTTCGGGATCGTATACCTTCAGAAAAAAATCAACGGCGGAGAGTTTCTTATTGGAGAACTTTTTCAGCACAGCTTCCTGCTGTATCTGGTCGATCAGGTCGATCAGCTTAAAATCTTTAGCATCGAGACGAGCGGAGAACTCCTCGGCGTTTTTGGCAGAAATATTCTGGTGCTGTAAAGTCAGCTGGCCCTTGCTATTAATCTGCACCACAAATGATTCGAACAGGTATCCCAGGTACTCGTGCTCGAACAGGGAATAGATTACCTGAAACGGCTGTGTGGTGTATACTTTCATACGGGTACAGTTTTAGGACTCCAAATTTAACCAAAAAACCGCTAATTTCCTACCTAAAATGCCTGAAAATGCCGTCCAGAATCAAAATATTTTCATATTTCCAGCATCTAATTACTGGCTGTAACACATTAAAGACTTTTAATCTCAATATATAGAGGTACTTATATATTGGCCTTTACACTAAAGCCCTTCCTCCAGACCAAGTTCGCTTCTGACTACCTCTGCCTTCTCAACTTTCACCAAGCTAATTGCACTGTCTTGAACCCGGAAGATGTTCTCTTCCGTCCACTCCCAGGCAGCATTCATGGGCACATTCACGCCGCCTGCACTGAACCATACCTGAATCGTGTCTCCCCGAGTGGTCAGGTATACCTCGTTGAATGTTTGCTGGCTGGAGGCAGTAAAGGGTACCCGGGGGCAGGAGGCCAGGCGAGCCAGCACTTCCTGATCGTTTCGAAACCAGTTTTGTAGAAAGCCAAGGTGTTGGTCGGAGCACTGGTAACCCAGGTTTAGCGCGGTGAGTGCCTTGCATTTCAGGTTGCTGTACTCCTCGTTCGCCTCACCATCCCACTCGCACTCACTGCCGATAAAAGTAATGACGTAGCCCAGGGCCGCCCGTTCAGCGTCGGTCAGCTGATCAGCTAAAGCCTGATCGATCGCAATCGTGCTCACAGAGTCCTGCAGGCCGGCATCGTATACCTGTTCCCGCCACAGGAAGCGGATTTTGCTTTTAGCTGCAGTTTCGGCTTCTGATTCGGCCGGTGCTATACCTGAGGCAGCTTCTGCTATGGCTATATCGGTCTCCACTGTGGAGCAGCCGGACACGAGAAGCAGGAAAGGCAGTAGAAAGGCTTTCATGTTAGTGGGTGTGGAGCGTAATTGAAAGAAAGCGGCTATACCTTACAGGTTATCGCGCACAGACATGGCAGCCGCTTTGCGGGCAGGGCGTATGGACACCAGCATGGTGATGATCACAATGGCGGCACCCGTCAGCACGAAGTCCATCAAAACAAGCTTCACTGGGTAGGAGTCGACGACCGACGTAGCCATACCCATGGAGACAATGCCGAAGGTTTGCTGCAGGTTAGCGATCAGCATGCCTAGCGATAGACCGTAAGACGCCCCGATAAAGGCGACCAGCGCGCCCTCAAACAGGAATATGTTGCGAATCTGCTCTTTGGTGGCGCCCATAGAGGCAAGCACGGCAATGTCTTTTTTCTTGTCGATCACCAGCATGGAGAGGGAGAAGAAGATATTGAGCGAAGCAATGAGCAGAATAAAGGCGAAGGTAATGAACACGAAGAGCTTTTCAACCTTCACGGCACGCAGCAGACTGGTGTGCTGTTCGTCGCTGTTCTGGACCAGGAAGCCCTCTCCCAGCACCTTCTGCAAGGCGCGTTTCACCGTCTCGATGCGTTGCCCGTTCTCTACCTTGATCTCGATGGCTGTTCGCCGCCGGCCGTATTCCATGAGCTCCTCCGCAAACTGGATGGGCACAAACACATAGGCATCGTCGTACTGCCGCTCGATGGCAAACACGCCTCCAGGTGTTATCTGCAGTGACTTGAAAGCTCCTTCGGGGTTAAGCGGATTGAACTTGGTATTACGCGGGTACAGGAACTGCATGTTCGTGAACTCATTGTTTGTCCGGATGGATAACTGATACTGCACACCCCGCCCGACCAAGGCGTAGTAATTATTATTGGCGTACAGGTTATAGTGTCCCTCCACCACCGAAGAGCCTATTCTGTTCTGCTCGAAAAAGTTTTCGCTTACACCCTTTACTTTCACCACCATCTGGCGGTCGTTGTAGCGCAACAGGGCGTTGTCTTCGATCACCTCAGTTACCAGCGCCACGCCAGGTGTGCGGCGTATCCGGTTCATAAACTCCGTGTCCGTCTCAAAGGACTTGCCCTCTGCCGCCGATATCTTCAGGTTGGGATCGAAGCTGGTATAGATAGTCCGGATAAGGTCTTCGAGGCCGTTGAACACCGACAGCACGATGATGAGCGCGGCTGTACCCACCGCCACGCCGATCATGGCAATGTTGGAGATAATGCTGATGATGTTCCTCTTCTTCTTAGAGAAAAAATAACGCTTCGCTATGAGATAAGGGACGTTCATTTAGCAGGTATAGGTGCTTAGGCTAAAGGTTGATTGTTGATTGTTCTTACAAAGTTTTTTACAGTTACAGGCATTTCAGCATACCTGGCCTGCCTTTCACCTGCGCCCTGCTATACCTTTCCAAGAAGCTTAGCAGCAGCGCGGTTATATCACAACTTCTACATCAACTTAATCACTGTGTTGAATCAACAATTTAGCAATTAAGCCATCAACAATTAAATTTATTTCCATGCTTTCACGATCAGGCCGGTGCCAGAGTCATGCTTGCCGTTCACATCCAGCCAGTTTAGTACCAAACTTATCGGAAACGTGATCAGGTAATAGAATGGCAGCAGGATAAAGAACGCCTTGGATGTATTCAGCATTAGGAGCGGATACTTCATGGATAGTCGCCACGAGATTTGCCCTGGTTTGCCGTATGAATAGCGCGCCTCTACTCTGCTGAAGCCGGCCGAGAAAAGCTTATCCTGAATTTCGCGGATGTTATACCCGTCGCGCACGTGCTCCTCTATAAACGACGTTTCATCGTCGCCGTGCACGTCCGAGCCACCCTGATCTGACGGGGTGGAGATCACCAGCATGCCGCCCGGCACCAGCGATGCCTGAAAGTTGCGGAACACTTCCACGTCCTCCAGAATATGCTCCATCACGTCCACTGACAGGATCAGGTCGTAGGTATTTTCTTCGCGGTACTTCACCAGATCGCCAATACGAAACAGCACGTTCTGCCGGCCGACAGCTCTGAAGAAGCGGTTGCTGTCCGAAATCTGTTCTTCTTTTACGTCAACGGCCAGTATGCTCCACTTGCTGCTCTGGCTCGAGAGCCAGTAGGTATACTGTCCGAAGCCGGAGCCCGCATCCAGTATGTGCTGCTCATCGTTTTTGCGGTTGGCGGCCCACTCGCGCAACTCCTTGTGCACGTGCCAGGCACGTAGCAGGAGCAGGTCCAGCAGGTTGTAAAATACGCGGCGCAGGAAAGGGGTCTTGTTAAAAACATCGCCCAGCACGCGCTTGATCGGGTCGTACTGCATAAGGGTGTTGCTGCTTCTTAGCGGGTATAAGTATCGTCCTCCTCGTCTTCTTCGGGGGCAGGCGGTATATCGAGGTTGGCAAATAGTTTATCGATCTTGGCGGAGTACTCGGCGGTATCGTCCAGGAAAAACACGAGCTCAGGTACAACGCGCACCTGGCTCTTAATGCGCTGGGCCAGCAGGTGGCGGATCGTTTTGGTGTTGACCCGCAGCTCCTGCAGCAGCATCTCGTTGCCGTCCTTGGCGTTCATCACGCTCAGGTATACACGCGCCAGTCCCAGGTCGGGCGACACACGTACAACGCTTACCGATATGTAGGCGCCTCCGAACAGGTGTGGCACTTCCCGCTGGAAGACCTCTGCCAACTCCTTCTGAATAAGGCGCGAAAATTTCTGTTGTCTTTTACTTTCCATATTGAAGATGCAAATATCATATTAATTTCGCATTTTTACCCCAATTGTGCCGTACTCATTTCGGCTCAGGCTGGTGTATAGTTCTTTCTAACTCCGTCTTCCTTTGATTAGTTACTTCCGAAGCATACTGCCTTCCCGCTTATTTTTGCTGGTATTACTGTTCCTGGCTATCCGGCTGCCTCTTTTCTTTTTGGGTATACCCGCCACCTCGTCCGAGCTGCTGCACATGTTGGTAGGGGAGCGAATGGCAGGTGGTTTTGCCTTGTACCGTGATATTTATGACACCACAGCACCGCTTTCGGCCCTCGTGTACTGGACCATCGATGTGATAGCGGGGCGCTCATACCTGAGTTACCGGATCGTGGCTACCCTGCTGATGCTCTTTCAGGCGATCATGTTTAATGTGACACTTAACCGGCACCAGGTATACGCCGGCAAGGGCTACATCCCTGCTTTGCTATACCTGCTCATGGGTAGCCTTACCTTTGAGTTTGACATGCTGACGCCGCTGCTGATCGGCAATACGTTCCTTATTCTGTCGCTCCCTTATATTATCACCATCTCACGGGAGGGTTTTGAAAACAACCGCCTGTTTGTAGGGGGCTTTATGGTGGGACTTGCGGCGCTCAGCTACCTGCCCTTAGCTCAATTTCTGCTAGTGGCGGCATTTGGGGTTGTGCTCTTCGCCTCCAATACATTCAGAAGCTTCTTGCTGATGCTGTGCGGCTTTGCATTTCCGTATGCCGTGCTTTTTACCTACTACCTGTACACCAATACAGCCTCTCAGTTTGTGGAAATGCACCTGCTGCAGTCCTGGCAGTTTGGCATCAACCCACTGGTACCGCCAGCACATCTGGTCTTGGCATTGGCTCTTCCCGCAGCCATCCTCCTCCTTTCGCTCATCAGCACTACTTCGCTTCCGCAGCGTCTTGTGTTCCAGGGCAAGTTTCAGCAACTCATGACGGTATGGCTCGTGGTCAGCATTATGGTATTGGTGACGCGGCATGAGCTGTCAGTAGGCTCATTTGTGGTCATACTACCCCCCATTGCTTATTTTGGTGAGTTTCTGTTTACAAGCCGCATGAAGAAATGGATACTGAACCTGATGTTTTTCATCCTGCTGGGTGGGGTCTTGTTGATCCGCTACCGGGAGCCCTTGGGTATAGCTTCCTTTGTGAAGATAGATGACTCGCAGTTGCTGCTGCCGAATGGCGGTGCGAGCGGAACGGTTAAAGGCAGCTCTGTCCTGGTGCTGGGTGAAGACCTGAGCTACTATGAGCATAACAAGCTGGCGACGCCATACCTTAACTGGCAACTATCACAGCGTCACTTCGGCCACCTTAACGAGTACCAGGCTGTGTATGACCTCTATCAGAATTTCCATCAGGAAACGCCCGAGTACATTGTGGACCAGGTGGGGCTTATGCCGCACCTAAAACACAAACTGCCGTCCGTTTTCGAAGGTTATGCACCCACGCAAACAGCGGCAGTTTATAAGAGAGTTCGTTAACCGGCTATACCTGACTTAGCAAACCGGAATTTTATCGACCCGATTCTGATGGCGTCCACCTTCAAACGCTGTCTCCAGAAACACGCGCGTCATGTCGGCGGCTACCTCCTGCGAAACGAAGCGGGCAGGTATACAAAGGATGTTGGCGTTGTTGTGCTCCCGGGATAATTTCGCCAGCTCCGTCTGCCAGCAAAGGGCTGCCCGTATTTCCTGGTACTTATTGGCGGTCATGGCCACACCGTTTCCACTACCGCAGATCAGCACACCAAAATCAGCCTCTTTGTTTACCACAGCCTTGGCAAGCGGGTGCACATGATCCGGATAGTCCACCGAAGCGTCTGATCCAGGACCGAAGTCTGTTACTTCATGACCAGCTGCCGTTAGCTGCTCTTTCAGCAGGTTTTTATAGGTAAAACCGGCATGGTCGCCGCCGATCGCTATTTTATATCCCATAGTTTTAAGCTTTACTTTCGTTCAATCTTTTCAAATCACGCTTGATAATTCTTCTCGACACGCCTATACTTACTTCGTACAGGATGATCAGTGGAATGGATATGATGAGCTGGCTGATCACATCCGGCGGTGTGATAACCGCTGCCACAATTAAAATAACGACAACGGCATGTCTTCGATATAGCTTCATCACTTCCGGCGAGAGCAGGCCTGCTTTGGTGAAGAAGTATACGATAACGGGCAACTCAAACATAATGGCACAAGCCAGGCAGAGTGTCGTAAGCGTCGAGATGTAGGAAGTCAGGTCAAACTCATTCAGAATAGACGGATCTACCTGATAGCCTGCCAGGAAGTTGATCGAAATAGGGGATACCACATAGTAGCCAAACAGCAGACCCATCGCAAACAGGATCGATACCCAGAACACCGCGCCGCGCGAGCTCTGCTGCTCCTGTGGGTATAGGCCGGGCTTCACAAATCGCCAGATCTCCCAGAATGCATATGGAAAGGCACAGGCCAATCCCAACACCAGCGACACCATGATGTGCATGGAGAGCTGTCCGCTCATCTGCCGGCTCTGGATCGTGAAACCAAGGTCCTCTATACACAGCACATCGGAACCCATCCACTGACCCACATCGCACATAAACCGATAGCTCAGGAAGTCTGGTCGGGCTGGGGCCAGGATAATATCATGAAAAACAAAGCCTTTTGCCAAAAAGGCGGCAACGGCAAAGATCAGAATAGAGGCGAGTGAGCGGATGATGTGCCACCTTAACTCTTCCAGATGATCCACAAAGGACATCTCCTGCTGCGGCTCTCCTCCTCCTTCTTCCAGGTACGGTTGGTCCATCAATCGTCGCTCTTAGATATGCTTATGGTGTTATTAATAAGCAAAAAGTGGGTAGTCTTTCATCCAGCTGTTCACTTCTTTGCGCACAGCTCCTATTTTGCTTTCGTTTTCGTTATGAGTCAGCACATCATCGATCAGTTCCACGATGCGGGCCATGTCCGCCTCTTTAAGTCCACGCGTTGTAATCGCGGCCGTTCCTATACGCATACCTGAAGTTACGAATGGCGACTTGTCATCAAAAGGCACCATGTTCTTGTTGATGGTGATATCTGCTTTAACAAGTGTATTTTCGGCTAGCTTGCCAGTTAATCCTTTCGTGCGCAGGTCGATCAGCATCATGTGGTTATCTGTACCCCCTGAGATGATGTTATAGCCACGCTCCACAAAGGCGGCTGCCATAGCCTGCGCATTTTGCTGTACCTGCTTGATATAGCCCATATAGTCGTCAGACAGCGCCTCGTAGTAAGCCACTGCTTTTGCCGCAATCACGTGTTCCAGCGGTCCACCCTGCGTTCCTGGGAACACGGCGCCGTCCAGCAGGGAAGACATCATGCGGATTTCGCCTTTCGGAGTCTTAAGCCCAAATGGGTTTTCAAAGTCTTTGCCCATCATGATCATACCGCCTCTTGGTCCGCGCAGTGTTTTGTGCGTGGTGGTGGTTACGATGTGGCAGTGCTCAAAAGGATCGTTCAAAAGTCCTTTGGCAATCAGCCCGGAAGGGTGGGAAATGTCCGCCATCAGCAGGGCACCTACCTCATCGGCGGCGGCACGCAGCTTTTTATAATCCCAGTCACGACTGTAGGCAGAAGCGCCACAGATGATCAGCTTCGGTTGCTCACGACGAGCTGTTTCCACTACTTTGTCAAAGTCGATCAGGCCTGTTTCCTGCTCCACGCCGTAGAAACTTGGCTTGTACAGTTTGCCCGAGAAGTTAACAGGGGAGCCATGTGTCAGGTGACCGCCATGCGATAGGTCGAAACCCAGTATCTTATCGCCTGGCTGCAGTACGGCAAGCATCACAGCAGCATTAGCCTGCGCGCCGGAGTGTGGCTGTACGTTGGCCCAGCTTGCTCCAAAAAGCTCCTTCGCACGATCGATCGCCAGCTGCTCTGACTGATCCACAATTTCGCAGCCACCATAGTAACGCTTGCCCGGCAGGCCTTCGGCATACTTGTTGGTCATGACGCTGCCCATCGCTTCCATCACCTGATCCGAAACGAAGTTCTCGGACGCGATCAGTTCGATGCCGTGGGTCTGGCGTGCTTTTTCTTTTGCAATCAGGTCAAATATAGCTGTGTCTTTCTGCATGGCTTCTTTGGTTTTATATTCCTTCAAAATTAAAGCTTGCTCCTGAATAAACCAATGTTTCAAATGTTTATCTACGAGGCCGCCCCAGTTACTGGATTTGCCGGTTGTTAATTTATTTTGGCTTTAGGGCATCTCCGTCTGTTTCGATCAACTCTCTTATAAAGCCAAGAAGGCCCGCCATTGTTGGCGGGCCTTCTTTATGATGATAATTCTTAGATTACTGCTTCATCAGCTTCACCTGCTCTGTCTTACCGTTAAACTCTGTCATCAGGATGTAGATTCCTTTTGGCAGGTTGTTGTTCAGGTTTAACGTGATGGTGTTTTCTCCCGCTTCAACGTCATAAGACTTGCTCTGAATTCTGGTGCCACTCATGTTAACTACTGTCACATTCAGTTTACCAGCTTCTTCTGCTGTGTACACCAGCTTGGAATCAGGATTGATTGGGTTAGGGTACACTCTAGGCTCTACTGCCATGTGCAATCCATTGGCTGACACTGCCACCACTTTGCTGTAATCGGTTGTACCATCCAAGTCTACCTGCTTCAATCTGTAGTAACGTGTGCCAGTGAAATTGCCTTTGTGGGTAAACTGGTAGTTCTGACGAATAGAGCTGTTGTTTACACTGCTGTGTACTCTACCTACCGCTTTGAATTTACCTTTCAGGTCTTCTGTCATCTCTACATCGAAGTAATCGTTGTCAAGTTCAGACGCTGTTGCCCAAGTTAAGAACACGGCACTATTTTGCTTCACTGCTTTGAAAGAGATCAACTCTACTGGGAGTGGGATAACTGGGGTTGAGCCGTTCACTGTTAGTACTTCAGTAGTAGCTCCTTCTGAAGAGTGTGTAATCTGTGCGGAAGACGCACCCGTTTTAGAAGGCGTGAATCTAACCCAAAGCTCTGTAGCTTCTAATGTATTATCTACGATCTCCTCGATAATAGTTATAGTTTTCACAAATGTACCTTCTTCGCCAGTTCTAGAGATTGTATAATCCCCAGGCAAACCATTTACATCAACTATCACGCTGGCTCCATCGTTCAAGTTCACAGCACTTACTTGGTATAATTTCATATCACTTGAACCCTGTATTACAGTAAAGCCCATTTCGGTTTCAGAAATAGTAATAATTGGTCCGATTACTTTAAACGGTTCACTTGGAGAGGAACATTCAACACCAAATACTGTGACTGGTCCTGAGATTGCACCTTCCGGAACTTGTACGTCAATCGTATTTTCATCTAGAACAAAGAAGTTAGCTTCAATTCCTCCAAATGTTACTTTGTTAACTAAATTAAGATTAGTACCATGTATATACACATAATCGCCTACTTTACCTTCATATAAGTCTAAGCCAGTGACTTCTGGACAGATAGGAGTTAAAGCGATACCATTAATATTTAGTATTTGTGTTTCTCCGTTGGCTGTCTGATGACTAATACTAGTACTTGAATTTCCAGAAACAGCAGGAGTGAACTTTACCCAAATCTCTACAGGTGCTAAAGTTCTGTTAACTATAACACCATCTACTTCTTCCTCAACAATATTTTCATTTATAGAAATTGTCTTAACAAATGGCCCATCAGCAGTTCTAGAGATTGTAAAATTACCTTCTAGGTCACTCACGTCAATTAAAACCCCAGCAGCAGCATCTAAATACATCGCACTTACTTGATAAGATTGAATTTCGCTGGAACCAACATTTGCGTTCATCTCCATTTCTGTTTTAGAGATTTTAATTGTTGGGTTTAGTACAGTAAATGACTCGCTTTGAGCAGAACAATCCTCGCTATAGACTTCCACTGGACCAGACAGGGCTCCCTCTGGTACCTGAACATCTATTGTGTTCTCATCTACAACAAAGAAATTAGCTTCAACTCCCCCAAATGTAACTTTTGTTGCTTTCTCAAAGTTTGTTCCATATATATAAACATAACTCCCCACTATTCCCTGATACACATCAAGGCTCTCTATTTCAGGGCAGTATACACTTACACCCGTCACAGTAAATGTATATGGATTTATTTCTGCATCATTATTGGCTATTGTAATTAATGCTGATTTTGACCCTGCATCAAGTGGCTTGAACGTAATGGTAAAGCTTGTACTACTGCCAGGTGCAACAACTGCATCCGTTTTAGAAAAATCAACTATAAAGTCAGATGGATTTGATCCAGTGATACTAATTAGAGGAGTACTCGTAAGTAGAAGATTTGCGTTACCTGTATTCTCGATTACATATTCAATGGCTGAGCTTTGTGACCCAACTGGATATCTCCCAAATGCATAATTTGAATTACTTAGTATATCAGTAAAGCCTTGCTTTATGTTAATCTTTGGTACAGCTTTAATAATCTTTACATCATCTACTGTTGCTGTACCTCCTGTTACGCTTAATAATTCTAATCTTACGGTACTTGTAGTCGGCTGCAAATTAAATGAAACTTTCTCTCCAATAGTAGAACTTACTACTGTAAAAGATTTTTCTCCAACAGAGACATATTCACCGCCTATCTGTTTCTCAAAAACCCCAAACTTTAAGCCCTGAAAGCCTCTAGCTCCTTCAGCTTTTATCCAGAAAGACACCTGAGCAGCGACATCTTGGAAGTTTATTTCTATATAAGAACCAACTGTAGTGAAGTTAGCTGATCCATCAGATTGGCTCTCACCCATATTACCTCCTTTGTCAATCCCTAGACCAGAGGATTTCCATCCTTCTTTGTTTGCTGGAATCGTTTGCCAAGGTCCTCCGTGGCTTGTAGGCAACAAGGCCTGTCCATGTGATTCAAACACTCTTGCAAAGCAGAATATTAGAAGCAGCAACAGCCTCATCGTGTGTTTCCTTAAAAGGAATTTTAAAAGGGTAGAAGTTTGTGCCATAGTACAGCGATTAAATAACCCGACAATAAAAGGTATTAAGTAAAAAATTAAAAGTTTTCTTCTTCTTCTTCTGCTGCCTAGCAATAATTAGACAGGCATTAAGACATTATTTCTTCAAAAAGAACTATTCTTATATAAATCAGTGCAAGAACTCCCAATCATCTCTTTAATTCCTAGCGAATCCAAATTCTCGGAGCTTTTTCTCTTACTATATAGTCTGATAAATATAGTGCAAAGCTAGTACAAAAGACAAATATATTTACAAGAAATTTATATATAAAAATTTAAGGATGATTTATTGTGCGAATATTGCACATATTAGCGGCATTTCTAGATCAACTTTATTTTACAACGATATTTTATAAGGCTGCACTTAATGCGCTCCCGAGACTGATGTGCCCTCAATTAACTGATTGCCAGACCATAAAGACACACAGGACTTATGTTATGATAAATCAGATGAAATATGTATTCTGATTAGATACACAACGAGCTAATTATAATTTACCAATTAAGGATATGAATTGCACAACATTGTTATAAGTTTTTCACATATAGGTTTGTATATATATAAACAGTTCAATACATTTTAAGGGCTGAGACCTTTTCTTATTTGGTTGCCAATATAAGTAAAATGCAAATATCCTACTTAAACAACTTAAATTTATAACTCCATGAAACAAGCTTTACTCAAATTGCTGGCTTTTCCTTTTAGAGGAACGTCTAGAGAATCAGTCCTATGTAGCAGGCGCACTAATTGGACTTTAAACAGAGCTGTGCTCTTGGTAGCCCTATTGTTTATGAGTCTAACAGTTACTGCTTCACATTTTAAGGGAGGACAGGTAACTTATAAGTCCTTGGGGGAAGGTCAATATGAAATGACCATAAAGGGCTACTGGGACAAGGACGCTGTGGGAAGCATCGTGCTTACTTACGAAGGCGCTCCTAGAATCAATACAGGCACTGTTACACTCTCCAAAACTTTGCTTCCTGATGGCATGACAGTGGAGCATGTTCAACGCCAGAGGATTACTTGGTCTAAGCCCGGCTTGTACCAGATTTCGTGGAGGAGCTGCTGTCGTGCTAACGGGTCTAACTTTGGCTCTGAGGAAAGTGGCCTTTTTGCGGCTATCAAGTATGACGCTAACCAGCCAAGTTCATCTCCGCAGTTTTATGACCTGCCAGTATTTAACTTTACAGTTGGCAAAGCGATCCGTTATAACATGAACGTAGAGGACCCGGACAGGCATGGCCAGGAGTACTCCCTGGAACTTCCTTACGGGATAAGCGGGGATCCTTATAAGCTCATGAAAGAAACAGGGTTCCATGTTAACAACGACGGCACCATTAACTGGGAACGTCCGCTAAAAGGATTGTGGCTCGTAAACGTAAAAATTCGCGAAAAAATAAACGGCGAGTTTACAGGAGCTTTTGTTCTACGTGACTTCATCCTGAACATTACGGACGGAACCAATACGGCTCCTGTTCTAACCCAAGTCGCAGAACAATATGTTACAAAAGGCGAGACTTTTTCATTTGATGTGCTGGCTACGGACGCACAGCAGCAGAATATAAAACTACAAGCTAACAGCTCTATGCTCGAAAAAGGAGCCATGTTCTCTCAGTTAGACTTTGGGCATAATGCGAAGGGCACATTCACATGGGCAACAAAGGCTGAGCATGTGGGCCGCTTCGCCGTTCAGTTCACCGCTACGGACTCCGATGTGGTACCTCTCTCTTCTCAGATGACGGTTTACGTTAACGTACTTGCTGAAGCGTGTACTGTAAAGGCTGGCTATACCTTAAATCAAACGCCCTGTGTTGGCAGCAACAATGGAGAGGTAACTTTATCAGGCAGTAACGGCATCGCCCCCTATACTTATTCGCTGGATGGCGGACAAACATTTCAAGCCGAAGCTACTTTCAGTAATCTGGCTGGTGGTGCCTACGGGGCGGTAGTAAAAGATGCAAAAGGCTGTACTACTACTGCTCAGGTTCACGTTACAGAAGAGACGCTGACACAGGTTAGCTTAAATCTTGCCACTACGGTTTACTGCCTCAATTCTGGACCGGCTACACTTTCCGGAGGCACCCTGGCAGACGGAACCTTTGCAGGCAATGGTGTGATAGCGGGCGTGTTCTACCCATCGGTTGCCGGACTTGGCAAACATACGATTATGTATAGCTATACTAATGCAAACGGCTGCACTAACACAATCTCTCAGGAAGTAGAAATTAATGCTGCACCGGTTGTATCAGCTGGAGTTGATCAGACAGTGATAATAGGGTATAACAAAAGTTTTGCATGCGCCACGCTAACCGCTAGCAGTGCAAGCGCCATATCTTTCTTATGGAGCAACGGCGCAACTACTCAAAGCATTGAAGTATGCCCTACTGCTACAACAGTGTACACCGTAACCATAACTGATCAGTATGGCTGCACAAGCAGCGATGAAGTAACTGTATTTGTGCAGGACGTGCGTTGCGGCAATAAGATGGATAAGGTAGTGGTGTGCCACAATGGGAAACCTATTTGCATAGCACCGCAGGCAGTTCAGGCGCACCTTGATCACGGTGATGTACTGGGCGATTGCAGCGAGATCTCATCAGGCAGACTTAATCAAAAGGCCGAGGGCGCTTCCGTAGCTGTTTTTCCTAACCCGATGGTTGACAGATCTCAGCTGAGAGTTGTTGCAAAGACACAAGGCGATATTTCAATTGACATTCTGGATATGAACGGCAAGGTGGTGCGCAAGCTACATAATGGCATAGTGAATGAAGGACAAGAGTTGAACTTCGACTTAAAGCGTAACATCGGTCCGAATAACATCTACATTGGCAGAGTCGTGACGGAGTTTGGAGTCCAGACCTTCAAGATCATGATTACTGAATAAGATAACCTAACAAACAGAAAAGGCCTACGGATTGCAGGCCTTTTCTGTTTTATACCATTTATACTATACCTCGCTAGCGCTTCATCAGCTTGAAGGTATGCTTCGTGTCGTTGTCAAGCACATGTAACACATACATGCCCTTGGTTGTGATGCTGCGCATATCAACTGTAATGGAATTGCCAGAGGTTTCCTCGGTGTGTTGCTGCAACACTTTGCCCATTGCATCCATCAAGACCACCTGTACGTTGCGAGCCTCCGTACCATTGAGCGTCACGATAACTGCATCATCAAATGGATTAGGGTATGCAGAAACTGTGGCATTGTCCGCGTTCAGGGCAACGGCTCTGATTGGCGAGAATGAGGTAGTACCATCGAAGTCAATCTGCTTCAGGCGATAGTAGCGTGTGCCAGACACTGCTTTTGTATCCAGGAAGTTGTAGTGCTGTGTATGTGAAGTTGTTCCTACTTTACTTTCCACAAAACCGATCGCCTTGAAATCTCTAGCATTGTTTGATACCTGCACTTCAAAGCCTTTGTTTTCAAGTTCCGAAGCAGTTGCCCAGGTTAGGTTTACACCTTTGGTTTGGGCTTGGGCTTTGAAGAACATGAGCTCTACGGGAAGGGGAATAATTGCAAGATTTGTAATCCTATATATATCATTATTAGTACCCTCCAGATTCAAATAACAAGAACGATATTCAGGCTTTATCTTAATGTCAACCCTCATACCATCGATGTTACCAGGCATTTCTTCAATGGTGAAGCTCCGCATGTTCGATCCTGAAAATGGTATCCACTCGGTAGATTTTACCTCTTGTTTGAACCATTCATAAGATTCTATCTCACCCTCGGGTATATTACTTAATACTACTTGAAAAGTGGCTCTACTACCAATCACCATGACATCTTGCTCCGCAATCTGCCCGGTCGGGGCTAATGGTGATCCTGTAGATGAAGCAGTAATATTAACTCTTGGCCCTTCACAAAGAGCACTAGCAATACTTACTTGATAGGTAACTGAACTATTCGCATTTAAATTGACTAAATGAGTTAGTCCTTGACCAATTAAACTATTGTTCATGTACCATCTATAAGTTTGACCATCTCCAGCACCAGTAGCTGTTAGGATTAATTCACCAGGTCCACATCTGCTAACATTAGGTGCGATTGGGCTATTAGAAATTTCGGTTTTATTTAAACCAACCCTAACGCTTCTACAAGTAAGATTATTAGGATTGATGATCTCAACATAGATTTGCTGAAATTGATTAGCTTTTATAACATATGTATCATTTGTTACGCCTGCGATAGGTTGTGCTCCCGTTGCAGAGGTATACCATCTATATTCTTCATTTGTATTAGCACCGCTAGCAGTAAAAGTAACATCATCTCCATTTTTTGTTTGGCAAGTACCACTAGAGATTAGGGTAGGGGTATTAGGGCGCCCAACAGTAGCTACTATAGGCACTCTAGGGCTTTCACATAAAGTAGCGTTATTAATTCTTGTAACGTAAAAAGTCCATGTTTCCCTTAATGGTTGTTGAGGAGTGTAAGTTTCAGTTGTAATAACATTACCATTTGGTGCAGTAATAGGTGTACCCCCTTCTTCTTGGATATACCATCTATAACTTTCACCGCTAGTAGCGCCTGAAGCTGTAAGAGTTAAATTAGCAGGAGAGTTACAGCTCGCGACATTTGCAACACTTGGCGGGAGTGTACAAGCTGAAATTATCAAACTATTAATGTATAACTCTGAATTGTTTAAATCATTAGAGACAGATAACCTCAGATATTGATTAGGTAGTGTAGTTGGCACTGAAAAGGTAGCAGTGTATTCTCGGTAGTCAACTGAAACATCAATAGTTATTGGACTGCCAAGTGATATTCCTGCACCTGTAGGAGTTTGAGATCGCATCAAAGAAATTGAACCTGGGTTTTTTACAGCTCTTGCACGAATTAATATAGTATATGTGTTACCAGCCTCTAATTCGAACACCCTGTCTAAGGTTCCTTTTTTTATAAGTAAATTACCTGCATAACCATGGTTGCCTGCATTCCCATTATCGGCAATAATAGCCCACTGACTGTTACTTAAACTGAAGCTGCCTTTAGTAATATTGCCTCGTTCAAGTTCATTCATTGAAATCACCTGTCCTACACTCTCCCCACTCACCAGCAGGAAAAAGCTTAGCAACAATAACATAAAAATTTTACTTGCCACAGCTGTTCCCGTAGCGTTGGCAGTTGGCCGCTGGATGAGGGCGGCGGTTGGATTGTAGATGTGTTTCATAATAAACAAAAATTAGAAGATTCAGGTTGGTGGCTTGACCAAAGCCTCAGTATGGTCATAGCAATCCCGCTTATGCTTTTTACAGCATTTTTTAGAACTCTATCTTTAGAGGTCTAACCCAACAGGTATAGTTTAGCTAGCTATAAACCAATATGCCACATATCGCCATACAGGAGCACCTTTTACCTATAAAATATTGGGGAGAATTATTTTGCCCTTTAACTAAATTAGTCTAAATTATTATTAATATAAAGCAATATTAATTATAGGACAGGGAATTTCAATACAATTATTGTTATTTTTTTTATCTGATTTTTACAAATTGCACTAGAATCTAACAGTTTCATTAGTCTGCTTAAGTATAAAACTATCTTTACATAATGCTTTATGGCATATATAAAGATTCAAATATCTAATTATCAACTCTTTCTACGCACTACATAAGGCCGGTCTAAATTGCACTGAATATTCAATAAATTAGTATCTAAATCCAACGCTACAAGGTTGCCGTAGGCGGCGTTTTTGTAGTAGACGCAGCCGGCATCGATGTTGATTCGGGCACTTTGGTGGGTAACACTTTTCTTTATGGCATGGAGTGCAGTGGGAGTATGGCCGTGCAGCAGTCTCTTGTTATCCAGCCGGTTCCAGTCGACGGTATAGTTTCTGATGTTGAGCATGGCTTCTTTGTCGCTGAACAGATCATCCTGATGGAAGTCGAAGCCGGCGTGCACCAGATAGTAGTCGGGCAGTTCGAGGTAGTAGGGAAGGGAATCTATGAAATGGGCGTAGGTAGTGGAGAGTTTCCTAAAGTCATGCATCCCGAAATTTTGGAGCACCATTTCTTTCTCTAGCTCTGAAAGGTTCAGTGCTGACTCTCCTTTGGAGGCCGCTTTGAGTAGCATCTGGTCGTGGTTGCCACGCAGGCAGTGTACCTGGTACTGCTGCTTCTGGAGGTGCATGATAAAATCGAGTACGCCTTTGCTGTCAGGGCCTTTGTTAACGTAATCGCCCAGCAGGTATAGCTCGTCCGTCTTTTTGAGCTGCAGTCGCTCGAGCACGAGCGCTTTAAAAGTGCGGGCGCAGCCGTGTATGTCACTGATCGCGTATCGGGCCATAGCGGGGTGCGTCTGGTCTGAATCGGTTTGAATTGGCTAAAAAAATAGCACCTGTGTTATGAGCAGGTGCTATTTTTTCAGCTGTTTTCTGATTAGTTATACTTGTTATTGTCTAAGCCGGGCTTGTCGTGGTTGCGGTTTGGGTTGTTTACGCGCACGTTGGCTCCTGTTTCATCCGCATCATCCACGGTATACTTCTCTTCCAGTTCCTCGTGCTCAGATCTGGTGCTGTTCGGATCCACCGGCTTGCCGCCGGCAGCTTTGTCCTGACCCTTTCCTGTTGGGTTTCCTGAGTTTTCCCCTCCAGGCTGGGTATGCTTATATGATGGCATAATGTGTCCTCCTTGTTTTAATGTTAAAAATAAAAGGCAAGTGGCTTCAGGCTATACCTGAGAGCAGCTATACCTTGTGTAAAGTTCAGCGCTATCGATCAGGTCCCGCGCCCTTCGTCTTCGGTACGCATGTTGTCGGGTGGTGGTGTACCGTCGTCAGCAAAATCATTGACGCCAGTGGCTGACGGTCCTTCGGAAGCTGTATCGCTACCGAAGCCCTCTTTGCCATCGCGGTTACCGAAGCCGCCGCGCTGATGTTCGTTCTTCGGCGGATCTGCGCCCGGGATAATATGCCCTGCACGGAATTCCTGATCCGTAGTGTCGTCCTCAATCACACGCACCGGCCTGTTTTTGGCAGCTTCGCTGTGGTTCGCTTCGCCAGCGTGTTTATCGTTTTCCTTGTTTTCCATAGTTGTATCTTTATCGCGCTTCACTTAAGTGCTATACCTGTTTTTACTCCATTTTGGCCGCTATGGTTTAATTTGCTTAGCTGCCCACCTGTTCGCCGCCATTCACGTGGATCACTTGGCCGGTTATATAAGAGCCGTCCTCCGACGCCAGCAGCACATAGGCCGGAGCTACTTCCGATGGCTGCCCAGGGCGCCCTAGCGGAACATTTTGACCGAACTCCTTCACTTTCTTCTTGTCAAAAGAGGCAGGTATAAGCGGGGTCCAGATCGGGCCGGGTGCTACTGTGTTCACGCGTATTTTCTTTTCGGCCAGATTGGCTGAAAGCGAGCGGGTGAAGGCTGTGATAGCCCCTTTGGTAGAGGCGTAATCCATGAGGTGGTCGCTGCCGCGGTAGGAGGTAACGGAAGTGGAGTTGATGATGGCGCCGCCTTCTTTCATATGCTCCAGCGCCGCCTTGGTCATGTAAAACATCGAGAAGATATTCGTCTGGAATGTGCGTCGCAACTGATCCTTCGAAATGTCTTTAAGGTCGGTTTGCTCATGCTGTTCGGCCGCATTGTTAACCAGTATGTCCAGGCCTCCGAGCTCCTTCACGGCTTGCTTCACAGCATTTTTGCAGAAGGTTTCGTCGCCGATATCGCCTGAGATAAGCACCCCTTTCCTACCTTCCTTCTCTATAAGCTGAAGCGTGTCTTTGGCATCTTTGTCCTCGTTGAGGTATACAATGGCCACATCGGCTCCTTCGCGGGCAAAGTGTACGGCCACGGCCCGGCCTATACCACTGTCACCACCCGTGATCAATGCTTTCTTACCCTTCAATTTATCGCTGCCTTTGTAATTTTGGCGTATGTACTCCGGCTGCGGGGTCATTTTGTGTTCTTTGCCGGGCTGCACTCCCTGTTCCTGAGCGGGTACTTCTTTTGGTTTGTTTGCCATAGTTTTCATAGTTTTAGTGTGACCGCAGTCCATACTATACGCCTGCATTTTTAGCCTAGTTACCGCAGACCGGCATCTTGTGAGGTAGCTGGCCGTTTATACCTTAAAATATAGCACCAGAAGATCATGTGGAAGGAAACAGAAAATATGCTCACCCGCAGCCTCGAGTTCAAAGATTTCAGGTCGGCCATGGCTTTTATGAACAAAGTGGCTGATGTGGCCGAGGAGCTCAACCATCACCCGTGGTGGAGCAATGTATATAACAAAGTAGAGATCGAGCTGACCACCCACGACGCCGGCAACACAGTGACAGACAAAGACCTGGAGCTGGCCCGCCGCATCGATGAGATCTACGATAACATGATGGTATAAATTGCTTGAAGTTGACTTACAACCGCTTAAACCAGTGTGCTAGCGAAGTATTCAGCCGTGCACAATCGACAATTAAGTAATACCTTTGCTGCATGCAGGAACCTGAAAAAACCAATCTATACCTGGTGCCGACACCCATCGGTAACCTGGAGGATATTACACTGCGGGCCATTCGCATCCTGAAGGAAGTGGACGTGATTCTGGCCGAGGACACCCGTACCAGCGGCAAGTTGCTGCAGCACCTGGGTATAGAGAAGCGCATGCATAGCCATCACCTGCACAACGAACACAAAGCCAGCGCACACCTGGCAGATCGCATGAAAGCAGGTGAGGTGATGGCACTCATTTCGGATGCCGGCACACCCGGAATTTCTGACCCAGGCTTTCTGCTGGTGCGTGAGTGCCTGAAGGCTGGTCTTAAGGTAGAATGCCTGCCGGGCGCAACTGCCTTTGTGCCTGCCTTGGTCAAATCTGGCTTCAGCACCGACCGGTTTACTTTTGAGGGGTTTCTGCCTTTGAAAAAGGGACGTCAGACACGCCTGATCAGTTTGGCAACAGAGGAGCGCACCATGATTTTCTATGAGTCTCCGCACCGCCTGCTTAAAACGCTCACACAGTTCAAAGAGTACTTCGGAGGCGAACGTATGGCTTCTGTTTCACGTGAAATCTCGAAGATGTTTGAAGAGACCATTAACGGTACCCTAGACGAACTGATCGAAATCTTTACTACCAAAGCCATTAAAGGGGAATTTGTGTTGGTAGTTTCCGGAGCGGGAGCAAAGTAGGACCACGGCTAACACAACGAAAATGTATACCTGTGTTGGAAGCGCAGCGAATTTGAGGAACAGAATAGCCAGACTATTGGGCTTCGGCTTTTTAATAGATTAAAAACTTTGACAAAATCGTGACACATGATAGGATTGTCGCGGTATCAATATAACCATGAAGCTATACCTTAAAAAGCTTTCACTCATATTTACCTTGCTCTTCGCCACTCTGCAGGTGCAGGCGCAGTTTGAGGGCAGCCAACTTTCGCAGGAGGCCAAAATCAGCCTGATCACCTGCTCGCCGGGCGATGAACTCTATGCCATCTTCGGACACAGTGCCGTGCGTGTCAACGACCCCGCCACAGGTATGGACATCGTGTTCAACTACGGCACCTTCGACTTCAACGAGCCAGGCTTTTACATCAAGTTTATCCGGGGCAAACTCAACTACAAGCTTTCCATCGCCTACTTCCAGGATTTCGCCTACAGCTATACCCTGGACAATCGCTCCATCTATGAGCAGGAGATGAACTTCACGGAAGCGCAGAAGCAACAGTACTGGCAGTTTCTTACGAACAACTATCTGCCTCAGAATCGCTTTTACCTCTACGACTTCTTCTTCGACAACTGCGCCACCCGCATACGCGATGGTATAGAAGCTACTTTCCCCGACCAGGTGGCCTTCAACATCGCGCACCTGGACAAGGACATGAGCTTCCGCAACCTGATCGACCTATACCTGCCGCCGCAGCCCTGGTCCGATTTCGGGATAGACCTAGCTCTGGGCGCACCGATCGACCAAAAGGCCACGCCCTACGAATACATGTTCCTGCCCAATTATTTGTCGGAGGGATTCGGTAACGCTACAATTCAGCAAGATGGACGGCAGGTGCCCTTGGTAGGCAAGCCAACCGTTATTTTCCAGAACAGTCCGCCGCCTGCCTCAACTGGTGGCCCGTTTAGCCCCGTGGTGGTGTGGTGGCTATTTTTCGGGGCAGTTGCCCTCATTACGTACCTCGACTACAAGCACCGCAAGCGCAGCCGTATGTTTGATGTGTTTTTCTTCCTGATCACGGGTCTGCTGGGCGTATTGCTATTTCTGCTTTGGTTTGCCACTGATCATCAGGCGGCTGCCAACAACTTTAATCTGCTCTGGGCACTGCCTACCCACGTGGTAGCTGCAGCTTTCCTGGCCCGTCCTGTGCTGCCGGGCTGGTTGCAGAAATACATGCTGGTAACGGCTGCGCTCGCTTTCATCACGCTACTGTTGTGGTGGGCGTGGCCGCAGCAATTACATACCGCTGTTTTCCCGATTGCCTTAGCCCTCTTGGTAAGAGCCGCGTATACGGTTTGGGCTGCCAGACAGCCAATGGTTATCAGCAACACGAACACTAAAATAAAAGAGCGGATATGAACTTGCAGCAACTTTGCCAGAATGCCAATATCATCGTCAAAAGAGTAGGCGCATTTATCAAGCACGAAGCAACCACCTTCGACAGGGGTAAGGTAGAACTGAAAGGCTTTAATAACCTGGTATCGTACGTTGATAAAGAGGCCGAAAAGCAACTGGTAGAGGCACTGCGAAATTTGTTGCCCGAGGCAGGCTTTATTACAGAAGAGGAAACCGACAACACCCGCGGCGAGCGTTTCAACTGGATCATCGACCCTCTGGATGGCACCACTAACTTTACCCATGGCTTGCCGCTTTACTCTGTGAGCGTAGCGCTGATGGACGCCGACGAGGTGGTGCTGGGCATCGTGTACGAGATTAACAAAGACGAATGCTTCTATGCGACAAAGGGCAACGGCGCATTCTTAAATGACAGTCCCATTAAGGTATCGCCTGCGGAAAAGTTGAAGGATTCGCTCATCGCCACAGGCTTTCCTTATTATGAGTTCGGTCTCACGCAGCAGTACCTGCAGGTGCTGGGCGCTTTTATGGGCAAATCGCATGGGGTGCGGCGGCTCGGCTCGGCCGCGTTAGACCTAGCTTATGTGGCGGTTGGTCGTTTTGAGGGTTTCTTTGAATTTAACCTGAATGCCTGGGATGTGGCAGGCGGCGCTATTATTGTGCAGGAGGCTGGCGGACATGTCTCAAAGTTCACAGCTGGCGGCGACTATGTTTTTGACCGGGAGATCGTGGCCAGTAACGGCAACATCCACCAGGAGATGCTCGATACGATTGCCGAGCACTGGAAAGAGCCACTTCCCTAAACTTTTTGTAAATTTGTGTAGTTGATAAGAGCATATGGTACAGAACATCATCATCTTCCTGATATTCGCGGTAGCAATAGCCTACATGGTACGGGTGATTTACCGCAGCGTCATGCCTAACAAAAATGCCGGATGCGCTAAAGGCTGTGGTGGCTGCTCCGCCATCGACCTTAGTAAGATCCAGAAGGAGCTCGAGAAGAAAGCGGTATAGCTATACCTTGAAACAGGCCTGACGAAAGAACTTCCGGCAAAGGACTGTCTGACTACTCCTTTCTGAATAGCTAACCAGGTATAGCATCTATACCTGATATCACCCTGGTCTCAATGCCTGAACTATCTCTGGGTGAATTCGGCTATACCTTCGCGCAAAACCTCAACGCCTTAGGTATAAGCTTTGTCAGTTTCGTGGCACTATACCTGATAGTTTGTTCTGACTTACTTTAACTCCTACGCCTCCACTACCTGAGGCTATTAATAATTCCAGCCCCTTTTTCGTATCCATTGCCTGAATTTGCGTATAGGTTTATACCTAACCTGAATATCCCTTAAAACTATACGCTATGCAAGATAAAGTAGAAGAAAGAAGCCTCATTAACGTACTCAACCGCCTTCGCAAGGACGGCTATACCTACGACTTTAAAGTGTCTGGAGAGGGCAAACTATGCACCATGGAGGACAAGCAGACCTTCGGGCCGGATGAGGTGCGCATCGTGGACTTTTACCGATTCGAGGGTGAGAGCGATCCGGATGATATGTCGATACTATATGCCGTGGAAACCAGCAACGGCCTGCACGGCACGATCTCTAACTCGTACGGACCTTATGCCGATGCGAAGGTCGATGACTTCCTGAAACAGGTGGAGGACCTTGGCAAAAACCTTGACAAAAAAGACAAATAAAACAGAAAGGGCCGATTAGTCGGCCCTTTCTGTTTTATACCTGTATTGGCTATACCTCATTGTCTGTCATTCCACGGCCATCCCTCATTTGGTTCTGCATTTGTTCCAGATGCTCGCTCAGCTTCTCGCCACCTTTTATACCAAAGTCCAGTGTGCGAATCGGGAACGGAATCATGATGTTGTTTGCATCAAAAGCCTTTTTGATCTTGATAATGGCATCGCTCTTGGCTGATACAAAATCTACCTGCCGCGAATAAGTAATCCAGAAGCGGGCCTTGAAATTAATAGAGCTGTCCCCGAAGGCATCGTACATCACTTCTATGTCACGCGTCTTTACCCGGTTCTTCACATCTTGCAAGGCTTCTATTGCAATCTGCTGCACGTGCTCCAAATCCTCTCCGTACGACACGCCCACATCCAAATCGATACGCCGTGTGCCGCCGTTCGAATAGTTGGTTACCGGGTTTTCAAACACCATCTTGTTGGGCAGTTTTACCAGTTCGCCGGAGGGCTGCCGAATATCTAACGTGCGGAGCGATACTCGTTCAATAACCCCGAAATAGTCGTTGGTTTCTATCATGTCGCCCACGCCAAAGGGCTTATGCACAGCGATGATGATACCGGAGATAAAGTTGGCGGCAATGTCTTGAAAGGCAAAACCTAAAGCCAGACCGATGATACCGACACCGGCCAGCAAGGAGATGACCACCTTGTCGAGTTGTAGCACGCTGAGTACAAAGAAAAAGCCGACCGCCAGCAAGGAAATGTAGAGGATATTGGAAATCAGGTTGTTGAGAGCCGCGCTGTGCGATATACGTCCTATCACTTTGTCTAATCCGTTGCGGATAAACCGGGCCACCACAAATGTGATGATTATGAGTATGATCGCTACCGCAATATTGGGCAGCATCAAAATTAAGTGCTCACCCCAATTATCCAGCTTGCCCAGCAAAAGGTCGATAGCCTTGTTAATATCGTTCATATAGTATCTGATTGTTGCACATCACCTTCAGGTATAGCCTAAGCCCATACCCGCGTGCCCTCGGTGCAGTTGCGGCACATTTCTATCTCTTCCCGAGATTGTAACAACGATTTGCGGAATTGGTTATACCCCGGGCTGCGCCATACCTGCCGGAAGCTTTGCTCTTTCACGTCCCCCATTCGGTACTCGGCATCTTTGTCGAAACAGCAGGGCACTATCAAGCCGTCCCAAGTGATCACGCACGAGTGCCACATCTTCCAGCACTGGTTGAGTAATTTGTTCTTGATGGAAAAACTGCCGTTGCCGTTGTTCTTATACCTGGAATAATAATCGATGGTAGGTATAAGCGGCGAGCCCTGCTCGTAATCATAAATCTGTGCTGTTTTGAACACCACTTCATCCACACCCAGCTCGTCGGCCAGCGCCTGCACTTCCGAAATCTGATGCTCGTTAGGCTTTACCACCAGAAACTGAAACATAATGTGTGGCGTGCGCGACTTCAGCTCTTTTTTCCACTTCACGACCTGTCGTGTGCCCTCCAGCACCTTGTCCAGTTTACCACCCACACGGTAGGCCGCGTAGGTCTCCTGCGTAGTCCCGTCAATCGATACGATCAGGCGGTCCAGGCCCGACTCTACGGTCTTGCGTGCGGTATCGCTATCAAGGAAGTGGGCGTTGGTGGAAGTAGCGGTATAGATGCCGCGGTCTGATGCGTACTTCACCAACTCCAGAAAACTCTTATGCAGGTATGGCTCGCCCTGAAAGTAGAAGATCAGGTATAGCAGGCGCTTGTGCAGCTGATCGATGGTCTCTTTAAACAGATCATTCTGCAGCATACCGGTGGGTCTGGTGAAGGAGCGGAGGCCGCTGGGGCACTCGGGGCAACGCAGGTTGCAGGAGGTAGTCGGCTCAAACGAAATGCTGATCGGGTCGCCCCAGTGCACCGCTTTCCGCGACATACGTGCATACCAATAGCTGCCCGCCACCTGCAGGGCATTGTACATGCGCAACGGCGTTAATTTCGACAGGAAGTTGAGCTTGTCAGTGAGGTGGAGCTTCATGTACAGGTATGCAAAAGAAAGGGCAGCCCACAAAGGCTGCCCTCTAAATTATGCTATCTGGCGCTAACGGCCAAAATTACGTGTTGTTTAGTAACGGAAAAGCGCTTTTACGCTGCCACCATCTTCACTCACCTCGGCCAAACCGTTGTAGCTGCTCACGTATACCTTACCGCCCTGCGCCAGCGTCTTGATGGCCGCCAGGTTAATCAGGTCGTCGTCGCCGCGCTGGTAGTCTTTGTGCACTTCGGCCACGGCACTCTTGGCATCGTAGCGTCCCCACACCGGGTTACTTGGCGTAATAAACAGCGTGTCGACGCGGCCGTGCACCGCTTCGGCGGCTACCGTGGCAATGTCTTCGGACGTTACGCCGGTGCCTGCCACGTTCTCGTAGCGGCTCAGCGAGTCGGTATGGCTCTGCTGCATCAGCGGCTTCATCACTTCCAGCGCCTTCTCGTGTATGGTCTGCGGGCTCATACCTGCGGCGCTCTCGTTCAGGTTGATGTGCTGCGGCACAATGTGCTTGTACTTACTGAACTTGCGGTACAGGGCGCAGTAGTGGTCCACGCCGGCCAGCACGAGTGGCTCGGTGGCGTTGTGCAGAATCTCCTGCAGGCTGTTGTCTATCTCGTGAATGAACTCAATTACCTCGTCGTGCTCTTCGTCGCCTTTGCTGGCACCCGCCCCGTGCACAATATTGGAGCCGTTTACGGTTGTGGTCGAGTTATGGAAATCCTGGTCTTTACCTTTCAGCGTGAACTTGAGCGCCTCGTTCATGCTCTCCGGCGCAAAAGCACTGATGTCTATCTGCCGGATGCGTTCAATAGTGGCTTCGTAAAAACCGATACGTTCGCGGTAAAGCGACAAGATAAAGAAACGGCCGTTCTGGCTCAGGAGCGGCAACATGGGTGTGAAGTGGAACTGGTCGAGCACGTATACCACGTCTGGCATGGTGGCCGGGAGGGTATAGTGCGCCGAGAAGCCTTTGGTCAGAAACACGGCCAACCCTTCGGCCTGGTGGCGCCAGAATCCGGTGTCGTCCAGTAGTCCTTCGGCAGGCTGCAGGTAGGCGTTAATTTCTGCCTCTGGCACATCGTGCCTGGCCAGCAGGGCGCGCGCTTCTTTCAGTTTGTTTTTAAAGAGTGTCTGATTCTGACCATTCAGGGTTTCGTGGCCGGCGCGGTGTGTAGGTATGTAAATAGAGATGCAAAGTGCGCCCTTCGTGTTGCTCTGCACATTAAGCAGTTTCTCAATGTCACTTTTGTTGATTAAAGCCATATTTTCTAGCGGTTAAATGAATAAGGATATCTCAAACAATCAATTTCTTTTGATTGCCCCGTTGCGTAGAGGGGTTAGGCTTTAATTACGCACCAAACAAATGCACGGTTATTTATGCATCAGTAAAGAAGGGATCAGCATCCAAAAACAAAACCGCCTGTCACGTTAACGCGACAGGCGGCTCTTGAAAAAGTATAAGGCATAGCTGCCTACCTGCGGGAGGCGCGGTTGCTCATCACATGCTGCAGAATTTCCTTTTCTACTTCCCTGTCTATGGGGCGACGGGGCTTTGTGCTCAGGATGGTGCCATCTTCGTCTATCAGGAAGTAAGCCGGCACGTCTTTGAGGCCATACCTTCGGGCCAGTTCGTGGCCCTGTCCCTTCAGGTATAGCTGCACGCCGCCAAACCCTCTCGACTGCACCACATTGCGCCAGGCCTGTTCGTTTTCATCTACTCCTATATTTATGAGCACCACGTCGTGGGGCTGTAGTTTTCGGGCCAGTTCCTGCGCATGCGGTTGTTCTACCATGCACAGGCCACAGTCCGTGCGCCAGAAACTCAGGTATACAATCTTGCCTTTAAAATCGCTGAGCGACACCAGCTCCCCGTTTATATCCTTCAGGCTGAAGTCAGGAGCGGCGCTGCCTATACCCAGGCCCGGGTGGCTCTCGTACTGGCGCAACAAGTTGGTGTGCACGGCGGCTATACCTTCGTTCTGGCTGAAATCCTGCAGCATGGCGGGCAGGTGCAGCACGTTGCCCTGCTGCAGCGACAGGCGTATGAGGTAGGCTTGCGCCATTACGCGCGCCGGCCCCTGCAAAGTATAGCTCACCTCATCGTACACCTTTTTATAGTAGTGTATGTCGCTCGTTTCCAGCTTGGCTTGCTGCCCTATAAACCGGATGTAGTTGCGCAGAAAAGCCGGGAAGCTGATGGCCTCCAGACTGGCAGGCCCCTCCATTTCCAGGTCATCCAGGAAATCGAAGTAGGTGGCAGAAGGACTAAGCTGCATTGGCAGTCGCATCAGCTCGCGCATATCGAAAAAGGTGAGGCGATCGTTGGCGTAGCTATATTCGATCTCAGCCAGTATCATTTGCCGGAAATGTTCGCTCACCGGCTTGGCTTCTATCTTTTTTTCGAAGATGGCCAGCTGGTCTTCCTTGCGGAATTCCAGAAACTGTAGAAACGCCTGTTCTGAAAGCCGCACATTGTCGGGCAGGGTCTGGTAATCTTCCTCCTCGTCGAAGCGATAGGTATGCAAGGCCAGGTAGTTGTTTTCGTTGGCGCCCTGTCCGCTGTATTTCAGCGTCTTGAGCATTTTGCCAGCTGCAAACGAAACCTGCAGTTCAAAGCCCGGCTCCAGGTATAGCGGCACTGATTCGTCGCCGTACACCAGCTCAACTGTCATAGGTTTGCTAACGGGCAGCTCAAACCTGAAACGGCCCTTGTTCACCTCGGCAAATGTGCGCTGTTCTTCCGGAAATAATAAAGAGGGGAGGGAGGCGATGAAGATGTCATCCTGCAGGCCTTTTTGAACTTTTCCCGTAATGGTAACGGTACTTTGAGCCAACAGGCAATGCGTTGCCAGCATGCATGCCAGCAATAGGGTAAGCGTCCGTTTCATAGGTACAGTGGGTAGGGGTGTCTTATAGAATCTAATTTTGGTTGAGTTAGCCGCAAATCCGATCTCCCCGTCCAGGACGGGTAACCGCTCAGCTAACGCACTCAACATTAATTATATAGAATATAATTCCAAATCCCAACGCTGCCCTAAAAGTTATACGAAAGATAGAAATCCTTCCTGCTTAAAGCACAATTCTAACCAAACAGGGAGGCAAACACTTCCTCCAATCGTCCAAAAGCGTGCACGTTAATCGAAAACTTGCTCAGCTCCACGCCTTTCTTGTTGTACTTGGAGATGTAGATGTCCCGGAAGCCCAGCTTCTCGGCTTCGGTAATACGGTTTTCGATACGGTTTACAGCCCGCACCTCGCCGCCAAGGCCTACTTCCGCTGCAAAACACGAGGTGCTGGGTATGGCAATGTCCTCGAAAGAAGAGAGGATGGAGGCGCACACGGCCAGGTCAAGCGCGGGGTCTTCCACCTTCAGGCCGCCGGCTATGTTCAGAAACACGTCCTGTGCACCGAGTCTATACCCGCCACGTTTCTCCAGCACGGCCAGCAGCATGTTCAGACGCTTGCCGTCGAAGCCGGTGCTGGTGCGCTGTGGCGTGCCGTAAGTGGCAGGCGTTACCAGGCTTTGCACCTCGATCAGCAAAGGGCGGTTACCTTCCAGCGTCGCGCCAATAGCTATACCACTGAATGCATCCTCACGCTGCGAAATCAGTATCTCAGACGGGTTGCTCACTTCTCGCAGGCCTGTGCCCAGCATTTCGTAAATGCCTAGCTCAGAAGTAGAGCCAAAACGATTCTTGGAGGTGCGCAGAATGCGGTAGGTCATGTGGCGGTCGCCCTCGAAGGTCAGTACCGTGTCCACCATGTGCTCCAGTATCTTAGGCCCGGCCAGGTTGCCTTCTTTGGTGATGTGCCCGATCAGGAAAACGGGCGTACCACTTTCTTTGGCGAACTTCAGCAACTCCGCTGTACATTCGCGCACCTGGCTCACGCTGCCCGCCCCGGCCTCTATGAAGGATGAATGCAGCGTCTGGATGGAGTCGATGATAAGTACCTGCGGGCGCAACTGCTCTATTTGTTTGAAGATGTTCTGGGTGCCGGTTTCGGTCAGGATGAAGCAGTCGGAGGTCTGGGCATTGAGGCGCTCAGCCCGCATTTTGATTTGGTGCTCACTTTCCTCGCCGCTCACATACAGCACCCGCAGCCCCGTCAGGCTCAGGGCAATCTGCAGCATCAGCGTGGACTTGCCTATACCTGGCTCGCCGCCTATCAGCACCATGGAGCCCGGCACAATGCCGCCGCCCAACACCCGGTTCAGTTCCTGGTCTACGGTCTGGATGCGCTGTTGCTCCTGGTAGTTGATGTCGGCAATGGGTTTAGGCTTGTTGGCCACCTGCGCCGAACTGCTGGTATTGCCTACTTTCCATACGCTGGTAGGGGTGAGCTCTTCGCGCTGCACCACTTCCTCCACGTAGGTGTTCCACTCGCCGCAGGCAGGGCATTTGCCAATCCACTTGGCTGACTGCGCCCCGCAGTTCTGGCAGAAATAAGAAGTTTTGATTTTAGCCATTCAGCTTTATACCTATGCAGCCCTTTTGAATTCGGGCTGACGTGTTCTTAAATTGATTAAAAAGGAGTGCTATACCTGTTCTGGTTTTACCGCTTCTTCTACCGGCACCTGCTTAAAGTATACCCTGAAGGTGGTACCTTGTCCCAATTCGCTTTCCAGCTCTATGCGGCCGCCATTGTTTTCAATAATCCGCTTCACAATGTACAGGCCTATACCTGTGCCTTCTACGTGATTGTGCAGGCGCTTAAACATGTTAAAGAGCTTTTGCTCCTGTCCTTTTTTGATGCCAAGCCCATTGTCCTGTACGCGCAGCACCACATAATCATCTTCCATATAGGTGCTGATGTGCACCTCCGGCGCCTGATCCGGCTTACGGTACTTGAGTGCATTAGACACTAGGTTGTAAATGATGCTACGCAGGTTCTTGCGGGCATACAGCAGATTCTTCACCTGGAAATCTACCTGCACATTCGCATTCGACTCCTTTGCGAGACTGTCAATATCCAGCATCACATCCTGCAATATGTGCTCAAACTCCAGTGGCTCCACTTTGGCGTGCAACCCTTTCTGCACTTTGGTGATCTCTGCCAGGTCGGCAATGGTCCGTTTCAGCTTGTCGATCGCGTCTGCCAGCATGTCAAGCAGCTGCTTGTCTTCGCCCTCCAGCTTGCCTTCCAGGATGTCGCGCAGCAGGTTGGACAGACCCTCCATATTGGCAATCGGAGACTTCAGGTCGTGCGAGGCGGTGTAGACGAAGTTGTCGAGGTCGTTGTTGGTGCGCAGCAGCTCCATGTTTTTCAGGCTGAGCTCCTCATTGGTCGACACGAGCTTGGTGCGGGCCTTTACCAATTCTGTTACCTCCACCGCAAAAATGAGCACTGCCTCCGGTTTGCCCTTCGCATCCATGAGCGGCTGTATCACGATGTTGAAATAACCTTGCGTCAGGCTGCCGTTGTTGTGGTTATCCACCATGAGGGACACTTCCTTGCCTACATAAGGGGAGCTGGTTCCAAATACCTTCTTTATCTCCTCCAATACACCCCGGTACTCCAGTTCGGGATGGGCCTCGCGCAGCGTTTTGCCTACCAGCAGGCGGTTACCGAACAGCTTACGATAAAGCGGATTGGCCAACAGGTACTGCTGGTCCGAGGCGCGCACAAGCCCTACCAAGGCCGGCACCTCAAGGAATAGCTTCTGGAGCAGCTCGGCATTCTGCTTCACTTTGCGGTCCGCCTCTTTTATATCCGTAATATCGATGGCCGAACTGATATGCCCCAGGAAGTCTCCATTAGTACCGACGCGCGGCGTGCAGGTCACCACCATCCAGCGGTACTGCCCATCATGACGACGCATGCGCACCTCTATACTGAAATCGCTTTCTGAGGCAAGGGCGCTGTTATACTGCTCATCAAAGCCCGGCATGTCCTGCGGATGGATGATCTGCTGCCAGCCGAAGTTGATGCTGTCTTCGAAGTTCTGCCCGCTAAAGTCAAGCCACTGCTTGTTCACATACACGCTCTGCTTCCAGATGTCGAGGATGGTGATGATCACGGGGGCGTTGTCGGCCATTGTACGGAAGCGGGCCTCACTCTCAATAATAGCTTGCTGAGCTCGCTTCTCTTCTGTAATGTCCTGCACCTCAATGATAGCATAGGCCTCGCGGCTGCCGTCTTTGATCAGGTGAACTGCACAGGATACGTCGAAAAAGCTGCCGTCTTTACGCACGAATACCTCCTCGTACACTCCCTTCGACTTCACCCCGTTACGCAGCGCACTGAGCAGTGGGCAATCTGATGCGGGGTATGGCGTGCCGTCCGGCCTGGTGTGGTGCACCATCTTGTGCAGCGACTTGTTCTGCATCTCCGAGAAGTCAAAGCCGGTCATTTCTTCTGCGGCCGGGTTCATAAAGGTACAAATGCCATCTGCGTCGATGATAAACAGGGCCGCCGTGGCATTGTCGGTAATCGTCTGTTTGAGGCTGTTGGAGCGGCGCGTATTGATGAGCGACCAGATGATGAAGAACATCAGCAAACTGATGATGGTACCACCCAGCAAAATAAAGTAAGGTAGTTCAGTATCGGCGGAGCGCGCAAACGAGGGCTTGGCAGAAAAGTACACGCGCCATGTCTGATTGCCGATGCTCAGGGTACTCAGCATGTCAAGCTCCGGTTTTTTAGCAGCATGATAATGCAACACGCTGTCTGTATTGAAAAGCAGGTCTTCTTTTCCCAAGCCAGTGCCATCGTACACTTCTATATCCAGGTCGCGGTAATTACTCCCCCACACAGCCAACATCAGGTCTTCGGCCCGGAAAGGACTGTAAACGTACCCTTTGATCAGCCGCTGGCGCTCCTTGATGGATTCGGGCTCGGCATTGTCCTCATAAATGGGCAGGTAGATCAGGAAGCCGGCCTGCTCGTCCACTCCTGTTTCCTGCACGAGCCTTACCTTGCCAGACAGTGCCGGTTTGCGGGTATCACGGGCCATCTGCATGGCCGAGCGCCGTGTCGAGTCGCTGAACATGTCGTAGCCTATGGCCCGCCGGTTGCGTTTGTCGAGCGGCTCCAGGTATATGATGGAGGTATAGGTAGAACGGGGGTTGTCCGGACGGATAGCATAATCCTTGAAACCTTCCTTGCGAAAGCGGCTGATATGGGCAGGCAACTCTTCGGGTTTCACAAAATGGGTATAGCCCACGCCCTGTATGCCAGGATAGTTTTCCTCCAGCTTCAGCGTCCTGTAATATTGTGCCCAGTCTTCGCGGGTAATTGTGTCGGATGCCACGAAAAGAGCCTTCGCCCCCACCAGTATCTGGGTATAGTCGCGCATGCGCAGTTCCAGTGCCTGAGTAGCCTGTACTGCCTTTAGTTCGAAGAGTTTTTCGTTTCGCTCCAGCGCCTTCTTCTTCGTCTCTGAGTAAATAAAAAGTGTTAACAGAAAAATAAGCAGAAAAGACGAGATCGCGATCAGATACTCCCGGACAAACGCTACCAGTTTGGAAAGTTTCATAAATGAAATGAACAGGCTATTCAAAAAAACACCGGCCTTGCGCAAAACAACGGCCGGCAGCAGCACTTAGTTCAATGGTTAGGTCATCAAAAATAACGAATTTATTGTAACCCCTGCAACATTTAGGGGGCTTAAAATCCAGAGGTGGCGGCACTGCGAGCCAGCCCTTGGTTATACCTGAGTTATCTATAATTAAATGGATAATGCCGAATTAAATACAGGAAATTGGGCTTTGCGTGTTAATTTTACATTAAACATCTTTTTACCATGATAGATATTCTGAAAAGCCTGCTGTTGAGTTTCATAGCTGTGGCTGTACTCCTGCCTGTGCTGCGCTATGCGCTGCGCCGGCTATCACCGGCAGGGCAGAAGGCTTCCATAAGCGCCGACGAGTCGCGCTACATGCAGAAGAAAGAATGGCAACTGACAATTGCCTACTTTGTTTTTGCCTCGGTGCTCTCCGTGTTCTTTGCAGGGGCGCTGGCCATGCTCGCCAGCATACTGCACCTATCCTCGGAGCACATGTTTGTGCTGACGCCCAATTTCAAGGCCTTCTTTGCGCCTGGCCTGCTGCTGGGTCTCACCACGGCGCTGCTGCCGCTGCGACTCTCACAGAGCACGCTCCTTAGCCAGGACCTGGACCTGTACAGACAATACCTGATCCAGCAGGAAGGGATTCGCTCCACCCGTATCTACCGTATCCTGTTTGCTTTCATGCTGGGTATCTCGGTAGTGGTGCTTTGGTTTGCCATGCGCTGGCATGTGAACGTAGACGAAAACCAGGTGCAGTTGACCAACATGCTCAACCAGGAGCGCACCTACCCGCACAGCGCGATCGAGAGCATCCACTACCTGAGTGAGGAGGGCGGGTACCTCATCACGTTCGAAGACCAGACCATCCTGAACACATCTTACCTGAAGCCTGTGCCCTTAGATATGATTGCCCTTTTGTCCGACCGCTCGGGCAAGCGCGTGATCCGATAAACAGGTAGGTATAGGCCATACCCTGATTATACCTGTACAGCGGCCGTGAAAGAATATTTTCGTAGTTTTGCCGGAGTTAAACTGATCCTTTAAACCTAAGTATAAACGATATGCAAGTTCGCGTAGAGAAAGACACGATGGGCCCGATTGAGGTGCCTGCCGACAAATACTGGGGCGCGCAGACACAGCGCTCAAAAGAAAACTTCACGATCGGTGGTCAGCAGATGCCGAAAGAGGTAATTGAGGCCTTCGCTATCCTTAAAAAATCGGCGGCACAGGCCAATGCCGAGCTGGGTGTGCTGGCGCAGGACAAAGCAGACATTATCTCGCAGGTATGCGACGAGATTCTGGCAGGCAAGCTCGACGACCAGTTTCCGCTGGTGGTATGGCAGACAGGCTCGGGCACGCAGTCGAACATGAACGTGAACGAAGTGGTGGCCAACCGTGCGCACGTAGTGCTGGGCGGCAACCTGATGGATGAGAAAAAGAAGATCCATCCGAACGACGACGTGAACAAGTCGCAGTCTTCTAATGATACCTTCCCGACAGCCATGCACATTGCCGCTTATAAGAAGGTGGTGGAGCACACGTTGCCCATGGTGAAGAAACTGCACGACACGCTGCAGGCGAAGTCTGAGGAGTTTATGGATGTAGTGAAAATCGGTCGTACGCACCTGATGGACGCCACGCCACTGACACTGGGCCAGGAACTGTCTGGTTACGTGAAGCAGTTGGAGTATGGTATGAAGGCGCTGAACAACACGCTGGACCACCTGAAAGACCTCGCGCTGGGCGGCTCTGCCGTGGGTACAGGCCTGAACACACCAGCTGGCTATGCAGAGCTGGTTGCTGAGAAGATATCCAAGTACGCTGGCCATGAGTTCCGTACGGCTCCCAATAAGTTCGAGGCACTTGCCGCGCATGACGCCATGGTAGAAACCTCCGGCGCCCTGAAGCAACTGGCTGTGTCGCTGATGAAGATCGCTAATGACATTCGTTTGCTGGCTTCTGGTCCGCGCTCAGGTATAGCCGAGATTCTTATACCTGAAAACGAGCCAGGATCATCTATCATGCCAGGCAAAGTAAACCCAACGCAAGCCGAGGCTATGACCATGGTATGTGCCCAGGTAATTGGCAACGACGTGGCAATCTCAGTTGGTGGCATGAACGGCCATTTCGAGCTGAACGTGTTCAAGCCGGTGATGATCTACAACCTGCTGATGAGCGCCCAACTGATCGGCGACGCCTGCGACTCGTTCGACAAGCATTGTGCTGTAGGTATAGAGCCGAACACGGCCCGCATTAAAGAGAACCTCGAGAACTCCCTGATGCTGGTAACGGCCCTAAACCCGCATATCGGTTACGATAATGCTGCCAAAATCGCGAAGAAAGCCCACAAAGAAGGGACTACCCTACGCCAGGCGGCCATCGCACTCGAATTGCTGACAAACGAGCAGTACGACGAGTGGGTGAAGCCGGAAGATATGATCGGCAGCTTGAAGAAGTAAAAAATACATCTGACTTACAAAGCAAAAGCAGCTCCAATTGGGGCTGCTTTTTAGTTTTACAATGAGACCTCATATACTTTATACACCTATTCTTCTATAGCTACTATTAGTTTAAGGAAAAGTAGTTGCTGTTTAGGCTGCTTTTCGTGTTTTCTATCTTGTTTTGGTGCCTGTAGTTAAAAACATCATGTGCTTAGAACCCGTTCTGATTAAATTTGTAAACAAAACAGGTCTTGCTTTTAACAAACACCTTATAAGCGCTGTAGCTTAACTTTAATTATATAAACACTTATGGAAGTAAATGCTTCATTTTGGATTGGGTTCAACGTATTCGTGCTGCTTATGCTTGCCCTTGACCTGGGGGTTTTTAACCGGAAGGCACACGTAGTTTCTGTAAAAGAAGCCCTGACCTGGTCAGGCGTCTGGATCAGCCTTGCATTAACTTTTAACGGGCTTATCTATTACTGGTTTGGTGAGGCGAAAGCGGTAGAGTTTCTGACCGGTTACCTTATTGAGAAATCGCTGAGTGTAGACAATATCTTCGTGTTTGTGCTTGTTTTTGGTTATTTCGGTATACCTGCCATCTATCAGCACAAGATCCTGTTTTGGGGTATCCTCGGGGCGCTGGTCATGCGCGTGATCTTTATTTTCGCTGGCGTTGCCCTCATCGAGAAGTTTCACTGGACTATTTACATTTTTGGTGCCTTCCTGATCTATACCGGATACAAAATGTTTACGAATAAGGGCACGTCAATCGATCCGGAAAACAACCCGGTTATCAAGTTTTTCAGGAGGGTGATGCCAGTGACAAACCAATTGCATGGCGACAAGTTTTTCGTAAAAGTCGACGGCAAGCGGCTTGCAACTCCTTTGTTCTTGGTACTGATACTGATCGAAACCACCGACCTGATCTTTGCTGTGGACAGCATTCCGGCTATACTTGCCATTACGCAGGACCAGTTCATCGTTTATACCTCTAACGTTTTCGCCATCCTGGGACTGCGTTCGCTGTATTTCGCCCTCGCCCACGTAGTAGACCGTTTTGTTTACCTGTCCTACGGTCTTGCCATCATACTGACATTTGTAGGCACGAAAATGCTATTGATCGATATTTTCAAGATCCCTACTTTCATATCCCTGCTGGTGATCGCCATCATCCTGATCTTTAGTATCGTTTTGTCTTTTGTGAAAACAAGGAAGGACAATCGAATGAACGGGCAGGGGATGTAGTGATGGTCCTTTTCTTCGGTTAGAAGGATGAAGCTGCCGTCTGATGGAAGCTTCACGTTTTAGATGATACAACAGAAAAAGCAGCTCCGAGAGGGGCTGCTTTTTTGCTTGGCTTTAAAGTACAATTTAATTCGTCCTAAAATAATTATCCGCCAAAATCTTATCTCCTGCATTTCTCAACATCTGGTTAAAGAAAATCCTCGATTTTAATCCAATTTCTTAAACAGTTCCGGAATAAGTCACGTATCCCAACCCAGAAGCTTCAAGTAAGCAACATACCCCTTCTTGTTACCTATTAACCTACATTCGACCAACTAGGGCGAATCTCAATGGCTATGCATTAGTTTAATGCACGACGATTACCGCAGTACATAATGCAATTTTAATATTTCAATTCTTTAACCAATACATAGGCTTTTTTATTTTCTTTTTCACCCAGTTATTTTCCCTATGAAAACATTTAGTACAAAAACATTCGCCATTGCTTTCGCTTCCCTTTTCCTTTTCTCCTGTGAGCGCACCGACGAGCACGATGTTGTTGCGCCTATGGCTACTGCGCAAAGCGATAACCTGATCGGCTACGACCCGACAACCTGCAACCTGGTGCAGTCATTTGGTGAAGGCCCACTGCCCCGCACAGCTGACGTGATAGAAGAGGATGGTGCCGTCATGATTGTAAAGGCCCAGAAGAGAGGGCAAAATGGCAAGTATCTTCCGGAAACGCCGGCACTGTTGCTCGACGCGCACGATCCGGCTACCGATCTCGTGAACTGGATGGATGCCAACATGCTGGCGATGAATGGCCTGCTAACAGTAGGTGATGGCACCGGTCAGAAAGCCAACCGCGAAGGCGGCCGCCTTGTGCTGGACTTCTCGCCCGTGAGCACGGTTACAATGAAAACCATGGTTTTCACGGATATTGCCGACGAGGACAAAGGCTCTAAAGTGGAACTCTATAGCCGCAGCGGCCAGTTGCTGGAGCAGAAGGAAATCCCGACCGGAGAGAAAAACTCTACTGTAATTGTGTCTTTTAACAATGTACCTGGCGTAGCAAAAGCCATCGTGACTTTCGGAAATGAACGGAGCAAAGTAGGTTCTGGCGCTGTGGCACGTCTGCAGCTGTGCATTGAAGGACAGGGACGCTACGATGACGCCCGCTATCAGGATGTGCATACCTTGTGGCTGGAATATACCGGAGAAAAACCTGCCAATGTCACCGTAAAGTCGGTGCAGGAAGGGAACAGCGGCAACGTAGTATTTGAAGCGAAAGGCATGAAACCGGGCACCGCGTTTAAGATCGCAGCTTCGGCGGCCAACGCATTCGGAGAGTCTCTGGAGATCAAAACACAGCGCGGCGAACAGCAGCTTATACCTGTCAATGCAGATCCTTCTGCGTCATTGAAGAAAGAATATGGCAGCTTCAGGGTAATAGAAGCCCGCTGCTCCGATTACCCGCTTAAGTTAGAGGAGTAGGTTTGGAAACTGAATAAACAGGAAAGCAGCTCTGAAAGGGGCTGCTTTTTTTGTATATTGTTTTATGAATGAAAAAGAAGATATAGTAAAATTATACGAGAAAGTAAAGGGTAAAGGCACCTTCACATATCTTAGAGAACTAGACCACTTTAAGAGTGGGGAGTTTTACAAGTTTTACCTATTCTTAAAAGCGAATCGGCAGGTATTATCTATTCTTAGGTATAATTACTTTCAACTTATTGATTTAGTAAATTACCACATCTCAGCTGAAAATCATTCAAAAGTTTGGAATAACATTAACTCAAAATATAGATGGAGACAGCAAAGGATGATTACAACTCAGCTCTTTAACTATCTAACCAGTGTATTTGCAACAGTAGATTACTCTAGAAGCAAGGTCGAAAACTACATTTCTCTAAAACCGGAATTAGAAAGCAAATTTAAACTAGGTAAAGAAGCTTGGTTTATCAAGAATCCACAGCACCGGTTTATTCAAGATTTGAGAAATTATACTAGTCATAATTCATATTTAAGAATATCGACTGAATTCAGGTCAAATAGGCAAGCAAAGCAGATAGAAAGAAACGTATACCTATTAAAGGAGGATCTGCTTAATTCTGATAAATGGACTAGTATATCTAAAGATTTCCTTCTATCACAGGATACTAAAGTATATATCATAGATATTATCAACTCTCACTTTCCCATATTCTCAGAGTTTCAAGACTGGAGCTACTTAGCCCTCCTACAGGTGGACCCTAATTTCACATTAGAGTCTAGAAATCAACTTCAATCTATACTTGATTTTGCTGAAAAAGTAAATCTGGCTCGGACAACTCTTCCTTTCAATCGCTCTTATATTAGATATCTGAACCTAATTATTGATGAGAGTACAAATAGATGTGCATCTGAGTTTAAATATTTAACCTCAACCTCTCGGGTTTAGCAGTGGTACTTGCCAATACATATCGTAACATAGTACCATGACCAACCCTTCAACAAGCTATACCTACCAAAAAAAATTCCCCGGCAAAGGCGGCTGCACTAACCTATCACCTATTCCAGGTATACACGCGCATCTAGTTGCAGGAGATGCTACATTCTACTATAACCATCTGCCTCTACCATAAGTATGCTTAGTAATGCTATACCTAAACACATACCTATGGATAAACTTAAAAACAAAGTGGCCCTGATCACTGGCTCCGACTCAGGTATAGGCCAGGCTACGGCTATTGAATTCGCTAAAGAAGGGGCGGATGTTGTGGTGACCTACCATACCGACAAAGAAGGCGCGGAGAAGACGCTAAGCGAAGTGAAAAAACAGGGCAGGAAAGGTATAGTGCTGCAGGTAGATATCAGTGACGAGCAGGCGGTGGAAAAGCTTTTTGAGCAGGCCCTGAAAGAGCTTGGCTCCATCGATATACTTGTGAATAACGCAGCGGTAAATGGCTCTGGCATCAACGTAGCCGACATGGACACGGAAGTTTTCGACAGAACGATCAAGACCAATCTGTATGGTACCTTCTTCTGCTCCCGCGCTTTTATCCGGCACCGCAAACAGCAGGGAGGCAAAGGCAAAATCGTCAATGTATCGTCGGTGCACGAGGAGATCGTGTCGGCGGGCACAGCAGACTACTGCGCCTCCAAGGCCGGTGTTCGCAACCTCACCCGCACTCTGGCCCTGGAACTGGCGGAAGATGGTATCAACGTGAACAACGTTTGCCCCGGCATGATCCTGACGCCCATGAACCAGGAGGCGATAGATGACAAAGAAAAACGCGAAGAGAGCGAACAGAATATCCCGATGAAGCGGGCGGGCGGGCCAGAAGAGATCGCCAAAGTAGTGCTGTTCCTGGCCTCCTCGGACGCTGACTACGTGACCGGATCGAGCTACTTTATGGATGGCGGCCTGTCGCAGTACATGGGGCAGGGAGCATAGCCTATACCTGATACCCCGGTCATCCTGTCATAAACACCCTTGTGGTGCGTTATTTGTATACCTTTGTATGCACAAATTAATTACTGTTAAGCTTATGAAAATCGCGAAAGACCCATCTGAATATAACAAACTGACACCAGACGAAGAGCGCATCATTGTGCGCAAGGGCACCGAATACCCGGGCACTGGGGAGTATAACAACTTTAAAGGAGAAGGGGTATACCTATGCCGCCGCTGCAATGCGCCGCTCTATACCTCCGAATACAAGTTTGAATCGAACTGTGGCTGGCCAAGCTTTGATGATGAGATAACGGGCGCCGTGAAGCGTATACCTGATCCGGACGGACATCGCACCGAGATCGTTTGCGCCAACTGCGGCGGCCACCTGGGCCACGTGTTCGAGGGGGAGTACCTTACCCCTAAAAATGTCCGCCATTGCGTCAATTCCCTCTCCATGAAATTTGTACCGGTCGAAGATCTGGAAAAGTAAATCACAGGTATAGCCGCAGGCAAATGTTCAGGCACAGGCAACAGTTATCGGCTAGTGACCGCAAAGATGAAAGCGGTATTTATGTCTGTACTTGTTGCGGCTATACACTGTTCGAGGCGAGCAGGAAATTTGAAGTCGGATCTGGCTTTCCAAGCTTCTGGGAGCAGTTTGGCGACCATGTTATCCACAAGACGCTCAGCACGTACGAGCGGGAGCGCACACAGCTGTTGTGCGGCAAATGCGGTCAGCACCTGGGCCATCTCTTCGAAGATGCACGCACGCCCACACAAGTCCGCTACTGCATCAACCAGGCTACCATCCGTTTTGTAGAATAACCAGAGCGGGCTATGCTTTAACTTTATACCTGCCTGCACAGTAAACCACAGCAAAAACTAAATATCCTCACCCTGATAGATGCTAGCATGAGCCGACCCTCTTTTATCAGAAGCCGCTTAAACAGTTTCCGGTTTGCTTTCAATGGCCTATCGGCCGTCTTCCGCTCCGAGCGTAACATGCAGCTGCATGTGCTGGCCAGCATCGTTGTGCTTGGCATGGCTTATGGCTTTGAAGTTACCCGGGTGGAGTGGTGCCTGCTTATTCTTTGCATCGGCATGGTGTGGGTGGCCGAGATCTTCAACACCTCCATCGAAACGCTTACCAACCTGGTGTCGCCGGAGCATAACATCCTGGCAGGCAAAACCAAAGACCTGGCGGCCGGTGCGGTGCTGATGGCGGCTATTACTGCTGCGGTTGTTGGTTTGATCATCTTCATACCTTATTGGGTCGAGTACGTAAACACTGAATTGTAATTGCCGCAAATGGCAGGTACAGGTATAATGCTGCACTTGAATCGGTGTTTAGCCATAAATATCCTACCTTTGCGCTTCGTTTGAAAATTAACCGCTATGGCTGCACCAAAAATACTTGTGTGGGCACTTACACTATTGCTGATGACGTCTTTTGTCAGTTGCCAGACAGCGAGCAGTCCTACAAGCTCCGGAGTGGAGCAGGAAAAGGCCGCTCCGACAGGCTGGCTGAGTGAGCTCATCCGGGAACTGGAGCAGGAAGACGTAGCCAACCCACCGGCCAAGGTATACCGCTATACCTATAAGGAGCAGGAGGTCTACTATCTGACCAGTCGTTGCTGCGACATCCCCTCCAGGGTATACGATACTAATGGCAACCTGCTGTGCGAGCCTGAAGGCGGCATAACTGGCCAGGGCGACGGTCGCTGTGCGGATTTTTTGGATGCCAGGACAAACGAGACCTTGATTTGGGAAGATAAAAGAGAATATAATTGAGATGACTGGAAACGACGTATTAAAGAACCTTTCGGAATATAACATCTGGGCCAACCAGACGATGCTGCACGTATTCGATTCGCTGCCAGAGTTGCCCGCTAACGCAGCGCGCCTTTTTAGCCACGCGCTCAATGCGCAGGCCATCTGGATAGCCCGCATCACCGGCACTGAGAGTCCGGTGAAGGTATGGCAGGAGCACAGCCTCGAGGAACTGCACAAGCTGCACCAGTATGCTTCGTACAAAATAGCCCAACTGGTTGCCAACTCCGACGACGAAGAGTTTAACCGCCTGATCGACTACACCAACAGCCAAGGTCACAAGTATAGCACCCGCGTACTCGATATCCTGACCCACGCCTTCAACCATGCCACTTACCACCGCGCTCAGGTAGCCACTGACCTGCGCAAGTGCGGCCATACCCCGCCCAACACCGATTACGTGACGTACGTGCGTGAACTGATGGGGCAGGTATATTAATTGGTCTACAAAGGATTTTTAGACAAAAGATAATCAGACTTTAAATGAAAAAGGGAGCCCTTCACGATGAAAGGCTCCCTTTTTGTTTACTTTAGAGAATAAGACAAGCCAGGTATAGCTTGTTTCAGAAACTTATTTTGTTGGCAAATTAACCGTCCCCAGGTCTTTAATCTGATCCTGTGAAACGCTGATGTTTGTTAGGGTCGTGTCGTTTACAGCACCCGCGGTATAGAACTTCACCGAATAGGTACCCGCTTTCACACCTTTGATCAGGAAATCGCCGTTTTCATTGGCAAAACCACCGATAGTGTCATTTTCAGCAGAAATCACATAAATACCTGGTTTAGCCTCAGCTGGCGTTACTCTGCCTTTTATACCACCCGCTATTGCCTGGGTAATGGTGCGTACTACTGGCTTCAGGTTATACTGTCCATTACCTCTCGCTACAACCGACTTGGCTGCATCAAAGTCCAGCAATACCACATAAGTTACATCTTCGCGCAGGTCGGCGTTCAGTTGTAACTTCACTCCCGAAGTTTGTCCACTTGGCGTTTTCAGACCAACCACTTCGCCATTCTTAAGCTTAAGCGAGTTGTTCTCTCCTAGTACCAGTCTGATCTGGGAAATAGTGCCCGCCGGCAGGTTGGCAGAAGCAAGCAGCGTGTCGCGTCCGTTGGCAAAGTCAAGCAGGTTGTATATACCTGGGTTGATCTCGTCGAGCGTTTGCCAGCCGCTTTCGCTGTCTGTATTCTCTTTGTGGATCTGCACGGAGCGGATGTCCACGTTCACCTCGTCGTAGTCGCCAGGGGCGTCCGTCATGCGTACTTCCATACGGGCAGTGCCATTGCTGTCGGACTCGCTGTCGCAGGAACTGAACCACACCAGGCCACTCATCAGAAAAGGAATTACAAATTTTGCTTTCATAAAAATTACATATTTAAGTTTCATAGCAAATATCTGTACCTTAAATGAAGATAGAATGAAGAATCAGATATCGCTATATTTTCTTTACTCAGGAATATGGATTTGTTTGGTTTCTCCGATCCCTGCGAATGCAAAACGATAAATAGTCTAACAATGTTATATAGCTTTAAGAAAATAAAAGCCGGCAACCATTATCGGCTGCCGGCTTTTGCTTGTTTAAAAGAGTGCAATTGCCTTAGGGCCTCACCTTTATAAATTTATACCTTACTGCTGCTGTACCTTTGTGGTATCAGGCTGTGCAGGTGGGGTAGCTGGTTTTGCCCTGGGTTTCAGGAAGTCCGTTATCTTATCAGTTGCCTGTTTTTTGATCTGCTTTTCGGCTTCCAGTCGCTTTTTCTCCAGTTCCAGACGCGCCTTGTCCTCGGCTTCCTGTCGGCGGCGATCCAATTCGTTGCGCACGCTGTCCTGCACCTGTTGCTTCTTCTGCTCCAGCTGCATTTTCGCATTATCCACTTTGCTCTTCACCACACTTTCTACCAGGTCTTTGGCCTGCCCCTTGACACTGCCGCCCGCCAGCGCCACACGCGGCTCCGACAATGTGCCGCCAATGTTCAGGTTCAGGGTGATGCGATCTGATGTCTTCAGGGCCTCGTTGCCGATCAGGCTGCCCAGTCGGGTGTTCAGTTCACGGCCTACCTTACCGGCCGGCACATTAAGCGCGGTCACATAGTCGATGTTGCCGTTCACGTTGTTAGAGCCGCCTACTGTCATTTGTATGTCGCCCACTTTCATGTCAAACGGGCGAATGACCAGGCTACCGTCTATGATCTGGGCATCGATACGCTTGTTTTGGATGACGAAGTTTTGCAGCTCTTCAAAATGAGTGAGCCGGCTGATCTGGTCCACGATCTTCACATCGCTTACGGCAGCTTTCACTACATCGATTATACCTGATCCGTCCAGTGTCTTGAAAATCGGGATCATGTCTTGACCTATCTCTCCATTAAAGTTAAACTTAGTGGAGAAGGTACCGTCGAGCAGACCTGCAATAGGGGCAACTACTTTAATGGTATTAAAAGCATTGAAGGCCTCTTTAAAACTCAGGTTCTGCACGTCAAGCTTCATGTCAAATAGCGGCTGCTTCAGGCTCTGGGTGTTGTAGCTGCCACTGGCTACAAAAGCGCCGCCCAGCGTATTGAATTTCACAGCCTCTAACCGGGCTACTTTGTCCTTCACGAGCACGCGGCCATCCACATTGTTAAGCTTCAGGTTGTCATAAAGCACCTGCTTCGCATCTACATGCAGGGTGATGTCCAGGTTCTCCGGTACCGGCACTACGCCCTCAGCCTCGGCTGTGGCATCTGTAGTCTGCCCGGTGTTTTCGTCCACCATCCACTCGTTCACATTAAAGGTATTGGAGCTCAGGTTGAAGTTACCGCGCAGCGACTGGTTTTCGGCCAGGGCATAGCCTATGTAGTTAGACACCGAGCCGCTGGCTTTGAAGTCGCTTTGGCCGAGGAAGCCGTTCATGTTGTTAAGTTGAATGCGCTCGTTGTTGAACACGGCGTCAGCACTGCTGATTTTTAAGCCCTGCGGCAGATCGGTGCTCACAAAGCTCAGGTTCTTGATTCCCATGGTGCCGTTTGCCATCACGTTGCCATACTTCTCAGCTTCGATATCCGACATCTTGCCTTTGGCTGCCACGTTGGCATTGATGCGGCCGGTTACGGTCATACCTTCCTGCGGGAAAATCTTGGTGAGCTTCTCCAGATCCAGTATACCTTTTATCTGGCCATCGAAAGCAGGGCTCGCTATACCTTGCACCAGCATGCGGCCCTCCAGCGGTTCGCCGTCCAGGGTCATGTTGAAGCGCTCTACATTAATACGGGTGTCGTCGGTGTTGCCTGTTTTGTTGAGGATGTTTACCACAGCATTCAAGTTCTGGATAGGAGCGGGGAAGTCCTTTGACTTCACATAACCGTTGGTTAGGCGCATGTCGGCGTCGATTACCGGCATGCTCTTTTCGCTGTAAGTGCCCTTTGCATCGGCATCCACTTTCAGCAGACCACGCAGCGTCATACCTTCCACGGGAAACACCTTGGTTACTTCGTCCAGGTCGATGTCGGCCTTTACGTTACCGTCGACCTGCATCACTTCTATACCTTTCACCAGCACGCGGGCATCAATCGGGTTCTTACCCATGTCCATGTGGAACTTGCGAACATCTACCACAGTGTTTTCCATGTTGCCATCCGGATTGTCGATGCGCATGTCTACGTTGATGTTGCGGGCGGCCTGCGGCAGGTCAGGGTACTTGAACATACCTTCACTCACTTTTAGCTCCGTGCCGAAGCCCGGCATCAGGGTATCGTTGAAACGCCCCTTCACATAGCCGTCAAAACTCAGGTTACCTTCCGTCTTGATGTCCTTAAAATCTTCTTTGAACATACCCGGCACCACAGAAAGCACACTTCTGAAGTCGGTGTCAGCAGCTTTAAAAGTTAGGTCGAGGTCAATGTCTTCTTCGGGCATCAAAATGGTACCGGCAAATTGTACCGGCAGTTCATTGATACGGATGTGGTTGTCTTTAAAGGTAAAGAGGAACTTGTCGAGGTCCATTGCCATGGTCACGTCAGCGTCCAACACGGCGTTTTCGATGTAGTTTGCGCCGTCGTAGGTCATCACAAAGCGGTCGGCGGTGGTCTGCGATTTCATATCAAAGATGCTCTTCTCAAAGTCGCCGCTGCCAGTGTGCTGCACGTTGTAGGCCGCCATCCCGAATGGAATGCTCAGGTCGTCGTAGAACAGGGTGCCGTTGGTGATATCCCATTGCTTTATCGCCATCCGGAAGTCGCTGGCTGCTGTGTCGGCTTCAGCGGTTGTGGTGGTATCGGAGATGAAAATGTCCCAGTTTGCCTTGCCGCTCTTGAGCACGAGCAAACGAATGGTCGGGTCATCGAGTTTGATGCTGTTCACCTTAACCCGGTTACCCGTAATGACACTCATCAGGTCGAGGCCCATTCTGAAAGAAGGGACCTTCGCCAGCGTATCGGTTGCAAAGGAATCCTGACCAACAACCAGCAGGTTCTCCACCCCCAGCGACATGTTCGGGAAATCCCGGAAAAGGGAAAGGCTTACATCATCTGTCGCATACACAACGGAGGCATTGATATTCTTGGCGATCTCTTTGTCCAGGGCCTGTTTAATTTTATCTTTGAAGAGCAGGGGCACTAAGGCCGCGAAAGCCAACAATACTGCTAAGAAGACAAAAAAACCGATAACTACTTTTTTCATATAGGTGGTTGCGTTTAGTAAAAGCTAAGCTATATAATTTTATAGCGAAAACCATGCAGAAATTATACAAGCTCTGTAGCAATAACCGTTCAGGAGTACTGAAAGTATGCGTATAGGCCTCACAAAATTACTTTTTTGCCTGATGATTTGCCTCTGCGGCCTGCAAGCAACAGGGCAAGATGCGCATTTTACGCAACAGTACGCCAACCGGCTATACCTGAATCCTGCCTTTAGCGGACTGGGCCGCGACTGGAGTGTGGCCATTGCCCACCGCAACCAGTGGCCTTCGCTCAACGGATCCTTCATCACCAATCAGCTCTCAGCCGACTATCGTTTTGAGGGCACCAAAAGTGCAATTGGGATGGTACTGCAGCAAGACCGCGCCGGTATTGGCGGATTACAAAAACTGCAGGCCGCCCTGGCCTACGCCTACCACACCCGCCTCACCGAAAACCTGGCTCTCGCTGCCGGCCTACAAACCACTGTTGCCTCGCTACGTGTCAATTACGATAACCTGGTGTTTGGCGACCAGCTCTCTGACTACGGCCAAACTGCCCTCACTTCAGCCGAGGCCGGCCGGTTCGATCCTACTAATTATGTAAGCTTTGCCGTGGGGAGCATCTTGTACAATAACAATTTCTGGGCAGGGCTCAACGTATCGCACCTCAACCAGCCAAACTATGGCTTTGATGAGACGACTCGTCTGCCCCTGCGGTTTGTAGCAAATGCCGGGTATAAGTTTTATCTTAGCACTGGCCTTGTGCGCAGCAATGCCGAGTTTAGCGTAAGCCCGGCCCTGAATCTTACCCATCAGCAAAATTTTAGCCGTGTTGATTTAGCCCTGTATACTATCTATTCGCCTTTGGCGTTAGGAGTAATATATAAAGGAGTCCCTGTAACGGGTGCCGAGCAGGATCAGAGCTTAGGCGTGATCACAGGTGTAAGCCTCAACAGGCTCCGCATCGGCTTCAGCCACGACGTGGGAGTGAAGGGTTTTGGCAGGCAGGCGGGAGGGGCGAATGAAATTTCGCTCGTTTTTGAACAACTTAACTTAAATAATTTGTTCACAGGCCGTCGATCGTCCAAAATAAACCATAACATTGTTTGTCCGGCATTCTGAATTTAGTTATAATTGCACGTTAAATTACATTAAAAGAACCTTATCATTAGTAGGTCCTAATCTATGAAGCTTATTAAGTATGTATCTGCCGTTGTAGTAGGAGGGGCTCTCCTTGCATCATGTGGCAAAGGTGGCGGCTATCCAACTAGCACTGACCCAGGCGATTACAGCTCGGCCACGGGTATTGAATACAACGAGGACGAAACTGCGTTTCAGGTAAACGATTACGAGGATTTCCCTCAGGCACCGGGTCTTGTATTTATTGAAGGTGGCCGTACCACGCTGGGCTCTATGGAGGAGGACATCGCCATGACCCGCGACAATATCGAGCGCACGGTAACGGTAGCTTCTTTTTACATGGACGAAACTGAGGTGGCTAACATCCACTGGCTGGAGTACCTGCACTACCTGAAGCGTGACTCTATACCTGAGGTATACGTAGCTGCTCTTCCGGACACGACTGTATGGTCCCGTCAGCTTTCTTTCAACGACCCTTATGTAACGTATTACCTGCGTTACCCTGGTTTCCGTTTCTTCCCGGTGGTAGGTGTGAGCTGGCTACAGGCCAACGACTACTGCACCTGGCGTACGGCTAAGGTGAACGAGAACCTGGCCAAAGAAGCAACAACTGGTGATACAAAGAAAAGAGGTCTTTTCGGAAGAAACCGTACAGAGGAAGCAACCGAAGCAACTGCTCTTTCCATCGAGTCTGGCTATGTGTTGCCGAACTACCGTCTCCCAACAGAGGCTGAGTGGGAGTACGCTGCCCAGGCTTTGATCGGTACGCAGTACAACGAAGACGAAAACCAGAACAACAGAAGACTATACCCTTGGGATGGCCACCAGCTACGTAACCCACACGGCAAAAAAATGGGCCAGTTCCTGGCGAACTTCAAGCGCGGCCGTGGTGACTATGCCGGTGTAGCTGGCTCACTCAACGATGGTGCCATGATTACGGACTACATCTACGCTTATCCGCCAAACGACTTCGGTCTGTACAACATGGCTGGTAACGTGAACGAATGGGTGCAGGACGTTTACCGCCCACTTTCATTCCAGGATGTAGAAGATCTGAACCCATTCCGCAGAGACGGCTATCAAGATGAAGCTGAAAACTATGACACAGCAGAAGGTTTCCATTCCCTGATCAGCAACGAAGTACGCGTTTTCAAAGGAGGTTCATGGAAAGATGTAGCTTACTGGCTATCTCCAGGCACCAGAAGATTCATGGCGCAGGATTCATCTACAGCAACAATCGGTTTCCGTTGCGCGATGATTAACGCTGGATCTAACAGATAAGAACTAACAGTTAATACTATATTTTAAAGAGCCCGGGATTTACCCGGGCTTTTTGCATTTATACCTAGGCCGCCGCAATAGTGGTCACACTAACTTCGCTGCAGCCACTCTGCAACAATGCGTGGGCGCAGGCTTCCAGTGTCGCACCGGTTGTTAATACGTCATCAACCAAAAGCACACGCTTGCCACTTACTTCCTCCGCCTGCTTCACTACGAATACCTGTTCCACATTCTGCCAGCGGTCGAGGCGGCTTTTCTTCGTCTGGGTGTCGGTGTCAATCACGCGCTCAAGCACTTTGCTACTCCATGCTATTTGCAGTGCTTCTGCTAAACCTTTGGCAAAACCATCAGACTGGTTGTAGCCACGGCGCCGGAGTTTCAATCGGTGTAGCGGCACAGGTATAACCAGATCGAAATGTGCTGCATACCCATGTTCAGCCAACAGTGTACCGTACAGCCTGCCCAAGTGCTCCCCGAGTTCCTGTGCTCCTTTATATTTAAGCTTGTGAAGTACACGCTGCACTCGCCCCTTGGATCTGAAATGCAGATAAGAAAACGCGAACCTGACCGGCGCCTTCCCCCAGAAACGCTGTTGTAGGTAGTTCAATTCGGTAGCTCCATGCAAATGTAGGTCGGTATAAGGTAGTTTCACGTTGCACTCGGTGCAGATATAGCGTTCTCCTCGGGCCAGTGTCTGGTCGCACGCATGGCAAATTTCGGGGAAAAGCAGGGACAGAAAATCCTGAAACATAGCAGGGCTGGTGTAGTTAAGGTATTCTTGATAATTTCAATTAACTTTATCTGTTATACTTTTAAAAGCATAAAACAGTCACAGCACACACAACAATGAGTCAGATAGAAGAATTCAACGAATACCGTACGCGCATGAACGATCGCATCATGTCTTACGATAATAAAGTAATTAAGCGCTTCTTTAACCTCGACACCAACACCTACGCGGACGGTGCCCTTGATGTAAAAACCAAGGAAATGCTCGGCTTGGTGGCCTCTATGGTGCTCCGTTGCGACGATTGCATTAAGTATCATCTGGGCAAATGCTTCGACGAAGGCGTTTCGGATGAGCAGGTGTTTGAGGTGTTTTCTATAGCCAACTTAGTAGGAGGTTCTATCGTGATCCCGCACTTCCGCCGCGCAGTCGAGTACTGGGAGGAACTTAAGGCCCAGCAAAGCGCTTCGTAAATAAAGTTTTCCAAATGCTGGGCTGTTCACTTGTTGCTGCTCTTCGTTATTCTTACGCTATTGAGATCAACAATTAAACAATCCAGCCATTTAACAATTAACTGATATGGCCGACGAATCATCTAACCTGGAGCACAGATGGACCAATCTGCGGGCTTCTATGATGAAGACTTTCGGGAAGAAGCCTGACTTGAATGCAATCCTTTTTCTGATAGGTATACAGGAACTGGGCAGGGGCATCTCGGAATTTACAAAAGAAGAAAAACAGGACCTGATGCACATTGCTACCTGCAAGGTATTCAGTCTGTCGGGTTTCTACGAATTAGAACGGGTCGACGAAGAAGGTTGGCCCCATTACCGCTCTGCTAAACCTATACCTTTCACCAATCTGAAAGAGCAGGAACGAATGCTGAAGTGGCACATCCTGGAGTACTTTGACAGAGCTGACGAAATTTAACAACTCAAAAAAATTATTAAACCTATGCCTGCAGCATGTTTCTCCTTATAGTTAAAGGATAGGCATGCTGCCATTGCATGGTTGTGAAACAGTACGTATGAAGATTATTACATATAACGTAAACGGCATTCGTGCAGCTATTTCCAAAGGATTTCAGGATTGGGTAAAAGCTGCTAACCCGGATGTACTTTGCCTGCAGGAGATAAAAGCCTGCGAAGACAAGTTTGATCGTGCCATATTCGAGGACATGGGTTATAACGTATACCTGCATCCAGCTGTGAAAAAGGGGTATAGCGGGGTGGCCATCCTCAGCAAGGAGAAGCCGAAGCATGTGGAAATAGGTTGCGGCATGGAATGTTATGACAATGAGGGCCGTGTGATTCGGGCAGACTACGACGATTATTCGGTGATGAGCGTATACATGCCTTCCGGATCGAGTGGTGATGAGCGGCAGGGTTTTAAAATGCAATGGCTCGACGACTTCAATGGGTATATCGGTGACCTGAAGCAAACGCTGCCAGGTATGGTGATCAGCGGCGACTACAACATCTGTCACCAAGCGATCGACATCCATAACCCGAAATCGAATGCCAATAGCTCCGGCTTTTTACCTGAAGAGCGTAACTGGATGACGCAATTTATTGAGAGTGGCTTTGTGGACAGCTTCCGCCACTTTAACAAGGAGCCGCATAACTACAGTTGGTGGAGCTACAGGGCAGGGGCACGAGCCAAGAACCTGGGCTGGCGTATCGATTACAACATGGTGACGGGCAATCTGCAGGACCGTATGCAACGGGCAGCCATCTTGCCGGAGGCCAAACACTCTGATCACTGCCCGGTTTTATTGGATATTATATAGTACAACATCCTATACGTATACTAAATCGACCTTGTCGTCAGTTTAATAATAGAGGCAATAGGAGATTCTCTTAAATTTCTATAGTTTAACGACTTATACCTCTCAGGTTAATCATTAGCTGTAAGCATAGGTTAGTCACGTATAAAGAATCAGGCAGATGAATCAGCACGATGCGATGGACAAGCTGTTACAGCAGCTGCAGGCCTTTAAGAAAAAGTTTTACCTCAACTTATTGTTGCGGGGGAGCATTTTCGCCATAGGCCTGCTGATGTCCATCTACATTGTGTACAGTTTGCTGGAGTACATCTTTTACTTCCCGGTGTTTGTGCGGGCCTTTCTGCTGTTCTCTTTCGTCGCCCTCACTGTTTACGCATTCGTTCGCTGGATCATTCCTCCGCTTTCAGCCTTAACCAACCTCCGGAAACTACTTTCCAACGAACAGGCCGCCGCCAGAGTAGGAGACCATTATCCCGAAATAAAGGATAAACTACTGAATGCCATTCAGCTTAAAGACCTTGACAGGACCAATGAGCTGATTGCCGCCAGTATAGCCCAACGCTCATCCCAACTTGTCAACTATCCTTTTGAAGAAGCTATTACCTATCGCGAGAACAAACCGCTTCTCAAGTACATTGCGCTTCCTGCAGTTGTGATGCTCCTGATCGCTTTGCTATACCCTACCATTTTTGTACAGGGCACAGAGCGTATCATCAATTATAAGAAGCACTATACCCCACTGGCTCCTTTCCGGTTTGTGGTGGAGAATGAGTCGCTCCAAACTTACAGAGGAGAAGACTTCGAGCTTAAAGTGGAGCTGGAGGGAAAGACTATACCTAGCGAGGTATACATTCACTACAACGGCAGACGCCAGCGGCTGCAGAAGAGCGGCGATGGCTATACCTATACCTTCAAGCAACTGCAGCGCCCGGTGGAGTTCCAACTGGAAGGCTCAGGCTTTATGTCTGGCGACTACAACCTGCACCTGCTCTCCCGGCCAAACTTAAAGAACTTCCATATGGAGGTGGCTTACCCCGCCTACCTGAAGCGCAAGCCTGAGCTTATACAAAACACTGGCAACGCCACTATACCTGCCGGTAGCATTATCACCTGGAACTTCGATGCCACCGAAACGGAGCGTGTTGAAATCAAATTAGAAAACCCCTCTGAAACGCTTGTAGCTAAATCTAAGGCAAACTTATTCACAGCCAGCAAGCAGTTTACCGAAAGCCAGAATTATGGGGTAAACCTGCGAAACGCGCATAGCACCAACAAGGAAGAGATCAATTACCAGATCACCACTATACCTGACCGTCATCCGCAGATCACATTGGAACAGTACCACGATTCTGCGCTTTACCGCTTTGTGGTGCTGGCCGGCGAAATTTCAGACGACTATGGCCTGACTCGATTGGTGCTGAACTATAAAGTAACTAACGATAAAAACCCTCAAGCCAGGTATAAGAGCGTGCCGATCGGACTGAACCGGCAGCAACTCAACCAAACCTATTACCACCAGTGGAACACAGCCGGCTTGCAGCTCAGTCCCGGCGACAAGCTCGAGTACTTTGTGCAGGTATGGGACAACGACGGACTGAAGGGGCCTAAAAGCGCACGCACGCGTTCCTTTGAACTGCGCGTGCCAAGTCGTCAGGACCTTGAAAAGGAACTGATCAGCAATGCACAGTCGGTGGAGAGCCAGCTGAGCAAATCGTTGGAGAGAAGCACCAAGCTGAAAGAGGAGCTCGCCCAGTCGGAAGAGAAGATGAAGACCAAACGTGATCTGAACTGGCAGGACAAAAAGCAACTGGAGGACCTGGCCGAGAAGCGCAAGCAACTGGAGCAGGATATCTCCTCTATGAAAGAGCTTTTTGATGAGCTCAACAAGAAGCAGAATATGCTCTCGGAACAGGACAAGCAGCTGGCCGAAAAAGCACAGGAGCTGAAGAAATTGATGGATAGCCTACTAGACGAAGAAACCAAAAAGCTGTACGAGGAGCTTGAAAAGTTACTGCAGGAGCAAAGCCCGAAAGATTCTGAACTACAGAAACTGTTGAGCAAACTTGATAACCGCGAGCGCAACATGGAGCGTGAACTCGAAAGGGCACTGGAGTTATTCAAACAGCTTCAGTTTGAGCAAAAGCTCGACAATATCACCAACAAACTGGAGGAGATGGCCAAAGAACAGGAAGAGTTGTCCGACAAAACTGCTCAGAAACAGGCAGACAACAAGCAGCTGCAGCAGGAGCAGGAAGGTATACAGAAAGAGTTTGAGCAGCTAAAGCAGGACATGAAGGACCTGAAAGAGCTCAACGACAAGCTCCAGAACCCAAACCAGATGGACGAGCAGCAAATGCAGCAGGAAAAGCAGCAGATTGAGCAGGACATGGAGCAGGGGCAACAGCAGCTTGATAAGAACCAGAACAAAAAAGCGAGCGAGTCGCAGCAGAAGGCAGGGGAAAAGATGAAGCAGATGGCCCAGCAAATGGAACAAATGCAGAACAGCATGAGCATGCAGGGTATGGAACAGAACCTCGACAACCTGCGCGACATTCTGGAAAACCTGATCAAGCTTTCTTTTGACCAAGAGGGTTTGATGAAATCTTTCCGAGGCGTTAACCAAAGCGATCCTCGCTTTATTTCGCTTTCGCAGCAACAGCTCTCGCTCCGCGACAACGCCAAAGTAATTGAGGATAGCCTTTTTGCCCTAGCCAAGAAGGTATTTCAGCTGGAGTCGTTTGTAACCCGTGAGGTGGCCCAGATGAACCAGAGTATGGACAACAGCATGAAAGATCTGCGCGACCGCAACGTGGGCCGAGCCACCGCCCAACAACAACTGGCTATGACATCTATGAACAACCTGGCCCTGATGCTGAACGACGCGCTTAAGCAGATGCAGCAGGCCATGCAGCAAATGCAGGGCAATATGGCCAGCAAACAGAAAGGAAGTAAGCCACAGCCAGGCGATTTTGGTCAGATGCAGGACGCTTTGAACAAAAAAATCGACGAATTGAAAAAAGGTGGCAAGTCAGGCAAGGCACTGTCTGAAGAATTAGCTAAATTAGCTGCGGAGCAGGAGGCTCTGCGCAATGCTTTGAAGGAAATGGAAAAGCAGGGACAGAAACCTGGCGAAAAGGGCGGCAACAGTGACTTAGGAAATATCACCAAGATGATGGAACAAAGCGAGACTGATCTCGTTAATAAACGTTTGACTGACCAGACCATCATGCGACAGCGCGAAATTCTTACCCGATTGCTGGAGGCTGAGAAGTCTATGAAGGAGCGGGAATTGGACAACAAACGTGAGGCTAAAAGCGCACAGGCTGTCGCCAGACGAGTTCCGCCGTCATTTGAAAAGTATTTAAGAACGAAAGAAAAACAAACGGAATTACTGCAGACCGTACCACCGGCCCTTACGCCCTATTACAAGCAGAAGGTAAATGAGTATTTCCAGCATATGAGTAACTAATACGCACCTTATAGCATCACTAACAAGTTATATGAATCAGGTTAAAATTCAGATTCCTTCCTTAATCGAGAACATCCGGGTTATAGAAAGCTTCATAGACAATTCAAAGGAAGAATTCGAGTTTGAAGACGACGTGTATGGCAACATCATGGTAGCCGTTACCGAGTCTGTGAACAATGCCATCCGCCATGGCAATAAATTCGATAAGGAAAAACTAGTATACCTCACACTCCAGGTAGAGAACAACCAACTTCTTTTTGAAATCGAGGACGAAGGTCCCGGCTTTGATTACGATACGCTCCCAGATCCTACCGCTCCTGAAAACCTGGAGAACCCAGGTGGCCGTGGCATTTTCCTGATGCGCAATTTGTGTGACGAGGTGAACTTCCTGGACAACGGCAAAAAGGTACAACTCATATTTAACATCACTTCCTTACAGAATGGATCATCTAATTGAGTTCTTCAGCGAGGACATCGAATTCTCGCTGGATAACCCAGAACAGATTTCCGGCTGGATAGCAGATATCATAGAGCAGCACGAGCACGAACTGGTAGGTCTGACTTACATTTTCTGTTCTGATGATTACCTGCACCAGATCAACGTTGAGTATCTCGATCACGACACGCTCACAGACATCATCACCTTCGATAATGCCGACATGGAGGGCACTATCGAAGGTGATGTTTTTATAAGCATAGACCGGGTACGCGATAATGCTGCTACCCATGGCACATCTTTCCACGACGAACTTCACCGCGTTCTCATCCACGGGGTTCTGCACTTGCTAGGTTTTAAAGATAAAACCCCTGAGCAGGAAGCTGCTATGCGCAAACTCGAAGATTCTTCCTTATCTTTGCGGAAATTTTAATCGCAAAAAAGGGAATTACCGACCCTCCTTTGATGTTTCACGTGAAACATCTCTAAATTCAGAATACATGTTTCCAGAATACGATATCATAGTTGTAGGTGCAGGTCATGCGGGCTGCGAAGCAGCTGCTGCTGCTGCCAAGATGGGCTCTAAAATTCTATTGGCTACCATGAACATGAACACCATTGCCCAAATGTCTTGCAACCCGGCTATGGGTGGTGTGGCAAAAGGACAAATTGTGCGCGAAGTAGATGCGCTAGGAGGTATGAGCGGCATCATTACCGACGAAACCATGATCCAGTTTAGGATGCTCAATAAGTCGAAGGGGCCTGCCATGTGGAGTCCCCGCGCACAGAGCGACCGCATGCGCTTTGCTGAAGCCTGGCGGCTGACATTGGAGCAAACGGATAACGTGGACTTCTGGCAGGAGATGGTGATAGGTATAGAAGTAGAGGGCGGAAGAGCCGTCGGCGTGCGCACCAGCCTGGGGATAACTATACGTGGAAAGGCCGTTGTATTAACGAATGGCACCTTTCTGAATGGTATTATCCACATCGGAGAGAAGCAGATGGGCGGTGGCCGCTCAGCAGAGAAATCAGCAAAAGGTATAACAGAGCAGTTGATCCAACTTGGTTTTGAGGCAGGCCGTATGAAGACCGGAACTCCGCCACGAGTTGATGGTCGGTCACTAGACTACAGCCGTATGGAGGAGCAGTTCGGTGATGAAAACCCATCCAAGTTCTCATACACTGAAACGACGCCATTAGCGAAACAACGCAGCTGCTTTATTACCTATACCAATTCGGACGTACACGAAATCCTGAAGACAGGCTTCGAGAAGTCGCCTATGTTCCAGGGCCGTATTCAGGGATTGGGTCCGCGTTACTGCCCATCTATCGAAGACAAGATCAACCGCTTCGCTGATCGTGACCGTCACCAGATCTTTGTAGAGCCGGAAGGATGGAACACGGTAGAAGTATACGTGAATGGCTTCTCCAGTTCTTTACCTGAAGATGTGCAGATGAAAGCGCTTCAAAAGATTGTAGGATTTGAGAATGCCAAGATGTTCCGCCCTGGCTATGCCATCGAGTACGACTTCTTTCCGCCGACTCAACTCAACCTCACATTGGAGACCAAGGTAGTGGAGAACCTATACTTTGCTGGCCAGATTAACGGAACAACAGGGTATGAGGAAGCGGCTTGCCAGGGACTGATGGCAGGTATAAATGCGCACTACAAGATAAATGAGAAAGCACCGTTTATACTGAAGCGGTCAGAAGCTTACATCGGTGTGCTGATAGATGATCTGGTGAATAAAGGGACGGACGAGCCATACCGCATGTTTACTTCCAGAGCTGAACACCGCATTCTGCTACGCCAGGACAATGCCGATATTCGCCTTACTAAGCTCGGCTACGGACTCGGATTGGCTGATGAAAGTCGCATGGCAGCTGTGGATAAGAAGATCACGGAATCAGCTGATATCATCGCCTATTTGAATAATAAGCCGATTGAGCCAGGAGATATCAACAGAATGCTGGAGCAAGTGGGCTCCGCGCCAATTGTAGAAAAGCAGCGTGCAGGCCAACTGATCAAGCGACCAAACATTGAAATAAAGCATATAGCTGAAGCGGTGCCCGCTGTAGCAGAATACCTGAGCAAATTCAAAGCTGATAGCATAGAGCAAGCTGAAATAGCAGTGAAATACGAGAGCTACATTGTAAAGGAGCATACTATGGCTGCTAAAATGGGCGAACTCGAGAACTATAACATCAAAGAGAAAATAGACTACCGCAACATACCTGCCCTGTCAGCAGAAGCCCGCGAAAAATTGCTGCGTGTACAGCCTGAAACAATCGGGCAGGCATCGCGCATCAGTGGCGTGTCACCGGCTGACATATCGGTACTAATGGTATACCTTGGAAAATAAATGAGCTACGAAAGACTGGAGCAATGCCCGATATGTGGCAAAGAAGATTTTAAAAACTTCCTGGTAGTGACAGACAACGCGGTCTCGAAAGAGAGCTTTGTGATTGTGGAGTGTGAAAACTGCAACTTCAAGTTTACAAACCCTCGACCGGATGCTGCCAGTATTGATAAGTATTACGAATCTGAGGAATACATATCGCATAGCAACATTAAGACAGGCATTATCAACAGGGCCTATCATGTGGTTCGCTCCATTACGACGAAGCAAAAAGTAGAGCTTATCAACAGGCACGCCCCTTCTAAGGGGACCATACTGGATTATGGCTGTGGTACAGGCGTATTCCTGAATGCTTGCAAACAGGACGGCTGGGACATAAGAGGAGTCGAGCCAAATACCCGTGCACGTGAGGAAGCTTCCTCACTGACAGGAGAGATAATGGCTAAGGGACTTGAAGAAATTTCTGGTGAGAAATTCGAAGTCATCACGATGTGGCATGTGCTAGAGCATATCCATACGCTAAATGAAACTTTGGCTGAGCTTATCAACTTGCTGCACGACAACGGGACGTTGATCATAGCTGTTCCCAATGCAGATTCGCATGATGCGCAGCAATACAAGGCAAACTGGGCGGCCTATGATGTGCCTCGGCACCTGTACCATTTCACGCAGCCGACGATGAAGCGCCTACTCAAAAAGCATAAGATGCAGCTAGAGGAAGTACTGCCTATGAAGTTTGATGCCTACTACGTGAGCATGCTAAGCGAGAAACAGAAGGAGGGGAAGACTAAGGTCATCAGCAGTGTAGTGAACGGGTACAAGTCCAATAGCTACGCAGAGAAAAACGGCAACGATTATTCGAGCCTCATTTTTGTAGCAAAGAGAAAATAAGCACCGCAACCGAGTGTTAATAAATAAGAACAAGGCAGGCGAAAGTTTGCCTGTTTTTCATTTAAACGAATAGTAGATGAAACTTGTCAACAGTATTTTTCTCGCTGCTTCCCTCATGACACTTGCATCCTGTGCGAGTATAAACAACCCTGAAGGAGGCCCAAAGGATGAAGAAGCACCAGAACTCCTCAACAGCAACCCCAAGCCGCAAGATCTAAATGTCAACACCCGCACGATCACGTTAGACTTTAATGAAGAAGTGCAACCAAACAACTTACAAAAGGAATTGCTGATTACGCCTTTCACTGATAACAAATACCAGGTGAGGTTAGAGAAGACTAGATTAGAACTGGTTTTTGAAGAACCGTTTGAGGAGAACACCACCTATACCTTTAACTTCCGGAAAGGCATACAGGATATCACGGAAAAAAACATAGCAGAAGGGCTAGGGCTTACGTTCAGTACAGGAACATTCATCGATTCAAGCAGAGTGAGCGGGCAAGTGGTTAAACTGCTGACACAAGAACCGGAGAAGGAAGCTGTGGTTGCCTTGTACCCAACGAACGATACCCTGAGCATCCGGAAGAGCAGACCATATTACCAGACACAGACAGATGCGAATGGGGAGTTTACATTTGAAAACATAAAGGACGGTGAATACAGGATCTACGCACTGACAGACAAGAACAACAACTCACTTTATGATAATGAGGAAGAGTGGATAGCCTACAAAGCAGAACCAATCCGCGTAACCAGCGAAGAGCAGGAAGTAGTGTTGCAAACGGTACGAATAGATACCAAACGCCCGCTTCTGCAACGCCGCGAAAGGTATACGGACCGTTTTGTAGCTAACTATAATGAAGGCCTGGAAATGTTCGTAGCAACATCCGCCGACTCCCCAAAGGATACCCTGATCCATAAGTTATCGCCAGATGGAAAGATAGTGGATGTATTTGGGAGCAACCGTTTCACTGGAGGCAGAGCCCTGTTAACCGCAATGGACTCTGCTGCAAATCGCACTGTGGATACGGTTCAAATAGCATTTGAAGGAAAGAGAGCCCAACGTGTAAGCGGAGCAAGGCTGAAGGCGAATGGCAATGATGCAGGCGATAACAACACAGTGAGTGAAGGACAGCAAGTAACAATCGAATTAGAAACACCGGTAAGCATCAAGATAAAAGAGCCCATACGCCTGCTAGCCGACAGCATTGAAGTAGCCAGACTAACGTATCCTGATCAGGTGAAATTAGATCGCTCAGCTACAGAATTGAGTTTCGTAATGCCAAAGTGGACCAACAAGATTCGTGAAGCAACCATCATACTAGATAGCGCGGGTATAGTGCCGGTACAGGGAGCGCAGTTCAGCAAACCCGCTATACAGGTAACGATAGCAGAAGCGCGTGGAACCGGAAGTTTGAGAGGAGCCGTTAAAACAGAACAGAAGAATTACATCGTTCAGTTAGTAGACAACCAATATAAAGTGAAGAACCAGGTGCGTAATACCAAAACGTACAACTTCAGGAACATTGAACCAGGTACCTACTTTATCCGGGTTATACTGGATGCCAACAACAATGGCAAGTGGGATGGAGGAGATCCGGAACTAGTCAAAGAACCAGAGCAGGTATACCTTCATGACAAACCATTGGAGATCCGGGCAAACTGGGAGATGGAAGAGAACGTAACGTTTTAGAAGAAAAAGGGAAGCAACTTAGCTTCCTTTTTTTTGTCCTGACCAACGTAAACAGGCTGACTTGCAGTGGATAAAATATACAGAAAGGTGCAACAAGTAACCCGGAGAGGATAGAGACGCTAACTTGTCAACAATAGTAAAGCAAACTGATGACGCAAAGATACTACTGAAACTTTCGAAAAAAGGGCATTAGTCACAGGCAAGAAATCAGGCAGAAAATCCTTAACTGACAAAAACGAATAGGGGAACCACTCTCACAAACTTTAGCTCATATTGATTCCTGTAAAAGGTTTACATAGCCAATGGGTGTCACCGTACTAAAGCAAGCACAAAAGATCTGAAGGTATAAGCAGCTATTAGGGACCAACTTACCAAACCGCTGTTACGGAGTGAAAAGAACCATTGTAAAATCACTTAACGCCACGCCTGACAAGTCCCCATCAGTTTGAAACGTTTGCAAATCTAGCTCTCCCCTAAAAGTGTAATAGCACGGCCTGCTACACAACAAAGCTAACCAGATATGATCGCACCAGGTAGGTTTATACCAGGACACTCCTCCCATCAAAAAGATCTGATATAATCCCGGTTAAGACGCTTAGAGTAATCGCATAGGTATAGCTAGCCGCTTCAACGGTATAAGTAACTGAAAAGGGAAACTCAGCAAGTAAGAAGTTGCGTAGAGTTGATGAGCAGTAGCGAATCAAACAATGCGTGAAACAACTATTCAAAGAAAGTAGAGCAAGCCTAGCAAAGAAAGTCTTCGGATTACCGTAAGAGGTAAAAACCTAGTGCCAGGCCAGAAGAAAAATCAGCTCTTTTCAGGAATCAAAAAAAGTGTTTAGTAATCCACAAAAAAGGTGGGTATACCTGTGGACAAGTGTGGAGTAAATCTGATAATTCAACAAGCCTATGTTCCACAGGTATACCTATAGGGCTGTGGAACACATAAAAAGTGGAAACCGGTTGACAAAGGTATACCTTAAAAAGGCTTTTCCACGGTGACACAAGCATGTGAAAAAGGTAATGCACACAAAATGGGTAAAAGTGGATAAACAGGGTAAGTAATTGAAAGCTAAAAATTAACAAAAAGATAATGTGTGGGAAGCTGAGTGCACAGACAAGGTATAGAAAAAAGAAATGAGGACAAGTCGGGATGTTCCACACTTATCAACTTGTAAACAGTCTTAATAATGAAAGAAGATTTATTTAAAGAATTATCTAATTAAAATTATTAGAAAGAGGTAAGATGTGGAAAGCTGGATAAGTCGGCTCAAAAAGAGGGAAAATAAGCTGCTTAAAAGGTCAGTACGGAGAGGTGCAAAAAAAAGCAAAAAAATAAAAGCGCTATATTTATACGGAGAAAAAGAGAACGCTAAAATTAAAGTATGACATTTCTACTAAAACTAACACCTCCTTTCGAAGACCCAGTGCTGATATTCACGCTGGTGCTGTTGATCATCCTCATTGCCCCCATTATACTCAACAAACTGAAAATACCGGGCATAGTGGGGCTTATACTAGCTGGCGTAATAGTAGGGCCGAACGGATTTAACCTGCTGCTGCGCGACTCCAGCATCGTTCTGTTTGGTACCGTAGGGATACTCTACATTATGTTCTTGGCGGGGCTGGAAATGGACATGATAGGGTTCAAAAAAACGAAAGTAAGAAGCATAGTATATGGGGCCCTCACTTTCTTTATCCCGATAATATCCGGTACAATCCTTTTCTTTTATGGATATGAATACCAGATAAATTCAGCAGTGTTACTTTCCTGTATGTTTGCTTCCCATACGCTGCTGGCTTATCCGATAGTAAGTAAACTTGGACTAACAAAAAACGAGGCAGTAACCGTAACGATTGGGGGAACCATCATCACGGATACGGCAGTGCTCCTGGTACTGGCGGTAGTAGCAGGAGTGGCACAAGGCAACATTGGGGTAGGATACTGGATAAAGCTGATGGTATCGCTGTCTATATTCGTAGCCATAGTGGTTTTTGTGTTTCCAATTATCGCCAAGTGGTTTTTTAAGCAAATAGAAAGTGAACAAGGAGCACAATTCATTTTTGTGCTCACGCTGGTGTTTGCAGCAGCGTTCCTGGCAGAATTGGCTGGAGTGGAGGCTATCTTAGGCGCCTTCCTGGCAGGATTAGCACTAAACCAGCTCATTCCACACGCATCAGCTTTAATGAACAGGTTAGAGTTTGTGGGCAACAATATCTTCGTTCCCTTTTTCCTCATAAGTGTAGGTATGTTGGTCGATGTGACCGTGCTGTTCGAGGGAGTGGAAATCATTATCATGGCCGTCGTGATCATTGTCCTGGCACTAGTTACTAAATGGGTGCCTGCCTTCATCACACAAAAGCTTTACGGCTATACTGTCACACAGCGAAATCTGATGTTTGGTCTCAGTACAGCAAGAGCCGCAGCCACGCTTGCAGTGATATTGGTCGGGTATGAGCTGCAAATAATAGGGGAGACGGCTCTTAACTTGACTGTAGTGCTGATCTTGGCCACTTCACTGAGTAGTTCTTTCATTACAGAAAAAGCAGCACGCATACTGGCAATTATCGAAAGCCGGAAGCAGCCGGATCTGAGCGAAAAGCCAGATCGAATTATGGTGCCAATAGGCAATCCGAAAACACTCGAGAATCTGGTGGACCTGGCGATCATGCTAAAAAATCCGCAGTACCATGAGCCAATTTATCCGCTGGCTGTGGTGATAGACAATGAACAAGCAGCCGAAGAAATCTATAAGAAGAACAAAATGCTGCAGGAGGCAGTTAAACACGCCTCGGCAACGGACAACGATGTACAGCTTGTATCTAAAATAGACATCAACGTGGCAAGCGGTATACTCCGAGCCATCAAAGAATTGATGATCACGGAAGTGGTGCTTGGCTGGAATGCCAAGATCACTACAAGTGACCGTATATTTGGCACGATACTCGACAACCTGCTCGAAAACACTGAGCAGATGATACTCGTGTGTAAGATCATGCAACCACTAAATACAACCAGTCGTCTGGTGGTGATTGTACCAGTAAATGCTGAACTTGAAAGAGGCTTTCTGCGCTGGATGCGAGCTGTCCGGTTGCTTTCGACGCAGCTTGGAGCTAAGGTGGTTTTTATGGCGGGTAGAAGAACCAACAATAAAATAAAAGCCACTGTGCAGAGCAGTAAGCCTGCCGTAGATGCTACCTACGTGCCTAGGCCTTCGATGTCCGAGTTCGAGAGCAACCAGACAGGTATAAGCAAAGACGATATGGTGGTAGTGATATCGGCTCGCAGAGGCACGTTATCCTATAATGGCATACTCGACAATGTACCACGCGTGCTTTCGCGAAACTACAAAGACAATAGCTTCATCATCATATATCCGGAGCAACACCCGAGCCTATACCAGGACAATCAGTTTAAGACAACTGGCTATACCAATGAAACAAGAGAGATCGAGGGCTTTTAACTATGAACTGGATTTCAGGAAAACGGATTTCAGAAAAAATCCGGAGCTATACCGTATAGGAAAAGGAGAGCAGGGCGTTCTGCTGGTAGAACCCTATAAGTCGGAGATACTGCCGCATTGGCGCTTTAAGACGCCCGAGATAGCACTGGAGTCATCGGAGCATATCTACGGCCTGTTTCTGGATTACCTCCGTCAGAATGACTTTGTAGGCGCCGACATGGCCCGCAAGTTTTTACAGATGGGCTACACCCGCTCGCGCCGCTACGCCAACCACCGCACGGGACAGAAGTACAAAGGACCCGTTCCGGATGAAAAGAAAGGGCAGAGCGGAGCGCACGGGAGAGACCAATTGCCGCTTGATCCGGACCCGGTAAAGGCTGAGTCGGCTCGTATTTTCAAGGCCAAGTGGGAGGAAGCCAAAGAAAATGAAACGTATAAAAAGATGATGGCAGACTTCAGGGCGACATACGAGGCGTAAAAAAATTGAAGGAGATGAAATCATTTAACCTTTTAATTCCGAAATTAGTAAATCACATATCTTTGCATACAAGATAAAACTAGAGAGCAACATGGTTAACAAAGAAATCAGGTTAGGCAAAGGGCTTGGTAAGATCAAGTTTGGCCTTACAATGGAAGAAGTAGAAACGCTACTGGGCGAACCTGAAGAGATAGAAGAGTCCGACGAAGAAGATGAGTTTGAGCACCAGGCCTGGAACTACTGGGAAGAAGGCTACTCGCTGTACTTCGACAAGGAAGACGACTACAAACTGAGCTGCATCGAAACGGCTAACCGCGACGTGAAGCTGTGGGAAGAGCGCATTTTCGAGATGAGCCAGGAACAGCTGAAAAGGCTGTTTGCTGACCACGGGTATGAGGATCTGGAAGAGGAAGAAATGGAAACAGGCGAGACGCGCATTTCTTACGAAAAGGAAATGATTGACCTGTACTTCGACGAGGACCAGCTGATTGCCGTGAACTTCGGCGTGTTCATTAACGACAACCTGGAGGTTGTTTGGCCAGAGAAATGAGAAATAGGTATAAATAAAAAGAGAAAGCCCCGATAACGATGTAGTTACCGGGGCTTTTAGTTTTATCCTTATCTCAGGGAGTACAGCGTATATACCTTCGCTTAGTTGAAGAAGAAGTTATAGATTTCTTCCTGAATAGCCGGGTTAATAGCGATAGCCAATATCAAAGAAATAATAAGGCCAATGGTTACCGATAGAATGTCTTTGCCTATTAAGTTCAATGTTTTGGCAATCTTCACACTGCTATCTTGCGCTCGCAGGCGCATACCTAACTCACGACCAGCCAGCAAACCAATGAACACCCAGGTCGTACTCATCGGAACGTTGTTCACTTCTTTGAAAACATAAAGTATCAGGGCATACACTAAGTCGATGATGGTGGCACTTCGCACATCGCGTACTTCTGATTTCTCGTTGATGATGTTCTGGATCTTGTCCCCTTTCTTAAAAAACAGGAAACCAAGGCCCAGGAAGATGAACAGCGTGAAGGCCAGGAATTCGTACACATTCAGCTGGCGTGGCAGGTATACGGCAATATTGGCCAAGTCTTGTGCCAACCAGATGTACCACAAAAAGCCACTGATAATCCACTGTGCGAAAACCCAGAAAGCATGCGCCTCGCCTTTAATAAAGCGTTTGATAATTTTTGTGAGCGTCAGGTAGATAATCAGGGCCGAAATGAAGGCAACAATATAACCCGCTATGCTTTTGTTGAGCATACTCAGAATGGTGCCCGAAGTAGCCGTGAACACGCTGAGTAGCATAAACGTGGTGGAGACAGGTATACGGAACCTGGTTAAGAGCAAAAGGATAATGGGGGATGCCAGCTGCAGGTATACGAAGCTGGTAGGAGCCACTTCCAGGCCGGGTGTAGCCAGGCGCTGGTACGACACATCGCCGTCAAATGCCACCCAGCTATAGGTAACCGTACCCACGAAAATAAGCCCCATAAAAAGCCACTGCCAGTACCATTTCTTGTCCTCGTTGGAGCCGATGAACGTGCCGATGGTCTGGATACTGTCGTTGGCGATGGCCGAGTAGCCCGCAAATGCAAAGCCAACCCACATGGCAATGGAAGGATAAGGATAAACAGCACCCGCCATAATCAGGGAGAATGCGATAAAGTAAAGGAACTTCTTTTCCTTCTGTACGACAACGTCCAGCAGGCCAAACCGCTTTGTAAACTTGTGTGGTTGAGCCGGAAGAACTTGCTTCGGTCCCTTCTTTTTCTTAGCCATTTTTAAGGGTTGGGTGAGATTTTCAAAAACGACGCAAGTTATCACATAATAGGCGAGAGGTAGTGCTGCCAATGTTAAGAAATTGTTAACAGCGAAGGTTTAATACCGGATATAGCCTTGATAATTATATCAAGACCTGTTAAAATTAAAATATAGAGCTGTTGCTGTACCCAAAAATCTATAAACAGCGTTTGGCATAATCATACCTTAATCTTCTATCTTTGCAGCATGGCGACACAAGAGAAAACCCCTGTAGAAAACGCACAGTTAAAAGATATCATCTCGCACGCAAAGGAGTATGGCTTCGTATTCCCGTCAAGTGAGATATATGATGGCCTGCAAGCCGTGTACGACTACGGCCAGATGGGCGTAGAGCTGAAGAACAACCTCAAGAACCTGTGGTGGAAGTCCATGACGCAGCTGCATCAGAACGTTGTAGGTATAGACGCCTCCATTTTCATGCACCCGCTCACCTGGAAAGCCTCCGGTCACATCGACAGCTTCAACGACCCGATGATTGACAACAAGGATTCCAAGAAGCGCTACCGTGCCGACGTGCTGATTGAAGAGAAGGCCGCCCAATACGAAGCCGATGGACATTACGACAAAGCCAGCGAGCTTTTGGTGGAAATGGGTAAGCTGTTAGGCGCCGAGGAACTGGACGCGGTACGTGAGCTGATCATCCGTGAAAATATCAAATGCCCGATCTCCGGTACTACCAACTGGACCGAGGTGCGTCAGTTTAACCTGATGTTCTCGACGCAGGTTGGTTCCGTGGCCGAGGACTCCAGTACCATTTACCTGCGCCCCGAAACGGCACAAGGTATATTCGTGAACTTCCTAAACGTGCAGAAGACCGGCCGCATGAAGGTGCCATTTGGTATCGCGCAAATCGGTAAGGCTTTCCGTAACGAGATTGTGGCCCGTCAGTTCATCTTCCGCATGCGCGAGTTTGAGCAGATGGAAATGCAGTTTTTCGTGCGCCCTGGCACCGAGATGGAGTGGTACAACACCTGGAAAGAGAACCGTAAGAAATGGCACGAGGCCATCGGTATACCTGCCGACAGCCTGCGCTACCACGACCACGAGAAGCTGGCCCACTACGCCAACGCCGCCGTGGACATCGAATTTAAATTCCCGTTCGGTTTCAAAGAAGTGGAAGGTATACACTCCCGTACCGACTTTGACCTGACGCAGCACCAGGAGCTGAGTCGCAAGAAACTGCAGTACTTCGACAACGATCTGAACGAAGACGGCAAGCCGTATGGCAACTACATTCCTTATGTGGTGGAGACATCCGTTGGAGCCGATCGCCTGTTCCTGATGACATTCTGCAGCGCCTATACCGAAGAAGAAATCACTGAAGGTGACCAAACCAAGACACGTACCTTCCTGAAATTCCACCCGGCTCTGTCACCGGTGAAGGCCGCCATCCTGCCACTCACGAAAAAAGACGGTCTGCCAGAGAAAGCGACTGAGATCTTCAACGCACTGCGCTACGACTTCAACACGATCTATGAAGAGCGTGACTCCATCGGCAAGCGTTATACCCGTCAGGACCTGATTGGTACGCCGTTCTGTATCGCCGTGGACCACCAGACGCTCGAAGACAACACGGTAACCGTACGCGACCGCGACTCCCGTGAGCAGGTGCGCATGCCTATCAGCGAACTGCACAGCTACATCGACAAAGCCGTTAACTTCAAGAGCATATTTGAGAAGCTGGCCTAAAGTATAGGTATAGCATGAATAGAAAGCAGCCTGCGGCATCAAGTCGTAGGCTGTTTTTGTTTTGTAGTCAATCGTTCAAGTACTAATATTAGCTATAGGCGAAGCTATTTAAGGCGTCCAATAGGTATAGGTATACCTTAAAAGAACGCTGAAAATGTCCTGAAACAAAGTAAAGTGCTTTTGTTATGTTAAGCTATGCTTCGTTTTATGTGTAAAATTACTCATATTTGAGAGCATGACAAGGGTGTATTAGCTTCATATACAGGTTTTTATGATTATTTAAATACCTTGTAATCCACAGTTATACCTGTAGCACTCACCTTAAAGCAACTTGAGGTGATTATTGAAGGTATAGCTGTGCACCTACACATCAGACATACAGACAGGCAGGTATAAGGAAGCCTAAGATACTGCTACATTTTTCAGATACCTTTTCAACTGGTCTCCGGACAGACCAAAGAAGCTTTTAGCAATAGAATATTACAGGGCCAATCGTGTATAACTGTTTCATAAAGTGCCTTTGGGTCACACAAACGCATTTTACGAGTCATTATTCCACAGCCTTTATCTGGTTAAAGAGCGAAATAGAGCTCTGATTTACTAGGTATAGGTATAGCAAAAGATGATAGAAAAGTCCTGCAAGCTTTCAAGTGGAAAGCAGCAAAAAATTAAAAATACTTACCTTTGTATTACAGCTGGAATATCCGGGGTAAAAAGGCACTCTATCGGAGCCAAAAAGAGGGAAAACAATTGATTTTAGTAAACAGTCCGGAACCCCAAAGAGGAACAACTTGATTACTTAGCCCCCTTATCTGAGAAAGATGCTCTGAAGAGGAGTAGGCGACTAAATGGGCCTCCAGACAGGTGGTAAGGCAGTCTGAATTGCATTGTGCCCAAACCTAACTAACTTGCCAAATAGCAACACGGGCATTTAGGCTATACCTGAACCAGCTGATTTGAATTTTGACGAAGAATTATCTGAAGATTAAGTGCTGAACATGGCAAAATATAACGAATACAAAAACCTCAACTACGCGCAAGTAGGCGAGGAGGTGCTGGCCTTCTGGAAAGAGCATAACATCTTCCAAAAGTCAGTTTCGACAAGAGAAGGGCACAAGCCTTTCGTGTTTTATGAAGGACCTCCTTCAGCGAACGGTACTCCGGGCATTCACCACGTAATGGCCCGTGCCGTGAAAGACATTTTCTGCCGCTACAAGACCCTCAAAGGATTCCAGGTAAACCGCAAAGGCGGCTGGGATACGCACGGTCTGCCTGTAGAGTTGCAGGTAGAGAAAGAACTGGGTATCACGAAAGAGGATATCGGCAAAAAGATCACCGTAGAGGAATACAACCAGCGCTGCCGCGAAACCGTGATGCGTTTCAAAGGCCAGTGGGACGACCTGACAGAGCAGATGGGCTACTGGGTAGACCTGGACAACCCGTATATCACGTTCGAGAACGAGTACATTGAGTCGGTATGGGCCTTGTTGAAGCGCCTCTACGATAAAGGCCTGCTTTACAAAGGCTATACAATCCAGCCTTACTCGCCAGGTGCGGGCACGGGTCTGAGTTCGCACGAGCTCAACCAACCAGGTTGCTATAAGATGGTAAAGGACACGACCATTGTGGCGCAGTTCGAGGTGAAGAAAATCACCCGGAACATGTTCCTGTTCGAGTACGAGGAAGAAAAAGTCTCTTTCCTGGCCTGGACGACAACGCCCTGGACGCTTCCTGCCAATACGGCACTTGCTGTGGGCAAGAACATCAGGTATGTGAAGGTGAAAACCTACAACCCCTATACCTACGAGCCGATCTCGGTGATACTGGCCAAAGACCTGGTGAGCCGCTATTTCAACCCGAAAGCTGCTGAGCTGGCTCTGACCGACTACAGCTCAGGTGACAAACTGATTCCGTTCAAAGTTGTAGAGGAATTTACAGGCGCGGACCTGGCCGGTGTGGAGTATCACCAACTGATGCCGTACGTGCAGCCGGATAAGCCTGCCTTCCGCGTGGTGGTAGGCGACTTTGTGACGACAGAAGACGGTACTGGTATCGTACATATCTCTCCAACCTTCGGTGCGGACGACTTCCGGGTAGCAGCCCAGAATGATATCCCGGCGCTGCTGGTAATGGATGAGAATGGAAAGCCTGCACCTATCGTGGACAAACAAGGTCGTTTCGTACAGGAGATCACTGACTTTGCCGGCATGTACGTGAAAAACTACGACGGCCAGGACGAGTCAGCCGCTGACTATAAGCCGACGGACGTTCTGATTGCGATCAAACTCAAAGAAGAGGGAAAAGCCTTTAAAGTAGAGAAATACGAGCACACTTACCCGCATTGCTGGAGAACCGATAAGCCGGTGCTCTACTATCCGCTGGATAGCTGGTTCATCAAAACCACCGCGGTAAAGGACCGTCTGATCGAGCTGAACAAGACCATCAACTGGAAACCGGAGTCTACGGGCACGGGCCGTTTTGGTAACTGGCTCGAGAACCTGGTGGACTGGAACCTGTCGCGCTCGCGCTATTGGGGTACACCGCTGCCAATCTGGAGAACAGAAGATGGGGAGGAGGAAATATGCATTGGCTCTATCCAGCAACTGAGCGAAGAGATGGATCGTGCGGTAGAGAAAGGGTACATGGAGGCTTCCGCTGAGATCAATGACCTGCACCGCCCGTATGTGGACAACATTGTACTGGTGAGCCCATCCGGAAGGCCAATGTACAGAGAGACAGACCTGATTGACGTTTGGTTCGACTCTGGTGCCATGCCTTATGCACAGTGGCACTACCCGATCGAAAACAAGGAAATATTCGAACAGAACTTCCCGGCCGACTACATTGCCGAGGGTGTTGACCAGACGCGTGGTTGGTTCTTTACGCTGCACGCGTTGGCCGTAATGCTGGAAGACAGCGTGGCTTACAAGAACGTCATCGCCAACGGCCTGGTGCTGGATAAGAACGGCAACAAGATGAGCAAGCGCCTTGGCAACGCCATCGACCCGTTCGAGATGATCGGCAAGTATGGCCCGGATGCCGTGCGCTGGTACATGATTGCCAATGCGCCACCTTGGGATAACCTGAAGTTCAACCCGGAGGGTGTGGTGGAGACCCAGCGCCGTTTCTTCGGAACACTGCAGAACACCTACTCTTTCTTCGCGCTATACGCCAACCTGGATAACTTTACGTTTGCCGAGGACGAAGTGCCACTAGAGCGCAGAACAGAAAGTGACCGCTGGATTATCTCGAAGCTGAACACGCTGGTCAAGGACGTTGATACCTTCTTGGAAGATTACGACCCAACCCGTGCCGCCCGCTCCATACAGGATTTTGTGGTGGACGACCTGAGCAACTGGTACGTGCGTCTGAACCGCAAGCGTTTCTGGAAAGGCGAATACAATGAAGACAAGATGGCCGCTTACCAGACGCTCTATACTTGTCTGGAGACGATCGCCAAGCTGGCTTCGCCAATCGCGCCGTTCTACGCCGAGCAACTCTATCGCGACCTGAACAACGTGAGCGGCAAGCACAAGGAAGAATCAGTGCATTTGGCTTACTATCCGGAAGTAGAGCACGCTGCCATCGACAAGGACCTGGAAGAGCGCATGGCGTTGGCCCAGACCATCTCGTCGCTGGTGCACTCGCTGCGCAAGAAGCACTTCATCAAGGTGCGTCAGCCGCTGCAGCGTATCCTTATACCTGTGCTGAATGACAAGACCCGTCAGCAAATTCAGGCTGTAGAAGACCTGATCATGAGCGAGGTGAACATCAAGCATGTGGAGTACATCGACGATACGTCAGGTATATTGGTGAAGAAGATCAAGCCGAACTTCAAGAAGCTGGGTCAGGTTTTTGGTCCGAAAATGAAGCTGGTGGCCGCCGCTGTGCAACAAATGAACCAGGATGACATCGCACACCTGGAGCGTGAAGGAGGTATAGAGTTACAGATAAACGATGAGGAAACAGCCGTGCTGACGCCGGAGGACGTGGAAATCTCTTCGGAGGACATCCCGGGCTGGTTGGTAGCTAGCGAAGGTAAACTGACCGTAGCGTTGGATGTGACCATTACCGAAGAGTTGAAGCAGGAAGGTATAGCCCGAGAACTGGTGAACCGTATCCAGAATCTGCGCAAGGACAGCAACCTGGAGGTGCAGGATAAGATCCATATCGTGCTGCAGGCATCGGTAGAAGAGGTAAATGCCGCTGTGGAAAACTTCCGCGACTACATACAGGCCGAAACACAGGCGCTGAGCCTTGAACTGACTGACAATGTGGTAGATGGTACACTCCTTGAAGTGGATGATTATCAGGTGAATATCCGCATCCGTACAGAAGCGGTTTAGCTTAAAGAACAAGAAGCCCTGGCTGCAAACCGACCGGGGCTATACCTTATACCTTTATCCTGCGGCGGCTGATTAAAGTCCCTGCAGCCTAATAGACGAAACATGAAATATTGGAAGTACTACCTGGTGGCCCTTATCGTCATCATTATCGACCAGGCTGTGAAGCTTATCGTGCATTACAACATGGAAATGGGCATGCCGGGCGAAATCGTGCTCCTGGGCGACTGGCTGAAGCTGCATTATACCCTGAATCCAGGTATGGCCTTCGGTGTGGAACTCGGCTCCGACTACGGCAAACTGATGCTGTCGCTGTTCCGGTTGGTTGCGGTGTTTGGTATAGCCTATTATATTTACTATCTGGTCAAAACGAAAGCTCCCAAAGGACTGATCTGGTGCATTGGCCTGATTCTGGGCGGCGCCATCGGCAACCTGATCGACAGTACGTTCTACGGCGTGTTATTCGACAACCACCCCTATGGCTCTTCCACACCATGGTTTCATGGACAGGTAATCGATATGTTCTATATTGATATTTGGGAAGGTATTGTTCCTCACTGGATTCCTTTGCTGGGTGGCAAACCGATGTCGCTGTGGCCCATCTTCAACGTGGCAGACTCGGCTATCTTCATTGGCGTGCTGATCATCCTCTTCAACCAGAAGCGTTTCTTCGCGCATTACGACGAGCCCGTTAAAGAGCCGGCTGCCGGGCAACAGGGTTTGTAAGGTATAGGTATAAGCAAAAAAGAAAGCGGCTGTTCCATGTGGAATAGCCGCTTTCTTATGCGCTACACTCAAGTTGAAGTTCAGTCAATTTTTCTGCAAGCCACAGAGTATAGTTAGAAAAATTCCGCTTATATTTCACGCCGTTTTCTGGTTCCTATACCTTACAATCCAAACCCGATGAAATTGAATAAGCTTTTAGCTGCTGTTGTCCTATCAGTAGGTTTGTCTGCCTGCGGTTGCGAAGACGTGAACCTGGGCAAGCTCGAATTTACCAACGAACTGGTGTCCTTTATGCCTGCTCAGCCAACACAAGGGAAAAGCTATTATATGGCGGAAGAAGGCGTTAACCGGAAAATGAAATACATAAACGCAGCGGGTGTTACCAGTGTCGAGATACCGGTCAGAAGGACAAATTACAGCGGCAAGTTTGACCCAAATTCCTGCAAAGAGTTTTTCACAGCAGATCAGAAGGTATACGCAAGCCAGGTAGAGGGCGGGAGCCTAGTCAGTATCAGCGTCACCTATCGGAAAAACGCGAGCACGGACCGGTTTAACAACATCACTGACAAAGCTGCGGTAGGGGATGTCATCGAGTTTGCAGTCGGCTACAACAACAAATTTCCGGAACCGATACAGACTGGCACTTCCAGCAGCAGCAACTTTATCACAAGCCGAACCTTCCTGTTTGGGGATGCGACTACCAATACAATTGACAACCACACCTATACCCAGGAATTCTTATCAACCGTGACGCTTGGTGGGGTGCAGCACCAAAACGTATACCATCTATACCTTAACCAACCCAACTACTACAGACCGGAGGAACAGTATATTCATGACCGCTATCCTGCTTTGGATTATATACAAGGAATTTATGTGAAGGAAGGATTCGGGATTATACAGGCGTACAGTTCCAAAGGCAAGGAAATAGTGCTAAGCGTGAATTAAAGATAGACTTTAACTTATCCGAACAGCAGCTCACTATACTTTCCGCACAAAACTCTATTCCGATTACAGAACCCCCATTTTCTCCAGCCGTGCTCTCAATTCCTCCGGTGAGGTGAAATGGATCGACTCGATGCCTAATTGCTCTGCAGCCTTGATATTGCGGAGGTTATCATCAATGAAAAGTACTTCGCTGGGTTGCAAGCTATACCTGTTCAGCAAGGTATGGTAAAAACTGTGGTTAGGCTTGCGGTCTTTTTCAGTACCAGACACCACAATGCCATCGAACCAGCCCAGGAAGTCGTAGCGCTCCAACGCAATCGGAAATAGTTCTGCTGACCAGTTGGTGAGGGCGTATAGGTTGTGCTCTCCCCGTGATCTCATCTCACGCAAAATCTCTACTGAGTCATGAATAGGTCCGCCCAGCATTTCTTCCCATCGGCCATAGTAGGCTCTAATGTTATCTTCATGCTCAGGGTGTCTGGCGATCAGGTAGTCGTTTGCTTCCTGAATGGTGCGCCCGCCATCCTGTTCTTCGTTCCACTCAAAAGTGCAGACGTTCTTCAGGAAATTCAGCATCTCAGCCTCGTCATCGAATATTTTGCGATAAAGGTGATGCGGATTCCAGTCAATCAGCACAGCGCCGAGGTCCCAGATAATCGTACTTTTCTTGCTGGTTTCAAATGAAGTTGAATTGGTAGATTGATTATATTCTGAATTGTTCTGCATTGCTTTTTTAGTCAAACTTAAATGTAGTGCGAAAAACCAAAACAAGAAAGGCTTCTCAATCATTCAAAAAACCTTATTTTTACCAGAAGCACCAAGCCCAGCGCCCTTGTCTATACCTACGCCCATACTGCAGGTCACGGATCTCGAAACCACTTTCGCCACACGCCAGGGTATAGTCCGCGCGGTGGACAAGGTTTCTTTTGAGGTACATCCCGGCGAAGCAGTGGCCATTGTAGGTGAGTCGGGGTCGGGGAAGACAGTGACGGCACTCTCGCTGATGCAGTTGCTCGATGCCAACGCAAAGGTCAGCGGGAAGGCCGTGTTTCAGTCGGAGCGGCTGGGAGCAGTAGATCTCCTGCAACTAAAGGAAAAACAACAACAACAGATTCGGGGGAACGAGATGGGCATGATCTTTCAGGACCCGATGTCGTCGCTCAACCCGGTCTATACCTGTGGACAACAGGTGGCAGAGGTACTCTTATGGCATCAAAAAATTTCAAAGAAAGAGGCTAAAGCTCGTGTTTTGCAACTTTTTGAGCAAGCCAAGCTACCCAGGGCGGAGCAAATTTATAATAGTTATCCACACCAAATTTCCGGCGGACAGAAGCAACGCGTCATGATCGCCATGGCTATGGCCTGCGAGCCAGCTATCCTGCTTGCCGACGAACCGACTACCGCTTTGGATGTAACAGTGCAGGCCCGCATGCTCTCACTGATTGACGAACTGCGGGTAAAACAAAACATGGCGGTGTTGTTTATCAGTCATGACCTGGGGGTAGTGGCTGAGATTGCCGACCGGGTGCTGGTGATGTACAAAGGCCGTGTGGTGGAACAAGGGAACGTGCTCGATATTTTTACCAATCCGCAACACCCCTATACCAAGGGCTTGCTGGCCTGCCGCCCTACGCTCAGCACTAAGTCGCAGGCCAGGTTGCCGGTTGTGGCAGACTTTATGGCGGAAGACAGGCAAGGTATAATCCGCGAGAAAAAGCCGCAGGTATACGAACCCTCTTTGGTGGATGTGGTGAATGCCTACGTAGGTACAGTCTCAGCTATAAAGCAACAGCGCGACAACAGCCAAAAGCCCCCCCTGCTAGTAGTGCAGGATCTGCAGGTATACTTCCCCATCAAAAAAGGAATTTTTTCCCGCACTACAGGCCATGTAAAAGCCGTGGATGGGGTGAGCTTTGCGTTAAAGCACGGCGAAACCATAGCGTTGGTAGGCGAGTCGGGGAGCGGAAAGACGACGCTGGGACGGGCGATTCTGCGGCTGGTAGACCCAACAGCAGGGAGCGTACTATTCGAAGGTATAGACATTGCCGGCATGGATGCTGAAAACCTGCGTAAAGCCCGCCGGCATTTCCAGATGATCTTCCAGGATCCCTATACCTCGCTCAACCACATGCAAACCGTGGGCGAGGCCATTCTGGAACCCATGCGTGTGCATAAGCTTTACAAAAACGACCAAGAACGCCGCGCGAAGATGCTGGAACTCCTTGAGAGGGTAGGGCTTACGGCGGAGCATGCGCAGCGTTATCCACAGGCTTTTTCGGGCGGACAGCGGCAGCGCATTGCCATTGCCCGGGCCCTGGCGCTGCAACCCAAGCTGTTGATATGTGATGAGTCGGTGTCGGCGCTGGACGTGTCGGTACAGGCGCAGGTGCTCAATCTGCTCAACGAGCTTAAGCAGGAGTTTAATATGACCTACCTTTTCATCACGCACGATCTGGCTGTAGCCAGGCACATGGCTGACCGTATTCTGGTGATGCACGAAGGCTGCATTGTGGAAGAAGGTATACCTACCCAGCTTTTCCAGAATCCCCGGCACGCCTATACCCGCTCGCTGCTGCAAGCTATACCTGCCGGTGATCCTGAAGCCATTGTAGCGGCGCAGGAGAAGCGGGCGGCTCTGAAATCAGGTATAACGCAGTGCCAGTATTAATATACCCGCCGAATAGCCCATATATAGACTTTTCTCTATAAATTCACCTGAAATTGAATTGGCTTTAACCTTAGTCTGCCTTGCGGGCGTATAGAGTCAAAACCATTTCAACCAATAATTGCATGGCCTGAGGTGCGGCATACCTGCACCGGCCATTAGAAACAAGATACATGAGAAGTAAAAGACCAAGCAAAGGCGGCAGAGATAAAGACAGCCGCAACGAAAAAGGCGGCTCCCGCAGAGGCGAGTCTTCCAGAAGAGAACCATCCGCAGGTAGCGGCTCCCGCAGAGGCGAAGGACGTAAAGGCGGCAAAGACCGTTCGGCTAAAGGCATCGTGCTGGAAATGTTCTCCAATAGCCCCGATACCGTATTCACGCAGCGCCAGATAACCCGCAAACTGGGTATAGTCGACAAGAAAGGACGCGATGAACTAATGGTGATTATCAATACACTGCTGCGCGAAAACAAGCTGCTGCTGATCGACGGCGACAAATACCAGCTCAACCTGCGCGTCAACATCATTACAGGCCGCGTGGACCTGGCCAATAGCAAGTATGCCTACATTGTGTCCGAGGAAACAGAAGACGATGTGCGCGTGTTCCGCGAGCACCTGAAGTACGCCATGGACGGCGACTTGGTGAAAGTGAAAGTGCTGCCTACGATGCAGGGCGGCCGTTCAGAAGGCATGGTGGTCGAGGTGCTGGAGCGTTCGCGCACCGAGCTGGTAGGCCTGATGGAGCTTACCAAAAACTTTGGCTTCGTGGTGCCCGACTTCAAGCGACTTTACTTTGACGTGTTCGTGGGCGAGCGCAATCTGAATGGGGCACAGTCAGGCGACAAGGTGCTGGTGAAGATCATTGAATGGCCCAAAGAACCCGGCAAGAACCCGACGGGCGAAGTGATTCGCGTATTCGGTCCGGCCGGTGAGAACGAGGCCGAGATTCACTCCATCATGGCCGAGTTCGGACTGCCGTTTGAGTTTCCGGAAACTGTGGAAGAGGAAGCCGAGCAGATTTCGGATAAGATACCAGCAGGTGAACTTGCCAAGCGACGCGACATGCGCGACGTGACCACTTTCACCATTGACCCAGCCGACGCCAAGGACTTTGACGATGCCCTTTCGATCCAGAAGCTAGAGAACGGGCATTGGGAAATTGGTGTGCACATTGCCGACGTGACGCATTACGTACACCCGCGCAGCCTGCTCGAGAAGGAAGCTTTCCACAGAGCCACCTCGGTATACCTGGTGGACAGAACCATCCCGATGCTGCCGGAGCGCCTTTCCAACAACCTGTGCTCGCTGCGTCCAAACGAAGAAAAGCTGACCTTCTCGGTAGTGTTTGAGATTGACGACAACGGCAAACTCTACGACACCTGGTACGGCCGTACCATCATCTTCTCTGACCGCCGCTTCTCCTATGAAGAAGCCCAGGAGCGCATTGAGACAGGTGAGGGCGACTTTGTGGAGGAAATCAATACTCTGAATAACATTGCCAAAAAACTGCAGGCCAAACGCTTCAAAAACGGGGCTATCAGTTTCGAGACCACTGAAGTGAAATTTAAGCTCGACGAGAATGGCAAGCCGCTTTCTGTTTATGTGAAGGAGCGCAAGGACGCCCATAAGCTGATTGAGGAATTCATGCTGCTGGCAAACAAAAAGGTGGCTGAGTTTGTCTACGGCTTAGGCAAAGGCAAAAAGCGCCCGACCATGGTGTACCGTACGCACGGCTCCCCGGATCCCGACAAGCTGAGCACGTTCTCGATCTTCGCTGGCAAGTTTGGCTATAAAGTAGATCCGGATGGCGATGTTTCAGAAGAACTCAACAACCTTACGCACGAAATTGAAGGCAAGCCCGAGCAAAGTGTGCTGCAGAACCTGGCGATCCGAACCATGGCCAAAGCTAAGTATAGCACCGAGCCCGAGGGCCACTTTGGTCTGGCCTTCGATCATTACTCGCACTTCACGTCCCCGATTCGTCGTTACCCGGATATGATGGCGCACCGCCTGTTGCAGCATTATCTGGACGGTGGCACTTCGGAGGACAAAGAGGCTTTTGAGGAGCGCTGCCGCCATTCTTCTGAGATGGAGAAACGCGCCGCAGATGCCGAGCGTGCCTCTATTAAGTACAAGCAGGTGGAGTTCATGAAGGACACCATCGGCAATCAGTACAAAGGAATTGTGTCTGGTGTGACAGAATGGGGTATCTTTGTGGAGATTGAAGAGAACAAGTGCGAAGGCATGGTGCGCCTCTCGAGTCTGAACGACGACTATTACGAGCTGGACGCCAACAACTACCGCATCATTGGTCGTCAGTCGAAGCGCATTATCTCTTTTGGAGATGAAGTGCTGGTCGAGATTGTGAGCGCCAACATGGCCGAACGCACCATCGACATGGAACTGGTAGAAACCCTTAAAAGACATTAATACAACCTGTGGATATTACGCAGCTTTCAACCCAGCTTAACCAAACGCTGAATACCCTCCGTTTTGGAGAACAGCCGGCGGAATTGTACGAGCCCATCCGTTACATTATGTCGCTGGGCGGAAAGCGGATAAGGCCCTTACTGGTGCTTCTGGCTGCAAAAATGTACGATGATGATGTGGAAAACGTGCTATTGCCCGCTGCGGCAGTAGAGGTTTTCCACAACTTCACGCTCATGCACGACGACATCATGGATAAGGCCCCACTGCGCCGCGGACAGCAAACCGTGCACGAAAAGTGGAACGCCAACACCGCCATTCTAAGCGGTGACGTGATGCTGGTGCGCGCCTATGAAATGCTCCTGGGTATAGCGCCCGACAAACTGGGCAAGGTGCTGCAACTCTTCAGTAAAACAGCTGCTGAGGTATGCGAAGGCCAGCAACTCGACATGAACTTCGAGCGCCGCGAACAAGTGAGCATCGAAGAGTACATCCACATGATCACGCTCAAGACAGCCGTGCTGCTGGGCTTCAGTCTGGAACTAGGTGCCATTCTACAAGGTGCCCCTGATAGCGATGCCGAGCACCTGAAGGGATTCGGAGACAACGTAGGTATAGCCTTTCAGCTGCGCGATGATCTGCTCGATGTTTATGGCGACAAGGCCAAGTTCGGCAAACAAGTAGGTGGCGATATTCTCTCGGATAAGAAGACTTTTCTAATGCTGACGGCACTGGAGCAAGCCAACCAAGAACAACTGCAAACCATAATCGACTGGCGCGACAACACTGATGAAGGTATAGCCGAAGAAAAAGTACAGGCCATTACCGCCGTTTACGACCAACTCAACATCCGAAAGCAAACCGAACAACAAATCGATTTTTATTTCCAGCAAGCCCTGTATCATTTAGAGGCTGTGCAGGTGCCTGTCGAGCGCAAAGCAACCATCCATGGGCTGGCACTGCAGCTGATGGAAAGGGATAGTTAGAATTGCTAAATTGTTGGTTCGCAGGTATAGCGGTGTATACCTGAAGGTGTGGGAGGTTATCTTTGCAGGTATAGCAGAAGCCTTTGTAGCTCTAAAAAGATGTCTGAAGGTATAGCGGAGGCATTCAGATTACTTTAGCTTATACCTGAAAGCCAAATCAATTAAACAACATCCGATAAAAAGTCAGTGCCAGCAAACATCAAGTAGTTGAGAATGCGATGAATCACTCATGCACTCAATCACTCATTCAAAAATTAAACACCCACTCATTCGCCAACTCACTCAATCACCCAATAGAAAAAAATGAGCGTTACCGTCATCCTGATCATCATTACAGTGGGCATTTCGTTGTATGCCTGGAAAAACCACGAACTCATGCAGAACTGGATTTTTCACCCGTACTCCGTAGCGCGTGACAACTCCTGGCATCGCTTCCTGACTTCGGGCTTCCTGCACGCTGACTATACCCACCTGTTCTTCAACATGTTCACGCTGTACTTCTTCGGCACTGCAGTGGAAAGAACATTCGGGGCTATTTTCGGGGATACAACAGGTATACTCATTTACATGCTAATTTATCTGGGCGGTATTATCGTGTCAGATATTCCTACATACCTGAAGCACCGCAATGAACCGGCTTATCGTGCCCTGGGCGCTTCGGGAGGAGTGGCTTCGGTGGTTTTCTCGAGCATCCTGTTTTACCCTACGCAAGACATTTGTTTGTACGCCATCCTGTGTATACCTGGCTTCATCCTGGGCATCCTATACCTGATGTACTCCTATTTTCAGGGCAAGCGCATGGGCGATAACATCAACCACGATGCGCACTTATATGGAGCGGTATATGGCATGGTCATCAGTCTGGCGATTGTACCGAGCGCAGGTCCGCTGTTTATCGAGCAGATTGGCAGCTGGCGTTTGTTCGGCTAGGTATAATTGTACTCTTCTGCCCTGATTCTCCAAAAATAAAATCAGGCTGAGAGTCGATGAATTCCGTATAAATGCATAAGAACAGCATTTGTACCGATGAAATCGAAACTTTATTATATATACCTTGGAATAGTACTTTTTTTAGCCTTCTTTCTGGCCGACAAAGAGGCCGTAGCGCAGAATACTGAGCTGCAGCGCACTACCATTATGCAGTACGTCATTAACGAACGCCCCGTGCTGGCCGAACTTCTGACCACGGCAGGTATGGCGCCTGCGCTTTCTGGCAGCACGGCCTATACCTTGCTGATGCCACCCGATGCAAGCTTGCAAGAGTTGAAAGGCCAACCAGTAGAGAAAATACGCGCGGTTATGGCGATGCACCTGGTCAAAGGCGCTCTTTCCGCCACTGACTTTAAAGAAGGGAATCGCTTGCAGACCTATGGCAGTGCCTCACTCAACGTGTGCCGCAAGAAAGACAGCATACTCCTGAACGGTGTGCAATTGCAAGCCACCGACATTAGCTTGCGAAATGGTAAAGTGCACGAATTGGGAGGGGTGTTGCAACCTTAGAAACGGAGAATAGCTGGCCCAAATCCACGATTTCACTACCTTACCTCTTATTAGCCTATTCATACTTGAATAGGTATCATGCATTTGCTGCTCGGTTGCGTATCCTATACCTAAGCCCCTATGGACAGCAAAACCCTAAACACCGACCCTTCTATACCACCCCAACAAAATGTTGTCCGCAACGCTTGTTACGAAATCGGCTACGACGGAATCCGGAACAGATTATACTTCAGCATACTGGGCTTTTGGAAAAACACGGACAGCGTACCTGACTTTCTGAAAGATTGGGACAAGGCGCTGCAACTGGTTTCGCCGGGGTTCACGCTTCTCATCGACATGCGAACCATGATTACCCATCCGCAGCAACTCAACGACCTGCACGAAGAGTCGCAGCGCAAAATGAAAGCGGCCGGACTGAGCAGAATTGCCAATGTGATGCCGCTTGACAGAATAGCCAGTCTGCAGGTAGCAGACAGTATCAAGAAGATAGAGTTGCCTTCCCAGCATTTTGAAACCTGCGAAGCGGCTCAACATTGGCTGGACAAAACAATGGCGTAACGCCTGGCTAGCCGCAGCTTTCTTATCATGAATATCTTTATTTTCCTGTTTGCTAATTCCCATCTTTTGTAACTGTTTGGCCACAAACGCAGTTAGAGTTACCAATTATTTCGCCCCTTTACTGCGGCAACGCTATACCCTCTGACCGGCGGCATACGAAGTCGGTTCCATACCTAAACATCGAGCATGACATACGAGATTGGCGTGGTTCTATCTGTGATAGCGGTGGCTGTGGTGCTTTTCGTCAGCGAGAAGCTCTCCATCGACACGACGGCCATACTTGTCATGACCCTCTTCATGATGCTCGGCATCCTCACGCCCGCCGAGGGCCTGGCCGGTTTCAGCAATCCTGCCACCATCACAGTCGCCTGCATGTTCATCATCAGCTCAGCCATTTTTAAGTCGGGGTCCCTGAGCAATGTGGGGGTGCTGCTCACCCGGATAGGGCGTAAAAACAACCTGCTCTGTTTGCTGGCGGTTATGCTGGTGGCTGGCCTACTGTCCGCTTTTGTCAACGACACCGCAGTGGTGGCCCTCCTCATGCCGATGGTGATACAGGTGGCCCGCGATACCCGAATTAGCCCTACCAAGCTACTGATGCCGCTCTCCTTCGGAGCGCTGCTGGGTGGAGTTTGTACCCTGATTGGCACCTCAACCAACATACTGGTAAGCGGCATTGCCGAGGCGCAGGGCGAACCACCCATAGGCATGTTCGAACTCACGTCGGCAGGAGTTTTTTTTATGATAACCGGGGTGCTCTACATGGTGTTCGCCGGCCGCTTTCTGCTACCTGACCGAAAGGTGGCCGAGGACCTGACCGAGGACTTTAACATGGGCGATTACCTGACCGAGATCGTGCTGTTGCCCAACTCCCCCTCAGTAGGTATGCCGCTCAGAAGCTCCCGCCTGGTGCAAAACCTCGACATAGACGTGCTGCAGGTGACCCGCGACAAGTATAAACTCAACGCCACGCCCTATACCATGTTGCGGGCAGGCGATGTACTGAAAGTGCGCTGCGATGTAGAGAAACTCAAGAAAATGAAGGAGGAGAAGGGCATCAAACTGAAGTCGGAGCGGAAACTCAAGGATGAGGACCTGAACAGCGCCACCACCAAGCTCTTCGAGGCCATCGTAACGCCCAACTCCTACATGGTAGGTAAGTCCTTGAAAGAGCTCGACTTCAGGGCCTACAACCACGGGGCCACCGTGGTTGCCATCCGCCACCGCGACGAGATTCTCCACGAAAAGCTCACCCATACCCACCTCTCGGCCGGCGACGTGCTCCTGATCTCAGCTGACAAAAACCAGGCGCTGGACCTGCGCAGCAACGAGGACATTCTGCTCATCTCCGAAACAGAGCGCAGCCACTACGACTATAGTAAAATTATACCTGTACTGATAATAGGGGCAGGTGTAGTGATTACGGCGGCTACAGGGCTGGCACACATCGTACTCAGCTCTTTGGTAGGTGTGCTGCTGCTGGTGCTCACCAAGTCCATTCGCCTCGACGAACTCTACAAATCCATTGAGTGGAAAGTGATCTTTATGCTGGCGGGTGTGCTCTCGATGGGTACAGCGCTCGAAAAATCAGGTGCGGCGATCCTACTCTCAGGCGTTTTAGTGGAGTCGATAGGCAGCTACGGGCCCCATGCGCTTTTATCGGCTTTCTTTTTCATCACCTTCATGACCACCAACTTCATGTCCAACAACGCCACGGCGGCCCTGCTGGCGCCCATTGCCATTGTGGCAGCCAAAGAGATGGGCGTGAGCGTGCGGCCTTTTCTGGTAGCAGTGACCTATGCGGCCTCGCTCAGCTTTATGACACCCATGGGCTATCAGACGAATACCATGATTTACGGTCCGGGCAATTACAGATTTGTGGACTACCTGCGCGTGGGCACACCGCTCAACATACTATTGTGGCTGGTGGCCTCGTTTATCATCCCTTTCTTCTTCCCGTTCTAAATTGTTCCACGTGGGACAGCCTGGGCTCTGCTTTTCAATGGACGAAGGTATAGGCTTTGGTACAATCAGCTCAAAACCAACGCTTTTAAGAAACGGAACTTACCAACTCAGCCTTAGGATTGCCGTAAAATCAGAATGTTGTTTTGAGACCGTTGCAGATACAGGCAACTGACACGCTTACCCGCAGACGGCAAGCACCAGCCCACTATTCCGGCACATATAAAGAAGTCTATACCTTAGCTATACCCACCATGACAATCGCTATAATAGGAGCAGGGCTGAGCGGTACGCTAACGGCTATCCATTTGCTGAAGAACGCTGCGTCGGGCACTACGATTTATCTGATCGAGCCTGACAGGTATAGAATGCATCGCGGGGTTGCCTACTCAAGTCAGTTGCCGTTTCAGCCGCTCAATGTGCCCGCTTCTGCCATGAGCCTTTTTGCAGATGAACCCCTCGATTTTTTTAACTGGCTGACGGAGCACGCTTATCTCTATAAAAGGCAAATTTCCCTGCCGGTTCGGGCAACCGACTTCATCCCACGCACTGTTTTCGGCGATTACTTGAAAGCGCGCTTGCAGGAGGCGGAGGCTGGTGCGGCTCAGGGCGTTTCGTTTGTGCGGGTGTATGAAGAGGCACTGTCCGTATCGAGGCAGGGTCGTGGTTTTGTTGTTAGTTGCAGTAACCAGTGCACGTTAAGCGCCAACAAAGTAGTGCTGGCCGTTGGCAACTTCCCGCCGGCGCCGTTGCCTATACCTAACAAAAGCTTCTACAAAAGCCAACGCTATGTCGCCTCGCCCTGGTCGGCCAAAGGGCTGAGTGGTCTGCAACAGCAGGACCCGCTCTTACTGATTGGTTCCAGCCTGACCATGGTAGACTTGGTGGGCAGCCTGCAGGCACAAGGCCACAGAGGCAAGGTATACGTAGTATCGCGCCACGGGCTGCTGCCGCAACCTTTTGATGTCAGCACACGGCCATACCCCAACCTGGCGATTCCAGCAGTGGCGTATTCATCTGCTTTGAGTTTATTCCGATTCATTCGGGAGGAGATAAAGCGGGCCGAAGCGGAGGGCTATACCTGGCGAAGTGTAATGGATGCGCTGCGCGATGATATACCTGTCCTTTGGCAAACTTTGCCTTTGAAAGAGAAAAAGACTTTTCTGCGCCACATCCGGCCATACTGGGAAGTGCACCCCCACCGGATGCCTGCCTCCTCAGCCGGCCTGCTGCAGGAACTACAGGAAAAAGGGCAATTGGAGGTAATAGCCACCGCTGTCGTAGATATGCACGAGACGGAGAATGGAGCGCGCGTTACCATCAGGAGGAGGCATCACAAGGCAACAGAAGAAATTGAGGTAGGTAGGGTCATCAACTGCACAGGCCCGCAGTGCGACTACACCCAGGTAAAAGCACCCTTAGTTCAGCAGTTGCTGGCAGACGGTATGGCGCAACCTGATATGTTATACCTTGGGCTTAAAACGACACCGGGCGGCAAGCTAATCGATACAGAAGGCAAACCCGTGCGCGGCCTGTTCACGCTTGGGCCTCCCAGGAAAGGAATGCTGTACGAATCGACTGCGCTGCGTGAGATAAGGCAGCAGGCAAAAGCGCTCGCCTACAGATTGATTCGCAAGGGCAAGGCCACGCTGGAAATCGCCGAAAAAAGCTGATTTGATAATAACCGACCATGGGAGAAGACCTGTTCCTGATCTTGCTGGCAGTACTGAGTCTGGCCTGTGTGCTACTGGTTTGGCATTTTATGGCGGAGGATGAAGATTCCACAAAGTAAGGAATGCGCACACTCGATTCTCCAATCTGGCAAGTTTACAAATATCCTTTCGCCTGCAGCGCAAACAACTCGGCATACTTGCCGTTCTTGGCCAACAATTCTTCATGCGAGCCAAGTTCTTTCAGTTGCCCCTGCTCCAGGAACAAAATGCGATCGGCCATGCGCACCGTGGAAAAGCGGTGGGAGATAAGCACGGCGGTTTTACCGGCAATGAGCTCCGAGAACCGCAGGAAAACCTCGTGCTCGGCGCGGGCATCAAGTGCCGAGGTGGGTTCGTCGAGGATGAGCAGTTGCGCGTCGCGCATGTAGGCCCGGGCCAGCGCCACCTTCTGCCATTCCCCTCCCGACAGTTCCACGCCCTTGTTAAAACGCTTGCCGAGCACCTGTTCATAGCCATCCGGCAGGCGCTGTATCACCGGGTCTGCCAGGCTTTTCTGTGCGGAGCCCTGTATGCGGTCGCGGTCAGCGATATTGCTGATCTGCCCGATGGCAATGTTGTCGGAGGCCGTCATCTGGAAGCGCACATAATCCTGAAAGATGATGCCGACCTGGTGGCGCAGATCGTTGAGGTCGTACTCGCGCAGGTCCACACCATCGAGCAGGATGCGGCCTTCAGTGGGTTCGTACAAACGGGCCAGCAGCTTGACCAGCGTGGTTTTGCCGGCACCGTTCTCGCCCACCAAAGCCAGTTTTTCGCCAGCCTGCAAATGGAAGGAGAGGTGCCGCACCGCCCATTTTTCGCTGTTATGGTACTTAAAGCCGACATTCTCAAAAGTAAAGCCCTGTTGGATGGGACGAGGTATAGAAAGCGGATTGACAGGCGGGGTGATTTGCGGCTTCAGTTCCAGGAAATCAAAAAGATCCTGTAGGTATAGCGCGCTCTCGGCAATTTGCGAAAAGCGGGTCATGATGCCCTGCAGCAAGCCCCGCATGTTGCTGAACGAGCCCGCCAAGAAAGTGAGCGTACCCACCGTGATGGCACCGGCCACGGTCTGGGCTAGTATAAAAATGTAGGCGCCATAATAAGCCAGCGTTCCCAAAGAGGAGAGGGCGCTTCCCCACACGGCCCGCCGCACGATCAGGCTTTTGTTTAAGTTATAGTAGCGGTCCGAGAGTTCTTTGAAGCGGGTGGCCAGAAAGCCTGACAGGTTAAAGGTTTTGATCTCTTTAGCTGTTTCGTCGGAGGCGCCGATGTAGCGCAGGTAGTCGAGTTCGCGACGCTCGGGCGTCCAGGAGCGGGAAAGGGAGTAGGTGCGCTCGTTGAAGTGCGTCTCGCCCAGAAAAGAAGGTATAACCGCTACCAACAAAATCAGGATGAGCCACGGATTAAAGGCAATCAGACCAACCGCCAGAAAAGCAATCGTGACCATATCCTGCAGCTGCGAGAGCACCTGCGACATCAGCACCACGCGCGTAATTGTCTGTCTTCGGGCCCGCTCCAGTTTGTCGTAGAAAGTAGCATCCTCGAACTGCGCCAGGTCCAGCCGGGCGGCATGTTCAATGAGCTGCACCGAGGTATTGTTGGAAAAAAGATCGCCCAGCAGACTGTCGAGCAGCGTTATGCCCCGGTTGAAGATATCCGAGAGAATGGCCAGTCCCAGTTCTGCCGCCACCAGTATCCAAAGAAAACTCAGGTCACGCTCCCCCGTCACGTCAATCAGCCCGATCACCTCGTCGATGATCAGTTTGCCCACATACAGCATTGCCAAAGGTATAGCCGACTTGACAAGGCGCAGCAGCACGTTCCCGATGGTCATACTCGGGCTCGTGTTCCAGATCAGGCGGAAGAATTTGGGTAGGTTTTTCAGGGCGCCCACCTGCTCGCGGAAGCTCTTCTTATCATCTGTCCCTTTCGCCCCACGGGCCCCTTTGCTTGGTCTATTCATCGTTTATTTATACCTGAAACCTATACCTATACCGAAATAACGGGCTTATGTTTTACCCGGCGCCCCGAATCTTAACAAAAGCTGTAGGATATTTATTATGGCTATACCCTATATTCAGAATTGTGCTTATTTTTAGAGGATGAAACAAATTTACGCTATTCTGATAGGTATAGCTCTGCTCTTTACAGGGCATAGCGCGCAGACACAGAACCTAAATATAACGGTGAAATACGTTAGCGAGTACGGGAAGGAAGTGAGTCCTGCTGAGGCGGCTTATTTCATTGTGGCTAAAGAAGACTCGCTTGGCGGTGGAACCCGGACCAAGTTTAAAGTGGGCACCAACGCTAAGGTAAGCCTCACTACTTATCAGGATATTGACGGCGGCAAGTATGGCTACGGTATACAGCACGGTCCCAGCTATGAATGGCATGAGAACGGCCAACTGAAAATGGAGCAGATCTTCCATAACGATAGCTTGACCGGCAATTACAAAACATGGTATGAGAGTGGCAAGCCTAAAGTAAGTCGCAGGTATTTCCGCAACATGCCAATAGACACGCTCAATGCCTTCTACGAATCGGGTAAGCTGCGGAGAACGGAAGTATACAGTAAAGGGAAAATGATTGCCGGTAAGGTATACGACGAGGCCGGAGTAGAAATTAAGTACCTTCCGATGGAAGTGATGCCCGAGTTTCCGGGAGGGGAGAGGCGCATGCTGCAGTGGCTTGCTACAAACGTGCGGTATCCGAAAACAACTCGAAAAGATAAAGCACAAGGGATGGTATTCATTTCTTTTGTAGTGGATAAAGGCGGCCGCATCAGCAACCCCGAAGTGATCAAGGGCTTTCATGCCGACGCCGACGCCGAGGGGCTCCGTGTCGTAAAGGACATGCCCACTTGGAAGCCCGGTCTGCAGGAGGGTGAGCCCGTGCCGGTGCGCTATACCTTACCGTTGCGGTTTTCACTGCATTAAAAAACACCTCAATATAGCTTTTTACTATATTTTATTACTTCAAGGCCGTCCGGGCAAAATATAGCACGAAGTTTGAGCCATATTAGGTCAAACATTAAGTAAAGACCTATGAAAAAAACTGTACTGTTCATGCTACTGGCGGGGGCCGTTTCGCTAAGCGCCTGCTCCCCGTCATTACACCCTGAAGCGGACGAACGGCTGACCAAAGTTCCTGCACAACCTCATGGTTATGAAATAGAAGTATTTTTTGCAGGAGAGTGGCCCCGGGAAGAGTATATTAAACTGGCAGCGCTTGAGACAAGGGGTGGAGAGAACGTGCCTTACGCATACATGATCAAAAACCTGCAGGACAAAGCCAGGGCCTACGGTGCCGATGCAGTAGTCATACAGGAAAAGAACGTTGTATCCGATGTGTATACCACCAACACTTGGAGTGCGCTCACGGGAGTCGCCATTAAGTATAAGAAATACCTGGACACCAACCTATTGCCCAAAAGCCAGCAGGTCGAAATGTACGACCCCACGACAGGCGCTTTCCAGCCTTTGATCAGCCTGGCCTACTGGCCGGATGGAGAGCTGAAGGCAAAAGAGGAACTGCGGGAGAACGCGGCATTCATTTACAGCAACTACATTGGCAGTTATACCATGCGCTACCTGCAGGAGCGTGGGCCGGGCTGGTCGCACCGCATGCAGGAGAGCTTTGTAGTAGAGCGGGAACTGCACCGAGACGGCATGCTGCAAAAGCGCATGGAGTACGACTACGACACAGCCAGGCGGCTGAAGCAAATCCGGATCAGAAATGTGAGGGGTGCCTCGGAGGAGATAAACTTTGTGTATGACGAGGCAGGCAGGCTAAGCCAGCGCACCATTTTACGAAGCGGCAAGCCTTACATAGAGGAGGTATACCACTACAACGAAGCGGGGCAGGCATACGAAGTGCAGGTATACAACACGAACCTGCCCGAAAAACAACCACTTTTGCGAAGTACCTATACCTATTATACCCTGGAGGAAATCTAGAACCCCGGTTCTGCAGTATAGTAGCCTATGACGCGCTACCTGCTGCTTTTCCTAACGGGCTTTGCCCACGCCCTCCTGATCCTGCTCTATACCGACCTGGCAGGCGATGAAGCGCTCTTTGACCGGAAAATGGGCTTGATGGCGGCAGTTCCGCTTTTTGCCTTCGCTTCGTGGCTCACTTTGTTCAGTATGCGGTTGGGTGCGCTGGTGTCCCTGCCTTGTCTGTTGCTGCTCGTTTACTGGAACCTGCGCACCGCCGAGCGTATCATAGCGGAGAGTTCTTCCTTCGATACGGTCATTGCCATTACCCACCTGGCGGTGGGCCTGATAGCCCTGGTCACCTTATTAACCAGCCTTCGCTACGTATTTAAAACGAAGCTGCCGTGGGGAGCGGGTACCCCTTCACCGGGTCTGGTGCTGAAACTGCTCCTGACCGCTATACCTATTACGCTGGGGACTGCCTATCTACTGTATGCCTGACCTATTTCTTAAAGAAGAAAGTGGCGGGTTTCTCTAAATATCAGGTTTCAGGAAAATACGATTCAGAAAAGCCCTGAAATGAGAAAAGCCCCGTCAAAATGACCGGGGCCTTCTCTCACCTTAAAACAAACTAATCTAAACTTTAACTAACCTTATCTTTGTACCTGCCGGAGCAGATTTTATATCACTTTTTTAAAGCTATGCTGTACATAGCTAATAAAATTCAAAAAAATCATTGTGAGATTTGCGTCTTTGGTAATTGCTCCACATATTAGCCTTCCGGTTATGTGTCTCTCTCAATTCGGGTGCAAAATTATAGTTTTGTTTTTATAAAGCAAAGCAGCATAGATAAATTTTTTTGTACTTTCCGTATATATCTGATCCTCAGGACAATAATTTTATTTCACTTCCTCCATTAGCTCGTTCATTTGTCTTTTCTCACAGGCTATTTAGTCTTTGGTAGAAATTTCTTGAGCGCTATACCTGGTAGATAAGCAATAAGTGTTTCGCGTTGCCAAGGATGACTTGCTATACCTGACCCATAAAAAAGGCAGTCGGAAATGTGCTGAATCTAAACGCACTTCCGACTGCCTTTTTAACTTTTAAAATCAGGCTTAGATCATCGCCACTGTTTTATTATCGATCTGCGTGCCATAGGTCTTTTTATAGTGTACCTTGCGTTCCAGCGCTTCGATAACAGGTATAGAGAAGTCCACTCCCTCCAGGTTGCTGGCAGTTGGCATCCCGCCCGGGCTGAACACGTTTATCTCCATCAGCTTGTCACCCACAATGTCAAGGCCCACCATGAACATGCCATCCTGAATAAGCTTTGGGCGCACCAGTTCCACCAGGTCCAGGGCAGTCTGGCTGATTTTAGCGGCTACAGCGGTGCCTCCGGCATGTATGTTGCTGCGGATGTCGTCTTTGCTGTTTACGCGGTGCATGGCGCAATACTTGCCTTTGTACTGCAAGGCCTCGCCATTCACCACAAAGAGGCGTGTATCTCCTTCAACGGCCTGTGGCAGGTATTCCTGCGCAATCACGTAGCCGTCGCGGCTGATGGCCTCTACGATCTGGTTGAGGTTGGTCGCATCGTCCTTTTTCACCATAAAAACGCCCGAGCCACCCGAGCCCTGCAGTGGCTTCAGGATGATGTTGTTCTTTTGCTCGTTAAAGAACTCCTTTATCTCCTCCTTGTCGCGGGTGATGAGCGTGCGGGGGCGCACCGCTTCCGGAAAGTGCTGGAAATACATCTTGTTCACGGCATCGGAGAGCGAAGTCGGGTCGTTGAGCACGATCACGCCGTGGCGCTGTGCCAACTGACCGAAGATAATGCCCGCGTTCTGCGCCCAGCCACGGCCTTCGCCTTCTGACGAAGGGTCGTTGCGAAGCATCAGCACATCTATTTCCGGAGCTGTTACGCGGGCCTGCTTAGCCTTGGGCCCTTGTATGGCTTCCAGAAAGGTGGCCGGGGATTTATACTTTTGCTTGGAGTCAGCAAAAGTGGCCGTGGCGCCCATGTAGCCATCGGGATAATAAGCCAGGTCACCCACTCCCATTAGCAGCACCGTATGCCCCAAATTGTGCATGCGTTGCGCCAGAAAGATAGTGGTGTGTTCGGGCTTTTCTGTTTTTACGTCGTTTACTACGAATCCTATTGTCATGTCTATATATCAGTATTTGTTGGGATTAATTTTCCAGTAGGTTAAATACTGATATCCCCGTTTTTAGTTTTTCTAGTTTGGGTTGCACGGCCGGATCAGTGAGGTAGCGTGGCCGGATAGGCACGGGTCGCAGCACCCGCCGGTAGATGAGTTCCTGCACAATGGGAATGTACTCCTGCCGAATCTTCCCGATCAGAAGTGGCTCCAAATCATTTCCTTCTTTGAGGTAGTGCAGGAGGTGCACGAGCCCGCGCAGGTATACGGCGTCTTTGGTGAGCCCGCCGCCCCGGTGCACGCGCATGGTCACGTTAAAGGCCGTTTCATCATCAAACTTATACTCGTCTTTCAGCCGGCAGAAGTTGTCGGTAAAGCTGCAGCCTTTGACAAGGTGGTGCACGGCCACCACGCGGGCAGCCAGTATGCGCAGCCGGTCCTGGTCGAGGCCACCCACCAGGTACTCGCTCAGCACGGCCAGCCCTTCCTGCAATTCCTCGTAGCCCGGCGCGCCCACATACAGCTGCTGCAGTGGCTGGGCCTTGCCATTGAAATAGGTGAGAATGTGCGTGCCCACCTCGTGTTGAATCAGCGCTTCGGCGCGGTGCCGGGGTATTTTGGCATCGGTGCCAATGTTGAGCCTGCCTTTTGAGACAATCAGCCCGACAATGTCTTTGCGGATGTCCACCCCCGAGTCGAGCGGCGGGTATTGGCTCTTCAGAAAAGCGATTTCACGCTCGGCCAGGGCAGCAAACTCGTCTACAGGTATAAGCGGCACGTCTTTTTCGCGGGCAGGCTCCGGTATAGCGGCCAGTATACCTTCCGCCACTTTCAGCAATTGCTCATCTACACCACCAAACAGCTGCATACTGCTGTACAGAAAGTGCGGCGTGTTGCGGTTGGCCAGCATACTCAGGGTCTTGTCGAGCTCGTTGCGTTTGTCCCGGAACAGATAGGCCAGTGTTGGGTCTTCCACCTTCTCGATGGGAATGTTGTAGAGCTTGCGCTTGAGCAGGTCGGCATCCATGGGCATGAGGCGGTAGTGGAAGTTGGGTGCCTGCCTGAACTTAGTTATGCGGAACTCCTCCCAAGCCTCAGCAGCATTAATGGGCGTGACGAGCAACAGAAACCGGAACTGATCGCTGATGGCCGTAAGCTGTTTGTCTATGCGCCAGACAGCGGGCACCACAGCCTGCCGGCCCAGCGCCTGGAAATGCTTGGGATGATGGGTGGTCTGCACGCGCACAAAATCGAACACGGCCTTTTTGATGGCGCTCGAAACATAACTGCGAAGCGTGCGCTGCAGCAAGGGGTATACCTGCCCGGTGCCGGCCTGGCGGTAAATAGGCTTCAGCTCGAGCCCGAGCATGAGTGTGCTGTGCTTTTTCAGTTCTTCTTCGCTCATCAGGCTCCTAGGTCCCTCCAGCAAGGCCTGGTTGGAAGCCGTGGTCACCGTAACCGGCAGGTTGCTGATCTTGATGCTGGCTAGTTCGTTCTTAAGCGTGCGAATGGTGGCGGGCAGTGCCTCCTCAGGGCCCAACACTCGAAAAGTCGGGCTGTCGGGTGGGCTAGTGTCCGGAGCGGCAAAGAGCTCGAGCACCATAAAAGCCCCAAACTCGTCAGCCATGGCCTTGGCTATTTCACCTATCAGTTGCCGCAGCTCGGGCGTTTGCTCCTCACGGGCAATGATGTAGGCAGCCTCGGCCTTCACGAAGTCGGCGGTGGCATGATCGGGCTGGCCTGCTGGGTGGCGGTAAAGCACCAGAAAGGGCAGCGGCCTGTCGATGTGCAGCAGGCCTCCCTCAGGTAATCTTCTGCGCACCTGCCGGCCACGCTTCAAACTCCGGACAATGCTTTTTATGAAGATATCAGAGATGGTATCAATCATGGCGAGAGGGTTTTGCATACCTGTTCGCGCGCTGCCAGTACTGGTGCTATCGTGTTCTGCAGCGCTTTCCTGATTTCCTGCAGCTGGGCCTCGTCGGGTTTGCCCGTCCATTCATCCATAAAAAATTTTTTGAACTCGATGGAGATGACGCAGGCGCGGTCCGGGAAGGTATCGTGAATCCAGCGCATGAAGTGACCACCCTCGAATTTGACATTCTCGCGCACATCGAGGTGGCGGCCTTGGTAATCGTACGCTTGCAGCCTTTGGGTAAAGGCATCGACTACGGGCGCCCAGAGTTGGCGGTTCATGTTGCCGGTGCCAAGGTTCACCTCGGGGTTTTCCTGGGGGCTGGCTTCGGGACCGTCAGCGCCGTCGCGGCGGTGGTTGTAGGTATGCAGATCGTACACCACAAAGCAGCCGTGGCGGTCCACTATACTTTGCAGCATCTTTTTTACGTTGGCATAAAACTGGTCGTAACGGGCCAGTGATTCCTGCGCCAGTTCCTCCGTTAGTTTTTCTTTCCAGACGGTGAGGCCCCAGGCGTCTTCGGGTTTGCGGTAGATGGCTTTCTCGCGCGGACGGTTCAGGTCCATTTCGAAGCGGGAGTTCAAACCTATTACCTGGTTGTCGGTTATACTTACCCAACCCGCCGTGAAAGGGTCTTCCTCGCGTAGCCGCTCATCTGATGACAGCGAAAAAAGGGAGCTGATGTTGTTGCGGACGGCATGGCCGTCGTGTATGGCTGTGGCGATAAGAGGGCTTTGGCCTGTCGTGATGGTATAATATGGTTTTGCTTGTGTAGGGTCAGGCATAAAATCTTTTTGAAAACTTTTACCCGATATTTATACCTAAGGTTATTTAACAGGCATGTTTGTTTAAACCTTGATATTCAATCACAAACAGTTTATAGTGTTGATCGAAAGCTTAACGCGGAATAGTTTGTAGATTCGTTGGAAATAAATAGATTTAAAAGTCCAGAACAAAATTAGATACTATAAAGTATAGCTATATACCAATTGTTTCACCAAAGACCAGAGGTGCCCATGCGTCAGATTTACAAGAATGCGCTATTAGCTATTGCAATTTTCTCAGTGATCCTGCTCATGCAGAGCCTCAGGAACGGAGGGCTCTTCCTGACAGAATCGCTTGCCATCGGATTATGGTTTGCCATTGGGGTAACCGGAGCCCTGTTAGTGAGCAGGGGAATGCTGGCCTATACCCGGTAACACCTCCTGTGCTTGTATAATGAGTCCGCTGCCTTATCTTTACAGGAAGAGAATAAGGTTTGCAGATGGAAAACAGTTACGCAGCAGTGGCCTCTGAAAAAGAGGATAGTCAACTGCTGGAAATTTTAGGAGAACATGCAGCATACGAGCCGGAAGCCATACTGGCCGTGATCGCTGAGATTGAAAAAAGAAACTTACAGACTCCAGATCAGGAGCAAATAAAGCAGGATACCCTGCAAGCCCTTCAACAGCGCGAGCTACAGTTGAACCCTGAACCTGCGGGGCCGACTTCCTTCGCAGATAAATTCAAAGACTTCTGGACGCTCTTCGTGCCGCAACGGCACTACTTTGTCACGCCGATCCTGGTCAACATTAACATCACTATTTTCGTGCTGCTGGCGCTGGCAGGGATGCACGTGCTCTCGCCTGAAGGTGAAGACTTGGTGAACGCGGGAGCCAACTTCGGCCCTTATACCCTGACCGGCGAGCCATGGCGTCTTTTCACGTCCATGTTCCTGCACATCGGCATCATCCACCTGCTCGTGAACATGTATGCGCTGGTCAGTATTGGCGGTGCGCTGGAGCCGCTGGTGGGCCGCAGGCAGTTTATAACGGCCTACGTGCTCTGCGGACTGGCAGGCAGCCTGGCGAGCCTGTGGTGGGACCAGCAGCGCATCAGCGCGGGTGCCTCCGGGGCTATTTTTGGCATGTTCGGCATGTTCATGACCATGGTGCTGCTGGAGCGGCGGATGACCTGGGCAGAGAAAAAAGGCATGGTGTACAATATGCTGGGCGTTATTGCGCTGAACCTGGTCTTTGGCCTACAGGGAGGTATAGACAATGCGGCGCACACGGGAGGCCTGGTGCTGGGTATAGCCTATGGTGCCGTGTTGATGCTACGCTCAGGCAGATACTTCACGCAACATTATAATCTACGCGGGAGCATCGTGACGGTGGCACTGTTGCTAGGTGCTTTTGTGGGCCTATACCTGCAGATACCAACCGAAAACGCCCGATACCTCACTATGCTGGACCGCTTTGGCGAGCGGGAAACGAAGGCGATGGATGTGATGAAGGAAATGGAGCTGGACGCTACTCTGATCAATGGGGGGAAATATTTGCCAGGGCTAGAGCAAGGTATAGCGCTGTGGGACGAGAGCATCAAGGATCTGATCGCACTGCAGGAGCTGCCCGATCTGGGCGAGCAGCAGGCAAAAGAGGTCGAGATTCTGCTGAACTATACGCAGCTGCGCAAAACGTCCTATACGATGATGCGCGACGATATACAGAGCAACAAGCCGTGGATGCACCAAAAGCAGCAACGGGTGCTGTGGGCGATTAGTACGTATGTGCAGGAACTACAGGCATTGCGGGGAGGAAAGGATCCTGAGTCGAAAGAAACTGAAAGCGAAATACCCGTCCATATGGAGGTAGACGACCTGGAAACGCTTGATCCGGACGCAAAGCCTTTATTCGTGATAGACGGTGAACCGTTGGAGCAAATGGATCCGGATGATATAGAAGAGATCATTCATCCAGATGACATTGCCTCGGTAATAGTGCTGAAGGGAAAAGAGGCGGTGGCACTCTACGGGGAGGAGGCCCGAAATGGTGTCGTGCTCATCACTAAAAAGAAGGAGTAACCTATAGAAGAAATAGAAGCGATAACAGTTTTGAAAGGCGAACAAGCCGTAGCCAAGTATGGCGAGAAAGCCCGGAACGGGGCGATTGAAATTGTTTTGAAGCAGGAGTAAGCAGCTAATATAACGCGACCGTCGATTTGGTTTGATGTACTAGCAAATTAGAGTAAGCAGTCTATATCTCAGGTAAAGCTGTTTCATTCTAGGAAATTCTCCCCTTGAGGGGAGCGCAGAGGGGTGTTTGGGCTGCGGGGAAATCGTAAAAAAGTCCACTAATGGCTATTTGTTACCAAATTTACACCCCTATAATCCCCTTAAGGGGATAGTTTTGGTAGAATGAAATGACCCTAATATCTGGAGCATACTTCTTCCTGTTTATCTTTCCTATACCTTCCCTGCACCCACCTCTCATGCGCCAGCCTATACCTGATGATCTCCTTCATAGATAGATTCAAGAAAAGTATAATTTTTTCTGAGGTTCAAGCAACCTTTTCGGAATCTGCGCATCTATTAGGCAGTGAAAAGCTTCAGAGAGGTATAGCCTGCTGAGCCGACACACGCTTAACCAAAACCATCAAAAAAATAAAACCATGAACACCATCAACATCTACAAAACGTTTGCCTCTGTTCTTTTAATGGCCTTCATGCTGACAAGCCTGACCGTCATGGCGCAGGATCGTCGTAACCTGAAAGGCGAGGGAGAACCTGTGTCACAGGACAGAACCGTATCCGGCTTTAAAGGAATAGATGTGGGCGGCGGCTTTTCGGTGGAGTTAACGCAGAGTAGTAAAGAAGGCGTACGAATTGAGGCCCAGGAGAACCTGCTGAACAGCATCCGGACGGAGGTAAAGGATGAGGTGCTCCACATCTATACCTCTGACAACATGAGCACCAACAAAGGTCTGAAGGCTTATATCTCTATCAAAGAACTGAACATGCTTGATATCAGCGGCGGTGTGAAAGTGACCGGCAACTCTACCTTTAAAGCTGATGCGTTTAAAATGGATCTGAGCGGTGGCTCTAAAGTAACGCTGGCGCTAAACACCAAAAAATTGACAGCCGACATGAGCGGTGGCAGTAATGTAAAACTCAGCGGCCGCGCCGACGAAATGCGCATGGATATGTCGGGAGGCTCTAAAGTAGACGCGTCTGAGCTGGAAGCCAAAGATGTATACCTGGAAGCCAGCGGCGCCAGCAATGTGAAGGTGTTTGCCAAAAACAAGTTGAGCGTAAATGCCTCAGGTGCTACCAGAGTGGCCTACAAAGGCGACCCAAGTGTGTCGTCAAATGTGTCGGCGGCAGCCAAGATTTCTAAAATGTAAGAGAATACACTGCATATAAAGCAGCAAAGGGCAGCCCGCTGGGTTGCCCTTTGCTTTTGTACTAACTTTTTATACCTACTGGCGCACCGGCACCGGCAGTACAGGTAGACTGGTATGGCCCAGCTCGTCAGTAGCCTGCACGGCAAAGAAGTAGTTGTCTTTCGAGTAAGGCAGGGTCACTTTCGTGTCTTTCACAAAAAACTTCTTGTCCCAGGTCTGGCTGCTGGTTTCACGCATCAAGATGTAGTAACCTGCTGGTTTTTTGCCTTTAGCAGGCGCATCCCATTTCAGGTCCGTTTTGTTGGTGAGGTTGGCCGTGAGCACGCCTACTTTCTCCGGAGCATGCGGTGCTCTGCCCAGGTTTGCCATCGTCGCCAGGTTCACAGCCGTGTTCTTGCGCAGATATTCGAAGTCCATAAACTCGGTCAGGTCGCCGTACTGCTTGCTGTTTTCTTTGCGCACGTCCTGGTGCTGGTGGTCGAAGTCTTCATTCATCTCGCTCATGCGCACGGCCGCATAGCCCTGCTGGTTGAATGGCGTATGATCACCACCACGCAGAAAACGGTCTGGACGGTAACCGAGCACTACCTCAATCTGGTCTACATACGCCTCGCCAGTCATTTTCATGTAGCGGGCCAGGTTGCGACTTGGGCCATCGTTTTCGGAACCCAAGGTACGGCGAAGTCTCGCTTGTTCTTCAGTTTCGTTGGAAGGAGTGGCTTCGCTGAAAACACGCACGCGGGTGTTGTCGTGGATGCCCATTTCAGCAGAGTAAGAGTTGCCTACAATGTCGTTGTTGAGTACCGCTACCAGGTTCCAGCCCTCTTTCTTCACGCGCTCCGCCATGTGCCGGGAGCCGTACAAGCCCTGCTCTTCACCCTGAAAAGCCACAAACACAAGGGTAGCCGGGAACTGGCGTGAGGCCATCACACGGGCCATCTCCATCACAATGGCCACACCGGAGGCATCGTCGTTGGCACCGGGAGCCTTGCTTTTAGCATCCATCACGTCGGTAGCGCGGGAGTCGAGGTGGCCGGCTACGATGATCACGCGATCGTCATTCGGGTCAGCACCTTTGAGCGTGGCGACTACGTTGGCCATCTCTACGTCCTGCGGTATGCGGCGGCCATCGCTCTTTACGGTATAGCGGTCCATGTCCACGGTCATGCGGCCGTTGGAGGCTTTGGCGTATTTCTCAAATTCTGATTTCACCCACTCGCGGGCAGCTCCTATACCTCTTTTCTTGTCAGTGGTGGAGCTCAGGGAGTGCCGGGTTTCAAAAGAGACCATTTTATCGACAAGCGCCCGCAGGTTGTCTGCCGACACTTCGCTGACCATTTTCTTGATTTCTTCGTCGTGGGTGGCTGGGGCCTGTGCCGCTACGGTTTGGCTAAGGTATAGCCCTGCCAGCATGAAGAGCGCCAGCAGTCGGGTGAACTTTGTTATGTAAGTCATTGGTGTTAGGTGAGGGTGATTAAGTGCTTAGTTGTTTAGATTTAGATTCTAAATATAAGCAGCTTCAGGAAAGAATGAAAAGAAAGGCTGAGCCAAAGTAAAGGCAAGCGCAGGTATAACAGAGAAATCCAGGCTGAGGTGTAAGCTTCGAGGCAAACTCAGGGTGTGTAGTTCAGCTGGCAGCGCTCTCCTTCAAGTTTGTAGAGTTCCGCCTCAACGGCAATGCCATGTTTGGCCTCGGTAAGTTCTGTTTGGTAGCGCTGCGCCAGTTCACGACGCTTGATGGCTTCCAGAAAACGGCGGGCATCCTCGCGGCTTTCCAGTGTAAGGCCGGGCACCTGCGTCGGTTTGTCGTCGTCGCCTTTGGCTACCATGGTAAAGTATGAGGTGTTGGTATGTTTGACTATACCTGTTTTCACGTTCTCGGCGATCACTTTTATACCTACCATCAGCGAAGTATTGCCCACGTAGTTTACCGAAGCTAGCAGCGATACCAGTTCTCCCACCTCCACGGGCTGCAGAAAATGCACTCCGTCTACTGTTACGGTCACGCAATAATTGCCGGCGTGCTTGGCGGAGCAGGCGTAAGCCACTTTGTCCATGAGCGAAAGCAGAATACCGCCGTGTATTTTGCCGCCGAAGTTGGCGTAGCTCGGGATCATGAGTTCGGTGAGGGTGGTGCGGGAATAGGAGACAGGTCGGAATGCAGGTATAGCCATGTTCTGTTTATCGATTATGGCAAGGTATACGGGACCGGCAAAAGCAGGGGTACGCTATTGCTGCAAATAAGGAGCTACTTCGGAGAGCTTAAAAGAAACAGAAGCGCCATCTATCGACAGGCATGCTTCAGGCAGGCCAAGCGAGGCATGAAAAACGAGCAGGTCATCCTCGAAGCCAATACTCAGCTCATCGAAACCAAACGCAGGTATAGACTCCACCATAGCAAAGCAGTCACTAAAGTCAGGGTCACCTGAGAAGAGCTGGTACTCCGCTTGAATCCGTTGGTTGATTTGCCGGAGCAAATCGTCTCGTTTTTCGTTGAAGAGGAGTTCGTTTTTAATCGGCACAGATTCCTCATTGTCCAACTTGTACAGGGCGTACTCCCAGCTGTAGCGACCTTTGTAGTCGGGCATGCCGGTAGCCACCGATCTGTAGTTCTGATAAATGCAGGTTCTGACAATGATCGGATCTTCGGAGCCCGGATTGTCTTCGTCTTTTTCCTCGCACACAGTGGCCGTGCTTTCAGTTGCTGTCTGTTCTTCGGGTTCAGGTTCAGAGGAAACTGCTGTAATGGGGGCATCCGTTATTGTTTCTTCTGCAGACTCGATTGTAACGCCGTCAGCTTCTGTCAGGCTGCGTTTACTTTGCTCGCAACCAAAACTCATGCTCAAAAACAGCACTGATGGGATTAAAAACGCAAGGTTTCTCATAAAAAAGCAGCAGGTATAGCGCCTACAAAAATACTACTTCTTTGACTACTTCGTCGCCCATGGCGCGGTTGAGCAATTCTACCACTTTGCTTTTCGACATGTTGAGCTCGTGCTTGAGCGGGGCGGAGGTGAGGCGAACAAACAATTTTTGGTCCCGGAAGTAAAGCTCCTTCGTTTTCATGGCAATGGGCTTGCCCATGATTTCCTCCCAACGCTGCACCAGGTCCACCTCATTGAGCTTGCCCTGCAGCCGGTAGGCCTTCAGCAACCCTTTGATGCTGTCGCCGATGGTCTGCACGTCAGCCTTTCGCTTTGCAATCTCCTCTTTCTTCTTGTAGTAGCGCACGGGTGGTTGGTTTTTGAATGAGCGGGTTGGTTTTAACAGAAGCATGCATTTCAGGCAAATTGCTGACTTCTGAAAAACTTCCGAGGGCTTTCCGTTTGGCTTTTAATTTCCTCTCGTAAAGCTCAGGCAAAAGTAATCATAAAGCTGCAGAGTTATAGCTTATGCGCTGGTTATAAGTTATACAGTAACGGCACCGAGTTAAAAAGCAGCCCGCTTCTACTAACTTTCGAAGCCACAGCGTTGGCAATTCTGCTCTCCCTTCAGCTTGCCTTGCGCATCTATTGTAAACTGGCAGCATGCCACAAACTTCTCCTTCAGCATTTCTTTCGCGCGGTGTACCCTCGACTTGGTATTGGCAAGCGAAACCCCCAGCAGTTTGGCCACCTCCTGTTGCTTTTTGCCTTCCAGGTTGATCAACTCGATCACCTTCCGGTACTTCTGGGGAAGTTCATGGATGAAGGATTCGAAACAGCAGTACATGTCCCTGCCCTCTGGCTCCGACAACCTTTCAAGCGTCGTATCCTGCATTTCAACCGACTGCCTGGTTTGCTTATAAAAATCTACAATCTGGTTTCGGGTGATCTGATAGGCCCAGGCCTGCACGCTGGAATGGTTTTTAAGGTGGGACAGATTAAGATGAATCTTGATGAAAACCTCCTGCAGAATATCTTCCGCCTCCGCCTGATTTCTGACTCTTTTCAGAATAAAGCGGTAGAGATTCTCTCTCAGGCCATTCCAGATATGTAAAGTGTCTTTTTGCATTTGGTGTAATTTTAAAGTGAGGAGAGATTGCCCCTCCTCACTTTATACCTTGTTAACAACAATTTACGCAGTTTTCACATTCGCATTTTTCGCACGTGCACTGGCTATCGGCACAATTTCCACAATCGCAGTTGGCACAATTGCAATCAGGGCAGGTACAGCCTCCTTGCTTCTTTTCGGTTTCTTCGTTTAACAGCATGATCGTCTTCATAAGATTGAATTTTAAGATTGAATTTTAAATTATCTGTGCTGTAGACTGCGAAAGCTCCAAAAGGATTCAAAGTTTCGGATGTATAAAAATGCTACTGCCCGGAGTACGATGAAATACCGCTCTACCTGGTAACATCAAGGCGAAGGATAAAGTTGAATCCAACAACCAACCATTACTCGATCAACTTCACCGTTCCCTCCTTTACCTCAAACCTGCGGATCTGCTCCGACAGGTTTTCCAGGATCTTATCTGTCCGCTCCAGGTGTGTATCGGTCAGGAAGATCTGGCCGAAGGTATGGGCGGCGACCATTTGCATAAGTTTAGTGATGCGTTTCTCGTCGAGGCGGTCGAAGATGTCGTCGAGGAGGAGGAGGGGCTTGTGGTGCTGGCGCTCGGACATCACCTCGAAGTGCGCCAGCTTCAGGGCGATCACATAGCTCTTCTGCTGGCCCTGTGAGCCGAAGCTCTTCACGGGGTTGCCGTCCATCAGGAACACAAAGTCGTCTTTGTGCGTGCCCACGGTGGTGCGCTGCAGGGCGCGGTCCTTCTGCTCGGCCTGCTCCAGCAAAGTGGCAAAGTTAGCGCCGGGCAGTTGGCTCTTGTAAGTGAGCGTCACGGTTTCGTGGCTGTCTGAGATGTGGCGGTAGTGCTTCTGGAAAACCGGCTCAAAACTCTCCAGAAAGGCTATACGCTCCTGTGCCAGCTGCTCACCCAGCGGCACCAACTGCTCGTTGAGGATGTGCAGGTAGTCGCGGTCGTAGTAGCGGCGCTCGGCAAACTGCTTGAGCAACGAGTTGCGTTGCTTGAGGACGTAGTTGTACTGGATGAGCTGCTCCAGGTAGGTATGGTTGAGCTGCGAGATCAGGCTGTCGAAGTATTTGCGGCGCTCCTCGCTGCCCTCTCGGATCAAATCAGTATCATAGGGCGAGATCAGCACCACCGGAAAGCGGCCGATGTGGTCGCTCATTTTCTCATAAGCCACCTTGTTGTGAAGCACCGTTTTCTTCTGTCCCTGCTTCAGACTGCAGGTTACGGTGTGCTTCTCTTCCTCTATCTTAAAGCGACCTTTCACCATAAAATACTCCTCGCCCTGCTTGATATTGAGGGCGTCGGAGCTGTTGAAAGCGCTGCGCGTCATGGAGAGGTAATGGATGGCGTCGAGCAGGTTGGTCTTGCCGCTGCCGTTGTCGCCGATAAAGCAGTTTATGTGCGGCGAGAAACTAATGTTAGCGTCGTCGTAGTTCTTGAAAAACAGCAGACTTAGATTTTCGAGGAGCATTAGTTTCGTCTTTGATTTCTTTTTCCTTAATTTCGCATGCTAAAACCCGACAGTAAGCAGATTTGCCGTCCATTTTGGGCCGAATCTCGCTAAAAAAGCTGTAGGGACAACAATAACGTTACACAAATACTCATGGCTGATACGAAAGAAAAGGCAAAAGCGAAGTCGCAGAAAGCAAAGGTACAGGCTGAACCATCATTTTCAAAAGAGACCTACATGCGGTGGTACGAGTCGATGAAACTCATGCGCCGTTTTGAAGAAAAGTCTGGTCAGCTGTATGGCCAGCAGAAGATCAAAGGCTTCTGCCACCTCTACATTGGCCAGGAGGCCTGTGTGGCCGGTGCTGCTACAGCGCTCACCAAAGACGATAAGTGGATCACTGCTTACCGCGACCACGCACACCCGCTGGCGCTGGGCTCATCGCCAGGTGCGATTATGGCCGAAATGTTTGCAAAGGTGACCGGTTGCTCCAAAGGCAAAGGCGGCTCGATGCACATGTTCGACAAAGAGGTGAACTTCATGGGCGGCCACGGCATTGTGGGTGGCCAGGTGCCGCTGGGCGCAGGTATAGCCTTTGCCGAGAAGTATAACAAGACCGGCAACGTGTGCATCTGCTACATGGGTGACGGTGCCGTTCGTCAGGGTGCCTTCCACGAAGCCCTGAACATGGCCATGACCTGGAAGTTGCCAGTGATTTTCGTAATCGAAAACAACGGCTACGCAATGGGTACATCCGTAACGCGTACGTCTAACGTGACAGAGCTTTACAAACTGGGCCTTGCGTTCGACATGCCTTCGGAGCCAATAGAGGCTATGAGCGTGGAGAATGTGCACGAGGCTGTGGCAAGAGCCGCCGAGCGTGCCCGTGCCGGCGAAGGACCAACCCTGCTGGAGTTCAGAACTTACCGCTACAAAGGTCACTCTATGTCTGACCCTGCCAAGTATAGAACTAAAGAAGAACTCGAAGACTACAAAGGTCGCGACTCGATAGAGTCTGTAAAAGCCACCATCCTGAAAAATGGCTGGGCAACAGAAGAGGAACTGGACGAGATCGACGAGCAGCAGAAGCAGATCGTAGCCGATGCTGTGAAATTTGCCGAAGCGTCTCCATACCCGGATCCTTCTGAGCTGTATACCGACATTTATGTGGAGCCGAACTATCCATATATAATGGACTAAAGTCTAAATATTTAAAGATTAGGAATTAAAAAACATAAATTTGATGTTCTGGTCTTATGAGATTTGGAACGAATCGCTTTTAATTTCTATTTTTGAGTTCTTATTTCAATTAAACTAATGGCAAAAGAGACAGTAAAGAAGCACAGCGAGTTTGAGGAGCTGGTAGAGAGTCCGGAGGTGTTGGCTGAACGCCTGGCGCACTCGGAGGACTTTGTGAAGAAAAACAAGACCAAGCTGCTCGGTGTGTTTGCCGCCATTGCTGCTATTGTTGTTGCAGGTTTCCTGTATTATAACCACCGCACTACCCAGAACCAGGAGGCGCACGAAGCTATGTTCCAGGCAGTATACTACTTCGAAGCCGATTCGCTTAACAAAGCTCTGAACGGCGACGGTCAGTACGATGGTCTGTTGAAGATCTCTGATGAGTATAGCGGAACAGAGGCTGGCAACCTGGCCAAGTTCTATGCTGGTGTTGCTTTACTGAAGCAGGGAAGCTTTGCCGAAGCACAGTCTCACCTCGAAGGCTTTAAGTCAGATGACTACCTGATGCAGGCACGTGCTTACAGCCTGACAGGCGATGCACTCTCTGAGCAGGGCAAGTACAAGGAGGCAGCTGACCTGTATAACAAAGCTGCTAACCACAACAGCAATGCATTCTTCTCACCACTGTACCTGATGAAGGCTGCTGTAGCTTACGAGGCTGCCAACGACTTCAAGTCTGCTGTCAACATGTATGACAAGATCATCAAGGATTATGCTTCGTCAGCTGAAGTAACCGATGCCAAGAAGTACAAGGCACTTGCTGAGTCACTGGCCGGTACAGCTGCTGCCAAGTAAGATCCGATAGGCGAAGGTCTGGATATAAAAAGCGCTTTTGTCTTTCCGGCAAAAGCGCTTCTTTTTTTAAGCTGGTGAGGTATAACACAGGAGCTATACCTGTACGGAGCCTAGTGCTGTACCTATACCTGCGAGCTCAACTATCAACAATTTAACCATCAACGATTAAACATATGGCTACTTCTCTCAAAAACCTGAACGACTATAAGAAAGAGGGCTTCGGCGATATATCTGAAAAGCGATTTGGCATTGTAGTGGCCGACTGGCACCATGAGATAACCGATGTACTGTGTGCAGGTGCTATTGATACTTTGCTGCAGCACGGTGCCAAAAAGGAGAACATCTTCCGGAATACGGTGCCCGGCAGCTTCGAGCTAACACTGGGTGCACAATTCCTGGCACTGCAGGAAGAGATCGACGCAGTGATCTGTATCGGCGTCGTGATCAAAGGCGATACCAAGCATGACGACTACATCAACCACGCCGTAGCAAATGGACTCACCAATGTGTCACTCAAGTTCAATAAGCCTGTGTCGTTTGGCCTGGTTACGACCAATACCTTGGAGCAGGCATTGGACAGAGCCGGCGGCAAGCATGGCAACAAGGGCGTAGAGGCAGCCGCAGCGGCCATTCACATGCTTAGCTTCTAGACAGGAAGAGCGGTATAACAGAAAGGCCCTTGCTAGTGATAGCAAGGGCCTTTCTGGTTTTATGCAAGAGATAATAGGTATAGCGGTTTAAAAATTATAGCCAATCGCTATACCTGGCCGAACGGCAAAATCGCCTCCCAAAAGCATGTCGCCGATTATACCGGCATCAAAGTCTTCTTCTGTCCCCACGTTCACCTTCAGGTTGCCGCCATTGTAGCCTGCTCCCAGAAACACATCGAAGGTAAAGCCGCTGTTAAAGATCCACTGGTTGCCGATGGCCACACCGGCCCCTATTGGTTTGTAAGTGGCGCTGTAGGCGCGGCCTTCTTCATCCTGCTTATCCATTGTCAGTTTAAAGCTCCTGATGCGGCCATAGCCTGCCACATACGGTCCCATGGGCGCCGCTTTGTTTTCAGAAAAATAATACCGCACCTCAGGCGTGAAGCCATACCCCCTGAACTTGACATCAGAAATAGAGATGCCCGAAACGGAAGCGCCGAGCTGTGCACTCAGGTTATCGGTAATGGCATACTCCAGAAAACCAGAGCCCGTAAGCGCGAAAGCACTTAAGGGGTTAACCTTGATCACGGCTCTATTCGGCTGTTGTGCCTGGGCATGAGCCTGTTGGGAAGGTATAAAAAAGAGTGCTGCAGCAGCAAAAACGAGTATTATTCTGTTTTTCATATATTAATGATGGTATATCGAACCTAAGTTAAGCAGATCATGTTCAGGCTATCAGCAAGTTCCATTCCAGTATTGTAGCGAGCCGGATAAAAGAGCGGAAAGACAAAATTAAAATTAAAATAAAGAAGGCGGGTAGCAAATTATAGATATAACTTCTATTTTTGCACGAAATTTAGCTTAAATAATAATCTGAACATCAGTGTGGTTCAGTTTTTGGCATAAGTTTGAAGCAGTAAACTAAAACTTCCCCTTTGCTGTTTAGTAGGCACAAGCGCTAACACAACCAAGGAGTAGTTTTTTAAGAAGCAAGACAAAAAGCTATAACCTAGTTCTAAGATAGTATAATGAACACAAACGAAGAGAAACAGCGGTATTCCCGTGAGGAATTGGCAGAATTTGAAGCAATCATTCAGGAGAAGCTGACGAACGCACGCAAGGAGGTGTCTTTTATAAAAGAGACCTTGAGCCGCAAAAACGACTCGGGCACCGATAACACGGCATCTCCAACCAAAGTACTGGAAGACGGTGCAGACACAGCGGAGAAGGAAAGCCTGAACCAACTGGCGTCGCGTCAGATGAAGTTTATCCAGCAGCTGGAAAATGCGCTGATCCGCATCAAAAACGGTACTTACGGTGTGTGCATCGTGACGGACAAGCTGATCCCGAAAGAGAGACTGCGTGCTGTGCCACACACACAGCATACCATCGAAGCCAAGCTTCAGCGTAAAGACTAGTCAATTTATACTTTGAATATACTGCAGAACCATATTCAGGCACTGGTATTTTGTGCCCAATCGCCCATAAGCATCGAAGAGGTGCAGCGCTGCCTCACGGAGTCGCTGCAAATGGAGGTGCTGGTGAGCGACGTGCTGGAGGCTATTGAAAATATCAATCAGCAGCTGGCTGAAGCTGGTTTTGCCTTTCAGATATACGCCATAGGAGGCGGCTACCAATTCCTGACCAAACCGGAGTACCAGGAAACGGTCAGCATGTACCTGAAGCACAAGTCAAAAAAGAAATTGTCAGCGTCTTCTCTGGAGACGCTGGCAATTATTGCCTACAAACAGCCGATCACCCGCTCGGCCGTAGAGCAGATTCGCGGCGTGGGCTGCGACTATGCCATTCACAAACTATTAGAGAAAGAACTTATCGAGATCAAGGGTAAAGCCGAAACCATTGGGAGACCCGTACTGTACGGCACGTCTCAAAAGTTCATGGACTACTTCGGTATTAACCACATCAAGGACCTTCCACAGCTAAAGGATTTCGCCTCAGAAGAAAACATGATTGGCGAGATAGCCGATTAGCGAACCCCCATCATTCATTAGAGTATACTATTCTTACATATACTGCACACAAAGGGTACAGTAGCGATACTGCATCGATAATTATTAGACAATGGCAACAGAAAACGAAAGACCTTCACGCGACGGCGAAGGCAGAAGATCGTCTGACAGAAACGAGTCAGGCAGACCGTACAACGACCGCGGCGAAAAGAAGATATTTAACAGAAGAGATAAAGGTGAAGGAAGAGATGGCGGAGAGCGCCGCTCTTACGGAAACGATAGAAGAGACGACCGCGGAGACCGCAAACCATACGGCGACCGCCGCGAAGGTGGTGAGCGCCGCAGCTTCGGGGGCGACAGAGAGCGCCGCGAAGGCGGAGAAAGAAAGTCGTACGGAGATCGCAGAGAAGGCGGCGAAGGCCGTTCTTTCGGTGGCGATCGCGAACGCAAATCATACGGAGATCGCAAAGAAGGCGGTGAAAGACGTTCTTCCGGGGGTGACCGTGAGCGTAAGCCTTACGGCGACAGAAGAGAGGGTGGTGAACGTCGCTCTTTTGGAGGAGACCGGGAGCGCAAGCCTTATGGCGACCGCAACGAAGGAGGCGAACGCAGATCCTATGGCGATCGCCGCGAGGGTGGTGAACGCAAAGAAGGTGGTGAGCGTCGCTTTGACTCAGAGCGTGGCGAGAGAAAATCCTTTGGCCGCGACAACAGAGAAGAAGGAGGCGAGCGCCGTTCATTCGGTGAAAACCGTGAAGAAAGAGGTGAAGGCCGTTCATATGGCAGCGATCGTCGTGAAGGCGGAGAACGTCGTTCATTCGGCGGCGATAGAGAGCGCAAATCGTATGGCGATCGTCGCGACGGTGGCGAGCGCAAGCCATACAGTGATAGAAGAGAGAGTGGTGGAGGCCGTTCTTTCGGTGGCGATCGCGAACGCAAGCCGTACGGTGATCGCAGAGAAGGCGGTGAAAGAGAAGAACGCGGGGAACGACGCAGCTTCGGTGACCGTCGTGAAGGTAGTGACCGTGGCGAGAAACGTTCTTTCGGGGGCGATCGCAGAGAAGGCGGCGAAAGACGCAGCTTTGGTGATCGACGCGAAGGCGGCGAGCGAAAATCGTTTGACCGCAAAGACAGTTTCAGCAAAGGTGGCGAAGAGCGCCGTGGCCGCAGTTTCGACAGCAGCTCCGATTCAGAGCACAATCCGGAGACGCCAAACTACGACCTGCGCCGCTACAAAGACAATCCGCGCATCAAGAAAACCAATCGCAAAGGCGAAGACGAGGACGGAAGCATCCGTCTGAACCGTTACATTGCCAATGCAGGGGTATGTTCCCGTCGTGAGGCGGATGAGCTGATCCTGTCAGGCGAGATTAAGGTAAATGGCGAAGCAGTAACCGAAATGGGCTTCAAAGTACAACCTTCTGATACCGTGACATACGGTAAGAAAGTGCTGAGCCGCGAGAAGATGGTATACGTGCTGCTCAACAAGCCAAAAGACTTTATCACGACGACAGAAGATCCGGAGGGTCGCAAGACCGTGATGAGCCTCGTGGAGAAATCCTCGAAAGAGCGTATCTTCCCAGTTGGCCGCCTGGACCGTAACACGACTGGTCTGCTGTTGTTCACCAACGATGGTGAGCTGGCCCAGAAACTGACGCACCCGTCAAACGAGATCAAGAAAATCTACCAGGTGGAGTTGGACAAGCCGATCACCAAAGACGATTTCCAGAAAGTGGTGGAAGGCGTAGAGCTGGAAGACGGCAAAGCGATGGTAGACGACGTGGCCATGTTGGGCGACTCGAAGAAGTTTCTCGGATTGGAAATCCACATCGGGCGTAACCGCATCGTGCGCCGTATTTTTGAGCACCTGGGCTATGATGTGGTAACGCTGGACCGTGTGCAGTACGCTGGCCTGACTAAGAAAGACTTGCCACGCGGCGAGTGGCGCTACCTATCCGAAAAAGAAGTGATTCGTCTGAAATACTTTATGTAAGCATATGCGCAGCATCGCCATCGACATAGGCAATACAGGAGGTAAGTATGGAGTCTTCGAAGAGGACGCCCTTGTCTCGCAAGGCAGTTTTAAAGAACAGGAAGGACTACCGCAAGCGGTAACCTCCCAGACTTTTGACCATGCCATTATTGCGTCAGTGAGTGGCGACGCGGCAAAGATTCAAACAGGGCTGTCAGTGTCCGGGAGCATCATCATGCTTTCGGCGCAGACAGCCCTGCCTGTTTCCAACGATTACAAGACGCCCGCAACACTGGGTGCCGACCGCATCGCAGCTGCCGTGGCAGCCCACTATTTCTTTCCCGGGCGCAACTGCCTGACGATTGATGCCGGCACAGCCATCACCTACGACTTTATAGATGAGCGCGGCCATTACCAGGGCGGAGGTATAGCACCTGGCATCCAGATGAAATTTAAAGCCCTGCATAATTTTACGGGCCGCCTTCCGTTAGTACAAGGAATCCACGAAAATTTTCCTTTGATCGGGCAGACCACGCAGGAGTCGCTGGAGAGCGGTGTGCTGGGCGGTAGTGTGGCAGAGGTGGAAGGAATTATCAGCGCGTATCGCCAAAAATCAGATAAACTGGTGGTTATACTTTGTGGAGGAGACGCAGGATTTTTTGAAAGTACCGTAAAACACCCCATCTTTGTGATTCCTGAACTGGTCCTGATTGGACTGCAAAGAATATTAAGACATAATGTATAAAACGCTCCGTTTACTTATTTGCGCATCCGTACTGTGCCTGGCGCAGGGCGTGCAGGCGCAAAGCATCGGTAACTCGCCTTACTCCCGCTACGGATTAGGAGAACTCAACACAAACTTAGGCAACCTGCGAACGGCAGCAATGGGCGATGTAGGCGCAAGCACTGGAAACAGCTTTCATTCCAACACCGCCAACCCGGCACTTCTGTATTACAATAGCATCACGGTGTTTGATGTAGGTATAGCAGGCAGGTATAAAACACTGAAAAATGCCACCCAGTCGCAACGTGACGGCGATGCCAACCTCACTTATCTGACCCTGGGCGTACCTATTACCAAGCGCTGGAGTTCTGCTCTTAGCCTAAGGCCGTATAGCTCAGTTGAATATAACATCACTAACATGGGTTCTTTGCCGAACAGGCAGGAAGCTGTGGTAATCAGCGAATACAGCGGCGAAGGTGGGATCTCAGAACTCTACTTCGGACACGGGGTTAGAATTGCTGACGGCCTGACAATTGGCGCCAGCGCCTCATACCTGTTCGGTACTATTTCGCAGGAGTCTTCCTCTATCGTGGCTGATACGACGATCAGCAACGCTTCGCTGGAGCGGGTGGCCTACGTAGAGCGAACCCGCTATACAGATTTTATATTCAGAGGTGGAGCCAACTACCGCAAGAAAATAGCTGACAAGTCCTATATAAGCGCGGGAGCAGTTTATACTCTGGGTACCGACCTGAATGCCAAGCGCAGCACCGCCTACGAGCGCCGCGACCTGGGGGATGCCCTCAAGGGAGCGCCTATGCTGCCTGACAGTGTAGAATCTTCCGTGAATGTTCCGCCAAGCCTAAACGCCTCCATCAGCTACGACAACGGCTCTAACCTGACCATTGCTACAGAGTTCATGACGCAGGACTGGTCAGACTACCGCAATCTGGACGGAGAGCAGGAACTGGGCAAAAGCTACAAGATCGGTTTCGGTACCGAGTACACGCCCAATCCAACCTCCATCGACAGTTACCTCAAACGTGTTACATACCGGGGCGGCCTGCGCTACGGTCAAAGTCCGTACAGCATTAACGGCGAGAACATCAAGGACATGGCCGTTACAGGAGGCGCAACGTTTCCAATAGGACGTGGGAATTACTTTGAGCCTCCTTTCCAGCTTAACGTGATGATGGGCTATGGCAAGCGGGGTACGACTGACAATGGCCTGATCGCTGAAAACTACTTCCAGTTCGGTGCAGGTGTGACCATCAATAGCCGCTGGTTTGTAAAACGCAGAATAGAGTAAACTATTCCGACTTTAAAAGCATTATTAAAACAGGCCGTTCTGACGACGGTCTTTTTTAATTTTTAGTATCTTCACTTTCGATAAGGATAAAAAGCATGCCGAGATCTATTTTTTCAGTGCTGATCGCCTTACTGGCCATCTTGGCAGCAGGCTGCGGAACAGAGCTGAAAGACCCGGACCAGGAGAAAAAATATGAAGGCCCCTTCCGGGAAACAGCCAATGTGCTGACCCTCTACAGCGATTCTGCCAGGGTAATGGTCAGGCTGCAGACCCCGATGCAGGAGGACTACGAAAATGGCGATGTGGTTTTTCCGGATGGCATTGATGTAGAGTTTCTGGAGAAAGGGGAGATGGTAACGTCCACGCTGCGGGCCAACTACGGCAAGCAGGAGCGCAACAAGGACCTATACCTGGTGCGGGGCAACGTTATCGTGCACAACCTGCAGAAGCAGGAAAAGCTCGAAACCGAAGAACTTTACTGGAACAAAGCCAAAGCGCAGATCTACACAGACAAGTTTGTGAAGATCACGACGCCCGAGGAAATCCTGATGGGGCACGGCCTGGAGGCGAACCAGGACTTTAGCAATTATAGAATCAAAAAAGTAACGGGCGTATTCAGCCTGAAAGAATAATGAGCCAAAAACTGGTTAATACTATTTTATTGTCGCTGGCTTTCGTAGCCATGGTCATCGGCGTGCACAGAAGCATACAGGAGTCTGATATAGCTGGCAATTACTGGATCTACATGATCGGCTTTATGCTGTACATCGTGTACCATTACCGCAAGAAGAAACAGACCGAGTAGTCTGTAGTATTTTATGATAGACCCCGACCAGATATTGCTGCTATTTGTTGCGCTGCTGTCCTGTGCCTTTTTCGCAGGTATGGAGATCGCTTTTATGGCAGCGAATAAACTGCAGATAGAGCTCGACGAGAAAAACAATGTCCTTTCCGGGCGCATCCTCACGCATCTGCTTCGTCAACCTGCCCACCTGATGGGTACCACCCTGGTTGGTTACGTCCTCTCGCTGGTGCTTTACGGCTTCGTGATAGCGGGCATCCTCTATACCTTGTTCCAGGCGTACCTGCCAAACTCTTTGCAGTTGGCCCCGCTTATTCTAGTTCTGCAAGTGCTGGTGGCTTCGGTTTTCGTGCTGCTCACCGCCGAGTTTCTTCCCCGCAGCCTCTTTGCCATCAATCCCAACCGCATGCTCGACGTGCTGGCTATACCTATGCTGGTGCTGTATTACCTGCTATACCCTGTTGTCATCCTGTTGATGAGACTGAGCAAATGGATTGTTGAGCATGTGCTGAAGATCGAGTTCTCGGACGAGCACCCGGTGTTTGGGGTAACGGACCTGAACGCGTTCATCAAAAACAGGCTCTACCACCCGGTAGAGGAGGGAGCCCCGGAAGTAAACCAGGAGATATTCCATAATGCGCTCGAGTTTAAGAAAGTGCGTGTGAAGGAATGCATGGTGCCGCGCACGGAGGTGAAGGCGGTGGAGGTGAACGAACCGGTAGAGCTACTGCGCGACGCCTTTATCAAAACGGGGCATTCTAAAATACTGGTGTACGAAGACTCGATTGACAACATCATCGGGTACTGTCACCAACTGGACATGTTCCATCAACCACGCCAGATCCGGGAAATCCTGTCGCCTGTGAGCCTGGTGCCGGAAAGTATGTTGGCCAGTGAGCTATTTCTGCGTTTCGGCACGGAGCATCGCACCGTGGCCGTGGTGGTAGACGAGTTTGGGGGGACTTCCGGCATTGTAACCGTAGAGGACGTGATCGAGGAGATTGTGGGGGAGATACAGGACGAGTACGATTACGAGGCCCTGCTCGAGCAGGCGTTCCCGGCCAAGCACCTATACCTGCTGAGCGCCCGCCACGAGATCGATTACCTCAACGACAAATACGAGCTCAACCTGCCCGAAGGGGATTACGAGACACTGGGCGGCCTTATTTTCTCGGTGCTGGGTGAAATACCGAAGCCGGGCGATGTGGTGGAGCTGCGTCCTTTCACTATTACCATCCTGTCGATGGACGATAACCGCATCAATGCCGTGAAGCTCTTCAAAGATCCAGACTTACAGGCAGATGGCGTATTTTAAACAGATGCACACAAAATTTTGAATTTTTGCGCGATTAACCTTATTTTGCACATCCTTTATCATTCGTATAACACATGGCATTAATTAACAAGATTAGAGAGAAGTCGGGTTGGGCTGTTGGCGCTATCGCCATTGGACTTGGCGTATTTGTAGTAGGCGGCGACCTATTAGGGCCAAACTCCAGACTTTTGGGTAACGATGCGACTACCGTAGGCGAAATAGCCGGTGAGGAAATTGACTACCAGCGCTTCGATATGGTGTTCCAGCAGATAAAAGCCCAGTACGAAGGACAGGTACAGCGTGCTGCCACCGAGAGCGAAATGGCCATGATGCGCGAGCAAGCCTGGAACCAGCTAATCTTCCAGATAGCCTTGCAGAAAGAGTATGACCGCCTGGGCATTCAGGTGTCAGAAGAAGAACTGGCCGACATGGTACAGGGTAACAACATCCACCCATCGGTTCGTCAGGCATTCACTAACCCGCAAACAGGCGAGTTTGACCGTGCGCAGGTTGTTCAGTACCTGCAGAACCTGGACCAGACTGGTGGCCGTCCGATGTGGGTTAACTTCGAGCAGAGCATCCTCAACGACCGCATCCAGACCAAGTATAGCAACCTGCTGACCAAGTCGGTGTACGTAACAGGGGCTGAAGCGAAGAAGCACTTCGATGCGCAGAACATGATTGCCAACATGAAAGTGTTGTACATCCCTTACTTCTCGATTGCTGACTCTACTGTGAGCGTGACAGACGCCCAGTTGAAAGACTACTATAATCGCAACAAGGAGCTCTACAAAGTGGAGGATGGCCGTACAGTGGAGTTTGTGACTATTCCGGTTGCTGCTTCTACTGACGACATGAACTACTTCCAGGAAGAGCTGAAAGATTTGACTGAGCAGTTCGCGGCATCAACTAACGATTCTGCTTTTGTAAACACGCACTCAGACGTACCATACGACGGCACGTACCTGCACACAGCAGAATTGCCTGAGCAACTGCATAAAATCGCGCCACTGGAAGAAGGCAAGGTATACGGCCCTTATAATGAAGGCGATACCTTTGCTTTGTACAAGATCATGGACATCAAGGACGGCAGCGTGAACACAGCCCGTGCCAGCCACATCCTGATCAAGCCAGAGAACGACACGCCGGAGGCGAAGCAGGCAGCCCTTGCCAAAGCAAAAGACATTCAGGCGCAGATCAAAAATGGCGCTGATTTCGGTGCAATGGCGGCACAGCATGGTTCGGACGGTACTGCGTCAGTAGGTGGTGACCTGGGTTACTTCACGGAAGGCCGCATGGTGCCAGCTTTTGAGAAAGCGGTATTCGGTGCTACTGCCGAAGGCCTTTTGCCAGCCCCTGTAGAAACAGAGTATGGTTACCACATCATTAAAATAACAGCTCCTAAGTCGAAGCGTACTTACAAAGTGGCTGCCGTGCAGCGCTCACTGGACGCCAGCGACGCCACCCGCGATCAGGCCTATGCCATGGCTGATGAACTGGCTGGCACAAGCGGTTCAACACAGGAGTTCAGAGAGAACGTGAAGAAAAACGAGGCACTTTCTGTTGAAGAAGCGCCAAACGTAGGTAAAAACAACGTGCTGGTAGGTAACCTGAGCAACGCCAGAGAACTGGTGCGCTGGGCTTACTCCAAAGATACTTCGGTGGGTGACGTGTCGCCTGTGTTCGAGATCAACGACCAGTACGTGATCGCTACCCTGACTGGCAAGCGTGAGGCTGGTTATGCTAAGCTGGAGGATGTGAAAGAAGAGCTGACTGCAGCCGTTCGTAACGAGGTAAAAGCACAGCAGATCATCGCCAAGCTGAAAGGTGCCACAGGTTCAATCGATCAGATCGCGGCTAACTATGGTCCGGATGCGATTGTAAGAGATGCTGCAGATGTATCGCTTGCCTCTGGTGCTATACCTGGCCTGGGCCTAGAGCCAGTGACCATCGGCAGCGCATTTGGCCTGAAGCCTGGCAGCCGTACTGCTCCTATTGAAGGACAGGGTGGTGTGGTGATAGCAGAGCTGATCAACGTGACCAAAGCTCCGGAAGCACAAGACCTTTCTGGTGTGAAAGCACAGCTGGCCAACACCCGCTCTTCGCGTGTAGAAACCAACGCGTTCGAGGCGATCAAAGAGAAAGCCGATATTAAAGACAACCGCGTAAGATTCTTCTAAGACTTACAGAAGGTATAAGTGGAAAGGGCTGTTTCGGAAGAAGCAGCCCTTTGTTGTTAATGGCAAACCAAAATTATTGGCTATCTTCATTTTCGGGTGAAAAGTCTATATCAAAAAGCCCGCATACACGTTTTAAGAGATGATGCCTATACCTGTGAAGACCTGCTATACCTCCCTGCTGCTGACACTGGCCCTGCTACTGCTGGCTATACCTGGCGCTATGGCGCAAAACCAGGAGCTGGCGCTGGCACGCGAGTACTTCAGCAAGGGCGAATACCAGAAGGCGGAGGCCATCTACAGCAAGCTCATCGACGACCAGCGTCTTTTCTCCGTCGTGTACCCCGACTACCTGAAAACCCTGCTGGCGCAGAACAACCACAAAGATGCCGAGAAGCTGGTGAAGCGCACCATCAAGCGCTACCCCGGTCAGATCAGCTACAACGTTGACTTAGGTATAGTCTACCAGGCAGCTGGCGACAAAGCGGCGGCGGAGAAGCACTTCGACAAACTAATCGCTCAACTGAAATCGGAGGAGGTGATAGTAGCAGCCAGCGTATTTGTGCAGCACGAGTTGTTTGACTATACCGAGAGAGCTTACCTACGTGGCCGTGAGCTAAGCCAGAATCCCTATGAGCACAACCGTTCGCTTATCGCGCTCTATACCTTCCGGCAGAAGCACGAGAGTTTGATAGGAGAGGCACTCAACCTGCTGCAGGAAAATGAAAGTGAGCTGATCTATGTGCAGAACATGCTGCAGAACAGCATGCAGGACGAAAAGACGATTGATGCGCTGGAAAAAGAACTGATCACCCGGGTGCAGCAAAACCCCGACCTGCTGGCCTACAACGAACTATTGATCTGGCTCTACATCCAGCGACGCGACTTCTACAGTGCCCTGCTGCAGGCTCGCTCCGTGGACAAGCGCACCCGTAGTGGTGGTACCCGCGTGATGGAACTGGGTGCCATCAGTGCCCGCAACCATGACTACCAGGGCGCCATTGAAGCCTACGAGTACATCATCAAAGAGTATCCGGACGGTCCCTACTATTTGATCGCAAGGCAGCGACTGATACACGCCCGCGAAGAGCAGGTAGAGAACACCTTCCCAGTTGACTTGGACAAGATCAGGACGTTGATAACTGACTACGAAGCACTGCTGGCTGAAGTGGGGCGCAATGACCAAACCGTAGAGGTGCTACAACACATGGCAAACCTCTATGCTTTCCACCTGGATGATAAAGACAAAGCCATTGCTTTGCTACAAGAGGCGATTGCAACGCCCCGCGCCAAGGCCGACTTCGTGGCCGAGAGTAAACTTACGCTGGGCGATATATACCTCCTGAAAGGAGAGCCATGGGAATCGACGCTGCTGTACTCACAGGTAGAGAAATCGCACAAGGAGACGCCAATTGGGCACGAAGCCAAACTTCGCAACGCCCGGCTCAACTACTACAAAGGCGACTTCGAACTGGCGCAGGCCCACCTCGACATTCTCAAGCTGGCCACCAGCCGCGAGATCGCCAACGATGCCATGGACCTGAGCCTGCTTATCACCGATAATACCGGTCTGGATACGTCTACCGTAGCGATGGAGGAGTATGCGGCTATTGAATTGCTGATTTTCCAGAACAAGCTGGACGAGGGGCAAAACAGGTTAGATGCCATGCTGCAGAAATTCCCGGGCCATAGCCTGACCGACGAGATCCACTTCCAGAAAGCCAGCATCTATGAGCGTACTGGTGCGTTTGACAAAGCCATTGCCAGTCTGGAGAAAGTGGTGAGCGCTCCCACCGATATTCTGAGTGATGATGCACTGTACAAGATGGCCTACATTTACGAAGAGAACCTGAAGGATACCCAGAAGGCGCAGGAGCTATACAACGAGTTTTTGGTGAAGCACCAGGGCAGCATTTATGTGGCCGAGGCCCGCAAGCGCTTCCGTAATCTGCGGGGCGATGCGCCCGTGATAAACTGACAGGTCGCGCCCTAATACCGTCTAATTAAGCAATGGCTCTTTCAGATTTACCAATCCGAAAGTTGGCTGTTGGGGATTTCCTAATCCCCGTATGTCAGTATACGCGGGTTAGGAGACACACAACAGTTGGGGTAGAGGCCCTCTAGTAAGATTCGGATAAAAATATCCGAATCAACTTCAAAATTTCTTTAATCAACTGACAAGGATAGCGCTCAGTCGTAAATGCAGTACCTCTAGGTGTTTAGCCCAGGACCACACAGGCTAGTTAAACTCCCATCTGCTCGAAGTGTGTCTAATGGGGAAAGCTATAAAAGTCTTTGCGAAAGGTATATACGCTACCCTGCTATAAGTTCTATGCAAAGAAAATAAACAGGATCAGGATGAAGAGAAGGAAAAATCCATACATGATCAGGTCGAGCGAGTAGTTCTTATACTGCTCATAAATTTCTTTAATGCGTTTCATGATCTGGTGAATTGTATGGCTGCAAATTACAAAAAATAGCGCAAAGGTGCTACGTAATGGGCTGAGGCAAACCCAAATCCTCCGTAAATTGACTACCTTTGCACTCAGGTTTATTTGTGAAGCAGCATATGGAGAAAAGGTGGGTATATAACGAAAGCGTAGCGCCAGAAGCAATCAATCAACTGGCCGAATCGCTCCGGATCAGCACTACACTGGCCGATGTGCTGTGCCAGCGCGCTATCTGCACGTTCGAGGAAGCTAAAGACTTTTTCCGCCCCAGCCTGCACCACCTGCACGACCCTTTCCTGATGAAGGACATGCACCGCGCCGTCGACCGACTGGCTGAGGCACTGCACGGCTCCGAGAAAATACTGGTATACGGCGACTACGACGTAGACGGCACCACCTCGGTAGCGCTCATGTATAGCTTCCTGCAACCATTCACCCAACCCGACCAACTGGAGTATTATATCCCGGACAGGTATAAGGAGGGCTATGGCGTATCCACGCAAGGTATAGACTACGCCAAAGAGCAGGGTTTTTCGCTCATCATCAGTCTCGACTGCGGCATAAAGTCGGCCGATAAAGTAGCTTATGCCAAAGCACTAGGTATAGATTTCATCATCTGTGACCACCACTTACCCGACGAGGACATTCCGCAGGCAGTGGCCGTGCTCGATCCAAAGCAGATCGATTGCCTATACCCTTATAAAGAGCTTTCGGGCTGTGGCGTGGGCTTTAAGCTGGCGCAGGCTTTTTGTATTCAACAGGACATCCCGCAAGAAGAAACTTTTAAGCTGTTGGACCTGCTGGTGGTGAGCATTGCCGCCGACATCGTGCCGATTACAGGGGAGAACCGCATCCTGGCTTATTATGGTCTCCAGCAGATCAACGGACCAGGCCCGTTGCGTCCGGGGCTCGAAGCACTGAAGGAGCTGGCAGGTATAACAGGCGAGATGGACATTACCAGTGTGGTGTTTGGCTTTGCGCCACGCATTAATGCGGCAGGGCGTATGGGCGATGCGAAGCGCTCTGTACGCATGCTACTGGCCCAGACGAAGGTAGAGGCTTTTGAGATGGCCGATATCATCAATGAGTCCAACAAAGAGCGCCGCGACAAAGACTCTAACATTACCAAAGAGGCGCTGCAGATGATTGCCGAGGATGACTTTCTGCGCAATGCCAATTCAACGGTCCTCTTCAAAGATAACTGGCATAAAGGCGTGATCGGTATTGTGGCATCGCGCTGCATCGATCATTACTACCGCCCTACGATCATCCTCACGCAGTCAAACGGTAAAGCGTCTGGCTCAGCCCGTTCGGTGCATGGTTTTAACGTGCACGACGCCATCGAAAGCTGCTCTGACCTGCTCGACCAGTTCGGAGGCCATATGTATGCGGCAGGTCTTACGTTGCCTGTAGAAAACGTACCTGCTTTCAGGCAGCGCTTTGAAGAGGTAGTAGCCCGCACCATTACCGAAGATCAGAAAATCCCGCAGATAGAAGTAGACGCCAAGATCAGGCTCAACCAGATCACGCAGAACTTTTACAAGATCATAAAGCAAATGGAGCCCTTTGGGCCGGGCAACATGAAGCCCGTGTTTGTTTCGGAGTGCGTGTACGATACAGGTAGCGTGCGTGTGGTCGGTGACAGCCACCTGAAGTTGCGCCTTACGCAGGACGGTTTTTACGACATCGATGCCATCGGCTTTGGCTTTAGCGACTTCTTTAAGCACATCTCCAAAGGTATACCTTTCGATGTATGCTATACCATAGAGGAGAACGAGTACAGGGGAAACGTGACGCTGCAGCTGCGCATCAAGGACATCCGGATGCTGAAGTAGTAACAGGGGGAGCACTGTATCCCAACGTTACTCGTACATTGAGGTGAGCAAGGCGCATCCGGAACTTTGCTTATGTACTTGGTTAGGCCGGGAATTTTTCAAATAACTTCTAATCGTTCAATTCGCCAGTAAATGTATTCGCCAATTACTCTCTCGTCACTCGTCCAGTTACCTAAATCAAGCCAAACATCCCCAAATCACGCAATTACTGGATTTATCTGTTCAATCTGTCCATAGCCAATATACTCCCAATCCTCTCTAAGCTTTTCTAATCTTTTTTCTTTGGAGGAATTCAAGCTAAAGGTTGTTTCCCAGTCAAAGTGTAAGTTCAGGTGATTGAGTTCTACTGTTCTCTTTTCACCTTCTTTAAAAGTAATGCCCCAAAAAAAAGCTTCATATGTATTACCTGGCTCGGTTTTAAAGGTGACTGTACCTTCATATTCATCAAGGTAATTCACCTGAAGGATTTCCACGGGTAATTCATTTACTTTCATTCTTTTACTTTTTACTCAACTTAGGTATAAACAGGGTTAGCCCAACTCTAAAAACCATATCCATATAGCAGGATCAGACAAAGCGCGCACAATCCTATACCTAATAGCCCAAGCTTTATATGTCGGTGCCTGAAAGCGAGATAGCCGAGTAAGATACCAAGCGCTTCCAGCGTAAACAGGGAGATCAGCATAGGTTGGCTCATAGGATAGCTTGATACAGTATGCTGTACATCACTTAAGTTCACATAGCTTTCTTCTAGCTGAGAGTAGAAATAAGTGATCACCACGAGTCCTGCCAGGCCGATCAATACAGAAGCGAATCCCGTTTTCATATACTTAAGATTACGCATAACCAGCAAAATCAACGAAGCGAGCCCTACAGTTGCAGGGCTCGCTTCGTTGATTTCGTTTAGGATATCTTATGGCTGTTCGCTGTTGCTCGCCAAAAGCTTTACGGCAGGCAGCTGCTCGAGTTCCGCCAGGATTATTTTCTCTGGGTATGGTATAAGCTTCGGTGGTACACACATCAGGTTCAGGCTGTTGAGGTCGCCTGCAAAGTAGTTAAGATCGATAGCGGCATTGACGCCAGACAACCTGCCTGTATCGGTATATTGCCAAAAAAGCCATTTGTCTTCGTGGTGAATGTCGGGCTCGATGGTATTATAACGGGCAATCCAGAAATGATAGTCCTTGAAGTGTCCCTGCAGCCAGCGGCGGTAAAAATTCTGGTTAGTGTAGATGATGGGCTTTACACCGTAGTGCGCTGTAACGGCCTCCAGCCAGATGCGCATGTTTTTCCGCATATCGGCAGGGGAGGTGTGTTTTTCGATCACTTCCACATCCAGCACGGGTGGCAGATCGCCTTCATGAAGTTCCACGGTGTTGATGAACATCTCAATCTGGCCCTGCACCGGAGCGGCAGGTATAAAGAAATGATAAGCGCCCCGCTTGATGCCCACGCGCTTTGTTTCTGCCCAGTTACGGGCAAAGTAAGGGTCCAGCCTGTAGTCGTCCTGCGTTGCCTTTACAAACGCAAACGTCACGTCTGCGTCTCGTATCTGATCCCAGTCCACATCTTTCTGCCACTTGGATACGTCTATACCTTTCAGGCTCGATGAAGTGATCAGCGTAGTTTTCGTGGTAGCGCCCGTGCTTTTGGCTGTAGTCCCATTGTTTTTTGCATTATCAGAATTTCCGGAAGAAAGCCCGGCAAACAGGAACGAAAGCAATAAGCCGGAGTAAGCCGCCTTGTGAGCGACCAGGTAAAGTAAAGAAAACATCATAAAGGCTGATTAATCGGAATTCCAAACTAATAAGAAGACGCGACACTAACAACAGAATACCCGGAATAATTTCATTTTTAAAATTAGATTTTCTGAATATAGGTGAAGGTATATCTGATGTTATACTCGGCAGGTATAGGTGTAAAACTTGGCAGGATTACTGCATTGCAGGACGGAACTAGAATGCGTAAATTAGCCCGATGATATTAAGAGCCGAACATCTATATAAAAAATATAAGTCGCGCATGGTCGTGAACGACGTAAGCGTGGAAGTGAACCAAGGCGAGATTGTGGGTCTGCTGGGGCCGAACGGGGCCGGTAAAACCACTTCGTTTTACATGATCGTGGGACTGGTGAAGCCCAACCAAGGCCGTATTTTCCTCGACAAAGAGGACATAACCGACCTGCCTATGTACCAGCGTGCCAAGCGTGGCGTAGGCTACCTGGCGCAGGAGGCTTCGGTATTCCGGCAGCTGACGGTAGAGGAAAACATCCTGGCCCCACTCGAAATGACCAACCGCTCCAAGAAAGAGCAACTCGAAAAAGTGGAGGAACTGCTGGAAGAGTTCTCGCTCACGCATGTGCGGAAGAACAAAGGCATCGTGTTGTCAGGTGGTGAGCGCCGCCGTACCGAGATTGCCCGTGCCCTGGCCGTTGACCCCAAATTTGTGCTGCTCGACGAGCCCTTCGCTGGTGTGGACCCCATCGCCGTGGAAGAGATCCAGAGCATCGTTGCCAAGCTCAAGAGCAAAAATATTGGCATCCTGATCACCGACCACAACGTAAACGAAACCCTTTCCATCACCGACCGCGCATACCTGCTTTTCGAGGGCAAAATCCTGAAGTCTGGCACCGCAGAGGAACTCGCCGCCGACGAACAAGTGCGCCGCGTATACCTGGGCAAGCACTTTGAGTTGAAGAGGAAGGTTTAGGTTAAATTGTTTAATTGTTAAATGGTTGAATTGCTGTTCGGAGAGATAAATGGAAGAGAAAAAATATCTTAAATTGAACGACATTGAAGCCTATAAGATCAGCTTCGCATTAAGTAATCATATCTGGGATCTTGTGATAAACTGGAGCCATTTCCACAAAACACTGTAGGTCACCAGTATACGACTGCTGCTGATAGTATATCTGCAAATATTGCTGAAGGGTTTGGGAGGTATGGAAAGAAAGATAAAATAAAGTATTATCGCTATGCGCAGGGCTCTATGTACGAGTCATTTAATTGGACTGAGCAAGCAAGAGTACGTAAACTGATCACAGAAGAGCAATACCTATACATATTAGGCGAGTTGAAGAAGCTGCCAATAGCAATCAATAGCCTAATAAAATGGACAAACAACAATTTAACCATTTAACAATTTAGCCTTCAACCTTTGGAAATAATAAACTCAATCGTGACGTGGGTGATGAAGAAGCGGATTCATGACATTGATCTGTTTCGGAAGTACCCGCATGACGTGCAGAACGAGCTGTTTCAGGACCTGATCAGCACGGCGAAGAACACGGAGTTTGGCAAGAAGTATGGCTTCGGCGATATGAAGTCGGTGAAGACGTTCCAGGAGCGGGTGCCGATTGCTGCTTACGAAGACCTGTACCCTTACATTGAGCGGGTGATGAAGGGCGAGCAGAATATCCTGTGGCCAAGCAAGATCGAGTGGTTTGCCAAGTCGTCGGGTACCACCAATGCCCGTAGCAAGTTTATACCTGTCAGCCCGGAGTCGCTGGAGGACTGCCACTACAAGGGCGGCAAGGACATGCTTTCTCTCTATGTCAACAACTACCCTGAGACCAAGCTGTTTACGGGCAAGGGCCTCTCCATCGGCGGCAGCCATCATCCCAACGAGTTCAACGCTAAGACCTCCTGCGGCGACGTGTCGGCAGTGATTATGCAGAACCTGCCTATCTGGGCCGAGGCCATGCGCACACCGCCGCTCAAAGTAGCCCTCATGGACAAGTGGGAGGAGAAGATCGAGAAGATGGTAGAGGTGACTGTGCCCGAGAACGTGACCAGCCTGAGCGGCGTGCCTACCTGGACTTATGTTCTCCTGAAACGCATTCTGGAGGTGACAGGCAAAAAGAACATCCTGGAGGTATGGCCGAACCTGGAGCTCTTCACGCACGGGGCTGTGGCGTTTGGGCCTTACCGGCAGCTGTTCAGGGATATCATCCCTTCCGACAAGATGCGCTACCTGGAGGTATACAATGCTTCGGAGGGCTTCTTTGGGATACAGGACCAGCGCGATACTGAGGATGAAATGCTCCTGATGCTGGACTACGGCGTATATTACGAGTTCATCCCGATGGATCAGTTTGACGAGGAGAAACCCACAACATTAACGCTGGATCAGGTAGAGTTGGGTAAGAACTACGCCATCGTGATCTCGACCAACGCCGGCCTGTGGCGCTACAAGATCGGCGACACGGTGCGCTTCACCAACCTCAGTCCATACCGCATCAAGATATCGGGCCGCACGAAGCACTTTATCAATGCCTTTGGCGAAGAAGTGATCGTGGAGAATGCCGAAGCGGCTGTTATTAAGGCCTGTGAAGTCACTGGCGCGATCATCTCCAACTTCACGGCCGCACCTGTGTACATGGAGAGCGGCAAGCGTGGCGGGCACGAATGGCTGATTGAGTTCGAGAAAGAACCTGATAGTCTCCCCCGTTTCACCCAGGTACTCGATGAAACTCTGCGCGAAGTGAACTCCGACTACGATGCCAAGCGCCAGAACGACATTGCACTGCAGGAACCAATCGTGCACGCTGCCCCGAAAGGTACTTTCATGAATTGGCTCAGCAAAAAAGGCAAACTCGGCGGACAGCATAAAGTGCCAAGACTGAGCAATTCCAGAGAGTATCTGGATGAGATCTTAAATTTAGTGGAGAGTTAAAAATTAGAGAGAAGTATTTGAAGCTCCTGCAGCTATACCTGCGGGGGCTTTTTTGTCGCTGATGCAAATTAAAGAATAATACCATTTTTACTTACACCGCTTTTTCTCGATATTTCATGTATAGACTCTTTAACTAATTGATTTGTAATAAAATGAAGACAAAAGGGCTAGCATCCGGTCGGTATGGAATAGTAAAGCTGGTGTTGCTGGCCGCACTAGGTATGGCGTTTTCATCCTGCGAAAAGGAGGAGGGAGAAGTGATCGTCGATACGGCCATAGAGTTGAGGTTCACAGATGCGGCTGGCAAAGATTTATTGGACCCCGCGACGCCCAGTGCCTTCTCACAGGAAAAAATAGAGCTGTATTACCTGATCAATGGAGAAAGAAAGCTCGCACTGGATGGTAGCTTAGATTATCCTAAACATTACGTTGTCTTTAAAGCGGGTACCCAACATGTAATGCGGCTTTTCCCTAACCTCCATGAAGAGAATTTGCGAACGCAGACGTACATCAAGCTTAGTGAAACAGATACCGATACGATATCCTGTACTATAAAAAGGTGGGGGAAAACTAACCAGTCTGTTGTTGTTACCAGGGTATGGTATAATAATGAATTGGTGTGGGACGGAACAGGGCCAAGATATATCGAGATAGTGAAGTAGAGCATCGGCTCAGGGTGTCATTTCGAGCGGTAGCAAGATATCTGTGTTGGTATGTAATGAATCGATTTTTCTAATTTCTCACCAGCATTGGGGAGAACATAAAAAATGCCCGGCAGGTATAAACTGCCGGGCATTTCTGTTTTTGAAGCCTACCGCAGGTATAGCGATCAGCTAAACAAGCCGTAAAGAGTTATAAATACTGCAGAACCCAAGACCAACAGTAAAATAATATTTAGGTATAGCGGCACTGTCTTGCCTTTCACTTTAGTGTAATCAAAGCCCTGGCCATTCAGCACCATGAACAGAAACAGATTAATAATAGTCAACACTCTGTTGAGGGCGTTCCAGGTATTCTTGATTTCTAAAGTCATCGTATAGGTTTTTTATACTTTGATTGCCAATTTTTGCATGTTCGTTATGGTCAACATAAGCCCCATGGCGAGCCCGACCAGTGAAAGGATTGAGCCAACAGCGATCAACTGTATAGCACTCCCATTGACTACTTCAAAATCGCTAAACTCTGACAGAACTGCCAAAAAAGCTACGAAGCTAACGGCTGTAGTGAACACACCCAGACAGGCTCCTGCTACTCTATTCTGCCATACGGCTTGGATAGTAAGAGCGGCCATTATGCCAAAGGCAACAAAACTGAAGTTCTGTATGGCCAATAAATCTCCGAAGAACCAAAATGCGGCCAATCCAATGAAGTAGGTATAGGGTAGTGCTTTGCCACTTCCATAATAGCGCAATCGATCGTATCCTTTCATCTGTACTTGCTTCAGGTTGATATTTTTTTGACCAGAAAACTAGACAGCATTACTCCAAAAAGCTACTCATAAAGCCGCCTTCCTTCTTCGCATTCTCGCCGTGTGGCACCAGGGCCTGGATCAGTTTCTTCACTGGCATAGATTGCAGCCATACCTTGCCGGTTCCGCGCAGCGTGGCTAGAAATATACCTTCCCCGCCAAAGATCATGGATTTGAGTCCGCCGGCCTGCTGTATACTGAAGTCTATGCCTAGCTCAAAGGCTACCACACAGCCTGTGTCCACGCGCAGGGTTTCGTTGTTGAGTTCTTTCTCTACAATAGTGCCGCCCGCATGCAGAAAGGCCAGTCCGTCGCCGGTGAGCTTCTGCAGGATAAAACCCTCGCCACCGAACAGGCCGGAGCCCAGTTTCTGATTGAAGTGCATGGCCAGTTTAGTGCCCAGTGCCGCGGCCAGAAAAGCGTCGCGCTGCGCAATTAGTGTGTTGCCGGTGAGCTGCTGCAGGTCGATGGGTAAGATGGTGCCGGGGTAAGGGGCCGAAAAAGCGACCCGGCTCTTGCCGTGGCCGTGGTGCGTAAAGTGCGTCATAAACAGCGACTCACCCGTAATCAGGCGGCTGCCCATCGAAACCAGTTTACCCAGAAAGCCCTGGCTGGGATTGGAGCCGTCGCCCATTTTGGTCTGGAAATCGATGCCTTCTTCCATGTAAACCATGGCGCCAGCTTCGGCAATCACCGTTTCGTTAGGGTCGAGTTCTATTTCGAGGACCTGAATGTCGTTACCGAAAATGCGGAAGTCTATCTCGTGTGCGTTTCTCATAGTTTTTAGGACTTAGTGTTCAGACAGACAAGATAGTAAATAATCTAATCCTCTTCATCGTCTTCGTCCTCATCCACGCTACCTTTTTTTCGTCGGGCCTTCGGCAGGTCCTTGTCATCCTCGTCATCCGACACAGAACTGGTGCCTTTCACGAAGTCCTCGTCGGTTTCTTCTACCTCTTCGCCCTCCTCTATATGAAACTCTTCTTCCTCTTTCTTGGCCCGCTCGGCGGCGTCGCGTTTCACGAGTTTTTTGTCTTCCACGTTTTTGTTCAGGAACTCGTTTATCTGATCGATGGAGTAGTTTGATTTGATTTCGCCCTGCTGGTTTACTTTAATTTCAAAGCCCTCAAGATCTTTGTGTACTCGGGTTTTCTTTTTGGAGCTTTTGTTCTCTTTTTTATTCTTAGTCATAGTCTGGTGCTTGTTGTTCTCACTGAAGTATAAGGCGAAACGGCCAAATAGTTTCAGACAGGTATAGCGGGCAGGTATAAAAAAGCGGCTACCTCGTTTCCGGAGTAGCCGCTTTGTCAGGTATAAGGTATAGCCTACGCCGTGGCGTACTGGCTCAGCGCACTGATGGCAGCGTCTATGCGGTTTGCGGTCTCCTCGCGGCCAATCACCTCGATGATCTGCATCAGGTCAGGGCCAGCCTCAGCGCCGGTTACAGCCAGGCGAAGCGCCTGCATCACCATACCGATTTTCATGCCGTGGCGCTCCAGAATGCTTACCAGCAAATCTTTTACGGTGTCAGCGTTGAAGTCACTCAGAGAAGAGAGCTCGTTGCGGAAGTCGGTGAAAACGGCTACTGCCTGGCTGTTCCACTTCTTGGAAGCTACTTTCTCGCTGTACTCGGTAGGAGCCACGAAGAAGTAAGCAGCCTCGCGCCAGAACTCCTGCGGGAAGCTCACACGCTCCTTCATCAGGCCGGCAATTTTCTCTGCTTTCTCAGGTGAGCACGTAATATTTTGTTCTTCCAGTGCTTTCAGCAGGTAGCCTGCCAATTCAGCGTCTGGCTTGGCGCGCAGGTACTGCTCGTTGAACCAACGTGCTTTCTGTATGTCAAATCGGGTACCAGACTTGCCGATACGCTCGATAGAGAATTCATTTGCTAGCTCCTCCATAGAGAAGATTTCTTGCTGCGTGCCCGGGTTCCAGCCCAAAAAGGCGAGGAAGTTAATGAATGCCTCCGGAATGTAGCCTGCTTCGCGGTAACCGGAAGAAACTTCGCTTGTAAACGGATCTACCCAACGCAGCGGGAATACCGGAAAGCCCAACTTATCGCCATCGCGCTTGCTCAGCTTGCCGTTGCCGTCTGGCTTGAGCAAAAGCGGCAGGTGCGCAAACTCTGGCATAGTATCTTCCCAACCCAGGTAGCGGTAGAGCAACACGTGCAGCGGGGCAGATGGCAACCATTCTTCGCCACGGATCACGTGCGTGATTTTCATCAGGTGGTCGTCCACGATGTTTGCAAGGTGGTAAGTCGGCATACCGTCTGACTTCATCAAAACTTTATCGTCGATGGCAGAAGAGTGTACCATTACCCAGCCACGGATCAAATCTTTTAAACGAACCTCTTCCTTGCGCGGCACTTTCAGGCGGATTACGTAAGGGTCACCAGACTCCAGACGCTTCTTCACTTCATCTTCCGGCAGCGTGAGCGAGTTTTTCATCGTCATGCGGGTGATGGCGTTGTACTGCGGCGTGGCTACTTTAGCAGCTTTCAGGCGCTCGCGCATTTCGTCCAGCTCCTCAGCCGTATCGAAAGCGTAGTAAGCATGGCCGCTCTCGATCAGTTGCATGGCGTACTGCATGTACATTGGCTTGCGCTCCGACTGGCGGTAAGGTGCGTAAGGGCCACCATCCCAAGGGCTCTCGTCCAGTTCGATGCCGCACCACTCCAGCGACTCACGGATGTAATCTTCGGCGCCGGGCACAAAACGGTTCTGGTCTGTGTCCTCGATGCGCAAAATCATTTTGCCGCCTGTTTTCTTGGCCAGCAAAAAGTTGTAAAGGGCTGTGCGAACACCGCCGATATGGAGAGGCCCTGTCGGGCTCGGGGCAAAGCGTACTCTAACTTCTCTTTCCATGTATGGTTATTTCAAAATGGCATTGCAAATGAAGCCACAAAGGTACAAAATAAATTTTCGTTTCGGTAAGGGTTGCGCGCTGTAAACTATACCTGTACGAGGCGCAGGTATAAACATAACCTTTCATCTGCGTATCAGTTTTAGAATAATATCCCTTACCTCCCCATGCCCCGCAAGACGCTGAAAAAGATATGGTGCCTGCTCCAGGAGGCTGGCCTTGAGTTCATCGAGAACAACTCCTTTCAAAAAGGGGCGGCGCTGGCCTATTATACCATTTTCGCGCTGCCGCCTATTCTGCTGATCATCATCAACGCCACCGGTTATTTTTTTGGGGAACAGGCTGTGTCAGGAGAGGTATACTACCAGATCCGGGAGACGATCGGCTCGGAAGCGGCATTTGCGGTGCAGCGCATGGTCGAGAGCATCAACGACATCACCTCATTCAACCTCGCTACCGTCATCATCGTGGTCACGCTTTTTATTGCGGCTACGGGTGTTTTTGTGTCGCTGCAGGATTCGCTCAATGAAGTATGGTATGTGCGGCCCGCTCCCAAGCGCGGCTACGTCAAACTGATCCTCGACCGCTTTCTGTCCTTCGCCATGATTCTGGCCATTGCCATTCTGCTGATCGTGTCGCTGCTGGCCAACACCATCCTGGTCGCTGTTGGTGATTTTCTGGAGGCCCGCCTGGCTGGCTGGATCGTGTACGTGATGCGCGGCGTTAACCTGGTGTCGGGCTTTGTGCTGATGACGTTCATGTTCGGCTGCATCTACCGCTTCCTGCCCGACGCCAAGATCAAGTGGCGCGACGTGTGGGTGGGCGCGCTGGTGACCTCGGCGCTCTTTGCCATCGGCCGCGAAGTCATCGGGCTATACCTGGGCACGAGCAATATCACGTCTATTTACGGAGCGGCCGGTTCGGTCATCGTGATTTTGCTGTGGGTGTTCTATACCTCTCAGATTATCTTTTTCGGGGCTGTGTTCACTTTTGTCTACTCCCGCAAGTATGGCTTCAACATTTACCCAGCCGAGTATGCCGTGCGCTTCATCCGGCAGGAAATAGAAGTAGGCCACACCGCCGTGAATGCCGAGCCAGGTAAGTTCACCAAGGATATTTATGGGGAAGAAGAAGCCAGGGAAGCGGCCAAGTCCGATGAGCATGACAAGTCAGCGGGGGAGGGGATTTGAGGGGAAGCGGTTTAAGTATGACAACGTACTGGCCTAAACTGTGGCATAGCTAAAGTTTAGGCGTGGTTGGGCAAAGTAATCTATTATTAATATTATTATAGAAAGATGCTCTACCATTAGAAAATCTGCCTACCTTCTCAGTCTACTACTTTTTCCCTAGTTGACCAGTTTCTCGGTCAATTTCAACTAGTACCTTATCACTAACGGATACAAAAATCACATTGGAAGCAAGAACAATCTTCTCAATTTGTGGCTGTTGGACGTCTGCCTTAAAGGCTTCAGCCACATTTGTACGCCAGAGTAGTCGCACTCCTTTATAGGCCGATAATGTAGCTTTATCCTTGCTAACCCAATAGACTACTCCATTAGCGCCACGCACCCCTCTTAAACTAGAAGAAATAACATGAATAGCTTTAAATTTATCAATTGCGGTACCTGATGGACTCATTTCTTGATCAAGTTCTATCTGATCTTTATTATAAGGCAGAGCACTTGAACCTTGAGCAACCATCATAAATGGTAGGAATACCAACCCAGCTACTATAATAGCTTTTTGAAAATAGGACATGAGCAATGAGTTTTAGGTTTGGGAATTTCTTCTTTGTAATATTCAGAATAATAGAAACACATAAAATTTATAAATAATATTTCATTTTGCCCAACTAGTATATAAAGGGAGTAAACATACGGTTATCTGTCGATTCCAACAGATAACCGTAACTGGATTACCGAATATACTATATACACATAAAAATACCTGCAGCCCCATCATCAAAAAACGAGGCTGCAGGTATAGCGATGATCAATATAAGCTCCGTTACAAAGCCGCAATACAGGAGATCTCCACATTCACATCTTTCGGCAGGCGGCTTACCTCCACGGTTTCGCGGGCAGGAGGGTTGGCGGTGAAGTAGCTGCCGTATACCTCGTTTATTTTGCCGAAGTTGCCCAGGTCTTTCACGAAGATGGAGCATTTGAGTACATTGTCGAAGCCCATACCAGCCTCTTGCAGAATGGCAAACAGGTTCTTCATGACCTGGTGCGTTTCCTCTTCTATGGTGCCGCTTACCAGCTCGCCGGTTTGTGGGTCCAGTGGAATTTGTCCTGAAACATACATGGTGCCGTTGTGAAGCGTTGCCTGGCTGTAAGGCCCTATTGCGGCTGGCGCATTGGTCGAAGTGATGATGCTATGATTCATAGTCTGATTTATTTTAATGTGTATCTTTATGATCAAAAGTACAGAAATATGCACATACTTGTTTTGTCTGGCGATGAAATGGCCGCTGAGTTTCGACAGAAGTTTCCGGAAGGAGCAAATGGCAATACCTATACCTTCCTGCACAGCCGCCACCTGACCGATGAGCAGCTGAAGCCTTCCGATATCGTATTTGACTTCCTGCTGCATGAGGAACCCGAGCGCCTGTGCCATTATGCACCAGACCAGGTTGTGTTTTGCCAGGCAGCAACGAAGCAGTTGGCCGCACTCGTGCACGAATCATGCTTAGAGACTACCTGCACACTGTTCGGCTTCAACGGACTGCCGACCATGCTCAACCGGCCAGTGCTGGAGGTGAGCCTTTACAAACAAAGCGATGCCGAAAAGTTGCACCAGGTATGTGAGCAGCTCGGAACGGAGTATCAGCTGGTGGATGACCGCGCAGGTATGGCCACGCCGCGCATCCTGTGCATGATCATCAACGAGGCCTGCTATACCTTGCAGGAGGGCACCGCCTCTATCCAGGACATAGACTTAGGTATGAAGCTCGGCACTAACTACCCGCACGGACCATTTGAGTGGGCCAATGCCATAGGGATAGCCAATGTCTACAAAGTGCTGGAGGCGATGTACGAAGACACCAAAGAAGAGCGTTACAAAATCTGTCCGCTGCTTAAGACGAAGTATCTGAGAGGTGAGAAGTTTGAGCTGTAAATAAAAAAGGGGAAGCCAATCAGCTTCCCCTTTTCTTTTATCTTTTCGTTGGTTACTCAACCGTCACAGACTTCGCCAAATTACGAGGCTGGTCTACGTTACAGCCGCGCATCACCGCGATGTGATACGACAGCAACTGCAGCGGAATAACAGACAACAACGGCACCAGGTGCTCGCTTGTCTCAGGAATCTCGATCACATGGTCTGCCATAGCAGGTATAGTCGTGTCACCTTCTGTTACAACAGCAATGATCTTTCCTTTGCGAGCCTTCACCTCTTGTATGTTCGACACGATTTTCTCGTAAGAGCTGTCTTTCGTAGCAATCACTACCACCGGCATGTGCTGGTCAATCAACGCGATCGGGCCGTGCTTCATCTCAGCAGCTGGGTAACCCTCGGCGTGTATATAAGAAATCTCTTTCAGCTTCAGGGCACCTTCCAGTGCAACCGGGAAGTTGTAACCACGTCCCAGGTATAGGAAGTTAGTAGCGTCTTTATACTGCTCAGAAATTCGCACGATCTGGTCGTTTAGCTCCAGTGCCTTCTCTACTTTGGCCGGAATGCTTTCCAACTCCACCATCAACTGGCGCAGCTTGGTTGTTTCCAGAGTGCCGCGCTTGCTGCCCAATATCATGGCAATCAGCGAAAGTACCGTTACCTGTGCCGTGAAGGCTTTGGTAGAGGCTACACCAATCTCAGGACCCGCGTGGGTATAGGCACCCGCGTCTGTAGCACGGGCAATAGAAGAGCCTACTACGTTGCAGATACCGAAGATGGTAGCACCCTTCGACTTCGCCAGTTCCAGCGCAGCCAGCGTATCAGCCGTCTCACCAGATTGCGAGATGGCCACCACAATGTCGCGCTCGCTCAGGATCGGGTTGCGGTAGCGGAACTCAGAAGCATACTCCACTTCCACAGGTATGCGGGCGAGGTCTTCAATCAGGTACTCAGCCACCAAACCGGCGTGCCAGGACGTACCGCAGGCCACGATGATAATGCGCTCTGCGTTCACGAATTTGTTTTCGAACTCACGGATGCCGCCCATCATCATATGGTCGCTCTCAGCGATCATTCGTCCGCGCATGCTGTCGAGGATAGAGCGTGGCTGCTCAAAAATTTCCTTCAGCATGAAGTGCGGGTAGCCACCCTTCTCAATCGACTCCAGGGCCATTTCAAGGCGCTGTACGTAAGGTGTTTGCACCACGTCCTCTTTGGTACGGATCTCCAACTCACCGTTTTTGATCACCACTAGTTCGTAGTCATTTATATACACTACATCGTTGGTATACTCAATGATCGGGGTAGCATCAGAAGCGAGGAAGTACTCACCTTCGCCTATACCTACCACCAGCGGACTGCCTTTACGAGCCGCGATGAGTTGGTTCTGATCATCTTTCGAAAGCACTACAATGGCATAAGCACCTACTACTTCGTGCAGGGCCAGGCGCACGGCTTCGGCCAGCGTACAGTTGCTGTTCTGCTTAATGTCTTCGATCAGGTTAATGAAAACCTCCGAGTCTGTTTCAGACTGGAAAGTATGGCCTTTTTCGATCAGGAGCTGCTTCAGGGAAGCGTAGTTCTCGATAATGCCGTTGTGGATGATGGCAATGTTCTTGGAGCTAGAGTAGTGCGGGTGTGCATTTACATCGTTCGGCTCGCCGTGGGTAGCCCAGCGGGTGTGGCCCATGCCGATGTGGCCGTGCACATCTTTGTCTGCAATAAACTCTTCAAGGTCGCTTACCTTGCCTTTTCTTTTGAAGATGTTTAAACCTCCGTTCATCAGGGCTATTCCTGCGCTGTCATAGCCTCTGTACTCAAGTCGTTTCAAGCCTTTTAGGACTATAGGGCAAGCTTCTCTGTGCCCTACGTATGCTACAATTCCGCACATATAGTATAAAATTTCATTAAAAAAATAAAGGGTACCTGCAAAGGTACCCTTTTCTATAATATGTATAAAATTTCTAACTAAAATTTAGGACTTCCTACTGTAGCTTTGAATAATATATCAACAGCCTCACCGGATTTGCCTCATTATTAGTAACGATGGCGCGGTATGGACGCACCTCAGGGCTTATAGTAGCTGCCCCGTTCGATTGCGATACGGCGCTTACAGCACCCAGCATCAGGCCGTCATTTGACTTGATGCCCATCATCACGCCCTGCAGGTAGCTGGTTACATTCATGGTATAGTAGTCTACGCCATTTTTGCGGCTGCTGGCTACAAGGGCCGGATAGTTGGTAAACAATGGATTAACACCATCTACCTGTACGGTACGCACGGTGCCGGAAATGTCTTTTAAGAACTCGTTCGCGCTATTAGTTTCATACAAAGCCAATTGCGGTGGTCTCGGCAGGTTGTTGGTCGAAGAAGCTGCTTTGACAGGTATAATCAGTTCTGCCCGGTTGATGATCAGGTTACCCGGAAGGTCCTTGAGTTTGTCCAGGTAAGGGAAAGTGATCTTGCTGAGTAACTGCGTGCCTGCCTGCACATAAGAATCTCCGCCCGTCTCAGTGGCAGGTATAAAGCTGCCGTCAGCCTGCAGCGCCGCAACAGCAGTGCCCGTGCGATCAGATGATAACTGCGTGAAGTAATTGCCGGTGCCCATTAAAAAGTTATGCTGCTTGGCCGTGCCTTCCGCCGTTGTATAGTGCAATGCCAGGCTGGAGTTGGTGCTGCTCAGAGTCAGGCCTACTATACTTGCATTCGCATCCTCTGGCACCGTCAGCGCTATACCTTTGAAAAAGTTCCGGAAGCCAGCTTGGTCAGCTAAACCTGCCTGGCCGGACTGGGCCATGAACTCGTTTGCCAGCTCAGGGCTCAGCTTTATCTTAAGCAGTCTTGTGGTTTTGGTGGTTACATTCTCCTTCTTTTCAGTGTCTATACGAGGCAGAAAAGCCTTCGAACCAATCGGGGTGGCATCATAAGGAAAAGGAGTGGTCGTAAAGTAGGATGTTCTTTCATCAAAAGAACCGGTCAGGCGGTGCACGTTTACCTGCATCGCTTTCAGGGTGTCCGCATACTTAAACGAATAGTCCAGTGTGAGCACCAGCGAATCTGCTTTGGCGCCCGCGCCAAAGTTGAGGCTGCTGCCGTTAAGGGCTACCTCCGTGATCGTGCTGGCACGCACCTTACCCAGCACCGGATCAACATACTGCCCCAGCAGAGGCGGCTGTGAGCGGAACGCAGGAATCGAGTCCCCCTGGAAAACGGTTCCTGTCCGGATGGTAAGGGTGTCTGTGAACTCCGTGCCTATCAGGTTTTCGTCCTGAAGTTCGAGTCCGATGTCTTTTGGGTCTTCGCAGGCTGTGAGGGCGGCAAATGAAAAGAAGAAAAGGAATAATCTTCTAGCGGCTGAGTTCATTATATAGGTTGAAGTATGAATCACACAGGTTGTCGTCGGCACTGATGGTATTGATGTTTTTATTTGTCTCAACAAATTCGCTGAACAGGGCATTGATGTTCTCGCTGAAGTTCTCGTTTGTCTTGATCACAGAGTCAGCGTATTCCATGCCCACCTTGATAAAGCTGTCCAGGTCTGCTTCCTGCAATGAGGCCAGCATGCTGTTGTCGATATCAAGCATTTTTACTTTCTCGAGCAGGTCGCCTTCAAACTTGTGCTTGTACTCGTGGTTGTAAACCGTAAAGATAGACTTCGAATCCTTAAAGATCGGGTCTTTTTTGTAAGTAGTTTTCAGGTACAGCGGAATCAGACCGGTCATCCAGTCGTTGCAATGTACGATGTCCGGCTGCCAGCCCAGTTTTTTCACTGTTTCGAGCACGCCCTTGCAGAAGAAGATGGCACGCTCGTCGTTGTCCTGGTGGAAGTTGTTGTTCTTATCCACAAAAACGGACTTACGCTGGAAATAGTCTTCGTTATCGATAAAATATACCTGCAGCTTGGCATTCGGAATAGAAGCTACCTTTATAACAAGCGGTTTCTCGTCATCACCTACGGCGATATTGATGCCCGACAGGCGAACTACCTCATGCAAACGGTTTTTACGCTCGTTTATTATACCGAACTTTGGCACGAAGATGCGGATCTCCATACCTCTTTCCTGCATACTCTGCGGCAGCGTGTTCAGAAATTCTGCTACTTTAGTGGTTTGGAGGAAAGGAAGGATTTCGGTGGCGGCGTACAGGATTCGCAATTTAGACATGGGTATGTAATTAAAAAATTAATGAGCAACAGTAATGGGACGTGCAAAATTAGCACTTTTTATTCTAATTTTCAATTTAATGTTCTATAACCTACTTTTGCCGACTTTCAGCAATTGCATCTTTTATACCTATTAATATGGAAGTTATAGAGCGGGTGTCAGCCCTGAGAGCCATTGTGACAGCGCTGCGATGCAGCGGCAAGCGCATTGGTTTTGTGCCTACCATGGGCGCCCTGCACGAAGGGCACCTGCAACTCCTGCGTGCCTCGGCCCGCGAGAATGACATTACGATTTGTAGTGTGTTCGTGAATCCGACTCAATTCAACAACGCCTCTGATTATAAACTATACCCCCGCACGCTCGAGCAGGACATCAGCCTGCTGCAAACCGTCGGCTGCGACTACCTGTTCGCGCCGAGTGCGGAGGAGGTATACCCACAACAGTCGGTGCTGCAGTTTAGTTTCGGTGCGTTGGAAGCCGTGATGGAGGGTGAGCACCGGCCAGGGCACTTCAATGGGGTGGCCATTGTGGTGAGCAAGTTGTTCCATATCGTGCAGCCGCACAAGGCCTATTTCGGGCAGAAGGATCTGCAGCAGGTGGCCATCGTGCGGCAGCTGGTACAGACGCTGAGCTTCGACCTGGAACTGGTGTGCTACCATACCGTGCGCGAGGCCGACGGCCTGGCCATGTCGTCGCGCAATAAGCGGCTAACGGCAACGCAGCGCCAGCACGCCACGCAGCTATATAAGGCCCTGCAGATGGCAGCCGCCGACCTGAAACACAAGGCTATACCTGACATCAAAGCCGAAGTGGCCGCCTACCTGGGCCAGGTAGACGAATTGCAGCTGGAGTACTTCGAGATAGTGGACGCCTATACCTTGCAGCCCGTAACCGATGTGCAGGCGCAGGAAGAAGTAGCCATTTGCATTGCCGCCTTTGTGGGCGAGGTACGCCTTATCGATAACATGATCGTGAATCTAAACGAAATATAGGTTGTTACCACTTATGGGAAGCCTATATGTTGGAAAAACTTACAGCCGACAAAAAAGTGCAGTAACAAGAGGGCACTTGCATCTCACAGTGGCCTCGTGCGCTATATCGCGAAAACTGATTTTAAGTATCAGGTCTATAATAAAAGGAAGAAAAGATGCTTTTAGCTGCATAAGGGAATGCTCATTCTGCATTACATTTTAAGCTTGACTAAATTAAAAAAAACTAGAGAGAAGATACATATCCTCTCTCTAGGCAGTAACAGCTCAATTGTTAATATAAGAAGAGGGCAGCGTGTGAGACGGAGCTGACACAGTATTAAATTACTCTTAAATTATTCAGGAGCAGGAGTTGGATATGTTATAGTCATTGAACAGCAAGAGCTTTCACATTTAAAGTGAATTGTGCCATTAGGTTCAATCGAGCCACCAACTCTGCAATTAGTACAACCATGACAAGATACCGTCGGCCCCGGACCTTCTTCGGATGCAGTCATTACTGCAGAAGACTCGCCATCAGCTTTTAACGTCCTTGTATTGTTAGAATGTACTTGCAGCTTGTTTGTAGAAAACTCTATTTTACCTTTCCCTATAGCTATATTCTTTACAAATTCGTTACCTTTAACTTTGTAAGAAACAAATGCAGCAGAGGCTACTTTGGATTCCATATATTTTATATCAACGATTTCAATTGAATCAGTGCTTAAGCCGTTGATCTTAGAGAGCGATTTAAGAAAATCCTGCTTGCTTTTAGCAATCCTAAATCCATTTGGAGAAGTAAGATGAAGCTCCGAAGTCTTGGTTTCTATAGAAAGTTGATCAGGCACAAACTCATCCTCTTCCTTTGTACAGCCTATAAAAACCGTAAGAGTGATGATAAAAAGCGCAAGTAGTGAAAATTTAGGCAATATTTTTTTCATGATTTTTGTTTTTTAAGTTTTTCATAAAATCACTGTCCTCTTATTTGTTCTTTCTAAGATACGATAATATAATATAAAAGTAATATTATTATGTGCTTCCCCCCCCCAGCCGCTCTTTTCCTGTCGTGGCTTGTCCAACTCCAGGACTTTTAAAGGTGATGCATGCGTGCTGGTAGTATATCTGCAGCTAATTGCATAACTTTGCGCCCTATTACAGAAATAAACCATGTATATTGAGGTTTTAAAATCAAAGATTCACCGTTGTCGGGTTACGCAGGCGGAGTTGCACTATGTAGGAAGCATCACCATTGATGAAGACCTGATGGACGCTGCCAATGTGGTGGAGAATGAGAAAGTACAGATCGTTAACATCAACAACGGGGAACGCTTCGAGACCTACGTGATCAAAGGAGAGCGCGGTACCGGCACGGTTTGCCTGAACGGCCCCGCTGCCCGCAAGGTGCAGGTTGGCGATATCGTGATCGTGATCTCTTACTGTTCTATCAAGTTCGAAGACGCTAAAAACCACCAGCCGACGCTCGTTTTCCCGGATCAGCACAACCGATTGGTGTAACGCCACCGCATGAGAAAACTGCTCTCTTTTCTGAAGTACAGCCTGCTTCTGGGGCTTTCTGCATTTCTGATGTGGTACGCCCTCAAAGAGCTCGACTTCGAAAAACTGTGGGCAGAGCTCCAGAATATTAACTATACCTGGCTGGCCGTATCTTTGGTCATGGGCCTGGCCGCCTACATGAGCCGGGCATACCGTTGGTACATGCAGATACGGCCCACGGGCTATACCCCATCCTTTAAAAATACCTACGATGCCATGATGGTGGGCTATGTGGCCAACCTCGTGCTGCCCCGCATGGGCGAGCTTGTGCGCTGCAGCATGCTTCGTCGCAGCGATGGCATACCGGTTAACAAAGCCTTTGGCACGGTCATCGCCGAGCGCATCATCGACATGGTCATGCTGCTCCTTTTCCTGGGGCTCACCTTTCTGCTGGAGGTTAACCGCCTCCGTGATTTCCTCTTTGGTCTTTTCACAGATAAGTACGCCAGCCTGGAGCAGAGCTTCGGGTCGCTATACCTGTTTGTTACGCTCGTGATGGTAGTGGGCCTCGTTTTTCTGGTGCTGGGCTTGTTATACCTGAACAAGCTTCGGCAAAACACCTTCTTCATAAAAACCGTCGCTTTTGTGCGCGGCATGCTGCAGGGCGTGTTCAGCATCACTAAAATTGAAAACCAGGTGGCTTTCTGGGGACATACCTTGTTTGTGTGGGCCATGTACTACGGCATGAGTCTTGTAGTGTTCTATGCTATACCTGCCACATCGCAGCTGACACCAATAGCCGGGCTCTCGGTTCTCGTGATCGGCACGCTCGGTATGGCGGCGCCTGTGCAGGGCGGAGTAGGGGTATACCACCTGCTGGTGCAGACTGTGCTATTACTTTATGGTATACCTAAGGAGGCAGGTATGGCTTACGCCCTGGTGGCACATACATCGCAAACACTTTTGGTAGTTGCCATGGGAGTGCTTAGTTTTATGACAGGAATGTTGCAAAAGCCTGCCGTAGCAGATGAGCTCGCGGAGGCAAACCCACCTATACATGAACTCGAAAGATAAAATCCTGTCGCTGTCCGACTTGCAGGAGCAAGTGCAGGCCTGGCGGAACCAGGGACAAAAGATCGTTTTTACCAATGGTTGCTTCGATATTCTTCACCTGGGTCACGTCGATTACCTCGAAAAAGCACGACAACTTGGCGATAAACTGGTGCTCGGACTTAACACGGATGCGTCAATAAACCGTATAAAAGGTCCAAGCCGTCCGCTGCAGGACGAAATGTCACGCGCGCGCGTCATGGCATCGCTTTTGTTTGTGGATGCCGTAGTATTCTTCGATGAAGATACGCCGCTTGAACTGATCAAGGCTGTGCAGCCGGATATACTGGTGAAGGGCGACGATTACACCATCGAAAATATAGTGGGGCAGGATGTCGTTACAGCAAGAGGGGGAGAGGTGAAAACCATACCGCTCGTGAAAGGCTATTCGACCACAAACGTTGTTAAAAAGATTGAAAACCGACCGAACCCTTAAAATTTAATTAGAGAAATGGGAATATATTTGATTGTTATCCTCTTTATGGGCCTCAGCATGTGGGTAAGCTGGAGGCTGAAGAGTAAGTTTAAGAAGTACTCCGAAATTCCGTTGCAATCTGGCTACACTGGCCGTGAGATTGCCGAAATGATGTTGGCCGATAACGGTATACACGATGTGAAAGTGATATCGGTGGCGGGCCGCCTGACGGACCACTACAACCCGGCCGACAAGACCGTGAACCTGAGTGAGTATGTGTACGAAGCCCGTAGCGCCGCTGCGGCAGCTGTGGCAGCACACGAATGCGGTCACGCCGTGCAGCACGCAAAAGCATACAGCTTCCTGAAGTTCCGCTCGGCCATGGTGCCGGCGCTGAGCATCGCCTCACGCTACATGCAGTGGATCATACTGATCGGTATCTTCATGCTACAGACCACGCCTATTCCATTGACAATTGGTGTGGCCCTGTTCGGTCTGACCACCATCTTCAGCTTTGTGACCCTGCCGGTTGAGTTCGACGCGAGTAAGCGGGCCCTGGCCTGGATCAGCTCCAACAACATTGTAACGCAGCAGGAACTGGCCATGTCGAAAGACGCACTGAAATGGGCGGCTATGACCTACGTGGTTGCAGCACTGGGCTCTCTGGCCACGCTGTTGTACTATGCGTCACTATTGATGGGTCGTCGCGACTAAGCTGATTACGATGCAAATTTCATTAGACAAATCGCCATCCGTTCGTTCAGAGCGGATGGCGATTTTGTTTTTATTGACGGTGAGTTATACAGATATTGCCAAATTTCATAGTTTTGTACTATAATCCATTAATTACAGTCCTTTTATATATAAAAGCATGAATTTTCAATTAACTGAAGAACATTTGGCGGTGCAGGCTGCTGCCCGTGAGTTTGCACAAACAGAATTGTTGCCTGGCGTAATCGAGCGCGACGAGCACCAGAAGTTCCCGGCTGAGCAGATCAAGAAAATGGGAGAACTCGGGTTCCTGGGTATGATGGTGGACCCAAAATACAACGGCGGCGGTATGGATACAATCTCCTATGTGCTGGCCATGGAAGAAATTTCTAAAGTAGATGCTTCTGCCTCTGTGGTGATGTCAGTGAATAACTCGCTGGTATGCTGGGGCTTGGAGAAATACGGTACGGAAGAGCAGAAGCAGAAATACCTGACGCGTCTGGCTACGGGCGAGATCATCGGTGCCTTCTGTCTTTCTGAGCCGGAGGCCGGCTCTGACGCTACCTCGCAGCGCACCACAGCCGAAGATAAAGGTGATTATTACCTGCTGAACGGTACCAAGAACTGGATCACAAACGGCAGCACGGCCTCTGTATACCTGGTGATCGCGCAGACAGATCCTGAGAAAAAGCACCGAGGCATCAACGCCTTTATTGTAGAGCGCGGCATGGAAGGCTTCCAGGTAGGACTGAAAGAGAACAAACTGGGTATCCGTGGTTCTGACACGCACTCTTTGATGTTCACAGACGTGAAAGTGCCAAAAGAAAATCGTATCGGGGAAGATGGCTTCGGCTTTAAGTTCGCCATGTCCACGCTGGCAGGCGGGCGTATTGGTATAGCGGCGCAGGCCTTAGGTATAGCTTCAGGCGCTTTCGAGCTGGCTTTGAAGTACTCCAAAGAGCGTAAGGCTTTCGGTGTAGAGATTGCCAAGCACCAGGCGATCCAGTTCAAACTGGCCGATATGGCCACAAACATTGAGGCTGCCCGCATGCTTTGCCTGAAGGCAGCTTTCCATAAAGACACACACCAGGATTACGGCATGTCTGGTGCCATGGCCAAGCTGTTCGCGTCAAAAGTGGCCATGGACACAACCGTTGAAGCAGTGCAGGTGCACGGCGGATATGGTTTCGTGAAAGAGTACCATGTGGAGCGTTTAATGCGTGATGCTAAAATCACACAAATCTATGAGGGTACTTCTGAGATCCAGAAAATAGTAATTTCAAGAGAATTATTAAAGTAATTTGGCACTTAAACCTTTGCTGCTGTGTTATTTAGGCTAAGGATATGGTTTATTGAATTAAAATTAAATATTTAAAATATTTTGAATTTTATAAAGATTAGCCTAGCTTTAGGACAAAATTAAAGGGTTTATAGTATAAAAGTTAGTTGGTAACACACATGGAAGATTACAATAAGATTATTGAGTCGCTTGGGGTGCGATTCATTAAAGCGAAAAATCTGGTGTTGCAGCAGCCGTTCTCGGTTCGCAACTACTACGATGTAGGCAACAACCTGATTCTGCTTCATAAAGGTACAATATTCTTTGGCGAAGAGGAACAGATGGTAGAAGAGGGCGAACTGCTCTTTATACCGGGTGGGCGCAGCACAAAGGTAACCTATGGTTCCACTGACGGCCGCTCCATCACAAATGATGATCTGATCACCAATAGAGAGAAGTTCTTTAAGAGCAACAACGACCTCGACCTGATCGGCGACGCCGAAGAGAGCCACAGCTATGTGAGCTTCGAAGCGAAAGTGTTTGATTCTGTAAACTTCTTTGCATCGCTTGACCTGCCTGCCTTCCTGATCTCAGGAAACAACAAGCTGGCTAACCTGGTGATCAAAGTGGTGGAAGAGAACATGCAGGACCTGCCCGGCAAGGAGCGCCTGATCAGCATCTACACCGAGAATATCGTGGTAGAGATTGTTCGCCACATTCTTCGCAACAAAATGTTTGTGGAGCAGTTGGCTACCAACAGCACGTACTTCAAAGACCCTCGCCTCATCGACCTGTTCAACTACATCAAGGAGAACCTGGGCGGCGACTTGTCTAACAAAGTGCTTTCTAACGTTGCTAACGTTTCTGAGGACTATGTAGGCCAGTATTTCAAAATGCTGACAGGTATAAACCCACAGGATTACATTGAATACCAGCGTATGGAGCGCGCCGTGTTCCTGCTTCGTACCACGAAGAAGAGCATCCGCGAAATCGGTAAAGACGTGGGCTACAAAGATACAGCTTATTTCTGCCGTCGCTTCAAGATGATGTTCGGTATACCTGCCGGTAAGATGCGTCGTCGCGAATCAGCGATGAACATCTAAGGCTAGATTATAAGAAGCTATAGTATGAGAAACCTCGGCCAGAAAGCCGGGGTTTTTTTCTATGTGGTTGCCTACCACAATCACGTCGGCACCAGCCTCCAGTGCTGCCTTTGCCTTGGCCGCTGTATCGATACCTCCTCCTACAATAATAGGGGTCTCTACCGACTGTCGCACAGCTTTGATCATATCGGAACTAACAGGATGCAGTGCACCGCTGCCGCCGTCCAGGTATATGTAGCGCAGGCCCAGGAGTTCACCGGCCATGGCAGTGCAGGCGGCAATGGCCGGCTTGTCATGCGGTATAGGCGTGGTGCCGCTCATGTAAGAAGCAGTGGTCTGGCGGCCGGACTCAACGAGTATGTAGCCGGTAGGGTATACCTGTAGCGCACTGGCTTTGAGGATGGGGGCCGAAAGCACATGCTGGCCAATCAGGAAGTCGGGGTTGCGGCCCGAGATAAGGGAAAGAAGCAGAATGCCGTCTGCCTGTTTGTCGATGTGCAGGCTGTTGCTCGGAAAGAGGATGACAGGTATAGTGCTGTTCTCTTTGATGAGCCGGATGATGGCGGCTTGGTTGTCGGTGGTGATAAGGCTGCCGCCGACAAAGAAAAAATCTACCTGGTGGGCTTCGCTTAAAGAGAGCAGGTTCAGGCAGGAAGCTTCGTCCAGATTATCGGGATCGATCAGGAGGGCGAAGTGCTTTCTGCCTGGCTCATGCTGCTGTCTGTTACAAAGGTTGTTGAATGGCATCCTCTTCTGGAATGGTATAAGCAATGGTCTCTATTTCAGTCACCTCGATGGGTGCTGCTGCAATATCGCTATTTTTAGAAACAGTGCTTAAGTATTCCTCTACCTTTTTCGTAAGGTATACAAGGAGCAGGGCCATTACCTGCTGGCTGATGACCTGCATCAGCTCAGGGCTTACGAAGCTTTTGGAAACGCCGGTTTGTTGCTTCGGTTCACGTTGCGCGTACGGCATACGCTCAGAAGATAAAGTATAGGCGTCCTCCTGCTCATGCACAAAAGAGTCGTATCCGGCTATGTCTGCATTACTTGCGGTATAGCCGCCTTCCTGTTCGTACCCATACCTGTTGAAGCCCAGCGCGTCCGCCTCTCGGGCAACGTACTTCGATTGCTTTGCCGCCTTCCTGCCCTTCAGCGTTTTAGCTTTTTTTTTATCGCCGCTGAACATGCTCCGGAGCAGTAGCCCTGCCACCAGCACACCGCCCGCGATAGCGACCTTTTTGCCAATCTGCTGGCCCTGTGTTTTTATCTGGTCCACATCACCCATGAGCGCCTTCTTGTATTCTTCTTTCTGGCGCTCCAGCAGTTCCCGTTCATTGTCGAACAAAGGGTTTGTTATCTCACTCATATCTGATTTTCTCGTTTATCGGTTTTATAAATGGTATTGTCCAAAGCCTTGTCGGCCATACCCTGGAACACTTTTTTGTCGAGGCCTATTAGCAGTATTACCAGCACCACCACATAGAACAAGGCAATAATTCCGAAGCCCCAGAAAGAGCTGTCGAGCAGGTGGTTGAGCAGCAGTCCCAGGAAAATGCTCACAAACAGAAAGCTCATCAGGCCGAAAAAGCCCAGTAACACCCCATGGATAGCACCCACCATGGCTGCCTTCATCTTTTCCTGTATCTCAAGCCGTATAATGTCTATGCGGGTATCAATGTACCCCATGAGGTTCTCGATAAGATTGGTGCTTTTTTCTCTTGTGCCGTTGTCGTTCATAGTGCCCAGCTTTTTTAGTGCTTTTTCTGTATACGGTAGTATATTAAAATATGTACGGAAGATGCAATCAGTTAAAGTTGTACTACGGAATTTGCAGTATCTTGTCCGTGTTTACTTAACTTAAGTATTCCTTTTTTGTTACATTAGCCTCCTTGGATCATAACTTATATAGCATTCTGGGCGTGAGCCCCACGGCGTCGGCGCAGGAGATCAAACTGGCTTACAAGCAGCTGGCTTTGAAGTATCATCCTGACCGAAACCCGGGTGATGCGCGAGCTGAGGAGTTGTTCAAGGTAGTCAACTCTGCTTACCAGACCTTGTCGGACCCGGGCAAACGCGCACGCTATGACCTGCGCCTGCAGTACCTGAACGAGCAGCGACAGGCCATACGCCAGCACCAGCCGCACCACCACGCCCGCTACCGGCAAACCCGGCCTCCTGCTCCCGTGTCGGAGCGGCACTACCAGAACATACCTCGCCGCGAAGGGCGCCGCTTTGTGCGCAAGGATCTCTACATCACGCTCGGTTTTTTTGCTTTCATGTTTGTATTCAGTGTGCTGCTTAAGTCTACCATGGACTACATCACCGGCGAAGACAGGTATAAGACGGCCCTCAGCTACATCGAGCACGGCAAGTATAGCAGTGCGCACAGCCTTTTGAATGATGCCATCTATTTCCGGCCAAAGCACGCGGATGCTTACCTGACAAGGGCGAGCATCTCGATGAATGTAAATGAAAATTACCGGGCGGCTGTGGAGGACCTGAACCAAGTGATTGCGCTACAGGACAGACCCTCAGCAGAAGTGTTTTTGATGCGGGGCAAGAGCCTCGCCAAGCTAGAGAAGTACCCTGAGGCCGAGCGGGATTTTGGGATAGCCCTTACACTTGACAGCACCCTGCACACAGCGCAGTTGGATAGGGGGGAAGTGCGCCTGTTTTACCTGCAGAAGTATGAGCCGGCCATCGCTGACTTTACCAGCTTTCTGCGCTATACCTCTAAAGGTGAGTCATGGGCAAACGCTTTGACATTTAGGGGCTTCGGCTACTACAAAACCGGTGACTATGCTGCCTCGGAGGCCGACTACCGGCAGGTGCTGCAGGCCGACAACGCCAATGGCCGGGTATACTACCTGCTCGGGCGCACCGAGCTTGAGCAGGCACAGCCCGATTCTGCCTGTGCCCACTTCAACGAAGCCTACCGGCTGGGCTACTCTGCCGCGCTGCTGGAACTTCGGGCTAACTGTCGCTAGTAGTATTTTAGCAGCTTCTTCTGCATTTTCTCACTGTCCCAGGTATGACCACCCAGGTAGATCTCTTTTATCTCTCCTTTCGGGTTGAGGATGTAGGTAGTCGGGAATACGGTCAGTTGCTGATTGGCCAGCGGAGTGTTGGCCCTGAGGTAAGTAAAGGAATATGTCTGCCGGCTACGGAACTTCAACAGCTTTTCCAACTCCTCATCCGACACGGTAACGACGGCAATTTTATCGGGGTGCAGCTGCTGGAGGCGGTCCATAGAGGGCATCTCTTCGATGCAGGGCTTGCACCAGGTGGCCCACACGTTCAGCACCACCACTCTTCCCTTATACTTGTCGATGGAGATGGGCTCGCCCTGCAGGCTGGTGAGTTTTAGCGACTGCCAGTTCACATGTTGTGGTACAGTCTGGTTGAGCATGTAAAAGGCGAACACGGCGATCATGCTCGTAACTGCAAAGCCCACGGCATAGGCAGTCCAGAAGGTTTGGCGGCGGGTCATGGCTTAGACTTGGATGTTCTGAATGAAGTACATGTAAACGAGCGCAAGCAGGAGGACTGTGCCGATGCCGGCAGACATACCTGCAAAAATGGCGCTCCAGTAGGTTCTTTTCATAAGAGCGAAAGATGTTGCAACAGCTAAGTTACTAAAATGCAGGAAAAATTTTAGGCTGAAAACAATTTAGACAACCAGTGGCTTATTATAAAGTATAGTAGGGCAGCAGACGCGAGAAGGGTATAAAACAAAAAACCCTTACCTGTATAGGTAAGGGTTTAAGCTGGTGGTGATGATTGGAATCGAACCAACGACACAAGGATTTTCAGTCCTTTGCTCTACCAACTGAGCTACATCACCAGCTCTGTTGTACTCCCTCTTTCGAAAGAGTATGCAAAAGTAGTAACCAAATTCGAAGACGCAAACTTTCAGGCAAAAATATTTTAAAAAAAGGCCTCCGTATACGTTTATTCTCACTATTCTGCTATCTTTATCTACGAATTGGTATGTATAACGAATAATTCACCGTGATTCAACTCGAGAACATTATCTTCCTGATAGTAGCTGCCCTGGGTATCGGCCTGTTTGTGTGGCAGATTCGCAAGATTCGCAAGAACATTCTGATAGGCCGTGACGTCGACCGGAGCGATAATCCGTCGGAGCGCATCAACAAAACCCTGCTGGTGGCTTTTGGGCAGCAGAAGATGTTTAAGCGCATGCTGCCGGCCGTGCTGCACCTTTTTGTGTATGTGGGCTTTCTGGTGATCAACATCGAGGTGCTTGAGATCATGATCGACGGGATCTTCGGCACGCACCGGGTGCTCGGTTTCCTGGGCCCGTTCTACGATGGGCTGATGGCCGTGAACGAGATTCTGGCTGCCCTTGTGATTGTTGCCTGCGTCATCTTCCTGTGGCGTCGCAACGTGACCAAAGTGCCGCGCCTGGCAACCGGCGTGGAGATGCGCGCCTGGCCTAAAATGGATGCCAACGTGATTCTGATCACGGAAATCGTGCTGATGTTTGCCCTTTTTGCATTCAACATAGCCGACCTAAAACTGGCTGCGCTCAACAACCATACCTTGCCAGGCACCTTTCCGGTGAGCAGCTCATTTGTAAATATTTTTGGCAACGACGCCGGCACGCTGGCGACCATCGCAAGCGTTGGCTGGTGGATCCACATCATCGGTATCCTGGCCTTTATGAACTACCTGCCGAGCTCCAAGCACTTCCACATCATTATGGCTTTCCCGAACGTGTACTTCTCCAAGTTGTGGCCGAAGGGTAAGTTTACCACCAATCCGGCTATCACGCACGAGATCAAAGCCATGCTGGACCCAAGCTACCAGCCGCCGGCGCCGGAAATGGACGCTGAAGGCAACCCGATCGTGCAGCGCTTCGGTGCCAAGGACGTGGAAGACCTGACCTGGAAACAGCTGATGGATTCCTATACCTGCACCGAGTGTGGTCGCTGTACCTCAGTGTGCCCGGCCAACATAACAGGCAAGCTCCTGTCGCCACGCAAGATCGTGATGGACACCCGCGACCGCATGGAAGAGAAGGGTGAGCATCCGGCCATCTTTGCCCCGAATCACTACAAGGAACTGGGCGTGGAGCGCGTGAAGACCACGGATGAAAAGACATTGCTGCGCGGCTACATCACGCCGGAAGAGCTGTGGGCCTGCACCACCTGCAACGCCTGTGTGGAGTCCTGCCCGGTGAACATCGACCAGCTGTCCACGATCATGGACCTGCGCCGCTACCTGGTGCTGGAAGAGTCGGCGGCTCCGGCCTCGCTCAACGCCATGTTCACCAACATCGAAAACAACGGCGCGCCGTGGGCCTTCCCGTCTTCAGACCGCTTCAACTGGGCTGAAGAGTTGTATGTGCCTTCAAAAAATTAGACAAAAGAATTTTTAGACAAAGGACAAAAGACTTTAAAACACAGGATTAAAATAGAGTCCTTTGTCTTTCGTCAAGCAGTCCCTCGTCCTTTTCAAATACACAGATGGAAGAAAATAAAAGATTAGTGAAAGTGCCAACCATGGCGGAAATGGCTGCGAACGGCGAAGAGCCGGAAGTGCTGTTCTGGGTTGGCTGTGCCGGTTCGTTCGACGACCGCTACAAACGTGTAACGCGCGCCTTCGTGCAGATTTTAGAGCACGTAGGCGTGAAGTATGCCGTGTTGGGCACTGAAGAAAGCTGCACCGGCGAGCCCGCCAAGCGTGCCGGCAACGAGTTCCTGTTCCAGATGCAGGCCATCACCAACATCGAGGTGCTCAACGCCTACAATATAAAGAAGATCGTTACGGCCTGTCCGCACTGCTTCAACACCATCAAAAACGAATACCCGGACCTGGGTGGCAACTACGAAGTAATTCACCACTCCACGTTCCTGCAGCAACTCATCAACGAAGGTAAAGTGAAGGTACAGGGTGGCGAGGCTTTCAAAGGCAAGCGCATCACCTTCCACGACTCGTGCTACCTGGGCCGTGCCAACGACATTTACGAAGCGCCGCGCGATGTGCTGGCCGCTCTGGATGCCGACCTGGTGGAGATGAAGCGCAGCCGTGCCAACGGACTTTGCTGCGGTGCCGGTGGTGCCCAGATGTTCAAAGAGCCGGAGCCGGGCAACAAAGACATCAACATCGAGCGTACGGAAGAAGCCCTGGCCACTCTTGGTACAGGCGATGGTGTGATCGCGACTGCCTGCCCATTCTGTATGGTGATGATGAGCGACGGTGTGAAAAACAAGGAACAGGAAGAAAGCGTAAAAGTTTTTGACATTGCCGAGCTGATCGCACAAGCGGAAGGTTTGAGTAAGTAATCCTGATTGTTGATTGATAATTGCTGATTGTTGTTTTACTCCCGGACTAGTTCGGGTATAGCTGTTTTACCAGATAATCAGGTGAGAACAGGTATAGCTTTTGCGGAGTTTACATCACCAGCCGACTACCCTTTAAGAAATCAATCAACAATCAATAATCAACAATAAAAAATGTACATTCCTTTTGACCAACTGCCACCGCATGCCCGGCTCTGGATCTACCAGGCTGACAGGGCGCTGACGGCGGAAGAGCAGGAAGAAATAAAGCCAATGCTGGAGCGTTTTGCTACTGACTGGAGCAGTCATGGTGCGGGGCTACAGGCGTCGGCCAGTTTATTGCACGATCGTTTTCTGGTGCTGGCTAACAACGAAGCCGTTACCTCTGCCAGTGGATGTTCCATCGACTCTTCCGTGAGTTTTGTGCGGGAACTGGAGCAGCGCTTTGGTATTTCGTTCTTCGACCGTACCCGACTGGCTTTCCTGAAAGACGGCCAAATGCAGGTGGTGGGTATGAACGAGCTGAAAAACAAAGTGGCCGCCGGCGAGATTGACGGACAGACCTTATATTTTGATACATTGGTAAATAATTACGGAGAGCTGCAGGATGCCTGGCCACGGCCGGCGCAGCAAAGCTGGCTCTCCAGGTATTTTTAGATCCGCTAATTCAAAAACTACCCCCATGCAGCAGACGCTATCGACCAAGTCAGTGGCCCATTACCTGAAGTTTACAGCAGCCATTCTGCTGCTGGCCGTGGTGCTCAGCTCCTGTGGCGCGGGCATGTACCTGAGCAAGGCCGAGAAGCGCTTCGAAGAAGAGCAGTATGAGCGGGCCATCGAGTACTATAAGCAGGCGCTGAAAGGGGCTAAGAACACCGGCGAGATCAACTACCGCATTGCCGAGTCATACCGCCTGTCTAACCGTCTGGCGGAGGCAGAAACCTACTACAAAGCCGCGCTCGACAACAACTACCCCAAGGAGGAGGGCTTCTTCTATTATGGTATGGCACTGAAAGCCAATGGCAAGTATGAAGCTGCTTTGGGCCAGATGCAGGATTACGCCCGCATCGGCAGCAAGCCAGAGCTCAAAACACTGGCCTTGCGCGAAGTCGAAACGCTGAGCCAGTTGAGCGGCATCCTAAAAAAGAACACAGGTTTTGAAATTTATAACCTGGAAGCACTGAATACAGAAGGCTCTGACTTTGCACCTTTTGTACGTGGCAACGAGCTGGTTTTCTCATCCTCTCGCGGACCGGGCAAAACGTATCTGGGCAACGGCGAAGGCTTCCTAAACCTATACGCCACTACATTGGGCGACTCGGCTAACATGGGGGCAGCCGTGCGCAAGCTGGAAGGCGTAAACACCGAAGACCTGCACGATGCCCTGGCTACCTTTGCCGACGAGGGCAACACCATGGTGTTTGCGCGTGGCAACGAAGGCACCAAGAAAGGCCGCCGCAATGTAGACCTGTTCATCTCGTTCTATCGCTCCAACGCCTGGACGGAGCCCAAACTGATTAGCGTCAGCGACCCGCGCGCCTGGGATTCTTCTCCGGCTTTCGCCCCTGATGGCAGAACGCTCTACTTCTCCTCCGATCGCAAAGGGGGACTGGGAGGCAACGACATTTACAAAACCACCATCGACGACAACGGCCGCTTCTCTGCGCCTGAAAATATGGGTCCGACGATTAACACGCCGGGCAACGAGAGCTATGTGTATATAGGCCCGGACGGAACGATTTACATTGCTTCTGACGGTCTGCCAGGGCTGGGCGGGCTCGATGTCTTCAAGGTAGAAGAGGGTAAACCTGTTAACATGGGCGTGCCTGTTAACTCCAGCGGCGACGATTTCGGTATCTTTTTCCAGGATGCTCTTACTGGCTATATTTCCTCTAACCGCGAAGGTGGCAAAGGGGGCGACGACATTTATGCTATTGCCAAATCAGCACGCAAACAGGTGAATTTCTTTGTAGACGGTACGGTATACCAGCGCCGCGACAAAGACAAGCAGCAGACGGCGGTACCGAACACAGCGGTGGTGCTGCAGGACAGCAAGGGACAGAAAATTGCCGAAACCATAGCTGATGCCGAGGGTAAGTTCAGCTTCCCGCTCGACAGCGCAACGGCTTACTCTTTGCTGGCAGAGAAACCCGGCTTCTTCGCTGCCCGCCAGCGCGTAACCACCGTAGGCAAGATGCCACCGCAGAACCAGTTGCCAAACGAAGTGAACGAAGTGCGCCTGACTGCTGACCTCTTGCTGACTGAGATCGTGAAAGAGAAGGCGATAGTACTCGAGAACATTTTCTACGACTTTGACAAAGCCGACATCCGACCGGACGCAGCTGAAGAACTCGATAAACTGGTGCAGATACTGGTAGATAATCCGCGCATCTCCATCGAGCTGAGCTCGCACACCGACTCCCGTGGTGTAGATATTTACAACCAGGACCTGTCGCAGCGTCGTGCCCAGTCCGCCGTGAACTACATCATCTCCAAAGAGATTGATAAGTCGCGCATCACAGCCAAAGGTTATGGCGAGAGCCGCCCGGTGGTGCGCAACGCCAAGACCGAAGACGAGCACCAACGCAACCGCCGCACCGAATTTAAGGTCGTGCGCATACAGGAATAATAGGTATAAGGTATAGCGCTATACCTGCAGCAAATAAAAATCGGCGGCTATAGTCTTGCACTGTAGCCGCCGATGCTGTTTCTATACCTGTGCTATACCTTAATGCAAAGTATACTTTAAGCCTACACTAAGACTACTTACCCGACAAATATGTCTGTGACTTGGGGCATAGGTCCCACTGCTGAGCAGTGGTGTGCGATAATCCAGCGAGAGGGCCATTGGCAGCTTTTTGAATTGGTATTCTATACCTACCATTCCGAAAGCGATTGGGCTTATACGGGGTTCGCCCTCATGTTCAAGCGGTGAATTTGTATGGCGCAGTATTCCCGCGCCTGCGCCTACATAAGGCCGAAAGCGTTCCGAGAAAGCCAGTTTCGGTTGCCAGATGTAACTCAGGGAAGCCAGGTAGTCACGCGAGTAGAAAGGGAGCTTTGTATAGACCTCGAAGGCTGTTTGGTCCGTGATGAAGTACTTGGCCGTTAGACCGAGATCTGTGTAGCCCGCGCCTCCTACTGTGTAGCGGAGTCCGACAGCCACCTTGTAAGGTGCTGAAGCTTGTAGCTTTGTATCAGGCAAATCCTGCGCATGCACAGCCAGGAAGGTACAAGCACCGAATAGAGTAAGCAATGTTTTCTTGATCATAGGTGTAGATTTAGTTTTTAAGCTATTTGAGTTGGAACTGGAACCGGAGGCAGGTATAGCTAGCGGAAGGTGTACTTTACGCCAAGACCGATATTGCTTGTATTATTGAGATTATAATAGGCCGGCACAGCTGGTCCGAAGCGGATGAAAGTTGACCGGTAGTCCAACGATATAGCGATTGGAACTTTCTTAAATTTATACTCTACACCAAAGGTTGCTACAGCCACAGCCCTGGTATACTTTGCGTCATCGTTTGAGAACCCGTCACGGACTGTTAACAAACCAGCGCCTATACCTGCATAAGGTCTAAAGCGCTCCGAAGTCAGCAACTTGGGCTGCCAGATATAACTCAGGGAGGTTAGGTGAAAGCGGGCAGCAGGGCTTAGGGCAGTATGTGCCTCCAACGCTGACTCCCGGCCTATAAAATACTTGGCTGATACACCCAGGTCCACGCCCATTGGGCCGCCCGTTGAGTAGCGAAGTCCAACTGCCAGTTTATAGGGTGCCGACACCTGCGGCTTTACCTGCAGCGAATCCTGTGCTTGTGCCGATATAAATACGAGCATGCTGAAGCATGAAATCAACAGTTTCTTTTTCATATTTTATTTAAGTTTGTTTATATAGAGGAGTCAATATATTACAGGAAGGTTGCAAGGTATATGAGCTGCTTTTTTTGGAACGCTCTACTTTATACCTGCCGGATTTGGCTCTGTAAAACGCTGGCTCGACCAATAATTGCCACCACAGCTTTTTAAAAGCATTTCTTTTTGCCGTATATACAAAGGCCTTTCTTAAATTTGTAAAGCAAGTAAGACCAGCACTATGGAAAATAGATACCTCCGGCGTGGCGTGTCCGCCTCAAAGGAAGACGTGCACAACGCCATCAAGAACATCGACAAAGGACTTTTCCCGAAAGCATTCTGCAAGATCATCCCGGACATCCTCACCGGCGACCCCGAGCATTGCGTCCTCATGCATGCCGACGGCGCAGGCACCAAGTCGGCCCTGGCCTACATGTACTGGAAAGAAACAGGCGACCTGAGCGTGTGGAAAGGTATAGCGCAGGACGCCGTGGTGATGAACACCGATGACCTGCTGTGCGTGGGCGCTATGGATAACATCCTGCTTTCTTCTACCATCGGCCGCAACAAGCACCTGATTTCGGGTGAGGTGATTGCCGCCATCATCAACGGCACCGAGGAGGTGCTGCAGATGCTCCGCGACAACGGCATCGGCATTTACAGCACAGGCGGCGAAACAGCCGACGTGGGCGACCTGGTGCGCACCATCATCGTGGACAGTACCGTGACGGCCCGCATGCGCCGCGACGAAGTGATCTCGAATGACAAGATACAGCCTGGCGACGTGATCGTAGGCTTTGCCTCCTATGGGCAGGCTACTTACGAAGACGAGTACAACGGCGGCATGGGCAGCAATGGCCTCACCTCCGCCCGCCACGATGTATTTCACTCATACCTGTCGGCCTCTTACCCGGAGAGTTATGATCCAGAATTGCCGAAGGACCTGGTGTACGCAGGGAACTACCGCGTGACCGATGTGGAGCCCGAGACAGGTATAGAAGTAGGCAAACTGGTGCTTTCGCCAACGCGTACGTATGCGCCTATCGTGAAAGCTATCCTGGAGCAGCACCGTCCGCACATACACGGCATGGTGCACTGCAGCGGCGGCGCCCAGACCAAAGTGTTGCACTTCACCGAGAAAGTACACATCATCAAAGACAACCTCTTCCCGGTACCGCCCCTGTTCCGCATCATCCAGGAGCAGAGCCACACGGACTGGAAAGAAATGTACAAAGTCTTCAACATGGGCCACCGCCTGGAGATATACCTGCCCGAGCAACACGCTCAAAGCTTGATCGATATCTCCAAGTCATTCAATGTAGATGCGCAGATTGTTGGCCGTGTAGAAGCCAGCGAACGCAACGAACTCACAATTAAGACTGATAAGGGGGAGTTTTATTACGAAGGGTAAAAGTTTAGATAAGCCCTAAAGGAAAACCACAGGTATAGCACCTGTGGTTTTTTTGTTTTTAGGGAAGAGTTACGTTCAATTTATCTTCTGATGTTTTAGAATAAAATTTATACATATTATAATTCTTTCATAATATAGTTATATATTAAGAGTGTGATTCTTGCTCTATACCTATATGAAAACAAACCTTACCCTTCTGTGCATTTTCTTGCTAACCCCTTTCTTTGCCTTAGCCAGTAAAGAGGATACAACAAGAGTCAGGTATGACAAACTCTACGCAGGTATAAGCTTTAGCACTGTATCGCATCATATCTATTATAAAGATTCCAAAGCTCAGGATATAATCAGCTCTGGCTACTTTGCGCCGCTTTCTTTATACCTGGGCTACAATTTCGGCAGGAACATGCGGGTGCAGGCGGGCCTTGCTTATGGTGGCAGTTCAGAAAAATTCAGCTGGACGCCTGACAATAAAGTGATTCATACAGCCTCTTCTCGCACAAATGTTATCGCAATGCCAATAACGCTGCAACATGTTATGTTCAAGGCTTTTAGGGGGTTTCCGGTGTATGCTGCCGGTACGCTGATGCCTGCGTACGGTATATCGCAGACCGAATATGCTCAGTCAGATAACGGAGCCACAGCTCAGGTATCTAAGGTAACAGAAAGAGGAGTAAACACATTCGTGACGGCAGGCATCGGAATTAACTATAAAATTAGCCAACGCCTTTACGGACAGGTAGAGTACCACGCTCTGAAGCATAATCTGACTGGCAGGAACTCATTCTTTCATGACTGGGACCAGGGATTTACTGGGCTTCTGCATTTCTATAAGTCAGTAGGTATAGGTCTGAATTATAAGCTTGGTCTGGAACAGTAATCAACTGTAATTATGAAAACATACTTCACTCTTCTACTGCCTCTGCTATTCTGTTTTTCAGTTTTTGCTCAGCAAGAGACCTCTTACATCGAGAAGGGAAAATTCACTTTAGGGCTTAACCTGCAAACAGTATCCTACCACATCTACTATAAAGAAGGTAAAACCCGAGGGGCTGTCCGATCGGGTTATTTTACGCCCATTTCTTTAAATATGGGCTACCAATTATCCGATAGAGCGAGTGTGCGGGTAGGGCTTAGGTTTGGGGGAGACAGGGATAGGCTGACGGAGCAAATACAGAATGTAGAATACAAACGTGACTCGAAAACTTTTGCCATCGCAAGCTCGCTTGCCTTCTACCATACCTTCCTTAACCTGTACAGGAAGCTGCCGGTCTACGGTACTGTCTCGCTTGTGCCGGCCTATGGCTTTACAAGCTTGCAGACTACTCATAATGGAACAAATGGACCCGTCTCATATACTGTAAAGGACGATGGACTTAATGTATTTGCCATGGCAGGAGCGGGTTTTAACTACCAGATCAGTAACAGGCTCTACGGAAACATGTCTTACTTCTTTTACAAGAAGAACCTGTCCGGGATGAATTCTTCACATTATGATTGGGACCAGGGGTACGGTTTGAGGAGTATCACCAAATCTTTTGAGCTGGGAATGAATTATAAACTATGATCTAGCGTAGCTTTAGATTGACTAAACCCAAAAACCACAGCCCCTATACCTGTGGTTTTTTCTTATACCTATACCTGCAAACCAAAAATCCCCGCAGACAAACCCCACTGCACTTTAGTTCCACAAACTGGCACAATAATTGGCTTGGCTGAAGTATACGCTAAAACCTATACAGCCATGAAAAAGCTTCTACTCCCGTTCTTGTTTGTGCTGCTGGCGCTGTCGGCTTTCGCACAACCCACTGTCGTTACCTTTACCACCCACAGGGGCGAGCCCTTCCAGATGGCGCTGGATGGGCGCCTGATCAACCGTTCGGCTTCCAACTTTGTGCGCATCACGCATCTGCGGCCCGGCAACCATTATGTCGAGTTTCGGATCAGGGGCCGCCATGGTATTTACAGGACAGGTATAAATGTGCTGGCCCGCGCCGGTTTTGAAACAAACTATGCTGTGCGGGTATCTGGCCGAAAGGTTAGTCTGCGCGTGATCAGCGAAATACCACTGGGTCCGCCGCCGGTAGTGGTCGTGCCGCCGCGCTACCCCGACCGGTATGAGCCCGCTCCGCCACGCTACGAGCCTGTACCTCCCCGCTACGAAGAACCCGCCAACGGTTGCCGCAACCTCTTGGAACGCTACGATGTGGAACGCCTGATCGACGCTATGAAAGGCCGTGACTTCGAGAGCACCCGCCTCACTGTTGCCCGCGAAGCGGTGCGTAATAGCAGCATCCTGTCAGAGGACCTGCGCAACGTGCTGTTAGCCTTTGAGTTTGAAAGCACGCGACTCGAGTTTGCCAAGTTTGCCTACGACAATGTGTGCGACAAAGAGCGCTTCTACTATATCTACGACGTCTTCCAGTCAGACCATCACGTGCGGGAATTGGAGCAGTATACCAGCCGCAGACGCTAAGGTATAGCAAGGTCAACCGAAAACATTCAGGGGAGCAACAGGTATAAAATCCTGTTGCTCTTTTTTATTTAAGAGGAAGGGTAAAATTTTGACGTAGGAGTTTTTGACAAAGGACTAAAAAGACTCAGTGTAAATTGCGTCTTTTTAGTGTCTTAAAGGACCTGAGTTCGCATTACCTGTTTACTGCTGAAGCGTCGTGGGCATTACGTTGCTTAATGCATGATAGCGGTGGCATGACCAACTTGAGCGGCAGGAAAAAGAGCCCTATACCTACAAGTCTTTTGTCCTTTGTCAAAATTTCCTTTGTCCGGAAGAGACTCTCCTATACCTGAGACGCGGAGCGAGCTTACGATTTAATCTTCTGGGGCAGGTAGCCGAAGTGCTTTTTGAAAGCAGCTGTGAAGTGGGCGGCGTACTTAAAGCCCAGGGCGCTGGCAATATCACCTACTTTCTGGTCGCCTTCGAGCAGCATTTTGCGGGCCTGTTCCATGCGGTAGCTGTTTAGGTAGCCAAACACTGTGGTGCCAAACACCTGCTTGAAGTGCTTTTTGAGGTAATATTCGTTCGTGCCGACCATGTGGGCCAGATCGATCAGCGAGCAGGGACACTCCATGTTTTGGAGAATCAGGTCACGGGCGTGCAGCATCTTCTCGATATCCGTTTGCTTCAGCCCGTTCGCGACCGGCGCTTCGTTCTGTTCGCACTGTTCAAACTGAAGCATCAGTAGCTCGATAACCTTCGCCTGCACAAACATGCGCTTGCAGTAGCCTGTGTACGTGCAGTTGAGCAACTCGTGCAGCACCACTGTAATCTTTGGCGTGATGGGCAGGTTGCCTTTCCTGAGTCGGGCAGGCTTTCCGGCCAGGATTTGTTCCCGCATTTCCAGAAAGGGACTGCCTGTTTCGGGTAAATAGTGCAGCAGAAAGTCAGAGGGGATGTAGACCGTCATCATTTCCACCTGCGGATCGGGCTTTATTTCTTGCTGCGCCTGCTCGTCGGAGAAGAAAAGCAGGTTGTGCTGTTGGGCATCAAAACTGGCGAAGGGCTTCGAATTGTCACCCACTCTAAAAGCGCTCTTGCCACGCATCGAAAAGTACAACTGGGCAAAGTCCTCGCTGTTAAAGCAGCCCACCACTTTCTTATTAACTAAACTGATGGCCGTATGGCTGAAGTGGATCTCGCCGGAAGGAAAGCGCATGTTGGCTTCGGCATTCGCGCGCGCGTTTTGGCCCTGGCAGGCGCAGAAAGTAGGGCGCTGTTGCCCGACTGATTGCTCAGGGGTGCCCTTTCGGTCACCGTTTACCGGTCCGCTCACTTCTTGCTTCATCTTTTCCCTCATTTGATAAAAGAATTCCCTTACCTGTTACCCAAATAGATTTGTAAGGTCTACTTTTGTGCAAGTTACGTTTATTTAGACTATATCTAAATAGCGAGCAACAGAAAAAGGCAATTCTTCTCTTAGCATTGCCCGGAAATCAAAACTATACCTTATAAATAAGATATGTTCAGACATTTACTGGCGTCGGCTTTGCTCATGCTCATGGTGCTCGGAGCTTCGGCACAGGACCTGGCCGTTTCGGGGCAGGTAACAGAACAGGCGACCGGCACAGCACTGCCAGGCGTTACGGTTAGAGTGAAAGAGTCAAACAACGGAACCACCACAAACCCGGACGGAGCTTTTCAGATTCGTGCCAAAGAGGGGGAGGTGCTCGTTTTCTCCTACATTGGTTATGCATCTCAGGAAGTGCCGGTAAACGGAACTACAAATTCGCTGCAAGTAGAGCTTCAGCCCGGCAACACACAGCTATCCGAAGTGGTCGTAACAGGCGCACTCGGCATTAAGCGGCCCGCCCGCGAACTGGGTACAGCCAGTGCCCAACTCAACACCGCCGAACTGAACCAGGGTAAAGTAGTGAATCCTATTCTCGGACTGGCCAGCAAAGTTTCGGGACTGCGCATCAACATGTTCGACAGCAAAGTAGATCCGGATGTGCAGGTAAACCTGCGCGGCATCCGCTCCCACACCGGCAACAACGCTCCGCTTTACGTGGTGGACGGTGTACCTATACCTGACATTAACCGCCTCAACCCGAACGACATCGAAAGCATCAACGTGCTGAAGGGCGCTAACGCAGCAGCTGTATACGGCTCTGACGGGGTAAATGGTGTGCTGATGATCACGACCAAAAAAGGAAGCGCAGGAGCACAGCGAATCAACTTCACGAACACGACTACTTTTGATAAAATCTCGCGCCTGCCGGAACAGCAGACAGAATTCGGGCAGGGCCTGAACGGCGTATACGACCCGCTGCAGTATCAGTCCTGGGGTTCGCGTTTCGACGGGGAGCTGCGCCCTGTAGGGCCCGTACTGCCAGACGGTAGCCAATGGCAACTACCATACAGCGCCCACCCGGACGGTAGAAAAGCGTTCTTCAACACGGGCTTCACCACTCAAAACGACCTGAACTTTTCGGGGGGCGATGAGAAGTCAACGTACTATTTCTCACTGCAGGATGTACTCACCAAAGGTATCATCGAAGGCGACAAAAACAGACGCTCAGGTGCCCGCTTTAACGGCTCCCGTTCCTTTGGCAAGCTTAGCACGAGCTACAACGTTAATTATGTGTTCAATAAAAGCGACGTAACGCAAAGCGAGCCCTGGTCTACGGTATACCGTCTGCCGGTCAGCTTGCCTTTTGCCGACCTGAAAGACTGGGAAAATACGCTGCACGCCAACCCGAACTACTGGTTCAGCACGAATCAGCCGAATCCATACTTCAACGCCGACAACCAGCGCACGGTAAACGAGCAGCAGACCCTGACTGGAAACATTGAGCTCAACTACGAGATTGCTCCCTGGATCAGTGCCATTTACCGGCTTGGCCTTTACAGCCGCAACACCGACACCCGCACCACGGTAGGTAAATTTACTTATACCACGCCAGGCCGTACCAACATACCGGGCAGCGTAAACGATGCTACCAATAAGTTCCGAAGAATCAACAGCGATTTCATCCTCGACCTGCACAAGGACTTCGGCAAGTTCAGCACCCGATTGCTGTTGGGCAACAACCTGCGCACCGACGACAGCAAGATAACGAACCTGAGCGCCTCGGCGCTGGTTGTGCCTGGCCTGTTTAACCAGGACAACCGTTTGGGGCAGTTGGGTGGCAAGTCCGGCATCAGCCAGAGAAGACAGGTGGCAGGTTTTGGAGAGTTTACTGCCGGCTACAACAATTACCTGTTCCTGACCTTTACCGGTCGCCAGGAATCCGTGTCGGTGCTGAGTCCTGAAAACCGCAGTTACTTTTACCCGGGCGTGAGTTCGTCGTTTGTTTTCAGCGATGCTATACCTGCGCTCCAAAACAACAGCATGCTTTCTTACGGCAAGGTATACGCCTCTTACAACAAGACCGGCAACGTAGTAGTGGACCCTTACCAGTTGCAGAACGTGTATAGCCAGACCGACGGTTTCCCATACGCAAACCTGCCTGGTTTTAGCCTGGGTACTTCCGATGCCAACCCGAATCTGAAGCCTGAGTTTGTGACTTCGCTTGAAGTGGGCACGCAGCTGAGCTTTTTCCAGAACCGCCTGAACCTGGAGGCCGCCTACGTGGACGCCAAAACAACAGACGGTACCATTCTGGCTGATATTTCCGCAGGATCCGGCTTTACTTCTGCCTGGGTGAATGCCTTCAAGGCGAGCAACAAGATCATCGAACTGAACATTAACGGCGACGTGATCCAGCGCGGTGACCTGGTATGGAATGTGGGCGCCAACCTCACGCACATCAGAAGCGAGGTAGAGGAAATCTACGGCGGCATCGACCAGCTGTTCCACTTCCGCCAGAACTACCTGATCGTGGGCAAGCCATATAACAGCTACCTGTTCACCGACTACAGACGCGACCCGCAGGGAAGAGTGATCGTGGACCCGGCTACCGGCAATCCGGCGAGCACCTCGGAGCTATACTATGGCGGCACCGGCACACCGCCGTACCAGTTAGGCCTCAACACTTCGGTGCAGTACAAGGGCTTTCAGTTAGGTGCGCAATTCGATTGGAGAATGGGAGCGGTGGTATACACCGAGGCAGCTGCCCGCATGATTTCTGACGGCACGAGCCCGCTTACCACACAGTATGGCCGCGAGGCGTTTGTTATACCTAACTCTGTCATTGAAACTTCTCCGGGCGTGTTCACGCCAAACACCGAGATACAGACCAAAGGCGACCGCAACTACTGGGCAAATTTTGTAGCTCCGGTGCAGTCGAACTACGCAGTGAGCGCCGACTTCTTTAAAATGCGTGAGCTGAGCCTCAGCTATACCTTGCCAATGGGCTGGCTGGATGGTCAGAACCTGGTGAAAGAAGCGACCATCGGTTTTGTAGGCCGCAACCTGTTCTCTATATGGGTAAAAGACAACATCTACAACGACCCGGAATTTGTGTACGCCGGCGGAAGCAGCGAGGGCTACATGAGCTGGAGACACCTGCCGCCGACCCGCTCGTTTGGTTTCAATGTAAATGTGGCATTCTAAATAAGATCATTCTGCATACTTCGTGATATGAAAAAGTTATTATCCTTTATTCTGATAGCACTGGCCGGCACGGCTTTTACCGCCTGCGACAGCTTTCTGGATACAAACGTGAACCCTAATGCGCCGACCGATGTGCCGGTGGAGCAAAAATTACCGACCGCCCTTGTCAAGACCGTAAACCTGGAAACCGGTACCCTGAACCAACTGGGTGCTGTGTGGGTAGGTTACTGGGCCAAAGCCACCGACGGGCCGGTGAACACCTCGCTGTTTAGATTGGAGGAAACCTACGGCGTGGAGGCCATGTCGTTTGACCGCGATGGCCGCCCGATCTGGGAAGACAGCTATACCACGCTGGTGAACTACAAAGACATCGAAAACAGTGCCGCTGCCACCGGCGACCTGGCCTATGTAGGTATAGCGAAGATCATGCAGGGCTGGCACTTTATGCGGCTTGTGGACCTCTACAACAACGTGCCTTTCTCGGATGCGCTGCAGGGCAGCAAAAACGTAACGCCCAAGTACGAAGACGGACAGGTGGTGTATGACGGTGCTATCAACCTGATCACAGCAGGTATAGAGGACATCAAAGCAGCTCCCGCCTTGTCTAAAAAGCCAGTGACCGACGATGTGATTTTCAAAGGTAACCTGACACTCTGGATTAAGTTCGCCAATACCATTAAGCTGAGAGCTTTGCTTCGCCAGTCTGAAGCCGGAAGAGCAGGCTACATCAACGATGAACTGGCTAAGATTAAGCAGGAGGGAAGCGGTTTTCTGGGTGCCGGCGAGAGTGCCCTGGTGAATCCGGGCTACCAGATTACTGCCGGTCTGCAAAATCCTTTCTGGGACACCTACTACCGCAACCAGGCCGGTGCCCTTACCACAGGCTACAACACCCTGCGCCCTACGGCATACCTGGTGCAGCAGTACAAAGAGCGCAACGACCCGCGCCTGCCGAAACTCTACCGCAGCGTGAATGGTGACTACGTGGGCGTACCACTCGGCGCAACCAGTGCCGACTTTACCATGGCAAAAACATCGGCTTTGCTGGGACCGAACGAGAACGGCAACCAACCGGCAGGCCTGTTGAAAAGCGCGCAACAACCATCCGTGTTACTGTCTTCTTTCGAGAGCTTGTTTTTGCAGGCCGAGGCAGCCGAAAGAGGCTGGCTGAGCGGAGCAGAGCAACTTTATGAGGAGGCTATCAAAGAATCCTTCAAGTACATGAACGTGCCGGCAGGAGAATTTGCGCTGTACAATCTTCAGCCATCTGTTAACTTTGCACTCGCTCCGAACAAAATTGAGCGCATCATCGGGCAGAAATGGCTGGCGCTTAATAGCATCAGCAGCATCGAGGTCTGGAATGACTTCAGGAGATTGGGCTACCTGAGCAGGTTGCCACAGTCGCTGCAGAGCCCGTCGGCCGACCCGGATTTCAGGCCACGAAGATTGACTTACCGCCAGTCGGAGGTATATACCAACAGCGACGAAGTAGCGAAACAGGGAGCCATTGACCCTTTCCGCTCGCGGGTGTTTTGGAACGAATAAACTGAAAATAGCCCTACAATACCTCCCCTCTTTGCCGGCAACAGCAAGGAGGGGTTTTTAGCTAAATATCTCTCTATCATGAAACAGAATCCAAAACAAAAATCAACCTGGCAAAAGGTGCGCAAGCTGTTCAATGACCTCCACCTGTGGATGGGTATAGCAAGCGGCCTTATCCTGTTTGTGGTCTGCCTGAGCGGCACCATCTATACCTTCAATACCGAGGTGCAGGAGTTTATGGAACCGGAGAAGTTTACCGTACAGGTAGAGGCAGGGGCTGAGCCCATGGCAGCTGAAGCAATCATTGCAAAAGTAGCAGCTGAGACGGGAGGTAAAGTAAGTTCTATCACTATACCTGCCGATGCCAGCCGTACCTACACCGTGAATGTGAAAAAGGCAAACAAGGGTGATGAAGGAAAAGGAGCTGAAGCCCGTGGTAGTGAAAAAGGCGGCGAGGGCAAAAAAGGAGCAGAAGGCACCGTAGCCAAATCAGGTCCGGTTGCTGGTCCTGGCGGCAAAGGCGGCGGAGGAGGCGGTCGCGACCGTGGCACGAACTACCTCGTGAACCCTTATACTGCAGAAGTAATAGGCACAACCGAAAGCCCGACCTCCGAGTTTTTCATGACCATGTTCCGCCTGCACCGCTGGCTCCTGCTCGACACTGAAGTAGGCCGTCCGATTGTGGGCTGGGCAACTGTCATCTTCACGCTGATTGTTATCAGTGGTCTGGTGATCTGGATTCCGCAGAAAGTGAAGAACTGGCGACAGGGGCTCAAAATAAAATGGAGCGGCAACTGGAAACGCGTGAATCACGACCTGCACAACTCACTGGGTTTTTACTCGTCGTTCCTGCTGCTGGTAATGTCACTGACAGGCCTCACCTGGTCGTTTGAGTGGTATAAAGAAGGCTTCTTTAAAGTGCTGGGCGTAGAGCAGCAGAAAGACCGCAAAGAAGAACCACTCTTGTCAAAAGTGCCGGCTGACCAGTCTCAGGCCGCTACACTTACCATTGCAGAATATGTGAAGTCAGCCGATGCCGCGCTGCCTTACAAAGGAGATTACCGTATTTCGTTGCCAGCCGACTCAGCCGCTACTGTTTCCATCAACAAGAACAAAGTGGGCTTTTTTGCGCCGGCAGCTTCAGACAAACTGCAGCTTGATCAGTACAGCGGCGAGGTGCTGAAGGCAGAGATCTTTGCCGACAAGCCGTTCAACGAGCAAATAACCTCGTCTATCAAGCCGCTGCACGTGGGCAATGTGTATGGCACTTTCTCCAAAATACTCTACTTCATCGCCTGCCTCGTGGCAACCAGTCTGCCGATAACGGGCACGATGATCTGGATCAACAAGCTGCGCAAGAAGTCGAAGAAGGGTGCTATACCTGTGGCCAGAAAATCGGCCGCGGTTTAGAGGTGGTAGCTTAGGCTTTTTTTGTCATTCCGAGTGCAACAAGAAATCTGAAATAGTGAGGAAATTATGAAATAACCCAGATTTCTCGATGCACTCGAAATGACAAGGTGGTTTTCTCCACTCAGTGCTCAACTAAAAAAGGAAGGGCTTCTGTTCATCACAGAAGCCCTTCCTTTTTATGCATTTGGCAATGCGCTATACCTTAGCGCAGCCTGTCTACGGAGCGAACCAGGTCCTCGTCTTTTTTGATGAAGCGGTTCGCCAAGGCATTGAGGAACAGCGCCAGCACGGGCATGTAAAAGCCGGCCTCGTAGTTGCCTGCGTTGCCGGCAGCCATCGCGTTGCCTACGTAGTTGGCATAGTAAAATGACGTGCCAAACAGTGCGATCAAGACCAGCGAATTAATCAGGCCGAACTTCATTTGATTGAGGCGGCTCTTGTACTGGAAAATTTCGTACAGGGCGACACCTGCGGCCACAATAGCTAGTATGCCAATGGCGATCGTGCTTGTGCCTGTCTGTGCACCTGCCTGCACGGCTTCGCCCTGTTCGTTTACTGTCTGGAAAAACAGGTTCCAGGCGGTCAGCACGACTTCTTCGCCTGTAGTGGCATCTACTTTAGACCAGATTGGCAAAAACAACAGGGACACCATTGCCACCACGATGAGCGCCAGAAATACGGTTTGAATTCTTTGTATCATAAAGGGGTTAATTTAACTTGCAAAGAGATGCAAAATTAGACAAAGACCTGTAAAACAAAAATTGATGAGCACAGCTTATATAATTGATATCGTCAGAACACCCGTTGGCAAGTTTACCGGAGCCCTCAGCAGCGTGCGCCCCGACGACATGGCAGCCTTTATTCTGAAGGAGTTAATGGCGCGTAATCCGGAGGTAGACCCGAGCTTGATCGAGGATGTGGTGCTGGGCGCAGCCAACCAGGCCGGCGAAGACAACCGCAATGTGGCCCGCATGGCGCTCCTGTTGGCCGGGCTTCCGCACGAGATCGGCGGCGTAACCGTAAACCGCCTTTGCGCTTCGGGTTTGCAGTCCATCATCGATGCGGGCCGCGCCATTACCTGCGGCGACGGTGCCGTATACCTGGCCGGTGGTGTGGAGAGCATGACGCGCGCGCCTTTCGTGATGGCCAAAGCCGAAACCCCTTTCGCCCGCACCCCTGAAATCTATGACACGACCATCGGCTGGCGCTTTGTGAACAACACGCTTTCGTCGATGCACTACCCGCATACCATGGGCGAGACCGCCGAGAATGTAGCTGAGCGCTACGGTGTTTCACGTGAAGCGCAGGACGAATTTGCCCACAGTTCGCAGTTCAAGTACAAGGCCGCTGCCGAAGCCGGGAAGTTCAAAGACGAAATCATACCTATACCTGTTCCGCAGCGAAAAGGCGACCCGATCATCTTCGACACCGACGAACACCCGCGCCTTTCTTCTGTAGAGAAACTGGGCACATTGGGCGCAGCCTTCAAAAAAGGCGGTACCGTAACGGCAGGCAATGCCTCCGGTATAAACGATGGTGCTGCGGCCTCGCTGGTGGTTAGTGAGGAAATCGTGAAGCGCTTCAACCTGAAGCCGATGGCCCGCATTGTGTCGGCGGCAGTGGCTGGGGTGGAGCCCGCTTTTATGGGTATGGGCCCGGTACCAGCTACCCTGAAAGCCCTGAAAAGAGCAGGCCTCACCATTAACGACATTGGCTTAGCAGAGATAAATGAAGCCTTCGCAGCGCAGGCTATACCTTGTGTGCAGGAGCTGGGCATTAACCCGGACATCGTGAACGTGAACGGCGGCTCCATTGCCATCGGTCACCCGCTCGGCGCCAGCGGTACCCGCATCTCAGCCACCTTGCTGCACGAGATGAAGCGTCGCGACAACGTACGCTACGGCTTGGCCACCATGTGCGTGGGCGTGGGGCAGGGAGCAGCCATCATTTACGAGAAACTATAGCTATTTTTTTATATTAGAAAAGGCCCTTCTGTAGTTCCAGAAGGGCCTTTTTTGTTTGGTGCCGTAACCGCGGCGACTAATGCAACTTAATTTGGCACCCCCTTTGCCTATACTTCATCAAACCTAAAACAAAAGCTTATGAAAAAGTTGATGACACTGGTACTGGTAGGTTTAATGGCATTCGGGGCTCAGGTAGCCACCGCCGCCGACTACAATGGTGATAAAGATAAAGGCAAGAAGAAAGGCAAACCCTCTTTTGTAGAGGAGAAGCACCGGGCACATGCCGAGTGGAAACGGGACAAGGAGTATGAGAAGGCCCGCAAAAAGGAATACAAAGATCGTGATGACGACGATGATCGTTGGGAAGATAGAAGAAGAGATGACGAGCGTTGGGAGCGACGAAGAGAGAATGAGAGAAGAGATGATGATCGCTGGGAACGACAAAAAGAAGACGAGAAAAAAGCAGAACGTCGGGAGCGGGAACGTTGGGAGAAGCGGGATGAGCAGCGCCGCAATCGCAGCCTGGGCGAAATCCTGCAGGAAGGTGTGAGAAACGGCGATATTGGCAATCGCTCTCCTGAGCCCGGCCGCAGAAACTAAATTACCCCTTTACTATAACGATACTGGTATAGAGCACACAGTTTCACCCTTTACAGAGGGCACTCCTGATGGGAGTGCCCTTTCTGTTTTTATGAACTATGAAATAGTGCCTGCAGTAGACGGGTGCACTAATTTTCTGTCACTATTGTCAGGAAATCTTACCTTTGCCCATGCGCTACTTTCTGGAAATAGCCTATGACGGCACTCGTTACCATGGTTGGCAGGTACAGCCCAACGCCCTCTCCATACAGGAGGTGCTCGACGATTGCCTGAGCAAAGTGCTCCGGCAGCCCATAAGCTCCACCGGGAGCGGCCGCACCGATACAGGAGTACACGCGAGTCAGCAGTTCGTGCACTTCGATGTGGCCCAGGAGCTGGATCCCGAGCACACGGTCTACCGCTTCAACCGCCTCTTGCCAGCGGATATCGTGGCGAAGAACCTATACCTTGTCACCGACGAGGCCCACGCCCGTTTCGACGCTTTTGAGCGTACCTATCATTATCATATTACCTTAGCAAAAGATCCTTTCAAAAGATACTACGCCACTTACCTGCCGCGTCCCGTGGATGTGGAGAAAATGAACGAGGCGGCTGCTGTTTTGCTTCGTTACGAGGATTTTACGACCTTTAGCAAAGTCAAAGGCGACACCAAACACTACCGCTGCAGCATGTACGCAGCCGTGTGGCGCCAACAAGGCGACGAACTAGTCTTCACCATCCGGGCAAACCGCTTTCTGAGAGGTATGGTGCGGTTGGTGGTAGGCACTTTGCTGGATGTGGGCCGTGGCAAGATCACAGTAGCCGATTTTGAACGGATCGTGGCCAGTCAGGACCGCAGCAAAGCCAGCGGGGCGGCGCCTTCCGAGGGGCTATACCTGGCCAAAGTGTCGTATCCAGAGCATATTTTCAAGACATCACCCAAAACAAACCCTTTATAGCATGCAATTACCAGAAGACCAGAACGGTCCACATCTTAACGGCAAACACCTCCGCCCTGAAAGCTTAATGATGAGCTACGGGTATAACCCGGAGTGGTCAGAAATGGCTGTGAAGGCGCCGATTTACCAAACCTCTACCTTCGTTTTCAAGAACGCGGAAGAAGGAAAGGCCTTTTTTGAACTAGCGTATGGCCTGCGTGAGAAGCACGCCGAAGAACAGCTCGGCTTGATCTACAGTCGCCTCAACAATCCCGATCTCGAAATCCTGGAGAACCGCCTCCGCTTCTGGGACGGTGCCGACGAAGCAGCCGTGTTTGCGAGCGGTATGGCGGCCATCAGCACCACGCTCCTGGCTTTGCTCAAGCCGGGCGACCTGATCTTGCACAGCGAGCCCATCTACGGCGGCTCCGACTACTACATTAAAAACATCCTGCCAAAGTTCGGCGTGAAGAGCATGGGCTTCCGTGCCAACACCCCGATTGAGAAAGTAGAGCAGATGTTGGAGGAGTCAGGTATGGCCGACAAACTGGCGATGGTATACCTGGAAACCCCAGCCAACCCGACCAATCACCTGGTAGACATCGAGGCCTGCGCCTCCATGGCCAAAAAGCACTCGACTGCCGACAAAAAAGTAGTCGTAGCCGTGGACAATACGTTCCTGGGGCCGGTGTTCTCTCACCCGCTCAAGCACAGCGCTGACCTTGTTTTGTACTCTGCTACCAAATACATCGGCGGCCACTCCGACCTGATCGCGGGCGCCTGCGCCGGCCCGGCAGACCTGATGAAGCAGGTAAAAGGTATGCGCACCTTCATGGGTTCTATGGCGAGCCCGTGGACGGGCTGGATGCTCATGCGAAGCCTCGAAACATTGAAAATCCGGATGGAATGTCAGGCGCGTGGCGCTGAAGTAGTAGCGGCCTACCTGAAAGAACACCCGAAAGTAGAGAAGATTTACTTCCTTGGCTACCTGCAGGACAATCCCCAGCAGCAGGCTATTTACGACAAACAATGCAAGGCAGCAGGCTCTATGATTTCGTTCGACATTAAAGGTGGTGAGAAAGAAGCCTTCACGTTCCTCAACAACCTGAAACTGATTAAACTGGCCGTGAGCCTCGGCGGAACTGAGTCGCTGGCTGAGCACCCGGCTTCCATGACCCACTCCGATATCTGTCTGGCCGACCGCGCTGTGATGGGTATAGGTGAAGGTATGATTCGAATTTCGGTAGGCGTGGAGCATCCGGAGGATATCATCTCTGACATCGCGCAGGCGCTTGAGAAAGTTACTGTGCCTGTGGAAGCGGAGGTATAGGTATAGACCTGCATTTTGGAAGCCCTTCTCTGCCAAACGGAGAAGGGCTTTTTTATACCTTGTGGAGCACTTGCTATACCTGATAAATCCCGAAAATCCTGATGCAAAAACCATTAACTTTGCAAGCAGTTAGTATGTAGTATCCGTAAGGGTATAGCTACGGCTGGTCTATTGAGCGAGCGTCCGCGCTCGTGTCTGCTATGGTGGAGCCTCTGGCCCAGGTATAGGTATAGGTTGGGTTGCTTTGTAGCTGCTGCTGCAGGTATAGCAACTTTTAATGTTGTATAGCTTCGCCTGTGCGGCGGGCACCTACTTTTTTCCTTGATGAAAAAAGTGAGCAAAAAAATCAAGACGCTCCAAACTCGCTGACCGCTCGAACAGTGGAGCGCCGTAAAGTGCACCGTGCACAGTTGTCTGTTTCATCGCTTCCGGAGCAAGTTAGTCTTGCTATACTTGCCAGCGGTCTGTGACACTCACAACTAGGCTTATACCTGTAGACTGGCTACAGCAGAAAGGTCCCCCTTCGAAGGGGGCAGGGGGATGTAAATCGTGCACAGAATACTGAAGCGACAATGCCTATACCTGTTAAATAGTAATAACAGACTCCCCGCCTTAGACAAGGAGGGGGTAGGGGTGGGTAAATTATACCTGTGATCAACCACTCCAGAAACAGAAAACAGAACAACAAAACTTGGAAGATAAACCACAAAATACAGGCAAGGTATTCGATGCAGACGTCATCCGGCGGCTCTTTACGTTCGTGAAGCCCTATATCCGGATCTTCTACTTCATCGTGTTCCTAACGTTTGCCTCAGCTATTTTAGCTGCCGTGCGTCCTTTCCTGATTCAGTATACCGTAGACCAAGAGATCCTGCAGAACGACTGGGAAGGCCTGAACAAGATGTTCGTGATCCTCGCCGTGCTCTTGATCGGGCATGCGATTGTGCAGTACCTCCATACCTATTTCGCGGGTTGGCTGGGGCAGCACGTCGTGCGCGACATACGGGTTGTGCTCTATCGCCACATCCTCAACCTGCGCCTCAAGTTCTTCGACCGCACCCCCATCGGCACGCTCGTGACCCGCAACGTGTCGGATGTGGAAACACTCTCGGACGTGTTCAGCGAAGGGCTGGCCGCCATGATCGGCGACATCCTGCAGCTCGTCTTCATCCTGGGCTTCATGTTCTACATCGACTGGGAGTTGGCTTTGGTGAGTTTGTCTACTTTCCCGATCATGCTCATTAGTACCTACATCTTCAAAGAGAAAATCAAGGACACATTTCAGGATGTGCGGACGGCCGTGGCGCGGCTCAATTCGTTTGTACAGGAGCACATTACCGGTATGAGCATCGTGCAGATTTTCAACAACGAGAAGCGCGAGATGGAGAAGTTCAAGGAGATCAACAAGGAGCATACCCGCGCCAACGTTCGGTCTGTGCTCTACTACTCGGTTTACTTCCCGGTGGCGGAGATCATCGGTGCGGCCGGTTTGGGCCTGCTCGTATGGTATGGCGCCCATGGCGTGATCGACAACGACGTGTCGCTGGGTACGCTGATGGCCTTCATCCTTTACATCCAGATGTTTTTCCGCCCGATCCGCATGATTGCCGACCGCTTCAACACGCTGCAGTTGGGTGTGGTGAGTACCGAGCGCCTTATGCGCCTGCTCGACAGCAAGGAAATGGTCCCCGACAACGGTACGTATGCGCCTGAGAAAATAAAAGGCAACGTGAACTTCAAGGATGTGTGGTTTGCCTACAAAGACGAGGACTGGGTGCTGCGCAACATTTCGCTTGACGTGAAAGCGGGCGAATCAGTGGCCTTCGTAGGAGCCACGGGTGCAGGGAAGACCTCGATGATCAACCTGCTCAACCGCTTCTACGAAATCAACAGCGGCCAGATCCTGATCGACGGGCACGACATCAAAGAGTACGACCTCGATGTGCTGCGCCACCACATCGGCGTGGTGCTGCAGGATGTCTTCCTCTTCTCGGGCACCATCGCCGACAACATAAGCCTGGGTAACAAAGCCATTACTGAAGAGCAAATGTGGCACGCCGCCGACCTGGTGGGTGCACGCAAATTCATCGAGCGGCTGCCGGGCGGGCTGCATTATCAGGTAATGGAGCGCGGAGCCACGCTTTCGGTAGGGCAGCGCCAGCTGATTTCCTTTGTGCGGGCGATGGTCTACAATCCGGAAATCATTATCTTGGATGAGGCCACTTCCAGCGTCGACTCTGAGACCGAAGAACTGATACAGTACGCCATCGACCAACTGATGCACGGTCGTACGTCCATCGTCATCGCCCACCGGTTGTCTACTATCCAGAAGGCTGACAAGATTATTGTGATGGACCGCGGCGAGATTAAAGAAATGGGTAACCACGAGGAATTACTGCGCCACGACGGTTACTATGCCCAACTCTACCACATGCAGTACAAAAACATGATCGACTTATGAACAAGAAATTCTTGTTAGTGATGTTGGTACTCTCCTTCATCGTAGCAGCTTTTTATGCCTATCTGGGAGGTTTCAGCTCAGCCAATGTATCAGAAGCAAGTTCAACGCAACTTTATGTGGCAGGCCGCGCCTTCCATGGTTCTGTAAACGACAGTGGGATCAATGATGCCTTCCGGAGAGCCGCCGAGGTGCTCGACAAGAAAGAACTGGAAGGTATGCCGGGCAATATCTACTACAACAATCCCGAGGGGCGGGCCGATAGTGTGAATGCTTTTATAGGGGTGGTTGTACCTGACAGCACGGTGCAGTTGCCTGCCGATTACGAACTGCGGGTAGTACCGGCTGGCCGACGTGCGCTGCGTGGCGAAGTAAACGCCCATTACATGCTGGCCCCAAACAGACTCTATGAAGCCATTTTTGACTACGCCAAAGAGAAGGACTTAGTACTGGAAACTTTCTACGTGGAGTGGTTCCCCGATGACCACCAGGGTATAGTGGAGGTTCCGATTCAGGACTAGCTTGCAAGTATAGATTATCTCTCTATATTTGATGAAAGGAGAATGGTTACGCCTTTCCCCGTGGAACGATAGCAACAGAGCAAATTGGGCAAAAAGGCAGAGGCAAAAAAAGAGCTGATACTGGACGCAGCCAAGTCGGTGTTCGGCAAACTGGGCTACAGCAAAGCCACGCTGGATGATATTGCCCATGCCATCGGACTCAAGAAACCTACGCTCTACTATTACTACAAGAGCAAGGAGGTACTCTTTATTGAGGCTTTCTCGCAGGAGTGGAAAGGCAGCCTGTACCGGATCAAGAAAATAGCCGAACAGGAAAAGGACCCCCGGGAACGTCTGCTGCTTTACATCCGCTCATCGTTACGCTACTATCAGGAAATCGTAACGCAGCACACCATCTCCATCAAAGTGCTCATCGAAACGCGCATCATGTTTCAGGAGCTTTTTAAGGAGTCGCGCGCCAAGGAGACGAATTTCTACGCCTCCGTTATTAAAGAAGGTATAGCCAACGGTACTTTCCTTAACTGCGAAGCCGAGCGGGTGGGCTATTCTATTATGGTCGTCAAAGACCTGATCCAGTTCGAAGAGTTCCAGCGCGCCCAGTTCCACAACCTGCCCTCCATTGATTTTGAGAAAATAGAGCGCGAGGTACTCTATACCGTGAACCTGATTCTGGAAGGTATACGGGTAAAGGTATAGGCAGCTAAGCACCGAGCCTATAAGCTATTCTGTTCTCAATACTTTCTTATGTTTCTAAATAAAATAAAATTTGCGCTACTGTGTTGTGTCATGTTGCTAAGCGGCTGTATTGGCTCCACCCGGCACGCGGCTATACCTGGCGGTTGCCCCAAAGCATTTCAGGCGAGTGACCGTATACTGGTTGGATCCATCCCAGGACTTTCGGCACATCGATCGCATCAGCTTTATCAGCAACTGGAGCAGGCGTTTGGCAAAGAAGGTATAGCAACAGCTTATGTGGTAGAACAGGAGTATGACCTGGCCAGGCAAGGGATACAACCGAACCCAGCGCCAGATTCAGCTACTTTGGTTCAAATGCGAAAGGCGGGCTATACCTATTATCTGGAGTTGGCCGTAGGAGAAGTCGCTTCAGGTATGGGCTATGCACGCACAAGCGCGCAAGAGCAGAAGGAGATACAGCAAGGCCACGGCACAGTCGGGGTAGATGACTCGAAAGCCACGATGCACTTCAAACTCCATTCGACAGACCAGAAAAAGCAGATCTATACCTTGGCTACAACCACCAAACTGAGCCCACTCACGTTGCCTGGCAACAAGTACGAAGATGGGTATAGGAGCAGTAGCACGGCTAATCTTTCCACTGAATCGCTCGCCACCGAAAAGGCACTGAGAAAAGGAGTTACGGAGCTACTGGATAATTGTAAAGTTGCCCGGTAAGGTATAGCGCCATTAAATACAAAATGACCCCATGCAGGCAAACCGCCTGCATGGGGGCATTTTGTATATCTAAGCCTGCTCAGGCTAAAAACGCATCAAAATGGGATGTGGGTTTGGGCCGTTAACTACTCAGCCATGCTGTTGTCCTGACTGGCTTTGTATTCTTCCAACTTCGCCTTCAGTGCGTCCACATCGGCGTGGTGGCCTTTGGCTACTTCGGCAGCATCGAGCTCTATGAGCATGTTTTGCATTTGCTTCAGGTAGGCGGTTTTGTCCTTTTTGAGGCAGTCTTTATGGTTGTCTTTGCAGGTGCCGTCCTCGTCCATGGGCTTGAACATGCCGCCCTCGCCATAGATGAGCCACTTCGTGTTCAGGTCATGAAAATTCTTTACGATAGCCACTAACTCATCGAGTAGGTAGTTTTTCCCTGACAGAATGTTAGCAAGAACTGCTTCATCGCCGCCCGTCATCTCGAGGAGCTGTGGCATTTCCAACTCTTTGATGCTGGTATAAAAACGGAACCTTTTGCCGATTTGCTGTATGTCAATAGCCATAGATAGAGATTTAGGAGTTGATTAAACTTGCTATACGTACCTATAACAGTTTCTGTATCAAAAAATTCCCTCAGATAATACTATGCCCAGTTGAGTCGGCTCTTTTCGGGTTCATAATCAGGAAGTTATAAAGGGAGCTACTGCGAGTCCTCGGCCTGCAGTTGCCTCTCATAAAGCACCTTATAGAGCCCCTGCTGCTTTATCAGCTCTTCATGCGTGCCATGCTGCACAATCTCCCCGTCATCGAGCACCAGAATCTTATCAGCCAGTTTCACAGACGATACCCGGTGTGAAATGATGATTGAAGTGCGGTTCACCATGATGCGGCGAAGGCTGTTGAGGATGGCGTTTTCCGTTTTCGTGTCCACCGCTGAGAGTGAGTCGTCGAGGATGAGAATGCTTGGTTCGCGCACCAGCGCTCTGGCAATGGAGACACGCTGCTTCTGTCCGCCGGAAAGCGTAATGCCCCGCTCACCCAACTTGGTGTCGAATTGCTCGGGGAAGCGCATGATGTTCTCGTATACGTCTGCATCTTTGGCCGATTGCACCATCTGTTCCTCTGTAATTCTTGGCAAACCGAAACCGATGTTGTTGCGGATGGAGTCTGAGAAGAGGAATACGTCCTGCGGCACATACCCGATCTGGCTGCGAAGGCTCTCTAAATTGTAATCGCGTACATCCACCCCGTCAATCAGAATGCGTCCGCTGGTGACGTCGTACATACGAGGCAGGAGCGTGGCAATCGTGCTTTTGCCCGAGCCTGTGTTGCCGATTACCGCCAGCGTTTCGCCGTGGTTGATGCGGAACGAGATGTTTTTCAGGGCGTGTATACCTGTGTCAGGGTATACGAAATCCACATTTTCGAACACGATGTCCCCCTCAATCGGCTTGCTGATGTTGGCGCGCGACACAATGTCGTTTTTGGTATTCAGGAACTCGTTGATACGGGCCTGCGAGGCGGCGGCGCGCTGCACCAGGCTGGCCGTCCAGCCCAGCGAAGTAACGGGCCAGGTGAGCATGTTCACGTAGATAATGAACTCGGCAATGTTACCGGTGGTAATGCTGCCGTTCATCACTTCCTGCCCGCCGATGTATACCGTGATGATGGTGCTCAGACCTACCAGGAACAGCACGAGCGGGAAAAAGAGAGAGTTGACGAAGTTGAGCTCCAGCGACTTGTCCTTGTAGTTGTTGCTGGCTTTGGTGAAGTTGTTGTGAGAATCGTCTTCGCGGACAAAGGATTTGAGTACCCGAATGCCTGAAAAAGCCTCCTGCACAAAGGTCGTTATACCTGACAAGCTGCGCTGTATCTCGTCGGACTTGCGCTCAATAATGTTGTTGACGTAATAGATGCTGATGGCCAGAATTGGCAGCGGAATCAGGGTATAGAGCGTGAGCTTCACATTCACCGACAGCATGTACGGAATCACCATCAAGAACAGGATGACCAGGTTGAGGCCATACATAATGGCCGGGCCGAGGTACATGCGCACGCGGCTCACGTCTTCGGAGATGCGCGACATCAGGTCGCCGGTGTTGTTTTTGCGGTAGAAGCTGAGCGGCAGGCTCTGGTAGTGCTCGTAAATCTCGTTCTTGAGGTCGTTCTCGATCAGGCGGCTCATCACGATGATAGTCTGCCGCACAAAAAACAGGAAAAGTCCCCGCAGTAGCGCCATCACCAGAATAATAACCCCATACACGAGAATGCTGCTGGCAAAGGTCTCGTATACCGTTTCCTGCTGTGCCATCCCCTCGAAGAGATTGTGGAGGTTAATGCCCTCCTTGATCAGATTGAAGGCATGACGCACCACCTGGGCAGGCAGAATCTGGAAAAAGTTGGATATGATGATGAATACCAGGCCCCAAAGAAGGCGGTATTTATACTTGAGTAAATATTTGTTGAGGTAGCGGAGTGATTTCACAGCAAGTTTATGAAGCTCAGAGGCTTTTACGTAGAGTTATCAGGTTCAAATTGAATTAATCAAAAAAAGAATTAATTTTGCAGCATGAAACGGGAGGCACTTCCTCCCCGTCTACTTACAAAGATAGGACAACCCTTAATTTAAATTCATAAATGGTCGAACTAAAAGAAGTTGAACTGAAGAAAGACGATTCTATCTTCGGTCAGATATCAGAGTATAACCATGAGAAAGTAGTTTTCTGCCACGACCACGAGACTGGCCTGAAAGCTATCATTGGTATCCACAATACGGTACTTGGCCCGGCACTGGGTGGCACACGTATGTGGTCTTATGCTTCTGATGCTGAAGCGCTGAATGATGTGTTGCGTCTTTCGAGAGGTATGACCTATAAGGCTGCCATCTCCGGGCTGAACCTGGGTGGCGGTAAAGCTGTAATCATCGGCGATGCTAAAAAAGATAAATCAGAGGCCCTAATGCGCCGTTACGGTCGCTTTGTGAAGAACCTGAACGGTGCTTACATCACGGCCGAAGACGTAGGAACCACTACCAAAGATATGGAGTACATCAAGATGGAAACAGATCACGTAGCTGGTCTTCCAGAAGCGATGGGTGGTGGCGGAGACCCGTCTCCGGTTACTGCTTACGGTACGTACATGGGTATGAAAGCCGCCGCCAAGAAGGTGTATGGCTCTGACTCACTGTCAGGCAAGAAGATCTCTGTGCAAGGTGTTGGTCACGTAGGTGGCTACCTGGTAGAGCTGCTGGCGAAAGAAAACGCCCAGATCTTCATCACCGACATCTACGAAGACCGTCTGCGCGAGATTTCTGCCAAGTACAACGCAAAGGTGGTGGGCATGGACGAGATCTATGACCTGGACGTGGACATCTACTCGCCATGTGCGCTGGGAGGTACCATCAACGACGACACTCTGAACCGCCTGAAGTGCCAGGTGATTGCGGGCAGCGCCAACAACCAGCTGCGCGACGAATCCATTCATGGTCCTGCGCTGATAGAAAAAGGCATCGCATACGCTCCGGACTTCCTGATCAATGCGGGTGGTCTGATCAACGTGTACTCTGAGCTGGTTGGCTACAACCGCGAAAGCGCTTATGCTCAGACAGAGCGTATCTACGGCTATACTCTGGATATTTTTGAGAAGGCTGAGAAAGAGGGCATCCACACGCAGCTGGCCGCTACCAAGATGGCAGAGCAGCGTATCAACGCCATTGGTAAAGTAAAGTCCACTTTCTAGGCCTTTCCTTTTGATCTTATTCAAAACAAAAGTGCTGCATTAACCTGTAGCACTTTTGTTTTACTACATACCATATTTATTGGCGCACAGGTTCGTCTTTGCGTATACCTTTACCAGCGGCAGCTATACCTGTCTGCTGCTTTGGAGCCACGGCACCGACTATAGTAAAACACATATCAACCAACACGTTCTTTAAAATACCATTATGCTCAACCGCAGAACACTTCGAATCAAGGCTATGCAAGCCATTTATGCCTACAAACAGGCCGAAGGTTCGGATTACCAGCTGGCACTTGATCAGATAGCAGAAGACTTTGCCCCAGACCTGAACTCTATGGAGGTGCAGGACCGCAAGCTGCTTGAAGGCCGCAAACAAATTGCCCAGTTGCTCTTTAAGGAATGGCACGAAACCGGCCAGTTTGAAACAGAGGAGACCGACAAAGAGATAATTGATGCGGTAAACAGAGCTGTTGTAACTTATAAGAACCTCACCAAAAAAGATTACAAGCAATACAGCAGCCAGATGATGAGCGCTGTGGAGCGCATTTACGACCACTACCTGGGCACCCTGCAGATTCTGGAGCTGATCAATGAACTGGTGAAAGATGAGGAGGAGAAGAAGGAGAAACGTTTTACGGCTGCCACTGGCCCTGATGTAAAGCGCTTTCTGAACAACCGGGTGGCGCAACGCATCCTCACCAACAAGTCATACCAGCAACACATCATTCGTCGCAACATCAGCTGGGGCTCCGACATCAGCGAGATTCGCCTCGTTTATAAGAACGTCCTGAAGCAGGATGAAGTGTTTCTAAACTACCTGGCACTGCCCGAGCCCACGCTCGAGGAGGACCTGGAAGTGGTGAAACATATTTTCAAAAACATTATTTTTAAAGAAAAAAACTTACAATCTTTGTTTGAAGAGCAGGATTTGAACTGGGTGGAGAACAAATCCATCGTGAAAAGCCTGGTCAACAAGACTGTCAAGATGTTTGGCGAAGAGACCGAAGAGGAGCCCTTATTATTGGATCTTTCGGCTAACTGGGAAGACGACAAGGCCTTCTTTGAGGAGCTCTACCACCAAACCCTGCAGGATGATGAAAAGTACGAGGCCATGATTGCCGCAAGTGTGAAGAACTGGGATGTGGAGCGTGTGGCCCTGCTTGACAAGATCATCCTGAAGTTGGCGCTTTGCGAAATGCACATCTTCCGAAGCATACCCGTTAAGGTGACCATCAACGAATATATAGAGATCTCAAAGCTGTACAGCACACCAAAGAGCAAGCAGTTTGTGAACGGTGTACTGGACAAGATGGCCCAAGAGCTGACTGCAAAAGGAGAGATCCGCAAGTCAGGCCGTGGTTTGATCGACAACAAATAAGGTATTGTCCGTCTTTACGCCCCATTATACCGTAATAGTGGGTAACGACATACCTAATATATAAGTATAGAGATAATCCTATGAGTAAAACGAGCAATATCCTGTTTTTCGTTTCTGGAGCCGCTGTAGGAGCTGCAGCAGGTATCCTGTTTGCACCAGAGAAAGGTAGAGAGACACGCAGCTGGCTGAGCTACCGCCTTGAGAAATACCGCGATACCCTTTCAGACCTGCTGGAAGAACTGGTGGAAGACCGCAACCGTGTGACTTCAAGCGCAAAATCCGAAGGACAGCGTGTGATACAGGACGCAAAAGACAAAGCCGAGAAGCTGCTGGGCGATGTCGATTCACTTATCAACGAGATTAACAGCAGGAAAGAAATATAGACATGAGAGAGATTACACTGATTCCCGGCGACGGGATTGGACCAGAGATTACAGAAGCTGTTAAAGCCGTTTTCAGTGCCGCTAACGTGCCCGTAACCTGGGAAGAGGAAAATGCAGGACAGACCACCTTCGACTCGATGGGTGAACTGATTCCTTCTACACTGATTGCCTCCCTTAAGAAGAACAAAGTGGCCCTGAAAGGCCCTATCACTACGCCGGTTGGCAAAGGCTTTAAGAGCATTAATGTGCAGCTGCGCCAGATGTTCGATTTGTACTCCAATGTACGCCCTGCCAAGACAACGCCAGGTGTAAATACACGCTTCGATAACGTGAACCTGGTGCTGTTCCGCGAGAACACCGAAGGCCTGTACTCTGGCCTTGAGATGTTTGACGAGCGCCTGCAGATCTCTGACTCAGTAGCCCGCCTCACACGCGTAGGCTGCCGCAAGATCATCCGTGCCGCGTTTGAATACGCTAATAAGCACAACTGCAAGAAGGTAACGGCTGTTCACAAAGCCAACATCCTGAAAAGCGCCGGCGCCCTGTTCCTGAGCGAAGCCAGCGAGATATCCAAGGAATATCCGCACATCCAGTACGACGACAAGATCATCGACAATATGTGCATGCAGCTGGTGATTAAGCCAGAGCAGTTCGACGTGATCGTAACCACCAACCTGTTCGGTGATATCCTTTCTGACCTGTGCGCGGGTCTGGTAGGCGGTCTGGGTGTCGTGTCCGGTGCCAACATCGGCAGCGACATGGCCATTTTCGAAGCCGTACACGGTTCTGCTCCTGATATTGCAGGCCAGGGCAAAGCGAACCCAACTGCATTGCTGCGCTCGGCCATCATGATGCTGCACCACATCGATTTGAAAGATGAGGCGTACCGCATTGAGACGGCTCTGGATGCAACGCTTGCTAACAGAGAAGAGTGCACAGGCGACCTGGGAGGCAAAGCCGGCACCATGGAATTTGCACAACACATTATTGCGAAACTATAATCAAGCAAAAAGCTGTTTAACTGATATGAAAAAGAACTTCTTATTAGCCCTAGCGCTTGGCACTGCCATGACAGTGACCAGTTGCGACCAGAACAACACGACGGCATCAGAGGCAACTACTGCCGAAGCAACTGCACCTGCAGATCAGCCGCAAGTAGTGGATAACCCGAACGTAGTGCCAACCAGCCAAACGGCCAGCACCGAGAACATGGCGGTAATGAGCTTCGCGACAACCGAGTATGATTTCGGCACCATTAAAGAAGGTGATATAGTAGAGCATACCTTCAAATTCACCAACACAGGCAAGTCGCCGCTGGTAATTGAGAGTGCTTCTGCCTCTTGTGGTTGCACCGCTCCTGACTGGACGAAGACTCCTGTTGCTCCAGGTGAAGAAGGCGAAGTGAAGGTGCGTTTCGATAGCCGTAACAAGCCTGGCCAGCAGTCTCCGACTGTGACGGTTCGTGCCAATACAGAGCCTAACATTGTGCGTGTGTTCATGAAGGGCAACGTAACTTCATCTAGCATCCCAACTGCAGGCGCTGACGGCCCAGTGAAACTCAACTAAAAAATCACGCTCTAAAGAGCACAACCCTTTTTATGCAAACGATATTCCTACAAGCCGCACCAGACGGTGGCATGCTGCCACAGCTCCTGATGTTCGGCGCTATTATCCTTGTTTTCTATTTTTTCATGATCCGTCCGCAGCAGAAAAAAGCGAAGGACCAGAAAAAATTTCGTGAAGAGCTGACCAAAGGTATGCAGGTCGTGACAATAGGCGGACTGCATGGTCGTTTAACAGCTGTTAACGATGACACCGTAGAGATAGAAGTAGACAAAGGCGTGCGTCTTTTGTTTGAGAAATCTGCTATCTCGCTGGAAGCTACTGCTAAAGTGAAATAAGGATAAGACACCTTGTCGTTTGAGAAAGCCCGAAATATCATTTTATGGTTTGTAAGGCCATTTAAGCCCCAAACAGAGCACTACTGGAGAATTGTAGTGCTCTGTTTTGTGGCGGCTTCTACTTTCTGGCTGCTCAATGCCCTCAACAAAAGCTACTCTACCCAGACCTCCTACCCGGTGCGCTTTGTGTACAACGAACAGCGCCTGGTTCCAATCAGTCCACTGCCTGAAGAGGTAGCGGTAAACGTTACCGGCCGTGGGTGGAAACTCCTTCGCAAAGCACTTAGGGTAGAAGTACAGCCCGCAGAGGTCTACATCCGTAGCCTTCCCCGCAACAATTATCTGCTTGGCTCCGCCTTAAGACCTGCTCTGGTGAATGCCATGGACGGTCTGCAGCTTAACTTTGTTGTAACCGATACCCTTTTCTTTAACTTCAATGAGAATGTGACGCGCCGCATCGCGCTGCAGCTCGACCCTGCTCAGAAAGTGACAGGCGAACGCCACGCCATGCTACGCCCTGTCCGTATTGATCCGGACACCATTACTTTCCGAGGACCATCCTCCATGGTCGATAGTTTGCCAAGCCCTTTTATTTTGCGTTTGCCGATCACCAACCTGACTGAGTCGGCTAAGATCGTGGTGCCCATCGAGTATGATAACAAGTCGCTGGTGAAGGCGGATATAACAGAGGCCACTGTTTCGGCAAGGATAAAGCCACTACAACAGCGCGAACACCAGGTTGTGCCGGAAATGGTGAATGTGCCCTTGAATACCGAGGTAACCTTGCGTCCGCAGGTGGTGCTGATTCGCTACCTCGCACTCGAAGATTCAGCGGCCGTCATTAACTCCGAAGCATTCAAGGCCATTGTAGATTTCTCCAGGTATAGCCGCCTCGACTCCACAGTGGCACCCGAACTTGTGCAGAAGCCTGCCGGTGCCCGCAGCATTACACTCTGGCCTGAGCGCATCAAAGCCGTCTTAAAAAAATAAAGCGCATGCTCAGGATAGGTATAACCGGCGGAATAGGCGTAGGCAAAACCATTGTATGCCGCGTGTTTCAAGTGCTGGGTATACCTGTGTATGACGCCGACACCCGCGCCAAGTGGGTGATGCAATACGACCTTGCACTGAAGCAGGAACTGCAGGCGGCCTTTGGGCAGGAAACCTATACCTCGGAAGGGCATTTGGACCGTGCCTATCTGGCATCAGTAGTCTTCAATAATCAGGAACGGCTGGACAAGCTTAATGCCTTGGTGCATCCGCATGTAGGCCTTGACTTTGAGCGCTGGGCTGAGGTCAATGCAAATGCCCCTTACCTAATCAAGGAAGCTGCTCTGATGTTTGAATCAGAATCGTGGCGGCAGATGGATGAGATCATTGTCGTGACTGCCCCGCTGGATGTGCGCCTCAAGCGACTGCTTAAACGCGACCCACACCGCACAGAAGCTGATATAAAAGCGATCATCAGCAAGCAGCTGAGCGAAGAAGAAAAAGTATCCCGGGCACAGCACATTGTCTACAACGACGACCAACAACTTATAATACCCCAGGTGCTTGCCCTGCACAAGCAATTTCTTTCCAGGTCAGGTATAGCTGGGTAGAATCTAAAGTACACTCTCATCCCGCGACATAGTATAGTCTATACCTATACCTTCAGCTAGGCCTTCCCCAAATTAATAACCAGATAAAGTCTTCTTGAGCAGCTTTCTGTCCTTACTGCCCTGTGCAGGCATATAAAACAAATTGAGATTACGATTTCAGAGGCAATCCCTTATAAGGGAATCCATTCAGGAGAGTAATGAGCCTGTGTGAATCCTGTTTGGAAAATGCACACCGGTACAGCCTATACGGAGGAGTTCTGAATGCTTAGAGCTAGGCAGTTTAGTACTAGAAAAGACCATCCCTTTGAGGACAAGGAAGAACGGGAATCCAAAACTTGCGGCAGAGGGCCAATAGGAGCGTATGCCTTTAAGAGAGTCTTACACCAAATGCCAACACCCTTCACTGAGCTACGCCTGCAAATTTCAAACTTGATTTCTCACATGTCTTCAAGGAGAGAATATGGGTATAGCCCTACAGAGTTTTGCTGCCAACAATTGGTGGTAAAGTTTAGGACCTAACAGTCTTCGCATGCTTAGGAGCTATGAAATTTGCAGGCATATTATACCTTCTTGAAAGCGAGGTTTGAAACCTTACTATCTTCTGTATATTTTATTCGAAATCAGGCCGTTATACAGTAAGCTGGGGGGAGGTTTGCTTGTTGAAGTATAGCGCTTCAGAAAAGTATGGACATAAAAAAAGGACAACTTTGCAGTTGTCCTTTTGTGGGGCGTACTGGATTCGAACCAGTGACCCCCTGCTTGTAAGGCAGGTGCTCTGAACCAGCTGAGCTAACACCCCATTTTCTCGTTTTGAAGACCTGTTGTCCCCTTTTGATGATGCAAATATGGGGTGTTTTTTTGGAACTGCAAAACATCTGCTAAAAAAATCTTAAAATTTTTTTTCGAGCCGCATCGCCTATTGTGCACGTGTGAATACTGCAGTACCTTTAGCTTTTGTAAGATGCTTAAAATCTGAACTTTCTCTTGGGACGAAAACGTGTTGTGAAAAAAGTGCTATTTTATGTCGCCCTGGCAGCAGTGGCGATCACAGGCATTTCGGCAGGGCTGGTGTATGCGTACCAAGATAAAATAATCGGACTCTTTGTGGCCGAAGCCAATAAGCATATCACGACAAAGGTAGACGTCGGCAAAATTTCGCTTTCCCTTTTCGATAAGTTTCCGCAGGTGGCTGTGGCCCTCGAACAGGTAAACGTGCACGAAGGTATAGCAGACAGTGACTCGTCGCTGGCAAGGGCCGAGAAGTTGTATTTCACGTTCAGCGTGTTCGACATCATCCGGGGAAGGTATGACGTGAAGCAGCTATACCTGGAGAACGGCTCCATCCATGTGCGCGTGCTCAAAAACGGGCAGGTCAACTACCATATCCTGGCAACCGACTCCAGCAATTCGTCCGGTGATTTCGCCTTCCATCTGGAGAAAATCCACCTGAGCCGGGTCGCGCTGCGCTACACCGACCTCCAACTGAACCACTACATCCAAGCCGATGCGCAGCAATTAGATGCGGCTATGGCGATCACCAACGATAAGATAGCCCTTGAAACAAAAGGAAACGCCACGATCAGCACCATCCGGATAGTTGAGAGTGAATTCTTCAAGGGGAAGTCTGTAGCGCTGCACACAGCGCTGACAATAGACCGCACCGCGCGCACCATTGCCTTGCGACCCTCTGTTGTGCAGGTAGAGGGTGCTGCCTATGAAGTAGGCGGGCAAATTGCCTATGGCGGCACTACGGAACTCGACCTGCAAATGCAGGGTAAAGACACCAACATACAGTCGCTGCTCTCGTTGCTGCCCCAACATATTACACGTGAGTACAGCCAGTACCGCAGCGAGGGAGACGTCTTCTTCAAGGGCACTGTAAAAGGCAAGGCATCCGGCAAGCAAAACCCGGAGGTAGCTTTTGAGTTTGGCGCACGCAACGCCTCTTTCTTTCACCCTGACACCAAGCAGAAAATTGAAGGCCTGCACCTGGATGGATACTTTACGAATGGCGCCAGTAAGAGCGCTGCAACGTCGTTGCTGGAGCTGAAGAACCTGAAAGGCATCCTGAACAAGCGTCCTTTTGAGGGGAGTGTAACTTACCGCAATTTTGAGAACCCCTACCTGGCTTTCAGTGCCAAGGGCATGCTGGATGTGGGCTATGTGGTGAGCCTGCTACAGCTTGAAGAGGTGAAAAGCGGAAGCGGCCTGGCGGATGTGCGCATCGCCTTTGCAGGTAACCTAAAAGAGTTCAAGGCCAGGCCGGGCAACAGCACGCTCAACACAAGCGGCGATATCACGCTGCATAACGTGATGCTGAACCTCAAGGAAATGCCGATGCCATTGAGTGGCTTAAACGGAAACTTCATTTTCAAAAAGAATGATGTAGCGGTGTCGGATTTCAAAGGCCAACTCGGCGATTCGGACTTTGTGCTGAACGGAATGTTTCGCAACGTGATGGCCTGGTTGCTGCTCGATAAACAACGCCTACTTGTTGAAGCCGACTTCAGCAGCCAATACCTCAACTTTGACCAGTTGCTGAGCGAAGAGCTGAATACCCCAGCCGATGCCAGGCAGACTGGCAGTGCTGCTTATAAGTTTAACATCTCGCCCGATATTGCCTTCGACCTGGGTGCCACTATCCGGCAGGCAAAGTTCAGGCGCTTCAGAGCGGAGCACATCAAAGGAGAGGTGAAGCTGCGCAACCAGATCGTGTCTTCCCCCAACATCTCGTTCAACGCCATTGGAGGGAACTTCGCCGTACGCGGAAATCTCGATGCCCGCAACCGCGACCACATCAAGGTGAGCACAGCCACCAAGTTGAGCAACATGAGCGTCGACAGTCTGTTCTATGTTTTTGAGAATTTCGGACAGAGCTTTATTTCTGATAAGCAGCTGCGGGGCAGGCTGACAGCCAACATTGTGTCGGACGTTTACTTCGATAGCCAGCTCAACACCAAAACGGACCTCATGCAGGCGGAGATTGCCGCCACGGTGCGCGACGGTCAGCTGATCAACTTTGCCCCGATGCAGAAGATGTCGGCCTTCGTGAAGCGGTCAGAACTGGCGAATATGAAGTTTGCAGAGCTCAGCAATAACTTCTGGATACAGCAGCGCACCATCTTCATTCCGGAGATGGACATTCGTTCCAACCTCTCGGCTATACCTTCGGTGTCTATCTCCGGTACCCATACCTTCGACCAGGACATGGACTATCGTATCAAGCTGCCTCTTACGAAAGATCGCCGGCCTGACCGTGACAGCGTTTACGGTGTGGTGGCTGAGGATACAGATGCAGGGAACAGCTCGCTTTTCCTGACCCTGCGCGGCAAGGAGAACGACTTTAAGCTGGCGTACGACAACGAGCGTGTGCGCGAGAAGATCAAAACCGATCTGAAACAGGAAGGCCAGGAACTGAAGGATCTGCTGCGCGGCAAAAAGCCAGTGAAACAGGAAAAGAAAGTGGAGCTGCAGGAAGGTGAATATTTTGACTTTGATTAGGTCAGAAGTAAAGCAGCTATACCTGATAAGTCCCTTAGCAGATCTACGGCATAGAGCAGAGGCTATGAGGATAATAGATGTTGTATTGTAAAAATTATATTTTACTTACATCCTTTGTTAACTAACGTCTACAGTACAAAAGAAAGTGTTTGTTAAAAAAATGCTGTTTATTGTATAACCCGCGTAGCGTTCGGTCGTTAGATAAAACAAAATTACAATAATGGTTTGTATGGGTTTTTGGGAATAGATTTGATAAATACTGCAGTGTTACTTGGTAAGGTCCTATCTTGTTAAGAAAGGCGTTGCAGTTTGAAAATATAAGGGTGAAAAAAAAGCCGGAGTTTCTCCGGCTTTTTTATTTATAACTGGGCCCAACAGGCGCTATATAAAATTACAGCAGTTGGCTGAGTGCTATCTCGAAAGAGGCCTTGGCGATCTCTGTTTTCGCCTGATTCTTAGTATGTGTTTTTTCCAAAGCTTCCCGGATGACACGCGAGATGTCGTGGAAAATGGCATCGTCCGTAATCTCTACCTCGTTCTCCATCAGGTAAGCGAACACCCGCGCCATACCACAGTTGGCGATAAAGTCAGGTATAACCGATATGTTTTGATCGGCGAACTCACCGGTAGGGCCGAAGAATATCTCCGGATCTTGGAATGGCACATTGGCTCCGCAGGAGATTACCTCCAGTCCGCTGGCGATCATTTGCTCGAGTTGTCCGCGCGTCACCAGGCGTGATGCAGCGGCAGGTATAAAGATCTCGGCAGGGAGTGACCAGATGCGGTTGTTCATCTCTTCGAATGGGATCAGGTTCTCTGCATACAGGGTGTTGCCCTGTCGGCCCAGGTATAGCTCGCGGATCTCATCAAAGGAGAAGCCTTCTTCCCTGATCAAGCCGCCCGTCCGGTCGATGATACCGACAATCTTAACGCCCTTGCCAGCCAGGTAGAAGGCAGCAGCAGCGCCTACATTTCCCCAACCCTGAATGATGGCGCGCTTGCCTTCATACGAGCCACCCCAAATTGTATAGTAATGACATACAGCTTCGGCCACACCATAACCTGTAATCATATCGGCTATTGTATACTTGCGGGTTGCCGCCGGGGTATAAGCCGGATCTTCAATTACTTTGATCACGCCCTGGCGCAGTTGGCCTACTTTGTTGATCTTCTGCGGCTCAGTGGCGTTAAAGTGCCCGTTCACCACACCTTCCTGCGGGTGCCACAGGCCATAATCTTCCGTAATCGGTATCACTTCGTGTATCTCGTCCACGTTGAGGTCGCCGCCCGTGCCATAGTAGCTTTTGAGCAGTGGAATAACAGCCTTGTACCAGCGCTCCAGCACGCCGCGCTTCCGCGGGTCGGCCGGATCGAAGTTTATACCTGACTTAGCCCCGCCGATGGCAGGACCTGATACGGTGAACTTCACTTCCATGGTTTTGGCCAACGATTCTACCTCGCGCTTGTCCAGGCCTTTGCGCATGCGGGTGCCACCACCGGCTGCACCACCGCGCAGCGAGTTGATCACCACCCAGCCTTCTGCCTCAGTCTCAGCATCTTTCCACTCAAATACTATCTCAGGACGTTTATTCTCAAATTTTTCGAGAAGCTCTTTCATGGGTTTGTTTGTAGTTAAGGGTTTACAGACCGCAAAGGTACAAAATTACCCCGGAGCGTACAGGGCTATGAAATCTTATACCTATCCAGGCGTATATATTGTACTGTGCTGGGAATACACGTTGCGACACTGAATTTTCGGTGAACAGCTTTACGTATTGGACGTTTCACGGAGGAAGGCAATTAGGAAAAGGCTATATAGTAATCTATCAACATTAAGTATTTCCTATATCCAATTTTAATTTTTATACGTACATGTACTCAATTCATCATTCAGGATGTATCTGACAAGGAGTGTGTTGTGTTATGAGGGCTTCAGAAGAAAATTTTAAAATTCCTTTGGAGCTACATCAGCCAAATGTCGCGGTTGCCGTATATATCTTAATATGAATTGTATTGTTTAAATGTATGTAGAAACTGTTAGGTATAATTATTAATTATGAAAAGTTTGTTATCTAGAATTGAATCTAAGAAAATAGATAAGGCGGCAGCCATGCTGAAAGTGTTGGCACACCCGAAGAGACTGGCGATAGTGGACTTGCTCGGCAAGGAGGATAAAATGACTGTTACGGAAATTTATAAGTATCTGGACCTGCCACAGGCTATTGCTTCCCAGCATTTGATTACACTGAAGGACAAAGGGGTCCTGTCTTCCTTTAAGGTTGGCACCAAAATTTACTATTCCCTTGCCATTCCAAAGCTGATTGACGTGATCGATTGCCTGGAAGAATGCTGCATTGATATTTAGTAATCCGCCCAGGTGCTGAGGCACCGAGTATTACATTCATAGAAAAGCCAAAGGTCTCCGTTCCCTTCGTAAAATGAAGCAGACGGGGACCTTTGGCTTTTTTTATACTAAATAAAACAGGCGGTTCACGAAGAACCGTGCAAAGTAGTTTTTTGTGGCTGAGGCTTAGAGTAAAATTTTATCGCCTGTCTCTTTCTGCTTTTTTGCTTTCACTTCCTTCTTGGTGGGAGCAGCGGCAGACTTTTCCTTCTTCATGGCCTTTTCAACTTCACGCTTCAGTATCTCGTGGCCTTCGTGGGTAGTGGCGGCAGAAAGTGCCACGGCATCGGTGCGGCGCACGACACGGGCTGAAGTGGAGGCAACGTGCGGCTTTGAAGTAGCTACCCACTTGGCGTCCGCATCTGCATAAGCATCCGCTGGTTTATCAGCCACCATCTTAAAGTCTGACTTCCGGATCGGGGCAATGCCATCATTGGCAATGTCGCGCTCTGTCAGCATAAATGAGTGGCTGGTGCAGGAGCTGAATAACAGAACAACAGTAATAAAGGATAGGAGGGCGGAGATGTTTTTCATTTTTACTGCACTAAGGGTATAAGATGGACTTTGTTTGCTGCTGTTCTCGTAGCTTGGATCGAAATTTCTTCTGGTTAAAGCAAATATCTTATATGAATATTTATATGTGCAAAGATATGTAAAAATATTTATATGTTGCAAGTTTAGACATAAAAAAAGCTGACCTTTTTGGAGTCAGCTTTCTATTATTTAAGGTTTTGTTGCTATTGGTGAGAATCTGCCGGTTGCTTTTCCAGATCAAACAGGTCGTTCAGCAGATCGATCAGTGTTTCGGCTTCACCGCGCTTGCACGCCGCTTTCAGTTGCAGCACTGGCAGCTTAATTACTTTCTGCATCATCGACTTGGTGATGTTATCAACCAGTTTAGCCTCTTTCGGGCCTAGCTTTTTCATATAGCGGGCCATCTCTTCTTGGCGGATCGACTCCAGCGCGTTTTTCAGCTTGTTGATAGTAGGTGATACCATCATCTCCTTCGACCAGTCGTTAAACTGTTCGATCGACTCTTCGATGATAGCGCGTACCTGCGGCACAGAGTTAATGCGCTGCTGTAGGGCAGCAGATGCTTTATTTTGTATCGTATCGATGTTGTAAACCAGTACGCCAGGCACGGCTTCTGCCTCGGCCTCCACGCTGCGCGGCACAGACAGGTCTATAAAAAACTTAAACGTGAGCACGTTTAGGCGCTGGATCATTTCTTTGGTAAAGAAAGGGGTTTCGCGAGCCACCGATGAGATGATCACGTCTGCCTCTTTCAAACCCTGCACGATATCTTCAAACGGAAGCACAGTCATACCGCACTCGTCCACCAGGACCTGCGCCTTGGCCATGGTGCGGTTGGTGATAGTGACGTGTTGGTAGCCTTTGTCTTTGAGATGACGGCACACATCTGCACCAATCTCGCCTACTCCCACCACCAGGATCTTGGGCTCAGCCACCACATCAGCAGTCAGTTCCTCGATCAACTCAATGGCAGCGTAAGAAGTAGAGGCGGCACCATCGCGGAAGGCAGTCTCCTGCACAACGCGTTTGTTGGTGAAGAAGATGGTGTGCATCAGGCGGTGCAGGAACGGACCGGCGGTCTCGTTGTCGGCCGCCCACTGGTACGACTGCTTCACCTGGTTGGTGATCTGCATATCGCCCACCACCTGCGACTCCAGCCCCATGCTTACCTCAAATAAATGCTGAACGGCACCGTTGTGCTCGTTGAGGATCGTAAAGTAGTCGAGGTATTGGGTAATGTTGTCTATGCCTTTGGTGATGCCAAGCAGCTTCACAATTTCGGTGCTATAATCCACATCGGAGTTATAGTACACTTCGGTGCGGTTGCAGGTAGAGAGCACCAGTATGTCAGAAGCCTGAATAAAGCTCTTCAGCGTCTGAATAAATTGCCTGCATGAGTTCTCATCTAAGGCAATCAGCTCCCTGATATCCAGCGGTGCTTTCTTGTAGGACAGGCTGATTGCTTTAAAGTTCTGAAGCATAACTTTCGTTCGGAATACTAAAGTGCAAAATTACGGCTTTGCTTATTAAAAAGAAACTTACTTGACCTTATTAATTAATTTCTACTAATTTCAGATAATTTTCGCGCACCGCATGATTCCCATTTACGCCCAGAAAAACAGAATAAAGTTTCTTGTCGTTATTGTCGCGCTCTTTATCGGGGCGGTAACTATTACGTACACTAACGTATTAGTGAGCAAATTGTCTGAAAGAGAGCAGGAATTGGTGCAGCTTTATGCCAAGGGGTTGCGCTACATGATCAATGCTCCCAGCGATGACAACATCGTCTTCATTGAAGAGGAGATTCTCTCATCCAACCACACTATACCTGTTATCCTGACAGACGAGAACGAAAACATTCTCGATTTCAAGAACATCAACCTGCCTGACAACATTTCGGAGGAGCGCAAAAATGAACTGTTGCAGCGCGAGATTGCTCGCATGAAGGCGCAGCACGCCCCGATTATCGTGCCCTGGGCGGAGGGCTCTGAAAACTACGTCTTCTACAAAGACTCGGACCTGCTCTCACAACTGCGTTACTATCCCTATGTGCAGCTGATGGTGATCGCCTGCTTTGCCCTAATGGCTTACTTCGCTTTCAGTTACTCCCGCAAGGCCGAGCAAAACAGAGTATGGGTGGGGCTGGCCAAAGAAACCGCGCACCAACTGGGTACGCCGCTTTCCTCGCTCATGGCCTGGTATGAGTACATGAAGTCCAGCCCGAAGTTCGAGAACGAGCCCATCACGGCGGAGCTTTGGAAAGACATCCGGCGTCTGGAGATCATCACGGAGCGCTTCTCCAACATCGGTTCGGTGCCGCTGCTACGTGACGAAAATATTCTGCAGGTAACGGAGAACGCGATCGGCTACCTGCAAAACCGTATTTCAAGCAAGGTGGACTTTACGGTAGCGTCAAACTTTGCCCCCGAAATCACAGCCAAGGTAAATGTGCCGCTCTTCGACTGGGTGATCGAAAACATCTGCAAAAATGCGGTCGATGCGATGGAAGGTCGCGGCAGTATCCGGCTACAGCTCTCGCTGCTGGGTAAAAGTCAGATTGCCCTCGACATCAGCGATACAGGTAAAGGTATACCGAAGAGCAAAATGGATTCCGTATTTTTGCCGGGATTTACAACCAAAAAGAGGGGCTGGGGCTTGGGACTGGCGCTGGCCAAGCGCATCATCGACAACTACCACGAAGGTAGGCTCTACGTCAAGTCCTCCGAGATCGGCAAAGGCACCACCTTCCGGATCGTGCTGAACAGGTGATTTTAAGTTTGAGAATTGAGGGGTGGGCTGGAAAGTGGAAGGTATAAATGTAGCGATGTTACACCATAACATCGTTGCCAGGTATAGCAGTGGGGACAGGTCGCGACCTGTCCGCTTTTTTGCAGGTATAGCCCACATCACAGGTATAGTTTTTTAAGCAAACAGAGTATCCATCAGAGATAAGCCTTTTCGGGAAGCAATGGTAGCAGTAGTCAGGTATAGCGATAGGTATAAGTCGGAGTGGAATGCTTTTGTAAAGGCCTCCAAGAACGGCACGTTCCTGTTTCTTCGCGACTACATGGAGTATCATGCCGACCGCTTCGAAGACCACTCGTTGTTGTTCTGCCACAAAGACAAACTGGTGGCGGTGCTGCCGGCCAACGCTACAAACAATGAGCTGCACTCGCACGCAGGGCTGAGCTACGGGGGGCTGGTAAGCAGCAGGAAAATGAAAAGTCCGTTGATGTTACAGGTGTTTGAGGCCCTGATCAGGTATAGCCGGGAGCAGCATTTCAAGACACTTTATTACAAAGCCATCCCGCATATCTACCATCAACTGCCAGCTGAAGAAGATCTATATACCTTGTTCAGGTATGGGGCCACGTTGTACCGCCGGGATGTGAATTCCGTCATCGCCCTGGGCAACAGGTTGCCATATAATCAATTACGCAAAAGACAAATTAATAAAGCAACTAGCTATGCATTGGAGGTACGTGAAAGCCAAGACTACGGAACTTACATGCAGATGGCGAGCCAATTACTAAGTGAAAAGTACCAACTTAGCCCTATTCACACAGCAGAAGAGCTAATGCAGTTAGCTCTTAATTTCCCTACAAACATTAACCTCAAAGCTGTTTATGAAGGTGAAGAAATAGTAGCTGGTATGTTAATTTACGAATCACCTACTGTTGCCCACAGTCAGTACATTTGCTCTAACGTGCGTGGTCAGAAGTTAGGAGCACTAGACTTCTTAACAGATCATCTTCTAACGCAGGTATACCCACACAAAAAGTACTTCAGCTTCGGCATTTCCACAGAGCAGCAGGGGCTATACCTGAACGAGGGCCTGGTCAACTACAAAGAGAGCTATGGCGCCCGCACCGTTGTGCACGATTTTTACCGGCTGGACTTTTAACTTTCGGTAAGAAAGGTGCGTTCGTAAATCTACTCCAAATCGAGCTGCCTGCCTTCGGCTTTGGCCTGTTCATCCAGCTGCGTACCAACCGCTATACCTACCCCTATCCCAATTGGCAAGCCCAGTCCAATAAAGGCAAAGTTCTTCAGCGCTACGGAGAACACAACACCGAAAGGAATCCCTAATGCCGATATGCCAAGTGCCAGCCATAGTTTCTGGTAGTGCTTTTGAGGCACCAGTTTTAACTGCTTTTCCACCAGCTTGAGAATGAAGCTTCGGGTTTTCTTCAGCCGGGCAGCGTACAGAGGTGCTGGGATGTCCGGGCTGTTGAGTGGCTCAATTTGCTGCGCGATAGTAGCGGCTATACCTTCCGGAATGGCTTTGCTGTTCAGCGCATCGATCAACTGTTGCATGCGACCAAACTCTTCCGCCAGTTTATCATTCTGTGTCAGGTCCTCTCGTTGTTGCAGCTTTGGAATCATCGTCTCTTTTCTAGTTTGCTACTTCAGCCAGCGCGGGCGTGTGTTCTACTTTTTTACCAAACAGCCTGATGATGCCCCACAGTACGGCAATTCCTATGAGGTATACTAAAAACCAATTCACGCCCCAGCTTGAAAGTGAGGTGCAGACCAAGTTGGCAACCAGCGCCACAGTAATGGCATAAGGCAGCTGCGTCTTCACATGGTCGATGTGGTTGCAGCCCGAGGCCAGGGAACTGAGAATGGTGGTATCGGAAATAGGGGAGCAGTGGTCGCCAAATACGGCACCGGCCAGCACTACCGAAATTACGTTGTACATGATCGGCATGGTCTCCTCCACGCTCATGCCATGCTGCTGGCTTACATACCAGGTGGCAGGCAGCATCAGCGGATATAGAATGGCCATGGTGCCCCAGCTCGAGCCAGTTGAAAAGGCTATGATGCCAGCCAGGAAAAAGGTAATCTCAGGGAGCCAGCGCGGCGAAACATTGCCAGAGAAAAGCGAGGTGAGGTACTCGGCCGTGTAAAGCTCTTTGGTTACCTGCGCCAGCGACCAAGCCAGGATCAGGATCAGCATGGCCGGCAACATCGTTTTAAAGCCCGTCAGCAGCGATTCCATCGTTTCGTAGATGCTCATGATGCGCTGGCTCACTGTAAGGACTATCGCCACAACCACCCCTGAAAGTGATGCCCAGATCAGTGCGGTATAGGAGTTGGAATCGCCGATGGTGATGGAGAGTTTTCGGAAGAAGCCTATACTTGGGTCAGCCCAGGTTTCGGGATTATAACCCGTGTAGAGCAGGCCGATGACGGTTCCGAAAATAACCACCAGAACAGGTATCAACGCATTAAAGGCGCGGCTTCGGTCAGGGTCAATGGCTTCGAACTCGGCCATTTCCAGGTGTTGGCGGGCGTCGCTGCGGCTGTCGGGACGGTGGTTGCTCACGGCGCCTGTCGTGCGGGCGCGGCGCTCGGCTTTGTACATCAGTCCATAATCGCGGTTCATCCAGATCAGCATCAGCATAAACACCAGCGTGAGCACCGGGTAGTAGGCATACTGCAGGGAGTTTAAAAACATCGAATAAGCCCCCTCCTCTATACCCAGCGTGACAGTGGCATCCTTGATATAGCCCAGCTCAGCGCCGATCCAGGTGGTTACGAACGCGATGGCGGCCACAGGAGCGGCGGTGCTGTCCACGATGTAGGCCAGTTTTTCGCGCGACACGCGGTGCTTGTCTGTAACGGGGCGCATGGTGTTGCCTACGATCAGGGAGTTGGCGTAATCGTCAAAAAAGATGGCGACACCCAAAACCCATGTTACTAGCTGCGAGCTCCGGGCGGAGTGTGCGTAGCGCGAGAGCTTGTTCACGACGCCTGCCATGCCCCCGTTTTTGGAGATAATGGCCACCATGCCGCCTATCAGCATCGAGAAAATGACGACGGAAATATGATCCCGATCGGTGAGGGCACCAACAAGATAAGTGTCGGCCACGGCTAACAGGCTGGTGAAAAATGCCTTCAAGGAAAGGCCGTAGATCACAAAACCACCTACCCAGATACCGGCAAAAAGCGACAGCAGCACCTCCCTGAAAATAAGGGCCAGGATGATAGCAATAAGTGGCGGCAGTATGGAGAGCCACATCGGGAAGTGGCGCACGCCGTGCTCGGACTCGGCATCGAGACGGTATAGGCGGGCTATGGTATGGGTGCCGATATTGGCGCTCACCTGTACCAGGTTAGCCTTTTGAGGTATAGAGAAGCGGGCCTCGCCTTCCGTAAAGCTGATTTCCTGCAAGTCGCCGTTGATGCGCACCGACAGGGGGCCGCTATACCTGACCAGGTTGCCCGACTCGTTGGTGACGTGCAGCATAAAGGCCGTATCGTTCACGGCCTGCAGCTTGAGCTCCTGTATGGCAAGTTCTGAATTGTCTTCCTGTGCCGTTGCCTGAAAGGAGAGAAACAGCAGCAGCGCAAGACTCAAAAGGGTTTGTAATAACCTCATAGGGTGGTTGGGTCGGTTCTTGTAAACCCTTAAATAAGTAAATTATCGAGAGATTAGAAAATTCTGATACTGGCATATCTTGCCGGGATGAAATAAAACAGCCTCTGCCCGGGTAGGACAGAGGCTGCTGATGAAGGTATAGCCTTATTGATTCTCGGAAATTACTTTGCCCGGTTCACAATAAACACCCCTGCCAGAATGATAACCATGCCCACATAGTGCCAAAGATGAATTTCCTCGCCGTCCAAAACTCCCCACATAAGCGCCACTACAGGTATAAGGTAGGTGGTGGAGCTGGCAAACAGGGTGGTGGAGATGTGGATCAGTTTATTGAAGAGCACCAAGGCGATGGCTGTACTGAACACGGCCAGTATGGCAATGTACATCAGCGCTTCCCAGGCGCCCGGCACATGGTGAAGTTTGTACCAGAAATCGGTGGTGAACAGGTATACGAGTGCAACAGGACCCACTGTGAGCAAAGCCAGACTGGAAACAGCAATCGCCTTGATGCCGTGCAGTCGGAACTTGATGAGGTTGGCGCTGATACCGTAGAAAATGGTGGCCAGCACGATGTACAGCCCATAGTACATGTTGTCGAGTTCGGCGTTGCCATTGCCTGAGAAGATGAGCACAGCCGTACCCGCTATACCTACCACGATGCCGAGCATGCGCATCCAGGTGATAGACTGGCCAAACAAGGCGGCACCTACCAGCAACGTGAACAGGGCTGTTAGCGAGTTGAGTACGCCAGCCAGCCCACTGGCCAGGCGTGTCTCAGCGATGGCAAACAGAAAAGCCGGGAGGAAGTTGCCAAGAAGACCGCTGCCCAGCAGAAACTTCCAGCGTCCCGGTTCCACCTTGCGCACATTCTTGATAGCAAAGGGCAGTAACGCGGTACAGGCAATGACCATACGCAAAGCCCCCAGCTCACCGGAAGAGTAAACGACCAGGCCTTTCTTGATGAGTATAAAAGAGGTGCCCCAGATCAGGGCGAGTATTACGACCAGTATCCAGGCAATAGCCGGTGTGCTTGTTTGCTCATGTGGGGGAGAAGGTATCGTTTTGATAAGAATATGTTTAGAAGTTAGAGAGTTTAAGAGTTGGATGTTGGACTTCTAAACTCGTCAGCAAATATAAAAGGAGTTGAAGTCTCAACACGTATGCTGATGCTCCAACTCCTTAATTAATTTTGGCAGGAGTTCAAATTCTTTAACTCGTCACTCCTAAATTCCTAAACTCTCTGACTCCTCAACTGGTTAGGCTTCCTCATACGCCATGGTATGGGCGATCTCGTCCAGCGTGTCGTAAATTTCCTGGATGTCTTCGGACTGCACCAACTTCATGCGCAGCGGCTTAAAGTGTGGCAGACCGCGGAAATAGTTGGTGTAGTGGCGACGCATCTCGAAAATACCCAGCTTATCACCCTTCCACTCCAGGGAGTGCGTGAAGTGCTGGCGGCATACTTCTACTCGTTCCTCCAGTGTCGGCGCTGGCAATACTTCACCGGTGGCCATGTAGTGCTTGATCTCATTGAAAATCCAGGGGTGCCCAATAGAGGCGCGGCCAATCATAATACCGTCTACGCCATACCTGTTCTTGTACTCGAGCGCCTTCTGCGGCGAGTCGATGTCGCCGTTGCCAAAGATCGGGATATGCATGCGCGGGTTGTTCTTCACCTCGGCAATCAGGCTCCAGTCGGCTTCGCCTTTATACATCTGCACGCGGGTGCGGCCGTGGATGCTCAGGGCTTTTATACCTATATCCTGCAGTCTTTCGGCCGTCTCCACGATGTATTTTGTGTCCTCGTCCCAGCCCAGGCGCGTCTTCACGGTCACGGGCAGGTGGGTGGCTTTTACAATCTCCTCGGTCATCTTCACCATCTTGGGCACATCGCGTAGCAGCGCGGCGCCGGCGCCCTTGCAGGCCACGTTCTTCACAGGGCAACCGTAGTTAATGTCGATCAGGTCGGGGCCTGCCTGCGACGACACGATGGCGGCCTCGCGCATCGAGTCGATGTCGGAGCCGAAGATCTGGATGCCGATCGGGCGTTCGTAGTCAAAAATGTCGAGTTTTTGCACACTTTTGGCGGCATCACGTATCAGACCCTCAGAAGAGATGAACTCGGTATACATCAGGTCTGCCCCGTTGGCCTTGCACACTTTTCGGAAAGGCGGATCGCTCACGTCTTCCATAGGAGCCAGCAGCAGCGGAAACTCGCCCAGTTCTATGTTCGCTATCTTTACCAAAGCAAAATTTAAAATTTCACGTAAATTTACGTCAATTAAACCTAATCTTCTCTATGAAAGGTTTCATCTCCGAAGATCGACACCCATTTTTAGTGCTGCTGTTGTTGCTGGCATTTATGCTGGGCGGCTATTTTGTGGCCAGTTTCATATACCTGGCGCTAGTAACGACGGTGCTCGGAATCGAGGTGATCGACCTGACCAATCTGCTGGCTAACCCGACGGAACATCCGGAAGCTGCTGATGCGCTTTTGTTCTTTCAGGGCCTGGTGCAGTTCTGCTCTTTTGTGCTTGGGCCGCTGTTGATGCTGCGACTGGCGGGTGTGAACATCGGCCATTACCTGAACTGGAAACACCTGCCCACGGCGGCGCTACTGCTGTTATCGGGCTTGGTTATCATCTTTATCATGCCGGCCAACTCACTCATCATCAACTGGAACGCTGAGCTTGGTTTGCCAGACTTTATGCGAGGGTTTGAGGAGTGGGCGCGTGCTAAAGAAGATGAACTGGCCGAGCTGACCAAACTGATTGCCAACTTCGGAACCTTGCCGCGCCTGCTGATGGGCCTGTTAGTGATTGCTGTTATACCTGCCATCGGCGAAGAGTTGGTGTTCAGGGGGGTGCTGCAGCGACAGGTGCACCGCTGGTCCGGCAATGCGCACGTGGCCGTGTGGGTGGCAGCCATTATCTTCTCGGCCATACACGTGCAGTTCTTCGGTTTTATACCACGCGTGCTGCTGGGCGCTTTGTTCGGTTACCTATACCTGTGGTCGGGCAATATCTGGGTGCCGATCATCGCGCACTTCTTCAACAATGGCTTCACCGTATTCCTGCTATACCTGCAGCAGACGGGCGCCATCGACTTCAATGTCGAGTCGACGGAGCCGATGCCGGTTATGACCATTCTGATATCGGCGGTGTTGAGTGCGGCCGTAATCTACTACCTTTACAAGCAGTTTATGCAAACGCCTACACGCCCCGAAAGCATAGCCGAAGCCGCAGGAGAGCGGGAGAACAGTTAAATCCAGACAAATCACCCGGCTGATGCTGCCGGCAACCCTTATCGCATGAGCACCAAGCTATCTGCCCTTAGTAATTTACAGCAACGCCTGATTGTCGGAGTATTAGGGGCGGCCCTCTTTATCGGCGGCATCATCTTTAGTGAGTGGACCTTCTTCATTCTGTTTCTGGGGCTCACCGTGCTGGGCACGCTGGAGTTTTACAGACTGGCCGGTGCGGCAGGTATAAAGGCCAACAAGGTATACGGCACCCTATTGGCAGCTGGAATCTTCATTTTCGTTTTCATGTTTGAGCAAGCAGACGCCCCGACCGAACTGCTATACCTTTTCCTGCCGGCCCTTTTCCTGGTTTTTGTACTGGAGCTATACCGTAAACAGCCGCAGCCTTTCACGAACATCGCTTTTACCTTACTGGGCGTGGTCTACATCGCCGTGCCTTTCTCGCTGCTCCAGCTACTGGGCTACCTGCAGGGTGAGTACCGCTGGCAGCCTATCCTGGGGCTGCTTTTGTTGATCTGGTCATCGGATACGGGCGCTTACATCGCGGGCAAAAACTTCGGCAAAAACAAACTCTTCGAGCGCATCTCCCCCGGCAAAACCTGGGAAGGCTGGATTGGTGGCACGATCCTGACGATCATTGTTGGCTGGGTACTGTCCATGTTCTTCCTCGACCTGGAACTCTATCAGTGGATTGGCATAGCGATCATCGTAGCGGTTTTCGGCGTGCTGGGCGACCTAGTGGAGTCCTTGCTGAAGCGGAGCCTGGGCGTAAAGGATTCGGGCACGCTGCTGCCTGGCCACGGAGGCATTCTCGACCGCTTCGACAGCCTGGTGCTGGCCGTTCCGTTTATTGTCGCATTCATTAAAATTTTCTAATTTATTGTTGATTAAGGTGTAGGTGTGTGTATATAATAATTACATAACTTTACCACCATAATTGTTAACCACCGATAAAATCAAGCTTAAAATAATGTTATACAAAGAGCCAGCACCGATAAAGGACAGGGAGAACCCATTTGAATCGATGATGTCGCGTTTCAACATCGCGGCAGAGATCCTTGGGTTGGATGAGGAAGTTTACAATGTACTCAAAACGCCAACGCGTCAGGTGATCGTGAACGTACCTGTTACGATGGACGATGGAAAAGTACGCGTATTTGAAGGTTACCGTGTTATTCACTCCACTATCCTGGGCCCGTCCAAAGGTGGTGTGCGCTTTGCACCAGACGTGTTCCTGGACGAGGTAAAAGCCCTGGCTGCCTGGATGACCTGGAAGTGTGCCGTGGTGGATATACCGTACGGTGGCGCCAAAGGTGGTGTCATCTGCGATCCTTTCTCGATGTCTGCCGGTGAAATGGAGCGTCTGACCAGAGCTTATACCCAGGCGCTGGTGGATACCTTCGGCCCTGACCAGGATATACCTGCGCCTGACATGGGTACTGGCCCACGCGAAATGGCCTGGCTGATGGACGAATACTCCCGCATGAAAGGCTCTACCATACACGCTGTGGTAACAGGCAAACCATTGGTGCTGGGTGGTTCGCTTGGCCGTGTGGAGGCAACTGGCCGTGGTGTAATGGTATCGGCGATGGCAGCCATGGATAAACTGGGTATGGACCCGGCCAAATCAACGGCTGTGATACAGGGCTTTGGTAACGTGGGTGCCTGGGCTGCCAAACTGATGGCCGAGCGCGGTGTGAAGATTCTGGGTGTGAGCGATGTAAGCGGTGCTTACTGGAACGACAACGGCATCGACATCGAAGAGGCCATTGAATACAAAAACAACAACAAAGGCCGCCTGGAGGGCTACAAGAACGCCGAGAAAATCAGCAACGACGAGCTGCTGGTTTCCAAAGTGGACGTGCTGGTGCCAGCTGCTGTGGAGGACGTGATCACGATCAAGAACGTGGACCAGATTCAGGCCCGCCTGATCGTGGAAGGTGCCAATGGCCCCACTTCTTACAAAGCCGACAATATCATCAACGAGAAAGGCATCATGGTGGTGCCGGACATCCTGGCGAACTCCGGTGGTGTAACCGTGTCGTACTTTGAGTGGGTGCAGAACCGCATGGGCTTTAAGTGGACGCTGGACCGCGTGAACGAGCGTGCCGAGCGCATCATGAACGAGTCGTTTGAGCGCGTGTACGCCGCTTCGCAAAAGTACAACGTACCGATGCGTATAGCTGCTTATATTGTGGCCATCGATAAAGTAGCCATGACGTATAAGTTCCGCGGTGGCTTCTAAGCGAAGATTTTTAGTAAAATAATCGAAAGATTATATAATTTTGGAACAGATAATAGCCCATCTACTGAACTGGATGGGCTATTATAACTTATAAAGGACCTGTAGCATTTAGTTTTCACGGATGAAAATTCATAAAGAAGGAAGAAGGATTCTATTTTTTACACTGTTGATTTTGGTGGTACTCAACCTGTTGCTCTACCATTTCAACGCTGACAACAATACCTTCAACAAGATTTTCTCCGGTGTTTCGGTAGTGCTCTTCCTGCTCATTCTGCAATTTTTCCGCAGCCCTTACCGCAATCTGCTGTTGCACGAAGACCTGATCGTGGCACCTGCCGACGGCAAAGTGGTGGTGATTGAGGAAGTAGAGGAGACCGAATACTTCAAAGACAAGCGCAAGCAGATCTCTATTTTCATGTCACCGATCAACGTACACATTACACGCAACCCGGTTTCAGGTATCGTAAGTTACTTCAAATACCACCCGGGTAACTACTTCGTGGCCTGGCACCCGAAGTCGAGCACGCAAAACGAGCGCACCACGGTGGTAGTAGAGTCAACTGCCGGACCCGAGGTGCTCTTCCGCCAGATTGCCGGTGCGATGGCGCGGCGCATTGTGTGGTATGTGAACGAGGGCGATGAGGTAAGCCAGGGCGAGGAGTTCGGTTTCATCAAGTTCGGTTCGCGCGTGGACATCTTTCTGCCGCTGGACACAGAAGTGAAAGTGGAGCTCGGGCAGAAAACAAAAGGCGGCCAGACCGTCATCGCCCAACTCAAGACCGAAACCCCAACATTTTTCGGATAAAATCAGCAATTAGCTTTACAAGCAAAGACCTAAGAAGGCCCCGCCAGAGACGATCTCCGGCGGGGCCTTTTTGCTGATAGGCTATACCTTAGCCAGACCGCTCGTAAATATAAGCAGCCGTTCGGAAGTAAGTTTGACGTTTAAACATTAAATTTACAATGTATAATGACGTGTGTGAGCAGTTAACTAACATTCTTCATTGAAGAACGTTAGGACAAAAGCATGATCACGGCGTCACTAGCACCTATGAAATATTTTTACCTCCTGTTCCTTTTGCTGAGCCTGGCCCTACTTCCGGCCTGCGAAGAGTTGTTCGAATACCACCCGAATCAGATTATACTAAACGAAGACGAGCGAGACCTGACCGCACGCAACCTGGCGCGACTGCAGACCCAGCAGCCCGGCGACACGCTGCACCTGCTCGTAATGGGCGACACCCAGCGCTTCTATGATGCCGCCAACGCTTTCGTCGACAAAGCCAACACGTTTCCCTACATCGATTTCGTCATTCACCAGGGCGATATTTCTGATTTCGGCATGTCGCAGGAATTCCGTTGGGTGCACGACATCATGAAAGGGCTGAAGTGGCCCTACTTGACCGTAGTCGGCAACCACGACCTGCTGGCCAACGGGCGCAAGGTATACCAGCAAATGTACGGCGACTTTAACTACACCTTCGACTACGGCCATACCCGCTTTGTCTTCATCGACACCAACAGCCTGGAGTACAACTACAATGGCAAAGTGCCCGATATTGACTGGCTGAGCAGCCAACTAATGCATCAGAACGGCGATAACTGGGAGCAGGCAATTGCGGTGTCGCACATACCGCCGTATGACAATGATTTTGATACAGCCCTAGAAAGAGCCTTCCACAACACATTAAAAGACAGCGAACGGGTGCAGCTGAGTTTGCATGGGCATATTCATAGCTTCAGAGCCGACTTTCGTTACGATTCTACCCTGCTATACCTGGCTACCTCCACCGTGAAGCAGCGCGAATTCACCTACCTGAGGGTATGGGAGGGGGGCTACGATTATAAGCGGATTGCCTACTAACATGGAGCGGATCTTTGTCATAGCACTCATTAGCCTGCTTCTTCTGCTTAGCCCTCAGGCGGTATACAGCCAGGATATGTCATTTTCGCCCTACCATGCCAAAGTACAGTATGCGGGCAGCATCGGGTTTGCGTCGGTAGGTATAGGGCGGAGCTTTTTTGACGAAAAGCTGGAGACGGACCTGTTTGTGGGCTACCTGCCGGAGAGCATCGGAGGGGACCATATCTGGACGGCAGCGCTTAAAGCCACCGCTATACCTTTTAAAGCGATACTTGTCAGGTCGCTGGACTGGCAGCCGCTACGCGCCGGTTTGCAACTGGGCTATACCTTTGGGGAGGAGTACTTTATTGTGGAACCGCGTGATAAATACGAGAAAGGCTATTACGGATTCCCGACGGCATTGCACCTATACCTGCACCTGGGTGGCCAATTGGACTTTGCCCGTGTGGAGAAACTGCAGCGGTTTGGGCTATATTACGAATTGAATACCAGCGCAGAGTACCTGATTTCGTACATCCAGAACCCGAAATACCTGAGTCCGGGCAAGATCTTTAACCTGGCGCTGGGCGTGCGGGTGAGGCTGTAGAATGCTTTCAGGTATAGCGTCAAAAAGAAATGGCCTTGTCTCAGAGCAGAGACAAGGCCATTTCTTTTGCTATTTAGGAAGGTTTAATACCAGCTTTCCACCAGCTTCATCAACTGCTCGAGGTACTTCTGGTCTACTTCATCAAAATCGTTGAGCTTGTCGCTGTCCACATCCAGCACGAGTTTCACTTCACCGTTTTTTATCACCGGTATCACGATCTCAGATTTAGAGTCGCTGCTGCAAGCGATGTGACCCGGAAAGGCCTCCACATCCGGCACTAGTATAGTTTCGCGGCGGGTATAGCAGGCACCACATACGCCCTTGTGGTAAGGTATACGCGTACAGGCCACCGGCCCCTGGAATGGTCCCAGCACCAGCTGCCTTTCTTTGTTGAAATACACACCCACCCAGAAGAAGCCCATGCCCTGGCGCAGGGCGGCCATCATGTTGGAAAGGTTGGCAATCAGGTCGGTTTCGCCGGTTACCAGCGCCTCAATCTGGGGAACGAGCGCTTTATATTTTTCTTCTTTGCTAAGGTTCTGGTCTACTATAAGTGATTCAGCCATAATGGGTAAGGTATAGGTATAAGTGCGCGATGGAGGAGATCTATACCTGTGCAGTATAGTCCTTTCGCGCAGGGTTTAAAAGTTAAGTTCTGAGATACTATTCCGGTAATGCAAAAGCCTGTCGGCGCCAGTGGTCTGTACTTCGATCAAGTGACTGTGCGCCATACCTGGAGCTGGCGTTCCGTCGCGCAACACCAAGCCCTCGCTTTTGAAACAAATCGCTTCGTCCCACAGGTTTTCCTTCAACAGACTTTTGATCAGGTAAGTGCCACCTTCCACGAGCAACGACAAGACCTGGCGCTGGTGCAGGTCCTGTAGCAGTTGTGGTAGCAGTGGCGCATCTTCGCGAAGCTGCACATAAGCCAGGTGCTCGTGCTGCTGCTCCCGGTGCTGGTAGGTATATACCACCGTCGGCAGGCTTTTGTCGAACAAATGCAGATGGTCGGGCAGTTGCAGCTTGCGGTCGATGACCACACGCAGCGGACTGTGCCCGGGCCAGAAGCGGGTATCGAGGCGCGGATTGTCGCAGGCCGCCGTGTGGCTGCCCACCATAATGGCCTGCTCCTCGGAGCGCCATTTGTGCACCAGCCTGCGCGACAGTGGGCCGCTGATCTGCACCTGCTGGTTGTTGGGGCCGCTGATAAATCCGTCTGCCGACTCCGCCCATTTGAGCAGAATGTAAGGCCGTTTATAGGTATGAAAGGTAAAGAATCGTTTGTTCAGTTCCAGCCCTTCGTTTTCCAGTACACCCACTTTTACCTGAGCTCCTGCTTCAAACAACTTCCTGATGCCGCGTCCGGCTACTTTGGGGTTGGGGTCCGTGTTGCAAACCACCACATCGCGCACACCGCTGCTGATCAGCAAATCGGCACAAGGCGGGGTTTTGCCAAAGTGCGAGCAAGGCTCCAGGGTCACGTACACCCGGCTTTTGGGCAGCAGGCTTTTGTCGGGCACATTGGCAATGGCATTGACTTCGGCATGCGGACCACCAAACTGGCGGTGCCAACCTTCCCCGATAATGCGCCCTTCGTGTACCACCACACAGCCCACCATCGGGTTGGGGTAGGTATAGCCACTGCCCAGTCTGGCCAGTTCCAGCGCACGCCGCATGTACAGTTCGTCAGTCAAGTTAGAAAGTTAAAAGTTACTGAATAAAATAGGTGCCCATCGTTCGGAGTACCATCTCTTTACTAAGTGTTCATCAGATCTGGATGTAGGCCGCTTTATACTTAAAAGGCTTGTTCCCTTTGTCTAAAGTTCTTTTGTCCGGATGCTTATATGCAATAAAATTTTACTTTTGCAAAGGTACCTAAAATCACACAAAACCTATACCTGTGGCCACCATACAGCAAACATCTCAACACATCCGCGAAAACATACAGGAGGCTTACCCTGAACCGGAGGCCGGCGCCATTGCACAGCTCGTGCTGGAGCATGTGCTACAGAAAAGCCGGATGCAGCTGAGTCTGGCCCAGCAGGAAGAATTAAATCCGGAGCAGGAAGCGCAGGTGCAACAGGCGGTGGAGCGATTAAAAAAACAGGAACCTGTGCAGTACGTGCTCGGCACCGCCCACTTCTACGGCCTCGACTTGCAGGTGGACGAACGTGTGCTGATTCCTCGCCCCGAAACAGAAGAGTTGGTGGATCTGGTCGTGCGCGAACACCAGGGACGAAGTGGTTTGCAGGTGCTCGATATCTGCACAGGCAGCGGCTGTATACCTTTGGCGCTGGCCGCTCATCTGCAGAACGACCGGGTATACGGATTGGAAGTGTCGGAAGGGGCGTTGAAAGTAGCCCGCACCAATGCCCGTCAGCTAAAGTTGCCGGTGGCCTGGCTGGAGCAGGATGTTTTCGAGCCAATACAAGGTATAGCGGCTCACTCTCTGGATATTATTACCAGCAACCCGCCCTATGTGAAGGAGCAGGAGAAAGCCCTGATGCGCGCCAATGTGCTGGCGTTTGAGCCCCATCTGGCCCTGTTTGTGCCCGACGAAGATCCACTGAAATATTACAGACGCATCGCGGAGGTGGGGGCAGATTTGCTTAAGAAGGGCGGACGGTTATACTTCGAAATAAATGAACAGTATGGTCACGAAGTGCGGCAATTGTTGTTGGAGGCCGGTTTCACGCAGGCGCAGGTAGTACAGGACCTTTTCGGCAAAGACAGAATCGTGAAAGGGGAGCTTTAAAATCCTTCTTTTGATTGAGCAGTGGCTTCTCCGGCCATACCACTGAGGCCGGGTCACTCGTAACAATAAATACATTTTAATATTATATTTTTGTGAAGGCCCGTTATAGAGCAGAATAAGTATGCGGAGCCGGGTATAGCTTAAGTGTATTGTAAACTTAGTATGATGAGCCAACCCAAGGTATACGCAGCCAACCGGAAAGGCCTGATCAAATTTATATTGATCGGGATGCTCTTGCTGCCAGTCGCTGTCTTCCTGCTCGACAGGGAGGCTTTTGCAGAGAAGCTCTATATGCTGCTTCCGCTACTTGCACCGGTTACCCTTATCGCCTGGGTTTACTTTGGCACTTTTTATTGGCTCCAGGACGGCAAGCTTAGGTATAAGTCCGGCCCCTGGAGAGGGGCAGTAGAAGTAGGGAGCATCACCCGGATAGAGGAAGGGAAAACGAGTTGGGTGGGGATGAAGCCAGCGCTAGCCCGTAATGGACTGGTGATTAGGTACAACCGCTTTGATGAAATATACATTGCACCGGAGCATAATCAGGAAGTGATCGCTGACCTATTGTTGATCAACCAGAACATACAAGTTGTAAAACAGTAGTTTGCCACCAGGCAGCTACAAAACGAGAAGGCTTTAAAAGAGCTTGAAAACAAATCATATGAAGAAGATTTTAGTGACAGGAGGGGCGGGCTACATTGGCTCTCACACCGTGGTTGAGCTGGTACAGGCAGGCTACGAACCCATCATCATCGACAATTTCTCCAACACCGAAGAGCGTTCTCTGCAAGGTATAGCCGACATACTGGGCAGTGAAGCTACCTGCCACCGCATCGACTGTACGGATACGGCCGCACTGCGCCAGGTCTTTGAAGAGGAAACAGGTATAGCGGGCGTTATCCATTTTGCTGCCTACAAGGCCGTGGGTGAGTCGGTGGAAGAGCCGCTCAAGTACTACCACAACAACGTGGGCTCGCTGGTGGCTTTGCTGCAGGTAATGCAAGAGTTTAACGTGAATAAGTTAGTGTTCTCCTCATCCTGCACGGTATACGGTATACCTGACAAGCTGCCGGTAACAGAGCAGACCCCGGTGCAGAAGGCCAACTCGCCTTACGGCAACACCAAGAAGATCTGCGAAGAAATCCTGACAGATCTGGCAACCAGTGGCAGCGATATGTACACGACTGCGCTGCGCTACTTCAACCCGATCGGAGCGCATCCTTCCGCCAAAATAGGCGAGCTTCCGTTAGGAGTTCCGAACAACCTGGTGCCCTTTATCACCCAAACAGCCGCAGGTACACGGGAGCAGCTAACCATCTTTGGCAACGATTACGACACCCCGGACGGCACCTGCATCCGCGACTACGTGCATGTGGTGGATCTGGCCAAAGCACACGTGGTGGCAATTGAGAGGCTCTTGTCCGGCAAGGCTGAAAACATCGAGTTCTTCAACGTGGGCACAGGCACGGGCAACACGGTGCTGGAGGCTGCGCAGGCTTTTGAGCGTGCCACCGGCGAGAAACTCAACTATAAGATAGGTCCTCGTCGCCCGGGTGATGTGCCAAAAATATACGCCGATGTGACTAAAGCGACGGAAGAGTTGGGCTTTAAGACCACCAGCACCTTGGAAGAAGCTATGAAAAGTGCTTGGGACTGGCAAATGCATTTGAAGGAAACAGCAAAGCAAGTATAGCTTATGAACTTACTGATCACCGGGGGAGCCGGCTTCATTGGCTCGCACGTGGTGCGGCTATTTGTGGAAGCTTACCCCGGCTACAACATCTTCAACCTCGACGCGCTCACCTACGCGGGCAACCTGCAGAACCTGGTGGACGTGGAGAGTAGGGAGAACTACACCTTCCTCAGGGGCGACATCACCGACGCCGCCTTCCTAGAGGAGATATTTTCTGAGCACAGATTTGAGGCGGTCATCCACCTGGCGGCCGAGTCGCACGTGGACCGCTCGATTGCCGGGCCGATGGCCTTCGTGCAGACTAACGTGATGGGCACAGTCAACCTGCTGGAAGCCTGCCGGAGACATTGGGCCGGCGACTACGAAGGCAAATTGTTCTACCATGTTTCTACCGACGAGGTATACGGCTCGCTGGGCACAGATGGGCTCTTCACCGAGTCCACGGCCTACGACCCGCGCTCGCCCTACTCGGCCTCCAAGGCCGCCTCGGACCACTTCGTGCGGGCCTGGCACCATACCTACGGCCTGCCCGTCAAGCTCAGCAACTGCTCCAACAACTACGGTCCCAACCATTTTCCCGAGAAGCTGATTCCGCTTGCGATCCACAACATCAAGAGCGTAAAGCCCGTGCCCGTGTACGGGAAGGGCGAGAATGTGCGGGACTGGCTTTACGTGAAAGATCACGCGCGGGCCATCGACTGTATCTTCCACCGAGGCAAACTGGGTGAGACTTACAACGTGGGCGGGGTGAACGAGTGGCGCAATATTGATTTGATAGAACTGCTTTGCGACGTGATGGACGAGAAGCTAGGAAGGCAGCCGGGCGAGTCGCGGAAGCTGATCACCTTCGTGAAGGACCGCGCCGGCCACGATGCCCGCTATGCTATCGACTCCTCCAAACTGATGGATGAGCTCGGCTGGGAGCCGTCAGTGACTTTTGAGGAGGGCCTGCGCCTGACCGTGGACTGGTACCTGGCAAACGAGGACTGGCTTGCAGAGGTCACCTCGGGTCACTACCGCGACTACTACCGCGAGCAATACGAGAAGCGGTAAATGGTTATATGGCTGGAAACTGGACGACGCTATGGCTGACAGCAGTAGCTAGTGCCGGTCGGCCAACTAAAAATTTAACCATTCAACAATTTAACAATTGAATTCATGAAAGGCATTATTCTGGCTGGTGGCTCCGGCACCCGCCTGCACCCCCTGACGCTGGCCGTGAGCAAGCAGCTCATGCCCGTCTACGACAAGCCCATGATCTACTACCCGCTTTCGACTCTTATGTTGGCCGGAATCCGGGAAATATTGATTATCTCCACGCCCCACGACCTGCCCCTGTTTGAGCGCTTGCTCGGGGACGGAAGCCGGATCGGCTGCAAGTTCTCCTACAAGGTGCAGGAGGTACCCAACGGGCTGGCACAGGCCTTTGTGATCGGGGAGGAATTCATCGGGGATGATAAGGTCGCATTGGTGCTGGGAGACAACATCTTCTACGGGGCCGGGATGGGGGCGGTGCTGCGCCAGAACGCCGACCCCGAGGGCGGCGTGGTCTATGCCTACCACGTCCAAGACCCTGAGCGCTACGGGGTGGTCGAGTTCGACGAGAGCGGAAAGGCCGTCTCCATAGAGGAGAAGCCGCGGGAGCCTAAGTCAAACTACGCCGTGCCTGGCCTCTACTTCTACGACAACGAGGTGGTCAGCATCGCCAAAAATCTGGAGCCTAGCGCTAGGGGCGAGTACGAAATTACGGACGTTAACCGCGAGTACTTGAGACGCGGCAAGCTGAAGGTGAGCGTGCTGAATAGGGGCACGGCCTGGCTCGATACGGGCACAGTAGCTTCGCTGATGCAGGCGGCCACGTTTGTACAGGTGATCGAGGAGCGGCAGGGGCTCAAGATCGGCTGCATCGAGGAGGTGGCCTGGCGCATGGGCTTCATCGCAGACGAGCAGCTAAAGGCCGCAGCCGAGCCATTGCGAAAAAGTGGCTATGGTGAGTATTTGCTTCGCATCATGAAAGAAAAAACAATACGGTAGGTATAGCTCAACCATTTTAACAGGAAAGCTGCCTGTGCAATTGCATGGCAGCTTTTTATTTAGGTATAGCCTGAATACAGGTATAGCGAGCGTTAAAATATAAAGCCTAGCGCAAAGCCTACCAGGATAATGATGGGCGCAGGTATACGGGTGAAAAGCAAGACACAAAAGGTGGCCACTACAATGCCGAAATTAAGCGGGGTATTGTCGATGGGATGGTAAAGCATAATGGCTGCCGCCACCACCATACCTGAACTGACGGCATTAATGCCTTCCAGCGATGCCCGCACAACCCTGTATTTTTTCAGGTCGTCCCAAAAACGAATTACGAAGAAGATAAGGAATGTGCCGGGCAGGAAAATGCCGACCGTGGCTACCAGTGAGCCCAGCAGCTGTCCCCATACCCCATGTTCCCGCATAGCCAGGTTCCCGATAAAAGCGCAGAAGGAAAAAACCGGCCCAGGAAGGGCCTGCGCAACAGCAAATCCGGACAGAAACTCTTCACCTGTCAGATATTTTTTAAAGTCGACAAACTCGGTGAACATCAGGGGGATGAGTACCTGCCCGCCCCCAAATACCAAGCTGCCGTTCCGGTAAAAGTTCTCGAACAGTCTGATTGGAAGGGATGAGGTGGCCCCACCCAGCACAGCTGCTACGATCAGTACTGCCACATAGAGGATAAAGTTTGCCCACTGTATGCGGAGTTTTTTGTCCTTCTCCTGCGGATGCTGTCTGAAGCGGAGCGCCGTAATAGCCCCTCCGGAAATCAGGAGTAGAGGGTATACCCAGGGAGAATGGAAAAAGTAGGCCAGTATACCGGAGACCACCATAATGCCAATGGCCAGCTTGGTATTGACTACTTTGGAGCTGATGGCATAGGCTGCATACGAAACGAAACCAACCGCCATGGGCTGTATAAAGCGCAAAAAATCAAGCGAGATGTTATTTTTCTGCATGTAGGAAATGCCCAGTGCCGCAGCAGCCATTATGCAGGAGGCAGGCAGTAACCATACCAGTAGGGTCAGGTAAGCCAGGTTGGGTCCGCCGATGCGATAGCCAATAGCTGTGAGGGTTTGCGTGGAGGTGGGGCCAGGCAATATCTGGCAAAGGGCATTGAGTTCGATGAGTTCCTGCTCCGTTAAATAGCGGCGCTTGTTCACCAGCAGCCGGAGCATCAAAGCGATATGCGCCTGCGGTCCGCCGAACGAGGTCAGGGCGAGCAATAGTACGTCTTTCAGGAAGATGTAGTAGCGCAGACTCATGCCGTAGGTTCAAAAAAAGAGAGACAGCGCGGGCACCATCTCTCTTCTTACTGGTTTCAGTTCAGTTAAGCTTTTTTAAGTCCCAGTTCCACCAGGCGCTCGTTCAGGTACTCGCCTGCAGTAGCATCCGGATAGGCTTTTGGGTTTTGCTCGTCAATGCAACTTTCCAGGCAGGTCAGGTCCATTTCAGAACGGGGGTGCATGAAGAACGGAATAGAGTAGCGGGAGGTATGCATCAACTCACGCGGAGGGTTTACCACACGATGAATGGTCGACTTTAGCTTGTTGTTGGTCAGGCGGGCCAGCATGTCGCCCACGTTCACTACCACTTGCTCTGGCAGCGCCGTTATCGGAATCCACTTGCCATCGCGGCGCAGTACCTGCAGACCGTCAGCACTGGCACCCATCAGGAGCGTGATCAGGTTAATGTCGCCGTGCTCTGCGGCACGCACTGCATCAGCCGGTACACTGTCCGGGTTTTCGATCGGGAAGTAGTGGATCGGACGCAGAATGCTGTTGCCATACTTTACTTTGTCATCGAAATAAGTTTCTTCTAAGCCCAGGTGGATGGCGATGGCGCGTAGTACCTGCTTGCCGGCTGCCTCCAGTTTGGTGTATGCTTCCAAGGTAGTTTCTTTCAACTCCTGTACCTCGGCTGGCCAGATGTTCTCCGGATATTCTGCTTTAATCGGGTCGTTGTCAGGTATACCGCTCAGTTCCTGACCCACGTGATAGAACTCTTTCAGGTCACCGGTGTTGAAACCCTTGGCCTTCTCTTTCCCCTTACCCACATAGCCTCGCTGGCCGGCCAGTTCAGGGTTTTCATACTTCTGCTTCACCTCATCTGGTAAGGCAAAGAATTTTTTAACGGCTGCGTAGAGTCTTTCCGTCAGGTCATCGCTCAGGCCGTGGTTTTTCAAGGCGATAAAGCCAATGTTCTGATAAGCGTTTCCCAACTCCTGCACAAAACGCGTTCTGCGCCCCTCATCCCCCGATGTAAAATCAGCCAGGTCCAATGAAGGAACTTCATCAAACAAAATCTCGCTCATATAGTCTTTTTTGTATACTTTTACGTTAATATTACGTAGTGCGCAATATACAAATAAAAACAGTATATTGGCTATTTGCTAATTCAAACCCCCTCTAGATGAAAAAAACCTACTTACTCTTTGCTTCGGCCCTTATGCTGGCTTTTGCTTCCTGCGACACCACACGCCAGATGCAGGATGATGAAACACGCACCCCGGTGATGGCAACCACCACAGGGCCGACCCCGACGGGAGCCGTGATGAGCAAAGGCGGATTGCGTGTGTTCGCTTTCGACGATTCCCAGAAATACCCGGAGTCCCAGCTGCGACTGAATACTCCTCCAGAGAACGGCGTAGTACAGCCTGGCCCGGTTGAGTTTGTATACGAACTGTCTAACTTCCAGCTCACGCGCATGACGCCTCACTCCAACTCGGAGTTGATGGCTAACTCAAAGGAGGGACAGCACATTCACAACATCGTTGACAACGAGCCTTACACCGCTCACTACGAGACTTCCTTCACGAAAGAGATGGAGGAAGGCGAGCACGTAGTGCTTTCTTTCATATCGCGCTCTTACCACGAAAGCCTGAAGCACAAAGGCGCTTACGACCTGCGCATGGTGACAGTGGGCCGTCCGCAGCAGCGCATGGACTTCGACATGGAGGGGCAGCACATGTTCTATAGCCGTCCGAAAGGCGAGTACGTAGGCAGCGACACCCGACGTATTATGCTGGATTTCTACCTGGTGAACACCGACCTGTCGACTACCGGCAACAAGGTGCGTGCGACGATCAACGGCAACGAGTTCATCCTTGACAAGTGGATGCCACATATTATCGAAGGCTTGCCAATGGGCGAAACCACCATTAAGCTGGAGCTGATCAACAACGCCGGCGCTGTTATACCTGGTCCTTACAACACAGTAACGCGCACGATCACGCTGAAAGAAAGCTAAGATTTAAATTGACGTAACGCATAAACGGACAAAAGCCCGTAGCCATAAGCGCTGCGGGCTTTTGTCTTTTAGCAGGTATAGGTATGTATGAGTACAGGTATAGCTAAACTGCTCTGAATGCGTCATCATACACTACCATCTGCTATAGTCTATTGTTACCTGTAACACCGCTACTTAGAGTTTGGTAGTCGGATACCGCTCGGTGGCAGGAGCCAACAGAAAGCACAAAAACCAGTCTGAATTGGCCAAAAACAACAGCGGCTATACCTGCATCAGGTATAGCCGCCATTGTTATGTGTGCTAAAGATTTATTCCTTCGGTTTGTTTGGTCCGCCCTGACTAGGGTTGGCAATAGAGTTGCGCATATCAGTGTCTGACTGAATGTTCTGCATCTTGTAGTAGTCCATGATGCCGAGGTTACCGCTACGGAAGGCCGCTGCGATGGCCTGCGGAATCTCTACTTCGGCTGCGATAACGGAGGCACGGGCCTCCTGTGCCTTGGCTTTCATTTCCTGCTCCACGGCAACAGCCATGGCGCGTCGCTCTTCAGCTTTTGCCTCGGCTACTTTCAGGTCGGCGCCTGCCTGGTCGATCTGTAGCTTAGCACCGATGTTCTCTCCTACATCAATATCGGCAATATCAATAGACAGGATTTCGTAAGCCGTGCCTGCATCGAGGCCTTTCTGTAGCACTAGTTTCGAAATCATATCAGGGTTTTCCAGCACGCTCTTGTGCGATGCAGATGAACCGATGGATGTTACGATACCCTCACCCACACGAGCCAGAATCGTCTCCTCACCAGCACCACCTACCAACTGCATAATGTTGGCGCGCACCGTTACACGGGCTTTGGCGATGAGCTGAATACCATCCTGCGCTACAGCGGCCACGTTGGGTGTATTAATTACCTTCGGATTTACAGAAGTTGTCACGGCCTCAAACACATCACGACCTGCCAGGTCAATAGCTGTGGCTTGCTTAAAGGAAAGCGGAATATTGGCTTTGTCAGCTGAGATAAGCGCCCGGATTACATTGGGTACATTACCGCCAGCCAGGTAGTGAGTTTCAAGTTCGGTGGTGGTCACGTCTATACCTGCCTTGGTGGCATTGATCATGGAGTTGACGATAAGGCTTGGTGGCACCTTGCGGATGCGCATGAATACCAGCTCCAGCAGGCCTACTTTAACGCCAGAGAACAGTGCCGTAATCCAAAGACTGATGGGAACAAAGTAAAGGAAGATGAACAGCAGGATGATGCCGCCCGCAATGAGGAATAAGAGTGAAAAATTTTCCATTGAGTTGTTTTAGGTAATTGCTTCTACTGTGATTTTATTCGCTACTATTTTGATGATGCGCACGGGCGTATTGGGTGGCAGAAAGGTGCCGGTTGACTGTACTTCGTGACGCCGCTCCTTAAAAATGGCCGTGCCCTGTGGGCGCAGCGCCGATACGGTTATACCTTCTTCGCCTACCTCCAGCAAGTGGGGGTTTTCTTCGTTCACCCGGCTTTTATTACTGTCTTTGAGCGCAAACCGCGACCAGGCGTCCGACCTGAAACTGTAGAAAAGCGTCAGCCCTCCGGCTATAATCGAGCCTGCTAATACGAGATGCCCCGTTTCTGTACCCAAGGCGGCGTAGCTGATCCAGACGCCCACACCTACCAGTATAACGCCCAGAACGCCCACAATGGTAATGCCCGGCACGAATATGAGCTCCACCACGATCAGGACAAGGCCGATGCCAATAAGCAGCACTACTGTAAGCCAGTCTATGAGCATAGTTTTGGAGTTGGTTTAGGTAAATATAGCAAATAATTGATAATTGTTGATTGTTAATTGTTGGATACCGATAGCAAAGGGAAGTATGTATGGCGTAGCAGCGGGTGAAATCCGGACTGGACAGAAAGTAAAAGCGCCGCCTCCCTGTCTGGAAAGCGGCGCTCTTTGTATTCAGCAGCTGAAAATAATCAGCCAATATCAATCAACAATTAGTAAGCTTTTGCGAAGTACACTCTCTGTTTCGATGGCTTTCCTGTAACCATGTCCACACCGTCTTCTTCCGGCGTATCCAGGGCTATGCAGCGGATTGTAGCTTTGGTTTCCTCCTTGATGCGTTCTTCGGTCTCCGGTGTGCCATCCCAATGGGCCAGCACAAAACCGCCTTTGGTGTCGAGCACCTGCTTGAACTCCTCGTAGCTGTCTACTTTGGTGGTGTGTTCCTCCCGGTAGTTCAGCGCGCGGTTGTAGATGTTCTCCTGAATCTCCTCGAGCAGGGCGGGAATGTAGGTTGCCAGGCTGTCGAATTGCTGGGTGCTCTTCTCCTTGGTGTCGCGGCGGGCGACTTCGGCCGTGCCGTTCTCCAGGTCGCGGGCACCAATGGCGATGCGCACCGGCACGCCCTTCAGCTCCCACTCGGCAAACTTAAAGCCAGGTCGCTCGGTATCGCGGTCGTCGAACTTCACGCTGATGCCTTTGGCCATCAGTTCTTTTCGGAGCTGCTCTACTTTCTCGCTGATCTGGGCCAGTTGCTCTTCGCCTTTGTAGATCGGCACTATCACCACCTGGATTGGAGCCAGTTTTGGAGGAAGTACTAATCCCTCATCGTCGGAGTGAGCCATCACAAGCGCACCCATCAGGCGCGTACTCACACCCCACGAAGTGCCCCATACGTACTCCAGTCCACCTTCTTTGGTGGCAAACTTCACATCAAAGGCCTTTGCAAAGTTTTGGCCCAGGAAGTGGGAAGTGCCTGCCTGCAGGGCCTTGCCATCCTGCATCAAACCTTCGATGCAGTAGGTGTCGAGGGCGCCGGCGAAGCGCTCGTTTGGTGTTTTTACCCCGCGGATAACCGGCAGGGCAATGTATTGCTCAGCAAAGGTGGCGTATACCTCCAGCATCTGCTTGGTTTCAGCGATAGCCTCCTCAGCGGTAGCATGGGCTGTGTGGCCCTCCTGCCAGAGGAACTCCGTCGTGCGCAGGAACAGACGCGTACGCATTTCCCAGCGCACCACGTTTGCCCACTGGTTTATGAGCAATGGCAGGTCGCGGTAGCTCTGGATCCAGCCTTTATAAGTGTCCCAGATCACGGCCTCAGAAGTTGGTCGAACAATCAGTTCTTCTTCAAGTTTAGCATTCGGGTCCACGCGCAGTTTTCCAGGCTTGTCAGGATCTGATTGCAGACGATAATGCGTCACAACGGCGCACTCCTTGGCAAAGCCTTCAGCGTTCTGCTCCTCGGCCTCAAATAAGCTCTTGGGCACAAACAGCGGGAAGTACGCATTTTCATGGCCCGTAGCCTTGAACATATCGTCTAGCTGACGTTGCATTTTTTCCCAGATGGCGAATCCGTATGGCTTGATAACCATACAGCCGCGAACGGAGGAGTTCTCCGCCAGACCGGCTTTTTTCACCAGTTCGTTATACCATAAGGAGTAGTCTTCGCTTCTTTTTGGCAGCCCTTTACTCATTTTTAAAATTATTTATTGTATATCCGTAATTGTAAATCTTTTTGGAATGAATATTGCTCTCCACATAGAGAAGATTTAAAATCATTCCGGCCCAAAATTACGTTAATATATTATACTATTGATAAGGTTTTGCGCTATTGTGTTTATATCTTTGATATAGAAGCATTTTAGAAACACAGAAGGCCATGAAAAAAATAAACATATACACCGCAATAGCCCCTGTGATTGCACTTTTCGCGGTTGGTTGCAGCAGCCCGGTAGCTATGCAGTCGACGGAGTATGATGATATGTATTACAGCTCATCAGACCGTACCGAATATGTGCAGCCTCAGGCTCAGGCTCCCCAACAGCAGCAATATGCTTCTGCCGAGGAAAACCAACAGGCCGCCACTGGTGATGTCACGCAGAACTATGCCTCCGACGAGTACTACGACGGACGCACCTATCGCCCACAGGCAACCTGGAATAATCCGAACTACGCCTATGTGGACCCGTACTGGACATCTTCTTACGTTCACCGCAGTGTAAGTCCGTATTACGATCCTTACTATTATGACCCTTTCTATGATCCTTACATGTATGATCCGTTCATGCACAGAAGAAGCGGCTTGCACGTGAGCATCGGTTTGGGTATGGGCTGGGGCTCTGGCTGGAATCGCTGGGGACACCACTATGGTATGTATGATCCATTCTGGGGTAACAGGTACTGGCCATACAATAACTACTATGCAGGCTACTATAATGGGTATAACCGAGGCTACTATGGCGGAAACCGCTTTATCTATGACCGCCCGGTAGTGGTGCAGCAGCGTCAGGTACAGTACGGACCGCGTGGCGAGCGCAGTGTGGTGCCGGCAACCGGCAACCCGGAGCGTGTAACTGGCCGGCCAAACCGATCAGAAGCAGTTAGCAACGAGCAGCGCACACAAGGTGCAGACTATGCCCGCCCAAGCAGAACAGAGCGTGCCAACGGCAATACGAATTCAAGAACCCAGGAGATCAACGCAGGAGAGAACTCCGGCCGTGCTTTGCCAGCCAGACCGGCAACTACCAACCGTGGTTACGATCCGCAGAGCGGCCAGGTGAGGCCATCGCGCCAGCAACCTGAAGGTCAGCAGCCTGTGCAGCGCATAAATCAGTCAAGAGAAGAGTATGTGTCGCCAGCTACGCAGCCACGGGAGCGCCAGCAGCGTATACAGCAGCCTACACAACGCCAGGAGAGAATACAGCAGCAGCCAGTACAGCGTCAGCAGATTCAGCGTGAGCCAGTACAACGCTCGCAGCCAAGCTACCAGCGCAGCCAGCCGGTGCAACGTTCTCAACCAAGTTACCAGCGTAGTGAGCCGGTGCAGCGTTCGCAGCCGAGCTACTCGCCACCATCCAGAAACTCTGGTACATCAAGCCCTCCGGCACGAACTAACTCCAGCGGCGGTGGCCGTGGAAATAGAGGAGGAAACTAACCACTAACCACTAATCCATGAAAATTACTAAGATTGTTTCCGCCAGCCTGGCACTTATGCTGGGCTGGGGCGGAACCGCCTTTGCCCAGGACGAGGTAGATGCCCTGCGCTACACCCGTTACGGAATCACCGGATCTGCACGTATTCAAGGTATAGGAGGAGCACAAACAGCACTCGGAGCGGATGTCTCTACCATGGCCTCCAATCCAGCCGGTCTTGGAATGTTCAGACGGTCGGAATTCAGCATCACCCCAGGCCTCAGCTTCTCCTCCTCAACAGGTCGCGTGGGTGGCTTTTCGACGAATGATGAACGCAATAATGTGGCTGTACCCCATATCGGCTTTGTGTTTGCCGACCGGCAAGCCAACGAGGGCAGTGACTGGCGTGGCGCTACTTTTGGCATCAGCTTCAGCAGGCTCAATAACTTCAACAGCAGAACCTCTTACCGCAACACCGCTGGTGGACAAGATCCAACTATAGTGGAGTATTTTACCGAACTGGCAAACCTCCGTGGCCGCACGCAAACCGATCTGGATAATGAGTTCGATAATGGATTCACTTCCATGGAGGGCCTGGCTTACGGCACCTTTCTGTTTGATTTCGACGAAGACGGTTTCGCTATACCTACCTACCGTGAGGGTGAAATCAACCAAACGGAAGAAATTATCAGGAGAGGATCGCAGAACCAGATTGACATAGCGGGTGGTACCAGTTACCGCGACAAAATATACCTGGGTGCTTCACTTGGTGTGGTCACTTCTGACTTCAGACAGGAGCGGATATTCAGAGAAGCGGAGGCCAGTGCCAATTCTGATTTTACTAGCCTGGAGCTTCGTGACGAGTACAGATCACGCGGTACGGGTGTTAACCTGAAACTGGGTATGATCTTCCGTCCTTCTGATGTCATCCGATTGGGGGCTTCTGTTCAAACGCCGACGCTGTACAATTTCGACGAAACGTATCAGCGTTCCATGTACAGCCAGTTTTTGCCAGGAGAGAATTACAGCGCTGCAGAGCTTCCGGGGGAGTTTTCCTACAAATTGACTACACCGTTTCGTGCATCGGGTGGTGTGGCCTTCTTCCTGCAAAAGTATGGGTTTATAGCAGCTGACCTTGAGTATGTAAACTACTCCAATGCCCGCTACTCTGAAAGCGATGACTTTGGTGGCAACAGCAGCTATTTTAACAGCGTGAACGACCGCATCTCTGGCAACTACCAGTCAGCGCTTAACTTTAAGGTGGGGGCTGAGGGACGTTACGAAGTGTTCCGTTTCAGAGCGGGTTATGCCATAACCGGCGACCCTTACAAAAATGCTGATTTCGACGGAGGCATCAATACCTTTACGCTGGGCACAGGTATACGCCTGAACAAGTACTATGCTGATGTGGCTTTTACCAGCTCCACGGCTAACAGCTTGTACAGCCCCTATAACTTTAACGACCCGACCGTATTTGTGCCGGTGGTAGACATCGAAGACAAACTCAACACCGTTATGGTGACTTTTGGCTATAACTTCTAAGCAAGATTTTTTTCCTGTTTTCAGAAAGGCGGCAGATTCCGAAAGGGATGCCGCTTTTTTGTTGGGCTATACCTGTGTACGGTATGGTTTTGGCAGCAAGGTATGGCAATACCACATTATTCTGATAAATTAGCAAACTAAACGTTAACAACCCTTATACACATGCATATCAACCTTAAAACCAATTTTCTGGCTGTGATGCTCTTGTGCTTCGCTTTTGTGGCGCAGGCCCAGCAGAAGAAAGAAGTCACGCTGGAGGACATCTACCAGAAGGGCACCTTCTCGGCTAAATCGGTGTACGGCGTCAACTGGATGAACGACGGCCGCTACTACAGCTCACAGGTAGCCGACGAGAAAAACGGCGTGAACGACATTGTGCGCTACGACGTGACGACAGGCCAGCCAGTGAACACGATCATCGAGGGCGAGGACCTGAAGCCTGAGGGCAGCGACAAGCCGATCAAATTCGATGGCTATACCTTTAGCTCTGATGAGAAAAAGGTGCTGTTCTCTACCGAGCGCGAGCAGATCTACCGCCGCTCTTCCAAGGCTGAGTTTTATGTGTATGACATCGCCTCGAAGAAACTGACCAAGCTGAGCAACGGCGGTAAGCAGCTTTACGCTACTTTCTCTCCGGATGCCAAGCGTGTGGCTTTTGCGCGCGAAGGTAACATGTTCTTCGTGGACCTTGCCAACATGAAGGAAACACAGATCACCAACACCGGTAAGTTCAACTCCATCATCAACGGTTACGCCGATTGGGTATACGAAGAGGAATTCTCGTTTGCACAGGGTTTCCACTGGTCACCAGACGGCTCTAAGATCGCTTTCTATACCTTCGACGAGACCAACGTGCCGGAGTTTAACATGCAGATGTGGGGCGAGCTATACCCGCAGGACAACAAATTCAAATATCCGAAAGCCGGTGAGGCCAACTCTATCATAACCGTATCGGTGTATAACGTGGGCAATGGCCAGACGGTGAAGATGGATACCGGCAACGAAACGGACATATACCTGCCGCGCATCAAGTGGACCAACGACAGCAACCTGCTTTCGATCCAGAAGATGAACCGCCTGCAGAACACGCTGGAAATCCTGCACGCCAACGCCACAACCGGCAAAACCAACGTGGTGCTGAAAGAGACAGACAAAGCCTACATCGACATCACCGACGACCTGACATACCTGAAAGACGGCAAGCACTTCATTCACTCTTCTGAAAAGGATGGCTTTAACCACCTATACCTGCACAACATGAACGGCAAACTGGTGCGTCAGATCACGAAGGGCAACTGGGAAATGAGCAGCTACATCGGTTACGACGAGAAGAACGATCGCTTGTTCTACATGTCTACAGAGGTATCGCCACTGGAGCGCCACTTGTACAGCATCAACAGCAAAGGCAAGAAGAAAACCCGCCTGACTGATAAAGCCGGTACGCACCGCGTGAACATGAGCAACGACTTCAAATACTTCCTCGATTACCAGTCAGCTGCCAACGAGGTGCCAACAGTAAGTCTGCACACGGCCAAAGACGGCAAACTGGTGAAAGTGCTGGAAGATAACCAGAAGTTGAAAAACACGCTGGCCCAGTATGACATTGCCAAGCAGGAGTTCTTTACTATGAAGACTCAGGACGGCACACAACTGAACGGCTGGATGATCAAACCAACTGATTTTGATCCGAACAAGAAATACCCGGTACTGATGTTTGTGTACGGTGGCCCGGGCTCGCAGACAGTAAACAACAGCTGGGGCGGTGCAAACTACCTGTGGTACCAGGTGCTGGCCAACAAGGGCGTTATAGTAGTGAGCGTGGACAATCGTGGTACAGGTGCCCGTGGTGCTGAGTTCAAGAAAGTGACTTATGCAAACCTTGGCAAGTACGAAATTGAGGACCAGATTGAAGCAGCCAAGTGGTTGGGCAACCAGTCGTACGTAGACAAAAACCGCATCGGCATCTGGGGTCACAGCTACGGTGGCTACATGACTTTGCTTGGTCTGACGAAAGGAAATGGCGTGTTTGCAGCAGGTATATCTGTTGCTCCGGTTACGAACTGGCGCTATTACGACACGATCTATACCGAGCGCTACCTGAAAACACCGCAGGAGAACGCATCGGGTTACGACGATAACTCACCGCTGTTCTTTGCCGACAAACTGCAGGGCAAGCTGTTGTTGATCCACGGAACCGGCGACGATAACGTGCACTTCCAGAACGCAGTAGAAATGCAGGACGCCCTGATCAGCGCCAACAAGCAGTTCGAAAGCTTCTACTACCCGAACCGCAACCACGGCGTGGGTGGCGGCATCACGAGCCTGCACCGCTTCAAAATGATGACTGACTTCTTGGAGCGCAACCTGATTAACCCGACCACAGAGTCGCAGAATCAATAAGGTTTAATTATTTGACAGAGGGCTTTTTGACAAAGGACAAAAGATAAAACCTATACCTAAACGAAAAGGCCTGTCAGTAATGGCGGGCCTTTTTGTTTAGGTATAGGCAATATTATAAGTGAAGTGACTATTAAAATGAGTTGACAGCTGAAGGTATACGGCGTATATCTGTTAAATTTATGATGGCTATACCTGTGCACTATGAAAAAACTACTTTTCCTGATCTTGCCGTTTGTACTCTATGCTTTTCAGGGTATGGGCCAAAACCGTGATAAAGCGCTTGCTGAGCTGGTAGAAGCTGAAATAAGCTTTGCAACAACTTCTGTGGAAGAAGGTATACAGGCAGCTTTTTTGGAGTTTTTAGCAGATGACGCAATTGTATTTCTGCCTGAACCGGTGAATGGCAAAGAGGGCTATGGCAGCAGGCCGGAAAGCAGCGCCAAACTCTCCTGGTATCCTGTTTATGCCGATATTTCCAGCTCCCTGGACTGGGGCTATACCACCGGGCCTTACGAGGTGAGAGTCAACCCAAAGGATGAGCAGCCGGCAGGAGCAGGCTTTTATCTGTCGGTGTGGAAGAAACAGCCTGACGGGCAGTGGAAAGTAGCTATTGACCACGGGAGTTCTTATCCAGTAGATCAGATAAAACCGGAGGCATATAAGCCAACAGCTGGCGTTAAAACAAGTAAAGGAACAGCGCAGGATCTACTGCAGAAAGATGTACTGCGGGTGCAGCCTTATGACGACGAAACCCTGATTTACCGGGCGGGTCAGTATCCTGTCAGGTATAAGGAACTGCGTATAGAGCCTGCCGGGAACATCAATTATACCACCATCGGGCACGATGTTTCGCCGGCAGCTGATATGGCCTATACCTACGGCAGCTATACCTACAACAGTGGCAAACAGGAAGAAACCGGCTATTACCTGAAGGTATGGAAAGCGATAGACGGCAACTGGAAACTGGTAGCGCACAACCTGGTGCCGGACAAGAAACAGTAGCCTAGTCTGCCGAATGGGTGCTTCCCGGCAGCTGCCGGATGTGCTCGCGCAGCCGTTGCCTCTCTTCGGGCGTTACCGGAAGCTTTTCTACCTCGTCTTCAAGTTCATGTCGCTCTTCTTGCGTCCACGAGGTGGCGGTCGACTGTCCGGATTTCTTTGCCTGCATCTTATCGAAGAATAACTTAATGAGGGTGGCTATGTCATCGGCGTTGCCGGTAAGGCGGTTCAGCACGGCCAGCAGGTCCCTAGCGAAGCCGTTGCAGGCGCGGTCAGGGTAGCGCACCGTATGGTCTATCTCGCTCCAACCCTCCTCGAAAAGTGTGCGCAATTGTATCTCCACAAAATAACGCTGGCGGTGCGGCTGTGTACTGATGACATAGTGGACTGCCCTATAGCCCAGCGGATGCCGCCGGAGAATACATCCTTCCTTTGCCAGTTCCTCCACAAGCATACCTGTATCGCTCTCGTGAATATAAGCGACCGGCGGACGTTTCAGTGGCCATACCTCCTCTATGTACTGCCCTAGGCTACGCCACGATTCTTTGTACAGGTATAGCACCCGTATACCTACCAGGTCATTTATCCAGTCGAGGTAGCTGCGGTGGTCAATAATCCGTTCCGGATACTCAGCTTTTTTGCGGATAACTTTGCGGAGCAGGTGGAGCGGGTCTTTTATCCTATACCTGATGGCCTGAGCACCCGGGGCTTGCAGCAAGGTATTGGCCGTTATATGGGAGATGGCGTTAAGCTCATCTTTCCGAGTCAGAAAATCATTGTAGATGGCCACCAGCGAGTCCGGGTCTATACCTTGTGCATACAAATCCTCCCGGCTCGTTTCCAAGGCAGTGAGTATATAGGAAAGTGTGGCACAAGGTATAGACATGCTCAAGCGGTTTCAGACCATTGTATAGCTAGTTTTACGCTTGAAAGTGATAATGGCACAGCTTAATAGGTATAAGTTCTATTCTTTCAGGCCCAGTTGCGCATTGATGAGCGGTGTTTTAGGCGCCAGGAAAAAACCGGTCAGGCTGGCGAACATGATGGGGATGAAATGATGGAAACCAGTCAGGGTAGACAGCAGGATGATAGTGCTGATGGGCGTGCGGGTAACACAGGCGTTGATGGCCGCCATACAGCTTACCATAATCAGGGGGAGGTTCTGACCAGGAAAAGCCGCGTTCACAATCATACCCACCGTAGCACCCACAAAAAACAGGGGAATAATGAAGCCCCCACGCCAGCCGGAAGTAACCGTGAAAGCGATAGCCAGAATCTTGGCACCCAGCAAGATAAGCAGGAATTGAAGCGAGAATTGCTCTTCCAGCAGTATGTTCAACTCATCGTGACTAAAGTAACGGGAGAGGGGCACATAGTAAGCGATGGTACCAATCAGCAGGCCACCTACAGCCATCTTTACATAGATCGGCACACTGAATTTTCTGAACATATTTCTGCATTGGCGCACCGTGAAGATAAACAGCCAACCCGCTGCCGTACCTGCCAGTGCATACAGCATGGCGTAGAAAAAGTCGTTCAGTTCAGGAGTGGAGTATACCGGGAAATTCCAGGTTGGGCCAATGCCAATATGGGTGATCAATATAAATATGACGTAGCTGGAGCAACTGGCTACAAACGCAGGTATAAGTGCCTGGTAATACTCCACCACATGCTTGTGGTGCAGGATTTCGAGGGCAAACAAGGTGCCGCCAAGCGGAGCGCCAAAAAGCGCGGTGAAAGCGGAAGCCATACCTGCAATGGTGAGCGAGCGCAGGTCTTCTCCCCTGATTTTAAGTTTTTTGGCAATCCAGGTGCCGGTAGAGCCCACCACCTGTACCAGCGGTGCCTCAGGGCCGGCGCTGCCACCACTCGCAATACACAACCACGACGACAGAATCATGGAGGGGTTGTTCCTGGGCTCCAGATGCCCGCCTTTGAAACGGATGTTGTTCACGATGAGGTCCATCTCGCCGGGGTCGCCGAGGTAGTGGATAATGAGACCCGCCAGCAGACCAGCTGAGGCCATCAAAGGGATAACCCAGAGCCCCTGCACTGGCGCAAGAAAATGCATAAAGCCCTCCAGCACCATCCAGTAAAGTCCGGCTATCACGCCTCCCATGATGCCAATAGCTACCCACAGCAGGAAAATCTTGCTGAATACAAATGGGTTAAACTGTAAAGGATAGTTAATCTGGTTCCGTAGCGTAACAGCCAGCCTTCTTCTTTTAAAGTCCATGCTGCAAAAGTACGGAGAAAATCAGGTGGAGGTAAAGGCAATAAGGATTCAGAAGATGCTGATTCGGATATTTCTATCCGAATTTTAACCGCTGCGGATCTCCAGACCCGCGTGTGCCGATACATGGGGATTAGGCAATCCCCTACAGTTTAATTTCGGATTGATAAATTCGAAAGAGCATTTGCTTATGTTGACGCCTTCGATTCGTGTCTTGGGCGTGTTTTCAATGACAACACAGGTATAGCTACAATTTCACACAAACATTCTGCGGTTCGGTGAAGAATCTTAGCGCCTCAAAACCGCCTTCGCGTCCCACACCAGAGTTTTTCATACCACCGAAAGGTGTGCGCAGGTCGCGCAGGAGCCAGGTGTTGACCCAGATGATGCCCGCATTTACCTGGTGCGCAACGCGGTGCGCCCGCTGCAGGTTCTGTGTCCAGATGGTGGCGGAGAGACCGTAGTCGGTGCAGTTGGCGTATTGAATGACTTCTTCTTCCGTGTCGAAAGGAGTGAGCGTAACAACCGGACCAAAAATCTCTTCGGTGTTGGTGCGGCAGTTGTAAGGCAGTCCTTCGACGATGGTCGGGGCGATGAACCATCCTTTTTCGCAACGTCCCGCTACCTGTACCTGATGACCACCCGTCAGGATGGTGCCGCCCTCTTGTTTGGCTAGCTCAATATAAGACAACACTTTTTTCATGTGCTGTTCCGACACCACCGCGCCTAATTTCGTGCCCTCTTCCATCGGGTCGCCTACTTGCATGGCCTTTACTTTCTCTACAAAAGCGTCGCGGAATTTCTCGTACAGCGGACGTTCAATAAAAATACGGGAGCCACAGAGGCAAATCTGCCCCTGGTTGGCGAACGAGGAGTGGATGGAGGTATGGAGCGCATTGTTGAAGTCGCAATCCGCGAAGATGATGTTTGGGTTTTTTCCGCCCAGCTCCAGCGACAGCTTTTTGAACATAGGCGCCGCTGTGGCCGCAATAGTGCGTCCGGTGGCCGTGCCGCCTGTGAAAGAGATAACGGGTACTTTCGGGTGGGCCGTCATAGCAGCGCCTACCTTGTGGCCGTAGCCATGCACAATATTGAGCACACCCGCCGGCAAGCCCGCTTCGATGCAGATTTCGGACAACATGTAAGCCGTCATCGGCGTCACTTCCGAGGGCTTCGCCACCACACAATTGCCAGCGGCCAGGGCAGGAGCAATTTTCCAGGTGAACAGGTATAGCGGCAGGTTCCAGGGCGAAATGCAGCCCACCACCCCATGCGGATGGCGCACGGTATAGTTGATGGCGTCGGTGCCTTCCATGTAATGCGCTTCCGAAGCGAAATGCTGGATGGCCGTACCATAGAAGCGCATGTTGCTACTCGCCCGCGGTATATCCACCGACTTTGCCAGCTTAAGCGGCTTGCCATTGTCTATGGATTCGGCTTCGGCCAGTTTGTCCAGATTCTGGTCAATCAGGTCAGCAATGCGCATCATAATCTGACCCCGCTTCTCGGCAGGCGTATTCGACCAGGCTGGGAAAGCCTTCAAAGCCGCCTGCACCGCCTGCTCGACGTCCTGTTCGTCGGAGTTAGGTATAAGCGAGTATACTTCGCCCAGAGCTGGGTTGTAGTTGTCGATGTACCGCCCCGCCACAGGCATTACCAACTGGCCGTCGATGTAGTTATGTATGTGCTGCACGAGGAGGAATTAAGAATTAAAATCTATGTGTAAATAGGGTGGGTTTTATTGAAGGGCAATTTGTTGAATCGGATTTACAAACTTTTCTTCCAGATGTTTCAGTATCTCTCTGTTTTCAAAATAACCAAAGTCGCTGTTTACTCTTCTCCAGTTACCTAACTCTAAGCCTTCATTTATTCCAACAATTGCAAAAGTAGTCTCATTTTTACCGCTAGGCCTTGTCCAGCAGTGCACGATCTGGTTTGTTTCTGGCAAGTAAAAGTATATGTTATACCAGTAGTCATTACTATCTTTTTTGTAGTCAGTTAAACTATGTAATGGGACAACACTTTCAGGGTGTTTTGCTTTATAATCCATTACAGCCTGTATAACTTTCGCCTCTGGCGCCTTTATTTCAAAAGTCTCTGCATGCGGATAGCTTCCCGCACCCATTAATCCACAGCTTGCACAGATTAAGCTACATGCTAAGATTAACCCATTAATGATACCTGTTTGTATATTTTTGAGCTGAGGCAATTCCACTGTCTTGAAAACAACAATCAACTATTAACAATCAACAATCTCTACAAACTCCCCGTCCTGCCCCCATCAACCGGCACATTGATGCCGTTGATATAAGCAGCCGCTGGCGTAGCCAAAAACGCTGCGGCTGCCGCTACTTCTTCGGGTTCGGCGAAGCGGCGGGCTGGGATTTCGGACATCATCTCTTCTTCTACCTTATCCACAGCACTTTCGGTTTTTTTCGCTTTGTTCTCGATGATAGATTCCAGACGACCAGTGCGGGTAGCGCCGGGGAGCACGTTGTTCACCGTGATGCCGAACTGCCCCAGTTCGTTGGCCATAGTTTTGGCCCAACTAGCCACGGCACCACGGATGGTGTTCGACACGCCCAGGTTCTGTAGGGGCTGCTTCACCGACGTGCTAATAATATTGATAATGCGACCGTAACCTGCCTTTTTCATCAGCGGAATGACTGCTTGTGCCAGGTTGTGGTTGTTGATGAGGTGCATGTTAAAAGCGCTGAGAAACTCTTCTGGTTTGGCATTCACGATTGGTCCGCCTGCTGGCCCGCCGGTGTTGTTGATGAGGATATGCACCTGCTCGTGTTGCTGCAGGTATACCTGTAGTTGCTGCACCAGTTCTTCCGGCTTACTGAAATCAGCCACCAGATAATCGTGCTGCTGGCCTTTGCTATTGTCCAACTCCTGGGTTATTTCCTGTAGCTTGGCTTCGTTGCGAGCTACCAGTGTCACGCTGGCACCTAGTTGCGCCAGTTCTACAGCGATGGCTTTGCCTATACCTTGCGTGCTGCCGCACACGATGGCTCTTTTATCGTTTAGGTCTAAGTTCATAGCTTAAATGTACGCAAAAGCCTCCAAACTTGCACGGTGGCCTGAGCTCGTGCTATACCTGAGTTACCATTTTTGTATACTTTTCCGTACATTCAAGCTATCAACCTAACCCGATAAAACTATGGCCATACAGCGCGCTTTCAATTTCAAGCAGTGGATAGAGGAACACCGCCATTTACTGAAGCCTCCTGTGGGCAACCAGCAGGTATACAAAGGCAACGACGACTTTATTGTGATGGTGGTCGGCGGTCCCAACGCCCGCAAGGACTATCATTACGACGAAGGTGAGGAGTTTTTCTACCAGGTGGAAGGCGATATTGTGCTGAAGATTATAGAAGACGGCAAACCAGTGGATATTCCTATCAAAGAGGGTGAGATTTTCCTGTTGCCGGCAAGGGTACCGCATTCACCGCAACGCCCTGCCAACACAGTCGGTCTGGTGATTGAGCGCTACCGTAGAGAAGGGGAGAAGGACGGTTTTATGTGGTTTTGCGAGAACTGCGGCAACAAGCTGCACGAGGATTTTACGGAAGTAACGGATATCGTGAAGCAGCTGCCCGTGATTATGAATAACTTCTGGGATAATGAAGATTTGCGGACTTGTAAGAAGTGTGGTGAGGTGTTGCAACCACCGGTGAAGCCTGCATAACGTTGTTTGTCAATCCGAAATACGCACTGTCATTTCGAACGCTAGTGAGAAATCTGGATTTAGCTACCGACTGTTGCTAATGGCAATAAGCTATACTTGCTGGCTGCGGCTATACCAGTGCTATTATACCTGGAGCTTCGTCTCTTACTTTGGGGCGCTCGTGCTGGGGTAGGGGCCCTATATAAGGGGGGCATCGTCCTTGGGCATCGCGCTGTGTATTGAAGCTGCTCCGGGGGTAGGGGGCCTCTTGTAGCTCCGCTCCGGGCTGCCCTTACGGGCACCGCAACAATACAAGGCGCTCAACCCGAGGACTGGGTATAGTTTCGATAGCTAAGCTTTTTTGCTATGCAACTTATGCAAAGTCCCCCTTTTAAGGGGGTAGGGGGATGTTAATCGTGCACAAGCTCCTTCCCTATTTTTAGGCGAAGATTGAAATGACGTGATCCCTCACCTTAGATAAGGAGAGGCTTGAGGGACCCAGTTTCTGCCGAAATCATGATAATTCTTTTTAATCCTAAAAATCCTTGGGGTAGGGGTCCTATATGGAGATCCCGGTTATTCACAAATCCTTCCCCAAAACTCACGTAGAATCTATAAAATGCTTATATTGTTGGATTGCCTGATCTGGCCGTACGCTGTATAGCCGCTTTTTCGTTCCTTTACCAGCATGCAAAACCGAAAGCCTGACGTCTCTATACCTGCCGAAAGCAATCTGTTCAAGATTGATATACACACGCACATCCTGCCCGCCACCTGGCCCGATTTGCGGGAGCGCTACGGGTATGGCGGTTTTGTGAGGCTCGAGCACCACAAACCGTGCTGCGCCCGCATGATGATGGACGATAAGTTTTTCCGCGAGATTCAGGACAATTGCTGGGACCCCAAAGTGCGCATGCACGAGTGTAGCCATCACCAGGTGGGCGTACAGGTGCTGAGCACGGTGCCTGTCATGTTCAACTACTGGGCCAAGCCGGAGCATACCTACGACCTGTCGCGCATGCTCAACGACCACATCGCAGGTATAGTCGCCGACTACCCCGACCGCTTCATCGGCCTTGGCACCCTTCCGATGCAGGACCCTAATTTGGCGATTAAAGAGCTGGAGCGTTGCATGAAGGAACTGGGTATGGCAGGTATACAGATCGGTTCACATATCAACGACTGGAACCTGGACGCGCCCGAGCTGTTCCCGATTTTTCAGGCGGCCGAAGAACTGGGGGCGGCTGTGTTTGTGCACCCCTGGGATATGTACGGCAAAGAGAAAATGAGCAAATACTGGCTGCCCTGGCTCGTAGGTATGCCCGCAGAAACCAGCCTGGCCATTTGCTCCATGATTTTCGGTGGTGTGCTCGAGCGTTTGCCGAAGCTACGAGTAGCTTTTGCCCACGGCGGCGGCTCCTTTCCGGCCACCATCGGTCGTATCTGCCACGGTTTCGAAGTACGGCCTGACTTGTGTGCCATAGACAACAACGTGAACCCCCGCGAGTACCTCGGCAAATTCTACTTCGACTCCCTCGTACACGACCCTCAGGCGCTGGAGTACCTCGTGAATCTGGTGGGCGCCAACAGCATTGCCCTCGGCACTGACTATCCTTTCCCGCTCGGCGAACTGGAGCCCGGCAAATTAATCGAATCTATGCCCTACGATCGCGCCACCAAAGACCGCATGCTGCACGGCACTGCCCTAGAATGGCTGAATCTGGAGAAGAGCCTTTTTGTGAAGGGCTCAGTGGATATTTCGAAGGCTAAGGTATAAATCGGGCATTCTTTTCAGCAACTATTTAGGTATTCTCTCCTCTGTAAAGGTCTATTTTACTTGCGTATACCGCGTGCGCTCTTTATAACAAAAGATGTGCGATATAGATAGTGCAAGTATCTGGGAGTTGGATTATATTTGCACCCGAAATTTATAACCCTACCTTTTTTATGAAACTCAAACTTATACTCTTTCTTCTATTCTTTCCGGTTGCTCTCTATGCCCAGATCCAAAGCCAAAAGGGGGCAATAGCCCTGAAAAATGGAGATAACCTGACAGGGTCCATCACTTATTTTTACGACGAGCCCAATGAAATTCGCCTCTCCGGTGAGCAGGGTGCCAAGCAAGTATTTACTGCAGAGCAAATCTCTGAGATAAAGCTTGATAACGGTGAAAAGTTTGTTGCTAGGCGCTATTCAACGAATGCTGATAGTGTCTCGCTGGTGCTGAAGGTGCTGATCGAGTCGCCTAAGGTTTCACTCTATAAAAGAGAAGAGAATTCATCAGAATACTACTATGTATCGAAAGACAATGCACTGCATAAACTCGAGAATAACAGCATGTATGAAAACCAGGGTGGCAAAAAGTATTTGCGGAAAGACCATAAGTACATCGGCACGCTCAGCTCGCTGATGTATGACCGCATAGACATTATGCAGCAGTTGGAGAAGACAACTTTGAAAGAGGGTAGTCTGACTAAGATAATTCGGGAATACAACCAGGGGGATGCTAGCTACGAGTGGCAAGGCGATAAGAAAGCCGGGAAAGAACCGAACTGGGTCTTTTTTACGCAATACAGCAAGTATGGCTTCAGCAAGAACATTCCGATTGAAGCACGTGGCTACGGAAATATGGCTGGCCTTCAGTATTACTTCTCCAAGCACAGCAGGCATTCTATTAAGGCGTCCCTAGACTACTCTTCTTATAGATTTGGGGAAGAGAATGCGCATTCGTATGCCCTGGGTTTGCGGTACGAAATGGCCTTTAAGAAAGCAGAAAAATACAGCGCTTATGTGCTCGTTCACCTCATAGATGCTGGTTACGTGTCTTATAGTCACCCTGAGGAAGGCTATAATGAAAACGGATTCGGGGCTGCACTCCGCCTTAGCCCCGGTCTCGGATTTGAATCGAAACTATTTCCAAGAATGGCTGTTTATGCCGAAATCAACCACCTGTTGGTTCTGGAAGAATTGCCAAGATCATTCAGCCTCGGCCTGAAGTATGATTTTGGGAAGACAAACTGGAAATAACATGGCGGTTACCGGGCGGGGGCTTAATAAACTTTGCCCAGTTATTTTCTATCTTCGCAGGAGATGAATTAAGGGGCTGACGCCGCCTTTAGATAACACCCATACCCGCACCAAAAAAATGAACTACCAGAATAGCCTTGCCTTTGCGCAGGAACAAGATAACCTCGACCCGCTTAAGCATTTCAAAGACCGCTTTTATTTTCCGCAGGTAAACGGCCGCGACGCTATTTACTTTTGTGGCAACTCGCTTGGTTTGCAGCCAAAGTCGGCGCAGATGTACATCGATAACGAGATGTATAAATGGGCGAATTATGCCGTAGAAGGCCACTTTAAAGGCGAAGACCCTTGGTTCAACTATCACAAATTGCTAACAGACGGCGCTGCCCGTGTGGTGGGAGCAAAGGCGCAGGAAGTGGTGATCATGAACCAGCTTACTGTAAACCTGCACCTCATGCTCGTGTCGTTTTACAGACCGGAGGGCAAGCGCATCAAGATCATCATGGAAGGCGGGGCTTTCCCGTCGGACCAGTATGCGATCGAGACACAGGTGAAATTCCATGGCTATACCCCGGAGGAGGCCATTGTGGAGTTGTTCCCCAGAGAAGGCGAGCACACGCTGCGCACCGAAGATATTCTGAATAGCATTCGTGAGCATGGCGACGAACTGGCACTCGTAATGATGGGTGGCATCAATTACTACACCGGGCAGGTATACGACATGCAGGCCATCGCACAAGTGGGGCACGAAGTGGGTGCTGTAGTAGGTTTTGACCTGGCGCATGCCGCCGGCAACGTGCCTATGCAACTGCACGACTGGGACGTGGACTTTGCTGTGTGGTGTACCTACAAATACCTGAACTCCGGACCGGGCGGTACTTCAGGTGTGTTCGTGCACGAGCGCCATGCCAACAATTCTGATCTGCCGCGCTTTGCCGGCTGGTGGGGCCACGATGCAAGCGTGCGCTTCCAGATGAAGAAAGGCTTTATACCTATACCTGGTGCTGAAGGCTGGCAGCTTAGCAATGCCCAGATTCTGCCAATGGCCGTGCACCGCGCATCGCTTGAGATTTTTGACGAAGCAGGTATAGCGAATCTGCGCGCTAAGAGCGAGAAGCTGACAGGCTACCTGGAGTTCCTGATTAATGATGTGCAGGTGAGCAAAGACGTGCTCGAGATGATTACGCCACGCGACCCGCAGGCCCGCGGCTGCCAGATATCGCTCCTTGTGAAGCAAGACGCCCGCGAGCTATTTGATAAACTAATGGAAGCCGGTATTATCGTAGATTTCCGGGAGCCGAGCGTAATTCGTGTTGCACCTACGCCGCTTTACAACAGCTTCGAGGAGGTATACCGCTTCTCCGAAATCCTGCACGCCTGCCTGGAAGGGCATCGTTAAACCGCCCTGCATCACGCAGTCAAGCACAAAATCTGTTTTAACAAGCTGATGATTGAAGCGGCCGCTGAAAGGTGTCCGCTTCAATCATCAGCTTGTTGCGACGCGCTCTTATACCCATAACGCAGGTATGGCGCTGTGATGACCAATCATGTCAGAGAACTGACCAGGAAAAACGAATACCTGACGCTGGTATAGCATAACCGACCCAGGAATTGAGGTTTAAGCTGTATTTTAGAAGCAAAAGTCCTACTTTTGTAGTGCGATGGTCATTACCGGCAGCATAGCGCGGTCTATATCATTTTACTGCCCGCATAGGTGCTACTACTACTAGTGGCCACCAGTTGACAGGTATAGGCTAAGGCCTGCCAGATGCTCCTGAAGCGTTGCGCCGCCGGATATCCTGTTGGCAGCACCATACCGATTCATTTCCAAAATTCTTAACCCCCTTACTATGAACACTACTTATTCGAATGATGCGATCAGTAGCTGGACATCAGACCAATTGTTGAGCTTAGGAGTGCCTGAACAGGCCGCCATGTACATCAACCTGTTTGCCTTAATTACAGGGGCAGCCATTTTGATCTACCTGGCTGATTTTTTGGCCAGAAAAATCTTTGTGGGCACCGCCCATAAGTTTGCGGCCAAGTCCAGCACCAGGCTGGTAGAATTCATGGCACGCAACCGGGTGGTGGTATACCTGGCCCGCATCGTGCCGCTCATTATTGTAGTGCAGGCTATACCTATTGTGTTTGCCGACTTCCCGACCTGGATTCCGGCCCTTAATAAGTTCACCGACATATACCTGATCCTGCTATGGATGTGGGTGGCCCGTGCGGTGCTGCGCACCTGCAAGGATTTTCTGAAAACAACCGAAACCTTTAAAGAAAAACCAATTGAGAGTTTCCTGCAGGTAATCACCATCTTCTTGTACTTTATAGTCGGTCTGCTTATTTTCTCTACCCTCACCGGCAAAGACGCCTGGGCCTTTATCACGGCCATGGGTGCGGCTTCGGCCATTCTGATGTTGATCTTCAAAGACACCATCATGGGATTTGTGGCCAGCATACAGGTTTCGTCTAACGACATGGTGCGCATTGGCGACTGGGTAACCATGGACAAGTATGGCGCAGACGGCGAAGTGACCGAGATAAACCTGACCACAGTGAAAGTGCAGAACTTCGACAAAACCATCACCACTATACCTACTTATTACCTGATCTCCGACTCCTTCAAAAACTGGCGGGGCATGCAGACCTCGGGTGGGCGACGCATCAAGCGTTCTGTCTACATCAAAATATCGAGCATCCGCTATTTATCAGCCGATGAAGTAGCCGAACTGAGCAAAATTCAGTTGCTGAAAAGCTACTTGGAAGAGCGGCAGAACGAAATCAGTCGATTCAACAAAGAGAACGAGATTGACAAGAGTCTGCTTATTAACGGCCGCAGCCTGACCAACGTGGGCGTGTTCAGAAAGTACATCGATGCCTATATCAAGCAGCATCCGGGCACCCACAAAGAAATGATCATGATGGTGCGTCAGCTCGAGCCCACCACCACCGGCATGCCGATCGAGCTATACCTGTTTGCTAACAGCATCGTGTGGGTGGAGTACGAAGGCATCATGGCCGATATTTTTGACCACTTGCTGGCAGCGGTCAAGTACTTCGACCTGGAGGTGTTTGAGATGCCGGCTGCGGACGATGTGCGGAGTTTGCACTTCAATGCGGCAGGTACAGCGGGCGTGCGCTATCCTATGGCAGAGACCATGCAAAATTAAGGTCTCGGTAGTTAGAGAAATATGCATCGCGCCGGCTTTAGGTTAAGTATAACAGATAAATGCCTGACCGCTGATTTCCGGGTATGAGGCCTGTATGCGGTCGTTTTTTTAATGTATATTGTCAGGTTGGCAACCTGCTTCCGTATTGATTTCAGACCGAATGTTTAAGTACGACACTACTATATGACCCACCTACCCAATCTGGTCCTGGACCTCGGGTTGATTCTTGGTGCAGCCGGCATCATGACGCTTGTTTTTAAGAAACTGAGGCAGCCGCTGGTGCTGGGATACATCATTGCGGGTCTGCTGGTGGGGCCGCACGTTAAGTTGTTTCCGACCATAGTGGAGATAGAGAACATCAATGTATGGGCCGAGATTGGGGTTATTTTCCTGCTGTTCAGCCTTGGCTTGGAGTTCAGCTTTAAAAAACTCGTGAAAGTGGGAGGGTCTTCCTCCATCATGGCTGGGGTCGAAGTGGTCGTGATGCTCCTGCTGGGTTACCTCACGGGCAAGTTGCTGGGCTGGAACACCATGGACAGCGTATTTTTGGGCGGTATCCTTTCCATATCCTCTACCACTATTATCATTCGGGCATTCGACGAACTGGGCGTAAAATCTAAGCGCTTTGCCGGGCTGGTATTTGGAGTACTCATCGTGGAAGACCTGGTAGCTATCCTCTTGATGGTGCTGCTATCGACGCTGGCCGTGAGCCAGCAGTTTGCCGGCACCGAAATGCTGCTGGCCGTGCTCAAACTCGCCTTTTTTCTGGCGGTGTGGTTTCTGGCGGGTATCTTTCTTATACCTACGCTGCTCAAGAAGGCCAGCAAACTGATGAATGACGAGACGCTGCTGATCGTTGCCATCGCGCTTTGCTTCCTGATGGTGATTCTGGCGGCGCAGGTGGGCTTCTCGCCGGCGCTGGGGGCCTTCATCATGGGCTCCATCCTGGCCGAAACCACCAAAGCCGAGAAGATCGAGCACCTGATCATGTCCGTGAAAGACCTGTTCGGCGCCATCTTTTTTGTATCGGTGGGCATCCTGATCAACCCGGCGATGATTGTGGAGTACGCCGGGCCGATTGCCCTGATCACGGTCGTGACGCTGGTAGGGAAACTTGTCAGCATCTCGACTGGTGGTCTGATGGCGGGGCAGGGACTCAAAACCTCCATCCAGTCAGGTATGAGCGTGTCGCAGATCGGGGAGTTCTCGTTCATCATCGCCACCCTCGGCCTATCGCTCAAGGTAACCAGCGACTTCCTATACCCTGTGGCAGTGGCGGTATCGGCTATCACGACGTTCACTACACCTTATATGATCAAAATGTCCGAGCCGCTCTACGAAGTGGTGGAGCGGGCGCTGCCGAGAAAGTGGAAGAAGCGGCTCAACGAGTACAGCTCCGGTGCCAGGTCCATTGGCACGGCCAGCGACTGGAAAATACTGCTGCGCTCCTATGTGGTCAACATGGTGGTGTCCTCTGTTTTGCTGGTGGCGATCGTGCTGCTGTCTCAAAACTACCTATACCCGTTCATGACCGAAGAAGTCATGCCGGGCATCTGGGGACGCGTGGCTACGGTTACCATCGCCCTGATTCTTATGCTGCCCTTCCTGTGGGCGATGGCCGTATACCATCCGCAAAAAGAGGCGCAGGGCCGTATCTGGGCTAACCGCAACTACCGCAGCCTGATTATCGTGCTGGAGTTTACCAGAGTAGGTATAGCCATCCTGGTTATTGGCTTTTTGCTCAACCGGGTGGTTTCGGTGCAGGTGGCGCTTGTGGTGAGTCTGCTTATCATTGGTCTGCTGGTGCTTTTCTCCAAAAGAATTCAGAACTTCTACATCCGGATTGAGAACCGGTTTATGTCGAATCTGAATGCCCGGGAAATAGCGGCTGCCAGCAGCATGGCCCATACCCTGGTACCCTGGGACGCACACCTGACCAGTTTTGAAGTAGCACCAAACGCTGCAGTGGTCGGCAAGAGCATGATCGAACTGCAGATACGCGAAAAATATGGCATCAATGTGGCCGTTATAGAGCGGGAAGACCGCACGATAATGGCCCCGGCGGGCGACGAACGCATATTTCCAGGTGATAAAATTTACGTATTCGGCACAGACGAGCAAATCGCAGCTTTCGGAGATTTTATAAAAGAGGCGTCTATACCTACTGTGGACGGCGCAACCATCCGGGAAGAAGTCGGTTTACAGAAGCTGATTATATCGTCTGATTCGCTGCTGCATGGCCGTACGGTACGCGAATCGGGCGTGCGTGAGAAAGCGCAGGGCCTGATTGTAGGTATAGAGAAGAAAGGTAGGCGCATCCTTAACCCCGACTCGGAGTTAGTGATTGAGGAGGGCGATATAGTTTGGATTGTAGGTAGCCCGTGGCGCGTGCGACAACTGGAGGCGGTCCGTCAGAAGGTTTGAGAAAAGCGCTTTTTTTACGATTTTAGCCTGAGAAAGAAATAAGCACGATGCGAAACATAGAATACTGGATAGAGGAGAACTTCCACCTGTCAGCCCAGATACAGGAAAACGTTTTGAAGTCGGTGATCGCATTGCTGGCGCTCTGGATCATCAGCCGGGTGCTGTTGCGACTAGCCTCGCGGCAGCAGACGGACACGCGCAAGCTGTACCAGTGGAAGAAAACGACCAACTACGTGGTAACGGGGCTGGGCATTATCTTTCTGGCCAACATCTGGTTCGAAGGTTTCAAGTCCATCACCACGTTCCTGGGTATCTTCTCAGTCGGTTTGGTGGTGGTGCTCCGTGACCCCATCCTGAACATGATGGGCTGGGTGTTCCTGATCTGGAAGCGCCCTTTTAAAGTTGGCGACCGCATCAAAATAGGCCTTTATACCGGCGACGTGATCGACATCGGCTTTTTCCAGTTCACCATCAACGAGTTGGGCGAGTGGGTGGATTCGGAGCAGGCCACAGGCCGCGTGGTGCATATCCCCAACAGCCAGGTGTTCACGCAGGGGCAGGTCAACTACAACTACGGCTTCCCGTTTCTGTGGCATGAAGTGCAGTTGCGTATTACCTTTGAGAGTAACTGGCAAAAAGCCAAGGGCATTTTAAAGGAGATTGCCCTGCGTCACTCCGAGCGGCTGAACGAAGAACAGGAACAGCGCGTGCGCATCGAGGCACAGCAACACCTTATCTTTTACAGGAGCTTCGACCCCAAAGTGTTTATCAAAGTAAGAGAGAACGGCATACAGCTCACACTGCGCTACCTTATTAACCTTAACGGCCGCCGCGAGAGCGAGAACAAGATCTGGGAAGATACTCTGACGGAGTTCCTGGCTACATCCGATATTCGCTTTGCCTACCCAACCACACGTTTCTACAGCGCCACCGAAGGGCAAGAAAGCGAGATGCAGCATATGGAGAGCGGGAGAAGGGGAATGGAATAAGAGTATCGGATGGATAAAGCCGGGTACATCCTTGTGAAGTAGGAGAAACCCATTAACTACTAAAAAAGACGGAGCCAGTTCCCTTAAAGAACTGGCTCCGTCTTTTTTAATTCTCAAGGAGTAAGATATAAAGCTTTCTTGAGCTTCTATACTTTCTGCTTTTCTACTTGCTTAAACTCTTTCATCCTTTTGAAGTAATCCCGAGCGGCCGCCATTACCTTAGGCGATAGCAGCAGCGCCGAGACCATGGTCGGGATTGCCATCATGGCATACATGCCGTCGATCAGGGCGATTACGGCTGTGATGGTGGCCGTGGCGCCGAACACGATGGTAAGGACATAAAAGTAGTTGTAATAGTGCTTGTATTTCGCACCGAAGAGGTAGCTGAAGCACTTGGTGCCGTAGTAAGAGTAAGAAAAGAGCGATGTAAAGGCAAAAATCAGAACACAGACCACCAGCACATAGCTGCCGAAGCCCGGCATGGCATTATTAAAGGCAGTGGCCGTCATGGTCACACCGTTGGCATTGGAGGTCTGCCAGGTGCCCGTTATAATAATGGCCAGGCCTGTGAGCGTACACACCACAATGGTGTCGATGAAGGGGCCGAGCATGGCTACCAGTCCTTCGCGGATGGGCTCGTCGGTTTTGGCGGCGCCGTGCATCATAGAGGCCGTGCCTATACCTGCCTCGTTTGAGAAAGCTGCCCTGCGCGCACCGGCTATGATGATGGCACCCACTGCGCCGCCGAGCATGGTTTGCGCTGTGAAGGCATCCCTGAAAATAAGCGCGAAGGCATCCGGTATGGCGGTATAGTTAGCGAACATGATGTAGAAAACGGCCAGCATGTAGAGCACCACCATACTAGGCACCATTTTACCCGCCACCTGGCCAATGCGCTGTATACCTCCAAAAATCACCAATGAAGTGATGAACACGAGCCCTAGCCCGATGGTAAGGTTAGTATAGAACAGGTCGGCAGTGGTATAGCCGTGGGGCTCCAGGAGCACTTCACGCACCACCTGCGTGAGTTGGTTGGCCTGGAAGATCGGCAATGTGCCAAATAAGCCAGCCACAGCGAACAACCCAGCCAACGGTTTCCACTTTTTGCCCAGCCCGGTTTCTATCACATACATGGGGCCGCCTTCGAGGTGGCCTACGCTGTCGTAGCCGCGGTACATTACCGAGAGTGTGCAGGTGAAGAACTTAGTCGCCATTCCAACAAAGGCGCTCACCCACATCCAGAACAGCACACCCGGCCCGCCAATGGCAATGGCCACTGCTACGCCGCTGATGTTGCCCATACCCACAGTAGCCGCCAGTGTAGCCGACAGTGCCTGGTAGTGGTTTATATCGCCGGGGTCGTTGGGGTCGTCGTATCTGCCTCGCAGCACGTTGATGGTGTGCCGCAGGTAGCGGAAAGGTAGGAAACCCGAGTAAAGCATAAAATAGCAGCCGCCGCCCATCAGGAGTATCAATAAGGGCATACCCCATGCGGCGTCGCTAAATGCAACAAAAAAACTTTCTAATGCTTCCAATGGTATTATAGCTGATGTTATCTGTAAAGATAAGTACCCTTGCCGGGAATTCCCTAAGGCAAGAGGTCAAAGTGCAGCTTTTAGCAACGTTGCCCTTTACATCGTCTTACTCCACCGCCTCTCTTAATGGATATATACATAATTGCTCTTACGATCATTGGCTTTGCAGCGCTGGCAATGGCCTGGGTGCCCACGCTTTTGGAGAAAAGCTTCCTTTCTTACCCAATCCTGTTTCTGGCCCTGGGCGCCATTATATACCTTTTACCACTAGACTTGCCCTTACCTGACCCGCTTTGGCATGAAGCTTATGCTGTGCATCTGACGGAGCTGAGTGTGATCATATCACTGATGGGCACAGGGTTAAAGATCAGGCGTAAATTCAGCTGGCATAACTGGAAAATCCCTTTCCTGCTGGTCTCCGTCACCATGCTGCTTTCAATTGGTATACTGGCAGCCCTTGGATGGTGACTGCTGGCTCTGGCACCCGCCGCCGCTATATTATTAGGAGCCGTAATGGCACCTACAGACCCTGTGCTGGCCGAACAGGTGCAGGTAGGGCCTCCCAATGACAAAGAAGAGGACGATGTGCGCTTTTCACTTACGGCCGAAGCCGGGCTCAACGATGGGATGGCCTTCCCGTTTACCTGGCTGGCCATTGTAGTGGCTGTTGCTGCGGGCACCAGCGAACCCTGGTTTGCAGAATGGTTGCTGCGCGACCTCATATATCGCATACTGGCTGGCGTTGGGATGGGCTATCTGATCGGGCGGGGGCTGGCCTACCTCATCTTTTACCTTCCTAGGAAAGTAGCCTTTCCCAAGACAAGGGACGGATTCGTAGGGCTGTCAGCCACGCTGGTATCGTATGGGGTGACCGAAATGATCGGAGGCTACGGTTTTATGGCGGTTTTCTTTACGGCGCTGACTCTGAGCAGCTACGAAGAGGAACATGAATACCACACCGAAATGCACGATTTTGTGTTGCAGGTGGAGCGCATCATCATGGTCGTGCTGCTGATACTGTTTGGAGGCAGCCTGGTGAGTGGTATATTGGATCATCTAACCTGGAACGATGTTTTTGTCAGTCTTGCCTTCCTGTTTGTGATTCGGCCGCTCACCAGTTTGGTGGCTATTTATAACGTAAGTTGTTCCTGGCGCGAAAAGATGGCCATCAGCTTTTTTGGGATAAGGGGCATCGGCTCTTTTTTCTACCTTGCCTTCGCTCTGTCAAAAATAGACTTTGTCGACGCGGATAGGCTTTGGTCTATTGTAGGCTTCATCGTAATGGTGTCAATCATCTTGCACGGTGTTACGGCTTCCCGCGTAATGGATTACTTAGACTCAACCCGTCGCCGCATTCTTTACAGAAGGGGATACCTGAAAAAACAAGATGCGGACAGCGGCGCAAACAAGCTGTAGCAAATGATAGATAAATCATATCAAACAGTCTTCTCCAGACTCGATATGCCGGAGGCCGAGGTATACTATGCCCCGCACTTTTTCAGCAAAGAAGAAAGCGACCTATACCTGCAGCGGCTAACCAAAGAAATCGACTGGCAACAGGAGAAAATCAGAATGTTTGGCAAGCAACTGCCTCTGCCACGGCTTACGGCCTGGTACGGCGACAAAGGCTATACCTATTCTGGCCTGTACAATGCGCCCCAGCCCTGGATGCCTGTGCTGTTGGAACTGAAGGAGCGGGTAGAAGCCACCTCCGGTGACAGGTATAACAGTGTGCTGCTAAACTACTATCGCCACGGGCAGGACAGCATGGGCTGGCATTCAGACGACGAGAAAACGCTCGGGCCGGGTATAGCCTCCATTAGTTTTGGCGGAGAGCGGGGATTCGCTTTCCGGCACCGTAAACACAAAGACCTGCCTGCGGTTAAACTCACCCTGCAACATGGCAGTTTGCTGTTGATGCAGGGTGCCACGCAGCAGCATTGGCAGCATCAACTTCCCAAAACCAGCCGCCCCATCGCGCCCCGCATCAACCTGACTTTCCGTACCATTGTGGGCTAAGGTATATTGGCGCCGAGTATTGCCTTTCCCGATTGGAAAACGTTTCTTTACGAATAGGAAATCTATACCCTTGCACTATGGCCGAGAGAAAGAACATCACCATCATGGGAGCCGGACTGGTTGGTTCGCTTTTGTCGCTATACCTGGCCAAGCGCGGCCATAAAGTGGATATTTACGAACGCCGGCCCGACATGCGCAAGACCCTGCTAGATGGTGGCCGTTCGATTAACCTCGCACTGAGCGACCGCGGTTTCCGGGCGTTGCGCGGCATAGGTATAGAAGAGGCTGTGCGCAAGGTAGCTATACCTATGCACGGCCGCATGATGCACGACGAGCAGGGCAACCTCACGTTTCAGCCCTACGGCAAAGAGGGGCAGTCCATCTACTCGGTATCGCGTGCCGGATTGAACGCTGCCCTGATGGATTTGTCAGAGCCGAACCCCAACATCACCTACCATTTTAACAGGCAGCTACTCGATTTGGACCTGCATCGGAACAAAGCCACGCTTCGCAACCACGAAACAGGCGGATTGGAGGAACTGCAGACAGAACTGCTTTTCGGGGCCGACGGCGCTTTCTCGATGGTGCGCAACGCCATGCAGAAAACCGAGCGCTACAATTACTCCCAGAGCTACCTCGAGTACGGCTACAAAGAGCTGACCATACCTGCGGCAGCAGGCGGTGGCTGGCTACTGGAAAAACACGCCCTGCACATCTGGCCGCGCGGCAACTACATGATGATCGCCCTGCCTAACCTGGATGGCAGCTTCACCTGTACCTTGTTTTTCCCCTACGAGGGCGCGCTTTCTTTTGAGAGCATCAAAACCGACGATGACCTGCTCAACTTCTTCCTGCAAACCTTCCCGGATGCTGTCCCATTAATGCCTAATCTGGCGGAGGATTATTTCTCCAACCCCATCGGTTCGTTGGTGACGGTAAAGTGCTTCCCATGGTCGTTTGAAGACAAGGCCTTGCTGATAGGTGACGCCAGCCATGCGGTGGTGCCGTTCTACGGGCAGGGGATGAACGCTGGTTTTGAGGATATCACCGTGCTTGACCAAATGCTCGAAAACTTTGACGGAGATTGGGGAAGCCTGTTTAAGAAGTTTGAGCGCCAACGCAAACCCGACGCCGACGCCATCGCCGACCTGGCCGTGATGAACTTCATCGAGATGCGCGACAAAGTGGCCGACCCGCGCTTCCTGCTCCGCAAAAAGATTGAGGGCAAGATCAACCAGCAATACCCGGATAAGTGGATTCCGCTCTACTCCATGGTGACTTTCACCGACCTGCCGTACTCTTATGCCCTCGAGACGGGCCGCCTGCAGGACGCCATTATGAAAAAGGTGATGAAGCACATCAAAACCGTGGAAGACTTCGACAAGCCGGAAGTGCAGAAACTACTGGAAAAGCAACTCGTGGAGAAAGAGAAGCTGAAGGGTTATCAGTCGCAGGAGGTATAGGGGACTTGTTCCTGTAACTAGTCTGAAACCAGAATGCCTGTACATTCCTTTTTCTAGCCGCTAAACTTCGACTCAAAGATGCACAGGCATTCTGGAGATAGAATTAAAAAGCCAGCCGGCTATGGCAGGAGAGGTATAGCCGGGCTGTGCTTATTTGAACAGGTAAGCAGCCATCAGGTAAAAGCCTTGGTGCTTGTCGGTCAGCCAAACCCTGGAATCTGAATTACTGAGGTCTGTAGCTAGATAGCGGCCATACTCATACCTGAACTGCAGTAAAGCAGCGTGTTTTTCGGCTATCCGAAATTTAGTGCCCACAGCGGTCGTGAACGCATGCGAAAACGTGGTACCAACTTCATTTTCTCTAAGCTTGCTGTTTTGTACATGGCCGGTAGCATAGTACTCGGTTTGCTGAGTTCCCGTCACATTGCTGTCCAGTATGTAGTCAGTGACTATACCTGCACCAACGTAAGGACTGAATCTGCCGTTGGTGGTGACCGTGTAACGGAGCATGATAGGCAAAGACAAGCGCGTCATCGCTATGGTATAGTCTCCACTGATCGTGTAGGAATCTCTGGGATAATTGAAGCTCCCGATGTGTCGCTCCTGGCTATACATCGGCTCCATTTGCACAGACAAACGCTCGCTTTTCTTTGGTGAGGTGAAGTTTAATACCCCTCCAAAAACAAAATTGTGTGTCATGGAAAAATCCGCCCCGTAAAACTTGTGGATGGTGGTGTTGTGGTTGAACTGAAGCGCCGTTGAATAGCTACCCGCAAATACGCCCAGTTCTGTCTTGAGCCATGAATGATCCATTTTGTATGAGATGGCACTGGTTGGTGCTGCGCAGGCATTGTAATTTCGGACAATAGCCGTTACATCCGGCACATGCAGGCGCTGCCTCACTTTCAGCATCAATTTGTCGGGCACCGGGCAGTCGAGGGTGAGGGAGTGGATCAGGATCAGGTGTTGGGTAGAGGTGCTGACTGTCTTTTGCTCCCCGATGTGCATCGTTATATCCTGGTCATCGTTTTGCAGGTACAGGTGCTTCAGGCCGCTGTCTTCTTTCTCTAGGTATAGCAGATTGTTCTGGGTATAGAGCATGAGCTTTCCTTGTTCTAACACCTCTATAAACATGGGGTTTGAGACTCCCTCACCGCTCGGCACCTGTTTGCTCATAAAAGGAGCCTCTCCCACAATGCCATAGGCCTGTATGTCGGTAGGCAGGTATTCTTTTGCCCCTGCGTCTTCTGTCGTTTTAAAGATACAGCTTTGATAGGTCAGTTTGCCTTCGCGGTAGCGTACGAACCCTTTGGTTGTGTCGCCGTCGGCCTGTACTATAAAGCCAGGTCTGTAAGTTTGGGCAGCGGCATGAAAAGGAATAAGAAAGGTAACCAGAGCCAGGCTGGCGAGTAAAATTTGTTTCATAAAAGATTGGGTAATAGGTAGTAGGGAAGATAATCGGGGATGGAGTCTACTATAGCCCCAACTTTGATTTTTTAAGGTATAGATGTTTTAAGAATTGCCGCCTAGAAATAGAACCCTAATAACAGCGATACCGATCTGGTATCTGAGTCAAGTGCGGTGTTGATCTTGTTGACAGCCCTGTGCTCATGCAAATCCAGGCCCAACTCGTAGCGAGCCTCCAGTGATAGTCGGTGCTTGTTTAGGTGCAGGTAAGAGCCGGCGCCTAGCATCAGACCTTGCTGCATTTTGCTGAGAAACTCTGTATTGTCGCGATTCCTTTCTGTGGGCGTGCTACTCTGTGTACTTCTGTAATATTGGGTATGCTTGTAGTCGCGCTTATTGAAGAAGTTGAAGAAACTACCGGCGTTTACAAAGGGCTGAATGGTTTTGCCCGCAAAATTGTAGCGGAGAGCTGTGGTGAGTTTTATGGCAGAAAGCTCGATCTCAATCTGGTTGTCGTAGTACGAGTCATACCACACGTAGCTGGGGTCTGCCTGGTAGCTGTTGCTAAAGTAGCGACCCTCTACCAGGATAGAGGCTTTTTCGCTGATGCGGGGTGAGTTGATCAGCAAGGCCATGCCAAAAGTAGGATATGTATTTGTGTTAAATTCAGCATGATCCAGGTGCAGGTACCGCTCGTCAGCGGCCGAGAAGTTAAGCGAGGTATGGCTAATGGCTGCTACAAAACCCGGCCTAATAGCAAACCACTTTTTGGACTCCTTAAAAATGATTTGTTCATCGACTCCACCAATGCAGCTATTGTAGTCTCTTACCAGATTCACCAAGGTTTTTTCAGCCAGCTTTACGCGTTCTACTTTGCTGAGCATTGCAAAGCAGTCCTGCATCAGGATATTCAGGGTGCGCACGTGGTGGTTTATGTCTCTTTGGGCTGTTACACCGGAAGTGTTGACATAGGTTTCCTTTGTGATATAGAGCTTGTGCAGCTTGTCCGGATTATCATTCTTTTCGACAAAAAACGTATTCTTGTAAATAAAAAGGCTGATAGGGCCACGAACAAGTTCCTCCATGAACACATGCTCAGCAGCCAGGGTGTCAGCATGGTCAAGTGTGCGGGTGCGGTAGTTGCGGTCGCCCGGAAAGCCGTAGCCCGTTAAATCATTGGCAGTATAAGAAGCAGTGGTCGACTGGCCGTCTCTTCTGAAGCCGATCGATTTGCCAAGCGCGTCAGTGCGGTAACTTACCTGGCCTTGCAGTGTGTCGCCTTGCGGGAGCACGACATAACCGGGTTTATAATCACTTTGTGCTGCCGCTGGTACTGAAAGCAGAACTCCAAAGTACAGCGCAATAAGTTTGTATAGGTTTTTCATAAAAGTGGATTGGACTATAAATATAGTAGGATATACCTATATAACCTCTTGAGCTTCTGAAAATTTTGTATCATATTCAGCAAGGACATCCTTTGTTATACAGAAGGGCGGTATAAGTTTGTGGCAGGATTATTGGACCATGGAGCGGCAGGCAACTAAAAGCTAAAAACTATTTCCTTCAAATAATGTATAGTTTAAGTGGTAATCGAGAGAACCTGCCTTTCTTTATTAATCATTTCAAAATTTTTAACACCGAGTCTTATGAATATTTTCCATAAACTGAAAGTCACTGCTGTGGCAGGACTTGTAGTAGGTTTGATATCCGTTAGTGGCAGCGCTTTGGCGCAGCAGGTCACTCCCCAGAAAACTCCGCAGCAGCAAACGCAGGCTATTTCTGACCAGGACATCAAGCTATTTGTAGATGCCAGCACGCGCCTGATGGAGCTGCAGCAGGAAAGTGAAAAAGCCATGCTTGTGATTCTGGAAGAGGAAAAACTGAGCGTGGATAAATTTAACGCCCTGGCGCAGGCGCACCAGCAGCAGAAACTGGCCGAAGCCGAAGGAACGGCCGCCGAAAAAGCCGCTTTCAACAAAGCGATCGGGCGTATGATGGAAATGCAGCCTGACATTGAGAAGAATATGCAGACGGCCATCCAGAAAGACGGTATGACGATGGAGCGCTACGAGCAGATCATGCTGGCTTACCAGCAGGACCCCGCCGTGCAGGCCAAAATCCAGAAATTGATGGGTTTGTAAAATTAGCCCTTGGTTAAAACAAAAAAGCTTCGCCAAATCCGGCGAAGCTTTTTTGTTGGGCGTAATTCTTAGTTCTGTGTGAACTCCAGTATCTTAAAAGTTTTGCTGCGCTTGTCGAAGTAGCCGTAGTGCAGCTTGTTGTTGCCGTAGCGGTACAGGGTTTTGTACTCTGGCGTCTGCTTCAACTCTTCTTCGTATGCCTCTATCTTGTCCTGGACGGTGGCAGCAGTACTATCGTCTTTCGCTACAAAAGCTTTGTCGAGCGTCTCACTATCGAGCACGGCCCTGAAGTAGGTGCTGATGCCCGGCCCCACCGACTCGCCCGCTTGGTTGTAGAACGGGTCGTAGTAGCGGTTGTAGGGGAACATGTTATACCTGTACGGCAGCGAATAGGCCGGTATCCAGCGGCCGGGCATCAGGAACAGTCCACGGGAGGTCTGGATGTAGCGATCTGGCGTGCGCACCAGTCTGGTTGGGTCCCCGCCAGGATTCCGGCGGGCCGGCGGCTGGTACGAACCGATGGTAAGCTGCAGCGTGCTGTCGTTAAAGGCGTCCACCGTAATGGCAGGTTTGCCAGTCGACAGGTTGCGCATCACTTTAGATGTCTTCTCGATCACGCTATTGCCGGACGAAAATAGGGCACCCGCTCCCCGCTGGTGCACCGGCGTGGCTTTGATGTCGATGTCCTGATCGGCGGTATACCTGTACTCCTTGATCGGCTGAAGGCTGCTGAAGTCAAAAGCAGTTAGCGTAAACGCGTCTTTTTCGAGCTGTACCCGAAAGAGGGTATTGCTATGCAGGAAGGAGTTGAAATTGGCCTCGTTTTTTACAGCTAGTGACGGCAGGGTGCGGTACTCCGTTTTTCCGCTTGGCCAGTCGAGTGTCAGGATCTCGGTAGTCAGTTCGTTTTTCTTGCCACGCAGCGAAAAGCCGTCAAATACCAGGTATAGCTTGTCGCCGCGGGTATAGATCTTGCTGCGGTGCTGGCCGGCGAACACGGTGCGCTCCAGGTCAGGGTGCACAAAGATCAGCTCCTGCTGGCGCTCGCCTTTGGTGCGGGTACGTGGCAGGTCGGCCAGTTGGAACGTCTTCTTCTCGTAGTAGCTTTCGTCCAGTTCCCGGTGCAAGATCAGGTTATCCTTTTTGTCGGTGTAGATCATGTAAAAGTGCGACGCATCGGCAAAGGCACCGACAAACGTTTCGTTTCTTTCGCGGCGCAAGGGCACATCGGGCAGGCTGCGGAAGGCACCGCTATACCTGTTCACGGCAAAGGGGCGCACATACTCTTTGTTACCGTTGACAAAGCGGCTGTAGAACACAAACTCCGTATCGGTTACGCGGGTGCCCAGCACCTGGGGTTGCTGACCATTGCGGTAGGGGATTTCCTGTGTCGCCACAGTTTGCCCTTTGGCATCTACCAGGCTAAAATTCAGCTTGCCCCCCTGGAAAAAGTAAAGACACACGTTGCCATCGCCATCCGCCACCGACACCAGGTCTTCAGCCCGGCGCAAGGGTAGCTCGAGACTGGCAAACTCCTGCTGTGCACGTACCTCTGGGGCCGCAAAACCAAGCAGGAGCAAGGCTAAAAATATATATCGCATAAGTCTATTTATAAGGGATTTTACTTATGTTAAACTAGCAAATTTCTAGCCAAAAAGAAAGCCCGGCTAAGGTATAGCCGGGCTTTTGTAAGTATAAGGTATAGCTTCTGTTAAAACTCTGCGTTCCCCGGGGTGCGCGGGAACGGGATCACGTCGCGGATGTTGCCCATACCTGTTACGAACTGCACCATGCGCTCGAAGCCCAGACCGAAGCCAGCGTGCGGACAGCCCCCGAAACGGCGGGTATCGAGGTACCACCACAGGTCTTCCTCTTCAATGCCCACGCCTTTCATGCGCTCTACCAATATCTCCATGCGCTCCTCACGCTGCGAACCACCCACAATCTCGCCGATGCCCGGGGCCAGGATGTCCATCGCGGCCACGGTCTTGCCGTCGTCGTTGAGGCGCATGTAGAAGGCCTTGATGTCTTTCGGGTAGTCGGTTACGATCACCGGCTTCTTGAAGTGCTTCTCCACCAGGTAGCGCTCATGCTCGCTCTGCAGGTCGATGCCCCACGACACGTCGTACTGGAATTTCTTTTTCTTGTAGGCAGGTGAGTTCATCAGAATGTCCACCGCCTCGGTATAGGTCACACGCTCAAAGTTGTTGTTCACCACAAACTCCAGCTTCTCGATCAGCGTCATCTCCTGGCGCTCGTTCTGCGGCTTGGCTTTGTCTTCTTCCACCAGGCGCTGACCCAGGAACTCGATGTCCTCGCGGTTGTGCTCCAGGGCGTAGCGGATGATGTATTTGATGAACTCCTCAGCCAGGTCGGCGTTCATTTTGAGGTCGTAGAAAGCCATCTCCGGCTCAATCATCCAGAACTCGGCCAGGTGGCGGGCCGTGTTGGAGTTCTCGGCACGGAAGGTAGGTCCGAAGGTATAGATGTCGCTGAAAGCCATGGCCGCCAGCTCGCCTTCCAGCTGCCCGGACACCGTTAGGTTGGTGGCCTTGCCGAAGAAGTCCTCCTCGTAGTTGATCTTGCCGTCCTCCGTGCGCGGGAGGTTATCCAGGTCGAGGTTGGTGACATGGAACATCTCACCGGCGCCCTCTGCGTCAGAGGCCGTGATGATTGGGGTGTGCATGTACACGAAGCCTTTTTCGTTGAAGAACTTGTGTACGGCAAAAGCCAATGTGTTGCGCACGCGGAACACCGCGCCGAACGTGTTGGTGCGGAAGCGCAGGTGGGCGATTTCGCGCAAAAACTCCAGCGAGTGCGCCTTCTTCTGCAGCGGGTAGGTCTCCGGATCGGCCTTGCCTACTACCTCAATGGTATTGGCTACTATTTCAAAGGCTTGCCCTTTGCCCTGTGAGGCCACGAGTTGGCCCGTGATGGAAACGGCCGCGCCGGTTGTCACGTCTTTCAGGGACTCTTCGCCGAACTTCTCAGCATCGGCTACTACCTGCAGGTTCTGTATCGTGGAGCCGTCGTTCACGGCAATGAAATTCACAAACTTGTTGCCGCGCTTGGTGCGTACCCAGCCCTTCAATAATACCTCTTTGCCTTCTTCGGCACCAGTCAGTAGCTCTTTTACTTTCGTGCGTTGCATGTTATTTCTAGTAGCGTAATGTGTCTGAATAAATTATGGGTTAAGGTATAATTTCCGGCCCTCCTGAGGAAGACGGAAAAGATGCCATGCTGCCCCGAACCAACCGTCCTAACCTGCTTAGGGAAAGTCCTGTAGCGGGCAGGTGAACTATAGTTGGCTCCCTGGCGCAGCCCCCTTTTCAATAATCCCTCAAAGTAACGATATTTTAACCTTTTTTGTAAATGCAAGTAAAATTATCCTAAATTTGAAGGTGCACTAAGCGGCACGAATATCCGTTTTCCTACTATGCAGCGACTCGATTTAAGACAACTCTTATCCCAGAAGTTATCGCCGCAGCAGATACAATTTATCAAGCTGCTGCAGATACCTACTGTTGAGCTCGAGGCGCGCATAAAAGAGGAGATGGAGGTGAACCCGGCGCTTGAAGAAGGCCGTGAAGAGTCCGAAAATGAATACAGCGACTCAGAATCAGAGGACTACGACAGCGAGGACGACTACGGTAAGGACGAAGTCGATATCAACGACTACCTCAACGATGACGAGATAAGCGGCTACAAAATGCAGGGCGACCGCGGTGGCGATGAGGAAGACCGCGAAATGCCGATTGCCATGTCCAGCTCGCTCAACGACAACCTGATGGACCAGCTCGGTTTCCTGGCGCTCGACGACAAGCAGTATACCATTGGCATGCAGCTCATCGGCAGCATTGACAGTGATGGGTACATACGCCGTGAGCTGAGCTCCATTGCCAACGACCTGGCTTTTTCGCAGAACGTGATGACCACCGAAGAGGAGATCGAGCAGGTGCTGCACATGGTCCAGACCTTCGACCCGGCGGGTATAGGCGCCCGCGATCTGCCGGAATGCCTGCTGCTGCAACTCGAGCGCCGCGAGCAGGACGAAACGACCCGGCTGGCTGAGCGCATCATCAAGGAGTCGTTCGACGAGTTCACCAAGAAGCATTACCAGAAAATACAGTCGAAGTTTAACGTTTCGGAAGATGAGCTGAAAAAAGCCATCGACGTGATCATCAAACTCAATCCGAAACCGGGCGGAAGTGGAGCTGGCATGGCTCGGGTGCAGTACATTATACCTGACTTCATCCTCACCAACGAAAACGGGCAGCTGCAGCTCTCGCTCAACTCCCGCAACGCCCCGGACTTGCGCATCAGCCGCTCCTATGCCGACATGTTCGACGCCTACGACAAGTCAGACAAGAAGGACAAGAAGCTGAAGGAGACGGTAACTTTTGTGAAGCAGAAGCTGGACGCGGCCAAATGGTTTATTGATGCCATCCGCCAGCGCCAGAACACGCTGCTGCGCACCATGGAGTCCATCATCAAGTACCAGCACGAGTTTTTCCTGGAGGGTGACGAAAGTAAGCTGCGCCCGATGATCCTGAAGGACATTGCCGAAGACATTGGCATGGACATCAGTACCGTGAGCCGTGTGGCCAACAGCAAGGCCGTGCAGACGGAGTTCGGCATCTATCCGCTCAAGTACTTTTTCTCCGAAGGCATCGCCACCGACTCCGGCGAGGATGCCAGCAGCCGCGAGGTAAAGCACATCCTCAAGGAGATCATCGACAAGGAAAGCAAGCGCAAGCCGCTCTCCGATGAGAAAATCGAAAAGATGCTCAACGACAAGGGCTACAACATCGCCCGCCGTACCGTGGCCAAGTACCGCGAGCAGCTCAACATACCGGTAGCCCGCCTGCGGAAAGAGTTATAAATTGTTGAATTGTTGATGGTTAAATTGTTGTTTGGTGCACGATTAGGACAAGTATAACCTGCAGGATTATCTGTTGATGACCAAGACAGGTATAATCCATAGAAAGACGGACACGATTAGGACAGGTATAGCTTAAAGAATTATAGGTGCACGATTCAGACAGATCGCGACCTTGTCCCTACAAGCGAACTCTTCTAATTCACTAACGCACTATTTCACTCAATCACTAACTCCCCCTTGAACCGCTCCCTCGCCCGCTTTTTGTCTGTTGCGTTTCACCCTCTGCTGATGCCGACGTATCTGTTTGCCATCATCCTTTATTTTTTGCCGGTTTCTTCTATTTCGCTTCCACTGCAAAGTCGCTGGATCGTGCTGAGCATGATCTTTTTCACGACGTTTATGGTGCCCGGGCTGGGTGCTTTCGCCATGTTCAAAACCGGTTTCATCGATTCTTATGAAATAGACCGGCGGGAGCAACGCAGCCGACCGCTTCTGTTTACCGCCCTTTGCTACGGCGTCACGACCTACCTGTTTTACTCAGAGTCTGTGTTTGATCTACTCTTCTATTTCGTGATGGGCGTGGTCACAGCCTCTGTTCTGGTGGCCTGGTGCGTTTCTTTTTTCTGGAAGATCAGTGCGCACGGCATCGGGTTGGGAGGAGCCTTGGGAGTGCTTTTGCTCATGAACAAACTCATGCCCGAGTCGGGCTTGCTTATACCTATCGTGCTGCTGGTGTTGGTGTCAGGGGCGGTACTCTCGGCAAGGCTGGCCTTGCATGCCCATACCCCGGCGCAGGCGTATACGGGCTTTCTGACAGGGCTTTTGCTGGTACTGTTGGCGGGCTTTGTGGCCCTGTAGCCGCTTTTGCTCTTCAGGGTGATTATCTATACCTTTGGTTATCTCTTCTACAAAAACAAACGACAACATGAACTACGAATGCTTGCTATATGATGTGCAGGGTGGCATTGCGACCATCACGCTGAACAGACCCGATGTTTTCAACGCCTTTAACGACAAGCAGAGCTACGAGCTGCAGGACGCCCTGAAGCAGGTAACTCGCGACGACAGCGTGCGCGTGGTGATTTTGACAGGCGCCGGCAAAGCCTTCTGCTCCGGTCAGGACCTCAAGGCCATCGCGAGTGCCGACAAGCGCGATTTGTCGGAGTCGTTGGAGAAGCGGTATAACCCGATCATCCGGGCCATGCGCAGCCTGCCCAAGCCCATCATCTGCAAGCTGAACGGGGTAGCCGCCGGTGCCGGTTGTTCCCTCGCCCTCGCCTGCGATCTGGTGGTAGCCTCAACCGCAGCTAGCATGATCGAGGTGTTCGTGAACGTAGGCCTGGTCCTTGACTCGGGTTCTTCCTTCTTTTTGCCGCGTGTAGTGGGTTCGCTGAAAGCTTTTGAGCTGAGCACGCTGGGCTCTAAAGTGAGCGCCGAGGAAGCGCTGCAACTGGGTATGGTGAACCGCGTAGTGGCTCCGGAAGAGCTGGACGCGGCCGTAGCTGAACTGGCTGCTCGCTATGCTGTGGCGCCTACCAAAGCCATCGGTTTGATGAAAAAGATGCTCAACAAATCGTTTAACTCCACGCTGGACGAAATGCTGGATTACGAAGCCCACTGCCAGAAAATAGCAGGCAACTCCGCTGATTACAAAGAGGGTGTAACGGCCTTTAACGAAAAGCGCAAGCCAAACTTTACAGGCGCTTAGCCCGCTATACCTTATCACCTATACCTACAAAGCCGGGCCATTGTCCGGCTTTTTTTATACCCTGTGTTTCAGTCCGGTCACTAGTCAATTATGGCCACCTGCCTGCAAGTCAGGTGTTTATAGGGGTATTGCATAAATTATAACTATCTTTAGAAAAGTTATTGATATCAATTTAACAGGTAAAGACTATGAGAAAGATGTACCTTCTTTTTGTTATCGCCATGCTGTGCGGATTCTTATCAGTGCCAACCACTACCATAGCGCAGGACTGCAGTGGCTACCTTTTGCTCACCGAAAATGCCGAGTACGAGATACTCAGCTACAACCAGCGCAACAAGCTCACCGGAAAGGTAGTGTATAAGGTAACCGATGTGCGGCAAAACGGCGGCAAGTCGGAGGCGACTGTCCATACCAAGATGTATGACGAGAAAGGGAAAATGGCCAACGAAGGGAGCTACCAGGTAGGCTGCGAAAACGGCTCCGTGTGGGTGGACATGCGCTCCCTGATGAACCCCGACATGATGTCCGCCTACAAAGACATGGAAATCAAGATGGAGGGCGACCATATGGATTACCCGGCCTCCCTTAGCCCCGGCCAAAAACTAAAAGACGGGAGCTTTACCATCGATGTGCTGGACAAGAACAGCGGGCAGAACTTCAGCACGATCACGATGCTGGTGACCGGCCGTACCGTTGGCGAAAAAGAGCGGTTTGAGGTACCGGCCGGTACCTACGAAGGCTTCAAGATAAACCAGGACATGGAGGTGCAGACCCGCGCCATGGGTATGAAGATGCCCGGTACCCGCATGCAGACCGTGGAGTGGTTTGTGCCTGGCACGGGTTGGATAAAGTCAGAAACCTACCGCAATGGCAAGCTGATGGCCTACAGCGTGCTCAACAAGATCAACAAGTAATCAGAAAGAGTAGCCGATCGAGAAGTTGAGCTGTGGGGAAGGGCCTACCGTAATAACAGCTCCCTCATCGGAGTGAACCACATGCCCGATGATGTTCTCTTTGATCAAATCGCCGCCATTGGTGGCATTGGCGATTTTGACGCGTCCTCCAAGCCCGCCAGAAAGCTCGGTTGTAAAGTGGCGCCCTAGCCGGAACTGATAGCCCAGGTGGTAACTCAGGTCCAGCGCGTTCTGGTAGAGCCGGCCTACATACCTGAAGTCGGGATCGCTGGGAGGCAGGTCGGGCAGGTCGAACACGTTGCGCTCAAACACAATGAAGCGGTAACTGAACATGGGCCCATGAAAAAAGCCAAAAGGGGGAGACTTCTTCTTGGAGGTATAGTAACGTTGGCTCATCCGGATGCCGATGCCCATCACGTCTTTCGCATTTGAGGTCCAGCCATCGCCTTTCAGGTGCAGTTTGTAGAAATAGCTCAGCCCAAACTCATTGCTGATGCCGGGCGAACGCACCTTCTCATACGATACAAACACCTCCCCATAATGCAGCGGATGGATCTTGATCGTCTTGTCATGGTCGCGGTCTATGTTGATCATTTCGGTGCGGTCTTCTCTTTCCTCTTCCGTTACTTGCGCGTGGGCCGCAGAGCAGATCAATAAGCATGAACAAAACAACAAAGCTGTGATGAGGCGCATAGCGAAGAGTTGTGTCATAAGGTATGGCTTAAACGGGAGTCTGTACTCGAGTAGGTATATATCGTTTTATACCTGAGATAGTTGTGGTCGTAAGTGCTTGCGTTTTGTATACAAGTATCCTGTTCCGGATATCCCCAAAGTATATTATTACCTGCTTCCTATATATAAGAGGCCTATCATATAAACTCCATGGCTTTAGCGGCGTATACCAATTTGTTCAAACTATTTTACTATTAACAAGAAATAATACTATGAAAAGAATTGCAACAACAGGATTAATGGCCTGTGCCTTCCTATTTGGCACCATGGCCTGTGGCGGCTCCGGCAACGACAGCGTGGATCAGGCGCAGGATGTTACTGAGGAGCGTTTTGAAGACACTGCCATGGAAGAGGAGCGCGATGACCAGGCTGAATTTATGACCAAGGCAGCCAGCAGCAGCATGATGGAAGTAGAAGCGGGCAAACTGGCGCAGGAGCGTGCTACAAATCCGCAGGTGAAGGAGTTTGCCGCTATGATGGTGAAAGATCATACGGCGGCTAACAAAGAAATGAGTGACCTGGCACTCAGCAAGAACATCACGCTGCCAGACAGCATGAGCAATGAGCACATGAGCCAGATGCGTGACCTGCGCGAAAAGCAAGGGGCCGAATTTGACAAAGATTACATGGACAAAATGGTAAGCGCACACGACAGCGACATCAGCCTGTTCGAAGATGTGACGGAAGATGCAAACTACGATGATGCAGAAGTGAAGGCCTTTGCCACCAAGACGCTTCCTAAGTTGCGCGAGCACCACAAGCGTGCGCAGCAGATCAAAGACGGGCTAAAGTAAAATGTGTAATCCCAAACACTGGGCATTTCCTAAAATCTAATTATCTTGAGCATCTGCGCCTGTCATGGCTGCAGATGCTCCTATTTTAAACCCACGTGTATGATCCGAAAAATTACCCTATACCTTGCCAGTGCCGTGCTTCTGCTGGGCACCGCCAGTTGTGGCGCCGATGACAGCATCGAGCAGGCTGCCGCCCAAAGCGTAGAGCAGTTTGAAGCCATGGGCATGCCGGGGATGAAAAACGATGCGCTTTTTGTAGCCGAGGCCACCAGCGCCAACATGCTGCATGTGCAACTGGGCGAATTGGCGTTGGAGAGAGGCGTGAGCCCGGAAGTGAAAGAGTTGGCCCAGGATATGAGCAATGGTCACAACCGTGTGATGGAAGACCTGCAGCACATTGCCACAGAGCGTGAGTTCGTGGTGCCTACTCAGTTAGGCAGGGTGCACCAAAAGGTATACGACGATGTGAGTAGCGAAACAGGTATAGGTTTTGACCTGGCCTATATCAAGCGTACCCGCGAAGAGCATGACCGTTTACTGAAACGCTACGAGGACATGGCCGAGAACGCCCAGGTGATGGAAGTAAAGCAGTTCGCCTCCAAGCAGCTCCCGCTCCTGCGACAACACTTGCAGCAAACGGAAGCACTCGAAGACCGGCTCGGGAATATCTAAAACAAAAATGCCGCTCCTATACCTGGGAGCGGCATTTTTTATAGCTTGCTATACCTGTTAAGCCTGGCCGTTTTCGCGGTAGTGGCTCGTTTTCAGTTCCTCTTTCAGGAAGCGGGCGGTATAGCCTTTGCCTTTTTTGACAATATCCTCCGGTGTGCCAGCCGCCACAATGGTACCACCGCCTTCGCCACCTTCCGGCCCGATGTCGATGATCCAGTCAGCGATCTTGATCAGATCCAGGTTATGCTCGATGATGAGCACCGAGTTGCCTTTGTCAGTTAACTTATGCAGTACCTCGCTCAGGTGCTCGATGTCCTGGAAGTGGAGACCTGTTGTTGGCTCGTCCAGAATATAGAGCGTCTGGCCCGTGTCTTTTTTGGAGAGTTCAGTAGCCAGCTTCACGCGCTGCGCCTCGCCACCTGATAGGGTAGTGGCTTGCTGGCCCAATGTGATATAACCCAAACCCACCTCGTTCAGCGTCTGAATTTTACGCAGGATGCGTGGCTGACTCTCGAAGAAATCTACTGCCTGTTCCACGGTCATATCCAGTACGTCGGTGATGCTCTTGCCTTTGAAGCGGACTTCCAGCGTCTCGCGGTTGTAGCGCTTGCCTTTGCAGACCTCGCAGGGCACGTATACGTCCGGCAGGAAGTTCATCTCGATCGTGCGCATACCGGCGCCTTCGCAAGCCTCGCAGCGTCCGCCCTTCACGTTAAACGAGAAACGGCCCGGCGTATACCCTCTGATCTTGGCCTCTGGCAGTTGTGCAAACAGCGTGCGGATTTCGGTGAACACACCGGTATACGTAGCGGGGTTGGAGCGTGGCGTACGGCCAATCGGCGACTGGTCCACCTCGATTACTTTGTCAATATGCTCCAAGCCCTCAATGCTCTTGTAAGGCAGCGGATCGCGCTTGGCACGGAAGAAGTGCGTGTTCAGGATTGGGTAAAGCGTGTCGTGTATGAGCGAGGACTTGCCACTGCCCGAAACCCCCGTTACGCACACCATTTTGCCAAGCGGCAGTTCCAGCGTCACGTTCTTCAGGTTGTTGCCGGTAGCGCCTTTCAGTTTGAGCACTTTACCTGTTCCCGGGCGTTTCACACGCGGCACGGCTATACCTCGGCGGTTGCTCAGGAAGTCGGCAGTGGTCGTGCCGGCGTTCATCATGTCTTCCGGCGTGCCGGCAGTCACTACCTGGCCCCCGTGTATACCTGCGCCCGGCCCGATGTCTACCACGTAGTCGGCCTGTAGGATCATGTCCTTGTCGTGCTCCACTACAATAATGGAGTTGCCCAGATCGCGAAGGTCCTGCAGGGCTTTGATGAGTCGCTCGTTGTCGCGTTGGTGCAGGCCGATGCTCGGTTCATCCATGATGTAAAGCACACCTACCAGCTGCGTACCGATCTGTGTGGCAAGACGTATACGCTGACTCTCACCACCTGAAAGCGTTTTGACAGGGCGGTGCAGACTCAGGTAATCCAGGCCTACGTCCAGCAGGAAGCCGATACGCTTGCGGATTTCTTTCAGCAATTCACGGGCGATCACGTTCTGGCGCTCGTTCATGCGCTCTTCCACACCTTCAAACCAGGCGGCCAGTTTGTTAATGTCGAGCACCGAGAGTTCGCCTATGTTAGTATCGGCAATCTTGAAGTGCAGCGATTCCTTTTTCAGTCTATACCCGTTACATTCCGGGCAAGTCGTAGTTTGCGCAAAGTCCTCCACCCAGGAGCGGATGTTGTCGGAATCCGATTCCATCTGCCCTTTCAGGAAGTTAACGATGCCTTCAAACTCCACCACATAATTGCCCTTTTTGGTATTCACCTCCAGGTCTTCGTCCAAACCGTAGAGTAGCACCTTCAGCACATCCTCCGGCAAGTCTTTGATCGGCGTCGAAACCGATACCTTGAAGTGCTTGAACAATGCTTCGATCTGCTTGAAAATCCAGATGTCGCGGTACTCGCCGAGCGGTGCTATACCTCCGCGGCGGATGCTCAGGCTTTTGTCAGGTATAACCGACTCTTCTGTGATCTCCTGTATCTCACCCAAACCGGTACACACCGGGCAGGCACCGTACGGGGAGTTGAACGAGAAGGAGTTCGGCGCCGGATCGTCGTAGGCTATACCTGTGGCGGGGTCCATGAGGTGGCGTGAGAAGAAGTGGGTTTTGTCAGCGTCCACATCCAGGATCAGTGCCGTGCCCTTGCCGTGCGTGAGCGCATTCTGGATAGAGCCGGAGAGACGGAAGCGGTCCTCTTCCTTCACCACAATCTTGTCGATCACGATCTCGATATCGTGGATCTTATACCTATCCACCTGCATTTTCGGGTCGATCTCCAGCAGTTCGCCATCCACGCGGGCACGGATAAAGCCCATCTTGCGGATCTGCTGGAAGAGCTCGCGGTAGTGGCCTTTACGACCCTTTACTACCGGGGCGAGTACGATAATGCGCTTGCCGCCGAAGTTCTCTAGAATGTGGTTCACGATCTGGTCATCGCTCTGGCGCACCATTTTCTCACCGGTCACATAGCTATACGCCTCGGCCGTACGGGCCCAGAGCAGACGCATAAAGTCGTAGATCTCGGTGATGGTACCCACGGTGGAGCGCGGGTTTCGGCTGGTGGTTTTCTGCTCGATAGAAATTACCGGCGAAAGGCCTTCGATCTTGTCCACGTCAGGTCGCTCAAGTCCGCCCATAAAGGAGCGGGCGTAAGCCGAGAAAGTTTCCATGTAGCGGCGCTGTCCTTCGGCGTAAATGGTGTCGAAAGCCAGCGAGGACTTGCCTGAGCCACTGATGCCGGTAAAAACGACCAGATTGTAGCGCGGCAGCTTAATGGAAATGTTTTTGAGGTTATGTTCGCGGGCACCGTAAACTTCGATCTGCTGTGTTTCGCCATTTTGCGAAAAGGCAGTATCGGTGCCGGTTGCTGTGTCTTGCGCTTGGTTAAAAGCCATTCAGGAATGCTTGATTTTAAATAGCAAAGGTACAAAAATATCAGCGCCTCCGTACCCGAAGATGCCAACCCTTCTTAACAGCAATCAACGCCAAATGGTTTAGCTTTCAGCAATTATCCTTGATATAAACTCAATCTAAGTTGTCGTAGCGCGAAGCCTGCTTTTCATGCAGTTCTTCGTGTCGCTGACTGATGGGGGTGATGCTTTCCCGCTGTCGCCTTATGAGTTTTTGCTGTTTGAAAAACCGTACGAAACTATACAAAGACAATAAAAGGCCCAGCGGCATCAGGATAATCCCCGTCGTCTCTATATACAGGTGCTGCGAGAGTTTGATAGCGGCAAAGCCGCCTGCTACCAGGGCAATGGCCGTGCGCAGGTAGGCTATAAGCGTACGTTCATTAGCGAAGAAGGTGCGCTGCACAGCCATCTCGTTGCGGATGTCCGCATTCTTTTTCTCCAGCTTTTGGATCTTCTTTTTCAGCTTTTTGATTTCGTCTTGCTCCGGCACCTGCATTTATTCCTTTTTTTGAGAAATATACGAAACAAATACGACGAAGTGCAGGCGTATACCTGCTGTGCTACTGCCCGGCTGGTGACCTTAGTTAAGCAGAAGTTTGTTTGCCGTTCCCGCCGGGCTGGGGCAGCTCATTGTGTGCCCGCTCGTGTTCGTGGCTGGTCGGGCAGTAGTCCTGGTGGTGCCCCTCGATGACGCGCTGCTTGTGCCTATACCTGACAAAGCTGTATATGCCCAGTATGATACCAACCGGAATCAGAATGACGCCAATGATGTCCAGGTACAGGTCGTCTGAAAGTTTGATGGCCACATAACCGCCCACGGAGACCGTCATGGCGGTACGCAGGTAGGCCATGAGGGTGCGTTCGTTGGCGAAGATGGTGCGCTCGGCCGCCATGTGGTCCCGTATCTCAGCGTTCTTCTGCTCCTGCACCCGCAGCTTTTTCTTGAGCTTCTTTATCTTCTCTTTGTCTGTTTCTGACATAGGTCTGGCTCTTCTTTTATTATGTACGATTCTGTGGGACTTAGGTAAAATTTGAAAGCACAAAGCTTTTGCGCAGAGGCCATTCCAAAATTTTCAAATCCAATGTTAAAACTATATATTGCTAAGGTGCAATGTAGTTCCTCCTTTTGCCTTCTGCGCACATACGCCAACCGCATCCCTTTTTATGAATAGACGCTACCAGTACTTTCTGCTCACCATCCTGATGCTGCTTTCAGGCCATACCTGGGCGCAGGACACCGGGCAGACTCGCATCACGGCCAGCTATCAGAATCAGCCCCTGCAGGCGGTGCTGCAGGACTTGCAGCAGAAACACAAGCTGCGTGTGTTCTATCAGTTGGAGTGGGTAGAAGGCGTGCAAATCACGCAAGCGTTTGATCAGGAACCAATCGCCAGCGCGCTGCAAAAGCTCCTGGGAAAAGCCCGCCTTTCCTTTGTGCTGTATGATGACCGTACCATTGTGTTGGTGCCCCAATCCGCAGCCTCCATCTTTCGTTCTGACACGGTGCCATCTGGGGAAGCTGCTGCAGGGCAGGTCGCTGAGCGCATCGTGACCCTGAGCGGGCAGGTACGCAATGCCAAAACAGGCGAGCCATTTATCGGGGCCATTGTGCTACTTGTAGAGACCGAAAAAGGCACTGTAGCTGATGAGCAGGGCAGGTATACTCTGGTGGTGCCGGCTGGTAATTATACCTTGCGGGTGCGGGCTATGGGTATGGTAGAGGACCAGCGGCGGGTGAGTCTGCAGCAGAGCCGCACCATGCACATCGAGTTGTTTGAAGTAAGTAACCAGCTGCGGGAAGTGGAGGTATCCGCTAAAGCACCCGACCATAATGTAGAGAGCCTGGAAATGGGCGTGGCCCGCTTGTCGATACAGGAAGTGCGCAAGATGCCCAATTTTCTGGGCGAGGTGGACGTGTTGCGCAGTATCATTACGCTGCCGGGCGTGACCACCGTCGGCGAAGGGGCCAGTGGCTTCAATGTGCGTGGCGGCAGCATCGACCAAAACCTGGTTTTGCAGGATCAGGCGACACTTTTCAGTGCATCGCATTTATTTGGTTTCTTCTCGGTTTTCAACCCGGATATGGTGCAGGATGTTACCCTTTACCGCGGCGGTATACCTGCCCGGTATGGCGGGCGCATCTCGTCGGTGCTGGATGTAGAGATGAAAGAGGGCAACAAGAAAGCGCCCATCCTGAGCGGTGGCATCGGTTTGCTGGCCAGCCGTCTGATGGTGGAAGCGCCGCTGCTGAAAGACAAGGCTTCTTTTGTACTCGGCGGGCGAGGCGCCTACCCCGGTCTGGCCATGCGCTACGTGCCTGACAAAGCCGTGCGCGACAGCGACGGCTATTTCTACGACTTTAACGCCAAGGTAGACTATACGATCAGTGCCAAAGACCAGCTCATGGTGTCAGGCTACATGAGCCGCGACGGTTTCCGCTTCGGGGCCGACACCACCTATACCTGGGGTACGGCCACCGGCACCGCCCGCTGGAACCATACCTTCAATGACAAACTGCTGTCAAGCGTAACCGGCGTAATTGGTGACTATGACTATGGCGTGGAGGCCGAAACAGAGCCCTACAGCTATACCCTCGACTCAGAGATAAAGTACAAGCAGATCAAGGCGGACTTGAATTTTGAGCCCTCCGTGCGGCATAAGATGGGCTTGGGTGCCTCGTCCTCCTGGTATGAGTTTAGCCCCGGCACCCTGACGCCTGGTTCAGAACTGTCTAGTTTGCTGCCTGTTCATATGCCTCGCGAGCGTTCCATTGAAGCTGCGCTATACCTGGATCACGAATACGCCCTTAACCCAAGGATATCGGTCAGCTACGGGCTGCGCTACTCCTCTTACTATAACCTGGGGCCGGGCGATGTATACGTGTACGATTCGGAGTCGCCCCGCCGCGAGTCGACGATCATCGATACGCTCAGCTACAGCAACGGCGGAGTGATACAGCGATACGGTAATTTCGAGCCGCGAGCTTCCCTTAAAATAACGCTGGGCGAGAACAGCTCTGTTAAACTGGGCTACAACCGGATGGCGCAGTACATTCACCTCATCTCCAACACCACAGCGGCCTCTCCGGTGGATATCTGGAAAACGAGTAACCCGCACCTGCACCCGCAGCTCGGGGATCAGGTGGCACTTGGCTTTTTCAAAAACCTGCAGGACAATACTATTGAGCTTTCGGCGGAGGTCTATTACAAGAAGCTGCACGATCTGGTGGAGTACAAGGACGGCGCCCGGCTCCTGCTCAACAGCACCCTCGATGCCGACCTGCTGCCAGGCGAGGGCAAGGCCTACGGACTGGAACTGATGATGCGACGCAAAGGCAAGAAGCTGACAGGCTGGGCCAGCTATACCTATTCCAGGTCACTGCGCCGCGTCAACGGCCCCACGCCCGAAGAGCGCATCAACAACGGCAAATCTTTCCCGGCCAACTTCGACAAGCCGCATGACCTGAGTCTGGTTGTGAACCAGCAGCTGACCCGTTTGATCAGCCTTTCAGCCAATTTCACTTACAGCACCGGCCGCCCGATTACCTATCCGGAATCAGTGGGCTATATCGATGGACTGCTAATGGTAAACTACAGTGACCGCAACCAGCACCGCATACCCGACTACCACCGCCTGGACCTGGCCTTTGTGATAGACGGCACCAACAAACGAAACGCAAACTGGGTGAGCAGCTGGGCTTTCTCGGTATACAACGTGTACGGGCGCAAAAACCCTTACTCCGTGTTCTTCAAACCAGCCTATGGCGGTACCATCCCGCAGGCCTACCGCCTGTCGGTGATAGGGTCAGCGGTGCCGGCTATTACTTACAACTTCAAGATCACACGATGAGAGGGCTAATCAGGGAAAGATATTCAGACAGGGCACAGGCAACTAAACTATACCTGGAAATGCAGATCATTTTTCAAAAATACAGGTTTTGGGCCATGCTCCTCATCATCGTTTGTCTGCAGGCCTGCGTGGACCCGTTAGAACTCCAGATCGAAGCCGGGCAGCCAAAGCTTGTCGTGAGCGGCATGGTAACAGACCATAACGATTCAACACTGAATAGAGTAACGCTGACCTGGACCGCTCCTTTCGACAGTGAAAACAAGCAGGTGCTGGTGCATCCCGTATTGGATGCTATAGTAACGTTGCAGGATGACCAGGGGGCTAGTATGCCGTTGTATCACGGGCCCAGAGGGGTATACCAGCTGATGCCAGACGACTATCAGGTCGTGCAGGGGCGCAGCTATACCTTGCACATCAAGCTGCCCGACGGGAGAAAATATGCTTCTCGCCCAGAGCTGCTGCGGCCCGTGCCTGCCCTACAAGGTATAGGCTATGAGTTCAAGGAGTTCATCGATGTGGTGCGCAATTCCGCAGGTATGTTGGTGGAGCGGCGATCGAAAGGCTTTGAAGTGAAGGCGCAGGTACAGGATCCATCGGAGCAAGGCAACTACTACCGTTGGGACACAGAGGGCGTTTTTGAGTTTTATTCCGACGTAGGCGACGCTCCGTTGCCTGCGAGGTGCTGGTCCAATATGGGAAGCATTAACACCAAAGTGGTAACAAACGATGATAGACTGGTGAATGGCCGTTATTTTGAGCAGCCGGTGGTGGTGGTGCCAGCCGACATCCCAACCAAATACCGCATCAAGATCAGGCAGTTTTCACTTACGGCCGGCGCGCATGAGTTTCTTCGTCTTTTTAACCAGCAGCAGTCGAGCGTAGGCAGTATTTTTGACCCGCCTCCGGCACGCATCAACGGCAATTTGTACAGCCTGACAGACCCTGAGGAGCAGGTGATCGGCTATTTCAGCGCCTCGGCCATGACGGAGGATTTCATCGTGATTCATCGGCAGCTGTACGCGCCATTCCCGGGTCTGCCTTACGCGCCACCTAAGGGCGATTGCCGCTACACTTTTCTATACCCGAATGTAACCAACGAGCGGCCAATCGGCTTTTGATAACTTATTGGATGATGATCAAACCCGGAATAATAAAGAGCAGGAAATTGACGGCTGCAGGTTGGTTGCTAGCCATGTGCTGCCTTAATCTACCCGCCTTTGCCCAGCATGAGCAAGTGACCAAAGTAGCTGCCGCCCAGGTGCAGCGCCAACTCTCCGACGAGCAGGTACAGCTGGTTCACAGTCAGCCCTGGTACATAACCGGGGAGCGCCTCTGGTACAGCGCTGCCGTGCAAAAGAGCTCAACTGCTCCCGCAAGCCGGGTGCTTTACGTTGAACTGCTGGATGCGAAAGGCACCCCCCTGATCAGCCAGCGGCTGGTTATCGAAGACGGCAAAGCGCAAGGAGACTTTCTGTTGCCAAAAGACTTACCATCGGGTAGGTATACCTTGCAGGCCGCCACCAACTGGATGAGGAACTTCAGCGCGCAGCAACACTGGCGGGAGCAACTCACCATCGTGAACCCTAACGAAGTCAGGGCGCTGCAGGCACAGTCGGCAAAGGCCAAACCGCTACAGGTGCGCTTCTTCCCCGAGTCCGGTGTCTGGCCTGCCGGGGTGCCTGCCAAAATAGTAGCGACAGTGACCAATGCTGCAGGTATAGGTATAGCCGCCCAGGGTATATTGAGGGATACGGCCAGGCAGGCTATCACTACTTTCAAAAGCGACGAAACAGGTATAGCAACTTTCATCCTGACGGCCACAGAAGAGCAGGACTTGGTGGCACAACTGCAGGTAGAGGGCTATGCACCGCAACAAGTGATTCTTCCAAAGCCAAAGCCGCAAGGTATAGCCCTGGCGGTTGGCCAAGCAGGTACAGCAGGTATACCTGTGCGTGTGCAGGGCAAGTCAGGGACAGGGCATGTGCTCGTGGCCGCTTCCGGGGGAATGGTTTATTTCTCGCAGCATGTAACCGGAGCCAGTCAGGTTACGGTGCCGTGGCGCGATGCAGCACGACCAGAATGCCGCCTGCTGCTGCTCAATACGGGTGGTTTGGTAGTAGCCGAGCAGCAGGGGAGGCTACCTAATGCAGCAGGTATAGAAATCCAGGCCGACTGCCAGCAGTATGGCACCCGCCAGCAAGTTACCGTCACCGTAAAGGGACTGCCGCCCGCTGCCTGGCTCGCAGCCTCAGTAGCGGAGCGCCGTTCCGCTCTTCAGCAGCCAAATGGTTTTATCGCTGTAAACGAGATGCAGCAAAGGTATGGAACTGACCAGGAGCTGTGGGAGGCCATTGCCAGAAATGAAACCGAAGCCCGCTTCCGAAGAGAGACCTTGGTAGAACCCATGCGGCAGGCGGATGTAAACGCGCCTTTTCAGCAGGAAACTTTCGCCAAACACCTAGACACGGCCTTTGTGCAGGCGCTTCCACCGCATGTGATCAGCGTTGCGCAGAAGCACTATACTCGCGCTAATATCCATGAGATCTACGGTTTGACAGAGCCGCATGCCACTGCTCCGCTTACGCGCTTGCCAGCCGACCGGGTGTTCAAGCTGGATGAGTATGTTGCTTTCCAGGATGTAGAGGAGGCCATTCGGGAGGTATCTACTAACCTTCGTATGCGCAAAAAGAAAGGGAAACAAACTGTGCGACTACTATACGTGTCCTCCGAAACCAAGCGCATGATGAAAGAGGAGCCGTTATACCTGCTGGACGGCGTGATGCTGGAGAACATGGATGAAATCATGGCGCTCGACCTGAATGATATTGCCTCTATCGAGATTGCCTGGTCAGAGGAGAAACTATACGCCGGCAACCTGGGGCGCCTGGTAGACCACGGCATGTTCGCCATCTACACCAAAAGCGGAGGGGCCCGGGAGCGACTCAAGGAAAAGGGCCTGCCCGTCCTCTATGAGCAGTATAACCTGCCCCGAAACTTTGTCGTGCCAACTTCTGGTGACGCTACGCAAACCCAGATCCCGGACTTCCGGCAGCAGCTCTACTGGCAGCCATACCTGCAGACCAACTCCGACGGCAGCGCTACTTTCACGTTCTATACCTCCGACGAAACCGGTGTGTTTGAAATAAGGGTGCAGAGCCAGACAGCAGCAGGTATACCTATCAGTGGAAGCACCTCATTTGAAGTGAAGCTGTTGAACTGAAGTCAGGGACAAGTAGAAGGAGGATTTTGATTTTTTCTGAATAAAAAAAGCCCCACCGGAGATCGGCGGGGCTTTTTTGTAGATGGTTCTTTCTTCCTAGAAGTTTGGAGACAGCAGGTATTTGCTGTAGAAATCGTCGATCACTTTCACCGCTTCGGTGGCGTCGTCTACGATGTGCACCAGGTTCAGGTCTTCCGGGCTGATGTTGCTTTCTGTGTTCAGCATCACGTCCTCCACCCACTTAAACAGGCCTCCCCAGAATTCGCGGCCCACCAGCACGATCGGGAATGCACCGATTTTCTTGGTCTGGATCAGGGTGATCGCCTCAAACAGCTCGTCGAGTGTGCCAAAGCCACCCGGCATCACGATGAAGCCCTGCGCATACTTTACAAACATCACTTTGCGCACAAAGAAATAGTCGAAGTTGATGAGCTTATCAGAGTCGATGTAGATGTTGTTGAACTGCTCGAATGGCAGGTGAATGTTCAGTCCTACCGACTTGCCGCCCTCAGAGTGCGCGCCTTTGTTACCGGCCTCCATAATGCCCGGTCCACCGCCCGTGATCACGCCATAGCCATGGCGTACCAGCTTGGCAGCGATCTCCTCGGCCATAACGTAGTACTTGTGCGTGTTCTTGGTGCGGGCCGATCCGAAAATAGAAACGCAGGGACCGATCTTGGCCATCTTCTCGAAGCCTTCCACAAACTCCGACATCACCTTGAAGATCTGCCATGAGTCGGCGATCTTGATCTCGTTCCAGTCCTTGTCTACAAAGGCCTTTCTAATTTTGATGTCCTCTGCAGAGGCAGGCGGGGCCTGCACGTGCCCCGCCTCGCGCAGGTCGGTAATGGTTTTTGCTTTATTTTCGTTTACGTCCGGGTTTAGGATCGTTTGTCCGCTGCCGCTGTTATGTGACTCGTCGTTGAGTTTCGTTTTGCTTGTCTTTCTAAGCTTTGCCATAAATCTTTCTTCGTCTTCTTCAGGAGGCAGACCTCCTGCGGCAACCTCACGTAAAGGTGCCTTCTTCATTTAATAAACAATTTTAAGGGCTTGTGACTGCAGCATGGAGGTTAAAATTTGCAGCCACGGTTGTGTCTTTTTTACTTGGAGCGAATGGCAATCACCGGGTCCAGGTTTGAGGCGAGCACCGCCGGGATGATACCCGACAGCATACCTATCACCGCCGATACGCCAAGGCCCAGAATTATGTTGCCTGCAGAGAGTGATATCTTCATCATGTCCTGAGGTATAAGCGTGAGTAGAAATACCAGCAGGATGCCGATGCCACCGCCAATAACGCTCAAGAACACAGACTCGAACAAGAACTGGAACAGGATGAAATAGTTTTTGGCGCCCAGTGATTTTTGTATACCGATGATGTTGGTTCTCTCTTTCACGGACACGAACATGATGTTGGCAATGCCGAAGCCGCCCACCAGAATCGCAAAGCCGCCGATCACCCAGCCAGCCAGGCCGATGACCTGAAACAGGCCTGTGATGGCCTGAGTAGCCATTTCGGGGCGGTTTATGGCGAAGCTGTCCTCGTCGCGTGGTTTCAGGCCCCGGATGTTGCGCATCATGCCGCGCACCTCATACTCCAGTTCCAGCAGCCCCACATCATCGTCGCGGCCCTTTACCGCAATGGTCGAGCCAATGCCGTTGGGGCCGGTCGCGTACATCTTGCTGAACGTGCCGTAGGGTACAATTCCCATCTGGTCGAAGTTAGGCATGCCAAACATGCTTTCGCCCTGTTTCTCCATCACACCGATTACCGTAAACTTATGTCCGCTCACTCTGAGCTCCTGCCCAATGGCTGACTGGCCTGGGTAGAGCGTGCTGGCCACCTCGTCGCCTATGATCATCACATTTCGGGCGGCGTCCACCTCCTGCGGCACGAAGTAGCGGCCTTCGGCCACCGGAATCTCCGTTACTTTGTTATAGTCGTAGGTAACGCCCATCAGGCCGGCGTCTTTGAAGCTGTTGTTGCGATACTTAAACAGACTACGTCCTCTGTTGGCAAAAATAGCCACACCAGCGTCGTTGGTCAGGTTGCGGTCCAGCAAGCGGTATTCGTGGGTGTTGGGCTGCGGGCGCTTAAAGTACTTCCACCAGGGATATTCTCCGCCAAAACTCCAGGGCCACTTCTCTACATACAGCACCTTGTCGCCAATAAAACTCATGCTGTCGCGCACGTTGCGCTCGAGCGAGTCAACCAGCGTGAAAACCGAGATGATGGCGAAAATGCCTATTGTAACGCCCAGCAGGGAGAGGATCGTTCGGAGCAGGTTAGCACGTAAGGCCTGCCATGCAAAGCGGAAACTTTCAGCTATTAGGCGGATGTAGATCATAGATTGGCGTATAGCAAAGTAATTTTCTTAAAAGTAAGAATATTTCGGTCAAACTAAGTAAATTTGCGGTTTGATTTTTTAATTGTATCATGGGTAAGCCGGGCCGAATTTTCGGGAAACTGGCATATTATCCGATACAGGCCATTCCAAGTCAGCACGATTTATACCGTATTATAAAAAGTATGAAGTTATCAGAATTTAAGTTTGAGCTACCTGAGAACCTGCTAGCAGCGCATCCTTCCGCCAACCGCGACGAGTCGCGCATGATGGTGTTGCACCGCGACACGGGCAAAATTGAGCACCGCATCTTCAAAGACATCCTGGAGTATTTTGACGAGGGTGATGTGATGGTAGTAAATGATACCAAAGTATTTCCGGCCCGCCTGTATGGCAACAAAGAGAAAACCGGTGCCAAGATCGAAGTGTTTCTGCTTCGTGAGCTTAACAAGGACATCCACCTGTGGGACGTGCTGGTAGACCCGGCCCGCAAGATCCGTGTAGGCAACAAGCTATACTTTGGCGACAGCGACCTGGTAGCAGAAGTAATCGACAACACGACATCCCGCGGCCGCACGATCAAGTTTTTGTTCGATGGTCCGGACGAGGAGTTTTACAAGACCATTAACGAACTGGGCGAGACCCCGCTTCCTAAGTACATTAACCGCGAAGCCGAGCCGGAAGACAAGGAACGTTACCAGACCGTATATGCCAAAAACGTAGGCGCCGTAGCTGCTCCAACTGCTGGTTTGCACTTCACGAAAGAGGTTCTTAAGCGCCTCGAAATCAAAGGGGTGGATGTAACGCCGCTTACATTGCACGTGGGCCTGGGCACTTTCCGCCCGGTGGATGTGGAAGACCTGACCAAGCATAAGATGGACTCTGAGAACTTCATGGTGCCAGCCGAGACAGCCGAAATGGTGAACAAAGCGCTGGACAACAAGAAGCGCGTATGTGCCATCGGCACAACGACCATGCGTGCATTGGAGTCGTCAGTGTCGGCGAGCAACCGCCTGAAGCCAAACGAGGGCTGGACAGACCGTTTCATCTTCCCTCCGTATGACTTCAAGATCGCCAATGCACTGGTAACCAACTTTCACATGCCGGAGAGCACGCTGCTGATGATGACGGCTGCTTTTGGTGGTTATGAACTAGTGATGAAAGCCTACGAAGAAGCCGTAAAAGAAAAGTACCGCTTCTTCAGTTACGGCGACGTGATGTTGATCCTCTAATAGCAGGTATAGATATTTAGCAAAGCCCCGGCTCTCCAAAGTCGGGGCTTTTTGTTTTATTTGCAGCTTCGTAATTAGCACAGCTGGCAATTGCTCAGCACAACATACTGCTACAATACCTATACCTATCCTATGGAGAAAGCTTTGCAACAATACGCCATTATTGTGGCCGGTGGCACGGGCAGCCGCATGCAGCACACTATGCCCAAGCAATTCATCGAACTTGCTGGCAAGCCTATCCTCATGCACACCATTGAGCGGTTCTATACCTACAACCCTGATATACGGATTGTAGTCGTGCTGCCGGAGGACCAGTTGCAGGTATGGCGAAACCTATGCAAACAGTATAAATTTCCTATATTCCACATGGCGGTTCCGGGAGGAAAGACCCGCTTCGGCTCTGTGAAGAATGGACTGGCAACGGTGCATGGCGAGGCGCTGGTAGCTGTGCACGATGGCGTGCGGCCATTTATAAGCACAGGCATCATCAAGGCGGCCTTTGAGCAGGCGGCTGAATCGGGGGCTGCTGTGTTGGCTGTTTCCCCGAAAGACTCTATCCGGGAGCTTACCGGGAGCGGGAGCCAAGCCGTACCACGCACCAGGTATAAGCTGGTGCAGACGCCCCAGTGCTTTAAGTCCAGCCTATTACGGGCAGCTTACGAACAGCCCGAGCAGGAGCACTTCACTGACGATGCATCGGTGGTAGAGCAGCTGGGCGCAGGTATAGCGCTGGTGGAAGGCAGCTATAGTAACATCAAGATCACAACGCCGGAAGATTTGCTGTTGGCCGAAGTGCTTGTGAAGCAGTTTGAGTCGATGGGTTAGCGAACAATGCGCTGCGCTTCCAGATATTCCTGGTTCTGCTGCACCGTTTCGGGGGAAAGCGGCTCGAGTGTAGGGTTGGGTTTGGAAAGGTTGAGGAGAAAGCCCTGCATTGGCTGCAAGTTGTAGAGATCATGTGTTATGCAGAACACCGTTTTGCCTTTTTGCTGTACCCACTGCTGCAAAAGTCGGAATACCTGCTTCTTATAGTAGACGTCCAGCTGCTGAGTCGGCTCGTCAAGCAACACGACATCGGCGTCCTGCAGCATCAGTTGCGCCAGCCATACCATTTGCTGTTCACCTCCTGAAAGGGTTGTAAAGTCCTGCTCCTGCAGGTGCATCAGTTCCAGCTGCGCCAGCGTGGCACGGGCCTGGGCGTAATCCTGGGCGGTATAGTTCTCAAAAAAGCTCTTCTTTCGAAAAAGACCCATCACCACCAGGTCAAGCACGCTGATCGAGAAGGAGACAATGTTCTTTTGGGGAAGATAGGAGAGAAGGCCGGAGGCTGCAGCGTCTTTGGCGTTGCGTAAATCCTGACCCTGCAGCAGGAGCTGCCCCTGGTAGGGTATTTTTTGCTGAAAAGCTCTGAAGAGGGTTGTCTTACCTGCTCCGTTATGGCCCACAATAGCCACAAATGCCTGTGCAGGCACAGAAAAAGAAAGGTTGCGGATCAGAGTTCGACGCTCATAACCCGCAACCAGATTTTTTACTTCAACGATGTTGTTCAATGAGTAACGAAAAGTGAAGATTGAATAACAGAAGATCGAAGGATCAATCCTCTTTATCTAATGAATCACTAATTAGTACTCGTCTTCGTTGAACATGAAGTCTTCCTTGGTAGGGTAGTCAGGCCAGATCTCCTCGATGTTCTCATAAGGCTGCCCGTCATCTTCAAGTGCCTGCAGGTTCTCTACCACCTCCATAGGTGCGCCTGAGCGGATAGAATAGTCGATCAGCTCGTCCTTAGTGGCTGGCCAAGGTGCGTCCTCGAGGTATGATGCTAATTCCAGTGTCCAATACATAGTATGTGTCTCCTTAACTTAATGGCTGTAAAAAATAGTTCGCAAAAGTATGAATTAATTCACAAACTAAAATTTTTTTGAAATATTTATTGCTTTTTGTGATTGTTTTTACCAAAACAACGCAAATGCACAGTAAATGTTCATTTTGAGTCAAATTTTTTCAGACCCCACTTTTTACTGCGATCTCCCCTGAATTGGGCTGTATGTAAATATAGAAAGCGTCTGCCGCTTTCGCAACAGACGCCTTCTCAAAAGATATAGTTAAATCTTTATTTTTCTATTTGTTGATCGTGCTCAGTTGCTCCTGAAACATCTCGATCAGCGCCTGCTTCGTCGTAATCTTGCGGTTGAAGTTACGGATCTTGCCCAGAAGCATGTTGCGGAACGAATCGTTACTTGGCGCTTCGCTCAGCTTGCCCAGGTTCGTTTCAAGCACCTCCAACTCCTGACGGTCAGACTTGATGAAGTCGCGCAGGGCGTTGATGCGGGCGAGCAGCCCTTCCTCGTGGCCATAGGTCTCGTTAGCGTTCTGCTGGCGCTTGCGGATATAGTGCTCCAGGCTGCTCATCTCGAATACACGGTCACAGGCCTTGATAAAGCGCTCCCAAATCGCATCTGAAACATCAGGTCGCACAGGGCCTACTTTTTTCCACTCGGCCTGCAGTTCCTTGGCGCGCTTCACGGCGTCGTTCAGGCTGTTGTGCTGGAGCAGTTGCTCGGCCTGGCCTACCAGTTCCTGCTTGCGCTCCAGGTTGGTTTCGTAGTACTTCTCTTTTGAGTCGGTTTTCTCGTTTGTGATCTTCACTTTGAGGCGTTCAAAAAAGTGGTTGTGGGCTTTTCTGAACTCAGTCCATAGCTTGTTGGTCGTGGCGCGCGGCAACGATCCGCCAATCTGCTTCCACTGTGTCTGCAGGTCTTTCAGTTTGGCCGTTGTGGCTTCCCACTCCTCAGAGTTTTGCAGCGCCACAGACTTGGCGATCAGGTCTCTATACCTGTCGTACGTGCGGTTCTGCATCATCTTCTTGTCGTTGAAGAAGGACTTTTTGCGCTCAAAGAAAGACTCCAGCACTGTTTTAAAGCGCTCCTCTATCTCTTCGGTAAGGTCTTTCTCCACAGGGCCAGTCTTGATCCAGGTGGCGCGGAGGTCCTTCATCTTGTCAGAAGTCTCTTTCCACTCCAGGCTGTCCTGCAGTGCCTCTGCCTCCTGTATAAGCCCGATCTTGATGCTTAGGTTCTTTTCGCGGTTCTGCTTGATGGTCTCATTTATATCCTCCTCCGCCTTGCTCAGCGTATGGTAGATAGACTCAAAGTCACCCAGCGCATCATAGTTACCTACCTGGTCTTTCATGTGCAGCACCTTCATCAGGAAAGAGCCTTTGTTCTCGGAAGTTGCGATGCGCTCGAGCAGGGCGTTTACTTTATCGCTGAACATGTGAAAGCGCCTGGCAAAATAAACCAGCGAGTCTTCCTCTGATTCTTTCACCTCGCCTACCTTTCTGTCGGGGTAGGTCATAAAAGCTTTCAGCCATACTTGCTGGTCCTGAATAAAGCCATACTTTTTGGCTTCTTCCAATAGGTCGTTGTTTTCCATTTAAGGATCGGGTTAGAATCGGAACATAAAAGGGCAAAGGGTCCAAAATTTTAGACTAACCTTAGCATACGCAAGTCAGGTTGTAGCGTTGACAGTCTGCAGATTAGCCGCGGAAGTCTCCTGATAAAAACCTGACCTGGTGCCACGATAAGTCTGTGCGGACTTCTCCCATACAGTTTTTCTACAAGTTTAGTGATTTCAAAGCACTTTTGTGAACCATAAACACATGAATTTTTACGATATTTGTATTTGTCGGCATAAAAAATGGCTAAACCGGACACATTTGTCGGGTAGGGCGCTGTAAATGCCGTTTCAATGTGAATTTAACTTGCTGCCTGCGGGCAGTACTAAACTGATATACAGTAAAATGAGCAACGAAACCATTATTTTCTCAATGGCTGGGGTGAGCAAGATCTACCCGCCACAAAAGCAAGTACTTAAAAATATTTACCTCTCGTTTTTCTACGGCGCCAAAATAGGCGTGCTGGGCCTCAACGGCTCCGGTAAGTCGAGCCTGCTCAAAATCATTGCCGGCGTGGACAAGGAGATTCGCGGCGAAGTAGTTTGGTCGCCGGGCTACTCTGTGGGCTACCTGGAGCAGGAGCCGCAGCTTGACCCGACCAAGACGGTGCGCGAAGTGGTAGAGGAAGGTGTGAGCGAAGTGGTTGCCCTGTTGAAGGAGTTCGACGAGATCAACATGAAGTTCGCTGAGGAGATGACGGATGATGAGATGAACAAACTCATCGAGCGCCAGGGGATCGTGCAGGAAAAACTGGACCACCACAATGCCTGGGAACTGGACAACAGACTGGAGCGCGCCATGGACGCCCTGCGCACACCACCGGAAGATGCCGTGATCGGCAACTTGTCGGGTGGTGAGAAGCGACGCGTCGCCTTATGCCGCCTGTTGCTGCAGGAGCCGGACGTGCTGTTGCTGGACGAGCCTACCAACCACCTCGACGCTGAGTCGGTGGACTGGTTAGAGCAGCACTTGCAGCACTACAAAGGCACTGTGATCGCCGTAACCCACGACCGCTACTTCCTGGACAACGTGGCGGGCTGGATCCTGGAGCTCGACCGCGGCGAAGGTATTCCATGGAAAGGCAACTATAGCAGCTGGCTGGAGCAGAAAGCTGCCCGCCTGGCAAAAGAGGAGAAGACAGAAAGCAAGCGCCAGAAAACACTGCAGCGTGAGTTGGAGTGGGTGCGTATGGCGCCGAAAGCCCGCCATGCCAAGTCGAAGGCCCGTATCAGCCAATACGACAAGCTGGCCAGCGAAGAAGCCTCTAAGAAAGAGGAGAAGCTGGAGCTCTTTATACCTGATGGCCCACGTTTGGGTGCGCAGGTTATTGAAGCGCACAATATCAGCAAAGCCTACGGCGACAAGCTGTTGTTTGAGAATCTGAATTTCTCCCTGCCGCAGGGTGGTATTGTAGGTATCATCGGTCCGAACGGTGCCGGTAAGACTACTTTGTTTAAGCTGATCACAGGTCAGGAAAAACCAGATGCAGGTGACTTTACAGTAGGCTCTACTGTGCAGATCTCTTATGTGGACCAGGAGCATACGCAATTGGACCCGAACAAGTCGGTGTTTGAGGTGATCTCAGGAGGAACGGAGCATATGATGATGGCCGGCCGACAGGTGAACTCCCGCGCGTACGTGAGCAAGTTCAACTTCTCGGGCGGTGACCAGGAGAAGAAAGTGGATAAGCTATCGGGCGGGGAGCGCAACCGCGTACACCTGGCCATGACGCTGAAAGAAGGCGGTAACCTGTTGCTCCTCGATGAACCGACCAACGACCTGGACGTGAATGCCATCCGCGCGCTGGAAGACGCCCTGGAGAACTTTGCGGGCTGCGCCGTGATCATTTCGCACGACCGCTGGTTCCTGGACCGTATCTGTACGCACATTCTGGCCTTTGAAGGCGACTCCCAGGTATACTGGTTCGAGGGTAACTACACAGATTACGAAGAGAATAAGAAGAAGCGTTTGGGTGATACAGAGCCGAAGCGCATACGCTATAAAAAGCTGGTATAGATTGCACTGTTTTGTGCTGAAAACCAATGCTTTGTTTTTGAAAAATCCCTTGTTGGCCTAATGGTCGGCAGGGGATTTTGCTTTTTAGGCACTGATCAGGTAGAGTATATTTTTATTATGAAATTATTTTGGGAAAATTTTCAACAAAAAATTTATAGGATTATTCAAGTTATAATTTGCTGTTATATAGGTGCTTGATTATTAGCGTATTGGAATATATAAAGATGGACTATGGATTTTGGGGCATGGTATTGTTATAATAAACAGAAATTATATTCAATTGTTTGCATATAACATTTATTTAATATTTATTTGCAACATCTTCTGGGAGAAATATGAATATGTTTTACTAGAAGTGAATTTTTTTATGCTTAAAATAATAATGTCTAAACTAAACCTTAAAACGTTCTATTGTCATGAAAAAATTTACTCTTAATGAAACTTTGGCTAATGTAATTGTTGCTGCTTACTTTGTACTTGGTGGTGCAATAAGTAGTTTACTAGTAGCAGTAGCATAATTTAGCTTACCTATATAAATTCGCAACAAGGGCGATGCTGTTAAGCATCGCCCTTGTTGTTTTAAAGGCTAAGAAAATTACGGCTAAAGTATCCAGTATGCGTATGGCTACGTAACAGGGTAAAGAGGTCTAATGCTGTCGTAAGTACTTGTATGTAAGAAGCGTATTAATATCTATATATTCATATATAAATAGTTATAATAACTTTTAAAATAGTGCAACGTTTGCGGGCGTAATGCGTAAAGATTACCAAGATGGCCAAAGGTATTTTAAAGCATTTCTAACGTTTAAAAGGTTGTCACTCATGAAAAAACTTTACTTTGATGAAGATGCACTCGCATACATTGTTATAGCAGGATACTTTGCAGTTGCAAGCATCGTTTCTGTTATTGTAGCTTACTAAGAGCAGTATCTTAAAAAAACAGCGGGGCCATACCTAGTTTTAGGTATGGCCCCGCTGTTTTTTAATTCTAGAGTCCGCTTATTTAACTTTTTTAAACTCCAACTCACTGAAGTGAAAATCAGGGTTATTGGAATCGAGTCGCATTTCGGCAATTTTTCCATCAGGCCCAACAATGAAACGCACTTTAGTAGGTGTGAGCAGGGCAAAGTTATTTTTCCACTCCAGGTTAAAGATATCGTGCTGCCAGTGCGTGAGCTTGCCACCCAAGGCTGGAGCAGGAGCCAAATCTAATACGAGTTGCTTGTTCTGTACCGTGATGGTGGCGTCGCCATAAAGCGGGCTGTTGTACGTGCCGGCATAGGCCTCCAGGTCCATGGTTGGTTTGCTCTTGCGTAGTTTTTCTTTGGGGGCTTTGGCGGCCGCTTCTTCCTGCGCTTTGCGTGCTTTGGCCAAGTTGTCGAGCGAGAACTGGCTCCAATTGCGGCCGTTTTGTACTCCGAAGAACTGGTCTAAGGTATAGTTAGCCAGCGGTGACATAATGCTGCTCATGCTGTTAGTCAGAATCACGATGCCGAGGTTCTCTTCCGGTACCAGTACGGTGCGGCTGTTCATACCTTCGTGGCCACCGCCATGCGCCAGTATTTTGCGGCCTTCATAGTCGTTCATCATCCAGCCCAGGCCAGCAGCCGAAAAGTGTGTGGAGGGCACATTAGCCTCAGATTGTTTTGAAACAGGCATGGCGTTATGGGCGGTCCACATCATGCGGCTGGCATCTTCACTGAAAATCTTCTTACCCATGTATGTTCCACGGTTGAGTTGCAGTCGCATCCACTGGGCTTGCTGGTTTACGCTCGTGAATATACCTGCCGCCGGGTTCCAGTTGTCCCATGCCGTGAAAGTAGTCGGGTAAGGTTTGTGCTTTTCGTCTGATCCATGCGGAGAGGCAATGTTGTCTTTGCCAGTCAGTTCGTTTACGGAGGTATAGGAGCGGTTCATGCCCAGCGGGCCGAAAAAGCGCTGCTTGATGAAGTCTTCCCACTTCTGTCCTGACACAGCCTCGATCACTTCGCCGGCGGCGATGAACATCAGGTTGGAGTAGCCATACCCGTCGCGGAAGCTGTAGGCGGGCTGCAGGTAACGGGCGCGTTCTAGAATTTCGCGGCGGCTGTAGGTGGTGTTGTACCAGAGCAAATCACCACTGAAGGTGCGGAAACCGGCGCGGTGACTGAGCAAATCCTCTATGTTGAGCTCCTGCGTTACGTAGGGGTTGTACAGCTGCAGCCAGGGCAGGTGCTTTGTTACCTTGTCGTTCCAGTTGAGCTTGCCTTCGTCCACGAGTATACCGAGCGCTGCAGCAGTATAGGCTTTGGAGTTGGAGGCGATGCCGAATACGGTGTTGGCGTCTACCTGTCCGCCTGCCTTGAGGTCGCGCACACCGTAGCCTTTGGCGAAAATAACGGAGTCGTTCCGTACAATGGCGATGGCCATGCCGGGCACATCCCAGTCTTTCAGGGCTTTCTGGTAGTAGGCGTCGAGCTTTTGCAGGGTAGCGGCTGTGTTTTGCTGGGCCGAGGCTTGCAGGCTAATGATGGTGGCGAGGGTAAAGAACAGCGCAATGCGCTTGAAGAAGGTATAGGTATAGCTCATGGGTGAGTCAGTATTTACAAAGGCAAGTTATATAATTTTATGTCCTTTGCATAATGCCGCTTGCTCGTTGTTGTATAGACGCCAGTAAAGATTTTTTGCTTTTGCGGGGAGCCGCAGGTCTACTCTTTTCGGCCTGAAATCCATGTGTTTCGGTGCAAGTATGTTTCACCTTCTTCGCGCGGCAGGTGCGGACCCTGTTCGTATTCTTTCAGCTCCATGCGCAATCGTTCCTGTTCTTCAACCGAGAGGATAGAAGCTAGCTGGCGCAGGTCAGGCTGACCCGCATCTACCCAGGCCGTAAACCAGTAGCTGGCCACGTTGTGAATAGCAAGACGCATCTGCCGCTCTACTTGCCCGTTCAGTCGGCGGTGGTAAGCTTCCGAAAACTCCCTGGAGTATACCCGAGTAGTCAGATTGCCGCGCACTTCATAGCTGTACTTCTTTTCTTCATCAAATTCCAGCGTCAGTTCCCGCTCAAACCCAAGCACCGAGTCGAGGGCCAGGTGGGCGCTGGCCACGATGTCCCAGGCTCTGAGCTGCGGCTGCTCTATGTATTGGGCCTGCCCTACAAAGAAGTCGTAGTTGTCGGAGAGCATTTCGGGAAGGCGGCTTTCCCAGAAAGCGTGGATACCGCGCTGGTCTGTTAGCTGCCCGTTGTAGTTGCGAGTAGTGTGAAGGGGCACGCTAGCATCGGCAATGTAATGGCCTATGTCGGCGGAAAGGCGAAGAATCTGGTCGAGGTTGCGGTCTTTGAAGGCTTGCGTGAGCTGGAACTTCATGCGGTTGATGTGCCAGGGCACGATACCATGCGCCATCAGCGTGTCTTCGCCGTACCGCTCCACAGCCTGTTGCCAGAAGCGGGGCATTTTATAGAGCGCACTGTCGCCGTACACATCCAGATCGATGTAGTGGCGGGGTGCTTCACCGACTACGGCATAGCGGCGGCGGTCAGGGTTCACGGCATTTTCGGTGATGTAGCGGATATGCTTTTTGTAGAAGCCCACCATTTCGGGCGGCAGGGTATAAACGGCCAGCCGGTTGATGCGCTGGTGCGCAAAAAAGCCCCAGCTATACCCGGTGAGCGGCAGCAGGAATGAGAGAAGCAACAATACAGCGATTTGTCGGAAAGCCATATCTGCGGTGTACGGAGAATCGGGGAATTTGTATATTAGACGCCACATGGCTGGCCACTTTGCTGTTCGTATCTGGCAGGCAGCAATCCTATACCTGTGCAGCCTTATTTATCAGCACCTGCATGAAACCGAATTTACCCATCTCTTTATGAAGCATTATGCTAGGCTTGCCATTCTCTTCTGCCTGCTTACCACGCAGGTATACGGCCAGGATTGTGAAATCAGGAACCTGGCTTTTGAGGGGGCAGGTATACGGGGCATTGCCTACGCCGGTGTTATCGACGAATTGGAGCGGCATGGCAAGCTGCAGGGTATAGAGAAAGTCGGCGGCACATCGGCAGGGGCCATTACGGCCATGATGGTATCATTGGGTTATACCTCCGAAGAAATAGCGGACATCGTCTCTTCCACGCAGTTCAGGAAATTCAATGATGGCCGCTTTATGTTTGTCGGCGGCTTTGTGCGCATGCACAAGCTGTACGGATGGTACCGGGGTGACAAATTCATGGATTGGACCGCTAAGCTGATCGAAGAAAAAACGGGGAATCCGGATATCACCTTTCAGGAGTTGAGCGCCCTGGGGTATAAGGATCTGTACATCACCGCAACAAGCTTAAATAAGCAGCGGCTTCTTATTTTTTCCAGGGAAAATTACCCGAACATGAAAGTGAGGGATGCAGTCAGAATATCGATTTCTATACCGCTTTACTTCAAGGCCGTCTTTATAGATAGCGATGGCAAGGTATACAAAAAGCCGGGTGAAGGCCAGGATCTGGATGTTGTGGTGGATGGTGGCGTCATAGGCAACTTTCCCATCACCATGTTCGACAGTGTTGTAGCGGACGCAACAGGAAGAAAGCAACGTATACCCAACAAAGGTACCATAGGTATAAGGGTAGACTCGGATTTACAGATTGAGGAAGATGCCAATACGAGAGAGCTGGTGCCCACCGACATCCGGAACCTGAACGATTATATAGCGGCGCTCTATACCTTGGTTATCGAGAACCTGAATCGGAATGAGTTAACCGAAGCGGACTGGGCCAGGACTATTTCTGTTTCATCGGTCGATATCAGTCCCCGCATCAGGAAGATGTCAAAAGAGGAAAAAAACAGCCTGATCCAGAGTGGCAGGGAGTATACAGCAAACTACCTGCTGCGTACATGCAGTACTCACAACTAAAGTAGCCATTACCCCTATACCTCCGATATGAAAAACGCCGATAGCCTGACCCGATTTCTGGATGCCCAAACTGACAGCTATGCACAAGCGCTTTCTGAGATAAAAAGTGGCCGTAAGCGTAGTCACTGGATGTGGTTTATCTTCCCGCAGTTGCAAGGGTTGGGGTATAGCGAAACCGCCCGATTCTACGCCATCAAAGATCTGGAAGAGGCCCGGCTATACCTGCAACACCCTGTACTGGGGTCTCGCCTGGTTGAGATCTCTAAAGCTATGCTGGCGCTGGAGGGTAAAACTGCCAACCAGATTTTAGGAAACCCCGACGACCTGAAACTGCGCTCCAGCATGACTTTGTTTGCGGCTGTGCCCCATGCTGACCCCGTGTTTAAAGCTGTGCTGGATAAATATTATAAGGGCGAAGCGGATGAGAAGACCCGGGAGCTACTGCGATAAAACCAGTTTCTGTCTCAGCCGACTTGTAGAGTTCCGACTTTGGTTTCAGTGCGGCGGCTATCGTTATACCTTCTCTGTTTTATTTTTATAAGGTATAGCCTGATAATTTTCTTGGCTACAGTTATAATTTGCTGAACCTTAATGCAGTTAAAGTATAGTAAACCCACTATACTTTAAAAGATGCAGCTAAGATTCTGGAAGAAAAAAACAGCCGAAAAGACAGTCAGGAAGAGTGCCCTGCGCGAATGGGGTAACGCGTTGATGTTTGCCGTCGTCGTGTCCACCTTTTTTCGGTGGGCTACGTTTGAGGCCTATGCTATACCTACCTCTTCCATGGAGAAGTCGATGCTGGTGGGCGACCGCTTGTTTGTGAGCAAGCTGCATTATGGTCCGCGTACGCCTATCACGCCGTTGCAAGTGCCACTCACGCACCAGACCATCTGGGGCACCGACATACCTGCCTATTCTGATGCATTGCAGCTGGAGTCGCTCCGCCTTCCCGGCTTTTCCGAAATCAAGCGTAACGACCCGGTAGTGTTTAACCTGCCGGTGGAGGAGGAGCGCCCCGTGGACCAGCGCACGCATTATGTGAAGCGCTGCGTAGGTATAGCCGGCGATATGCTCGAGATCCGTGACAGGCAGCTATACCTGAACGGTCAGCCACTCGACCATCCGGAGAAGATGCAGTACGCTTACTTTGTGGCCACCAATAAAGTGCTGCAACCCAAGTTCTTCCGCGAGCGCGACATTACTGACTTATACCCTGTGCCGGGCGGTTACATCCTGCACACGACTCCCGCTAAGGCCCAGGCGCTGGCCTCACTCGATTTTATCAGGCAGGTGGAGTTGCAGCAAATGCAAGCCGGCGAGGCGGAACCGGGTATTTTCGGCAGCCACGGCTGGAACCGCGATAACTACGGCCCGCTCTACATCCCGAAACAAGGCGCAACGGTCGCCATCACTCCAGAAACGCTGCCGCACTATGAAAAGATCATCCTGGACTACGAACAAAACGAGAATGCCGAAGTGCGCGACGGCAAGCTATACCTGAACGGGCAGGAAGCGAAGCGCTATACCTTTCGACAGAACTACTACTTCATGATGGGCGACAACCGCCACAACTCCCTCGACTCCCGCTACTGGGGTTTTGTACCGGAAGACCACATCGTAGGCAAACCCATTTTTACCTGGTTTTCGATGGACGAGGAGGCGAAAATGCTTGAAAAAGTGCGCTGGAGCAGGTTGTTCAGCTGGATAGAGTAAATGGTGCAGGCAAAAACATAGGATATAGTAAATATGGTATGGATGTTGCTTGTTAGAGTATTGTCTTTCAGGAGTATATCTTTATATCAATGTCTATTAACCCTCTTACTTAAACGCCTATGAAATCTAAAGCACTACTCGGTCTGGGTTTATGCCTGAGCATCTTTTTAACTGGTTGCAAGGATGATGACGTGAACCCCGCCAATTTACAGGTGAGCGTAAGCAGCTCCAGCCTGACGCTAGTAGAAGGGGGCGAAGCTGTTGAACTGACTGTCGAGATGGACAGAACTTACAAAGAACTTAAATATCTATACCTGGATGGGGCTGCAATGTTTATGGACAGGGAGATCCGTCATGATGACGGGTGGATTACTGCAGAAGTGGATGGCAAGCAACGAAATTTGACGCGCATACCCATACCTGCTGGGGAAAGAACAAGAACTATACAACTGCGGGTGGATAAAGATGAAGTATACCAAGGCAATGGTACCTTTGGAGTACAAGTATACAGCTATGAAAATGGCATGGTGCTGCCCAAAGACAGCTTAAGCTTGAATTACCAGGATATAACGCCGAAGCCAGTTTTCGGTTTGTTCAAAAAGGCTGAGCGAGATGTAACACAGACATTAAATGTAGCGCATCTTAGCAATCAGGGCCGTTTTTATCTCGTGGTAATGACGGACAGGGTCTTTACAAAGCCTCAGAAAGTTACGCTTTCGTTTTCGGGTACTGCAGAAGAAGGAGTGCATTACACGAAAGAAACACACCTGGTTCTTGAGCCACGGCATTTCGATCGTCCCCTTCAAGGCAATAGCTATGAAGTTTTACAAATTAACAAAACAGGTAGCTTCAACCCTGAGAAAACCATACACATTAAACTAACTGCAGCTGAAGACGGGACAATTGCAAACGGAGAGGAGTACATATGGCCGAATCCATACGGAGGAGAACCTTTCAACATGGTAAACACCTATACACTAACTGTAACGGAATAGCGTGAAATTATAACTAAGCAATAAAAAAGCACCTACCTCATCTCTGGGGCAGGCGCTTTTTTTGCGGGTCAGGTATAGCTTATCGCTTCACCGGGAACTTCATGCGGTAATCCGCATCCACTTCACCTTTCGATATTTTGGTGAGCTTGTTCTTGATCAGGCGTTTCTTTAGGCCGGAGATGTGGTCAGTGAACAGGATGCCTTCGATGTGGTCGTATTCGTGCTGAATCACGCGGGCTGTCATGCCGTCGTAGGTGTCAGTGTGCTCGTTCCAGTCCTGGTCGAAGTAGCGGATCACGATGCGCTCCGGACGGTATACTACTTCGCGCACACCCGGTATGCTCAGGCAGCCTTCTTCAAAACCCCACTCTTCGCCATCCTCCTCAATAATCTCCGCGTTGATGAACGCTTTCTTCACGCCTTTGCCTTCGTCGCCTTCGTCTATCATCGGTTCCGAATCAATCACAAACAGACGGATGCTCTTGCTGATCTGAGGAGCAGCCAAACCCACGCCATGCGCATGGTACATGGTGGTATACATGTCTTCGATGAGCTCGTTCAGACCTTCATAGTTTTTGGGGATATCCTGCGCCGGCTCCTTTAGCACCGGGTCGCCATAGGCGGTAATTGGGTAAATCATATTGCTCTGCTTTCTAAATACGACTGTAAAATTATGGCGGCACTCACGCGATCCACTGTGCCTTTGTCCTGACGGTCTTTTTTCTTGAGCCCGCCGGCCAGCATCGCTTTTTGGGCCATGTTCGAGGTAAAGCGCTCGTCCACGGTATGCACCGGTATACCCGGAAACTCCTTTTGGAGCTTACGCACAAAACCGATAACATGTGGCGTTGCATCGGTCGCTTCGCCGGTCAGGCGACGGGGCATGCCCACCACAATAGCCTCCACGGACTCGCGCTGGGTATAAGCTTTCAGGTATGCGAGTACGTCTTTGGCGTGTATGGTTTCGAGTGGCGAAGCGATGATCTGGAGCGCGTCTGTCGCAGCCAGCCCCACCCGCTTATTGCCATAATCTATACCTAAAATTCTCGCCATTATACCTGATTTTTGCCTTTGCTGCCTGTGAACAAAAGGCTCGCGCTTAAAAATACAAAGTTAAGGGATTTAATCGGGAATTGTAATTGTCAGGTGTTTCCTTGTCTGAATCAGGATTTACAGGATTCTCGTGCACGATTAACATCCCCCTGCCCCTCCTTGTCCAAGGAGGGGAATCTGTAATTACTACTTTACTGGTATAAGCTTTGTAGTTCCTATCATATACCAGACATACAACTGGCAGGTATAGCAAGACTAACTTACCCCTTAAGCTATGAAACAAAAATCCCTAACCAGGTGCACCAAATGACGATTTTTTGTTTGAGCGGTCAGCGAGTTTAAAAGCGTCTTGATTTTTTTGCTTACTGGGGGTAGGGGCCCTCGATTTTTTCATCAAGAAATAAAGTAGGTGCCCGCCGCACAGGCGAAGCAATGAAACAACTCAAGTTGTTATACCTCCAACAGCCGCCACTACGCAGCAAGGACAACACAGGCAACTAACCCAAAACACTTACTACAGCATTATTTTATACTAAAATGGAATAAAACCCGACCAAAGCTTTGTTCAAAGAATAACAAGCTATACAGCATGCAGGTATACCTATAAAGAAACCTTGCATAGAGAAGCGTGAATATTTATCTCCATAAAGCTGCACAAAAGCGCCCGCTTAGCTTTATATTTAACCGTTTTTAGAGATCGAGATGAGCGAAGAAACCAAACATAACCCGCAGGCGGAGCTGGAAGCAGCCGAACAGGGCAAACCCCGCAACACACCCTTTCAGGTGCGCCTGCCCCTATACATTGCCCTGGCCCTGGTGGTTGGAGTGCTGATCGGTGCGAACACCTTTTCACCTTCCGATACCAACCCACAAAGCACTGCTAAAGCTTATCTGAAGTTCCGTGACGTGCTCAGCTACATCGACCGCGACTACGTGGACACCGTGGACACCGAGAAACTCACCGACCACGCCATCACCAAAATGCTCGAGAAACTCGACCCGCATACCTCCTACATTCCTGCTGCCGACCTGGCTATGGCCCGCTCATACCTGGAAGGCGATTTTGAAGGTATCGGTGTGGAATTCAATATTTTCAAGGATACGATTTATGTGATCACGCCCCTGAGTGGCGGTCCGTCAGAGGCGGCAGGTATACAGGCTGGCGATAAAATTATTTCGGTAGATGGCGAGAATGTAGCCGGCACGGGCATTGCTAACGAGGGTGTATTTAAGCGCCTGCGCGGACCGAAAGGCACTGATGTGAAGTTACAGGTACTTCGCAAAGACAATAAGAAGCCGTTCGACTTTACCATCACCCGCAACAAAATTCCGACCGTGTCGGTGGATGTGAGCTACATGGTGAACAACAACACCGGTTACATCAAAGTGAGCCGCTTCGCCTCCAATACCTTTGACGAGTTTAAAGTGGCGCTTTCGGCTTTGAAGAAGAAAGGTATGCAACAGCTGATCCTGGATTTGCGCGGCAACCCCGGCGGCTACATGGACCACGCTACCCGCATGGCCGACGAGTTTATTGCCGGTGACAAGATGATTGTGTATACCGACGGCAAAGGCTCCCGCTACGACTCCAAATCTTTTGCCCGCACCAAAGGCGACTTCGAAAATAATCCTGTGATCGTGCTGTTGGACGAGGGCAGCGCCTCTGCCTCCGAGATTGTGGCCGGCGCCCTGCAGGACAACGACCGCGCTCTGATCGTGGGCCGCCGTTCGTTCGGTAAGGGACTAGTGCAAATGCCGATTCCGCTCAACGATGGTTCGGAGTTGCGCCTGACCATTTCGCGATACTATACCCCAAGCGGCCGCTCTATCCAGAAACCTTATGTGGCCGGTACCGAGGATTACCAGAAAGACATGCTGAACCGTTTCGAGAACGGCGAGTACTTCCATCCGGACAGTAGTCTATTTGTGGATTCGCTCAAGTATAAGACAAGCAAAGGCCGTGTGGTATACGGAGGCGGCGGTATCATGCCCGACGTGTTTGTGGCGCGCGACACCACCGAGATCTCAGACTTTCTGGGGCAACTGTATAGCAAGAACGTGATACGCGAGTATGCCTTGGCCTACTACAACGACAACCGCAAAGACTTGGAGAAGATGCAGATGGATAAGTACATCAAGTCTTTCAACATATCAGACAAGATGATGAAGGACTTGCTGAAACTGGCGGCGCAGTCGGATGTGACGTATGACGATTTGCAGTTTAAGCGGTCGGAGTCCCTATTGCGCAACAATGTAAAAGCCTTTATTGGCCGAAGCGTATACGGCAATCCGGGTTTCTTCCCGATCCTGCACGAAAAAGATGAGGAGTTTCAAGAAGCCTTGCGTCAGTTTGGAAAGGCGCAGCGTCTGGCCAAAGGTGGCGTATAACAAACCAAAATTTTTATTTGTATAAGAAAGAGCGCCTGGTAGGGTAGCTTTTGAAAACCATAACCAAAGAAAAGGAATGGCTTACTATCACAAATTGGGCACTTTTCCGCAGAAGCGACACACGCAGTTTAGGCAGGAGGACGGCAGTCTGTACGCCGAGCAGCTCGTGGGCACGCTGGGCTTCAGCGGCCTGTCATCGTTGCTATACCACAAGAATCCGCCGACGCGCATCACCCGCATCGGGGAGCCTATACCTTACGCGCCCAAAATTGCCGAAGGTATAAAACTGGCCCCGCATCATCTCAAAACACTCGACCAGACCATTACCGGTACCGACTACCTGAATGCCCGCAAGACCATGATGCTTAACAACGATGTGGCCCTCAGCATTTGCAATCCGTCGGAGCTGAAAATGGACTACTACTACAAAAACGGCCAGGCCGACGAAGTGGTGTTCGTGCACGAAGGAAGCGGGGTGTTGCTGTCGCAGATGGGTAAGCTGGAGTTCCGGGAGGGCGATTATATTGTAATTCCGCGCACGATCATTCACCAGTTTCACTTCAACGACGGACCGGTACGCCTACTAATCACAGAGTCATTCAGCCCGATAGAAACACCGCGCCGCTACCGCAACCACTTCGGCCAGTTGCTGGAGCATTCGCCTTTCTGCGAGCGCGACATCCGTGCCCCGCACGAGCTGATCGAGTATACAGAAGGCGGGGAGCATTTGGTGCAGATCAAGAAAGACGGCATGCTGCATCAGTACTACTATGATTTCAGTCCGTTTGACGTGGTGGGTTGGGATGGCTATTTCTATCCGTATGCGCTGTCAATTTATGATTTTGAGCCCATTACCGGCCGCATCCACCAGCCACCTCCCGTGCACCAGACCTTTGAGGCGCACAACTTTGTGATCTGCTCGTTTGTGCCGCGTTTATTCGACTATCACCCACAGGCTATACCTGCGCCTTACAACCACTCCAACGTAGACTCCGACGAGGTGCTCTACTACGTGGCCGGCGATTTTATGTCGCGCAAAGGCGTAGACAGGGCTTCGTTTACAGTGCATCCGGGCGGTATACCGCATGGTCCGCACCCGGGCACGGTGGAGGCGAGCATCGGCAAGAAAGAAACGCACGAGTACGCCGTGATGATCGACACCTTTAAACCGCTATACCTGACAGAGGAGGCTGTTAGCCTGATGGACAAGAATTACCCTATGAGCTGGCTTGAGCATGGTCCGGATACCACCCGCGCCGCCGACATGTTTGACTAGGATTTCTTTACTTTCGATCATTTTACTTAATTTTGCACACTGTGCAGGCATACAGGTAGAGCAGCCCGCGAGGCTGCTCTACTTTTTCAGGCCCGCGGTGTATTTAAAATATCTAATAGAGAATACTTTACATTTCACCCTTTTATGAAGAAAATGCTGCTGGCAGTACTGGTGCTGCTTACATTTATAGGAACATCCTGCGATAAGGTAGACGATCTGCTCACCTTTTACATCGAACAGGAAGAAACCATCCGCATCGAGTCGACTTTCCCGATAGGTGTGGTGACGCCGCTGTCGCCTATACCTGTGAAGACGAACTCATCGGAGACGTTTAAGAACAACAAGACCCAAGCCGAGCTGGTAAAGGACGTAAGCCTGAACAAACTGACGCTTACCATTACGGATCCAGCAGACGAGAATTTCGACTTTTTGCGCAGCATCGAAATCTACCTGAGCAACGACAAAGGAGAGGAGACGAAGATTGCCTACCTGGACGAAGTGCCAAAAGGCGTGAAAGCCATTGAGCTGAAATCGACCAATGCCAAGCTCGACAAGTATATTAAAGGAGAAACCTATACTGTAAAGACAAGAGCTGCTATTGCCAAACCGATCACGCGTGACGTCGCCATCAAGGCGGCTATGCGTTTTAAAGTGACAGCAGACCCCATTTAATCATGCAGACTATATCCATGAGAATCTCAGAAAGCAATAAACTCGAGAAGATCATCATCGTTGGCGACCGTGTGCTAATCAAGCCGAAAAGCTCACGGGAGCAAACCAAGAGCGGGCTATACCTGCCGCCCGGCGTGCAGGAAAAAGAAAAAGTGCAGGAAGGCTACGTAATGAGGGTTGGCCCCGGTTATCCGATGCCTGCCGACTATGGCTTTGATGAAGAGATGCTCGCCGACGAGGAACAGGAACAGGTGCGCTACTTGCCGCTTCAGATAAAAGAGGGCGATCTGGCTATCTACCTGCAGCGCGATGCCATCGAAATCAACTACCTCAGCGAAAAGTACTTTATCGTGCCGCAGTCGGCTGTGCTCATGCTGGTGCGTGAAGAGGACTTGTAGGCCATCTAAAAGCTTTGTGAAAGCGCCATGCTTGGTTACCAGGTATGGCGCTTTTTTTTGTGGTTTCATCGATAAAAAAGACCAGTTTACCCTGTTACAAATGATGTTAGCCGTTTTTGTTACCCTGCAGAAGCAACCATTATGAACTCGGGGGCATCTATTCAATACTTTTGTCTAAATGCTCACCTTGACCGCTCTTTCACTTTATGATTCATTGTTTCCCTAAGCCTGTTTTTTTACGGATAGTTTTGTTGGTGCTTGCGGTGCTGGTGCAGCAGCAGGTGTGGGCGCAGGATGAGAAAGCTCCTGTCTTAGCCAGTGTAAAACAACTGCAGGCGCTCCGCATCACAGAGCCTGTAAAAATTGACGGTTCGCTGGACGAGGCAGTATGGCAGCACGCCGAGATAGCGACCGACTTCATACAAAACAGACCCAATCCGGGCCCGAAAGAAGTGCATCCTACGCAGGTGCGCATCCTCTACGACGATGCGGCCATCTATGTAGGAGCCATCATGCACGACGTGTCTCAAGACAGCATTTTCAAGGAGATGGGCAGGCGCGATGACCTGGGCAACACGGACTTTTTCGGCGTTTTCTTCGATACCTACAACGACCAGCTGAACGGTTTCGCCTTCTTTACGACCCCGGCCGGAGTACAGCTCGATGCCCGCTACTCTTCTAACGGCGAGGACTTTAGCTGGAATGCCGTGTGGGAAAGCAATGCCACCCTGCAGGGCAACACCTGGGTGGCCGAGATGCGCATACCCTACTCGGCGCTCCGCTTCAGTAACAAGCCGGAGCAGCTGTGGGGGCTCAACTTTATGCGCAACCGGCAGTCGACACGCAAGGGCTACTTCTGGAACCACGTGGACCCGGCCATCGACGGCTTCGTGAACCAGTGGGGCAAGCTGACAGGTATAAAGAATGTGGAGGCTCCGCTGCGTCTGTCGCTGACACCCTACGTGTCGGGCTATGCCGAGAAGTACCCGCAGCAGAATGGCGACGGCACCACCTCCTACAAAGGCAACTTCAACTTCAGCGGCGGCATGGACGTGAAGTATGGCATCAACGACGCCTTCACGCTGGACATGACCCTTATACCTGATTTCAGCCAGGTGCAGTCCGACAACCAGGTGCTTAACCTGTCGCCTTTCGAGGTGCAGTTTAACGAGAACAGGCCTTTCTTTATGGAGGGTACTGAGCTCTTCAACAAAGGCGACTTCCTGTACTCGCGGCGCATTGGCGGCAGGCCTGTCAATTTTCTGAAAGCAGATGAGGAGGAGGAGTTGGGCCTTACCATCATCGAGAACCCGCGTGAGACGAAGATGCTGAACGGCACCAAGATATCGGGCCGCACGCAGTCAGGCTTAGGTATAGGCATCTTCAACGCGGTGGTGGGGCGGCAGTTCGCTACTGTGGAGGACAGCGAGGGCAACCGGTTCCGGAAAGAGACGCAGCCGCTCACCAACTACAACATTGCTGTGTTCGACCAGTCGCTCAAGAACAACTCCTATGTGACGCTGGTGAACACCAACGTGATGCGGCAGGGCAGCACCTACGACGCCAACCTGACCGGCCTGCTTTTCCGGCTGGCCACCAAGGGCAACAAGTACGCCCTGAACGGCAAGGCCGCACTCAGCCAGAAATACTACACCAGTGACACGCGGCTGGGGCACATGTACAGCTTGGGTGCGGGCAAGGTGAGCGGCAACTTCCAGTACAGTTTCACCCACTCCATGAAGTCCGACACGTATGATCCCAACGACATGGGCATCAACTTCATCCGCAACACCGTGGACGAGGACCTGAACCTGCGCTACAACTTCTACCAGCCTTTCTGGAAGCTACTGAACATGAACACCCAACTGGGGGCCACGTACAGCCGCCGCTACAAGCCCGACGCTTTCCAGAACCTGTTGATCTATGGGCGGGTGAGCGGCACGTTCAAGAGCTTCCTGAGCATGGGCACCTCCTTCAACTTGGAGCCTGTGGTAACCTACGACTTCTTTGAGCCGCGCGTGGAAGGACGCTACTATACCTACCCGACCAACTCCAGTATAGGCGGCTGGGTCTCTTCGGATTACCGCAAAAAGCTGGCCCTGGATGTGGAGTTCAACTACCGTACCTTCAATGAACATGAGCGCCGCAGCCTCGATTTGTTCGTGTCACCCCGCTACCGCGTCAACGACAAGCTTTCCTTTACTTACAGCTATAGCCGCAACATCCGCCAGGACGACATGGGTTTTGCCCACCATGTGGCAGAGGGGGGGCGGAATGGCATGGAAGAGCGGGTGATTTTCGGTCTGCGGGATGTGAACACGGTGACCAATGCGCTGACGGGGTCTTACATCTTCAACAACCGGATGTCGCTGTCGTTGCGGGCGCGTCACTACTGGTCCAAGGCTGAGTATGATCGCTTCTTCAAGCTCGGCGACAAAGGGGAGTTGCTGACTGACATCTACCCACATGGCGGCTACTTTGCGGAAGGGGAGCAACCGAACCACAACATCAACTTCAACACCTTCAACATCGACATGGTGTACTCCTGGTGGTTTGCGCCGGGCAGCGAAATCAGTATCGTCTGGAAAAACGCGATACTCCACGATCAGAAAGAGATCATACCCCGATACCACGACAACTTTACCCGCACCATCACGGGACCGCAGACCAATAGCCTCTCCATCAAGGTGCTGTATTTTATCGATTATCAGGTATTGAAGAAGCAGTTTTCTAAATCGTAGGACTGTTGCACACAATACAGAGAAGGCCCGGAGCTATTGTAGCTCCGGGCCTTCGTGCTTATGTGAAGCAATAAAATGCCTTCCAGGGAAGAAACAATGCTTCGCTTGTGTTTCTTATGCCCCTAGTTCACACTCGCGGGACGCGAGCGAGGGCGGTGAACTTACTTAGCGGTATACCTGTGGTTTAATTAATAGGTCCGGACACCGAGCAGTTATACCCGAAACAAGCTATACCTAAAAGGAGAATCCCGGAGCTGCAGCAGTTCCGGGATTCTTCTTTTAGGTATGGCAGGTATAAACTAGTTGATCGGCTGGGTCAGGTCGAAGTCAGCCTGGAAGCGGAGCTGGTTGTCGCGCTTGAGAATGTAGCTGAAGGTTTTGCCATCCGGGCTCAGCACAATGTTCCACTCGTTTGTGGAGGCGGCAGGTATAAGCTGGGCGGTAAAGGCATCGGCCGGGAAGCGCATGGTGCTGGCATCGTTTGTGTCCATGGCAATGCCGCCGTACATAGTCACTTCGTCCGGGGTGCCGTCTTCGTGGCGGTGGTCATGCTTTAGTTGCAGGCCTTCTTCCATTTGAGTAAACACCCACGTTCTGGATTTGTCCTCGCCAACATGGAAAGGAATGCGGATAACCTCATCAGAGCATTCACGCACATGCATAGTCAACTCTTTCCCTGCAAACGGATCCTTGCCATCAGCCGGAAACACAGCTTTGCCCCGGAAGCTCTTGCCACACAGTTTGCTTAACTCCGTGAAGAAGGCCTGTTGGGTGGCCGTTACCGGCGAGGCCAATTGCTGCGCCTCAGGCACCTCCTCAAGTTCTTCGGTTTGTGGCGGGGTATTGCTGGCCTGTGGCTGTTGTGCGCAGGAGGCGAACATAAAAGCCACGCTCATGGCGAGTAGTAATTTCTTCATAGTCCCTGTTTTGTTTGGCTGAAGATAGGCAATATGGGCGATCCGGCAAAATAAGGGGAACACAGCAGTGGCAGGTATAAGAGGTGACTCAGGTTGTATGTCTTTGTGCTATACCTGAAGAAGACGGAAATGCTGCGCCACAAAAAAGCCCCGATGCAACGACCGGGGCTCTTCTGAATTGCTTGCTGTCCGCTAGCGCTGCAGCACCAGTTTCTGGGTATAGGTCTGGTCACCGAACTTCACACGGAGCAAATATATGCCGGAGCTTCTTGCCGAAAGATCAATATCAGCTTCGTAGAAACCATTGAATCCGGTCACCTTGCGGGTATAGATCTGGTTGCCCAGCATGTCTGTCACACTCAGGAAGAGGTCCTCCTGCTGTTCCGTTTCAAACTGCACTTTAAACACCCCGTTACTTGGGTTAGGTGAGGCTACCAGTTCCTTTTTTAATGTACGTCCATTTGCCTGATAGGCGAAGGTATAGCTCTGCGACCGTGTGGAAACGCAGCCCTGCCACTGTGCCTGCACGGTATAGTCGCCGCTTTCAGTAGGGGTATAGGTTTGCCCGGTTGCGCCAGGTATAGGCTGGCTGTTCAGGTACCACTGGTTGCCATCCGCCACGCTCGATTGTAGGCTCAGGTCCTGGCGTGTGATGAACGGCGTCGGAATAGGTGTGCCATTCTCAACCGGAACTGCTACCCTCGGGCTGGCGCAGCCGAGCGCCCGCACTTTAAGGTCGTAGAAGTAATAGTAGTAGCTTAGCGAACCTGGACTGGCCGTGTTTCCGGTGATGGTAAATACATTGCTTACGCCAAACGGATAGCCCGTTACGCCCGCATTGTTGCGGTAAATGGTGGCGCCATCCTTATGGTCGTAGCTGATGGCAATGTTGTAAGTATCAGCCTCGGGTAGCTCCAGACCTAAATAGTACACTGCACCCTGATCGTTCGGGTCATCTTCCTGTACACCCGGGGCAGGGGTGGTGCGGGTAGCTTCCATAGTAATTGTCCGGCTTGAAACAGGGGAGCCGTTGCTGTTGTAGGCCGTAAAGGTGATCTTGCCGGAGTTGCCAATGTACAGGCGGGCGCTTTCCAGCAGCATCGGTGCCTGCGTTTCTACAATAACATCTGGTGTGAACTGGTTATAGCCACCACCTGTCGCAAACTTCTTCGTTGCCGGGCCAATGGTAGCCGAGAAGTCATTGAGCGAGGCGTAGATGGTGCCGTTAGCACTGCTCCTGGCAATACTGGTTGCGTTGCCTGCCGCTATGGGCGTACCTCCGCTTGCCGTGTTGTACCAGAACACGGTGCCGTCGCCTGTGCCTGTCAGGGTATAGCTGGGCTGATCGCCGCAGCGCGTAGCCACAGCTTGTGGGGCAGCTGTATTACCGCCTACGCCATAGTTCCTGCGCAGCGCATTATTCTCAGGTACGGCATCTCCAGCAGCGCCTGCCGAGGCAATCAGTTGATAAGTGGCCCCCGCTTCCGTCTGAAAATCAGCAGTAAGTAAGATCTCGTCAGAAGTGAAGGATTTTAAAGTATTGGTATAGACCGTTGTCAGGGTAGCTACTTTGGAACCGCTGAGGTATACCTCCAGTGTGACAGGTATAGCCTTCTGATCCCGCAGTCCGTTGTTGCGGAGTGTAACAATGAACTGTTGGGTTGTGCCCGCACAGAGTGAAGCCCCAACCGGAGTTACCTGCTGCAGTACGATATCCGAAGAAGGCCTTGCCACCTGCACAATGTAGTCCTGTGTTTCGCCGCGGGTATAGGTGCCACAGGGGCTTATACCTGCCGGGTCGGATGTTTCAGCCAGCACAACGCGTAGGCGGGTGATGTGGCCGGGCTGCAGGAACGAAGGGGCAGAGATGCTGGCATTGAACATACCTACACCGCTAATCACGCCCGAAATAGCTGCTTCTTCTCCTTCATCCTCAAAGCTGCCATTGCCGTTCCAGTCCACGTATACCTTGGCTGCCTTGCTGGCGTTGGCGCCACAGGTACCCAACTCAAACGATACCGTTTTGGTCTGGCCTGGTTCAAAAGTCAGCAGCATTTCGTCCTGCAGGCGGTAGGTAGCGCAGCCATCAAAAGGAGTAGTAATGCCGTCGAATGTGATTTTGCTGATGCGGGAACCTGCCTCTGAAGCAGGCGCACTTGCACAGTAGGCGGTGCCGCCCACGCCACTCACTAATAAAGAATAATCCTGAGGGCCCTTCTGTAGCGTGCGTTTATGCGACACAGTAATGGTATAGGTCTCACCAGGTATAGGGTTGGGTATAAACACCTGCTCTACGTTGTCCACCACGTTGTCGCCGCGGGTTGCTGGCTGCTCTGGTTTGTTCGGGTCCAGTACCCAGGGCAAAATCGTAGTACCACGGTGCGTTATGCGCACATCCAGGTCGTTGATCAGGCGCGGGCTGCGGTTGTTCAGTGCGCTTGCCGTCGGGTGGACAGCCCCTTCCGGATCGGTCCAGGAAATGGTGGCCACCAGCGGGCCCGCACCGGATGCTACTACCTCGAAAGTATAGGTTTTGCCTTGCGCCATCTGGCGCTCCTGTATGAGGTGCGTACCCTGTGTGTTGCTGATCATGGTAGCAGCGCGACTGGCGTTCAAGAGTCCCCAGCCATGCATGTAGTCCGGACCTGGGGCATCGCCGGCCTCGTCAGCGGTGTGGATGGCCAGACCCTTTAGTGTGGCGGCGCGCATAAATTGCCCCTTGTTCAGATTGGCATAGTGCTCCTGCAGGAGTATCAGCGAACCCGATATGTTGGGAGAAGCCATGGAGGTGCCGCTCAATGCTTTATAGGATTTGTCACTGACACTTGTCGTGGAAAGTATGTTTTCTCCACCGCCTACCAGGTCGGGTTTGATGCGGCCATCATCGGTAGGGCCAAAGCTGCTGAAACCGGAGACCTTTACATCAGAAGGTTGGTTATAGCCGCCCGGTATGTTGCTCACCGCGCCTACTGTCAGTATGTTTTTGGCGGAGCCATAAGTGGCAATGCCATCATAGCTGTCGTTGCTGCTGATGTTATCCGGGCGCTTTGCCACCAGCGTAAAGTTACCGTTGGAGTTGCGCTGCATGTAGGGCTTGCCCACTTCAGGCCCCGGTTCCTGGCGGTTGTTCCCACCCGACTTCACAATCAGAAAATGAGGGGCGTTGTAGGCAATGCGGTCCCAGCTAACGGAGGTTTCGTCGTAGAAACCAAACTTGTAATCTTCAGTTTCGCTTACCTGTGTGGAGCCCCACCACTCCCAGTACGGGTCTTCATCGGTACCCTTGCGCTCGCTGTTATAGCGCCAGCCGGCTATGGTGCCATACGAGTGGTTTGAGACCAGCATATTGGCTTGTGCAGCTGCGGCCATCTCGGAGGTGTTGTTATTAAAGTCATAGGCATAGAGTTTCTGCACGCCATAGGCCATCCCTTTTGCCTTAGCGCTCAGGCCGCTGGCAATGAGGGTGCCTGCCACGTGGGTAGCATGCTCATTTAGCTTAGTGACTTTGTCTTTCTGCTCTACCCGGCCGCGCAACTCTACATGCGATTCACGTACCATACCACCATCCCAGATGCCCAATTTGTCGGTTACGCTGTTGCCTGCCCCGCTGAGGTTGAGGCCTAGTTTGCCGCCTTCCCAAAGCTGGTCGGTGCGGGTGGTGCTGGCGGCGGAACTGTTGTAGGTGATGTAGTAAACCGGCATACCCAGCTTGTCGAGGTGCTGCAGCGAGATGTAGGTGCCGTCTGGGTAAGTCTTTTCTATTTCCCAGCCGTTTTGCCTGGCAAGCGCAATGGCCTCGGCACGTTTTACCCGGTAATTCTTGTCTTCAGCTGCCGCAATGCGGCCCAGTTCCTTCACATTTGCGCGCACAGGCAACGTACCAACCTGCTGCGCGAAGCTAACAGTAGTTGTTGCAAGTGCCGCAGCCATCAGCCAAAGGCTCAATCCTCTCATAAAGTAGTTTAGGTAGAAGTTTAGAACCACCAATATAACTAAAAGTGCCCGAACCCCAAACTGGTTCAGAATGAATCAGATAATTGGCTAAACATTGACTTTGAAGTTATCTATACCTGATGTTAATCAAGCCATTTACAAAAAAAAGCGCCCTGCACTTTTAGTACAGGGCGCTCTCAATTTCAGAAGGCTTATCCGGTTATTTTCGGAAGTAGTTTGCAAAGTCCTTGGCAAAATAGGACAGGATGATGTCAGCGCCGGCACGCTTGATGCTCAGCAGACTCTCCAGCATGGCCTTTTCACCGTCGATCCAACCTTTGAGGTCCGCAGCTTTCACCATGGCGTACTCCCCGCTCACGTTGTAGGCAGCGATGGGCAGGTGGGAGTTGTCGCGGAGCAGCTTGATGATGTCCAGGTATGCCAAAGCAGGTTTCACCATCAGGTAATCAGCTCCTTCTTCGGTATCCAGGGCAGCTTCGATCAGGGCTTCGCGGCTGTTGGCGGGGTTCATCTGGTAGGTTTTTTTGTCGCCCATTTTCGGGGCAGAATCGAGGGCATCGCGGAACGGACCGTAGAAAGCGCTCGCGTACTTGGCGGTATAGCTCATGATGCCCACTTTGTGGAAACCGTTCTCGTCGAGTACGCGGCGGATGTGCCCAACGCGCCCGTCCATCATATCCGAAGGACCCACAATGTCGGCTCCGGCCTGCGCTTGTGTGAGCGCCATGTTGCCCAAAACTTCCAGTGTTTCGTCGTTCACAATTTCACCGTTTATCACAATACCGTCGTGTCCGTCGGAGCTGTAAGGGTCCATGGCGACGTCCGTCATCAGCACCACATCCGGGAAGTTCTTTTTGATCTCGCGGATAGCTCTTGGGAACAAGCCGTCCGGGTTCGCGCTCTCTCTGGCATATTTGTCTTTCAGGTTTTCGGGGATACTCGGGAAAGGGGCGAAGGCTTTGATGCCCAGGTCCACGCAGGAGGCTACCTCGTCGAGCAGGGTGTCTACAGAGTAGCGGTTGATGCCTGGCATGGAGCCTACTTCCACCTTCTGGTTTTGGCCCTCGATGATAAAAAGTGGGAAAATGAAGTCGTTCAGTTCGAGCGCAGTTTCCTGCACCATGCTGCGGATGACTTCATTATAGCGGTTTCTTCTTGGTCTTTTCGTGATCATAATATAGCGTTTGCTCTAAAATGTTTCAACATAAGTATACCGCAAAGGTACGGCTTATGCGGGGCAAAGCGAAGTTATACCTTATATTTTGGCAGGCGCTATACCTGGAATCTCGTCTACTCCTGCTGAGTTTCAGAAATAGCTTCCGGTGCGGTGTTGTCAGATTTTGTATGCTGCTTGTGCGCCACATAAGCGCCGATGCCAAGCCCGACCAAAAAGCCGGCAAAAGCAAAGGCGATGATCCATTTTCTTAAGCGAAGAGAGAGGGAATGGGTGTTGGATTTCATTGATGGAATTTTGCCGCTGGGAATCGTTGAAAGAAGTCGAACTGTATTAAACTGTAATATAATAAATCGCCTCACCCATGCTTTTGCCGAAACTGTAAATAGCAAAAGCCGAAGCGGCAAGTAAGATTGCTTTAATGATTATCGGTGTCAGGTATAGGTCTCCTTTCTTCATAACGGATTAGCGTGTTAAGTTAAAAATAAGCTCGCCAAGGCTGCTTCCGACCTGTTCTCCTGCTATGAACACTATAAGAAGTGCTATTATGATAGTGCCTATTCTAACTGATTTTTTCATAAGTCAGATATGCTAGTCTTCGTTGTCAAAAGCGGCGTCATTAAAACCTTCCAGGAGTCTTTTGGCCTCCTCTTCATCCTGCTCTGAAATAATCAGTTTCACCGGATTAAAGCCGCCTGAACTCACCTGCCAGGGCGCGATGCTGCCCATATGCTCGTTTTGCATGAACACGTAAATGCTATGGTTCTCAAGCATGTTTTTGATGACGGCCGCCCGGTGGAAGTCGCCGGAGAAAATGACAATGGGTTTGGTTTGATCTGATTTGGTCATGTTTTCAATTTAAAATAGAAGCAAGTCGAAGTCACATATTCAGATGTTATCATGCTTTCACCATTGCTGTAGAAATTATTCTTACTTTATAGATTTCAAGTACATATCCAGCTCTTTCGAGCGATGAAATTGTAGACATTCAAAAACGATAGGCCGCGAGTCTCCAAAATCTTTTATACGGCTCACTGTTATCTTGCTAGCGGCCTCCAGCGCCATGCTATCTAGCGAACTAGAAACACCTCCAAGGTCTGCTATGTCGTGTAGCATTCCTCTTGAAAAGTCAATTTCTTTAATCTCGCCAGCTATTTCTTCTCCCAAGGCGTGGTGCAAGCAAGCACAAAAAGCATAGTCCTTCCTCCATTGAAGTTTTTCGTCTGCAGAAACGTTGCTTTCTGGTGTCATTACGTTTGCAGATGAACAGGAAAATAAGAACAAAGCTGAAATAAGCAGATACTTTTTCATTACTTCTTAGTTAATCAAGGCTTACAGTTTATGCTTCTTGTAATCAAAAACTATTGTTTCTTAAAGCTAGTGATTTTTTTGTTTTCACTTAAAAAACAAAAAGGCGAAGCCGCTACAGCCTCGCCTTTCATGTGTTTCAGGTATACCTGACTTAGAATTTCATGATGACCTTTTCGATGATATCGCAGCACTCATGCAGTTGCTCTTCCGTCATCACCAGCGGTGGTGCGAAGCGGATGATGTCGCCGTGCGTTGGTTTGGCCAACAGGCCATTCTCCTTCAGTTCTACGCACACATCCCAGGCAGTGTGGCCGTCAGCTGCCGGCTGAATCACAATAGCATTGAGCAATCCGCGGCCACGTACCAGTGTTACCACTTCGGGGCGTTTTACCATCAGTTGGTTCATGCGGTCCCGGAAGATCTCCCCCATTTTATAAGCATTCTCTACCAGGTTCTCATCTTTTATCACCTCCAAAGCAGCAATAGCCACAGCGGCAGCCATCGGGTTGCCACCAAAAGTAGAACCGTGTTCACCCGGCTGGATGCACAGCATAATATCGTCGTCGGCCAGAACACAAGACACCGGCAGCACACCACCCGAAAGTGCTTTGCCCAGTATCAGAATGTCGGCTTTCACGTCGTCGTAGTACGTAGCCAGTAGCTTACCCGTGCGGGCTATACCTGTCTGAATCTCATCGGCCATCAGTAGCACATTATACTCTTTGCAAAGCGCATGCGCCTTGGATAAGTAGCCGTCCTGCGGCACTACCACACCCGCTTCGCCCTGAATCGGCTCCACCAGGAAACCGCACACATTCGGGTTTTCTTTCAGGGCTGTTTCCAGTGCTTCCAGATCATTGTAAGGAATTACTTTAAAGCCCGGCATGTACGGACCAAAGCCTTTGGTAGAGTCCGGGTCGGTAGAGAAAGAGATGATGCCCGTAGTGCGGCCATGGAAGTTGCGCTCTACCACAATGATCTCGGCGTTATGCGAGGCGATGCCCTTTTTCAGATAACCCCACTTGCGGGCCAGTTTGATAGCGGTCTCTACGGCCTCGGCACCCGAGTTCATGTAAAGCGCCTTGTCGTAGCCAAACAGCTCGCAGATGTACTTCTCGGCTATACCTAACTTGTCGTTGTAAAAGGCGCGGGAAGTAAGTGTGAGCTGTTTTGCCTGTTCGATCAGGGCGTTGATGATGTGCGGGTGGCAGTGTCCCTGGTTCACGGCGCTGTAGGCCGACAGGAAATCATAATAGCGTTTGCCTTCCACGTCCCACAGGTATACGCCTTCGCCTTTATTGAGTACCACCGGCAGTGGATGGTAGTTGTGGGCGCCGTATTTTTCTTCGGTTTCGATGGCCTGTTGGCTGGAAGTAATGGATAGCGTGCTCATAGTTGATGTGTTAAAAAAGCTGTTTTCTGAAACTCGGGACAGGGCTGCGCCACAGGCTGCAACTCCGAACCTATATCTACAGGGTTTCTGATGATTTGTTGTAAATATAGCGATAAACAGCCTGAATTATACCTTTGCCCGGAAACTAGGCCTACGCGCGCCTTGTTTGCCCTTTCAGGCATTGTCTGAACACAGTGTAGAAGCCCTCGGGATCATACTCAGCGTAAATGTTGGTCATGATGCCGAACTGGTTGTCATCGGTGCGGAAGCCGTATACCTCCTCTTCGCCATTCTGCGCAGAAGGCGAAGGCACGACATGCCGCTCGATCAAGGTAAGTTGGGCAGGGGAGATGGACTTGCTCAGTTCAGAGCAGTATACCTGCCGGTGCTGTATGCTGAAGGTATTCACGAAGCCGCGGGAGCGCATGACGGATACGGCCTCACTCAAATTGTTGAAATGGGACATAGTTTATATGGTTTAGGTATTGAATGCGCGGCAAGGAACAATATCTTGGTTAACGGGTATTGTGAGGAAGGTATAGAGAGAAGCACAGTTATTTGGTGAGCGTCCTGATTTTGCCGATATTTGGCGTTCAAAAAGAAGTATAGCCGTGAGCGATCTGAAAGAAGGAGAGGATTTTTACTTTGAGCGGGGACTGATGGTGCTGACGGCCAAGTACCTGCTCAAGCGTGGCTACTGTTGCTGCAACGCCTGCCGCAACTGCCCTTATGGCTTCACTAAAAAGAAGAAAGAAGCCGGAGAGAAAGGTTCGGACAAGGTATAGGCGATGCAATTTAAAGGCCTTTGTAGCTGTTTTAGAGCATGTTTTGCTAAAATCATCTGCTATGCCTTTGACATTGTGTTTCTTTTTATAGATATTTGCACCCCTATTGAAATAATTTAGAAGAAAATACAAGATGGCACGAGTTTGCGATTTAACCGGAAAGAGAGTACAAGTAGGAAATAACGTTTCTCACGCTAACAATAAGACAAAGCGTAAGTTCTATCCGAACCTTCAGAAGAAGCGTTTCTACATCCCTGAGGAAGATGCTTGGGTAACCCTTAAAGTTTCTACTTCAGCATTGAGAACAATCAACAAAAACGGTATTTCTGCCGTTCTGAAGAAAGCAGTAGAGCAAGGCTTCATTATGTACTAATGGCAGCCTTCCGGCTGTGCGTACTGTTATGCTGGCTGTCCTTTACGGCAGTAGCGCAACCGCACGCAGGCTCAGGAAAGACATCTGATACTTTAGATAAAGAGTTTCATCGGCAACGGAGAGAGGTCCTGCGGCAACAGCTGCCCCCTCGCTCCGTTGCCGTTCTTTTTGCCAGTCCCGTGCGCAACCGCGCCAACGACGTGGACTACTACTACCATCCCGACCCTGACTTCTACTACCTGACCGGCTATACCGAGCCGAGTGCGGTGCTGCTGCTTTTCCAGAGTTCGCAGCACGTGAATGGCAAGCAGGTGCAGGAATTACTGTTCGTGCAGCCCAACGACCAGATGCAGGAGTTGTGGAACGGTAGCAGGCTAGGCGTAGAAGGAGCAGAAAAGGAACTAGGTATAGCCACACTTGCGAACACCGACTTTGCCGGCTTTAAACTCGACACGACCAACCTGCAGCACATCCTGATCAAGGAATTGCCGCATGACGTGCGCGACGATGCAGCTGACGAAGCGGACTTGTTTAGCCTGCTCGGTCAGTTCAAAACGAAAGTAAAGTACCCGACCAACTTCAGCGCGACCCGCAGCATGCTCTACAGCATTGTGCGCGAACACGGGCTGGGGCAGGCAGAAGGAGTAGCCGCCTACATTCAGGAGGCCATGCAACGAGAGCCGGATCTGAAGCATGACAAGTCGCTACAGGGTTACCTGCAAGCTAAAGATATGCGCTCCCGAACCAAAGCCGTGGCCGCTATACCTAATCAGAAACTCGACGCTTTCACCCTTGACCAAATGCTGGACGGCATGCGGGAGGTAAAAACCGAGGCGGAAATCAATCTCCTTCGCAAGGCGGCAAGTATGTCGGCTATCGGGCAGATAGAGGTGATGAAAGCCATGAAGCCGGGCATGTCCGAAATGGAAGTGCAGGGTATTCACGAGTTCGTGTTCAAGAAATATGGGGCGAAACATGTAGGCTACCCGAGCATAGTGGGCGCCGGCAACAACGGCTGTGTGCTGCACTATACCTCCAGCACCAAGCCGGCTATACCTGGCAACGAACTGGTGTTGATGGATGTGGGAGCCGAGTGCCTGGGCTATACCGCCGACGTGACACGCTCTATACCTGCCAACGGCAAGTTCACAAAAGAGCAGCGCGCCATCTATGAACTGGTGCTGAAGGCGCAGGAAGCAGGTTTCCAGCAGTGCAAAGTGGGAAACGCTTTTAACGCACCCCACCAGGCTGCCGAAGCTGTGATTGCCGACGGGCTGGTGAAGCTGGGTGTTGTCAAGAAAAGAGAAGACGTGCAGCGCTATTTTCCGCACGGCACGTCGCACTACCTGGGCCTCGACGTGCACGACCGTGGCACCTTTGGACCTTTCCAGGTAAACACGGTTATCACCGTGGAGCCAGGCATTTACATACCCGAAGGCAGCCCCTGCGATAAGAAATGGTGGGGCATTGGCGTGCGCATCGAAGACGATATTCTCATCACCGAAAAGGGTTGGGAAAACCTCTCGAAGCTGGCGCCACGCACGGTAGCCGAAATTGAGAAGACAATGGCCCAGCCGAGCGCATTGGATGGTTTTACGCTGCCTGCTTTAGAAAAGTAGCTGTGGCCGTTCATTTTTAGGTATATTACCTCCCTAATCGGGTATAAAAAAGATGGCTGCAGGCTTTCACGAAATAGCACTTTACGGTATCGTTGGTGCTGCGCTCATTTTGCAGATGTACATCGTGTGGGACATCTACCGGAAAGACTTTCGGGATGAGTGGAGCAGAACACTGTTTCTGGCGGCTGTGATGCTTATACCCATCGTGGGTATGGTGATTTACGCCGTATTCTCCCACAGATTCATGAAAGAGCAAGACGCCTAAGCAGGTATAAAACAGAGCTTCAGGAGACTTGAAAAAGCTTCTACAGAAAAATTGATACTTTGTTTGTAATTAGAGATTTAAGCTTGTATATTTGCAGTCCTAAATAAAAATTTACTGTTGAGATGGCTAAAAAAGCAAAAGGTAATAGAATCCAGGTAATTATGGAGTGCACAGAGCATAAAGCGACTGGCATGCCTGGAACTTCAAGGTACATCACTACCAAAAACAGAAAAAATACGGCTGAGCGTTTAGAGCTTAAGAAGTATAACCCTGTGTTGAAAAAAGTAACTGTACATAAAGAAATTAAATAACCATGGCTAAGAAGGTAGTTGCAACCCTAAAAACCGCTACAGGTAAAGATTGGGCGAAAGTGATCAAAGCCGTTAAGTCTCCAAAAACTGGTGCTTACAGCTTTAAAGAAGAGATGGTGCCTGTTGACAAAGTACAGGAATTCATTAAGAAGTAATTAAGCCTACTCTACATAGATAGAATACATGAAGAAGTCCCTTTACCGGGACTTTTTTAGTATATTACCGTATCACACCGAGATAGTCTTCACCCTACAAAACACGCAGATGGGAATTTTTGACTTTTTCAGCAAAGAGCAGAAGAAAGAATCGCTCGATAAGGGCCTTGAGAAAACCAAAACCAGCTTTTTCGGGCAGTTGAGCAAAGCAGTCGTTGGCAAATCTACGGTAGACGTGGAGGTGCTCGACGAACTGGAGGAGATTCTGGTGCATGCGGACGTAGGAGTAGAGACAACGGTGAAGATCATCGACCGCATCGAGAAACGCGTAGCCCGCGACAAATACGTGAGCACAAGCGAACTCGATAGAATTCTGCGTGAGGAGATTGCCGCCCTGCTCGAGGAGAACCGTGCCGGCGACGGCGCCAACTTCGACCTGCCGGTAGGCATCAAGCCCTACGTGATCATGGTGGTAGGTGTGAACGGCGTGGGCAAGACCACCACCATCGGCAAGCTGGCCTCGCAGTTTCACAAAGCCGGCAAGAAAGTCGTGCTCGGCGCTGCCGATACCTTCCGTGCTGCGGCCGTGGACCAGCTGATCATCTGGGGCGAGCGTGTGGGCGTACCGGTGATATCGCATGGCATGAACACCGACCCGGCCTCTGTGGCCTATGATGCCGTCAAGAAAGGGGTGGAGATAGGAGCCGATGTGGTGATCATCGACACGGCCGGCCGACTGCACAACAAAGTGGGCCTGATGAACGAGCTTTCGAAGATCAAGCGCGTGATGCAAAAGATCACAGTAGATACCCCACACGAGGTGCTGCTGGTGCTCGACGGTAGCACAGGCCAAAATGCCCTACTTCAAGCACGTGAGTTCACCAAAGCCACCGACGTGACGGCGCTGGCCATCACCAAGCTGGACGGCACGGCCAAAGGCGGTGTGGTGATCGGGATATCGGACGAGTTTAAGATTCCGGTGAAATACATCGGGGTAGGTGAGAAGATCGAAGACCTGCAGTTGTTCGATAAGAACCAGTTCGTAGAATCGTTCTTCTCCCGCAAATAGATTTTTGCTGTTACCTGTATGGGGAAATTGCTGCTGATAGGGCTATCGCTTTTGCTGACCGTTTGTAACGGTACCCAAGGTACGTCCGGGCAGGAAAGCGAGGCACAGGAATCGCAGCAGGAACTGAAAGCGCAAACAGGCCAGCAGATGCAGATCAAACAAGGTATACGGGGACAGATTCTCTGGGAAGCCGGCAACCAAATGCCTTCCCCGGACGCCCCGCCCAGCCAACCTCGCGGCATAGAGCGCACCGTGTACATCTACGAGCTGACCAACAGTTCGCAAACCACCTCCCAGGACGGTGTTTTCCACACCGCCATCCAAACTAAACGCATCACGCAGGTAAAAACAGACGCTAACGGCAACTTTGCGGTCCAACTGAAGCCCGGCAGGTATAGCCTCTTCACCAAAGAAGAACAAGGACTATACGCCAACCTCCTCGATGGGGAAATGAATATTTCTCCGGTGGAGGTAAGAGAGGGCGAAGTGACTACGGTGGAGTTTCTGGTGAATTACAACGCATTTTATTAGCCTGTTCCGCGGTCGTTGGCCGTTTCGCAGTACATTTGCTACAAAATCATCCTCCAGAAAGCCATTGTTATGCAGAAACTAAACAATTGGCAGCGCTACCTCTTATAAAGCTATAGAAAACCTCACTTACAAAGATCTACTCTTAACCGAAGGTGCCCTTATGGCTGGAAGCGAAAACAGGATGATGGAATTGGTGTACGAAGCTGCCTCCAATACATTAAGTGTAAAGTGGTCAGATGACCTGAGTGTGGAGTCTGAACAGTTCTATGAAAGCATCGTCGCGCTGTTTGCCACCATTCGGGAGAAGCAGGTAGCCAACCTGATCGTAGCCTCTGGTAGTCCGTCAGGAGGCGTACTCACCGAAGACATCATCACCCACTTCATCCACAACATTCCCGACACTCCCCTGCAGCGCATCGCCCTCCTGGAGTCACCCGATTACCTTTGGGACTCCAACCTGTACCAGGTGATCAAGCTGTTGATAGTCAGCCACCACCTGCCAATTGCAGTCGAAGTGGCGGAAGACGAAACTGCTGCCAGGAAATGGTTTATCCAGACGGCGGAAGCTGCAGAGTGAAGTCGGGTGAGGTATCAGGTATAGCCAAAGCCTGCTGAGGGTGACTCATAGATAGGTATAGCACGGAAAGAACTGAGCCTGTTCTGTTATTACCCAAACATGTTGTACTTTTGCAGTTCATTTGCCCGATCGAACTAATGCACATCCGCAATGGTTCTTAATGATCGGGAATTATCGCGCTAATACAGAAATAAGTGAAAGTAAGAAGTTTAAAGAAAGACAAGGTAAACGTGATCACGCTGGGTTGCTCTAAGAACCTGGTGGATTCGGAAGTGCTGATGGGGCAGCTGCGTGCCAACGAGATTGACGTGGCACACGAGTCTGCAAACGACGATTCGAATATTATCATCGTGAACACCTGCGGCTTTATCGACAATGCTAAGCAGGAGTCTATCGACACCATTCTGCGCTACGCCGATGCTAAGGAAGCAGGCCAGATTGACAAGCTATACGTAACCGGCTGTTTGTCGCAGCGCTACAAAGACTCGCTGGAAGCAGAGATTCCGCAGGTAGACGCCTACTTCGGAACGCTCGAAATGCCGCAGCTCCTCAAAAAGCTGGAGGCCGACTACAAGCACGAGTTGATTGGTGAACGATTGATTACGACGCCTTCGCACTTCGCCTATTTTAAGATAGCTGAAGGCTGTAACCGTCCCTGCTCTTTCTGTGCTATACCTTTGATGCGTGGCAAACACGTGGACCGTCCGATTGAGGACTTGGTGAAGGAGGCGAAACGATTGGCCAGCATGGGTACCAAAGAACTTATCCTGATTGCCCAGGACCTGACTTACTACGGATTGCAGCACTATGGCGAGCGCAAGCTGGCTGATTTGCTACGCAATCTGTCGGATGTGGAAGGTATAGACTGGATCAGAATGCAGTACGCTTATCCGTCGCAGTTCCCGATGGAGGTGTTTGACGTGATGAACGAGCGCGAGAATATCTGCAAGTACCTGGATATGCCTTTGCAGCACATTTCCGACAACATGCTCAAGACCATGCGCCGTGGCATCAGTAAGCGCCGCACCATCGAGCTGGTGGACCAGATCCGTCAGCGCGTGCCGGATATCGCTTTACGCACAACGCTTATCGCCGGTCACCCGGGCGAAACCGACCAGGATTTCCAGGAACTTTACGATTGGGTGGAAGAAACCCGTTTTGAGCGTCTGGGCATTTTTACCTACTCGCATGAAGAAAACACCCATTCCCATACCTTAGAGGACAATGTGCCGGACGAGGTGAAGCAGGAGCGTGCCGACGCTATTATGGAATTGCAACAAGGTATATCGGTAGAGCTGAACGAAGAGAAAATAGGCAAGACCTACAAAGTGCTTTTCGACCGTAAAGAGAGCGGTTACTTCGTGGGCCGTACCCAATACGACTCGCCGGAGGTAGACAACGAAGTGCTGGTGCCAGCCGACAACCAGTATGTGCGCATTGGCGACTTTGCCAACGTGAAAATCACCGACTCCTCGGACTTTGACCTGTATGGCGAAGTCATAATTTAATTTTGCTCAAATTTAAGCGCTTAACTCACGTATAGACATTAATTAAAAGAGGAATTTCTTGGATGCTTCGGCAAACGAGGAATTCCCTTTTTGATTTTAGGGCATAATTGCGTATTATGGTTCTTCGAACCCCTATACATTCAAAAAGCAGGCTTTTATCAGCTAGTCTGTCTCTCCCAAATGCGACACATTAAATTACTCACTATCGACTCGCTCACCCTCGAGTACAACGCTGTGGAAGATTACATTGCCGCCACCTGGCATGGCACCTTTACCAGCGAGGTAATTAAACAGGGCTACGAACAGATCCTGTTTTTCCTGCAGAAAGAGCGCTGCCATAAGCTGCTCGACAACCACTACGACGTGCAGGGCCTCTGGGTAGAACTGACTGACTGGCTGGCTTATGATTGGCACCCTCGGGCAGAGCAGGCAGGCCTGCAGTACCACGCCGCCGTTTATTCACGCGATTACTTCAGCCGGCTCTCCACTGACAAGGCCATGAGCATGGTGCGGGATGGCATTGCCAAGGGCTTCGAAACGGCTGAAAATGCTGAAAACTGGCTCAATTCGCTCTAGCTTATTTGAGCACGTATTTGCTCAGCACCTTGTAGGCGTCGTTCACGTTGTCACCTTTGCGGAATTCCTGTTTAATAGTGGGCGTGGCCTCTCCTGTCAGCCAGATCTTTAGCTCGGCTTCAAAGTCCATCATACCGGCGCTTTCTTTTGAGAACATTTTGATGCTGGCGTAGGGTACGCTCTGATACTCGATCTTCGAACCTGTTAGACCTTGTTTGTTCACCACGATCAGCCGCTTGTTCGTGAACACAAGCATGTCGCGGATGAGTTTGAACGCCTTTTCGATCTGCTCGTCCTCGAGCAGGATCGGCTGGAATTCTTTGGTGAGTTTCTCGACAGGCACCGCCGAAGCATGGCCCATCAATCCGTTTAGTAATCCCATATGGTTGACTGGAGAAAAGAGTGTTTGAGAAAAAGCCGATTCAGGTATAGTCTGAGAGCATAAACGCTGATTTTGGCAAATAGGTATACGCACATACTTTCAATTCTGTCCGCCTATACCTGTTTTCTGTCGTAACAGCTGTATATCAGGAATAAAAAAACGAACTTTGTGGCGCAACCCGGGCAAAGGCGCCTTGTTATACTGTGCAGGTATAGCCTTGCATGCCAGGCCAAAAGACAAAGCAGATGGAAGTAACTGAAATGAAAATAACGAAGGTAGACTATGCCACTACAGGCGCCTTCTCCCAGACAATAGCCGATTACCTTGCCCAAAGCGAAAAGCTGCAGGGGTTCTATCACCGCTTCCCGACGCTGGAGGCTTTCGGCAAGCAGATCAAAGAGAAGGAATTCACCGAGGCCCAGCGCCATACCTTGTACCAGGCGCTGCAGGAGCAGTATAGTGCTGTTGCCAACATCCATCCCGCAGTGCAGCAAAACCTGGACTTGTTGCAGCAACCCAACACCTATACCGTTACTACAGGCCACCAGCTCAATATCTTCACAGGTCCGCTTTACTTTGTGTACAAGATTGTAACGGCCATCAACACCTGTCGCCAGCTGAAGGAGAAGTACCCGGATTACAACTTTGTGCCGGTTTACTGGATGGCCACCGAAGACCACGACTTCCCGGAAATCAACCATTTCAATCTGTTTGGCAAACGCTATACCTGGGAGTCGGAACAGACGGGTGCGGTGGGTCGCTTCGCTACAACTGGCCTGGACAAAGTGCTGGAGGAACTGCCCGAAGCTTTCCCGGTTTTTGAAGAAGCCTACCGTAACAGCAACACCCTAGCAGACGCGACCCGCGCTATTACCCATGCCCTGTTCGGGGAGTATGGTCTGGTGAGCATCGACGGAGACGACAAAGAACTGAAGAAGGCGCTGCTACCAGTAGTGGAAAAAGAACTGACCGGGCAGCTGTCGAATAAGTTAGTAGAGGAAACGAACGCACAACTGGAGCAACTCGGGTATAAGCCGCAGGTGTTCTCCCGCGAGATCAATCTGTTTTACTTGCAGGACGGTATGCGCGAACGTATTGTGCAGGAAGGCGACAGGTATAAAGTGCTTAACACCGACCTCAGCTTTACGCAGCAGGAAATACTGCAGGAGGCGCAGCAGCAGCCGGAGCGTTTTAGTCCGAACGTGATTTTGCGCCCGCTCTACGAAGAAATGGTACTGCCGAACCTGGCCTACATTGGCGGTGGAGCCGAAGTGGCGTACTGGTTCCAACTCGGCAAGGTGTTCGAGGCCCATCAGGTAGCTTTCCCGCTTATCATGCTGCGCAATTCGGCCCTGTATATCAGCAAACCCAACGCTACCCGTATGCACAAACTGGGTCTGCAGCCACTCGACTTGTTTCAGGATTATCAGGAACTCAAAAAGAAACTCTCTTCGCAGCTACACGAAGCGGAAATAAACCTGGAGGCGCAGCGCGATGCTGTAGCGCAGACTTTTAAACAGGTAGAAGAACTGGCCGCAGGTATAGACCCGACTTTGGTGAAAGCCGTAGCGGCCGAACAGCAGAAGGTTATTAACTCCCTGCAGATGCTCGAAAAGAAGCTTTCAAAAGCCCGCGACAGCAAGCACGAGCAAACCTTTAAACAGCTCGAGAACCTGAAAGACAAACTCTTCCCGAACGGCAGCCTGCAGGAACGTCAGGATAATTTACTCTCGTACCAGACTAACCACCCAAACTTTATACCTGCGCTGGTAGAGGCCTTTGACCCGCTGGAGTTTAAATTCACGATACTGGAGGAAGAATAATGCACAAAGCCGAGCTGCGAAAGACCATGCTGCAACGCCGCCGGGCACTTTCAGCCGACGAGGTGGCCGTGCGCAGTCAGCGCATTGCCGATTTGTTTTTCCAGCACTTTGCGCTAAAAGCGGGGCAGACGGTGCACGTGTTTTTGCCCATCATCAAAAATAACGAAGTAAATACCTGGGCCATTATTGAGCGGCTGCGGCTGGAGCACCCCGATGTGCGGGTGGTGGTGCCCGTAACTGATGCTGCACAAAACGTGCTCACCCATCATCACCTCACCGAAGCATCCGTGCTGGTGGAAAACGCCTGGGGTATACCGGAGCCGCAAGACGCGCAGATCATACATGCCAATGAGGTGGACCTGGTGCTGCTTCCTTTGCTGGCTTTTGATAAGCAAGGCCACCGGGTAGGGTACGGCAAGGGCTTTTACGACCGTTTCCTGGCCGACTGCCGGCCCGATGTGGTCAAGGTGGGGCTTTCGCTGGAGCCGCCTGTAGAGCGCATTGCAGACCCCAACGTGTACGACGTGCCACTCGATTATGCTATTACGCCCGAAGGCGTCTGGCCGGAGGCTATACCTTAATCATCTTCTTCCTGCGCCTCCACTTTGCCCTCTTCTATGGTCTTAGTGGCTTCTTCTGCCGTGTCCTCATCGGGCTGCGGCTTTTTCTGCTCATATTTGTTCTCAGGCTCAAAACTTAGAGTAGCCATCATCGGGAAGTGATCGGAGTTGATGTCCGGCAGGCGTTCCAGTTTCACCAGCTTGAAGTGGTCAGAGTGAAAGACATGATCTAGGGGCCATCGCAGCAGCTTATACCTGGCGTGGAAGGTGTTGTAAAAACCACGGCCTATGCGCGGGTCCAGCAGGCCGCTCACTTCCTGAAACAAGAGGGTGGTATTCGACCAGGCCACATCGTTGAAATCCCCGGCCACAATCACGGGGTAGTCAGAGCGCTTCACTTCTTTGCCGACCAGTACAATCTCCGCATCACGCTTTTTGGAGTCATCATCTTCTGTAGGAACGGGCGGTTTGGGATGAACGGCATGCAGTTCCACCCATACGCCGTTTCGCAGTTGCACATAAGTTTCAATAGAAGGAATTTCCTTGTCGAGCAAATGCCGGATGCGTGTCTGGCGAAGGGGCAGCTTGCTGTACAGGTGCATGCCGTAGGTGTTCGACAGGGGGATGGTGACACGCTCCGGGAAAGCGTCGGTGGCGGGGCGCAGGGCTTCCTGCCAAATGCTATCCGTCTCCAGTGTGAGCAGCAGATCGGGGTTACGTTCCTTTATCAGGTTAACAAGCAACTGGTGCTCCACATTATACTGGTACACATTGGCGACTAGGATACTCAATTGTCCATTCTCGGGGGCATCGGCAGGCGCCGGTTTCACCTCTACAGGGGAGAGGGAGGTATAGGGATAAATATTCACTGCCTCATAGGCAAGAGAGACGACCAGCCCCATCAGTAAGATTTTGTCTAAGCCGAAGCGCCACAGACGCATACCCAGGAAAAAGAGCAGTATCAGGGCGGCCATGACAAATAGCTGGGCTCTTGGAAAATCAAAGATGCGGATATACCAGTCCTTAAAAGGCAGTAGCGGCACAAAGGTCGCTATGATGAGTATGGTAGCCACAGTTCTCAGCGCAATGACTGCAGCGTTTTTCATGGTCTTTCGGGGTGCGTTTGGCAGGGTCTGGGGTGGGAGGATGATTTTCCTATATAGTTGGTTTGCAGTATTACGCAAGCTCCACACAGATGTTAGAGAGAGTTAGCCAGATGGCACCGGACTGGCAACAAAAAGCCCCGCTGCAGGTCTGCAACGGGGCTTTGAGTAAGGGACGCCGATAGCGTTTATTTCTTCTTGCCATTCACCGCCTGGCGGAGCTGGGCGACAGGGCCGAATTCAGCCTGCTCAATTGTTTTGCCGCCGAGGTAAATTTTGCGCAGCTGCACTTCAACAGGTGCCATGGTGCGGGTCATGTCTGAGGTTACCACTTTGCTGTAAAATTCACGGGCCTCCAAAACTGCGCCGCGCTCAAACTGGTGTCTTGACTCGTTCTTGTTAACGGGCAGGCCAGGGATTACCTGGTAAGTCGTGCACACTACTTCGTACTTCGCCTTGAATGGGGTTACCAAAGGCTTCACCACTTTCTGTAATAATTTCTTCATTTTGCTTCCTGTTGATTTGCTTTCAATGCTTTAAGACAATGCAAAATAAGACTTAATTCCAGAAATAAAACAATTTTTGTAGCAGAGCCCGAAAAAAAATCAGACGAGTGGAATTGTAAGTGGCTGTTTTATACTTTGTTAAGATGAAACATGGCTGTTAGGGGCTAAGATTAAGCAGCTTGGTATAAAACGAAGGTATAGACTAAGCCTGCTATACCTGTTCGACCATATAATCAGTCCCTGAGTTGAGATTTGCAACTTGCTGATATACTATTTGTTAGCTTGTTCTACTCTGTCTGGTGTCACCTGGGTTTTCTGCAGCAGGCGCTCTATATCCGGTGTTATTTTCTCGGGTTTGGTGATCGGAGCATAGCGTTTTACCGGCTTTCCGTTGGCATCGATCAGGAATTTAGTGAAGTTCCATTTCACCCGGCTGCCCAGCAGACCACCCAGTTCCGACTTCAGATACTGAAATACCGGATGGGCATTGGGGCCATTTACGTCCACTTTCTCCATCATCGGGAAACTAACGCCATAATTGATCAGGCAGCCCTGCTCTATTTCTTCTTTGCCGCCCGGCTCCTGGTTGCCAAACTGGTTACAAGGGAAGCCAAGTATCACCAATCCATCGTCCTTGTATTTTTTATAGAGGTTTTCCAGGCCTTCGTACTGAGGCGTGAAACCGCAGTGGCTGGCCGTGTTCACTACCAGCACGACTTTTCCCTTTAAGTCATCCATGTCCACTTCCTTGCCCTGCAATGATGTGGCCGAAAGATCATAAAATGGACTATTATTATTTTGATTGTGCATCGTTCGTTTGGGTATGTTTTCTACTTCAGGTATATTATACCTCAACCGAAAACGAGAGAAAAAGTTTTACTCGACTGATCGGAGGCCGCGGGTCATTTCACGCTTGCCCGGAGGGCCCGGCAGGGCCTCTACTTCGTAGCCGGCTGCTTTGAGGCTGCGCTTAAACGAGCCCTTCGCACAGTAGGTAACCAGTACACCACCAGGGCGGGTAGCCTGAAACAGCTTGGCAAACATCTCGTCAGACCACAGCTCGGGCTGCTTCTCGGGGGCAAAGGCGTCGAAGTAGATCAGGTCGTAGTAAGCGCGTGGCGGCACGAACTCCTCGAGTGTTTCGTGGATCTTTTGTAAAGTAAAATAGGGGATCACATCGACCGGCTCGTTCCAGGGGGCTTTGTGCAACTCCAGAAACGCATCGTGCAGTTCCGGGTTGAGGATCACTTTATCAAACTGCAGTTGCTCTACTACGTCCATGGTCAGCGGAAACTTCTCCAGGGTATCGTATTGGATGAAGGCTTTTTGAGCCAATGCAAAAGGGTAGGTGAGGATGGCGTTGAGGCCGGTGCCAAATCCTACCTCCAGTATTTTGATGTCTTTACGGAGATTAAGCACATGCTCCAGTCCGTGCTTAATGAAGACATGCTGCGACTCCTGCAAAGCGCCATGCACCGAGTGGTAGTGCTCGTTCAGTTCGGGCACATACAGGGTGTTGGAGCCGTCTTTGGTCTGCCTGATTTCGAGATGCATGATTATTTGTTTACTTTACAAATGTAAGCAATGGTTGGAGAATAATGAGGAATGAATAATGATTAATGAATAGTGAGGAATAAGGAATGAATAATTAGGAATGACTATGGAGGGATGATGAACGTGCTATACTGTTCCGCGGCTTGATTTCCTAACTCACTACTTTTCTAACTCTAACTCTACTTATACGCAGTTAATTAGGACATTCTTTTTCAAGAGCGTTTTAGTTACCGTAGGGACAGGTCGCGACCTGCCCAATCGTACACAACCAACTATTCAACAATTTAACCATTTAACAATTCACCCCATGCCCCGCATCAAAGTAGCTATACCTGACCATGTCTCTTTCGAGGCTTCTATACCTGTCCGCATCACAGACCTGAATTACGGCGCCCATTTGGGTAACGATGCGCTGCTCTCCATCCTGCACGAAGCCCGTTTGCAGTTGCTCCAACATTTCGGCTATACCGAGCTCGACCTGGGCGGGGCCAGCCTGATTATGGCCGATGTCGCCATCGAGTACAAGGGCGAAGGATTCTACGGCGATGTGCTCACGCTGCGGCTGGCTTTCGACGATGTGCACAGGTATGGCTTCGATATTACGTACCACGTGCTGAACCAAAATGGCAAGGAAGTAGCCCGCGCCAAGACCGGTATGCTGTGCTTCAACTACCAGGAACGAAAATTAATGGCACTGCCCGACGAAGTAAAAGCCCGGATTGAAACTAAAGCCTGAGTATTTTTGTAATTTTGTGGTATGAATTTGATTGCAGACATCCCCGTTTTAAATAAAAAAGACATTCGTAAGCTGTCCCTGGACGACCTGAAGGCCTGGCTCGTGGAGCAGGGCGAGAAAGCGTTCCGTGCCAAGCAGGTCTATGAGTGGATCTGGAAGCACTCAGCGCAGTCGTTTGACGAGATGAACAACGTGAGCCTGGCCCTGCGCGAAAAGCTGGACCAGCACTTTGCCATCAACGCGGTGCAGGTAGCCACCAAGCAGATCAGCAACGACGGCACCATCAAGTCTGCTTTCAAACTGCACGACAACAACATTGTGGAAGGTGTGCTCATACCTCACGAAGAGCGCAAAACCGCCTGCGTGAGTAGCCAGGTGGGTTGCTCGCTTACCTGCAAGTTCTGCGCCACCGGCTACATGGACCGCGTGCGTAACCTCGATGCCGCCGAGATTTATGACCAGGTAGTGCGCATCAACCAGCAAAGTCTGGAGCAGTATGGTCAGCCGCTTTCCAACATCGTGTACATGGGTATGGGTGAGCCGATGCTGAACTATGCCAACGTGATGAAGAGCATTGAGCGTATCACGGCACACGATGGCTTAGGTATGGCCGCACGCCGCATTACGGTGAGCACAGCAGGTATAGCCAAGATGATCAAGAAGATGGCTGACGATGGTGTGAAAGCCAACCTGGCCCTGTCGCTGCACGCCGCCAACGACGAGAAGCGCAACCAGATCATGCCGATCAATGAAACGAACTCACTAGAGGCGCTGACGGATGCCCTGAAGCACTTCCATGAGGTGACGGGTCGTAAAGTGACTTATGAGTACATTGTGTTCCAGAACTTCAACGATACCCTGCAGGATGCTGAAGAACTGTACCGTTTCTCGAAAGTGATCCCCTGCAAGATCAACCTGATCGAGTATAACCCGATTGAGAACGCTGACTTTAAAAATACCGACGAAGACCGTTGGCAGAATTTTATCTATTACCTCGCCGACCGTGGCGTGCAGGTGAACGTGCGCCGCAGCCGTGGCAAGGATATCGACGCCGCCTGCGGACAGCTCGCCGTGAAAGAGAAACAACCCGCTTAAGCGTAAGCTATACCTGAAACAAAGGGCCCCTGCTATACCTGTAGCAGGGGCCCTTTGCTATACCTGGGCTTGCGATTAGCTGGCCTTGTTGAACCTGCCTTCCGGCCTCGGTCTGCCACTGGAGATGTCGTGCGGGTTATCGGTGATTTCCTGCTCCCTGAACAGCACCGCATGGGCCTTCGGACGGATCTCCTGGCCAAACTCTGCAGCGTACTGCTGGGTGAACTCCGCCCCGAACAGTACAATGAGCGACGAGTAATAGATCCACACCAGAATCACGATGATGGAGCCTGCCGCTCCGTAGGCCGAACCCGGATCGCTGGTACTGATAAACCAGCTGATCAGGAATTTGCCGATCGTGAACAGTAGCGCCGTGATCAAAGCGCCCACCCACACATCTTTCCATTTGATAAAGGCATCAGGCAGGTACTTGAAAATAAGTGAGAACAGGGCCGTGATGATACCAACCGACAGGATGAAATCCATCGCTTTGATAAGGAAGTAGAGCACATCAGGCGATATAAACGTCAGGTAGTTGTCGAAAATGGCCCGGAGGTAATCGCTCAGGATGGAGATGACCGCACTCAGCAGAAGCGACACTAACATCAGCAGGGCAATGCTCAGCACGATGCCAAAAGAGAACATGCGCACTTTCAGCATCTTCACGATCCCGTTTGTTGGCTTTGGCTTCACGTTCCATACCCGGTTCAGCGACTCCTGCAGCGTGGCAAAAAAAGTAGTAGAAGCAAAAATCAACGTACCTATACCTATCCAAAACGCTATACCACCTCCTTCGCTCAAAGCTGCATTCTGCACAATACTTTCGATGGATTCGGCTGCGCTTGGGCCGATAGCGGTGGAGATCTGTGTTGAAAGCTCACCGGAAACAGCTTGCTCGCCAAAAAAGAATCCGGCTGCCTGTATGATGATGACCAACAACGGAGGTATAGAGAAAATAGCGTTGAAGGCCAGTGCCGCTGCGAGCATCAGGGAGCCATTGTCCAGAAACCCGTTGAAGGTGTTCTTTGTGAGAGGGAATATAATGCTGGTTATGGATTTGGTCATATCGCTTGTCAGTATCAGGATAGCTTTTTGATACGGCAGCGATAAATGTTAGGTTGGCAACTAGAGCTTATCAATGGCGGCATCTTGCGCGGGTATAAATCCGTACACGGGAGCGAACGTAAAGTATAGCCCGATGTCGCTACGAAACCTCCTCCAACCGCTGTTGCTGTTCCTGCTGCTGTCCGGCTGCGCCCAAAGCCCTGACGATAAAGCCAAAAGTATAGCCCGGGAGGTGATGGAAAACATGGGCGGGGAGAAAGGCTGGAACGACACCCGCTACCTTGCCTGGACCTTCAACAACCAGTACCAGGTATGGGACAAACACCAGAACCGCTTCCGTTGGGAGCAAGACAGCCTCGTGGCCATTATTAACACAGACACCAAGGACGGCAAAGTATACGTAGAGGGCCAGGAGCTGCAGAACTCGGAGGAGAAACAGAAGCTGCTGGAGCGCGCCTATGCCCTCTGGATAAACAACTCCTATTGGCTCGTGATGCCCTTTAAGCTGCAGGACGAGGGCGTAACGCTCCGGTATGTGGGCGAGGAGCAAACCCTGGAGGGGGCCCCGGCCGATGTGCTGGAGATGACCTTTGCCCAAGTGGGCCTCACGCCGCAAAACAAGTATAAACTATGGGTGGATAAGGAGCAGGGACTGGTAACGCAGTGGGCCTTCTTCCGAAGCGCAGAGGATGCCGAGCCCTCTTTTACCCGGCGCTGGAGCGATTACAAAGACTACGGAAGTATAAAACTGGCCTCCGACCGCAGCAACTCCCAAGGTGAATTCAAGCTGACCAACATAGCGGCTCCAGCCGAGGTGCCAGATAGCGTTTTCAACAGCCCCACGCCAATCGAGAAACTTTAGTTGCTGGGATACAAGACACCGAATCATTTTATGCCGGCCCGGTATAGAAGAGAAGAAACGGGAAGGGCTGCCATACCTGGCAGCCCTTCCCGTTTTTAAAAAGACTTCTGTCTTAAGTCCTGCATCCAGAGTTAGAGCTTATCAATGGTGGCCGTGAGGGTACCGCGTGCATTCACAACGGCCTGTATACCTGTCGGGCTCAGGTAGATGTTTTCAAGTGCCAGCTCGCTGACGGCACCACGCAACAGCACGGCTTCGTGCAGGCGACCTGACTGGTTCAGCGTCTTCTGCAGCATATTTCGCACATCGGTCAGCTGGCTCTGCACCGGTATGTTCACCTGACTCTGGATCATCTCCTTGAATTTGTTTTTAACGAGCCAGTTGGCCGTGTTCAGCAGCATGTCTTTGGTGTCGAAGTCGTAATCCGCGTCGCGAAGTTTGATGGAGGCGGTCTGTGGATCGTAGTAGGGCGTGCCGCGTAGGTATAGCTTGCCGACCAACTTTTTGGTGAAGAGGCCTGCTTTGGTTTTCCCATCCACATCCAGCATCAGGATCAGCTGCTCACCGCTCGGGGTGATGGCGGCGTCTTTCACGGTAAGCTGACTTTTACCGTCGTCGAAGGTATAGGTTTGGTTGGCCACTTGTTGCTGTAGTAAGCTGCTGGCATGGGTATAGGGCACGGTCGCGGTCAGCCCGATCTGTATGTCGTCGTTCAGGCGACTGTCGATGATAAGGCGGGGCAGGTTCTTGTTTACTTGTGTCTGTGGTTTGCCGTCGGTACTCACCCGTATAAATGAGCTGATGCCGAGGCGGGTGTGCAGACTACCATTCTCAGCATATAAGGGCGCCATTCGCACTTCCTGCGGACTCACGGTGAGCCAGGCATTCAGGTTGTTGTCCAGCTTCACGGGCTGCTGCATTTGCACCCAGGTATCGGCCACGTACTGGCGCAGGTTCAGGCGGCCTTGTATTTCCTTATCTAGCTGACGGGCGATCGTGTTCATCTGCTGCTTCATGGCAGGCTCTATAAAGCGCGAAAGTCCGATCTTGAGCGGACCCAAATGAATGAAAGGCTTGGTGTTACCCCACTCAAAATTGCTGCTCGTGCTCGTGTTCACTTTATAATCGTCGGTCAGGCCGAAGCGGCTTTCAGTTTGCACGACCATATCAAAAGAAGTAGACTCGGTTTTGCTGAACGAAGGGCAAGCCTTGCAGGGATTCCAGTTCCAGCGGCCTTTGGCGTATACCTGCAGCGGCACACTAAAGTAGAGTTTATCCTTCTCAGCCCGGATGGTCATGCGGCCCTTTTTGAGCACCGTCACCATCAAGTCGTCGTCGTCCAGGTTATCATCTTTGTAAAGCGTGCCCTGTATTTCCTGGTTGAGTTTGTCTTCGATGGCAGACAGCGGAATGGAAACAGGTATGCTGATGGAAGAGAGCTTCGGCTGGTAGACGGGCGCATGCGCCACGGTAGCCGGTGGGGCAATAGCATCAAGGCGGGCAGTACTGGAGCAGGCCTGAAAAGTGAGCAGGCTGCCTAATACGAATAAAATAAAAACCAGCTGTAGAGTCGTGAGTCGGAGCACGCGGTATAACCTTCTAAATAATGGCGCAATTTACGGCTTTTGCACCTGCGCTATACCTATGCAAGGTATAGCAAATCAGGATTCCTGACCAGCAGGTTGCAGGAGCCGGGTCAGCATAGCGCGGATGCCTTCTTCGGTGTCAACAATGCCGCACTCCTGAATTGTTCCTTTCAGGTAGGAAGCAAAAAATGGCGTACCCGTTAGCTTAACCTCCTGACTAGACACAGGGTTTTCGCTGGCACTCATGCGCGAGAAGGTAATGTTGTTATATTGATGTTCGGTAGAAAGCTTCTGGAAAGAAGGGGAAAGTTTTTTGCACACCGGGCAAGCCGGGTCCGTGAACTTCACGATCACTCTTTCTTTTTCAAATATCAGCTGGCGCAGCTTGTCGTCATTTATATCAGTTACAGTCATGGTCTCGTATTTTGTAGTCGCATACCTGCTGCGGCCCTGCGACAGCACTTCTGTAACTTATAGACGTTTTGTGCAAAATATAGGTTAACTGCTGAATAAGAAAACAGCCGCCAACAAGATGCAGACGGCTGATTATACAAGTGTAGCTAATCTTTAATCTTTATTAAAATACAAATCCAAGGCGGAGGCATTCATTGGCAAATGGAAAGCAAAGGCTATAGGCGCGTCAACTCCTTTTTATACTTGTAATACTATATAGTTTGAAGCAAATGTTGTGCCTAATTATTACAGGTAGTGTCCGGGTATGATAAGATAGTTTAGTGAGTAAAAAAAACGGATGATGCTTTTGCACCACCCGCTTCGGTTATGCTTTGAAACACTATACCTACGCCACTGTCTGCTCTTCCTTCATTTTCTTCAGGTTCAGGAGCATATCCTCCGTCATCGCGTCCAGGTCGTAGGCCGGTTTCCAACCCCAGTCTTGTTGGGCGGTGCTGTCGTCAATGCTTTGCGGCCACGAGTCGGCGATTTGCTGACGGTAGTCGGGCTTATAGGTAATCTTGAAGTCAGGTATAAACTTTTGGATTGATTCGGTGATTTCCTTTGGCGAGAAGCTCATCGCGCTCAGGTTGTAAGAGTCACGAATCTTTACCTGCTCAGCCGGGGCATGCATCAGGTCCAGTGTTGACTTGAGCGCATCCGGCATGTACATCATCGGCAGGTACGTGTCTTCGCTGAGGAAGCACTCGTATGTTTGGCCTTCCAGAGCTTTGTGGTAGATATCCACAGCATAGTCGGTGGTGCCGCCGCCTGGCAGGGCTTTGTAGCCAATCAGGCCCGGGTAGCGGAGGCTGCGCACGTCCAACCCATACTTCTGGAAGTAATATTCGCACCAACGCTCACCAGCTTGTTTACTGATGCCATATACCGTGTTCGGGTCCATGATGGTATGCTGCGGTGTGTTCTGGCGCGGCGTGTTCGGGCCGAAAACGGCGATAGAACTTGGCCAGTATACCTTCTGCACCTTGTGCTCCAGCGACAGGTCCAGCACGTTGAACAGGCCTTCCATGTTCAGTTTCCAGGCGAACTTTGGATTCTTCTCGCCGGTGGCCGACAGCACTGCTGCCAGGTGGTAAATCTGCTTGAATTTATATTTGGAGGCCAGTTCGGCCAATACGTTTGTGTCCAGCACATCCACTTTCTCAAATGGGCCTGAGTCGCGGAGGTCAGCTTGCTTGGGAGCCGCAATGTCGGCTGCCACTACATTAGACCCGCCATACATGTTGCGGAGCTCGAGGGTGAGTTCAGAGCCAAGTTGTCCGCAGGCACCAATCACCAATACCGTGTCACTTGTGTTTGCCATAGTCAGATAAATTATTTGCACAAAGTAACCGATTTCAGGGCAATCCTGAAAGTATAAGCGTAAGAATCCCAGGGGCTCTGAAATAGAAAACGCCTGCCAAAGGCAAGCGCTTCAAGCTCATTAATTAAATGCTTTCACCACAGGCCAAAGGTATAGCGGCTGATCGGGTCCTGACATAGCTGCAAGCCGATTTAACGATTAAGTAACGCAATGGTAAAATAGAAATAATGCCATCCTGTTTCAGGAGAGCGATTTTCTTATATTTGTTGAGCAAAAGGCCGATTTAGATAGTATAAAAGGCCGATTGGACGAATATAAAACACGATTCAGGCCTGTTTCCGTACCTTTGCAGGTATAGCACATGGTCAGCGCACTATGACGTTTGAAGAGTACCTTATAAAAAAGCGGATAAACAGGGATGCCTTTGCGGCAGAAGACCCGGCCCGGTACCAGGTCTGGGAAAGCATGTATGCGCAAATGCACCCCAATAGCTTTTATGTGGCCGTGAAAATGGTGCTCAACAACGTGCGCCTGCGCTACCATCTTCGCGAAGAAGATGTGCCGAGACCAGCCACCACAGCCGCTCCACGACCAGCCGCCCGACGCGCTGCAGCTCCTGCCGGCAGAGCGGAAGCAGTGTCTCCAGCAGCTATACCTGAAGCGCCGGTCACTATACCTGCGGCAAGCGATGTTCCACAGGAAACAACTGAGGTAAAGCCGCTTATACCTGCCACAGCGCCTAAACCAAGACCCGTGGTGCGCCGACCAGCCGCTTTGAAACCACCAGTAGAAGGAGAGGAAATCACAGCAGCTAAACCAACCGAAGAAGCCGCCAAACCTGCAGTGCCACGCGCCAGACCAGTAATTAAACGCCCGACTGCCCTGGCAAAACCAGAAGAACAGGAAGCCAGTCAGGAGCAGAATGCCAATGCTATACCTGAGCCGACCGCGACCACAGAAGCAGCAGCTGAACCTGCTAAACCAGCCCGCCCGCGGCCTGTGATCAAGCGACCAGCCGCGCTGCAAAAGCCACCGCAAGGCGAGGAGCAACCTGCGACGGAACAGCCAGCCGAAGGTATAGCACCAGCAAGCGAAGCAGCTGCAGAAGCACCAAAGCCGCCGCGTCCAAGGCCGGTGATCAAGAGGCCAGCGGCTCTGCAGAAACCCACGGAGGAACAGCAGGCGACTCCAGGTATAGAAGACCAGCCAACTGCGACGGAAGCAGCGCCAACAGGTATAGAAAGTCCAGCGCAGTACGCCACTGAAGACCTACCAAAACCGCCAAGGCCACGTCCTGTTTTCAAGCGACCGGCTGCTTTGGCCAAACCAGCAGCTTCGGAAGCGAAACCGGAAGAGGCAAAACCTGAATCGGGTGACGTTGCTATACCTGACGCTACTACAAACGTATCTTCGGAAGAAGGATCATCAGTGAAAGCATCTGCAACAGAAGCCGCGCCTGCAGCACCAGTTGCAGAAGCGGAGCTGGGTGGAGAAACGCCTCTTGGGAATACGCCTGAAACTGAATTAAATGCTGCGCCACCAGCCAAGCCGCCTCGTCCGCGTCCGATCATCAAGCGTCCGGCACCACCCGCAGCAGCTGCACCAGAGGCAAAGCCGAAAGCAGAAGACCAGCAGGAGGGGAGTTCACCGACAATGGCTAATCCGGAGGCAGCAACTACTGAAGAGCCCCCTATACCTGAGCCTCAACCGGAAAAACCGAAACCACCACGGCCCCGTCCCATCATGCGTCGGCCTCCGCCCAAAACAGAAGAATAACAAACGACAGGTGCTATACCTGACCGATCAACATAAAATAAGTAACCGCTAAACGAAGATAACCCATGTACGAAACCTTAAAACCAGATTTGGAAAAACAGCTTGCCGAGATCAAGGAAGCTGGTTTGTATAAGCAGGAGCGTATTATCACCACGCCGCAGGGAGCCGATATCGATACCACGCAGATGCAGCACGTGCTCAACTTCTGTGCTAACAACTACCTTGGTCTGTCGGCTCACCCGAAAGTGATCGAGGCAGCCAAGCACGCCATCGACACGCACGGGTATGGCATGAGCTCCGTGCGCTTTATCTGCGGCACCCAGGACATCCACAAAGAACTGGAGCGCAAGCTGTCGGAGTTTCTGGGCACGGAAGACACGATCCTGTACGCAGCAGCTTTCGATGCCAACGGTGGTGTGTTCGAGCCTTTGTTTGATGCAGAGTCCGCTATTATTTCGGATGCTTTGAATCACGCTTCCATCATCGACGGTATCCGTCTGTGTAAGGCGCAGCGTTTCCGCTATGAGCACAACAACATGGAAGACCTGGAAGCCAAGCTTCAGGAAGCGACGAATGCCGGAACCAAGCACCGCGTCATCGTAACCGACGGCGCCTTCTCCATGGACGGCACTGTGGCGCAACTCGACAAGATCGTAGAGTTGGCTGACAAGTATAAGGCCCTGATTTTGGTGGACGATTCGCACGCGACTGGCTTTATGGGCAAGACCGGCCGTGGCGTGCACGAGTACCACAACGTGATGGACAAAGTAGACATCATCACGGGCACGCTGGGCAAAGCCCTGGGCGGCGCCATGGGTGGTTTCACGTCCGGCAAAAAAGAGATTATCGACATGCTGCGTCAGCGCTCACGTCCATACCTGTTCTCCAACTCACTGGCTCCGTCTATCGTGGGCGCCTCCATTGCCGTGCTCGACATGCTGCGCTCTACTACCGAGCTGCGCGATAAGCTGGAATGGAACACAAAGTATTTCCGTGAGCAGATCACAGCCGCTGGTTTCGACATCAAGCCCGGCGATCACCCGATTGTGCCGGTGATGCTCTACGATGCGCCGCTGGCGCAGGAGTTTGCCGCCCGCATGCTCGACAAAGGCATTTATGTGATCGGCTTCTACTACCCAGTGGTTCCAAAAGGACAGGCCCGTATCCGGGTGCAACTTTCTGCCGTGCACGACCGCGTACACATCGACAAGTGTATCGTCGCCTTCATAGAAGTAGGTCGCGAGCTGGGTGTGATCAAGTAGAATTGCAAAACTATCGAGGTATAGAAACAGCCGCTTCCATTGGGGGAGCGGCTGTTTTTTTATTACCTTGTCAGGTACGGTTTTCATCTATACCCGCTATACCTATGAACAACGTCAAAATAAAGGCTGGACAGTTGCTGCTCGGCACGGTGCTGGCCTGGCTGGTTATTTCGTTTCTGGCCTACGCTACAGCCGACATGCGAGGAGAAGTTAACCTGACGGGTACGCTGCTTCAAATCACCTTTTACTTCTCAATCCTACTTTCAGCGGAGGCCTACCTGAGTATGATGCTCAACCCACAGTGGGTGCGGGTGAACCTGGGAATGATACTGCTGCTTTGTGCCCCGGCACTAGCCTATCTGGCCTGGTTTGTCAGTCAGATTATTTTTGGGTAGTTCCCGATGAGATCCCAATTTATTATTAGCCTGCTCTTATTACTCTCAGTAGCCGCTACAGCCTGCGGCCAATCAAAAAAGGAGCGGCAAATTGATGAGATATTAAAGGAAGTCTCTATTATTGATGCGGCCGATTACCTAACAGAAGTTACACTGGATGCTGAAGCCTTTTTGGAGAATCAACCGGATGGAGGAGGTGAATTAAAAGGTCTGTATGAAGGAGGCTCTATCAGAAAAATTAGTTTGTGGGTAGGGCTTTCAAACGGCTTCGAAACCAAAGATTACTATTTCCAGGATGATAGGCTGATTTTCGTACATGAACAGTTCAACAACTTTGTGTATGACACAGAGAAAGGTTCATTTAACCTGGACAAAACAGAGAAGACCTTTGATGGCCGCTATTACTTCGTCAACGGAAAACTGCTGCACTACGAAACAACTGGTCACAATCGCTTTGAAGATGATTCAATAGATCCCGAAAACGTACTACCTACCGAAGCGAGAGAATATTCAAGGCTTTTAAGCGGTAAACTCTAAGAATCTTTTCATTCACAAGCTAATCCTATGCTCTTCTGCTTTATCCAAAACGATCCTTTCTTCGGCTCCATCGTGCTGCTGGTGGTGGCCCACTACTTACTGGTGGTATTTTCGCTGTTGCACCTGATCTTCAAAACAGATTATTCCCTGACGGAGCGCCTGCTCTGGATGGTGGTGCTGTGGGTGGTGCCCGTGTTTGGGTTGCTGGCCTATTGGGTATTCTGGAAAAGAAGGGCTTAAGGTATAAACGCAAAAAAGCCTCCGCTAAGCGGAGGCCCTTTCCATAGTTAGTTCTAAGTATTATCGTAAATGCGCTGAGGCTAGTCTTCTTTAGAAGCGTCTTTGCCTTGTTCGTCAAGAGTGATCGTGCCAGACTGACCTTCTTTGTTGGTCAGGTTGATTTCGTAAACAACTTTCGCGTCGGCAGCACCTTCAGCTGGCTTCACTTTGTAGATGTCGCCTACAGTCCACTCTTTATAAGTTTCGTGATCCAACACCGCCTTTACAGGGGCTGGAAGCTGATCTTTGGTAACTTTCTCTTTATTGTCGTTCTGAGTTTGCGTCTGGGCTTGCTCAGCAGCCTGGGTAGCTTGTGCGTTTGCATCGATTGATGTAAATCCAAGAAGGGCGATGGCGGCTGCTAAAAAAGTTACTTTTTTCATATTGTGTTAGTTTAGTTCTGATTAACATTTGATTTCGGATAGCCCTATTGGCATAACCGTGCCACAAGTTTGTTTTCGAATCAATCCTCTGATTGCTAGACAGTTAATTGCAATTGGTGTTTTGTCCAGATTGTGGAAGCGCGTAGAAAGGTGGGGAACAACTTCTACACATTGTGGTCTGAGCCCTCAATGAAGTGTTGCCTAAAAGCAAGTATAGCTACCAGGAAGCCATTGCTCCGGCAAATAAAAAAGCCAGCCCCGAGAGGCTGGCTTTGCTGTTAGCTTATACCTTATGCCGCGCTCACCGGCTTTTCGGCAGGGGCCGGAGCAGCGACCGGTCTCTGGTCTGTATCGAACAGGAACTGGTTGAGCTTCACGCGCAGGTCAGCAGAGGAGAGGTTGCGGTATACCTCGGCATTGCGCACGAGTGCGATCTGGCCTGTCTCTTCAGATACCACCAGCACCACACTGTCCGTCACCTCGCTCAGGCCGATGGCGGCGCGGTGGCGCAGACCCATTGAAGCAGGTATATCGTTGTTTTCAGTTACGGGCAAAATGCAGCGGGCCGCTTTGATGCGATTGCCCGAAATGATCACGGCACCGTCGTGCAGCGGACTCGTCTTATTGAAGATCGACATCAGCAACCGCTTCGATATTACGGCATCGATGAGGTCACCGGACTCAGCGTAATATTTCAGTTCAGAACTCTTGGCAAAAACGATCAACGCACCTGTGTTTTTAGCGGCCAGCGATTTAGCGGCTTCAATAAAAGGAGTGAGGCTGAGTTTCTCGACTTGATCGCGGCGCCATGGGAAACCACGGAACAGGCGGTCGTTATTAAAGGCAGTGGTCTTGCCGATCAGCAAAAGGAAGCGCCGGATCTCAGGCTGGAAAACGATGATGGCTGCCAGTACACCTACGCCCATAAATTGGCCGAGGATAATGCTGAGCAGCTCCATGCCGGCCGCCCTTACCACCAGGTATAGCAGGTATACGGAGAGTAGCCCCAGGAAAATTTTGAGGGCTACGCTACCGGTCAGGAGCTTGTAGAGTTGGTAGAGCAATACCGTGACGAGCAGGATGTCAAGCACATCCAGCAACTCAATCTCCAAAAAACCCAGTGTAAATAAAGGAATCAATGCGCTACTTTCGTGTATAGTTGGATAGTCTGTTTAGTTTCTTTTACGTCGTGCACCCGCAAAATGTCAGCGCCCTTTGTTAACGCGATGGTGTTGAGTACTATTGTGCCGGCCAGTGCTTCGTATTGGTCGATGCCGAGGTACTTGTAGGTCATGGACTTGCGGGATACTCCCACTAGTAACGGCAGCTCCAGTATGCGAAGTTCCTCAAGGCGGCGCATTAACTCAAAGTTCTGGTCCATGGTCTTGGCAAAACCGAAACCCGGGTCCAGGATGATGTCGTTCACACCCAGGTTTTTCAGCTGCGCCACTTTAGCCTGCAACTCATCAATCACCTCCAGCACCAGGTCGTTGTAGTCCGTCAGGCTGTTCATGGTCTGCGGTGTGCCGCGCATATGCATGAGGATATACGGTACCTGCAGTCGCGCCACGGTTTCGAACATGGCCTCGTCGAGGTTGCCGCCCGCAATATCGTTGATGATGGAAGCGCCCGCTTGTATACTCGCCTCGGCCACTGCGGCACGGAAGGTGTCTACTGAGATAACGGCCTCCGGGAAGCGCTGCATAATCGCCTCCACGGCAGGTATAACGCGGTCCAGTTCTTCGTCTACGGATACCTCCGCAGCTCCCGGCCGGGAAGAATAACCTCCGAGGTCGAGGATGTCAGCGCCGTCGCGCAGCATGGCTTCGGTGCGGTGTAACACATCGTCGAGGGAGTGAAGGCGGCTACCGGCAAAGAAGGAATCGGGCGTGACGTTGAGAATGCCCATCACGAGCGGCGTGTCCAGCGAAAGGATTTTTCCGCGGCAGTTAAGTGTGCTTTTCCTTCGAAAAAACTTATCTTTCGATTCCAATGTTGGCGTATCTGTCAATCGTTTAAAATTAAAGCTAAAAAGTTGATTAGTCAAACACTCCAGGAATATAATCAGGTAGTAAACCGCTGCAAAGACACCTTTGTCAAAAAGACCAAAGACTACGGCACCGCCTGGCGCGTGCTGCGCCTGCCCTCCATCACCGACCAGATTTTTATCAAGGCACAACGCATCCGCTCCATTCAGGAGAAGGGCAGGCAAATGGTGGAGGACGACATACGCGACGAGTTTGTGGGCATCATCAACTACTGCGTGATCGCCCTGATGCAGCTTGGCCTGCAGGAGAGCGACGAACTGACGCTTTCGGCTGAGGAGGTGGAGCGCAGGTATACCGAGCAAATCGAGGAGAACATCAAACTGCTCAACGCCAAAAACCATGACTACGGCGAGGCCTGGCGCGACATGCGTGTGAGTTCTATTACGGATATCATCCTGATGAAGCTCTACCGCACCAAGCAGATCGAAGACAACGAGGGCCATACCCTGATCTCGGAAGGCGTGGAGGCCAACTACCGCGACATGATCAACTACGCCGTGTTTGCACTGATCAAGTCGGGCTTTGCGGAGAAGGTGCAGTAAGGTATAAATCTGGTACAAGCATGACATCTCGACGGTAGGAGAGATCTGAAAGTACATAAAGCTTGATCGCTTCAGATTTCTCACTGGTGTTCGAAATGACAAAACTCTAAAATAGAAGATATTAGGAGGCGTAGGTAATCCAGCGTTGTGATTTCCTAAACTCCCAAACTCTTAAAATCTCCAACTCAAAATGCGACACATCACTAAGTTTTTCTGGCTCTTTGTAGGAGTTCTCTTCATCTTCTCGGGCATGATCAAGATCAACGACCCGGTAGGTACGGCCATCAAACTGGAGGAGTACTTTGAGGTATTCGCCCATGATTTTTCACCGGTGTTTTTGTCGCTGGTGCCGGCGGCGCTGTTTCTGTCCATCTTCCTGAGTGCGGCCGAAATTGTGCTGGGCGTGGCGCTGCTTATCCGCTGGAAACTGAAAGAAGTGCTGTGGCTGCTGCTGGCCATGATCGTGTTCTTTACCTTCCTGACCTTTTTCTCAGCTTACTTCAACAAAGTAACCGACTGCGGCTGCTTCGGCGATGCCATTAAACTCACGCCCTGGGAGTCGTTCACCAAAGACATCGTGCTGCTGGTGATGATCGTCTGGCTGCTTCTTAATAAGCGCTACCTGCAGCCGCTGGTGCAGCCTAAAGTAGGAGCGACTGTAACAGCACTCACCGCCTTGATCTCGGTAAGCATTGGTTGGTATGCTTATGAGCACCTGCCTTATGTCGACTTCCGCGCTTATAAAATAGGCAACAACATTCCGGCCCTGATGAAGCCCTCGGCACCACTGCGCTACAAGTATGTGATGGTGAAAGACGGACAGGAGCAGGAGTTTGAGGACTACCCGATGGACGATGCCTATACCTTTAAGGAGATGGTTGCCGTGAATCCGGAGGACGGTCCGAAGATCACGGACTTCAACGTATGGAACGATCAGGGCGACTTCACGCAGGAGATCCTGAGCGGTAAAAAGCTGTTGGTGATCGTGCATAGTGTAGAGAAAGCCAACCGAAGCGACATCGATAAGATAAGCAAGCTGGTGCAGGAAGCCGAACAGCAAGGTATAACACCGGTGATCATCACCTCGTCTGGCCGACAGGAGTTTGAGGCTTTCCGCCACGAGGTTGGTTTGGCTGCCCCTTACTATTTCGGCGACGGCACCGTGCTCAAGACCATGATGCGCTCCAACCCCGGCACTATGCTGCTGGAGGACGGCACCGTGAAAGGCTTATGGCACCACAACGATACGCCCGAAGTGTCGGAACTGGTGAGTTTACTGTAAGCGAAACGCTTTACCTTGGCTTTGAACACGCAGCGCATTTTCCTGATCGGCATGATGGGTGCCGGCAAGACCACGCTAGGACGTGAGCTGGCCGGGCGGCTCGGCTATACCTTCGTGGACCTCGACGAGTACATCGAGCAACGGGAAGGCAGTAGCATTGCGCAACTGTTTGAGGCAGGAGGACAGGAGTTATTCCGGCAAAAGGAACGGCAGGCGCTAGAGGCAGTGTTGCGTGAATTTGAACTGGTTGTTGTTGCCACAGGCGGCGGCACCCCCTGCTTCTTCGACAACATGAATTTTATCAACCAGCACGGCATAAGTGTTTTTATAGATGTGCCGGCTGAGGAACTCACCCAACGCCTACTTGCGACAGATCTACGTCAGCGTCCCTTGCTGGCTCAAAAAAATGAAGTGGAGCTGAAGGATTTCATAGTCAAAACATTAGCTGCACGACGCGTATTCTACAAACAGGCCAGGTATACGGTATCGGGAAAAAGGTATAACATTGAACGATTAGAATCGTTAGTTAAACCATAATAAAAACTCCGCGTTACCGCTTATGTATTGCAGCGGATAAATACATACGGTATACCTAATATTTGACTAATTTTGCAGTTAAAATCCGTTTTTAGCAAAACCTGACTATGAAACCCAATCACAAAGGACAAGCCCAGATATTCCAGAACCCTGTGCTGGAAAGACTGACCCGTACACACATCGCACTGCCTATTACCATCTTCATTGTTTTTGCCATCGGGCTGATCTACTATGGGATCACCTACAGCTTCATCAATGTGCTGGAGGCGATCAGCTTCTTTCTGATGGGCTGGCTTATCTTCTCGCTAATAGAGTACTGCGCGCACCGTTTTGTGTTCCACATGGACACAGACACGCCGATGAAGGAACGCATCCAGTATACTTTTCATGGCAATCACCACGAGTACCCGAAGGACAAAGAGCGCCTGGCCATGCCGCCAATCGTGAGTTTGTTCATCGCTTCGTTCTTTTTCTTTGTGTTTAAGCTGATCTTCGGGCAGTTTGTGTTTGGCGTAGTGGCCGGAATGCTGTTTGGCTATGCGCTATACCTGTTTGTGCACTACGCCGTGCACGCCTATGCGCCGCCTAAAAACTTCCTGAAGCAACTCTGGATCCACCACAGCATTCACCACTACAAAGATCCGAACGTGGCCTACGGCGTATCGTCTCCCCTCTGGGACTACATACTGGGCACTATGCCGAAACGCACAAATGCCAAGTAATTTCCAGGTATAGATAAATCAAAAAGGGAGCCATTTGGCTCCCTTTTCTTTTGTTAGGTATTAAGCGCTTATCGTCTGAAACGGCTGAACAGCCAGCCCACCAGGGCCACGATCAGGACGATGATGATGAGGGCGGTCCACATACCTGCCTCGAAGATGTCTCCTATTAATTCGCAGCTGCTCAGCGTAACTGCCATCAGGACGAATAGTACGGATAAGTATGCTCTTATATTCTTCATGGTCTTAGTTAGTTAAGGTTATAGCACAGCACTATACACTCTTATCAAGTGCGAGGCCGCTATTAATATGACGAAATCGTCATATATATTCAGATACTTACTTTTTGGGGAAAAGGTTGGCTTTTAAGCAGGGGCAAGCTGTAGTGGGTACTTAAAGCGAAAGTCATAAAACAAAAAAGCCACTCGATTGAGTGGCTTTTCGCTCTCCCTCCTGGGCTCGAACCAGGGACCCTCTGATTAACAGTCAGATGCTCTAACCGACTGAGCTAAGGAAGAGTGTTTCGGTTATTTCGCGGGCAGTGATACCGTTGAATTATGATGCAATATTACGGCTCTTTTTGAGATTATGCAAGTCCTGTCCTAAAAAAATCTTCTCTGGAAGCGTAAATTTCTGGGAATCAATCTGAAAATTTTAATTGAAAATGGAGAGCAGGGAGCCATTCAACGCAGTTCGGTATTGCCGGAGGCCGTACACAGCGGGGCCCGCCATCACACCCCCCTGAAAATTGAACTGCGAACCGCAGCAAGCGTCTACCATAAACAGGTTGGATTGGTCTGCCTCCACCTGTCCGCAAGGTGCGCTGGCAGTAGGGTCGTAAGGGCAGGCCCGCTCGAAAGCCAGGTATAGGTTTGCGTTCTGTCGGATCACGATAATGCCTTTGTAGCCGGAATTCAGGTATACGTAGCCACCGTCCTGCCGCAGGCGTGTGTACAGTTGGCTGTTCACGTTGATCTGTTCGCTCACCGGCACATTGGGTATACCAGGGCCCTGGTTGTCGCTGCCGCAGGAGACCAGCAGCATTGCCAGCAGGCAGAAAAACCTACTGATAATCGTAAAAGCCTTTGCCAGACTTGCGGCCGTGGTGGCCAGCGTCCACTTTCTGCTGCTGTATGCGGCTCGGTCTGAATTTCGGGTCATAATGGAAAGCCTCAAACATGGAGGAGGTAACAGAGAAATTGGTGTCTACGCCGATCAGGTCCATCAGTTCGAAGGGCCCCATCTTAAAGCCGCTGGCCTGCATGAGGCGATCTATACCTTTGGCGTCGGTCACGCCTTCTTCGAGCAGCTTCAATCCTTCCACGTAGAAGTGGCGTGCCACCCGGTTCACGATAAAGCCTGGGGCGTCTTTTGCCATCACCGGTTTTTTGTCCAGTTTCAGTGCTAGTTGCCGGATGGTTTCAGCTACTTCCGGTGAAGTGGCCGCTCCGGAGATCACCTCCACCAGCTTCATGATATGGGCTGGATTGAAGAAGTGCATGCCTACTACGCGCTCCGGATGCGGTATACCTGCCGCAATGCGCGTGATAGGTATAGAGGAGGTATTGGAGGCGAAGATGGTGTCCGGTGTGTTGACCGCATCCAGGTCCTTGAAAATGCTTTGCTTCACTTCGAGGCGCTCTACCACGGCTTCTATGATAACGTTGCAGTTCAGTTGCAGCGTATCGCCGGTATAGGTAAGATTTGCCAAGGCAGCTTTTTTCTGAGCTTCGGTCAGTTTGCCGCGCTCTATACCTTTGTCGAGGTTCATCACGGTCGTGGCTTCAGCTTTTTTGAGCACCTGCGCATTGATGTCGAACAGGATGGTCTTATACCCGGCCTGCGCACAGATTTGCGCAATGCCCTGCCCCATGGTGCCGGCACCCACTATACCTATGGTTTTGATGTCCTCGAAGTTCATGTGTTGAATTTTTAAATGGTTGAATAGTTAAATTGTTATAAAGTTAAGCTGTTGATTGGCTTTGCTATACCTAAAAATAAGCTATTGGCGAAGCCCAACAATTTAACAATACAGTAATCTAACAATTTAAATAACCCCCTTAAACTGCCGCAGGAAACGCACGTCGTTCTCGGTAAACAGGCGCAGGTCTTTGATCTGGTAACGGAGCATGGTGATGCGCTCGATGCCCATCCCGAAAGCGAAACCAGAGTATACAGTGGAGTCGATGTTGCAATTATCCAATACGTTGGGGTCTACCATACCGGCACCGCCGATCTCTACCCAGCCCGACTGCTTGCAGATGTTGCAACCTTCGCCTTTACAGATAAGGCACGAAATGTCGATCTCGGCGCTTGGTTCGGTGAAGGGGAAGAACGACGGACGGAAACGCACTTTGGTGTCCTGGCCAAACATCTCCTTGGCAAAGTAATAGACGGTTTCCTTGAGGTCTTTGAAACTTACGCCTTTGTTCACGTAGAGGCCTTCCACTTGCTGGAACACCATGTGCGCACGGGCCGAAATGGCTTCGTTACGGTATACGCGGCCCGGCATGATGCTGCGTAGCGGCGGCTGGTTATTCTCCATCAGGCGCACCTGTACGTTAGAGGTATGCGTACGGAGCAACTTATCGCGGTCTTCACTCAGGAAGAACGTGTCCTGCATTTCGCGGGCCGGGTGGTTCTCCGGGAAGTTGAGGGCCGTGAAGTTGTGCCAGTCGTCCTCGATCTCCGGACCGTCGGACACATTGAAGCCGATGCGCTCGAAAATGCGCACGATCTCGGCACGCACCAGCGAAAGCGGGTGACGGGTACCCAATGTATTAGGTATAGGAGGCAGCGTAAAATCAAAAGCGTTCTCGGCTTCAGCACCAGCCGAAGCACTGGTCAGCTGCTCCTGGGCCTCGTCGAAACGGGCCTGCGCGCGGTTCTTGAGCTGGTTCAGCTCCTGGCCCACCTGGCGGCGCTGCTCCGGTGCCACTGATTTCAGGTCATCGAAAAGTGCGGCGATGGCGCCTTTGCGGCCGATGTAAGTGATGCGAAACTGTTCCAGCTCGGCAACGCTCGTTAGCTGCGCGGCCTCTATCTCTTGTGCTACTCTCTGTATATTCTCAACCATAGTATGCAAAGATAATAATTTGCGAAATTTAGCGGTTGTTTTGACTTTATAAATAAGGTCATCCCCCTGGCCCTTTCAAAAGGGGAGTTCTCAAATAACGTTTACGTTTAATAACTGCACGCATATTGAGCGTACCCCTTTGAAGGGGGCGGGGGATGATATTACTGTAGGTGAATAATACAGATTAAAAAAACTAACTTGGTTTACCGACGCCAACCCGCCGTTTACCGACTTCTGTCCAAAGGTAGCCTAATTACCATTGAGCTGAGCCAATGCATCTTATACCTTTGGAACAGATCTTAAAACAAAACGAAATAAAGCCATGAAAAATCAAGATTATAAAAGCAGCGGGTCCGGCAAGATGGCCGGTGTCTTTCTGCTGATGGTGGGCGTGCTGCTGCTCACCGCCAAAATGGGCATTTTCTTTTTACCGGGCTGGGTGTTCTCCTGGCCAATGTTCTTGATCGCGCTGGGCGTATACCTGGGCTTCAAACACTCGTTCCAGAAGCCAAGCTGGTTGGTGCTGGTTGTGATCGGTGGCGTTTTCCTGCTTGACAGGCACATCTTCCTCGACTTCAACCTGAAGCTGTATTTCTGGCCCATCCTGATCATCGGACTAGGGCTGTGGCTGATCCTCAAGCCTAAGAAACGCAATCCCTGGGAAAACCAGGTGAATGCCACAGCAAGTCCAAGACCGGAAGACACACCCGGCTACTACACCGACCCGGTGAACGGTGCTTATCCTGGTGCCTATACCGACTATACGGGTGAGGAGGCCTATACCTCCGGTGCCTATACCGGAACAACTGACCAGGCGGCTTACGGACCCGAAGACCACATCGACAGTGCGGCCATACTGGGAGGTATAAAAAAAAACATCGTCTCTAAGAACTTCAAAGGGGGCGAAGTGGTGAGTGTGTTCGGAGGCACGGAGCTGAACCTGATGCAGGCTGACATACAGCACCCGATCGTGCTGGAAGCCACCCAAATATTTGGCGGCACTACCTTGATCATCCCGCCGCACTGGCAAGTGAAATCCGATGAGATGGTGGCCATCCTGGGAGGGATAGACGACAAGCGCCCGGCCATGCCGCAGCAGGGCTATGATTCCAACAAAGTGCTGATCCTAAAAGGCGCTACTATCTTTGGCGGGCTAAGCATCAAAAGTTACTAATGGAAGGGGTGGCTTCGCAGGTGCGCCTGGTGCTGCTATACCTTGGCTGGGGGTTGCTCTGGTCGCTGGTGCAGGTGCTGGTTCTCTGGCCGTCAGGCTTTGAGAGGCACATCATGGTGACGGATGCGTTGCTTACCAACCTGCTGCTGGCCATTGGCGGCTTTGCGATGGGCACGGGGCTGCGCTACTACCAGCCAAGTTTGCGGCAGGCAGGCTACCTGCTGGGCTGGAGCCTGGGGCTGGCAGGTATAAGCGCCACCATCTTTTACTGGAGCACTCATACCTTGTTCGAAGGTAGCGCGCTATACCTGCGTTTTGTGGACAGCACCCTGGCCGTTCGGGTGGCTTTTAACTGGCTGATGCTGCTACTGATGCTGCTCCTGACCTGGCTTTGGTTTTATACCCGCGAGTTGCAGGAGGCCGAGAAGCGCAAGGCGGCCACCGAAAAGTTGGCCCGCGAAGCCGAACTCTATAACCTGCGCCAGCAACTGCAGCCACACTTCCTATTTAACAGCCTCAACTCTATCAGTGCCCTGGCGGTGAGCCGGCCGGAACAGGCCCGCAACATGGTGCAACAGCTTTCGGATTTTCTGCGCGGTACCCTGCGTAAGGACAACAACCAGCTGGTGCCGCTGGACGAGGAACTGAAGCAACTGCAGCTATACCTGGATATCGAGAAAGTTCGCTTCGGGCACCGGCTGCAAGTGGAGGTAGAGGCGACTGAAGAAAGTCAAAGCCTGAAGCTGCCCGCCCTGCTCTTGCAGCCGGTCGTGGAAAACGCCATCAAGTTTGGTCTCTACGACACAGTGGGGGAAACAGCCATTAAGGTAAATGCCACTACAGCAGAAGGCTACCTGACCATCATCACCCAAAACCCATACGACCCAGCCACGAGCCAGCCCCGCAAAGGCACCGGCTTCGGGTTAGACTCCATCCGGCGCAGGCTATACCTGCTCTATGCCCGGCAGGACCTGCTCAGTATTTCGCAGCATGATCATCAGTTCACAACCACCATTAAGATACCCCAGCCCTATGAAAAAATGCCTGATAATAGATGATGAACCGCTGGCCCGCAGTATTGTGGCCGAATACCTGCAGGCATATCCCGAGTTGGAGGTAGTGCAGGAGTGCTGTGATGGCTTTGAAGGTGTAAAGGCGATTATGCAGCACCAACCCGATCTGATCTTCCTAGATATTCAGATGCCCAAGATCAACGGTTTTGAGATGCTGGAGCTGGTAGAACAGGCGCCCGGCGTCATCTTCACCACCGCTTTCGACGAGTATGCCATCAAAGCCTTTGAGGCCAATGCCGTGGATTATTTACTCAAGCCTTTCAGCAAGGAGCGCTTCGATGCGGCTATACGGAAGTGGCTGCAGAGCCAGGCTGCCGCACAGGCTATACCTGCCACCGCTGCGTTGGAGGAAGCTACCGGCAAACAGCCCGAGGAACAGCACCGCATTGTGGTGCGGGCCGGCAACAACATCCGTATTATACCTGTGGGAGAGGTGCTATACCTGGAGGCCTACGACGACTATGTAAAGATCCATACCCGCGACGGCGTGTTCCTCAAGAAAAAAACCATGGGCTACTACGAGAAAGCACTTAATCCGGCGCAGTTTGTGCGTGTGCACCGCTCCTACATCATGGCCCTGTCGCAACTCACCCGCATTGAGCCTTTCGAGAAAGACAGCCATGTGGCCTTGCTGCGAAACGGAGAGCGTATACCTTTGAGCAAAAGCGGCTATACCCGGTTGCGGACCGTGCTGGGTATATAGCCTTACTACACCACGCATATTGTTGTATCTAGCTGATTGTAAAGATGCTTTTAGCTGTTGGAAGACAAAATGTTAACGTCTGAATCAGCTTTTGCACTGTTCGTCTAAATCGTTTTCTCCCTTCATAAAAACCTGACACATTTGTCCCGCCTAAGACAGATTTCTTTTCATCCTAAAAGGCTAAACATTTACCAAATAATTCTGTTAATTACTGGTGGAAACTTTCGGGATAAAAAACGTTTCCGTAGTTTTGCCCCAGAATTATGAAAATGGAAACGTCTGTACAACCACCGGTAAAAGAAAAGATAGCAGTAGAGGCTTTTAAGCTTTTCTGTCGGCGTGGCATCAAGGGCACTTCAGTCGATGACATAGCCCAGCACCTTTCGATGTCGAAGAAGACCATCTACAAGTGGTTCAGCAATAAAGACGAGATCGTGTTTTGGGCCATTAACTCATACCTGACCTCGGTGGACACGGACTGCGAGTGTTGCAGACAGGAAGCACCCAATGCCATCGAAGAACTTTTTGACATCATGAAGACCACCCGCCAGGTTTTCGCCAGCATTCACCCCAGCATATTCTACGACCTGCAAAAGTACCACGCCAATGCCTGGCAGAAGTGGCAGGAGTACAAAAACCACGACTTCCTGAACCGGATAAAGGAGAATCTGGAGCGGGGAATGTCGGAGGGTTTGTTTCGCAAGGACCTGGACATTGAGGTGATCGCCCGCCTTCGCCTCTCCCAGATCGAAGTGCCCTTTGACGAAACAATCTTCCCACGCTTCCAATTTGAGCTACTGCATGTGCAGACGGCCAGTCTTGAGCACTTTATGCTCGGCATTGCCACGCTCAAAGGCCATAAGATGATTAATGACTACAAGCAAATCACTGAAGAAGAATAATCGCATATACCTCCCCACTATGAAAAAACACCGCAGCCTGTTATTGACAATGTTTGTCCTCCTGAGTCCGCTTGGGGTGCTTGCGCAAGGGTCGCCGCAGGCTTTTAGTCTGCAACAGAGTATAGACTATGCCCTGCAGAACCGTATGAGCCTGAAAATAGCCCGCAACCAGCAGGACATCGACAAAGCCAAAGTAGGGGAGATCCGGGCGATGGGCCTGCCGCAGATTAATGCGAATGCAGAGGTCGGCAACAACTTCATCCAACAGAAAACTTTGTTTGATCCGAGTAGTTTTGGCGGAGCCCCTTCTGAGTTAGATCCATTTATAATCACTCCTGAGCAGGTTGCCTCCGGACAGCCTATCGTCCTTAACCCGACTTACTCCCAACCAGAACCTCAGCCATCCACCGGACTTCAGGCGATTTCCTTCGTGCAGCCTTATAATGGAAGTATCACAATTACAGGTAGTCAACTATTGTTCGACGGCTCTTACCTGATCGGGTTGAAGGCCGCCAAAACCTATACCGAGCTCTCGCGCAAAACCACCGAACAAAACGAGATCGACGTGGTAGAGCAAGTGACCAAGGCCTACTACAGCGTGCTGGTGAGCCGCGAGCGCATGGAACTCCTCCATCAGAATCTCAACCGCCTCGACACACTTTTAAAACAAACACAGGTGATGTTTGACAATGGCGTGGCCGAAAAGCTGGATGTGGATCGTCTACGGGTAACCTATAATAACCTGAAAGTAGAAAAGCAGAAGACCGAGCGCCTGCTCATTTTAGGCGAAGACTTGCTCAAGTTCCAGATGGGGATGCCCCAGAAAGAGCAGATCACCTTAACGGACAGTCTGAGCGAAGTGCAGGTGGATATGGCAAAGGCCGACCGAAATGGCTTTAACTACAGCAACCGCATCGAATATTCTGTACTGGAGACGCAGCGTGACCTCGCTCTGCTGAACCTGCGCAACATCCGCTCCGGTTACCTGCCGAAGCTCTACCTGAATGCACGCTATGGTTATATTGGAGTAGGGTCTACTTTTTCAGATGTGATGAACATCAGGGCCGGCCAGGATAACACGACAGACAGGAACTACTTTGACTTTGGCTATGTGGGGCTGCAGCTGCAGGTGCCGATTTTCGACGGGCTGCGCAAGCACTACCAGATACAGCAATCGCGCCTGACGCTTGAGAATGCCAAACTCGGTTTTGAGAGTCTGGAACAAGGTATAGACCTGGAACTGGAGCAAGCCTCCACTGACCTGACCAACTCGCTCGACGTGCTGGCATCGCAGCGCGAGAACCTGGAGCTGGCCGAAGAGATTGCCCGCGTGTCCAAGATCAAGTTTCAGGAGGGCGTGGGCTCTAACCTGGAAGTGGTAACCGCCGAAACTGATCTGCGTCAGGCACAAACCAACTACTACGCCGCCATGTACGATGCGCTCATCGCAAAAGTGAACCTCGACAAAGCCACCGGCACCCTTCTGACAAAATAAAACACCCAAAAAAGCTAACACACGACATAACTATGAAGAAGATATTTGGAGTTTCATCGCTGGCCCTGTTCTTAAGCCTGGCCGCCTGTAACCAGGGCAACGACAAAGAGGCACAACTGGCTGAGCTGAAGCAGCAGCAGACCGAGCTGCAGGAGCAGATCGCTCAACTGGAAGCAGAGCTGAAGGCAGAGGGCAAGGGCGGACCGGTTGAGAAGAAGACCGTGCCGGTAACCGTGGCACAGGTGCAGCAGGATACGTTCCGCCATTACCTGGAAGTGCAGGGCCGTGTGGACTTCGACCAGAACGTGTTTGTAAGCGCCAAAGTGCCGGGTGTACTCACTAGCGTGCGCGTGAAGCGTGGCGACAAGGTAAACAAAGGCCAGACCATGGCAACCATAGACGCGCAGGTGCTGGAGCAGAACATTGCCGAGGTGCGCACCCGTCTGGAATTGGCCAACGTGGCATACGTGCGACAGAAAAACCTTTGGGACCAGAAAATCGGCACCGAGATGCAGTTTCTTACGGCCAAAAACAACAAAGAAGCCCTGGAGCGTAGCCTGGCTACCCTGCAGCAGCAGCGCGACCAGTACAACGTCAAAGCTCCTGTAAGCGGTGTGGTAGATAACGTGATTCCTAACGCTGGAGAGGCCGTAGCGCCGGGCGTGGGCATTATCCGGGTAGTTAATACAAGCGGCTCTAAGATTGTGGCAGAGGTGTCGGAGGCATACCTGACCAGGATCAGCAAAGGGGACGAGGCCCTGGTGCGTTTCCCGGATCTGAATCAGGAAATAACAGCGACTGTGGATGTAGTGAGCAGCTTTATCAACCCCGGCAGCCGCACCTTCACCATTGAGCTCCGGCCTAAAAACGTTGACGTAGAGTTGCGACCAAACCTGGTGGCCGTGGTGCGCATACAGGACTACCGGAAAGAAGACGCCATCATTATCCCTGTCAACCTGGTGCAGCGTGACGAGAAATCTCAGTATGTGTATGTGGCCCAGAAACAAGGCGAGCGCTACGTGGCTACCCGCAAAGAAGTGGAGACAGGCGTGAATTACCAGGGACAAGTAGAGGTGCTGAAAGGGCTGAAGGCGCAGGACTACATTATTACAGCAGGATACCAGAGCGTGAATGAGGGGCAGCCGGTTGTTTTCAACCAGGAAAGTATCGCGCAGCAATAATCTTTTAAGCCGAAGACTATGAAATATTTCAAGCCGACCAATTGGTCCATTGATAATAGGACGAGCATTTACATCATTACCCTGATCATTGCGGTATGGGGTATATTCTCGTACATCACGCTTCAAAAAGAAAATTTCCCGGACATCGTTATCCCGACGGTGTTTGTGGGTACCGTATACCCGGGCACATCGCCGGCCGATATCGAAAACCTGGTGACCCGCCCCATCGAGAAGCAGCTGAAATCTATTTCGGGAGTGAAGGAGGTGTCCTCTAATTCCATTCAGGACTTCTCCATGATCACAGTGGAGTTTAATACCGATGTGGATGTGGTAGAAGCGAAGCAACTGGTAAAAGATGCCGTGGACAAAGCCCGCACCGATCTGCCAACCGACCTCGACCAGGACCCGGACGTGCAGGAAGTGAACTTCTCTGAGTTTCCGATTATGTACCTCAACGTATCGGGCAACTACAGCCTCGACCGTCTGAAGAAGTACGCTGAAGATATTCAGGACCAGATCGAGGCACAGCCGGAGATTACCCGTGTGGACATGGTAGGCGCACTTGACAGAGAGGTGCAGGTAAACGTGGACCTTTACAAGATGCAGGTCGCGCAGGTTACCTTTGCCGACATCAGCCGGGCTATTGCATCCGAAAACGTGACGGTGTCGGGTGGTAATATTTCGGTAGGCGAAACTAAACGCTCCGTGCGTGTAGTAGGCCAGTATACCGACCCGAATAAGATCGGTGATATTGTCGTGAAATCGCTGTCTGGCGCTAACATACAGCTGAAAGAGATAGCCGAGGTAAAAGAAGGTTTTGAAGAGCAGGAAAGCTTTGCCCGTCTTGATAATTCACCTGTTATCACGCTCAACGTGATCAAGCGAAGCGGCGAAAACCTGATTGAGGCGTCTGATAATATCCATACCCTGGTGGAGAACATGCAGGAAACCGTGTTACCAGGCGACCTGAAAGTGACCATCACCGGCGACCAGTCCACGCAGACGCGCCATACCCTCAACGACCTGATCAACACGATCATCATAGGCTTTGTGCTGGTGACTCTGATCCTGATGTTCTTCATGGGTACGACCAACGCCATTTTCGTGGGGCTGTCGGTGCCGATCTCCATGTTCATCGCTTTTATGCTGATGCCGGTGCTGGGCTTTTCGCTTAACATGATCGTGCTTTTCTCGTTTCTGCTGGCCCTGGGTATTGTAGTGGACGATGCCATTGTGGTGATCGAGAACACGCACCGCATTCTGCACCAGTCCAATCTGGGCGTAATGAAGTCAGCTAAGCTTGCGGCCGGTGAGGTGTTTGTGCCTGTGTTAGCGGGTACGCTTACTACGGTGGCGCCTTTTCTGCCGCTGGCTTTCTGGCCAGGCATCGTGGGTAAGTTCATGTTCTTTTTGCCCATCACGCTCATTGTAACACTGATGGCCTCGTTGCTGGTGGCTTTTATCATCAACCCGGTGTTTGCGGTTTCTTTCATGAAGAGAGAGCACGAGCAGGAAGCTGACATTGCCCCGCGTGCCCGCCGTAACTTCTGGTTGCTGATAGGTGGCGCCGCGCTGGTGGCTATAGTGGGCTATCTGGCTGGCTGGTACGGCACGGCCAACCTGATTATGCTGGCTGTGGCGCTGGTGCTGCTCAACCGCTTCGTGTTCCGCCGCATGATCCACGGTTTCCAGAATACGACCCTGCCGCGCTTCATGCGGGGCTACGAGCGCCTCCTGCGCTGGATGCTGGTAGGCAGACGTCCTGTCTGGATGCTGGTAGGCATGTTCGGACTACTTATTTTTTCAATTTTTCTCACAGGGCTGCGTGCTCCTAAAGTAGTATTCTTCCCGGATTCTGATCCGAACTTCGTGTATACCTACATCAGTATGCCAGTCGGTACCGATCAGCTTGTGACAGACTCAGTTACACGTGAAGTAGAGAAGCGCATCTATGGGGTAATAGGAGAAGATAATGCCGATGTGGAATCGGTTATTTCCAATGTGGCGATCGGGGCCGGCGACCAGAACGATCGCAGCGTGACGGCACAATCTCACTTAGGAAAGGTTACCGTAGCCTTTGTTGAGTATCAATACCGGACCGGCGAGCGCAGCACGCAGGCGTACATGAACGAAATACGCGATGCGGTACGCGGTATACCTGGCACTAACATCACGGTAGATAAAGAGCAGAACGGTCCGCCGGTGGGTAAGCCGATCAGCATTGAAATAGCTGGCGAGGACTTTGATGGCCTGGTGGCACTGTCGAAACAGGTGCAGACTTATATAGAGCAGCAGCAAATCGGAGGTATAGAAGAGCTCCGCAGCGACCTGGAAGATAGCAAGCCGGAGATCATCATTAACATCGACCGGGAGCGCGCCAACCGCGAAGGCATCAGCACTGGGCAGATAGGTATGGAACTGCGCACGGCCATCTTCGGAGACGAGGCCTCCAAGTTCAAACTGGACGAAGAGGAGTACCCGATACAGGTGCGCTATGCAGAGCCTTACCGCGAGAACATCGATGCCCTGCTGGACATGCGCATCACTTACCGCGACATGAACAGCGGCCTGGTGCGGCAAATTCCGCTTTCATCGCTGGCGACAATAGAATATGGTACGTCATACGGAGGTATTAAGCGCAAAGACCTGAAGAGGGTGGTAACGCTGGAGTCGAATGTGCTGGACGGGTATAACGCCAACGAGGTAGTGCAGAGCATCGGAAGCGCACTGCAGAACTTTGAGACGCCGGAAGGCTTCGAAATCAGCATGGGCGGACAGCAGGAAGAGCAGGAGGAAACAGCCAACTTCCTGATGATTGCCCTGGTGGCAGCTTTCCTGATCATCTTCCTGGTGCTGGTGACGCAGTTCAACTCCATCTCGAAGCCGTTCATCATTCTGTCTGAGGTGCTGTTCAGCATCATTGGCGTGCTGCTGGGCTTCTCCATCTTCGGGATGGATGTGTCGGTAGTGATGACGGGCGTGGGCATTGTGGCGCTGGCTGGTATCGTAGTAAAAAACGGTATCCTGATTGTGGAATTTACGGACTTGCTGTTAGAAGAAGGACGCGACCTGAAGGAGGCAATTGTAGAAGCAGGCAAGACGCGCCTGAACCCGGTGTTATTAACGGCAACGGCAACTATACTAGGCCTGATACCCTTGGCGTTAGGTATAAACCTGAACTTTTACACCCTGTTCACGGAGTTCAAAGCGAACTTATTTATGGGGGGCGATAGTGCTGCCTTCTGGGGGCCGCTGGCATGGACCATCATTTTTGGCCTGGGATTTGCGACCATCATCACGCTGCTTATTGTGCCGGTCATGTACTTGCTCAATGAGAAGCTGAAAGCGAAAGTTAAAGGAGAGAGAAAGCCCGCAGGCGGCGTAAAAATTATACCTCAGGATGAAACCGTGGTGCCTGTAAATGGAAAAGTAGTTAGAGAATACACCGTATAATTTATGATTGCAACAACAGACAAGACTATTGAGCGCGAGGTGATCCGTATCATTAGCAAAACCAAGGAAATCAGGCCTGCCCGTTTGCAGGCAAATGCCCGTCTGGAAAAGGATTTCGGCTTTGATGTGGTGGATGTAGTGGATATCATCCTGGAGTTGGAAAAAAGTTTCCAGATCACGATTCCGGATGAAGTCCCGATCAACACGGTGGGCGACTTCGTGGACTTTGTAGCATCGCATACGATGCAGAAAGCCAGCTGATCTTAGTAGGTATAACGTTCTAAACAGGAGCGGCCGGGATGCAAATCCCGGCCGCTTTTTATTTGCTGAAACAACAGCACGAAAGGCAGCGTGAGCTCCTGTGCGACTGCTGTTATGCGTATGTTTTCAAAATTAAGGTATAGTAAGCGTTCTTTCGATAAGCAATCAGTTTAGTAGATGGAAATACGGTAAGCCTTCAGCTTCTGGTCGAGTACCTTTGAGTTAGGGCATACTTTGTCGAGCAGGTTCCAGAAACCCGGGCCGTGGTTCTTCTCAATCGTGTGCGCCAGTTCGTGTAGGATCACATAGTCACAAAGCGAGTCGGGCAGGCGCATCAGGTGCAGGTTCAGGTTGATGTTGTTGGTGTGCGAGCAGCTTCCCCAGCGTGACTTGGCATTTTTGATGAACACGTTCTGATAGTCGAAGCCGAACTTGTCGGCAAAGTACTTCACACGCTCCGGCAAATACGCTTTGGCCTCTTTGCGATAAGCCTCCTCAATCGACTTGCGGATAAACTTCTGCACGTCGCTGTCGCGCACGTCTTTGTAGGCCGGGTAGAACACGTTGATGTAACCGTTCTCGATCACGCAGCGCATGGTGTACTGGGCGTGCGTGAGCAGGCGCAGGGTATGGCTGCGGGTCTTGAAGTCAGTGTTGCCATCGTACATGGTTACGCGGGCCTCCTGCTGCTTCATGCGGGTCTGGTGCTCCTTTATCCAATCGCTCTTGGTATAGATAAGCTGTTCGGCTTTCTCAAAGCTGATATGCGGTGGCACGGCCACGCGTATACCTTTGATCGGGCGCACACTGATGCTAAGGCGCTTGGCCTTGTCGCTTCGTTCGATCAGAACCTTCCCGATTCCGTCGATGTGAAGATTAACGGATGTTAGTCGTAGAAATGATGAAGACACCTTGGCTAAAAGTTAAAAAATACACAATCATCAGTCCAAATATAGAAAATTAATTCCTTAGGAAACTAATAGCCAGATGGCTTTTTTCTAAAATTCTTCAAATTTCAGTATTTAAATAGTACTATATTGTGCAGTCAGAATGTATTTTTTTAAGCTGTGTTACGCAGTCATCGGGCCAATAATCACGTCGCCGCAAGCTGGTAAAAAGGCATAAAAAAGAGCCGCCTTTGAGGGCGGCTCTTCCTGTAATTATGCTGTAAATCGGGTTTAGCGGATGTTACCGCCGTCCGGAATGTCGTCATGCGGGTCTTTCGGTACGCGGCTGCTGTCGGTTGTGGAGGCGCGCACGATCGGCTCGTGGTGACCCAGGTTTCCGGAGTTATGCCCCTGCGAAGCAGGCGCCGTGCCTTCATGGCGAACTTCGGTGGTGCCGGCAGGCTGGTCGCTGTACTTGGGCGTGCCAAAGGAACTGTCGGCGTGGTGTGGCTCCATGAGGTGCACCGTCTTCTGTTGCGCCTGGCGCTCGGTGTCCCAGTCCTTAAAGCGGTCCAGCTCAGACTTGATACTGGACATAAACCAGGCCAGCAGGGCTGCGTCATCCAAAAGTCCGATCACCGGTATAAAGTCCGGAATCAGGTCGAGGGGCATCAGAAAGTACAGGATAACGGCCACGCCACCCACCAGGGTCGTGTTCGGTATACCTTTGTACTCGCCGTTCACGGCCGCCCTGATCATTTGCGAAAGCACCTGGAAGCTTTCCCATACTTCGGCGGCTATCGTGCCGAGGCTTTTCTTGGCGGTGGCTTTCTTAAAGGCATCGTTCAGGAGCTTCACCACCTGCGAAGGGTGCTCCAGGTACTTCTCGGCCTTTTTGAGTATGTTTTTGAAGAGCGGGCTCTGGGAAATGGTGCTTCCGTCCGGGCGCTCTTGTTGCTGGTTCTGCGTATTCTGCTCTGTCATAAAGTGTCTGTGATTTTGTATGGCCCTTGTGCAGGGGTTATGCGAATCGGACGCAAGTTGCTCAACTCCTAACAAGCTTCCTATACCTTGCTGCAAGTAATTTTGTTGTATCCTGTAAACGAAAAAAGGGACGCTTTATGCTGCAGCCCTTTCTCAAAATCTGTCAGGAAGGTATAGGATTAGTCCACGCGGCCGGCTGCATAATAATAGTTGCGGTAATAGGGCTCTTTCAGTGAACTGACCATCACGCCGCCGCTAGTGGCGGAGTGAACAAACTTATTGTCTTTGAGGTAGATGCCCACATGGAAGATCGGTTGTTTGGGGCCGCGGCGGAAGAATACCAGGTCGCCGGTGCGCACGCTGTCTTTGCGGATGCGTGTCACGTCGTCGAACATGGAGCGGGAACTTCGGCTCAGGTCGATGCCGTATACGTCGCTGTAGATGCGGGTCACGAAGCCGGAGCAGTCAGTGCCTCTTTTAGAACTGCTGCCGTAGCTGTAAGGTGTGCCCAGCCAACTGGAGACGGTTTTGAGCAAGTCCTTGTCTTCGCTGTAGTCGAGCTTGAGGCCCAGTTTGCGGGAGTAGCGTTTGTAAAACGAGGAGTCAATTGGCTCGCTGAGGTCCAGCGGTACTGAAAGTGCCAGGGCTCGGGCGATGTCTTCGCCGGTCTGCACCGGGTGTAGCAGGAGAGCAGTGGTTTCCGGTTCGGCTGGCGTCGACTCTAGCTCCTTTACATCGTAGAAGAAAGAAAGAGCGATAGAAATAAGCGCCAGTACGCTCAGTATGATCGTTTTTGTCATAGGGTTTAGCATGTTTCGCACTGCCACGGCAGCGAACTTTTTCACCTTATGGTTGTAGCCTGGTATAGGTCTTGCATGGCAGTTTATACCCTACAACCTGTCCGACAGATAGAATAACTTACGAACGAATCGTCAAAAATAGCTACAATTTTCTAAACTGACAATATAGTAAATGGCTGATGCTCACGGGTAACAGGTATAGGATTCACCCTTCAGAACAGTATTTTTACCCATTAGAGCCTTTTGGAGCCCGATCCGTAAAGACCGTTAAGCAGGTATAACATTACAAAAATGAACTACAAAATTGTTGAAAACTCGCCCTTCGCGCGTATTGCCCGCCTGGTGCTCAGGAGCAGCAATGTGGCCATGGTATTGGGTAAGACAATACACCTGAGCGGTGTGAAGCGTGACGGCTTTTTGAAAGACAGTGGCTGGCTGGCGCACGAGCTTTGCCACATCCGGCAGTTTCAGGAGCACGGCTACCTGCGCTTCCTGTGGCTATACCTGCGCGAGTCGATGCGGGTGGGTTACTGGAACAACAAGTACGAAGTGGAGGCCCGCATTGCCGGACTGAAAGGCGCGCGCGATATGCATATCGCTGAAAAAGCAGACAGCTCGATCAATCCGACCGAGCTGCCTATACCTGCTGATGTGAAAAAAGAAGTCTAGTCTAAGCTTCGCGCCACTTAATGGTGCAGCCAATCGCTTTTGTGTTGGGCTGGCTCACGGCTTTGCCGGCTACCAGTTCGTCCAGCGCGACTTCGGCGTATTTCTTCTGCACTTTCTCCGGCTCGCGTGAATTGTCGTCTATGGTGCCGATGTAGGCTACCTTAAAAGAACCGTCTTTTTGCTTCTGCACTACATAGAGGTGCGGCGTGCGGGTGGCTCCGTAGGCTTTGGTGATTTCCTGCGTTTCGTCATACACGTACGGGAACGGGAATTTCTTCTCCTTGGCACGTACCTGCATGTGTTTGTAAGAGTCCTTCGGCGATGCCTTCACATCGTTGGGATTGATGGCGATAACCGGGTAGCCTTGCGGCGCATACTTGTTGTGCAGGTCGATGATACGGTCTTCGTAGGCCACGGAGTAGGGGCAGGTGTTGCAGGTAAAGGTCACGATAAAGCCTTTGGCATCTTTATAGTCGGCCATCGAGATCATTTTGCCATCCACGTTCTTCAGTTTGAAGTCGCGGGCCGTGTCGCCTACCTGGTAACCGGAGTTGTTAGCGGCAGGTATAGCTGACATCAGCACACCTACCAGCAACAGGCAGGCCATGTAAATGAACGGTATTCTGTTATTCTTCATAGTGTCAGGTTATGGTTTATACTTGGTGATCAGTTCCTGTAACTCCTGCTGGGAGATTTCGCGCTCAATAAACTCATACTGCCCACGCTTGTTATTAAAGAACATGGTGGCAGGTATAGTACCCGACCACTTCGGCTCGATGCGGTCTATCCAGGTGTTGCCGTCGGGCTCGTCGAGCAGGTATAGCCGTGACTGTAAATTGCGTTTTTCCACAAAAGGCAGCACACGCTTCTCCTTGTCCTGCACGGCATCCATACTCACCAGAATTACGCGAACGGGCTGGTCTTTGTATTGGGCGTGAGCGGCTTCAAAATAAGGCATCTCTTTGATGCAGGGCTTGCACCATGTGGCCCAGAAATTGACTACGTACAGTGTGTCGTGCGGTGCCTGGCGCAGCTCCTGCAGCTGGTCGAACTTGATAGTGGTGACGGTCTGGGCATGTGCAGCCGTGCCGGCGATAAAGCCCAGGGCCAGTAGTAAGATAAGTTGCTTCAGGTATACGGTCATGGTGCTATAACGAAATGGGGAACAGCCCTATTGCTGTTACTGCTTTCTAACAATTTGCCTTCTAAATCGTTGTGAATAGACGATATCAATTGTTAAACTATAAAAACGAACTTAGAATGGCTAATAATCTGGAAGGAAAAAAGATAGCGATAGTAGTAACCGATGGCTTTGAGCAGGTGGAACTGACCGAGCCGAAAAAAGCCCTGGAAGAGGCAGGCGCCGAAACCCACCTCATTGCCCTGAAAGAAGGCGAAGTGAAAGGCTGGAACCACACCGATTGGGGTGACAAATTCAAGGTTGACAAGACGATAGACAAGGTAAACGCCGACGACTACAGTGCTCTCCTGCTGCCCGGTGGCGTGATGAGCCCCGACAAGCTGCGCGTCAACGAGCAGGTGGTGCGCTTTGTGAGCAAGTTCATGGAGAGCGGCAAGCCCGTAGCCGCCATCTGCCACGGCCCCTGGACGCTGATTGAGACCGGCAAACTGAAGGGCAAAAAAATGACCAGCTACCATACCTTAAAAACTGACCTGAAAAACGCTGGCGCCGAGTGGGTGGATCAGGAAGTGGTAGTAGACAATGGTTTGATCACCAGTCGCAAGCCGGACGATATACCTGCCTTTAACAAAAAGATTGTGGAAGAATTTGCCGAAGGCCGCCACGAGCCGCGCTAAACAAGCATAACCGGAAAACAGAAACCGCCGCGTTATACCGAAACAGGTATAGCACGGCGGTTTTTTATCATACCTATACCTTAGCAAGGTATAAGGAGTAAGGTCGAGTTTCAACTTGAATTCTCCCCTCAGGGGAAGAATCTGAGTATAGCTCTATTTCATGGTCTTGTCGAGGGCTGACAATGATATTTATAAATTAACGGCCCTACTGCAGCAGGCGCAGCAACTGTTCAGAGTGACCTTCCAGTAGAACGACCAGTACGATATCCAGCATCAATAGAAACAGCGCCTGCAGCGTGATGGACTGCCCATAGCCCAGGTATTGCTCTGCCCTTGGCGAACTCAGGGATTTTTCTTTCATGTAGGCAGCCAGCATCAGGAATGCCAGGTCCAGACCAATGCTCAGGTATAGCAACTTCAAAACCCATTGGTGGTAGTCCACGGTTTCGGGCAAAGTGCGTGCGCCGGCGTCTACTGACAGAGTATAATAGAGCGAGCCGCCCGCGATGATCAGGTTGACGATGTTCCAGTAGATGTTCATCTGGAAAAAGTAGCGCCTGTTACGCGACGACTTGGTGAGTTTGATGCTGCTGATCAGGATATTGATCAGTGCCCAGACTCCCAGTGCCAGCATCCCGAACTTCAGCGTCTCTGCCTGTTTTAAGTTAATTGCCGCTGCGGCGCTGCCCTGGGCGTTGGCCGTGAGGCAAAGTAGCAAAAGAGGCAACAGGCAAAGGTATTTTCTCATCATATGCGCACAAATGGTTTGTGTAGGAACGAACTACGGGTGAGTTTAGCATATTCGGGCTGGAATAAATGCAGGAACAGTACAATTGCTGTAACGCAACTATACCTGTAAGTGTTTGCTGGATAGATTATTGGCGATGTGCTACTATGTCCAGTCCAATATTTACGGCCGGATAAATTGTCCTGTTCCCGAGCGATTTGTCAGAGCCATAGTTGAGCTTCCAGTGTGTGCGGTCGATGTTGAAATTGGCCTTGGCGCGTAGCACCGAGTCTTCCTGCTCAATGCGGGCCGGGAAGCTGATGCTCTTGGTGATATCCTTAATAGTGAGGTTGCCTGTTATCCTGTAATTTGGATCTTTGACGCGCATTCGTTTTGCGTGCCCTGCGGGGGCAGGCATTTCCTGCCGCTCCGTACTGTCAAACGGGACAATGGTGGTGATTACAAAGGAGGCAGTGGGATGCTGCTCCACAGCAAAAAAATCGTCGGAGCGCAGTTGGGTTGTCAGTTTTAAGTTACCTGCCTGGTCAATGGCTTTGTCCTCCGATCGCACATTGGCCATGTCAAAGACCGTCTTGCCGCCGCGCAGTTCGCCGTTGTGCAACGTGATAGTGCCTTCCCTGATGGGAATCAGGCCATTGTGGCGGCCCGTCACTTTAGCGCCTATCCACGTGACGGTGCTCCTGGACGTGTCGATCTGAAAGGTTTGGTCAGGGTTAACCGGAGACAGGAAGTTCGCGGCTGCCCCTATCTCCGCTTCGTCCGTTTTAACAGTGGTGTCGCAGGCCATGCCGGCAATAGCGAGCAGGGTCCAAAGCAGGGTATAGAACGGTCGCAGTCTGTACGTGTTCATAAGTATGGGCGCTGTGTCTGTCGATACAGGGGTGATTTCTTCGCATTATCCCGTTATTATAAAATACGATAGGCAAAGTCAAAGGTCTGAAACAGAACGCTCTATATTTGTGCTAAAACAAAGCAGGGACCTGTTGCCAAGTCCCTGCGTCGGATTGATCGGAGGTGATAATTCCTTAAAAGCCGACACCCAGGTATACCTGGAAAACGCCGTGTTTCAAATCCTGAGTGATTTTCTGCCCCTCGTTATTTTCTTTGCGAAGGTCCTCCAACCCCAGATTGTAGCGGGCTCCCAGCCTGAAGATACTCAAACGCGCCTCGGCTCCAGCCGCCACGCCATAAGCAAAGGTGTTGAGGGGTTCTATGCTCACTTCTATGTCTTCTTCTTTGGCTGACATCAGCACGCCTACCTGCGGACCAAAATGCACACTTACGGTCTCGGTGATATTGAACACGGCCAGAATCGGTACCTCCAGGTAGTCGAAACGGAAAGTGGAGTCGTTGCGCTCGATGCCTTTGCGAGAGTAAAGCGCCTCGGGCTGTATGGAGAAGGTATTGCCCAGCGAAAACTGGGTATAGACGCCAGCATGAAAAGTAGTGAGGCCACTGAAATTGCCCAACACCTCTTTGTCGCTGCCGCGAAGTGTGGCGAAGTTCACGCCGCCTTTAATGCCGAAGCCCGCATTTCTTCCGGAGTCGCTAAACAGGTTATGATTTTGCTGCCCCGTCGAAGGACCGTATTCAGTCTGAGCAAAAGCACCGGCTGAGATCAGGAAGGCAATGAAGAGTAGTATCGGTTTTTTCATGGTGTTGGCTGGTTTAAATAGAAGTTTGCGGTAGCACAACTTACATATTATTAATGTATAAAGTTATATATAGCGTTTTATATTTACTAAGGTTGCATGAGGCTTTCGCATAGACTTGCAGGTATAGCTTTTGTCTTGCCAGAATCGAGAGGGAATCATCACTTTTTTGGATTAAGCTGGGTATAGGTGGTGCCGAAAGGACTGCCCAATGGGAGGGAAGGTGATGAAAATTTACCTGAAATTAACATAGAGTTAACACGAAATGGTGGATAATTCACCCTAATCAACATAGTTATCCACATTTTTCCACATTCTGAATGGGCATTTGTGGGCAATTATATAGGGTTTCAAGAATTTATGCACCGGTGTGCAAAGGGTGTTTTACATAATGTTGTGCGTTTGTAATTGCACTGAAAATCAGGTGTAAGTGAGATGAAATTTATTAGAGCAGAAGCCTGAATATGCATCCGGAGTACAGGTATGAGTGCCTGTTAAAAAGCAAAAATGCACTCGTGGATAAACCAGTCAAGGGGTTTAAATGTTAATTTTACGTTATGTTGAAAATTGCCTGGTCCGAGATATTTGCCCATTCCCTGCCCGAAGGCCATCGCTTCCCGATGGCCAAGTACGACCTGCTGCCCGAGCAGCTGCTTTACGAAGGTACCATCATCCAAGACAATCTCTTCGCTCCCAAGCCAATCAAGGAACAGTACATCCTCGACACCCACGACGCCACCTACTGGCAGCGCCTGCGCAACCTGGAATTGAGTCCGTCAGAGATCCGTAAAACAGGTTTTCCGTTATCAGAGCAGCTGGTGCAACGGGAGGTGGTGATCATGAACGGTACGCTGCAGGCTGCTTTGTTTGCGCTGGAGTTCGGCATTGGCATGAATATCGCCGGTGGCACGCACCATGCCTTTACGGATAGGGGCGAGGGCTTCTGTCTGCTCAACGATATTGCTATCGCGGCTAACCACCTGCTCAGGTATAAGGGTATCAAAAAAGTGCTGGTTGTGGATCTGGACGTGCACCAGGGCAACGGTACAGCGCAAATTTTCCGGGATGAGCCGCGGGTGTTTACCTTCAGCATGCACGGCGGGCACAACTATCCTTTTCACAAAGAGCAGTCGGACCTGGATGTGCCGTTGGCGGAAGGCACGGATGACAAAACTTACCTGAAACTACTGGGAGAGCACCTGCCACAGCTGCTGGATGAGCAGCAACCGGAGTTTGTGTTTTTTCAGTCTGGGGTGGATGTGCTGGCGACCGACAAGCTCGGGAAACTGGGTATGAGCATAGCGGGTTGCAAAGCCCGCGACCGCATGGTGCTGGAGGCCTGCGCACGCCACCGTATACCTGTCACGGTAAGTATGGGCGGCGGCTACTCCAAACAGATCGTGCATATTATAGAGGCGCACGCCAACACTTTCCGGCTGGCGCAGCAGCTCTTTTTCTAAGCTTAAGGTCTGGATTTCAGCTTGTCGTCCTCGCTCTTGCCTCTTGCTCCCGGGAGCAGCAGCTTGAGCACAATGTAAACGATCGGAGCCAGTACAAGCACCAGGATCACAAACAGCGCAATCTTGAGCACCTTTACAAAGACTGATATAATCAGGACTGAGATAATGATGGAAACTATGAAAAGGATCCAGAAGTTGAGCGTGCTTTTGTTCATGTCAAAAGGGTTAAGTGAGCGATTCAGCCATACCTGTTGCGGGCGTGCCGCAGCACCAGGTAGATAGCCGGTAGCAGCGTTGCAATAAGGGCCAATGCCAGCCATACATTCGTCACAAACTCACGGGACCAGGCGAAATAAAACGCCACGGCAGCCAGCAGTACCAAGAGCAGGTAAGGCACGTTGATCCGTCGCATCATAAGGGAGTTGGTTTGTATACCTTGTTAAGGTACTAATTGTTAAGCTTTTTTCAAAAGGAGCTGCCACCTGAAAGCCCACATCCAGCGCAGGTTATACCTGTCTATACCTGCCTCCTGTACCAGTTGCTGCAACTCATCTTTTCGAAAAGCCCGCCAAACCGAAAGCGGTGCGTCGTTTTTAACCAGGTGAGATTCTGAGAAAAAACGGGTTAGTATTTTAATGGAATGATAAGCCAGCCAGTGCCGGTGCAGGTCGTTGACGATCACGGCTATACCTGACTGCCGGTGCAGCTGCCGGAACATGCTCACGAGTTGCTCGTCGGTGAAGTGGTGGCAGAAAAGGCTGCAAACGATTATATCATACTGTTGCTGCTGAAAACTCTCCGAAAACACATTGTGTTGCACCAGCTCTATCTCAGGGAAGCCACCGCAGCGCTGCCTAGCGTACTGCACCATAAAATCGTTGGCGTCTATACCTATGAGTTGCACCGGGATGTTTTTGCGGCGGGCCCACTTGGCAATGTGGCGCAGTGTGTCGCCACCGCCGCAGCCGATGTCAGCCAGACGTAAAGGAGGGCCTGTATACCCAGCCAGCAGCTTTTCCAGCGCATCGAGCACTACTTTATACCCGCCCAGCCAAGTGTTGATGGTTTCCAGTTCTTCGAGGTTGCGCCGCAGCTCGTCGCCAGACAAGCTGAGGTCGTCCATCAGTTCGGCTTGGTTAGACCTTTGCTTCAGCATAGTGCACCTTCAATAGCATCGATTCTAGTGTGAGGCCGGGGCCAAAGGCAAAGCTCAGCACCGGTTCGTCTTTTTCCTTCGTGGTCAGGCTCGCCATCAGTTCCTTCAGCACAAAGAGCACCGTCGCCGACGACATATTACCAAACTCGTGCAGCACCCGGTAAGCAAAACGGTTGTCGTCGCGGGTCATGCCCAGTTCCTGTTCTATCACTTCCAGAATGCGGCGCCCGCCGGGGTGTATGGCAAAAAGTTTAATTTCCGAAACCGTAGTGCGAAGCCCTTGCAGCAGGCGATCAGTCAGTTGTTTGATGCCGTTTTTGATCAGGTCGGGCACGTAGGAGGAGAGCGTCATTTCAAAGCCGGTGTCGCCGATGTGCCAGGCCATTTCGCGCTTGCCGGCCGGAGCCAGATCGCAGTGGAAAGACTGTAGCTCCAGACTCACTTCCTGGCAAGGGTGGCCCTGCATGAGCACGGCCGCAGCGCCATCGCCAAACAGCGCATTGGATACCAGGTGGTCCTGCTCCGGGTTCTTCTGGAAATGGATAGTGCAGATCTCGGTACACACCAGCATTACTCGGGCATTCGGATCAGCTTTGCAGATGGCGTCGGCCAGTTTGATAGCATTGAAGGCTGCATAGCATCCCATGAAATTGACAGCCGTGCGTTGCACACAGGAGTTCAGTTCCAGCCGCTCCACCAGCTCAATGTCGAGGCCGGGTGCGTACATGCCGGTGCAGCTCACGGTGATCAGGTGCGTCAGACTCTGCAGGGAAGTATCGCTCACTTGGTCCAGGCAATTGCGTACCGCTTGCTCCGAGAGATCGAGGGCATGTTTGCGGTATACCTCCATGCGTTTCTGTACAGTCGGGAAAGGCTCCAGGTCAGGGGTGTTGGGAAAGAAGGTATAGTCGCCGTTGCGGCGGGTAAAATCCGTGAGCACACTGTAGCGCTGGCCTATACCTGACACACGGTACAGTGCCTTGAGTTTGCGGCTTCCCTCTTCATCCAACTGGTGGGCCGCGGCCATAAAGTCGACTACCTGCATTTGCGGCATTTTGTTGGGAGGGTTAGCTGTGCCTATACTGCATATATAGCTTTTCATAAGCTGGTGTGTGTTCTAAGAATTTGTTTCAGAGCAATAGGGCCTTATACCTGCGTCCTGCCAGTGTGTCATTATTATAGCATCAACAGCCAAGTAATTATCATGTTTAGGCTTTCCTCCTAAAAGTGGCTACAGGTTTGGATAAGTACGAAAGCGGGCGTTTTAAGATGTACGGGGTTAGAAGGGCTGCCCATGGGTTTGGCGCATGATCAGGCGCACGGCTGCCGGCAGGTAGCGCAGCGTGCCCACCGCCACTTCCGAGAGCAAAGGGCTGCCAAACAGCCGCTGCACCGCGCGGCCCAGCTGCAAGCGCTGCTTGAACTGCCGTTCCCAAGCCAGGGTATAGCCTGCCTCCAGGGCCTGGCGGTTGCGACCGTTTTCGAAGTATTGCACCACCTGCTCCGCCGCCAGCTTGCCTGCATGGATAGCCATCGCCATGCCGTTGCCGCAAAGGGGCGTGATCATGCCGGCCGCATCGCCGCACATGAGCATATGGTTTTCCACGCAGGTTTTGGTGGCAAAGGAAATTTCGTTGATGACTTCCGGCTGCTCGTACAGAAATTCCGCCTCTGAAAAAATGCGGCGCAGGTGCGGATTCTGCTGAAGGGTGGCCTGCTCCATGTCAGGTATAGACCCATGCCGGCGCAGGTTTTCCCGGGTAGTCAGGTAGCAGAAACAGTAGCGTCCGTCCTCAATGGCCGATATGCCGGCATAGCCATCCTCAAAATTATGCAGGGCAATCAGGTCGGTGGGCATATCGAGGCGCAGGTGGTATTTGACGCCAATGTAAGGGGAGCGTTTTGCAAAAAAGGAGCGGTTGAGTTGCCGGTCGAGGGTGCTGCGCTTGCCATAGGCCCCCAGTGCTACTTCAGCTCGAAGTGTGTCGCCGTTGGATAATTTTAGCGAAAACTGATTGTCTGCAAACTGCACGTCCTGCACCGCCGTCTGCAGCCGTACCTGCACCCCTTTCGCCAGCGCCACCTGGTAAAGGAAGTGATCGAGGGTATAGCGACTCACGCCAAAGCCTCCCAGGTCGAGGGGTGATTCCAGTATAACGCCTTTGGGGGAGGTGAGCATAAAGCGCGAAATTGAGGCAGGCCGAAGCACCGCCGGGTCGGCTCCGATGGCACGCAAATAAGGCAGTACTTCGTTCGAGACGTATTCGCCACATACCTTATGCAAGGGGTAGGATTTTTTTTCGATCAGCGTCACAGAAAGCCCCCTGTTTGCCAGCGTGATGGCACTGGTCAGTCCGGCAAGGCCCCCTCCGATAACGGCTATCTGCATAATTGACAGGCAATATGTTTTAAGTCCAAAAAAACTTTCTGTTATTTGGTGAAAGCATCTGATTTGGTGCGTAAAATGCAAGAACAAATTGTTGCTCCAAACGTTAACAATATGGAACAACTTTTGTATATAATCAGAAGGACAAAATCTTAATTTTCAATATGAAGCAAATTATACTTACTTTCTTTTTCTTTATGACAGTCTTACTGGCAGATGCCCAGGTACGCGATCCTGTTCCCGTGCAAGCTGATACGAAGAGTAAGAGCCTGGAGCAACAGGAAAAGGAAGTTGCTATTTATCCTAACCCCAACAACGGGGTTTTTACGATTTCGTTTGCCCAGCTTAACACCCAGCAGGTGGAGTTGCGCATTTTAAATGTGATTGGAAATGAGGTGTATCATGAAGTGATCAGCCGCCCTGACATTCATGCAACCAAGACCGTAGACCTGACCCGGCTTGCCAAGGGGCTATACTATGTCAAGATCGAAGCCGACGGCTATAGTTCTGTCAGACGGGTTGTCGTTAAATAAAGCAGCATTGATAAAAACAAGAAAGGCCGCTCTGTAAACAGAGCGGCCTTTCTTGTTTTACGCTTAAGCGGATTATTCCGGCAGGATAGCTTTGGATACAAACCCGGTATATGCGGTGGTGTCTCGGTGCACGCGGGCTTTCACAAACATCACATCGGATGTGTCGAGCACCTGAATGACCTGCGTGGTGTCGAAGTGAAGCAGGCTGGCCGCCTGAAAGCTAGCTGTTTTGTATACTTCCCCGCCCATCAGGGGCCTGGTGGCATACAGCACATCTATAGGGAGTTCCCCGGTCTCACTGGCTACGGTAGCTTCAGAACCGTCCACTTCCATGCTTCTCTGTTCGCTGTTGCAGGCAGCAAGACTGGCAAAAAGGGCCAGCAAGCATACAGTTAAAGTTGTTTTCATGGTGTTAGAGAGTGGCTTCAGCTCCAATATAGCAAAGAAAGTATAAATTCGAAAATATAGTGAATTAGCAAAGTATCTCAGGCTCTTACTATTAAGACGAGCCGTTGGGTTTTAGTTCCCTGATCACGCTGAAAAACAACTCTTAAAATGGTGGCCCTGAGCAGAATCGAACTGCTATCTAAAGTTTAGGAAACTCCTATTCTATCCATTGAACTACAGGGCCTTATGGACTTTATACCTGGCTGGTTCATTTCAGCCTACTCTTACCTTTGTCTGTAAAAATGCGCTACACTTTGTGTTACACGTTTTCCTGAATTACAGCTAAACAGCACAAAGTATAATTACTGAGTGTGCAAAGATAACTTTTCTGGTTACATCATAAAAGGCGTATAACGTTTAAATAAAGTATGATTTTATGCTTGTAAGATGCCGCGTGTCATTAACAGCATGCTTTGCTGTGGATTTGCTTAAATTAGTGGCATTCTTTATACTCTTTTCATCGCATCAGGTATAAAGGCAGGTAATTCATCTTTCTCACTACCCGACACCTTTATGGAAATTGTCATTCTAATACTCCTGACCCTGTTAAACGGATTCTTCGCCTTGTCAGAACTGTCCATCATCTCCGTTAACAGAAACAGGATTATGAACAAAGCAAAGCAGGGAAGCAAAAATGCGGAGACGGTTCTGAAATTACTCGAATCGCCGGAGAATTTCCTGTCAGCCATACAGGTCGGTATCACGCTTATCGGTATTGTGTCTGGTGCCTATGGTGGGGCCGCGCTGTCCGACGATATGAGGCAGTGGCTGGCAGGTATAAATTTCCTGGCGCCCTACGCCGATACGCTCTCCATTGTGCTGGTAATAGGACTTATCACTTACTTCACCATCGTGATCGGGGAGCTGATACCCAAAACCATAGCACTTGGCAATGCCGACAACATCGCCCTTTTTGTAGCGCCCATCATCAGGGTGTTCACCACCCTTACCCTACCGCTGGTGAAGCTGCTCTCCGGCTCCACTAATCTGGTCATCAAAGTGCTCGGCATCAAGGAGCCGTCAGAAGAGAAGATGTCAGAGGAAGAGCTCCGGCAGATTATAAAGACAGCAGGCAAGCAGGGCATTCTGGCCAAAGAAGAAATTCAGCTGCACCAGAACATTTTTACTTACTCCGAGCAGCGCGCCAAAAACCTGCGCACCCACCGCATGGATGTGGAGTACATCGACATCAATCAGCCCATCGAAGCCATCCGGGATATGATTCAGCACAGCGCGCACTCTAAATTTCCGGTAGGCGATGGCAGCTTCGATAAGATCATCGGGATACTGACGGCAAAGCGCTTCTACGAGTATCTGGCGGAGAATAACGGGGAACCGCTACAAAGTGTCCTGCAGCCGCCCATTTACATTCCCGAAACGATGATGGTAAGCGTAGTGTTGAACATTTTCAAAAAGCAGAAGCAGTACCTGGGCATTGTAGTGGATGAATACGGTTCGAGTGAAGGCATCATTACGCTGCATGACATCCTGGAAGCCATTGTGGGAGACATTCCGGACGTGGACGAGCATGATGAACCGGATGTCGTGAAAAGAGATGATGGGTCGCTTCTCGTGAACGGCTCTATGGAGATATATGACCTCAACCGGGAACTGAGGCGGGAAGTTATACCTAAAGATGCCGACAACTATGTGACGTTAGCCGGATTCATTTCCTATGAGCTGGACAAGCTGCCAGTCGCCGGCGACAAGTTTCAGGTCAGCGGCTACGAGTTCGAGATAGTGGACATGGATGGTTTCAGGGTGGACAAGGTTATTTTAAAGCCCATTGAAAGCGAAGAAGCATCTTAGCCTGAATCAGTAGACCAATCTAATCTCCCAAAAAAAGAGAGCCTGGCATCAGTAGCCGGGCTCTCTTCCTGTTTTACACTTTTCGGGCTGGTAGCGTGCTTTCGCCAACCTGCACAGGCTTTATCTTATACCCACTATTTACTGGTTGGTCCGTTGCTGTGGGGCTTGTTCTTGCGGAGTTTGTTGACCCTGCGGAGTCTGCTCCTGTGGGGTTGGTTCCAGCATAGGTTCGTCGTACAGGGCGATGGAAATACCGAAGGCGATCACGGTCAATATCAGCCCCACCATAAAAATGGAGTAGGAAACGCGCAGGATCTTATACTTGCGGCTCAGCACTTCACCCAGATAATAGATGTCGGTGATCATGTTTGTGTAAAGCGATTGTTTGTCGCGCATGATCTCGTGCATGCCATTTTGAAAATCCTCCAGCGGGATGTTGGTGAAGTTGCCGAAGAAGAGCAGGTTCACTTTTTTGCTGTCGATCTTCTTTCGGTTGAAAGAGAAACTCGTCACCTCCGGCTGCGCCGAAATAATGGCGAAGATCACCGAGCCAAGCGTGGTCAGCAACAGCGTACCCACCGGTATAAGCAGCGAACGGTGCTGGGCAAACTCAGCCCCCGTAATGGAGGTCTTGGTGCTCAGGTAGGTGATGATCACGGACATGATGATGGCGTTGAGGCTGATCATCATGTTGGCCTTGTTGTCGGCGATGGCGCTCAGGTTCAGGTGCGTGCGGTAGGTGTTGCGGAACATGGTTTCGATGCCGCGCTTGGGCTGGGCCAGTGTCTCGCGCTGCTCTTTCTCTTCCTTCTTCAGCTTCTTCGACTCTTTCTGCAACTGGTTGCGCTGCTCCTGTATGTTCAGGCCGAGCTGCTCGGCATATTTGTGCTGGGCCTTCGCGGTGTAAAAAGTGGTGGAGAGCAGAAACTCCATCTGAAACTGCGCCCACTCCTGATCTGTGAAAAACTTGTCTTTGAATATTTCCCACTCCACACGCAGCAGTTCGGCTGTGGCGAAGAAGGTTTCTTTGCCGATATTGGCCATGTCCGCATCCACGATCACCTCCTGCAGCAGAGACTGGGGTTTGATACCGTGCCTGGTGGCCATGATGCAGTCAGTCACACGGGCGATGCGCTCAGGTGGGTAGTTCATCTTCTGCAGCCAGGAAGTAGCATAACCTACGCTTTCTTCCTCATGTCCGTCGTAGGTTTTAATATAACCCGTATCATGAAACCAGGCGGCCAGCTCCAGGTCCTGCAGTTCCTCAGGGCTAAAACCGTACAGTTCGCCCAGTTGCCGGGCTTCATTGGCAGTCTCGAAAGTGTGTTTGTAATTGTGATAGACAAGCTTCTTGGACAGCTGTTCCTTAAAAAGCCTGAAAACGTACTCACTGGCTTGCTTGACGATATCTTGTTCTTCCATAATGGTATCTGCCGCCATGGTCAGGGAGCTCTGCAAGTGGTGCATAGTTGTGAGCGGCGGTTATAGGGTGGTGCTTGTATTCTTTTGCCGTTACGGTGAATACTGGTTTTTGTTGAAAGGACCGACCACGATGCACACAATGCCCTATATAGTAAAGCAAAAACTTAATGCAGCTGCCCTACGTTATTTATCTCAGCCCGGACGTAACCCCGATGTTACCTTCAGTCGCTGACACCAACCATGCACTACCGAAACCAACCATCGCTTTTAGTCCTTGCCGAACGACAGCAAGCACAACTCCAAACGAAGTGTTGTTGCCGCCACACTTGCTTTCGCTAGACAGGACACCCCGTACACACAGAATCTTATGAAAAACCGTCTTCACCTTATACCTCTTATCCTGCGTCCTCTGGCTGTGGGCTTTTTTTTAGTGCTTTTGCAAGCCTGCGCCACCAAAAAACCTTACTACAGCCGCGATGTGCTCAACTGGCAGCAAACCGAGCCCAAAGCTGATAACAAAGTAAATTATACCGTGTTTCTGATCGGCGACGTGGGCGCACCCGACCTGAAGCAGCAGGAGCCCTCGCTCAAGCTTATGCAAAAGCAGATGAACGAAGCCGGCGCGCAAAGCACGACCGTCTTTCTGGGAGACAACGTGTACCATAACGGTCTGCCTGAGCCAGGGCGCTATGACCGGGAAGTATCAGAACAGCGCCTGAACGCCCAGCTTGATGTGCTGCGGGGCTACCAGGGAGAGAAATACATGATTCCGGGCAACCACGACTGGAACCACAGCGGCCGCGGCGGGCTCGAGTTTGTGGTGCGCCAGCAGAACTACGTGAATGAGTACCTGACGGAAGAGGGCATTGTGGTGGGCGGTGACTTCTATGTGCCGGGCGATGGCTGTCCTGGTCCTTATGAAGTGAAGATAAGCGATGATGTTGTGTTAATTGCGCTGGACTCTGAGTGGTGGCTGCACCCCTGGGAGCGCCCTTACGGAGCGGGCAGCAACTGCTGGGCGTCTACAGAGGCAGACTTCCTGGTAAAACTGGAGGATATCATAGAAAAGCATCAGGGCTCCAACATCGTGGTAGTTGCGCACCACCCTCTGTTCACGCGCGGTAATCACGGTGGATTCTTCACCTTGAAAGACCACATTTTCCCGCTCACCATGCTGCGCGACTGGATCTACCTGCCGCTGCCTGTCATCGGGTCCATCTATCCGTTTGCCCGCAAGTACGGCGGCATCCTGCAGGACATTCCGCACCCGCGCTACAACGCTTACATCGAGGGGCTGCTCAACATCTTTGATAAGTATGATAACATTGTGTATGCTGCCGGTCACGAGCACTCCCTGCAGCATTTCAAGCACAACAAACTGGCTCACATTGTTAGTGGATCGGGTTGTAAGATACAGCACGTAAAGCCAGGCGGCAACGCCATGTACACCCACCAGGTGAAAGGTTTTGCCAAGCTGATGTATTACGAAAACGGGGAGGCCTGGGTGGAATACTGGACGCCGGAGGGCGACGGATCGGAGGGCACCATGACCTTCCGGACGCCGCTCTATGCCAAGGAGCCGCGCCGCAAGCGGTCAGCCATAGTAGACGAAACCAACTACACGGACAGTACTATTGTGGTGGCTGCCAACGATAATTACACTGCCAAAGGGCTGCGCCGCACCATGCTGGGCGATCACTACCGCCGCGAGTGGGCCACCCCGGTGGAAGTGCCCTTGCTGGACATGCGCAATGAGTTGGGCGGGCTCACACCCTACCAGAAGGGGGGCGGTAAGCAAACGGCATCCCTGAAAGTGCGTAATCCCGATGCCCGCGAGTATACCTTGCGCACCGTCGATAAGGACCCGACGATGGCGTTGCCGGAGTATCTGCGCCAAACCGCTGCCAAAGCCTTGTTGCAGGACCAGATTTCAGCCCAGCACCCTTACGGTGCTCTGGCTATACCCAGGCTGGCAGATGGGGCCGGCGTGTTCCATACTAATCCGAAACTGGTGTACATTCCCCAAACGCCATACCTGCGCCAGTATATGGATGAGTTCAGCAACACGCTGGCTTTTCTGGAGGAGGATGCCGACGAGAACCACGAGGACGTGAAGAGCCTGGGCTTTGCCGAGAACCTGGTCGGTACAGATAAAGTGCTGAAGGAGCTGCGGCAGGACAACGACAACAAAGTGAACCAGCAGGAGTTTGTGCGTGCCAGACTGTTCGATATGCTCGTAGGCGACTGGGACCGACACGAGGGGCAGTGGCGCTGGAAAGAAGAGAAGACCGACAGTGGCAAGGTATACATCCCGGTGCCCGAAGACCGTGACCAGGTGTTCTTCAAAGCGGACGGCATTATACCCTGGCTGGCCACCCGGAAGTGGGGCGTGCGCAACGTCCAGAACTTCGGCCACGACTTCCCTGACATTGTAGGGCTTAACCTGAGTGCACTTACCATCGACCGCACCTTTACCTCGTCCATCACCCGGCAGGACTGGATCCGCATTGCCGAAGAGATAAAGGCAGGTGTAACGGATCAGGTAATTGAAGAGGCCATCAACCAGTGGCCGGAAGAGGTGCGGACTATATCTGGCGAGGACATCAAAGCCAAACTGCGCTCACGCCGCGATAAGCTGCCGCAGGCGGCCGAGGCCTATTACGAACACCTCGCTGAAATGGTAGACGTAGCCGGGAGCGACAAGCACGAGCACTTTGTAGTGAACCGCCTCAATGACGAGGAAACCCACCTGACGGTATACAAGATTAACAAAGAGGGTGTGCTGCGCGACACTCTTTACAAGCGCACCTTCTATACCCCTGAAACCGAAGAGCTGCGCATGTACGGGCAACGCGGCAAAGATATTTTTGAAGTGAAGGGAGATGTGAACAAAGGCATCGTGGTGCGCATCATTGGGGGAAATGACGAGGATGTGATCACCGATAACTCGCGTGTGGCCGGCATTAAACGGCACACGATTGTGTACGATACAGAAGAAGGAAACATGTTCAACTTCGGGCCTGAAACAAAAGTCCGTACCAGTATTAGCCCGGATGTGAATTTTTATGACCGGGATAATTACAAACTACCCTACCTGGGGCCTCGTCTGTCGCTGGAGTACAACGTGGACGACGGGCTGTTTTTGGGAGCCGGTATACTGGCCCGCACCCACAAGTTCCGCAAATCGCCCTATGCTTCGGAGCACCTGCTGGAGGGCAATTATGCCTTTCACACAAACTCATTTAACGTGCGCTATACCGGCGATGTGCGGCAGGTGTTCGGTAACTGGAACATCGGTGTGAATGCTGCCATACAGGGGCCGCAATACCAGCGCAACTTCTACGGCTACGGCAACGACACGCACCAGCAGGATGGGGCGGATGACTCCTTCTACCGTGTTCGGTTCAAGCGGGTGAACGTGGGCGCAACGCTCAACAACAACCTGGCACCTTTCTTCAAAGTAGGTATAGGCCCTACCTACGACCGCTTCCGGGTAGTGAACTCCGAACATGACACCTATCTGGTAAACGAGGCACTGAGCGGCCGGATGGAGCCAGGCACTTACGACTTTGAGCAGGACCGTTTCGAATCGCAGCACTACGTGGGTGTGATGGCTTTTGCCGACATGGATGTGCTAGGAGAGGGCAATCAGAAGAACCCGCGCATCGGCATGCGTCTGCATAACCGCGTGAGTTACAACAAGCAGACCGACGGTGAGGGGCTGAGCTATACCCACGTAAGCTCTGAGTTCGCCTTCTACCTGACACCTGGCTTCCCGTTCCAGCTCACCTGGGCGGGCCGTCTGGGGGCAGCGCATAACTTCGGCGACTTTCGCTTCTACCAGGCCAACACGCTGGGCGGTATGGACAACATGCGCGGCTACCGCCGTACCCGGTTTGCCGGCCGCAGTGCCATCTATGCCAACGCCGAAGCCCGCCTCTCGCTCCTTGACTTTAACCTATACCTGACGCCGGGGAGGCTCGGAGTACTGGGCTTGTACGATGTGGGTCGCGTGTACCAGGACGGCGAGCGCGATTCTGCCTTCTTCCGCAGCCTGCATACAGGTATAGGCGGCGGTGTATGGGCCGATATTATGCAGAAAAACGTTATCGTGCTGACCTACGCCAAAGGCGATGTGGAAAGGCTGTGGACATTAAGCTTCGGCTTTTTATTCTAAAAATATCTAAAGACGTATAGCAAAAAGTGCCTCTGTTTTGGCACTTTTTGCATTTACCGCCATGTAATTTAGCTACTAACTATGAAATTAACCTTACCTAAACTACTACTTATACCTTTGCTCCTGCTAGGAGAACGTGCACTGGCCCAGGAAACCGAACAGGATCTGACCGATGTCCAAAAACAAACCAAAGAATACGCCAGCCCGGGCGTAAGGGGCATGGGCAAAAGCCGGGGCATTGTGATTGGCTACGAGCGCCTGCCGCAGTTCGACATGGAATCGGAGTCGGACAACCCGGAAGTGGGCAACGGACGGGCGCGGGTGCGGCGGCACAATAAGTTTTTTGTGCGGGCGCTGGCTCCTGTCATGAACAAGCCCAATACCAAGCTGATACTAGGTATAGACCATAAGTTTGAGGAGTTCAACTTCGAGAGCGTATCGCCGGCCTCTTACAGCTTGTACCGCAACCTCGAAGACAAAAACCTTAAGAGCCTGGGCCTGCAGCTGGCTTTTCTGCACTCTTTTGACGAAGTGCGCTTCCTGCTGGTGCGCGCCAAGGGTGAGCTCAACGGCGACTATACCCGCGACAACATTAACGTGTCGGATTACCTGAAGACCACTATTGACGTGGGCTACGGCTGGAAGCGCAGCCCTGACTTTGCCTGGGGCGTCGGTTTCCAATTGGGCTATACCTTCGGGCGGCAGCGCCTCTACCCGGGCATCATCTACAACCGCACTTTCAACGACCGCTGGGGGGTGGAGTCTATCTTCCCGGCCAACCTGCGGGTGCGCTACAACGTGTCCGAAAAGACGCTCCTCTATACCGGCTACCGTATTGAGGGGGCCAGCTACAACCTCTACGCCAGTGAACCACCGCTCTCGCAGTTCAACGACATCGAGCTGCGCCGCACCGACATCAAAGGCTTGCTGCGGCTGGAGCAGGAGATCTATGACTTTTTGTGGTTTGCCGTGGAAGGGGGCTTCAGGCAGTATTACCGTCACCGAGCTTTCGATGATGTGGGCTCACGCGATGTGCTGATCAAAAACACGCTGAAAGGAGCAGGCTACGTTGGGATAGAGCTTTACGCAGTGCCACCCCGCAAGCTGTTGGAGCGCAGCCAGAACCGATAAGAAACACAGGTATAGAAATGACAAAGCCCGACTTGCAGGTATAGCGAGTCGGGCCTTGCTCTTTATATGAGGTACAGTTACTTCGATTTCCGGGTCGGTTCCATCCCCTCGGGTATCAGCTTGCGCAAATACTCGTACGTGGCGTACTGCGACCGGATGTGGGTGGGGCTGGGCTGCTCCACATAGTTGTTGTCTATGTCGCGGGCCTTGGTGTCGTCGGCGAGCTGCAGATCAATGATCGCACGCAGCTGCTCCACAAGGTCCTTTTGCAGGATCGGGAAAGCCACTTCTACACGACGGCTCAGGTTGCGCGTCATCCAGTCGGCGGAGGCCACGTAGTATTCTTCTTTGCCGTCGTTGTGAAAGATATATACCCGCGCATGCTCCAGGTAGCGGTCCACGATGCTGCGCACCCGGATGTTTTCACTCAACCCTTCCACGCCAGGCACCAGGCAGCAAATGCCGCGCACCAGCAGTTCTATCTTCACACCGGCCTGACTGGCAGCGTAAAGCTTTTTGATCATGCGCTCGTCCTGCAGGGCGTTCATCTTGAGGATCATGGAGGCAGGCTTGCCTTTACTGGCATTTTTTATTTCCCGGTTGATCAGATCCACGAAGCGATCCCGCATGTTGATCGGGGCCATCAGCAGCTTCTTAAATTTCTTGTCGTGCTGGCGATCGATGAAGAAGTTGAACACCTGCTCCACATCCTGTGTGATAACTTTGTTGGAGGTGAACAGGGCGTGGTCAGCGTAGATTTTGGAAGTGTCTTCGTTATAGTTACCTGTGCTCAGGTAGGCATAGTTTACCAGTTGGCCGTCCTCGTTCCGGGTAATCAGGCCCAGCTTGGTATGCACCTTCAGGTCCGGAAGGCCCAAGATGACGTTGGCACCGGCTTTCTGCAGCTTGCCTGCCCAGAAGATGTTCGATTCTTCATCGAAGCGGGCTTTGAGCTCCACCACCACTGTTACCAGTTTCCCGCTCTTGGCAGCCTTTACCAGCGATTTGGCAATGGCGGAGTCCTCGGCTACGCGGTAGAGGGTGGCGCTCATGGCAGTCACCTTCGGGTCGTTGGCGGCTTCATCGAACAAGCGCAGCACGTAGTCGAAGGACTGGTAAGGGTAGTGCGCCAGGTAGTCCTGCTTTTTCATGGCCTCAATCAGGTTTGCTTCCTTCTCCAGAAGCGGGTGCACCAGCGTAGGCTGCGGCGAGTATTTCAGGTCCGGCAGGTCAAAATCGGGGAACCCAAAGAAGTCGCGGAAGTTGTGGTACTTGCTGCCCTCCACCAGTTCATCCTCCGATATGCCGGTATGCGCCATAATGGCTTCCAGCATCGGCCTGGGGGTAACAGGGTCGTAGAGCAGGCGGGCCGGATAGCCGGTTTCACGCTTCTGCAGGCTTTTCTGGATCTTGGCCATCAAACTGCCTGATACTTCCTCTTCAATATCCAGCTCGGCGTCGCGCGACACCTTCACGGCATGCGCCTCGAAGCGGCTATAATTTGGGTACAGGGCAGGCAGGCAAAAGCGAATCGCATCGTCGAGGAACATGACATAGCGCTGTTCGCCCACCGTAGGCAGTTTCACGAAGCGGCCGCCGTGCTTTTTGGTAGGTATCTCGAGCATGGAGAAGCGCTCCGGCTTCAGGTCCTTCTCTTTCGGCTCGAAGAGTTGCACGCCCAGGTATACGGTCTGGTCTTTCAGGAAAAAGTGCGTCTCGGTAGCATCGAGCAAAAGCGGCAGGATGTGAGGCTGAATGTGCTCGGCAAAGTAGGTTTGCACCCACTTCTGTTGCTCCTCGTTCAGGTCGTTTTCGGTGAGCAGGTGGATGTTTTGCTGGCGAAGGTCGGCGAGGATGCCTTCCCTGAAAACTTCTCCGAATTCTTCCTGCTGGCGTTTTACCTCCTGCATTACCTGCTCAAAAGTATCGGCGGGGTCTTCGGACAGCTTCTCGCGGGTCTTCTTTTTGAGTTTGATAAGGCGCTTGAGCGTGGCTACGCGCACTTTGAAGTACTCGTCGAGGTTCGACGAGAAGATGGCCATAAACTTGATGCGTTCCAGTAGCGGCACCCTACGGTCTTTCGCCTCCTGCAGCACGCGGTAGTTAAATGCCAGCCAGCTGAGCTCACGGTTGATCAGCGGCGTGGTGGTTGGTTTTTTATCTTGGGTATCAGTTTCCATGGTCTGGTTTGTTGCCCGGTGAGGCAATGGTGTAAAGGTATAGGCAGGGTGGGCAGGTATGGGGTTATAACTGCCCACGCCGCTGTGCTGTGTTATTTATGATTTTTGGGCACTTCGTAAAACAAAAGCCCGGCATTGCTGCGGTTGATGTCGTGCCAGCTATTGCAGTCGAAGCGTAGCGCAACCACCCCGGCTGTAGGCATGCTGGTGAGAGGCTTGGGTGAGAGCGTGTTGGCAAACTCCGAGATGGCATCATTGTGACCTACCATCAGCATACAATCCACATCAGCGGGTGCCTCGTGGACTATCTCGAGTAATTCTGCAGCGCTGGCGCCATATATGCGGTCATCTATCGCAATGTCATCGGCATCGTAATCGAGCTCGCGGGCCACCAGCGTGGCTGTCGTGATTGCCCGCACCGCAGGGCTTGACAGGATAAGCTGAATTTTGGCGTTGTTGGCCACCAGTTCCTGCCCCATAAGCGGAGCATCCGTACGGCCGCGTTTGTTAAGAGGTCGGTCATGGTCGCTCAGCTCCTCGAACTTCCAGCTGGACTTGGCATGACGCATGATATATAAGGTTTTCATAAGATGATTCACATTCAGAAAGGTATAACAGCACGCCTGTTACATAGCGCGTCTGCTATACATGCTGTTTACTGAAAGCAAGGGAAAATAGTTGTGACGGGGGAGGGGGAGTGTGATGGCTTGGCTGGCTAGGGGAGATTTGCTGTTGAAATAGTTGGGTGTAGGTATAGCTTTGGCGGGTGCAGGTAAAGCAGGTATGGCGCGAGCGTCCTCGCTTGTGACTAGTATAGAGGGGCCTCTGGCCCAGGTATAGTCTCGCAAGGTATAGCAATCTACAGATAGGCTCTTTCGGATCTCCAGATCCGAAAGCAAACTGTTGGGGATGTCCACATTCACGTGGGCAGGTATAGGTATAGCTACTGCTGCTGTTGCAGAGTATGCCTTGGCCAGGCGGGCTGCTGTTTCGCCTGTACGGCGGGCACTCACTTTTTTTCTTGACACAAATCGAGGGCCCCTTCCCCCAAAGTAAGCAAAAGAGTCAAGACGATTTTAAACTCGCTGACCGCTCTTTGCCGAGGGCCCCTACCCCCAACACAAAATCGTCAAAAGTGCACATGGCTAAAGTTGTTTCTTTCATAGTTCAAGGGCCAAGGATGTCTTTCGATGCGTGTCAGTGGTATGTGTGGTCTGTGACTGAAATAACAGAACTAAATATACGATGGCTAGTTGCTACAGCGCCTATACGCTGGAATGGCAGTGGCCAAAAGCGCCCCTCCTTGGACAAGGAGGGGCAGGGGTGGTTTGACCCCGCAACTACGAAGCTATACCTGTTGAATGGCAGCTAGAGAAAGTCCCCCTTCGAAGGGGGCAGGGGATGTCAATCGTGCACCGCTCCTTCCCCTGTTTTGGGGGTAGGGGCCCTCGATAAAAGGGAGGGTCCGGGGTGGAATTACAAACGTGCACGAGCATCCTGTAAATCCTTTAATCCTGAAAATTCTGATCCAGACAAGCTATACCCAAACAGACGCTCGCAGGTCTGAAAGACACTACGAGGTCTAACCCCCCCAGCCATCACAAAAAAAAAGGGAACAACCCTCACCGGATTGCCCCCTTTTTCAATGCTTCTTAAGAACTGCGTTACACGTTATTGGGATACCGCTCGAAGTGGATTTCCGCTACACGGCGCTGCAACTCGGCACGTAGCTCGTCGATGTTAATGCGGTTGGTTGCCGAAATAAACAGGGCAGGGGCGTGTACCTTGGCCATGTAGGTGGCTTTGAGGTCTTCAATGGAAGGACGCACTTCGTGGCCCTCTTCATTATTCGCGCTTTCTTCCTGCATTTCCTGCTCCCGCTGCTCCAGGTATTGGTCTATTTTATTGAACACCAGCAACACGGGTTTGTCAGCAGAGTTGATGTCAAGCAACGTATTGTTTACCACCGCAATCTGGTCTTCAAACGAAGGATGCGATACGTCAACCACGTGCACCAGCAGGTCAGCTTCGCGTATCTCGTCGAGCGTAGATTTAAAGGCCTCGATCAACTTGGTAGGCAGCTTGCGGATGAACCCTACCGTGTCGGAGAGCAGGAACGGAATGTTGTCGAGCACGACCTTGCGCACCGTGGCATCCACTGTAGCAAAGAGCTTGTTTTCGGCGAACACATCGGATTTAGAAAGCAGGTTCATCAAAGTAGACTTGCCCACGTTGGTATACCCTACCAACGCTACACGCACCATGCCGGCTCGGGACTTGCGCTGCTCAAAGTTCTGTTTCTCAAATTTCTCCAGACGATCCCGCAGCAAGGAAATCTTGTCGCGCACGATACGACGGTCGGTCTCGATCTCGGTTTCACCCGGACCCTTCATGCCGATACCACCCTTTTGTTTGGAAAGGTGAGTCCAGAGGTTAGTCAGGCGGGGCAGCAGGTACTGGTATTGGGCCAGTTCCACTTGTGTATGGGCCTGCGCCGTTTTGGCACGAAGCGCGAAGATATCGAGAATCAGTAAGCTTCTGTCCACGATCTTCACCTGCAGTTCGCGCTCAATGTTGCGCACCTGCGAGGGTGTGAGGTCATCGTCAAAGATTACCATGTCCACTTTATGCTCCGTTACATAGGCTTTGATCTCTTCCAGTTTGCCGCTTCCCACAAAGGTACGGATGTCGGGTTTGTCGAGTTTCTGGATGAAGCGCTTCAGGGTCACGGCACCGGCTGTTTCGGTCAGGAAGGCCAGTTCGTCGAGGTATTCGTTGGTTTGTTCGTCGGTTTGCTTGTAGGCAGGAACCGCTACCAGCACGGCAGTTTCCTGCGGCTTGGCGGTTTCGTAGTATTTTTGTTTACCCATTTTCAGATGTTAAGCGTAGCGGTTTGTCAGCCTTTTTCGGCGTGCATCATTGTACGTAATTGTTCCCGGCCCCGGTCAAAATTAGCAGGTATAGCGCCGTGGAAGCAGGCAGGATGGGTGCAAGTTAGTTGAAAAATTTCAGAAGAAAGGGGAAAAAACCTAACTTGCCGCCCTTCTAAAAGAACCAAAGCAGATCCATTTACACTAGCTATGCAGCATAAGAGCTATCACATTGAAGGCCTGATTGAATTTATACCACGTGTGTTCCGCGACGAGCGTGGCTGGTTCATGGAAACCTACAATGCCAGCATGTTTGCGCCCCTCGGCATCAATCCGGTCTTTGTGCAGGACAACGAGTCTGTGTCGAAAAAAGGTGTGCTGCGCGGACTGCATTTTCAGAAGCCGCCCTACGCGCAGGGCAAGCTGGTGCGGGTTGCTTCGGGCCGTGCGTTAGATGTGGCGCTCGACCTTCGCAAAAACTCCCCTACCTACGGACAGCATGCCACTTGTATTCTCGATGCGGAGCAGCACAACATGCTCTACATACCGGAAGGCTTCGCACACGGTTTTGTAGCACTGGAGGACAACACCAGTTTCCTGTATAAATGCACCAACCTCTACCACCAGGCATCCGAAGGCGGCATCCTCTGGAACGACCCGGCGCTAGGTATAGACTGGGGGATAGCTGCGCCGCTGGTGTCGCCCAAAGACGAGGTGCTGCCGCTGTTAAGAGATTTTGATTCGCCGTTTTAAAGAATACACAAGCAAAAGAAGACAAGACTTTTGCCTGAAAGCAAAATAACAAGGCCCGCGATTCAGATAATCGCGGGCCTTGTTATTAGGTATAGGAGTGGCTAGAACCAGCGCACTCTCAAATCTACAGTACCTCCACCAGCGTCTCCAGTCCCATACCGCGTGAGCCCTTCACGAGCACATAGCTTTCCGAAACAGGATTGGCCTCTAGCCATTTTTGAAGCTCAGCCTTGGTAGCGAAGTAGTGGAAGCGGCTGTCTGCATTTGCCGCATGCTTCATCTCAGGTCCGCAAAGCAATACGGTGTCAAAGTTTTGCTCCGCGATGACCTCGCCAATAGCTTTGTGCTCCGAGGCACTCTCACTACCCATCTCCAGCATATCGCCCACGATCACCATTTTGCGGGCAGCGTTCATGCCGCCAAAGTTGCGGATAGCCGCCGCCATCGAAGTCGGGTTGGCATTGTAGGCGTCGAGTATGAGGGTGTTGGAGCCTTTCTGCATCACCTGCGAGCGGTTGTTCACCGGGCTGTAGTTAGCGATGGCTGTGTTGGCTTTCTCCAGCGGTACCCCGAAGTACTTGCCGATACAGGCTGCCGCAGCCATGTTCTCGTAATTGTAGCTGCCGACCAGTTGTGTATTCACCACGTTACCTTCTTCGTCCTTATACACTACATAAGGCGAGGCCTCCAGTAACTCACTTTGGTAAAAGTCGCCCTGTGCCGGATAGGTTACTTTGTGCTCAATGCGGCGGCTCATGCGTAGCAGGTGCTCGTTGCCGGTGTTCACGAACACAGTGCCGCCATGCTCGAGCAGGTGCACATAGAGTTCGCTCTTGCCACGTGCCACGCCCTCTAAACTTCCAAAACCTTCCAGATGCGCTTTGCCGATGTTCGTAATCATGCCGTGAGTGGGCATCGCGATGCTGCTCAGCAGAGCGATCTCCCCAATGTGGTTGGCGCCCATCTCGATGATCGCCATTTCGTGCTCGGGCCTGATGCGCAGCAAGGTGAGTGGCACCCCGATGTGGTTGTTGAGGTTGCCCTGCGTATAGAGGGTGTTGAACTTCTGGCTCAGTACGGCATAGATCAGTTCTTTGGTCGTGGTTTTGCCGTTGCTGCCCGTAATGCCGATCACCGGTATGCTCAATAGTTGACGATGGTGACGGGCCAGGTCCTGCAGCGCCTGCAGCGTGTCTTCCACCACAAACACAGTGTCAGAAGCCAGGGCCGGATCGTCTACCACAGCGTATCTGGCACCTTTCTCCAAGGCGCCTTGTGCGAACTTGGTACCCTTGAAATTAGGTCCGTTCAGGGCAAAGAACAGGCTCTGGTCCTGCGGGGCACGGGAGTCGGTGCTGACGTGGCGGCACTCCAGGTATTTTTGGTAAAGAAAGTCGATGCTGTTCGGCATGAAATGCGTATTTTTAGTCTGAAAATTGGCGCAGCTGCCCGTGGTAAGGTATAGCACGCAGTCGCCATGGCAATATACACTCAAAACGGCAAAAGCAACAGCCCGATTGCCTAACAAACTGTCTATGCGCTACCTGTTATCACTTCTCCTTTTCCTGTTACTTATTGATGCGTCTGCTCAGGAGCCTTTGCGGTTCCAGCAACGCACGGATGTGCCTGTAAAGGTGGGTGAAACCGAATTGCGCAACCCCTGGGGTGGCGGACTCAACACACCGCAGTACTCCACCATCGACCTGAACAAAGACGGGCGCGACGACCTGTTCGTCTTCGACCGCATGCTGCGCAAAGTCTATACCTACCTGGCCGTGCAGGAAGGAGGCCAGTGGCGCTATACCTACGCTCCTGAGTACGAGGCAATGTTTCCGGCCGAACTCGAAAACTGGGTGCTGCTGCGCGACTATAATTGCGACGGCCTGAAAGATATCTTCACCAGCACACCGCTAGGTATACGGGTATACCAGCAGGAGGCGAGCAGCAACAAATACCCCACCTTTGAACTGACAGAAGATGCCCTCTTTTACCGGAGCCGCAATGGCGTGAACAGCATCAATATGCAGATGAATATCTCTGACATACCTGCTATCGTGGACATGGACGGCGACGGCGACCTGGATATCCTGCTTTCAGAGTTTTCGGGAGGCTATACCCTGGAGTATTACCAGAACATACAGGTAGAAGAGGGCAAACCCTGCGGATCGCTGGAGTTCGCGCTCTCCTCTGACTGGTGGGGGCAGATCACAGAGTGCCATGGCTGCAACAATTTTGGATTCGGCATCCAGTGCCGTATGGCAGGTCCCCTGCACTCGGGCCACGACGGTTCCGCGCTGCTGGCTATCGACCTGGATGGCGATGGCGACAAAGATCTGCTAATGGGCAGTGTGGAGTGCGAAAGCCTCGTGAAGATGGATAACGTGGGCACTAAGACGCTGGCCCGGATGGAGAGCTTCGAGACGGTTTTCCCGGCAGGTAGTCGTGCTGCCAGTTTCAATCGTTTCCCGGCAGCCTATTACGAGGATGTGACATTTGATGGTATACCTGACCTGCTAGTGGCGCCTAACAGCAACGAAAACGCAGGAGACCTGGAACTGCAGCGCTCGTCATGGCTTTACCAAAACAAGGGCACTGCCAGCCAGCCTAACTTTGACTTTGTACAAGATAACTTTCTGCAGAGTCAGATGATCGACCTGGGTGAAAATGCCCACCCTGCCTTTGCCGACATTGATGGCGACGGCCTGCTCGACCTAGTAGTCGGCAACGGACGGGCAAACCGCAACGGTAAGTTTGTGGCAACACTGAGTCTCTACCGCAATACCGGTACTTTAGCTGAGCCCGCTTTTACCTTTATCACCGACGATTACCTGGCGCTTTCCAACGAAAACATGCTTTCGCTGAAGCCTTCTTTCTTCGACATCAACCAGGATGGCGTGCTGGATCTCGTCCTGACTTACAGAACGCAGTCTGGCTCTGATCATGCCACAGCAGGCACCACACACATCGATTATTACATAAACAACGCCAAAGCCGGTCAGCCTTCTGCTTTTAATACGGCCCGCCTGCTTCACCTGCATACCCTGGCCAATGGCGATACACCACACCTGTTCCGGGTGGATGGGCAGCGCGTGGAAATGCTGGTCGGCAAAGCCGGTGGTACGCTGGACTACTACCGCTCTTCCGGAAATGAATTTGTGCTGGAGAAGCAAAGCATCGGCGGAATCAAATTTGACTTCTTTCGCCGCAACCTGGCGCCAGTGGTAGTGGACATAGATGGCAATGCCAAGCTCGACCTGCTCACCGTGGACGACAGCGGCGCCCTGCGCATTTACCCTGATTTTCTCGAAAAAATGGATGGTGACTTCACCGAAATAACCGAGGTGCTGGAAAACGAGCTGACAGGGAAGGCGCAAACATCCCGTTTTGGACGCGGACTTGGGTTGGCTGTAGCTGAACTGGGCGGACCTTACAGGATCTACCTGGCCATCGGCACGCAGGGAGGCGGTCTATACCTGCTGGAGCAAACCGGAGGCAACTACGGCAACCCGAATGACAAGACTAGTGGCCTGGAACTGAAGGTATATCCGAATCCGGTGGCAGGCAAGCAGGAACCTGTGCAGGTACAGGCAAGTGAGGCTGTGTCGCTGGTGCTGCACGACATGATCGGCCGCAGGGTATACGACGGAGCCGAAAGCTTCAACCGCCGCCATACCTTGCGTGTGGAGCATCTGAAAGCGGGCGTATACCTGCTGCGTGCCACTTCCCGCGACGGCCGTCACGAAACCCGCAGACTGGTCATACACTGATGCAAGCCTTTCTGTTCATAGACCTTTCGGAGGAGACCGACTTCGACAAACCCATCCTCAAAATGGTGCGACAACACGCTCCGGCTATACCTGTCTTCGATGTAGACGCCAAATCAGATGCCACTTTGCAGCAGTATGCCGTGCGGCTTCTCCAGGAAAATCCGGAAACAGTTGTGTGTATAAAGGGTGGGGCAGGAGACTTAAACCGGTTGATGCCGCTACTTGAGGAGTTGCTTTTGCCACATGCACAGCGACACATTGTACTTGTCGGTCAGCAGTCTCGCTTGTTGCGCATGCTGCAGGCCCGGCTAGGTATAGCCTATACCTTACTGGCTGATGAAGAGGCGCTGCGTCAGTTTCTGACAAAATCAGTTTAACGTAAAATCATCCGCATCGAGGTGCGCCGGGAAGGCCTCCCGAAAATCGGTCAACTCCTGTTTGCTTAGTGTAATAGTGTGTGTACCTTCGGCCTCGGTTGTCTCAAGCAGCTTATGTCCTTTGGGATGGATGATGGCGGAGTCGCCAGAGTAAGGATGCCCGTTGCCGTCTGTTCCAACGCGGTTCACACCCACCACATAGCTCAGGTTTTCGATGGCGCGTGCCTGCAACAGCGTGCTCCAGGCATTGGCCCTGGGCTTTGGCCAGTTGGCTACGTAAAGCAGCAGATCATATTGGCTATTCGTGTTGCGGCTCCAAACCGGGAAGCGCAAATCGTAGCACACCAATGGGCAAATGTTCCAGCCTTTTAATTCTACCAGCAGTTTTTCTTTGCCCGGGGTATAACTGTGGTGCTCCTTCGCCATCCGGAAGAGGTGACGTTTGTCGTAATGCTCGTACGTGCCGTCGGGGCGTACCCAATAGAGCCGGTTGTAATAGTTATCTCCTTCCTTCACCATCACGCTGCCGGTCAGCACGGCGCTATACTTGGCTGCTTCCTTCTGCATCCACTGCAGGGTTGGTCCCTCCGCGTCTTCTGCCAGCCCGGCCGCGTCCATGCTAAAACCGGTCGTGAACATCTCCGGCAGTACAATCAGATCAGTTGTGGGCGCTGTAGCGGCCAGTTTTTCCGAGAACATGTTTCGGTTGGCTGTAGCGTCCTGCCAGTGTAGTGCGGTTTGGATGATGGTGATGCGGAGGTCTTGCATGGGTGATAGGTATAAGGAATAACGTTTTACGATTGTACTGACATTTTATCCCAAGCTAACCCTTTTGTCATTCTGAAAGAATCTTGGGTAGAAGGGAGGGAAGCCTTTGCTTCGAAGCTTCTACTGTTGCTTCGCTTAACTTGGCCTTGTTTTATAGCTTGCCCTGGCCGGGCGGGCCCTACTTTTTTCCTTGATGAAAAAAGTAGGCAAAAAAATCAAGACGCTCCAAACTAGCTGAACGCTCAGACAGTGGAGCGCCAATTGGTGCACCTGGCTAAGGGGATCCGCTTCGTAGCTCAAGGGGCAAGTTAGTCTTGCTATACCTGCCAGTGGTTGTGTAATATCAGACTTATACCTAAACCTCTTACCCCTTCAGCAATTTAACCATTTAACAATTTAACAATTCATCCAATCACAACTTCACCAGCCGCTCCGCTGCTTGCCTTAGCGTCTCCTCACTCTTGGCGAAGCAGAAGCGCAGGTAGTGGTGGTCGGTTTTGTTGTGGTAGAAGGCCGAGACAGGCACAGAGGCTACGCCAATTTCCTGCGTGAGGCGCTTGGCAAAGTCCAGGTCGTGCTCTTGAGAAATAGCGTCATACTTCAAGAGCTGGAAGTAAGTGCCTGCTGATGGTATAAGCTCGAACCGGGATGGCTGCACCAACTCGCAGAACAGGTCACGCTTGGCCTGGTAGAAGTCGGGGAGGGAGCGGTAGTGGGCTTCGTTGTCCATGTAGTCGGCAATGGCCAGTTGTAGTGGCGTAACCGTGCTGAAGGTGATGAACTGGTGCATCTTGCGCAGCTCTGCCGTCAGAGTGGGAGGTGCTACCACGTAGCCTATCTTCCAGCCAGTGGTGTGGTAGGTTTTCCCGAACGACGAGATCACAAAGGCCCGCTGTCGCAGCGATTCTATTTGTAACGCGCTCACATGCTCCTTCCCATCAAATACCATGTGCTCATATACCTCATCGCTCAATATCAGGATGTCCGTACCGTCAGTCAGGTTGGCCAGCTTTTCCAGGTCCTCGCGGGGAATTACGGCGCCAGTCGGGTTATGCGGCGTGTTGATAATGATCAGGCGGGTGCGGCTTGAGATGTTCCTCTTCAGCAAATCCCAGTCGATGCTGAAATCAGGTATAGCCAGGGGCACATAAATAGGGATGCCGCCCGCCAGGCGGATGGCAGGGGCGTAGCTGTCGTAGCAGGGCTCCAGCACCACTACTTCATCACCGGGTTTTACTACCGCCGTGATGGCCGCAAACAGCGCCTCTGTCGCGCCGGATGTGACCGTTACTTCCTGGTCCGAGTCTGGGCGGTAGCCGTATACCTTCTCTGTTTTTTCGCTGATCTTGTGGCGCAAAGCCGGCATGCCAGGCATCGGGGCGTACTGGTTGTAGCCTTCCTGCATATACCTGGTCACAAGTGCTATCAGCTCGTCGGGACAGTTAAAATCCGGGAAGCCCTGCGACAGGTTGATGGCGCCGTGCTCGTTGGCCAGCGCCGACATTACAGCAAAAATACTGGTGCCAACGTCGGGTAGTTTGCTGCTTGGGTAGTTGATCATAGGGTAGGTTTTGTGCTGATGAACGAAGATAGAAGTTAAAGGGAATATTCCAAGTAAAAATTAGCCAAGGGCCTCTGCCACGAGCTGCTGCAGCACAGGTATAGCTTCCTGCTCAAACCAGGGGTTGCGCCTCATCCAGAACTGGTTGCGTGGCGAAGGGTGGGGCAGGGGCATGTACGCAGGCAGGTAGTCGGCCCAGTTTGTTACGGTTTCGGTTAAGGAAGGTCTGGCTCTTTCACCCAGAAAGTAGTCCTGCGCATACTTGCCGACCAGCAGTGTGAGCTGCACGTTGGGCAGCAGAGGCAACAGTTGCTGGTGCCAGTGCCGGGCGCACTCGGGGCGGGGCGGCAGGTCACCACTTTTTCCTTTGCCTGGGTAGCAAAAGCCTATCGGGATGATGGCCACCTGTTGCTCATCATAAAACACCTCCGGTGCTATACCCATCCAATGCCTGAGGCGCTTGCCGCTCTGGTCGTCCCAGGGGATGCCGCTGGCGTGTACCCGGGTGCCTGGCGCCTGTCCCACAATCAGCAGTCGCGCAGTGGGAGAGGCCCGCAGCACAGGGCGGGGCCCATGTGGCAGGTGTTCGGCACAAAGGTGGCAGGCACGTACCTGCTCAAGTAAAATGTCCAGGGTATCGTTCATACGGAGTGCAAAGGTATAGCGATCTGCTAACAAAATGCGCTTTATCCTGTATAATCAGGTTGTATGCAGCATTTTATACGTTTTGTACTTCTTCTTTTTTTGTGCTGTCAGCTTACACCCTTGGGGTGGGCGCAGTCACCCCCTGTTTATAAAAACGCCTATACAGTTAAATTCTTCGGCTTGTCGATGCACCTGCGCCAAACGCCAAACCCGGAGCTGTTCAAAAACAGGCTAGACCGGAAAGGTATAGCTGTGCTCAATTTCGGAGGTATAGTAGGCTACGACCGGTTTGTGGTGCGCGACGTCATCAGTGTGCGGGTAGAGCAGGGGCTGTACTCCGACTGTGCCTCATCGCTGGCCGGCTTCACGCACCTGGGGTGGCGCGGGCAGATTTTCAGGACAGGGCGCCACTCACTCAACGGCGGTTTCGGCCCTACCCTAGTATACCGCCGCGACTGGAACCGACTGCCGGGTTACGAAGACGACGGCTACTTTGACCGCAGCGGCGACTGGCAGTACAAATTTTACTGGTACGGCGGCGAGTTCGAGTACAACTATCAGCTGAAAGGTCAGTATGATCTGTCGCTTAACCTGGTACCCGGCATACCGGAACTGGTATCGTTCGGGGCTGGGTTCAGGAAGCGTTTCTAAACGATGGGGCTCAATTACCAGCCCCGTTCATCCCAGTCCTCATCACGACGGCTCTGTTGCCGGCGGCGCTGCTCGCGTAGCGGTGGGAGCTGCTCCTGCTGCTGCCACCTGTCGCGGGCGTGCTGGTTCTCGGCGCTAAATTGCCCGCCGTCATCGCGCCAGTTTCGGTGCTCGCCTCTTCTATGGTGGACATGGTGGTCATCTGAAAAACCGTGCAGATGTCTGTCTATGTTCTCATGTTGCTGGCGGTCGCTTTGCTGCTGGCGGTAGGCATGCCGCTCCCGCTCTTCCCGCGCACGCATTTCTTCTTCGTAATGTCTTCTATCCCGGTCATGCATAAAAGGTCTGGGTTCTTCCCAGCGGCTGCGAAAGTTCTGCTGCTCACTCTCGTGGCGTGGGTGCGGACGACCTGGGCGTTCGTGCCGCTCATGATGTCTGTTTTCTTCCTCGTGGTGCATATCTTTTCTTTTTAAATACTGAGATGCCTCTAAATAAAGTATCGAGTTTTATGTACGGGCACCTGGGCCTGATGTTTATCAGCGTTCGGAATCAGCATAAAAAAAGGCAGCTCGCCGATGCCGGTGAGCTGCCTTTTTTACTAATCTACTACCAAAGTAACCTAATCTGTCTGCTATACGAATTAGCGGCGGTTGCGTTGGTTTCTGCCAGCATCTTTGTTATAATTGTCGTTGCCGGAGTCAGTTTCATCGGCCCAGCGCGGTCCGCCCTCGTAGCCACGGTCAAAATTGCGGTCGCGGAATGACTCCCCGCCGTAACGCTGGCGGGTGCTCAGCTGCTCGGCGCGGCGCTCCGGGTCGTATCTGTTGTGTGGCTCGTAGTCTGGGTTGTCGGACTGCATAATGTCATCCCAAGTGTCGCGCATGCGCTTAAAAAATCCGCGCTTGTCCTGGTTCTCCGGCTCCACGTCCGGGGAGTAGCGGCCCTCGTTGTACCAGTTGTGCGTGCCGCTTCCATAACGGTAGTCGTCTTCTTTATAACGGCTGCGGGTGCCTGGTCCCTCACGCCACAGGCTGTCCTGCGAGGTTGGAGGTTCGTTGTAATTGCCCGGCTGGGATCCACCGCCCATCTGCGAACGATAAGGCTGCTGACCGCCGCTTCCCGGGCCTCTGTAGCCATGGTTCAGGTATTGACTTTCGTTGCGGTAAGGGCTTTCGCTGCGGCTGCCATAGTGGCCGGTCTGGTAAGTGCCCCGGTCGCTCTGGTAGGGCCCCGGTCTGTTGCCTGTGTAATGATGTCCGCTTTCAGCTTCCCGGTTGCGGTCCTGCGCGCCACGCGGACTAGGGCCGGTATGGAAGTAGTTGCCTTCATCCCACTTCTTTTGATTCTGACCCTGACCTCTATAGCTGTAGCGCTGTGGGTGTTCCTGTCCTTTGTCCTTATTGTATAGCTCACGGCCGATGCGCTGGTTGTAGTCGCCCGGTTGGTCGTGATGTTCTGCGTCGTTTCTCATAGTTGTTTTATTTTTGAATAATAGATGCCTTGATCTTATGTCACATAATGGTGGCATTATTTTTTACGGTTTATGGGGGCTATTGTTGGCGCAGGCACAGGTATAAAAAAAGAGGCGCCCTTTGTGAAGGCGCCTCTTAAACAATAAAATGGGGTTCGATTAAAAATAGGTTTCCATGATCTCGCGCACATCGGCCTCGGCAAGGGGCTTGGAGTAATGCCTGCGTACCTCCGGGTATTTTTTAAGTCGCTCCAGATCGTAAAAACTGGCCGAAGAAGTAAGCATGAGCATTACTGTGCGTAGCTTTTTATCCTCCTCAAAGCGCTGGTACTCATCCAGAAACTCAAAACCATCCATTACTGACATCTTGATGTCAACAAAAATAAGGTCCGGCTTCGGATAGTTCTCCTCGCCGTTGAAAGCTTTGTTCAGGTAGTCGAGAGCCTCTTCACCATTTGTCACTACCCTGATGTCCGATGCCGCCTCCATACGGGAGAGCAGGCGCTGGTTCAGGTAATTGGTTGTATCGTCGTCGTCTATCAGCAGGATAGTCTTTACAGATTTCATAGCTTGTATTTTGAGTTCTTTTACAAATTATGGCCTTTTTTGTTTTAAACAAAGTTAAAAAATTAAGATCCGGATTCTCCTCTTGCCAGTGCCTCCGCTCTTTGCCTGGCTATTACCAGGTTGGTTACTTCTATGGCCGAAATCATAATGCCCTCTACAGTAGAGGTGCTGTCGAACAAAGGTTGGTATTTAAAGTTAAAAAAGGCATCGCGCGGGTTGCCATTGAAGTCGTCGTCAATTTGTGTGCGGAACTCGTTGATGTACACGGTGCGCCCTTTGGTGTATACCTCATGCAGCAGATCAAAAAAACCGATCGGTTCGAGCTCCGGCCAAATCTCACGGGCAGTGTGGCCAACGTAGCTGCGGTTGCCATATAGCTTGTATACGCCGGGGGTCACATACTGGCACACATGGTTAGGACCATGCAACAGGCACAGGTGCACCGGCGAAAGACGCAGCAGGTTCTCCAAGTGGTCGTCTTTGTGCTCCTCCACCTGATTTTTCTGGTCATCTATATCCGTGTAAGTGCCGATCCAGAGAGTAATGTTTCCATTGGCGTCGCGCATCGGCAAGCCACGTTCCAGAAACCAGCGGTAGCTACCGTCCAAGTGGTGGCGTATGCGGTACTCTATTTCAAAGCTAGTGTCTGAAGCCACCGCATTGTGCCAACTGGTGAGCACCATGGCCGAGTCTTCCGGATGAACCACGCTGATCCAGCCGTGCGTGTGACCGCGGCGCATACCGGTATAGCTGTACCAGTTTTCGTTGAAGAAGAGCACCTTGCCTTTTGGTGAAGCCGTCCAGGCCATGTGTGGAAGCGCCTCCAGCAGGTGATGGAAGCGGGCGTCACTTTCCCGGAGGGCCTGTTGTGTGTCTCTGTTCTGGGTAATATTGATAATAGAGCCGATGGTGCGGATAGGCTCACCTTCGGAATCATAGGTCGTGTAGCCTTGGTCCAGGATGTAAGCATAGCTGCCATCCGCCTTTTGAAAACGGTACTCACCCTTCCAGGCACTTTGCTTGTTATCCAATGCCTCCTTTATACTGCGTTGCACCTCATCGAAATCATCCGGATGTACCCGCGAATCCCAGGATTTGCCCCCCGGTCCCATTTCTTCGGGTGTATAGCCAAGTATTTCCTGAAGCCCTTCCCCCCAGTGCATGCAGTCATTGACGATATCGTATTCCCATGCAATGGCTTTGGTGGCGTTGCTGATGAGGTTCAGCTGTTCCTGACTCTGCTGGTGCAGGCGCTCAAACAGGACCTTGTCGGTTACATCGCTTACCTCGTGTATGAGGTATTGTACTTCCCCGACGTCGTTCAGCACTGGTACGCTGGTCGCACTCCAGTAGCGCTCCTCATACCCTGAGGCAGACTGTATGTCGTAGCGGAGCATGGCATTATGAAAACTCTCCTTATGCGTCAGTGCATGCTGCAGGCATTGTAGTACAGACTCCTTAAACTCAGGATATTTAGGGTTATTTGGGAATAGCTCGAAAAGGGGGTGACCTATGATCTGCTCACGTGTCATCTGGAATAGCTTCAGCAATGCGTCAGTAGCCTCAACAATGACAAGATCAGGATTCAGGACAGCATATAGCCTTGGCAGGGCCCTGAAGATGGGCTCTAGCATAGGTAGTGATATCGCAGTTGTGTGGGGCACAGGAATAAATATTAGATTAAGTTCGGTTTTCGTAGCTTATAAGTTTCCAAAATAGCAAAATTTAATCTAAATATTACCCTGAATCGCGCGGTCGTAAGAAAAATGTTCAGCTGCACACACCTTGTAGTTTCATAGCGTGTGCAGCTGTTACAGTTCTGCCTACTTTTAAGGACTCGCGCTATATGTGTTTATCCTTTCACAGTGGCTTTTACATCGAGACTGTCGAATACTTCGCGGGCATCGGCAATGTTCCGGATGTCTTCTACAATCACAATCAGTTTGTCTTTGGCCTCCTTCAGGCGGGAGCGGCGTGAGTGCTGCTGCACGTACTTGAGGATGTTGCCAAAGGTCTCGGACTGGAAATAGGCGTCGTTGTTCTCGCTCGGCAGGTAGCCTTTCATGACTTCCTTTTTGATAGTAAGCTTCTCGAAACCCAACTGCTGTGCCTGCCAGCGCAGTTTTACGATCTCGATCAGTTTCTGTACCTCCTGCGGCAGCGGACCAAAGCGGTCTACGATACTAGCTTGTAATTTCTTCAGGTCCTGCAGGTCTTTGGTGCTGTCGAGTTTGCTGTACAGGTTAAGGCGCTCCGAGATGTTGCCCACATACCAATCCGGTATCAGCACTTCCATATCCGTCTCGATGTTACAGTCACGCACGGGCTCCACAAACTCCGCCAGGTTGTCTTTCAGGAAGAGGTCGCGGAACTCCGTTTCCTTCAACTCTTTGATGGCATCGTCGAGCACCTGGTGGTACATCTCGAATCCCAGGTCGTTGATGAAGCCGCTTTGCTCGCCTCCCAGCAGGTTACCAGCCCCGCGTATATCCAGGTCACGCATGGCAATTTTGAAGCCCTCACCGAGATCGGAGAATTCTTCGAGCACGCTCAGACGCTTGCGGGCATCGGTTGGCAGGCCGGCTACAGGTGGCGTGAGCAGGTAGCAATAGGCTTTCTTGTTGGAGCGACCCACGCGGCCCCGCATCTGGTGCAAGTCCGACAAACCGAACATATGTGCCCGGTTGATGATGATGGTGTTGGCGTTCGGTATATCGAGGCCTGATTCGATGATGTTGGTCGACACGAGCACGTCGTACTCGCCATCCACGAACTTCATCATGCGCTTTTCCAGTGTCTCGCCATCCATCTGCCCGTGGGCGAAGGTGATGCGGGCATCCGGCACCAGCTTCAGAATCATGTTGGCCATCTCCTCGATATCCTTCACGCGGTTATGCACAAAAAATACCTGCCCGCCCCGCTTCAGTTCGGTCGCCACGGCATCCCGGATCAGTACTTCATCGAACACATGTAACTCCGTTTTTACTGGCTGACGGTTCGGTGGTGGTGTAGCGATCACGCTCAGGTCGCGGGCACCCATGAGCGAAAAGTGCAGTGTTCTAGGTATAGGCGTAGCTGTGAGCGTAAGGGTATCCACGTTCACACGCATCTCCTTGAGCTTCTCTTTGGTCTTCACACCGAACTTCTGTTCCTCGTCGATCACGAGCAAGCCCAGGTCTTTGAATTTGACGTCTTTGCTGGCAATACGGTGCGTTCCGATCAGGATGTCTACTTTGCCTTCAGCTACCCGTTGTAAGGTGTTTTTGATATCCTTGGCCGTTTTGAAGCGGTTGATATAATCCACTGTAATCGGGAATTGCTCGAGTCGGTCGCGGAAGGTTTTGAAATGCTGCATGGCCAGCACCGTAGTCGGCACAAGTACGGCCACCTGCTTGCCGTCGCAGGCTGCTTTGAAGGCAGCGCGCATGGCCACCTCAGTTTTGCCGAAGCCCACGTCGCCGCACACGAGGCGGTCCATTGGGTGAGGCTGTTCCATGTCGGCTTTCACGTCTTCAGTGGCTTTGCCCTGGTCGGGGGTGTCTTCGTAAATGAACGAAGACTCCAGCTCGGCCTGCAGGAAGCCATCGCGGGTATAGGCGTAACCTGGCGCGGCTTTGCGCTTGGCGTATAGCTGTATGAGTTCGGCAGCAATATCCTTTACCTTGCTCTTTACTTTCTTTTTCTTGTTCTCCCACTCAGGCGAGCCCAGTTTGCTCATGGTCGGCGGACCGCCTTCCTTGCCGCTATACTTGCTGATTTTGTGCAGGGAGTGGATGGAAACGTACAGCAAATCGTCGTCGCGGTATACCAGTCTGATCGCCTCCTGCAAACGCCCGCCAACCTCCACTTTCTCCAGTCCGGCAAAGCGGCCTACACCGTAGTCCATGTGGGTGATGTAGTCGCCGGGCTGCAGGGTGCGCAACTCCTTCAGCGTCATCGCCTTAGTCTTGGAGCGGCCCTCTTTGGCTTTGTGCTGATAAAAACGGTCGAACAACTGGTGATCGGTATAGCAGGTGATCTTGAGCTGCTCGTCAATAAATCCTTCGCGCAACGACACGGCCAAATGCTGGAAACGCATGTCGTGGTCCAGCTCGTCGAAAATGGTGGTGAGACGGTTGATCTGGCGCGGCGACTCGGTGGCGATGACGTTGACAAAGCCTTTGCTCTGCTGCTCGTGCAGGTCCTTTACCAGACGGTTGAAGTCCTTGTTGAACGAGGGCTGCGGCTTGGACTGCAGCTGCAGCACTTCGGTGTCTTTGTAGTTGAAGCGCTTGCCAAACTCCACGATGCTGAACTTCTCAAGCAGCTTCTTGAACTGTTTCTGCGTTTGGAACAGCTGCTCCGGATCAGACACAATCTGGGTGCCACCGCTTCCGGCCATCAGCTTCTCAAAAGCCTGTGACGCCTTGTCGAAGTACTCGTCAATCACGTCCAGTGTCTGGCGCACATCCTTAAACCAGATGGCGGTGTTCTTTGGCACGAAATCAAGGAAAGCCTCACGTGTCTCCTGCAGCAGTTTGGTCTGCACGTTAGGTATAATCGAGATGCTTTTTTTCGTCTCTACAGACAGCTGCGTATCGGGATCGAAGGAGCGTATACTTTCAATTTCATCACCGAAAAGCTCGATGCGGTAGGGCAGGTCGTTGGCGTAAGAAAACACGTCCACAATGCCCCCGCGCACAGCATACTGGCCCGCTTCGTAAACAAACTCCGTCCGCTCAAAGCCATACTCAGCCAGCATCTCGCTCAGAAAGTTCACATCCAGCTTTTCGCCTACCTTGGCACCCAGCGTATTCTCTACCAGCGATTTTTTGTTGATCACTTTTTCGGTGAGCGCCTCGGGGTAGGTCACGATCAGCTCGCCTTTGTCGGATTTGGTGTTGAGGCGGTTGAGCACCTCGGCCCGCATCAGGATGTTGGCGTTCTCGGTATCGTCGAAGCTGTAGGGCCGCTTGTAGGACGTCGGGAACAGCATGACCTCCTTCTCGTCGCCGAGCAGGTTTTTAAGATCGGTATAGAAATAAGCCGCCTCTTCTTTGTCGTGCAAAACGAAGAGTTGGTGCTGCGGGTGCAAGGTATAGACGGCCGAAGCCATCACGGCATCCAGGCTGCCCGCCATACCTTTAAGTTGCAGACGGTAGGGTTTATCGGCTTTGAGTCGCTCGGCAATGGTCTGCACCACCCCATCGAGTCGGTACAGCTCTAGAAAATCAGTTACTTTCATTCAGGTATATCACAAAACAGCAAAGGCAGAACACAGGACTTTTCGATAGTCGTGTTCTGCTGGTTGTTATTTTACAAAGGTAAATAAACTAATGCTTTATCAGAACTGAGAGGAGAGGGAGAAAGTTGCGGGGAAGTGGGATAAATCGTGTATAAAACAGAGTATATTTATTTTAAATATTTATATATTTGTATCTATTGTTTTTAAGACGAAGATTATGTACTATTTTATATTCGATGGGGAGCAACAAGGGCCATACGATGTAGATCAAATAGGGAGGCTTAATATAAATAGTGCCACATTAGTATGGCAAGAGGGGCTTTCCGAATGGAAAGAAGCGCATGAAGTTGAAGAACTGAAGAAGTTCTTAATATCTACTCCTCCTCCAGTTCCTAAAGAAGTATTTGAATTTTCGAAAGTAAGTACTTTGAATGTTAATCTAGGATTGAGAAAAAACCACTTTAAAAAAAAGAGTGGTTCATATTTTAATTCTGAAAAGATTAGAATACGATTTGCAAAGGAGTTGAAAACGAATTTTAAAATTGCAGTTTTCTCTCTTTTTGGTGGTGTTGTTGCAGCTTTAGTCTATGGCTTATACATATATCATGATTCCTATAGTACATACATAGAGAGAAAAGAGGATTATCAAAGCAAAGTAGTCGAATATGAAGATATTTTAAAGAATATTGAAAATTACGACTTTAATTCTTACTCTGAAGCTGTAGGAAAAGAATCTGCGGCTTTTGTGACTGATCTCAATATTCAAAAGGAGCTCTACCAGATAGAAGAAAACAGAATTGCAAAGATTAACGAAATCGAAGAAGAGAAATTTGAGAAAAATAGAACGAAGGTGCCTTTGGAAGAAAGAATAGGAAGAGGGATTTTCTTTAGTACTTATACTCCTATTGTAATCTCGAATAATGAGGCATACAATCATTATTATAAATATTTAGAAGCTAAAGATAGCTTATCACATCAGGCATATTTGTTGAACAAAGACATAACGTATGAGACTTATACAAATAATTACAACACGTACAGCCGCTATTCTCAAGCAGAATATAATTTTAATAACTTCTTTTCAAACAATGACGAAGACATTTTATTACTGCTCCCCCAGATCTCTGTTATATTGTTCTTCTTACTAGTGCTATTTAGGTATTTATTCTACTTTATTCAATGGATTAGAATAACTTCAGAGGATGCTTAGTAAACTGCCTCTATTAGCAGGTCTAATATAAGAGCAACGTTCAGCTGTTTATGAAGGCAATTTATAGTAGAAATTATCATACTTTAGCAAGCTGAGTACTTGCTGGTATCCCCAACACCCAGATTGAGTGAAGCAGTAACTAGCAAAATCAATCATTAAAAAAAACAGCTTTGAAATAGTAATTGAAAAAGCTTCTCATATATCTCGCGCCTCTTCTTGCGGCCTTTACCGTTATGATTGCGGTAAATGAATACAGCAGGCAATTGGTAGAGGGGAGCGGAAAGCATACAGAAAGCCTTTCAAAGATTAATTCGGCAGTATCTATACCTGATGCCTGTACCTGGCACTGCCATAATGATACACTGTATTGCAAGCAGCACCATGTGAAATGGCTCAAGCCTATTGTCTTTTGGTAGACCCAATGTACTTCGGCATCATTACTGTTCTGGGCATGATGCGGAACTATGTGCTGGCAAACATCGTGTTTCTGGTGGTGCTCTGCCCTCTGCTTATGTCCTACCTGTTTATTAAATCTATCAGGCTACAAAAGCAAATCCGCCTTTTAAAGCAGAAAGTATGATTGAGATTGCCCTGTTTGTATACCACTACTGCACTGATTTTGTGATCAACCTTGCAAACCTGCTCGGGCTGTCGTACTACGAAATCAATGCGCTGTTTTTTGTGCTGTTATACCCTGCCATTACTGTGATGCTCTTTGGCATTTTCTTTCTCCAAAAAGTAAGGTTAGTGTGGTTGAGGTATAGGCTGCGACGTTAGGGACTCACTTGACTATTCATTCCTCGCTATTTCGGATTTGCAATCCGACTGCTTTGCAAGCTTAAGCAATACTGACCGCAAAGAAAAAGCTAAAAGCGGATTGCAAATCCGAAAAAGCGGTACACACTAAGTCGTCTATTCAATTCTCCCCAAAATCCGTATATTGCTTTACAAAGCAAACATCCTTTACCATGAGTTCAGCCATTAAACTACAGTATGTATCGAATGAAAAAGGGGAAGTGACCGCTGTTCAGATTCCGATAGAAGCATGGCGTGCTATAGAACAGAAGTTAGAAAGTGCTGAGGCGCAGGATTGGCAAGGTATGTCAGAGGAGGAGATTACAACTGTGGAGGCTGGTCTGCGGGACTTCGAGCAGGGAAGGGCTGTTACGAATGACAACTTGCTAGAAAGAAGCCGAGAACTTAGAAGAAAACGTGCTTAGATGCGGATAGAGTTTAAAGAGGTTGTCTGGTCTGAAAGAGCAACAGAGGAATACTTGGCTACCTTGTCCTACATTTTAGATATATGGGGCGATAACGCGGCGCAGAAGTTTGAATCTACAATACAGATGCAAATTCAACGCATAGCACAAAGTCCACAACAATTCCCTTTAGTATCTGAAAGCAGGAGCGTGCGTAGGTGCGTCGCAACTCCCCAAAATTCAATCTTCTTCCGTGAAACTGAATCCCAGATTCAAATTTTAGCCTGTTTCGACAATCGTCAAAATCCAGATAAACGGAAGGTATAGCTTATTCCCTTGATAGCAGCATACGAAAGAGTTGTTTTAACAGAAGATATACCTAACACCAACCTAAAGCAGGGCGATCTGAGTGTTGTCGTGGAGGTATACAATAACGGGGCAGGCTACGAAGTGGAGTTTTTTGCTTCTAATGGCGACACGATTGCTGTAGAAACTCTGGAAGCGCGACAAGTGAGAGAGGTTTCTGCCAAAGAAATTCTGCATGTGCGAAAACTGGATGCAGCGTAGGCCATCCTCTAAACCTTCACAGGTTTCGCAAATACTGTGAGGCCCCTTGTCCTGCTATCTTACTTCAGAATCACCCTAATCTGTACAGGGCCTAGAGCACTCTTAAGTGCTGCTTTGGCTACAATAAACTGCCAAGCACGATCATAACTCCCGACTCTCTTCCCATAAGTCTATACCTTGTACACTCAATGGAAACACCTCTACTACGCTACAGACTGACTGATCCTATTGGCTTCACGACGAAGGTATACGCTATTGTTATTATCGCTGGCGGCGTTTGGCTTTGCATGACTTATCCAGTGGTTGGTGTCCTGATGATTGTGCTCAGGATTTTTCCATTGGTCCAGTTTAAGTGCCTCGAAATTGATCTGTACCAAGGCACTTATTGCATGGGAGTAAATGTACTAGGCCATACTGTTGGCACCAGAGAACCTTACCCCGGCACTAAATGCATTTTTCTCAAGAAGAACAGATACCTTTCTTCCGACTCGCGCCGTACCTGGCGTCCTACCGCTTCTACTTCGTTCGATAGCTTCCTGTGGTTGGAGGACGACACCAAGATCCTGCTGTCAAGTGACGGTGAAAAAGCGGACGCTATGGCACGAATAAAGCCGCTTGCCCAGGAGCTGCAGACAGAGGTTAAGGATCTGACAGCGCCTCTTTCGCATATTTAGCCTCAAGTCACTTCTCTTACGCAAACATTAGGGAGCACCTAATCTATTGCATTTTCAAAACCAAGTGATATTCATCGTCATGGTTCATTAGTATTCGTTATTATTTGTATTTTTAAAACATAAAATTGCGTTTATCGTAATTTGTTTAAATTAATTATCATCTATTGTTAAATAATATATTGGAATAGTTTAAGTATTGCGGATTTGTTAAGCATAAATATTTAGCAACTAAATAGCTAAAACGTGATTTTAAAGGATCAGGCTATCCCGGCAACTAAGTCAAATTTAGCTAAGAGAAAGTGGTATGATGTGGTTTTGTATCAGGACAGGTAGAACTAGAGAGGATGTACTTAGATTATTAACCTAAAAAATAATAGTATGACAACACGGGCTATAAAACAGATGAAGCATTTCTTGAGTGAGAAAAACTCTAAGAACCCTATATTTATAGAGCGATTTCCGGATATAAAGTATGAGGGAATGAGGGTAATCGACCTTGGTTGTGGGTATGGAGCGCTTACAGTAGACATGGCGCAACGAGGCGCCAGTCAAGTAGTAGGTGTCGATATAGAACCGAACCGAATAGAGGATGCTCGGGAAATAGTACAGAGCGAGTACCCCGAGATAGCTGACCGCATTAGTTTTGTTTGTTGCAACCTAAAAGATCTGCCTGACGAAGGGTTTGACCTGATCATATCCAAAGCATCATTTGAGCATATTCTTAGTCTGGATGTATTGCTAGCAGACATGCGGGATAAATTAAAAATTGGAGGGAAGATCGTAACAGGGTTTGGCCCTCTGTATAACTCACCGTGGGGTGACCACCGTAGACTGCAGCACAAACTACCCTGGACACACATTATATTTGGGGAGCAGTATTATCTGGATAAGATCAACAAGAACCGCCAGGAGAAGGTACAGAACATTTATGAGCTAGGCTTAAATGGCTATTCTCTTCAAGAATATATCAACATGTTTAATAGCGTAGAGGGTATGGTGGTGACTGATTTCAGAACCAATGTTAGTGACAAGCTCTCTATGAAAATGTTCAAAGTCTTCTCAAATTTCCCATTTATGCGGGAATACTTTACATACAATATTTACTGTGTATTGGAGCGAGTAAGATAGAAGCTTCCATGTAATTTAATTAGTTTCTTTTCTCCCGCCTAGTCCTTAACTCTGTTGCCCCAGATAGGCTTTGGCTCCATTGCAAACTCTTGAAGTGCTACCTTTCCATGCGGTTAATCTTTATAAGGCGGCTTCATTAAGTGGTTTCCCATTGGTCTTAGTTTTAATCTGTCTTATGAGTTGCTTTGGATTAGGCCTGTTGAAAATTCGTATAGTCATGGTAGGAAGTGTTGTTTAAGGCTGTAATGGGCTCTCGTTATACCTATAGTACAGTTAGGAGGGGCAACTATAGCAAGCTGCAATGGATGTGATCAAACGAAATAATATCAATATCTCCGGAAAGGGGGAGAAGCCGCTTGTGTTCGGTCATGGCTTTGGCTGCGATCAGAATATGTGGCGTTTTGTGACACCGGCTTTTCAGCAGCATTATAAAATCGTTCTGTTCGACCACGTGGGGGCCGGTAACTCCGATCTTGCTGCATACAATACCGTGAAGTATAACACCCTGCATGGCTATGCAACCGACATCCTGGAAATAATCGATTTCCTGGATTTGCAGGATGTGATCTTTGTAGGGCACTCGGTGAGTGCCATGATGGGGGTGCTCAGCGCGATCAAAACACCTGCCTTGTTCAGCAAACTCATCCTGATCGGTCCGTCGCCCTGCTACATCAATGACAAAAACTACATCGGTGGGTTCGACCGGGCCGACATCCTGTCGATGTTGGAATATATGGAGCGCGACTATACGCTTTGGGCCGATACGTTTGCTCCCCTGATTATGGGAAACCCGGATAAGCCCTCGCTGGGGGAAGAATTGATAGAGAGTTTCTGCAATACCGACCCCGATATTGCCAGGCACTTTGCCCATGTCACCTTTCTGTCAGACAATCGCCCGGACCTTCCTAAACTGCAGACCGAGGCCCTGATTATGCAGTGTGCTGATGATATTATTGCGCCGGAAGAAGTTGGCAATTACGTGCATAAAGCAATCAAAAACTCTACGCTGGTGCACCTGAAAGCGACAGGGCACTGTCCGAATCTGAGCTCTCCGTTAGAGGTGATCGACACCATGGAAAACTACCTGCAGGTATAGCACGCACCAGGACAAAGATTAACAGCAGGAATTCATAGAAGTATAGGCAGAATTATATATATTTAGACTGCAATTAGTGCAACAGTAGCTCTATCTTTATTCCATGCTTCAATCCTTTACCCTCCAGCTAAAACAAACTGCCTCCGACATCTGGCTTTTTCTAAAGAATCCGAAAGATCAGCCTGCTGCTGTTGATAGCCGCTCCATCAAGTTGCGCATACTGTTGTATGTGCTTTTGATTGATGTGCTGCTCACGTTTGCTTTTACAGGTATAAGCCAACTCATAGAAATGATAGGTTGGGATACTGGTAACACCCATGCTGTGCTCGAAATGATGCGCTCTTTCCCGGTTTGGGCTTTCCTATTATTGGGCGTGCTGGCGGTGCCATTGCTCGAGGAGCTGATTTTCCGCTATGGATTGCGGTTTAAAAGTGGCTATATGGCCTTGCTGGCTTTTGTGGCGGCGATTGCACTAGGCGTGCTGGCTTACTCGCTGCTGCCCTTGGAGGGCGCCATAGGTGTATGGGTTATATTGGGAATAGCACTGGTATTGTACGCACTAAACGGCGACGCAGTAACTAGCTTTCTTGAAAAGGTGTGGAGTAAGGTATACGGCATCTTCTTTTACCTGGTGGCCTTCGCTTTTGGCCTTATCCATATTACTAATTTCACCGACTTCAACTACGCTTCGGCGGCTGTACTGCTTATCCCGATTCTGATCGCGCCCCAAGTGATAGGAGGCATGCTGATAGGATATATGCGGGTGAAGCACGGCTTTTTCTGGGGATACTTTCTGCATGCAGGTCACAATGCACTGTTTTTTGGTATGGCGCTGGCCACGATGAGTAGCTTCGAAAGATTAGATCTTCAAAACGAGAACTATACCTTACAGGTAGATGAGTACGTGCGCCACGACCAGACAGCCCTGGCCTCTAAATTTATTGGCCCCGACTCGATTGGGTTTGAAAACCAAAAGCTACACGATGTTATCCTGGCGCTGCTGGATAAAGAGGAATCTCTTGTAGAACTTGACAAAAAGCGACATCAGTACACAGCCATAGATCTGCATTTTAAAACCCATGCGGCCTCCAAAGACATAAAGCAAAACAAGCAACTGGTGCTGGAGCAACTGCAGGAAGTCTATAAGTTTGATGTAACCTACCGCACACAGAAACAGGATGCCTGGGACGTGGCGATTGCCGATTCGAGCCTGCTGGCAACAAACGCTGTGGCAGACATTGGGAAGTCTACGGTGATGTATAACGAAGAAGGCATTACATTCGAGAACGTAACCTTGGGCGAGTTAGTGGGCGCTATCGAAAAGAATTTCAAGGTAGGGCTTATTGCGAAAAGAGAACTCCTGGAATCGGGTAAGTATAACTTCAAACTGCCTAAAAGCGACTTTGAGCAGGCAAAGGAAGACCTGAAAACGAAGTACGGCATCCTGCTACAGTCGCGGATGGAGCTAGCCGATCTGGCGGTGGTATCTTTTAAGTAGCAGGGAAATTTTAAAGCAGCCGCTCACAAGTCAGGGAGACAAGTGAGCGGCTGTTCTATTTTAGAATGACTTTGATCTGCACAGGGTCCTGCAGCATGCGCAAATTCTGCTTCAGCTGCTCCAGTTCATAAGTTAAACCTTCCTTTGCCTGCTTAAATTTCTGGTTCATCTGCTTTTGGCTGCCGCAGAAGCGATCGTAAAAGCTGGCATTCGGGCCAGAGATGAAACCGTGTAGTTCTGCCTGCAACTCACTTAGCTGGTCGTTCAGGATCTTGATGTAGTAAGCTAGCTGCTCGTCGGGCAGTTTGTCGAGTGCCTGGCCTTGTTCCTGCAGAAACTCCATTTGCAGGCGTAGCAGCTCGAAGAAGTCGTCGTGGTGGTAGGCTTGCGTCACGCGCTTCATGGCTTCTTCTTTCCAGGCACGTTTGGTTTCGTCACGCTCTTTGTCGGGGTGCAGCTGCTTGGCCAGGTCAGTGTACACGCGGCGACTGGCCTTGCTGATGTTGCTGAGTTCAGCCTTCGCTTTCGCCTCTTTTTCCTGCTGGGCTTTGGTCTTGCGGCCTTTCTGGCGGTTTTGCCTGGCCCGTTCCCGCTCTTCCTCTTCACGGTCCAGTTGTGCCTGTATGCGCTCAAACTCATCGAGCTCATCCCAGTTGTCAGGTATAGCTGCTTCCTCTTCGGCTATACCTTCCTCCGGAAAATCATCCTCTTCAGTCAGGTATGCATCACGCTCGGCATACAGTACCTCGGCATACCGATCGTGCAGGCCAATTAAGTCTTTGCGCTCGTAATTCTGGATCAGATCAAATGCGATGCTGGCAATCAGTTGGGCAAGTTTCTCTTTCTCCCTGAAGCTGAACAAGGGCAAGGCAAAGGCATCATCGAGCAAATGGGCTAACTCCACGCGCTGTGCCACCTGCTGCATAATGATGGGGCGCAGATCTTTTTCGATGCGCTTCTGAGCAAGGTCCATGCTGTCGCGGCGTGTCGCCAGTTCCTGCTTCAGCTGCTCTATCTGGGCTACTTTCCTGTTGAACTCCTGCTGCAGTTGGCTCAGCCTGCGCTGGTCCGGGGAGGTGATCTGTGGCGTGAGCGAAGGAACAGGTTTGTCAGACTTAAAAGCAGGCATAAGCGGGTAGCAGGTATAAAAGCAAGGTATAGCGCCTGCAATTTACGGATAAGCCGGCGCTATACCTTACTGCTGCGCATCGAAAGGTATAAAACGGTTGTTCTGCAACAGGTATAGCGTCGTGCGATTGCCATCCAGCACGGACACACCATCAGTCTTAAGGTTGGTGAACTGCTGTTGACGCGGGTTGCGCACAAGCGAATCCTGCGGTGCCAGCCTGAGTTGCAGGTTGCTATACCTGCGGTCGTTCAGCTGCTGCGACGGATAGGCCGCCACTTTCATTTCACGTACCTGCGGTGTGCCGTAATCCAGAAAAGCCAGGATGTGGATAGAGTCGTTCTGCAGCACCTGCACCGCATAATCGGGATTACGGTTGTCGTTGAGGTTACCGCGCAAGTATACCGGATTGTCGACATGCCGCGTGCGGTTGGACATGGTTTGGTCTGTCAGAACAGCCACTTCTGCCTGCGGCTGGCGCTGTTGCAGCAGGGTAGTCAGCGTGTCGGGGAGTGGGTGCAGAATAGCGCCTTCGTCGGTGGCGCGGGCCACGCTGTCGATAGAAGTTTTGGTGTCGGAATCGATCTGGCTTTCGATAAGGTCATCGTCAGCAGCGCGGTTGTAGTTGCCGTCTGCCGAGTCGGAGCCGCAGGAAGCAAGCGCCAGCAGACCGGCGATGGCTGGTAGGTATCGTTTCATAGGTATAAGCTTCATTTCTGATTTGTTGCTTTGCATACCTGAGCTGCAGGTATAAAGTTGCAATCCACCGTGTTGCAGCAGGTATAAATGGATATTCTGAAATTGCTTTTGTGAAAGCTATACCTGTTGCATGACGAGATTCATAGGTGCCGGAACAAACTCACAGGTAGATCAGGCGCTGCGCGACCTACCGTATCAGCTCCACCTTGCGCTCGCCTATCTGCTGGCGCCACATGGCGTAGTACAGGCCTTTTTGCTCCACCAGCTCAGCATGATTGCCCTGCTCCACGATCTTGCCTTTTTCCAGCACATAAATGGTGTCGGCGTGCATGATGGTGCTCAGGCGGTGGGCGATGAGGATGGTGATCTGTTCGCGCAGGGCCGATATTTCTTTCACAGTGGCCGTAATTTCCTCTTCGGTGAGCGAGTCGAGGGCCGAGGTGGCTTCGTCGAAAATGAGGAGGCGTGGGTTGCGGATGAGGGCACGGGCAATGGAGAGGCGTTGCTTCTCACCACCCGACATCTTCAAGCCGCCTTCGCCTATCTGGGTATGGATACCTTGCTCGGAGCGGGTGAGCAGGTGGGTGGCGGAGGCCTTTTCCATCGCCCGGATCACTTCTTCGTCGGTGGCGTCCGGCTTCACATACTGCAGGTTCTCCTTGATGGTGCCCGAAAACAGGTTCGTCTCCTGCGTTACGAAGCCCAGCTGCCGGCGCGCCTCATTCAGCCAGATTTCCTTCACAGGCGTGCCGTTGTAGTAGATCTCGCCGCTGGCTGGCAGGTATAGCCCCACCAGCAGCTTTACCAGCGTAGACTTGCCCGAACCCGAGGGCCCCACGAAAGCAACGGTGTCGCCGGTATTAGCCTCAAAGGAAATGCCGTCCACCGAGTTCTGCGGCGCGCCTTTGTGCCGGAACACTACATTCTCGAAACGCAGTTGCTGCAGTGGCCCCACGTTAATCGCCGATTCGGGTCGGGTTTCCACAGGCTTGTTCATTAGTTCATCAAAATTGTGGAGCGAGGCCTCTGCTTCGCGGTAGGTGAGGATGATAGTGCCCATATCCTGCAGCGGACCGAAAATGCTGACCGAGATAAACTGCATTGAGATCAGTTCGCCGGTGGTGAGCACATCCCGGAAAATCAGCCAGAGCAGTGTGAACAAAATGGACTGCCTGAGCAGATTGAGGGCCGTGCCCTGCAGAAAAGATAGGGTACGAACGCGCTTGACTTTGGCCATTTCGAGGGAGAAAATTCGCTCGGTGTGCTCACGCAAACGACGTATTTCGGGGTAAGTGAGACCAAGACTTTTCACCAACTCAATATTGCGCAGCGATTCTGTGATCACGCCCGACATTTTGTTCGTGGCCCGGTTGATGGACCGTTGCATGGTCTTAATCTTGGCGCTCAGTATACTGGTTAAACCGCCAAGCACCACCATCCCGATGAGGAAGATCGGGACAAGCGCCCAGTGCTTGGTGATAGCATACCACACCAGAAAACCCACGCCTACCAAAGACGAAAAAAGGATGTTGATGAACGAGTTGATGAAGCGCTCCGTGTCGCGCCGCACCCGCTGCAGGATGGAAAGCGTCTCGCCGCTGTTCTGGTCAGCATACTCCTGGTAAGAGAGTTTGAGTGTCTGTTTGAGGCCGTCGTTAAAGATCTGTACCCCGAATTTCTGCACCACCAGGTTGGTAAAATACTCCTGAAAAGCCTTTGCCAAACGCGAGAGCAGTGCCACCGCTACGGCCAGCAGCATTAGCCAGAGCGCACCCTTCACCCGTTCTTCGCTGGACATGGTAAAAGGCGGCGTGGCGTACTTGTCGATGATCTTTCCGAAAATGATCGGGTCGACCAGCGCCAGTATCTGACTGGTGCCGGCCAGGAATAAAGAAAGTATAACCAGCCCACGGTGAGGCTGCAGGTAATTCCAGAGTACGCGCATGCAAGATAAAGTGAGTTCGGGTTCTCTTCCTACGGGCGTACTCAGTGCAGGTATACAGATCGCGTATCCTCCGCCGGAGGCAGCAGGCAATTAGCTGGCAGGTATAGGAATTAAGGTATAAGTCAAAAAAATGCCCGAAGCGTGGCTCCGGGCATCTCATGTAGTATTTAAAAGACAAGTGGTTAGTCCCAATAGGCAGGGTCGGTTACTTCTTTCCCGTCTTTTGACATCACAATCTTTTTGTCTTTTCCTTTCTGGTCGAGCTCCAACTGATAATAGGTGTTGCCGTCTTTCTCAACCTGCTCTATGTCATCCACGCGCATGCCTTTGTAATTCTGGCTGATGGCAGTTTGTATATTCTGTGGCAGGTCTTTCTCCATCAAGTCGTGTCTGGACATCAGTATTTTGCCGGATGGGTCGATCATAACAGCGTGGTCGATGCGGTTCACATCAAAATCGGCCTCGTAGTTCTCACCGTGCTTTTCCCAATCCAGGTCGGTGGCGTTGGCATACTTTTGAGAGAGCGCGCTTTTCACAGCTTCCGGAACATTTTTCTCGGCTACGTCCTGCGCCTGCACTGCCACAACTGAGCCTATTACGAAGGCAAATCCAACTAGTATCTTTTTCATAAATCTAGATTTTAAGTTTTAAAAATTGGTATGTTACAAGTATACGGTGCAATTCTGAAGCAAATCTGAATTTTGTAAATTATTGATAGTAAAATAGTTGTGTTCTGGGATTAACCCCTGCTTCCGGAGTTGGTTTGTGCAGGAGTACCATCGGGGTTGATGAACTGCACCTGCTGCCGTGGGTATACCGGTATGATTTTATTTATATACTCGGGCTTGTTCAGCTCCATAGTGAGGCGCAGCGTGAGCTCACTCTTCCACTTGCGCCGCTCGCGTGCCCCCACCAGGTAGCGGATGGTTATGTTGGTCCACGACTCATCCATGGAAACAAACACCTGGGGCTTGTCCGGCACCGTATTGTCCAGGCCTGCCTGCTGCAGTAGCTGGGCGTAAGAGGTGGTTGGCCCTTTCATGTAATCGCCCAGGAGCCCCAGCGCCACACTTTCGACCACCCCCATGGCGAGCGGCATATCGGACTCGTTGGCCACACCCACATCCAGTTCGTCCCATACAAAGGGGAAATCGGCGGTCAGGTTGATCACAGAGCCCGTCAGGACTTCGTTGTTGGGGAACGTGACCAGTCGGCCTGTGGGCTGCTCGGCCCGCACAAAACCCGGCTGGTAAGGCGCGCCGATCTCCCAAACCGTGGTAGTCAGAAAATCGATGCGGTAGACGTCGCCGAACACCTCGCCAACCTGGATGCGGTCGCCCACCCGGTAGTAGCCCTGGTAGGAGTTCATGAGCCAGCCGGTAAAACTTTCGATGGGTGTCTGCAACGACCACGACAGGGCCAGGCCGATCAGGCCAAAAGAGCCGACCAGCGCCCGGATATCGCCTGCCACCACGCTCACTGCCACCCCAATGGCCAGCAACCACACGCCAATGGAAACCAAGGAGATAACGGCGCTGGCGCTCTGCCATTTGCCGATGGTACGGTGCAGAATAGCCCGCAGTATGCGCACAGTCAGCCAGGCCAAAAAAAGGGTAATGAAAGCGATGATTATTTTAGGCAGGTTGAAAATGAAGCCTTCCCAGAGCCCCTGCAGCGCCCCGATCGCCTCATCAGTCGCCTCTTTGGTGGAGCCTTTCTTCTTAACTACCACCTCCTCTGTAACGGTGCCGCCAGGCACCAGGTCCTGCACTGCCACCTCTTCCACTACTGCAACCGTTTCGGGGTAATTATCCTGTGCCAGACCTGCCTCGCTTGGAGCAAACAGCATCAGAATCAAGCCTGTAATAGCCATGGCCAAAAGTGAGGCTTGCCGGAAATTGCGTAGTCGGTTTTGGGCTCCTTTCACGGCTGAGCCACGGGTGCGTTTTCTTTTTCGTAATCTGATGCGGAGGTTTCTGCGTGTGGGAGTAGTGGCATAGCTTTGCGGCTGCCCCATACTTTGCGTACCGGTGCCGGGTGTGGGGAGGCGTACGTTTCGCTTAGAGATTCTTCTGTTTCGATTATAAGAAGGCATAGGTTCCGCGGCTTTCTCTTTTTTGAGCTTTTTCCTTCTATACGCAAGAAAAGCCGGGGTGCTGCAAAGGAAGGTATGCGGACTCCGAAAACCTTTGCTTCGCCTGTACAATCCAAAACGATCCTTATACGTTAGCTAATTGGTTGATAATCTTGTAGTAGAATATTGCTCAATTGCTTATCTTTCTTTCAAAACCAAAATATAACACTATGAAAAACCTGAGAATCACAAATGTACTCGCCATGTTGCTTATTGGCATACTCGTTTCATCTACCGCTTGGGCGCAGGATGCGAAGCCAAAAGCAAGTCCGGCTGCTACTGCCACAGGCAAGGTTGGAAATGCCACCATCACCATCAACTACAGCAGCCCGTCTGTAAAGGGGCGCACCATCTGGGGTGAACTGGTGCCTTATGGCAAGGTATGGCGTGCAGGTGCAAACGAAGCCACTACCATTACCACCGACCAGGACGTGATGGTGGAAGGTAAAAAGCTGCCAGCCGGTACTTACAGTTTCTATACTATACCTGGTGAGGACGAGTGGACCATCATTTTTAACAAAACAAACAAGCAGTGGGGTACGCAGTACGACGAGAAGCAGGATGCCCTGCGCGTGATGGCCAAACCACGAAAGGCGACTTCGATGAGCGAGCGCTTGGTATACGATGTGACCAAAGATGGCATTGTGCTGCGCTGGGAGAACCTGGAAGTGCCGGTTAAGGTACAGGCAGCAAAATAAAGTCTGACATAAAGCAAGAAGCCCTGCTGTGGATTCAGGTATAGCCTGGAAAACAGCAGGGCTTTTTTGTGCCCACTTGCAAGCGGCTATACCTGCGCGATGTGTCGTGGCAGATCCTCCAGCCGGAACCTGCTCAGGAAACTTTGCGCGTCTTCTATACCTGCTTTTTGCCAGCCGAGTAGCTCGGCCAGTTTTCGCCAGAGTTGTTGCGAGGTGAGCCCGGCCTTGCGCATTTCGGTAAGCGAGAGGGCGTCGTGCGACTTGGAGAGCTTGTTTCCCTCGCTCACGATAAGCGGGTGGTGCACAAAAGCTGCATTGGTAAAGGCAGTGGCGCCCGTGTGATGCGCCAGGAAAAGCTGCGCCGCCGTGGAGAGCATCAGGTCCTCGCCACGCACAATCAGGTTCACGCCCATGGCCAGATCATCTACGATCGAGGCGATCTGGTAGGCAGGTATACCGTCTTTGCGGCGCACCACAAAGTCGGGCATTTCGAGGGCGAGCGGCACCGTGCAGTTGCCCAGCAGTTGGTCCTGAAAAGAAATAACCGTGTCGTCAGGTATACGCACGCGCCAGGCAGCATTGGGTGTATCAAGTGGCAACTGCTCGTTGCGGCAGGTGAGCGGGTATAGCCCCTGCGGCGACAGGGCTGCTATCTGGCTACGGGAACAGGGGCAGGCGTACACCATACCTTGCTGCACCAGTTTGTCGAGTTGCGTTTGGTAAGCCGAAAGCCTCAGAAGCTGCGAGTAATTCTCCTGAAAGTCCTGCGGGTTGCGCGGCCCTTCGTCGTAGTCGAGGCCCATGAAGTCGAGCGTGTCGAAGATGTCCTGCAGGTACTCGGGGCGGAAACGGGCATTGTCGAGGTCGTCGATGCGGAGGGCGACGATACCTTGTTGCTTGCGCGCCAGCGCCCACGTAATGGCAAACGACAGCGCATTGCCCAGGTGCAGAAAGCCGCTCGGAGTCGGGGCGATGCGGGTTTTTATTTGCGGCTTCGTTTCCACAGGTATAGCGCCGGGTTTGATGAGGTCAAAGGTATAGCTGCTATTTCTAAAGTCAAGTTAGAAACTGTTAAAATGCTTGAAGACAAGGTGGATGAATTACGGATTTTCGCTATGTTTGGTAATATGCTTATGTGTGCAATTAGAGTACAGAAAACAGATGATCAAAGAAATTAAACTAACGATATTACTTCTATCAATTTCATTAATTGGTTTTGGACAAGCACTCCCAAAAGAAAAGTCCAAAAATCACATTCAGATTAAAGGAACGAATATATTTATGATTCCCCCCGTTTCTTTTGAGTCATCGGATAACTTTAAAGGCCTCCAAAATTCGGAAGATCAAACGACCATGATTATGGTAATAGAAATTCCTGGACCATATTCAGAAGTATCAAAAGGATTCAATTCTGAAATGCTAAAACCAAAAGGTATGGAATTGAAGTCCCTGAAAAAAGTTAAAGTTGCTGATTATGATGGTTTACTAATTGAATTAGACCAACCTGCGAACGGACTAATATTTTCAAAGCAAATTCTAGTTTATGGCAACGAAAAATCAAGCACACTCATAAATGGCGTTTACCAAAAAGACTCATTACAACTAGGTAAGAGAATTAAAGAAAGTATTTTAACGACTTTTGTCGATTCTGAATTGGAAAGCAACCCAAGAGAAGCTTTGAACTATACATTAAATGAAAATGCTGGTTCTTTGAAGTTTCATTCGGTTATAGGGAACGGAATGTTGTTTAACCGAGATCTAAAAACACCTACAGAAAGTGCAGATAAAGCGACTTTAATAACTGATAAATCATTTTCTAATATTGAAATAAGTAATAAGAAGCTATTTTGTATCTCAAGATTAAAAAAGTATCCTGAAGATTATTCTGTGATTCTGAGTAAAGGAATTAACGAAATTGAACTTGACAAACTGAAAGGATACGAACTCTTTGCAAAGAATAATGATAGGGAAAGCGAAGAAATGTATCAAGTAATCTTATTTGATGATAATGGCGGGTATTACCTCTTTGTTGGGACCTATTTAGCTGGAAGTAAAAACGCCATAACTGATATAAAGAAAATTATTGAAACCTTCAAAAGTAGTAAATAGCAACACATATTAAGGTTCATAATTGGGGCTCCAGCGTAGTCTTATCCACATTATGCACGAGCCCGCCAGGCTTCCCTTTAAAACTATCTTCTCCTCTTCCAAACAAACAACTTCTAACCCCATACCTGAAGTAAAACCACCCCACAATGAATGCCCTACACCAATGCATCTCCCAATACCACCCAATCTCTATAGCTGCATGGGAGGCACTTTCCAAGGCCCTGATTAAGGTAGAGGTTCCGAAGAACTCTTTCTTAGTGAAAGAAGGAGCGGTGTGCAATAAGCTGTACTTCCTGGAGCGGGGTTGTTTGCGCGGATACTACAACAACCTGGATGGAAAGGAAGTGACGTATTGGTTTGGCTTCGAGAATAATTTCATTACCTCTTTTTACAGCTTCATCTCCCGGAAGCCAGGTATAGAAAACATCCAGATACTAGAAGACTCGACCTTGTGGGGGATCAGTTTCGAAGCCCTGAACCAGTTGTTTGATCAGCACCATGACCTGGAGCGCCTTGTGCGGATCATAAACGAGCAGTACTACATCCGGCTGGAAGAGCGGCTGATGGCCATGCAGTTCAAAACGGCCCGGGAGCGCTACGAACAGCTGCTGGAAACCTCGCCGCATATTCTGCAGCGAATCCCGCTCGGGCAAATTGCTTCTTACCTGGGTATAAGCCAGGAAACATTGAGCAGAATTCGAAGCCAGGTGTGATGCTTTCCTTTTTTGACAATTGTCAAAAGAAAGATTTTGGGGCTGCTATACCTTTGATTCATCACTTAACGAAAGACGAAAATGAATCAGAAACCATCCAACGCATTTGTAGCAGCCTCCTGGGCTACCTTACTCACCGGTATAACCGCCTACCTCATCGGCCTCTGGAACGCAGACATGCTGCTGAACGAAAAGGGCTATTATTTTGCCATCTTAATGTTTGGTTTATTCTCCGCCATCTCGCTCCAGAAAAGCGTGCGCGACCAACTGGAAGGTATACCGGTGACCAACATCTATTATGCACTTAGCTGGTTTTCTACCATTCTGGCGATCGTGCTGCTGACAGTGGGGCTTTGGAATGCAGACTTGCTCCTGAGTGAAAAAGGCTTCTATGGCATGTCGTTCTTGTTAAGCCTTTTCGCTGCGATTGCGGTGCAGAAAAATACCCGTGACAGTTTAGACAGAGAATTGCCTGCAAAGCAAGATGGGGAGCTATATTATTAAAAGTCACTGTGCTTAAGACTCAAAACATATCAGCCTCTATTCTGAAATAGCAACACCTTTTCAAATGATTCTATGAAACCACTCCTCACTCGCGAGATCATCTACAGCATTGCCCGGCACAGCAACTGGCGCGAGGCAGGTATAGCCGCCTGGCTGCGCAAAGAGCAGGTATACGCCGGACCGCAAGACTGGATCAAATTTGTCCGGCTGTTCTTGCTGGGGCTTGGAGGTAGCTTTCTGATCTCGGGTATTATCTTCTTCTTCGCCTACAACTGGGCCGACATGCACAAGTTCGTGAAGCTGGGCCTGATCGAGTTGCTGATACTGGCGGTGACGTTTGCAGCGGTGTTTACGAAGTTGAGTAGCACGGTGAAGAATGTGCTGCTCACAGCCAGTACCATGCTGGTGGGCGTACTCTTTGCCGTATTCGGACAGATCTACCAGACCGGGGCCAATGCCTACGACTTCTTTCTGGGCTGGACGATGTGTGTGGTGCTGTGGGTGGTTGTGGCCCGGTTTCAGCCGCTGTGGTTCATCTTTTTGATGCTGCTCAACACCACCTTTGTGCTCTATACCCAGCAGGTGGCCACACACTGGCGCTTTGTCGTGGTGATGGATGTGCTGTTCATCATCAACGCAGCGGCAGTTATCATCTGGGAAGTTTTAGCTGCAAAAGGCCGCGTAGGTATACAACACCGCTGGTTTCCGCGCCTGGTTGGGCTGGCGGCGATCACGGTCATCACCATCAGTATGATCTCAGCACTGTTTGCAGGTATACGCGAAGATTATGGACTGGCTTATGTGCTCGGCGCGACGATGTATGGCGCAGGGATCGCCTATGGCCTAAAGGTGCGCGATATCTTTTACCTGACGGCCCTACCCTTTAGCGGCATAGCGGTGGTGACGGCCATCCTGGTGCGGATCGGGGAGAACGTGCCGGAAATCATGCTGTTGCTGGCGACGCTTTTTGTGGTGGGCAGCATCACCTTACTGATTCAGTATCTGGGCAAACTTAACCGACAGTGGCATGGCCGATAAAGAATATCCGCGTTTAAGCAATGTGCTGGAGCAAATTGCTCAGGAGCAACCCGGCTTCCAATACAACGAGCTAGTGATAGCTGCAGAAATTGATCAAGCTACATCGCTGCTCAAGCGCTGGCCTGTGAAATTGCTCACGATTCTGGGCGGCTTGCTGGCGATGGGTACTTTGATGGGGGCTATCGCCAGCACGCAGCTACTCCAATCAGGTACAGCCATGCTGGTTTTTGGCTTGATTTTCCTGATCGGGGCGGAAGTAGTGATTCGTAGCAACAAAGATACGACCGCTGACGCACTGGGTATTTCTATGAATATTACGAGCTATGTGATGCTGGCCTTCGGTATTGGCCAAATGACGGATAGCGCCTCGGCCGCAGCTCTCACTTTAGGTATAGCTTCAGCACTGGTGCTGGTTTTCTCGAAGAGTGCCGTCTGTGTTTTTATCTCAGTGCTGGTGCTCAACGGCAGCTTACTGAGCTTGATCTTCATACATAAGGTATACAACCTGTCGCATGTGCTTGTGATGTTGCTGGCAGGTATGCTCACCTTGATGAGTCTGTCCGAAGCAAAGCTGCTGGCCCTGTCGCGGCGCTTTGCGCTTGTTTTCGGACCGGTCCGCATGGGGCTGATCTTCTCGCTGATCATCACGCTGGTGCTGTTTGTGCATCAGAAACTGCTCTCCACCAACATCACCCATTTCTGGATGTCGGGTTTGTTTTTGATCGGTTGTCTGCTGCTGTTGCTGCACCGTGCGCTGCGCGAAAGCGGGGTGAAGGATCAGAAGACGCTGGGAATTTTCTATACCTGCTGCGCGGTGGTGTTGCTGCCTACTGTGCTGGCGCCATCGGTGCCGGGTGCTTTGCTGGTGGTCCTGTCCAGTTTTTACATCGGCCACCGGACAGGCTCTTGGGTCGGGCTGCTGGCGCTGGCTTATTTCCTGGTGCTCTACTACTACGACCTGAACATGACGCTCTTGGCCAAGTCCGGGGTGCTGGTGCTCATGGGTAGCCTTTTTCTGGCTGGTCAATACCTGTTAAACCGTTATCTGCGAAGCCATGAAGCGTAACCTGAAAAGCATTGTCGTGCTGGTGAACCTGGTGGCGGTGCTGGCCTTTTTCAATTTGTCGGTGGTGGACAAAGAGGATATTTTGAAAGACGGCCAATTGGTGCTCCTCAGCCTGGCCCCGGTAGACCCGCGCTCGCTCATGCAGGGCGATTACATGGTGCTCAGCTACGCCATCAGCCAGACGCAGGAACTGGAGAAACTTCCCAACCGCGGCTATGCCGTCGTGCAGCTGGACTCGCAAAACGTGGCGCAACTCGTGCGTTATCAACCGGAGAAAGAACCGCTTCACGACGACGAAATCCTGCTCAGGTATAGCAAAGGCGGTTGGTCGCTCAACTTAGGGGCTGAATCCTACTTTTTTGAAGAAGGGCAGGCCGAAACGTTCGAAAAAGCAGCCTATGGCGGGCTGAGAGTAGACGATGCAGGCAACAGCATATTGGTGGGGCTCTATGATGAAAACAGGCAGTTGATCGTGCCAAATCGGGAGCAGAGATCTCAGAAATAAACCTTACCTTGACGATCATTTCACATGCCCATGTCAGCAACACGACACAGCTACCGCACAGGCCAATACTTCAGTGCAAGCGCACGGGCGCTCGGCTGGATCACCACCACACTTGCCATCACGATGGTTGTAAACGGTTCAATAGCGGCCTACGCCTTCCTTCCGACCGCCATCATCACGCAATTCACACACTATCGCACTGAGTTCGATCTGGCACAAATGACCTACCGCGAAGGCGTTCGGTTTGCAGGAAAAACGTTCGGGAAAATGCTGCCCCTGGCCGGGATCGATTTTCTTTTTTTGAAAAAGAACAGTTATGGGCAGTCCAATGCGGTCGGAGGATCAACGCATACCTATCAATTAGAGCGATACGATGGCTACATCAAGCTCTCGGATAACGTGAAACTGCATCTGTTGCAGTGCAAAACGAAAGAGCAGGCCATGCAGGAAATGCAACGAGTCGCGCAGGATCTGCAGGCAGAACTGCGCGACCTGACTGATAAGAAACTACAGGGCTAGAAAAAACATGCGCATAGAGAAGCAGTTTGTGACAGGTATAGCCCGCGGACTCGCATACTATGCGGGTGGTGTTGTTTTAGTTTGGATTACCTACCTGCTGTTTGGCTGGGAATATGCGCACGCACCCGGGGCGCACCACATGGTGGGGCTCCTGGTGCTGGTGATTGGCGCGGTGCTGCTCATCAGGCGGTTGATCGGTGTACTTGCAGCACCCGGCGACCCGCATAACAAAGGAGCGCTTCTAGTCCATGCCCTGGCAGTGGTTGGGTTCATTCTCTTCTTCAAGCTCTTCATTCTGAACGGTGCCCTCAAGCGCGATACCGGCGACCCAGCCACTTCCAAAACCACTACCACCAGCCTCCGGCGGGCGTATTAAGGCACTTCAAGTGTAAATTTCGAGGCGAATTATTCCGCACAACCCTGATCCGTCATTTGCATTTGCTCCACCGGGAAGCCCTTGGCATTTGCCAGTTGCTCTAGTCTGGCGTAAGTGGCCTCGTCCATGGTGGGGGTGCGGGAGAGGAACCAGAGGCTCTCGCGGTCGGGCGCACCCACCATCACATAACGATAATCCGGGTCGAGCTCCAGGATCCAGTAGTCGCCTTTGAAAGACCAGAAGAACTGTACCCTGAGTTTGCTGTTGTTACTACCCTCCACCGGAAAAGCCTTTCCCTTCACATCGCTCGTCTTGCCTTTTTTCAGGCAGGAGTTGTATACTTCCACATACCCTTTCTCGGCATTGAATTTATAGTCGGCTGTGGTGCAGCGGCAGCCTTTTGTGAAGCGCTGTGGAATAGAGGCGATCTCGTACCACCTACCCATGTAGCGTTCCAGGTCCACGTCTGGCACCGTTTCGAGTGGCGCGTTTGTGCTGCTACAACTGCTGATGATAGCGGCACCGAGTATTACCGCACCGGCGGTCAGTAAAAGTTTTTTGTTTTTGTCCAAAGCCATTTCTGCAACGTGTTAGAGTTGCCTGGCCATTTTGTAATGCTGAATAGAGCCAAACAACAGGTATGTTTTTTCTACTACTTCATACCCGTTGCGGCGGTAAAAGTTTACGGCGTTTTCGCGGGCCTGCAAGGTCATGGTAGTGGCCCCAAGCTGTCGGGCGCGGTCTTCGAGGTAGCTGATTAACTGATCGCCGAGGCGCATACCCTGTTTATCGGCTCGCACGCCCATAAAGCGGATCTGCCCTTCCTGCGGCGTGTTCAGGTGCAGACGGCAAACGCCAACGGCTTCATTGTTTTCATCTACGAGCATGGCGTGTATGGCTTGGTCGTCGTCTTCAGCGCGTTCGCTGCCCTCGGGTTGATCCCAGGGTTTGCGCAGGGTGTCGTAACGGAGTTGGTAGTATTGTTTGAATTGCTCAGGTGTAGCGGGTTCTATGACTTTCATGTGGTTGTGTTTTTGTAATGCAAGTTTAGTGAAAATGTGGTGTTGTAAGTATAGCGGAGGTTGTATTACTAGCTGCTGTTGCAGGTATGGCGGGTTATGTTGTTTTATAGCTTCGCCTGTGCGGCGGGCACCTACTTTTTTTCTTGATAAAAAAAGTAGGCAAAAAAATCAAGACTCCCCAAACTCGCTGACCGCTCAAACAGTGGGTAGTCAAAAGGTGCACCTGGCATAGCGATCTGTTTCATTGTTTAGGGGTCAAGTTAGTCTTGCTATACCTGCCAAGGGTTTGTGACAGGAACTACAACGCCTTTTACTTATAAACCCGCAACGGCAGGAAAGTCCCCCTTTGAAGGGGGCAGGGAGATGTTAATCGTGCACCGCTCCTTCCCCTGTTTTGAGGGTAGGGGCCCTCGATAAAAGGAAAGGCTGGGATGGGGTGAAAACCATTTAACAATCCAATCATTAACCCCCAACAACCAACAATTTACCCATTTAGCAACTCACCCCCTAGCAATCAACAATTAGATACATAACTTTGCAGCTTATTAACCGTGTAAATCTTATCATTTAACCTAACCCGAAAAACTATGGCATCTTTCGATATTATCAGCAAAGTAGATCCGCAGATCATGGACAATGCGATAAACGTGGCTCGCAAGGAAATCATGAACCGCTACGACTTCCGCGACACCAAAGGCTCACTGGAGTTTGACAAGAAAAACAACGAAGTGCACATCAGCATGGAGAACGACATGCGCCTGCAGCACACCGAGGACGTGCTTATCGGTAAAATGGTGAAGCAGGGCCTCGACGCCACCGCCCTCGACTTTTCTAAGGAAGCTTACCAGAGCGGTGCCATGGTGAAGAAAGACATCAAAGTGAAAGCCGGCATAGACAAGGAGACTTCCAAAAAGATTATGAAGCTGATCAAAGACAGCAAGGTGAAGGTGTCGGCCGCCATCATGGACGAAACCATCCGGGTGACAGGTAAAAAAATTGATGATCTGCAGCAAATAATCGCTGTCTTGCGTACAAACGCCGAAGAAATTGGTATGCCGCTTCAGTACGTCAATATGAAGTCGTAATGGTTATATGGTTAAATTGTTTTTAGCTGACGGCAACCATTTAACAATTTAGCCATTTAACAATTCAACCCTCACCTTATGGAAATATTCGCTAATCCGGACACCTGGATAAGTCTGCTGACCCTGACCTTTATGGAGGTTGTGCTGGGCATCGACAACATTGTGTTCATCTCGATCATTGTAAGTCGGTTGCCGAAGGAACAGCAGGCCAGGGGGCGCAATATCGGCTTGATGCTGGCACTTGTTTTTCGCATCATCCTGCTGATGTTCATCGCCTGGATCGTGAGTGCGAGTGAGCCGATCTTCTCGATCAATTTGCCGTTTACCGACGAAGACTTCCCGGTGTCGTGGCGCGATATTATTTTGTTTGCTGGTGGTCTGTTTTTGTTAGCCAAGTCGGTAACAGAAATCCATAACAAGCTGGAAGGCGAGGAGGAAGGCCATGAAACCGGGAAGGGAACCACCACGCTGGGTAAAGTGCTCATCCAGATCATCCTGATCGATATCGTGTTCTCTTTCGACTCTATTCTGACGGCCGTTGGCCTAGCGCAGGAGATCCTGGTGATGGTGCTTGCCGTGATCATTGCCATGGGCATTATGCTGATCTTCGCCAGGTACGTGAGCGACTTTGTGAACAAGCACCCGACCGTGAAAATGCTGGCACTTTCCTTCCTGCTCCTCATCGGCTTCATGTTGATAGTAGAGTCCCTGCACCAGCACATCCCGAAGGGCTACATTTACTTTGCCATGTTCTTCTCACTGATGGTGGAGATGCTCAACTTACGCCTGCGCAAGAAAACCACACCGGTGCATCTGCGTCAGAACGAAGTACTGCCCGAAGGCGATCCTTCCCAATAAGTCAGCTTGAGGTTTTTGCAAAAGCCCCGGCAGTATACCTGTCGGGGCTTTTGTTTTAAAGCCATTCCTTTTCCTAACAGCTTCCAGCAGCGGTATAGCCGACGCGAAGTGTAGAAGGTATAGATTTTCCCTCGCCCGAGATAACCTGGTAGTCCGGAGAATTAACAGACATACATAGAAATTTACTATATTAACCGTACGGAACCACCCTATACCTGGCCATGTCTACAAGACCTTATCTCATAGCGCTCTTTTTGCTGATTGCCCTCGTGGGCTTGAGTGTGTATAGCGTTAGCCTGATGAGTCCACCGGAGGCACTGCCAGCCACTGCCCCGGACACAGAATTCTCGGCGGAGCGGGCTATGGCACATGTCCGGGAGGTAGCGAGTCAGCCCCACGCCATGGGCACGCCAGGCCATGCGGAGGTGCGGCAGTATTTGCTCAAACAAATGGAGATGCTCGGGCTACAGCCGGAGGTGCAGGAAGCGGTAGTCGTGAACCCGGTAGGCGAAACCAGCAACGTGGGCTATGTCTACAACCTCCTGGGTCGATTGAAAGGCACCCAACCGGGCGGCAAAGCCGTGCTGGTGATGGCGCATTACGACTCGCAGCCCAACACCCCCGGCGCCAGTGACGATGGCGCAGGTATAGCCGCCATGCTCGAGACAGCCCGAGCCCTTCAGATAGGCGAACCGCTGCAGCACGATGTTATTTTCCTGATGACCGACGGCGAGGAATACGGCCTGTACGGGGCCAGGGCTTTCCTGAAACACCCCTGGGCACAGGAGGTGGGCGTAGTCGTAAACGTAGAGGCGCGCGGCAATGCTGGCCCGAGCATGACCTTCGAGATAAGCCCCGAAAACGGCTGGATTGTGGAGCAGTTTGCGGCGGCCGCGCCCTACCCCTTTGCCAGCTCCATGATGTACGAGGTATACCGCAACATGCCCAACAATACAGATTTTACTGTGTTCAGAGATGCCGGGTATACGGGCGTGAATTCAGCTTTCATCGATGGCTTTGTGCATTACCATAAAATGACCGACTCACCCGAGAACCTGAACCGCAACAGTCTGCAGCACCACGGCAGCAACATGCTGGCGCTGGTACGGCACCTGGGCAATGTGTCGCTTGACAATACCAAGGCGCAAGACAAGATTTTCTTTAACCCCGCAGGCAGTTGGCTCGTGCAGTATACGGCTGGATGGAATTTGCTGTGGGCAGCGCTGACCACGGTGTTGCTGCTGGCCTATATCGTGGTGGGTATTCGCAGGAAAGCTTTTTCGGGGATGCAATTGATAGGAGGTTTCGTGGGTTTCCTGCTGGTCATAGCGATTGTGGCAGGGCTATCCTTTCCAATCACCAACTTTATAAAAGCCATGCTACCCTACAGCCATGACATCAACGGGGTATATGGCACTGTGCGCTTCTTTATGGGCTATCTGCTGCTGGCTCTGGGGCTGATGCTACTGTTAAGCTGGCTGCTGCTGCGTTGGATGTCGGTATTTGCCTTAGCCGTGGGCGTTTGCCTGCACTGGTTTGCCCTGATGGTGGCGGCCTTGGTGCTGGTGCCTGCTGCGGCCTATCTGTTCATGTTTCCGCTACTTTTCTGCCTGCTGGCCTTACTGGTGCTTTTCCTGAAAGGCCTGCACCAGCAACCTGTTGGCTGGGCGTATGCGCTGGTGTTGCTGGCAGGTATAGCACCCGCCATTTTCATGCTGATGCCGCAGGTAAATTTCCTGTTTGTGGTGTTTGCCCTGCAGATGCCTGTCGCCACGGTAGTCACGCTACTTCTGCTGGCCGGGCTGGCTATACCTTTGCTGATCACCATAGAGCGAAGCTTCGGTTGGCGTATGCTGCCTTTGCTGCCTGCCTTTCTGCTTTTTACCGGAGGTATACAGCTGTTCCGGGCCATTAAGGCAGAGAAACCGAGCCCCGCTCAGCCTTTGCACAGTCACGTAAGCTACTACCTTAACGCCGACGATGATGTGGCCGTCTGGGCCTCCGCCTATAAGCGCACCGACGACTGGAATCAGCAGTTTTTCCCGAAGCCAACAACCAGTGCACTGACTGAAATATACCCCATGGCTGCGCGGGAGTACCTGAAAAACGAAGCTGCGCCTATACCTGTGCAGGCGCCTGTCGCCAGTCTGGTGAACGAAGCAATAGCCCCCGGCGAACGCGTACTGACCATCCGGTTGCAGTCACCGCGTGGAGCCGCTCACCTGGACCTGGTGCTGCAACCCACCGAAGAAGGCGGTATGCTGGGAGCCGCCATCAACGGCGAAGCGCTCACGCTGGGCCCTCTTGAGACAGCGCAAGGGGCAGTATACTTTGCCAAGGTACATGGGCTGCCGGACTCAAAAGAAGTGGAACTGGAAGTGCGCCTGAAACAGAGCAGTGGCCTGCAGCTATACCTGTATGATGTGAGCATTGGTCTGCCGCAGCAGCTGATAAAGAAAGCTCTGCCCGCCCATGTTATACCAGAGCAGGGCCGCGAAAGCAACCTGACGCTGGTTCGGAAGTCGTATCGGTTTTAAACCAAGGCATTGCTGTATTTTAAAGTGTTTTCAGGTATAGAACATAACTTGTGAGGCAGGGTATACGGTATAGCTATAGACGACACCTTGCGCACCCTTGCCTATGCTCACCGATAAACTGCTTACCCTGGCCTTCGGGCTCCTATTCTTGCTCATGATCGCCTGCGACGACGGCCCCAAAACCGTACAGGCCAAAACCGACACGCCTCCGGCTGTAAAAGAAATGAGCCGCAGCGCCGCCTTCCTGGACTATGCCGCTAGCACCACCATGCTACAGGCCGAGCTGGCCCGACTGGCTTCTGAGCGAGCTCAGTCCGAGGGTGTCAAAGCCCTTAGCACCGAAATGCTGGACTTTTACAATCACGCCATGAAGCAACTACAGCAGGTTGCCAGAGCCGAGGGGCTGCACACCAGCCTACCCGACTCGCTGGGATCGGCCGACAGGATAACGGTAGAAGAGTTTGGAAAACTGACCGGTGCTGCGTTCGACGAGCGCTACAAAGCGTACGTGTATACCTCACAACAATCGCAGCTGGACCATTACCAGGAGGCGCTTTTGCGCGCGGAGGAAGAGGAGATCAGGAATTGGGTAAACGAAATGCAGCTACAGCTGCGGGCACGCCAGCAATTAGCTGCGCAAGATGACAGTGCCAAGTAGGTATAGCAGGTATAGAATTAACTCCAGAGATCGGCGGCTTTGCGGGCCATCCGGAAGAAAAGGTCTTTCTCCAGGCCTGCCACTTGGCGGGCTTCGCACTCCGAGTAGCCGTTTTCGGAGGCATTGAGATAATCGTAGTAGAGCTGCGCCAGTTCCAGCGAGTCATCCTCAAACTGTTCTGTCATGCTTTCGCGCTGCAGCTTCTCGGGCTCGAAGATCTTGGAAGGGTATAGCTTGTCGAGCTGGTAGATCAGGTACTTCTGTGAGGTATTGTCGGAACGCTTGCTCCCACCGCCCAAAAGTTGCTCCAAGGGCAGGTCATCGTCATCTTCATACTCATCCTCCAGTTCATCATCCACCGCCAGCGGCTCATACACGATCAGGTCGAAACCAGTTAGCTCCAGGTAGTCATCAAACTGTTCTTTTATAGGCACCAGGGTAGGGGAGTCGTGTTCGCTGTTGAGCACGTTGGCCATGTGCAGGGCAATCTCTTTGCCTTTGTCGCCGGCACCGATCAAAATCTGGTTGAACTGTGTGAAGTCGCAGCCCAGGTAAATGAACTTGTACTCCTCATCAAGCACAGTAAAACACCACAAGGTGATGAACTCCGTATCGTCAATTACGACGGTGTCTATATAGAGCTCATTTATCTGAATATAGTATGGTGCGTACTGCGGAGAGTCCATGGCTGATTCGGCATTTAGTGTACATTATTTGCGTATACGCAGTTTGTTTGCACATGGCAAAGTTTCTATATAGAAAATAAGCGAATGGCCTTAATCTTCGTGTCGGTAAATATAGTACAATACCCCACCGAGCGCCGTGATGCCCGCCCGTATACCCCAACCGATACCTTCGCCCCACTGATTAACCCAGTTCAAAACGAGTAAGTTGGCGCCCGAAAGACCCATAACGAGCGAAACCAGCCCGGCAAGCAGGAGAAACAGTCCGATGAATTTCATAGTAGCTTTTTACAAGGTGACAAACCCGAAATATAGAAGTATGTTATAACAAAGAAAGGCTTGTTTTAAACGGCTTCTATATAGTCCACATGAAATATAATAAATATTATTTTCAGCACAAGATTTCATGCAAAAAATAGCTGTTTTTGCTACTGCAAAGGATAGGATTAAAGCCTGAATCAGGACCAAATGCGCTCAAGAAAACGCTGTACATTTCGGAATGCAAGCTTCTCTAGCTGAGGTTGCTGGAGCTTTTCCTGTAGCTGTTCCAGCAAATAGGTATAGCTGGTGCCCGCGTGCTCGTGCTCTTTAAAATAGTAAGGTATACGGCTCAGATCGGGCGAATCGAGGGTATAAAAGTAGTCGGCTCCGAAGCAGATGCTGTCTTCGGCCCCTTTCTCAAAGCCATACAGAATGTGCTGCAATAGGGCTTCGGGCTGCTCATTGTTCACGAAGGCACGCAAAAAGTTCATGCCGATTAGACCTTGCCGGCGAATGATCTCCTGTGCAATCTCGACGGGCAGGTTGCGGTTGTGCTCCCATACCGGCCGGAAGTTGGAGTGACTGGCCATTACAGGTATGTCGAGCCGCTCACGGTCGATGTGCTCGAGGATGTCGTAGGCCAGGGCATCGCTGGTGTGCGAAAAGTCCACAGCGATGCGGCGGCCGTGCAGGTAGTCGAGCAGCATTTTGCCGTCGCGGGATATGCCCCTGTCTGTCATGTTGCCGCCCCCGAAGCGGTTGCCCATATGGTGGGTGAAACTGATGTAGAAAAGCCGCTCTACCGCTTCAATGATCTTTTCCAGTTTCTTAAAGCCATCTTCCAGTGGTTCGTCCTCCTCGCAAAAGCCAGAGGCATTTTCGATGGAGGCAATCATGCCGATATCGCCACGTCCGCTCAGCGCATTTTGTAACGATGCTGTATCCGTTACCGCTGTCAGGCAGCTGCGCTCGTCTGTGGTCAGCTTGCGGAATATCTCGGCCTGCAAGTGGGCATAGTTGGTGCTTCCCGGCGCGGTGGCGCAATAAATAGCCATCGTCTGCAATCGCACATTGCCCTGTGTGAGGGCTGGCAGCGAACACCCGATCTCAGCTACATTATCAATGGCCGAATCGGGTACATCCGACAGGTATACCAGCAGGTCGCAGTGGAGGTCTATAATCGGCAGTCGGGCAGGAGCAGTCATGAAGTTGATTTTTTGTTCGGTGTAAGATACGGAGAAGCAGGGCAGAAGGTATAGCTGTGTGTCATTCCGGTTACTCATCTGTCATTTCGACGAAAGGAGAAATCTGAAGTACAGCATCAGGTATAGCAGTGCGAATTATAGCGGAGGAACCGGGAGCGATTGTCATTCCTTGTACCCTTTAAAGGAAGATTGTTAGGTTCTGATGGAGACTGTCCCCTTGAGGGCAGGGTTGTTTCATTTCAGGGAACTCTCCACTCGTGGGTGCGAAGAGAGATATTTAGATCTGTGAGAATAACCTAGATTGGCCAATTTATGCCTATTAGCACCATATCTACACCCCTATAATCCCCTCAAGGGGATAGTTTACTACAGAACTTAACAGACCTAGCTTCAAAAGGGGACTTCTTACAAATCCTCCCGCCGGAAGACCCCACAGGGAAGATAGCTGCCAAACAAAAAAGGCCGGAGATTTCTCCCCGGCCTTTTTTTATCTGTTTCAATGTGGTTTAGTTATCAAAACCTTCGTCGTCCCCGCCATTCTGTTCGTTTGGCTGGCGGCGTTCGCGGTTGCTGCCTTCGCTGTTGAGGCGGTAGGTGAAGCCCAGGTATATGATGCGGCTCTGACGGCGGTTCTCGCTTTCGGTTCTGAACTCAGGGCCAAAACTCACAAAGTTGAATTGCCGCGTATTGAACACATCCGACACCCGGAGCGAAATGGTAGCGTTCTTTTTGAGCACATCTTTTTTCATGGCCAGGTCAGCGCTGAACATCTGCTCCATGCGGCCCTGTATGTCGGCTGTCGGGGCGCGGTAGAAACCAGATAGCTGGATATTCAAATCTTCCCACACCGTGAAAGTCGAGTTCACCTTCGAGCTCCAGCTGAATTGCGCGTTGCTCAGTTCCGTGTCGCCCTGCGTGGTGTTGAGCTGCGTCCGGAAGCCGGAAATGCTGCCGTTGATGCGCCACCAGTTCGTAGCAGGGTAATTAAAGCCGAGTTCTGCCCCATAGGCTTTGTTGTCGGAGATGTTCAGGAAAGTAGTCTCGGTGGCAGGTATAGTATCGTTGCCAACTACCACCTGAGTCCCCATCCGGAAGCGCTCTATCTCATCCATGGTATGGCGGTAAAAGACCGTGGCGTTGATGGAGGCATCGCCCCAATATCTCAGGTAGCCCAACTCCAGCGAGTTGACGAACTCCGGTTTGAGTTCAGGGTTGCCATAGTGCACGCTGAAACGGTCCGAGCGGTCCACAAACGGATTCAGGAAACGGCTGCGTGGCCTGTTGATGCGGCGGCTGTAGCTGAACTGTACTTTGTTGTCCGGGTTGAAATCTTTGGTGATGAAAAACGTCGGGAAGAGGCTGAAATAATCGTTGTCGCTCTTTTTGTTTTCGGTGCGCAGGTCTGTTTTGGTCACGGTCTGCTCGGCGCGCAGCCCTACCTGGTAACTGATGGACTTATACTTGTTGCTGTAGTTGGAGTAGACAGAGTAGATATTCTGGTCGAAAACGAAATGGTTGCTCTGGTCGGTGCTGTATACCAGGTCACCGGTCTCGTTGTTCCGGTTAAAAAAGCGGGAATCTTCATCCAGTCGCTCAAAGGAACTGCGGAAACCAGCTTCGAAACGGCTGTTCTCCGAAATGGGATGCACGTAATCGGCTTTGGCGACGATTTCCCGGTTAGCATCGTCCACTAATGTCTGCTGCATCTCCGGAAAGCTACCTTGCAAGCCACTCCGCTCGTTGTATAGCGCCGCTTCGTCATCGATGTTGGTATTATAGACGATGTCAGCCGTCAGTTCCTGGCCCTTTTTCTCGAAGGTCTGACGGTAGCCCAGCGTCACATCCACGGCCTTCTCGTTTTCCTCCTCATCAGTTTCGCGTGTGCGGGTGTTCACCAGTTGGCGGTTCTCATCCTCGAAGCGGTAGAAAATGTTGTTATACCCGGTGTCCTTGCCGAAGCGGTAAATACCGGAGGCCGACAAGGTATGGCGGGGCGTGAGGTAATAATCGGCTCCCAACCGGAAACTGTGCGAAATATCTTTGCTGTTGCGTGTGCCTTCCTGCAGACGGTAGCTGGTGCTGTCCTGCTGCCCGAAGTCGTTCAAGTGGTAGTTAGTCGTAAAGCTGTTGCTCTCACCCGGCCGGGTGCGCTGCCTGAAGTCGTAACCGGAGTTCAGAGACCACTTGTAGTAGCGGTAGTTCAGGTTGAGCGAGGTGTTGTAGTTGTCGTAAGTGCCGGCTGTAACAGAGGCTGAGCCATTAAAGCCGGGCTTTTTCTCCTTCTTTAGCACCAGGTTTATGATGCCGGATGTTCCTTCAGGGTTATACTTGGATGAGGGGTTGGTAATCAATTCGATGCTCTCAATCAGGTTAGCAGGAATCTGGTCGAGGGTGAGGTTGGAGAGGGCGGAGCGTTTGCCGTCAACAAGAATAGTCACGTTGGAGCTGCCGCGCATGCTCACATTGCCGTCTACGTCAACAGTCACCGAAGGAAGGTTCTGCATCACCTCGGCCACCGAGCCGCTTTCGGCATTGATGTCCTGGCTCACGTTCACCACCCGCTTGTCCAGCTCGAACGCCACGATAGGGCGTTCCGTCACAATCTGCACTTCTTTTAGCTGAGTGGCACTGCCACGCACAGGTATAGCGCCTAGCTGCAGGTTATTGTTGGTCGCCGAAACAGAGATGTTAGGTATAAACTTAGTAGGGTAGCCCACCGATGAAACACGCAGAATAAAGCGCCCCTGTGGCACGCGTGTCAGCTCGAATTTCCCTTCTATGTCGGAAGTGGCGCCGGTTACCAGGCTGGAATCAAGGGCAGTGAGCAATACCACGTTGGCAAAGCCGAGCGGTGCCTTGGTCTCCTGGTCCTGCACCGTACCGGAAATTCTGCCTTGGGTAGCGGCCTGTGGTTGTCCTTGAGCCAGGAGCGCGGTACTGGAGATAAGTAGTAGAAAAAGAACGAGAGGTAATGGTAAGGTATAGATTCTCATAGTGTATTATACGGATAATCAAAGAAGCAGCTTTTGTTCCCTCAGGGTGTGGAGGCAGCAGATGGGGAGGATGTTAAAGGTAATAACCGGGGTACGCCACTGTAAGTGGTTTCCCCCGGCTCAACTTTTAGCCGTAGGTAAGACAAACTGTGGCGCCAAAGGTTTAAACGGAGCGTTTAAAAATTCTGATAAACGTGCCAGGGAAACGAAAACAGATTCAGCGCCAATTGATTAGCGGATGATTTTGCTCAGAAAATCCCAAACTACTACGCCCGTGGCCACTGATATGTTGAGAGAGTGCTTGGTACCGAACTGGGGAATCTCCAGCACAAAATCAGAGTGGTTAATAACCTCCTGCTCCACGCCAAACACCTCGTTGCCTAGCACCAGCGCGTAGTGCTGTTGCGGTTCAGGTATAAACTTATCAAGCTTCACACTATTTTCCGCCTGTTCCACCGAGCCAATCTGATACCCTTGTTCTTTGAGTTGCTTCACTAGTTCCAGCGTATCAGGTACATGCTCCCATACCACGGACTCCGTGGCGCCAAGCGCCGTCTTCTCGATGTCGCGGTGGGGTGGGGTGCCGGTGATGCCGCACAGGTATACCTTGCTTACCATAAAAGCATCGGCGGTGCGGAAAACAGAGCCCACATTATTGAGGCTGCGCACATTGTCGAGCACCAAGACTAACGGTATTTTTTTCTTATTTTTGAATTCCTCAACCGAGTCGCGGTTGAGGTCGTCCATGGAGAGTTTTCGCATTGGATTGTTGGTAATGAGTATTGGGGCAAAGGTACAAAGAAAGGATTGTCTGAATCAGGATTAAAGGATTTTAGGATTTACAGGAATCACGTGCACGATTCACATCCCCCTGCCCCCTTCAAAGTGGGAATCTGAGCCGTTGCCAGTTTTTATAGGTATAGCTTTGTAGCTCAGACCACTGACAGATATAGCAAGACTAACTTGCCCCTGAAGCTACGAAGCAGATCACCTGAGCCAGGTGCACCAATTGACTACCCACTGTTTGAGCGTTCAGCGAGTTTGGGGAGTCTTGACCTTTTTGCTTACTTTTTGTGTCAAGACAAAAAGTGAGTGCCCGCCGCACAGGCGAAGCTATGAAAGTAAACAAGTTAAGGTATAGATATGCAGTTACTACGCCAGTTGCAAACTTGCGGTATACCTATACTTGGGCCAGAGGCCCCACCATAGTAGATACAATCGAGGACGCTCGCGCCATAAAAACACAGTTAAGATTAACAGGGAATCTATTTCCCATCAAAGAGATACAGGTATGAAAGGAGGAGACAACGGCACGGTAACCCCACTGATGAAGCAATACAACGCCATTAAGGCAAAGCATCCGGGGGCGCTGCTGCTATTCAGGGTGGGGGACTTTTACGAAACCTTTGGCGAAGACGCCGTGAGGGCCAGCAAGATACTGGATATCGTGTTGACTAAGCGCGGTGCCGGCTCAACTTCCGAGACGGCGCTGGCCGGTTTCCCGCACCACTCCCTCGACACGTACCTGCCAAAGCTGGTAAGAGCCGGTGAGCGTGTGGCCATCTGTGACCAGTTGGAGGATCCGAAGTCGGTGAAAGGCATTGTGAAGCGCGGTGTGACCGAGTTGGTAACACCCGGTGTTTCCTTTAACGATCAGGTGTTGGAGCGACGCAGTAACAACTACCTGGCGGCTGTGCACTTCGGCAAAACCGAGGCGGGCGTTTCTTTTTTGGATATCTCCACAGGTGAGTTCATCACGGCGCAAGGCGACAAGAACTATGTGGGCAAACTGCTGCAGAGCCTGGCCCCGGCTGAGGTGCTCTTCTGCAAGCGCGAGAAAGAAACCTTCTTTCAGAGTTATGGCCCAGACTTTAGATTTTATGCACTGGAAGAGTGGGTGTTCAGCTACGACTTTGCCTATGAGTCGCTGACCCGGCATTTTAACACCACCTCGCTCAAAGGGTTTGGTATAGAAGGGATGCAGGAGGCCATTACGTCGGCAGGAGCCATACTCCACTACCTCTCCGAAACACACCATCACGAGATCAGCCACATCGCCACTATCTCCCGGTTGGAGGAGGACAAATATGTATGGCTCGACCGCTTCACGGTGCGCAACCTGGAGCTGGTATACCCGCAAAACCAGGATGGGGTGCCATTAATCCAGATTCTCGACCAGACCACCACGCCGATGGGAGCCCGATTGCTCAAAAAATGGGTGGTGCTGCCGCTGAAAGATGTGGTGCAGATCAAGCGACGCCTCGATACGGTGGAGGCCCTGACTCAGCACAGTGAGCTGCTGGACGAGCTATACCTGCATCTCAAGCAGATCAACGACCTCGAGCGATTGATTTCCAAAGTGGCTGTGCGCCGTGTGAACCCACGGGAACTGATGCAACTGGCCAAGGCGCTGGACGCCATTCAGCCGATCAAAAAAATGCTGGCTGCCAGCGCTATACCTGCCCTTGTGAAGCTGGCCGACCAATTGGCGCCCTGCGATGGCCTGCGCGAGGAGATCAAGAACGTGCTGAAGCCGGATGCCCCCATGCTGACCAACCAGGGCAACATGATCAACGATGGGGTGAATGAGGAACTGGACGAGCTGCGCAAGATCGCTTTCTCCGGCAAGGACTACCTGGCACAGTTGCAGCAGCGGGAAGTCCGTAATACAGGTATAAGCTCCCTCAAAATTGCCTATAACAAGGTGTTTGGCTACTACCTGGAAGTAACGCACGCGCATAAGGACAAAGTGCCGGCTGGCTGGATACGAAAGCAGACCCTGGTAAATGCCGAACGCTACATCACGGAGGAACTCAAAACCTATGAGGAGAAAATTCTCAACGCCGAGGAGCGCATCTATACTATCGAGTTCAGCCTTTTCAACGAGCTGGTGCTGCAGGCCATGGACTATGTGGGGCAGATCCAGCAAAATGCCAAGGTCATTGCCGTGATCGACTGTTTGAGCGCTTTTGCAGGTATAGCCGTGGCCGGTAACTACGTGAAGCCAGAGGTAAACGATGGTCACGTGCTCGACATCAAAAAAGGACGGCATCCGGTGATCGAAAAGCAACTTCCGCTGGGGGAAGAATACGTGCCCAACGACATTTATCTCGACAACGAAGAGCAGCAAGTCATCATCATTACCGGTCCGAACATGGCCGGTAAAAGTGCCTTGCTGCGCCAGACGGCCCTGATCGTGCTGATGGCGCAGATCGGCTGCTTTGTTCCTGCTGAGGCTGCCAGGATCGGCATCATCGACAAAATCTTCACGCGCGTGGGCGCTTCGGATAACCTCTCGAAGGGTGAGTCGACCTTTATGGTGGAGATGACGGAGACGGCCAGCATCCTCAATAACCTTTCGGACCGCAGCCTGGTGCTGATGGACGAGATCGGGCGCGGCACGAGTACCTACGACGGCATTTCGATTGCCTGGGCCATTGTGGAGCACCTGCATAACCACCCGAAGTTCCGGGCTAAGACGCTTTTTGCCACGCATTACCACGAACTGAATCAACTGGCCGAAGACCTGACCCGCGTGAAGAACTTCAACGTATCGGTGAAGGAGACAGGTGGCAAGATCCTGTTCATGCGCAAGCTGGTGGAAGGCGGCAGTGAGCACAGCTTTGGTATACATGTGGCCCAGATGGCCGGTATGCCCAACAGCGTGGTACTGCGTGCTGACGAGATCATGCACCACCTCGAGAAAGAGAAAGTGTCGGAGCAGGCGCCGAAGCAGCGCATGAAGACAGCCCCAAAGAACAATTTCCAGCTGAGTATGTTTGAGCTGCAGGACCCGCAATTGCAGCGTGTGAAAGAGCTGATGGAGCAGCTCGATATTAATACCATCACGCCTGTAGAGGCCCTTTTGAAACTCAACGAGCTCAAATTATTGTTGAAAGACAATGGCGAAATGGTGCGTTAGCAGGTATAGCGGGACAGTAGCTAAAGATTTTCTGAAAATTTTCTCGCTGAAAATCAGTGTAAAAAGAAAAACTGGCTGAAAATTTTAGTGCTGCCTCTTGACTTCTGAAAATTTGTCTATATCTTTGTATCACTAAATCGCTAAGGGGTTTAGGAAATGACTAAAAGCGGGAGTAGCTCAGTTGGTAGAGCGCGACCTTGCCAAGGTCGAGGTCGCGAGTTCGAACCTCGTCTCCCGCTCAAGAATGACAAAGACGTTGTGATAAGCAACGTCTTTGTTTTTTAAAGTCACCCCTCCGGAAAACGTTTCGGAAGGCGCCGGGATGGTGGAACTGGTAGACACGCAAGACTTAAAATCTTGTGAGCGCAAGCTCGTGCGGGTTCGATTCCCGCTCCTGGTACTGAACTTACTATATTTGGATAACCAAATGTTAAGAAAAACCCGCTTAGATGCATTCTAAGCGGGTTTTTGCTTTTATAGCCTTTCCCTAATACACCCCGCTTTTTCCCTTGTTTTGATGTTATTTGTAACCAGTTTGTAACTGATGTAAATATCTTTTCTTATATTGGATAAGAAAGGAATACAAAAGCTATGCAAGGGAAAAAACGAGCCCCAAAAGAACCAGTTAGGCTGAGAGAGAAAAAGCTGGCAAATGGCAAACTGAGCCTGTACTTAGATTTCTACTATGAGGGGGTAAGGGAATTTGAGTTCCTGAAACTGTACATAGTGGGAAAGCCTAAGGATAAGCTAGAAAAAGACTCTAATAAGACCGTTCTGGAGCTTGCACAGCGCATCAAGGCCAAACGCACAGAGGAACTGCTAACAGGAGCCCTGAACCTGAGTTCTAAGACACAGGGCTCAGTAGACTTTGTACAGTACTGGCAGGCTTACAACACACAATACACAAAGGCAGATCATAGGGTATTGAGTGCTTGCCTTAACAAGTTCAAATCCTTTCTGAAAGACAGGTATGATACAGCCCGCCTGCCTTGCAAAGACATTACCCCAAACTTTGTATTAGGCTTTAAGGACTACTTAGAATCCAAACAGACAGGCGATGGCCCACAAACTTACTTTACCCGCTTTAAGAAAGTGGTAAAGCATGGCATGAGGGAAAACCTGTTCCCACATTACCCACTGCCTGAAAAGGTAAAGTTTAAGAGCGGGGGCATGAATAAAGGGGTACTGAACCTAGATGAGATCAAAGCATTAGCGGCTGCCTATTGTGGTAACGAGGTAATAAAGCGGGCTTTTCTGTTTGCCTGCAATACTGGCTTAAGGTTTGGCGATATAAAAGCCCTTAAATGGCAGGATATAGGCGGCTCAGAGCTGTTTGTAGTACAGAACAAGACTAAGGAGGTGCTCAGGCTTAAACTCAATCAGAATGCCCTTAAACTGATAGGGGAGCGGGGTACACCTGACAGCCTGGTGTTTCCCTTGCCATCATTTGAGGGCTCAGTCAAGACTGTTAAGAATTGGGTAGCAAGAGCGGGTATAGATAAGCGCATTACCTGGCATAGTGCCCGCCATTCCTTTGCTACCAACATACTTGTATTGGGGTATGATATTAAAACCCTTTCCCAGCTCTTAGGGCACACTTCCATACAGCATACACAAAAGTACCTGAGCATTGCAGATGAGCGCAAAGCACAGGCTGTAAACGCCTTACCTGAACTAAATTTCTAAGTGATGGACATTGCAAAATATACCATATCTGATTGGCTTGTGCATAGTATCCGGCCAACTGATTTAAAGATTGAAAATGAGGATTTAAGTTATACCAGTTATCATGGAGATAGTGAGTACAGCGGGGTTTATGATTTTGGATACATGGACTGGTATAACGGCCTTATATCAGATGATGAAATAGAAATGCTATGTGAAGATAATAAATTCTCTACTATTTCTGCATCCTATATATATGCTTTAAAGTCATTAGCATACCTCAAAATGCTTAGTAATGGTTTATGGGAAAGGACATACCCAATAGAAACGAGCTTTAAATACTCCTTTATGAAAAGGGAAATGTTAGCAGATGAAATCAATAAAGCAAGAGCTGAAATTGAAGAGTTTAGAAGCGCTTATCCTGAGGTATATGCAAATGCCTTAAGGGGAATAGATGAAAGAAGAGACCTTACTTCTGATGTTGTTATAGATACCCTTAGTTCAAAGCGAAATTACTACATGGGTCCAGATACAGCCTTTGAAATAATCATTAAAGCTAGATATCTGAGTTGGTTATTATGGCTTAATAATCCTGATTCTGACAAACTACCTGAGCCAAGATTTGAAGAAGAGGCTAAGCCTATTATTTATGAATTGTTAAGTCTTAATAGGCAGTTAGATGAGTATAAAGAAGATGCTGAGCCATTTTGGCGCACAGAACTAAGGAACGCAGGGTTAATTATGCCTGATAAGCCAAACAGTAACCAACCACATAAAAGAGAACTGATTAACTACACATGGCCTAAGCTGTTTAAAGATTCAAAACAGGCAGGTAGAATACTTGAATTAATCTCAGAGCATCTTTCTGATACAGGCCAATGGTTAGAGAATGGAAGAACATTAGTGGCTTTGTATGCTGAGCTTAAACAGAAAGGATACCTAAAACAAAACTTTTCAGGGGAGAGAGTAGCCAACGCATTAAATAGACAGTTCGGGACTAGCTTTGATAAAAGGAATTTTCAACCTGGCGATTTACTAAAAGCAGAAAGCTATCAAGACCGTTTTTCACACATCCCGCCCTATAAACCTAAGTTAGTATAAATTAGGTTGTTCCAATTCTTTTTTTGTTCCATTAGAACGATTGGAACTACTTACTTTCCTTGCTTTCCTACCTTTACAACATCATGATATTTAAAGGTAGGCCTACCATTTCTTCAAACATAAAATTTGTAGACAATGGTAAAACAAGAACTAACAGTAGAGGAAAGACTGAGGAATATAGAAACATTACTCCTTTGCCAAAAGATAGTATTCAATTTTGATGAAGTGGCAGCCTATACAGGGCTATCCAAAAGCTACCTGTATAAGCTAACCCACACCGCCCAAATACCCCACTTTAAGCCACAGGGGAAGCATATCTATTTCAACAAAGTAGACATAGACCAATGGCTGCAAAGAAACCCTGTAACGCCTGTAAATGCTGATGAGATAGAACAGCAGGCAGCAACCTATGTGGCACTTAAGAACATGGGGAGGGCTAAGGCATGATAGCGGCATACTTTAGATTTGAGAACCTGCCAGATCAGGTAAAGGCTAAGTATGGTATTAGAAGTAAAGCCCGCTTAGACTGCACAACCCACGCCAACACTAAAGGCTATACAGGGTTGATAGATTTTATAAACGCCAAAGGGCAAATGTACCTGTTTAAGATACCTGCCAGAGAGTTTGTAAAGACCAATAGCAAACGCCTGGCAGAATGGGCACTATCCAACGGTAAACTAAACCTATCCAGCATCTACTTTGAAGATGTAGACTTTCCTGAGTATGGCTATGGATACCCCAACGCTAACAGACTCCTGAGCAATGGCACAGCCAACCCGCTATTCCCTTACAGGAATGACTGCTATCTGTTCATCACTAATCAGGATCTAACCTTAGTAGAAGTGTTTATAATACTTAATGGCAGGAACCTTATACCTGGCTACTATCAAAACCTAATAGATGGAGCATTAGACAGCGAGATAGAACAGCTAAGGGCACAGGCTAAGCCGTTCTTTGACTATGGTATTTCCTTATAGTAAGTAGTACAGATTTATACTTTTTATAAACGCTATGTACTGTACTATAGGCCAATTCCTAGCAGTGGATATGATAGGCGGTTCTGTTTGGGACTGCCTGTCATATCTGACTAACCTATCAGAGAACTACAGGCAGGACACAGGCAAAACTTATATTACTGGCAATGCTGGTAATTTAAGGATAGGCATATCAGAGCATGGGGTAAGTATCAAAGGAAGTCTAGCTAAGTTCTACTTAGGCACTAACCTGCACACCCTAACCCGCTCAGATAGTAAAAGGGCCTTTGAACTGATGGCAGACACGCTACACCTGCCAGTATATAAGGCAAAGGTTACAAGAATGGATGTAGGGCATAACATCATGACAGAATATAAGCCTGAGCTGTATTACCCTTATCTGGGCCAAAGCCCAAGGTACACGCGCCTTACCCAGCCTACAAGCATAAGCTATCAGAACAGCCAAAGAAGCATAAAGGCATACAACAAGATAGCTGAGATCAAAAAGAACGGGGTGCCTATTCCTGATGTGTTCAGGGGTAAGAACCTGCTCAGGTTTGAGGTAAGCTACACGGCCCGCCTGCCTAAGCAGTTTAATCAGGCGGTAATAACACCAGATACACTGACAGATGAGCGGTTTTACATGGGCATGTATGACCGTTGGTACAATGAATATGAAGCAATACACAAAGTAGGACTTACTCTAATGGATACAAGTAAGATAAACACCCCAAAGGATTATACAGATCAAGTGCTAAGGCTGGTAGTACAGGAAAAAGGCTTAGAAGCCTTCTTACACCATATTGAGGTAATGAAAGAGCAAAAGGTCTTTAAACACAAGAAGTATTACACAGACCTTAGAAACATCTTTAAGGGCATGGCAATGGCTCAGAGTATTGCAGAACAGCCTGAATTGATACAGGAGCTTAACAGCAAAATAACAAAGGCAAAGCAGTACTACCGCTAAGGGGTAAGTTAGAGCATGGCAGCCCCTTACAGCGACCGCTTGTTCCTATACTTTACATGCTGGCAACTAAAAGGTGAAAGGGGGTAGGGCCTAGTAAATCCTTAAAAGTTATTCAGTTACAGCGACCGCTTGTTCCTGAAAAAAAACCGCTGCCAATTTAAAGGTAAGGGGGGTATGCTGAATCCTTTGGCTATACCAAAACAGCGACCGTTAGCCCCTAAAGTGGGTTTGCATGCAACTAAGAAAGAAAAAGTAACTAAGTAGGCTCCTTAAAAATGGCCTGTTATTAAGCCCTGTTTATCCTGCACATTCCCTAAAGATTTAGGTTTCATTTCAAACCCATACCCTTATGCCAAAGCCTTACACATTCCCGACCTTGTTTGATGAGGTTAATACAGTATCGATATCAAACCTTAACAGATGGGGCTATCTTAAGCCCAACCGTTACCGATCAGGCACTATTACATGGAGTAAGAACGGTTCAGTTTACAGCAGCATAGGTATAGCTGTTAGCACCCTGACAGATAACCCTTACCTGGAACTGAGTTATACCTATGGGGATAAGCCTGTAAAGTACAAAGTGGAACTTACAACCGTTCCCGCCAACATTGGCAAAGGTGAGGTATGGTACTTTGTTTGTCCTAGCACTGGCAAAAATTGCAGGATACTTTACTCAGTTGGGGCTCTGTTCCTGCACAGGTCTGCCTGTAAAGGCTATATGTATGAAAAGCAGACATACAGCCAAAAGAACAGAGGCATCATGAGAATGTATGAAAAGCTGTTCAGTTCTGACAAAGTGTATGAGGAGCTATACAGCAAACACTTTAGAAGAACCTACAAAGGAAAGCCTACCAAACGATTCCTAAAGCTAATGCAGAAGATCAGAGAAAGTGAGCGCGCGCCCTATACTGAATCTGAGCTGATGGTAATGTAATGGCAGGAACTACTAGAGAAAACTAGAGAAAACTAGAGTTTTAGAAGTATATAGAACATTAGGATTAATATAAATCGGCTGACAAAGAGGGTACAAATACCTTTGTCAGCCGTTTTAAAATCTTTGTGAATAAATCAGTTCTTAGATTCAGCTACAGCCATATTTGTAGATGCTTTAGCTCGAGCAGGTAAGAATTTACCTTTAGCCTTTTTCAGTAGGTATTCCTCAAATATCTTGCTGTAAATCACACCAGAAAGGCAGCATATTATGAAAACGGCTACAAAGACAAATGCTGAATATAGCTCACCCGAGTATTTAGGGAACAGTCTCACAAGAATGCTTATTTCTGGATTATGGACCAGGTAAATTGAATAAGAAGCATTCCCTACTGCCATCAGCAAGCTAGACGATTTGATTCTATCCAAAGCGGTGTTGATGCTGCCCAGTATCAGGAAGAAGAAGCTTACAGCGAACACTAAGGTAATAGGCAATTGCACCCCCTGCCATTTCAAAATCACTGCTGCCGTACACACCAAAGCAGCCACAGCAAGAAACGCCTGCTGCCCGGCTAATTTAGTTTCCTTTACCAAGACAGCCAGGTAAAAGCCCATGATAAACTCTAGGTTGTAAACAGAGGCAAAAAACTTCAAGACAGGTATGCCATCCCAGGCTGTACCGGCATGCAGCCAATTCAGATAGATGATAACCCCTGCCCATACAGCAGTAAAAATATACCAGCCTCTCTTTGTGTAAAACCAGATGAGAAACAACAGGTAGAATATCATCTCATGTACCAGTGTCCAAGCCACTGACAAAGCGGGAGGGCCATCTGGAATAAGCGTTAGCGAAGTAAGCAAGCTTATGTCTCTGTTACCCTCAGACATATTAGGAAGCAAGCTGTACAAGAGCAACATAGCTATACCGATGGGGAGGTAAGGAATGTAAATTCTAAACACCCTATTTAAAAGATAAGACTTATTGGTCTCAAAGCTAGCTGACTTGTTATAGCAGGAATATGTAATAATGAAACCAGATAGGACAAAGAAGAAATCTACACCATGTTTGCCCAGACCAGCAACAAAAGAAATAGTGCTATTATCCAGTCCAAAGAAATAAGTAAAAGAGGGCCATTGGTGATGAAAGACTACCATCAGAGCGGCTATACCCCTGAAGATTTGAAGTGAATTAAAGAAACTGCCTTTTTCTTGTAAAGCAACAGACATATAAGAATTGTTTTCAATTGTAGATTAGCATGTAAAAGTAAAGTAATTCTGTTTAGTATCACTTTAATTATCATACTCTTTATAGTTGTTTCCAAAACAGCAAACACTTTAAAAGGCAATATGCGGGTAGGACTACCAAGAGGTTCTTAAAGCTGATGCAGTGGATTAGAGAGCCCTATTGATGAATATGAGCTAATGTTAATGTAATGGCAGGAACTACACGAGAAAACCAGAGTTTTGGGAGTATATAAACCTGACAGAACCTAACATTCCCGCGCGTATAGCAGAACTACATAAAACTACACATTGGGAGGGTGTAGAACCTGAGAAAACCTGAGATGAAACAGAGTTAAGCTACTTCTAACGGGGTAGCTTTTTTGTTAAGCTTTCCTTATTCAATGTCAGCAATAACAGTGAAATAACAGTGGATTTTCAGCTTTACCGCCTGTTAGTATTCCCGTGCGTGCAAGGGTTTGGGCTTAATGTTTTCTCGCGTTCATATTTTCAGAATTGGAAAGAATAGGCAAGGGAGCCGCCCCACTAGGCTTGTTAAGGTTTCCCGTGCGTATAGAGAGCTTAGCTAAGATTACCAGAATAGCAGGAAGCATTTCAGAAAAACCAATGCAGGCAAGCCTACTAAACGGTTTAGCAGAATAATGCAGAAGATTAGGGAGAGTGAGGGGATGAGTTATTTTGATAAGCAGAGGCTGCTGGATTTGTAACAAGTGCAAGTAAAGCGGACTCAAAATGTTCTAATTACAATTTGTAGATATAAGTAATGGCATGACTATGAGTATGTAGTAGACACCATATTAACAAGCACTTGACTGATAGCTTGTATTTGCATTGTCAATAATCTAATTTCGTGTTTTACTTATTTTATATGAAGCAAAGGCTACAGGAATTAGATGCATTAAGAGGATTCGCAGCACTATCAGTGGTGCTCTTTCATATCACAATGATCCGTAAAGATCTCTATTTACAGTTCACCTATGGTGTAACGGGGGTAGACTTATTCTTTATTATCAGCGGATTTGTGATTTTTCTTACTATTAACAGAACTACCCACTGGAAAGATTTTGTATTGAATAGATTTATTCGCCTCTATCCTACCTACTGGCTTTGCGTGTCTTTTACTGTTTTCCTCGTGTTAGTTGTCAAGCTGTTTACTGGACAAGAAGTTAACCAGCTTTTGCCTCAGTACATTATTAATCTATCTATGTTTCAGCATTATTTCAATGTCAAAGACTTAGATGGGTCTTATTGGACATTGATTATAGAGATGCTATTCTATATTGCTATACTTTTTATATGGGTGGCAAAGAAAATAGAACGCATAGAGGTAGTTGGGTACGCTGCCTTAGGGTTAGTTCTTATCGATGATATTATAATAGAACAATACGTGCCTTCTCTGTATAGGTCTATTGAGGCATTATTGCCTATCCTTAAACATTTACCAATGTTCCTAGCAGGCATATTGTTCTACAAGATTAAGTTTGAAGGGGAAACTAATCAAAGATATTTTGGGTTAGCCTTCTGTTTTGGGGCAGCACTGGTTTTAGCAGATGACTTGTGGAGTTCGGCCGCGCTCAGTCTAATAGAATATGGCTCCATCATTTTCATCTATTTTGTAGTATGGTTACTATATGTTAGAGATAGGCTAGGCTTTATTGTTAGCAAGCCTGCACTATTTTTTGGAAGGATATCCTATAGCCTTTACTTAATACACCAGTTTTTAAGTATCGGAGTAATAATTCCTTTCATGACTAACCGTTTGCATCTGAATTTTACTGCTGCAGCATTAACGGCCTTAGTTGTATCTATTGGTATAGCCTCTTTTATTACCATTTATTTTGAAGAGCCTGTTATAAAAAGATTGAGGCAAAAGGTGAAAGAGAGAGCTGCTTTAAGAGCAGGAAAAGCCTCTGCTGTTAATATTTAGTTTATTCACTTCAAGTTAAAAAAGGCCATAATATTTTTTCAATAATATGAATATTTTGATACTAAATGGAGAATACCATCTTACTCATATATAATAACTTCCTAAAGCAATCCATACATGCTAATAAAGGCTAACCAAGTCAAAGGTAGTACTATTGCCTCAGGCGCTGCAGTAACCCTTCCCAAAACAGGCCCTAAGGAAAAAAGGAATGTATCAGTTGACGTATTAAGATCATTTTCTATGATCTTGGTGGTGCTACTGCATATAGCTGCACCATACGCAACCAGTGGACTAGAAGCCCAGGAATTTAATTCAGCCTTTTGGATAGGCAATGTGCTAAATTCCTTCTGTAGAGTTTGTGTGCCGCTTTTTGTTATGATCAGTGGGGCGTTTCTCTTGGGGCGGAACGAGCCTTATACTTTTTTCTATAAGAAAAGAGCAGCCAGGGTACTATGGCCTTTAACTTTCTGGAGCGGGGCATATGTATTGTACTTGTTCCTAATGCAGTATGTTGGTTCAGGGGAATTGGTATTGGCTCCAGTTATCAATAGGATTCTGATTGGAAAGCCTTTTTATCACTTGTGGTACATATACATGCTGATAGGGCTTTATCTTGTGACGCCGGTTGTAAATAGAGCCATACAAACCTTAGAGTTGGAGGAAGTGAAAAAAGCAGCTTACATAATGTTAGGTGTCGGGTTTTTGATAAACCTCTGGAATGACTACTTTAAGAATGACTCAATATTTATCCTTTGGTTTGCTGAGTACATCGGGTACTTTCTGATGGGCTATGTTATAGTCAATAGCCAAAAAAGATGGGGTAGCATAAGCCTTTTAGCTGTATATGTGGTGTCATCTGTTTCAATAGCCCTACTGGCCTATTTTTTCAGGAACCCCCTGTTTTACAATTACCTCTTTCCTTTGGTTATAGTAGCTTCCCTGGCGATCTTCAAATTGTTTTCTCAGAGTAGTTTTCAAGCTAACTGGCTTTCAAGGTTCTCCAAATTGACGTTGGGCGTTTATCTTATACATGCGGGAATTCTGGATATCATACGTCTCTTAAGAGAGAGGCTTGAATTGACGACTGGCTTTACCTTGCCTGACGTTCTGATAAAGTTCTGCCTGGTCTTTGGGATTTCTTTGGCCTTGGCTAGCCTAATCAGCCGGGTTCCAAAGCTCAACAAAGTCATATAGCACCACCTTAAACGCGCGTTATTTGCAGATGCCTTTTCTAATTTTGTAACCAGTTTGTAACTAGTTACTTGAAGGGGTGGATTAACCAATTGATTTTCAGCACTATATAGCAAGGGCTAAATACACGCTCCTGGTACTAGAATAAACTGTAGAAAAGCCTTTGTAACGGAAATTACAGGGGCTTTCTTGTTTTGTGAAGCTGTATCTTTGTATACCTAAACCAGCATTTCAGTAAGGGTAAGTTCAGTATACCTCGATAACAAACAGCATTACAACCCATGCCCGCAGCGCCCAGCGACTTCTTCAAAACTGAAAGAACTGCCTCAGAGATCAAAGCTGAGCTGTTGCCTCGTTTGTTTGAGGTATGGATGGCCACTATACTGCAGCAGCCGGATAAGCCGCTCGCCCCTATACCTTTCATTGACTTGCAGGCCGGGTTAGATAGCAACGAGCCAGTGCCTGCCGCCTTGCAGCTGCTGCGGCAGGTATACAAAAGCACCGGCTCCCGACTCGATCTGAACCAGTGCATAAAAACGATCTTCTATGATGCTGAACAGCCTGCCCTGGCTGAACTGCAGGAGCGGGTAGAGCAACTGCCGTTCTACCAGGATCTGCTGCACCCGCCGGTTATGCTGCTGGCAGAGCAAATCCTGGATGCGGAACGATCAGCCTTTACTTTCCTCAATCCGGTTGAGGAAGCTTATTCACAGCAGTTCCTACTACAAGCTATCCAGACCAAAGCTTCGGATTTGCTGATGCTTTTCAACCCAAAAGCTTTGGAAGCCGCGGTGAAGAAAGCTAAAGCTGATAGTTTGCTTCAGGTAATTTTGGGAGAGCGACTGGAGCAGATCAAAGGCTTTTACAAGCAGAACAGGAACGCTGACCGGCGGGAGGCGTATTTGCTGGACTGCTTTGAAGAAATCTTCAGCAGCAAAGGCTTCTATACCTTAAAGTTCAGGGTAAACCATCCGGACAGGAAACAAACCAATCAGTACCTCGTCCTTGCTTCTACATCAGCGCAGGCCTATATCAGGCTAAAGGAGCTACTGGAAGGGTATAGCGACTACCAGGAAGACGGGGTGCCGCTCTTCGGCGCTAACCTGCAGGCGCAACAAACGGTCCTGTTTCATGAGCACTACAGGTTCTCGATTGAAAGTCTGATGAAAGATCTGGTGCAAAATGCCCGGCTGTACAATAACATGGCCTTGCAGCAGGTATACGAAAAACACAGTGTTGGCACCCACTACAACTTGGAGAACTACAAGCAGGCCTATGAGCGGCTACTGAAAAAGGGGGCGGTACGCTTCATCAACCCCAAAACCGGCCATGCTATTAGTAAGCCGACCTATACCTCCAAAATCAGGTATAGCCTTTAGGGTAGTATAAGGTATAAAAGACAAGGCTATACCTATTGCCAGCATACACCAGCACCCCATCCTTTGAGAGAGGCACAGCGGTTCCCTGGCAGCTCTGGTTTAGGGCAAAAGGCACACCTGCACTTTCTAAACCGTAGGTTCTGCGCTGACCGGATCTATCATGGCATACACTCTTTTCACAGAGTTTGCCGGGAAGCCGCCTTGCTTTGCATGTTCCCGCACCATTTCCTCATCTGGCGCATTGTAAACACAATAGATCTTGTCATCCGTCACGTAGCTGTGTACCCACTGTATTTTTGGGCCCATGCTATCCAACACGCCACAGGAAGTCTGTGAAATGGACTGTAACTGTTCCTGCGTTAAATTACCGGCACCCGGAATCTCTCTTTCGATTATATACTTAGGCATATTGTTTTTATTTAAAGATGGCTACATGTTTTGTTTCAGGCGATCTCTGCCTGCCGCAATAGTTGGGTAGGTGACTACCTAGTGCTAACGGGTTGTGTTTTCAATAGGCTGAGCCAAACAGCGGCAATTTAGTAAACGACATATTTTACAGGACTAAGCCAACCCAGGTCATAAGGAAGAGGGGAGTTCTCCAGAAGTTCCGGTAACAGAGAGGGCAATTGTAGAGTCCGGTAAAACATCAAGCGCGTGCAGAACTTCTGCACGCGCTTGATGTTGAATGGCTTTTAAGAATAAAGTTTACCTTACCAACTCCCTGTTCCTGTTCGCATCAATAGCCAGCAGGATGAACAGCAGGATAGTGAACGACCACAACGAAGAGCCACCGTAGCTGAAGAAAGGCAGCGGTATACCCACCACGGGCGCCAGGCCGATGGTCATGCCCACGTTGATGACGAAGTGAAAGAAGATAACCGACACCACGCAGTAGCCATAGGTGCGGCCGAAGACGGACTTCTGCCGCTCAGCAATGTAGACGATGCGCATCATCAGCAGGAGAAACAGTGCAATCAGGATGGTGCTGCCTACCCAGCCGTGCTCTTCGCCGATGGTACAGAAGATAAAGTCGGTGCTTTGTTCGGGCACAAAGTCGAACTTGGTCTGCGTCCCCTCCAGAAAACCCTTGCCCCAGAAACCGCCGGAGCCAATCGCAATCTTTGACTGCGTCACGTTCCAGCCATAACCCAGTGGGTCCGCCTCCGGATTAATCAGCGCCTTGATACGGTTTTGCTGGTGCGGCTGCAGGACGTCGTTTACGAAGTAGTCTACACTGAACACCATACCTACTACCAGTACAAAAAGCGCGATCATGGTTTTGAAGCGGCGCATGAGGCGGTAATCCAGGAACATAGCCAGGCCCATAAGTGCGGCGATACCGATGAGCAGGTATAGCTTTGGCACAAGCAATGTCAGAATGAAAATAGCCGCGGCAGAACCACCGATGATCAGGATAAGTGGCGACATGCCTTCGCGGAAGAATGCCAGAATGAAGGAGCCAAACACGAGGGCCGAACCTGTTTCGTTTTGCAAAATGATAATGACAGCGGGCAGGAATGTAATGGCAGCCAGAACCATCTGGTCCTTCATCTTTTGTTGCCGCAGGCTCACCTGACTCAGGAACTTGGAAATGGCGAGCGCAGTGGCAAACTTAGCTAGCTCTGCAGGTTGCAGGCGAAAACCTCCTCCCAAATCGAGCCAGGAGCGTGAACCTGCTACAGGGTTGGCTACTGCCAACGTAAAGAGCAGCAGGAGTATAATGCCGCCATAAATGGGAAAAGCCAGGTGCTCGTATACCTTATAATCGACTACGAGCAGCACAATCATCAGAATCACACCGGTGGCAATAAACGTAAGCTGCCTACCCGAGTTAATGTCGAAGCTAAATATGTTCACCACATTGTCAGGGCTGTACACCACGGCGTAGATGTTCATCCAGCCCAGCGCCACCAGCACAAAGTAGATCAGCACCATAAACCAGTCCAGGTTACCGAAGACGCTAGTTGACTGGCGGCGGCTGCTAGGCTGCACGATCTTTCCTCCTATCACGCGATGTTGTGCTGTTGGCATACCTTACTTCGATCTAATATTCAAATACTCCCGGCTCAATACCCACTTCTCCTGGACTTTGAGGGCAGAGATAGTGTCAGTCATGTACTTCTCTATCATCAGGCCGGCAATCGGGGCGGCTGACTGGCCTCCCCACTTGCCATGCTCCACGTAGACGGCGATCGCAATCTTAGGATCTTCCTTCGGAGCGAAGGCCACGAACACGGCATGGTCAGGTCCCTGCGGGTTCTGGGCCGTACCGGTCTTGCCGCAAACGGTTATACCTATTTTATCCAGGCTGGCCTTGCGGCCTGTACCGGCGCGCACCACATCGGCCATACCGTCTATGATCGGGTCATAGTGATGTGGCTTCACGGAGGTATAGTGGCGCTCCAGATTTTCTGCCAACGGCTTGCCGTCTTCGCCTATCGAGCGGATCAGGTGCGGGGTTACGTAATAGCCCTTGTTGGCAATTATGGCCATAAAGTTAGCCATCTGCAGCGGGGTCACGCCCAGTTCGCCCTGCCCAATGCTGAGCGAGTAGATGGTGGAGTATTTCCAGCGGTTCTTGCCATACACGCGGTCATACAGGTCGGTGGAGGCTATGATGCCTGCCTTCTCTCCAGGTATGTCGATGCCCAGTTTTTTGCCGAAACCAAAGGTGAGTACATGCTCGCGCCAGTCCTTGAGGCCCAGTGCGGTGTCGGTGAACGTGTTCTTGGACTTGCCCTGGTTGATCAGCGCCTTGTAGGCCAGGAAGAACCAAGGGTTGCAGGAGTGCTGCACCGCGCCGTGCAAGTCAAGCGGGGAGGGATGCGGGTGGCAGTTCACCAGCGACCTATTACAGGCAAAGCGGGTGTTGGGCGTAATCACACCTTCCTCGAGGGCAATCAGCGCCTGCGTTACCTTAAAGATAGAACCCGGCGGGTTCTGGTCGGCCATGATCGGGCGGTTGAACATGGTCTTGTCCGGGTCCTGCAGCAGCTGCATGTAGTTTTTGCCGTAGTCTTTGCCTGTGAACAGGTTCGGGTCGTAAAAGGGCGCTGAAATGTAAGCCAGGATCTCACCGGTCTTGGGCTCAATGGCCACGATACTGCCTTTGGCACCGTTCATCAGATGTTCGCCATAGGCCTGCAGATCGAGGTCGATGGTGCTCACCATGTTCTGGCCTGCTATGGAAAGCGTATCGTAGGCGCCGTCTTTAAAAGAGCCTTTGTCGATGCCGCGCACGTTCACCATTTTGTACTTGACGCCGCGCTTGCCCATCAGGTACTCCTCATAAGCCATCTCTATACCTGCCTTGCCAATGTAGTCGCCGGGGCGGTAGCCTGCGTAGGTGCTGTCCTCTAGTTGTTTCGGGCTGATTTCGGCGATATAGCCCAACGCATGCCCCAAACTCTGGTGCGGATAGCCACGAGCGGTACGGGCGTTGATGTAAAAACCTGGGAAGTCGATCAGGTTGTCCTGAATATGGGCAAAGTCCTGGGTACTCAGCATCTGCTGAAAGATGGAAGGTTTCACCCAGGAATAGGCACGGGCTTTTTTGAAACGCTCTCGGGCATCCTCCAGTGGGATGTCGAGCATGTTAGCCAGACGCAGCGTATCGATGTTGCGGGCCTCTTTGGGCACGATCATGAGGTCGTATACGGGTGTATTCTGCACCAGCAGTTCGCCGTTACGGTCGTAAATCAATCCCCGGAAAGGATACTGGATAACGGTCTTGATCGCGTTGGTTTCGGCAGCCTGCTTGTAGCTGCTGTCCACTACCTGGATGTAGAAAAGGCGCAAGGCGTATACCACCCCCACCACCAGGAAGATTGCTTGTATGACGTATTTTCTGTTTTCGAGGTAATTCATCTATTCGCTCTCTTAAGGGAGAAGAACAGTAACTGCAATATAACCATAACAACCCCCGTGAACAAGGTGCTCAGCAGTATTTTGGGCACTGCTGCTGATAACCCCTCCAGGCTGAAAATCTCAAGGAGGAACACAGCCGTATGGTGCGCCAGGATCAGGGTGAGGGCGTACGCCAGAAACCAGCGCCAGCCCATGATGTGTATGTTCACGGAGTCATTCGTATCGTAACCATCACGCGGTGTGAGAAGGTTCAATATCATGGGTCTTAAATAAGCCAGCAGCACACTGGCCGCTGCGTGTATGCCCATCGTGTCATAAAAAATATCAACTGCAAAGCCCGCTATAAAGCCCAGGAATAGGAGCAGGACCCGGTTCATCTCAAGGGGCAGGAAAAGCAGAAAGGCAATGTAGATAAAGCTGAAGCCAGTACCGAAAAGCACCAGATTGTCCATCAGCAGTATCTGCAAGGCCACAAACACCACAAACTGCACGATATGTCTTATACCTAGGCTGTTATTCATGAGGTAGTATTCCTGCTTCTGTTTCAAGGGAGTCCTGTTCCGGGCGTCGCAGATTTTCCACAACATATACATAAGAGAGCTGAGCGAAGTCAACAGAGAGTTGTACCCGGATGGTATAAAAGCTCTTATCCAACTCGCGCTCTACCTCGCTGATCGTGCCGATCTTGATTCCTTCCGGGAACACCGTGTTGAAGCCGCTCGTCACCACGGTATCGCCGGGCTCGGGCTTTACGTGAAGCGGGATGTAGTCGAGCAGGGCCGTGCGGTAGTCGCCACCCGTCCACTTAATGGTGCCAAAGGTATTGTCCTTCTTGATCTTGGCTGAAATCAGCATTTGCGAGTGCAGCAGTGACGTAACAGTTGCATAGCGCTGCGACACGGTTTTTACGCGACCGACAGCCCCATTCGGGGAAATAACGCCCATGCCTGGTTTCACACCATCCTGGCTGCCTGCTGACAGCGTCAGGTAGTTGTTGGTGCGGCGAATCGAGTTGTTGATAACACGACCGGCATGCAGAATGAAAGGTTCTGACTTGGCAGAGTCTGTAGCTGCAAAATAGGTCCCGTCAAGCTGATCAGTGCTGTCTGCTTCGGCATCCTGCATGTAGGACATAAGTTGCTGGCGCAGCACGGCATTCTCCTGGGCAAGCGTACTGTTTACAGACGCCAGCCGGAAGTAGTCGGTCACACCACTCTGGAACTCAAGTACCTGCCCTATATAGGTGTTGGCGGAGTTGAACATGGCCGCCCCCTGGTATGTGTTGTAACGCACGATCAGGAAAATGCACAAGGCCTCCAGCAGCACGAATATAAGGAACGCACGGAACCGGTAAATAAATGCAAATAGATTCCGCATGCGGCACTTTTAAGTCAGGAGGACGTTCTTGAAGCCTTCCAGATTTTTGATAGCCGCACCCGTACCGCGCACCACCGCTCTAAGCGGGTCTTCAGCGATGTGGATCGGCAGTTTAGTTTTGGCAGCCAGACGCTTGTCGAAACCGCGAAGCAATGCGCCACCACCTGTCAAGTGGATACCGTTGTCGTAAATATCGGCAGACAGCTCCGGCGGCGCGATTTCCAGCGCTTTCAGTACCGCTTCCTCAATTTTCGACACCGACTTGTCCAGTGCAATCGCGATTTCCTGGTAGGTTACCTTAATTACTTTCGGTATACCTGTCATCAGGTCACGACCACGGATCTCGTAGTCGGCTGGCGGATTTTCGAGTTCTGTCAGGGCAGAACCTACTTCGATCTTGATTTTTTCGGCAGAACGCTCGCCAATCAGCAAGTTGTGCTGGCGACGCATGTAATCCAGAATGTCTTTGGTGAACACGTCGCCCGCAATACGGATAGACTGGTCGCATACGATACCGGAAAGCGCCACTACAGCAATCTCCGTTGTACCACCCCCGATGTCCACAATCATGGAACCAATCGGTTGCTCTACGTCAATGCCTATACCTATCGCAGCAGCCATTGGCTCCTGAATCATCCATACCTCTTTGGCGCCGGCATGCTGGGCCGAATCACGCACAGCGCGTTTCTCCACCTCAGTTATACCTGAAGGAATACAGATCACCATGCGGTGCGAAGGCTGGAACAAACGACGGCCCGTGTCAATCATTTTGATCATACCCCGGATCATCTCTTCAGCGGCGTGGAAGTCGGCAATTACGCCATCTTTCAGCGGACGAATCGTCTTGATGTTTTCGTGGGTTTTTTCGTGCATTTGCATGGCGTTTCGGCCAATAGCAAGTACACGACCCGTGGTGCGGTCCACGGCAATGATAGACGGCTCGTCCACCACAATCTTATCGTTATGGATGATAAGGGTATTGGCAGTACCCAAATCAATAGCAATATCGCTGGTAAGAAAGTTAAATAGTCCCATTCTTATTTTTTGAAGGCGTGCGGCTGCCCAGTTATATTTTTAATATACAATATTTCTAATCAAAAACTAGCCGCAAAATTAGTGATTTTCAGCGGAATTAATAATGCTGATGCAGAAGAGGCAAAAGTTTTCAAAGTTTTTCTTTCCCATATTCCATACAATTCTCTTTGCTGCCTTTCATAACGCATCTCCAGGTATAAAATTGGATAGCAACTATAGTTTGATTTGTTCGGGCAGGTATAGGATTTGCGCTATGTAATCAGGTTGAACGAGGGGATTGCTGCAACGATAAAGGCCTCCCTTTTCATATCTGCTATACTTGCTAAGCAAGAATATTCAGACTTAAAAAAAAGCCCCATCCGGTAAAGAATGGGGCTTTTTGAAAAGCTATACCTGCAACAGGTGCTATACCTTAGTGTTTGAAATGCCGCACGCCCGTCATGACCATGGCCATGTTGTGCGCGTCGCAATAGTTAATCGAGTCCTGGTCTTTGATAGAGCCACCCGGCTGCACGACTGCTTTTATACCTGCCTGGTCGGCGATTTCTACGCAGTCCGGGAAAGGGAAGAAAGCGTCGGAAGCCATTACCGTGTTGCTGATGTCGAAGCCGAAGCTTTTGGCTTTTTCGATGGCCTGGCGAAGGGCATCCACACGCGAGGTCTGGCCCACACCGCTGGAGATCATCATTTTGTCGGTGGCCAGCACAATGGTGTTGGACTTGGTGTGCTTGCATACCTTGGCGGCAAACACAAGTGCTTTTTTCTCCTCAGCTGAAGGCTCGCGCTTGGTAGCAGTTTTAAAATCAGCTTCTGTCTCGGTTTTCAGGTCTTTGTCCTGCTCAATCACGCCGTTCAGCAATGTCTTAAATTGCTTTGCTGGTAGCTCCACTGGCTTCTGCTTTAAGAGAATACGATTTTTCTTGGTGCGCAGCAAGTCAAGCGCGTCTGTGTCGAAATCAGGAGCGATCAGTACTTCGAAGAACAACTTGTTCAACTCTTCGGCAGCACCCATATCGATGGTACGATTCGCGATGATCACACCACCAAATGCTGAAACCGGATCGGTTGACAAGGCGGACAGGTAGGCTTCTTTGATATTTTCGCCGGTAGCGCAACCGCAGGCATTGGTATGCTTCAGGATGGCCACAGCCGGTTCTTCGAATTCAGCGCCCAGTGCCACGGCAGCGTCCACGTCCACGAGGTTATTGTAAGAAAGCTGCTTGCCATTTAGCTGCTCAAACAGGTCCTCCAGCTTGCCGTAGAAAGTGCCCTGCTGGTGCGGGTTCTCACCGTAGCGCAGCGGGGTCGCCTCACGCACGCTCTGCTTGAACACATTGATGTCCTGCTCTTTGCTCAGGTAATTGAAAATGTGTGTGTCGTAGTTAGAAGAGATATCAAAAGCCTTGGATGCGAAGCGTTTGCGGTCAGCCAGCTCCGTAGCACCGTCTTTTTCTTTCAGCAGGTCCACTACTTCGTCGTACTGCTCACGCGACGACACGATCAGCACATCCTGGAAGTTTTTGGCTGCCGCTCTGATCAGGGAAATGCCACCAATGTCAATCTTCTCGATCACATCCGCTTCCGATGCACCTGATGCTACGGTTTCTTCAAAAGGGTATAGGTCCACTACTACGAGGTCAATCGGAGGAATCTCGTACTGCGCACGCTCGGCCAGGTCGCTTTCGTTGGCACGGCGGTGCAGAATGCCTCCAAATACTTTCGGGTGCAGGGTCTTCACACGACCACCAAAGATAGATGGATAGGCCGTCAGGTCTTCTACGGCTACTACGTCAGCGCCCTGCTCTTCCAGAAAAGCCTGTGTGCCACCGGTAGAGTAGATGGTTACGTTGTTTTGCTTCAGGAGCTCAACCAGTGGTTCGAGACGGTCTTTGTAGTAAACCGAAATTAGTGCGGATTTGATTTTGACAGATTGCATAGGTATGGGCTATATAATGTGCTGATTTTTTAAATGTGCTAGTGCTTGATTTACAGTTTCTCCAGGAGCAGTTTTTCAACTACTTCCGGCAAGTACTTGTGCTCGAGTGCAAGGACGCGGGCAGCTAAGGCCTCAGGTGTGTCATCGGGGTGCACCGGGCAGCGCTCCTGCAGCACAAATTCGCCTTTGTCGTACTCCTCGTTTACGCGGTGTATTGTTATACCTGACTCCTTGTCGCCAGCCGACACTACGGCCGTGTGCACGTTGAGGCCGTGCATACCTTTGCCGCCGTATTGGGGCAGCAGGGCAGGGTGGATGTTGATGATGCGGTCCGGGAAAGCCTGCAGGAAGTTCTGCGGCACGAGCCAGAGGAAACCGGCCAGCACAATCAGGTCAGGCTTGAAAGACTGCACCTGTTCTAATACGCTTTCGGAATTGTAAAACGCATCACGGGAAAATAAAAAAGCCGGGACGTGGAAGGTCTCGGCTCGTTTTAGGGCATACGCTTTTGGGTTATTGGCAAACAGGGCGGCCACACGAATGGCTGGGTGGTGCTCGAAGTACTCCATCAGGCGCTGTGCGTTGCTGCCCGATCCCGAAGCGAAAATGACTATATTCTTTTTATCTGCTGGTGCCAAAGGTATAGCTATGGATTGAAACCGCAAATATAGCTGGTTTAGGTATAGGAGTCAGCAAAAACCGGCAGAAAAGGTATGGCTTTTATCTTTTGAAGGTGCAGGTATAGATATCGATCCACTCCTGCGGCGTCATTTTGGAAGCCAGTTCGCCAATCAGCGCGAGCGGTACATGCTCCGGTTTCCGGAAGCGGATACAGCTTTTGCCCATGTCCAGCTTGGTTTTGCTGTGTTTGGGATACTCCTCTTTAAACCAATTCAGCAAATTTTCATTTGCGTAGATGCCCATGTGGTAGACGGTGATGTGGTTCTTCTGTGAGGCAATTCCCATAAAAGGCAGCGGCAATTTCGGATCGCAGTGGTAGCCGGCCGGGTATAGCGTATGGGGCACTACGTAGCCAAGCATGCCATAGCCCATTGCTTCCTCAAAGCCATCGGGTATGTTATTGAGAATCACCTCTCTCAGGTCGTTCATGACTTGCTGGCGCGCTTCGGGCAGCTCGGCCAGGTATAGCTCGGGGTTTGGGGCGGTTGATTGCATATTGGTTGTTGTGGCTTTTTATACTTGTTACTTTCTGTTGCTTGTACTTGTACTACCAGTGCATTACATAGATAAGTGCTGGCGCTAAACAAATAGCAGATTTAAGCACTTTTCAAGAGGCTACCTACTGCTTATTCTTCCTCAGCCCAGGCAATCATTTTGGTAATAGTGTTAAAATTTCGTGTGGTAGCTGCTACCCCCAGTTTCCGTTCCAGGAAATTATTACTGAGCTTGCTGTCGCTGTAGGCCTGGGGTATGAACATGTAGGCTGACATGCCGTCGATACGGAGTTTTTCCGGAAAAAAGTCCTGAGCGAGCAATGTTTCTACCTTTTCATCGGGCGGCCTCTCCTGGAAAGATACAAAAAATACCCGCGCTATGGGGTGCTCTTCTCCCTGAAACGGGTTATTGTCAATCATTTGCCTAAGTTCGTTGCCGGTCCTTACCACAATGGCCAACTCCGGACCGATGTGCTCTTTTATCAGTTGGTGCACCCGCGACTCCAGTTCCTTAGCTGACAAATCGCTTCGGAGCACAACATTCCCACTCTGAATCCAGGTGCGTACCTGCTGAAAGCCGGCATCAATTAGCACCTGCCGCAGCTGCGCCATCGGCACCCTGTTTTTCCCGGTAGGCATCACACCTCGTAGCAGCACAATATATGTCTTCATGATGGCAGGGTAAGGTATAGAATTAGGGCAGAACCTTATTTTATGACAATTCAGGAACCGTTATTTTACCTGAATCTTCTTTTCCGAAAAGAAGACGCGCAGCTCTTCGGCAGCCGGTGCTATCCTGATGACACGTCTTTTTAAACCATTTCTTAGCTTCAAATCCATGAACTTGTTTCCGAACCTCGATTTGAAAGTGACCTGCTCCACCTCATTTAAGTGTACTTCTGATTTGGTTGTTCTAAACAACGACAATACAAAAACCACTAAGTGCCCAATGCCAATCAGTAAACCTGTCCAGAGGAGAAACTCATCGCCTGTTTTTAGGTAGCGGAGAACAGATATGGTCCCATAGAACGTCCAGAGTGCTGATGAAATCATCCGGATGATGTACTCCCTCTTGGCATTGTCCTGAATCCGGATTTTGTCCTCAAGCAATTGCACGGTGCCTTTTTCCAAGGGTAATGATTTTTCCATCGTAGCGTATATTCTGATGTAGCAACTGTATCGTTTAAATATAGAAAATCTTTTATAAACCAGTTGGGTGCTGCCAGGTGCCTGACTTATTTTCTGAGCTTCGCCTTCAACGACCAGGTAAACCGAAACTCCGCTACTTTGTCGCCGGCCTCGTCTATACCTTTGCTGGTGGCTACTACCGTCACGCCTTCGCCTGTGGCTTTGGTCTGATCTGCTACAGCTTTAATCTTCTGTCCGTCTTCGCAGGTGAAGGTGATTTTGCCTACTGCTTTCTTCATAAAATCCGCTTCCAGGTGCACCACCAACATCGACACAGCCGGAACTGACTTATAGGTCTGGGCCATGCAAAGCAAGCCCGTCGAAAGCTCGGCCGCCATGCTCAGACTGGCGAAATAAATTGAGTTGAACGGGTTCTTGTTGAGGTACTTATATGGGATCGTAACCTCGGCCCGCTCTTCTGAAATAGACCCAACCCGCAGGCCAGCCATATAGGCCATCGGCAGCCTGGACAACATAAAGAGCCGCAGTTTGCTGGGCGAGGCGGCAAGCTGGCGGAACTGATCGGCAGCGGTTAAAGTGGTTGCGGGCATAACAATGGGTTGTATACAGGTTTTGCTTACGGATTAAGTGTCAGCAGGTATAGTAAAGGTCTATGCGTGTGCCAGTTGTGCTACCGGTTGCATAACACACCTATCGCACACCCCCTGCACGCAAAACCTAAACTCCTTTACCTGGTAGCCTTCTGGCATGCGCAGCGTCGGTACGTATACCTCGTTCAGGCAGTAGGTGTGTCCGCAGGCAGTGCAGCTGAAGTGAATGTGGTCATGCTGGTGCCGGTGTTTGTTGCAGGCCTGCTGGCAGAGGGCATAGCGTGTAATGCCATCAGTGCTGGGGATGCTGTGCAGCAGACCATGCTCCTCAAAGGCATGCAGGGTGCGGTACAGCGTGACCCGGTCAAACTGTTGGCCGAGCTGCTGTTCTATGGCAGCGTGCGCCAAGGCATGGCGGTGCTCAAGAAATAAACGAAGCACCTCTATACGGCACTTCGTTTTCCGAAGCCCGTAGGCCTCGAGTAACGGGTGAAGTTTGTTCATAAGGTAAGGTAGGTCCGGGTACGGCTATCCGTTGCGAAAGCAAACAGACTATGTAAATAACAAAATGCGCTGCTAAAATGCAAGTCCTATGCCTCCTGCCCCGCTGCCAACGACTGTGCAGTGCTGTTGTCAGGCAATTTGTGCGCAGGTATAGGTATAAGTACCGGTTTCCACCGCTCAAATGATGATGGCGATGGAGGTTTAAAGTGAGTCTCCCTCGTGCATCAGGTTAGGTATAGCACAGTGCTCGTTTCTTCAAAAGAGATAAGCGGAGATAAAGTAGCAGGCAAAAGCTTCATCTTACTCTCACCTTCCGGAAGTATGAATTGAAAGGGAAGGGGCTGATTGGTATACCTGGTCAACCTAGTCTTAATTGATCAAGAGCATCGACAAAATGCCGGTCAGCATAATGAACTTGCCGAGGTTACTTAGGTAAGTGAAGTCACGCTTGCGGTCGGCCCGTACTAGTTTTACTGTCATCCAGATGCTCGGGATCAGCACCAGTAACAGCATGTAAATATCAAAGCCTATACCTGTGACGGGGTGAAAAATGACCACCAGCAGGAAGGCCTGGAAAAGCGCAATAATAGGGTATAGCACGTACTTGGCGCGTCGTATACCTAGCACGATCGGGAGCGTGCGGCAATCGAAAGAGGCGTCGCCGCGTACATCCTCCATGTCTTTGATGATCTCCCGGATAAGCGAAATCAGAAAGGCGAAAACCGCATAGCTAATGGTGATTTTGTTGAGCTTGCCCGCGTAAACAGCTACGACCAGCAGCATGGAAGCCGACAAAAGTGCAATAACCAAGTTGCCAATTAATGGTAATTTCTTTAACTGGTCAGAGTAGCCCCACAGCAGTAAAACCGCACCTATATTGATAAGCCCGACTGGTATTGAAAGGTAAAAACCCAGCGCTATACCTACAAACGAAAGCATCATGTGCGTAAACATAGCCGGACGGCGCCGTATGCTCTTGCCAACCACCACCCGGTCAGGTTTGTTGATGGCGTCGATCTTGATATCGTAATAATCGTTGATGATGTAGCCTGCCGCCGCAATGCACACGGTGGAAAGCGTGAGCACCAGAAATCCGGGCGTGGCTATACCTGCTAAATTTATACCTGCGCTGAGCAAACTAGCCTGCACCAGCGCCTGGCTCAAGAGTATGAGTAGTAAATTAGGGAAACGGATAAGGTATAGGAATTCTTTCAAGACAGGATAACAGGTATAGCCCTTGTAAAGTTAAGGCCAGAAGGTGGCACCTCAAACAAAGGACATAAAAAAACCCCTTGCTGGAAGGGGTTTTCTTGTCGGTGTAGAGCTGTTAGAGGCGCTGTACGTTCACCGCGTTGATTCCTTTTTTGCCTTCCTGCGTATCGAAAGCTACTCTGTCATGCTGCTGAATTTGCAGGCCGTTCAAACCCGTTACATGCACGAAGAAATCCTCATTCGTTTCGTCTTCGGTGATGAAGCCGAAGCCTTTTGATTCAATAAAGAACTTTACTTTTCCTGTCTTCATAAAAATGAAAATAAATAATTTTGAATAAACTGACTGTAAGATTAAAAAATAATTATATATATGCAAATATTTATGTAAAAGAAATTTGCTATTTGATTTGAGAAAAGTATAATGCGTTTACCAGGTATCCTGCACCTTCATGATTTTTTCAATCAACTCACGCACAGCGCCCTTACCTCCGTCTTTGGTTGAGATAAAGGTGCAGATCTCACGAATGTCATCGGCCGCATCGGCAGGGCAGGCCCTGAGGCCGCAGCGTTGCATGGCTTCCAGATCTGGCATGTCGTCGCCCATGTAGGCCACTGTAGCCGGGTGCACTCCCTGCATGTATAGGTAATTTTCAAGTTCTTCCACCTTGTCTTCCGCACCCAGGAAGAGGTGCTCAATTTCAAGCTCCTCTAGGCGCACGCGTACGCCCGGTTCGTTTTTGGCGGAGATAATGGCCACGTTGTATCCCTGGCGTATGGCATGTTTAATGGCAAAGCCGTCTTTGATATTAAAGGCACGCACTTTTTCGCCGTCGGCAAATACGTAGAGGGAGCCATCTGTTAATACGCCGTCCACATCAAAAACAAAGGTGTTGATGCGCGTCAGGTCAGGTTGTGTGATAGACATAAGCTAAATGAAAAAGGTCCTTTCTAGTGAAAGGACCTTTAAAAATATATATTTAATTTAATATTACGAATTTTTCAGGGCTGAATATCAGCTTAGTCCTGATTATCGCGCCACTCGTATACCCAGGCCGCCTGAATTTGCTCCAGGTGCCCCTCGTTCGATTCTTCGCGTTTTCCGGCAAAGTTTGGCAGCGTCAGGATCCACTCCAGCAGCTCGGTAAAGCGCACGCGGTAAATTTTTGACTCGTTGAAGTCATCGCCGAATTTCTCGTACAGGGCCATCGCTATATCTTCGTGGTCGCTCCAGTGAATTGGCGGCTCATAATTCTTATCCATGTCTTTTCAAGTTATCTATGTTACTTAAGTTTAATCGCTTCCTCTTAGTGACCCAGGAAGTCCTGCGGTGGAATGGTTACTACAATGTCCTCGTTGCCCTGCATGACGCACTGGCAGCCCAGGCGGGAGTTGATGCGCGGGTCTACGGCGCGGTCAATGTAGTCTTCTTCTTTATCGGAGATCTCCGGCAGGTCGTCCATTCCCGATTCGATGTATACATGGCAGGTACTGCAACCGCACACGCCGCCACAGTTATGTTGTAGCTTGATGTCGTTGTTAAGCGCCACGTCCAGCACCGATTCGCCCTCCACAGCCGGGAGGACCTGATCCGGTGACCCGTCAGCGAATTTGAAAGTTATATTTACAATTTTCATGAGTCTTGCTATTTACGGTGCAAAGTTAGTAAACATGCCCCCCGATTCAAAGCCGGGCGCTTTATACCTCCCTCGAATATAACTGTAGGGGGATCAATAGGTTACGCTGGGGATACCTATCGCTTTGGGGAATGATCCTGTATACTTTGCGTAAGCAGTTGGTATACCTGCTGGTAAAGTGGCTGGTCTTGCAGCAGAATCAGATGCTCATCAATCACATTTTGGTCGTGGCGTACCGCAGGGCCCGTCTGTACCTGAAAGGGGTGGCTTTGCATTACCTTGGCAATTGTCTCCTGAATAAGCGGTTGCAGCAGCGTGTCGGGCAACGCTGCCTGTTGGAGCAGCTGACGGCTTATGCCCAGCAGGTGGTTCGTGAAGTTACAGGCAAACACAGCGGCCAAGTGCAGCTGCTTTCTCTTAAGAGAGTCGACATGATGCACCTCCTTTGAGATCGTGCTGGCTACGGCTTGCAAGATCTGCAAGGTCCTTTCATCTTCAGCCTCTATCAGTATATGTATTGCATTGAAATCTACAGACTTTGATTTCGAGAAGGTTTGCAAAGGATAAAATACGCCGGCGCGCGCACCTGTTATACCTTGCAGCGCTGCCAGTGGCTGTGAGCCGGAGGTATGCACGATTATAGCGTTCTTCGGAACTTGTATTGTTTCCGCTACTGAGGCAATGGCTGCATCCGGCACGGCAATTACTACCAGCTCGACATCAGTGGCACGCAGGTCCAGAGAGTTGACCGCCTCTGCTGGAGCCAGCGCCTCTGCCAGTTCCTCCCGATGCGCCGCAGTTGGGCTGTACACCGCCGCAATCTCATGCCCTGCCTGCTGTAGGACTTGACCCAGGTGCCAAGCAACATTGCCGGAGCCAATGAGAGTGATTTTCATAGGGTGTACTTGTGTTGGGCGATGACTTGTTTGTATAAGTCCATGATTTGTTTACAGACTACAGGCCTTGAATATTTGCTTATAAAATCGGCTCTTATTTCTTCAGCATTATATCGCTGGTGATTTAAATACATATCTTCCATAGCGCCATATAACGCATCTACATTACCCGGCTCTACTACTAATCCATTTTTCTCGTTAATAATACTCTCAGAGCCACCGCAATAAGTGCCAATTAGCGGCTTACCGCAAGCGGAAGCTTCTAGTAAGACAAGTGGTAGGTTTTCATGGAAACTGGGAAGCACAAAAGCGTCACAGTTTTGCATTTCATTTGCAGCCTGTTGTCGGCTTAATGTACCCAGCCATTGTACATTTGCTGCAATTTCTAAATCTGAAGCAAGTGCTTGGTAAATCTCCCGCTGGGGCCCATCACCTCCTATTACCAAACGAGCACTTGGATATCCTGTTAAAATACTTTTGAATGCTTTCAATAGGTAAATAATCCCTTTTCTATCTTCAAGCACCGCTAAAGTGAGGAATACAAAGTTACTACTTCCTTTGGGTTTGGGATAGAAGAAACTCTCATCTGTCAGGTTTGGGATATATCTTAGGTTTGGAATGCCCCACTTCATTAGATTTTGCTTCTGCTGGGGGCTCACCACTACATTAGCAGCTGCACACTGAAAGGGTCGTGCAAGGTATTTGTCTAAAGTATTGCCTTTGCCTAAAAAAGATCGAAATGGAAATGGCGCCATATGCTCTGTAATAACATAAGGTATAGCGTGCTTTTTTGCTAACAACATCGCTACCCAGCCTCCAGGGTGTGCGCTATGCGCATGTATGATATCAGCTTTCCCCACCTCATTTTGAAAAGCCATGAGATGTTTCTCATTCGACTTAATGATGTTCTCCATATTGCCTTGCAAAAATTTTCTGGTCCAAGTAAAAGCAGGAGTATAATATTCTGTAATATTTCCCCCCAGCTTCCGTGCAGTAGCCTTCTTCGATGGGTATTTCAAAAATTTTAGAATGTTCTTAAAATTGTCCTCCCCTAGTATTAGTAAATCATTTTCATGCGTACCCCATGTACTGATAGCAAAATTAGAATCAGGGTTAAATTCAGCCATAGCAACAGACTGCTCCTTGTTAAAGATTCCTGTGTGTGGATTGTCTTTACTGGGGTACCAAGATGGGATGATAAATACATTCATAGGTGAGATTGTTCAAGCTGAGCACCTTTCTAGTTTTACCTAAGTAAACAAAAAAGGCAGGCCTTTACAAGCCTGCCTTACAAATCTAATACAATTAAACAGTTTTACGCCGCCTGTGCCTTACGTTTCTCCTTAACCTTGGGAGCTTTGCCCTCACCTGTATTTCCTTCTTTATTACGGCGCAATATTGCCATTACAAAGCCGATGGACATGATGATGGTACCGATCCAGAGGATGTTTACGAATGGCTTCTCCATCGCTTTCAGGATGATATAATCTTTCTGTGTCACGTTCACCCCGATCGTGAAGCGGTCGTTCTCGGTGTCGATATTCAGGAAGGTGATGCGTATACCCAGGTCTTCTATGACTTCAGGTACGCGGCCCATCATCTGGTCTTTGATCATCAGCACAGGGTGGGCGTGGTAGGTTTTGCGCTCGCCCATAATCTTCATGGCAGCCTGCACTGCCACGTCGCCCTCAGCCAACTTTACTCCCGGTACTTGCTCAATCTGCTCAATCCCGTTGAATATCGCGATGTAGTCATTGATTACGATCGTGTCGCCGGCAGAGAGTACGTACTCCTGCAGTTCGCCCCAGTCTTTCTCCTCATTCGGGTCCGGAACAGTGGAAACGTGCGTGTACAAATCCTTGCTAGCGAAGCGCTTGATGTCAGGAGAAGCCAATAGGCCCATGTTCGGGTTAACCTGCGCTCTAGGGTATAGCACAAAGTTTTCTTTGTCGCTTTCGTAACTCACTTCGTAGTAGGTGTTCTCCGGAGAAATCAGGTCCAGCGTGTCGCCTGTTTCGAAGTATACCTTGCCTTTCGCTTCTATTCTACCACGGGCAATGGCTTTGTACATATCGTCCGTTTGGTAGAGCAACTCTTTGGTCACATAGCCCGGTACGCCTTCCACTTCCTGGAACTGACCGTGGTAACTTACCTTAAAGCGGTCCATCTGCACAGGAGTGTTGCGCCACAGAAGCACGTTGTCACGGTTGATTTCGTCAGGGAACTCACGTGAATAAAGCAGGCCCGAGTTGTTTTGTGAAATGATCTGCGAGTAACCCGAAGAGAACAGGATGCCGATCAGCATCAGCGCTATACCTATGTGGGCCACGGCACCGCCTGACAATGTAATCTTTTTCTGCAGCAGGCCAAGTATAATGCTGAAGTTAGCGAACACTGCAAATAGTGATACCACAAACAGCAGGATGTATACCGGGTTGTCGAGTTTGAAAGTGAAAACATCAAACTTATTGGACAGGATGATCACCAAACTGGCAAACAGCAACGTGAGCATCAACGGCATGGTGATGGCGTCCTTAAAGCTCTTCTTGTTCGCTTTTTTCCACCACAGCAGCTGACCTACTCCCGTCAGGATGGCAATGGCTACACCCGCCCATAACTGGAACTTGGTGTAGTGCTCAATCTGGTCGGCAGGCAAGGCGGCGTTAGATTCTATTCCGATGAAGCCAAGGAAGGAATTGTATACAGGTATAGAAGTCGTTACGAGCACCTGGAAGGCGGCCAGGCAAAGCACGGCTGCACCAATAAATACCCAGAACTCAGCACTATAGGTCGAAAGCTCTTTCTCTGTCGTCGGAATTTTCTTCCAGTTATAGATCAGCAGTCCGATGGCAAGCACCGTGAAGACCATCATGTAGGTAAACAACTGCCCGGACAAACCTAAGTCGGTGAAGGAGTGTACCGAAGCATTGCCCAGAATACCACTTCGCGTCAGGAAAGTAGCGTACAGAATCAGAACAAATGAGGTGATCACCAAGATGAAAGAAGCACGCAGGCCTTGCCTGCTGCGGCGGTAGGCGATCATGGTGTGGATACCACCCACCAGCACGAGCCACGGGATATATACCGCGTTCTCCACCGGGTCCCAGTTCCAGTAACCACCGAAGTTCAGGGTTTCGTAAGCCCAGTAAGCACCCATCATGATACCGATTCCCAGTGTCACGGCTGCGAAATGTGACCATGGCATTGCAGGACGAATCCACTCGCTGAACTTTCCTTTCCATAGACCGGCAATGGCGAATGCAAACGGAACAAGTGAGGCAGCATAACCCAGGAATAGGGTCGGCGGGTGAATGACCATCCAATAGTTCTGCAACAGTGGGTTCAGGCCGGTACCGTCAGCTGGTCTAAAGTTCGGGTCCATGGCAAACACCGGGGCGTCGGCCATAAAATCACGCATCAGGATAAAAGGAGAGGAGCCCAGCTTGAAATCACCGATTACCACACCCAGAATCATGGACGAGATGAAGATCTGCACGAAAGAGAAAATGGCCATCACAGGCGCTTCCCACTGCTTGTTCTTCTTGCCGGCGTTCATCAGCACCACGCCCAGGGCCACATGCCAGAACATCCAAAGCAGGAACGAACCTTCCTGACCTTCCCAGAAACAGGAGATCATGTAGTGAACAGGCAGGTGGTTAGACGAGTGGCTCCAGGCGTAATAGTACTCGTAGCGGTGCTCGTAAATAATGTTGAAAAGGCTGAAAATAATGGCTACTACCGCTAAACTGTGCACATAGAAGGCAACACGTGCCAGTTTGCGCCAGCTGGTATCGCCGCTCTCTTCCGTTTTCTGGCGCGCGGCCATAAAATAAGCATAGGAGGCTACAATGGCCGCTACAAAAGCCACAATCACACTCGCGTGGCCAAAGTCTCCGATTAGCGTATTAATCATCTTATAAAGTTAAGAGTTGAGAGTTATGAGTTAAGAGTTGAAGAGGTATAAAAAGACTTTTAACTCTTCACTCTTAACTTTTAACTAATTTATATACCTGCGGTGTTGGTTTGAATTTCGTTCTCCGTGTACTTAGACGGGCACTTGAGGAGTATCTTGTCGGCCACGAACACATCGTTTTGCATGTTGCCCGTAATCACAACCTGCTCAGAGCGCTCAAAGTCCTGCGGTTTTGGGTTGAAGTAGACCACACGCTGTTCAAAGCGGTTGGTGTCCACCAGTGTAAAGGCGAAGTAGTTCGGGTCCATTAGCGGGTCGTACTGCATACCTACGATGTGCCCTTTGTCATCCTTCTTGAGGCGTCCTACCACGTGCACTTTCGTGGATTTCCCGTCTTCTGCCAGTTCAATGGCCTCGCCAAATGAAACATAGGTACTTGCGTCACCAGCCGTGGTCATGATAATACCAATGGCCATGGCGATAACGATAATGCCGATGATGTGTGATTTTTTCATCTTTACCTGATTATAGATACTCCATTTCTGTTAGCCTAACACACGATAGAATGTTTTAAATCCATCGCAGATAGGGATATTTGTCATTTTTCGCCCCAGTCGGGCAAAAAAGTTTTAGCGGTTCACGTACTCGTCTTTCAGCTGTTTCTCCAGTCGGCCCACCTTGCGGTCGAGGGCAATCAGGTAGAACAGCACGCCTGCCAGCACAGTAAGCAGCACGGCTACCACCACGTATATCTTGCCGTCCTGGCGCAGGGTATCGGCCATTTCGATGTTTTGCTGCGGCGCTGACGAGAACTCCACCATCTGGTCTTGAGCCATTGCCATGGTAGGCTCAAAGGCGAACAGGACGCCCAGCATAAGGCAGCAGATGGCCAGTATTCTAAACATTTTCATATATGCGTTGTCTCAGTAATTCAAGTCTTGATTTCACGTTTATAATCCAGACGCCCAGTAGCGTCCAGCCCAGCACGGCCGGGTAAAACACCATTCGCAGGCTACTGTCAAGGTCGTATGCGTTAAAACCGGGGTTGCCGCCGTTGCCCGGGTGAAGCGAGTCCGTCAGGCGTGGCAGGATGAAAAGCAATGGGATAAGGGCTGCGAAAGCGAAGATGTTGTATACCGCGCTGATGCGGGCGCGTTGCTGCTGCTCGGCAAAAGAGCTGCGCAGCACGAGGTAGGCAAAATAAATCAGCAGGCCAATTGCCGCACCGTTCTGTTTCGGGTCGTTGCTCCAGTACTCGCCCCACGTAAACTTGGCCCACTCCATACCTGTCACGATGCCCAGAACGCCGAAAAGGATGCCCACCTTGGCAGCTTCGTGCGCGATAATGTCGTTCCTGAAGCTTGGCTTGCGCAGGTACTTAATAGAATAGACCACCGAAACCAACAGAATGAGAATCATTCCGAACCACATCGGCACGTGGAAGTACAGGTTGCGGATCGTCTCGTTCAGGATGGCCAGTCGGGGGACTTCCGACAGCATACCTACTGCCACGGTAAACACCAGCAGCAGCACGGTCAGTATTTTCCACCAGTTCTTCTTCATGTTCCTTCTTCTCTTATTTTGACGAAAGCCAATGGGGGCCGGCTTCCATTCTACTTTTTATTTCTAACAGTTCTGACGCCCAAATTGTCGCAAACCTGCGCTGAAACTGTGTTTTAATTTTAGGTAACTTAGCTACTTATACCTTGGTTAGCGCCGGCTATACCTTACTTAATAGGCTATACCTTACGAACGCCAAAGGTAAGGGAACAAAATATAAGAAACAGTGACAACGATCATGTTTATGGCAAGCAAAGTAAGTAGTTCGTCGAGACTCGCAGCCCGCTCCAGTCCATCCATGGCGTTTTTGGACATTTTAATCAGCATCAGCAGCATGGGCACGATCACTGGGAAGCTGAGCACTGCCATGAGTGTGCTGCTGTTGGCGGCCTTGGAGGCTATACCTGAAATCATGGTGAGTGAGGTCGCGAAACCAATGGCGCCGAGCAGAATGCTGAGCAAAAACATCGGAATGTCTTCCACAGGGTTGCCCAGCACAAAAGCGTAGAACACAAAGCAGATCAGCGCCAGCACCAGCATCAGGCAGGCGTTGTATAGTATCTTGGCCAGAATGATGCCCTGCGGACTTACAATGGAGTAGAAGTAGAGCAGCCGGCCGCGGTTCTCCTGCATAAAGCTCTTGGCAATGGCATTGACCGACGTAAAAAGCATGATAATCCAGAACAGCGCATTCCAGACGGGCACCTGCAGGGCGTTCGAGCGGAGCCCGAAGCTGAGGTAGCAGACGAACACCGTACTGCTGACGTAGAGCAGCATGCCATTGAAAGCATACTTCTGCCGCCACTCCAGCAGGAAATCCTTCTGCATTAAGTATATGACTTCTTTAAACAGCACCTTCGTGATTTTGCGTAAAGGTACGATACAAATTGTATAATTACTAAGGGGCAGCATATGACCTGGCGAGGGTATAATTCCAGTCCCAAGGTGTACAAGGTCGAGGTTATAAACGGCTAGTTGCCGTAGGGGGAAAGCTCAGGTATAGCAGGTATAGCCGGTGAGCATTAGAGTGATGCCCTCGCTCGCGTCCCACGAGAGAGAGCGCTAGGTATAGCGAGGCTTTCAAGTCCGATATGGTAGAGGCATCTGCGCCCATCCATCACAAACCCGAGTTCATAAAAAAGGCGCGGGTCCGAAAACCTGCGCCACTTATTTTTAATCATGTCGGATTTACTCCCCGCGAACCACTACGAAGCCATCAGCGATTTAATCTTCCTTCTTTTTCTTCTTCCTTTTGTGCTTCACCACTTTCGCTTCGCGGTAGAAGATGATTTCCTCGGCCATGTTGGTCACCTGGTCGCCTACGCGTTCCAATTTCTTAATAATAGAAAGGAGTGCCAGTGCTTCAGGTATGCGATCAGGATTAGCCTGCAGGTATTTGGTGATAATCACGTCCGACTTGCGGTATATTTTGTTGAGAGCCTTGTCGAGCTTGATGACATCCTTGGCAAGCTTTGTATCGTCTTTTACGAGCGCGACGCGGCATTCGCGGAACATGGCAAGCGCCTGGTCATACATCACCATCATGTTCGTTAGCTCTACCAGCTCAGGGTCGAAGGGACGGTCGAGTTTTTTAACGAAATGGGCCATCCCCTCGGCAGTGTCGCCGATGCGCTCCAGATTGGTGTTTATCTTCAGCATGGCCAGCACCGTGCGCAGGTCCACCGCCACAGGGGTATACAGGGCGAAAAAGTTTTCGCACATCCGGTCGATTTTGATGTCGTAGTTATTGACCTTACGTTCAAGCTTGATAATCTGGTCTGCCAGTTCATGGTCGGCATTCATCACGGCGTCGCGTCCACTAGTGAGCTGGTAGTCAACCAGGTCCCACATTTCCAACAGCTTTTCCCGCAGCCGGTTAAGTTCTTCATCAATATGTAGCATTCGTATGTCTTTATTTGCGTGAGACTAAATTCCTATACGTGAATCGGCGGTGAGCACCTATTAACCAAATCGGCCTGTAATGTAGTTCTGCGTACGCTCGTTTTTTGGGCTCGTAAACATGGTTTTCGTTTTGGCATACTCCACCAGCTCACCCATGTAGAAGAAGGCAGTGTGGTCACTTACGCGGCCTGCCTGCTGCATGTTGTGCGTCACAATAATGATGGTGTAGTGCTGCTTCAGCTCATGAATCAAGTCCTCGATTTTGGCCGTTGAAATCGGGTCAAGGGCCGATGTGGGCTCGTCCATCAGAATAACCGACGGCGAAATGGCCAGCGCGCGGGCAATGCAGAGGCGCTGCTGCTGCCCACCTGAAAGTGCCAGCGCCGATTTATCGAGCTTATCTTTCACTTCTTCCCAAAGTGCAGTCTGGCGTAGCGACGTCTCGCAGGCCTCCTGCAATACTTTCTTGTCTTTTATACCTTGTATTCTGAGGCCGTAGACTACATTCTCGAAAATTGTCTTCGGGAAGGGGTTCGGTTTCTGAAACACCATACCTACTTCTTTGCGGAGCTCGTCTACCCGTACATTACTAGCGTAAATATCGCGGTCGTCCAGCAAAATCTGCCCTTGAATGCGGAAGCCGTCGATGTAGTCGTTCATGCGGTTAAGGGTGCGCAGGAACGTGGACTTGCCGCAGCCCGACGGACCGATGAAGGCCGTGACAGCCTTTTCTTCCATGGCTACGTTGATGTTCTTGAGCGCATGAAAATCGCCGTAAAAGGCATCGAGGTTTGTGGCTTCTAACTTGTTGTGTTTCTTGGTCATGGGTGAAAACTTACCATTTTATTTTCTTTTGCTGACGGTGACGCAGGTATACTGCAATGCCGTTCAGCAAGAAGGTAATCAATAACAGGACAATAATGGCGGCCGCCGCATTGGTCAGGAAGGCCGCCTGCGGACGCGAGGTCCAGTTGAAAATCTGGATCGGCAGCACCGTAAACTCGTCCATCGGTGTTTTAGGGACGAAAGGCACGTAAGCCAACGCTCCGATCACAATAAGCGGGGCCGCTTCGCCCACCGCCCGTGAGAGCGCCAGAATCACGCCCGTCAGGATACCGCCAAACGAGGCGGGCAGTACCTGGTTCCACACTGTTTGCCATTTAGAGGCACCCAGTGCAAAAGAACCGTCGCGGATGGTGCGGGGCACGGCCTTGATCGCTTCACGTGTTGTTACAATCACGATGGGCAGGATAAGGAGCGAGAGTGTGAGCGCACCTACCAGCAAAACCGGTCCTAAATGCATAAAACGTACAAACAGTTCCAGACCCAGCAAACCATAGATAATAGACGGTACGCCAGCCAGGTTGGCAATGTTAATCTCAAGGAAATCCGAGAGCTTCGTCTTCTTGGCGTACTCCTCCAGGTAGATGCCGGCGGCTATACCTAGCGGGAAAGCAATTAGCGCGGACAATACCAGAATCCAGAGTGTACCAGCCCAGGCAGTAAGTATACCAGCGCGGGCGGCACGGCGCGAGGGCAGACTGGTCAGAAAATCCCAGTCGATGCGACCTATACCTTCTATTACGATATCGATCAGGAAGATGGCCAGTACCACCAGTCCGATGAAGGTACAAAAAATACCGAACACCTGAAAGGCCTTATCTTTGAGGCGGTTTTTCTCGGAGTTAGTCATACTTTTCCTGATATTTCTTTTTAATCCAGAAGCTGAGGTTGTTCAGCAAAAACGTGAATACGAACAGTGTCATGCCTGCCGCGAAAATAGTGCGGTACTCCAGCGAGCCGTGCGGCACATCGCCCATACTTACCTGCACAATGTAGGTGGTAATTGTTTCGATCGGCACCAGCGGGTTGAGCGTAAGGCGCGGCTGCTGACCGGCCGCAATGGCCACAATCATGGTCTCTCCCACGGCTCTAGAAATAGCCAGAATCACCGACACAAGTATACCTGACGAAGCGGCGGGCACCATCACCCCGAAAGCGGTCTGCAGGCGGGTGGAGCCCATGCCGTAGGCGGCCTCGCGCAAAGAGCGGGGCACGGCGCTGATGGCGTCTTCACTCAGCGAGGAAATCATTGGGATGATCATGACACCCATCACGATGCCGGCCGACAGCGCGTTGAAGCCCGCCAGACCAGGTATAAACGATTGCAGGAAAGGCGTTACCACAGTCAGGGCGAAGAAGCCGTAGACTACCGTAGGTATAGTGGCCAGCACTTCCAGCAAAGGTTTGATAATGGTTTTGAAACGGGCATGGGCATACTCGTTCAGGTAGATGGCGATGGTGAGCCCGATGGGCAACGCCACCGCAATGGCAATGGCTGTGGTCAGGAAGGTGCCCGCCACGAGCGGCATGATACCAAACTTCTTGTCAGCAAAGAGGGGCGTCCATTCCTTCTCCGTCAGGAAGCGCAAAATGGACACTTCGCTGAAAAACTGGATTGACTCCGACAGTAAGACCCAAATAATACTGACCGTGACCAGTATCGTGATGGCGGCCGACAGCCACAGCAAGCCTTCTATTATTTTCTCCTGTACTCTCAAGGTGCTTTTAATTGAAGCGCAGGTATAGCCTTTGTCTCCGTGGGCTATACCTGCGCTGGTTATTTCAGGAAATTATTGTTTGGCCGTAGCGGCACCGGTGGCAAATTGCTCGAACTTCTGTTTCTGCTCGTTGTACACGTTGTCAGGCAGGGGAATGTAACCTACCTCCTGAGCCAGCTCACCTGCGTTTTCGAGGTAGAAGTTGATGAAGTCCACCACTTCTGGTCTAACCACGGCCTTAGAGCTAACATACAAGAACAGGGCGCGCGAAAGCGGGGCGTAAGAACCGTCCTTCACAGTTTCCAGCGACGGCAGTACAGGGCCTGCGCCGTTGTCTACAGGTATAGCTTTCAGCTTGCTCTTGTTTTCTTCATAGTAAGCGTATCCGAAAAAGCCCAGCGCCAGCGGGTCAGTCGACACGCCCTGCACCAGCACGTTGTCGTCTTCACTGGCGGTATAGTCGCCGCGGCTCGAGTGGCTCTTGCCTACAATGGCTTCGGTGAAGTAATCGTACGTGCCAGACTCCACGCCTGCACCGTACAGGTGAATCTCTTTGTCAGGCCATTCCGGGCGGATCTGGTTCCAGCGCGTGATGGTGCCCTGCGCTTCAGGCTCCCACATTTTCTTCAGCTCAGCCACAGTAATGTCTTTTGCCCAGTCGTTGGAAGGGTGCACGACCACAGTCAGGCCGTCATAAGCTACCGAAAGCTGTACATAGGAGATACCGTTTTCTTTTGCCGTCTTCGCTTCTGAATCGTTGATAGAGCGGGAGGCGTTTACGATGTCGATTTCGCCGCGGGAGAATTTCTTCATACCACCGCCCGTGCCCGACACGCCCACGGTTACTTTCACGTCCGGAGCCTCGGCGCGGTATTCTTCGGCCACGGCTTCCGTCACAGGGTATACCGTAGAAGAGCCGTCAATCGAGATAGAACCCGACATGTCGCTGCCGCCTTCCTGGGTGTTGCCGCCGCACGATGTGAAAGCAAGCGAAGCACCCACCAGGATGGCTGCGCTAAGTTTGAATCGGGAAAAGCTAAGGTTTAGCATACAATTTGATTTTAGGATGTATAAGTTATAGTGTCTGGTCTCTTTCTATTGAATTGTTAAGCGGGTGTACTTATTTGGTAATCAGTTGGTTTTATTATAAGGCTAATTCCATTTGTAACCTGAACTGGGTACGGTCTTCGCGGTTTGCTTCCTGTATCAGCGTTACGTCACTCTGCACCTTCAGCGAGTGCCCCACTATGTATTTTGATATGCCCAGGGTATACTGGTCCTGTTGGCGTATACCTGTCACGGCTGTCGGGTTGAAGTCGGTATAGCGGGCCGCCACTTCCCAGTTGGTCGGCAACAGGTAGCCCGCCTGCAGGTTCAGGGCCTTGCCCGTCACGAAAGTTTCCGCCACGTCGCCCAGGTCGTCGCGCAGCACCACAGGCCCATCGGTGGCTTTGCGGTTGGCGTACTCGCCCATGGCCGAAAAGCCTCGGTACTTGAACATGGCATCCACAAACCAGGTGCGTAGGCTGCGCGTGTCGCTCAGGAAGTCGCCGAGTTGCCCTTGCGAACGTGCGGCGTTGCTGTTGTAGTCGAACGAAGTAGCCAGTGCGAGTTTGGGTGTTTGCTCGCGCTCAATGTCGCTGCCCACGTAATCGCCACCGCCTTCAAACGCCCCGAAAGGGAGGATCTCAAAACGACCTGTGTAGTCGTAGCCGCCGGTGTTGTTGACGGTAATGTCGCGGCCTTCGCCCATCGAAATGGAGCCGATCTCTCTTAATACAACCTGACCTAGCTGGTGCTCGTGGTGCAGTTGCAGGCCCGCGTCGCGGTCGAGGTTGAAGCGCGAGTTGAGCAGACTGCGGTCCACAAACTGCATCTTCTGCGACGACACCACGCGCTCGCGGTTACCCGGCAGTTTGGTCTGGCCTACCCACAGTTGCAGGTTAGGGGTGAGGTGCCACTTGGCCACCGCGTCGAGTATCATGTTGTCGGCGTTGTTGGTCAGGTCAGGCACGTCGCTGCCAATGTCGCTGTTACTCAGGCCGACCTCAATTTTGTATTCCAGTCTGGGGGAAAAGGCAAAGCCGTCGAACTTCAGGCGGGCGCGGCGAATCAGGAAGCGGTCGTCCCAGTTGCCGGTGGCGGGCGTGTTGCCACCCTGGTAAAGCAGCTGAAAGCGGGTGCCAAGCCTGAGGCTGAAAGAGGAATCGGCGGCCACGAACTGGAGGCCTTTGCCGAACCTGGTGTCGTTTACGGTCTGGGCTTGTGTGCTGGAGGTATAGAAGAGACTGATTAAGAGCACCAAAAGGACTCCTTTGAGGTTGTGGTTCACGCGCTGTATTAGTTAAGGGTGAGAATTAAGCTAATGTCTTGCTGTAGTGTTATTACTTAAGTCGCAGTAGTCTAGCCTGCGTGTTTCAAAGTTTGCAATGGTTAGTCAGGCCGTTTTGCTTGTTCTGAATCACGGTACAAAATAACCACTCCAGTATTACCTGAAGGTTACGGCCATGTTACGGTTATGTTAAGAATGAAGATACGGTGAGAGAAGGCAGCTCTAGGTATAGATATAAGCGGGCCGTCATCTCCATTGTATCAGCCACTATTTTCTGCCTGTTATACCTTTGGCCAAACTACCTGTTAACACAAAGAGTCAGAGGAGACCTCTGACTCTTGATGCAACGCCTTTAATTAAAACTTATGGGAGATTTTGTAGGTTGGTGGCATTCCATTCTGCCCAGTCCACAGTGCGAGCTTTAGCACGAAAGACATCGCCTGTCAGTAACCCACAAACAAATCGGGCTGCCACAGATTTACTCTGTGACAGCCCGATTTATATTTTAACTCTTACTTAGAACTTGTAGCCAGTCCAGCCGAATGCTGTTGTATTGGCACCTGTAATAGCGCTGTTAACTTTGATGTCAGCGTTTTCAGGGTTTTTAACTTCCTGCTTAACTGTCATACCGTCGTTTTTGTATTCGATTACAGTTCCTGCATTTCCGTTGCCCTTGCCATCTGTCAAGTCGATCAGGTCTGTAGCAATGGTACCTTTAACAAGCAGGTTGGTAATAGTTGCCTTGGCTCCTCTGCGAACTTTAACAGCATCCTGCATCTCGAAAGTAGACTCGTTCACGATTGTGATGTTCTTGAAGATAAAGTCAGACTGGTTCACGTCGCCAGGAGTGTTGCCATCTAGGTTGCCATCCAGCTCAGCGCCACGTGGGTCAGATTCTGTGCTGGTATAGCCGGCCTTCCATACACCATAGGCGTTATCTAGTGTGCCTGACCAGCCCTGCGTTACGTCAAACATATCGTCGTCAGAATCTACCACTAACAGGTTCTTCACATTTACTGAACCGCCAAAGAACTCAACCGCGTCATCAGCACCGTAAGGTATGTAAACGTTCTCGATCTTAGTGCCGCTTCCCACGCCATTAAGCGTCAGGCCGTTGTGCTCAATATCGGCTGAAGACTTTGCACCAGTATACTCCAGGATAAGGTATTCGATTGAGCCCGAGTTGTCGTTGTTATTGTCGCCGCCGTAAATAACGGCCGGGTTAACTTCTGTGGTGCTGGTAGTAACCTTGCCGGCCGGGCCGGAAAGTCTTGCTTTGCCGTTGATGATCAAACCACCCCAATCGCCCTGCTTCGGATCAGCTGCTCCAGAGGTTATTTTTACCGGTTTGTCGGCTGTGCCGTTCACAAAGATCTGGCCGCCTTGCTCTACAAGAATGTACTTGTTAAAGCCCTTATCGGCTTTGATAACTGTACCCGCAGGTATTCTGAGTTTTCCTCCATTAACAACAAGCAGCGACCCTGTCAGTTTGTATTCGGTGCTTGGGTCAAGCGTTACATCGGTCGAAATATCACCGCTTAGCTCTTTTGTGGCCGCAGGCCCTGGTTCCGGGTTTGTAGTGTCGTCATCGTCTTTGCATGAGAACAGACCCAGCGGAAGCAGTAACAGGTAAAGGAATGTCTTTTTCATTTTTCTTATTGTTTATACAAATTTAAAATCGGTAGATCAACTGAATGTGACCGGAACGTTATTGAATTGTTAAAACTGGTAGGTCACTCCGAAATCGAATTGAACGCCTCTCTTATAGCTGCCGATCGTAACACTCTGCGCATTTGTATCTGAGCCGGCACCTTCTCTGGTGAGCTTATAGGCAGGGTTTAAGAGGTTTTTGGCTTTCAGATTGAGCTTGAGATGCTCGTTAAGGCCCACTGCGGTTACAAAGTCTAAGGTCGTGATGCTCTTCTCGATCAGGTTGTTAAAGCCACGTGTACCTAAGGTGTGAACTTTGTCGCTCAGGTAGTTCAGCACCAGCGCAGACGTTACGTCTACATTTTTGTCGGTTACCAGATTGTAAGTCAGGTCCGCATTAAGAATGTAAGGTGCGGCACCTTCCAGAGTAGAGGAGGTTTCAGTAAAAAAGCTTGGAAGATTTACGTTCGTGTGGATGTAGGACGCATTCAGGCCGGCATTCAAACGATGCTTCTCGGCAAGGTTCATCAGCGATTTCCGCACTTCTACCTCAAGACCGGCTGCCACTGCGTTATCCGACACGTTGTCGTAGGTTCTCAGGCCTGCTGAGTTGCCCTGGTCAACCCGCGCAATTGGGTTGAGAATGTGTTTGTAAAAAGCATTCACTGACATCTGCTCGCCTGCTGATGGATAAAAGTCCCACTTCAAGTCGAAGTTGTAATTGGTGGAAGGTTCCAGATTCGGGTTGCCATTCTCCGGGCCAAAGATTCCCTGGTAAATGAAGGGCGATACCTCTCTATCCTGCGGCAAGGTATAGGTGCGGCTGATGCCTGTTCTGATATGGTTTTTATCGTCGAGCTCGTACTTGGCATTAAAGCTGGGCGATAGGAAGAGTTCATCTATCGTATTAGATCCTTGGTCAGCGCCGCGGTTAACATTATAGTTGATCTTCATGTTAACATCATCTGCCCTTACCCCTGCATTTAAAGTAAGCTTGTTTCCAACCTTGTGTACCATGTCAACATAGGCACCATGGTTATTCCACTCAACATCGTAGGTATCGTTGAAGTGTTCCATCCGGAAATTGCCGTTAGCCAGACTCTCCTGGTTAAAGTATGGGTCGAGGCGGATGTCATCTAATCTGAAAGTGGGGAGCGTGCCTTGTCCGCCAGACCAGATAAGGTTGTAAGTAGGGGCCGAGAAGTCTTTGAAGCTTACCCTGCCGTTATAGCCGACTTCGACGTAAGAAAGTTTTTCCGGGTCTGCCGAAAGCGCGTACTGCAGGTTAACTTTAGGGATAAAAGCAGTTTCTGTTAATTTGCTGTTGAAGCGTTGGTTTCTTCCTTCCCCCATACCCAGTTCCACCATGCCGTTTCCGATAGAAGGCAGCATGAAGATTCTGCGGTCAGGTTCCTGGCCGATCACGTGGTTTACCGCAGCACCTACATTATATTTTATCCTGTCCGAGAGGTCTCCGTTCCAGATGAGCTGGTTTATAAAAACCGAGTTATCGTTGACTTGCAAGCGCCTTTGGTGGCCTTCGGAATTATAATCCTCTGCCTTCTGGAATATTTCTGTTTCCTTGCCATAGAAGTCGTAGGCGGCAGCCGTGGCGGTGTGCAGGTACAGGGAATTGAAATTCAGTTGGCTGTTGTTGAGGTTAAACTCCAGGTTGCCCGCCAGCATGTGGGAGGCGCTGCGCATGGATTGCTGGTAGTCAAAATCGCGGAAAGGGTTCTCTGGGTTGGTTGCTGTAATCAATCGGGCGACTCCTTCCTGGTAATGGTACTTGTTATCCATGGAGCCCATTATAGAAAAGCGGTGTTTGTTCAGGAATCTGCTGCCTCCCGAAAAGGAAACGCCACCATTGAGGAGTGGGCTTTTCTGTGCCGGGTCAAGCGAGTTGTTAAAAGAGTGATTTGTTACATACTCCTCGCCGTTCTGGCTTGCCGGTATGCCAGATGCAGTAGCGTAACCAAATTTGTTCATGCCACTTGGAAGCGAGAAGTTGCTGCCTGGCACCTGGCTGTTTATACCGGTTGAGAACCCGATTTGAAAGGCTTTGTCATCAACAAGTTCTTTGGAATTGATATTGATCAGAGCGCCGCCCACATCGCCATTCATAGATGCCGAGAATACCTTGTTCACATCAACCGACTTAATCATATCGCTCGTGAAAAAATCGAGTGAGATGTTCTTAAACTCAGGGTCTTCAGAAGGTATGGCAAAGCCGTTCAGGGTGGTGGTGGTGTAGCGGTCACCCAGGCCTCGAACGAATACATTCTTTAAACCGTCGCTTTTTGAAATGCCTGAGATCTTGGCAACCGCGCCTTCGGCGTCACTAACCCCTTTTCGGGAGAGTTCCTGTGCGCCGATGGCCTGTGTCGCTATTACGGCTTTCTTTTGATCTAATAGCAGAATATGCTCGGTTTCCCTGTTCCCTTTTGCTGTTATGGTCACCTCCGCCAGTTGCGATGTGTTCTGCTCCATCGCCACATTAACCGTAGCGGTTTTGCCTGCCGTCACGATCACGTCGGCAATCGTTTTAGGCGCGTAGGATAGGCTATTGACTTCTAAGGTATAGGTACCTTCTTTTATATTGTCGATGCGGAAATTACCGAAGGCATCCGAAGGAGCGCCCAGCCCCGTTCCCTGCACTTTGATGATAGCGCCAATCAACTCTTCGCCGTTCGTGGCGTCTTTGATGGCTCCCTGTATACTGCCAGTCTGCGCATGCACAGAAAGGAAAGCGGATAGCAGGAAAAATAGAACTGTGGTGAGATTCTGTCGCATTGTATTTGTAGTCTGATTAATGCGACAAAAGTAGAGGTGCTATATTACCTCAATATTACTGAGGGGTTAAGTTTCTATTAATTAAACCTAATATTTATTTATAACCTGTTGACATACAGGTAATATTGGATTGGCTGGGTTGGTTTTGTCAGTTGCGGTAAGGAAAAGCTGCTGTTATGGAGGCAGCCGGATGGTAGCCAGGATAGATTTTAACAATATAGTAACCTTACAATAATCTACAGCTAATATTGCAGGTATAGTTTTGCTGCATCAATCCTGTCTTTATAAGAAAATGATTGCGCATTATGGGTGAGATCAATTGCGACAATCAATAGTGGTGTGGCTTAGTCTCCCACACTACGCACAAGGCCCGCCTCGAAAGAGCGGGCCTTTTTTGTTGCCTATACCTGCGGGGTCAGGCAAATGAGGTATACCTTCTAATCCATAGCTATACCTTAAAAGTCTGCTGTTGTGCCTGCACCTCCGCCCAGATATTGAAACAGGAAATAGGCTAGTATGGCGAGTACGATAATGCCCAGGCACCCAATACCGCCGCAACCGCCACGTCCTCTTCCGCAACCTGCACCGCCCCGGCCGCCAAACAATTTACTTAGCAGCCAGAACCTGAATAAGCCTCTTAACATAGTTTATACCTTAGTTAGTAAATACATAACCCCGGCTGTACTGTACAGATGCACAAAACAGCTGGGGTTAAAACTTACGGAAAGGTATAGAAGCCAGTTATGAAAGGAGATGCTATAGTAAGGTATACCTTAGCTGATTGGAACTTTACGCAGGATCGCCTCAATAAAGTCTTTGGTTTTGATGCCGTCGGCCTCCGCTTCGTAGTTGAGGATGATGCGGTGGTTCATTACGTCGTGGGCTACTTCCTTAATGTCTTCGGGCAACACATAGTCGCGGTCGTCGAAGTAGGCGATGGCTTTGGCGGCTCGGTTCATGGCAATGCTGGCACGCGGCGAAACACCAAACTGAATGTAGTCGGCAAACTCGCTGAGATCGTACTCGGCAGGGCGGCGGGTCGCAAACACGAGTTCAATGATGTACTTTTCCAGCGTCTCCGAAATCTGCACCTGGTTGATCTCGCTGCGGATGGCAAAGATATCCTCCTTGGAGAGCACCTTGTTCACGGTGTCGTTAAAGGCCATGTTGGCCATGCGGCGCATAATCTCCAGCTCATCCGATTTCTTGGGGTAGTCGATGTATACCTTCATCATGAAACGGTCGACCTGCGCCTCGGGCAGCGGGTAGGTACCTTCGTGCTCCACCGGGTTTTGGGTGGCCAGCACCAGAAAGGGGAGGTCCAGTTTGTAAGTGGTCTCACCGATGGTCACCTGCTTTTCCTGCATGGCCTCCAGCAAGGCTGACTGTACCTTGGCCGGGGAGCGGTTCACTTCGTCAGCCAGGATCAGGTTAGCGAAAATGGGTCCCTTCTTTACCTCAAACTGCGAGGCGTTCTGGTTATAGATCATGGTACCGATCAGGTCGGAGGGCAGCAGATCGGGGGTGAACTGGATGCGCTGAAAATCAAGGCGCAGGGCGCGGGCCAGTGAGTTAATGGTGAGCGTTTTGGCCAGTCCGGGTACGCCTTCCAGCAATATGTGCCCGCCGGTAAACAAACCAATGAGCAGCCGACTCACCATATAGGACTGTCCGACCACCACTTTCCCCACTTCCTGAACCACTTGCTTTATCTTTTGCTGGTGGTCTTTCACCTGGTCCGGGTATACTAATTCTTCTGCTGGCATAGCTCAATGGCATTTAAAGGCCCTAAATATAGCAACTCTAAGGGACGGTCGCAATTAAATGCCTCTGGCTGTGCGGGTGAAGTATAAAAAAAGGGCTAAAAAGAAAAGAGCGCCCTAGGCGCTCTTTTTATGATTTGTCTCAAATGCAATGGGGTTTTCTGCCTGTTGCTTCAGCGTTTCCATGCGCTCCCGCTTGGCTTGCCGCACTAGCTCTATCATGCTGTTGAGCCTGTTTTCCTCTACATCTTCAATCGGCAGGATCATGGTGGTATAGGGTGCTTCGATATGAATGCGATGCTGCCGGGTCATCAGGTATAGCATCAGGAAGAAGCCGCTGAGGAGGGCAAATACATCGTTGAAGTAAACGAAAAAGGCCGAAACGACGCTTAGCGCCAGGTATAGGGGCTTGCCTGTGGCTTTGATCTGCCAGGAAGTAATGTCTTCGAGCATCACAGACTGGTAGCTTTTAAAAAGCCAGTTGTTCTGCCGCATCATCACGCGATGCGTCGTAAGTATCAGCTTCTTATCCACCGTCTGGATAAGGTGCCTTTCACCACCAAGAAGTCGTGTTACTGCCATTCCTGATGGAGTATTAAGTTTGTTTATTTTCGTGTTGAGTCGTAGCGAGTGTATCACAGCTGATAATTGGTGTTAACTATATCCAGGATTCCCGGAGGCACCAAAAGGTTGCATGTAAGTCCGGTACAAAGGTAAATAAATATTAATTCTTATACGAAGCCAACCTGCCTTGTATCGGTTTTATTATAAATCGGGGCAATTGGTACTATACCTACGGTAATTAGATTTATAGGATTGTAAATTAGGTAGCAAAAACTTTGCCCGTTTAATGAAACAGGTATAAATATTAGAAATAAATTATATTCATATATAGAAAAAGCCGCCCTTTAGGTATAGGGCGGCTTTTTCTATAAGTGCTTTCGGGTTCTATTCTAAGCAGTCAGGTAAAATTCTCCTTCATGGCCATGGGCGCGCTGGTTTTTGAAGCGGCCAATGTCGGTTTGCATATTCTCGTAAATTTCCAAAATCTCTTCTGAGTCTTGGGTTAATGGCTTTATGTGCTCCAGCAGCAGTTTGGCTGCCAGTGGGTAGAATTTAGAGTCGTCTGTGTTCTTGGCATTCACCTTAAAACTACTCACGTGCGTCTCCAGCTTTTTCAGGGCAGGGTATTCGCCCTTGAACTCTTGAATGGTGTCGCGGAGTTTCTCCCGTATCATCAGGTATAAATCCTCTTCGAAGGTCATCCCGAAGTCATCCTCCTCCTCTTCATCATCGAAGCTGTAATCTAAGTCGTCATCGTAATCGAAATCGTCTCTCATGGCTGATAATAAGGTTATTTTGAATTGTTAGTACGAGCGGTTAATCTTTGGGTGTTGCATAAAGTATACTGTTTTCTTTCCGAACAGATACATAAAAACGCCGTGGCCTCTGCTCCAGCCCCCAAAGAAAATGCATAAATAATGTTTCGAATCCGTATTTGCAACGCCTGAGGTATACCTGGATTGAATTATTTTGCTTTGGTAAAAAATGGGACGGGGTAGCGGATTGAGGCTAAAGCGGATAGGTATAAAAAAAAGACCTGCTCCCGAAGGACAGGTCTTTTATGTGATATGTATGGCCTGCGCCTAGGCGAACTTGCGCTCGATCAGACGGAGCAGCTTGTTCACGCTGTCCTGCTTTTTGCTCCAGTCATACCGGCGGGCCAGGTCGTTGGTGATAAAGTGCGTCGCCTCGTCCGGGCTCCTGAACTGGTCCAACTGCTGAATCGTGTTGTAGTAGGTCATGTTGTCGCCATCAAACAGCTCGTTTATAAAGCTGAAGCGCTGGTTGATCGAGATGGAGTTTTTGAGCGACTCTATCTTGCTGTTGCCCAGCGAGTCACCAATAGAAGCAGTGGCCGGTTTGCTGAACCTTTCATTCATGGTAGGCCGCTCCGCCGCTTTGAAGCGCTCGTTCAGGTTGTTGTCGGACATGGCGGCAGGCCGGGGCGCTGCTGCCATGGCTGGTGCTGGGGCAGGCGCTGCTACAGGTATAGAAGCCTCACGCTGCGCCATATGAATGGGCGCTACCACGTCTTTCTCTTCGATTGGAGCGGCTGGCGTAGGCTTGGCTACAGAAGCGGCATAAGCGGCCAGAGGTGAAATCTGTTGTTGCCTGATCTCTTCCTCCGTAATCGGCAACAGGCTATTGAATGCCTGCAGCACCTCAGCCAGTGGCGCAATGCTGTCGCGGTTGGCGTTCAGGTATAACCTGAAGCGACTCAGGATGTAGTCGCGGTCGCGGTTAGAGGGTGAGAGCGTGCCTACAAAGCCCGCGAACAGGGACTTGTCCAGGTCGATGTACTTGAGGTTTTCCTGCAGTTTGGACAGGGTGATGTCCTCCTGGATGCGCAGGAACTTCTCTTCGAACATGGTTGCAGGGGATAGTTTGAGCAGGAACGTGTCGAGGATCGCTTTCTGAAGCAGGGGCTCAAAGGCGTCGCGTTTGATGAGGATTTTGCGCGAGAGCACGTTCATAAAGTTGAGCAGCGCCTCTTTCACCTCCTCATGTTCATAGTCAAAATATGGACTGCGCAGGTTGGCCATCTCGTGGTGCCACTTAAGCAGAAGCTCTTTTATCACAAACAAATTGACCTGTTTAATGGGCGTAAAGCCAATCAGTTGGGGTCCGTTGATGGTGTCGTGTGCAGCAAAGTGGCGGTCGCAAAGCATATTTGCCAGTTCTTTGCTGTAACGTTCAAGCCTTAATTGATTATATTTGTCTTCCATTGGTATACCTTTCTTTCGTAAAGTTAATAAATAATATGCCAAATTTAACGGTGCAAAACCTGTTCAATCGGCAGGTAGAGGTGGCACCCGGTCAAACGCTGCTACAGGCCCTGCAAGCCGACGGCATAGATTGGATGCACGCCTGTGGCGCCAAAGGCCGCTGCACCACCTGCCGTATTGTGGTGCAGGAGGGTTTGGAGCATTTCGGGCCACTCACCGACAGCGAAGAGCGCTACCGTAGCAAAGGCCGCCTGCAGGATAACGAAAGACTAACCTGCCAGTGTACATTAGTGAGCGGAGACGCCCAGGGACGTGTGCCCCGGCAGACCATGCTCCCGCACATAAAGTATAGCAACTAGCCAATTTAGCCATTACATATTAGTAGATGTTTATAGAACCGCGCGTTGGGAATGATAACCACGCAATCAGAAGAGGGTGGATAGAGGTGATCTGCGGATCGATGTTTTCGGGGAAGACCGAAGAGCTGATCCGACGACTGAACAGGGCCAAGATTGCTAAGCAGAAGGTGGAGATCTTTAAGCCGACCATCGACAAACGCTACCACGAGGAGGATGTGGTGTCGCACAACGCCAACACCATACGCTCTACGCCGATAGATTTTGCACAGGATATGCTGTTGCTGGGCGGCAGCTGCGATGTGGTAGGTATAGACGAAGCGCAGTTCTTTGACGACGGCCTGGCCGAGGTATGCGTGAAGCTGGCCAATAGCGGCGTGCGCGTGATTGCCGCCGGTCTGGACATGGATTACTTGGGCAAGCCTTTCGGGCCGATGCCGGCCTTGATGGCCGTGGCCGAGTACGTGACCAAGGTGCATGCTATTTGCGTGCAGTGCGGCGATATTGCAACTTACTCTTTTAGAAACTCCCCCTCTGAGCAGCAGGTGCTCCTGGGCGAGACCGAATCTTACGAAGCCCGTTGCCGGCACTGCTTTCAGGAAGGCATGAAACAGAAGAGGTAAAAGCGGGTGCTATACCTGTGGCCCAGGCCCTAATGTCTCTAGTGATTTTGACGCAGTTTCCTATAAGCCTGATCTATACCTGAATCTTTTTACCTGTGCCGAAGACACCGGAGGTACACTCGCCTGAGATGCCCGCAAGTATAACGCAAGCGTATAAAAGCTGGCGTATACCTGGCTTTTCTGATGGCCGCGAAGCACGCCAAACCTGTATTACTAAAATAGCCGTACTGGATTAAATGTTAGTCAAGACAAGAGGCATCGTACTCAACTATATCAAGTTTCGCGAGTCGTCGATCATTGCCAAGGTATACACCGAGCAACTGGGCGTGCAGTCGTACATCGTGAACAGCGTGCGTAAAAAAGGCCCGGGCTCCCGCATTGCCCTGTTTCAGCCTTTCACGCTGCTCGATATGGTGGTCTATACCTCGCAAAGGGGCGGCATCACCCGCATTTCAGAGTACAAAAGTGCCTATCCATACGCTACCATACCTTTCGACATCCGCAAAAGCAGCATTTTGCTGTTTCTGTCCGAGATGGTGTCGCGCACTATCAAAGAGGAGGAGGAAAACCCGGCGCTCTTTCATTTCCTGTTCAACGCCATCATCGAGTTTGATGAGCTGCAGGACCATTTCGAGAATTTTCACCTGGTCTTTCTGCTGCACCTGAGCCACCATTTGGGCTTCGGGCCGAGCAGCGGGACGGAAATTGTAGAGCAAGTGGCCTTCTCTCCGAATGCACAATCGCTGACCGATGCCCCACCGGTTCTGGCCTTGCAGGCATACGAGCAGCTCTTCGACCAATTGTTGCGCACGCCTGCGCAGGCTGCTATACCTAATGGTAAGGTGCGCCGCGAAATGCTCTCTATCCTGATCCGTTATTACCAGCTCCACGTGGAGCGGCTGGGCGAAATCAAATCGCTGGCTATACTCTCGGAAGTGCTGAGCTGATAAACAGAAAAGGCGATGCAAATGCACCGCCTTTTCTGTTTATGTCAAAATAGTTGTTAGCGTACATTCAGCACGTCTATTTCGAAGATCAGCACGGAGTTTGGTGGAATACTGTTGCTGCCATACATACCATACCCCATGTAAGATGGGATATACAGGTTCGCTTGCTCACCTTTGCGCATGTGTTGTAGACCTTCGTCCCAGCCCTTGATTACCTGACCTGCGCCTACAAGTACTGACAATGAGTTACCTCTAGTATAAGAGTTGTCAAACGCTACGTTATTAATGTGTCGTCCGATGTAGTGCACCTCAGCATACTTGCCAGGCTTAATCAAGTCACCTTCACCTTCTTTTTTGGTCAGGATGTAAATGCCACTGTTCAAGCGTACCACTTTGGTCGTGTCTACATTGTTCGCTCGGAAGTACTTTCTGATCGTCTCCTCGTCTACCTTTTTCTGGGCTTCGATCTGCTCAGGCGTTATATAATAAGGGTTTTCATTTTCTTCCTTGCAGGATGAAAACGAAACCACCACTACGAACAAGAAGAGAGCTTTTGCAAACCAAGTGCTCAGTTTCTGCTTTGGATGTGTCAGGTGCATGGTAATCGGGTTAAAGGTATTCTGAAATTAGTTTTTGATGTCCACAAGTTCCACGTCGAAACGCAGGATTGAGTTGGCTGGCATTTGCTCGCCGCGTGCCTGCTCGCCGTAAGCCAGCGGAGAAGGAATTAGCAGAATGGCTTTGCTGCCTTTGTTCAGCTGCGCAATGCCATCGTCCCAACCTGGTATCACCTGGCCCTGGCCAAGCGGGAAAGTGAACGGTTGACCACCGCTCATCGGGTTGTCGTAAGAAGACTCAAGCTCCTTGCCGTCCAGGAAAGACAGTTTGTAATGCACCGATACGTTGTCGCCGGCTTTGGCTTTCGGGCCTTTGCCTTGCTCTGTTATAACGTAGTACACACCAGCGTCGGTTTTCTGTACGTTCTTCAGGCCTTTTTCTTTGATGTACTCCTGAATTTTAGCGTCGTCAACTTTGATCTGCTCCTTAGCACGCTCCTGCTGAGCCAGCATCTGCTCTTCGAACATTTTCTGCTGGTCGGCTACAGCTTCCTGCTCAGACTGAATTTTGTCAGCTTTCAGGAAGAAAGTGAAGTGTGTGCCCGGCTTCACAAACGGAGGCATCGGCTGGTTGAAAGTGTTGGCGAAAAGTGAGTCTACACTGATCTTGAACACGCCGCTGTCACCAGCACGCATCATGGTCAGGGCGTTTTCCAGGCTGCCTTTAAAGGTTGGCTCCATTACCGGGAGCATCACTGGCTGGCCCTGCTTGCGGGAATCGAACAGCACAGAGTCATCGGCGGTGCGGTACGACATATGCATCGTTATCACCTGACCCAGACGGGCACCTGAGGTGTCGTTGGCAGCAATCTCGCCACGGTTCACATACTCACCGTCTTTCTGCTCATATACTTTATAAGCCAGGCCGTCAGCCGTAGTGCGAAATTCGTCGCTTTTGTTTTTGTCGCCACAAGATTGCAGCAACATGGCACCGGCTAGTACCGGCAATAAGAACTTTGATTTAAATAGCATCGGTTATAGGTTGGATAAATTGTTTGTTACTTAACAGGAAGCCTGCAACTGCTCTTTGTACTGTGGCAACAGGCTTTCGAATTTGGCCACGGTGTTCTCGAGGGTGTCGAGCGACATGCCGCCGGCTGCATTTTTGTGTCCGCCGCCGTTGAAGTTGGCGCGGGCAAACTCATTTACTGAAAAATTGCCCACAGAGCGGAAAGACATCTTCACGGCCTGCACACGGTCGATGATCACGGCAGCAAAAACAATGCCCTCAATGGAGAGTGCAAAGTTCACGAGGCCTTCCGTATCGCCGGTTTTGGAGTCGTAAGCCTTCAGTTCTTCGGCCGTAATGGTAATATAAGCTGTTCTGTACTCGTGGTGCACCACTAACTTATCTTTAAGGGCATAACCCAGAAAACGCAAGCGCATTTCTGTGGAGCTGTCGTAGATAAGACGGTGGATGTTGGAGGTGTTCACCCCGATGTGCAGCAGGTCGGCAATGATCAGGTGCACGTTTTTAGAGGTGCTCGGGTGTCGGAAAGAGCCAGTATCGGTCATGATGCCGGCATACAGGCACTCACCTATACCTGTGTCAATCTTGTCGCCATCGCCCAGCGCCTTGATCAGGTCGTAAACCAGTTCGGCGGTAGCGGCGGCCTGTGGGTTAGAGAAATCCAGGTCAGCGAAATCCTCCGGCTGCAGGTGGTGGTCTATCAGCACTTTAGTGCCTTTGGCATTGCGGATGTAATCACCCATTTCGTGGATGCGCGACAGGTTAGAGAAGTCGAGGCAAAAGATCACCTGCGACTCTGCGATGATGCGCTGCACCAGGGCGTCGTTTTTCTCTGAGTAAGCGAGTACATCATCATTGCCCTCCATCCAGGTAAGAAAGCTCGGATAGTCAGAAGGGGTGATAACTGTAACCCGGTGCCCGAGCTTTTTGAGGTAGCCGGCCAGACCCAGCGACGAACCCAACGCATCGGCGTCTGGTTTGTGGTGTGTGGTGATCATCACCTCTTTAGGTTCTCTCAGGAGCTCTTTGAGAGCATTAATGTCATGCATAAAGCTTGTTATAAATCCGCTGATTAATAGGGATATAAGGCGCGAATTTCTGAAGAAATAACTTCTAATGCAATAAAATAGCGTTTTAAGACGCTACAGGACGCTTGCAGCGTATGGCTAAGGTATACCTGTAGGTATAGCAGTAGGAGCACCGGCATAAATATTTGCAGAAAGTATGGGCCAAGTGCTGCTATAATTAAGCTAAATGCGCTAATTTTGCACCTTCTAAACGAAACATACACACATTAACACAATAGACATGGCTGGAAACATCACATTTACCATGATTAAGCCGGATGCGGTTGCAGATAACAACATCGGTGGCATTACTAAAATGATCGAGGAAGGCGGCTTCCGCATCGTGGCGATGAAGAAGACAAGACTGACTGAGGAGCGTGCCGGCAAGTTTTACGAAGTGCACAAGGAGCGTCCTTTCTACGGTGACCTGGTAAAATACATGTCATCCGGCCCAATCGTAGCTATGATCCTGGAGAAAGACAACGCAGTAGAAGATTTCCGTAAGCTGATCGGTGCTACTAACCCGGCCCAGGCTGAAGAAGGCACCATCCGTAAGGTATACGCCAAGTCTATCGAAGCCAACGCCGTACACGGCTCTGACTCTGACGAGAACGCACAGATCGAAGGCGACTTCTACTTCTCGGCCGACGAGCGTTTCTAAGCTATTTAAAGAGTACTTATTGATTTCTCAAAAGCCCGCAGGACTATATGCCCTCGCGGGCTTTTTTGATTATGTTTGAATCAGCAACCCCACCTTCATTATGAAACAAACTTTACTCGCTGTTCTGCTTCTTTTTTTAATGGTGCCGGCTTTCGCTCAACAGAACGAAGAACCTGAGTACAAAGGCGTGATACTTCATTACAATGCCGATTGGCAAATTACCTCACCAGAGGAAGCTGTGGCGAAGCGGCTGACCTACTTCTCTACTGATGTTAGGGAAATGCAGCACCTGAGCGCTCCTTTGTTTCAGCATGTCGTTACCGATTACTATGCAGATAACACAGTTATGGCCAAAGGCTATTATAATGCGCAGGGCAAGAAGTGGGGTAAGTGGGTTTTCTACCATCCTAATGGTCAGGTGGATTGTGAGGGCAATTTTTCTGAAAATGTTCCAACCGGGAATTGGAAGTTTTGGAGTGCTTCGGGAACGCCTTTGGCAGATGTAACGCTGAACGGAGAAGAGATGCGGGTGAATAATCTTTGGAGCGAAACCGGGAATCAGCTCGTAAAAGACGGTCAAGGAGAGTATAAAGCACCTTTTGCGGCGGCAAATGGAAAGGGTACCTCCATACTGGAAGGTATGTTCGTTGACGGCTATAAGACAGGTTGGTGGCGACTTACAGATGCTAGCGGAAAAATGGAGCTTGAGCAGATATATGATAGCAAAGGCAAAATTCTGAGTGGTACAATTTATGTAAATGGGGTGCCGACTATCAGTAAAGATGATTTAATGCATTTAGTGAGTTTGCCAGACTATCTTTTTTATATAGAGCAATGGAGAACTGATCCGAAGTATTATGCGGCCAAATATCCGGTTGCAGCTGATTTGTTGGGATGTCAGATTACAAAAGTGGATCTGCCGCAGTCGGATGTTGCGCCTGCAGATTATTATTTCCAGGTTGTGCAGCGTAGAAGTAATGGTGAAGTCGACACGTTGCAATATGGGGTACCAGTTATAGAAGCTAGTTTCAAAGGTGACTTGTTTGAGTACACAAAGAAAAACTTCAAGGGACCATCAAGTACCTATATGGGGAGGAATAAAATAGAAGGTTTACTAATGATAAGTTTTACTGTGATGGAAGACGGGCAGGTGAAGGATGCCACGGTTAAGAAAAGCGTACATCCTAAGGTTGATGAAGAAGGGCTGCGGTTTGTAAACAGCATGCCAGCCTGGAACCCGGCTACGAGGCTAGGAAAACCAATAGCGTCTGAAATGATCCTTCCAATTAGATTTAGTGTGCGTACACAACATGTACAACCTCCATCTCCCCGCATGCCGGACCCGTTCTCTAACATTTACAGATGGTGAGTTTTTTAGTTAAAACAGAAAGGGCCAGCTTAATAAAGCCGGCCCTTTCTGTTTTAACTTGAGCAAACCTACTGCTTCGGAATTACAAACTGCTGGCCTGGTTTGATCAGGTCAGGGTTGCTGCCGATGGTTGCCTTGTTTGCCTCGTAGATCTTCTTCCAGGCGTTGGCGTCGCCGTAGTAGTGCTTAGCAATTTTAGAAAGCGAGTCACCACTCTTTACGGTATAGGTGTCCTGGCCTGTTGCTGGCTGTGCCCCTGGTTGCTGAGGCGACTGCTGGTTAAAAAATGAGCCATCGCCTGGCTGGCGGTTGGTTGGGTTTGGAGCCTTAACGGGTTCCTTGTCCCCTTTCTTAAAAAAATCACGCAATCCCATATTTCAAATTCTTATAATGTCAGTAAACAGTTTTTATGGTGCAGCTGTAAAAGCGCACTGCTTAAATAGATACGCCAAATGGTTTGCATGGTTGTATCTCATTGTATTCCTGCCAGATTATATAGCTTTCATCAACTTTAAAAAAGTTTTAACCGTACTCTATGCACGCCGCTTAAGTAAACAGGCGCAGGAAAGTATAACCAATAAACTATGAATAAAATGAACAGGAATCTGAAACAGGTGAAAGCCTACTTTACATTTGTAATGGCCTTCGTGCTGATGGCTTTTATGACGAGCTGCGGCGGTGACAAAGACAATGCCGGCAACGCCAACATGATATCAGGTGGCAGCAGCAAGACCTGGAAAGCCGCCAAAGAAACAACAGCCTCCGGCGACAAAGACAAACTGACCTCGGACGAAAAGGACGAAACCATGCAGTTCTACTCGGACGGTCGTTTTGCCATGGGGGGCGGTGGCTCTCTCCAAACCGGCACCTGGACCTACGACCAGGCAGGCAGACGTCTGTCTCTTACGTTTGAGGGTGCTAACGAATCGCAGAACTTTACTGTAGAGAAACTGACGGACAAAGAGATGGACCTTGTGGCAGGTGATGGCTCCAAGATGGAGATGAAAGCCGAATAAGGTATAAAAGAAAGTATATTTTGAGCAGAAAAGCCGGCCCAATATTGGGTCGGCTTTTTTTATTGGCCAGATAGGTATAGGCCAGTACTTAAGGTATAGCCGGACGGGCCGCGGGGCGCACTATACCAGGCGGCGCAGACCCAACAAACCCAGCATCGGGCCGATAGCCAGTAGCGCCAGGGTATAGTTTAGCGGCAACTGGGTGAGCAAAAAACCTGTGAGCTGGATGCTGACCACCGTAATGGCAAAGCCAATGGCCACCACAATGGTGAGTGCAGTGCCAACCAGTTGCGGCGGGGCTGTCTGGGCTGTCAGGGCCGAAAACTGCGGTGAATCGCCGGCCACCACAATGCCCCAGAAGAGCAGAAATGGTATAATAAGTTGTGAAACACCTATCTGCAGCACGAGCAGCGAAAGCAGACAGCACAAGCCTGAAAGTAATAATTGCACAAAGGCCACCCGTGCGCTTCCCCATACCTGCGACAGATAACCACCGCCTATACAGCCAACCGCGCCGGCCGCGATCACAGCAAAGCTATAAGCCGAAACCTCGCTGCTAGAAAGTTGAGGGAGTGACAGGGTTAGGATAAGCGGTGTAAATGCCCACAAGGTATAGAGCTCCCACATGTGGCCAAAGTAACCAAAAGCAGCAGACCTGAAACCACGATCACGAAAAGCCTGCAACATGTTTCCGATCCTGAAAGTAGCGCCTTTTTTCAGGTATGGTCCGTCGGGCACAAGCAGGTATAGGAGCAAGCCGCCTACTGCTGCCAATGCGCTTATCGTTCCCAGCACCTGCTGCCAGGGCAACGAAGCACCCAATGCCCGGATCAAGTGGGGAAAAGCAGTGCCCAGCACCAGCGCACCTACCAGGTAGCCAATGGCTTTCCCGAGTCCGGCGCTATACCAGCTGGCTGCTATTTTCATACCTACCGGATAAATGCCCGCCAGTAAAAAGCCCGTCAGCGCCCGGAGTAACAATACAGCATAAAGATCTTTGGCCGCGAATATCACCACAGCATTGGCCACAGCACCAAGCAAAGCACAAAGCAAGAACAGCAGACGCGGCGACACCTGATCGGCCAGCGAAAGAAAAGCAAATACCAGCGTACCTGCTATAAAACCCAGCTGCACCGCTGAGGTTAGCAAAGCCAACGCACCGTCCTGCAATTGCAACGATTCCTGCAGCTCCGGTAGGACCGCATTGCCGGCAAACCAAAGCGAAGTACCCGCAAATTGCGAAAACACAAGCGTAGGCAAGATTCGGGCGGGCGGAGCTAAGGTTTGTTGGAGCAAGGAAGTTTGAGAGTTTGAGAGTTGAGGGGTCTGAGAGTTAGGGAATCGGGAAGTTAGAAAATTTAAAAGCTAAAAAGTTAAAATGCGGCGACGTTACACTGTAACGTCTTTCGTGTTTAGAGCAATCCAGACGCTCTTTCGGACGTCTACGTCCGGAAGTATTTCTAAAACTGCTCTTCCGGACATCCGTGTCCGGAAGAATTTCTGCCGGGGACATTCTTGTCCCCGTATACCTGCAAAGCAAGCAAATAGGCAACGGGCTCTTTCGGATTTATCAATCCGAAGGCAAACGGTAGGGGATTTCCTAATCCCCGTATACCTGCAAAACCAAACTTGGCGCACGGGGATGTGGACATCCCCAACAGTTTGCTTCGGGACATGGATGTCCCGAAGAGCCTTTTATAAAATTATGAATGCCTGTAAAGGCCAATCAACCCTGCTGAATCTTGCATCATTATACCTGTCCGAATCGTGATGAAACCTCACTGAGACTGGAGCCATATACAAAGGAGAGGCAGGTTAATTATGCACCCAGCAATCAACAATTCACTCATCCACTCCATCACTCAATCCATCACCTCACCCATAAATCGTCTCAGCAAATTTCTCCAGTGCTTTGCGTGTTTCGTAGGTGCGCTCGAACATGCCCATGTGGCCGGTCTGCCCCAGGAAATAGACCATGCTGTTGTCAGGGAGGTGGCATTGCTCCAGGGCTTTGTCGAGTGGCACGGCACCATCGTCTTTCCCAAAGATGAACAAAAACGGATACTTTGCAGCAGCCAGCACATCAGTTCGGTCTTTTCGGTCGCGCATGGCGGCAAGGCCTCCGGTTACGCTCTCTTTCGGCGTGTTAGTGCCGATCTTTTTCATTAACGCGATTTCTTTCTTCAGTCGCTCACGGTTCTCACTATAGAAGAGTGGCTCAATGAAGGACTGCATGAACTTCTCTACGCCGTGTTTCTCTACAAACTCGATGGTCTTGTTGCGGTTATCTTTCTTCTCGTCGGTGTCGGGGAGGGCGGAGGAGTGGAATAGGCAAAGGCCACTGAGCATGCTGCTATACTTCTCAGCGAAAGCCATACCCACATAGCCGCCCATGGAGTGACCTACCAGAATGCATTTTTTAATGCCGAGTTCTTCCAGCTTTTCCTTCACATAGTCGGCCATACCTTCCATGCTGTAATCGGCTATACCTGAGGTATTGTTGCCAAAGCCGGGCAGGTTCAGCGCCACTACCCGGAATTGCTTTTGCAGCGGTTTGGTGAACTCATCCCAAACTTCTGTGCTTTCGCAGAAGCCGTGCAAGAAAACGATTGTGTCGCCGGAGCCGGCAGAGGTATAGGTCGTGTGTTTTGTCATAGTTTTAGGTATTTCTTTGTAGGTATAGGGCGCGATCTGTCCGAATCGTGCATAAATAATTGTGTCGTTATAAAAGTATGTGTTGGAATGTGTATCGCAAAGGATAATTTCTTGTTTCATCGCAGTGGCTATACCTCGGCCAGGTCGCGACCTGCCCCTACAGTTACTTACCCATATTCCAAACAAAAACCCCGCGGCTCCTAAAGAACTGCGGGGTTTGTCTTATGTCTTTTTTCAAAAGGTCCTTTGTCAGGAAACTATACCTTCACTGCCACACCGATCATCTCTCTCACGGTGTTCTCGATAGCAGCCGGGTCGAAGCCAGCGTCGCGGTGTAGTTCCAGTTGTGAGCCGTGCTCGAACACCTGGTCAGGCATGCCGAGGCGCTTCACCTGCGAGGTATAACCGTTGTCGACCATAAACTCCAGCACCGCGCTTCCGAAACCGCCTTGCAGGCAGCCGTCTTCTACAGTGATCACTTTGCTATACTTGCTGAAAATGTGGTGCAACAGCTCCTCATCCAGTGGCTTGCAGTAGCGCATGTCGTAGTGGCCCGGGTTGATGCCGTCGTAGCTCAGTTTCTGGCAAACATCCACGGCGTAGTTACCGATATGTCCGAATGTCAGGATCGCTACTTCTTTGCCTTCCTGCACGGTGCGTCCTTTACCTACCTGCTGCAGTTCCAGCGGGGTACGCCAGTTTGGTATCACACCTTCGCCACGTGGGTAGCGGATCGTAAACGGACCAGCACCTTCCTGCGAAGCGGTATACATCATGTTACGCAGTTCCTGCTCGTTCATCGGGGCGGCTACCACCATGTTCGGGATGCAGCGCATGTAGGCAATGTCGTAAGCACCGTGGTGCGTCGGTCCATCGGCACCGGCAAATCCGGCACGGTCGAGGCAGAACACTACGTGCAGATTCTGGAGGCACACATCGTGCACCACCTGGTCGTAGCCACGCTGCATGAACGTGCTGTAAATGTTGCAGAACGGTACCATACCCTGCGTAGCCAGGCCAGCGGAGAAAGTCACGGCATGCTGCTCGGCTATACCTACGTCAAAAGCACGATCGGGCATGGCCTTCATCATGATGTTGAGTGAGCATCCGGATGGCATCGCAGGCGTGACGCCCATGATCTTGTCGTTCTGCTCAGCAAGCTCCACAATCGTGTGGCCAAACACATCTTGGTACTTAGGCGGTTGTGGCGTGTCGTGATGCGTTTTGTAAATTTCGCCTGTTATCTTGTCGAATAGGCCCGGCGCGTGCCATTTGGTCTGGTCTTTTTCAGCCAGTGCAAATCCTTTGCCTTTAGTCGTTAGCACATGCAGGATTTTCGGACCAGGTATACGCTTCAGGTCTTCCATCACCGATACGAGGTGGTTGATGTCGTGCCCATCGATCGGACCGAAATAGCGGAAGTTGAGACCTTCAAACAGATTGCTCTGCTTCGATAGCGTGGCTTTGATGCCGCTTTCTACCTTAGAGGCAATGTGCTGTGCGTTCGGGCCGAATTTGCTGATCTTGCCGAGTACATTCCACAGTTCATCGCGCAGTTTGTTGTAAGTGCGGGAAGTGGTAATGTCAGTTAAATATTCTTTCAGAGCACCCACATTCGGGTCGATGCTCATGCAATTGTCGTTGAGCACTACCAGCAGGTTGGCGTTGGTGGCGCCACCGTGGTTCAGGGCTTCGAAGGCCATTCCACCGGTCAGAGCGCCATCACCGATCACGGCAATGTGCTGGCGGTCTTCTTCGTTTTTGTATTGCGAGGCAACTGCCATACCCAGCGCCGCTGAAATGGAGGTGCTTGAGTGACCTACGCCAAAGGTGTCGTATTCGCTTTCTTTACGCTTCGGAAAACCAGAGATTCCGCCATACTTGCGGTTAGTGTGGAAGTTGTCGCGGCGGCCGGTCAGGATCTTGTGTCCGTAGGCCTGGTGCCCCACATCCCATACCAGCTGATCGTAAGGGGTTTGAAACACATAGTGCAGCGCCGTGGTCAGTTCCACTACCCCAAGGCTGGCCCCAAAGTGGCCGCCGTGGATCGATACCACATCGATTATGTATTGCCTTAGCTCCTGGCATACCTGCAGGAGTTGCTCTGGCTTGAGGGCGCGGAGGTCGGCGGGTGTGTCGATGGAGGCTAGGAGATCTCCTGGTTTGATGATCATAGAAATGTCTTTATTATAGACTTCCAACAAATTTTTCAGGCAAAAGTTTGCATTGTGCAAAATACAGACTGCCGGACAAAACGTAAAGTTAGTAAAAATCAGAACACAAGCTGCAACTTCTCCTCCCTATCCTGTCAGGGCAGCCGACGGTGGCGTATGGGGTAAGCGTGGTAAGTGGGTGATTGTCAATAAGAGGTGGTCCTGCGGAACTTAATGACAAAGACTCCCCTTGATAATGCTACACTTATACAGGTGTGAGCTTAATTTGTTCGGATAACGTGGCGGTACGGCCTCTATAGCGTAGCCATTAAGCTGCTACTTCATCCAAATAAATTAGTATTTTTGTACATCAGTTGCGATCAGCGCATTAACCAAAGGCGAGAGAAGTGAGTTTCGAAATTAAATTACCGTTGTTTGAGGGGCCATTTGACCTGCTGCTCTTCTTTATCGAGCGTGACGAGCTGGACATCCACGACATTCCGATTTTTCAGATCACGAACGAGTTTATGGGCTACATTCGGCAAATGGAGCAGCTCAATATTGAGGTTGCCAGCGACTTTATTCTGACGGCCGCCACACTGATGCGCATCAAGGCCAAAATGCTGCTGCCCCGCACCGAAAAAGACGAGGAAGGCAACGAGATAGACCCGCGCCAGGAGCTGGTGCAGCACCTGTTGGAGTACAAGAAGTACAAGGCCGTGCTAGGCGACCTCGGGCAGATGGAAGACATGCGTCTGGCACAGGAAAACCGGGGCAACGTGCACGAAGAGCTGCAGCAGATCGCCAACGCCAACCACTTTGAATATGAGCTGCAGGACCTGAGCCTCTACAAACTCATGCGCGTGTTCGACAAAGTAATGCTGCGTTTTGAAGAGGAGCAGAGCCGCCCAAAGCATACCGTTCTCACCTATCCTTATACCATAGAGGAGCAGCGGGATTACATAATTCGTGTGATGGAGGAAAAAGAAAAGATAGCCTTCTCGGAGATCATTTCGGCCTTCCCGGACAAGATAGGCATGATCTTCAACTTCCTGGCGATACTCGACATGCTGCAACTCAACCTGATCGGCATCGAAGTAGGCGACGGGTTCAACGACTTTATAATTACCAGAGCCGAAGGGCAGGCGGCCCAGGTAATGCAGCTCATTCTGGAATAGCAATGCCAGAAAATCCTTAAAAAGCCAACCTGACTTCCCTAGTTGCCGAATAGTTAAGTAGTTTTGCACGTCAGCTATGTAAGAGCAAGCGCCGAAGAACTGGGTTAGAATAGCCTACATGGATCAAAATAAAAAAACCATATTAAAGAGTTTCAGTCCGATCAAGATCCTGATTCCGGTTCTGCTGGGTTTGGGCGCCACGGCCTGGCTGTTTATCAAAGATGATAAGCTCGGCGACCTGAAAGGTATAGCTCAGGCTAACTGGTGGTGGCTGGTCGCGGCGCTGCTCGTGCTCGTGATCCGCGATTTTGGCTACATGTACCGCATCCGTAACCTGACCGATAAGTTTTTGAGCTGGCGCAGCAGCCTCGACGTGATCATGCTCTGGGAATTCGCTTCGGCCATTACGCCCTCGGTAGTGGGCGGCTCCACCATCGCTACTATTTTGCTCAACAAAGAAGGTATACCGCTGGGCAAGTCACTGGCCTACGTTATGGTCACGGCCGTGCTCGACAATATGTTCTTTATCATTGCGGCACCCCTTGCGTTGCTATTCATCCAGGGCGAGGTGTTCCCCAGTCTAGGACTTTCGGATTCTGATGTGGGTGCGCTCAAAATGGCCTTTTATATCAGCTACTCGCTCATTGCCACCTATACCTTCGTTATGATCTACGCGCTGTTTGTGCGACCGCGTGCCTTCAAGTGGATTTTGCTGAAGCTAACCGGCTGGAAACTACTGCGCAAGTGGCGCATCAACGCGCACCAGCATGGCAACGAAATTATATGGGCTTCGCAGCAGCTGCGCGGCAAAGACTTTAACTACTGGGCCCGGGCCATCATCTCGACTATTTTCGTGTGGAGCGCCCGTTACTTCCTGCTCAATTGCCTGATCGCGGCCTTTACCGATGTCACCCTTTCCGAGCATATGCTCATCATCTCGCGCAACCTTATTTTCTGGATCGTGATGCTGGTGGCCATAACCCCAGGCGGGGCCGGTATTGTGGAAATGGCTTTCCCGAGCTTCTTTGGCTTATTCCTGGGTGGCTTCAGCAATATTGTGGTGGTGCTCTACCGCCTGATTACGTACTATCCATACCTGGTACTGGGTTCTGTTTTCCTACCAAGATGGGTGGCAAAAGTGTTTGGCAGATCTTCTGTAGAAGATGAAGTCAAGGTATAAGCAGGTATAGGTATGAAAGCCATTATTGTAGGAGGTGGAATCTGCGGTCTGTGCGCGGCGCTTGCACTACAGCAGACAGGTATAGACACCACGGTATACGAAGCGGCTCCTAAGTTCAAAGGGCTGGGAGCGGGCGTAGGACTGGCGGCCAATGCCATGCAAGGACTTCAGCGTTTAGGTGTGATGGACGACGTGGTGGCCAGAGGGAAGCAACTCGATGCGCTGGTTATTTTTGACGAGCACGGCCGCGAAATCAGCAACATGGATACCCGTCCCTTGAGCAGCAGGTATGGCATTAACAATTTTGTGATTCACCGCGCCGACCTGCATGAAGTACTCCTGAGCCACCTCAAGCCGGAAACGGTGGTACTGGGCAAGCGCTGCGAGGAAATAACGCAGCACGGCGACCAGGTGCAGGTTCTGTTTGCCGATGGCAGCCACGCCACCGCCGATCTGCTCATCGCCGCCGATGGCATCAGTTCGGTGGTGCGCCAGCAATTGGTGCCCGACAGCGTGCCTCGCTACGCCGGCTATACCTGCTGGCGGGCCGTGATCGACAATCCGGGAGTAGACATCAACAAAATGATTTCGGCAGAAACCTGGGCACCGCAGGGCCGTGTAGGTATAGCGCCGCTGCAGGGCGACAAAATTTACTGGTATGCCTGCATCAACGCCCCGCAGCACGACGAGAAAATGCGCCGCATGACGCCCGAAAAACTGGCCCGCCACTTCGAGTCAGTGCACTCGCCTGTAGAAGCCGTACTGGCCTCCACTTCGCAGGACCAACTCATCTGGAACGATATTGCTGACCTGAAACCACTCAGGCATTTTGTGTATGGCCGTGTTGTACTGCTCGGTGATGCCGCCCATGCCACAACGCCGAACATGGGGCAGGGGGCCTGCCAGGCCATAGAAGATGCCGTAGTGCTGGCCCAGTGCCTGCAGCAGGAGCCTGTGCTTGCCAACGCTTTGAAACGCTACGAAAAGCGCCGCAGGGCCCGTACTGCCAAAGTGATTTATCTGTCAAGAACACTGGGGGAGGTGGCGCACTGGCGCAATCCATTGCTGGGCAAACTCCGGAACACGCTTTTCCGTGCCATGCCGCGGTTTATTACGCAACGACAAATGGAAGATTTATATCGGGTAGATTTTTAGGTATAGCTTCGTTGTGCCTGTCGATTTAAGAGCGAAGTAGCTTCCAGTAAATCATTTCATCATCCCGCACGATTTCCCGCATGCCCAGCTTTTCCAATAGCCGAATGGAGGCGGGGTTTTCAACAAGGCAATTCGCTGTCACTGCTTTCACCTGCTGGTGCCAAAAGGCCCAGTCCACCAATGCCCTAGCCGTTTCCAGCCCATAGCCCTTCTGTTGCTCCTGCTCGATGATAGAATAGCCAATGTCTACAATTCCTTCCTGATTGGGACCGCCCTTAAAACCGGCATCGCCAATCACCGTGGCATTGTGTTTCAGCACGATCATCCACGATTCAAAGCCGGTTGGCTCCGGTAGTTGCTCCAGTCTTTTAATGATTCGGGGAAGGGTATCCATACTCTCCTGATCGGGCCAGTAGCGGGTGGGTTGCAGGCCGATTTCGGCCAGTATACCTGTGTTGAAGGCATAAAGTGCCTGTGCTACCGGAAGCGTGAAAGGGACTAGGGCTAGTCGCTGGGTATGGATGGGTTGGATGGGCATTATTTGGAATTTCTGTGATTAGGAATCAACAGTATAGATGGATAATCTGTGAAGTTACGCTGAAATTGCTACGCTTGGCTGCTAGAAATTAGCGAACCACTCTTTTTTGACCTTGACTTTTTCTATGAACTCTATCTCTACGCCAAGCTTCAGTTCTTTCAGCTTTTCAGCAAATTCATTTCCATCTATCAGATCGATAGGAGGGGCGCCATCTCTGTTAGCTTCTCTTCTTGCCTCTCTTGTAAAGCTACCTGTCGTAATGATAAGGCCTTTGTCTGCTCTGCCAATCATCGCGCCCCTAAAGTCTCTTACAATGCTGGAGCCTACGCTCCCTTGATAACGTTTGGCCTGAAAGACAACATGAAAGGAAAGAACGCCTCCTAGTCTGATGAGTCCTTGTCCGTCTATACCTCCGTCATTGGAGCGCTGCGTCACTTCTACATTCAGGAAGCCTAATTCACGAAGAACCCTCTGGCATAACCTCTCGAAGTTTTCAGGTGATATTTTCTTAACAGATTCTAAGAGTTCTTCCTGCCAGGAAAACTCAATTAACTCCTCGCTGCTATTTTCAATATCTGTTAATAAAGGTCTTTTGTCAGTATTGCGTTCTTTTTTATCAAGTTCTAGCACAGCTTTCTTAACAGCCCCTTTATCTATGGATTTCGTTTCTTTCCCTTTCTCCGTTAAGGCCCAAACTCCTCTGCTTGAGTTTTCAAGCAGCCCATACCGCTTCAAGTAATTTCTTGACCAAGCTAAGCGATAGGTAAGTTTGGTTGTACTTTCGCGATGTATGTCGTTTATCTCTTCTTCAGAAAGCTTCAATAACTCACTTACCTGTTCCTCTATCTCTCTAACAGAGCCGGATCCTCCAAGCCTTTTTAATGCTTGTAGGGTTGGCGTAAACAGGTCATCATACTTGTATTTAAAGATTTCGCTCATCGGAGTCCTGATAAAGAGGCTACTTACTATTGCTTTAAATATATGACAATTTATATGGAAAATATAGTCGGCTTCCGGTTTATACACCTTTGGTGGTAACAGGAGAGAATAAAAAAAGGAAGCCCATTTGAGCTCCCATTTTTCATATAAAAGTATGTTAACTTAGAATATACCTACACCAACCCCTGCTTCACCAAATACTCTGCAATCTGCACAGCATTGGTGGCAGCACCTTTGCGCAGGTTGTCGGCCACGATCCACATGTTCAGCGTTCTTGGCTGGGTTTCATCTAAGCGGACACGGCCAACCAGTACCTCATCTTTGCCGTGTGCGTCTTTCGGCATCGGGTATTGCAGGTTTTTTACGTCATCTACTACCTTGACACCTTCCGTTTCGTTGAGGATGCGGTATACCTCTTCCAGCGTAAAGTCTTTCTCAAACTCCACGTTCACCGACTCCGAGTGGCCACCCATGACAGGTATACGCACCGCTGTGGCCGTTACACGAATGGAGTCGTCACCCATGATCTTCCTGGTTTCGAGGATCATCTTCATTTCCTCTTTGGTATAGCCGTTGTCCTGGAACACGTCGATGTGTGGCAGCACGTTCAAATCAATCGGGTAAGGGTAGGCTTTCTCGCCTTCTTTGCCTGCACGCTCGTTCATGAGTTGCTCCACTGCTTTCACGCCGGTGCCTGTTACCGATTGGTAAGTGCTCACGACAATGCGCTTCGCCTGCAGCTCTTCGTGCAGCTTGTTTAGGGCTACTACCATCTGGATGGTCGAGCAGTTTGGGTTAGCAATGATCTTATCTTCTTTAGTCAGCTCTTTGGCGTTGATCTCCGGTACCACCAGCTTTTTGGTCGGGTCCATGCGCCAGGCTGAGGAATTGTCTACTACTACGATGCCTGCTTCGGCAAACTTTGGCGCCCACTCGGTAGAGGTGCTACCGCCGGCTGAGAAAATGGCAATTTGCGGGGCAGCCGCAATCGCGTCTTGCATCCCGATTACCTTTATCTGTTTACCCTTAAACTCCATCTGTTTACCAACAGATCTCTCAGAAGCAACCAACAACAGTTCCGTTACCGGGAAGTCGCGCTCCGCCAGTACTTTCAAAATCTCGCCGCCCACTAGTCCAGTGGCGCCTACTACTGCTACTTTCATTGTTTAGGGTATATTAATTAATTGTTTAATGGTTGATGGTTGAATTGTTGATCCGAGTATAGCCTATCACAGTGCGATGGCTATTCCAAATAACAGACAATTCGAGATACTCTAGTCTGAGTCCTGTGAATTTTTGAATCCTGCAAATCCTGATTCAGACAATTATACCTGTGCACGATTTGAACGAGTCGCGGCCTGTTTCTACAAGAGCCTTCCAACACAAGACCCGTGACACAGCATTCCTAAACTCTCCAGCTTCCTCTAACTAACTTATCTGGGCCGCGTAAAAGTTCTAAATTTTCAAAAGAGGTTCGTATACCCGACTTCACAGTGTCTTCGAAGATCTGTGCGTGTCATCGTTCTTTGGACTCTCGTTCCGCCTTTCCCTTTTTGCGGCTGCGAAGTTCGTAAGTTTTCACCGAAACATCTGCGCATGAAACAAACTTTACGCCAAGCTATAATAGATTCTCAAATCATTACATATCATGCTGGCCCTCAATATTCTTTCAGAATGACGACATGGGTGCAGGGGCTCGTGTTAGGTATAAACTACTTTATCCCTGATCTCCTCAGAGCAGGTTTCACGCAAAAGGTGCTGGCGACAGGGCTTCTTCTCTTTCTCCCATACCTGACTAGCGCTCAACTCCAGGACGATTTCTCTGACGGAAACTTCACCCAAAATCCTACCTGGGCGGGCGATGTGAGCGGCTTTATGGTAAATCCTCAAAACCAGTTGCAGAGTAGCGGGCCCGCCGTCACTGGCACGGTGCTATACCTGTCCACGCCTTCGCAGGCAGCGGTGGGCACAGTATGGGAGTTCTGGGCCAATCTGCGCCTGGCTACCTCATCGAGCAACTACGCCGATATTTTCCTGATCGCAGACAAAGGGGATTTGAAAGCCGCAGATGTGAATGGCTACTTTGTCCGGATTGGCAACACGGCCGACGAGGTGAGTCTCCATAGAAAAGATACCGGCAAGCCCTCTGTACTAATCATCAACGGCGTGGACAAAACGGTGGCAACTTCCAACAACATCGTGCGGGTGCGGGTGACGCGGGGCCTCGATTATACCTGGCGGCTCGAGATTGATGTGACCGGAACGGGGCAAAGTTATGTGAGCCAGGGGACTGTAACAGATGCTACTCACAAACACTCCGCCTATTTTGGCGTGCTGGTCAGGTATAGCTCAGCCAATAGCCAACGGTTTTTCTTTGATGATTTCCGGATAACGGACACGAACCCGCCAGTGCTGGAGAGCGCCCAGCCGCTGAGTCCCTATACCCTGGAGCTGCGCTTTAACGAGCCGCTGGCACGGGAAAAAGCCCAAGCAACTGACAGCTATACCTTGAAAGGGGACATTAAACCCGCTTCCGCCGAACTCACCGAAAGCGGTACAGTGCTGCTCACTTTTGGCCAATCGCTTCGGAACGGGGCTAATATAATTGCCGTGTCAGGTATAGCCGACTTGTATGACAATTCCTTGCCGAACCCGGTTGAGTTGACTTTCCAGTATGCGCTGCCGCCTATGCTGCCAGGGTATAACGAATTGCTCATCACCGAGATCATGGCCCGCGAAACTCCGGCTATAGGCTTGCCGGCGGCGGAGTACATCGAACTGTACAACCCAACCGAGAAGGTGCTGACGCTGCAAGGTATACGATACTCTCATGTTACTTCTACTACGGTCTTGCCGAACGTGCTATTGCAGCCGGGCGAGTATGCCGTGGTGGTGCCCAACGTGCAGGTGGCCAATTTTACCGAGTACGGCCGCGTGATTGGCATCAGCAATTTTCCAAGTCTGAACAATGCGGGCGAGCTCCTGCAGCTGCGCCACCCCAATGGCCGATTGATCTACGCCGTGAACTACACTGACACCTGGTACCGCGACACGGCCAAGCGCAACGGCGGCTGGAGCCTGGAGATGATCGACGTGACCAACCCCTGCGCCGGTGTTGAAAACTGGACTGCCTCCAACGACCCACGTGGTGGGACGCCTGCCCAACCTAACTCCGTGGCAGCCTCTATACCTGACAACACGCCACCTGTTTTGCTGCAAGTCACGACACTTGCCCATGATCGGCTGTCGCTGCGTTTTAACGAGCGGCTGGATAGTGCGCAGGTTGTGGATGTGAGCCGCTATACCTTGAGTCCGGCAGGTATAGGTATAGCGGCGGTGCAGGTTGTCTCGCCATTGTTTGAGGAGGTGGTCTTGCAACTGGCCAGTCCCTTGCAGGAACGGCAGCGCTATACCTTGACTGCCACCGGCATCCGCGACTGTGCAGGAAATCTGAGCTCGCAACCGCTTACTGCGACTTTTGCTTTGCTGTCTCCTCCAGAGCCCGGCGATGTAATCATCAACGAGGTGCTCTTCAACCCCAGGCCCGGCGGCGTGGATTTTGTGGAGCTTGTGAACCGCAGCGATAAGTACATCAGCCTGCAGAACTGGCAACTGGCCAACACCAGCAACGACAGCATCGCCAACCGGAGGGTGATCACGACAGGGCCTTATGTGCTGGAACCCGGCCAGTATGTGGTACTCACCACCAATCCCGAGAATATTAAAAGCAACTATCCAGCAGCACGGGGGGAGACTTTTCTGCAAATGACTTCACTGCCTTCCTACACGGATGCGGGTGGATCAGTGGTGGTGTTGCAGGCTGACAGCCGCCTTGCCGACCGCTTCGACTATACCGAGCGCATGCACTTCAGCCTGATCGACGACCGCAATGGTATCTCACTGGAGCGCATCCGGCTGGACGGACCGACTACGCCAGACAATTTCCATTCGGCATCTACCTCAGTTTTCGCCACGCCCGGCTACCTTAATTCGCAGTCGCAGCCAGGTATAGCAGCCCAGCGCATGTTCACCATCGAGCCCAGGGTTTTCTCTCCCGATGGTGACGGCTACGAAGATTTTACCACCATCAATTTCACCGCTGATCAAAGCGGGCTCGTCGCCAACATCACCGTTTTTGACGCACAAGGACGTGAAGTCCGCAAACTGGTGCGAAACGAGCTGCTGGCCGCTAACGGTTTCTTCCGCTGGGACGGCACCCGACAGGACGGCTCCAAAGCAGCTATCGGCTATTATCTGTTCTATATTGAGCTCTTCGACCTGGATGGGCAGAAGCGTGAGCACAAAGAGCGGGTTGTAGTAGGCGGCAGGCTGTAGAAGTTTGGGAGTTTGAGAGGTTAAGAGTTGGGAAGTTTGAGAATTGAGGAAGAAGGTTAGAAAAATGAATTGTAGCGACGTTACACCTTTACGTCATTCACGTGCAGCGGCTTTAGACCGGCTCTTCCGGACTTCTTTGTCCGGAAGCTTTTCTGCTGGGGACATCCTTGTCCCCGTATACCTGTAAAGCAGGCACATAGGCAACAGGCTCTCTCGGATTTATCAATCCGAAAGCGAGCGGGAGGGGACTTCCTAATCCCTGTATACCTGCTATACCTTCGCACGGGGATGTGGACATCCCCAACAGTCTGTTTTCGGATCTGGAGATCCGAAAGAGCAATTGTTTCATTTGTAGGGACAGGTCGTGACCTGTCCGAATCGTGCACCGGTATACCTTTCTGAATCGCACATCTAACACACCTGACTGAATAGCGCAGGGGAATCCCCTCCGAGGAGCAGGGCCGTTTCATTCTGCTCTTATTGTCATCCAGAAATGATCTTAGTTGCCAGTAGCATAGGCTTTACCTCCCTTCTGCCAAGATTCTTAACGGAATGACAATAGATTTTAGGATCGTTTTCTTAGAATGAAACGGCCCTGCTCCTCGGAGGGGTAGGTTAATCATGTACTAAACGATGCAACCATAAACAATTTAACCTCAAAAGATATAACCTTAAAACTCACCCCTTAAAGTCATATATAAACTTCATAAACTAACTTCTTTAGAAAGTGACTAAATATGTTAGCAACCATGTTGATAACTCACACTTATCCACAAGCACTTGCTATTTTTTTTAGAATATGCATTTATTTCTGCTACATACTTTCAGCCGTCCAGTAAAGTAGAGAATTGGCTTTGCCGTATTTACTGCACGGGCCAAACAACTTGACCTGTGATTCCAGAAGCTGCTACTTATGGGAATTGATCGGGAAAATTGAGCTTGCGCCACTCCAGAATTTAATGACTTCCCCTCCTGCTGGTTGTGGGCATTCGTCTGTAGGGAGCCTGAGAAGCCTCTCCGTTCAGAAATAAATCGCTTGGTGGCAGGTTGTACTCTATGTTCAGCTTCGGCTTGAGCTTATAGGCGGCATATTGGCGCTCTACTTCCAATTGCTGTCCTTTCAGGTCGAGTTTAACAATGTCAGGGTAATTCACCTTGGCCAAGGCCACGAGTTCTTGGAGGTCTTCGGAATAGGGTGGATCCGGTTCGATGCCGGCTGCCGTAGGGATAAAATTAGCAGCAAACTCCTGCGGCTGATTACCTTCATTCCACAAGTGCATCTCTCTACCCTTGATTTGCTGTTATTATAATGCTGTAAGGTAGCGCTTAGGCCGGCAAAATTATGACTTAGTTAGATTCCATTTGGCCCGCCGCAGAGACTTGTGGGTTTTTATCCTGCTACTACGCTTTCTATACCTTAGAAGCGGGCACCTGATTTCAGGCAGTAGAATTAAATCAGAAAAAGAAGCCGTACCTTTGCATTTCGCTGCGGCCCTGCGTAATGGTCAGTAGCTAACCAGTAACGCAACACCATGAAGTTCGAAGATTACCGCATATCCGACGAGATCAAAAAAAGCCTGGACAAGCTTGGTTTCCGCAAACCAACCGATATCCAGTTCAAAGCCATACCGCCTATTATGAAAGGGGAGGACGTGCTGGCCATCGCCCAGACCGGTACGGGAAAGACCGCAGCCTTCGCTATACCTATCCTCGACAAACTGCAGTACGCCATTAACCGCCGTCGCTCCGACGGTATTAAGTGTGTGGTGATGGTGCCGACCCGCGAGCTGGCCTTACAGATTACAGAAGTGTTCGAAGAATTGGGTCGCCATACCCGCGTGAAAACTTTTTGCGTGTTCGGTGGCGTGGAGCAGGGGCCACAGATTGCTAAACTGGAGGCAGGTATAGACATCTTGGTGGCCACACCGGGCCGTCTCTTTGACCTCGTGAGCCAGGGCTACATCCGCCTGGAGCGCGTCGAGGTGCTGGTGCTCGATGAGGCCGACCACATGCTCGACCTTGGTTTCATTCACGACATCCGTCAGTTGATTACCAAACTGCCCCGCAAGCGTCAGACGCTGTTCTTCTCGGCCACCATCAACGAAAAGATCAAAGAACTGGCCTATTCGCTGGTGAACAAGCCCGTGCGTATCCAGATCTCGCCGAAAGACCCTGTGTCCAAAAACGTAGACCACTCGGTGATGTATGTAGAGATGGACGAAAAGCGCTTCTTTTTAGAGCGTGTCGTGAAGGAGAACCCGGATAAGAAGATACTCGCCTTCGTGCGCACGCAGGTACGGGCCGAGCGCGTGGTGGCGGCCATGGAGCGGGTAGGTATTGAGTCGGTGAGCATGCACGGTGGCAAAGAGCAGAAAGACCGCACCGACGTGATGAAGCGTTTCAAGAATGGTGATGTGAAGCTGCTCATCGCCACCGACGTGAGCGCCCGCGGTATTGACATACCCAACGTGGACTATGTGGTAAACTACGACCTGCCCGATCAGCCTGAGAACTACGTGCACCGCGTGGGCCGTACCGGTCGTGGCACTGCCAAAGGTATAGCCGTGTCGTTCTGCAGCTCCGAAGAGAAGCCGATCCTGGATGAAATACAAACCTACCTTACCAAAGACATTAAAGTACTGCAACTCGACCCGGAAGACCGCGAAGCCACCATCGACTTCAGCCCGGAGGCCAAATTTGACTGGAAAGCCCTGATGAAGGAAGCCGAAGAGACAGAGTCGAAAGTGAAAGCCGCCAAAGCTAAGAAAGCCAAAGCAAAGGCGAAAAAGAAAAAATAGCGTTAGGTATACCGCTTATATAAAAGAAGCCTGCCTGTCGGATTTGTCAGGCAGGCTTCTTTTATATAAGTAATTGGTAGGTATAAATACATAAGAGTAGCTACATAGCAGGGCGGACGTACGCGCTTTAACAACTATACCTAACCTGCAGGAAACCATTGCGGTACAGCTTGTTTTCGGTCGGGATCAATTTCAGTTTATGCTCTTCAGTTTCCGCAGAAAACAGCGGGATGCCTTTCCCCAGCACGATTGGAATATACGTCAGGATGATCTCGTCCAGCAGGCCTGCATTCAGCACTGTGGCGTTCAACTGACCGCCCCCTATCAGCCAGATGTCCTTGCCCGGCTGCTCCTTTAGTTTTTCGATAAAGTCTACTGCTCCATCTCTCACAAACGCGACATACTCCGTATCCTGTTGCTCTGATCGGCTGAAGACGTGATTTTTTAGCTCAGGGTAAGGGAACGGCATGTCGAAGCCCAGAATTTCACGGTAAGTATTGTGCCCCATCAGGGTAGTGTCGATGGTTTGCAGAAAAGCACTGTAGCCGAAGTCCTCGTCCGGGATATTATACTTCTTGTCGTGCAGCCAGTCAATGTTTCCATCAGGTCGGGCTATATACCCGTCGGTGCTGGCCGCAATGTATAGGATGATCTTTCTCATAGCGCTATAAGTACGTAAAGCCGGCGTGCAGGTATAGCAGGTGAGGTACTATAAATTAGAGTATCGCGCTTTTTACCCGATGCTCCTCGCTTGCGCAGCCGTTATAGCCGAGCGCCTGGTTTACGGGACAATAGCGCAGCATACCTGTCAGGATAGGTATAACGCCAATAGCCGACAAGGCCTTTATTTTATAGTAAGCTCCTACCCCGATCATGGCAAGACCTGCCAGCACACGAACTTTCTGCTCAGTCAATCCTACGTTACATTCCATTTTAATTTCATTTATACCTTTAACAGTCATACGAGACACCTGCAGGAAGTTGTTCTGAAATGATCGTGCTATAATTTGGACAATCATGATATTAACTATACCTTATAGGGGCAATGCAAGTAATAAACAGAAATAGCGCCCTCTATGCGGTACGCAGCGTCGTGCCGGAGGCCGGTGCCTGGATCCTAGGCCTGTTGCTGCTGGCTGGTCTGGAGCCCATGAACGACCATCTGTTCAGTCTGTGCCCGGTGAGCTGGGTATGGGAGGGTGGCTGCCCGGGCTGCGGCCTTGGGCATAGCATCGCTTACCTGTTCAGGGGAGAACTGGGGCCTTCCTGGCAAGCCCACCCGCTGGGGGTACCCGCGTTGTTGCTGCTGAGCTGGCGTGTGACGGAGCTGTTAGCACAGTCCCGCAAATTATACCTGCATCACTCTAAACTATAAACTATGGCTAATGTATTTAATTTAATGCCTGAACTTGAGCCCGACGAGATGGCTTATGTGCAAGGTTTGCTGAACTCCATGTCGGACCACGAGGCGCAGCAGTTTGTTTCTGTTTACAGAGCGCGGCGCCGGGAGCCATTGCTGGTGCTGATAACGGCCGCCATCGGTTTCTTCGGGGTAGCCGGTGTGCACCGTTTTGTGCTGGGACATATAGGCATGGGGCTGCTGTACATCTTTACGGGCGGGCTGTGTTTTATAGGCACCATCATCGATGTGATTAATCATAAGCGCCTGGCGTTCGAGTATAACACCAAAGAAGCGCAGCAGGCACATGCGATCGTCATGGCCCAGTCAGGTGCTTACGGTGGCTCCGGGGACTACGGCGTTTAGCTTTTGTTACGGAAGGCCTCTTCTCTGTTATAACACCTCGTGTACAGAACGAAAAAAACTTCTGAATAAAGGAAGTAGCAGGTAGAGGTGTGCCTTGGATATTCTCCAAAAAAATATATGTTTTATCGAATGATGTGGCCTTCAATGTGTTGCAAAGGCTACTTTGTGCCTTTAGACGCTGTCAGAGGGATTTCAAATGGCAAGAAAAATATTACGCAGAATCTTTGTTAAGGTTTTGTTAAATGTTTTTAATGCCTATATTTGGTGATAAAACTATTCTATTATCTAATCTATTTATTATCAACCTAACAAAACAAGTGTAGTTTATGAAGAAAGTATTACTACTTAACTTCTTGTTTTTGTTTGCGCTTTTGGGCCAGGTAGCGGCACAGAGCAGGACAATAACAGGTAAAGTTACGGGGGCAGGGGACGGAGTACCTCTTCCTGGGGTATCTGTAGTTGTGAAAGGTACCACTACTGGTACAGCAACTAATGCAGACGGTTCATTCAGCGTAAACGTACCAGAAAATGCGAACACCCTGGTGTTCCGTTACATTGGATACGTGGCACAAGAGGTGGCGATTGGCGCAAATACTTCTATCAATGTGGCATTGGAAATGGATAGCAAGCAGCTGTCAGAGGTTGTGATTCAGGTGCCTTACGGCACTGTGGCAAAAACAGCTTTTACTGGTGCTGAGTCTACTATCTCTACAAAGTCAATTGAAAGACAGCAGGTGACTTCGGTTACTAAGGTGCTGGAAGGTCTTGTGGCTGGTGTTCAGACTACTAACGGTGGTGGTGGCCCAGGTTCAAACGCTGATATCCGTGTTCGTGGTATCGGTTCGATCAACGCTAGCAGCGCACCACTGTATGTAGTGGATGGTATCCCTTACGATGGAACACTGCAGTCTATCTCTACTGACGACATCGCAACTGTAACTGTATTGAAAGATGCTGCTGCTTCTGCTCTTTACGGTTCACGTGCTGCAAACGGTGTGGTAATGATCACAACAAAGAGAGGTAGCAAAGCTAGAGCAGGTGTTACAGTTAACCTGAGAAAAGGTGTCTCTGAGCGTGCTATTCCAGAATACGAGCGTGTGAACTCACAGCAGTATTATGAGTTGAACTGGGAAGCAATGCGTAACAACCGTCTTGCTGCAGGCCTTTCTCCTGAATCTGCTAATAAATATGCTTCTGATAACATCGGATCTGGTATTGGCTTGGTTTACAATCCTTTCAACGTAGGCAGAACTGAGATCATCGACCCTGCAACAGGTAAACTGAACCCTAACGCATCACTGCTTTATCAGGATAACTGGTCTGATGTGCTGTTCCAGCAGGCTAACAGAACAGACCTGAACGTAAACGTTTCAGGTGCCGGCGATAAGAGCGACTATTATCTTTCTGTTGGTTATATCGATGAAGAAGGTATCGCTAAGTTCTCTGGTTACGACCGTGTAAACGCTCGTGCTAGCATCAATACCCAAGTGAATGACTGGTTGAAAACTGGCATTAACTTAACTGGTAACCTGTCTGAGAACCAAGGTAACTATGCTACAGGTACTGCTACTTCTAACCCATTCTACTATTCTCGTAACATGGGCCCTATCTATCCGGTGTGGCAGCGTGACGGAGAAGGTAACTTTATCCCAGATCCAGTTCGTGGTGGTAATGCCCTTGACTGGGGTGGTGGCACAAATGCTCCTATGGGCATCAGACCATACGCGCCAAACTCTAACCTATTAGGTACATTGGCTCTTGATGAGAGATCCATGAGAAGAAGTGAGGCTACTGCAAACACATACGCAGAGATTAAATTCCTGAAGGACTTTACTTTTAAGACTACTTTCGGTGGTAACTACTACAACGGTTTTGCGACAACTTACCAGAACTCTCAGTTCGGTGATGCTCAAGCTGACAAAGGTAGATCTACTAAAGCCGATACAAGAACACTTTCTTACACTTTCAACCAGGTGTTGACCTGGAACAAGAAGTTCGGCGAGCATAGCATTACTGCATTAGCTGGGCACGAGAACTACTCTTGGGAGTCTAGAAGCGTTTCTTCTACTAAAACAGGCTTCCCTTTCCCAGGTACAACTGAACTGGCTTCTGCAGCAAACATCACAGGCGGTACTTCTTCCTTTAGCGAGCACAGAATCGAAGGTTACTTCTCTCAACTTAGCTATAGCTTAAAAGATAAGTACTTAGCTTCTGCCAGCTTTAGACGTGACGGTACATCAAGATTCTTCGAAGATGTACGTTGGGGTAACTTCTACTCAATTGGCGCTGGCTGGAGAATTTCTGAAGAAGATTTCCTTTCAGCTGACTGGATTGACGAACTGAAACTTAGAGGTAGCTATGGTGAGCAAGGTAACGAGGTGACTAGCAGTGTTTACCAGTGGCAGGGTCTTTACGGCCTGGGCTGGAACAACGCTTCGAATCCAGGAGCCCTTGTAGAAAACCTCGCTGCGAAAGATCTGCAGTGGGAAACCAACGCAAACTTTAACATTGGCGCTGACTTCAGACTCTTCAACAAAGTTGACGGTACTGTAGAATACTTCCAGAGAACTTCTGATAACCTGTTGTTCCAGGTGCAGCTTCCTTACTCATCAGCTGGTGACTTAAGACAGTGGGCTAACATTGGTACCATGACGAACAAAGGATGGGAGTTCCAAATAGGCTATAACGCAATCTCTACATCTGATTTCGATTGGAGAATTGATCTCAACGCAACTACTTTCAAGAATGAGATTACTAAACTTCCAAACGGTGATCCAATCATTAGTGGTACTAAGAGAATGGCAGAAGGCAAAGATGTATATGCATTCTGGGCACGTGAGTACATGGGCGTAGATCCGAAGAATGGTGATGCCCTTTACCGTGCGGACTCCAAGCTGTACAATCCTTCAAGCGCTGCCTACCAGATCATTGGTTCTGACACAGTAACGAATAACATCAACAATGGTGTATTTGGCTACCATGGTACTGCAATCCCAGACTGGACAGGTGGTATTTCTAACTCGTTCAGATACAAAGCGTTTGACTTAGCCGTTCTTGCTACATTCCAGGTTGGTGGTACATTCTACGACTCTAACTACCTGACTTTGATGCACAGAGGTGCTTATGGAACGCACATGCACAAGGACCTTCTGAACCGTTGGACTCCAGAGAACACTAACACAGATGTGCCTAGATTGCAAAACGCGATTACAAATCAGGATGGTTATTCATCAAGATGGTTGTTTGATGCATCTTACCTGAACATTAAGAACATCAACTTCGGTTATACCCTTCCAGCTTCTCTTATCTCTAAAGTAGGTGTGAGCAGTGTAAGAGCTTTTGCTTCAGTTGAGAACGCATTTATTCTTACTAAGAACCCAGGTATGGACCCTCAGCGTAGCTTCAACGGAACAGCTGATTTCTCTTATCCTGTAATGCGTACTTACACGGTAGGCTTAAATGCTAACTTTTAATTAGGATTATAAATTTTATGAAGAATATATTCAAAAAGGTTGCCCCATTAGCGCTAGCAGCGCTAATGCTGGTGGGCTGCGAGAAGGAGTACCTGGAGACTAGTCCTAACTCAGAGGTTCCAAATGAACTGGTATTTGCTACTACAGATGGAGCCTTAGTAGGACTGAATGGTATCTACAGATTCATGTGGGACAGTGAAGACCATGACAAGTTCGGCCAGAAGGCACTCGATATCGCCATGGACTACATGGGCACGGACATGTTCACTCCTGTAAGAGGCTATGGCTGGTATGTGGCAGACTATAACCTGTCATCTATTACGTCAACTACAGCTACTTCCAGATCTGGTTATGCCTGGAGACACTACTATCGTGTAATCTTCAATGCAAACAACCTGATAGCGAACATTGATAATGCAACCGGCCCTCAGGCAGATAAAGATTACATCAAGGGTAATGCACTGACTCTTAGAGCATACGCTTACTTCTACCTGGTTAATCTGTATCAGCATACCTACAAAGGTCATGAAAATGCTCCAGGTGTTCCATTGTACACTGAGCCAAACGCTGCCGAAGGAAAAGCCAGAGGCACTGTACAAGAAGTTTACAACCAGATTGTTGCTGACCTTTCTGCTGCTGAAGCACTTCTAGATGGTAAAGCCAGAAAAGTAACTCCTTCGCATATCAATGTGAATGTTGCTAGAGGATTGCATGCCCGCGTAGCATTGCAGATGGAAGACTATGCCACTGCAGCCGTTAAGGCAAATGCAGCTCGTCAGGGTCGCACACTTATGAATGCTACAACTTATGTAAATGGTTTCAGCACGCATAACACTGAGTGGATCTGGGGTCTTCAGATTCCTAACGACCAGGCAACAATCTACGCCTCATTCTACTCTCACATGGATAACACCGCAGGTGGCTATGCAGGTCTGGGAAGTACGAAGCTGGTTGCAAGAGAAATTTATGATGCGATGGCAGACGGAGACGTTCGTAAGACATTGGTTCAGGCTCCGCTTGCGAATCCAACAGACAATGACTACGAGAACTATACATCCTTCAAGTTCCGTAAGCCACTTACAAGCTCATGGCAAGGTGACTATGTGCTGATGAGAGCTTCTGAGATGTACCTGATCGAAGCTGAAGCACTTGCAAGACTTGGCAGAGACGCGGAAGCTGTAGCATTATTAGAAACTCTTGTTAAAGCTAGATATGCAGGTTATACTGCTCCAGCCACATCTGGCCAGGCACTGATCGACGAGATCCTGATGCAGAGAAGAATCGAGCTTTGGGGCGAAGGCTTCCAGTTGCTGGATATGAAACGCTTAAACAGAGACTTGAACAGAACTCCTGGTGATCCGAAAGAAGGTTATCACAACGCTGGTCTTGCTATCGTACTTAACCGACCAATAACAGATAATGCGTTCTTGTGGAGAATCCCTCAGACAGAAATTGACTCTAACGATCAATTGTCTGCATCTGATCAGAACCCATAATAGATTCTGAACACTTAGAATTTACAAACCGCCCCTTGCTCTGCAGGGGGCGGTTTTTTTGTACCCAGTATTTCCGAGGCATAAGCTAAAAGTGAATCAGAATTATTAACTTATAGCTCTCAAATATAGCTGAATGTTTCTATGAAGAAATCCTATACTTATACCGCACTCGGTGCAGTATGCTTCCTGTCAGGTGCTTTTGTGATGAAGCTGGCTGATGACAAGATCACCGTGGACGTGCTGCGGAGCGCCCAGCAAATGATAGGCCTGAACTTCACGGATGCGCAGCTGGATTCAGCTACAGCCAGCGTTGCAGAGTTTCGGGAAAGTTATCAGCGCATCAGAAAGCAGCCGGTAACAAATGATGTTGCACCTGCTCTGCAGTTTAATCCTATACCTGTCGGGTTTGAGCTGGAGCAGAAACGGGAAAAGTTTGAGGTGGAGCGTAGGAAAGGTATAAAGCTACCTGCCAACAGAGAAGAACTCGCTTTCTACTCTGTCCCGCAACTGGCAGAGCTGGTACGCACAAAGCAGATTAGCTCCGAGGAACTGACCAAGTTCTTCCTGGGCCGGTTGAAACAGCATGGACCTACCTTGCAATGTGTAACCAGTCTGACCGAAGAACTAGCCCTGGAACAAGCACGACGCGCAGACCAGGAGATAAAAGCAGGGAAGTACAAAGGCATGCTGCACGGTATACCGTATGGCGTGAAAGACCTGCTGGCCACCAAACGATACAAAACAACTTGGGGCTCCGTACCCTACAAAGACCAGCAAATTGACCTGGATGCCACAGTTGTTCAGCGACTGGAGCAGGCTGGAGCTGTGCTGGTTGCTAAATTAACTCTTGGTGAGCTGGCGATGGGCGATGTATGGTATGGGGGCAAAACCCGCTCGCCCTGGGACACAACAAAAGGCTCCAGTGGTTCCTCAGCAGGATCAGCTGCTGCCGTGGCAGCCGGTTTGCTGCCCTTTGCTATCGGAACCGAAACGCTGGGCTCTATCGTGTCGCCTTCCACAGCTTGCGGCACTACAGGACTGCGCCCTACGTTCGGCCGGGTGAGCAGGCATGGAGCCATGGCACTGAGCTGGTCGATGGATAAGATCGGGCCCATAGCGCGTTCCGCCGAAGACTGCGCCATCGTGTTTAACGCTATTTATGGACCGGACGGAAAAGACCTGACCGTCGTAGATGCGCCGTTTAATTACAATAAAAATGTGGATGTGCGAAAGCTGCGGGTTGGCTACCTGCACAAAGACTTTGAACGTGACTATCCTTTTAAAGAAAATGACAAAGCCACACTGGAAGCCCTCAGGAACGCAGGTATAGAGCTGGTGCCGATTGAACTGCCTAATCTGCCGGCCCGGGACCTAATCATGACCATTTCGGTAGAAGGGGCCACCGCCTTTGACGAACTGACCCGCAGTGGCCGCGACAGCCTGATGGTGCAGCAGCATAAGAATGCCTGGCCAAATATATTCCGGGCAGGTCGTTTTGTTACTGCCGTGGAGTATCTGCAGACACAGCGGGTACGCTCCCTGATCATTCAGCAAATGTACGAGAAGCTCAAAGGGATAGACGTATACCTAAGCCCCTCCTTTGCAGGCAGCAACCTGGTGATGACAAACCTAAGCGGCCATCCATGCGTGGTACTGCCAAATGGCTTCCAGAAAAACGGTATGCCGACGACGATTACCTTCATGGGGCAACTCTACGGGGAGGCAAAAGTGTTGGCCTTGGCCAAGCTATACCAGGAACTGACGAACCATGACGAGCAGCGTCCGCCAATGGCACTAAGTAGCAATAAGTAAGGTATAGCCCCAGGCGCAAAAAGGTAAATGTCTCCGTTTGGTAAGTTTGGATTTTATAGCTTAATTTCATTTCAAACAACAATCTAATCATCTATTATGCTTCTTAAGAAGAAAGCCCTTCTCCTGATGTCCTGGCTCGTGCTGGCTGGCGGTGCTGCTGTACAGGCGCAGGAAAACAGCAGCAAGCTGAGTGTGGAGAAGATCATGCGCGACCCAACCTGGATTGGCACCTCTCCGAGCAACGTGTTCTGGTCAGAGGACGGCAAGAAGATTTACTTCAACTGGAACCCGGATGCCAACCGCAAAGACTCGCTCTACAGTGTATCGGCTAATGGCAGTAATCTGCAAAAGGTAAGCGCGCAGGAACGTCGCGCTTTGCCAGGTACCTGGGGTGCCCGTTACAACAGAGCCAAAACCCAGAAGGTATACGAGAAAAATGGCGACCTATACCTGCTCGACATCAAGAGTGGAAAGTCCCGGCAGATTACCAATACGGTAGAGCGGGAGAACAGCCCTTCGTTTAGCCATGACGAGAAAAAGGTAGCCTTCGTGAAAGATGGTAACCTATACCTGTGGACGATTGCCAATGGCCAGTTAGCACAGTTAACTGATTTCAAAAAGGGAAACAAACCAGCGGAAGAGAGCAAAAACCCACAGCGTGACTGGCTGAAAGAGCAGCAACTGGCTCTCCTGCAGATCGTGCGCGAACGCGAAGCGGACAGCAAAGCAGCCAAGCAACAACAGAAAGCTGACAACCCAAAAAGGCCGAAAGAGATTTTCATTGGCGACAAGTCCGTGGATAACATTGTGCTTAGTCCGGATGAGCGCTACATCAGCTACCGGATGGTAACGCGTCCTAAAAACGCGAAAGTAGCCATTGTGCCAGACTTCGTTACCTCGACGGGCTACACAGAGGATATCAACACCCGCACCAAGGTAGGCGATGCACAGGCAACCTTCGAGTCATTTGTGTACGACATCAGCCGTGATTCAACCTATGCACTGCAGGTGAGAGGTATAGAAGGTATAAACGATCAACCTGCCTATCTCCGTGACCGAGATACCAAAGCAAGTATAGCCAAAGAACCAGCCACAAAACCTGTCAAAACAGAAGCACGCGCCGTAACCCTGTTTGGGCCCGTGTGGTCAGACAATGGCAAGCACGCCGTGATGGTAGCCCGTGCAGCCGACAACAAAGACCGCTGGATACTGAAGCTTGACCCGGCTTCTGGCAAGCTGAGCACACTCGACCGCCAGCGCGACGAAGCCTGGATCAATGGACCAGGTATAGGATACGGAACAGGCGATATCGGTTTTATGCCCGACAACGAGCAGGTGTGGTTCCAGTCCGAGGAGAGCGGTTATTCACACCTCTACTCCGTGAACCTGAACAATGGCAAGAAGAAAGCACTTACAAGTGGCAAGTTTGAGATTTCCGGCCCCCAGATTTCCAAAGACAAGAAGAACTGGTATTTCACAGCGAACAAGGTACACCCGGGCGAGAAGCATTTTTACAGAATGCCAGTCAATGGAGGCGAGATGACCCAACTGACCTCCGGCACTGGCGCGCACGAGGTAACCCTTTCACCAGACGAGAAAAAACTGGCCATTCGCTACTCTTACAGCAACAAGCCCTGGGAGCTGTTTGTGCAGGACAACAAAAAAGGAGCCAAGCCACGCCAGGTAACCCAATCACTCACCGACGAGTTCAAGTCCTACAACTGGCGCGAACCGGAGGTGATCAGCTTCAAGGCAAGCGATGAAGAGGACGTATACGCCCGACTGTATCGTCCGGAGAAAGCGGTGGCGAATGGCCCAGCAGTGATCTTCGTACACGGTGCCGGCTACCTGCAGAACGCCCATAAGTGGTGGAGCTCCTACTTCAGAGAGTACATGTTCCACAACTTCCTGGCTGACAACGGCTATACCGTGCTGGATATCGATTACCGTGGCAGCGCCGGTTATGGCCGCGACGTGCGTACCGGTATTTACCAATTTATGGGTGGAAAAGACCTGAGCGACCACGTGGATGGTGCCAAGTTGCTCGTAGACAAGTATAACGTGGATCCAAAACGCATCGGGATTTACGGTGGTTCTTACGGCGGCTTTATCACACTGATGGCCATGTTCACAGAGCCGGATGTGTTTGCCGCAGGCGCTGCCCTGCGATCTGTAACAGATTGGGCGCATTACAACCACGGCTATACCTCCAATATCCTGAACGTGCCGCAGCTCGATAGCCTGGCGTATGCCAAGAGCTCGCCCATTTACTACGCGGAAGGCCTGAAGGGAGCACTCCTGATCTGCCACGGCATGGTGGATACCAACGTGCACTTCCAGGATGTCGTACGCCTGACCCAGCGATTGATTGAGTTGGGAAAAGACAACTGGGAGCTGGCCGTCTACCCGGTAGAGGACCACGGCTTCACAGAGCCAGCCAGTTGGACTGACGAATACAAACGTATCTACAAACTCTTTGAGGAGAATCTCAAAAAATAAAACTCACCTCCAGTTAATAAAAAAGCGCCCGGCAGTTTATACCGGGCGCTTTTTTTATATCGCTTATTAAAGAAAACAGTGCTATACCTGAAGTTGCAAACCAACTGGGTTGCTTGTATTACCTCCTGCTCCTGGCAACTAAAAGTCAGGATTGATTTTAGCAAGAGAGGTATAATGGATAGGGCGGTCCCTATACCTCAGCTTAGAAGGTATAGCTCAGGTTAGCCCCCTGCGAGGCTGAGCCGGTAAACGTTGGAATAATAGTTGGGCTTAACGAAAGGCCGCTGTTATTTGACTTTTTGTGTAGTTGTGGCACCAGAATACCAACAGCCGAGCCGATTGCGTAACCCAGCAGGTTATCGCTGAGGAAGTGCTTGCCGGCTCGCAGACGCAGGTAGCCTACGGTAGCAGGTACGGCGGCCGCTCCTAACCACACATAGGTACGGGCAGGCGAGTCGGGGTTGAAGTCATGGAACACTTTGGCAAAGAAGAAAGAAGCCGCCGCTGCCGCCGTCGTGTGCCCGGCATAAAAGGAGTTACGGGCATTGGCACGCATTTTATCTCCTATCTCTACATCCGGACTATAGACCAGGGGCCTTGTTCTTGGGTTAAGGCCACTCGACATCGTGAACAGGGCACCGGTTATGGCCATGGTCTGCACATACATGCCAAATACCTGACCTGCGTTGCTGCGCACATCGTCATCAAAAGCCGTCAGGACGAGCGGAAGCGCAAAAGAGCCGTAGAATGGGATGTCACTTACTTTCTTGGCCTGGTCGGAGTCCCAGCCAGCAGAAAAGCGGTCAAAGCTGTTGACCTGGTTTTTGTTCAGGTTGGCGATCTGCTCTTCTGTAAGCCCGTCTTTGTCCTGCATGCGGGTGAGACCGTAATAGCTGAGGCCCATACCTGCCACCGTGATGGGGGCGTCTACCGTAAATTTGGTTCTGTAGGGAGAGTCGTTTTGGGCCAGGCTGACCTGTGCTGTCATGGCCAGGCACCATATCATCAGAATATATTTTTTCATCGTTGAGTCTTAAATGTGCAATTTTAATGAATGAAACGGGGCTATATATAAAAGGTTTTGTATAGCTTTTGTTTAGTTGCCATGCCCTGTAAGTATCTTTTGACTGACAAGGGCTATGCTGCAGGGCGACTGGTTTTTATCTGTTATATACAATTCTGAGGGGATAAGGTTGGCGTATCAAATTAGATTTTAAATACAAGTATACCCTGTGTAAATGATCGTTTTTATTGTGACGGAATTGCTGTAGCTTTGCAATCGCTGTCGTTTCTGGCAGTTGGTTTATACTTTGTACCTAAACCCATCATTGAGATGCCATATTTGTTCACATCCGAGTCTGTATCAGAAGGACATCCGGATAAAGTAGCGGATCAGATTTCTGATGCCCTCTTAGATGCATTTTTAAAGCAGGACCCACAGTCTAAAGTGGCTTGCGAAACGCTGGTTACGACAGGGCTTGTTGTGCTGAGCGGCGAAGTGAAGACAGAAGCATACGTCGATGTGCAGAAGATTGCCCGCGACGTGATAAAGCGTATAGGCTATACCAAATCAGAATATATGTTCGACGCCGACGCCTGTGGTGTGATATCGGCTATACATGAGCAGTCCCCGGACATCAACCAAGGCGTGGAGCGCACCAACCCTGAAGACCAGGGTGCCGGCGACCAGGGGATGATGTTTGGCTATGCCACCAACGAAACGGACAACTACATGCCGTTGGCACTGAGCATTTCGCACCTGTTGCTGGAGGAACTCTCTGCCATCCGCAAAGAAGGCAAGGAGATGACGTACCTGCGTCCGGATGCCAAATCACAGGTGACCATTCGCTACAGCGATAACCACGTGCCGGAGGAGATCGATACGATCGTGATTTCGACCCAGCATGATGAGTTTGTGCTTCCTGAAACTGACAGCAATGACGCCAAGTTAGCAGCTGAGAAGCAGATGGTAGCTAAGATTAAAGAAGATGTAGACAGCATCCTGATGCCACGTGTGCTGAAGCAGTTGCCGGAGCGCATCCAGAAGTTGTTCAATAACGAAATTACTTACCACATCAATCCAACCGGCAAGTTCGTGATCGGTGGCCCACACGGCGACACTGGCCTGACCGGTCGTAAGATCATCGTGGATACCTACGGAGGTAAAGGTGCCCATGGTGGTGGTGCTTTCTCGGGTAAGGACTCCTCTAAAGTAGACCGTTCTGCAGCGTATGCCACGCGTCACATCGCCAAGAACCTGGTGGCGGCCGGCGTAGCCGATCAGGTGCTGGTACAAGTCGCTTACGCCATTGGCGTGGCCAAGCCGGTTGGTTTGTACGTAACCACCTATGGCTCTACCAAAGTGAAGGATGCGAGCGGTAACCTGATGAGTGATGGTGAGATTGCCGAGAAGGTAAACAAACTGTTCGACATGCGCCCTTACGCGATCGTACAACGCTTTGGACTGCAGAACCCGATCTTCTCTGAGACAGCGGCTTACGGCCACATGGGCAGAACGCCGGGCAAGAAGCAGGTAGAAGTTTCTGTAAATGGCACCAAAGAAGTGAAAGAGTTCGAGACCTTCACCTGGGAGAAACTCGACTACGTAGACAAGATCAAGGCAGAGTTCGGTTTGTAACCGTCCTTATACCTTGTGCTATAAAAAAGGCCTGCTGAGCAATCAGCAGGCCTTTTTTATATACCTGTCCAGGTATAGCAAAGTTCAAACTGGCTTAGTGTGCCATTTGCTTTTGCTTGAATCTTTTAAGTTGACGGCGCATGGCCTCTACTGCTGCGTCAGCTGCTGCTTCGAAAGAGGTTGCATCTTCTTTGGCGAACAGGGTGGAGCCCGGTACGTAAAGCTTTATCTCTACAGTCTTATTATCTGTTCCGTCATTGTTGTTATGTTTAAGAAACACCTCGCCCTCTACAACGCGGTCGTAGAATGTTTCCAGTTTATCTACTTTCTGCTGGATGAAATCGGTCAGCTGTCTGTCAGCCTCGAAGTGGATAGAATGCATCTGTAGCTTCATAATCGTAACATTTTATGGTTAAACTTATGCTTTTGGATGAGCCTTCTCGAAAATCGATTTCAGCTTCTCTATTGAATTGTGTGTGTATACCTGTGTGGCAGCCAGGCTGGCATGCCCCAGCAAGTCTTTGATGGCATTGAGATCAGCGCCGTTGTTCAGCAGATGAGTAGCGAAGGAGTGTCGCAGCACATGTGGGCTGTTATGTTCAGAAGTGGTAACCAAGCTGATGTACTTTTTAGCGACACGGTAAACGAACTTCGGATAGAGAGGTCGTTCTTTATTAGTAACGAGCAGCCTTTCCGAATTGTTATTGCCAAACAGGCTTTTCTTGTGCTCCAGATATTGCCTGATGGAATGGACGAGCGTGTCGTTTAGGGGGATGATGCGTGCCTTGTTTCCTTTGCCCAGCACACGCACGGTTTTGGCATGCAGGTCCACGTCTTCGTGCGCTATACCTATGAGTTCGGCAAGTCGCATACCGGTCCCGTACAAGAACTCTAGTATCAGGCGGTCGCGCTGCCCTTCAAAGGTGTCTTCGAAGGTAAAGGTGTCCAGAAAATTATTGAAAGGCTCTTCCGGTACAAAGGCGGGCAGCTTCTTCGACACTTTAGGTGCCTTGATGCGCAGCATCGGGTTGGCGCTGATGCGCTGCTGGCCCAACAGGAATTTATAGTAGGAGCGGAGGCAGGCGATCTTGCGGTTAACAGAACGGGCCTCCAGGTTTTTGTGCACAAGGGTCAGGATCCACGACCGGATGATGGCATGGTCTGCCTCGGCGGGATCGGTGATCTGATAGGTGTTCTGCAGGTACTGCGCGAACTGGCCCAGATCGGTGTGGTAAGAGGTAAGCGTATGCGGACTATACCGCTTCTCGTATTCGAGATACTTAAAAAATAATTCCATACCTTGGTGTAAAAGACAGGGGTGCCTGCCATTTATACCAAGGTATGGAAAAATAAAATATCTTTAAAGAAAGACTAGTAGTTTTCGTTAGCGAAAAGCTGCTGCTTATATCTCGCTCTTTCTTTTTGCTTTCTCTTAGAAACAGATGGTTTCTCGAAGAACGTTCTCGCTCTCAGTTCTTTCAGAACACCAGTTCTTTCAAATTTCTTCTTGAATCTCTTCAGGGCACGGTCTACAGACTCGTTATCTTTTACGTTTACAATAATCATGTTTTTCCTCGCTTCTTCTGATATTTAGGGATGCAAATTTAGTTAATGTTTTACTTAAAAATCAATAGTTTGACGAAAATAATTCCGCGGACCATGCAAAAGTGTTGCAGGCACAGCCAAAACCAGCTTGCGTGCAAGTTAAAACACTTTTGATTGCCAACCTATTTCAGGATGGCTCTGGAGATAACCAGTTTCTGAATCTCGCTTGTTCCCTCGCCGATAGTGCACAGCTTGGCATCGCGGTAATACTTCTCAGCCGGGTAGTCTTTCGTGAAGCCGTAGCCGCCAAAGATCTGCACACCTTCGTTCGCTACCCGCACCGATACCTCAGAGGCATACAGTTTTGCCATAGCTGACTCCTTGTTCACGTTCAGGCCGCGGTTCTTCATATCGGCTGCCTGGTAGGTGAGGAGAGAAGCCGCTTCAATCTCCGTCGCCATGTCGGCCAGCTTGAAGGAAATGCCCTGAAAGCTGGAGATCGGTTTGTTGAACTGGCTGCGCTCCTGAGAGTAAGCCAAAGCCGCCTCAAAAGCGCCCTGTGCTATACCTAGCGAAAGCGCCGCGATAGAGATACGACCACCGTCGAGCACTTTCATGGCCTGAATAAAGCCTTCGCCTACATTACCCAGCATCTGGTCTTTGTGCACGCGGCAATCTTCGAAGATCAGTTCTGTGGTTTCGGAGGCACGCATACCCAGCTTGTCTTCCTTGCGACCTGCGCTGAAGCCCGGTGTGCCTTTCTCGATGATAAAAGCCGTCATGCCATGGGAGTCGCCTACTTCGCCGGTGCGCACGATCACGACAGCCACGTTGCCGCTCTTGCCGTGCGTGATAAAGTTCTTGGCACCGTTGATCACCCAGTAGTCGCCGTCCTGCACGGCCACGGTACGCATGTTGCCCGCATCAGAACCTGTATTAGGCTCCGTCAGGCCCCAGGCACCGATCCACTCGGCAGTAGCCAGTTTAGGCAGGTATTGTTTTTTCTGCGCCTCGTTACCGAATTGCAGAATATGGCCGGTGCAAAGGGAGTTGTGCGCCGCCATGGACAGGCCAATAGAACCATCGATCTTAGACAGCTCCGCGATAGCCGTTACATATTCCAGGTAGCCAAAGCCGGAGCCGCCGTACTCGGTTGGTACCAACACGCCCATCAGGCCCAGTTCGCCCAGCTTCTTGAACACTTCCACCGGAAACTCCTGACTCTCGTCCCACTCCATCATTTTTGGTTTGATGTGCTTGGCTCCGAAGTCCCGGATCATATCGGCAATCATGCGCTGGTTTTCTGTGTAGTTAAATTCCATTTAAGTTTAGATGTTATAAAGTCGCGTGTATTAAACTGATAAACGAATAAAGGGTTTACAAAGCTAAGTAAATTAGCCTGATTGCCAAATTCGGTGTTTTAGTTTCATTTAGTTAATGTTTGAACGCCAGCCATGATTTTCTTGCTGACTGCTTTCAGTGTCGTATAAAAATCAGTAATTTGACGGCTGCGCTCCCTGGTCTTATATTAAATCCAAACGGGCTGCGTTTATTTTGATAGCGGATAATATTTGCGTTATTTTGATGTTGCGTTGCCGTGTTTGGCAACGTTTGTGTTTTGTGCCGTGTACATACGGTTGAATAGAGCCAATGATAAAGTTTTTCCAGAATCTGTTTGGCAAGGAGGAAATGCAGGTTGAGTCGCTGGGTATACTCGGCGTGGACATGCATTCGCACATACTGCCAGGTATAGACGACGGCGCCGCCACCCTGGAGCAGTCGCTGGAACTGGTGCGCGGTATGCAGGAGATGGGTTACCGCAAGCTGATCATGACGCCCCACATCATGAGCGATTTCTACCGCAACACGCCCGAGATTATTCGCATGCAATTGAAAGTGCTGCAGGATGCCGTCACGGCTGAAGGTATAGAGATGGAGCTGGCTTGTGCCGCCGAGCACTACCTGGACGAAGCCCTGCTGCAGAAGCTGGAGGACAACGAGGAACTGCTCACATTCGGTGACAACTACCTGCTGTTCGAGACCTCTTTCCTGAACGAGCCGCTCAACCTGCGCGAAGCCATTTTCCGGATGCAGTCGCTGGGCTACAAGCCGGTGCTGGCGCATCCCGAGCGCTATACCTATTTCTATGGTAAGTTCGATGATCTGGTAGGGCTCCGGGAGCAGGGTGTGCTGTTACAACCAAACCTCAACTCGCTTACGGGCTATTACTCGCCGGGCGCCAAAATGATCATCGAAAAACTAATTGATGCCGGTCTGGTTGATTTTCTGGGCTCTGATACGCACAGCCTGAAGCACATTGCCAACCTGCAGAAGGTGCTCTGCTCGAAGTATCTGGTAAAGGCCCTGGAACTTCCGCTACTCAACAGTAAACTATAATCCCTTAACTCACCCTATACCCATGTCGATGGTTTTCGTGACAGGCGGCAGCGGCCTGATTGGCAGCTATCTTATACCGGCACTCGTCGCGCAGGGCCACCGGGTGCGTGCGCTATACCGGGGCCAGGTGCCGGCTGTAACGCAGGCTGACCAGGTAGAGTGGGTAGAGGGCGATATTCTGGATGTTGCCTTGCTGCGAAAAGCGCTGCAGGGCGCAGCCTACGTGTTTCATAGTGCCGGCTTGGTGTCGTATGCGCCGCAGGATGCCGAGTTGCTGCAGCAGGTGAATGTGGTTGGCACTGCCAATATCGTGGATGCCTGTCTGGAAGTGGAGGAAGAGATCAAGCTGTGTCATGTTAGCTCAATTGCCGCCATTGGCCGCAACAAGGATGCTACGCTGCTGAATGAAACCAGCAAGTGGGATGCCGGCGAGAAGCAATCAGCCTATGCCGAGTCGAAGCACTACGGCGAGCTGGAGGTATGGCGAGGTATAGCTGAAGGGCTGCAGGCCGTGATCGTGAACCCTTCTGTGGTGTTGGGACCGGCCGACTGGAACCGCAGCAGCACACGTCTTTTCAAGTATGTGTACCAGCAGCGACCATTCTATACCCCAGGCAGTGCTAATTTCGTGGATGTGCGCGATGTGGTCGAGGCTATGCTGCGCCTGACGTTCTCGGATGTTTCCGGCGAAAGATTTATCCTGAATGCCGGACAACTCACTTATAAAGAGTTTTTTGAGGAGGCTGCCCAATGCTTTGGCAAGAAGGCTCCCACTTTTAAAGTTTCGCCGGCGCTGGCCGAGGTAGTATGGCGACTGGAGCATGCCCGTGCCTGGCTGACGGGTGGGCGACCGCTCATCACAAAAGACACCGCCCGCGTGACCACTAAAAGCCACGTGTTTGACAATCAGAAAGTTCGCAAAACAACAGGTATGGAGTTCAGGGCACTGACCGAATCCATTGCCTGGACTTGCCAGGGTTTGCTGCAAATAGCACAGAATCAGAGAGGTCCGGAACTGACCCGCGCAAACTAAACTATTTGCAGTTTATAAATGTAGTTAAAAGACAAGAACTGCCTTTTGCAGTTTGTGGGATATAGGAGATGAAAGAGAATTTTGACGAGCACAGCGAGGATTCTGAACTGATCATTCGGTTCGAGCAGATGCTGGGTACAAACGAGACCGTTTTTTTTGACCTGACCGATTTTGAATATATAATAGACCACTATACCGCTAGCTTTGACTATAAGAAGGCGCTGCTGGCCTGTGAGTCCGCTATTGCACAGTATCCTTTTTCGACGGGGCTCCAGATAGACAAAGCGCAGCTGCTGGCCATGTCCGGCAACTTCGAAGACGCCATGGTCCTCATCGACCAGGTGGCCGAAGTGGAGCCGCAGAACCCCGATGTGCTCCTGACCCGGGGCATCATTTTTACGCAGCGCGGCGAGTATCGCAATGCCGTAGACCATTTCAAAAAAGCCCTGGCCTTTGCTGAGGACCGCGACGATATCTATTTCAACATTGGCCTGACTTACCAAAGTTGGGGCAAGTTCAGCTCAGCTATTAAGTACTATAAGAAGTGCATCGAACTGAACGTGGAAAACGAGGCCGCCATGCAGGAGATCATCTACTGTATGGAGATAACCGGCTCTATGCGCGAGGAGTTGCCCTTCTTTCAGGCCTTTATCGACAAAGACCCCTACTCGTATGTGGCTTGGTTTAACCTGGGTAACGTGTACAACAAGATGGGATCTTACGATAAGGCCATTGCCGCTTACGACTACTCTACCCTTATCAAGCCCGATTTTATCACGGCTTACAACAACATGGCCAATGCCTATGTGTTTATTGGGGAGTATACCAAAGCCATCGAAGCCTTTAACGGCATGCTGGAGCACGGTTCGCCCTCAGCAGAGGTGTTCTGCAACATAGGCGAATGCTACGAGAAGATGCAGCAGTGGGACCTGTCGCGCCGCTATTACCAAAAGGCTATTGACCTGGACCCGGAGATGGACGAGGCTTGGTTTGGCATAGGCGTGGTGCTGGATGCGCAGGGCAAGTGGTATGAGTCGGTGCACTTCTTTAAGAAGGCCGTCACGCTTTACGACGATAGTGTGGATTACTGGGTGGCGCTGGCTTCGGCCGAGTACCATGTGGGCCACGTGGTGTCGGCGCTGGAGAGCTATGCGCGTGCTGCTGAAATTCAGCCGGAAGACAAAGACATATACCTTAACTGGTCAATAATCCTGTACGAGCAGGGTAATTTTGAGGAAGCAACTGAAATAATTCTGAATGCGATAGAGCTGCAGCCTGACGAAGCAGAGCTGTATTACAGGGCTTGTGCCTACATGCTTTCGGCAGGAAAATACCGAGAAGCATACAATTATCTGGAAAATGCATTAATTTTGGACTTCGAAAAACATAAGCTGTTGTTTGAGTTCTTCCCCGAGCTTGAGTCTCAGCGCGCATTATCCCGACTAATTGACCAATATCGCAAATAATGAACAGCAATTATATTCTGAACGGCCTGCCAGAGCGTGCAGCAAAGCCGCGTGAGCGTGGCTTTACCATGGCCATGGACAAAGGCCTGAGCATACGTGAAGTAGAAGACTTCCTGGATGTGGCAGGTGAGTACGTAGACATCGTGAAACTGGGCTGGGCTACCTCGTATGTGGTGCCAAACCTGCAGCGGAAGCTGGATGCCTACCGCGCAGCCGGTATACCTGTCTACTTCGGAGGTACTTTGTTTGAGGCCTTCATCGCCCGCAACCAGTTCGAAGACTACCGCCGTGTGCTCGATAAGTATAATATGACATTTGCGGAGGTATCGGACGGCTCTATCGAAATGAACCACGAGAAAAAGTGCGGTTACATCCGGACGCTGTCTGAGCAGGTGACGGTTCTCTCAGAAGTTGGCTCAAAGGACGCTGAGAAGATCATCCCGCCTTATATGTGGATCAGGCTGATGCAGGCTGAGCTGGAAGCAGGCGCCTGGAAAGTGATCGGGGAGGCCCGTGAGGGAGGCAACGTAGGCTTGTTCCGCTCCACAGGAGAGGTGCGAAGCGGTCTGGTTGAGGAGATCCTGACCAAAATTCCGTTTGAGAAGATCCTGTGGGAAGCACCTCAGAAAGCGCAGCAGGTATGGTTCATCAAACTGCTGGGTGCTAACGTGAACTTGGGTAACATTGCGCCAAGCGAGGTTATTCCGCTCGAGACGATCCGACTCGGTTTGCGGGGCGACACTTTCACGCACTTCATCAACAACGGACAGCCCATCATAGACGCTTAATACAAAACGAATCAAAAAAATTGCCCGTCGGGTTTACCGATGGGCAATTTTTTTGTGCTTAGCCAAATCCAGATTATTAAAAGCATGAAACGACGATCTTTAAAAGAACACCTGCTCCTCTATTTAAAAGGTATTAGTATGGGTGCTGCTGACGTGGTGCCTGGCGTTTCCGGAGGTACTATTGCCTTTATATCAGGTATTTACGAAGAGTTGCTGGATGCCATCCGTTCTGTTAATGGTGATGCGCTGCGATTGCTGTCACGTTTCGATATCAAAGGCTTCTGGCAGCACATTAATGGAAGTTTTCTGGTGGTGCTGCTGGCCGGTATTTTTACTTCCATCCTGACGCTTTCCAATCTGGTGGTATACCTGCTGGCGACCTACCCAATTATGGTGTGGGGTTTCTTCTTTGGCTTGATCGTGGCGTCGGTTGTTGTGGTGGCTAAAAAGATAACCCATTGGCGGCCTGCTACCATCCTGTTCGGACTTATCGGGGCGGTTATGGCCTATTACATCACGGTGGCTGTGCCAATGCAGACACCTGAGGCGCATTGGTTCGTTTTCATAGCAGGCGCTATCGCGATTTGCGCCATGATCCTGCCCGGTATTTCGGGAAGTTTCCTGTTGCTGCTGATGGCTAAGTATGAGTTCATCATGAATGCGCTCAAAGAGTTTAAGATTGACATCATTCTGGTGTTCGGCGTGGGCTGCGTGACGGGCCTGCTGGCTTTTTCGCATGTGCTCAACTGGATGCTGAAGAAGTACCATAACGTGACCGTAGCGCTGCTAACGGGCTTTATGCTGGGTTCGCTCAACAAGGTATGGCCCTGGAAAAAAACACTCGAAACGTATACCGACCGCCACGGCGAAGTGAAGCCGCTCCTGCAGGAAAACATACTGCCGGCTCAGTATGCCCAGCTGACAGGCGAGAGTTCATATCTGTTCTACACGGTGCTGCTGGCCATTTTCGGTTTCCTGGTGGTATACCTGCTCGATCGCATTGCTGAGCGCCCTGCCGGGAAGGTATAGCTATCCTTAAATCAAAAAAGATATGCGTAAATTCGGTCTAATCGGCAAAAAACTCGGACACTCCTTCTCGAAGCGTTACTTCACAGAGAAGTTCGCCCGCGAAGGTATAGCCGACGCTGCTTATGAACTTTACGAACTGCCCGATATCGCTGGTTTCCCTGAACTGCTAGCGCATGAGCCTGAGTTAGTCGGGTTGAATGTGACGGTGCCTTATAAAGAAGTCGTTATCCCATACCTGCACGGACTGGACGATAGCGCTACCCGTATAGGCGCCGTGAATACCATCAAAATAGCGGGCGGCAGAACCAAAGGCTATAACACCGACTATATTGGTTTCCGGGATACGCTGCAGCAGTTTTATCCGGCGGGTAAGGGCGCCCAAGCGCTTGTGCTCGGAACGGGCGGCGCTGCCAAAGCCGTCTGGGCCGCTCTGGAAGAACTGGCTATACCTTATACCTCCGTCTCCCGAATCCCTGCCCAAAATCAGCTGCCTTACGAGGCCATAACACCAGAGGTACTGCAGGCTTATGCCCTGATTATCAACACGACACCATTAGGTATGGCCCCCGACACAGCAAGCGCTCCGGCTATACCTTACGATGCCCTGACACCGGGACACTTTCTCTACGACCTGGTCTATAACCCCCAGGAAACCCTATTCCTGCAAAAAGGTCGCCTAGCAGGGGCGCATACGATGAACGGGTTGCCCATGCTCCATGCGCAGGCCGAAGCTGCCTGGAAAATCTGGGCTAACGAATAGCCTTAATAAAATATTGCGTATATTTTATGTTATTATGAAACTTTCTGGTAGTGCTGCTGCGTAAGGAGAAATAAATCACCCCCTTACTCTTACACCCATGATGCACTTGACCTACCTTCGCCAGAAAGCGCATGAGATGAATGCGGAGATTTACGCCCTATACCTGTCTGCCCGCCATCCGGAGGTGAGATGGTATGTGCCGCTCTTGCTGGCTGTGGTCATCGGCTATGCTATTTCTCCCATCGATCTGATTCCTGACCTGGTGCCTGTCTTCGGTTTTCTGGATGATGTGGTGCTGGTGGTGCTGGGTATACACACTGCTTATCAACTGGTGTCCAAAAACATACTGGGGCAAGCCCGGCTGCAGGCCTATGAAGTGCTGAGTCAGGATGGCGAAGGGGCCTCTGACGCTTACCAGATCATCGGCTATACCTGGGTTTTGATCGCTGCCCTTTTCTCGATCATGTTCTACAAGCTTTTGTTCTTAACTGTCCTCTAAAACCTCTCTCACCTTAAATAATTCCGGCAAGGGCCTTTCCGTTTTGGAGAGGCCCTTGCTGTTTATACACAGTTTTCTGTTGTAGGAATATTTAATCTTAATATATTTACTGTGCAATTGTTCTTGGTGCGCTTTTATGCCATCCACCAGAGGTGAAAAATTATTTTTTTGTGCTTGCAACCATTGCCTCGCTATGGGAATCATAGGAGTGGAGCTAAAAGGAAAGGCGTTTGAAGCTTTTTACAAAACCTAAGTCAGACGAGGATAAACTCATAGAGGGGTGCATTGCCGGCAAGCGGGACATGCAGCGGCTGCTCTATGACCTTTACTCGCGCAAGATGATGGCGGTTTGTATGCGCTACGCCCCCACGAGCTTCGAGGCAGAGGATATGATGCAGGAAGGGTTTGTGAAAGTGTTTGCCAATATTCAGAATTTCAAGCGGGACTGTCCGCTCGAGTTTTGGGTGCGTCGCATCATGATCAACACCGCCCTGAAACAGCTGCGGCAGAAGTCGCTCATGACCGTTTCACATGAAACGGAGGAAGTGAGCAACATCGCGTCGGAGGGCGTTATCCTGACGGGCTACTCCATGGATGAGTTGCTCAGCATGATCCAAAGCCTGGCCCCACGCTACCGCATGGTGTTCAACCTGTACGCCATCGAGGGTTACAATCATAAAGAAATAGGGGAGATGCTTGGCATTTCCGAAGGTACATCAAAGTCACAGTATTCACGCGCCAGGGCCATACTGCAAGGTATGCTCGAGCGCCAGGAGAAATCATATCAAGAGCATGTCATCAGCCAATAACCATAAGCGAAACACCCTGGAAGACGAATTCCAGCGCCGCCTGTTCGATGCTGAGGCCAGGCCTGCCCCGGACCTCTGGGCCCGCATCGACCACGACCTGACCGTGCAGGAAAACAAGGATTACAAGAAACGGGCACTCTTTTACCGACAGCTCGCTGCGGCCTGTTTTGTGCTTTTTGCCCTGACCGGCGCACTGCTGGCCTATTACTACAGTGGCAGCCTGAACCAGCCTGGAGCCCAGCCAGGTATAGCCGCCGCACCGGCAACCAAATCAGCTGCTGCCCCTGCAACTGTGGAGGAGGCCATGCAGGCCTATGCTACACAGCAAGAGGAAGCCGCGGCTATGGCCTATACCTACACAGAGGAAACAGCAACTACCAAGCAAGCGACAAATGCTAGAGGTACAAATCAAGACGGGCGGACGGCAACTGCCAAAGTAATCAAACTTAATGACGGCCCACAGGCAGGCGATTATTACAATGTGTCGCCGGGTTACAGTTCATACCTGGGCTACACGCCTATGCCGGGCCGTAGCAGAGGCTATGTGTCGGGCGGGTTTCCTGGCAACGCCGCTGGTGGTGCGCAAGGCAATCTTTTCGCTCCTCATGGCAATCGCTATATCCAGATCATCACCTGGGAGAGTGTAACGATCACATTCGGAAACAGTGCACCAGCTACAGGACAGCAATTTCCAGTAGGAAGCCAGTCGCTGGCAGCCAGGCCTAAGTCGTTTGCCGAGATGAGCGAGGCACAACAGGCCAGCCGTCAACAAGCTCAGCAGTCAGTGGAGGCGGCGCAGAGTAAACTTGCTGCCCAGCAACCGAAAACCGTGGAAGCAGCAACCAAATCAAACAGCCGCTGGAGCCTGAACCTGGCTTATGTGCCGTCTGTGTTCGAACAGAACATTGGCCTGCCGGACCCGCTCTCTATGCCAAAGAACAGTGCTAACAGATTCAGCCTGGCAGCAGCAGGCCCAAGTGTCAATGCGTCGAAAGAGTCTTTCCAGAATATATCGGCCGCCCGCGACGAGTTTGAAGAGAGCACGCAACCAGCCTACTCCTATGCAGTGGAGGCGAAAGCCGGTTTCAAATTAAAGAAGAAGCTGAAGCTGCTGACAGGTATAGGTTACAGCGAGAGCAAGTCACGCTCCAGGTCTAACTTTATCGTGCGCCAGTTCTGGACCAAACCGCGCTCTAACGAGCGCTACGAACTCAGCCCAACCACCTACTTCACGTCGGCACTAAACGATGGCTTCTCGTCCGACTCCGTGAGCGTGGCCCGCACAGGCGACTCGTTCGATACCGAGTACAAGTACCGCCACCTGACCGTGCCGGTAGGCTTGCAGTACGAGCATGACATCAACAAAGACTGGTTCGTGTATGCCGCCGCGGGTGTGGCTGCCAACTTCCTGCTGGAGTCCAGCGTGACGGCTTCCAATCAGGAGGTGCAGTCAGTCAATTACACCGCCGACGACTATGACTCGCCTTTCCGCAACGTGCAATTCTCCGGAAATGGCTCTGTGGGTGTTGGCAAACGCATCTCGTCTAACCTGACGCTGGCACTTGGCCCGGAGGTGCGGCATTACTTCAACACCCTGGTGGCAGACCCGGACAAAGCCGCCGCACCACAGGGAAAACCCTACGCCATTGGCATGAACATGAGCCTGAACTACCAGCTGGGCAACTCCCGAAAATAATTTCAGATTTTTTTTAGGGCCTTGCAACCCTTCGGCGCCAATTGGAATCATAAGAGTATAGAGTGATTGGTTGATTTTAGATAAAAGCGCTATGCAAATGATGCTGTTCATGAGATACGTTCTGCAGACTCTGGTTGCCCTGGTGGCTGCCGGCCGTGAAAACATATCGGGGTGGTATGTATTGCTGGCGCTTTTACTCTTTTCTGTGCTGCTCTCAGGCTGCGCGATCCAAGACAATTCCTTTTTGGGCGCCTTCTAAACGTCGCCTTCTGTGCTATGAAAAAGATGTTGTGGTGTGCGGCTATGGCTATTGTTCTGTCAGGTATGGCGACAGGCTGCGCAAAATCAGATGAAGACATGCAACCGGTTGTAAATGAGAAAGGCCTGCGCGAGTCCGTTCAGGGCAAGTGGCGCATTGAGCGCGTGAATAACAAACTGTGCCGTAGTGGCAATTGCACCTCGGTGATGTACACAGGCACTACAAGCGACTACTTCGAGTTTAAGGCTGATAGTGCCTTCTTGCAACGTGCAAGCCAACAGAACGACAAGAGTGTGTACCGCGACAGTTTTAAAGCCGACTACTCGCAGCCCAACGCGTTTGTGCTGAGCAATTTCGGATGGTCCGCCCGGTTCCATGTCCTGCATCACGACCAACGAATGCTGGTGCTGGAAGGAACCTATTACGGATCTGACCCAAGCGCCATCTTCACGGATACTTATTATTTATACAGATAAAGGGCTCCTGGCGCAGCGCAGAGGCGTCGGTAGATGAAGAAGACTACACATCAAACAACCCGGCAACCAATGCCTGTGTTGGGTAGCCCTGCTTACCAAAGCCATTAGTACAACATAAAACTATGAAAAGTGTCCTGTCCCTTGTTGTGCTATACCTGTTGCTGGCGCTGCTGCTCGTGAGCTGCGCCGACCAGGAAGAGGCGGTTCCGGCCTGCCTGCAGGTAGAGGTGGTGGGGCCCGATTGCGCAGCCGGCTGGTACGTGCTTCATATTCTGGACGGCGACGGCACAGGCGAGCAGCGCAGCAATCAGTACATCGGGCAATTGCAGAGCGGCTTCGTCACCACCGACAATCTGCCTGAAGACTTAAGGCATTCCGGTGAAGTAGCTTACCTATCGCTTGAGCGCAACACCAAGTATGGGCCGCGTTGCACTGCCAACTACACGATGTTCCCGCCGGTGCGGGTAAAGCAGGTTTGCTCAGATGAATAGAACAGTTTTTACAGAGTGCCTAATTTTTTAATTGTTAGGAATAGTTAAACATGCAAAGACCTGCTCATTAGAGCAGGTTTTTTGTTTCCGGGGTATTCGTCTTGTGCGTTCTATTATAATGACAAAAGCTAAACTTACAGCCCATTTTTCATGTTATAGTATATCTTTACAAGTTGTAAAACCAACGAATGGATTTTAAGCTAACATCAGAATTTCAACCGACCGGCGACCAGCCGAAAGCGATCGCTCAGCTCACCGAGGGCGTTAACAAGGGAGAGCCTGTGCAGGTGCTGCTGGGAGCCACTGGTACAGGCAAGACCTTTACCATGGCCAACGTGATCAAGAATACGGGTAAACCAACGCTCGTGCTTTGCCACAACAAGACCCTGGCCGCGCAGCTCTACGGCGAATTCAAGCAATTTTTCCCTGATAATGCGGTCGAGTACTTCATCTCCTACTATGATTACTACCAGCCGGAAGCATACATTGCTTCTTCGGATGTGTTCATTGAGAAGGATCTGCAAATCAATGAGGAAATCGAGAAGCTGCGTCTGCACACTACTTCCGCTTTGCTTTCGGGGCGCCGCGATGTGATTGTGGTGGCTTCGGTGTCGTGTATTTACGGTATCGGTAACCCCGAGGAGTTTGGCAAGAACGTGATCTACCTGGCGCCGGGACAGAAGTATAGCCGCAACAACCTGCTCTATACCTTTGTGCAGATTCTCTACAGTCGCACCGAGGCCGAGTTCACACGTGGAACATTCCGCGTGAAAGGCGATACGGTTGACATCTTCCCGGCCTATGCTGACTTCGCGTACCGACTGTACTTTTTCGGCGATGAGCTGGAGCAGATTCACCGCATCGATCCGGAGTCGGGTAAAAAAATAGCCGACGAGAAAGCCGTGACGCTATACCCGGCCAACCTCTTCGTGACCGGCAAGGACACGCTGCAGCAAGCCATCCATGAGATACAGTTCGACATGGTAGCCCAGCACGACTACTTCCTGAAAGAAGACAGGCCGGTGGAGGCGAAGCGCATTAAGGAGCGGACCGAGTTTGACCTGGAGATGATCCGGGAACTAGGCTACTGCTCAGGTATAGAAAACTACTCCCGCTATTTCGACCGCCGTGCCCCGGGTGCGCGTCCGTTCTGTTTGCTTGATTATTTTCCGGATGATTTCCTGATGGTGATCGACGAGAGCCACGTGACGGTGCCGCAGGTGCGCGCCATGTGGGGCGGCGACCGCTCGCGTAAGGTAGCGTTGGTGGAGTATGGCTTCCGTTTGCCGGCGGCCATGGACAACCGTCCGCTCACTTTCAATGAGTTTGAAAGCATGATGCACCAGGTGGTGTTCGTAAGTGCCACGCCAGGCGATTACGAGATTCAGAAATCAGAAGGTGTGATTGTGGAGCAGATCATCCGTCCGACCGGTCTGCTGGATCCGGAGATCGAGATCAGGCCGAGCGCTAATCAGGTGGATGATTTGCTGGACGAGGTAGACGAGCGTATCAAGCGCAAAGAGCGTGTGCTGGTGACGACGCTGACCAAGCGTATGTCCGAGGAACTGACCAAATACATGGATCGCCTCAACATCAAAGTAAAGTACCTGCACTCGGAAGTGAAGACGCTGGACCGCGTGGAAATTCTGCGCGAACTGCGACTCGGTGAGATTGACGTACTGGTAGGCGTGAACCTCCTGCGCGAGGGACTTGACTTGCCGGAAGTGAGTCTGGTAGCCATCCTAGATGCCGATAAAGAAGGTTTCCTGCGCGACCAGCGTTCCCTGATACAGACCATGGGCCGAGCCGCCCGTAACGAACGGGGACGCGTGATCATGTACGCTGACCGCATCACGGGCTCTATGCAGCGGGCGATTGACGAAACCACCCGCCGCCGCGCGACGCAGATGGCCTATAACGAAGAACATGGCATTACACCACGCACGATCCTCAAGACCAAGGACGAGATATTTGAGCAGACATCGGTAGCGGATTCTAAGAAGAAGGAAGTGAAAATATACGCTGGTCCGGAAGATGTATCGATTGCGGCAGAACCGGTGATCCAGATGATGAAGCGCGACGAGCTAGAGAAGCTGATCAAGAAAACCGAGAAGCAGATGGAAGCCGCCGCCAAAGACCTCGACTTCCTGCAAGCCGCCAAGTATCGCGACGAACTGGCTGAGCTAAGGCAGCTTCTTAAATCGAAGCGGGACTGATAAGTTAGAAAGTTTAAGAGCACTCATGGCGTAAAGCTGTGGGTGCTCTTTGTTTTTAAAGATGTTGCTTTGCCATACCTCGCTCTGCCTGCCATACCCGCGAGCTTCTATACCATAGGTCACGGCTATACCTGATTCCAATTTCAGAATGAGCAACAAGCAGTCAGCTACGCAGCAATAAGGTATAAGGTATAAGGTATAAGGTATAAGGTATAAGGTATAAGGTATAAGGTATAAGGTATAAGGTATAGCCCCGGCCAAGCTGCTTTTATTCCTGATCAGGATTCTGTACTTTAACACTTCCATAGCCGCTATACCTTAGCTTCGGCTAATTCCATCAACCTGATAGCACGATGATCAAAATAATCAAACCAATTTTATTGCCTGCCCTGATGGCGGGGTTATTTACTGCCTGCCAATCCTCCAGCCCTGAAACAGGAGAAGCCGGTGCCGAAAATGTGACCACCTTATCCACCGAAAGCTACGGCAACTACCTGAGCGCACTGGCCGCTGACGACATGGAAGGTCGCAAGCCTTTCACTTCCGGCGAGCAAAAAACGCTGGACTATTTAGAACGTGAGTTCAAGGCGCTGGGAGTAGAACCGGGCAATGGCGACAGTTATTTTCAGGAGGTGCCGATGGTGGAAGTGAACACCACTGCCAGCCCGAACATGATTATCAAAGGCAAACAGCAGGAACTGAAACTCGAAGGCCGCAACGACTACGTGATCTGGACCCGCCGCACAGAAGAGAACATCAACATCGACCCGACCGAGATGGTGTTCGCCGGCTTCGGTATTGTGGCCCCCGAATATAACTGGAACGACTATGCCGGTCTGGATGTGAAGGGCAAAATTGTAGTGGTGCTGGTGAACGATCCGGGTTTCTATGCGCAGGATGCGGCTGTGTTCAATGGAAAAGCCATGACCTACTACGGGCGCTGGACCTACAAATTTGAAGAGGCAGCCCGCCAGGGAGCAAAAGGAGCGCTGATCATACACGACACGGAGCCGGCCGGCTACGGTTTTCAGGTGGTGCAGAACAACTGGAATACCTCAAAAATGTATCTCGACAGCCGTGGCAAAGAAACTTATCGTTGCGCCATGGAAGGCTGGATAACCACACCAATTGCCGAGAAACTGTTCGCTGCTGCAGGTATGGATTATAAGACTGTACTCGGCAAAGCGCATCAGCCAGGAAACAAACCTTTCCCGCTCAACCTGCAGGCCAGCACTTCTATGAAAGTGAAGACCCGCTACGACAAAACTTCCAACTTCATCGCCAAAATTACCGGCAGCACACGTCCTGACGAGACCATCATCTATACCGGTCACTGGGATCACCTGGGTATAGGTAAGCCCGACGCGGCAGGCGATAGCATTTACAACGGAGCCGTGGATAATGCCAGTGGAGTAGCCGGTTTGCTGGAGATCGCTAAAGCATTTAAGGCCCAGCCGGTGCAGCCGGAGCGAACTGTCGTTTTTCTGGCTGTAACAGCTGAGGAGCAGGGACTGTGGGGCTCGGCCTACTATGCTGAAAATCCTGTATTTCCGAAAGAAAAGACGGTTGCCAACATCAACATGGACATGATGAATCCTTACGGAAAGACAAAAGACGTGGTGCTGTACGGTATGGGCCAATCCGAATTGGAGGATTATATCACAGCGGAGGCTGAAGCGGCAGGGCGTTACATTGCGCCGGAAGAAAATCCGGAGGCTGGGCTATACTACCGCTCCGATCACTTCAATTTTGCTAAAATTGGTATACCTGCCTTGTTCATCGGCCCGGGCGTGGACCTGGTAGAAGGCGGCAAAGAAGCAGGTAAGAAGAAGCTGGACGAGTACTACGCCAACTACTACCACAAAGCAGCCGACCAAATGCACCCAGATTATAAAGTGGATGGAGTAGTAGAAGATTTGAAGCTACTCTACCAGGTAGGAAAGCGCCTGGCTGGTTCAGCAGAGTGGCCGCAGTGGAAATCAGGCTCTGAGTTCAAGGCGGTGCGGGATAGTTACATGGATAAGTAGTAATATTTGTATCAACACTTTCACCAGACTGTACCGGCAGTGCAAGGGTACAGATTTCCTATTCCTCAATTTATCGTTTAAACTATTTCATGAAATTTAATCTGCTGCTTTTAGCTGCCCTCTTACCGTTTTACTGCTTAGGCCAACACGCATTGGTAGGCGACCCAACTTATAACAAAACGGTGCCTCGCCTGATTATGATGAAGCATAATGAGAGTAGCGGCCCCTTGTCGAACACAAGAATTAGCCCCACCGACTTTGAAGGGAAGATGTCATCCAAAGAGACGAACATTTTTGTCACTTACAAACGCAATGAGAAAGTAGGGTCTACTGTAGGAAATTACGCAGAGCTCACAGTGCCTCCCAACAGACTGATGGATTTTCACTTGATTTATGGCTATAACTATAGCGTGTTTATTGATGAGGCTACAGCTACTAATGGATTACGCTTTAATATTGCGCTTACGCCAAACGATAAGGTGCAAAACAAGAGTCTAGCAAGCCATGCGCTGCAAAAAGGCAAAGTTATTTCGAAAAAAGTAAGCTCAAAGTCATTCGAAATAAGCCAGAACGATAGTAGCCTTACAGTAAATATTGCCGCATCAAATTTGACAGCAGGCTCATACCTGACCTTCAATGTTCAGGTTAGTTCGGTTAACTTTGGCGAGATCGGGCCTTTCGGGATTGAAAATACAGCCTACACGGATTTTGTTAGTTTTAATATGCCGGAGATTTTTCTCTATGATCTAGTCGCACAGGATGTGGCGTTAGAATTGATTTCGCAGGAAAAGAGACCGTACGAGCTGCTCCATTTTAAAAGGGATAAAGAAGGAACAATCGACAAATTTAAAATCGACAATTACAGTTATAAATGGAAAATAAACCCCAAAAGCAGTGAAGGTGGCTATAAATTTAAGCTAACAGAAATGCTTTTCCCTGAGAAGAAAGATATAGGAATTACGCCTGCCGACCTGCTCGTGCTATAATTGCTTCAGCTCTTAATGATATTACAGCAACAGCAGCCCCTTCTCCCTAAGCTCAAACCAAACCGGCGAGGCCAGGAACTCCGTGAAGTTCAGGTGCGCGTCCAGTGGGTAGGTTTCTTCCAGTTGCTTCAGCGTCATGGCCGGCGCCTCTTCTGAGGTCAGTAGCGTGAGTTGTTCCAGCAGCCATTGTCCGATGTTCGCGGTGGTCTTGATCTGGAAATCCTCGGCCTTCTCGTAGAAGGTCAGCACGCAACGCTCGATGGTCTGGCCTTTTTTGGCGTACATCATAAAGTCGATCTCGGGTACATTACCAAGCCAGAAAACACGTGCCAGTTTACGCTCACTGTCTGGTTTGGCGGGTTCCTGTATGGCGTTAGCAATCAGGTCGCGGTCAATGGTCACGCGCGGTACCTTAAAGTCGAACCAGAATGACAGCGGCTCCTCCAGTCCTACGCCGTGCATAAAGTTGTAGAGCGCCTTCGCCAGTCCCGGGCCGAACAACTCGTGGTCGGTGCCCTGCGGGTCGTCGTGCCAGAGGTCGTTGTTGGCAAAGGCACCTTCCGGCGGACCCACTTTCACTACGCCAAACTTCTCCGGATGCTTGCCTACGGGGCTGTGCGCCGTCATGCTGAAGCGGTGCCAGTAGCCGGACTGTATCACGCCGGTCAGGAATAGCTGCCGCACCACCTCCAGCGAGTCGATGGTTTCCTGAGCCGTTTGAGTCGGGAAACCATACATGAGGTAAGCGTGCACCATAATGCCGGCCTGCGTAAAACCATCGGTCACACGAGCTACTTGCGCAATGCTCACACCTTTCTTCATCAGGTCAAGCAGGCGGTCCGAGGCCACTTCCAAACCACCCGAAACGGCGATGCAACCCGAGGCTGCCAACAGATGGCAAAGGTCAGGCGAAAAGGTTTTCTCGAAGCGGATATTTCCCCACCAAGTAATTTTCACGCCGCGGCGAATCAGCTCAATGGCCAGGTCGCGCAGGGCGGCAGGCGGTGCGGCTTCGTCTACAAAGTGAAAGCCGGTTTGGCCGGTCTGGGCAATGATCTGTTCGATGCGGTCGACCAGCAAAGCAGCCGGAGCCGTTTCGTAACGGGAAATATAATCGAGGGTGATGTCGCAGAAAGAGCAGCGTTTCCAGTAGCAGCCGTGGGCCACGGTCAGTTTGTTCCAGCGGCCGTCGCTCCAGAGACGGTGCATTGGGTTGATCACATCAATCACCGAGAGGTACTCCTGCAACGGCAGGTCGCTGTAATCGGGTGTGCCGACTTCGGTATGCGGAATATCTTTGTCGAGGCAGCCGTTGATGTAGTCTACCTTGCCGTCCTGTAGTGTGAAGGTACGTTGCAGAAAATCCAATTGGCGCTCGCCTTGCAGGTATTCCAGTAGTTTCAGCCAAGGACCTTCACCATCATCCAAGGTCACAAAATCGATGTACTTGAACAGACGGGTCTCCCGGAGTGTGCGCAGCTCGGTATTCGGGTAGCCGCCGCCCATCAGGGTATGGATGTGCGGGTATTTTTGCTTGATGTACTGTGCCAGCCGCAGACCGCCATACAAGTTGCCCGGGAAAGGTATAGAAAAACCCACTACATCCGGCTGCACCTCCTGCAAACGTTCCTCCAGCAGTTCCAGCAGTAGCTGGTCCACCAGGTTCGGCTCCTGTTGCAGCGATTCTTCCAGCGGATCAAACGAAGTAGCCGACAGAGCCAGCTTCTCAGCGTAACGACTGAACGCAAAGTAAGGGCAGATCGTCTCCTTGATAAGATCACCCAGATCCTCGAGGTATAGCGTGGCCAGGTAGCGGGCACGGTCCGTGATGCCCATGCTGCCAAAAGCCCAGTCGATGTCCTCTACCTGGTCGAAGCGGGAGGCCTCGGGCAGGTAACGGCTGTAGCTGATCTGCTGAGCCAGGGTTGTGTCCTTGTTCTGTAAGAAGCGGATGACCGGCTCGATGGTGTTCAGGTACTCCCGCTTCAGCCGCAGGATGCGTAGGCTGTTGTCCGACAACTCGAAATCGCCTGCTTCCACCGCCTGGAAAATTCTTGACAAACCATTTCGGGTGAACATTCGCAATACCAGCTCAATGCCAAAATCGGCTTGGGTAACAGAATAGCCCTGACCTGCGAGAAAGCCTTTGATGTAGGCAGTGGCAGGGTATGGCGTGTTGAGCTGCGTGAGCGGCGGTGTGATGAGCAGTATGGTGGGCTTCTTCAAGTCTCGGGAATCTTAAAATAACAAACGCCCCACAGGGCGCGGACTACAAAACTACTGATTCTGTAGCGCTTTCTAAACAGATGTTGTCAGGTTAAAAGTTCTGCTCCGAACAGGGTTCAGTATGGAGGTATTGGGAATGAGGAGGTTATACAGTGTTTTAAAAAAAGCTTGAATAATTCTGCACTAAGACGGTATTAAATTATATAAATCTATTTTTATATACTTATATTTGCATTATTATCATCTATAGTTGAATGCTTCTGGGCGTTAAAGCCAGGGTTTTAAGCTGTGAAAACATGAAAACCTGGAGCAATGGCTAGTGATGGTGTAAGTGTTTCAATTGTTCCCTAAAACAAAAGGCCCGCGGTGTTATCGCGGGCTTTTCGTTTGTATAAGGTATAGCAACGCCTAACTGAGCAGCTGCGACGTTTTATTGACAAGGTAATTTGCGCCGGGCACAATGGCTAGCACGGTGCCTGCCACCAGCACAAACAGCACCACAAACATACGAAGCCAGTTTATAAAGAAGTTATCGGCAAAGCCGAAGGTATAGAGTTGCAGGGCGGAGGCTATGAGCAGGCACAGCAAGGAGATGACCAGCAGCTTGCGTTTAAGCGCCGGGTTCAAAAATTTCTTTTTCATGGCAGACCAGGTATAGCCGCAAAGTTAAGGTATAGCCGGTTTACTGCATCATCAGGCGTGGCCTTTTTGTGCTTCGGCGTCCGAGCTGTCATCCTTTGTATGGCGCGGATCGCTTGCGCCTGTGCCCTGCGGCGGTGGCGTTTGCTTTTCGGCCGCTACTTTTTTCGTGTCCGACGACATTTCTTTGGTGCTCTTCTCCTGATCCGACTTACTTTTCCCGTTCATCATGTCTTCAAGTTCTGGTATGCTATGTCATACGTCAAAACCTGGCTGATGTAGCTTTTTTTAACTCTAATTGTAGGGAGGTCGTACATTAAAGAGCTATACCCTGATGCGGTATGGTACTTTGAAAATCTAAAACGAAAGAACTATGAAATCGATAAAGACAACGGCTGCTGTGCTGGGCGTATTGCTAGGTATAGGTATGGCATCCTGTAACACGGGCACCGACCCCGGCGAGACAAATACGGAACGCAGTGATTATGAGCGCACCGAAGAAATGGACCGCAGCAGCATGGACAACGATACCACCGAAAATTACGAGGACATTTACGAAGGCCGTGAAGGCACCGCTATCGGCGACAGCGCCTACAACCAGGAAGGTGACCGTAAGAAACGCTACGACAAGGACCTGAAGCCGAATCCAAATCAGTAAGTTGGCTCAGGTATAAAAGCACGATGCCCGGCGCTCTGTTAGTGAGTGCCGGGCATCGTGCTTTTAGAAAGGTCGATTTCTAACGGAATAGAAACCCGTTTGGTGCTATACCTACCCGGAAGGAATCTACAGCAGCGCCGCTCTGCGGATTGTAACGTACTACCCAGCCGTTGGAGGCGTAGTCAGTTGCTTTGCCGGCGTAAATAGTGCCGCTTGCAGGTTCCACACCCAACCCATTGAACCCATAAGCTACATAAGTGCCCCGGTCAATGAGCGGTTGAGAAGCCAGTGAAGTCGTGTTCACATCCTGTACCCATACCTTGTTGTTGAACACATAGTAGAGTTTATCGCCGTTCAGGTTTGGTGTGAGTTTGCCCGGAGCCGGTGCGTTTTGGCTGAAAGTAAGTATAGCCACTACAGAGTTGCTGGTCGTGTTGATTTTAGCAAGCGAGCCAGGCGTGCTGCTCTCTTCGCTCACCAACCAGTCAACCGGATCGTAGGCTTTTATACCCTGGCTGCTCACCCAAAGCATATTGTTACGGTCCAAGGCCAGGCTGTTGGGGCCGTCGTTTACTGTAATAGCGGTTTCGATGGCGTCTGTTGCGGTGTTGATGACCGTTACGGTATTTCCGCCGTTGTTCGCTACATAAAGTTTACCGCCAGCTATTACAAGCTGCTCCGGCTGCACGCCAACCGTAATGGTTTTGGTCACAGTCAGCGTTTTCAGGTCAATTACGGCCACACGACCGTTGCCATATACATAAGTGACGGGGTCATAACCCAACCACTCGGTTACGTAAGCCTTGTCATCGTTCAGGGCAGCAAAATAGCGGGGAGCTTCCAGTCCGGTAGTCTCGCCTTCGGCCTTCAGGGTGTTGGCATTGGTTACCACTACTTTGCCGCTGTTGTTCATCACCAGATATAGCCGGTCGCCGTGCTGTGTCATGTGCTGCAATACATCACCCAGCACAAGCGGCGTATTCACTTTCTTGAACGATTCGTTTTCCACTGATTTGCTGTCGTGGCTGTAGAAACTCACCGAAGCATTCGATTTGGTCATGGCGCCTTCGTTGGAGATGAGTACTCCGTTGCGGGCATATTCTCCGGTGGGGCCAGTAGTATTATCATCGTCACAGCTAGTAAAAGCAAGCGCGCTTATAGCAAAAGCCGCTGACAGAAAATAGTGACGGAAACGGGTAATTTTTTTCATGTTGTTGAGAGGTATGGATATGAAATTAAGGTATAACAAAGCGTAAGCCGGCAGCCAGGCTGCGGGGTGGCATCGGCACATTTTCGAGCACGGTATAGGCACGGTTGGTCACATTATCGCTGCGCACCGAAGCGACAAACTGATACTGACCAAGGTTGAATTTTTTATGAACTGCGAGGTTGAGTAAGGTATAGCCCGGCAGACTGCCGGCATTGCTGTTGTCGGTATAGCGAAGTCCGGTATGCGTCAGGTTGCCAAGCAATGTCCAGGTTCGGAAGGAGATATCTGTTCCCAACTGTACTTTATGCAGCGGCACGTGCGCGAGTTGCCTGTTCAGTTCCTGGGTTCCTTCGTAGGCTTTCACCTGCTCAGAAGAAGTATAGGTATAGGCACCTGTAGCTGCGAGTCGCCAATCGCCGGACGAAGTGCTGGCGCGGCTGCTGAGTTCTATACCTTGGGAGCGTACTTTCTGCAGGTTGCGGGGAGTCCAGTAACTGGACGTGACAGGCATCCACTGTATCCAGTTGTCCACCAGCATGCGGTAAACAGACATTTCAGACTCGAGTTGCACACGGCCCCAGGTATAGCAGTGGCGCAGACCGGTTTCGTAACTCCAGCCTTGTTCCGGCTTGATGTCCGGATTGCCGCCCGGCTGCCAGAAGCGCTCGTTCAGCGTCGGCACCCGGTAGCTGCCCGATACGTTGCCTTTCAGGTATAGCTTGTGCTCGTTTTGCTCCAGCAGCAGCCAGTTGGCACCCAGCGTAGGAGCAGGAGTGGGGTTATAGCCTTTCACAAAAGCCTGGCGCAAATTCAGGCTCAGGTCGAGTCGCTTGCTCGGGTCGTAGCGGAAAAGCAGGAAAGCAGAGGCGCGGTCTTCGGTTACCTGTCGGCCATATCCCTGTACATCGGCCTCGAAGTGCTGTAGATTAAGGCCACCCCGCAAACTCCAGCGGCGGGCATAGGTATAGGTCTGCTCGGCCTGCACCTGGTAAGTATTGATGTCGGTGAGGGAGTTGTTGCTGTTGTCGGTGTAGCGGAGATAATCGTTGAAGACGGCTGCCTTCACAGAGGTTTCGCCCCAGTTGCTGCTGTGGTTAAGTTCTGTCATCAGGCGCAGGTTCCGGTCGAGTTGTTTGGCGTTGGTGTTGGCTGCTGCCAGGGCTGGTGGAACTTCGCGATCAGCATAGGTATACCAGCCGTGCAAAGCCAGTCGGGTATTGGGGGAGAGTTGCCAGCTTACATCCTGCGTAAAACCATGCTGTGCCACCTGTGCCTGGTCCTGCCGGCGGGTAGGCGCCCCGATACGGCCATAGTCTCGGAAAGAAAAGTCGTTCTCTGCCGCCAGATAATAGCCACCTAAAGCAACAGATACCTTTTGGCCGCTGTAACGGGCGCTGGCACTGGAAAAGTAGCGTCCAAAGCTGCCGACTTCCTGGAATATTTCCGCACCAAAACCTGGCTCTTGTTGTGTTGGAGAGTTGAGTAAAACAGCCCCGCCGATCGCTCCGCTGCCATACGTAGCTCCCGCCGCACCATGCTGCACCGCAATGTTCCCGATGCTGCTTAAAGGCAACAAGGACATATCGCTCTGCCCCAAAGCAGGCTGACTGATGTTGAGGCCGTTCCAGAGTACGGCGGTATGTGTTGCGCTGGTGCCCCGGAAGGAGGGAGTGGAAATGCCGCTCGGTCCGTTCGTTTTCAGAAATACCGGTGTGCGGACCTGTAGCGCATCGGCTATAGAGCCGGAGGCGTAGGTGCGGATGAAACTGCTGTCGAGGGTGCTGACCCGGCTCCCAGAGGCAAAAACCTCGGCGGGTTTACCAAAAATCTCGACGGTGCGCAGGTGGTACAACGTAGTATCCTGCTGCGCAAAAGCGGGTGAAGTTATACCTAGCGAAATGGCCAGGCACAAGAAAAGACGGTAGTGAAACTTTGCCACGTATACGCTTGCTTAAATCCCGAAGCATGCAGGCAGGTATAGGGCAGGAACAGCGCGCGCAGGTATAGCGAAGGCCGTGCAGCTTTTTACCCGAAAGCATACGACAATTTTGGTCGAACTGGCAGGTCTCCTGGCTCTCTTCAGGTCAGCCAGCCTTCCCATGCGTTGTGCGGCACAGTGGCGGTGGTTTTGGCTACCCTTTTTAAGAAGATTACAGTTGCGGGAACAGCATAGGTATTTCACCTACTTCCCTTTTAAGGCCTTGCGTTGGATATAACAAGGCCACCAATCTGAAGGCAAAGTTAGTGATTAATGCTGAATGATAGATGAAGTGTGTTGGAATAATTAGGGAAGGCCAGGCAGGTACGGGTCAAAGTAAGCCTGCTGGCTATAGGCAAGGGTGTTTTCTCCTCCCGCTTAAAACTGTTTTACCGTTCTTCAGTAATCATCAGGAACGATCAATTAGTAGTTATTCATCCTTACTCATTCATAAGTGAAACTCAAAAAAGACTTTTATACCCGACCGGATGTCGTGCAAGTGGCCCAGGACCTGCTGGGAAAGTATCTCTACACAGACCACGATGGCATTCTCACCGGCGGCATGATCGTGGAAACGGAGGCTTACTCCGGCACAAACGACAAGGCCTGCCATGCCCACATGAACCGCCGGACACAACGCACCGAAATTATGTACCACGAAGGCGGGGTGGCCTATGTATACCTGGTGTATGGCATCTACAACCTGTTCAACATTATTACCAACGTAGAAGGAAGCGCCGACGCCGTGCTGGTGCGCGCTATAGAACCAATAGAAGGTATAGAAGAAATGCTGCTGCGCCGCAACATGAATACCATCAAGCCCAACCTAACCGCCGGACCAGGCGTGCTCAGCATCGCTTTAGGTATAAACCGCAGCCACTACGGCGCTCCCCTCACCGGCGACACCATTTGGGTAGAAGACAAAGGTATAGACTTACCTGCCGAAGGTATAGCCATTGGCCCCCGGATAGGTATAGACTATGCCGGTGAGGATGCGCTGCTGCCCTGGCGCTTCTGGCTGAAAGGCAACAAATGGGTGAGCCGGAAGAAGTAGTTTTACTTTGCTGTACGGGCTTTCTGGAAGGTATCTGTAAAATATTGGACAAACAGCTTCGTATACTTTCCGCTCGGATCCAGTTCAGGGTCCAGAATAGTAATTTCTATTCCGGTGGCTTTCGGACTGGATAAAAGAAGGTATAGGATACGGTCAAACTCCTCGTAGCTTAGCCCACCGGGAGTCCGACTGTCAACGGCTGGCATGATCTCGTCATCCAGGACGTCTACATCCAGGTGAATCCAGAAGCCATCCAGGTTATTGATGTCTACCATGTTCAGAAATGAGCTTACGCACTTGTCTATACCTGTCTGACGAAGTAAATCCAGCGTGAAATAAGTAGCCTGTGAGTCTCGTATTACTTGCTCATATTCGTCATCGTACTCACGGTTGCCTACACACCAAACATATTCTTCCTGTATGTAAGGAGACTGCCCCTGAATGTCAGTAAGTTTCTTGGGACCTCGACCGGCTGCAAGGGCTGCTGCCATACCTCCGGCGCCTCCGGTACCGGATTGTGGTGGTTCAATAAAGTCTGTATGCCCATCCAGGTAAAAAAGCCCATAGGTACCCCTCTGTTTTAGGGCCAGTGCACTTCCAATCAGAATGCTGCAGTCCCCGCCCAGGATCAAAGGAAATTTCTGTTCAGACAATACCTCATTTAAGAGCTTCGCTTCTTCCCGGGCATATTGTGCAAGCGTATCTGCATTCAGCACCGCCGATTCCGGGTCGTGGTGCATGCGGTAGGGAGGAGGGGGAAGTACCCGAGTAGCCTCTGGTGCGATTAACTGATGAAAATGATGCTGGCGCAGCCATTCCGGTAGTTTCCTGACACCCGGCTCGTGCCCCTGCGAAGGCTCTTTCAGCCCAAGGTTAGACGGAAACTCTAGAATCGTAACGCTATTCATCTCTTTGGTTTTGCATAGTATGGCAGGCAGATTTTATCTGAGCCACTTATACAAAGTACGAGGATGGGTGCCTAACGATGTAGCTGCTTTTTCTCTTCCAGCCACCGCATGCGGTAAGCGTTCATGGCAGTTGTGCCTAGTTTGTTGATGAGCCGGTAATTGACCACAGCTCCGATCGGTGCTCCTACAATAGGTATGAGCTGGGCCATTTTAGCCAGGTCGATGTGGTCGCGGTACTCCTGCTGAAACGTACGCCAATCAAATTGGTGGATGTCTTCGGGAAGGTGATGTGCCTGCTGCTGCCAGTGCTCGATCTGTAGGTATACCTCCCTTCGGCGCTCCTGGCTGCTAAAGGCAAGCTGAAAAATGTGGAGCAGGTATACGCGCTCCCGGTAATCATCGGCAGAATAGCCGTAGAGCGCGGCTATCTCAAAAAGCATTTTCAGCTTCAGGCTCAGCAGGAGCGGGAAGTCAGCTATACCTAACAGAAAGCCGCCTGCTCCGGTAATACCTCCTTCTGCAGCAGCTGCTTTTCTATAGAAATTGATGCGTTCCAGCACGATGGATTCGGTGAGCTGCAAAGAAGAGAAGGGATAAGGCTTTCTGGTGGTAAGTTCAGACCCAAAGAGTACGGCCCGCACCATCTGTTTTATGGTGGCCGTGATAGCCTGATGCACCTTCTCCGGAATGTAACTGTTAATCTTGTCCTGCATACGCTTCGCCAGCTTATTTACCAACGAAGGTCTGCCGCGCATTTCATGTTGCCAGTTTCTGAGTTCATGTATAGCGTGCTGTTCGTATGCAGTCATGGATTGGAGGATGTAGCAGGTATAGATACGAAATGGCCAGCCACAACATACAACTGCTGTGGCTGGCCTAATATACAGATTATCATTCTGTTTTTTGTGCTACTGCCCTTGGTTCTTCTGCTCGTTGTCGGTGCGGGCTTGTGGCGTTGGGTTGTTGGAGCCCATTTTCCCCACTGCGTCTTTGTGCAGGTCATTGCCTATATCTTTTTTAGAGCTTGACTTGCCCGTGTTGGACTGCTGGTTTTTCGGCATATTCTTATTTTCTTTCTCGTTTTTCATAGCATTCAAATTTTAGTACGGTTACAACTTGTGTCTTCTATACCTGGTTTACGCAGCCTGGTAGCACTGGTTTAAGCCAACAGAGAAGCCCGCAGCATTTGCCACGGGCTTCTCTGTATTATATGCAGCTAAACTATATTATTAGGAATTATCGTTGCTGGAGCCTGAATTGCTGTTATTCTTGTTGCTCTGGCGTCCTGCTTCTGCATGTCCCTCAGAGTCACCATGCCAGCCTTTACCCTGGTTCTGGCTGCTGCCCTGAGACTGACTGCTGCTCCTGGCCTGTGACTGGTTGCCACTTCTGGCCTGAGTCTGGCCACTCTGTGAGGAGTTGCTGCTCGAAGAGGATGAACTGTCGTTCTTATGGCTTTGTCGACCGGCCTCTGCATGACCTTGTGAATCACCGTGCCAGCCCTGGCCCTGGTTGCTGCTTCTTGCTTGTGAACCCTGATTGCTCTGTCCCGAAGGATTGTTCTGAGAACGTGAAGTGCTCTCAAATTCACCGGATTCGTTTCTTGGTTGGTTCTGGTTACGATTCTGATTCTGACCCTGATTCAGGTTGTCCTCATTACCACGTTTCATATTCTGATTCTGGTTTTCCTCATTATTACGTTTCATAGCTTTCGTGTATTTAAGTTGAACATAGTGCCTCCGTCTCAGACGGGACTCTCATTTTTACGAGTTAAGTTTCTAACGGTTAGCAATTTAAGCGAATCGGAATTGTGACAGGTATAGCAATAAAACCGACTGTAACTAGTATGGGTATATAGCGTTATGCAAGTATAACAGAGGGTGTATGTGGTTGTGAATGAACCTGTTGATGGGCTAAACAAGTAGGGTTGGCCAAAAGTAGGATTGGACTATGCAAAGAGAGGAGAAAACTAAAGCGGTCGAAATTAGTATGAAAAAAAATTAGCTCGAAGGAGGCGTCGCTTTGCGGCAATAGATTACCAAAGGCTTTTGGTGCATATCTGTAGTAAAGAAAAGATAGTCTTCGCCACCTTCTTTTATACCTGTCTTTTTGCGGATATCGGCCACCGACTCCAGAAAATTGCGAACCGTTATGTTGGCCTTGCGCTGCGGCAGCCTGGCCAAAATCTCTTTTTTATTATAGCGCCCTATACCTTGGCAGACAAATGCCCGGCCCGGAAAATCAGGTATAAGGTGATCGGAGGTATAGAGATGACTGTTGGGGTGGAGTTTGTAAAGGCCAAATTGGCCGGCCACACTGCGGTAAGCTCCGGATTTAAGTATAGCAGAGTTGGGCTCGTAGAGATATGCCTTCGGGTCGGCAAAGCTGTCGGTCGTCTGTTCTTCCTGCTCTTTGGTAAAGGTAAGCGACTGTATACTGCCGTCCGGTAGCAGGTTGACCGCCTGGCGCTCGGGGCTGATAGCCGCCTGGGGCTGCAGCAGGTATAGCACTTCCTTGCACTCGTTGTGCAGCGCGATCACCCATACCTGTGCCACGGTGCCTAGTTGTTCCAGCGCCAGTTCAATATCGAGCATAGGAGAGGTCTTGAGCAATACCGCGTTCGCCTTTGCAAACAGCACCGGAAGCAGTTGCAGCACATCCGGTTCACAGTCCTGCAGCAGGTGTACTTTCTCCTGTCTTTCGCCACGCCGTGCCGGATCCAGGTATAGCACATCAGCATGGCCGGTAAAGCTTTGCAGGAAATCTTCAGCGGTAGTATTCACAGCCTCTATATTAGCAGCACCTAGCAATTTAAAATTATAGGCGGCTATCTCCGAAAGCTCGCTGTTCTGCTCCACATGCACCACCTGCTCAAACTGCTTTGCAAAAAAGAAACTGTCCACTCCAAAACCGCCTGTCAGGTCAACGAGCAATTTGCCCTCCACCAGCGAGGCTTTAAAAGCCGCTGCAGGCTCCGAGGAAGTCTGCTCTACCGACACCGCTGTTGGAAACACCACATCCGGATGCGCTACCCAGGTCGGCAGTTTGTCAGTAGCTTTTTGCCGAGCCTGGATCTGTTTGACCAGGTCAGTGACCGGCAGCTGCGGGTAACGGCCTGCCTGCAGCATCAGTTCGGCGGGGTTGCGGTGCTGGTGCTGCTGTATAAAATCTTTCTCTTCCGGAGTATAGTGCTTCATGGTGCGCTGTAAAGGTACAAATTTAATCAGCCCCTTTTTTTTCATAAAAATTGGCCATCCGCAAACAATCCTTATACCTGCTGGTTCTTATCACAGCTAAAAGAAATCTTTAACAAATAATTTATCGGATTACTATGAAGAAATGGATGAAAATCATGCTGCTGGCCGTGCTGCCGGCAATGGTGCTGACAAGCTGCGATGACGACGATGATGACAACGCTATGATCGAAACCTCCAATGTAATGGTGGTGCATGCCTCTCCTGACGCTCCTGGCGTCGACCTGTTGGTGGATAATAGCAAGGTAAACACAGCTGCCCTTACTTTCCCGAACAACACCGGCTACCTCGAAGTGCAGGCAGGCCGACGGAATGTGAAGGTAAATGCTGCAGGTACCAGCACAACCGTGATAGACGCTAACCTGGACCTGGAAAGAAACGAGAGCTACTCCGTGTTCGCAATCAACACGTTAAGCGCCATTGAACCTTTGGTGCTGGAAGACGACCTGGATACCCCTGCCGCCGGCAAAGCGCACGTGCGCTTTGTGCACCTGTCGCCTGACGCGCCTGCCGTGGACGTGGCCGTGACCAACGGACCTGTGCTGTTCGGCAACCGAGCCTTTAAGAGCGCAACCGACTTCACGCCTGTCGATGCCGCCTCTTATAACTTGGAAGTGCGCCTGGCCGGTACTCAAACAGTAGTGCTGACCGTACCAAACGTGCAGCTGGCCGCCGGTCGTATCTATACCATTTTTGCCAGAGGTTTTGTGGCCCCTCCGGCAAGCAACACCAACACCCTTGGCGCCGAGATCATTACGAACCGATAACTGCGAAGAAGACATACCTACAAGAGGCCTGTGCCATTGGCACGGGCCTCTGTATTTAAAACTGTTTGACTTTCAGTCGTATACTTATCTGGTGTTGAAGATGACAGAGAAATTTTATAATTTTGTGCTTCCTTAAGAAAATATTACAACATGATTGATACGCAACTAAAGTACAAGGTAAAAGATATTTCGCTGGCCGAGTGGGGCCGCAAAGAGATCAGACTGGCTGAGGCGGAAATGCCCGGCCTGATGGCGATTCGTCAGGAGTACGGCCCGAGCAAGCCGCTGGCGGGTGCCCGCATTGCCGGCTGTCTGCACATGACCATCCAGACTGCCGTGCTGATCGAAACGCTGGTGGAGCTGGGCGCTGAGGTGACCTGGTCTTCGTGCAACATATTCTCAACGCAGGACCACGCTGCCGCTGCCATTGCCGCTGCCGGTATTTCGGTTTACGCCTGGAAAGGTATGACTGCCGAAGAGTTTGACTGGTGCATTGAGCAAACGCTCTTCTTCGGTGAAGACCGCAAGCCACTCAACATGATCCTGGATGACGGTGGTGACCTGACCAACATGGTGCTGGACAAGTACCCAGAGCTGGCCGATGGCATCAAAGGCCTTTCAGAAGAAACGACTACCGGTGTTCACCGCCTGTATGAGCGCGTGAAGAATGGTACACTGCCAATGCCTGCCATTAACGTGAACGACTCGGTAACCAAGTCGAAGTTTGATAACAAGTATGGTTGCAAGGAGTCTCTGGTAGATGCGATCCGTCGTGCTACCGACGTGATGATGGCTGGTAAAGTAGCGGTTGTAGCTGGCTACGGTGACGTTGGAAAAGGTTCTGCCGCTTCATTGCGTGGTGCCGGTGCCCGCGTGATCGTAACCGAAATCGATCCGATTTGCGCGCTGCAGGCTGCCATGGACGGCTTTGCGGTGAAGCGTATGGTCGATGCCGTGAAAGAAGCTGATATTGTAGTAACAGCCACTGGTAACAAAGACATCATATCTGAGCAGCATTTCCGCAGCCTGAAAGATAAGGCGATCGTTTGTAACATCGGTCACTTCGACAACGAGATCGACATGGCCTGGCTGAACGGTGCTTACGGTCATACCAAAGATACCATCAAGCCGCAGGTAGACCTCTATAACATCGAAGGCAAGGACATCATCGTGCTGGCCGAAGGCCGCCTGGTAAACCTGGGTTGCGCGACTGGTCACCCTTCGTTTGTAATGTCGAACTCTTTCTCTAACCAAACTTTGGCCCAGCTGGAGCTTTGGACAAACGCAGCCGCCTACGAGAACCAGGTATACACCCTGCCAAAGCACCTCGACGAGAAAGTAGCCCGCCTGCACCTAAGCAAGATCGGCGTAGAGCTGGATGAGCTTCGTCCGGACCAGGCCGCTTATATTGGTGTGGAAGTAGAAGGCCCTTACAAGCCAGAGTACTACAGATACTAATTTTAGAATTCAGGTATAAATAAAAAAGCCGGGGCATCAGCTCCGGCTTTTTTTGTTATTGCGATTTGAATCTGCCTAATTTAAAGAACTTGTAGACGGAGGCCTTCACCTGTTTGAACTTGTTGTCAAGTTTGAGGTATTTGTTGGCTCTATCGCGGTAATGGACACGGCGATGCAAACCCAGATGCGTGGTATAGGGCCTGTCCAGAATCACGGCGGTGTAACCCAGGTCACTGAAGAAGTCTGATATCTCCCGCTCAAACTGCCCGAGGCTAAACTGCGTGAAGCCACCCATCAGCTTATAGTCGCTCATGCGCTTCAGGCTTGGATTTAGGATAAAGATCTCCTTCTTCACCTCTCTATACCTGATGCCCTGATACTCCTGCTCTTCTTCCGCGAAAAAATCAGCCGGAAGCTCTTTTGCTATTCTTCCCCAAACAGTGATGAGTTTCGGGAATGCCTCCATCAAAGTAAGCGAGTCCTCTATAAAACCTTCACGCAGGAATACCCAGTCGTCTTCGCAATGGAAGATATACTCTGTGTCTACGTGGCTATAGGCAATCTCGATGCTCCTGCGCTGGCCCAGTTGCTGTGGGTTCACAATCGTTTCAAACTTGTCGTAGCTGAACTTCTGCAGCACCTTCTCCAGGCCTTTACGGTTCCCGCTGTCTTCAATTACCAGTATCTTTTCGACAGGGTAGGTGTTGAACTTAAAAAAAGTCTTCAATGTGGCTTCGAGCAGGTCGAAGCGGTTGCAGCTGGTAAAAACGACGGTGATTCTCTGGGACATAAAAATGCTGTGACGAAGCACAAAGATAGGGGTACGTCTAAAATAATTGCCCTGACCTTTCAATTATTTAAAGGTCAGGGCAATTAGTGGCTTTTACCGGTGTAGTAGCGTTTCTGTCAGATAATGTTAAAGCGCGACATCAGCGATTTCTTATAAGATTTGCCAATCGGGATATCACCTTTAGAGAACACAACCGCGTTTTCTTCCAGAGCCTCCACTTTGTCGAGGTTGGCAATATAAGAACGGTGTACCCGCACGAAATTGCTGGAAGGCAGCTTGTGCTCCATGTCTTTGAGTGTGGAGCTGACAAGGTACTTCTGATCCGCTGTGACGATAAAAGAGTAGTTGTCGTAGGCCTCTACCCACAGTATGTCGCTGTAATGCACTTTGATGATGCGGTGCTTAACCTTTACAAAAATGTAATCGGTTTGCGGTTCCGCTTCCTTTGGCGCCTTGCTTGCGCCATTGTCAACTCCCTTCTGTCCGGAATCGTGCTTGTAAAGGGCCAACTCAATGGCAGAACGCAGGTTCTTTTCGTCGAACGGCTTGGCCAGGAAGCCATCAGGCTCTGTTTTCTTTGCCCTGTCCAGTGTGTCCTTGTCGGCATAGGCGGTCAGGTAAATGAAAGGAATGTCGAATTCCTCCCGAATTTTAGAGCCAATCTCGATACCATCAATGTCCCCTTTCAGGTTCACATCGAGCAGTACCAAGTCTGGTTGCATGGTTCGGATCATGTCAAGTGTGCTTTCACCGGAGTCGATGGCGCACGTCTGGTAGCCCAACTCCTCTAAACAGGCAGCCAGGTCTTCTGCGATTATAATCTCGTCTTCCGAAATAAGAATCTTTGGTTTCGTCATAGCATTAGACTCTTACGTAAAATTATCAACTTACGGTGACAAAACAAAATATAATATTGCTTTTGTACCATTATTATTTAAGTATTCGATGTGCCCCCCCAGCTTTTTGGCTAGAGACGACACCAATTGCAAGCCAAACGACTTTTTGCGGCGCTCCTCGAAGTCGGTTGGCAGGCCGATGCCATCATCGTGCACCGTCAGGGTATAGGCGTCTTGCTGTTCCGACCTCAGGTAAATAGCGACCTGCCCGTACCGGTTGGGGAAAGCGTATTTGATGGAGTTTGAAACAAGTTCATTGACAATCAGCCCCAATGAAAGTGCTGTATCGGCTTCCACCATAATGGCAGGGATATCAAGTTTGATTTTGATATGGCGCTCCCGTATCCCATAAGTAGCGCCCAATCCCTCGCATATCGCTTCTATGTAGGCATTCAGATCGATCGAGGCCAGATCCTCGTGCTGGTATAGGCGCTCATGCAGAATGGCCATCGACCTGACCCGCCCCCGTACAGACTGCATCACTTCAAGGGCCTTGGGGTCCTGCACACGCCGGGTTTGCAGGTTGAGCATGCTCATGATGATCTGCAGATTATTCTTGACGCGATGGTGTATTTCTTTCAGCAGGATTTCCTTCTCCCGGTTTTTTTCCTCGAGTAGTTGGGTTCGATGCTGTACCTTCTGCTCCAGCAATGAATTGAGCTTCACCAGGCTTCTTTCGCGTAACCTGACCACACTGATGGCGGCGCCAGTAGCTACTAGGACCATCAGGACAATAAACCATTCCCGACGCCATACTGGCGGCACGATCGTGAAGGTATAGGTGAGCGGGCTCGGGGTCCAGTAACCGTCGCTGTTGGCGGCCAGCAGCTGAAAGGTATAGCTGCCCGGATCAAGGCTGGCATAGGTGGCGAAAGAATGATCCGTGACGGCAGACCATTGCTCATCGTGCCCCTTAAGGCGGTAGCGGTAACGCACCCGATCGGGAGCAGTGAGCGAGATGCCATGAAAGTCAAACGTCAGGTGGTTTCGGTTGTGCGGCAGTCGCAGGTTGACCGGGAGTCCGGTAGTTGAGTCGATGATGTAGCCCAAACTTGTCCAGTCGGTAGGTTTCTGGAAAAGCATGATGTTGGTAATAAGTGTGTTTGGGTATACCTGGTTGCGGCGATCCATTTCGGGCAGGTACATGGTTAGCCCTTTGGCTGTGGCAAACCATACTGTGCCGTCGGGCGTTTGAGTAATCCCCCTGTTACTCACTTCCAGGCCCCTGAACCCTTCCTGGTTTGCGTAAGACCGGATGCTGAGACGGCCCTGGTTGTGGAGTTGGTCGAGCTGCACTTTCAGCACTCCCCGGCTGGTGCCGACCCACAAGTGGTCTGTGTTATCAACGTAAAGGCTTTTTATACCCTCGTTTGGCAGACCATTGCTTGAGTTGTATACCTTAGGAGACTTCCATTTGTCGTGCCAGGCCATGATGCCGTAGTTGAAGCCGCCAAAATACAGCGTACCTGACTCGTCTTCAGCAATGGTGAATATCTCGCGAAAATCCGCATCTCCCAGACCTTTGGCTGCAGCTAGCTTATTGTTTTCGTAACGGAACACACCTTTCTCGGCACCGATCCAGATCTTGTCGCTGCTGTCACGGTGCAGGGCGTATACCTTGCCTGTGAGGGATAGCGGGTGCAGAGGCTTAATATATTGTTGATTGGGGAGCAGGATGGCTAACCCGGCCGCTGTAGCCAACAGCAAGTCACCATTAGGCATTGGCATGGCCTGGTATACCTCAGCCGATGGAAGCCCCTGCGCAGAGCCATAATGGGCTACTTTACCAGGTCCTAGTCGGTACAGTCCGTTACTAGTGCATACCCATACGTCGTTTTCGTTCGCTACCCACATGCTGTGCAGGGTAGTCCCTTTTGGCCAGATGTCGGTTTGAAGCCAGTTCAGGATACCGCCTTCCATAAAAGCCGCATAGCCGTCATCGGTCCCGAGCCATACCCTGCCTTTGGTGTCCTGCGCCAGGGCCGATATGACGGGCTCCTTTACCTCTCCCATATCGAAGAAGTGGACGAACCAGGGGTTGCGGTACTGCATCAGGCCGTGGCCGGTTGTGCCGATCCAGATATTGCCTTCGCGGTCTGTGGTGATGCAATTGACTCTATCTGTGCGCAAACCACTGTAACGGGTAAGGTGCTGGAACTCCCGGCCGTCGTATTTGAGCACGCCATTGAGATGCAGACTCAGCCACTGGTGGCCGTAGTTGTCAGTAGTGAAGTCTCTTACGTTCGGGCTTTCTATACCTGCCGGGAGATCAAAATTTTCCAGATTATTCATTTTGAAAGTGGCCGCTCCGCTCGCCGTGCCGATCCAAATGGTGCCGTCTGGTGACTGATCTAGTGCATTGACGCTGTTATTGGGCAGGGCGCTATTGGCAATGGTATAGTTGCTTGTCCCTTTTGCGTTTATTCTGTACATACCTTGTGAGTTGCTTCCTGCCCAGAGCTCGTTGGTGGCCGTAATGAGTATATCATTGTATCGGAGAGGCGGCAGGTCATTGTGCCGCACAAAACTGTCTTTAGCCAGGGAGTAAACACCGCTGTCCGTAGCAGCCCAAATAGTGCCCTGATGATCTTCTGCAATGCTGTGAACGCCACCAGTTGGCAGACCGGCTTCCTGTTCAAACACATCAAAGCTGTCTCCATTAAGCACCATCAGTCCCCTGTCAGTAGTGCCGATCCAGATACGTTGCCGGCTGTCAAGCAACAGACAACTTATGCTGTTACTGCTCATACCTTCCCGTTTGGTATAGGTATGGAAAACAGATCCGTCAAAGCGGCTGAGGCCTCCAAGGGTGGCCACCCAGAGCTGCCCTTTGTCATCCTGCAAAATGTCGTTTACCTGCGATTGCGGCAAGCCCTGCTCAAGCGACCAGTTTCGGAAGTTGAACTGCTGCGCCTGTGAGTGGTGCGAAACTACCAGCAAGAGTATAAGAGCAAAAAGGCGCATCAGGATGCCAGAGCTTTAGAGCGAATAATATATGCAGCTAATATATTTTGTAATAAAAAATAGCCTAATATTTATACTACTCTAAAGCTAAAATTTTGTTGCCTGCATCCTATACCTGATGTTATGCCATTGTTCTACCTACCGACCCAGTACTAAAAAAAAGCAGTGCCTATACCTGCCACAGGCTTAGCCGAACAGCAGGTATAGGCATAGAAAAAATGGGATTCGCTTATTAGTTGGTTAGGTGTTTGTCGATACCGTTCGGGCAGAAGGTGCTGTTTTCCTGCATGGCCCTCTCCAGGATAGCATCGTTGGCGGCCAGGCTCTGTCGCGAGTTTTCCTGGTGATGCAGGTGGTAGGCTATACCTCCAAAGGCCAGGTTTTGCCGTTTAGTACCGCTGTTAAGCAACCTGATAGCAAACTCACTGTCTTCACGGCCCCAACCCACGAAATCCTCATTAAAGCCATTTACCCGGATGATGTCCTCCATCCAGAAGCCCATGTTGCAGCTCTTGATAGACGCGATACCCGCTTTGTCTTTGCTGAAAAGATTAGACAGGAAAGGAGAATTCGTGGCATTGAGCCTGTTCTTTATACCTGACGAAAGAGGAGAGATGGGAGCGGGACCACGGTTGATCAGGTCCTGACTCAGATCCGGGCTTAGCAGCACCCGCTTCCCCTGCGTGAAATAGCCTTTTCGGGCTGCCCGGCGGTGGCCCTTCAAAAAATCGGGGTGCAGTACCATGTCACCGTCAATGATTACCACATACTCGCCGGTCGCCATCGCGATGGCCCTGTTGCGGCTCTCAGCCGCTCTGAAGCCCAAGTCTTCCTGCCAACTGTGCAGCAACGGCACTGGCGACTCCTTGGCTAAGCTCTGGACAAGGGCACGTGTGTCGTCGCGCGAGCCGTCATCGGCCACAATAATTTCGCGTGGCAGTTCGCTTTGCTTGAAGGCGCTGCGGAGTACGGTGCCCAAGGCTTCCTTCCAGTTGTATGTGGTGATGATCAAGCTTATGCCGAGGCGCTGGTTCTCTTCGTGCAGTTTCATGTATTTGTAAAAAGTGCCATTGGCGTTTGAGAAGGAGATGGCCATACCTTCATACCCATACAAAAACCCGCGCTGCAGCACATAGTTCCTGAAAAGCGAGAAGGCCCATTTAAGATAGCTTTTGGCAGGGGAGGAGCTTTTGCGGAATCGTTTCTCTTTGGCAAAGAGGGTCGTATACTGGTCCATCTTGGCAATCAGCTGCGAAATGCTGTTGAAAGAAAAGTGGTCCATGGTGCCTCGCAAAGCCTGTACCTGTAAGCCATCCGTTTGAATATACTCGTGCACAGGCAGGTCAGCGAAGCGGGTTGTGTCTTTGTGGTAGAGGCGCAGCACATAATCGTTGTCCCAGCCACAGGCTTTGATATGCTTACGGCCGTAAAAGTTGTGGCGCAGGAAGCTGTATACCTTGCGTGTGTCGCGGAGGTCGAGCTGCAGTATTTCGTCCGCTAGTTCGGGGGAAAGCACCTCGTCGCTGTCGATGGAGAGGACCCAGGGGTGGACGGCGTGATGCGCGGCCAGGTTCTTCATCGGTCCAAAACCGATAAAGGCGTGCTCCACGATGCGCACATTCGGAAAGCGGCCCGCTATAGCCAGTGTTTGGTCCGTAGAGCCATTATCCAGTACAATTATTTCGGCAAAGCGACGCAAGGCATGCAGGCAGTCGGCAAGATACTGCTGGCTGTTTTTGGTCAGAATAGTAACGGATATGGCTTGGCTCATGCTCGGGGATGCGCTGGGTCGTTGGAACTGCAAAAGTAAGTTTTAACACTTAAATCAATTAAAAAAAGCGCAGGAACTACTGAAAGTACGGAAATTCCGTATGTTTCTAATAAAGATAAGGATTAGAGCGGTTGATTGCGCCTTATCCTATACATGCCGAAGCACTTCCATGCAACCCAAACGCGGCTAGAAAGGTATGTAGTTAAAATTTCTATATTTGCGTATAATTACGCGATTACGACTTTATCAATTACAAAATCAAGTCAAATGAGCGAGCAAACAGGTAAACAGTTGAGTAAAGAGGAAAAAGACGCCCGATTCGAGGCGGAGCTACTGCCTGTGCTGGATCCTCTGTACAATTTTGCCTACAGGCTCACCCTCGATGAAGATGATGCGAATGACCTGGTGCAGGAGACATACCTGAAGGCTTATCGCTTTTTCGACTACTTTGAGCAAGGAACTAATGCAAAAGCCTGGCTGTTCCGAATCCTGAAGAACTCTTTCATCAACGAGTTCCGGAAAAAGAGCAAACAGCCTGCCAAGGTAGACTACAGTGAGGTCGAGGGCTACTACAATTCGGACGACGTAGAGGGCGAGGGCGGCGTAGCCTCCACCACCGATATGCGCACCGAAAGTGTACAGGACCTGATTGGCGACGAAGTGGCCAGCGCCTTAAATGCATTGCCGGTCGACTTCAGGACCGTGATCATTCTTTGCGATCTTGAAGGCTTCACCTACGAGGAAATGGCTAAAATTCTGGATATACCGATTGGTACTGTGCGATCCAGGTTGCACCGTGCCCGTAACTCTTTGAAAGAGAAGTTGGAAAAGTATGCGAAGAGCATGGGATATAACAGTTAGAATAACCTAAAGACTTTGAGTTAAGATGGAATCAAGATTTACAGAAACGCACCAGAAACTTTCCGATGACGGGCATGAGTCGGAATGCGACAAGATTGTCAAGTTATTGGACCTGATGATTGATGGAGAGGCCTCCACAGAAGAACAGTCCTATTTTAATACCCATATCGAAGAGTGCGTTCCCTGCTTCGAAAGCCATCAAAAGCAAAAACTCCTAAAAGGGCTTGTATGTGGTCATCTTAAGCGCGTAATTGTGCCGGAAAGCTTAGCTTTGTCCATTAAAGCAAGGATTCAAGAAACTGTATAACCCCTGATGCAAGGAAAGATCATCATTTTTTCGGCTCCCTCCGGCGCCGGCAAAACTACTATTGTAAAGCACCTCCTACAGGTAAACCCATCGCTTGCCTTCTCTATTTCGGCCTGCACACGCGACAAGCGCGGCCGCACCGAGGAAAACGGAAAAGACTACTACTTCATAACACCGGAAGAATTCAAGCAGAAGATCGCCAACGACGAATTTGTGGAGTGGGAGGAAGTATACGAAGGCGCCTTCTACGGCACTTTGAAATCTGAAATAGAGCGCATCTGGGAAAGTGGCAAACACGTGATACTGGACGTGGATGTAAAAGGAGGGCTCAGCATAAAGCATTTTTACAAAGAGAGAGCATTGGCGGTGTTCGTAAAGCCGCCATCCATTGAGGAACTGGCCAAGCGCCTGCAGGCCCGCAACACCGACTCGGCGTCCAGCATTTCAAGCCGCGTATTCAAAGCAGAGTTTGAGATGAAGTTTGAAGACCAGTTTGATAAGGTGATCGTGAACGATAACCTGGAACAGGCGTGTGGCAAAGCCGAGAAACTGGTGAACGAATTCCTGAACGCTGAACCGGCGATCGTATGAAAGTAGGGTTGCTGTTCGGCTCCTTCAATCCCATCCATATCGGGCACCTGATACTGGCCAATTACATGGCCACCAATACGGACCTGGATGCTGTTTGGCTGGTGGTGTCGCCGCAGAATCCTTTTAAGCCAAGCAATACACTGCTGCATGAGTTCGACCGGTTGCACATGGTGTCGCTGGCTGTGGCCGATAACCCGGATCTTGGAGTATCGAACATCGAGTTCAACATGCCCAAGCCGAGCTACACCATCGACACGCTCACCTACCTGCAGGAGAAATACTCGAGCTACGAGTTTGTGCTGATCATGGGGGAGGACAACCTGCCGCTCTTTCCGAAGTGGAAGAACTCAGAGAAGATATTGGAATACCACCGGGTATACGTATACCCGCGGTCCGGCTCCACGACCACCGAGTTGCCTGCTATGCCGAACGTGACCTTTGTCAAAGCTCCTGTGCTGGATATCTCGGCTACTTTCATCAGGCAGTGTATCAAAGAGGAGAAGTCAATTAAATATATGGTGCCCGACGAAGTGGCAGACTATATTAAGGTACACAAGCTATACCTATAAGCTATACCTTAAAAAAGGAGAAGCCCGCTGAGCAATCAGCGGGCTTCTCCTTTTTTAAGGTATAGCTCTGCAGCTTACACGGTCATGATCTCAGCTTCTTTCTTGGTCAGAAGCTCGTCGATCTTCACGATGTAGCTATCAGTCATCTTCTGCACTTTGGCCTCCGCGTCACGAACAGCATCCTCAGAAGTTCCTTCTTTCTGCAGCTTGCGTAGCGAGTCGTTCACGTCTTTACGGATGTTGCGGATAGCGATCTTGCCACCTTCAGTCTCATTTTTGGCCTGCTTTACCAGGTCACGGCGACGCTCTTCCGTAAGCGGAGGTATGTTCAAACGAACGCCGTCAGCCTCTACAAGAGGATTCAGGTTCAGGTCACTGTTCTTGATGGCCTTGCCTACTTCTGCCACCATCTGCTTTTCCCATGGCTTGATCATCAGGGTACGAGCGTCTGGCACCGTGATGTTAGCTACCTGGGAGATAGGCGTTGGAGTGCCGTAGTAATCTACGCGCAGGTCCTCTACCATAGCAGGGGATGCTTTGCCGGCTCTGATTTTGAGCAGCTCCGAGTTGGTGTGCTGTAATGCTTTCTGCATAGACTCCTCGGCTTCGCTGAGGTAAAACTGAATTTCTTCCGTCATATCAATTTTAGCTTAATAAGGTTCTTCGTGTTATCTTATGTACTAGGTTTTACTAATTTCTGTCAGTCGGCCTGGCGCTCTCCGTAGCCTGGATTTTGTCTGCGGTTGCCTCTACCGATTCAACCAGATCTTCCATGGTCACAAGCGTGCCTATTTTCTCGCCCTGTACCAGTCGCTTCAGGTTGCCTGCTGTGTTCATGTCAAACACGATGATAGGCAGATCGTTTTCCTTGCAAAGTGTAAAGGCGGTCATGTCCATTACGTTCAGGCCTTTCTCAAACACATCTTTAAAGGAAATGCTCGAATAGAAGATCGCGTTCGGGTCTTTCTCCGGATCGGCTGAGTAAATGCCATCCACGCGGGTTCCTTTGAGCACGACATCCGCCTCAATCTCAATTGCACGAAGGCTGGCTGCGGAATCGGTGGTGAAGTATGGGTTGCCAGTGCCGGCTCCGAAGATCACGACACGCCCTTTTTCAAGGTGACGTACGGCACGACGGCGGATGTAGGGTTCGCATACCTGCTGAATGTTTAGGCCAGACAGCAAACGGGTATAGACACCCAGTTTTTCGAGGGCGCTCTGCAAAGCCATGCTGTTGATGACAGTAGCAAGCATACCCATGTAGTCGCCCTGTACGCGGTCTAGTCCTACTTGCTCAGCCTGAACACCTCTAAAGATGTTACCTCCACCGATCACAACTGCTACCTCTACGCCAAGTGCGGCTACTTCCTTAATCTCCTGCGAGTACTGCATCAGCCTGTCTGAGTCAATGCCGTACTGCTGTTCTCCCATCAGCGCTTCGCCGCTTAACTTCAGCAATATTCTTTTATACTTCACGGTCGTTTTATAGTAATGTTAACGTTTATGGTGCTCATGTTGCGGCAAGGCAGTACGTGCTGCCCATCCGGCAACACAAAAAAATTAAAATAGAATCAATATCTGGTTTTTCTCCACGTTCTGCTTCACGGCTACCTTTATCTCCCTCACCACGCCGTCTCCAGGCGACTTAAGAATATTTTCCATCTTCATGGCTTCCAGGATCATGATCGGATCTCCTTTTTTAACTTCCTGTCCGGGCTGCACTTTTATTTCAAGTATCAGGCCTGGCATCGGCGCCTTCACATCGTTCACTTTCTGTGCATTGGTATTGCTCATACCCAGCTTGTCGAGCAGCAGGTCGAAGCGGTCTTTTGCGCTCACGGTCTGTTTAACGCCGTTTATCTTAAAAGTGAATGTTTTGGCCTGATAATCAGCTTCTACCAGCTCTGCGGTATACGACTTATCGTCTTTTATGATGTGGTATTTGTTAGGGCCAAGAGGGGAAATGTCCCAGTTGAAAGGTGATCCATTAAGGAGAATAGCGTCTTTTTGAATATCAACCTGCCATGTCTTGTCGTTAGCGGTTTTTATCTGGAGCATCTTTATAAATCAGGTTTTGGAAGCTTAAAGATAATTGATTTATCAGAGTATTTTTAGAAATTGAGCTCAAAATTAAAACATTCCATCATGAATCATAGGTTTCTGAGCATAGTTGGCCTTGCCGCCGCTATGGCTTTTACAGGCGGTTGCAGTGTGAATAAACAAACCAAGGCGACTGCTGTGGTTGAGCCAGTAGCAGGCAAACCGGCCTTGGAGGTGGCCGAGCCTCCTGTATGGGCGCCCAAAAACCATGCCTTCAACCCATCCAAGGCCAGGGTACACGACCTGCTGCACACCAAGCTGCGTGTCAGCTTTGACTGGGACAAGCAGTACCTGCACGGCCTTGCGGAGCTTACCCTCAAGCCTTATTTCTATCCGCAGCGCCAGCTCGTGCTCGACGCCAAAGGCTTCGATATTCACAGCGTGAATTTGATGCAGGATGATGCTGAGGCGAAAGAACTCCAGTATACATATGATGGCAAGAAGCTGACGATAGACCTGGGCAAGGCCTATACCCGGTACGACAAGTATACCCTGGAGATAGATTATACAGCCAAACCGAACGAACTGGCAGTTGGCGGCAGCGATGCCATCACCCAGGACAAAGGTCTGTACTTCATCAATCCCAAAGGAGAGGAAGCAAACAAGCCACGCCAGATCTGGACACAGGGTGAGACAGAAGCCAATTCCGCCTGGTTCCCAACCATTGACTCGCCCAACGAGCGCATGACACAGGAGATTTACATCACGGTAGATCAGAAATATACCACGCTCTCCAACGGCACCTTCATCTACTCACGCAAAAACGCGAATGGTACCAAGACCGATTACTGGAAAATGGAGCAGCCACATGCGCCATACCTGGCCATGATGGCGATAGGGGAGTATGCCGTGGTGAAAGACAAATGGCGCGACCTGGAAGTTGATTATTATGTGGAGCCAGCCTATGAGAAAACTGCCAAAAAAATATTTGGCAACACTCCCGAAATGATGGAGTTCTTTTCAAAGAAGTTAGGTGTGAATTACCCCTGGTCGAAGTATTCTCAGGTGGTCGTTCGCGACTTTGTGTCGGGTGCCATGGAAAACACGACAGCCTCTACTTTTATGGAGGACCTGCAGCTGAACGAACGGGAACTGCTGGACAAGAATTGGGATGGAATTATTGCGCATGAGTTGTTCCACCATTGGTTTGGCAACTATGTCACCACCGAGTCATGGGCCAACCTGCCGCTTAACGAGGCCTTTGCCAACTACTCTGAATACCTATGGACGGAGCACAAGTATGGTGCTGATGAGGCTGCCTTCCATCACCTGGAGGAGTTGGGTCAGTATCTCGATGAGTCCGAAACAAAACGAGAGCCGCTGATCCGCTACCGCTACGCTGACCGCGAAGACATGTTCGACAGCCACTCTTACGCCAAAGGGGGACGCGTGCTGCACATGCTGCGCAAATACGTTGGCGATGAAGCTTTCTTCGCCTCGCTTAACCGTTACCTTACGAAAAATAAACTCTCGGATGTAGAAGTGGCCGAATTGCGTATGGCCTTTGAAGATACTACCGGGGAAGACCTGATGTGGTTCTTTGACCAGTGGTTTATGCGTGCCGGCCATCCGGAACTGAAAGTAAACCATACCTATCAGAATGGTGCGCTTAAGCTACAGGTATGGCAGCAGCAGGACACCCTCTACCAGCCGGTATACAGATTGCCTCTGAAAGTAGCCATATGGGAAAACGGGAAAAAAACCGAGCATGGTATCGAAATTACGAAAGCCAATCAGGTTTTCACATTACCAGCAAGTACTGAGCCCCAGCTCGTACTGTTCGACAGCGAGCAGCAGCTACTCGGCACAGTGGAGCATGCAAAGACAACCGAAGAGCTGGTTTTCCAATTCAAAAATGCAAAGGCCCTGGCTCCGCGATTGGGAGCGTTAGAGGAGCTCGGGCAGGAGCTGAACCAGCAGGAAATGGCGACGTTGCTGCAAGGCGCTTTGAAGGACAACTTCTGGGCAATTCGAAATCTAGCCTTGGACGTGGCAGGTCGATTGCCGGCTAAGCACACCGAATCCTTGGAGCCGATCGTGCAGCGAATGGCAGAAAGCGATAAGAAAGGAGAAGTGAGAGCGGGTGCTATCATGCTGCTGTCAGAGTGGGGTGAAGATGAATACACTGACCTATATAAGGCAGCGATGCGGGACAGCTCCTACAAAGTAGCGGCGGCAGGTATACTGAGTTATGCCATGACGGAGGCACCGGATATCAACCAGCGCTTAGCGACTTTTGAAAAAGAGACAAACGAGGAGATTGTGCTGGCACTGGCATCCTACTACGCCGTGAAAGGAGGTCCGGGAAAATACGAATGGTTCATGAAGCAGTTGAAAAATGCCAAAGGGTCGGGGCTGTACTATCTGCTGCAAAGCTATGGAGCGTTCATGGCAGTGAACCCTGAAACCTATAAACCTGAAGCGATCAACATGCTGTCAGAAATGGCACAGAATCATTCAATGTATTTTGTGCGCATGGCTGCCTTTCAGACACTTATGGTGCACTCAGAGCGTCCCGAGATAGTGGAATTGCTTAAGGAAATAAGAGCGAACGAGCAGGATAAAAGGCTATTGGAACTGTATAATCAGGTTTCATTGTAATGCACCGATAAAAAAAAGTGAATTATTTTACAGAGAATATTTGACTGGAAAGAAAAAGCGCTTAATTTTGCATCTCCTTAGAACAAGCAGCTGGCTGAAAAGCAGTTTTGACGAGCTAAGGAAAGGCTGAATAAGTCAGCCAGGTTAAATATTTGGGGAGATTCCAGAGCGGCCAAATGGAACGGACTGTAACTCCGTTAGTGTAAACTTTCGCAGGTTCGAATCCTGCTCTCCCCACAATTAAGACCACGCATTTTAATGGTTTGCTGCATTAGAAGCGGGAGTAGCTCAGTTGGTAGAGCGATAGCCTTCCAAGCTATAGGCCGCGAGTTCGACCCTCGTCTCCCGCTCAATAAGCAAACAGCGTGCTGCTTATCAAATATGGGTTGTCTGGTGAGGAATTTCATGAAGATGGATTTCCTTTTTAGTATAAGCTCATTTTTAAGATAAGTGATGGAAAAAGCCGACGTAGCTCAGGGGTAGAGTACTTCCTTGGTAAGGAAGGGGTCGTGGGTTCAATTCCCATCGTTGGCTCAAAGTCCGTTACGTGTATAATTAACGCAACATACTTAAACGTTTTAACCTTAATTTAATTATCATACAATGGCTAAAGAAACATTTGACCGTTCCAAACCGCACGTAAACATCGGTACAATCGGTCACGTTGACCACGGCAAAACAACTTTGACTGCTGCCATTACAACAGTTTTGGCTAATAAAGGTCTTGCTACACTTCGCGACTTCTCTTCTATTGATAACGCTCCAGAAGAAAAAGAAAGAGGTATTACTATTAATACTTCTCACGTAGAGTACGCAACTGAAAACCGTCACTATGCTCACGTTGACTGCCCAGGTCACGCTGACTACGTGAAGAACATGGTTACAGGTGCTGCACAGATGGACGGCGCTATCCTTGTGGTTGCTGCAACTGATGGCCCAATGCCACAGACGCGTGAGCACATCCTTCTTGCTCGTCAGGTAGGTGTACCTCAGCTGGTAGTATTCATGAACAAAGTGGACATGGTGGACGATCCAGAGCTTCTTGAGCTTGTTGAGATGGAAATCCGTGAGCTTCTTTCTTTCTATGACTTCGACGGTGATAACATCCCAGTAATCCAGGGTTCAGCACTTGGTGGCTTGAACGGTGATGCGAAATGGGTTGCTACTATTGAAGAGTTGATGGCTGCAGTTGATAGCTGGATTCCAATCCCAGCTCGTTTGACTGACCTTCCATTCTTGATGCCAGTTGAGGACGTATTCTCAATCACTGGTCGTGGTACTGTAGCAACAGGCCGTATCGAGCGTGGTGTTATCAACTCTGGTGAGCAGGTTGAGATCCTTGGTATGGGAGCTGAGAACTTGAAGTCAGTAGTTACTGGTGTTGAGATGTTCCGTAAGATCCTTGACAGAGGTGAAGCTGGTGACAACGTAGGTCTTCTTCTTCGTGGTATTGAGAAAACTGATATCCGTCGTGGTATGGTTATCTGTAAGCCAGGTTCTGTGAAGCCTCACACGAAATTCAAAGCCGAGGTTTACGTTCTTTCTAAAGAAGAAGGTGGCCGTCACACGCCATTCTTTAACAAGTACCGTCCACAGTTCTACTTCAGAACGACAGACGTTACTGGAGAGATCATGCTGCCAGAAGGTGTAGAAATGGTTATGCCAGGTGATAACATCACTATTGATGTTACTTTGATCAACGCTGTGGCAATGGAGAAAGGCCTTCGTTTCGCTATCCGTGAGGGTGGTAGAACAGTAGGTGCCGGTCAGGTAACTGAAATCATTGCCTAAATAATATTAAACAAGCCCGTTTCTGGAATCTTTTTCGGGAACGGGTTTGTTTTTAATATTCTTTTAAATAAATTTGCACTCCAATTAAAATTGGTGTGCATTTTTTTACGGGTGTAGCTCAATTGGTAGAGTAGTGGTCTCCAAAACCATTGGCTGGGAGTTCGAGTCTCTCCACCCGTGCAATATTAAATTTATTAAAGCGAAGGCGATGAGCAAAGTAAAAGGCTACATAGACGAGACAGTGGAGGAAATGAAAAACAAAGTTTCATGGCCTGCATATTCTGAACTACAGAATAGTTCTGTATTGGTGTTGATCGGGTCTTTGATATTTGCTCTGGTTGTTGGAGCTATGGATTTTGTTTTTGACTCTACGCTGTCTTGGTTTTACAACCAGTTTTAATCTAGGTCTATGGCTGATTTAAAATGGTATGTGGTTCGCGCAGTTAGCGGACAAGAGAAAAAAGCAAAGGCGTACCTTGAAAACGAAGTCGTAAGGCAAAATCTTGGCGAGTACGTTCCCCAGGTTCTCATACCAGCCGAAAAGGTGTATGAGATGCGGGGTGGGAAGAAAAAGATCCGAGAGAGAAACTTTTTCCCAGGCTATGTCCTTGTACAAGCTGACCTTTCGCATGGTGAAGCTGAGCACATCATCATTAGCACACCAGGCGTTATTGGTTTCCTTGGATCAAACGAGGGAGGCCAGAATAAAAAGCCTGTTCCGTTGCGCCAGACAGAAGTAAACAGAATACTGGGTACTGTTGACGAGGCAGAAGAGCAGGCAGAAGTGTTGGATACTCCATTCTTAGTTGGAGAAATGGTGAAAGTGATGGACGGTCCTTTCAGTGGATTCTCAGGTACTGTGGAGGAAGTGTTCGAAGAACGTAAGAAACTCAATGTTATGGTGAAAATATTCGGCCGTAACACACCAGTTGAGTTGAATTACATGCAGGTAGAAAAAGAATCGTAGTAAATACAAATAATGGCAAAGGAAATAAAAGGTTACCTGAAACTTCAGGTAAAGGGAGGTGCCGCGAACCCATCGCCACCGATTGGACCTGCACTTGGTTCTAAAGGTCTTAACATCATGGAGTTCTGTAAGCAGTTTAATGCTAGAACACAGGATAAGCCAGGACAAGTGTTACCAGTGTTGATTACAATATACGCAGATAAGTCCTTCGACTTCGTTATTAAGACGCCCCCTGCTCCGGTATTGTTAATGGATGCTGCTAAAATTAAGGGAGGTTCGAAAGAGCCTAACCGTAACAAAGTAGGTTCAGTTACATGGGATCAGGTGAGAGAGATTGCAGAGCTGAAAATGCCTGACTTAAATGCTTTCAAACTGGAGGCCGCCATGAAGATGGTTGCTGGTACAGCGAGAAGCATGGGCATAACAGTGTCTGGAAACGCTCCGTGGAACGAATAATTAGAGTTAAAGGATAATGGCGAAGATTTCAAAGAACAGGAAAGCAGCTTTAGAAAAGGCTGACCTGACAAAAGAGTATTCTTTAACAGATGCGGCTTCAGTAGTAAAAGATATCACTTTTACCAAGTTTGATGCCTCTGTTGATATTGATGTACGCTTAGGCGTTGACCCTCGCAAAGCCGACCAGATGGTTCGTGGTATCGTTACCCTCCCACATGGCACCGGTAAAGACGTAAAAGTACTGGCATTGGTAACACCTGACAAAGAGCAGGAAGCCAAAGATGCAGGAGCTGACTTCGTAGGTCTGGATGATTATATCCAAAAGATTGAAAAAGGCTGGACAGATGTAGATGTGATCATCACGATGCCTGCTGTAATGGCTAAAGTTGGCCGTTTAGGTAGAATTCTGGGTCCTCGTAACCTGATGCCAAACCCTAAGTCTGGTACAGTTACACAAGACGTAGCTAAAGCAGTAAAAGAAGTAAAAGCTGGTAAGATCGACTTTAAAGTTGACAAGTATGGTATCATCCATACAAGTGTTGGCAAAGTTTCCTTCTCTCCAGAGCAACTAGCTGCAAACGCTGCTGAAGTAATTGCTACACTGAACCGCCTGAAGCCATCTTCAGCAAAGGGTACTTACATTAAGAGCATAACATTGTCTAGCACAATGAGCCCGGCCGTAATCGTTGACAAGAACGCAACTATCTAAGAACATGACCAGGGAAGAAAAAGAGATAATTGTTAAAGACCTGAGCGAGAAGTTAGCGAACACTAACTATTTCTATATCACAGATGCATCTACCATGAGCGTAGCCGGCATCAACCAGTTCAGGAGAATGGCCTTTGAAAGAGGCCTGGAGTACAAAGTTTACAAAAACACTTTCATTAAGAAAGCATTAGATACCTTAGAAGCGGACACTACTTCTCTGGAAGAAGTACTGAAAGGTTCATCTGGCATCGTGTTTTCTGCTGAATCAGGAAATGCTCCTGGTAAGCTGCTGAAAGACTTCAGAAAGAAAGGCAATGCACTTCCATTGTTGAAGGGTGCCTACATTGATGGCGGTATTTACGTTGGTGAAAGCCAACTTGACACACTTGCCAGCATCAAGTCTAAGAACGAGCTTATCGGTGATATCATTGGCTTGCTTCAGTCTCCAGCTAAGAATGTTGTTTCTGCTCTTCAGAGCAGCGGCGGCAAACTAGCCGGCATCCTGAAAACCCTATCTGAAAAAGAATAATTTAAAAACGTAATCAATAAGTAACTTTTAATTTCAATAAAATGGCAGATTTGAAAGCATTCGCTGAGCAGTTAGTAAACTTAACTGTGAAAGAGGTTAATGAACTAGCTACAATTCTTAAGGATGAGTATGGTATCGAGCCAGCTGCTGCTGCTCCAGTTATGATGGCTGGTGGTGGTGCTGCTGAAGGAGGAGCTGCTGCAGAAGAAAAAACTTCTTTTGACGTAATCCTTAAGTCAGCTGGTGCATCTAAGCTTGCAGTAGTTAAGCTTGTAAAAGAATTGACTGGTCTTGGCCTGAAAGAAGCTAAAGAATTGGTAGACGGCGCTCCTAAGCCTTTGAAAGAAGGCGTAGATAAGAACGAAGCTGAATCACTGAAGAAATCTTTGGAAGAAGCTGGTGCTGAAGTAGAGGTTAAATAATCTCACTTACCAACATACCGACAACAGGTAGACCTGGCAGTTTCGTCAGGTCTTTTCCTGTTTGTATATGGATTCAAATTTGAATCCTTTTTTTGCCCGTAACCAATTCCAAGGTTATGTGCTGGAATCATATTGTAAACGTTAAAATTCCATGGCTTTGGCTAAGAATAAAACGACAGAGCGAATCAATTTTGCCTCGATCAATCCGGTGATCGACTACCCTGACTTCCTAGATGTTCAGCTACAGTCGTTTCAGGATTTCTTTCAGCTGGAAACTCCGGCAGAAAATAGGGCACAGGAAGGATTGTTCAAGGTGTTTGCCGAGAACTTCCCAATTTCTGATTCTCGGGAAAACTTTGTTCTCGAATTTATCGACTATCATATAGACCCTCCGAAATACTCTGTTGATGAGTGTATTGACCGAGGGCTCACTTATTCGGTTCCACTTAAGGCAAAGCTTCGTCTGATTTGTAACGATGAGGACAATGAGGACTTTGAAACAATTGAGCAGGAAGTGTTTTTGGGTAACATCCCATACATGACCGAGAAAGGCTCATTTGTGATTAATGGTGCTGAACGTGTTATTGTATCCCAATTGCATAGATCTCCGGGTGTATTCTTTGCGCAAAGCAAGCATACAAACGGCACCAAGCTCTATTCTGCCAGAATTATCCCTTTTAAAGGTTCTTGGGTTGAGTTTGCTACAGACGTGAATAACGTAATGTATGCTTACATCGACCGTAAGAAGAAATTCCCTGTAACTACATTGCTTCGTGCAATCGGCTACGGTACGGACAAGGACATCCTCGATCTGTTTGGTCTTTCAGAAGAATTGCCTGCAACGAAGGCAAATCTGAAAAATGCCATCGGCAGAAAGCTGGCTGCACGCGTGCTCCGCACATGGACAGAAGACTTTGTGGATGAAGATACTGGTGAAGTGGTTTCAATTGACCGTAACGAGGTACTGCTTGAGCGTGACTCTGAAATCTCGCAGGATGATATCGATGTTATCGTTAGTTCCGGTACGAAATCTATCATTCTTCACCGCGAGAACGTGAATATCGCAGACTATGCGATTATCTACAATACACTTCAGAAAGATAACTCGAACTCCGAGAAAGAAGCAGTAGAGCAGATCTATCGTCAGCTTCGTAACACGGAAGCGCCAGATGAGGAAACTGCACGTGATATTATCCAGAAGCTGTTCTTCTCTGATAAGCGTTACGACCTGGGTGAAGTTGGCCGTTACAGAATTAACAAGAAACTGGGTCTCGACACTAACTGGGATGCGAAGGTTCTCACAAACGAGGACATTGTCCTGATCGTTAAGTACCTGATCGGTTTGATCAACTCCAGAGCTGTAGTGGATGATATTGACCACTTGAGCAACCGCCGTGTAAGAACGGTAGGCGAACAGCTTTACGCACAATTTGGTGTTGGTTTGGCTCGTATGGCAAGAACCATCAAGGAACGTATGAACGTGCGTGACAATGAAGACTTCAAGCCGGTTGACTTGATCAACGCGCGTACGCTTTCTTCTGTGATCAACTCGTTCTTCGGAACAAACCAGTTGTCTCAGTTCATGGACCAGACCAACCCGTTGGCAGAGGTGACGCACAAGCGTCGTGTGTCTGCACTGGGGCCAGGCGGTCTGTCAAGAGAGCGTGCCGGTTTCGAGGTTCGTGACGTTCACTATACCCACTATGGCCGTCTGTGTACCATTGAAACACCGGAAGGTCCGAACATCGGTCTGATATCTTCTCTGTGCGTGCATGCTCGTGTGAATCACATGGGCTTCATCGAAACACCTTACCGCAAGGTAAACGAAGGTATAGTAGAGATGGACGGCACCGTTGAGTATCTGACTGCGGAAGAAGAGGATACCCACCACATCGCACAGGCTAACGCTATCATCGATGACAAGGGTAACTTTATTAATGATAGAGTGAAGGGTAGATTTGAGGGTGACTTCCCTGTGGAAGAACCTAATACCTATACCTACATGGACGTTGCTCCGAACCAGATCGTATCGGTAGCGGCATCGTTAATTCCTTTCCTGGAGCACGATGACGCCAACCGTGCCCTGATGGGTTCAAACATGCAACGCCAGGCCGTTCCACTTTTGAAGGCGGAAGCCCCAATTGTAGGTACCGGTCTTGAAAGAAGAGCCGCTATTGACTCAAGGGCGCTTGTTATTGCTGAAGGCGACGGTGTGATTGACTTCGTAGATGCAAATAAGATTGTTGTAAAATATGATCTGACGGAAGATGAGAAATTGGTTGCTTTTGATGCGGAGTATATCACATACAACCTGATCAAGTTCAGAAGAACGAACCAGGATACCTGCATTAACCTGACGCCGATTGTTTATACTGGTCAGCGCGTAACGAAAGGCCAGCCGCTTTGCGAAGGTTATGCCACTAACAATGGCGAACTGGCAATCGGTCGTAACATGCAGGTGGCGTTCATGCCATGGCAAGGTTACAACTTCGAGGATGCTATTGTGATCTCTGAAAAAGTAGTAAGAGATGATATCTTTACTTCGATCCACATCGAGGAATTTGAGCTGGAAGTTCGTGAGACGAAGCGTGGCGAAGAAGAACTTACTTCTGAAATCCCTAACGTGAGCGAGGAAGCCGTGAAGAACCTGGACGAGAACGGTATCATCCGTATCGGTGCTGAGGTTCGAGAAGGCGATATCCTGATTGGCAAGATCACACCAAAAGGTGAGACTGACCCGACTCCGGAAGAAAAACTGCTGCGTGCGATCTTCGGTGACAAAGCCGGTGATGTGAAGGATGCCTCGCTTAAGGCACCGCCATCACTGAACGGTGTAGTAATCGAGACCAAACTTTTCTCCAGACCTAAGAAAGACAAAAACCTGCGGGCTAAGTCTAAGAAAGAGGTTGAAGAGCTGAAAGTAAAATACTCGAAGGATCTGAATGTTATCAAGAACGTAATGGTTGATAAACTGGTGGGTTTGCTGGAAGGCAAAACGTCTCAGGGCATCAAGCACAAGTTCGGCGACGAAATCCTGACAAAAGGTGTGAAGTTCACCAGAAAGAACATCATTGAGGCCCTGTTCCCTGAGAAGAACCCATATAAGGACGAAAGTAACTATGCGGTTCCTGAGGAAGTGAACATGTTCAAGGATCTGATTCTGGAAAACTGGACTGCCGACGAAAAGACCAACAGCATGCTGTTAGAGCTTGTGAAGAATTACAACAAGCGCCGCAACATCACTTCTGCACACTTCAAGCGTGAGCGTTTCACACTGGAGGTAGGAGATGAGTTGCCAGCAGGTATCGTGCAGCTAGCCAAGGTATACATCGCGAAGAAGCGCAAGCTGAAAGTGGGTGATAAGATGGCCGGTCGTCACGGTAACAAAGGTGTAGTAGCCCGTATCGTGCGTGAAGAGGATATGCCATTCCTGGAGACAGGTGAACCAATGGATATCGTGCTGAACCCGCTGGGTGTACCTTCAAGGATGAACATCGGTCAGATCTATGAAACCGTACTGGGTTGGGCTGGTAAGAAACTGGGTAGAACGTATGCTACTCCGATCTTCGACGGCGCCACTGAAGACCAGGTACAGGCCGAACTGAAAGAAGCAGGTCTGCCAAGCTTCGGTCGTACATACCTGTACGATGGTCTGTCAGGCGATCGTTTCGACCAGCCGGTAACCGTAGGTGTGATTTACATGCTGAAACTGGGTCACTTGGTTGACGATAAGATGCACGCCCGTTCTATCGGTCCATACTCGCTGATTACACAGCAACCATTGGGTGGTAAAGCCCAGTTTGGTGGTCAGCGTTTTGGTGAGATGGAAGTGTGGGCGCTTGAGGCATTCGGTGCTTCGAACGTACTGCAGGAAATACTTACAGTGAAATCTGACGACGTGATCGGCCGTGCGAAAGCCTACGAGGCAATCGTGAAAGGCGACGTGTTGCCAAAACCAAATATCCCGGAATCATTCAACGTACTGATTCACGAGTTAAGAGGTCTGGCTCTCGAGATCACCTTAGAGTAGTAAAGTATAAGCTGAGCGCCCTGGCAAGAGTCAGGGCGCTTAGCGCACTTTATACACAATTGCTGTAAGGCACATTCATTGTATCGACATTATTGTAATAATATGGCATTTGCAAAAAACAAAAAGCTAACTCAGGACTTCTCCAAAGTAACGATAAGCCTGGCTTCTCCAGAGTCGATTCTCGAGAGATCAAATGGCGAGGTTACAAAGCCTGAGACAATCAACTATAGAACCTATAAGCCTGAAATGGGTGGTCTGTTCTGCGAAAGAATATTCGGACCCGTAAAGGACTGGGAATGCCACTGCGGAAAGTATAAGAGAATCAGGTATAAAGGTATCATCTGCGACCGTTGCGGTGTGGAAGTTACTGAAAAGAAAGTGCGTCGTGAGCGTATGGGCCACATTGAGCTTGTAGTTCCGGTAGCGCACATCTGGTACTTCAAATCCCTTCCGAATAAGATAGGTTATCTGCTGGGCTTACCAACTAAGAAGCTTGACCAGATTATCTATTATGAAAGATACGTAGTTATCCAGCCAGGTATTTTGGCAGAAGACGGTGTAAACACATTGGACTTCCTGACAGAAGACGAATATCTGGATATGATCGACAAGCTCCCACGCGAGAACCAGATGTTGGATAACAACGATCCAAACAAGTTCATCGCGAAAATGGGTGCAGAGTCACTGCAGATGCTGTTGGAGCGCACGAATCTGGATGATCTATCCTACGAGCTTCGTCACGCAGCCGCACACGAGACATCGCAGCAGCGTAAGGCTGAAGCGTTGAAGCGTCTACGTGTAGTGGAAGCATTCCGTGATGCAACTACCAGAATTGAAAACAGACCAGAGTGGATGATCATCCGCATGGTGCCTGTTATTCCGCCAGAGCTTCGTCCACTTGTTCCGTTGGATGGTGGCCGTTTCGCTACATCGGATTTGAACGACCTATACCGTCGTGTTATCATCCGTAACAACCGTCTAAAGCGTCTAATCGAGATCAAGGCTCCTGAAGTAATCCTTCGTAACGAGAAGCGTATGCTCCAGGAAGCGGTTGACTCCCTGTTTGACAACTCACGTAAAGTGAACGCTGTTCGTGCAGAAGGTAACCGTGCGCTGAAGTCGCTTTCTGACATGCTGAAAGGTAAGCAGGGACGTTTCCGTCAGAACTTGCTTGGTAAGCGTGTTGACTACTCTGGCCGTTCGGTAATTGTGGTTGGTCCTGAACTGAAGCTGCACGAGTGCGGTCTGCCTAAGAACATGGCAGCTGAGCTCTTCAAGCCGTTCATCATTCGCAAGCTGATCGAAAGAGGAATAGTAAAGACTGTAAAGTCAGCTAAGAAGATAGTAGACCGTAAGGACCCCGTTGTTTGGGATATTCTGGAAAATGTGCTGAAAGGCCACCCGGTACTCCTCAACCGTGCTCCTACACTCCACAGATTAGGTATACAGGCATTCCAGCCAAAACTGATCGAAGGTAAGGCAATCCAGCTGCACCCACTGGTGTGTACGGCATTCAACGCCGACTTTGACGGTGACCAGATGGCAGTGCACGTTCCACTCGGACCCGCTGCTGTACTGGAAGCCTCTATGCTGATGCTTGCTTCGCATAACATCCTGAACCCTGCTAACGGTGCGCCTATCGCGGTACCTTCTCAGGACATGGTACTTGGTCTATACTATGTATCAAAAGGAAAGCGTAGCACAGAGAAGGAAAATATACCTGGTGAAGGCATGAGCTTCTACTCTGCGGAGGAAGTGATCATTGCCATCAACGAAGGGCGTCTGTCTAAGCAGGCATATATTAAAGTAAGAGCGAAGATAAGGGACGAAAAAGGCGAACTGGTTACTAAACTTATAGAGACGGTTGCCGGTCGCGTTATCTTCAACCAGTTTGTTCCGGAAGAAGTTGGATACATTGATGAACTGTTGACGAAAAAGAAACTTCAGCAGATCATCTCCAGAGTGTTCAAAGAGACGGGTATGGCTCGTACCGCTCACTTCCTGGACGATATTAAAACACTTGGATTCCAGTCTGCCTATAAAGGCGGTCTGTCAATGGGTCTGGGTGATATCCAGATTCCAGCTGAAAAAGACATCCTGGTAGCCCAGGCCAAGAAAGATGTAGATGCTGTATGGCAGAACTACTCGATGGGTCTGATCACAGACAACGAGCGTTATAACCAGGTTATTGATATCTGGACCCGTATCAACAACCAGATTACTGAAACGTTGATGCGCCGACTGGAGAATGATGACCAAGGCTTTAACTCGATCTTCATGATGATGCACTCTGGTGCTCGTGGTTCGAGAGAGCAGATCCGTCAGTTGGGTGGTATGCGTGGTCTGATGGCGAAGCCTCAGAAATCATTGCAAGGCTCAGTAGGTGAGATCATCGAGAACCCGATCCTTTCGAACTTTAAGGAAGGTCTGGATGTAATCGAGTACTTCATCTCGACGCACGGTGCCCGTAAAGGTCTGGCCGATACAGCACTCAAAACTGCGGATGCCGGTTACCTAACTCGTCGTCTGGTAGACGTATCGCAGGACGTAATCGTGAACGAGGAAGACTGTGGTACGCTGAGAGGTCTGGAAGTGAGTGCACTGAAGGACAACGAAGACATTGTGGAGTCGCTTTCTGAGCGTATTCTGGGACGTGTTACGGTACACGATGTATACGATCCAATCACCAATGAACTGATCGTAGAGTCTGGTTCGGAAGTGACAGAAGAAGTTGCGCGTGCCATTGAGAACACAGCGATTGAGACTGTTGAGATCCGTTCGGTGCTGACTTGTGAGTCGAAGCGTGGTATTTGTGCCAAGTGCTATGGCCGTAACCTGGCAACAGGCTTTATGGTGCAGAAGGGCGAGGCTGTAGGTGTAATCGCAGCACAGTCCATCGGTGAGCCTGGTACTCAGCTGACACTCCGTACATTCCACGTGGGTGGTACTGCCTCAAACATTGCGGTGGATGCCATGATTCGTGCCAAATTTGCTGGTAGAGTAGAGTTCGAAGATGTTCGTACAATCGAGACGATCAACAATGAAGGTGAGCCAGTGAAGGTAGTAATGGGGCGTTCAGGTGAAATTAAGATAGCTGATCCGGCAACCGGGAAAATGCTTATAAGTAATCACGTGCCTTACGGGTCATTCATTACAGTGAATGAAGGCCAGGAAGTTGAGAAAAATGATCAGCTGTGTATATGGGATCCATACAACGCGGTTATTCTTTCAGAGTTCGACGGTGAGATTGCTTACGAGTCGATCATTGAAGGTATAACTTACCGTGAGGAATCAGATGAGCAGACAGGCTACCGTGAAAAGGTAATTATCGATACAAAAGATAAGACACAGAACCCTGCTATTATCGTGAATCCGAAGAGTGGCGAGTCAAAAGGCTACAACATTCCGGTGGGAGCTCACTTAACAGTAGAGAACGGCGAGAAAATCAAAGCCGGTCAGATTCTGGTGAAAATTCCACGTGCGATCGGTAAGACAAGGGACATTACAGGTGGTCTTCCACGTGTGACGGAACTGTTCGAGGCGCGTAACCCATCTAACCCAGCCGTAGTGTCTGAGATCGACGGTGTGGTAACCTATGGTAGCGTGAAGCGTGGTAACCGTGAAATCTACATCGAGTCGAAAGACGGCGTGAAGAAAAAATACATGGTGCCGCTTTCCAAGCACATCCTGGTACAGGACAACGACTTCGTTCGTGCAGGTATGCCGCTGTCAGATGGCGCCATTACGCCAAGCGACATCCTGAATATTCAGGGTCCTGGCGCCGTGCAGGAGTACCTGGTGAATGAGATCCAGGAGGTATACCGTCTGCAGGGTGTGAAGATCAACGACAAGCACATTGAGGTAGTTGTACGCCAGATGATGCAGAAGGTGGTGATCATAGACGCAGGCGATACGAGCTTCCTGGAGCATCAGGTTGTGGACAAGATCAACTTCATGGAAGAGAACGACCGCATCATTGACATGAAAGTGGTAGAAGATGCAGGAGACTCTTCGAGCATGAAGCCAGGCCAGATTGTGACGGCAAGAAGATTGCGTGACGAAAACTCCAGCTTGAAGCGAAGAGACTTGAAACTGGTTACCGTACGTGATGCATCGCCAGCCGTTTCGCGTCCAACGTTGCAAGGTATAACACAGGCTTCTTTGGGTACACAGAGCTTTATATCGGCCGCATCGTTCCAGGAAACTACGAAGGTACTTAGCGAAGCAGCAATTAAAGGTAAAGCGGACGAACTGTTAGGTCTAAAGGAAAACGTGATCGTTGGTCACCTGATTCCGGCCGGTACAGGTCTGCGCGAATACCAGAACTTGATTGTTGGAAGCCAGGAAGAATACGATTCATTAGTAGAATCAAAAAAATCTGGAGTAGGGAGCCGCGCCAAGCAGCAGGAACTTCAGAATAACAGATAAGCAGGTATGGCAGAGGAACTAAAAAATCAGAATCAAATCAACATCGAGCTTTCGGAAGAGATAGCGGAAGGGGAATACGCCAATCTGGCTATGATTGCCCATTCGAGTGGAGAGTTTGTGATTGATTTTATACGACTGATGCCAGGATTGCCCAAAGCGAAAGTTAAATCCAGAATCGTTATCACGCCGGAGCACGCCAAAAGATTATTGGCGGCTCTGGCCGATAACATTCAAAAGTTTGAAAGCAGCTTTGGAGAAATTAAGCCGGCAAAAGATGCACCTTCCTTCCCGATGAACTTTGGAGGAACAGTGGGCGAAGCCTAAGGTGCTAATAATTAGTGGATTAAAATTTTGAAATTGCAAGGCGATTTTCATACCTTTGCAGACCAAAATTTAGAGTGAAAAATATCTTATAATTAACAAATTATAAATGCCTACTATACAGCAATTAGTAAGAAAAGGTAGAGAGAAACTGACTTATAATTCTAAGTCTCCTGCCTTAGACTCATGCCCACAACGTCGTGGCGTATGCACAAGAGTGTACACAACCACTCCTAAGAAGCCAAACTCAGCTATGCGTAAGGTAGCCAGGGTAAGACTTACAAACGGTAAGGAAGTGAACGCTTATATCCCTGGTGAGGGCCACAACCTTCAGGAGCACTCTATTGTGCTGATCAGAGGTGGTAGAGTAAAGGACCTTCCAGGTGTTCGTTATCACATCGTACGTGGAGCTCTGGATACTGCCGGTGTAAGCGGTCGTCTTCAGTCACGTTCTAAGTACGGTGCTAAAAGACCTAAGCCAGGCCAGCCAGCAGCTGCTGCAGGTAAGGGTGGTAAGAAAAAATAATTGTTAGAGTTATAATATAATGAGAAAAGCAAAGCCTAAAAGTAGAGTTCTCCTTCCAGATCCAAAGTTCAAAGAGACCTTGGTAACACGTTTCGTAAACTATCTGATGGAAGATGGTAAGAAAAGTATTGCTTATGGTATCTTCTATGATGCTGTAGAATTAGTAGAGCAAAGAACGAAGGAGAATGGCCTTGAGACTTGGAAGAAAGCATTGAACAATGTGATGCCAAGCGTAGAGGTAAAGAGCCGCCGTGTAGGTGGTGCTACTTTCCAAGTGCCGACTGAGGTTCGTCCAGACCGCAGAGTATCTCTTGGTATCAAGTGGATGATTTCTTACGCTCGTAGAAGAGGTGAGAAGACAATGAAAGACAAATTGGCTGGCGAAATTATCGCAGCTGCAAAAGGTGAAGGTGCTGCCGTGAAGAAGAAAGACGACACGCACAGAATGGCCGAGGCAAACAAAGCATTCTCACACTTTAGATTTTAATTAATGGCAAGAGACTTAAAATACACACGCAATATTGGTATTGCCGCTCACATCGATGCTGGTAAAACCACTACAACAGAGCGTATACTTTACTATACTGGTAAATCTCACAAATTAGGTGAGACGCACGAAGGGTCAGCTACAACTGACTGGATGGAGCAGGAGCAGGAGCGTGGTATCACAATTACGTCTGCAGCTGTAACAGTGAACTGGCCATACAGAGGTAATGACTACCATATTAACATCATCGATACACCTGGCCACGTGGACTTTACTGTAGAAGTAAACCGCTCGCTTCGTGTACTAGATGGTCTGGTATTCCTTTTTAGTGCTGTAGACGGCGTGGAGCCTCAGTCTGAGACAAACTGGAGACTTGCTGACAACTATAAAGTAGCTCGCCTTGGTTTCGTAAACAAGATGGATCGCTCTGGTGCAGATTTCCTTGCTGTATGTAAGCAGGTGAAAGAAATGCTTGGTAGCAATGCCGTAGCGCTGCAGTTGCCAATCGGTGCGGAAGATGACTTCAAAGGTGTAGTAGACCTAGTGAACTTCAAAGCCATTGTTTGGAACACAGAAGATAAAGGCATGACCTTTACTGAAGTGCCAATTCCAGATGATATGATGGAAGAAGCTGAAGAGTATAGAGAGAAGCTTTTGGAAGCGGTAGCAGAGTACGATGAGTCTTTGATGGAGAAATACTTCGAGGATCCAAACTCAATAACTGAAGCCGAAATTCTTGCTGCCCTTCGCGCTGCTACAATTGACATGGCTATCGTGCCAATGCTGTGTGGCTCATCTTTCAAGAATAAAGGTGTACAGACAATGCTTGACTACGTGATGGCGTTGCTTCCATCACCAATGGATAAGGAAAGCATTATCGGCACTAACCCCGATACAGGCGAAGAAGTAGCAAGAAAGCCATCAGCAACTGAACCGTTTGCAGGCTTGGCCTTCAAAATCGCTACCGACCCTTACGTAGGTCGTCTATGCTTTGTGCGTGCTTATTCAGGCGTTCTTGAAGCAGGGTCTTATATATATAACACCCGTTCAAATAACAAAGAGCGTATTTCGCGTATCTTCCAGATGCATGCTAATAAGCAGAACCAGATCGAAAGGCTGGAAGCTGGGGATATCGCCGCGGTAGTTGGTTTCAAAGACATCAAGACAGGTGATACGCTTTGCGAGCAAGGTGCTAAAATCGTGCTTGAGTCAATGGACTTCCCAGAGCCAGTTATCGGCTACGCTATCGAGCCTAAAACGCAGGCAGACTCCGATAAAATGGGTATGGCGATCGCCAAGCTTGTTGAAGAGGACCCAACGCTTCAGGTTAATACTGATGAGGAAACAGGTCAGACCATCCTTAGAGGTATGGGTGAACTTCACCTGGAGATCATCATCGACCGTATGAAGCGCGAGTTCAAGGTAGAACTGAATCAGGGTGCGCCTCAGGTAGCTTATAAAGAAACCATCACCAAGTCAGTAGAGCACAGAGAAGTGTTCAAGAAGCAGTCTGGTGGTCGTGGTAAGTTTGCCGATATCGTGTTCACTATGGGACCACGTGAGGATGGCAAGCAAGGACTAGAGTTCGAAAACGCGATTGTAGGCGGTGTTATTCCAAGAGAATTCATCCCGGCGATACAGAAAGGTTTCGAGGAGTCAATGAAGAATGGTATTCTGGCAGGCTTCCCAATCGACTCTATGAAAGTTCGTCTGTTCCACGGTTCATTCCACGACGTTGACTCTGACTCACTTTCTTTTGAACTTGCTGCACGTCAGGGCTTCAAAGAGGCAGGTAAGCAGTGTGCTCCTAAGCTACTTGAGCCTATCATGGCTGTGGACGTTGTAACCCCTGACGAATACACAGGTCCTGTGACTGGTGACTTGAACAGAAGAAGAGGTATCATGAAAGGTATGGATACAAAAGGAACCTCATCGGTAGTGAAAGCAAACGTACCGCTTTCAGAACTGTTCGGTTATGTAACAGACCTTCGTACTATCACTTCAGGTAGAGCTACGGCTTCTCTTACTTTCTCTCACTACGAGCAAGTACCACAAAACCTGGCCGATGGCATCATTGCTAAATTAAAAGGAACTGCAGCTAAATAGTAGTAAAAGATAATGAATCAGAAAATTAGAATTAAACTCAAGTCTTACGACCACAACCTGGTAGACAAGTCTTCAGAGAAGATTGTAAAGGCTGTAAAAGCTACTGGTGCAATCGTAAGCGGTCCTATTCCTCTTCCAACAGAGAAGGATAAATTCACTGTACTTCGTTCACCACACGTTAACAAGAAGTCAAGAGAGCAGTTCCAGCTTTGCACGTACAAACGACTGGTTGATATCTACTCTACTAGCTCTAAAACAGTTGACGCCCTAATGAAGCTTGAGCTTCCAAGTGGTGTAGATGTTGAGATCAAAGTTTGATAAGATCACACATAATAAGGAAAAGAGAACCTTCGGGTTCTCTTTTTTTATGTGCTGATTAATAATATTTTAGACAAATGTTGTTAAAGAATTTTAAAATTCATTAACTTTGCACTCCCTTAGCAAAAGCTGAGGGGTGAAATTATTATATCCATCTTTTAAAAAACAAGTTGAATGCCTGGAATTATCGGTAAAAAAATCGGAATGACAAGCCTCTTCACAGCAGATGGTAAATACACACCAGTTACGCTTATTCAAGCAGGCCCATGTGTAGTTACTCAGGTGAAGACGGTTGAGACTGATGGCTACGCAGCTGTGCAGCTTGGCTACGGCGACAAAAAGCTTAAGAGAGTAACGAAAGCAGAGGCTGGTCATTACAAGAAAGCTAATACGTCAGCTAAGAAAAAAGTTGCTGAATTCGATACAGAAGGAGTGTCACTGAATCTGGGAGATACAGTTGATGTGAATCTGTTCGAAGAAGGAGAGTTTATTGACGTGGTTGGCACATCAAAAGGTAAGGGTTTCCAAGGTGTAGTAAAGCGCCATAACTTTGCCGGTGTTGGTGGTCAGACGCACGGTCAGCACAACAGAGCAAGACACCCTGGTTCAATTGGTGCATGCTCTTGGCCATCAAGAGTATTTAAAGGAATGCGCATGGCTGGCCGTATGGGCGGTAATCGTGTGAAAATTCAAAACCTGACGGTAGTGCGTGTTATCGCAGACAAAAATCTGTTAGTAGTTAGTGGCTCTGTTCCAGGTGCCAAAAATTCTTACGTGTTAATTGAGAAATAAAATGGAGCTTTCTGTATTGAATATTAAAGGTGAGGATACAGGTAGAAAGGTAACACTTTCTGATGCTGTGTTTGGTACTACACCAAATGAGCATGCGATGTATCTTGACGTGAAGCAGTACCTGGCAAATCAGAGACAGGGAACGCACAAGTCCAAAGAAAGAAACGAAGTTGCTGGATCTACAAAAAAGATCAAAAAGCAAAAAGGTACTGGTGGTGCTCGTGCAGGTAGCTTGAAAGCTCCTCTTTTTGTTGGTGGCGGTAGAGTGTTTGGTCCTAGACCAAGAAACTATAGCTTTAAACTGAACAAAAAACTGAAAGAAGTGGCACGTGTTTCAGCGCTTTCATTATTGGCGAAAGACAATAAAGTGTCTCTTTTAGAATCTTTCACATTTGAAGCTCCAAAGACCAAAGAATTCAAGAATATACTGAGCAACCTAAAGGTAGAGGGCAAAACTTTGATCGTGCTACCTGCAGTTGATAAGAATGTTGTTCTTTCTGGCCGCAACCTGAACAAAGTGAAGATTTCAACAGCTGGCGATTTAAATACATACGATCTGCTGAATACAGACCGTGTACTGCTGGTTGAAGATTCAGTTAACATTATTGAAAACCTCTTAAGCGCATAATATTATGATACTGAAGAAACCGCTTCTGACGGAAAAGTTCGCTGCTATGACCGAAGTTGGAAAGTATGCTTTCGAGGTGAACATCAAAGCCAACAAAGTAGAAATCAAAAAGGCAGTTGAGAAACTTTATGGAGTTACCGTTGAGAAAGTAGCTACCATGAAAACGCAGGGCAAAGTTAAAAGCAAATACACCAAATCTGGTGCTGTAACTGGCCGTACGTCTTCCAAGAAAAAAGCAATCGTTACCTTGAAAGAGGGCGAAGTGATAGACTTTTACAGCAGCATTTAATTAAATAACAATGGCTTTAAAGAAGTTAAGACCAACAACACCAGGTCAAAGATTCCGCGTAGCGCCGGCGTTCGATGAGATCACGACAGCTACTCCAGAGAAATCTTTGTTGGCACCGAGTAAAAAATCTGGTGGACGCAATAACTCAGGCAGAATGACCTTGCGCTATTTGGGCGGTGGTCATAAGCAGAAGTACAGAGTAATAGACTTCAAGCGTACGAAGCACGGCGTGCCGGCTACTGTGAAGACTATTGAGTACGATCCGAACAGAACTGCTCGTATTGCTCTGCTATACTACGCTGATGGTGAGAAGAGCTACATCATCGCACCGTCAGGTATAGAGGTAGGAACAGTAATCGTGTCTGGCCCTGGTGTAGCACCAGAGGTAGGCAACTGCCTTCCATTATCTGATATTCCTCTAGGTACTATTGTACACAACATTGAACTACAGCCAGGCAACGGCGCAACCCTCGCAAGAAGCGCAGGCTCTTACGCGCAGTTGGTAGCAAGAGAAGGCCGCTATGCGACTATCAAGCTTCCATCCGGTGAGCTTCGCATGGTGCTGGTTAAATGTTATGCTACTGTAGGTACAGTTTCTAACTCAGACCACATGAACGTTAAGCTTGGTAAGGCTGGCCGTAACAGATGGTTAGGCAGACGTCCAAGAGTACGTGGTGTTGCGATGAACCCAGTCGATCACCCAATGGGTGGTGGTGAAGGTAAGTCTTCAGGTGGTCACCCACGTTCACGCAAAGGCTTACTGTCGAAAGGTCTGAAGACCCGTAGCAAAAAGAAGCATTCTGAGAAACTTATAGTTAATAGAGGAAAGAAATAGTAAATGGCTAGATCACTAAAAAAAGGGCCTTATATTGACTATAGGCTCGAGAAGAAAGTAGACGTGATGAACGAGTCTGGTAAGAAGACTGTTATCAAGACTTGGTCACGCAGATCCATGATTTCTCCAGATTTCGTTGGACATACATTTGCAGTTCATAACGGTAACAAATTCATACCAGTGTATGTGACTGAGAACATGGTAGGACATAAACTCGGTGAGTTTGCTCCAACCAGAAACTTTAGAGGTCACGTAGCTAAAAAAGATAAAGGAAAGCGATAATGGAAGCAGTAGCAAGACTTAAGAACGTGCCTACTTCTCCTCGCAAAATGCGATTAGTAGCAGGTTTGGTACGCGGTAAGAGCGTAAACAAAGCCCTTGGCTTATTAAAATTCGAAGCAAACTCAGGTGCTGCCAGAATCGAGAAACTTCTTTTATCTGCCTTAGCAAACTGGCAACAGAAGAATGAAGATTCACGCATCGAAGATGCCAATCTTTTCATCAAAGAGATTTTTGTAGATGAAGGCAAAATGCTGAAGCGTCTTCGTCCGGCTCCACAAGGACGTGGATACCGCATCAGAAAGAGATCTAACCACGTGACACTCGTGATAGACAGCATGACTGAAGAGCAATTCGAGCAACAGCAATCTAAGAAATCTAAAAAAGCCAATAAGTAAGAATATGGGACAGAAAGTAAATCCGATCGGTTTTCGCCTAGGAGTTATCAAAGGTTGGGATTCTAACTGGTATGGTGGCAAAGATTTCGCTGAGAAGCTGGTTGAAGACGAGAAAATCAGAAAATATATTTTAGCGCGTATCCCTAAAGGTGGCATTTCTAAAATCATTATTGAAAGAACCCTTAAGCGCATCACTATTACTGTTAACACAGCCCGCCCAGGCGTTGTGATTGGTAAAGGTGGACAGGAAGTAGATAAGATCAAGGAAGAGCTTAAGAAACTTACTAACAAGGATGTTCAGATTAACATTTTTGAAATTAAGCGTCCGGAGCTTGATGCTAAACTGGTAGGCGAATCAATCGCTCAGCAGCTGCAGGCACGTATCTCTTTCCGTCGCGCCATGAAGCAGGCAATTGCTTCTGCGCTGCGTGTTGGTGCTGAAGGTATCAAGGTGCAGGTTTCAGGTCGTCTAGGCGGTGCTGAAATGGCCCGTACGGAGCACTACAAAGAGGGAAGAACTCCTCTGCACACGCTTCGTGCTGATATTGACTATGCATTGTCTGAAGCCCAGACGGTATATGGTAAGCTTGGTATCAAAGTTTGGATCTTCAAAGGCGAAGTTTATGGTAAGAAAGATCTTACTCCAAATGCTGGCCTTGAGACCAAAGGAGGACCAGGTGCACAGAGCGGAAGTGGTGACAGAAGAAGCCGTGGTGGCGAGCGTGGCGACCGTAAGAAAACGGATGGAGCAGCGAAGCCGCGTAAGCGTCGTCAATAATTGATTGATAACATTATTAAGTTTTAGAAAATGTTACAGCCTAAAAGGACTAAATATAGAAAAATGCAAAAAGGCCGCGTGAAAGGTCTGGCTCATAGAGGCAGTACTATTTCATTTGGTTCCTTTGCCATCAAATCTCTTGAAGCATCTTGGATTACCAGCCGCCAGATTGAAGCCGCTCGTATCGCCATGACAAGAGCAATGAAACGTGAGGGTCAGGTTTGGATCCGTATTTTCCCTGACAAACCTATTACGAAGAAGCCTGCAGAGGTTCGTATGGGTAAGGGTAAAGGTTCGCCTGAGTATTGGGTAGCTGTTGTTAAGCCAGGTACCATCATGTTCGAATCTGACGGTGTACCTCTGGAAGTAGCTCAGGAGTCATTGAGACTTGCTGCACAGAAGCTACCTGTTAAAACAAAGTTTGTAGTACGTAGAGATTACGTTGAGAAATAGTATATGAAAAATTCAGAGATTAAAGCTTTGTCTTTAGAAGAGCTGAAAGAGAAGCTTAATACGGAGCACACAACCATGCAGAACCTACGTTTCGCACATGCTATCTCTCCGTTGGAAAATCCGATGAAAATCCGTGAGACGAAGAAATCTATCGCTCGTCTGAATACTGAGATTCGTCGCCGTGAAATTGAAGCTAACTCTTAATACTTAATAGAAATCATGGAAGAGAGAAATCTTAGAAAAGAAAGAAGTGGTAAGGTTGTTAGCAACAAGATGGACAAGTCTATCACTGTGTTAGTGGAAAGCAGAATGAAGCACCCGATCTACGGTAAGTTCGTTAGCAAGTCCACCAAATTCATGGCTCATGACGAGAAAAACGAATGCAACATCGGTGATACGGTTCGCATTCAGGAGACGCGTCCTCTTAGCAAGACCAAGAACTGGCGTTTAGTAGAAATTATAGAAAGGGCGAAATAAGATGATACAGCAGGAATCAAGATTGAACGTAGCCGACAACAGTGGAGCTAAAGAAGTTCTTTGTATCCGTGTTCTAGGTGGTACAGGAAAGAAATACGCTTCTATCGGTGATAGAATAGTAGTAACTGTAAAATCAGCCCTTTCTTCTGGAAACGTTAAAAAGGGAACTGTTTCAAAAGCAGTTATTGTAAGAACTAAGAAAGAGATCAGAAGAAAAGACGGTTCTTATATCCGTTTCGACGACAATGCCGCTGTTCTTCTGAACGCTAACAACGAGCCACGTGGTACACGTATTTTCGGACCGGTAGCGCGTGAGCTTCGTGAAAAGCAATTCATGAAAATTGTTTCGTTGGCACCTGAAGTTCTTTAATCATTAATTCAGACATCAAGATGAATAAGAAAAAACTTCATGTAAAAACTGGCGATACAGTTAAAGTAATTGCCGGTGACGACCGCGGAAAAACAGGCCGCATTACAGCTGTTAACATAGAGAAGCAAAGAGTAACTGTAGAGGGTATCAACATGGTGACAAAGCATGCTAAGCCTAGCGCCAAGAACCCTCAGGGTGGAATCTCTAAAATGGAAGCTCCTATTCACGCCAGCAATGTAGCTTTGGTAGACTCTAAGTCAGGTGAAACTACTAAGGCAGGCAGAAGAAAAAACAGCGAAGGTAAAACAGAGCGTTATTCTAAAAAATCAGGAGAAGTAATCTAATATGGCAACTGCAAGATTTAAAGAAAAATATCAGAAGGAGGTTGTACCTGCTCTGCTAGAAAAGTTCCAGTATAAGAACGTTATGCAGGTGCCTAAGATCACTAAGATCTCCATTAACAAAGGTATCGGCGCTGCTGTAGCTGATAAAAAACTGGTTGACATCGGGGTAGAAGAGCTTACAACCATTTCTGGTCAGAAGGCTGTTGCTACTATCGCTAAGAAATCGGTTTCGAACTTCAAGCTTCGTGAAGGCATGCCAATTGGCGCCCGCGTGACACTAAGAGGTCAGCGTATGTACGAATTCATGGACCGTCTTTTGACAATCGCTCTTCCAAGAGTACGTGACTTCAGAGGCGTAAATGATAAAGGATTCGATGGTCGTGGTAACTACACACTAGGTGTTAAGGAACAGATCATTTTTCCTGAGATCAGCATCGATAAAATTAAAGCCATTAGTGGTATGGATATTACCTTCGTAACTACTGCTCAGACAGATGAGGAGAGCTACGAGTTGCTTAAAGCGTTTGGTATGCCTTTCACTAATATTAAGAAATAAGAAAAATGGCTAAAGAAGCAGTAAAAGCGAGAGAGCTTAAAAGACAGAAATTAGTAGCTAAGTACGCTGCGAAGCGTGCAGAACTCAAAGCTAAAGGAGATTACGAAGGACTCGACAAACTTCCTAAAAACTCTTCTCCTGTAAGACTACACAATCGTTGCAAGTTAACCGGAAGGCCACGTGGCTACATGAGAAAGTTTGGTATTTCTCGTGTTACTTTCAGAGAACTTGCTTCTGCTGGTAAAATCCCTGGAGTAACAAAGTCCAGCTGGTAATTTTTCTTAAGAAACTAAGAAAGAAGAAAAGATATTCTTATCTTTGCCGCTCGCTTAGAAAAAAGCAATCAAGATTTAAGTGATTCATAATGAACTCAGATCCAATAGCAGATTATTTAACTAGAGTGCGTAATGCCATCAAGGCAAACCACAGAGTAGTTGAAATACCATCTAGCAATATCAAGAAAGAGATAACAAAAGTATTGTACGACAAAGGATACATTCAAAGCTATAAGTTTGAAGATTCTTCTGTACAAGGTACTATTAAGATCGCTCTGAAATACAATCCTACCACTAAGCAATCTGCTATTGTGAAACTTGAGAGGATTAGTAAGCCAGGGCTTCGCAAGTATACCGGAAATGACAACCTGCCACGCGTTCTGAACGGATTGGGTGTAGCTATCCTGTCAACTTCCAAAGGTGTAATGACTGAAAAAGAAGCCAAGTCACTGAATGTAGGTGGTGAGGTATTGTGTTACGTTTACTAATAGGAGGATAGACAATGTCACGTATAGGAAAATTGCCAATCAGCCTGCCAAATAATGTTGAATTTGCGATAGCAAAAGATAACGTTGTTACTGTAAAAGGACCAAAAGGCTCACTTACTACTCCGGTAGACAAAGACATGATTGTAAAGCAGGAGGAAAACCAGATCGTGGTGGAGCGTCCTACTGAGCAAAAGCGTCATAAAGCTATGCATGGTCTTTACCGCTCGCTGATCAACAACATGGTTGTTGGTGTAAGCGAAGGTTACAAAGAGCAGCTTGAGCTAGTAGGTGTAGGTTATAAAGCAACCGTGCAGGGAAACGTAATAGAGCTAGCTCTGGGATACTCTCACAATATCTTTATGGCCATGCCTCCGGAAGTTACTGCTACCGCAGTAACAGAAAAAGGTAAAGCTCCAGTTATTACGCTTGAAAGCAATGACAAGCAACTGATCGGTCAGGTAGCTGCTAAAATCAGAGCACTGCGCAAAGTAGAGCCTTACAAAGGTAAAGGTATCCGTTTTGTAGGTGAAGTTGTAAGAAGAAAAGCTGGTAAGACAGCGTCTAAATAATCATCATCATGTCTGTTAATAAAGTATCAAGAAGACTTAGAATTAAAAGAAGTATCAGAAACAAGATTTCTGGTACTTCTGCCAGACCGAGATTATCTGTTTTTAGAAGCAACAAAGCTATCTATGCACAGTTGATCGATGACACTACAGGAAAAACTTTGGCGGCTGCCTCTTCTACGAAGCTTGACGGTGTATCCAACGCTAATATTTCAGTGTCCAATCAGGTTGGAAAAGAAATAGGAGCAAAAGCTCTCGAGATGGGTATCTCTCAGGTGGTGTTTGACCGTTCTGGATACCTTTACCATGGTAACGTAAAATCATTGGCTGAAGGCGCTCGCGAGGCAGGCCTAAAATTCTAAGAATTATGTTGAAAAATAATGTTCGTAGTGTAAAGGCTAGCGAGATCGAACTCAAAGAAAGAGTAGTAGCGATCAATCGTGTGGCCAAAGTTGTAAAAGGTGGTAGAAGATTTAGCTTCGCTGCCATCGTCGTAGTAGGTGATGGTAACGGTGTAGTTGGATATGGCCTTGGTAAAGCAAATGAAGTAACTGACGCTATTGCGAAAGGTATTGATGATGCCAAGAAGAACCTGGTTAAGGTTCCTCTTTACCATCACACTGTACCGCATGCAATGGAAGGTAAGTATTCAGGTGGTTTCGTGCTTGTGAAGCCTGCAGCTCCTGGTACAGGTGTAATTGCCGGTGGTGCAATGCGTGCCGTACTTGAAAGTGCTGGTATAAAAGACGTACTTTGCAAGTCTAAAGGTTCTTCTAACCCACACAACGTGGTAAAAGCAACTTTTGACGCTTTGGCTAAGATGCGTGACCCTTTGGCCGTAGCACAGCAGCGTGGTGTTAATTTGCAGAAAGTATTTAACGGTTAATTGAGATGGCTAAAGTAACAATCACACAAGTTAAAAGCATTATTGACAGACCGAAAGACCAGAAGCTAACAATTCAAGCTTTAGGTCTTGGTAAGATCAATAAATCAGTAACTGTTGAAAAAACGCCTCAGATTGCTGGTATGATTAACAAGGTTCACAATTTAGTAGAAGTAAAGGACATTTAATATGTATTTGAATTCATTAAAACCTGCAGAAGGGTCTGTTAAGACTAGAAAGAGAATAGGCAGAGGAACTGGCTCAGGTAGAGGTGGAACTTCTACCAGAGGACACAAAGGTGCCAAGTCTCGTTCAGGCTACTCGCAGAAGTCTGGCTTTGAAGGTGGTCAGATGCCACTTCAGAGACGTGTTCCAAAATTTGGTTTCAAAAACTTCAATAGAGTAGAGTATAAAGGAATTAATTTAGATGTTCTGGAGTCATTGGCTGCGGATACTAATGAAAAAGTTTTTAACTTTGATTTCTTCAAGGCACACGGTTTAGTGTCCAAGAATGACAAAGTTAAGATCTTAGGTAGAGGAGAGATTTCTAAAGCTGTAGAAGTACACGCTCATGCTTTTTCTCAGACTGCCATTTCATCCATCGAAAAAGCAGGCGGTAAAACAGTAGCCCTTTAATTTTTATGAAGAAGTTTATAACAACAATTAAGAACATTTTTGCTATTGATGATCTAAGAGTACGCATACTCAATACCTTAGGTTTTATAGCTATTTTTAGATTAGGTTCTTATGTTGTTCTTCCTGGTATAGATCCTAACCAGCTCAAGTCCAACACAGAGGGTATATTCGGGCTGTTGGATACGTTCTTAGGTGGAGCATTTAGCAATGCTTCCATCTTTGCGTTGGGTATCATGCCATATATATCAGCTTCTATCGTATTACAGCTGCTTACTATAGCCGTTCCTTATTTCCAGAAAATGCAGAAGGAGGGTGAGTCTGGTAGAAAGAAAATAAACCAAATCACCCGAGTTCTTACTATTATCATTACGCTTGCGCAGGCGGTCGGCTTTGTGGCTACCATTAACAGCGAGGCAATTATTGTTAACACTACACTGTTTACCATAAGTTCGATGATTGTCTTAACGTCAGGCACCATATTCTGTATGTGGCTTGGTGAAAAGATAACGGATAAAGGTATAGGCAACGGTATTTCAATGCTTATCATGATAGGCATTATCTCTCGTTTCCCTGGCGCTATTGTGGCAGAGGCATTGTCTAAAGAGTTGAATGGCGCTTTGCTATTTATCTTTGAGCTGATCGTTCTCTTCTTCGTTGTAATGTCTGTTGTTATGTTGACCCAGGCTATTAGAAGAATTCCTGTACAGTATGCTAAGCAAGTTGGTGGCAGTTCACTTTACAGTGGTCAGCGTCAATTCATTCCACTGAAAGTTAATGCTGCAGGTGTTATGCCGATTATTTTCGCTCAATCACTTATGTTCCTGCCTTCTATGATTGCTTCAATCTGGGCTGACTCAAATGAAACAGCGAGTTACATCGGTGCTACATTCTCTGACTTTACATCATGGCAGTACAATGTGGTGTTTGGTCTAATGATTCTAATTTTCACTTACTTCTACACAGCGATCACAGTTAATCCCAATCAGATTGCTGATGATTTGAAGCGTAGCGGTGGCTTTGTGCCAGGTGTGAAGCCGGGCCGTGCAACCTCTGAGTATATTGATAATATACTTACTAAGATTACGCTTCCAGGTGCTATCTATCTGGCACTTGTGGCAATCTTTCCTGCTATCGCTATGCTATTTGGAGTGACAAGAGAATTCGCCCAGTTCTATGGTGGTACTTCACTTATCATCATGGTGGGTGTAGTGCTTGACACGCTACAGCAAATTGAAAGTTATTTATTAATGCGTCATTATGATGGCATGATGAAATCTGGAAAGCTAAGAGGCAGAACAGAAAATATTGCCATGGTATCCTAATAAATGGTTTTTTACAAGACTGAAGAAGAAATAGAGCTAATTCGCCAGAGTGCTTTAATATTAAGTAAAGCACATGGCGAAATAGCTCTTCTTATAAAAGAGGGGGTATCCACCCTTACACTGGATAAAAGAGCTGAAGAGTTCATGAAAGATCATGGTGCTGTCCCATCTTTTAAAAACTATAATGGGTTTCCTTTTAGCCTTTGTATCTCGGTAAATTCTACTGTAGTGCATGGGATGCCAGGGAATTACGTTTTGAACGATGGGGATATAATTTCTGTTGACGGTGGTGTCTATCTAAATGGATTCCATAGTGACTCTGCCTATACCCATGCTGTTGGGAATGTCTCGGAAGAGGTAGCACAATTACTGGAAGTTACGAAAGAGTCCTTGTACAAGGGAATCGAAAAGGCAGTTGTCGGTAACCGACTTGGTGATATTAGCCATGCAATCCAGACACATGCCGAAGCTTCTAAATATGGAGTTGTGCGTGAGTTGGTAGGACACGGAATTGGCCGCAACCTGCATGAATCTCCTGAAGTGCCTAATTACGGAAAACGTGGTCAGGGAATGAAGCTTCAAAACGGTTTGGTACTTGCGATTGAGCCTATGGTAAATCTCGGTACCAGGTATATTATTCAGGAAGAGGATGGATGGACAATCCGCACTCGTGATAATAAACCTTCTGCTCATTTTGAGCATACAGTAGTCGTAAGAAATAACAAAGCAGAAGTATTAACAACTTTTGAATACATAGATAAAGCTAAACAACAATAAATGGCGAAGCAGTCCTCTATCGAGCAAGACGGTACTATCATCGAAGCATTATCAAATGCAATGTTCCGGGTAGAGTTAGAAAATGGACATCAGGTAGTGGCGCATATCTCAGGTAAAATGAGAATGAATTATATCAAGATCCTGCCAGGTGACCGCGTTAAGTTGGAGATGTCACCCTATGATTTAACTAAAGGAAGAATTGTTTATCGTTATAAATAACTACAATGAAAGTCAAAGCATCAGTAAAAAAGAGAAGTGTTGACTGTAAGATTATCCGTCGCAAGGGTAAGCTATACGTTATCAACAAAAAGAATCCAAGATATAAACAAAGACAAGGATAATTATTAATTATGGCAAGAATAGCAGGAGTTGATATTCCGGACAACAAAAGAGGAGAGATCTCTTTGACTTACATTTTTGGTATAGGTCGTAATCTCTCTGTGCAAATCCTAAACAAAGCCGGGGTGGATCTTGACAAAAAGGTGAAAGACTGGACCGAAGATGAAGCTAATGAGATCAGAAATATCATTGCAGCTGAAATCAAAACCGAAGGTGTTCTGAGATCAGAAGTGCAATTGCATATTAAGCGTCTTCTTGATATTGGCTGCTACCGTGGTTTGAGACACCGTAAAGGTCTACCTGTACGAGGTCAGCGCACGAAGAATAACTCGCGCACAAGAAAAGGTAAGCGCAAGACAGTAGCAAACAAGAAGAAAGCTTCTAAATAATTTTTGATCATGGCTCAGAAAAGAAAAGACAAAGCTAAGAAGCGTGTTGTAATTGTTGAATCAACAGGCCAGGTACACATCAAAGCTTCTTTCAACAATATCATTATCTCAGTAACCAATAACGCAGGACAAGTTATCTCTTGGGCTTCTGCTGGTAAAATGGGTTTTAAAGGTTCTAAAAAGAACACTCCTTACGCTGCACAAATGGCAGCTTCAGATTGCGCTAAGGTTGCTTATGACCTGGGAATGCGTAAAGCTGAGGTTTTCGTTAAAGGTCCTGGTGCAGGTAGAGAGTCCGCCATCCGTACTGTACAGAATACTGGCATCGAAGTAACAACTATCAAAGATGTTACGCCACTTCCTCACAACGGATGTCGTCCTCCTAAACGCAGAAGAGTTTAATTAGTAATTCAGATTAAATACAATGGCAAGATATACTGGTCCTAAAAGCAAAATCTCCAGAAAGTTTAACGAGGAGATTTTCGGCCCAAGCAAAGCATTAAAAAAGAAAAGCTATCCTCCTGGACAGCACGGCCGTGGCCGTCGTAAGAAGCAGTCCGAATACGCGCTTCAGCTTACAGAAAAGCAGAAAGCCAAGTTCATTTATGGCATGCTTGAAAAGCAGTTCGCAAATCTGTTTGAGAAAGCTGCCAGAAAAGGTGGTGTAACTGGTGAGCAATTCCTGACCCTTCTGGAGTCTAGACTTGACAACACAGTTTATAGACTTGGTATTGCTCCAACAAGAAGAGCTGCTCGTCAGCTTGTATTGCACAAGCACATCACTGTAAACGGTGAGATTGTAAACATACCTTCATATAGCTTAAAAGTTGGTGATACGGTAGCTGTTAGAGAGAAATCTAAATCTCTAGAAGCAATTACTACTAGCCTGAGCGTTCGCAATGCGCGTGCTTTCAGTTGGTTAGAGTGGGATGGAGCTGAGATGGTTGGTAAATTTGTGTCTGCGCCACAGCGTGACCAGATCCCTGAGAAAATTCAGGAGCAGCTGATCGTCGAGTTCTATTCTAAGTAAGCCGCTTAATCAAATTTTAACCTTTAACACTGCAAGTATGTCAATATTAGCATTTCAAATGCCAGAGAAAGTTGTGATGGAAAAAGCCGACGACTTTCATGGTTTATTTGAATTCAAGCCGCTTGAAAAAGGTTACGGAGTAACCATCGGTAATGCTCTGCGAAGAATTTTGCTTTCTTCTTTGGAAGGATTCGCAATTACTAGCGTTCGCATACCTGGTGTACTGCATGAGTTCTCGTCTGTTGAAGGCGTAGTGGAGGATGTATCTGATATTATCCTCAACCTGAAAATGGTTCGCTTTAAGAAAATAAGCGAAGTTATCGATGACAAAGTTACCGTTACCATCTCAGGTCAGGATAAGTTTGTAGCTGGCGACATAAGTAAGTTTTCTACAAGCTTTGAGGTGTTAAACCCAGAGTTGGTAATCTGCAACCTGGATAAGAACATGACACTGGAAGTTGAGTTGACTATTCAGAAAGGACGTGGCTACGTTCCTGCTGAAGAGAACAAGCCGGTTGACCAGGTGTTCGGTCTTATCCCGATCGATGCCATCTTTACGCCTATCAAGAATGTAAAGTTCAGTGTAGAGAATACACGCGTTGAGCAGAAGACTGACTATGAAAAGCTAGTGCTTGACATACAGACTGATGGTTCTATTCATCCGGAAGATGCCCTGAAAGGTGCTGCAAATATTTTGATCCAGCACTTCATGCTCTTCTCTGACAACACCATGACCTTCGAAACAGCTAAGCCTGAAGAAGAAGAAGCTGTGGATGAGGAACTGCTGCACATGCGCAAAGTACTGAAGACTTCGCTTCAGGATATGGATCTTTCAGTTAGAGCTTACAACTGTCTTAAGGCCGCCGACATCAAAACGCTTGGTGACCTGGTACAGCTTGACATCTCTGACATGATGAAGTTCCGTAACTTTGGTAAGAAGTCTTTGACTGAGCTTGAGAACCTCGTGCAAGAGAAGGGCCTGACTTTTGGCATGGACCTTTCTAAGTATAAATTAGAAGAAGATTAATCAATCTACGGCATAATTCCCGATCCCCGGGTGGGTTGATCGACGGTATGCACGTGCACAATTCAAAATAATGAGACACGGTAAAAAAGTAAATCACTTAGGAAGAACCGCTTCGCACCGCAAAGCAATGCTGTCAAACATGGCGGCTTCGCTTATCCTGCACAAGCGTCTTTCTACTACAGTAGCCAAGGCAAAAGCACTACGCAAGTATGTTGAGCCCCTACTGACTAAAGCTAAAAACGACACAACTCACTCCAGAAGAACTGTTTTCGCATACCTGCAAGACAAAGAATCTGTGAAAGAGCTGTTTGACGAAGTATCTGTAAAGATCGCGAACAGACCTGGTGGTTATACACGTATCCTGAAGACTGGCTACAGACTTGGTGACAATGCAGAAATGTGCGTGATCGAGCTTGTTGACTACAACGAGGATATGCTGACTACAACTGGTACTGCCGGTGCTAAGAAAACTCGTCGTCGTTCTTCTTCTAAGAAAAAAGGCGCGGAGTCTACTGAGGCTTCAACTCCTGCAACTCCAGAAGCAGAGGGCACTAAAGAAGAAACAAAAGATGCTGAATAAGCTTCATTTGTGAAATATTCTAAAGGGACATGACATAAGTCGTGTCCCTTTTTTATTTTTGTATTAAATTTTCAAGATGAAGAAACACACGACGTCCGAAGCTATTCTTTTATTACAAGATGGTACCGTATTTACAGGCAAAAGCCTGGGGCGTATTGGTACCAAAGGTGGTGAGTTATGCTTTAACACAGGTATGACGGGCTACCAGGAAATCTTTACAGATCCGTCTTACTACGGTCAGTTAGTTGTCACTACATTTTCTCACATAGGCAATTATGGTGTACTGTCCGATGAGGTTGAATCGGATAAAGTACAGATCAACGGCCTTGTTTGTAAGGAGTTTTCTCACTTTTTTTCGCGTAAGCAAGCAGAAGGTTCTCTGCAGGATTATTTCGAAAAGGCAGGCGTAGTTGGTATTTGCGAAATTGACACCCGCGCGCTGGTGCGCCATATTCGCGATAAAGGCGCTATGAACGCCATCATCTCCTCCGAAACGGCTGATGTTTCTGAATTAAAGCGTAAACTTGCCGAGGTACCGTCTATGGACGGGCTGGAGCTTTCCTCTCACGTGAGTACGGAGGAGGTATACCACATGAAACCTGAGGAGGTAAAGTACAAAGTAGCCGTGCTGGACCTTGGTGTGAAGCGAAATAGTTTGAATAACCTGGTGGCTCGTGGCTGCGAAGTGAAGGTGTTCCCGTACGATACGCCATTTGAAGAAATGGAGGAATGGGGCCCGGATGGATACTTCATTTCGAATGGCCCTGGCGACCCTGCCGTGATGACAACGCCCATCAACAGCGTAAAGCAGATACTGGAGAAGAGCAGACCGATGTTCGGTATTTGCATGGGACATCAGATGCTGGCGCAGGCCAATGGTATTGCCACTTACAAAATGCACAATGGCCACAGAGGCCTGAATCATCCGGTTAAAAACCTGATCACCGGACTGAGTGAGATCACTTCGCAGAACCACGGCTTTGTGGTGGACGCTGAGCAACTGAAGAACCACCCGGACGTAGAAGTGACGCATATCAACCTGAACGATAACACAGTGGAAGGTATACGCATGAAGTCAAAGCCGGCGTTCTCAGTGCAGTATCACCCGGAGTCTTCTCCCGGTCCGCACGATTCCGTATACCTGTTCGACGATTTTATCGCCCTGTTAGAGCAAAACAAGTAAAACTATATAAAAACAAACCGATGAGCTTAATTACAGATATTAAAGCCCGCCAGATCTTTGATTCAAGAGGCAACCCGACAGTAGAAGTTGATGTGTTTACAGAGAATGGCGTGCTAGGCCGTGCTGCTGTGCCTTCCGGCGCTTCTACGGGTGTGCACGAGGCGGTAGAACTTCGCGATGGTGACAAAGGCAGATACATGGGTAAAGGTGTACTACAAGCCGTTCAGAATGTAAACGAGAAAATAGCTGAAGAGCTTGTCGGATTTCCGGTTTTTGAGCAGAACCTGCTCGACAAGATCATGATTGAGCTGGATGGCACGGAGAACAAAGGTAACCTGGGCGCTAATGCCATACTAGGCGTTTCGCTGGCGATTGCTCGTGCAGCTGCACAGGAACTTGGTATGCCGTTGTACCGCTACGTAGGTGGTGTCAATGCCAACACGTTGCCTGTGCCGATGATGAATATCCTGAACGGTGGTAGCCATGCAGACAATGCCATCGACTTCCAGGAGTTTATGATTATGCCGGTTGGTGCGCCTTCATTCTCTGAAGCGTTGCGTATGGGCTCTGAAGTGTTCCATCACCTGAAAAATGTACTCAAGAAGAAAGGTCTTTCTACGAACGTAGGTGACGAGGGCGGCTTTGCTCCGAATATTGCGTCTAACGTAGAGGCGATCGAGGTAGTACTGCAGGCAATCGAAGCAGCTGGTTATAAGCCAGGCGATGACATGATGATTGCCATGGATGCGGCCAGCTCCGAATTCTACGACAAATCTACTGGCCTGTATACCTTCAAGAAGTCAACCGGCGACAAGCTGACCTCTTCTGAAATGGTGAGCTACTGGAAAGAGTGGACGGAGAAGTACCCGATCGCTTCGATTGAAGATGGTATGGACGAAGATGACTGGAAAGGCTGGAAAGAGTTGACTGAAACAATCGGCAGCAAAGTACAACTAGTGGGCGACGACTTGTTTGTTACGAACGTGAAACGCCTACAGCAAGGTATAGACCAGGGCGTAGCCAACTCTATCCTGATCAAAGTAAACCAGATCGGTACGCTGACGGAGACGATCAACGCGATTAACCTGGGCCTGCGCCACGGGTATAAGAGCGTCATGTCGCACCGCTCAGGTGAAACGGAAGATAACACGATTGCTGACCTGGCAGTGGCCCTTAACACAGGCCAGATCAAGACAGGCTCGGCTTCTCGCTCTGACCGTATGGCCAAGTACAACCAGCTGCTCCGTATTGAGGAGGAGCTCGGAGAAGTGGCTTATTATCCTGGAAAGAAGTTCTAACGAACATCCCGAAAATATTTTAGGCATAAGGCTGTGGGTTTATGACTCACAGCCTTATTTTTGTGTAAAGCCCTCAGTGTAATATCTATAGTATTCTATATATGCTAAACCGTATACCTAAGTTTGTCCGCAGTTTCTATTTTATAACAGGTATGCTGTTTTTGGTGTGGATGTTATTTTTCGACTCCAACGATTTTATCACACAGTACCGCATGAGTAGGGAGCTGCACAATAAAGAGAAAGACAAGGAGTACTACCTCGAGAAAATGGCCGAGGTGCAGCAGGATCGCGAGGAACTGATGGGCAACCCGGAACTTCTCGAGAAATTTGCGAGAGAGAAATACCTGATGAAGCGCCCAAGTGAGGACGTGTTTATCGTTGTGCCGAAGAAAGAGAAGTAAGGTATAGGACCATCGATGGATGTGCAGAAAGCTGTTTTGACGAACAGCTTTCTGCATTTATAGCCTCAAAGAGCGCAAAAGTCATTAATGTCATAGGAATGACGTAGAAATACCGCAAGCCTGGATGGCACTTTTACTGTAGTATTGAGAAACAAACCTAAAAAACTACACTATGAATGAGTTAGGAAACAGAATTCTCGAAATACGAAAGCGAAAAGGACTAAGTCAGGAGGAGCTATCCGAGATGGCAGGTATAAGCCTGCGGACTTTGCAGCGTATAGAAAAAGGAGAAACAGAACCGCGCGGCTATACCTTGAAATCCATTTGCCAGGCACTAAACGTAGACGTGGAGGAGGTATACGATTATGGCAAGGAGCCTGACAAAAGTGTGCTGCTGCTGATGCACCTATCCGTGCTTTCGTATCTGCTGATGCCGCTTGGCAATCTCGTTTTCCCGCTCATCATCTGGATTACGCAGAAAAAGAAAGTGCTCCATGTGTACGAGCAGGGCATCAGCCTGTTGAATTTTCAGATCACCTGGTCTCTAGTCACCTATCCTTTGGTGATGCTTTTCGCCTGGATGAAGATCATGCACTACCCAGGTTCGTGGTATGTGTTTGCCGCCTATCTGGTACTATACTTCCTCAATGCGCTCTACGTCATTAGAGTCTGCTGGCGGGTGAGCAAAGACGCAACTCACGATCCATACCCTGTTTCGTTTACTATATTGAAGGCATAAGTCCGGGTATCAGGTATAAAGCGCCGACATCCCGACACCTCCCCTGATTTTTTCGTAACTTTGCGTATAGTGCTGCCCAGGTATAGGGCGGCCTCACTAACGTATACAAACATGGCAAAAGTTGCGATAAACCTTTCTACAGGAGCCCTTCAGCAGGAAGAGGTGATTGTGGGTATAGATCTTGGGACTACCAACAGCCTGGTAGCCTACATACATCCCGAAACTAAAAAACCAGTAGCTATCAATGACCTTGGTCGTGGTACCATTGTGCCGTCCATTGTGCATTTCACGCAGAGCGGCGAGACGATTGTGGGCACGGAGGCGAAGGACTACCTGACCACCGACCCCGCCAACACCATTTACTCCGTGAAGCGCCTGCTGGGCAAATCTTACAAAGACCTCGGTGAGCACACAGACTATTTTGGCTACAAGATCATCGATGACGACAGCGAAGGTCTTGTAAAAATCAGAGTAGGAGATAAGTTTTTTTCACCGATCGAGCTGTCGGCGGAAATACTGAAAGAGCTGCGTGAGCGGGCCGAGCATGCCCTGAAAACGCCGGTGAACAGAGCGGTAATCACGGTGCCGGCTTATTTCAACGACTCCCAGCGCCAGGCTACCCGCGATGCCGGCAAGCTGGCCGGACTGGAAGTGCTGCGCATCGTAAACGAGCCAACGGCGGCCTCGCTTGCTTATGGTATAGGTATAGACCCTTCTGAAGAAAAGACGATTGCCGTATACGACCTGGGCGGTGGGACATTTGATATCTCTATCCTAAGTCTGCATCAAGGTATATTTGAGGTGCTCTCCACGCACGGCGACACCTACCTGGGCGGTGACGACATGGACCGGGCCATTATCAACTACTGGATTCAGGAAAACCAGCTCGTTGCAGATACCATCAACGAAGACAAAAAATTACAGCAGGTACTGCGCCTGAAAGCTGAAGATGCTAAAAAGGCGCTCAGTCAGCAGCAGATCTATACCAGCAGGGTGAACGACACGATAGAGTGCGGCATTACGCGTCACAAGTTCGAGGAGCTAATTGCCCCGATCGTGGCCAAGACCATTGAAAGCTGCCGACAGGCAATGGGTGATGCCAAACTGAAGCCGGAACAGATTGATGCCGTGATTATGGTGGGTGGCTCTACACGTGTGCCGTTGGTATACGAGACGGTATCGGAGTTTTTCGGTAAGCCTGCCAACATTTCCCTTAACCCCGATGAAGTAGTGTCCCTGGGTGCGGCCATACAGGCCGATATCCTATCAGGTAACCGCAAAGACATCCTTTTGCTGGATGTGACGCCGCTTACGCTAGGCATCGAAACCATGGGCGGACTGATGGACTCGATCATCCCGCGCAACTCCAAGATCCCCACCAAAGCCGGCCGTCAGTACACGACTTCGATCGACGGGCAGGTTAACATGAAAATATCCGTTTACCAGGGCGAGCGTGATTTAGTGCAAGAGAACCGCAAATTGGCCGAGTTCGACCTGAAAGGTATACCTGCCATGCCGGCAGGATTTCCAAAAGTGGATGTGAACTTTATTCTGAACGCCGACGGCATCCTGAAAGTAAAGGCGATTGAACTGCGCTCTGGTGTGCGGCAGGAGGTAGAAGTGAAGCCACAATACGGTTTGACGGACTCGCAGGTAGAGCAGATGCTGATGGACTCCATCACGCACGCCCGCGAAGACGTGTCGGCACGTATGGTGATTGAGGCACGCACTACAGCCGAGCAGATGCTGTACCAGGTAGAGCGCTTCCTGGAGAAGAACGGCCAGCACCTGACAGAAGACGAAGTAAACCTAACGCGTGATAATTTGCAGAAGCTGCGCGATGTGCTGCCAAGCGGCGACAAAGACCAGATCCTGAAAGCGGTGGATAATCTGGAAGAGCAGACCAGCCCGTTTGCTGAGCGCGTGATGCAAATCTCCATCAAGCAGGCCATGGCTGGCAAGAAAATCGAGTAGGCTATACCTACTGCTTATACCTAAAATAAGAAGAGCTGACTATCACGGTCAGCTCTTCTTATTTTAGGTATGGCGAAAACTCTTATCGACTAAGCGAAATCAGCGCGTCGAGTAAGGTATAGTTCAGGTATAGCAGCGTTAAGGCCACGATCACCCCGACCAGCACACTGGCATAAGGCTCGTCTTGTTCGCGTACGCCTTTAACACCCCAATATACATAGGCGACCAAGGCTAAAACGCCGTAAAGCAGCATGAGCACAGGTATAGCAATCAGCACCGACTTCGGAACAAGACTCCAGAAATAATTGAATCCGAGCCAGGCCACATTCAGGGTCCAAGCCACGACCAGCATCAGGATGCTGCGCCGCGTGGAGCCCAGGCCCAGGACCCGGAACAGGGCTATACCTTTGTCGGTTGCCATACCTAGAATTTCACACCCAGTTTTTTGCCTAACTCTGCCAGGTCTTTCTCAACGGGTGGCAACAATGGTATGCCTTTCTGCAAGCGTATGGCAGTCATGATGCGCTCCGGATCGCCAGGTATAAGCACGGCTTCTTCACCGCTCTTTACATCCGCCTTACGAAATGATGTGATCCAGTTGTCCATGTGCTGCTTGAACTCGTCGGCCGGACGGAAAGCGTCGATGCGCATCGCCCCGAGGAAGTGGCCTATCCCTTTGCCCACTGGGTCTATTGGCGGCGCCAGGAAGCTCACAAAAGGCGGCACCCACGGACCGTAATTTGCTCCGGATAGCACTGCAGAGAATATATCGACGATAGCGCCCAGAGCATAACCCTTGTGACTGCCATGAGTCAGGTCGCTGCCTAGTGGTAGGAGCGAACCACCTTGCTTTAGTTCGTCTGCATTGTCGGTGTCCTCGCCTTGAGCCGTTTGTATCCAGCCGAGTGGCGCTTTTTCGTTTTTGCGCTGCAGAATTTCCAGCTTGCCGTTCGCTGCAGAAGCAGTAGCAAAGTCTGCCACGAAAGGAGGCTGTTCTTTGGCAGGCACCGCCACCGCAATCGGGTTGGTGCCCAGCATGCGCTTCGTCGAGTGGGTGGGTGCCACCAGCGGACTGGCGTTCGTCATGGCCATCCCGATCATGTCGTGCTGCAGGGCCTGCATGGCGTGGTAGCCCGCTATACCGAAGTGGTTTGAGTTCCGAACCGACACCCAACCTGTACCTACGTTCTCTGCTTTTTGCATGGCAATGTCCATGGCGCGTGGCGCTACTACCAGGCCAAGTCCGCCGTCGCCGTCTACTGTGGCAGTGCTGGGCGTTTCGTGCACAATGGAGATGGTAGGCTTCGGGTTGATGCGACCGGCTTCCCAAAGGCGAACATAGCCACTCAGTCGGGCCACGCCATGGGAATCAATGCCGCGCAGGTCAGCTTCCAGCAATACCTGGGTGGCTAGTTGAGCGTCTTCCAGCGGGCAGCCGATGTTCAGAAAAATCTCGCGGGTGAAGTCAAAGAGGTGTCGGTATGGGTACATAGTAATCGGATTAGGGTCGCAAATTAAAAAAATATCAGGCCAATGCCTCGCAATTCCTAAAGCGATTGTCCTTCACACAAATTATGGGGCTGATTACCATTTATATACCCTTTTTTCTATACTTTCGGAGTTTGGTAGAAAAGTGGAATAGATTTTGACTTGGCCAAAGCAGGCAAAACGATACGATTATGAAAAGAGCACTACTTCTGATTTGGCTACTCACAGCGGCCGTTGCAGTGCAGGCACAGAGCCAGCTTGTGTTTAACGAAGCCATACCTGTTTCTTTCCTGATAAAGCAGGAAGCGGCTGGCAGCAGCAGTCAGGTAAACAGCAACAAGCTGATCCAGCTGCTAACTGAAGGCGGCTCGACTACCAGCAAAACCGGCGGACGCCCCAGCCGCAAGCCTGAGTTTGTAGTGCGCCTGGAGCAGCATTCCCGCATTGCCAGGGCCGGCGATCAGTTGCAGATCAAAGTGCAGCTGCAGCAGATAGGAGTGAACGGCGATGTGCATTACCGTGGTTTCGACCTGGGCAACGTGCTGTTGCCCGAGCAGGCCAAAATGACGATACGGTTGCTCAACAGCCAGCAGAAGGAAGTGAAACGCTACAGCCTGCCTATCCTGAACCTGAAGCCAAACGGCATCGTGGCGCTGGAGATTTCTGTGCCGGACACCGCCAACAGCCAGGGCTATACCTTAAAAGTAGAGAGTTTGGACTTGGTGTATACTCAGGTCGATGTGCAGGAACTGGAAGGACAGATCAACCTGATCAAAGACTATTATGCTGCCGACGCCACGTTGAACAAAATGCTGCAGGATGTTGTACTGATCAAGCATGACGATGTAGACCGCATTAAACAGGAGGACAAGCGCCTGCGCGATATGGAGGAAATGCTGGACAAACTGCAGGACAAGCGCTTCTCTGACAAGCTGAGCCTGAACCAGTACGACCCGCAGCGCTATACCTCCAAATCAAACCAACTGAACCAGTTAATGAAAGAGCGTCGCAAAGCCGTGAACCATACCCTGGCTACGCTCGACCAGCAGTTTTACAACCGGGGCATCAGCCTGATGGCCCGCAACAACCTGGCCGCTGCCAGCACTTACTTTGTGAAATCGCTGGAAGTGAACCCACGCTTTGCGCCAGCGCACCTGCAACTGGCCCGCCTGGACTTTATGAGCGGCAACCTGCAGGGAGCGGCCGGCCGTACCCGCGATATCCTCACACAAATGCGCGTAGATCCTGAAACCCAGCAGATGGCTTTGGGGCTGGCGCACGACATCTACAGTTCGTTCATGGCCGAAGGCCACGCTCACAACGGTCGCGGCGACTACCGCAGTGCCGTAGCCGCCTACGCCGATGCCCGCGCCCTGTGCAGCACCCTGGGCGGACTGCGTTGTAACATGCCCGCCCTGAACGACGGCGAAGGCCGCGCCGTGTACGGCTACTACCGCAGCATGGTGGAGGAGGGCAAGCGCTTTCTGAGCAGAGGCGACCTGGCACAGGCCGACCAGTTGGCCAATGAAGCCTATACCTTCCAGCGCCAATACGACTACCTGCTGCGCGACGCACCCGAGGCAGCCGAACTGCAGGGACAGGTGAAATACCAGTACTATGTGCAGCACATCGACAAAGGTCGTCAGGCCATGAAGTCGAAAGACTACCGTTATGCGCTGGAGCAGTTCGAGTCGGCCTTGGCTCTGGAGCAGGGCTATACCTTTCAGCCTGTGCGTGAGCTTGGTAACTTGTTGCAACAAGCCGCCAAACCCGTGTTGCTGATTCAATTGGCGGAGGGCTATACCCTGGCCATGAACAACCGGTTGAGCGATGCCAGAGCAGTAGCCACTTCGGCCGAGAACATGCGCAGCCGTTACGCCCTGGAGCGCGACACCGAGGTGCAGGGCAAGTACATTGAGCTTCGCGACCGTATCTTCACACAGGAGTGTCGGAATGTGCAGGCCGACTATGACCGCCACTACCAGAATGCGCAGGCGCTTGTACGCGAGAAGAAGTTCATTGCCGCTGATCAGGCCTACCAGGCGGCTCTACATGCGGCGGAAACAAAAGTCACCTGCACCATCGCTACGTTCACGGCAGAAGACGGCCGTGCCACCATTGCCGATGCTACTGCCTATCAAAGTATGTTGGAAGAAGCAAACCGTATGGTAGCGACAGGTCGGTACACGGATGCGATACAACGCTACAACACAGCCGAACAACACTACCTGAGCAAGAAAGTTGCTCGTTTTGGATTGGATCATATTTCGCTTTACAATTTTGCCCGTGAGCAAAGCAAACTGGCTTTCACGGCTTCTGTGGTAGATCATTTCACCAGCATCCACCAGGAGAAAGCCGCTCTGCAACTCCTGACCAATCTGCTCAACCATGGCTATGCGAAAGGCAAAACCAAGAAGGTGCAGCAGCAGCTAGGTATACAGTTGGCGATACAAGACGTGAGCAGCGGCCGGACTGAAGCGGCCAAGGTGCTGGCAGCCGGCTATACCCAGGGCGATAAAAAGCTGAAACACCTGGGCAAGGCCTACGAGAAAGAGCGTAAGAAACTGGCGAAAGGCTAAGTTCCTGACACACTCGGGTGGATAGCCGAAAAACACCATCAGCAACAAAAAGCCTGCTTGTACAGCAGGCTTTTTGTTTCCAGAGAAGGTATAGCGTCTTATTTCAGTTGCATGTTATCGAGCCGGATTACATACTCTTTCTTGTCTGCATTGTATCGGAAGCCGTAGCGGGTAGGGTAGTAGAGGCCTTTTTGCTGAAACTCTTCCGGCTGCTTCAACTCAAAAGTTTCATCGGGCTTCGACTGCAGGTACGCTACCGTATACATCGGTTCAAAAAATATGACACGGCCATCATAAGAGCCGTAGATCATGGTCTGGGTAAACTTCTGGCCGCTGAGCTCAGGGCTATGCCGGTCTACCCAGTGCTTTCCCATTTGCGGCACGTTTACCTGCACATCAATATAGTCCGCTGGCAGATAGCGCGGTGCCGGTACCATCATCAGTTTAGGGTCACTTCCTTCGTCTCCGATTGCCTTGCGCTCTTCCGACGAGATCATGTAGAAATGGGCGTCGAAGTGAGGCAGTTCATACAAGGCAGGCGGGTGCCCCATTGGGTTCCAGTCCATCACGATGTGTTTGAAGGGCGTCTGTTGCATGATCTCTTCCGGAAGCTCCATTTCGTAGTAGATCATGTGCCCCTGTCCTTCGGAGTTGTCCTGTTGAGGGAGCGTGCTAACAGCCTGTTCCGAGATGCTTACACCAACAGCAGCTGGCTTGCCGGCTTCGTCAAAAGTGGCCCAGCTGTAAGCAGTACCTTCTCCTACTTTTATGCTTTTGCCATGTACCGTCTGGTTAGCTAAAGGTGAAGTTTCATCGTCATGGTCGTCGCAACTGGAGAGCAGCATGACCAGTGGAAGCATCAAGCTGATTTTAAGTAATTGTTTAAAAGGCATTTGAGTAATTGTAAGCTAAGATGTGTTGTTGTTTTATGCGTTGTTAAAACCCTCTTCCTGTAGTGCCTTTTGCAGTACCCCTTCTTTTAGAGCATAAGCCGACACCCGGATTTCCTTCAGGTTATAGGTCTCAAGCACGAAGTCGACCAGTATGCTTGCCAGCACGATCATATCCACCCGCATCTCCAGCATGCCAGGTATAGCCAGGCGCTCGTCGTGTGTTTTGTGCAGCAGTTCCTGGTATATTTTGTAGAAGTCCGAGATTTGCAAAGAGGCAGCGGCAGGCTGAGAAAGCTGTCGGCTGTTATCGCCGTGGCTCAGGGCATCGATGTCGCAGAGGGTGTCGAACGTGCCGGATGCGCCTACCAGCCGGACGGGCTTATACCTTGCTACAGCATCGGTGAGTGGCTGTAGTTGCACCGCCAGGAATTGCTTTTCAGCTGCGACCTCTGCATCAGGTATAGGATCGGCGCTGAAGAATTTGTCCATCAGGCGCTGGGCACCTACCTCGAAGCTTTGCTTCCAGAAAATCTCCTGATTGTTGCAGATAATAAACTCCACACTGCCCCCGCCAATGTCCATGATCAGCGAGGTCTGTTCGTCCAGCACACCAGCCGAGCGCACGCCGTGGTAGATCAGCTCTGCTTCGCGTTCCCCGTCAATGATCTCTACCTGAATGTCGGTTTGCTTGTAAATGTCTTTGATAAAGTCCTCCCCGTTGCTAGCATTGCGCACCATGCTCGTGGCCATGGCCTGCACCGTCTCCACGTCGTATTCGTCGATTTGCTTCCGAAAATCTTTAAGTGTTTTCAAAGCCCGCTCGTAAGCCTCCGGCGCAATAGCCCCCTTGCTGATGCCGCCCTGGCCCAGTCGAACCGGCAGCTTGGTTTTCACGAAATCCGTGCGGTTACCGTTTTCGTCTACCTCTGTGATGAGGAGATGAAAGGTATTGGTGCCCATGTCGATGAGTGCGAGGCGTTTGGTCATAAGGGAGAGGTTAAAACGTATTACATGGTATCAAAAGTGGCGAAGATTGCCCCAATCAGAAACAAGAGAATATAAAAAGCTATTGCAGCAGATATAAGCGCAAATACCTGAAAGAACAGGTATACGAATACTTTCTGTATTGCCGGGTAATTAGTATAACTCAAATTATAAAAAGGGGTTTTGGTGGCGTAAATGTGAGACCAGATAAAAACTGCCAATGCGCCTAAGGATGCCCCAACAAGGCTGGTCAGTATACCTATCGATAATCCTCCATTTAATAGAATCATATTAATTTACTCGATTTCGATGTTAAGTTCATGCTGAAAAATGGGCATGGTAAAGTATATAAAGCTTGTGTCTTATTAGCAGTTTCCATTTTTATTCTTGATTGAGTTTTTTGCTTAAGGCCATGAAAATTCAGGCTTAGTACTCTTTGTGTTGCATGGGAATGTGTAAGGCTAAGATCCCGCACCTATAGCAAAAAATATTACCCAATCCTGAAATTAACAGGTATGCTCAATATGGATTCATATGGTTTACCATCGAGTAGAGCGGGGACTAATTTAGGCGCTACTAATTCGATGACCCTAATAGCCTCGGCATCTAAAGTTGGGCTCAACGGCTTTAAGATTTTTACATCTTTCAGCTGGCCTTTTTCATCCATTGCAAAACTGACAATAACCTGACCTTGAATTTTGGCTCGCTGGTCCTGAGCCGGATATCTTATATTCTTGCCAACGTCCTGCATAAACGCGGCCATACCGCCAGGATAAGCTATATCGCGCTGCACTAGCTCAATACCTTTCACCGGGTAGAGCTCAAAAAACTGATGCAACTGCTTAATTGCAGTAGTGTCCAGTTCAAAGTTTTCGATAGCTACGTAATCAAAGGCAGGGCGGGCATCAAATCTATAACTCATCTCATAGCTCCTGTTCTGGCTGTGTATAAAACCTTTTCGCTTTAAAAAGGAGCCTGCTTTATAGGATTCTTCATACAAGACAATCTTCTGCTCGTTGTCAAATACCCATTTCCCATCCCGCTTGCTATCCTTCATCTGGCCATGCATCAGTCCGGTTGCCCAAGTCTGCCGGATAACACCTCGATCTAAGTAAGTATAAGGCATGGAAAAGGTACCTGTACCATTTTTCACTTGCCTTTGGCCATCAGCATCTGTCCACTCACGAATATCGAATTCATTGTCATTAAACTCAATTGCCGATTCCAACTGACCACTGCGATAGGTTTTAAACAATCCGGCCTTGATTCCATTGACATAAGTACCTTCCGCAATCAGATTTCCTTCGCTGTCATAGTCCTGGAACGGTCCGTTAAATTGCAGCTGACCCATGTCCATAACAGCTTCTCTTTTGATAGCGGCCTTATCCTGGGTGGTCAGCTGATTGTACTCATTAAAATAAAGAGTAACGTTTGCTTGGCCAAAGGCGCAGGAATAAGCCAGAAGTATGGCAAAAAAGGTGATATAAAGGTGTTTCATAACTCAGTTATTATGGAAATGCTAATTCAGATCAAGGATAAATCATCAAAAACACGAAGGCGAACAGGTTGACAAGCAGCACCACCCCGTACACAATATTCGTCTTACCCCCGCTCAGCGACAGCATCACCGTGAACACGGACAGGCCTAGTAGGATAATGGACTTGATGTCGAGCCCCAGGATGATGGGAATATCGTAGTAAATGCAGACTGCCGCCACGCTTGGTATCGTTAGGCCAATACTTGCCAGGGCCGAGCCGAGCGACAGGTTGATACTGGTCTGTAGTCTGTTTTTTCTGGCGGCGTTGATGGCGGCTATACCTTCCGGCAGCAGAATGATGCCTGCAATCACAATACCTACCAGTGTTTTGGGAAGGCTGTAGCTCGTGATGATGCTCTCGATGGTAGGCGACAGCGTTTTTGCCAACAGTACGACAATGCCCAGGCAGACAATCAGGAACAGCAGGCTGATTATAAACACCCTGTTACTGATGATGATCGGCACCGCTTTTTCTTCATCTTCATCCTTCCCAACCGTCAGGAAATATTGGCGGTATCTTCTGGTTTGCGCAAACAAAAAGCATCCGTAAATAACCAGGCAGGCACCAGAGGCAAAAACGAGTTGGGGTGTAGAGTAGTAAGCTCCGGAAACGCTTTCCGTGAAAGTAGGGAACACAAGTGTGAAAACGACAATGGAGATAAGCGAAACCAGGGCAATGGTAACGGAAGGTTTGGAAAAGTCCTGTTCGTAATGCTTCAAACTTCCAATCAGCAGGCAAAGCCCGACTATGCCGTTGAGAATAAGCATGGTAGCGGCATACACGGTGTCTCTGGCAAGCGAAACAGCTGCCTGTCCTTCTGTCATCATCAGCGAGACAATGATCGAAACCTCAATAACTGTGATGGATATAGCCAGAATGATCGTGCCGTAAGGTTCGCCAACTCTTTCAGCAATTACTTCAGAATGATGCACTGCTGCCATCACACTAAAAACAAGTAGTAAACTAGCTACAATCTGAAATATACCACTGTCGCTGATAAGTCCGGAAAAGAAAAGTACCCAGGCCAGCACCGGGATGACAGTCGTCCACTGTAACAATGATCTCATTGTATATATAAGGGTATAAGTGTGATTTAAAAGTTTTTCAACTTGTATGGTAGCACCACCTCGGAGCTAGCGCTACTAATTGTTTTTAGTAGGCTTAGCAGAAAACAAAAGCGCCAGGAAAAGTCTGTATCTGCAGTATTCCTAATTCTCCGCGGAGCTAAACCGGAAGAAAGTGCCCAGGGGCAGTTTGCGCTCGCCTCGGTCGTGCAGGTATATCTCGCCAAGTTCTTCATGCTTGATTTGCTCCCCAAACGTCAAACGCATCAGGTTGTCCAGAATCAAAGCGGAGAAACCAAGTGAATACAGATTTATCACCAGGAAGTAGTCGGTTTTGTCGAGCATCTGGTGGCATAGTTTGATGAGTTCGTTCAGCTCGTTTTCCAGTTGCCACTTTTCACCGTTCGGACCACGGCCATAGGCGGGCGGGTCCAGTATGATGCCGTTGTAGGTGTTGCCGCGCTTCACCTCCCGGCGGGCGTACTTCATGGCGTCTTCCACGATCCAACGCACATTGTCCAGGCCGCTTGCCTCCATGTTGTCGCGGGCCCAGAAATTCACCTGCTTCACCGAATCGAGGTGGGTTACGTCAGCGCCGGCGGCTTTGGCGGCCAAGGTGGCGGCACCGGTATACGCAAACATGTTGAGCACCTTCGGCGTTTTAGTCTTCAACGAGCGGGTCTTGTTGTAGATGAACTTCCAGTTGCTATCCTGCTCCGGGAACAGGCCTACGTGCTTGAACGAGGATAAACCCAGACGGAAGCGCAACTTCAGATCCTGATACTGGTAATTGATGAACCACTGCTCGGGCATTCCTTTTTTAAGTTTCCACTGGCCTTTGTCCTGGCTGCCTTTGTCGCGGGTGAACTCGGCATTGGCCATGCGCTGCCACTCTGACTCGGGAAGGTGCTTGTCCCAGATAGCCTGCGGCTCGGGGCGTGCCACGTAATACTGTCCGAAGCGCTCCAGCTTTTCGAAATTTCCGGAGTCAACGAGTTCGTAGTCAGCCCAGTTTTCTGTTGTTAAAAAGGAATACATATATTTGCTGTTTATAATCGGCGCACGCCGGGGGACGGCAATTTACGAATTTAATGCCGCGTCTGAAAGTGCACGTATCAGCTGTTTTAAATGTTTTAAAGTATGCCACTAAGCTTTTATAAATACCAGGGTACGGGCAATGACTTCGTGATGGTTGATAACCGGAAGATGAACTTCCCGGCAGAGGACGAACAGATGATAAAGCATTTGTGTGACCGCCGGACCGGCATCGGCGCTGATGGACTGATTCTGTTGCAGGACCACGACGAATACGACTTCGAGATGGTATACTTTAACGCAGACGGTCGCCTGGGTTCTATGTGTGGAAACGGAGCCCGCTGCACAGTGCGTTTTGCCAAGCAACTTGGTGTAATCGAGGATGTGGCTTATTTTCTGGCAGCCGACGGCGAGCACCAGGCCACCATTGAGCGTGAAGAGATCCAGCTGAAAATGGGCGATGTGACCGGTGTGGAGCGTATTGGAGAAGACTTCTATCTGAATACCGGCTCGCCTCACTATGTGCGCTTTGTAGACAATGTGCGTGACCTGGATGTATATGCCGAGGGCCGCGCCGTGCGCTACAACGACCGCTTCGAAGCCAAAGGGACCAATGTGAATTTTGTGGAACGCCTTTCTGAAGACACCATTTACGTGCGTACTTACGAGCGCGGCGTGGAAGATGAAACCCTGTCGTGCGGAACCGGCGTGACGGCCTGCGCCCTGGTGGCAGGTATGCGCGGTATGGAAAGCCCGGTGCGCGTGAAAACCCCGGGAGGCAACCTGCAGGTGAGCTTTGAACAGCATGGCGACGGCTTCCGGTACGTATACCTGACGGGTCCTGCCAAACTGGTGTTTACAGGCACATTCCCACTTCCAGAGAAGGTATAGCTCATGTTCCTGAAAGGCGACCATACCAGCCTGCGGGCCCTCGAGCCTACCGACCTGGATTTTCTCTATACCTTAGAGAACGATACCGCTACCTGGCACGTGGGCAATACACTGGTGCCTTACTCCAGATTTGTGCTGGAGCAATACCTCGAAAACGCCGCCCTTGACATCTATACCGTCAAGCAACTCCGCCTAGTCATCTGCAACCATCAGCAGGAAGCCATCGGTGCCATCGACCTCTTCGACTTTGATCCTTTGCACCGTCGTGCAGGTATAGGCATCGTTGTTTCAGCCCCATACCATGGCCAGGGACACGCATCCGAAGCACTACATCTTCTGCTAAATTACTGTCAGCATACTTTGCAGCTGCATCAGGTATACTGCAGCATTACGGCCATCAACCACACCAGCATCAAACTTTTCAAAAGCGCCGGCTTCGAGGAGGTAGGTATACGCCGCGAATGGCTGCGCAAATCTGATGGTGGTTGGGATGATGTGGTAGAGATGCAGCGGTTGTTTGTCTGAATCAGGATTCTCAGGATTTAAGAAGGCCCCTAGCTCCACAGATGAACAGGATTCTCGTGTATGATTGACATCCCCCTGCCCCCTTCGAAGGGGGACTTTGGCCTTTACCATTTCAGGGGTATAGGTGTTATAGTTTCTGCAGTTTAGACTCCTTCTGATTTAATCCACCCCTGCCCCTCCTTATCCAAGGAGGGGACTTTGCCGCTGCCCAATTCTTAGGTATAAGTGTTGTAGCAAACTACTTCTGGCAGGTATAGGAAGACTAACTTGCACGCCTAATACGAAGCAGAAAGCTGTTCCCGGTGCACTCTTGACGATTTTGTGTTTGAGCGGTCAGCGAGTTTAAAATCGTCTTGATTTTTTTGCTTACTGGGGGTAGGGGCCCTCTTTCTTTTCATCAAGGAAAAAAGTGAGTGCCCGCCGCACAGGCGAAGCTATAAAACAAGTTAGGTTGCTATACCTAACAAAAGGCAAAAGCTACAAAGTTATACCTGAGCCAGAGGCCCCACGATAGCAGTCACGAGCGTGGACGCTCGCGCCATTTGTGCTATACCTGTACACCAAACGCAATCCACAGGAACAAGCAACCCCATTCTGTCACAATGCCACAACCTTTTTCCCTTTCTGACACAGGAATTTACACGGCCTGCGCTTTGTTGAGGATGTAAGTATAGCCTGTCGGTAAATATGGCAGATTGGCTATACCCGTGTTATTCTGGTATTGTTTTGGCGCATTGCCTTAGATATGTCAGAAAAACACTTTATTTTTGACGATATTGCAAACGCAGAATTTCATTTAAGAACAACCAATACAGATGTTTGATTTTTTCGGTAAAACCGTTGCGAAACTATTCGGAACCAAGTCCGACAGAGATATAAAGGAGGTAGTGCCTTACGTATCCAAAATTAATGAGGAGTACGCGAAGCTTACCAGCCTGACCGACGACCAGCTTCGCCAGAAAACGGTCGAAATAAAAGGCATTATTGATGAGCGCCTGAAGCCTACTGACGATAAAATAGCTGCCCTGCACAAGCGGGTGGCCGATGAGACGGAACTGAACATCGTGCAGAAAGAGAGCATCTTCTCTGAGATAGATGAACTGGAGAAGGAGCGTAACAAAGAACTGGAGGTGGTGCTGATGGAAGTGCTGCCTGTCGGTTTTGCCATTGTGAAAGAAACAGCCCGCCGCTGGAAAGAGAACGGTCAACTGGTGGTAACCGCCACTGACATGGACCGCCAACTGGCTGCTCGCAAGCCAAACGTGCAACTGGAGGGTGAAAAAGCTGTTTGGGCCAACAAGTGGATCGCTGCAGGCAACGAAATTACCTGGGACATGCTACACTACGACGTGCAGCTGATCGGTGGTATTGTGCTGCACCAGGGCAAAATTGCGGAGATGGCCACAGGTGAGGGTAAAACACTGGTAGCAACGCTGCCAGCCTTCCTGAACGCCCTTTCGAAGCGTGGTGTGCACGTAGTAACCGTAAACGACTACCTGGCTCGTCGTGACTCCGAGTGGATGGCGCCATTGTTTGAGTTCCACGGCCTGACCATCGACTGTATTGACAAACACCAGCCTAACTCCGAAGGCCGTCGCAACGCCTACCGCGCCGACATCACCTACGGTACCAACAACGAGTTCGGTTTTGACTACCTGCGCGACAATATGTCACGCGAAACCAAAGACCTGGTACAGCGCAAGCACCATTACGCCATGGTCGATGAGGTGGACTCCGTATTGATCGACGACGCCCGTACGCCACTGATCATATCCGGTCCGGTGCCGCGTGGCGATGAGCACGAGTTCTACCAACTGAAGCCACGTATCGCGATGCTGGTGGAGGCGCAGCGCAAAGTAGTGAACAACTTCCTGACGGAGGCCAAGCGCATGATCAAGGAAGGTAACACACAGGAGGGCGGTCTTTCGCTTTTCAGAGCCTACCGTGGGTTGCCAAAGAGCAAGCCGTTGATCAAATTCCTGAGCGAGACGGGCAACCGTGCCATCATGCAGAAGGTGGAAAACCACTACCTGCAGGATAACTCCCGCATGATGCCGGAGGCCGACGAGCCGCTTTACTTCACCATCGACGAGAAGCATAACCAGATCGAGCTGACCGAAAAGGGCCTCGACCTGATCACAGGCCAGGGCGAAGATCCGCAGCTGTTCATCCTGCCAGATATCGGCACCGAGATCGCCAACATCGAGAACAATAAATCGCTGAACGAAGAGGAGATACTGCACGCCAAAGAAAAGCTGATCGCTGACTTCCAGGAGAAGACCAAGCGTGTGCATACCATCAACCAGTTGCTCAAGGCCTATACCTTGTTCGAGAAGGACACCGAGTACATCGTGACGCCGGACAACAAGGTGAAGATCGTAGATGAGCAAACCGGTCGTGTGATGGAGGGCCGTCGCTACTCTGACGGGCTGCATCAGGCCATCGAGGCGAAAGAAAACGTGAAGGTAGAGGATGCCACGCAGACCTACGCCACGGTTACACTGCAGAACTATTTCCGTATGTACCACAAACTGTCAGGTATGACGGGTACAGCCGAGACGGAAGCGGGCGAATTCTGGGACATCTACAAACTGGATGTAGTGGTTATACCTACCAACCGCCCGATCTCCAGAAAAGACGAACACGACAAGGTATACAAAACCACGCGTGAGAAATACAATGCCGTAGCCGACGAGATTGTAGAACTGACAGAGAAAGGTCGTCCGGTGCTGGTAGGTACTACTTCGGTAGAGATCTCGGAGCTCCTGAGCCGTATGCTGACGCTTCGCAAGATCAGACACCAGGTACTGAACGCTAAAATGCACCAGAAAGAAGCCGAAATTGTGGCCGAAGCTGGTAAGCCAGGCACGGTGACTATCGCGACTAACATGGCTGGTCGTGGTACCGACATTAAGCTGACACCAGAGTCGAAGGGTTCGGGTGGTCTGGCCATCATCGGTACAGAGCGCCACGAGTCCCGTCGCGTTGACCGCCAGCTGCGTGGTCGTGCCGGCCGCCAGGGTGACCCGGGTTCTTCGCAGTTCTTCGTGTCGCTTGAGGATAACCTGATGCGCCTGTTCGGATCTGACCGTATTGCCCGTCTGATGGACCGCATGGGTCTGGAAGAAGGCGAAGTGATTCAGCACTCGATGATCACGAACTCGATTGAGCGTGCGCAGAAGAAAGTGGAGGAAAACAACTTTGGACAGCGTAAGCGCCTGCTCGAGTACGACGACGTGATGAACGCCCAGCGTGAGGTGGTGTACAAGCGCCGCCGCAATGCCCTGTATGGTGAGCGTCTGGAGCTCGATATCTGGAACATGATCTATGATATCAGCGAGGACATGGTGGTGAACTACAAAAACACAGTTGACTACGACAACTTCCAGCTGAACATCATCCGCGTATTCGGTATCAATACCACAATCACGGAAGACGAGTTTAAATCCACTCAAGCTAACGTTCTGGTAGAGCGCCTGTACAACGAGGCCCTGAACCACTACCTGGCCAAGAACAAGCAAATTGCAGAGCAGGCATACCCGATCATCGAGAACATTCACCTGAATCGTGGACCGATGATCGAGAACGTGGCAGTGCCATTCACAGATGGTAAGCGTCAACTCGCTGCTGTGGCTAACCTGACCAAGACGTATGAATCGCATGGCATGGAGTTGATCCGTGCAATGGAGAAGATTATTACGCTGGGAACGATTGATCAGGCTTGGACTGACCACCTGCGCCAGATGGACGACCTGAAGCAAGTAGTGCAGAACGCAGTGTACGAGCAGAAAGATCCACTGTTGATCTACAAGTTTGAGTCGTTTGAACTGTTCAAGCGTATGATCGGCAAAGTGAATGAGGAAACGGTATCGTTCCTGTTCCATGCCTTTATACCGGTACAGGCACCAGAGCAGGTGCAGGAGCCACGTGTGCCGCAAATGCCAAAGGCGCCGGTATTGCATGAGCAGAAGGAGGAAGTGCATTCGTCGCTGGATCATAACAGTAGCCCAATGCACGCTCCGGAACCTGAGAAGATCATGCCCGCCCATTCGCAGAAACTGGCCGGACGCAATGACCGCGTGAGTGTACAATACAACGATGGTCGCGTGCTGAAAGATGTGAAATTCAAGACGGTAGAGGACGACTTGCTCCACAACCGCTGCGTACTGATTGAAGAATAATTAAGATAGCCGCCTTCTGAAAAGTTGAGCGGCTATACTTTTTTATGATCATCTAAAAGTAAAGGATATAAAAGCGGGTGCAAATCCAGTCTTTATATCCTTTACTTTTGTCAAAAACATCTTTTGTCAAAAAATATGTCAGGAGAAGAACTTGCTACCTATATAGACCACACCATCCTGCGTCCGGATGCTACACAGGATCAGGTGCTGCAGCTTTGCGACGAAGCCCGCGACTACGGTTTCGCGGCAGTATGTGTACCGCCGTGCTACGTGCAGGCTGCCACTGAGCGCCTGGGGCCGGGAGCCCGGGTAAAGGTGGCCACGGTGATTGGCTTTCCGCTGGGTTATCAGCATCCTAAAGTAAAGATTCTGGAAACCCACCAGGCCATCGCCGACGGCGCTAATGAAATCGATGTCGTGATGAATGTGTCGTTTTTCAAGTCGGGCAGGTATAGCGAGATAGAGAGTGAGTTCAGCGATCTGGCTAACTTCTGTCATCTGAAAGAGGCGGAACTGAAGGTGATTATTGAGACCGCGTTGCTTTCGCAGGACGAGATTACCAAAGCCTGTGAAATTTGCGCTGCGGCCGGAGTAGACTTTGTGAAAACATCAACAGGCTTTGCATCGGGTGGTGCCCGCGTAGAGGATGTACAAGTGATGCGCCGCGTACTGCCAAGCCACATCAAAATAAAAGCGTCGGGCGGCATTAAAACATACGCCGATGCTGTCGCGTTAATTGAGGCTGGAGCCGACCGTTTAGGTTGCTCGGCCAGTATCCAAATTGTAAAGCATGAACAGAGCGCTTAGTTTCCTTTTTATCATTGCCTTGGTAGTGTCGTCGGCTTGCAAGCCCTCAGCAACGGCCCGCACAAGCTCACCAGACCGAACCAGTACCCGTGTAGTGGATGACATCAGCGTATACCGTCCTACCTACCCGGCCGATGATGCTAATGCCCCGGCAACTGCCAGAGTAGAACCAACAAACCATGTGAATGCCAAGGTTGCTATACTGATGGATTCGGTGGCCAGTGTAAACAAGAACATCCGTTATGCGCAAGGTTACCGCATTATGGCCTATAACGGATCGGAACGCCAGACCGTGATGAACCTACGCAAAGCCATCATTGCCCGCGTGCCGGAGCAGAAGGATTATCTGACCTACCAGCAACCGAACTTCCGGCTCAAGATAGGCGACTATTTTAGCCGCATAGAGGCGCAGCAGGTGCTTAACCAGATCAGCGACCTGATACCTAACGCACACATTGTGCAGGACCAGATCAACATACCGAAGAACTAAGGTATAGCGACCCGCTACAAGGTATACAGCGTTGCAGTTGCTCAGGCGGCTGCAACGTTTTTCTTTTTATATTTGACAGCTTGTAATAAGGTGAGTAGTGCCTTATCACTGAAATAGTTACATGAATCAACTAGCACAGAAAATAAAAGAGCTGGCCATGACCTATACTCAGGATACTGTAGGTATACGCCGGCACATCCACGCCCATCCGGAGCTTTCCTTTGAAGAGCATAACACGGCCGCATACGTGGAGCAGGTGCTGCAAAGCTATGGGTTGGAAACAGTGCGTATGGCCAATACAGGTGTGGTAGCCTTGATCAAAGGACGTCATCCTGAAAGCAAAACCATCGCCCTACGTGCCGACCTGGATGCCCTGCCGATCACGGAACAAAACACCGTGGATTACAAATCGAAGAATGCAGGTGTGATGCATGCCTGCGGACACGATGTGCACACGGCCTCTTTGCTGGGCGCGGCCCGCATCCTGCAAGAGGTGCGCGGAGAGTTTGAAGGCACCGTAAAACTGGTGTTTCAACCAGGTGAGGAAAAATTTCCGGGAGGAGCCTCTGTCATGATCAAAGAAGGTGTGTTGCAGCAGCCAGCACCATCAGGTATAATTGGCCAGCACGTGTTCCCGATGCTGCCGGCCGGCAAGGTTGGTTTCCGGTCAGGTATGTACATGGCCAGCGCCGACGAAATCTACATTAACGTGAAAGGCAAGGGCGGTCACGCAGCCCTGCCGGAGCTTAATGTGGATCCTGTGCTGATCACGTCTCACCTGATTGTGGCGCTGCAGCAGATCGTGAGCCGCCATGCCAGCCCCAAAGTGCCCACGGTGCTCTCCTTTGGAAAAGTAGAAGCCTTGGGTGCTACGAATGTGATTCCGAATGAAGTGAAGGTGGAAGGCACGTTCCGGACCATGGATGAGGTATGGCGCAAAGAGGCACACCGCCGTATACGCAAGCTAGCCGAAGGACTCTGCGAAAGCATGGGCGGCAGCTGTGACATCGACATCAAGTTTGGCTACCCTTTCCTGAAAAACGACCCTGACCTGACCGGCCGTGCCCGCGAGGCGGCAGTGCTATACCTTGGGGAAGAAAACGTGGTGGACCTCGACCTGTGGATGGGCGCCGAGGACTTTGCCTATTACTCGCAGGAAGTGGCTGCCTGCTTCTACCGCCTGGGTACACGCAACGAAGCACGCGGCATCACCTCTGGCGTACATACCCCGACCTTTGACATTGACGAAACAGCATTGGAAACCAGCATCGGCTTGATGGCTTGGATTGCCGTGCAGGAATTAGAAGCCCAAACAGTAGACTAAACAAATATGAAGAAGCTATACCTGATACTCTCACTGGCTGTGCTGCCGCTGCTGAGCCACGCCCAAAGCAAAGTAAGTGCACCTACCGCCATCTGGCCCGAACTGCAATTGAGCTATGGGGTGGGCGAAAGCGGGCTATTGTTTCTGCAGAACCAGTACCGCATCAACACCGACAGCCGCTACAACGGGGTGGGCAGCTTCGAGCGCATAGAGTTCACGCTGGGTTACGAGCATACTTTTACAGAGCACTGGCTGGCAGGTGCTATGTTTCGTTATGCGAAAGAGGATATGCCTTCGAGCAATTTTACATCAGCCTTTCTACGCCATGCCGGCACTATCAAGAGCTTGTATTTTAACAAACAGTTGACGCTCGATTATGTGAACCAGGAGCGCCGCGATCCTTTCGCGCGGTTCAGACTGGGAGTGGAGCTGGGCAAACGCCTTCCATTGGGCGACCGTTTCATCACACCGTCCCTGTCGTATGAGATGCTGGTGGTAAAGGATTTTGGGGAAGAAACGAACGATCTGCTGGTGCGCACCATCGACCGGACCCGCCTCAGATTAGACGCCACTTACGAGATCAGCGACAAGTTCCGTATCACGCCCTACTTCCTGCGCCAGACCGACTACTATTTTGTGGAGGTGAGTCCGAAATATGACGAAGACGGGGTGCTGGTCGAACAGGGCTATACCACGAAGCGCAACCGCATCTCGCCTGTGTTTGGGCTAGAACTAAAATATACCTTCAACAGAGCAATCTCCACAGCCAGCTATACCTATTAAACTTCTGAAAAATTGGCAGGATTGACAGGTTTGTACCTTTGATTTAAATGACATTATTTCATGATTATATAAAATAATCCGGCTGGCAAACTTTTGGCTATATCCTCTTTGTAATGAAAACATTAACTTAAAAAAAGGAGGTAGCTATGGTACTCAGAAAATATAACGGCATGCAGAACGACATGCCGCAGACTTTCAGTTCAATGTTAGACAGATTCTTCAACGAGTCTGTAAACTCACGAGGCTTTACCGGTTTTACGCCGCATGTGGATGCCTGCGAAACCGAGAATGGTTACGAAATTGAAGTGGCCCTGCCTGGTATTCGCAAAGAGGACATCGCCATCGACTTTCAGGAAGGCAAGCTGACCATTTCGGGAGAGCGCCGTTTCGAGAAGCAAGAAGAAGGCCGCCGCTACCAGATGCTGGAAACTCAGTACGGTACCTTCTCCCGTTCTTTCTACCTGCCTGACAACGTGAACCCGGATAAGATATCAGCGCAGCTAGAGGACGGTGTGCTGCTGGTGAACGTGCCGAAAGACGAGCACAAAACCATGAAGCGCCAGATCACGATCGCCGGTGGAGAGGAAGCCAAGCAGAGTAGCAAGCAAAAGCGTGTGAGTGCTTCTGAGAACGGCAAAGAGAAATAAGTATAGTAATTGACAAAAAAGAGGCTACCTAAACTGGCCTCTTTTTTGTTATAGAAATGTTAAAGAATGCAAATCGCCTTGACTAGGTATACTGTCGTATAGTATATTAGCGTTAAAGGTTTGTTATATATATAATACTTAATATTAAAACCCATCAATCAGAAGGAGTTCAATACATGAAGACGAAACAGTTTATTGTTGGCCTCACACTTTCGGCGCTAATGGGCGGCGGTGTGGCAGTAGGCAGCTATAAGTTGCTGGAGAATGATAGTCCGCAGGGAGTAGAGGCTCAACAGCAGTACCCGACCGTACGCTACACAAGCGACATGCGCAGCAGCAACGTGATCGTGCCGGAAGGTCTTAATTTTGTTAATGCAGCGCAAGTGACTACGCCAGCCGTTGTGCACGTGATGACGGAGTACAGTGCCCGTACCACACAGCGCAGCAACACCCCAATGGATCCTTTCCTGCGGGAGTTTTTCGGTGATGGCTTTGGCGAACGTGTGCCACGCGGCCCGCAGATGGGCTCCGGCTCTGGTGTCATCATCGCCTCGAACGGCTACATCGTTACCAACAACCACGTAATCGACCGTGCCGATAAAATAGAAGTGACGCTGGATGATAAACGTAAGTTTGAGGCAACATTGGTAGGCACTGACCCTACTACAGACCTTGCCTTACTGAAGATTAACGCCGACAAACTGCCGGTTATTCGCTACGGCAACTCTGACGATCTGCAGGTAGGCGAGTGGGTGCTGGCCGTGGGCAACCCCATGAACCTGACCTCTACGGTAACAGCAGGTATAGTGAGCGCCAAAGGACGTAACATCAACATTCTGCGCACCAGCCAGAACCGTGACCTGAGCATCGAGTCATTCATCCAGACGGATGCGGCTGTAAACCCCGGTAACAGTGGCGGCGCCCTGGTGAACCTGAACGGTGACCTGGTAGGCATCAACACCGCCATCGCCTCACAGACGGGCTCTTTTGCCGGTTACTCGTTTGCCGTGCCGTCTGCCCTTGTAAGCAAGGTAGTAGATGATTTGCTGAAGTATGGTGAAGTGCAGCGCGCCCTGTTAGGAGCCGAAATTCGCGAGATAGATGCTGCATTCGCGAAAGAAAAGAACCTGAACACATTAAATGGTGTGTACCTGAACGCTGTGGAAGAAGGTGGTGCGAAGGAAGCCGGGTTGCGTGCCGGCGATGTAATAACGGCAATCAACGATGTGAAAGTAGCCCGATCTTCGCAGTTACTGGAGCAGGTAGCCCGCTATCGCCCTGGTGATAAAGTGAAAGTGGAGTATCTACGTGATGGTAAGACCCGCTCGGCCAATGTGACGCTCAAAAACGTGAACAACAGTACCGAGATATCGAAGCGAAGCACAGCCAACTCAGTAACGTTTGACGGCGCAACCTTTGAAGCGGTGAGCAAACAGGAAATGAATAAACTAGGTATAGACGGTGGTGCTAAAATCTCCAACGTGGCCAAGAGCAAGTTCCGCGACACGGGCATGAAAGATGGCTTCATCATCACCCGAATTGATAAGTATGCGGTAAACGTGCCTTCCGATGTGGAGCGCCACCTCAAGAACTTCGAAACCGGCATCGTTTACATAGAAGGTGTATACCCTGACGGTCTGAAAGCGTACTACCCGATCGGGAAACGCTAAGATTTAACCATTCGACAAAAAAGCTTCTGCCATGCAAGGCGGGAGCTTTTTTGTTTTATTAGAAAAGAAAAAAAGGCTATCTTCATGCTGCAGAGCCTCCTGTGTACAGGAAATGCCGCTCAGTAGATGTTTAAACACCATAACCCGAGAATAACAGATAGAATTATGAAACAAGCCATAGATGAAATGCCCATGACAAAGGCTATTGCCGATGTGTTGCAGCAGCTAGGTATAAAAGAACTGAACCCGGCCTACAGCACGGGTCTGAATTGGGGCGGCCAAAACAACAAGACCACGCGCGACATTCACTCGCCTGCCGACGGTAACCTGATTGCGAGCGTGAACATGGCCACCGCCGACGACTACGAGCAAGTGGTGAAGACCGCTCAGGAAGCCTTTAAGGTATGGCGTACCGTACCGGCCCCAAAACGCGGCGATATCGTGCGGCAGATCAGCAACAAGCTGCGTGAGCACAAAGACGCGCTAGGCAAACTAGTGAGCTACGAAATGGGCAAAATCCTGCAGGAAGGCCTTGGCGAAGTGCAGGAAATGATCGACATCTGCGACTTTGCAGTAGGTCTGTCGCGCCAGCTGCACGGGTATACCATGCACTCCGAGCGTCCGCAGCACCGCATGTACGAACAGTACCATCCGCTGGGCATCGTGGGCGTGATCTCAGCCTTCAACTTCCCGGTAGCGGTTTGGAGCTGGAACGCCATGCTGGCTGCTGTTTGCGGCGACGTGACCATCTGGAAACCATCTGAAAAAACTCCGCTTACAGCTATCGCCTGTCAGCACATCATCCGCGACGTGCTGGCTGAAAACGAGCTGCCAGAAGGTATCTTTAATGTGATTATCGGAGATGCTGAGATCGGCAGCCTGATGGCGCATGACACTCGCGTGCCGCTTGTATCCGCTACAGGCTCTACCCGCATGGGCAAGAAAGTAGGCGAGGCAGTTGGTGCTCGTTTGGGCAAGTCTTTGCTGGAACTGGGCGGTAACAATGCCATCATCATCACCGAGCATGCCGATATCGAAATGGCACTTCGTGCCGTAGTATTCGGTGCCGTGGGTACCTGCGGACAGCGCTGTACTTCCACCCGCCGCCTGATTGTGCACGAGAATGTTTTCGATCAGGTTCGAGACCGCTTGCTCAAGATTTACCCGAACCTGCCGATCGGTCACCCACTGAGCGATACCACGCTGGTTGGTCCGCTGATCGACAAAGATGCCGTGAAGGCTTTCCAGAACGCATTGGAAGAAGTACAGGGCGAAGGTGGCAAGCTGCTGATTGGTGGTGAGGTGCTGGAAGGCGAGCAATATGCAACCGGTACCTATGTGACGCCTGCCATCGTAGAGGCCGAGAACCATTACCACATGGTGCAGGAAGAAACTTTTGCGCCCATCCTATACCTGATCAGATATAGCGGTGACGTAGAGAATGCCATCGACATCCAGAATGGGGTGAAGCAAGGCCTTTCTTCTTCCATCTTCTCAACAAACCTGCTCGAGACAGAAGCCTTCCTGACCCATTGGGGTTCAGACTGCGGTATAGCCAACGTGAACATCGGTACGTCCGGTGCCGAAATTGGTGGTGCCTTCGGGGGTGAGAAAGACACAGGTGGAGGCCGCGAGTCGGGTTCCGACGCCTGGAGGATCTACATGCGCCGTCAGACCAACACCATCAACTACAGCCGCGAACTGCCACTGGCGCAAGGCATCAAGTTTGACATAATGGACTAATTCTCTGCATCAGGATCTTCAGGACTCGATTTGTGCAAATCTAGAATTTGAGAACTTAGAAGAGTCGTTGTTTGAGGAAATCCTGTTCATCTTGAAATCTTATAAATTTCGATTCAGGCAAAGCCAGCTCCATCCGGGGCTGGCTTTTTTTGTGGCTATACCTGACAAATAAGTGAAGCGGTGTAATGCAGCTGTGGGCAGCGGATAATTTTAAAAATATTTTGCAACTTGGTGCAACCCAACGGATTTAGCTGTGTCTTTAGTGCAGATAGAATGAAGGGAGGAAAGAAATTAAGATGAAGTAAGAGAATAAGTCGACTAACAAGGCAAACGGAACGATAAACGAGGCGATTTTGGAAAAAAGCACTTTTCAGGATGTGAACGCACAAGTCGTGCAGCGCTGCAGGGAAGGGGATAACCGTGCCCAGTATGAGCTATACAAACTGTATTCCAAGGCCATGTTTAACGTGAGCATGCGCATCACCAACGACTATGCCGAGTCCGAAGACGTGTTGCAGGAAGCCTTCATCAGCGCCTTCAAAAACTTACATTCTTACAAAGCAGAAGCTTCCTTCGGGAGCTGGCTCAAACGGATCGTAATCAATGCATCGGTCAACGCCGTGCGCAAGCGCCGTTCGGAACTGGTGCCGCTCGAAGACCGCATCGCCGGGGACATTGCAGACGAGGACTACGATGATGATACCGAGTGGCAGGTAGAACAAGTGCGACGCGCCATACAGCGTCTGCCCGACGGCTACAGAGTGGTGCTCAGCCTATACCTGCTGGAAGGACTCGATCATGCCGAAATTGGAGAGGTGCTGGGTATAAGCGAGTCAACTTCGAAGTCGCAGTACAGCCGGGCCCGCAAGAAGCTCCTGGAGATTATGAAAGACACACATTCCATGGCCTAGCCGTGGATAATGATAAAGAAGAGAAAGATGAAAGATAGGTTAAAGGATTTTGTGAATGAAAACCGGGAAGACTTCGACGTGTTCGAGCCCAGACCGGAACTGTGGCAGGAAATCTGTTCCGAGCTGAAAGTGCAGAAAGCACAGCAAGAGAAGCCCCGCAAAGAAGCCAAGGTGATCAGTATCAACTTCGGAGAGCGCCTCAACTTCACTGCCGATTTTATGTTTATGCGCGTGGCCGCCACCATCGTGCTCTTGCTGGCCTGTGGTATCACGCTCTGGACGGTGAAACAAAACAACCCGGCAGCCACCAATACCCTTGCCGCTACTACCGAAATGGGAGAGCCGGCAACGGTATACCAGGTAGCGCCTGAACTCGCGGAGGTGGAGGTATACTATACCAGCCAGATCAACAGCAAACGTGAGGAACTAAGCGAGTACGATCTGAAAGTACTCGGCCTGGACGAAACGCGCGAGATAGACAGCGAGTTGGCCCGACTCGACAGCAGCTATACCCGACTCAAGAATCAATTACAAACTACTCCGAATACCGACCAGGTGATGGCGGCCATGATCAGGAACCTGCAGATCCGGATCGACGTGCTGAACCGTCAGCTGGAGGTGCTCAAGAAAATAGAAGCTATAAAAGAACAGGATACTACTGAACCACAGAACAATGAAACTACTACTATTTAAATCGTTGCGCTACCACATAGGCACGCTTTTGGTTATACTTCCCGCGCTGGCCTTAGCACAGCCCTATGCGCCGGAGCCTTGCCCAAGCCAAACGCTCCCTGCACCACCAACCCCTGTCGTGCAGCAGACACTACCGCCCACTCCTCCAGTTCCCCCGGCGCCTCCTGTAATTGTGGTGCCACATCAGCCGGAAGCAGAGGTCTATACCTATAAATCGGAAAAACGTAAGACCTTCGACAAGACTTATAAAGTAGGTAAGTCGGATGTGCTGAACATCGATAACAAGTTTGGTAACGTGCACGTGAACACCTGGAACCGCAGTGAAATACAGGTGAAGGTCGACATCATCAGTCGCGCCAACTCAGAGCAAGTGGCGCAGGAAATGCTGAATAAGATCAACGTAACAGATAATCGCAGTGGCAATACCATCGTTGTGAAAACCGAGATGGGATCTATGAACTCCAAGAGCGGTCATCAGAGTTTTGAGATCAACTATACGGTGAACATGCCTGCCGATAATAATCTGGTAGTGAAGAACAGCTTCGGCAACGTATACCTGCCAGACATGAAAGGCAAAGTGGACCTGCATGTGCGCTATGGTGCGTTTAAGGCAGGTAATCTGACTAACTCTTCCAACAGCATCAAAGCCTCATTCTGTAACAGTTCCTCTAACACTATCGGCTTCCTGAACAAGGGCAATGTGGAGTTAGCTTATTCTACATTAAGTCTTGGTAAAACCAATGGTGTGCACGGTTCGTCTAAATTCAGCGACTTCAAGATCGGAAATCTCTCCGAAGCCCTGGAGATGGATGTGAAATACGGCACATTCAGAGTGGATAACGTGCAGAAGAACTTCAAATCCATCAATGTAAATGGTGGCTTCACACCAATCCAACTGAACTTCGAGAGCGATTCGGCCTTTGACTTTGATGTAAACGTTCAGTTTGCCGATTTTAAAGTTGACCGTAACCTGGTGAAGTTCACATCTCTGGAGAAAGGCCATACCTCAGCAGAGTATAAAGGTAAGTACGGCAACGCCTCATCTAAAGGCACGCTCAGCATCACTTCCAAGTACAACGATGTGAAGTTCACAAAATAGCCCATTGATTTTAAACATATTAGCCCGAATCTGGTTAAATAATAGAGTTTGTTTAAGGGAAGAGAAGCCGGCCTGGTTAGGGTCGGCTTTTTTTGTTGTAGTGTTACAGAAGCAGGAACTCAAAGCACAATGCTGGCCAGAATGTTTTATATTTGAGTATGACAAACGACAAAGAGCTTCTCAATTCATCGAAAGCCCCGGAGCCGGTGGGGCTATACCCGCATGCCCGCCGTGTGGGCAATCTTTTGTTCCTGTCCGGCGTTGGACCGAGGGAGCGTGGCACCAAAAAGATTCCGGGTGTGGAGCTGGACGAGGCAGGCAACATTTCCTCGTACGACATTGAGAAACAGTGCCGTTCTGTGTTTCAAAATGTACGCTACATACTGGAGGACGCCGGATCGAACTGGGCGAACCTGGTGGACGTAACCGTATACCTGACAAACATGAAGGACGACTTTGCTACCTACAACCGCATCTATGCTGAGTATTTCAAGGACAACCAGCCTTGCCGCACTACCGTGGAGATCAATAAACTACCAACGCCCATTGCCATTGAGTTGAAGTGCATCGCCACGATTGACTAGCCTCCTATACCTGCAAACAGAACAACTATACGTGAACAGTAGAGAAGAAGAATTTAAGAAGCGGGCCGCGGCCTATGCGGAACAGGAACAGAAAGCAGCCGGCAAATCGAAGTCCGTGTCGTGGTTAAGGGTAGTGGTGTTTGTGGCAGGCGCTATTGCAGCCTGGCTCTTTTTCAGAGATGGCAATATCAGTGCAGGAATCATCAGCATTGTCGGGTTTTACATCCTTTTTATACTGGTGATGCGCTGGCACAGCCGACTCGACTACAGGTATAAGCAGCTGCAGCTACTCAGCAAACTCAATCTGCAGGAGATCGATAGGCTGCAGGGCAAGCTCCATACCTTCGACGGAGGCGTTGCCTTCAAAGACGATCAACATCCCTATACCTCCGACCTGGATATCTTCGGTTTGGATTCGCTTTTCCAGCTGATGAACCGTTCTGTGAGTAGTATCGGGAAGCTGCGGCTGGCTCAGTGGTTCCGGCAGGCCGCACCCACCCCGGAAGTGTTGCGCAGACAAGAAGCGGTAGCAGAACTGGCACAGCCTGAGCAACAGGAATGGCTGCAGCAGGCCATCGTGAAACCCATGCATTACAAGCACACCGAGACAAGCACACAGGAGTTCTTTGACTGGCTACGTGCACAGGACCTGTATAAAGCGCATCCATGGCTAAAGCTACTGGTGTTTGTGTTGCCTGTTTTGACTTTGGCTGCTATTGCGACCTGGTTCTATGGCTACTCAGGTTACATTGCCGTTGCGTTTTTGGTTATTCAGTACCTCCTGGGACTTAAGTTTCAGAAGCAACGCGATGATTACTACGAAAAGAGCATCGGCATGTACGAGGCCATGCAAAGCTATACCGACCAGCTACGGCATCTGGAGGCCCATACCTTTAAAGCGACGTTCCTGGAAGAAATCAGGACAGGACTTTATAAAGCCGACACGCCTGCTTCCACAGCCATTGGCAAAGTCGCTACCATCATCGATTATTTCTCGTGGCGACTCAGCACATTGATGAGCTTTTTCTTGAACACTATCCTGATGTGGGATTTTGTGTGGATCTACCGGATCGAGTCCTGGAAAGCAGTGCATCTGGACCAGGTAGAGAACAGCCTTGTACTGCTCGCCGATTTTGAAGCACTCTCCAGTATGGCGGCCTACCAGTATGCCCAGCCGCATTTTGCTATACCTGAACTGAGCGCGCTGCCTTTCGAGTTTGACGCCGAGCAGCTGGCGCACCCGCTTATCTTTTCAGTGGAGCGCATCGCCAATGATTTCCGGATGCAGGGAGCGGGTAAGACCATTGTGGTAACGGGCTCCAATATGTCCGGTAAGACGACCTTCCTGCGTACCGTGGGCATCAACATGGTGCTGGCCTTTATGGGTGCAGCCGTGTGCGCACGCCGCCTCACAGTGGCCCCGGCACAGGTATACACCGCCATGCGCACTGTCGATAACCTGGCCGAGAACACCTCTTCTTTTTACGCTGAGCTTAAGCGCCTGCGCATTTTGTTGAACATGACAGAAGGGGAGGAGCCGGTCTTCTATCTGCTAGACGAAATACTGAAAGGCACCAACTCCCGCGACCGCCACGCTGGCGCGATGGCCCTGATCCGGCAACTGCATCGCCGCAACGCCTCCGGCCTTATCTCAACACACGATCTGGAGCTTGGTGCCATGGAGCAGGAGTTGCCGGGCAGTGTCGAGAACTTCAGTTTCAACAGCACCATCGAGGGCGACAGGATCCTCTTTGACTATACCTTGCACCGGGGCATCTGCCGAAGTTTCAACGCCAGCAAACTGATGCAGCTGATGGGTATAGAGATGGAGCGGACCGATGCAGCAGACTAGAGTCGTGCACCTGCCGCCTGATTTTACGTTAGCATATCAAAACATATAAGAAGCAAATAAACCCATGAGAGTAGTAGCAGACATACCTAACCCGCACGTGAAGATCACGCTGCATTCCTATAACAACAAGTACATCCTGAAGCTGGAGAAAGCCAACCTGGAGCAGATTTATAAGATAGAGGAAACCGAAGTAGCTGGAGATGAGGGAGCCAAGGCTTTACTGGATGAGGATTTTATCGAAGCAGTAGTTAACCGTTTTCAGGACATGCGCGACGCCTTTGTGTCGACGGTGAGGCGGAATAATTAAGGTATAGCCTGTGGGTTTTTACTTGGAATCGACTGTAATTCAGGTATATTTACTAAGTCTATATTTGGGCTATACCTTATACATTAGCTAACCTCATCCATTTTATGAAAAAACTTATCCTGCAAAACACCCTCGCACCACAACTACTAATTTACGGTGGTTTAGCCTTAGTGATGTGGCCAAGTATGCTACGAGCACTGGGCGTAATGAATTATGGGGATGCTTTCACTTCCATCTTTCTTTATATAGGTCTAGCGACTACACTTGCAGGTGTTGTCTTGCGGCTTTACCAGCAGCAGCAAATGGGGCAGTCAGCGCTCAGGAGCTATTTCCTCCGTTTTGCTTTCGGTATAACCATTGTCGTGATCATGATGATGACGGGTTTGGTCCGCACACCGGCTTTCCTGCAGAATCTGTTTTAAGGCTGAGTAGTCTTTTCTAAAGCTTATACTCTAGGTATAGACAAACAAAAAAGGCTCTGATTTCTCAGAGCCTTTTTTTTAATATAGTTGCTAAAACGGATTAACCGATCGCTACACGCTTGAACTCAGTTACAGTCAAACCTTTGCTTGTTTTCTCAAGCAGCTGAGAGATTGTAAGTGAAGAGTCTTTTACGAACTCCTGGTTCAGAAGAGTGCTCTCCTTGTAGAACTTGTTCAATTTACCCTGCGCGATCTTCTCCAGCATTTGCTCTGGCTTGCCTTCCTGACGCGCCTGCTCTTTACCGATCTCGATCTCACGCTCGATTGTAGCAGCGTCAACGCCGTCTTTGTCAAGCGCGATTGGCTTCATGGCAGCGATCTGCATTGCGATGTCCTTACCAACTTCAGTCACATCAGTACCGCTGGTGTTGTTCATACCTACTAATACACCCAACTTACCGTTAGAGTGGTTGTAAGCTACAACTTTCTCAGCCTTCACAGTTTCGTAAGAAACTACGTCGATCTTCTCGCCGATTTTACCCATCAGGTCTGTGATGTGGTCCTGCAGCGAACGGCCGTCAGCCTGAGAAGCGGCCAGCAATTCTTCTTTAGAAGTAGCGTTAGTAGAAACAGCAGCCTCCAGAACAGTGTTAGCCAAGTTCTTGAAGTCTTCAACCTTAGATACTGGCTCAGTTTCGCAAGCCAACGCCACTACGCGGCCGGTTGAACCGTCTGCGCTTACGTTAGTCAACACGATACCTTCAGAAGTAGCATTGTCAGCACGCTTGCTGGCAATCTTCTGGCCTTGCTTACGCAGAATATCTTTAGCAGCTTCGAAGTCACCGTTGGCTTCTGTAAGTGCTTTTTTGCAATCCATCATACCTGCACCAGTTTCCTGGCGAAGTCTGTTAACGTCTTGTGCTGTAATAGCCATCTTTTTATAATTAAGAATTAAGAATTATAAATGTTGTACTCAGTTTGGGAGGGGCATTGCAGGAAGGTATAGAACGGGAATGTAGTGCTCTAGCCCCTTATCTTTTGTCAAAATTTCTCTTGCCATAGAAGAGTTTCCTTCCGATTTGCCCTAAAACAAACTGAACATTGAAGCTTAAGGGCCCAATGTTCAGTTTATTGACTATGCTATATGCATGCGAGATTATTGCTCGTCAGCTTCCTGCTTGGCTTTGATGCCTTCTTCTTCAGAACGCTTACGCTCAGTCTCTTCTTTGTCTACTTTGCGCTCGGACAGGCCTTCTTCAATAGCCTTACCGATCACAGAAACGATAAGAGCGATAGACTTAGAAGCATCGTCGTTTGCTGGAATTGGGAAGTCAACCGTCTCTGGGTTAGAGTTCGTATCGCAAACTGCGAATACTGGCAGGTTCAACTTGTGTGCTTCCTTCACGGCAATGTGCTCACGCTTCACGTCCACGATGAACAGAGCAGCTGGCAGGCGAGACAGATCAGCGATACCGCCAAGAACACGCTCCAGTTTCTCACGCTCACGAGAAAGCATCAGACGCTCACGCTTTGCAATGGCTGCATAAGCTGTGTTGTCTTTTACCATCTTGTCGATCGTAGACATTTTCTTAAGTGACTTACGCACAGTGGCGAAGTTCGTCAGCATACCACCCAACCAACGGTCGGTTACATAAGGCATTTTCAGACGACGTGCTTCTTCCGCAACGATGTCCTGCGCCTGCTTCTTGGTAGCTACGAAAAGGATTTTACGACCAGACTTGGCGATGTTCTTGATAGCCGAAGAAGCTTCCTCAAGGGCAACCAGCGTCTTGTTCAGGTCAATGATGTGGATTCCGTTCTTCTCCATGAAGATGTACGGAGCCATTTTCGGATCCCACTTGCGGGTAAGGTGACCGAAGTGAACACCTGCCTCAAGTAATTCTTTATAATTAGTACTTGCCATGTTGTTGATACACCTTTAATATTAACGTTTACTGAACTGGAATGAACGACGCGCTTTGCGCTTACCGAACTTCTTACGCTCCACCATACGAGGATCTCTGGTTACGAATCCTTCTTTGCGGAGTGCAGATTTTGTCTCGGCGTTTTCTACTACCAGTGCTTTAGATATAGCAAGTCTAAGTGCTTCAGCCTGGCCGCTTACACCACCACCTTTTAGATTAGCAGTAACATCGTACTTGCCAATTAGTTCTAAGGTTTGAAACGGCTGATTCACAATAGTTTGCAGTACTTCGTCAGGGAAGTACGCCTTGATATCTTTACCGTTAATAGTGATATTCCCTTGCCCGGCCGTCATGTAGATACGAGCCACCGAGGTTTTTCTTCTACCAGATGTATTGATAACTTCCATTAATTATTAGATGTTGAGGGTTAATTCTTTAGGCTGCTGAGCTCCGAACGGATGCTCACTTCCTGCAAAAACATGAAGATTTCTGAATAGCTCGCGGCCTAGTGGGCCCTTAGGCAACATGCCACGAACAGCGCGCTCAACGAGCAGCGTTGATGATTTAGCCTTAAGCTCACGTGGAGAAGTCTTGCGCTGACCACCTGGGTAACCAGTGTGCGACAGGTAATACTTCTGATCCCACTTGCGACCAGTGAAACGCGTGTCATCAGCATTGATAACGATCACGTTGTCGCCGCAGTCAGCGTTTGGCGTGTACGAAGGCTTGTTCTTGCCTCTCAGGATCTTGGCGATTTCAGACGCCACGCGACCCAAGCTTCCTTGCCCTGCATCAATAATCACCCAGCCTTTGTTGGCTGTTTTCTTATTGACCGTAAGGGTCTTATAACTTAAATGGTCCATTTTTGGTGGTTGTAAGCGATTTATTTAACAATTAATTTCTTCTCGAGGGTTCTTGAAAAATGGTCACAAAGATAGGAACTCTTTATTTGATATGCAATACTTGGTGTAGAAATATGCTGGAATACAGGGGGATAGTGAAAAAAAGAAGGCGGTGACACAAAGCTGCGCCACCGCCTGTAAGCTAACACATTATCTGTTTCTATTTATCAACCATTAGCGGAGCAGGGTTGCGATCCTCACTTCACCCGTTTTCTTGTTGCTCTCTACCACAATAATGTTCTTGGCGTCTACTATACCTTTGAGTGCTTCCGCATCGTAAACTGCATTAGCCATTGCACCTTTTGGAGATTTCACAGTTATCTGTAAGCTTTCCAGCTTATCTCCATCATACTCTTCGATAAAGTTTAACGCCATACCATTATTGTTAAAAGCTATTTTAGCTGTTTTAACTTCTTGCGGAGTTACGTTTTCTGGCCAGATAAAGTATGCAACGTGCTCCTCAGTTTCAACGACACGGCTCTCACCTGCTTTAGGTATAGCCGGACCTTCATACCTGGTCGGAGGCGGTGGTGGCGGAAGTTGCTCCCTTGATGGTACCGGAGGTACTGGTGGTATTGCTTCTTTGCCAGGCGCAGGGGGCAGTGGTGTGCCTGGTGCTGGCGGAGGCGGCACAAGCAATTCCATTTTTTTGTTGAACTCCTGTACCTGGCGGGAGTCTTTGTTCTTTTCGGTTACAACCGAAATAACTCCCTTCGAGGCTCCTTTGCCGAATACCTCTACAGCGGTTTTACCTTTGACGATATTCATACTGTGGATAGTCTTTGGGTCAAGCTTTTGTGCGGCCTCTCTGCTAGCCTTTACTCCGTCAATATAGTACAACGCTGCTTCTGGCATGCTTGCTATTAGTTCAGCTTTATCCGGTGCTGGTGGAGCTGGCGGTGCATCGGGAGCATTGGGTGCGTCCGGGGCAGGAGGCGGTGGAGGAGGCAATTCCGGCAGCACATACTTGCGCTCCAACTCAGCCATACTTCTGGCATCTGCTACAAAGTATACTTCGGTGCCGCCGCCTTTCAAGGCAATCAGGATAGCGTCTTTTCCGTCTACTTTTTTGCTGCGCACGCTCTTTAGCGCCTGGTTTTGCTTTAACTGGTTTATGAGTTTTTCAATGTTAGGGCTGTTGGTGTCCTGACCCGGACTGTCTCTTCTGGCAACTGGGGGCGCACTGGGCATTTCGCCATACTTCAGCTCGGCCGAAGCCATGCTTTGCTTGTCTCCAAAGGTATAGACCTCCTCAGCACCGGACTTCAGTGCCACTTCTATTTTCCCGTTCGATCCCCAGGAGATTCGGCTTACCTCAGGGTTTCGGGCATAAAAGGCGGCGTATTCATTTTTCGGTTCAGTGGGAGCCTGTGTAGTAGCTTCTTCCGGAAGAATAGCTTCCGTTAATGTAGAAATATCATCCTGCGAGGCGCTCCGGAAGGCGACCAGCAGCACCGTTACGAGGGGCAGCACAACCAGCAATCGGAGCCGGTTTGCTTTGTTTGTGGGCATTTTATTCATCATGGCAATTCTTCGTTTAAGTGATGGAAAATTAAACTGATTGGCAATCTGAGGTTGTGTGGCGCCCACAACTTTCAGTAAGAGGTATTGGTATGCTACTCGGTCGACGCCAGCATTTACAACATGCTGGTCGGCTATAAACTCAAGGTTTTCTTTCATGGCCTGCTTCATGAGCCACACACCCGGGTTGAACCAGTAAAACACGGTGCTCAGCTCGGCCAGCAGCACATCCAGGGTATGCCAGCCGTTCACGTGAATCTGCTCATGCCTTAAAATAGACTCCAGTTCGGGCGACTGGTGCTGCGCTGGGTTTAGGTAAATGGTTTTCCAGAACGAGAAGGCCTCGCTTATACCTGGCACTTTTCGGAAGTCTACTCCCTGGTAGGTGGCAGGTATAGAAGCGCGGTGTATCCGGTAGAGTGAGGCAAACTGCATGGCCAGCCGCAGCAGCATCAGTCCGCAGCCGAGCCAGAACAGCGCGACAGGTATAAGCCAGTAATCAAATGCGGTCTGTTCAGGTATAGGGGCCGGTGTCCAGGCAGGTATAACCACGGCATAGCTTTGCACCACGGCCAGTTCTGCGTGCCGGCTAAACAGCTCCGAGAGGTCGATGAGCGGATAGACGGCTGAGAACAGGATGCCGAACACCAGGAAAAGCCGGTTAAGATGGTAGAACGTGAGTTTGCGCAGCACCAGGTGGTAGGCCAGGTAAAAGAGCACCAGGGCCACGTTCGCTTTCAGTAGGTATAGGAGCAGGGCGGGCATATCATCTCGTTTTTTTGTTCTCGATCATGTCAATAATCTCCTGCAGTTCCTCCGCGCTAATCTGCTTTTCCTTCGCGAAAAAGGCCACCAGTTCTTTGTAGGAGTTCTTAAAGTAGTCGCCCACAAAACCCTTCATGAAGCGCTTCTTGTAGTCTTCTTCTTTGATGATGGGGGTATAGCGGTAGGTGTTGCCAAACTTCTCGCCCTGCAGAAACCCTTTCTTCTCCAGGTTCTTCACCGTAGAGGCCAGCGTGGTGTAAGGCGGCTTGGGTTCTTCCAGCTTCTCCAGAAACTCCTTGATAAACCCGCCGTCCAGCGACCAAACGGCCTGCATGGCATCTTCTTCCTGTTGTGTCAGCTTTTCCATGTATCTACGATGTTTTCGTATAATTACGAAAGTTTCGTAGAAAGGTCAAGTGTTTGGGTGTAATTCTTTTAAATTTATTTTGCTCAGGTATAGAAAGTCGTTTGAGAGCACGAATAAGTAGTTTTGACAGGAAACCAGAAACATCTATTTTTAGCTGGCGTCTTAAGGTATAGCCACAATCAATTCCTAACTGACTGATATGAAAGCCATTCTTCTAAAGAAACCCGGTGGTCCAGAGCAACTGGTGCTGGGCGAATACGAAAAGCCACTGCCGAAACCTTACGAACTGCTGGTGCGCGTGCAGGCTACTGCGCTCAATCGTGCCGACACCATGCAGCGCCAGGGTAAGTACCCGCCCCCAAAGGGAGAAAGTCCGTTGCTGGGCCTCGAAATAGCCGGAGAGGTGGTGGAGGCAGGCTTCAACTGCACCCGCTTCCAGAAAGGGGACAAGGTCTTCGGGCTGCTGCCGGGCGGTGGCTATGCCGAATATGCCGTGATTCATGAGGAAATGGCCATGGCTATACCTGACAACCTGAGCATGGAAGAGGCCGCCGCTATACCTGAGGTGTTCCTGACGGCCTGGCAGGCGCTCTCGTGGCTGGGCAAGCTACAGGCAGGCGAACGGGTGCTGCTGCATGCTGGGGCCAGTGGCGTAGGCACGGCAGGTATACAACTGGCCCGCGCCCTGGAGGCGGAGGTGCTGGTAACGGCTTCTGAGAAAAAAGTGCAGGCTTGCCTGGACCTGGGTGCCCACAAAGCCATCAACTACAAAGAAGTGCCTTTTGAGGATGAAGTGCTGGCCTATACCAATTCAGAAGGGGTAGACCTGATCGTGGACTTTATCGCCGGGCCTTACTTCAAGCAAAACATCGAGTGCCTGCGCCTGGACGGACGGCTGGTGCTGCTGGCTACTATGGGAGGGGGCAAGGTAGAGGACGTCGATCTGCGGCAGATCCTGGTCAAGCGCCTGCAAGTTAAGGGCTCCACCCTGCGCTCCCGCACACGCGACTACCAGATCAAACTCACGCAGGACATGGCAGCCTTCGCTATGCCTTTATTTGAGAACGGCACGATCAAGCCTGTGGTGGACTCTGTATTCGACTGGGCGGACGTAGCCGAGGCGCACCGCTACATGGAGGCCAACAAGAACATCGGGAAGATTGTGCTGCGGGTGAGTTAGAGAGGCTATACCTTGTAAAAGCAAAAAGGGGACTGATATCGCATCAGGCCCCTTTGTTTTATACTCTAGTTGTACTGCCGGAGTTGCTTGATCAGCACGGCCATGTCTTTCGGGTATGGCGCTTCTATTTTGATCGGCTCCTCGTTCATCAGCCTAAAGCCGATGGCGTGCGAATGCAGTGCAAAGCGTTTGATAAGCGGCTGCTCCTCGGTCTGCTGCTTCAGGTTGAACTTACGCTTCAGCGTGCTCAGGAATAGATCTTCGCCGCCATACAGTTTATCGCCCACAATCGGCGCTCCCAAAAAGGCCAGGTGCACCCGAATCTGGTGCAGACGACCCGTTACGGGCATGCATTCCAGCAAGGTATGGCGACTGTAGTTCTCCAGCGTTGTGAAATAGGTTTCAGCAGGCTTGCCCTGCGGCGTGAGTTTGGCTACGCCTTTAGCGCCTGCCAATATCGAGCGGTTCACCAGGTGGTCTTCGAACTTGTGTGTACCCCAGGCCACGGCATGGTATACCTTGTATACCTCGCGGTGCTCAAACTGCATCGACACGTGTCGATAGGCCTCCGGGTTTTTGGCAAACACCAGGCAGCCCGACGTGTCTTTGTCGAGGCGGTGGCAGGCCTGCAGATTCGGGTCGTGCTGCTTGGCAAGCTTGAGCAGGTTAGTCGTGTTCGGAGTGCGGTCTTCGAGCGTGGCCAGAAAAGGGGGCTTGTTCACCACCAGAAAGTCCTCGTTCTCAAATATGATCAGGTCTTTAAAAACCGGGTATTTCATGCTGTACTGTATCGTTAATGCGCGCAGCTATACCTTAGCCACACGGCCCGCAAAGATACTTATAATTATGGTTGGATGGTTGAGGGTTAAATTGTTAAATGGCTAAATTGTTAATTGTTTGGAGATTGATATGGTATAGCCTCGGCTATTCTTTTTCTATCAGTAACATCGTCCAAAGTTATACCTCCCAATCGTTTTGAGATTTCAACAATTTAACCATCAACAATTTAACGATTCAATTAACCAACCTTCGCCTTGAGCAATTTAAACCGTAGCATTGTGCCCTTATCCAGCTCGCTTTTGACGGCGATGAAGGAGCGGTGGGCTTCGATGATGTGCTTGGAAATGGCTAGGCCGAGGCCGGAGCCGCCTTTGTCGCGGGAACGGCTCTTGTCGATGCGGTAGAAGCGCTCGAATATGCGGTTGATGTGCTCCTGGGCTATGCCCGGGCCATCGTCTTTTACAGTAATGGTAAAGCGCTTGCGCCCTTCCGTAAACGAAACCCAGATATTGCCCCCTTCGTGACCGTATTTGATGGCATTGTCCACCAGGTTGATGAATACCTGACGAATACGATTAGGGTCGGCATGGATCATAACTTTCTCGCCGGGGTTTACATCCAACAGATGCAGTTTCGTCTGGCTTTTATTGGCTTTTTGCTCCAACTGCTCAAAAACTTCCCGCACCAGTTGCACAGCGTCAAAGTCCTGCTTCTCCATCCTTACAACGCCCTTCTCGAACTGCGAGATGCTGATCAGGTCCTGCACCAGGGTATCAAGTCCGTCGAGGCTGTTGGCTGCTTTCTGTAAAAACTTGTCACGCACATTAGGGTCGTCCACGGCGCCGTCGAGCAGTGTGTGGATGAAGCCCTGCGCGGCGAAGATCGGGGTCTTGAGCTCGTGCGATACGTCGGCCAGAAATTCGCGTCGCATCACTTGCAGGTGTCGGAGTTCGTCAATCTCTTGCTGCTTACGCTCGGCAATAAGGAAGATGTCGTCTTTTATTTTCCGGAGCGGGTCGGCCGTAAACAGAGAACGGCCCTCTGCTTTGCGGTACTCCTGCTTCTTTATTTTCTCCAGGCTGGAGTACAAGTTTTTGATTTCACGGAATACAAGCGCCTCGTACGAAAAATAGATCAGCAGGAAACAGCAGATGAAAACCAGTACAAGCGCCGCCATTAAACCCCGTGAGGAAAAGTAGCTGGCTAAAGCCAAAAAGGCAGTGAGCACAAGGGCCACTGCCAGGGATATTAAAAGGGCAAGCGTACGGGAGTTTAAATTCATGTTTTAGTCAGTGTTAAACTTATAGCCAACACCCTTGATGGTCCTGATCTTGTCTTCGCCTATCTTTTCACGCACTTTCCGGATGTGTACATCCACGGTGCGGGCGATCACATACACGTCGCTTCCCCACACGTTGTTGAGTAGCTCTTCGCGTGTAAATACCTTGTTTGGAGTAGCTGCCAGAAAGGCCAGTAATTCAAATTCTTTTTTCGGAAGCGTGATCTTCTCCTCGCCTTTGTACACGGCAAAACTGGTGCGGTCTATCCTCAAACCACCTATCTCGATCACCTGCTCTTGTTCTTCCTGCTGCGCATCGCGACGGGCGTAGGCTGCCAGACGGCTGAGCAGGGCACGTGGCTTAATAGGTTTTGTGATAAAATCATCAGCACCGGCGTCGAAAGCGGCTACTTCTGAGAACTCTTCTGATCGGGCGGTGAGAAAAACGATGTGTGTATGACGGAAATCCTGCTCTTCGCGCAGTTGGCGGCAGGCGGCTATCCCGTCCAATACCGGCATCATCACATCCATCAGGATCACGTCAGGCTTAAAAGTATTCGCTACCTCTATCGCCTTTTTGCCATTGTCGGCCTGGGCGACGTCGTAGCCTTCGCGGGCCAGGTTATATTGCAGCAGCTCTACGATATCCGGGTCATCGTCAACTACCAGTATTTTATAATGGGCTTGGTTCGGTGTCAGCACGTTTTTAGGATTAGGTTGTTCCGCCTTTACTAACAGGTCGGTATAACTATTGTCGGAAGCCATTCAGTGCCCTCCATTTCAATACAAAGATACCATTCCGGAAGGTATAGAAGCAGCTGGCGGTCAAATCATAATATTTTCTTAACATTGGCTTTTTGGCAAAAGAAAAACCAGCTGTCTAAGCTGGTTTATTCTCTTATTTCTGTGCCACAAGGGCAGGTTTATGCTTCAGATTCCGGTGTTCGTACAGGTCAACTTTTACAGATCCCACAAACATATTAGCGGAGATCAGTACCGGTATCTTGTTTTTGTCATCAGAGAGGTATACGGTAATAGCATCCTCACCATTAAACAGCTTGTTTTTTGGCATACGTGGCACTAGTTTGATCGCTCTAAAAGAACCGGCCTTGGTGCTGATCGTTTCGCGGCCCTGGTAAGTGACTACCATGTCGAATGCCTCCTCATCGAAGAATCCTTTGACTATAAACTTGTCGCCCGGCTTATAGCGGTCGTAATCGAGGGTGCGCAGGTAATAAAACCCGCTCACAATATCCTGAGCGCCGGAGGGAATCTTATGGCTGCTTTTCTTCTTGTCTCTGTTCTTTTTCTTTGATTCTACCTGCGCTGTGTTTGTGAAGTGGTTAAAGTCCACGGTTTCGCGCTTGCGGTAGCTGCCTTCCTCAATGTTGCGGAAAGAGCGGTGCGGCAGAATGGCAGCTGTATCAATGTAAGACTGGTAAGTATTACGAATTTTGATGAACAGGTCGAATGAACTGCTGGTCTTGCCATACACGGTGGCTTTGTAGGTCGGCCTATCGTTGACGCGGTGCAAGTTAGGTGCGATATCGATTACAGCTTCGGCTGCCGTTATCGGGCCGTAGTGTACTTTATATTTAAGCAGTTCGCCTGCACTAAAGCTTTCGTTAGGGATAGTGCGAAGTGACTCTTTGGCTGCAAAGCCAGAGAGCACCATAATGGCCAATATTATCGCTGGAAAAATCTTCTTCATAAACAGTTTCAGACTTACAGTGTTTTTATAGTATCTCCAATATCAACTATTATACCAACTGCGGGCCCTTACTCTAAAGATAATAAGTTGTCTTCACACTACCAACAACTTAAAATGCAAAAAGGTGCTACACTGTGTAGCACCTTTCTGATTATTTGTTAGTTGGGAATAATGTTCATTCCGCGCCGCTCAGATCTTCCAATGCTGCGGCCACCTTCTCAGGCTCGCCTTTCACAATTGCTCTGATCTTAAGTTCGATCTCCTCCTGCAATTCCGGGTTGTCAAGCAGGATCTGCTTAACGCCATCACGGCCTTGGCCCAGTTTGTCGCCGTTGTAAGAGAACCATGAACCAGATTTCTGTACTACACCTAACTCAACGCCCAAGTCCAGAATCTCACCTACTTTAGAGATACCTTCGCCATACATGATGTCGAACTCAACTACTTTGAACGGAGGCGCTACTTTGTTTTTTACCACCTTCACGCGGGTACGGTTACCTGTAATATTGTCAGCAGACTCTTTGATCTGGCCAATACGACGGATGTCCAGACGCACAGAAGCGTAGAACTTCAAGGCGTTACCACCAGTAGTTGTTTCCGGGTTACCGAACATCACACCGATCTTCTCACGAAGCTGGTTGATGAAGATACAGCAGCAGCCAGTCTTGTTGATCGTACCGGTTAGCTTACGCAATGCCTGCGACATCAAACGAGCCTGAAGACCCATTTTGCTGTCACCCATGTCGCCTTCCAGTTCGCCTTTCGGTACCAGTGCGGCCACAGAGTCAATTACAATAATATCGATCGCACCGGAGCGGATCAGGTGATCGGCAATCTCCAGGGCCTGCTCACCGTTGTCGGGCTGCGAGATCAGGAGGTTCTCCGTGTCTATTCCAAGTTTTTCGGCATATGCCTTGTCAAATGCGTGCTCTGCGTCGATAAAGGCGGCCAGGCCACCGGCGCGCTGCGCCTCTGCAATAGCATGCATGGTAAGCGTGGTTTTACCAGACGATTCAGGACCGTAGATTTCGATGACACGGCCGCGCGGTAAACCGCCAATTCCTAAAGCAATGTCAAGTCCTAGCGAGCCGGTAGAGATAGCCGGAATGTCTTCCACTTTGTTGTCGCTCAACTTCATTACAGTACCTTTACCGTAAGTCTTGTCAAGCTTGTCTATCGTCAGCTGCAGGGCTTTTAGTTTTTCGTTGCTTACGCTCATGTGTGTTTAATTAAATAGCTTTATATTGATGTGAAATTACGACGTTCAAAATCAATTTGCAAAAAAAGTAGCAGGTATTTTGCTAAATATTTTAGTTGATTATGGCCGTCTTGTTACAACATACATAGTGGCAATTTTGTGCCATCCTACACGCTTTTTTATGAGATATTTCAGGCTTTTATTTTGTGTGTTTGCTGTGCTATACAGCCATTTAGGGTATAGCCAGCTAAACAACGCTGCACTGAAGCTGGCTATACCTGTTAAACCTGGAAATGCTAATCAGATTAGAATTGGCCTGCACGCTTTTGGCTTCTCTAAAAACAACGAGTACTTCAACAAGATTGCCGATGGTTATACCTTATTTGGCTATCATCTGTTGCCCCGGGTAAGTTATTACCCGTCCGCTTCGGTGCGGATCGATGCGGGCGCCCTCCTTTGGAAGGACTTCGGTAGTTCAGGCTACCAGGACTTTCAGCCAACCTTCACAGTAAAATGGCAGCAGGAAAACTGGGCTTTTGTGTTTGGTACGTTAGAGGGCAACGTGAGCCATGGTTACGTGGAGCCGCTCTACGATTTTGAGCGGGTGATCAACGACCGGCTGGAGAATGGACTGCAGTTTTTGCTGAATACCCATCGGGTTAAATTGGACGCCTGGATCGACTGGAGCAAAATGATTTACCCGGCTGACCCGGTGCGGGAAGAAGTGGCCGGTGGCATCAGCTCGGCCATACGCCTGCTTAACAAACCCGGCAGGGTGGAAGGCGATACCCTGCGCCTGGCTATACCTGTGCAGTTCACGGCGCAGCACAAAGGCGGGCAGATCGACAGTTCACCCTTGCCGCTGCTCACGGTGTTCAACGCCGCAGTAGGCTTTGAGCTGGAGCGACAACTGCCGCACCGCATACTTCACCGGGTATACACCAAAAATTATCTACTTGGCTTCAACGATTTCTCCAACACGTTTCAACTGCCTTTCACAAAGGGCGGTGCTATTTACCTGAATGCAGGTATAGATACCAGGTACCAGGATGTGATGCTGAGTTATTGGCGTGGCGACGGGTATATTACTGAACTGGGCGGCAAGTTATTTCAGTCGGCTTCCACGACTTACAAAGACCCCGACTACATACAGGAAGACCGGCACCTGCTGATCCTCCGTCTGATGAAGGACATCGAGATAATGGAAGATCTATACCTGACGCTGCGCCTGGAGCCTGTGGTCGACCTGGATGATCCGAAACTGGAGTTTTCGAACGCAATCTACCTGACGTTCGATACCGATTTTTTTGTCGGGAAACCACGTAAGTAAAGGTAGTTAAACCGCTTCCTGAGAATCTCTCTGCTTAAGCTGGGTTGCCTGCTCGTAGTCATCGCGGGTCATGCCGTAGTAGCTCAGGTCCAGAAGCTCCTCGGAGTCGGCACCCCTGAAGTCGCTTCGCAGCACACCTTCTTTCACAAAGCCACAGCTCTCGGCCAACTGGGCGCACACATTATTATACTGTGTGCAGCGCATGTATACCTTGTTGAGTTTCAAGTCCTCAAATGCAAAGTGCAGCACCGCCCTGAAAGCCTCCTGCGCCAGGTCCAGCATTTCGGACCAGCTGGTGAAGTATAAGGCAGCCTCCGCTTTTGGCACGGACCGATCTATGTTTTTGAGTGTGATATCGCCAATATACGTGTTGCTCTCCCGAAGCCATACACCAAAATCAAATTGCTTGCGGTTATCCCAGTCAGTGCGCAACTGGGCCAGCTGGGTGCGGGCATCCTCCAATACACGCACGCTGGCCACCCTTCCGGTAAAGGCCGGGCTCAGGGCTGATGTATCCTCATGGATAACACGCATAAACTCCTGCTCGTCTCCTTCTGCATAGGGCCTGATGACCAAGTGGTCTGTCTCTAGTTGTTCATCAAAAGCATCCGGCAGGGTATTGTATAAAAAGCTCATGGACATGTTTCGTTTTAATGGAACAGATGGATCGTTGCCTCTCCTGCTTTGTCTGTCATACGCTATTCAGTCAAAAATGTAAGTATAATCTTTGCTACCCCATTAAGTACTAACCGACCAGGAGTTGCGGCCGTTATAGGATGATACAATGTATGTGCTAAAAACTTTAACCATTGATCTATGAAAAACAGACTGGAAGGCAAAGTCGCCATCGTAACGGGCGGCGGAACAGGTATAGGAGAGGCCATCTGCAAGAAATTTGCGCAGGAAGGCGCCCGTGTCGTAGTAGCAGGTTTCCCGGAAGACCCCGTGGAAGACGTGGTGAAGGAAATTCAGAAAGAAGGCGGAGAAGCGATCGCCTATACCGGCGACATCTCCACAGCAGCCAATGCGAAGGCGTGTGTTGAGCTGGCTGTAAAGCAATATGGTCAACTCGACATCCTGGTCAATAATGCCGGGGTTTTCCCGGAGGTGAATCTGCTGCAGGACTACACGGAGGAAGCGCTGGACTACATGATCAAGAACAACATCAAGACAGCTTTTGCCATGAGCAAGGCCGCGCTGCCTGAGCTACACAAGACGAAAGGAAATATCGTGTCGGCCGGATCGGAAGCTGGCGTGATAGGTATAGCCCAGAACACGCCCTATGGTGGCACCAAAGGTTTTATACATGCCTTTATGAAAGGGCTAGCCGTGGAGCAAGCGCAGTTTGGTGTGCGGGTGAACATTGTGGGCCCGGGGCCGATTGATACGGCCTGGACCCATGAGAGCACCGGCCCGATGGATGGCAAAATGGTAAAGACCATGAAAGGAGCCACACCTATGGGCCGCAGAGGCAGCCCGGAGGAAGTCGCGAACGTTTACTGCTTCCTGGCCTCAGACGAAGCCTCGTATGTGACGGGTGCGCTCTATATGGTGGATGGCGGCATCACGGTTGCAAAAGGCCCGGTAGGGGAGGAAGCAGACTCCAGCATGAAGAAAGAGCCCAAAGGTGAGCTTGATCTGGAGCATTCCAAAGAGGGGCATACCTCTATCCGGAATAAATAAGCACTCCCAGGTATAATAAGCAAAGCGCCCGCAGGTATAAGACTGCGGGCGCTTTGAGTTTATCAGGTATAGCCGTTGGCTATTGATTTAGTAGGAAAGGGTACTTGAAGTGTTTCGGGCTGTTGAGTTGCTGCTGGCGCATCATTACCTGCAGGGTATGGGCCGTTTCGTTGAAAAACTCCAGTCTGCGGATCAGCATTTCTTTCTGCAATATCACACCTCCCGACGTTTTCATGTAAGCTTTTTTGTCTTCCATGACACGCTGCATGGTGTCCATCACTGTATTCTCGTTCTGCTCAAACCAGCGCGTGAAATCCTCTAGGCGGGCTGCTCCAGCTGTTTCAGATTTGAACTCAAGGCCATGCAAATGCAAGATATCAGCCAGTAGATCTACCTCCAGTGGAATAGATACATTGTATGGCATGGAGCGAACCTCCAGTTTGCTGTTCAGGGCTCCGATGATCGTGGCCAGGTTTTCTTTAAAGCGAACGTATAGCGCTGCCGCCTCCATAAGTTTCAGAGTAATGTGTCAAAAAATCAGTACAGGCGCAAAATTACACCAATAAGCTTAGATTGCTAAATTGTTTGGTGAATTGTTGAGGGGTTAAATTGTTGACTGGTTTAGTTGCTAAATTGTTGAAACCCCGTGTATCCAAAAAATTGAACAGGGCACAACTCTGCTTTAATCTTCAACTATATTCAGCAAACTGAAGCTATACCTGAGTAGTTAAACAATTAGCAATCAACAACCAGCAATTACAGGAGTTCCTGAATCAGCTGCTCTACCGTTATACCTTCTGCCTCAGCTTTGAAGTTACGCACAATGCGGTGACGAAGGATGGGCAGGGCAACAGCCTGCACGTCTTCTATGTCCGGGGAGTATTTGCCGTTGAGGAGGGCGTTGCACTTAGCGCCGATAATCAGGTGCTGGGAGGCACGCGGTCCGGCGCCCCATTCCAGGTATTGACTGGCCCGCTCAGATCCCATTGCCGTATTGGGTCGGGTCTTGTGTACCAATTTTACGGCATATTCCACCACATTGTCTACCACGGGTACGCGGCGTACCAGTTGCTGGAATGCCATGATGTCATCAGCGTGTAGGATCTTGTCGAGGGCCACACGGGCTGCGCCTGTTGTATTCTTCACAATCTGAAGTTCCGACTCGTAGCTGGGGTAGCCCAGCGTGATGTTAAACATGAAACGGTCGAGCTGTGCTTCGGGCAGGGGATAGGTTCCTTCCTGCTCAATCGGGTTTTGGGTGGCCAGCACAAAGAAGGGGCGGGGCAGTTCGTAGCGCTTGCCGGCTACGGTCACCGCATACTCCTGCATGGCCTCCAGCAGGGCCGCCTGTGTTTTGGGAGGCGTACGGTTTATCTCGTCTGCCAGAATGATGTTGGCGAAGATAGGACCCGTCACGAAGTTGAAATTACGGTCCTTGTCCATTGTCTCGGCTCCCACAATATCGCTCGGCATCAGGTCCGGGGTAAACTGTACCCGGCTGAAAGACATGTTGAGCGAGGAGGCGATGGTCTGGATGAGGAGGGTTTTGGCAAGGCCTGGGACGCCGACCAGGAGGCAGTGCCCCTGACAAAAAACAGCTGTGAGCACCAGGCGCACGACTTCTTCCTGTCCTACGATCACTTTTGATATTTCGGAAGTGAGGTCGTGGTAGGACCGGTGCAGCGCGTCGGCTGCTTCTTTGTCAGAGGTATACTGCTTCATGTATGTGTTTATTGCGTTAAGTCAAGCACTTTGCATTGGTCGTACTCAGGGTCGATCTCAATGAATACGGTGTCTATGTTTTTTCGGAACCACTCATCCACAGCTTTGTCCCTTTTCTGGGCCAGGGCGGCGGCGGCTATTTTCTGGTAGTCGTCGCTCATGTTGGCCAGGTGAGGAGTCGATTTGTAACGAAGCTGAATGATACGGGCTGCCTCTCTGCCGTCTGGCGTGGTAAAGCTCACTGGTTTCGACACATCATCCACTTTCATGGTGTCGATCACGAAGAAGATACTTGGTTCCACTTCATTCATCGGGATGTACGAGTTACCCGTCATACGGCTTATAATGGTACCACCGTTGTCCTTTGTGTTCTTATCGTCCGAAAAATCTTTGGCAGCTTTTGCAAAGCTGATGCTATCGTTCACAACAAGGGTGCGCACGCTGTCCAGTGCGGCGATGGCGTCCTGCACATCCACACGTTCAGTGGCAGGCTTGATGAGGATGTGGCGTGTGTTGAACTCCTGTCCTTTGCGCTCGATCAACTGAATCAGGTGAAAGCCGAACATCGACTCGATTACGTTTGACATCTGGCCTGGCTCGAGGCGCAGTGCAGCGGCTTCGTACTCCGGTACCAGTTCCTTTTTCTTGAAGAAACCGAGTTCTCCGCCTGCTTCTGCCGAGCCTGGGTCTTCTGAGTGTTCTTTTGCCAATGTGGCAAAATCTTCACCGGCCACAATGCGGGCACGCAGTGCTTCCAGCTTCTGACGGGCGGCCTGCTTCTGCTGGCGGCTTACCTCTGCATACTTTACGATGTGGCTCAGCTGCACTTCGCTGGAGAAGTAAGGCAAGCTGTCAGCGGGAATCTGGTTAAAGTAGCGACGCACCTCTTTCGGGGTTACGGTTACTTTATCAGTGATTTCGCGTTGCATCTTTTCCGACAACATCTGGTTGCGAACAGAGCGTCGCAATTCGTCGCGCAGTTGCTTAACGCTTTTGTTATAGTATTGCTCCAGACGCTCCGTGCCCCCTACCTGCGAGGCCAGATAATCAATTCTGCGGTTCAGTTCGCCGGTTATAGCTGTTTCTTCTACTACAACAGAGTCGATCTCGGCGCGGGCCAGCAATAGCTTTTCCTGCACCATCGACTTTAATATTTCGCACTTCATGGGCTCTGTCTGTGCGCTTGGCTGCTGTTTGTTCTGGGCCAGGAACTGCAGGTAGCTGAACTCAAGCTCTGAGCGCAGGATCACGTGGTTGTCTACCTTGGCTATGATGCCGTCCAGTTTTTTCTGGGTGGGCGCCTGTGCCGTAGCTGTAAAGGCCGTGATCAGGCAGAGCAGTAGCAGGGACAGGGTTCTCGTTTTATGGGTTGTGTTGTGCATGTTGACTTGTATCGGTTCTCTTGTTGCGAACCCGCTTTATTTTCTGATAATTTTATCGACCTCTGTCTGGTTAACGCTAACCGGATTCTTTTCCTGCAGCTGCTTCACCCACTGCTCGTCCAGGTAGTTCTGGTAGTCGGCCGTTACCTGGCCTCTTACCTCGGAAAGCTGCTTCGGAGCAGGAGCCAGCACATCGTGCACGATCACCAGGTACTGGCGCTCGTTCAGTTCGGTATTGTAAGTGCCCTTTTCCCACTTCACAGCGTCTACGGCTTTGTTTTCGCCTTTCTGAAATCTCTTTTCAGTGATCTGAACACCCAGCGGATTACCGGCATTCAGGTTTTCAGCCAGCACGCTCAGCTCTGGTGAGTAAAGCGTAAACGATACGCGTCTGTTGCGGCGGCGACCGGTTTCGGTATTGTCGGCAGCGGCTTGCTTGGTTTTGCCCAGTGCTCTGGCGGTGAGTTGGTCGGCTGTTACGCCTCGCCCTGTCAGGAAGGCGACAATGGCTTTGGAACGCTCTGCCGAGAGATCGCGCTTGCCGGCCGCCTCACGCGCGTCGGCGTGGCCGTTCACTTCCAGCGTCAGGTTCGGGTTGTTGCTCAGGCGGTCTGCCAACTCGCTTAGGCGGGCTACACTTGGCTGGTCTGGCGTGGCGCTGTTTGTTTCGAATGTGATATCGGCTGGTTTACCGTTGCGTACTTCGTAGCGGCGTTCGTTTAACTGCTGCTGGGCCTTGGTGAGGAGCTCTTTGTTGGCAGCGCTGATCACGGTGGCGTGCACGCGCTCTTTCCACTGGTACTTGTCGCGGTTCTGATCAAAGAAAGCCTTGAGACCAGTGGTGTCTTCCACCGCCTTCGACCATACCCTCTCGTCCATTAACTGGAACAGCAGGATGCCGTCGTGGTACTCACGCACCAGCATGCGGTAGTCGGGGTACTTGTTCTCCAGGTTGGCACGCTCATACGCCAGCAATCTCTTCTGCACAAAGTTGTCGTAGAGCGAGTTCATGTGGTGTTGCGGAGTACCAGCCATGCGCGGGCGCTGCTCAGCCTTTACGTAGGTATAGAAGTCAGACACGGTATAAGGCTTGCCCTGTATCGTGAAGAGTGTGTTCTTGAGTGTTTTGTCGGCGGCATCAAAATCCCACTTGCCTTGCAGCAGGTCATCTGTTCCTTTGCTTAAAGCGGCAGCTTTGACAGTAGCGTCTTCGCTGAAGTTATTTTCTGATTTGATGCGTTTCAGGAAGGCTGCTTTGTTGAGCTCGGAGCGGGAGTCTTTTGCGATCTTGTTGCGCAGGTTCTGCTCCATGTCCTCAAACGAAGGGAGCGGTTGCTTGCCGATCAGTTTGATGATGTGCCAGCCATAAGGCGTCAGCACAGGAGGGGCTACTTCGCCTTCTTTCTTCAGACCAAACGCCACTTCCTCAAAAGACGGGATCATGCGCCCGGTGCCGAACCAGGGCAACTCGCCACCGTTGGCGGCAGAGTTGGCGTCCTCCGAAAACTCTGCAGCCAGGCGGTCCCAGTTCTCGTTACGCTGTACACGCTTGTAGATGGCGTCTACGCGCTGTTTGGCAGCCAGCGAGTCTGCCTTAGGCATACCCGGCGTGGCGCGCACCATAATATGGGCCACTTTCACTTCGCCCTTCGCGTTGCGCTTGTCGTTTACTTTGATCAGGTGATAGCCAAAACGGGAACGAACCGGCTGCGAGATCTGGCCAACGGGTGTTTTGTAGGCGGCATCCTCGAATCGATAAACCATCTGCATGGCTGTGAAATAACCCAGGTTACCGCCGTTTTCGGCTGCGGACGGGTCGTGCGAAAACTCACGGGCTAGCTTGCCGAAATCCTCACCGGCCTCGAGTCGCTTGCGCAGTTCCAGGGCCTGGTTGTAGGTAGCCAGGGTGTCCTGCGGACTCGGGTCGTTTGGTAGGCCCAGCAAAATGTGCGATGCGTTCACCTCCTGTTTCAGGCGCTCATAAGCCTCCTGCACCAGTTGGTCGGTCACACTCTTTTCAGTGAGGTAGGGTTGTGCAAGCTGCTCTTTGTAGCCCTCCAGTTCGCGCTTAAAAGCGGCAGTGGTGTCCAGGCCACGGCTCTCGCCTTCCATTACCTTCAGTTTGAATCGGGTATAGAGGTCGAGGTACTCGCTTACACTTTGGCGGGTATAGGCATCTTCGTTGCCCCCGTTGTTCTTCTCATACACATACTGAAACTCGGATGTGTAAATAGGTTGGGAGCCAATGGTCGCAATGATAGGTTCCTGCTTGTCATTCTTCTTAGTTGCGGTACAGCCAGCCATAACAAGAGCCGCTACCGCAACAAGTAGTTGATTGCTGCGCATAAATAGATGATAAACTAACGCTTGGTTTTGCTCTGACGAAGTCAGATCATGCAATTTTAGTTAATTTTTCTGACAGATTAGTCAAAAAGTACCACTATAATCCTATTGCATGCGATTTCGTTCCGGATAACGGATGCGGGGCGCTAAAAGTGTGCAGTTCAGCCCTATTTAATTTTTTTGTACAGGAAGCAGGTGTTCTGCCTGTCAGTCGTCTCGAATTCCACACGGTCCATGATGCGGTTGACCAGGGCGATGCCGACGCCCCCTTTCTTGCCGACCCGGATGTGCTCTTCGATGTTAGGCTCTTTATACTCAGAGCGACGGAAGGCCACCCCGTTGTCGACGATCTCGAATTTGACGATGCCGGCCTTCTCCGTGATGGAGAGGGAAATGCTTTTGGACGGGTCTTCGTTGTTGGCGTGGATGATGAGGTTGGCGCATATCTCATCCACGGCCAATACGATCTGGTTCATCTGGATGTCTGACAAGGTATACGCTGCCAGATACTCCGTGACGAAGTCCCGTATTTGCTTCAGATTTTTTTTAGTACAGCTAACTGTAATTTTATTATTCATCAGCAATGGTCATGGCTTCCTCGTAATCCGAAACGATGGTCATGAGCAGATCGAGGCCCAGGATTTCGAATACGTTGCGCACTTTGTCCTGCATGTTGTAGAAAATGAGTTTGATATGAGCATCCTCAAAGCGCTGCAGATGCGAAATAAATACCCCAAGGCCTGCAGACGAAATGTAGTTCAGGTCTTTGCAATCTACCAGGATCTTGCTGTAGGTCATGATCTCGGGGTCGGACAGTGCTTCATCGAGCATTACAGATGAGCTTGCGTCCAATTCACCATCCAGGGTGATGATGATCGTTGTGTCTTTGATTTGGTTAGTAATTTTCATCGGCATCCTTTACGTATAACTATTCACTAGGTTGAGTCGGTTTAAATTTGATGACGAGCAGCGTCTGGTCGTCGTATATGTTTTCTGTCGGACCGGTAAAATCCTCCAGATCGTTGATGATGGCGTACTTGATGTCCTCGGCCTCCAGGTGGTAGGTTTGGGTGAGCATGTAGCGCAACCTGTCCTCCCCATACTCCTCGTTGGTCGGACTGCGGGCCTCCACGATGCCATCCGTGTAAATCACCATCACGTCGGTCGGGTTGTAGTCATAATACATTTCCCGGACGTGATTGTTATAACTTTTATCACGAATGATGCCAAGTCCCAGTCCATCCGTCTGAAAATAGAAGGTGTCGTCCATCATGGAGTTGTAATACAGGGTATGGCAGTGGCCCGCGCGGGCAAACATAAAGCCCTTCATGCGATAATCAATGATGTATAGCGCAGAAGTGATAAAAGAGGTTTTCTCAAGGCAGCGGCTCAGGGCACTGTTGGCCTGTTTCATGAACTCGCTTGGCGGCATATCCTGTTGCATCAGGCCATGAAAGATACCCTTCATCTGGGCCATGTGGAAGGCCGCCGAAATACCTTTACCCGATACGTCGCCGATGATGATGGCGATGCGCGACTCGCTTAGTTGCAGGAAGTCATAAAAGTCACCGCCCACCTCTTTGGCGGCTTTGGCGTAGGTCGAGATCTCAAACCAACTGTCGCTCGGGAATTTTTTCGGGATCAGGCTGTCCTGCACCACCGAGGCGATCTTGAGCTCCTCTTTGTAACGCTCGTTTTGCAGCGACTCGTGCACCAGGCGCAGGTTCTCGATCGTGAGAATGGTCTGGTTGGTAAAAGTGCGCAGTACGTTCACCGTTTCCCTGTCAAAGCCCTGCTCAATATCCTTCAGCAGGTATAGCACCCCAAACAGGTGTTTCTTGGATTTGATCGGCAGGATGATGAGCGACTTCCAGGGTAGCGTGAGGTCACGGAAGCCGGGGTTACGGTCGAGGTTGTTGTTGATGTAGTCGATGTGCTGGATGTTGTAGGCCAGCAGCAGGTGGCGGATGCGCTTGATCTGCTCTTCTTCTATTGTGAGCTGATGGCACAGTTCTATCTCATCTTTTTTCTCGCCCCTGAATATCTCGAGCCAGGCGGCGCTGGCATCCGATGCCTTCACGGTACTCTCAAAGAGCATGTCGTATACCTGTTTCTCGCTCTGTCCCTGCTGTATAGACTGGCTCAGGCGCTGAAAATTGAGCAGGTCCTCGCTCTTTTGCTCAAACACGCTGGAAGTTGGCAGACTAAAAAGCGCCACCAGAAAAGAGGCCAGGGTATACAGGGCCACAAAGAACATGGCCAGCAGCAGGAAACCCACGTCAGAGTAATCGATTACCAGCAGCGGGCTGTCCGCAAAGCCGTAGAAAAAGTCAAAGAAGATGTAGCAGGCCAACAGGATAGCTACGAGCAATATAAGAGATCTGCCTTTTTTGTTGAATGTCAGGTAGGCAACCCACTTCAGGTTGGTGCACAGGAACAAGGTATAGAGCCCGATCAATCCGAGCAGTGGCAGGAAGATCAGACTACTGTAATTGAAGTTGAGCAGCGTGAGAATCAGCGTGGCAAACAGTAGGATCTCGTACCAGTCCCATGCGATCTGGATAAACTTGTTTTTATGGTAGAGTATGAGCTGGCGCCAAACGTAAAAGGCCTTTGCCAGGAACAACACCATCAAGCCGAAGTTTAGCTGGTAGACCATGTGCAACAGCAGCGGCGACTGCACACTCGAGTAGTTGGTGACCATGCGGTATACCATGTACAAGGCAATACTCAGGTAGGCGGCTATACCCCCTTTGGCAAAGATGTTCCAGAGGTAGCCGATAAAGTCTATTCCTTTGAGGTTCTCGGCGCTCAGGCGTTGAAAGCCGAACACCGATATGATGAATACAACGATCAGGAAATTGTTGACGAATGGAAGATCCAGCGCAATGGAGCTCTCGCGATGCATACTCTCAGCCGCCAATAGCACATTAGCCAGCAGGAGTGACCAGCTGATCAGGGCAGAGGTAATAAATAGAGATTTTGCGTTGGTTCTATAAAGCATAAAACGGAAAACCGTGCTTAGTTTTTTCGGCGATAGAAAATGGCTTGCCCGAGACTTTATCAGTTTGTAAGGTAAGAAAATTTTTTGCTCTTTGGCCAAGTTGTCGAGGTGAGTTTTGAAAGAACAACTTGCATAACGTAAAAAAGAAGAAGTAGGTTAACAAAAGCCAACCTACTTCTTCTTTAATGCTGTCAATGTAATAACTAGCGGCTGTAGTTCGGCGCCTCGCGCATGATGTGCACATCGTGCGGATGACTTTCGCGCAGGCCAGCCCCTGTTATTTTCACCATCTTGGCCTCTTGCAGTGTAGGTATAGTCGGCGTACCGCAATAGCCCATGCCAGCGCGGATGCCACCCACCAATTGGTAGATCACCTCCGACACCAGACCTTTGTAAGCCACGCGACCCACTATACCTTCCGGCACCAGTTTCTTGCTGTCTTTTTCGTTGCCCTGGAAGTAGCGGTCTTTCGAGCCTTCCTCCATAGCCTCGATCGAGCCCATGCCACGGTAGGTCTTGAACTTACGTCCTTCGTAAATGATCATTTCGCCCGGAGCCTCTTCGGTACCAGCCAGTAGCGAGCCCACCATCACGGTGCTGGCGCCTCCGGCCAGTGCCTTCACGATGTCGCCTGAGAACTTGATGCCACCGTCGGCAATAACCGGTACACCAGTTCCCTGCAAGCCTCTGGCGGCTTCCATCACGGCAGACAGCTGTGGCATGCCTATACCTGCGATCACGCGGGTGGTGCAGATACTGCCCGGACCAACGCCTACTTTCACGGCATCGGCACCCGCATCTGCCAGGGCTTTTGCGCCATCGGCAGTGGCTACGTTACCGGCAATCACCTCTAGCTTCGGGAAATTTTCTTTGATCTTGCGTACCACGTCGAGCACCCCTTTGGAGTGACCGTGCGCCGTGTCCACGCTGATCACGTCCACGCCAGCCTCTACGAGCGCCTTGATGCGGTCCATCACGTCAGGGGTTACGCCAACGGCGGCACCTACGCGCAGACGGCCGTACTCATCTTTGCAGGCGTTCGGGCGGTCTTTCTTTTTGAGGATGTCTTTGTAAGTGATCAAACCTACCAGGTTACCCTTGTCGTCCACCACGGGCAGTTTCTCGATCTTGTACTCCTGCAGTATGTCTTCTGCTTTGGCCAGGTCAGTTCCTTTTGCAGCGGTGATCAGGTTTTCAGTCGTCATCACGTCTCTTACAGGCAGCGACATGTTCTTCTCGAAACGCAGGTCGCGGTTGGTAAGGATGCCGGTAAGCTTGCCGTTTCCGTTGGTAATAGGTATACCGCCGATTTTGTTCTCCGACATGATGCGGATAGCATCGCCGAGCGTGGCGTCTTCTTGCAGGGTGATCGGGTCGAGGATCATGCCGCTTTCGGAGCGTTTTACTTTGCGCACCTGCTCCGCCTGCTTCTTGATCGACATGTTTTTATGGATGATGCCGATGCCCCCTTCCTGCGCCATGGAAATGGCCAGTTCAGTCTCGGTAACAGTGTCCATAGCCGCGGATAGCAACGGAATGTTTATTCGGATATTACGAGTAAGCTGTGTGGAAGTATCGGTGTTGTGGGGGAGCACCTCGGAGTAGGCCGGGAGCAGAAGCACGTCATCGTAAGTGAGTGCCTCAAATACTATTTTGGATTGATCTGCGATCATGGCAAATAAATTAGGGGTCCTTATTTGCCGCGTAAAATTACATAAATTAATCCGGAAAATATAGCAAGCGGTGTGAGAAAATTATTCGGGTCATGTTACCGGGCTGCTGCCTTTGGCATTTTTTAGTGTCAAATACCCCTTAGGATCGCATAAGGGGAAATATTATAAAAAGGGGATGAAAGTCTCTGATTTAAAAAAGACCCGGTACTGTATACCTAGTACACCCGCATAGTTGGATCAATCTGTGTTGCCCAGGCATGGATGCCACCCTTCAGGTTGAGGAGGTTGTCGTAGCCGAGGCGTTGGGTGAGGTATAGGATAGCCTGAGCGCTGCGGAAGCCGTGGTGGCAGACCATGACCACGGGCACATCACGGCGGATGCGGTTTACCTGCTTCGGTAGATCACCCAAAGATATAAGCTCGCCGCCTAGGTTGCAGATCGCAAACTCCTCCGGCTCGCGCACATCCACGATCTGCAGTTCGGCGCTGCGGCCTAATCTCTCCTTTAATTCCTGTGCTGTGATCTCGTCCATAGTAGTAGCGCTCCTGCCTGTGCTATACTTTAAGCTTTGGTGTTTTGGTTTCGATTTGCAAACTTAGCAACAATTTAGCCCAAAACATGGGCTTGCACAGGTATAGATGACAGATTTTTACAATAGCATGATAGCGGCACTGCAGGCCATGAGCCTGGTCGAAGTGATAGGGGTAATTACAGGTATAGCAGGGGTATGGCTGGCGGCCCGCCAAAGTATCTGGACCTGGCCGATCAGTGTGGTGAGTGTAACGGCTTACGTATTTGTGTTCTACGACGCCCGCCTCTATGCCGATATGGGGCTGAATGCCTTTTACATCATCACAAGTTTTTATGGTTGGTACGAGTGGCTCTACGGCGGAAAAGGACATACCGAGCGGAAAGTCACCAGCGTTGGGAAGCGGGAGTTATGGGTGATGATTGCGCTTGCAGTAATGTTTACGGCAAGCCTCGGCTTTTTCCTGGACAACTATACCAATGCCGACCTGTCCTACACCGACTCAGCCACGACTGCTGTGAGCCTGATGGCCTACTGGATGATGGCCAAGAAGCGGCTCGAGAACTGGCTGGTATGGCTGGCCGTGGATGTCGTGTACATCGGGGTGTTCACTTATAAGGAGCTATACCTGACAGCTCTTCTGTATTTCATCTTCCTGATTTTGGCTACCATAGGCTACCTGGATTGGAAGCGCGACATGGAAAAGGAAACTGCAGCTCCTGTTATAAAGTGATTATTGGAAATATCCTGTTTTATGTTTTTATCTTATGCAGTCATGGCATTGTATGTGCCGTACATGAGTGTAACTGAGGCAATCGTTGAATTTTAGTGCGCCAAAGTATGCGAGTACCTATGTTCCACGCTACAACGACACTATGTATGATGAATCACAAGATTGAATTGCCAGATGAACTGAAGTACGAGAATCGTATGAAGTGGGGCTATGAGTCCCCGGACGAGAGCCCCAAGCGCCTGCTGCTCTGTCAGTATGGCGATCGGCACCCCAAAGAGGTAGAGGTATATAACTTTTACGATTATAGCTTCACCGAGAATTAAGAAATGCCCGTCTCCACCAAAGTAGAGAGACGAAAGTACAGCGGGGACACATTTTATGGAATGTGTCCCCGTTTTTTTATGCAGTTTCGTACCGTTTTACCTCCTGTCAGGCAGCGTTTGCTAAGCCATATCACCCATCTGCTGTTTATTCGGAGATTTGTCAGATGGATTGTATTATTCAAGGTGTAATTAGATAAAGCTGGCTCGTTCTCGAGATCAGGTATAGCTACACCATACCGACTTAAGATGACTTTACTTTCGGTGAAATGGTCTATATAGGTTGGCCAATCAGATTTGAAATGTGATATGCTATAAACAGTAGGAGGCTGTTGAGTAAGGCTGCCGCCAGTGGGGAAACCTGCGGGCGGCAGCTTTTTTATGGGGAGCCCTGTAATGGCGACTTTCTGTATAATTGGACTACCTTTGCGGTATGCTGAAAGTCGCCATTACAGGGCCTGAGTCTACGGGCAAATCTACGCTGTCGCAGCAATTGGCTGCGCACTACAACACCGTGTGGGTGCCGGAATATGCGCGCACCTACGTCGAGACGCTCGACAGGCCCTATACCTTGCAGGACCTGGAACAGATCGCCAAAGGACAGCTGGCACTGGAGGCCCGTATACAGGAAGAGGCAAGCCGCATTTTGTTCTCAGACACCGACCTGCTGGTGATCAAAATATGGAGCGAGCATGCCTTCGGCGAGTGCCCCGACTGGGTGCTGCAAAAACTAAAGCAACAGGACTACAACCTTTACCTGCTGATGGGCGTTGATTTGCCCTGGGAGCCTGATCCGCAACGGGAGCATCCGCACCTGCGCCAGTACTTTTATGACTGGTACAAGCGGGAACTGGAGGAACTGCAGGTGCCCTACCTGGAGATCAGCGGGCAGCACAAAGACCGGTTCGATAAGGCCACTGAGTACATCGACGCTTTGCTCCGGCAACATACCTAACACTATACCTTGCCATGCTATACTATTTACAGAACTATAACTTTAAAGTAGGCGTCGAGAGCAAAGGCGCTGAGTTGCAGCACTTCGTGAAGCTCGATGAGGGTCTGGAGTTTATCTGGCAGGCTGACCCGCAGATATGGGGCAGTCATGCGCCCAACCTTTTCCCGATCGTGGGGGAATTGCCTGAGGGTACCTATACCTACGAAGACGAGATCTTTGCCCTGAAACGCCACGGATTTGCCCGGCACAAGGAGTTTAAGCTCATAGAGGAGGAAGAGGACAAGCTGGTGTTTGAGCTAGAGGACGATGAAGAGACCCTGCAGGTATACCCATTCAAGTTCAGGCTCCTGATCGCGTATAAGCTTGAGAACAACAAACTGTCGGTTACTTACCAGGTGCTCAACCGCGACAAGAAAGGCATGTACTTTTCCATTGGTGGCCACCCGGGTTTCAATGTGCCGTTTTATGGCGGCGAGCAATACGAAGACTATTTTATCGAATTTGATAAAGAAGAGACCCTGCACCGCTACCTGCTCACTGACGAAGGGCTACAAAGCGGCGATACGGCAAAAGTGCTGGAACATGATCGGGTACTGCCCCTGAAGCACAGCTATTTTGACAAGGATGCGCTGGTGTTCAAAAACCTGAACTCAGACAAGCTGTCGTTAGGAAGCCGCACCAACCAGCGCCGCATTGAAATGACTTTCCCCGGTTTTCCATACCTAGGTATCTGGGCGAAGCCGGGGCCGTCGCCTTACGTGTGCATCGAGCCCTGGTGCGGTATAGCAGGCCGTGATGGGGAATCCGGCGAATTGGACAAAAAGGAAGGCATCAACCTGCTCAGTCCGATGCATGTGTTTGAGCGCACCTTTACCATGGAAGTACTGTAGCAGAAGCGAAGGTCTTTAAACTAAAAAGTCCCCTGTCGAATAGTCGAGCAGGGGACTTTTTGGTTTCATCATTTTTCATTGCAGGGAAGGTTCCGGAAACTTGGGAACCTTGATGCGTCTCAAGTCATAATGCGGTTCATAATCATTGATAGGCAATGATATGCCGGGTGGCAGGTCCAGATCTGGCAGATCGTCGCCAAGTGGCTCGCCTCCATCGTCATCGTTATCAGTAGAGGAAGACCCTCTGAATTTTTTGCGTGGAGCGAAAGCGTAGTATGCCAGTATCGTTAGCAGTGCTAAAGTATACAGTAAGCTGATCATCATCACATTTCTTCTTTAACTCTCTAAAATTGTTTCAGCCGGCCTATTTTCCTGGCAAATCCTGCTTTGTTAAGAGCGGACGCTTGAAAACGTGCCTTGTATTGTTTTCAACGTAGTTTGACCTCCTGTGGTTATCGGCTTTTGTTAAAATAAAATTGCACTTAACTGGCTGATACTGTGGATTAGCCATTCTTTGCACCACAGGACTTTGTTTTGATCAGAAAACGGGTCTACCTTTGCATCAGTTTAGGGGTGCCTTATAACAACGGGCTGAGATCATACCCATTGAACCTGATCCGGATAATGCCGGCGAAGGGAAAAACACGGGGAAACTATGTAGCAGGCTGCCGGCCCCAGGCAGGTCTGTATGTTTCAACTTATTCTTTTCTTGCACACCAAATGAAAAAATTACTGATTGTGATGGCAGCTGTCATGCTGTTGCCATTGCAGTTGCTTGCTCAGTTCAATCTGAGCGGCTACGTAACCGATGCTACCCAAAACGAAGCGCTGGCGGGAGCCACCGTCGTACTTTCCGGCAGCAACCAAGCCACCGTTTCAGGTCCGGATGGCTTCTTTCAATTCCAGAACCTGCCAGCCGGCAGCTATACCTTGAAGGTGTCATACCTGGGATATGCTCAAATGAGCAGACAAGTGCAACTCAACGCCGACACCGAACTGCGACTAGCTTTGCAGCCAACCAGTGTGAGCACCGGCGAAGTACTCGTATCGTCTACCCGGGCCAACGAACGAACCGGCACTACTTTCACGAACGTGACGCGCGAAGAGATAGCAGAACGCAACTTCGGGCAGGACCTACCCTACCTGTTGGAGCAGACGCCGTCGATGGTAGTAAACTCTGATGCCGGCGCGGGCGTGGGCTATACCGGCATTCGCATTCGTGGCTCTGACATCACCCGCATCAACGTGACCGTGAACGGTATACCTGTCAACGACTCCGAAAGCCACGGGACCTTCTTTGTGAACATGCCGGATTTTTCCTCTTCTGTAGAAGACATGCAGGTGCAGCGCGGTGTAGGTACGTCCACTAACGGTGCAGGTGCCTTTGGAGCGAGTATCAACATTCAAACGCAGGGGGTGCGCCGTGAAGCCTACGCTGAAACCGATAACAGCTATGGTTCTTTCAACACCTGGAAAAACAATGTGCGCTTCGGCACGGGCCTGATCAACGGAAAATTTGCCTTCGATGGCCGCTTGTCGCGCATCAAGTCCGACGGCTACATCGACCGTGCTTTCTCTGACCTGAAATCCATGTACTTCTCAGGAGGCTACTACGGCGATAAAACAACCGTGAAATTTGTGACCTTCTCGGGTCAGGAGCAAACCTACCAGGCCTGGTATGGTACGCCGGAGGCGCTGGTGTATGGCAAGGCCGCCGACCTGCAGGCCTACATTGATCGAAACGGCATAGAAGGCAGCGACCTGGAAAACCTGCGCACTGCCGGCCGCCGCTATAACTACTATACCTACGACAACGAAACCGATAACTACCAGCAGGACCACTACCAGTTGCACTTGTCGCATGATTTCTCGCCGGAGCTTACTTTCTCCAGTGCCCTGCACTATACCTATGGCCGCGGCTATTACGAGCAGTTCCGTACCAATGACAAACTCTCGAACTACGGTTTGCCCAATGTGATGATAGGAGAGGAGACGATCAGCCGTACTGATTTGATCCGCCGCCGCTGGCTCGACAATAACTTTTTCGGTGCTACCTATGCCTTTCAGTATAATCCAACGCCACGCCTGAATGCTACCTTGGGTGGTGCCTGGAACAGGTATGACGGTGACCACTTCGGAGAGGTGATCTGGGCCAGATTTGCCTCGACCTCCAACATCGGTGACCGCTACTACCACAACAATGCCGTGAAGACTGACTTCAATATTTTTGGTAAAGTGATCTATAGCCTGACGGATCAGTTGAGTCTGTTTGGAGACATGCAGGTGCGAACCGTGAATTATACCTTCGAGGGCATCGACAAGAACTTCGAGAACCTGGAACAAAACGTGGATTATACCTTCTATAACCCCAAAGCAGGTATTAGCTATGAATTTAAGCCGGGGCATCAGCTCTACGCTTCTTATGCCATCGGCAACCGCGAACCAGTGCGTGACGACTTTACAGAGTCTACCGCCGACAGCCGTCCGAAGCACGAGACACTGCGCAACGTGGAGGCTGGCTACCGTGGTCAGTTGGCACTGGGCGAACTGGCAGGACGTGCACTGGGCGCCAGTCTGGAGGCAAACTACTTCTTCATGGATTACAAAAACCAGCTGGTGCTGACCGGTGAGATCAACGACGTGGGTGCCTATACCCGCACGAACATTGATCGCAGCTACCGTCAAGGGATAGAGTTGGCAGGAGCAGTTCGCCTGGGCAACTTTGTGAATCTGAGCAGCAACCTGAGCTACAGCCAAAATAAAGTGCGCGACTTTGAAGAGTACATCGACGACTACGACGAGGGAGGCCAGGTAATGAACAGCTACAGCGAAGCCACTATTGCTTACTCTCCGGATTTTGTGTCGGCCACGCAACTGGAGGTAGAGGTGCTGAAAGGACTGAAGGCGGCTTTCATTTATAAGACAGTGAGCGAGCAATACCTGGATAATACCGAGAACGAAAGCCGCATCATTCCTGCCTACCAAGTGGGTGATTTGCGTCTGCGCTACACCACCGGCTTCACGGGCGTACTGAAAGGCTTGGAGCTTGGCCTGCTGGTCAATAATATCTTCAACGAGCGCTACGCAGCCAATGGCTATACCTACAGCTACATAGCGGGAGGGGAGCAGACAACCGAAAATTTCTACTACCCGCAAGCCACCCGCAACTTCCTGGCCTCGGTAGGTTTAAGATTTTAAGATAGATTGCGTTTTTTTGGAAAGGCCCCGCCATTAGGTGGGGCCTTTTTTTGATCCGGATTTGTTGAATTGTTAATTGTTGCCAGTGCACGATTCGGACAGAGCGCGACCCTATGCCTTCAAATAAGCTAATGCTCTTTCGGACTCGGAAGTCCGAAAGAGCGCTAAAACCGACACACGGGGATTAGGAAATTCCTGACAGTTTACTTCGGAATTGAGAAATATCGAAGAGCCTTTTAGAAAACGTGACCACTTGTAGCGACAGGTCGCGACCTGTCCGAATCGTGCACCACTATACCTGACCAAGTGCCGGACCATCATACCTGTCGGAATCTTACAGGGAAATTCCTCTCTCGGGAGGGGCGGGAGTGGGTTAATCGTGCAATGAATAATTTAACCATTCAACCACTTAACAATTTACCCATCCTGCAAATCCTTTTCAATCCCCTAAATCCCGATTCAGAAATCTTGTTATATTTGCGTGTTACCCTTACCCTTAAAAGACAAATTAAGCTATGGCCTACGAATCATCAGGAGCCCCTGATTATTATAACATCGACGACCTACTCACTGAGGAGCATATCCTTATCCGCCAGACCCTACGCGACTTTGTGAAGCGTGAGATCTCTCCAAACATCGAGCAGTGGGCGCAGGACGCACACTTCCCTTCCGAAATCGTGAAAAAATTTGGAGATGTAGGCGCATTCGGCCCGACTATACCTGCCGAGTACGGCGGTGGCGGTCTGGATTACATCAGCTACGGCATCATTATGCAGGAGATTGAGCGTGGTGACTCCGGTATGCGTTCCACTGCTTCGGTGCAGGGCTCGCTGGTGATGTACCCGATCTACGCTTATGGCTCAGAAGAGCAACGCAAAAAGTACCTGCCCAAGCTTGCCAGCGGCGAGTGGTTGGGCTGCTTCGGCCTCACAGAACCTGACCATGGTTCTAACCCGGGTGGCATGACGACCAACATCAAAGATATGGGCGACCACTACCTGCTCAATGGTGCCAAGATGTGGATTTCCAACTCGCCAGAATGCCAGGTGGCTGTGGTGTGGGCCAAGAACGAACAGGGTCGCATCAAAGGTCTGATCGTGGAGCGTGGTATGGAAGGCTTCTCTACACCGGAAATTCACAACAAGTGGAGCCTGCGCGCCAGCTGCACCGGCGAACTCGTATTCGACAACGTGAAAGTGCCGAAAGAAAACCTGCTACCGAATATTGAAGGTCTGCGCGGTCCGCTCGGCTGCCTTGACTCCGCCCGCTACGGTATAGCCTGGGGTGCGATTGGTGTAGCGATTGATTGCTACGAGTCGGCGCGTAAGTATGCCATGGAGCGTATTCAGTTCGATAAGCCAATTGGTGCTTTCCAGCTCACACAAAAGAAACTGGCCGAAATGCTGACTGAGATCACAAAGGCCCAGCTACTGGCCTGGAGACTCGGCACCTTGAAAAACGAAGGGAAAGCTACGACGCAGCAAATCTCGATGGCCAAGCGCAACAACGTGGATATGGCCCTGCACATCGCCCGCGAGGCACGTCAGATTCATGGCGGTATGGGCATCACGGGCGAGTACCCGATTATGCGCCACATGATGAACCTGGAGTCGGTGATCACCTACGAAGGTACCCACGATATTCACTTGCTCATTACCGGAGCAGATATCACAGGTATTCCGGCGTTTAAATAATAGTAAATTATTATGCGTTGCCCGTTGATAGGGCAGCGAGTAAGGTATAGAAAGGCAGCTGCGCAAGTGGCTGCCTTTGCTTTTTCTGTATACCTAGCGATATGCAAAACTCCCGCGCGTGTCTGTGATAAACCTGTTATCGCAAGGCTTGAGGAAATACAGCAGAAGCTGAAAGAGGTATAGGTATAGGTGATTTTGTTGGAGCAATCAGATTACTCTCCCAGCTCCCAAAGCTCCTCCCTGCTCTTGCCTCCGGGGTTGTACTTCATCATATCCTGCCAAAGCCGATCAAATTCCTCGCTGAAATCCTGCACAATGCTGCGGTTGTCAGTGATCAGGATGTTCTCGTGGTTGTATAGAGCGGCGCTGCGGGTCCAGTTATAGCTGCCGGTCAGCACTTGCACCTCATCAAAAATGGCGAACTTATGGTGCATGTGGTTACGCGTTTTGTCAATCCGCACCTCCAACCCCTTGGCAGCGAGTTCCTGTATGTCTGACCCTGCGTCGTGCAGCTTGTGGTTGTCTGTCATGATTTTGATGGCAATACCTCGTTTGTACGCCCGCACAATGGCGTCCGAAATACGGTTGTCGCTGATGGTGAACACGCATATTTTTACACTCTCTTCGGCCGCGTCCATAGAAGCGATGATGGCGTTAAGGCAGTCGTCTCCGGGGCTGAAGAAAGCATGGCTGGTGATCTTTTGCTGATGGGTATGCATCGGGAGCTTGTTGTTAAGTCTTGCAAGGTAACACAGGTATATCAGATTCTTAAACAAATCCTGTATTTTGCTAACCTAATTAGATTTTTAATGAATCACTATAATATAGTTAGCAAAATTTAGTAAATTCGTAGGCAGAAATGGAGCGAAAGCGACGCTGAAACTGTTACCTTTAGGTATAGCAGAAAGCGCTAAATCAGATAGCATTTTTATGAGAGAAGATTACCTGACTGGCAGTAACGACTACATGTCGCCGGTCGAAAAAGACATAGACAAGGCGCTTCGTCCGCTGAGCTTTGCCGACTTTACGGGGCAGGCCAAGGTGGTGGAGAACCTCAAGATATTTGTGCTGGCGGCCAAAAACCGTGGCGAGGCCTTGGACCATGTGCTGCTGCACGGACCTCCCGGCCTGGGTAAAACCACACTGTCGCATATCATTGCTTCGGAGCTGGACGCAGGTATAAAAATGACCTCCGGACCGGTGCTGGACAAGCCAAGCGACCTGGCCGGTTTGCTCACCAACCTCGATCCGAACGATGTGCTGTTCATCGACGAGATTCACCGACTTAACCCGATTGTGGAAGAGTACCTGTACTCGGCCATGGAGGACTACAAGATCGACATTATGCTCGATTCTGGTCCGAACGCCCGCTCTGTGCAGATCAGCCTGAACCCGTTTACGCTGATCGGAGCCACGACACGTTCCGGCTTGCTGACAGCACCGCTGCGCGCCCGTTTCAGCATTAACTCACGTCTGGAGTATTACGATGCCGAGTTGCTGACTTCGATTGTGAAGCGTTCTTCTGCTTTATTAGGTGCCCCTATACATGAGGATGCCGCTTTCGAGATAGCCCGCCGTAGCCGTGGTACGCCGCGTATCGCTAACAACCTGCTGCGCCGTACCCGCGACTTTGCACAGGTGAAGAGCAATGGTACCATCGACGTGGAGATCGCGCGTTTCGCCCTGGCTGCCCTGGATGTAGACCACAATGGCTTGGATGATATGGACAAGCGCATCCTGTCCTGCATCATCGACAAGTACAAAGGTGGTCCGGTAGGCCTATCTACCATCGCGACGGCTTGCGGCGAAGAGGCAGAGACAATTGAGGAGGTATACGAGCCGTTCCTGATCCAGGAAGGCTACATCAAGCGCACCGCCCGCGGACGCGAGGCGACAGAAGCTGCCTACCGCCACTTAGGTAAAATTCCGCCACAGCAGGTAGTGGCTGGTGGTTTGTTTGATCAGGTTGAGTAATAATTGTTTGTGATATATTAAAAAAGCAGGCTATAGGCCTGCTTTTTTTGTTTTTGCCGTATTGTACTATTATATAGTTATGAACTAGGCTAAGCTGTCTAACAGTTTGGAACGGTCATTTCTGTTCTGCAATAGGGAGATTGTCTTTATTTGAGCCGGGCTTTTAAAATCTAATAAAAGGCCATTGTCATTATAGATTTCAGGCTTTATTTCTTTAGCGATAGTCTCTATAAAGCTGCCCATATTTTTTGCATAAATGGTTGATTTGCCCATCGCAATGAATAGATCAATCGTAGCTTGACGTATTAGTTCATGCTTTTTTAGGTGAAGTAATGCTTGCCGCTCAGAAGTATACCTCTTTCCTATTGCATGCATCATGTCTTGAAGCTGCTTTTTTGAATATCCAAAAAGCTTTGCACGGTAATCCCACCAGTTTTTGGGCCTTTCCATAAATTCAAAGTGCTCTCTTTGAAGCATATTTTGTACAGAGAAGAATCCCATAACTTTACAAAGATCAAATAATGCTGATATCTGTAGGTGATTTAGTCTAGCTCCTTCATTTACCTCTTTATCAAGGCGCAGAAGATAATCTCGTAATGCTTTGCCTTTATCTGTTCGTTGTATCATGGCTATGTGCTTAGCCATATCTAACTGTATAGCCCAATCCTTTTTCTCACTGTGGCCTCCGTTAGGTAGAGCGACCAGTTTAGTGTGATAACTATAATCCTCGTTCAGTACAAAGCCATAACCTGTCATATGAGAGAACCATTCATTCAATGGAGAACTAATCTCCAAGTGAGCATGTAGATCGCTTGCACATACATAAGGGGTTCCTTTCGGGGAATAAAAAATGTTCACCATTGTTGGAAGAATAAATTTAGTATACAAAACAACTTCTTATTAGATACCAACTCTAAAAGCAATTGTAGGTGCTCTACGCTATTCTACAGATCAAAATCATCAGCCAATTTTCCAAACTAGAACATAACTTCTACTAAGAATTTAGATATGATTTTGATATAGTAAGGAATTACTATATGAAGATAGTAATAATATTATTTTAATATACAACCTATGTTATAATTGTGGATAAATTGTATTTAAGTAAGGTGTGTTGAGTAAAGTATTCGAGGTTATTCTTCAGTTGTCTAGATAGTTAAATGATTTTTGCTTTTATTTAACTTGTAAAATACCGTGCACGTGTCGAATCGGACTTTTTTCTCCCTAAATTTGTTCTCCTCAAGGTATAGCTATACCTGAGCGACACGCTTATTTTGAACAAAGCACAAACTACATACCTCATCAAGCAGAAAGCGCAGGAACTGGGCTTCATGTACTGTGGCATTTCCAAAGCTGATTTTCTGGAGGAGGAGGCGCCGCGGCTGGAGAACTGGCTGAAGCAGAACATGCATGGGCAGATGCACTACATGGAAAACCACTTCGACAAGCGGCTGGACCCGCGGCTGCTCGTGGAAGGGGCCAAATCGGTGGTGTCGCTGCTGCTCAACTACTACCCCGAAAAAGAAAACCAGCAGTCCGGCGAGGATACCTATAAAGTGTCGAAGTACGCTTACGGCACCGACTACCACTTTGTGATCAAAGACAAGCTGAAAACGCTGCTCAACTACATCAACGAGGAGGTAGGGGAAGTGGGCGGCCGCTGCTTCGTAGACTCTGCCCCGGTGCTTGACAAGGCCTGGGCTAAGAAGAGCGGACTGGGCTGGGTGGGAAAGAACTCGAACCTGATTACGCCGCAGGTGGGCAGCTTCTTCTTCATCGCCGAACTGATCATCGACCTGGACCTGGAGTACGACGGACCGATCAAAGACTACTGTGGCTCCTGCACCCGCTGTCTGGACGCCTGCCCGACCGACGCGATCGTGGCGCCTTATGTGGTAGACGGCAGCAAGTGCATCTCTTACTTCACCATCGAGCTGAAAGACCAGCTGCCGCAGGACATGAACGGGAAGTTCGGTAACTGGATATTCGGCTGCGACATCTGCCAGGATGTATGCCCCTGGAACCGGTTCAGCAAGCCGCACCAGGAGCCAGCCTTTGAGCCGCACCCGCAGCTGAAGGAAATGAAGAAGTCGGACTGGGAGGAAATTACACAGGAGGTCTTTGCGCAGCTGTTCAAGAAATCAGCTGTGAAACGAACAGGTTACAATGGCCTACTGCGCAATATCCGCTTTGTTGAGCAAAGCCCCGATTCTCAGACCTGAGCTCTGGAGAATACCTTGTTCAACACAAAGAGGTACCGCTCCGAAAATTTTTCATAGCACCATTGTTTCAACTGCTTGAGTTCATCGGGAATCAGCACTTTAAAAGCTTTTCTCAATTCTTTCTCGAACAGCATTTTGTCGAAGCTCACCTTCAACAAGATCGTTTTAACGTACTCCAGCATTATTATGGTTTGGTATCTCGGTATTCTATTATAATATACGAAATTAGTCTAAAAAGTTCATTCAGCACTGATTAATTTGTAAAATTCTATGTTAATCAGTTGATTCTGAATGAAAAAACCAAGCCGGTCTCTACTCCTTGGCTAGTGTCAGAACGCTCAAAACAAGCCTGTATTTTATGGAAACGGCCAATTAGCCCCTGGCAGAGAAAAGGGCAGACTCCTGAAAATTGAACTATAATATTCCGGTGTATAGCGACAAGAATTTGTAGATTTGCTATTATACCTGAATTATGCGCCTGACTTTCCTACTTGTGCTGTTATACCTGTTGGTGTTGGTGCCCGCTTTTGGGCAGCAGGCCCGCATTGAGCTAGGGAAAAGTCCGCTGCCCATCAACACCTACTTCACGGTCTCCATCCGGCTGCAGGATCAGCAACTCAAGGATTATTCTCCTTTTCCGGAGATAGAGGGCTTTAAAAAAAGCAACCGCTTTTCGTCCACCAAAACGGTCATAGCAGGGGGCAAGACCACTACGGTGCTCACCATCACCCAGAATTACGCTGCCCTGGCCGAAGGGGACTACGAGCTCAAGCCCTTCAGCATGACCGTGAATGGACAGCCCCTGAAATCGGCCGGCACGAAGATCAAGGTGGGGCCGATGGCCACCGTCAGTCCCCAGGAGCCGGAGCTGGTTATACCTGAGCAGCCCGAGCAGGGCGAAGCGAAACCCCAGGAGTATGTGGACCAGGAAGACAATGCCTTTCTGACACTTTACACCGATAAGAAGGAGGTATACGTGGGCGAGGGCCTGAACATTGTGCTATACTTCTACCTGGCCGAGGCAGATCAGCGGCTGCTGGACTTTCATGATTTTGGCAACCAGATAACAGGTATACTGCGCCAGCTGAAACAGCCCAATGCCTGGGAGGAAGTGTTTGAGATTGACGAAGTAACGCCTGAGCAGGTAGTGGTGCAGGGTGAGCCATACCTGCGCTTCAGGTTGTATGAAGCGGTGCTATACCCGCTTACAACCGAACCGCTTCACTTCCCGAAGCTGTCACTGCGCATGCTCAAGTACAAAGTGGCCGTGAACCCTACGCTGCTCGAAGATAGGATGGAAGGCTATAAGACCTTCTTTGCCCGCGAGCACATTATACCTGTCAAAGAGCTGCCGCAGCACCCGCTGCGCGACATGGTGCCCGTCGGGGAGTATACCTTACGGGAGGGCCTTTCGAGCCAGTCAGTGCCGCTGAACAAAAGCTTCAGGTATATGTTCGAGCTGGAAGGCGAGGGAAACCTGGCCGCTATCATGCCTCCAAGCCCAACAACTACCGGTACACTCGACTTTTATCCGCCCGATATGCGGCAGGACATCACGCTGCGTGCCGGGCGTGTACAAGGGGTGAAGCGCTTCACCTACTCGGTGCTCGGCCGCGTGCCAGGCACCTATAACCTGGCCAACGACTTCCAGTGGATCTATTTCAATCCGGTAACCGCTACGTACGACACGCTCCAATCCGAGCTGAGCGTGACGGTAACAGGTATAGCCGAAGCTGGCACCATGGTGCTGGCCCGCGATCTGGGCCCTTTTTACAAGATCATCGAAAACGAAGACCATACCCTGGTCAGTCTCTATCAGGACGAAGTCATTAAGCGCTATACGAACATTATCCTGCTGGTGCTGCTGGCCTTGTCAGGATTCATCTTCTTAAAGTATCGGAACATCAAATGAGCAATTCATACGGTAAGATTTTCAAAATAACCACCTTTGGCGAGTCCCACGGCGTGGCAGTAGGCGTGATTGTAGATGGCTGCCCTGCGGGACTGGAGATCACAGCAGGGGAGATACAAACCGCCCTGGACCGTCGCCGACCCGGCCAGTCCGACATCACGACTCCCCGCAAAGAAGAAGACAAGGTGACGATACTCTCCGGTGTGTTTGAAGGCAAAACAACAGGCACCCCGATTGCGTTGGTGGTGGGCAACAAAGACCAGGCAAGCCACGACTACTCGCATGTGGCCCAGGCTTTCCGTCCTTCGCACGCCGACTATACCTATACCGCTAAGTATGGCCTGCGCGATCACCGGGGCGGTGGCCGCAGCTCGGCCCGCGAAACAGTGGCACGTGTGGCAGCAGGTGCTTTGGCAGCCAAGCTGTTGCAGCACTACGGCATCACGGTGCGCTCCTATGTGTCGCAGGTGGGAGGTATAAAAGTGCGTAAGCATTACGCCAAGCTCGACCTCTCGCAGATCGATAGCAACAAAGTGCGATGCCCTGACGGTACAACAGCTGCCCGTATGATCGGGTTGATAGAAGACGCCCGTGATAGCCTGGATACCATTGGCGGTGTGGTAAGCTGCGTGGTACAGGGCGTTCCGGTTGGACTGGGCGAACCGGTGTTTGACAAATTACACGCAGAGCTGGGCAAGGCCATGCTGAGTATCAATGCCGTGAAAGGTTTTGAATATGGCAGTGGCTTCGAGGGGGTGAAACTGCGTGGTTCACAGCATAATGACCAATTCTATACCGATGAACAGGGCAATGTGCGCACCCGCACCAACCACTCCGGCGGTATACAGGGCGGCATCAGCAACGGGCAGGACATTTACTTTAATGTAGCCTTTAAGCCGGTTGCCACTATCCTGCAGCCGCAGCAAACCATCAACGATGCCGGCGAGGAGATCACCCTGCAGGGCAAAGGCCGCCACGACCCTTGTGTGTTGCCACGCGCCGTCCCGATCGTGGATGCCATGGCCGCGCTCGTGCTGGCTGACTTTCTGCTGCGGAAGCGAGCTAACAGGCTGGACACCTGAAAGGAGGTTGCCGCGTTAGCTTAAAATGATTATATTTGTTAGTAGTGATGATAAGCGGCGTTCACATATCCACCTTTGTCAGGCCTTTGATGATGGCCTTCGTGTTGTTCGTGATTTTCATGAGCAACGGGTATGCGGCATCAGGTTGTGTCACTGAATCTAAATTCTCCGCGCTACCCGAATCCGTTGCGGTCACACGGCACGAAACGGGTTCTATCCTTTCGCAGGGGAAGCAGCGTCTTTCTCAGGATGCCACCCCGCCTACCGGCCTGTATTTTGGTCTCCAAAAGGCAGGAACGCCGTTAAAGAGCTTTACTTTCCTCATACCTTCAGATGAGGTTATTCCGCCTTATGCCCCCAGAGCCCCCGGCAGAGACGGCTTTTTCAAATACTTCTATCGGTCCATTCAACCGCAAGCCCCTTAGACAGCTTTTCTTGCTACGCATGCCCATTTATTGGCAAAGCAAACTTACCTGACTGGTAGGTATACGCTTTGCTGTAAAGGACGCAGTCTGCCCGACGATTACTTAGATTCCATTATACCCTACCTAAGCCACTGCCCGGAATGATCCAATTCCGGAGGGCCGTTCGCCTATACCTGTGGTCTGCCCTGTACAGCTGCTGTTATGCAGTTACATTATTTACACAATTCTTAATTATGCTAATAAAATGACTAACGATACAACTCTGATCATACTAGAAGACACCACTACCTGGCCACAGGAGATTCTTGACTATGTAAGCCCAAACGTGGCCCGTATCAGCCAGGAGCGTGAACTGGAACTAGCCAAAAACCTGCAGGGAAAGAGCTGGCTTTCAAATATACCTGACTCCATTTATGTAAGAGCCCAGAAGCAATTGGCAATCATGCTTCGTAGCTATGCTATTAAGGCATATCACTGTACCAGGCTCATCTCACCTGATAAAGTGCTTCAGAAAGGCTTGTTGCCACTCAGTTTGAAAACGCTGGCAGCGGGGCTGAAAAATATGTCCACTCTCCTTGCGTCACCGGAGGATGGTGTTGAGGCAGAATTGGAGTTGATACATTTTGTAAAAGGCGAGGATTTCAAAAACCAGCAGGGGCTTGTGTGGCTATACCTGACGGAAGCGCAGACGCAGCAGTATGATTGCCAGGACCTGCAGGAATTTTATGGAGGGCGCTCGCTGCGTGCTGCTTTGGCCAACAAGCGTTACAAATTTTACCCGCTTCTCAAGCGCCTGGGAGCTCCTGCTGTAATTGCCTGCCGTGTTCAGATTGCGGACGCCACTGACAGTCAGGTGGAGGCACTAGCTAAATTGATGCTGGACCATATGCTGGATGATGCTAACGGATATCCGGCCCGGCCTTTAATGGGTGAGCTTTCAGTTAACACGGCGGTGCCTGCAACAGATATTATTGAGATTCAGGAGCAGTTGCAGTACGCCTGACAGACAGTACTGAAAAGCGCTTCGCTATAGGAGCGCTTTACAACTTGCTAGTGGTGCTTCCCAAGCTCTGCATGTTCTGCATCAGGGCGTCCAGGTCGTCTGTGATGATGAGTAGCTTGTCATCTTCCTGCAGCGCCGTTTTGCCTTTCGGTACAAAGTATTTGTCGTCTCGTTTCACCATTACGGCGAGCGTCTTGTCTGGTAGCGGCAGATCCATCAGGTAGCTGCCGTTTGCCAGCATCTGTTCCGTAATGTTGATCTCAGTTGTGATGGATTTGATCTCATCGGAAAACTCGATGTCGAAATCCTTCAGCTTGTGAAGCTCCTTCGGCTTCTCGGCCAGCCCCAGCCAGACCGCCACCTGCGAGAGTGTCGTGCCCTGCACTATCAGCGATATCAGCGTACAGAAAAATACGATATTGAATATCAGGCGGGCATGCGGCACATCTGCGGCCAGCGGTAAAATGGCAAAGATAATGGGCACGGCTCCCCTCAGTCCCACCCACGACACGTAGGTTTTGTCTTTGGTACTCATGCTGCGGAAAGGCAGCAGGCACAGGAACACGCTCAGCGGACGGGTTATGAATATCATCAGGAAGCTGATAATCAGGCCGGGTACGATGAGCGGCACCAGTTCATGCGGATTAACGAGCAGGCCCAAGGTAAGGAACAAAAGCAGTTGGCTCATCCAGGCCATGCCATCGAAGAAGTTGAGCGAAGAGCGCTTATGTACGAACTTAGAATTGCCAATCACGAGGCCACCAATGTATACTGCCAGGAAACCATTGCCTTTGATAAAGTAGGTAGCCGAGAAAATGAAGATACAGACAGTGAAAACCAGGATTGGGTAGAGCGAGCTGTTGTCTATGTCCACGTAGTTGATCAGCCGTATAGCCAGTCTGCCTAACACATAACCAGCAACCGCGCCTACAATCAACTGCACCAGCAACATGCCGCCTGCCGCCCAATAGTTCACGCCACTTTCCATTAATATAATCTCAATGAGCGTGATGGTCAGGATATAGGCCATCGGGTCGTTACTGCCGCTTTCCAGCTCCAGCATAGGGCGGAGGTTGTTTTTGAGGTTTAGGCTCTTGGAGCGGAGAATCGAGAAAACAGAGGCCGAGTCAGTGGAGGACATGGTGGCCGCCAGAAGCATCGAAGTGGTCAGGCCTATACCTGCAGACTCCATCGTCATGCCCAATACCCACCAGATGGCAAAGCCCGTCACTAAAGCAGTGAGAAATACGCCGATAGTGGCCAGCACGACACCTTGCGCTATGACCGGACGGATGTCGGCGATCTTGGTGTCCATACCGCCCGAGAAAAGAATGATACACAGTGCCACCGTACCGATAATCTGAGCAATCTGGATGTTTTGGAACTGTATGCCCAGGCCGTCGCTACCTGAGATCATACCTATTGAAAGGAACAGCAATAAAGCGGGAACACCGAATCTGTGCCCTGCTTTTCCGGCCATGATACTTACAAAAAAGAGAATAGCAATAGCAAATAATATCAGTTCAACATTTATGTTCTCCATGCGGTAGGGGTATCGGGTTACTGTTTTCAGCCTGCTGCGAAGCCATACAAATATAACGATAAAAACCTAATTAAGTGGCTCTGAAAGTGCCCTGGCACAAAGTTAGATGCATTTTTTGCCATTAGTGTTCTACAATATTCCGCTCATAGCTATGTAGACAAAAGCTAATTGTCCAAAAAAAGAGCCGCGCCCTGGACCAGGGAGCGGCTCTCGTATGATCATGGCCATACCTTGTTTGGATGGCTTAGAAGAGTCTCAGGTGCACCACGAAGAACCAAACCAGGATGAGGATTGGCAGCAGGAACGGGATAGAGTAACGCAGCACGTAGCCGAAGAAAGAAGGCATTTTCACGCCGGCGCTCTCGGCGATTGCTTTCACCATAAAGTTTGGCCCGTTGCCGATGTAGGTGAAGGCTCCGAATAATACCGATGCCAGCGAGATGGCCTCGAGCTGTATAAGCGTTTCCATACCTGCGGCAGAGGTGCCGGCGGCAAATTGTCTGACATCTCCCACATTGCTCTGTGCCAAATCAAACTTAGCCATGGCCAGCGAAAGGAAGTTGGCGTAGGTAGGCGCATTGTCCAGGAAGCCCGAGAGTGAACCTGTGGCCCAGTACAGGAAGTTCGACGTGATGTAGCTGGAGTAGGCAGGCGAAGAAGCGATTTCAGCTGACAACTGCAGGGCCGGCATCATGGTAAAGAAGATACCGAAGAACAGGAACACCACTTCCAGAATCGGGTGAAAGTTGAATTGGTTACCGGCCAGGGCCTCTTTGTTTGAGTTACGATAGCACATAAAGGCGGCACCCAACTGGATGATCTCGCGCAGGTATGAGAACTTGTTACCGTCGTAGTAGATGTGCGGCAGCGAATCGATCACGTTCGGGTCGAGGAACACGGCACCGATGATGACAGCCAGCCAAAGCAGGTTGCGACGACCCTTGAAGCTGAATTCAGTTTTGCCGGAGCTTGGCTCTACCATATCCAGCTCAGCTATGATCTGCCCGCCTTTGTTACGGCTGTCCACAAAGAAGAACATGATGCAAAGTAGTACGATAGCCAACACCCATGGCATAATCAGGTGCTGCAATGTCCAGAAAAACGGCACGCCTTTGATGAAGCCGATGAAAAGCGGCGGGTCACCCAGCGGCGTTAACAGACCGCCCGCGTTACTCACGATAAAAATGAAAAATATGATCTGATAAGGCTGCAGGCGGTGCGCGTTGAGACGCATGAACGGACGGATCAGAAGCAGCGATGCACCTGTAGTGCCGATAAAGTTGGCTAGTATTGCGCCTATGGCCACTATCGCCACGTTTATCAAGGGCGTTGCCTTGGCATTCACGTTGATGTATATACCGCCTGCCGCAATGTAGAGGGAACTGAGGAGCACGGCAAAGGTAAAGTACTCTGCTAAGGTATGTATTGGCATGTGCACATCGCCTAACACAAACAGGTAGTAGGCCAGCACAGTAAGTCCGAGGGTAACAGCTATTTTTTTATAATTGTGCTCCCAAAAGTGTCCGAAAAAAATGGGACCACTGGCGATAAGGCCAATCAGGAGCAGGAAGGGGATAATCATGAAACCGGGAACGGCTTGCTGCGCTTGCGCCAGCAGAATATAGTTGTAAAGCATGTTAAACGCGCGAAGAGTTTTTCAGATCAAAAATTTAACTGCGTTACAAAGTTACTTTTTCTGGACTAATTATCTAACCAAATTGCTGTATATACAGGCCTTGTGTGGTAATCTGCCAGCCTGAATTAAAGAAAAACGAACCGGTTGCGGGCGCTTTTGTCATGTAAGTCGGCATGCGGTATACTATCACTTGTCAGAATAATTGAGTAATTTTGGAAACTTTAAGGCGAAGGCCTAGGTTTTAATTTAAAACGCTGATATCCATGTTAGAAAATAGAGAAAAGACGGTTTCGGTATACGCCGAAGCCAACCCGAACCCCGAGTCAATGAAGTTTGTGATGAACGTTGGCCTTCTGCCAGATGGCCAGAGCGTAGACTACCCGAACTTAGAGAGTGCCGCCGACTCACCGTTGGCGCAGGAGCTCTTTAACTTCGACTATGTAACGCGCGTGTTCATTGCCAGCAACTTTGTTACCGTAACGAAAGCTGCCAATATCGAGTGGGTGAAGCTTATACCTGAACTGCGTACTTTCTTGAAGTCGTATGTAGAGGCAGGTGGCCCTGTCTTCGTGGAAGGCTTCCAGGCAAACAAACCAGCAACAAGTGACGAAACTCATGCAGATGCTACAGAAGAGGATGCCGCTATCTCTAAGAAAGTAACCGACCTTTTGGAAAATTATGTGCGTCCGGCTGTAGAGCAGGATGGCGGTAACATTTCCTTTAAGTCTTACAAAGACGGCGTGGTGACCGTGCACCTGCAAGGTTCTTGCAGCGGCTGCCCATCAGCTACCGTAACACTGAAGGCAGGTATAGAGAACCTGTTGAAGCGTATGGTACCTGAAGTGACGGAAGTAGTGGCAGACGGTGTAACCATCTAAGGTATACCTGAAGGAGAAATGATATAAAAAAGGCCAGCCCTGTTCAGGGCTGGCCTTTTTTGTTGCTATGAAAGAAAGAATCCCCGGAGCAGGCTAATCCGCTCCGGGGGTTTCAGTTTTAGGCTTTCTGTGCCTGTGTTGCAGGCTTAGCCGGAGCAGGCGTAGGCTGCGGCTTTTTCTTCATGGTGTCGACCACTATTGGTGATGCGATGAACAGCGTAGAGTATACACCGAACAGGACACCGATCATCATAGCAAGAGAGAAACCACGCAGGATCTCGCCACCGAAGATGAAGAGCACCAACACCACCATGAACACAGTGAAGGAAGTGATAATTGTACGGCTGAACGTGTGTACGAGCGCCGGGTTAATGATCTCACTCACATGCAGACGTGGGTTATCGTTCAGGTACTCCCGCACACGGTCAAAGATTACCACGGTATCGTTGATGGAGAAACCGATGATGGTCAGCACCGCCGCAATGAAGATCTGATCCATCTCGTAGGAGATGCCAAACAGGTCAAGGATGGCAAAGATAGCGATGATCATGATGGCGTCATGGAGCAAGGCGATTACACCTCCCAAGCTGAACTGCCAGTTGCTGAAACGGAACATCACATAGATGAAGATACCCACCAGTGCCAGCACCAGCGATATCACAGCCGTCTTTTGGATGTCATCTGCCATAGTGGCACCTACCTTCGATGAGCTCAGAATCTCAGGATTGAGGTTTTTGTACTCTTCCAGACCCTGTAAAAGCGCTGTTTTCACCTGCTCATCCGCTGTCGTGCTCTCGTCATCTGCCAGGTAACTGGTGATCACTTTCAGTCGGTTAGAAGCGCCGAAGGTTTTCACTTCCGTGCCTTCCTCCTCAAAGTTGTCGAGTAAAGCGCCACGTACGTCAGATGCCGGAACGGCGTCATCAAACTGCACAACGTAAGAACGGCCGCCCTTGAAGTCCACGCCCAGGTTCGGGCCCTTAATGGCCATGGCTACCATACCGAAGGTAATTACAGCCAACGAGAAGGCATAGGCAGGCTTCTTCCACTTCATCACATCGAACTGCACGTTGGCGAAAAGCCTGTCGGTGAAGGAGCTTGAGAAAGACAGTTTGCCAGCTCTCTTGAAGCTACGCTCGATCAGCAACCTGGAAATGAATACCGAGGTGAAGAAAGAGGTTACGATACCAAGCATCATGGTGATGGCAAAGCCTTTCACCGGACCCGAGCCGAAGAAGTAGAGGATGAAACCGGCCAGGAACGTCGTGGCGTTCGCATCCAGAATCGTCAGGAATGCCTTGTCATATCCCTTGTTAATCACGTCACGCAGGCTTAGACCTTTGGCGGCCTCTTCGCGCATACGCTCAAATATCAGTACGTTCGCATCCACGGCCATACCCAGGGTAAGCACGATACCGGCGATACCAGGGAGTGTGAGGGCTGCGTTGAACTGGGCCAGAATACCCAGGATAAAGAACACGTTGAAAACGAGAGCCAGGTTAGCAATAAAACCACCCGTTCTATAGTAAGCGATCATGAAAACCACAACTACCAGCAAACCGGCCAGTGTTGACAACAGACCCTGGTTGATAGCTTCCTGACCCAGTGAAGGACCTACGATGGCTTCTTCCACGATGCGTGTAGGGGCTGGCATTTTACCGGCTTTCAGGATGTTGGCAAGGTCTTTTGCCTCTTCGATCGTAAAGTTACCTGTGATAGAAGAGTTACCGCCTGTGATCTCGCCTTGCACCACTGGCGCAGAGTATACATAGTTGTCGAGTACGATGGCTACCTGACGACCTACGTTGTCGCCTGTCAGTTTCGCCCAACGCTTGGCACCGGCCGGCGTCATGGTCATGTTGATCTCAGGACGACCGTTCTGGTCGAAGTCCTGGCGGGCGTCGTTCACAGCCTCACCGGTCATCGGCGCCTTGCCGTCACGTCCTTTTTTGATGGCGTAGAATTCTACGAACTCCTGACGGTTGTCACCTTTAATCGGCTTCACACCCCACAGGAACTTCATGTTCGGAGGGAAGATGGCGCGTACGTCTGATCTCTGGAAAATGTCGTTGATTCTGGCTGTGTCGCGCACGTTGGCACCGATACCGCCCGGCATCATGGTGAACAGACGGCCCATTACGCCCATCTGCTCTTCCTGCAGCGACTGAAGCGCATCAGCAGTGTCAGTCTTTGCCTGGTCGGCAGAAGCTAGCGCTGTGGTGTCGTTAGAAGCGGCAGCTGTGTCATTAGTAGTAGCGGCAGCCTGTGCCAATACGTCGTCAGCAGCGGCATCTTGTACGGCAGCTGGCGTCGTGTCACCGGCTGTTGGAGCAGTTTGTGCAGAAGTACGGCCAATGTTCAGACGACCGGCTTTTTCTTCTTTGTCAAGATGCTCGCTCAGTTGAGAGAAATACGGAGAGAATTCTTCCGGCGTCCATACCTCCCAGAATTCCAGGTTCGCCATACCTTGCAGGAGCTTGCGTACACGGTCCGGGTTGTCTATACCTGGAAGCTCAATCTGGATACGGCCACCTCCCTTGAGGCGCTGAATGTTTGGCTGGTTTACACCGAACTTATCGATACGCGTGCGCAGGATGTTGAAAGAGCGCTCGATGGCGTCATCTACTTCCTGGTCAATCACGTTGATAACTTCCGCGTTGCTGGACTCAAAGCTGATCTTGCCACGGTTGGCTGTGTTAGAGAAGATGCGGCTCAGGCGTCCGTCCGGCTCCACCTCGCGGTAAGCCTCGGCAAACAGGGTGGTGAACTTCTCCTGGCTGTTCTTCTGCATCTCCTGGGCGCGGGCAAGCGCCTTCAGGAAGTTAGGGTCTTTGCTGTTGCCAGAAAGGGACCGGATGATTTCAACCGGGGAAACCTCGAGCACCACGTGCATACCGCCACGCAAGTCAAGGCCAAGGCCCAGTTCGTTTTCCTTTACATCCTGGTAGGTGTACTCAGCGCCCAGGAAGTTGTAAACAGGCTCCTTCCAGATAGAGTCGAGGTAGGTTTGCTGTTTGTCGTGGTTTACGTTGCCTTGTGCGTCTGTGGCGTAAGCCTCAGCGTCGTTCTGCACACTGCGGGCAACAAACGAAAATGACAGGTAGTACAGGCAGAGTGCCGATACGATCACCGTCATAATGATAATGAAATTCTTATTCCGCATGGGTTGGTTGATAAAAAAGGTATAGTTGATAGAATGTTAATACTCAGAAAATCACAGCGGCACTATCTTACATAAACCAAGAAATGCTGTGAAGCCGTTCTGCTATACCTTGCAATTCAGGCATGCGCAACGGGGCAGGAGCGTAGGTGGACCTGCAGGGAAAGGGTTCGCTTAGGGCGCGTTGGGTTGAATGGAAATAGGGAAGAAGCGGGCTACGAAGCCAGCTCCGGGCGCTCTGGCCGCATAGGCAGGCAGCGCCTCGTCGGTAGGTATAGCAAAAGCAGGTATGGGAGTCGGCTCCAGTGCGTCCTGCTCCAGGTTGAGCACCACAAATGAGGTCGTCGCCTCCAGCGTCACCTTTTGCTTGATAACCGTTTTCTCCTGCGGTGCCGAGGCCAGTTGGGAGGCCGACTTAACAGGAGTGCCTTGCGCCGGGTAGGTATACGCCACTACTTCCTGCCCATTGAGCATAAGCGCCCAAAGCAGGGTTACGGTCATCAGAAGATGACGGAAGTGTGGCAATATGTTGGCAGCGTGTGGCATACAGAAAGCAAATGTAAGGCTTTCTTTGAAAAATTAAAACCTATTAGCGGTTTATATCAATAAATCGTTTGATGTCGTGTTTTTTTCCGATAAGGATCAGAATGTCAGAAGGATAGATAATGGTGTCGGCCTTGGGTACACCGATGATGTGCTCCACCTGCGTGGGTTTGCCGTCCTGTATCTCCTCAAAAAAGCGCTTGATCGTGATCAGGTTGAGGTTGTATTTCTCGCGCAGCGATATCTTGGCCAGGCTTTTATTGGAGATGCCACGCGGGGTGTTGATTTCCACGATCTCGTAGTTGTCGGGCAGCGACAGGAAGGTCCGGATGCTTGGCTGCAGCAGGCGCTCGGCCACTGTTTTTCCAACTTCCCCCTCCGGCGACAGAATTTCCTGCACGCCCATCTTCTCCAAAATGCGGCGCTGCTGCTTGTTGGCGGCACGCGTGATAATCCGCTTGATGTTGAGTTCCTGCAGGTTGGCTGTTGTGATGAGAAGGGCCTCGAAGTCCTCACCGATGGACACGATGGCCGCGTCCATGTCCTGCACGTTCTGCGCCTCCAGTGCCCGGATGTCCGTCGCGTCCAGGGTCACGGCATAGGCCACGTCGTCCTTTATGTCCTCCACATGGTCCTCGTTGTTGTCGATGGCGAGCACCTCTGCACCGCGCTCTGCGAGCGTGCGGGCGATGGAGTTGCCAAATCTACCCAGTCCGATTACTGCAAACTTGTGTCGCATCCTTATAGTTTGGAATTAAGAAATGTGGTCAGAACCTCCAGTCCGCGGTCAAACTTCTCGTTGTTCGGGATGATGATGTCTGCGTCGTTTTTGTAGGGTTTGATATACTTCTCGTACGTGGGCGCCACATGGTGGGTGTAGCGGTAGAGCACATCGTCGAGGTCGTAGCCGCGCTCCACTTTGTCGCGCACGATGCGGCGCTGCAGCTTAATGTACTCCTTGGCGTCGATGTATACCTTCAGGTCCAGCAGTTTGGCGATTTCCTCGAAGTAGAATACGAAAATACCCTCTACCACCACAATGGGGGCTGGCTTAAACTCCAGCTGCTTGGGCACTACACTGGGGTTATTGTAGGTATACTCTTTGCGGAAAACGGACTCGCCTTTGCTCAGTTTCAGGATGTCCTGCGCATAAGCCTCGTCGTCGATGCAGGAAGGAAGGTCGAAGTTGACGACCCCGTTGAGGTCGCGGGTCTGGTGCTCGCGGTCTTTGTAGTAGTTGTCCTGAGAGATCAGGCAGATGTTCTCAGGGGAGAAAGACGCAAGTAGTCTGTTCAAAAAAGTGGTTTTCCCTGAAGCGCTACCTCCTGTAATTCCGACGATAAATGGCTTTTGCATTGGAGATTATAGTTTCAGGCTACAAAATTAGTCTTTTAAGGCCAATGTGGCTACAGCCTGCGCTAATTATTTTACCTCACAAACGCTAAGCTGCCTTCAAAAATTCCACCAGCTTCCGGATGGCCTCCCCGCGGTGGCTGATGGCGTTTTTCTCTTCCGGCGACATCTCCGCGAAAGTTCGGTCGTAGCCCTCAGGTATAAACACGGGGTCGTAGCCAAAGCCTCTGTCGCCTTTCCACTCGGTAGTGATATGTCCGTTCACAATGCCCTCGAACTGGTGCTCCTGCCCATCCAGGTATAGCGTAATGGAGGTACGGAAGCGGGCGCGGCGAATGTCGTGGCTTTCGAGGTTTTTAAGCAGGTGGCGGATGTTGTCGGCGTCGTTGCGCTGGGGACCGGCATAGCGGGCCGAGTAAACGCCCGGTTCACCGCAAATGGCGTCTACTTCCAGCCCCGTATCATCGGCAAAGCAGTTGACCTTGTACTTCTCCCACACATATTGCGCTTTTTGGCGGGAGTTGCCCTCCAGCGTGTCCTGGTCCTCGGCCAGTTCCTCGTGGCAACCTATGTCCTCGAGCGTGAGGAGTTTATACTTGCCTTCGAGCATGCGGCTTACCTCAGCTACTTTGTTTTTGTTGTTGGTGGCGAAGCAGAGTTCTTTCATAGTGTATGATTTGCAGGGTTACCAAGGACATCCAAGCATACTAAATAGGGTAAAAAAACCCAGAAGTAGTATTCCGATCCTAGGGTGAATAGTACGAACTGAGGTATAATTGGATTAATTGGCTGCTTCGGAGTAACTCTTCGCGGTATTCGTCACGGCTTGTGAATGCCTTTCGATGTTTTTCAGTTGGTTATACCGTTTGGTGTTGAAATTCCAATGGTAAGCGTATATACCTAACCCGATTGTGCTGTAGATCAAGAGTCTTACAAGGAAGTCGGAAGAGGAGAAACCATCTGCCAGTACGGTGGTGTTCCATGCTTTAAGCGCATCCCAAGACTGAAAAAGATATGAAAAGACACTGACCATCGCGCCCCACAGCAAACCGCGTGTTAGGATATAGTGCCACTGGCCGCGTTCTTTCGCCCTGGCCCATCTGCTGATGAATCGTTTTTCTTCTTTGTTCAGGTGCATAAGATCTCTTTTAAGGTATAGATGCTTTTATAAGATAAGTGTTATGCTCTTAATGCAGGTAAGCCGCTACTTCATCATCCTGCAGCACCACATCCACGCGCTCGCGCAAAGTCGTGGCCAGCGAGTAGCCGGTATAGGTGCACGACACCGGGAACAGGGTATGGTGGCGGTTTACCAGCGTCGCGATTTCCACTTTCTTGGGGTTTTGCGGCAACAGAGCGTTCAGGGTATAGGCGAGTGTTTTGCCGGTGTTCAGCACATCGTCCACAATAATCACCACGGTTTTCTCAATAGAGGCGGTTTCGGGTGTGATAGCGACTGGCGACTGCAGCGGGGCGGTTTTGTCTATCGTTACCTTTAGCAGCGTTACTTTGATGGGGGAAATCTTCTCCAGTTCGGTAGCCAGCATGCCTGCCAGGGTATAGCCGTTGCGGTGTATACCTGCCAGCACAAGTGCCTGTTCCTCAAAGTTCTGCTCGTATACCTCGTAGGCCATGCGGGTGATCTTCTGCTGGATCTGCCCCTGGTCGAGTATCAGGTGTTGCTGTGGGTGTGTCATGTGGGTATGGGTATAAGGTATGGCGCTGTGCCTGAGACAAATTTAAATAAATATCGCTAGCAACAGTGCCCTGCGATGAATGTTAAAATAATTTGGTTAGTAACATTTTAAATTCGAAAATACTTCTTAAATTTGCAGTCCGATTCAGAAATTAAGGTTAATTAACGTTTATAATAATGAAAAAAGGCATTCACCCAGAATACAGAGAGGTGGTTTTCCAGGATATGACGAGTGATTTCAAATTTATCACCCGTTCTACGATGAACTCTAGCGAGACAATCACGATGGAAGACGGCAAAGAATATCCAGTAATCAAAGTGGAAGTTTCTTCTGCGTCACACCCTTTCTACACTGGTAAAAACATCTTTGTGGATACTGCGGGTCGTGTGGAGCGTTTCAACACACGTTACAAGAAAAAATAGTCAGGTATAAAGCTTGGTTAAAACGTTTGAAAAAAAGTCTTTCTGTTACCATACGGAAAGACTTTTTTGCTTTTAACAACTTTTTGAAGGCCCTGTCCGGTACAGGTACGGCATGCGTTATTGAGATTAAAGAACCTGTTTCAAATTCCGCAAGACTTTTTATTTTTACAGCTATGAACATCATTCTCTTCGATGAACCCGTTATCCGGCAGTCGCTTTTGCCGCTGACTTTTACTAGGCCGGTGGCCGATATCCGCGTTGGCATCATGACCATTGCCGAAAAGTGGCAGCTACAGGCAGGGGCGACCGTGTCGTATCTGACGCAGCCATACCTGCAGCAGAAGTTTCCGGCGCACTACGATATCCACAATGTGTTTGTCAACGGCGCTGTTTGTCCGGACGAAGCGCTGGTAGATAAAATAAAATCCCTGAAAGCGGGGGAAGGACTGTATTGCGAAGGTATGTTGGTAGCCCTCCATGCTGATAACCTGGACCTGCACGATGCCGGTGAACTGGCCATCTACTCTTCCTCCAAAAAGATAGAATGCCAGCCGGAGAACATCGTTCGGGAGGTATGGGAGATTTTCGTTCAGAACGGCAACCAGATCCGGAGCGACTTTAAAGTGCTGACGGCGGGACGCCAGAGCCAGCCCATCGACGATAAGTACACCATAGTGTACGACGAGGAGAATATCTTCATAGAAGAGGGCGTCAAGATACGTGCGGCTATTCTCAATGCCGAAAACGGGCCGATCTACATCGGGAAGAATGCTCAGATACACGAAGGCGCGATCATCAAAGGGCCATTTGCGATCTGTGAAGGCAGCAACGTGAACGTCGGCGGCAAAATGCGCGGTGACGTCACGATCGGGCCTTTCTGCAAAGTAGGCGGCGAGGTGGCCGCATCGGTTATTTTTGGCCATACTAACAAAGGTCACGAAGGCTACCTGGGCAATTCGGTGCTGGGTGAGTGGTGCAACCTGGGCGCCGACACCAATACTTCGAACCTGAAGAACAACTATGCCGAAGTAAAGATATGGAGCTATGCCAAAGGTGGCTTCAAAAGCACCGGGCAGCAGTTCTGCGGCCTGATCATGGGCGACCACAGCAAGAGCGGCATCAACACCATGTTCAACACGGGCACGGTGGTGGGTGTGAGCGCCAATATATTTGGGGCTGGCTACCCCCGCAACTTTATACCTTCCTTTGCTTGGGGAGGCGCCTCCGGTTTCGAGACTTTTCAGCTGCGCAAAGCCAGCGAAGTAGCCGAAAAAGTAATGGGACGGCGCAATTTGCCCTTCGATGACACAGAAAAGGCTATCTTCGCAGAAATATTCGAGCAAACCCACGAATACCGGGTGTGGGATAGGAAAGGGTAGTGGCTGAATTGTTATAGGTTAAATTGTTAACTTCGTGGAATGTGAATTCTGCGTGTGTTACCCAGCAGATTAACAATTTAACCATTCAACAATTTAATAATTAAAACGTGCATTTCTCTCAAATACTAGGGCATCAGGAAACGAAAACCTTACTGGTTAACTCGGTGCGACAGAACCATGTGGCGCATGCGCAGCTGTTTCTGGGGCAGGAGGGAAGTGCCAATCTAGCACTGGCTTTGGCCTATGCCACCTACATTAATTGCGAGGACAGGCAGCCCGATGATTCATGTGGAACGTGCAACAGTTGCGTGAAAATGAACAAGCTGGTGCACCCCGACTTCAACTTCGTGATGCCGGTAACGAGCACCAAGTCCATTACGAAAGATGTGCTGAGCCAGAAGTTCCTGACAGAGTGGCGCGAATTCGTGCTGGCCAATCCATACCAGGGGCTCAACGAATGGATGCAGCACATCGGCGCCGAGAACAAGCAGGGCAACATCTCCAAAGAGGAAAGCCGCCAACTGGTAAAGCTGGTGTCACTGAAAGCTTTTGAGGGCGATTACAAGATCATACTCATCTGGCTGCCGGAACTGATGCACCCTTTCGCGGCCAATGCGTTACTTAAATTACTCGAAGAACCGCCAGCCAAAACGCTCTTTCTGTTGGTGTCGCAGTCGGGCGACAAGCTCTTAGCGACCATCACCTCGCGTACCCAGATCGTGCAGGTGCGGGCTTTTACCGAAGAGGAAGTGATCAGCTACCTGCAGGAAAAGCACGGACTCGACAACACAGCCGCCTACCAGGTGGCGCAGCTGGCAGAGGGAAGTCTTAATGCCGCTTCCAAACTCACCAGCGAGGTCAGCAGCGACTACTTCACCTTCTTTACCGACTGGATGCGTAACTGCTACAGCTACAAGTTCGAGAAAGTGGTGGACGCCAGCGAGGAGTTTCAGAAGTTGGGCCGCGAGAACCAGAAGAACTTTTTGCTTTATGCGCTAAACCTCTTCCGTAAGGTGATGCTCTACGGCGTGGACGAGTCGCTGATTGCCTACCTGCCCCCAAACGAGCTTGATTTTGTACAGAAGTTCTCGAAGCTGATCACAGAAAACAATGCCGATAAACTGGCGCAGGAACTAAACGAGGCGCACTATCATATAGAGCGCAACGCCAACCCAAAAATGGTGTTCGTAGACAGCTCAATTCAGATTGCCCAGTACCTGCGCAATGCTAGTTAAGGAGAAGATATCATGGAAAATAATACAATAGTTAAAACCATCCGAATCGGAACGCGTGGCAGCAAGCTGGCCCTTTGGCAGGCGAACGCCGTAGCCGATAAGCTACAGGCCGCCGGGCTCGACACCGAAATTGTCATCATCAGCACCAAAGGCGACCAGATACTCGACCGTTCCCTCGTTAAGCTGGGTTCAAAGGGCGTGTTCACTGAAGAGCTGGAAGTAGGTCTGCGCGAAGGCACCATCGAGGTTGCCGTGCACAGCGCCAAAGATGTGCAGTCGACTATACCTGACGAGCTGGAGTTGGTGGCCTTTATGGAGCGCGAGATTGTTAACGACGTGGTCCTGTCCTTCAACCCGGACTTCAAACTAGAGCGCGACAGCAAGGTGATGCTCGGCACGTCTTCTACGCGTCGCAGGGCCTTGCTCCGAAAGTACTACCCGAACGTGACCACTGATGAGTCACGCGGCAACCTGCAGACCCGCTTGCAGAAGCTCAAAGAAGGTCCGTTTGAAGCGTTGGTGCTAGCCTATGCCGGTGTGATCCGGATGGGCTACGACCACATGATCGTGCATACCTTCCCGGACGATGAGTTCGTGCCTGCCGCCGGCCAGGGCAGTGTGGCCGTGGAGTGTGCCCGCGACCTTGATCCCGAGCTGAAGCAGCTGATAAAAGATGCCGTTGACCACGCCGATACCCACGTGTGCCTGCTGGCAGAGCGCGCTTTCTTGCGCACCATGGAGGGCGGTTGCAGCATCCCTTCTTTTGCACTGGCTAAACTGACGGCGGAGGGGAAGGTGCGCATACATGGCGGCATTGTGAGCCTCGACGGGCAGCAGCACCTCTCAGAGGTATATGAAGGTAGCCAGGCGGAGGCCGAAGCACTGGGCACGAGGCTGGCCGAAACGATTCTGAGTCGTGGCGGAGACAAGATCCTGAAGGAGATCAGGTCTGAAAGAGAAGAATAAGTACACTAAAGATTCAAATAAGAAAGGGGCCATCTGTAGAAAGCAGGTGGCCCCTTTCTTTTACAGGTATAGAAGTATTCAGCATAATGGTCCTGCCTGTAGCTTCCTAACATGATCAAAAGAATTCGTATGAACCTGCAGAAAATGCGGGCAATACATGGAAAGGAACCAAAAAGGCTTAAATTTGGAATCTGGACTTGATTTTAAACCGAAAACTTACACCTTCGATATGAACATGCTTAGAAAGATAACTGTTTTCATTTTGATGCTGGCGCTTCTGCCAATGGCCGCGATGGCACAGAAAGCTCCCAAAGGCAAAGATCAACTGGTAACGATCTCCACTCCGCACGGAGAAATGAAACTGGTGCTCTTCGATGACACGCCGCTCCACAAAGAGAACTTCCTGAAACTCGCCCGGCAGGGTTTTTACGACGGCACCACTTTCCACCGCGTGATCGATGGGTTTATGATCCAAGGCGGCGACCCGAACACCAAAGACGATGATCCACGGAACGACGGCGCCGGCAACCCGGGTTATACCGTGCCTGCCGAGATCAAACCCAGGTATAAGCATGTGCGTGGCGCCCTGGCCGCAGCCCGTATGGGTGACCAGGTAAACCCTAAAAAAGAGTCGAGCGGCTCCCAGTTCTACATTGTGGAGAACCACCAGGGAACGCCGCAGCTTGATGAAGCCTATACGGTGTATGGGCAGGTGATCGATGGTCTGGAAGTGATCGATAAGATTGCAGCGCAAGCTGTAGACGGTCGCAATCGCCCACTTTCCGATATACCTATGAAAGTGAAGGTGGAGGAAGTGAAGAAGAAAAAAATAGCCAAGAAGTACCGTTATACCTATCAGCAGGCGGACTAACTATACCTGAAACAACTTTACCTCTTCAGTCAATTGCTATACCTGGAAGTAGGGCCGTGTTGATAAGTAACCACACACTTACCTTTATAATGAGGGCATGATGCCATTGCTTCTCGAAGGGATAGTGAAGTGATCCCTTTCAAGGAGAATCAATCATACAACAAAAACTGAAAACATGAAAAAAATACTGATCACAGGCTCCAACGGTCTGCTGGGCCAGAAACTGGCTTCCCTGTTGCTTCCCCGCACCGATGTGGAATTGCTGGCGACCAGCCGTGGCGAGAACAAACTGGCGGAGATTTTCCCAACACTGGCTTTTGCCTCAATGGATGTGACTAGCCGCGCAGAAGTGGAAAAGGTAGTGGCCGATTTCAAACCAACGCACCTGATCCATACCGCTGCCATGACCAACGTGGACCAGTGCGAATCGGACCAGGCGGGCGCCCTGAAACTCAACCGCGACGCGGTATCCTTTGTAGCAGAGGCCTGCGAAAAGCACAATGTGCACTTGATCCACCTGTCCACTGACTTTATTTTCGATGGCGAAGACGGCCCTTATGACGAGGAGGCAGCAGGCAACCCGATCAGCTTTTATGGCGAGACCAAACTGATGGCCGAGGAAATTGTGAAGCAGGCCAGGTGCAAATGGGCGATCCTCCGCACGGTGCTCGTGTATGGCGTGGTGCACGACTACGGCCGCACCAACATTGTGCTGTGGGTGCGCGACAGCCTGCGGGCCGGCAAAGTGATCAAGGTGGTAACCGACCAGTTCCGCACCCCGACGCTGGCCGAGGACCTGGCCACGGGCTGCTGGCTGGCCGTGCAGCACGACGCCGAAGGCATCTACAACATCTCGGGCAAGGAGATGTACACCCCCTACGACATGGCCCTGCTGGTAGCCGACTATTTCAAGCTGGACAAATCACTGATCGACAAAGCAGACGGCAGCACCTTCTCGCAGCCCGCCAGGCGCCCTCCCCGCACCGGTTTCATCATCACCAAAGCCGAGAGAGAGCTCGGGTACAAACCGCATACCTTTCAGGAGGGTATCGCTATGGTGGCAGAACAGGCTGATATGTATTAAAAATATTGAATTTAATATGGTTCAATCAGAACCATTGCTTAAATTGGAAGCTTTAAATGCTGATTATGCGGATTTTAACCTTGCTGCATGACTGGTTTTTAACAATTGCGCACAAAACACAACCCTGCTTACCTTAACCAACTAATCTGAACTAACCAACCTTTACCCTTATTATGAGTGCTAACAAAGAATCATGGGGCTCCCGGGTGGGTCTCATTCTAGCCATGGCCGGCAACGCAGTGGGCCTGGGGAACTTCCTCCGTTTCCCGGTGCAGGCGGTGCAAAACGGTGGTGGAGCCTTCATCATCCCCTACCTGATCTGCTTTCTGGTAATGGGCATTCCACTCCTCTGGATCGAGTGGTCCATGGGGCGCTTCGGCGGAAAATTCGGTCACCACTCCACGCCTTTTATCGTGGATACCATGCACAAGAACCGTCTCTGGAAATACATCGGCGTGTTCGGTATCTGGACCAACATTGCGGTAGCCTCTTACTACTGCTACCTGGAGTCCTGGACACTTTCTTATGTGTTTCACTCACTGGGCGGCACTTTTAGCGGGCTCGACCAGATTGGCGTTTCAAACTTCTTTGACGAGTATGTGAACCTGGGAGAGTCAACCTTCGGCATTCCGTACGAGCCTATTTTCTTCTTTGTCGTGTGTTTGCTGCTGAACACCTGGATTCTTTCGCAGGGACTTGCTAAAGGGGTGGAGCGCGTAGCCAAAATAGGTATGCCGCTCTTAATTGTGTTTGGTATGTTCTTGGCCTACAAAGGTTTCACTATCAATGCCGGCGAAAACGGTGCTATCAACGACAGCTCGGTAGGCCTGAACTTCCTGTGGACGCCGAACTTCGACGAGCTTTGGTCGCCTACGGTATGGCTGGCTGCGGCCGGTCAGATCTTCTTTACGCTTTCCGTAGGTATGGGTACCATCCATTGCTATGCTTCCTACGTGCGCTCCAAAGACGACATCGCGCTAAACGCCATGTCAGCCGGCTGGATGAACGAGTTCGTGGAAGTAGTTCTGGGAGCCTCCATCCTGATTCCGATTTCGATCGGTTACCTGGGTATAGATGGTGTCGTTGACCTGGTGAACAGCCAGGGTGGTCTGGGTCTGGGCTTCCGTACGCTGCCCTACCTGTTCTACCAGTGGGGTGATGTGCTGGGCGCTATTGCCGGCGTGATGTGGTTTGGCTTGCTGTTCTTTGCAGGCATCACCTCATCACTGGCCATGGGTACGCCTTGGATTGGCTTCCTGCAGGACGAGTTTAACTGGAACCGTAGACCAGCGGCCTGGTCGTTTGGCCTTATTGTTCTGGTGCTGGGTATGCCAACGGTGCTTTTCTTTAAGTATGGCGTGTTCGACGAATACGACTACTGGGCAGGCACTGTATCGCTGGTAGTGTTTGCCTTGTTTGAGTCTATCCTGTTTGCCTGGGTGTTTGGCATGAACAAAGGCTGGAGAGAAATTACCTCCGGCGCTGACATCAAAGTGCCAGGCATCTACAAGTTCATCATCAAATTCGTTACTCCGCTCTTGTTGCTATGGGTGTTCATCGGCTCGCTTATTACACCGAAAGGCGGCGACTGGGCTGGGGCTTTCAGCAACGGCTGGGAACTGGACGACAGCTCCATCATCAACAAGATAAAGAACTCGAATCTGAAACGACAGCTGGCCGAGGCCACCGACCCGGCCGTGATTGAGCAGTTGCAGGAAACGCTGTTCTTTGTGAATGCTTCGCGCATTTTGTTGGTAGTCGTGTTCCTGAGCATCGCTGGGCTGGTATACATGGCGTATAAAAAAAGAGTTAGAGAAGGAAGAATTTAGGAAACTATGAATACATCTGCACTTGTTGTCATGCTCAGTACTATGTTGTTAGTAACTGGCGCAACTATATACTTTTTTATCAGAGTGCTTAAAACGCCTCCCAAACCGGAGCCGGACTCCTATCTCGACAACGACGACGAGATAGAGCGGCGGGCTCCGCGGGCTTAACTATTTTATGAAGAAAATCAGGTACTGGATTCGACGCAACTTTGGCTTTTCGCAGCGCGAGGTAAACGGGTTTCTGGTACTGATAGGGGCAATGGTGCTGCTGACGGCAGCACCATTGCTGTTTAAATGGTTTTCGAAACAAGGGACAGGCGTTGTAGAGAGCGGCGTAGCCGAGAAACAGCTGCTCGACAGTCTGGTAGCGCAACTGGAGGCCAAACAGCCGGAGCGGACGGGCAGAAAACAGGTATACCAACTGCCTGTAGCGCTGCAACCCTTCAACCCCAACCACCTAACAGAAGCGCAGTGGCAGGAGCTGGGGATGCCCAGGTACATGGCACAACGCATCCTCAACTACCGCAACAAAGTCGGCGACTTCACCTATAAAGCCCAGCTTGCTACCATCTACGGTCTGCCCGATTCCGTTTTCCAGCAGCTATACCCTTACATCCAACTCCCCGAAACCAAACCCGACAGGTATAGCCGCAACCGAGGTATAGCCGCCAACGCTCGGACAGCGCCCAATCCAAACTGGGCCAGCAACCCGCGACCCCGTGAGCGCTTTATCCTCGCCCCTTTCAACATCAACACCGCCGATACCACCGCCCTGAAGCAGATCAGGGGGATTGGCAGCAAGCTTTCGGCAAGAATTGTGAAGTACAGGGATGGCCTGGGCGGGTTCCACAGCATGGCGCAGGTGCAGGAGGTATACGCACTGCCGCCCGCCGTAGTGGACAGCCTGCACAAGTATACCTTCGTGCCAAAAGCAAATACGGTGCAACAGCTGTCACTCAACCAGGCCGATGCAAATCAGCTGAAGGCGCACCCTTACATCAGCTCCAATGTGGCGCGTGCCATCGTGGCCTACCGGGAGCAGCACGGCGAATTCAGGAAAGTGGAGGATATCCGGCAGATCAAGATCGTGACGGCAGAGCTGTTCGAAAAACTCAGTCCATACCTGGTGCTGTAGGTATAGCGCCCTACTTTTTAGGGGCTTCGATCATCCGCTCCGCCTTTTCCAGCGCCTGCCGCCCGCTTTTAAAAGAGACTAATTCCTTTGCCGCCTGCAGATCCACCCAGCGGGCCTCGTTCACTTCCCAATCGTGCTGGCCAATGTCGCCTGACCGGTAGGAGAGCAGGAAGAAGTGCACAAACTTGTGAAAACGGACCCGCTGCCCCGCCTTGTCGCCTACATACCAGTACTCAATCGTATCTATCTTCTCGACCAGTGCAGCCGTCACACCGGTTTCTTCCTGCACTTCCCGCACAGCCGTTACCTCGGGCGTTTCACCGGGGTCCACTATACCTTTGGGCAATTGCCAGCGCTCGGGCTTACCCACCGATATCAGCGCCACTTCTATGCCTGACGGTGCCTGCCGGAACACCACGCCACCAGAGGAGACTTGCTCCAGTGTAGGTATAGCGGGTTTGGCGTGCTCGTCTTTTTTAGAAGATTCAGGCATCGGTTCTATCTGCAAGAGGAAAATTTCTTAGTGCCCGGCTACCGGCTCAGGAGTAGGGATTGCGGTTTTCTTCCGCTGTTCGTTCAGCCACAACAGGCCGGGGTTGTAGGCCATGTCGTGCTGCCCCACAAACAGCACCAGGCGCACGTTGTCGGACTGCCGCACAAACACCACCTCCGGGTCCGAAGGTCCGAAGTACTTGTTCTCCTCGGTTGTCTTGGCCAGTTCCTCAGGCAGTGTCTGTTCTTTCAGAAGATAGTCGATGTTTTGCTGCGCAATGGTATCGCTGGGGCTGGCCAGGATGTTGTAGGCCCGGATGGAGTGGTCCGGCGGAACCAGTACGTCGATCGTGCCGTGCGCCAGGAAAATCGGGACGTCTTTGGCTTGGTGGATGTAGGTGCTGGGACTGCGGCGTTTGCATTCTTCGGCGGCGGGAGTGCCCGGCAGCGGCTTGCCCCCACAGGCTGCCACCACATGGCGGTTGTAGTCGCGGTGCGGGTAGTTCTGGCTGAAGGCGTACCAGTCCACCAGATCGAAAACGGGCACCCAGGCGACCACCCCCGCCCAAATCTCAGGATGCCGGCCGGCCGCCACCAGGGCGGTCATGGCACCGCCCGAGGAGCCGAGGATGTAGATGCGGTTCGTGTCGATCTCGGTGTGCTGCTTGGCATAGTTCACGGCGTCCACAATGTCCTGTATGGCCAGGTCAGAGGCCATCGCATCCGGGTTGTCGAACTTGCCGCGGTAGTTGGGGTGAATAAACGCCCAGTCGTATTCCTTGCTCCAGAGCGCATAGGGGATGCTCTTGACCTGCAGGTACTCGCTGCTCCAGCTGTGCAGCATCACCAGCAGCGGCCGTGGGCCGGTAGTTTTAGAGGTATAGAACAGGGCCGGCTGGGTGGCGCCGTCCACCGTGGACTTAATGTTGACTTTCTGGATCTCCGGAACCTGCTCTTTCCATTTCTCCAGGCTCTCGTCTGTAAACTTAAAAGGGTACTTCTTGGAGGTCGTGACTTCGTCCATGCGTTCTACTTCTTTCTCCACCCGCTCTTTGCGGCAGGAGGCTAGTAGGGTGAGGATCAACCCAAAGAAAAGGAGTAGATTGGTAGGCTTTTTCATAGTAAATGTCGGTGCAAACAGATGCAAGCTACAGCATGTGCGTGACACTACAACTGCTGCTCAGCGGAAAATGTTGTAAGGTATAGCAGGTCACGAAACCACAAAATAGCTTGGCAGGAAATTTTTACTCCATACGGTTAAACAGGCCCGATAGGTTAGTGGCATGCCTTTGAATTTCAGGCTGCTTTCGGTTAACAGGAAGGGCTATACCTAAACCGGGGGTGAAGGATTCCTGTTATAGGGCATCAGGAAGGCATAAAAAATAAAGCTAACGAGCACGAATTCCTGCAGTTCCCACTTTTTTCCATCGTTAATGAGCAGCAGGCTGATGAATAGAAAGGTATAGAGCAGCGCTTGCAAAGGAGTTGGCAAAGGAAGCCTGGTTTTATCTACTAGTTGCCTGAACCACTGCCTGTGCCGGTATAGTGCGGGCAAAGCCAAAAAGTAAACGAATACGCCCAGGTATAATATTTTGCCGAAAATAAGCTTGTTCAGGTTCACGCCATTCAAGTGAATGTTGTGGAGGTTAAACTCGCTTTGCGGATTGATCTTCTCCAGGTCCTCCGGCACTTCAAAGCCCAGTAGGCGCTGCCCCCAGGAAATCTCCTCGCCAAAGCCAAAGAAAAAAACAGCCGCCGCCACATAAAAGAACGCCTTTGCCCATTTGCCATCTATCCGGGGTGCTTTATAAAAACAGTACAGCGAAGTAGCTAGCAAAAAAAAAGACGTGAAATATTCGATATAGCCGTCTTCTGTGAGATAGCTGTAAAAGCGACTCGTATCCTGAAAATAAAACGCGATGCCGACCAAAACATGCGCCACGGCAAAGGTATAGAGAAAAGCACTCAACAGAACAGTCCTGTTGATAGTAACATGTCCCAGGCTTTCTCCGGCAACAGTAATAAATAAGCTGGATGATCTGAATTTTCTGATCGGATTCATAGGTACAGGTATCGCGCTGAGGTATGAGCCCTGCTGATGCTGTATCCGGTTTGTAAACAAGGCTTTATGAATATTTTTACGGAAATAATACCAGAATGATAGCCGTTTCATCGTTTCCAAGTACACTAAATTCATACTAACTTGCCGTATTGCTGCCGACTTGCCGTATAGCTACAGACTATTCTGCAATTCTATCCGTTTTCGGAACAACGCACTTTATGAAATCCATTCTCAAAAGCTATCGTCATCGTCTGCTAAACCTGAGCGCCGGCAACAGGGCCCTGTTGCTGTTGCGGCTTTCGCGTGAGCTGCACCTGGATGTTAACGAGCTGGATTTCATCAACAACAAGCCTGCCTTCCATATACTGGAGAAGGTGATCAGTGGCAAAACTGCTGTGCTGGCTCCTTTTGCCGACAGTCGCTATGCCCCCGTTACGCCCGTCAGCCAGCGATTGCGTTTTATACGCCGCAAAGCCGACATGATTCTGGAGGAGCGCGGAAGCCGGGAGCTATACCTGGGCTGGCCTTTTGTGCATGGCAAGTTCGCCGATGGTACCACCGTGCGCTGCCCGCTGCTATTTTTTCCGGTGCAGCTGCAGGTAAACGGCAAGCAGGAATGGGAGCTTATACCTGACACATCGCAGCCAGCGCAGTTCAATCAGAGCTTCGTGCTGGCCTATGCGCACTACATGGGCACGCCGCTGGCCGAGCCTTTGCTGGAACTTGACCTGAGCACACTGCCCTCGCACCCGCTGGAATTCCGCACGCAGGTATACGAGCTCCTGAAAGAAAACCAGCTGACTGTAAACGCCGGCCGTGAATTCTTTACCGATAAACTCAAGCCATTCCACGATTTCCGCAAAGCCGATTATGAAGCCGATCTCAAACCCGGTCAGCTATACCTGGAGCAGGAGGCTGTGCTCGGTCTATACCCGCAGGCTGCCTCTTATTTGCTAGGTGATTATGATGAGTTGTTGCAACGCAGCGGCTTACAGGAAATGGAAGACCTGTTTACAGGACCCGATACAGGTATAACCCAGGTCGCGACGCAGGCACAACATACCTTTACCGCTTTTGCCATGGATGCATCGCAGGAGGCAGCTTTGCAACAGGTGAAGCAGGGGCGATCGCTGGTAGTGCAGGGGCCTCCGGGCACGGGCAAGTCGCAACTCATCTGTAACCTGGTATCGGACTTTACGGCCCGCGGCAAAAGGGTGCTCGTGGTGAGTCAGAAGCGCGCTGCCCTCGACGTGGTGCACCAACGTCTCTCATCAGCAGGACTCGGTCCGTTTGCTGCTTTAGTGCACGACATCAACGCCGATCGCAAAAGCATCTACCAGCAACTGCTCCTGCAGATAGACCAACTGGATGAATACAAGAAACAGAACAACGCCCTCAACAGCATTTATACCGACCGTACTTTCCTGGAAGTAAGCCGGGGCATTAACCAGTGCCTGCAAAAGCTGGAGAGTTTCCGTGCCGCCCTGTTCGACAGCAGCCGTTGTGGCTGGTCACCCAAGGAGCTATACCTGCGCAGCAGTTTGCAACAGCCGCACGTGCAGCTATCAGAAGTATTCAAGCAGTTCACAGCCGCAACGGTTAATGACTTCTTGCCTCGTTTGCGGGCCAGTCTGCAGCAGGGCATCGTGCTGGAGAAGGCCGATTTTATCTGGAAAGAGCGGCACAGCATGCAGGGCTTCGGCTGGCCGCAGCAACAGGAAATGGAGCGCACTATTGAGGCGCTGCCCGAGCAGTACCGCGCCATGCAGCAAGGTATAAGCGAGCTGAGCGGTGCCGAATTCGAATTGAGCAGCCTGGAGCGTTTCCGCACCGCCTACGACACCCTGGACGAACTGCAGCATTTGCTCGATCGGGAAGGCGTGGCCGAAACGCTGCAACCACTGCTGCGCAAGGAGGCCAAAGCTTCAGAATTGAAAAAACTGGTGCGCCAGCTCAAAGCGCTATACCTGGTGTGTCCCGCTCCGGACGCCGCTATACCTATTGAGCAACTGACGCTGGTGAAATCTGCGATCACGGTCTTCGAGGCGAAGAAGCAGGATTTCTTTAAAGGGATAGGCTGGTATTTTTCGCAAGACAAGAAAGTGCTGCAGCAGGCACTGGCCAAGTATAAGCTTGAACTGACGCCTAAGGGAGTGGGCGAATTGCAGCGCCGCATCGAGCTGCGGGAGCAGGCGCAGGGGCTGATCAAATCCATCAACAAAAGCATCCGCTATACCTTACGCCTCGAGGACAACCCCACCCCGATGTTGCAAAAGCTGGAGGTGGTGGAGCAGGCCCTGGAGGCGCATCAACTACTGAAGCAACTGCACCGGGAGCGGGTGCTGCACGAAAAGATGTGGCTGGAGAAAAACCTGTCGGATCATTTGCAAGCGCAGGCGCAGGCGCTGCAGGTGTTTGAGCAACGCTACGGCGAGTGGGAGCAATGGCTTCCGAAAACGCACATCGAAAAACTGGCAGAACAAGAAGACTATAGCACAAAATTGCTGGAAAGCCTGCGACAGTATTTTGAGCCGATGGTGGCTTACGATGAGTTGCGCAGCACACTTTCGGCTGCTGAACAGGAGGTTTGCAGGCAAGTGCTGTACGAAGGTATAGCTACCCCCCAACTAGGTGAGACGCTGTTTTTGAACAGCTTATACCTGGCCTGGTTGCACGAACTCGAAAGTCAGTGGCCCGAACTACGCATGCCTGATAGCGGTGAGCTGGACCGGGTTGAAGCTGATCTCCAGAACCTGCTGCAGCAAAAGCAGGACCTGAGTCAGGAGATCGTGCTGTCGCGGTTGCGGGAGCAGACTTACCGGAACATGGAGTACAACCGCTTAGGCAATGCCGTGACTTATCGACGCTTGCATGCACAGGTCAGCAAAAAACGCAGCCTATACCCGATCCGCAAACTATTCGAACTTTTCAGCGAAGAGATTCTGAATTTGGCTCCTTGTTGGCTGGCATCACCTGAAACAGTGTCGGCGGTGTTCCCGCTGGAGCGCTGCTTTGATCTGGTGATCTTTGACGAGGCCAGCCAATGTTTTGCCGAGACAGGTATACCTGCCATGCTACGCGGACAGCAGGTGGTCGTGGCCGGCGACGAGCAGCAGCTGCGCCCGTCAGACCTGTACCGTTCCCGCTGGGGTGGCAACGGCAACGAAGAACCGGAGGAACTGACCGCAGAATCGCTGCTACAACTTTGCGGACTATACCTGCCACAGACCATGCTCACGCAGCATTACCGCAGCCGCTTCCCGGAATTGATCGATTTCTCTAACCGCTACTTTTACCGCAACCGACTGGAGCTTATACCTGAGCGACAGGACGTGAACGCCCACCAACCTGCTATCCAGTTTGTGAAAGTACAGGGGCTGTGGCAACAGAACAGCAACCTGCCCGAAGCCGACAAAGTGGTGGAGCAGGTATGGCAGCTCGTGCAGAGCGGTATGGAGGATGTGGGGGTGATCACTTTCAACTACAATCAGCAAATGCTGGTGCAGGACCTGCTCGAAGAAAAAGCCCAATTTCAAGGTATAGCTTTGCCGCCAACGGTAACGGTCAAAAACATCGAAAACATGCAGGGCGATGAGAAAGAGGTGGTGATCTTATCAGTAGGGTATGCGCCGGATGCAAAAGGCAAAATGGTCATGCAGTTTGGTAGCCTGAACCAGGCCGGTGGCGAAAACCGGTTGAATGTGGCCATTACCCGTGCCAGGCAACTAGTGATTGTGGTGAGCAGTATCCGAAGCGAGCAATTGCAGGTAGAGAACGCACAGCATGCCGGCCCGAAGCTGTTGCGCGATTACCTGCATTATGCCCAGCAGGTCAGTCGTCGCTATTTCAAATATGCGCCGCAGGCGTTGCCCATGCCATCGCAGATGCCGATGCTTAAAGAACAGCTGGCCCGGGCAGTTCCTGCTTTGCAAGCTGCCGTGCCTTTCGCGGACTTGACCGTAGTCGAGGAGGGCAACTACAGCAGCGTAGTACTGACCGATGACGACCTGTACTTCAACAACCTCTCCGTGCGCCACGCCCACGCCGATATACCCAAACTGCTCCGGCAAAGAAACTGGCCTTCTCAAAGAATCTACAGTCGGCAGTTCTGGTCTAACATCAAGGCGGTGCTGGATAAGTTTAAGCGTCTGGGAGTGAAAGAGTTTGGGAGTTGAGGATTTTATAAGATATATCCTGTAGGGACAGGTCGCAACCTGTCCAAATGGTGCATAGTACGCCATGCTGAAAGCTTAAATGCTATTGTGCTATTTTTAACTTCGGGAGATAATTGAAACATGATCAATGCGGGAGAATAATCCGGATCTCTCATTTCATTCGAGACGACAATTCTGTACCTCATTCCTCAAGTTGAGGGCACTAGGCTACAGCCTGCCCAATCGTGCACCGGCAACAATCAACAATTAGCTATCAACAACAAATAAATGCTTATCAAGCTTTTTACCCTGTATGTATACCTGCAAACGGCATTGTGTGGCTGCGGACCAGACAGGCGCAACAGCGATTTTGAGCGGCTGCGGAAAGACTACAAGGTGAACGTGCAGCGTATCGGCCGATTGGATACCCACATCAGGGAGAGCTCCGGCCTGGCCCATGCTACTGACAGCACTTTCTGGACCCATCCTGACAGTGGATCACCAGCAGAGCTATACCTTTTCAACCTGAAGGGCGAGTTGCTGAAAACCATACCGCTGCCTATACCTAACCGCGATTGGGAAGAACTGGCGCAGGACGATAAAGGCAATCTCTACATCGGCGACTTCGGCAACAACGCCAATGCCCGCCGCGACTTACAAGTTTTTAAGTTGCAGCAGGAGGAGATGATTGTGCAGGATACGATGCTTTTTGACTTCGCCGACCAACAGGATTTTCCGCCGCCAGCGCAGGAGCGAAACTTCGATCTGGAGGCTTTCTTCTATCGTGCTGACAGTTTGCACTTCTTCACGAAAAGCCGTGCCCGCAAAGGCATCACCCGCCGCTATACCTTGCCTGCCACAGGGGGTGCCTATACCTTGCCGCCGCAGGAAGAGCTGCGGGTGAGCTCCGCCATCACAGCTGCCGACAGCGCCCCGAACGGGAAAGATTTTGCCCTACTGGGGTATGGGCGGCTATACCTGTTTGAACCCGAAAACGAGCAGGTACAGTTTTCTGGAAAGCGCTATTGTCTGCCGCTGGGCCGCACAGGGCAGGCGGAGGCGCTGCTATACCTGTCGCCCACAGAACTACTCATCAGCAACGAAAATGGAAAACTATACCTGGTTAGCTTTGAGCTGAAGCGGTAAACACAGCGGAGCCCTCAACCTAACACCATCCAGATCAGTTTATAGGTATAGCTGCAAAACGACACGTCAGCAGTGCCGTGCACGTATAGTGAACATACCTCAAAAGAATAAAACGATGCGACAAACGATATTGGTAACGGGTGCTACAGGTACGGTAGGCCATGAAATTGTAAATCAGCTTTCCATGCAGGATGTCATAGTGAGGGCGGGTGTACACTCCGTCATCAAAGGTGAAAATCTGAGACGGCTGCCCGGTGTGGAGATTGTGGAGATCGACTTCAATGACCCTGATTCGCTGCATGCTGCCTTCACAAACATAGATAAGCTTGTGCTCATTACGCCGCATTCCGAAAACCAGCTGGAGATGACCCGCAACCTGGTAGAAGAGGCGAAGAAGAAGGGTGTGAAACATATTGTCAGGCTGTCGGCGTTGGGAGCAGGGGCGGAGCCAGGTATACAACTGGGCCGTTGGCACCGGGAGATGGAAAGGTATGTAGAGGAAAGCGGCATCCCTTATACCATTCTCCGGCCCGCGGGCTTTATGCAGAACTTGGTGAACTACAGTGCTGAGTCTATTAAGCGGGAAGGTAAATTCTATATGCCTGTAGGGGAGGGCAAGGTCAGTTACATTGACACGCGTGATATTGCGGCCGTAGTCGAAGAGGTGCTTCTGTCAGACGAGCATCATGGAAAGGTATACGAACTGACCGGACCGGAAGCGCTCTCGCATCAGGAAATGGCTGCGCTGCTGGGCGAGGTGACAGGCAAGCAAATTGACTTTGTGGATGTGCCTGAAGAAGTAGTCCGGCAAGCCATGCTGAAGCATCATACACCAGTACGAATAGCAGATGCCATCTTAGAATTGTACGCTGCTTACAAAGCCGGAAAATCTGCTGCCGTAACAGATACAGTACAGGAAGTAACAGGTCGCTCGCCCCACAATTTCCGGCAGTTTGCCAGCGATTACCAGGAGTGCTTTTAAGCATCAGGTATAGCACAAAAAAAGAGGCCCCTTCCTGAATCAGGAAAGGGCCTCTTGCTTTAGATCAATTCAGATTAGTCAAGGTCGCGGTAGCGGTCGCTTCTTCTTGTTTCGAAGCTGCTGCTATCGTCATCATAGTTGGAGCGTCCGCGCTGCGAAGAATCCTGGCCGCCCATACCACTGCGATAATTTTCGCGTGAAGACGAACCCTGGTTATCGCTGTAGTAAGAGGTGCCGCTGTCCATAGAGCCGTAGCGGCTCTGGTCGCCTCCTCGTCCGCCTTGGCCGTAGCCACCTTCACGGTAACCACTCTGGCCATAGCCGCTCATGCCGCCGCTTCTTTCAGAGCCACCGTAGCCGCCACTGCTCATAGAGCCGTAACCGCCTTGTGACCTGCCCTGTGAGCCGTAACCGCCTTGAGAACCACTGCGGCCACTCATAGATCCGTAATCGCCCTGTGAAGAAGAGCCGTAGCCACTACCTTGTGAACCCTGACGGGAAGAACCGCCGTAGCTGCTCTGTGAGCCGTAGTTATCACCGTAAGAGCTTCTACCACGGCCGCGGTCCTGAGACGAACGGTATTCATCGTTGTAAGAACCACCACGTGAGCCGTAGCCGCCCTGCGAGCCATAGCCACCCTGCATGGAGCTTTGTGAGCTGTAGCCTCTTTGTGAGCCATAGTCATCGCGGTCATATTCACTCATACCTCTGGATGAGCCATATCCCATAGAACCGTATCGGTCACGGTCGCCGGAGCTACCCTGCGAGCCGCCCATAGAACCATAGCTGCTTTGCGAAGACGAGCCGTAGCCACCCTGCGAGCCACTGAGGCCGCCCATAGAGCCAGATCCTCCTTGTGAGGAAGAGCTATAGCCACTGCTGTCGCCGTAGCCGCGCTGCATGCCGCTGCCCTGCGATGAACCATAGCCACCCTGAGAGCCGCGCTGGCCGTAATCGCCTTGTCCGTAGCCCTGCTGGTAGCTACCTTGGCTACCATAGCCACCATGCATGTTTGTTCTGGATGAACCAGAGCCCGTCATGCTGGAGCCGTAACCTTCCTGTCCACTTCCCTGAGAACCATAGCTGCCCTGAGACGAGCCTCCATAATTGCCTTGGTTACTGCTGCGGTAGCTACCGCCTTGTTCGTATCCACCGCGACCGCTATCGTAGCTGCCGTAGCCGCCCTGGTTAGAGCCACTGCCTTGCATACCGAAAGAGCCCTGCGAACCACCGTAGCTCTGGCCACCGATGTTGTCGCCTTCTCTGTCCTGCATGCCGCCCTGCATACCACCTCTCGAGGCACCGTAGTCCTGATCCTGGTAGCGGGTGCGGTTGCCTTCCATGCCGCCCTGGTTGCCATAGTTATAGCCACCCTGCGAGCCGCCGTAGTTGCCTTGTGAAGACGAACCATAGCCACCTTGAGAAGATGAGCTGTAGCCGCTACTGTCGCCGTAGCCGCGCTGCATGCCACCGCCCTGCTGCGATGAACCATAGTCGCCCTGATAACCATAGCCACTCTGGCCGCCGTAGCCGCCGCTGTGCTGCGAACCGTAACCATAGCCTCCCTGCGAACCATAGCCACCTTGCTGGCTGTCGCCGTAGCCCTGGCCACCCATACCGCCTTGCTGCTGGCTGCCATAGCCCTGCTGTGAGCCGCTCTGGCTACCATAGCTCTGGTCGCTGCTACCCATCAGGTTGCTATCAGAATCTTTCAGGTTGCTATCAGAATCTTTGCTGCTTCTGGAAGAAGTTGAAGATTTTCCTGTTTTGGAATCAGAAGATTTGGAAGAGGTTTTAGTGCCTGATTTGGCTTTTGTACCTGTCGACTTGCTGTCGGAAGAAGCAGATTTGCTGCTGCTCTTCGAGGAAGGAGTAGAGCTGGAAGATGATGAGCCCATGCCGGAACTTCCCTGGCTCATGGAGCCCATACCAGAACCACTTTGACTTGAGCCAGTTAAATTAGATCCGCTTTGGTTAGAGCTACCCGATGACGAGCTGCCCGACATACTTCCAGACTGGCTGGATGACTGATTTTTTTCGTTTTCTTTCATAGTTCTGATCTCCTCAGTTTATAGTTATAGATTAATTGGAATAGTAAAGGCTCGATTAAATCTGACATCGCCACCGCACAGCACAAAGTGCCGGAACAGAGGCAAGGCCTTGTTCAAGCCACATCAAAAAATGGTGGTCATACCTATTTAGTTAGTGTAACTGAACGTTTTAGCTATACGCACCTCACGTAGGAGGGTTATGAGGTGCACACCGGGTAGAAGCGTGAAGATTAGTGCCGACGTTGCTTGCGACAGATACCTTCAGGAGTCACAAAATCAAGGCTATGTTTCTGAGACAGATGCCCTTATTTTATTTTTATGAATTTGGTTATTTATAAGAACTTATTTTTACCTTTGCTTCTATTATTAACAATTATTTATCATGCAAACAGGTAAAGTAAAATTCTACAACGTATCTAAGGGCTTCGGCTTCATCGTAGCTGACGATACAAACCAAGACATCTTCGTTCACCAGACTGGTCTAGTTCACGAAATCCGTGAGAATGACCGTGTTTCTTTCGAAGTGAAAGATGGCAAAAAAGGATTGAATGCAATTAACGTAGAGCGTATCTAGGTTGACGAACATATAGCCCTTTAGGCAGGGCATTCATCTATTTTGACCCGCTCAGTTTACTGAGCGGGTTTTTTATTTGATGCCGTTTTCGGCCTTCTTTTCTCCATTGCGCTCCTCGCCTTTTTCCAGCCCTTCCTGTATCAGTTCATTGGCTTCTTCATGGTCTTCGGCATCGGCTTTAGGAGGCTGTTGTTCTTCCTGATTCTTTGGCTCGTAGTTGAGTGTGATCAGAATCGGGAAATGGTCGGATCCGAACTTTGGCAGTCGCTCCATGTGCACCAATCGGAATGAGGGATCATAAAAGACATGGTCCAGGGGGTAGCGGAAAAGTGGTATGTAGGCATTGTATGTATTGAAAAAGCCACGACCAACCCGTGGGTCCAGCATGCCACTTATCTGCTTGAACAGTTTGGTGGTGCTTGACCAAGCCACATCGTTCAGGTCGCCAGCTACGATAGAGGGGTGCGGGGATTTCTTTACAACCTTTGCCGCGATGAGCAGTTCCGCCTCGCGGGTTTCAGTATTCTGCATGAGCCGGGGCGGCTGCGGATGTACCGTGTACAAGTCAAACTGAAGGCCGCTCGGCAGTTCCACAACCGTGAAAAACGAAGGGATATCATCTTCCACCATAAAGCGTATCTCACTGTCCAGAAGCTTGAACTTGCTGAAGAGCAACATGCCGTAGGTGTTCTCCAACGGCTTTTTGATGGCATAGGGGAAGCGCTTATCGAGTTCCGGCTGCAAATGATCGTACCAAGCCTGATTGGGCTCATTGATCAGCACGATGTCTGGGTCAGTGCGCAGGACGAGTTGCAAGAACTTTTCATACTTCTTGTTGGTCATGCGCACATTCGACACCATCAGTGTGACACAGTTGGCTGGTACCTCTACTTCCGTGCGCAGGGCTTCTATTGGAGCGAGTGGCGTAAAGTAGTAGACATAGCGCAATTCATTCACAATAGCCAGCACCCAAAGCGCGAGCATCCCGATCTCACCTGCGCCACCTGTCACACCATAAAGCGCCACATACGCCACCAGTACGCCTGTGAGCAGTATGGCCACATGTAGGCGTGGAAAGTCAAGCACCCTGATCCACCACAAGGGGGATTTGATAAGAGGCAGGAAAGAAAATAGCGTCAGAACGAATCCGGCTATCTGGAGGGTGAGCTTCATACAGTTGCAAGCAATTAGGTATAGGACTTAAGATATACTGCATACTTTCAACCGTAATTTTTTGTTGTAGAAGCCTGCTGTTTCTTGTCAGGATATAAAGCGTTCGCTGTAAAGTATAGAGTGCTGATGCGCACAAAAAAAACGGCCGGAGCTAGCATGTAGCTCCGGCCGTTTTCTCAATGATCGTGTATGGTGCTAATGGGCTGCCTCTTCCACACGCACACCTACTGCCAGAATATTGGGAAGCGGATCGCGGCGCATGTACTGTGTCAGCTGTAGGCGGTAAGTGCCCACCTGTGGGAGTGCCACCTCCTTCAGTACAAGCGACTGCATATCGTAAATGTCGCTCGAACCTTTTCCTTCCGGCTTGCCTGTTTTGGCATCCATCAAGTGCAGTTCTTGTAGCGACGACGATACCAGGCTGCTATCGGGCGCCGTGAGGCGATGCTGCAGGTATAGGTTATAGTAGTCGTAAGCCAGGGAGTAGCGCACATTGAAGTACACATTGTACCGCTTGGTGGTGTCCTCGATGGCAAACTCAAACACAGGCGCATTGTCTACTGTCCAGTTTTTGTCGGGCATTTCTACGTTCTGCTCATATACCCGCGAGGGGTCGCAAGCCGACAGTACAAGGGTGCCCATTACCGCCAACATTAGCATCATGTTACGCATCAGACGAAGGTGTATTAGGTTGGTTTGGTTTTGGGCCTCGGTTTGGTCTGCGTGACTTCTGACGTCTGGGCTGCTGCGGAGCGCCATCGCCCTGCGGTTGCTGGGCATCCGGTCTTCCCTCTCCGCGCGGTGGCCTCGGTGCTCCACCTTCCCGTGGCGGTCTCGGCTCGCGGGGCTGCCTGTCGTCTGTACTTGGCGGCCTGTCCTCCCTGTTTTCACGTCCTTCACGGTTACCACGGTTACGCGGTGGGCGCTGCTTTTTAGGGCGCTGGCCCTGTTCGGCAGGTGCTCCTTCCGTTCCCGTTGTAGGCATTTCCGCTTTCGCCTGTTGCTGCTGGTCGGCAGGTTTTGCTTCGCGCGGACCTCTGTCACGGCCACGGCCGTCACGCTGCCCTCTGCCTTCGCGCGGTCCTCGGTCCTCACGAGGCCCTCTGTCTTCACGCGGGGCACGTGGCTCGCGAACTTCTGTGTCCTGCATGCCACTCCCTGACAAGCCTTCTACCTTATCGCCAGCCGACTTTTTCTTCTTTTTCTTCTTTTTCTTATTCTTGAACTTGTCATCAAGGCGCTCCAGGCTGCCTTCTACCTGAGCTACAAACTCGTTCTGCTTCGATTCCTGTACAGGTTCCTCCACCAGCGTTTCAGGTACAATACCTTGGCTGTTCATTTTGAGGATTTCGTGCACACGCTCTACCGGCACAGGGTACCAGTTGTTGTCGCCCCGGTAGCCGAACCACATCATCTTTTTAAAGATGTCGGTTTTCTGCAGCATGGCATCGCCCTGCTTGGTCTGCAGTGGACGCGACACGGTAGGTATATCCTTGAGCGCTTCCATGTAGGTTTCCAGTTCGTAGTTGAGGCAGCACTTCAGGCGCCCGCACTGACCCGATAGTTTGCTCGGGTTGAGTGACAGGTTCTGGTAACGGGCCGCCGTAGTGGATACACTCTTGAAATCGGTGAGCCAGGTAGAGCAGCACAGTTCACGTCCACAGGAGCCGATGCCACCCAGTCGGCCGGCCTCGTGGCGCAGACTGATCTGGCGCATCTCGATGCGTACCTTAAACTCCTCAGCCAGCTTTTTGATCAGGTCACGGAAATCGACACGGTCGTCGGCAGAGTAGTAGAACGTTGCCTTGGAGCGGTCGGCCTGGAACTCCACGTCAGAGAGTTTCATGCGGAGCCCCGTCTGCTGTATGATCTCGCGGGAACGGTACATGGTAGTCGCTTCCTGCTCCTGCACCTCGCGCAGCTTTTCCATGTCGCGCTCATTGGCGATGCGGTAAATGGTGCGGATCTCCTCATTGTTGTCTACTTTCTTTTTGAGCATCTGCAGACGCACGAGTTCGCCTTTCAGCGATACGGTGCCTATGTGATGCCCATTGGGCACGTCTACTACTACCGGATCGCCGGTCGTCAGGTCGATCCTGTTTATGTTGCGGAAGAAATCCTTGCGACCTCCCTTGAATCTTACTTCTACAATGTCGAACTCCTCAAACGCGGTTGGAATCTCCATATCGCTGAGCCAGTCGAACACGTTTAAACGATTGCAGCCTCCTGTGCTACAACCGCCGTTGCTTTTGCAGCCGCCTGGCTTTTCGCCGGTGCTGCATCCGCCACTAGAACATGAACTACATCCCACTTATTATATCTCCTATATAGCCGTGAAGCTTCTTGTTTTCTTATTGTCTGAATTAACAAATATACTAATTTTTTGAGCTTATGCTCAACATGACAACTTTTGTAACTGCGGTTTTTGACAGACCGGGGCATAAATTAATGCTTTTACGGAAGTTTAAACAGCCTGGGATAAAGTGATTTCTGAAAATGCATTTGCTCAGGTATGGCTGTGAATGGATTATCACCTAATTTTAGAGGATGCTTCGAAAACTCCTGTCACACGCTGCGATCTACGGCCTGTCAGCACAGATCCCCCGTCTGGCGGGTGTGCTGGCCCTGCCGCTGATCACGCAGCACCTGACCCCGGTTGATTACGGGGTGGCGGGGGTGGTGACAGCTTACTACAGCGCGCTGATCATGCTGCAGTCGCTGGGCTTTACGGTCGTGATGGAAAACAGCTTTGCACGGCATCCCAGTCGCTTCCAATGGATCTGGCGCCAGCTTTACGGTTTTCTGGCCAGCTGGTCGCTCGTGTATGGACTGCTAAGCATGGGGATGATTTACATGGTAGTGCCAACCGATGCACAGGAAAACCGGTTTCTCATTGCGCTGCTTGTCGGGATTCCGATGGTCTTTTTTGTAGTCACCGATCTGTTTGGGGGGATGTTTTGCCTGCACACGCAGCGGCCGCTCCCCATTGCATTACGATCCTTCTTGATGGGAGGCGTTAACGTGATCCTGACCATCTATTTTATAGCAGAACTCCGAATGGGGTATATGGGCTGGTTTTATGCCAGTACCATTTCGACGGCGGCAGGCTTTGTGGTGAGTATCTACATCATAGCCAGTCAGAAACTCTGGCCTATCTTTAATTTTAAATGGCACAGGATCAGGCACAGTCTCAAAGTTTCGTTACCGGCTGTACCACACGGGTTTTCCTTTTTTATGCTCGATACCTCTGATCGACTTGTGTTGGATGTGGTAGGTATACCTGTCGGGCGGATTGGTCTTTATAACGTGGCATCGAATTTCGGTATTTACTTTTCATCGGCCAGTCTGGCGGTAGTGCAGGCCGCTACGCCATTGTACAAGCAGCTCTACGCCCAAACAAAAAGCATAGAAGCCGCGCTGCAGGCACGCTACATGACCTATACCTTGCAGCTGCTCTTTTTCATCGGCACATTTATCGGGAGCCTTTGGATGAAGGAAATTTTCGGCTTCCTGATCCGAAACCAGGAACTGCAACAGGCCTATCCGTTGGCTATTGTCATTCTGATGGGGTATAACTTCCGGCCCATGTACATGGCAGTCATCAACCTGCTCACTTTCCATGAAAAAACGAATAAACTCTGGCGTATCTCCACCGTGGCAGGTATAGGAAACATCGTGCTCAACCTGATACTCGTGCCGCTCTATGGTTTTCAGATGGCAGCCTATACCACTTTTGCCGCCCTGATGTACATGGGCTATGCGGGCTTTTTCTTAAAGGTATACAAAGAGTTGGCTTTGGTGCGCTACCATGCTATTTGGTGGCTGCTGGCAACGGTTGTGTTGCTCGTATTGGCCTATCAGTTGCGTGAAGTAGCGGTGTGGCAGAAAGCTTTGATTACGCTCCTGAGTTTGTGTGCAGGTATAGCGGCTTTTTGGAAATACAGGAGTAGGGCACAGTTCTAGGAAGGCTGTAGTTTCCAAATATTTTTTTAAGCAAAAAAAACAGCAACAAGGTATAGGCCTGCTGCTGGTTTTCTATTTAAGTGATCTCCAGATTATGGTTTCAACACTACCTTTAGGCAGTTGTCTTCTTTTTTGTTGAAGATATCGTACATGCGCGACGCTTCCGCCAATGGCACGGTATGGGTAATGATGTCGTCGAGCTTGACTTTACCTTCCTGCACTAGCGAAATGAGGTGATCGATGTAGCGGTGCACCCAGGCCTGGCCACCCCGCAGCGTCAGGCCCTTGTCGAACCACTTGTAGAGCGGGAAGTTATTGTAAGGCGAGCCGTATACACCCACCACCGTCACAGTACCGGCTCGTCGCACAGAGTCCATGCACTTTTCGAGTACCTTCATAGTACCTTTCTCCATCTGCACAACGTTCATGGCTTTTTCCAGCACGGTGCGGTCTGCCTCCATACCTACGGCATCCACGCACACATCGGCTCCGTAGCCACCGGTCATATCCCGTATCACTTGCACGGCATCTACTTCAGCGTAGTTGATAACTTCTGCGTTGGCTGATTTGCGGGCCATTTCCAGACGGTAGGGCTGTATGTCCACGCCAATCACGCGTTTGGCGCCTTGCAGCCAGGCCGATTTCATGGCCATTATGCCTACCGGACCGCAACCCCACACTACCACGGTCTCACCGCCTTTCAACTGCGCCCAGTCAATGGCGGCCCAGCCGGTCGGGAAGATGTCTGTCAGGAAAAGCACCTGCTCGTCTGTCAGGTTATCCTGTACTTTGCGTGGACCGTAGTCGGCGTAGGGTACGCGCACGTACTCTGCCTGCCCGCCATTGTAGCCGCCGTATATATCGGTATAGCCAAACAAAGCCGCACCGACACCCTTCATCATGGGGACTTCACCTTCGGGTCCGTAGTTATCGGGGTTGGAGTTTTCGCAGTGCGTGGGCAGCTGCATGTTGCAGTAGTGGCAAGTGCCGCAGGAGATAGGGAAGGGCACCACCACACGGTCGCCTTTTTTGAGGTTTTTCACGCCTGTGCCCACTTCCTCGACAATGCCCATGAACTCGTGGCCCATCACCATATCGCGGGCCTGGGGCACCATGCCGTTATAAATGTGCAGATCGGAGCCGCAAATGGCCGTGGAGGTTACCCGAAGTATACAGTCGCGCGCGTCCTCTATTTTGGGGTCATCGATGGTCTCCACCTGGATATCTTTCATTTTGTGGAATACTGCTGCTTTCATAGTTTATTTTTTAGGTTTTCGTATTAGCTTCTATAAGCTTTTGTATTTTTCAGTACTTCAGTTTAACGGTAAGCAGTGAAGGCGGGTTATCGGGGAAGGCGTGTTGCTAAGGCTGATGCTGGAAGTGCTTCCTTCTTGTGTTTCAAATCTATACCTCATGCAGACTCAGGCTTCTTATACTTTCTCGTTTTTGCGCGAACACGATGTCCCTGCGCTTTACGATACCTTCCTGGCCGCCTTTGCCGACTACGTGATCCCCATCAAGGTAAGCAGGGAAGAATTTGCCATGAAGTTTAAGCGCGAAGGCGTAGAGCCCACCTTTTGTGCAGGTGCTTTCTACGGCGAGCAATTGGTGGGCTTTATAATCACGGGCCTGGGGGAGTGGCAGGGTATACCTACCGCCTACAACGCGGGCACGGGCGTGCTGCCTGAGCATCGGGGAAACCAGCTAACCAAGCGGCTCTATGCGTTTCTGCTTCCCAAGTTGCGCGAAAGTGGCGTGGAGCAGTGCCTGCTGGAGGTAATTAAGGGCAATGCGGCCGCCTTTAAGGTATACCGCTCCATCGGCTTTGGGGTAGTCCGCACGCTGGAGTGCTATCGGAGCCCGGTTAGGGAATTGCTACTCTCAAGTGAAGAGCCTGCACTCACGGTGGTTATCAGGCCGGCAGCTACACCGGATTGGAAAACCTATACCTGTTTCTGTGATATCCGGCCGAGCTGGCAAAATACCAAAGAGGCTTTTTGCAAAAATCCCGATCAGAAATTGGTGCTGGAAGCTTATGCAGCAGAGCAACTGGTGGGCTATGTGGCTTTCTTTCCGCGTACGGGAGCTATTGCCCAACTGGCCGTGCATCCGGATAACCGTACCCAAGGTATAGCCAAGGCATTGTTAAGGGAAGTAATAAAGCGAGCCAGAGTGTCTGCTCTCCTGCTACTCAACATAGACCAGACAAACGCTGCACTGGCAACTTTTTTAGAGCGAGTACATCTCAAGCGTTTTCTCACACAGCACGAGATGCTATTGCGCCTGTAATAAGTATGGTGCTTCCCTCTAATCTGCCTAATTTGCAGCCTGTTTTTTTATCACCGGGGCTTCGGAGCTCTTCAAAAACTGAATCAAATGAATACTGCGTGGATTTACCTGATATTGGCAGGTATATGCGAAATTGGATGGGCCTTTGGGCTGAAGTACAGCGAGGGTTTTTCAAAACCGTTGATCAGCATCGTGACGGTCATCGTTATGATACTGAGTTTTATACTGTTGTCTCAGGCTATGAAAACACTGCCTCTCGGTACCGCTTATGCTATCTGGACAGGTATAGGCGCGGCGGGTACCGCCATTTTGGGCATGGTTTTCCTGAACGAACCCAAGGATCTGATGCGGATACTGTGCCTGCTGATGATCGTGGCCGGCGTAGTGGGTCTGAAATACTTTGCCGAAAGCAACTAACGGCTCAGACGGAACACCTCGGCCTGCTCTTTGGTGAACAGGTATAGCATGTTGTTGCTGATCAGGGCAGATAGGTAGCTTTTGTCGGCCGGAAGGGGCAGGGTTCGCTCTTGCAGTTTGTACAGATCGAAGAAGTGCAGCGCGTTGTCTTTCACAAAGTATAGCTCGTTCCCTTTGAAAGAGATATAAGACACACCCGTAAAAGGCAGCTTCTTTTTGTAATTGCCCAGGTTGTCGAACACATAGATGCCGCTGTTGTAATCCAGCAGGTATACCATGTTCTGATATTCCCGGATAAAGCGCACATCAAACCGGGCTTTGTCCAGGATAAGGTTGAGCGGGGTTTCGATGATGGGTTTCTGGTAGCGGAGGTCCAGTTTGCTGAGCGTGAAGTCCGATTCGTTGAAGAGCCAGAAGCTATCGTCGGAGGTGAGGGTGGCGGCCTGCACGTTGCCCATGTAGCCCAGGTCTGTCAGGCGCGTGTTGGCGATGGGGCTCATAAAGCGGTCGAGCAGTAAGAGCTCCTGTCGGTCTTCGTAAAAAAGAAAGACCTTCATCGGGTTCCAGGCTTCGACAGCCGTAATGCGGCCACGACTGGGCGGCGAGAAAGTATTAACGGGCTTGCCCAGTGTGTCGAGCACAAACAGGTTCTGGTTCTGGTCCATCAGGTATACGCTGCCGTTTCGGGCAACGGACACCGTAGCAGGAGAGGAGATGGCAAAGCTGTGGCTAAAAGTGAGCGTAACCAATGAGTCGGGCTGCTGCGCGAATGCAGGTATAGCCAAAACCGCCAGGAGCAGGTATAGCACTGCGCTCAGGTATAGCCTACTGTTCAAAATACTCCAGTTTAAGGTCTTTGCCATCGTATACGCCGTAAGAGCAAAAATTGACCCACTCTCCCAGGTTCACATACCGGCTGCTTCCGTTAATTGGCATATCGAGGGGCAGGTGACGGTGACCGAACACATAGAAGTCGTGATGCTGCTTGCTTTCCACTTCTTTGCAGTACTGCATCAGCCATTCGTCCTCGCCAAAAAACTTCTCGTCGTCCTTGGTATTGCTAATGCGACTTCTACGCGACCACCTATTGGCAATGCCTATACCTGCGTTGGGGTGAAGCCAGCCAAATAGCCACTGACAGGCTTTGTTATTGAACACCTTCTTGAGCACCTTGTAGGTATGGTCGCCCGGACCCAGGCCATCGCCGTGGCCGATGTAGAATTTGTGACCGCCAAAGTTTGTAGAAATCGGCTCCCGGATAATAGGGATATTGAGCTCTTTCGGAAAGTAATCGAACATCCACATGTCGTGGTTCCCCGTGAAAAATAGCACCGGTATACCTGCATCGGTTAGTTCGGCCAGTTTGCCCTGTAATCGGATAAAGCCCTTGGGTATAGCATGCCGGTACTCGAACCAAAAATCGAATATGTCGCCCAGCAACAGTATTGCCGCCGCGTCGTGCTTTACGGTGTCGAGCCAGCGCACGATCTTTTTCTCGCGGGCAAGGCTCTGCTCGGCGTTTGGCACACCCAGGTGAAAATCAGAGGCGAAATACACTTTCTGGCCGGGAGCCAACTGGTCAATGCGGAAGGTCATCTATCAGGAAAAGTACGAGCTGTTTTGGGCCGTGAGCGCCCATTACCAATGTTTTTTCGATATCGGCTGTGCGGCTCGGGCCACTCACCAGCGATACCATGGAGGGAAAGTTCTCCTTATACTTGTCGCGTACCCGCTGCAGGCCGTCTTTGATGTCGGGCACCAGTTGGCTGGCTTTGGCTACGACCATGTGTGTTTCCGGGTAGATGCTCAAGCGGCGGCCACCGGCATTGCTGGAGCTCACCAGAATGCTGCCGGTGCGTGTCACGAGCGCTTCGCAGGTGGTGAGGCTGGCCTGTGCCTTTTGTATGAAATCATCTTCCGTAGAGGTGAAATCTATACCTGCTTGGTAGAGGATGTTCTGTAGATTGGCTTCCCAAACGTGCAGGAACTCGATCTGCTGCTCTCTTTTTAAATTGAAAAGCTGGTCGAAAAAATCTTCCTCGTCTTCGCAGTACACAAAAAGGCCACTGTTGGCGATAAAAGCCTGTGCAAAGGCAATGGATTGATCTTCAGCCATTGGCGAATGCAGCGGCGAGTTGAAGTCAGGGGTGGGAGGCAGAAAAGGCGCTGACTTAGCCAGCGCCTCTCTTACTCTTCTTAATACAATTTCTTTCGATTTTGCTTCGTACATGCTCGGGGTTTATCAAGCAGTTCTGCTATTGATGGTATCATTCGGATTAGCGGATGCATCGTTCTGAATAGGTGTGCCCGGCACACCGCCCTGGCCATTTTGTTCAGGATGCTCTGTCTGTCCAACCTCTACCGGATGCTGTTCCTGGCTTACTTCGCTCTTTGTTTTGCTGCGATCCGTACCGGCAGTGTGGGCCTGGTAAGTCGTGAGCTCATCAAAAGGGCGCTTGCCAACCAGTCGCTCCAGATCACTCTGGAACAGAATCTCTTTCTGCAACAACTCCTGCGCCACTATTTCCAGTTCTCTCGCCTTGTCCGTCAACAATTGCTTGGTGCGGAGGTAAGCGGTCTCGATGATATTGCGTACCTCGTTGTCGATGGTTTCGGCAGTAGCCTCAGAATACGGCTTGTTGAATGTCATATCCGTTTGCTTTGAATCGTAGAACGACACATTACCGATTTTAGCGTTCATGCCATACATCGTCACGATGCTGTAAGCCATTTTGGTAATACGTTCCAGGTCACTCAAAGCACCTGTAGAGATCTTTCCAAACACGAGCTCTTCAGCGGCGCGTCCACCCAGGGCCATGCACATTTCGTCGATCAGCTGTTCTGTGGTATACAAGAACTGCTCTTTCGGTAAGTACTGCGCATAACCCAGCGCGGCAACGCCACGTGGAACAATGCTCACTTTTACCAACGGATCGGCGTGCTCCAGGAACCAGCCTGCAATGGCGTGACCCGCTTCGTGGTAAGCCACGATCTTCTTTTCTCCAGGAGAGATGATCTTGTTCTTCTTCTCCAGACCACCAATTACTCGGTCAATGGCGTCGTTGAAGTCCTGCTGGTCTACTGCCTTTTTGTTGCGGCGGGCAGCGATTAGAGCGGCCTCGTTACAAACGTTGGCAATTTCGGCACCAGCAAAACCAGGCGTCTGGGCGGCCAGCTTACGGGCATCTACATCAGGCGCCAGCGTGAGCGGCTTCAGGTGCACGTCAAATATTTCGGTACGGCCGTTAATGTCTGGCTTGTCGATGCTGATCTGGCGGTCAAAACGACCCGGACGCAGCAGGGCGGAGTCCAGGGTGTCAGGGCGGTTGGTCGCCGCCAGAATAATAACACCTGAGTCAGTCGCGAAGCCATCCATTTCTACCAGCAGTGAGTTCAGTGTGTTCTCACGTTCGTCGTTGCCACCTGGCGTTGCGCCACGGCTACGGTGACGGCCAATGGCGTCAATCTCGTCAATGAAGATGATACAAGGCGCTTTGGCTTTTGCCTGCTTGAAGAGGTCACGCACACGGGCAGCACCCACACCTACGAACATCTCCACAAAGTCAGAACCTGACAGTGAGAAGAATGGCACGTCGGCTTCACCGGCCACTGCTTTGGCAAGCAAGGTTTTACCTGTACCGGGAGGGCCTACCAGGAGTGCGCCTTTCGGGATCTTACCACCCAGGATCGTGAATTTGCTTGGGTTCTTGAGGAACTCTACAATCTCCTGAATCTCTTCTTTCGCCTCTTCCAGGCCGGCCACGTCCTTGAACGTGATCTTTACTTTGTTTTCGGCATCAAACAGGGCAGCCTTAGACTTGCCGATGTTAAAAATCTGGCCACCTGCACCACCCGCTGTTACGCGGCGCATCAGGAACCAGAAACCAAACAACAACAGGATCAGGAAGCCCCACTGGAAGAAGAAGTCTGCGAAACCGGTGCGTGTCTCAATGGTGTAAGGCACACGGTTCTCACGCGGGATGTTCTCCTGCAGTTTCTCATAGTCCTCTTTAAAAGACTCTGCCGTGATGATGGTGAAGTGGTAGTGCGGACCCTGGTCTACGCTGCCTAAGGTGCCACGACCCGACAGCTCGCTGCTATACTTTTCGTTCTTGAGAGCATCGTCCTTCAGGTATACTTCCACGATTTTGCCGTTCACGATGGTCAGTTTCTTCACATCGTTACTGACCAGCATCTCCTCAAAGTTCTGCTGGGTGGTTTCTACGGAGGCGTTGCTCTTGTTAAGCCAGGTGAGTCCGAAAATAAGCAGGATGAGTACCGCCAGCATCCACAGCTGCATCGTAGGCCGTGGGGGCGTCTGGGGTATCATCGGCTTTTTCTTCTTGTTATTATTTCCTTTATTATTCTTTTCAGCCATGAATGTGTTGTTTCAGATACATGAAATACAGGAAGGAACCCCTCTTTGTTTAGGATTCCTTCTTAGGGTTAAGCATCTTCTATACGCTTGATGTTGGCATCACCCCATAGTTCCTCAAGCGCATAGAATTCACGCTTGTCTTTCAGAAACACGTGCGCCACTACGTCTACGTAGTCCAGCAGCACCCACTCCTTGTTGGTGCGGCCTTCGCTCTGCCAGGGATTCTGGCGGACGGCTTTAAATATTTCCTCTTCTATGGAAGTCGCGATGGCGTCAAGCTGCGAGTCTGATGATGCGGATGCGATCACGAAGTAATCAGATACGGCATTTTTGAGTGACTTCAGGTTAAGAACGACGATATTGCTGGCTTTCTTTTCCTGCATGCCTTTTACTACAAGCTCTGCCAATATGTCTGAATTGGCCTCAGCCTTGGTTTCTTTCATTTGTACTACTTAAATTTGATTTACAAAAGTACTAAATTCTGTTCAATGTATGGTGCCTAATACGCTCTTTATGGGCCAGCAGCTGTTTTTTCTGCCGGTATGTGCATCCACTAACTCAGAAGCCCAGCAGCTACTCCTCAAAAATGAAGCCACAGAGGGTTGTGTGGTGCTTACTGACGAGCAGACGCATGGCCGCGGCCAGCGGGGCAACACCTGGGAGGCAGCGCCCGGTCAAAACATTACCCTTTCTGTAATTCTGTCACCTGTTTTTATGGCTGTCAGGCACCAGTTTTACCTCAACATGGCGGTTTCGCTGGCAGTGCTTGACCTGTTGCGCGAACAGGGGCTGGCGCAGGCCCGTATCAAATGGCCCAACGACCTTTACTTCGAGGACAGGAAGCTTGGCGGGATTCTGATAGAAAATACAGTTACCAGTCAATCCATACAACACAGTATCGTAGGGATTGGTTTAAACGTAAATCAGCTTCATTTCGGAATCGGCACGGCCACTTCGCTGGCAGCCGAGATAGGTACGCAACTCGACGTGAAAAGATTGGTGAACAGGCTGCTCGAATTGCTCGAGAAACGCTACCTGGAGCTGCGTAGCGGGAAAACTGATAAGCTGAAGTACGAATACCTGCAGGCATTGTACCGGTACCAGGAGGAGCATAGGTATCAAATTGGTTCAGAACAGGTACGGGGTCAGATCATGGGAGTAGACGAAGACGGCAGACTGGCACTTGAAGTGGATGGCGAGCTGCGTTACTTCGGTTTTAAGGAAATCGCCTACCTTATTTGAAGCTTAATTTCTTGATGGCTACAATTTGCTGCGGTTCAGGTTCCGTGGGAGTAAGCGGCATTTTGAGCGAAACGTTCATAGTGCTTGCTCCATAGCCCGAACTCAGCCTGGGCGCCTGGATGTGGTGGTCAGCCAGCTTAACCGGGAAGTCAGTCATAAGCTGCCAGGTGTTTCCCTTCTGTACAATTGTGCCGGTGATGGTTCTTTTTTTAGAAACGCCGTGGATAGTCAGGATGCCTGCAGCAGTTACTTTCGCCTCACCCTTCGCTGAAGCAGGGCCTTTTTCGGTAATCTTGCCGACAAAGGTTGCCTTCTGAAAGCGGCTGCTTTGCATGTACTTGTCGTTGAAACGCTCCTGCATGAGCGAGTTGAGAAACTGGAAAGAGGTGATGGGGACGTCGAATCTGAATTTGCCCGTCTCCAAGTCAATCAACCCGTTGGCGGACTCAGAGGTGCCTTTGATCAGGCTAAGGGGAGCGCCGGCCTCGAACACGATGGTGCCGATGCCCTTATAGGAGCCTGTCTGGGCCTGTGCCTGCGGGAGTAGCCAGTAAAGGCTGCATACAATTAGGAGTAGCTTTTTCATACATGTCTCGTCTTCTCATCGGGTAAGCTTTCCTTCCTTTTATTTAACTAGTCTGAGCAGAGATAGTTGAGCCCGTTTACTAAAAATAACCGGTCACTGAGAATTTTTTTGCTGTTTGGCTTCTCCAATCGCTGCGCGTTCTTTTGTTTCTTCAGGTTAAGGTGTCTGCTCTGTTTCTTGTGGAAACTTCGTTGCTGCAAACTATTTTTAAAAAATATCGGACTAACGAATTTGATGCTGTGCAAAAGGATTAGTCCAATAAGCTGCTTGTTTTTGATGTAACGGAGTGTTTACCTATGAGTTGCACAATTTGTATGCATAGCTTTATAGTTCAATCAGATTCTTTTTATCTTTATAAATCTTGATTAGGCTTATTTTAGGTCTGTGATAGTGAACTATAATATCAGGTAGGTGGGGTGTTGTGACGTGCTGTGGAGATTGATAGTATAGTATAATATTAATATTGTTGGCGTCTCTAAAGCAGTAGAATTGGAAAGGGTAAGTTCAATTTCTATTGCCGTAACACAGGGCGCTAGAGGGGTGATTTGGCCGGGTGCGATGCAACCTCAGGTATAGGTATGGGGTCATGGTGGTGCAAAGGATATTGAAAGGCATGGTTCTTGATAATGTCTGAGCGAATCCAAAACAGTAAAAATTCCAGGTATAGCTATTTCTATAGTATCCTGCATTTTTAATTAGATTTTTTCTATTTACTATATTTTGGTATATCTTTGACTGCCTGCCAGCTCGTGGCCAGGACCTTTAGAAAAGCGAGGTGTGATATATGAGAACTTTTACAAAAATGATAATAACGGCTGTCTTTGCGGTTTCGCATTTGGCAGCATACAGTGTGACGGCAGACGGCCGCTTAAAAGAGGCAGGAGCCCTCTCCGCCAAAGAAGGGGGTAGTTCCGCCTGGAAAGTCGTTCCTGAGAAGAAAGCCGAAGCGAACGTGCGTGCTGAAAATGCCAGAACCGCTGCCTGGGTTAAGGATTATACCAAAAACAAGAGTAAAAGCTTATACCTGACAGAAACGGCTTACGCCAGCTCTTCCAGGTTTGTAATCAACTCTTACATGGCTTTTATGCCGTCGCCTGAGCGCCAAACACCTTCGATCAATGCTTACCCGAACCCTTCGCGTGGCATTACCCGGGTGCAGCTGTCGCAGGTGGGTGTGGCTGAAAACTACAAGCTGAAAATTTCGAACACGATCGGCAAGGTGATGGAAACGCACGAACTGCCGGTGACGCACTCCAACGTGTTTGTGCTCGACATGACAGGCTACCCGGCCGGGGTGTATTTTTACAGCCTGCTCGTGAACGATAAGACCGTGGAAACGAAGCGATTGATCCTTCAGAAATAATAGGGAGCTATACCCTTTACAAAGCGAAAGCCAGTTGAGAGACTGGCTTTTTTTTATGGCAGACTCTCCAAAGGTGCGCAGGCACCAATTTATTTAGTATTTTCGACGCTGAATATTTGTAAATTGCTATGACGGATTATCGCAAGATAAACAACCTCGTAGGCTGGCTCGTGTTTTTGATCGCGACCGCCGTGTATGTATTGACGCTGGAACCTACTGCCAGCTTTTGGGACGCGGGCGAATTCATCGCCTGTTCTTACAAGCTTTTAGTGCCGCACCCTCCGGGGGCGCCGTTCTACCTGTTGGTAGGTCGTATGTTCTCCATGCTTGCCGGCGATCCAACGCAAGTGGCCTGGTGGGTGAACCTCCTTTCTGCGCTCTGCAGCTCATTTACTGTCCTGTTCCTGTTCTGGTCCATTACCATCCTGTCGCGCCGCCTGCTGGTGAAGGAGGAGGGAGTAGCTCCTGCTAAAGGACAAACGGTGTTGATCATGGGTGCTGGTGCCGTGGGAGCGCTTGCCTATACCTTTACGGACTCAGCCTGGTTCTCGGCAGTAGAAGCCGAGGTATACGCCATGTCTTCTTTCTTCACGGCCATCGTATTCTGGGCCATGCTGCGCTGGGAGTCGAAGGTAGGGGAGTCGCTGTCGGATAAGTGGCTGATTCTGATTGCCTACCTCATCGGCCTTTCAATTGGCGCGCACTTGCTGAACCTGGTGGCTATACCTGCACTGGCCTTCATCTATTACTTCCGTCTGTACAAACCAAGCTGGAAAGGTGGCCTGATCGCGTTTATGATCAGTGCTGTGATCGTGATGGCCATTCTATGGGGCATTATACCTGGTCTGCCGTCGCTGGCCGGCAATGTGGAGGTGTTCTTCGTCAACTCACTGGGAATGCCTTTCGGCTCGGGTATCATCTTCTTTGTGATTCTGCTGGTGGCAGCCATCATCTACGGTATACGCTACTCTATCCAGCGCAACCTTCGTGTGCTGAACACAGCCATTCTTTGCTTCTCCTTCATCCTGATCGGCTATTCTTCTTACATGATCATCCCGATCAGATCATCTTACAACCCGACGATTGACGAGAATGCGCCGGACGATATTCTGAGCTTTGTTTCCTACCTGAAGCGCGAGCAGTACGGCGACCGTCCACTGCTGTACGGACCACAGTACAACGCGCAGCCTGTTGCCCAAGAGGAGGGAGCTCCGCGTTACGTAAAAGGCAAAGATAAATATGTGATGGCTGGGCGTAAGCTCGAAACCATTTACGACAGCAAAGACAAAACCCTCCTGCCGCGCATCTACAGCGACAATCCGCAGCATCTGCAGGAGTATAAAAAATGGGTAGATCTCCGGGAAGGACAGGCGCCATCCTTTGGCCAGAACCTGAGCTTCCTGTTCCGCTACCAGCTGGGGCACATGTACTGGCGCTATTTCCTTTGGAATTTTGTAGGTCGCGAAAGTGACGTGCAACAGTCGGGCGTGCTGTGGTTTGGCAAGCCAACTGACGGCATACCAGACCGGGTGGCCAACAGTAAGGCGCGCAACACCTTCTACCTGCTGCCCCTTATCTTCGGTATCGTCGGTTTGATCTACCAGATACGCAAGAACGAGCGCGATGCCTTTATTGTAGGCCTGCTCTTCTTCTTTACAGGTATAGCCATTGCCCTCTACCTGAACCAGCCGCCCATCGAGCCGCGTGAGCGTGACTATACCTTCGCGGGTTCCTTCTACGCCTTCTCTATTTGGATAGGTCTGGGTGTGCTAGGTATAGCTGAGCTGCTGAACCGTGGCCTGCGCAACGTTACAACCAGCGGTGCCATTGCCACCGTCATTGGTCTGGCAGTGCCGGGTATACTGGCTGCCGAAGGCTGGGACGACCACGACCGCTCTAACCGCTACCACTCCGTAGACTCCGCTAAAAACCTGCTGGACTCCGTGGCGCCAAACGGCATCCTGTTCACAAACGGCGACAACGATACCTTCCCGCTGTGGTATGCGCAGGAGGTGGAAGGCTACCGTACCGATGTGCGCGTAGCCGTACTCAGCTACCTGAACACCGACTGGTACATCGATCAGATGAAGCGCCAGGCATACAAGTCCGAGCCATGGCCGCTGACGCTCGAGAACGAGAACTACCGGCAGGGCACCAACGATTACCTGCCGTACGTAGAGCGCCAGCAGGTGGCGGCAGGTATAGACCTGAAGCAGTTTGTTAGTCTGGTGCGTCAGAACCATCCGGCGCTGCAGGTGCAGGCAGGTAGCGGTACTTCGCTGTTGAGTTTCCCAACCAAGAACTTCTTCCTGGATGTAGACCAGAACAAAGTTGCGCAGGACGGCTTTGTCGCCAAAGACTTCCAGGACCAGATCACGGACCGCATGCAGTGGACCATTAACAAGTCGCTGCTGGAGAAGAAGCACCTGATCATACTGGACCTGCTGTCCACAAACGAGTGGGAGCGTCCGGTGTACTTCTCCACGACCGTGAACAGTGCCGATTTTATGGGCTTGTCGGAATACTTCCAGCTCGAGGGACTCGCCTATCGCGTAGTTCCTGTTAGGGTAAGCAGCGAGGAGGCGCCAGGCTTCCTGAACAAGGAACTCATGTATAAGAACATGATGAACTTCAGCTTCCGCAACTTCAACGATCCGAGCATCTTCTACGACGAGAACTACTTCCGTTTCGCCGCCAATGCCCGTGATAAGTTCGGCAAACTGGCCGCGGAGTATCTGTTAAGCGGCGACAATGCCCGCGCCAAGGAGCTGGTGGACCACTGTTTTGAGCAACTGCCGCCAAGCACCGTGCCTTACGACTACTATACGCCGCAGTTTATTTCCATTATGGCGGATTTAGGGGAAGAGGAAAGAGCGAAGAGCCTGTGGGAAGACATGGCCAAGAACTCGCGTGAGTCAGTGGACTATTACCTCGAAAAAGGCGCCCTGTTTGACATGGAGATACAAACCAACCTGTTTATCATGCAGCAGCTTATCGGCGAGGCGCAGGCCATCGGCGAAGAGGAGAAGGCAAAAGAACTGCAGGACGTGTTTGTGCAATATCTGCAACGCATGCGGCGTTAAACAAAATAGAGAGTTAAACAGTACAAAAGCCGAACCCGTTTGTGTGTTCGGCTTTTGCTATTTTCGGGTGCCTGCTTTATCTTCAAGCTAATGAAACAGATAAGTCTACTTACCTGCCTGTCCATGCTGCTACTGCTCTCCTCATGCGGCAGCTCAGACATCGCCTATGCGCCAATGTACCGCGACACTGCGCCCGTTGCCGCCAAATCAGAGCAGCCCGAGGTGGTGCTGCAGCACGGCTATTACAGCAACCCTGACAGCCTGCACCTGATCCTCCGCTTTGACGAGCTCCGGCAGTTGCTCGACCTGACGCAGGCCGCAGACCGTGTGGACTTCACCATCCGCTCAGGCAGCACCGAACGGGATATGCTTCTGCTGCGCGATACCGTGCAGGTGCTGCCACAGTACAGAATAGCGTCAAATGGAACATTAGAGGTGCCGGTGACAGTACCTGCCAAGTTTGCAGCGGCGGGCAACACCATGCAGGTGCGACTCTGGATGAAGTTGGCCGGACAGGAGCGCCTGGGTGTGTCTCACCGGTTGGCGCTGCACCCCAATATGCTGCAGAAAGACTTTATGCTGCTGCAGGTGCGGACGAATGCGCCGCTACTGCGTGGCTTTGCGACCATTACGGATAGTCTATACCTGTGGCAGCCAAGCGATACCAATGGCACTTTTACGGCGCAGCGGGTAGACTATACCTTGCAGCCCGCTTTGCCCCCCATGTCAACGCGCCAGGAGAGTATGCCTGCGGTGCCCCAAGCTGCCGGAGACACGCTGGCGATGGCCGTTCTGGATACCTTTCGTTTAGAGCAGGAGGGGCTATACCTGCTGCGCACCGGATCAGGCGCTACACAGGGTCTGGTGGTGGAGGCCGGTACCTTTCCGCTCATCACCCGCGTGCAGGACATGATCACCCCACTCATTTATCTGACTACCTCAGCTGAGCGGGAAGCACTTTACAATACACAGGACAAGAAAGCGGCCGTGGATGCCTTCTGGCTGAAAATTGCGAAGGACAAGAAGCTGGCGCGTGAGTTGATCCGGACTTACTATACCCGTGTCGAGACGGCGAACAAGCTCTATACCTCATTCAAGCCCGGCTGGGCGACCGACCGCGGCATGATCTACATCATCTATGGCAAGCCGCACAACGTGAGCGTCAGCACCGATGCTGAAACCTGGATCTACCGTGAATCAGAGGCGACGCCCTACGTCAAGTTCGTATTTACGAAAAAAGAGAATACCTTTACCGAAAATCACTTTGAGCTGGTACGGAACCGTGAATACGAGGAGAACTGGTACAGCACTGTAGCAAGATGGAGAGCAGGAATAACAAATTTGTAGGTGGAAACCGCTATGGCGGCCCCAGAACTCCGAAGGAGGATAAAATGGAAATGATCTTTGGCCTCAGACCGATCATAGAGGCCATGCTGGCCGGAAAGGTGCTGGAGAAGATCTTTGTACAGAAGGGCGCCCGAAATGCCAACACGGATGAACTGCTTGACCTGGCCAAAAAGCACGATATACCGGTTGCCAGCGTGCCGATTGAAAAGCTAAACAACCTGACCCGCAAAAACCACCAGGGAGCCGTTGCGCTGATCTCAGCGATCACGTACATGCCGCTGGACGAGATTGTGACCTCACTTTTTGAGAAAGGCAAGAGCCCGTTGTTGCTTATACTGGATCGTATCACGGACGTGCGAAACTTCGGTTCCATTGCCCGTAACGCTGAGTGTATGGGCGTGGATGCCATCGTTATACCGAGCAGGGGAGGCGCCCAGATCAATGCAGACGCGATTAAAACATCGGCCGGAGCCCTGCACCTGGTGCCTGTCTGCCGTGAGCAGAACCTGAAACACACGATCGATTACCTGAAGGATTACGGTGTTCAAATCGTAGCCTGTACCGAAAAGACAGAACATAACCTGACCGATAACACAGTGGATTTCGTCGGGCCGACTGCTATTATCATGGGCAGCGAGGAAGACGGTATATCGCCGGAGTACCTCAAGCGTGCCGATGCCAAACTGCGTATTCCGCTGATAGGCCAGATCGGCTCACTCAACGTGTCGGTTGCCACGGGCATCATTCTTTACGAAGCCATGAGCCACCGTCTGCGCGAAAGCGGTTACTCCAGTCAGAATACTTTTGAGCCGAGATAAGCAGGTATAGCCTAACCCATTGAAGGTATAGCTTACCGGAAACAGAACGAAAAAGGGGAACGCTGCTGTCAGCGTTCCCCTTTTTCGTTCTGAACTATACCTCAGCAGGTATAGCAAGTATGCTAGATATACTCAGCACCTTTTTTTGATTTGGCATCCGACATAAATTCCTTCACTTTCTGCTCTTCGCTCAGGCGGCAGATCATCAGCACATTGTCGTGCTCGGCCACAATATAGCCTTCCAGCCCCTCCACCACCACCAGGCGGTCCTTCGGAGTTTTAATGATGCAGTTTTTGGTATCGTAAAGCAGCACATCGCCGCCTACCACATTGCCGGCTTCGTCTTTCTCATTGATGGTATAGAGCGAGTTCCAGGTACCCAGATCGGACCAACCGATATCGGCCAGCACTACATACACATTGTCCACCTTCTCCATAATACCATAGTCGATGGAAATGTTGCGGCAATGCGAGTAGGCCTTCACAATGAAATTGGATTCTTTGGGCGTGTTCAGGGTGGTGGCGCCCTCTTCAAAAATCTCGCTTATTTCAGGCAGGTACTGTCTGAAGGCCCGCATAATGCTCTGCACATTCCAGATGAAAATACCGGAGTTCCACACAAAGTCGCCGCTGTTGAGGAACATCTGTGCCAACTCCAGGTTCGGCTTTTCGGTGAAGGTCTTCACTTTCTTGATGTTCTGTGAGTCTCCGTCGATGTACTGGATGTACCCGTAGCCGGTATCAGGGCGGCTTGGCGTGATGCCGAGCGTGATGAGCACATCGTCGCTGTCGGCAGCTTCTACTGCTTTTTTGATTACCTGAGTAAAAGCGTCCTGCTTCAGCACCACGTGGTCCGAAGGCGTCACGATCAGGTTGGCGTTCGGGTTGATCTGCGCAATCTTCCAGGAGGCGTAGGCAATGCAGGGAGCGGTATTGCGTCCGATCGGCTCGAGCAGGATCTGGTTGTCGCTCAGTTCAGGTAGCTGCTCCTTTACCAGATTTTCATAGTCGCGGTTGGTGACCACGTATATGTTTTCGGGTGGGCAAATGTCCTTAAACCGGTTCATGGTCATCTGGAGCATGCTTTCGCCTACGCCCAGTACATCATGAAACTGCTTTGGGAAATCGGTACGGCTAAATGGCCAGAAGCGGCTTCCGATGCCGCCTGCCATGATGACCACATAAGTGTTTTCGTTCATGTCTATATGAGTCCTTCTTTCAGCAAGTCGTGGAGGTGTACGAATCCCTCGAACTTACCTGCTTTCGTGACAATGAGTTGTGTGATGTTTTTTTCCTGCATGATAGCAAGGGCTTCTGCGGCATAGGTTTCAGGCTCTATGGAAAGAGGGGAGGCTGTCATGATATCTGATGCGCGTATACCTTCTATCGAATCATATTTGTTGAGCATACGGCGTAAATCGCCATCAGTTATGATTCCCACTAATTCTGCCGTGCCGTCCTTTACAACGGCGGTGGCTCCCAGTCTTTTAGAGGAAATTTCGATAATAATATCCTTCAGCGGGGCGTTCTCTGAAACGTGTGGGGCCATGTTCTGGCGGAAGATGTCGTCCACTTTCAGGTATAGGCGCTTGCCCAGAGAGCCGCCCGGATGCAGCGTGGCAAAGTCGGCGCTGCTGAAACCGCGGGCCTCCAGCAGGCTCACCGCCAGGGCGTCGCCAAGCGCCAGGGCGGCCGTGGTGCTGGTAGTAGGGGCCAGGTTGTGCGGACAGGCTTCGCGCTCTACAGAGGCATTCAGCACGAAGTCTGCGCTCTGAGCCAGGTATGAGTCAGTGCTCGAAACCAGGGCCGCCAGCTGCGCACCTTTGCGTTTGAGTAAAGGAACAAGTACCTTTATCTCAGGCGTGTTGCCGCTCTTGGAGATACAGATCACAAAATCATCGGGCTGGATCATACCAAGGTCGCCGTGAATGGCATCAGCCGCGTGCATAAAAAGCGCCGGCGTGCCCGTCGAGTTGAGGGTGGCGACAATCTTGGTGGCAATGTTGGCGCTCTTGCCTATACCTGTCACCACCACGCGGCCTTTGATGTTCAAAATGGCTTTGACACAATTTTCGAAGCTTTCGTCGATAAAATCTGCCAGTCTGGCGATAGCCTCGGCTTCGTCAGTCAATACTTTTTTTGCCGTAAGGGCTATATTATTAAGAAGATTCAATTTAAATTTGTGTTAGAGGTATCCTACAGGGGATACGTTGCTTTACAGTTAAATTTCTGATTTATTACATGTCTACCAAAACGGAGATCAATCTCAAGAACAAATTAAAGGAAGTTTTTGGGTATAATCAATTTAGGGGGAATCAGGAGTTGATAATAAACAATATTATCAACGGAAAGAACACCTTTGTGATTATGCCGACCGGAGCTGGCAAGTCGTTGTGCTACCAACTGCCTGCCCTCTCGCTGCCGGGAACTGCCATCGTTATTTCGCCGCTTATCGCCCTGATGAAAAATCAGGTGGATCAACTGAACGCTTTCGGGGTGAATGCCCAGTTCTTGAACTCCACACTTTCTAAGTCGGAGATCAACAAAGTGAAGAAGGAAACCCTGGCCGGCGAAGTGAAGCTTCTCTACGTGGCACCGGAATCGCTGACCAAAGAGGAAACGGTTGAGTTTCTGCGTGCGTCCAATATCTCCTTTGTAGCCATCGACGAGGCACACTGCATCTCGGAATGGGGGCATGACTTCCGTCCGGAGTACCGTCGTATCCGTGGCATCATTGACCAGATTGGCAACCTGCCGATCATCGCCCTGACGGCCACAGCCACGCCGAAGGTACAGCTCGACATCCAACGCAACCTGCAGATGGACGAAGCCTCGGTGTTTAAGTCTTCGTTTAACCGTACGAACCTGTACTACGAGGTGCGCCCCAAGCACAACACCAAGAAGCAGGTGATCCAGTACGTGAAGAAGCACAAAGGCAAGAGTGGCGTGATCTATTGCCTGAGCCGCAAAAAAGTTGAAGAGATCGCGGAGCTGCTCCGCGTCAATGATATAAAAGCATTGCCCTACCATGCCGGGCTGGACTCCCACATTCGTATGGCTAACCAGGATGCCTTTCTGAACGAGGACGCCGACGTGATCGTGGCAACCATCGCCTTCGGTATGGGCATCGATAAACCGGACGTACGTTTTGTGATCCACTACGACACGCCAAAATCCATTGAGGGCTACTACCAGGAAACCGGTCGTGCCGGCCGCGATGGCCTGGAAGGTAACTGCATCATGTTCTACAGCTACGACGACATTATCAAGCTGGAGAAGTTCAACAAAGACAAGCCGGTAACAGAGCGCGACAACTCCAAACTGCTGCTGCAGGAGATGGCCGCTTACGCCGATTCGGCCGTGTGCCGCCGCAAGCAGCTGCTGCACTACTTCGGGGAGGCTTACGAGAAAGATTGCGGCTTCTGCGACAACTGTCTGCATCCGAAAGAGCGTTTCGAGGCGCAGAACGAAGCATTGCTGGCCCTTAAAACCATTCAGCAGACAGGAGAGCGCTTCAGCATTGAGCATAACACAGCGGTGCTGACAGGCCTGCGCAACCAGCACGTTACAAGCTACGAGCACGATCAACTGGAAGTGTTTGGCGCCGGCAAAGCGTACGATGCGCAGTTCTGGAGTTCGGTGCTGCGCCAGGTGTTGCTGTCGGAGTATCTGGAGAAGGACATTGAGCAGTTTGGCATCGTGAAGCTGACTCAAAAAGGGCTCGACTTTATTGCCAACCCGCACCCGATCCAGCTGACCAAAGACCACGATTTTGAGCAGGAGGTAAAAGAGGACGAGGAGAAGGAGGAAACGCAGGCCGCCGCCGGCCACGACGAAGTACTTTTTGATTTGCTCAAAAACCTGCGCAAGAAACTGGCGAAGGAGAAGAATCTGCCGCCTTACGTGCTTTTTCAGGACCCTTCCCTGAAGGAGATGGCCACCGTATACCCAACTACCCGCGACGAGCTGGCCTATATAGCCGGTGTAGGTATGGGCAAGGTGCAGAAGTTCGGTAAGCCCTTCCTGGACCTGATCAGCAAGTACGTAGAGGAGAATGACATCGTAACGGCCGCTGATGTGGTGGTGAAGACCACTGTCAACAAGTCGAAGATCAAGATCTACATTATTCAGCAGATCGATAAGAAGGTAGACCTGGAGGAGATTGCCTCTTCCAAAGACCTGACCATGCAGGAGCTGATCGAGGAGATTGAGCACATTTGCTACTCAGGCACCAAACTGAACCTGAACTACTACATCGACAACATTCTGGATGATGAGCGCCAGGATGAGATATACGACTACTTCATGAGTGCCAACACCGACAACATAGCGGTGGCGCTCAAGGAGCTTGGCACGGATGACTACAGCGAAGAGGATGTGCGCCTGATGCGGATCAAGTTCCTGTCGGAGTATGCGAATTAAATTGTTGATGGCCGGGTGCTGATCGTTTGATCAGAAACAATGGCAAGAATAAGTACAGGAGACCGTTGTATTGGAGCAGCGGTCTCTTTTTGCTTAAAAGCTATACCTGGCCAAAAAAGTAAAAACCATGATTTGTGCTTTACTGCGCCTTATAAATTTATAACTTCGTGCCAACGCTTTTGGAACGCTGAGAGCACCGAATAACAACGAGCAATTAGACTATGAACGTACTGATAATAGGTTCCGGAGCAAGAGAACATGCGCTTGCCTGGAAACTGAGCCAGAGCCCATACGCCCAGCAGATATTTGTCGCACCCGGAAACGCAGGCACAGACGAGTTTCATACAAGCTGCGCCATCGACATTCACAACTTCGATGAGGTTGCCAAGTTTGTCACAGATTTCAACATCATGATGGTCGTGGTGGGTCCTGAAAACACGCTGGTAGAAGGTATACACGATTACTTCCAGGAGAAGGATTTTCTGCGCGATGTGCTGGTGGTAGGCCCTAAAAAACTGGGTGCGATGCTGGAAGGCAGCAAGGACTTCTGCAAGGCCTTTCTGCAGAAGTACAACATCCCGACGGCACGTTACGAAACATTCACTGAAGCCAACTACCGCGAAGCCGTGGAGTACCTGCGCTCGCACAGTTACCCTGTGGTGCTCAAAGCCGACGGCCTGGCTGCCGGCAAAGGTGTGATCATTGCACAGACCTTTGAGGAAGCCGTTGACAGCCTGGAGGCCATGCTGCGCAATAACAAGTTTGGCAAAGCCGGCAGCAAGGTCGTGATTGAGGAGTACCTGCAAGGTATAGAAGTGTCGGTGTTTATTTTGACGGACGGCAAAGAGTATGTACTGCTGCCAGAGGCAAAAGACTACAAGCGCATCGGCGAAGGCGATGCGGGTCTGAACACAGGAGGTATGGGCGCTGTTTCGCCTGTTCCGTTTGCCGACGACGCCTTTATGCAGAAGGTACGCGAGCGAGTAATCGAGCCGACCATCCATGGCATGCAGGCCGATAACCTGGACTATACCGGCTTCCTGTTCATTGGCCTGATGAACGTGAACGGCGACCCTTACGTGATCGAGTTCAACGTGCGTTTGGGCGACCCGGAAACAGAGGCCATTCTGCCGCGCATTAAGTCAGACTTGTTCGAGCTTTTCCTGGCCCTGCACGACCACAAACTCGGCGAGTTCAAACTGGAGATAGACCCACGTACGGCGGCCACGGTTTTCCTGGTGTCCGGTGGTTATCCGGAAGGCTTTGACAAAGGCAAGGATATCTCAGGCCTGGGGCAGGTGAACCCTGATACCTTGGTGTTCCATGCCGGCACAAAACGTGTAAATGATAAGATTGTGAACAACGGTGGCCGTGTGATTGCGGTAACCGGGTTGGGCGATACCATGGAAGAGGCGCTGGCAAAAGCCAACCAGGCAGCCGAAGCAATTACCTGGACCGACCGTTACTATCGTCGTGACATAGGCTTTGACTTACAGAAACAGCCAATACGCTAGGGCTATACCTGTATAAAAACAAAGGCCGGTGTTTTGCGAAACACCGGCCTTTTTGTTGGGATAAATTCGAAGCTTAGCAGTAAGCTTCAAAAGCGCCTTGCAGGTTATCTACAATGCGGTTAAGCTCGTTGCCCTCGATGTGGTAACGCTCGATCATGTGCACCAACTCACCATCTTTGAACAGGGCAATAGAAGGAGACGATGGCGGGTAAGGCAGCATGTACTCACGCGCCTTGGCCACAGCATCCTGCTCCATACCTGCAAACACGGTAATCATTTTAGAAGGGCGCTTCTCAGAAGCGGCAACAGCCATCTTAAGAGCAGGACGCGCCTTAGAAGCGGCGCAGCCGCAAACGGAGTTTACCGCTACCAGCACTGTACCTTCTTTAGAAGAAAGTGCCTGCTCTACTTCTTCTGCGGTCATCAGTTGTTCGAAGCCTGCAGAGGTGAGGTCTTCGCGGATCGGGGCGACCATATATTCAGGATACATTCCCATGATTATCAGCTTTTTAATTGAAAGATAATTGACTCCGCAAAATTAATCATAATTCTGCAGAAAGGCTACATATCAGGAGTATAACACGGGATAGGGAACTTAAAATATATCTTTTTGTATAGTTTTGAGAATATGCATTTTAGCTAAACACAAGGTATAGAATAAGGGTATATACGCTTATTCCGTTATGCTGTGTTCACGGCCTGATTCAGGGTACACGGCAATCGGGGAATTTACGCGATCCTTGGCTTAAGACCTGACTATGCAACCTCACTCTTACCCACATCCTTCCGGCATGAAAAGGCTCCACCAGGCAGCCTACTTTTATATGCCCGCTAATGAGGAGCGGCCCTCTGAGCTTATCCAGATTCTGAATTGCGACCGCAACTACATCCATGTGCCCATGCGGGAAGAGGACATCACGCTGGACGCCTTTTTCGTGCGCAACATGACGGAGGCGGAGGTCCAGAACTTTAGCGGCCATCAGACCTGGCAGATATTCGTGCACTGGGACGAACTTCATGAGGACCACGTGCGCTACAAGGTGAGTGGGAAAGTGCTAAGAGAACTGGAGCAGTTTAAACAGAGGTTCCCATTATCTGAAAGCGTAGCGGCCTAGCACTAATAATTGCAAAACTTAGAACAGGTATAGGAGATTCTTCTAACAATCAAGGTATAACATAAAATAAAAGGCCTCTCAAGGATAATTGAGAGGCCTTTTATTATTACATCGCGGTATAGCCACCATCCACAGCATAAACTGCACCCGTTACAAAAGAGGCATCATCAGAAGCCAACCAAAGGTTAGCCTGGGCTACTTCTTCGGCCTTTGCAAAGCGTCCAAGCATACTTAACTGTTTAGCGTATTCCTCCGCATTCAATCCAAACTGTTCCAGCGCGCCTCTCAGCATTGGGGTATCAATTGCTCCCGGCGCTACAGAATTAACCCGTATGCCGTGCGGAGAATAATCCATTGCTACGCTCTTCGTCAGTCCAATAACAGCATGTTTGGCCGCAATGTAGGCTGGTGTTCCCGGCTGTGGACGAATACCACTTACAGAGGAAGTACAAATGATAGAACCGCCATTTCCCTGAGCCATCATCTGTTGCACTTCATATTTGAGACACAGCGCAACACCTTTTAAATCGATTGACATTAACCGGTCCCAATACGCTTCATCGAAGTCGGCAATCGGTTTGTCATCCGGAGTGATCGCTGCGTTGTTGAGGGCAATATCGAGTCTTCCATAAGTCTCCACTGTGAATTGCACCATCTTCTGAACATCTTCTGATTTTGAGACATCCGTTTTCACAAAGGCGCATTCGCCACCGGCAGCCTTTATCTTATTGGTCTGCTCCTGGCCTTTTTCTTCATTGAAATCGGCGATCACCACTTTGGCTCCCTCTTTTGCAAAGAGCTCGGCTGTTACTGCGCCCATGCCTTGCGCTCCTCCGGTAATGATGGCGACTTTATTCTCCAGCTTTCTCATAGTATAGATTTTAATCGGTTATGCTTATATAAGTTGCTTATCAGTGATTGTTATACCTGTAGTAGAACTAAGATTCCCTCCCTGCCTAAGCGAGCTTTTACATTTATCCCCTTGGTCTGCGGGTAATCTTTAGGGCACTAACTTGTTATACATAACACAATGAATACTTGGCTATGTCCTGTATGTAAATCAAACGAGGAAACAGTTTTGGAGTTGTTTAAGTGTTTTTCTAAGGCTTGTCCTGGAAATGGTGATCAAATCTATGCGGTAGTTAGAGCGGCTCACATCCGTGGCATGGCAGTAGGCCGCCATTCTTCGCTAGAAACATAAATTCCCTTAAATCAGTGGTATAAGCTAAGCCACCAGAAAGCAGCAAATCCATGCCTTAACCTGCGCAGGGATGCTGCTTTTCTATTTGATTGAAACTTAACCCGGGAGGAGAGTTGCTCACAAAGCAGTGCGCCTTCAACCTGCCCGAAACGTGACGGGACAGAAAGAATCCTGCTTCCTATACCTTGAAAAACCCTTTCTGCACATTTCTGAGCATGGTTTTTCAATCGCTGCCAAATTATTAAGTGTTATATTAAAACATTCCTATAAACAAATGCGTTTATTTGTCCATCCTTACATCATTCACGCATAAAAACTTAAAAACAGTCTGCTTATGAAAACACCTCTACTCACCATCTTCCTTTCCTTAGTGCTACTCCTGAATGGGATGGCCCAAAACGCACCCAAGCGGGAGTTCCGGGGCGCCTGGATCGCCACCTATGCCAGTATAGACTGGCCTAACCGGAACCAGACGCCAGCCCAGCAGCGGACAGCTCTCATATCGATCCTGGACCACCACAAGGCCACCGGCATCAACGCCATATTCCTGCAGGTGCGCAGCCAGTGCGATGCGCTATACCCTAGCCCAATTGAACCCTGGTCTGCTGACCTGACCGGGCTGCAGGGTAGAGCGCCCAGCACGCCCTGGGACCCGATGGCTTTCGCGATCGAAGAGTGCCGCAAGCGGGGCATGGAGTTCCACGCCTGGATCAACCCTTACCGGGCCATTGCCAACTATAACAACATCGGCACCTTCGACCCGAACCATGTGGCCCGACGCAAGCCGGAGTGGTTGCTGGCAGCGGGCAACCAGCGCATTCTCAACCCAGCCCTGCCAGAGGTGCGCGACTATGTAACTTCTGTTATTGAGGATATCGTAACGCGCTACGATGTGGACGGTATTCACTTCGACGACTACTTTTACCCGAACGCAACTTTCAACGACGACGCCAACTACCTGGCTGACCCGAGAGGCTTCACAGACCGCGGCGACTGGAGAAGGGATAACGTGAATATTCTTGTAAAACAGGTGAGCGAGAACATCAAGGCGGCAAAACCCTGGGTGAAGTTTGGCATTTCTCCATCGGGCATCTACCGTAACAGCACCAACCCGGCCATCGGCTCCAATACCACTGGCCTGCAGCACTACGTGACACTTTATGCCGATTCCCGCAAATGGCTGCAGGAAGGCTGGATCGATTACCTGGCCCCGCAGGTATACTGGTACATCGGCCAGCCGGGTGCCGACTACGGCAGGCTCATCCCCTGGTGGAATAATAATGCCTACGGCCGCCACATCTACATCGGGATGGCAGGCTATAAGGTGAATGATCCGGCACAGAATGTACAATGGGCCAACCCGTCGCAGATACCGAACCAGGTGCGTATGAACCGCGATGCTGCCCACCCCAACATTTATGGGCAGGCGATCTACAATACCAGCAGCCTGCGCAGCACCACCAGACTGGGCTTCCGCGACTCGCTGCGCTACGACTTTTACAGCAAGCCTGCCCTGATGCCCAACATGCCTTGGCGAGACAACGCAGCACCAGCAACTCCGAACGATCTCATCGCACAGCGCCACGGCAATGACTCCGTGGTCATCACCTGGAATAAGCCTGCGGATAATGGCAATGAATTTGACAAGGTGAGGCAGTTTGCCGTATACCGCTCCCTCAGCCCGATGATGGATCCGGAGAACACCGACAACCTGCTGGCTATTACCAACACAGCCACCGGCAGGTATACCGACAAGGCCCTGCCTTCTGACGCACCTTACTATTACTTTGTGACGGCGCTGGACCGCTTCCACAACGAGAGTGCGCCTTCTAACGTGAGCGACTACCTGGCACCGATCATTGCCGGTGTGAGCAACCAGGAGATTGCGCTGGATGCCGCCAACTGCTCCGCTACGCTGCCTGACTACACCAGCATGCTAACAATAAGTGACGACGTGTCCTTCCCGGACCAGATTACGCTGACACAGTCACCGGCTGCCGGGACTGTCATCAGCGGTGCCGGAACCATGCAGATCACCTTCATGGCGACTGATGCCTCGGGCAAGTCCAGCTCCGACAGCTTCACCCTCACCAAGAAAGACGTTACGGCACCGGTTATCCTGGTTCAGAACATCACACGCACACTCAGCAACGGCATCGTCAACATCACTGCAGCTGACCTTGACCTGGGTACCTGGGATAACTGTGGTCTGGATGTGAATTCACTTCAAGTTTCGCAGAGCAGCTTTGATTGCAGCCACATCGGCGAAAACACGGTGACCCTGACTGCCCGTGACCTGAGCGGCAACGAGGCTTCGGCCACAGCCGTGGTAACGATCAACGGTGTGGTACCACAAGCGGCCATCAGCCTCAGCAGAACGGATAATACCTATACTGGTCTGCCTGACAACACCATCGCTCTGGGCTACGGCGCCCAGACGCTGACACTCACAGCAAGCGACGCCACGTCAGCCGATGCCACCACCCGCTATACCTGGACGCCGGCAACCGGCCTGAGCAGCACAACAGGCGCTGTAGCTGAGTTCTCTCCGCAGGCAGCAGGTACCTATACCTTCACCGTGGAAGCGACCAATGCGTATGGCTGTACCTCTACTGCCACCGTTACCGTGGAGGTGATTGATGTGCGCTGCGGCGAGAACAATGACAAGGTACTGGTATACCACAAGACAGGCAGTAACGCTAACCCGGGCAACGGCATCTGTATAGCGTCCGAAGCAGTGGCAGCGCACTTGAGCAAGGGTAGCGCACTGGGCGGCTCTGTTCCGGCTGCAGTGGCCGGCAAAGGCCTTGCTCCTGTCCTGAATGCTTATCCGAACCCATTCACCAGCGAGACGACAGTTCGGTTTACCCTGGGTCAGGCAGAAGAGAAAGCAGTGCTGGAGGTATATGACCTGAACGGCAATAGGATAGCACGTCTGTTTGAGGGCAGTGCAGCAGCCGAAAGAACCTATACCTTCACGCTCAACGGCAGTACCCTGCGAAACAACGTGTACATCGTGCGCCTAGTAACATCCGGTGAGGTGCAAACCTTCCGCCTGATGAAGAACAGGTAAGCTTACACTGATTTTATTTATGGAAAAGCACCTGCCGGGGAACTGGCAGGTGCTTTTTTTGTAAGGTATAGCACGGTTTTCGGTTTGGAGCGGACCTTCCCTGGCAGAGACACTTAATTGAGCTCTGCGCGCAGCTTCAAGATCAGCTGTTGATTCATTTCAGGTACCAGCAAAGCATGACAGAACGGGCTTAAGCCAGGCAGCCAATAAAAAAGCAGAGAAGGTATAGCTACACCAGAAGGTTTGTGAAATGCCGTATTAATACGTACTGCTTGAGGCAAAACTGTATTTATGCGCTTAAACCCTGTAATTAACCCGTTAAGGTCTTTTCTCTTTAAAATCTCTGCCCTAATACACGTATAAGGCTAAGGTGCCTGCTCCAGAGAAGGTTAGAAACCGGGAGGCACTGGAGCGGAATACCCCTTTAATGGTCTGAATACAAGGCAGCCTGAAGCAGTATATCCGTATACAGCATGAGCAGCTGTATTTTTGTAGCCTACCCGAACGCATTTATTTACATCCGCATATAGCATACCCATGGAAGAGCATAACCCTGTTAAAGTTATCATAACAGAAGATCACATCATCTTACGGCAGGGCCTGAAAGCACTGCTGAGCGAGGACAGTGGAATAGAGGTGGTAGGAGAGGCCAGCAACGGAGTGCAGTTACTTGAATTACTTGCAGAAGTGCCTGCCGATGTGGTGCTGATGGATATTAATATGCCCCAGATGGATGGTTTTGAGGCCACTGAGCGTGTTGTGACAGCGTACCCTGAAACAAAGGTTGTAGCGCTTTCTATGCTCAACAGTATACCTTATGTGCAGAAGATGATGAATTACGGTGCCTCAGGTTACATCTTAAAAACCACCGGAAAGGATGAACTGCGCTCTGCCATCAAGCTGGTAGCGAGCGGCACAAATTACATTTGTAGCGAACTCTCTATCAAAATGCTTTCTAACGCTATGTCGCCGGTGGCTGCCAGTAACGAAAAAGTGGAAAAGATCGGGCTGTCGAAGCGGGAAGTGGAGGTATTGACCTTGATTGCAGAAGGACTTACAAATGCAGAAATTGCCGATAAGCTTTTCACCAGCAAGCGAACCATCGAAACGCATCGCCAGAACATACTGGAGAAAACAGGAGCCCGGAATACTGCTAACCTGATCAAGTACGCCATCGGCCACAAGATCATTGATGTGGATGTTTCGGAATAACCCTTCGAGGCCTTTTACTTCCCTTCCGTATTCCCCGTTTTGTGCGCCATGCGCTCGAGCGTTGCATGTGCATTCAGCAAACTCATCAGCATCCTGTAATCATAAGATTTGTAGGTAATCCCATCAATATCGGAGAAGAAGATCTGCAGTGTGTAAAGCAATTCAGGTGTGAGTTCCACCTCCTTTGCCTCAGCTGCATCAACAGGCTGTGGTTGTACAAGTAAGCCGGCAGGGATGACCTTCACGTGAAAGGTTTCGACACTTCCTGCGGCCTGCTTATCCTCATATTCCTGAAGTAATGCATGCACCCTCTCAATCATACCTCTACCTTTATTAAACGGATTTGCTTACAGCTATTTCCTGCAAACGAGTCTTAAAGGTAGGTCTTGTGATAAGTAACTACACCAGTATTAATACTTAAGAAAGGTGTTATAAGTGCTCATATTTTAGTCTATTTTGCTATAAATCAGAACTTTGAGTAAAGAGGTTCTGGAATTTAGGGAGCCGTTTCAAAAAAAAGCTGAAGGCAAACCTGAGTCGGTATACCTTCAGCCTTTGGAAACACACCCGTAGCAGATCAGCTTGTTTTGTTATTGTGGCACTGGGTAAATGTAACCTCGATCAAACAGCCCTTGCCGGCTGTAGTAGCTATTTCAAATTCCCCATCCAGTAACTTTATCCTGTTTTTAATACTTTTCAGGCCAACTCCTTCCTTATTCTGCAATTGGTTCTGGTCTATACCTTTGCCGTTGTCGCGGACACTCAGATATACTTTTTTATCGGCTATAGTTAGTGCCACGTCCGCTTTGGTGGCCCCCGAGTGTTTGATCACATTATTCAACAGTTCCTGTATAATTCTGTACACCGATAGGGATGTGGCGTAGTCCAGGCCATTGACAGGCAATACAAGGTTTGACGTAATCCGCAGTTTAGGGCTCTGATACCGGTTTATAATCTCTTCAACGGCTGTTTTAAGTCCAAATTCTCTCAGAATGGCAGGCGTAAGTTCAAAAGAAATATTACGAGTGATCTGTATACCTTCCGTCAGAAACTGCTCAACGTCCTCTTTCGATGATCTTTGCTGCGCAGTGGTTGCCGACAGGTTGTCCAGCTTGAGTTTTGCTGCGTAAAGTATCTGCCCGAGGCCGTTATGCAACGCTTCCGAAATACGGCTGCGCTCTTCTTCCTGTGTCTGCAGCATCGTATTGATGGTTTCGCGTTGCTGCGACAGCTTCAGTCTTATAGTAGCTTCTTCGGCATCTTTCTGGTCCTGTATGTCGGTGGCAGTTCCGATCCAGAGCGTAATTTCGCCCTTTTCATTTTTAACAGGCACATCTTTGATCAGGTGCCACCGGTAGGTGTTATCCGCCTTGCGGAGAATCCGGGCCTGCGCACTGTGCACTTCTCCTGTTTTCAGGCAACGTTCGTAATCCGGGATGATAATTTTCAGATCGTCCGGGTGAAAGGCTTTCTGCCACTTCCAGCCTTCCGACTCTTCTTTTGTAAGGCCCGTATACTCGTACCAGAAGTTGTTGAAGGAGCTGTTTTCCCCATTGGGTTTATTGGTCCAGGTAATGTGCGGCACGGCTTCCAGCAGGGTTTTAAACCGGTCGGCATTTTGACTTAGCTCTTCCTGCTGCTTCAGCACGGCTTGCTCGTTCAGTTTCCGTTCTGTTATGTCCTGCAGGGTTAGCACCAGGCCGTCGTCAAACTTAACCGCCACCACATGCAGCCATACCTCTTTGTGGTTTATTTCCTGCATCAGTTCTGTGTCAAGCGACTCGCCGGTTTCCACCACCTGCACCATCTTCTCAAACACACCCTGCTCCATTAATTTAGGATAGGCATTCCAGAGGGTTCTGTCTATCAGTTTGCTCTGTGGCTTGTCGAACAGGGCCTGTGCCTTCTGGTTAACGGTGCTGATGCTGAAATCTGTGATGATGTGGGCAGCAGACCTGACCGATTTTAGGGCAAGTATAGCGTTTGGGGAGCTATGAAGTATACCTGCGTGCAGCAGGTGCATGGTCTTCAGCTCGTTGATCTGGATAAAGATGATAATGGCACCATCAATTTTCCTGTCCTGCGTTATGTAAGGCAGTAAGCGCATCTGGTGCCACACGCCATTCTTGTCCTGCAGCTCTTTCTCGATGACCTGGTTATTTTCAATAACATGCTTTATATCTTCTGTAAGCTTGTCATAGCGCAGGTTGTTGGAAATATGGTCTATGGAGCGGCCAATATCGCTTTCAATCAGGTTTATGAGACGCGTGGCCGATGGCGTATACTTACGGATGATCAATTTGCGGTCCACGAAGATCTGCCCGATGTCGGTGCTCCGGAAGTAGTTGTTCAGATCGTCGTCGAGCTCAATGAGCGTTTTGATCTTGTACTGGTGCTCGGCATTGATGGTATGCAGCTCCTCGTTCAGCGACTGCAGCTCCTCGTTGGTGCTTTGCAGCTCCTCGTTTGATGACAGCAGCTCTTCGTTGGTGCTCTGCAGTTCTTCGTTGGCGGTTTCAAGTTCCTCTACTACCGCCTGCAGGTCGTCTTTGGTATACTGTAGTTCCTGTTCCAGCTCATCAACCCGGTTCTTGTACTGGCTTTCGCTTGCTCCCAATATCTGGTCCGGTTTGAGCGGAATACGCGGCTGCTCCTCGGAGAACAGTATAAGAATGTAGGACTGGAGCTGCTTTTTATCTGCCGGATATGGTTGCACAATCACATCGATATGGCGTATATGATCGCCTTCATTGACCTGTACATTGTGAGCAACTACTTTGTGCTTATCCGAAGTTGCTTTGCGCAGCATGGCACCCAGGCTTACGGCCAGGTCCTGTGGTACGAGCTTCAGCAGGTTAAATGTAAAGCTTTGCTCGGGCAGGTCGAGGAACTTCTTGAATTTACCGGCCGCATGCAGCACATCATAGTTCTCATCCACATACACGGCAGCGTACCCATACTCTTCCAGCACGGTTTCGCTCAGCAGTTCGTTAAAGCTGTGCTGCAATACCTGTTTTGCCGTCAGGTCGCGGGATAAGGATGGGAGCGTGCTAATGATGGGGCGCTTACTCAGGTTTCCTGAAAACGACTCTGTTATCCCCAGCGGGCGGGCGGGCTCCGCATTCCGGAAGATCTTCCACTTCTTGTTCACCTCCTCAAAGCTTCTCAAATCTCCTATACTCTCGCTGGACCCCAGGAACAGGTAGCCCTGGATAACGAGTGAATAGTGAAATTTGTCGATCACTTTTTTCTGCAGCATCGGGTTCAGGTATATGAGCATGTTGCGGCAGCTCACCAGGTCTATCCTGCTGAAAGGAGGGTCGTTGGTGACGTTGTGGGGGGAGAAGATGACCATGCGGCGCACGCGCTGTGCTATCCTGTAGCGGCCTTCCTCTTTTACAAAGTAATCGTGCAGCCTGTCTTCTGACACTTCAGATAAGCTACTCTGTACATACAACCCTTTGCTCGCAAAATCGAGCGCTTCACGGTCAATGTCTGAAGCGAATATTTTAACTTCGAGCTCTTTCTTTACTTTGTCGAGGTGTTCCCGCACCAGTATGGCAATAGAATAGGCTTCTTCGCCGGTTGAGCAGCCGGCTACCCAGATCCGGAGTTGGTCGTTGGCTTTTTTATTGTTTACAATGTCCGGAATAACATTGCTGGCCAGTATCTTATAGGCCTCCTCGTCGCGGAAGAATTTGGTGACCCCGATCAGGAACTCCTTGCCCAGCATCTCCACTTCGTCGGCGTTCATGTTCAGGTAATCGAGGTAATCCGTGAAGTTATTAAAGCCTCTGATGTTCATGCGCCTGCTGATGCGGCGGATTATAGTAGGCTGTTTATAATTGCTGAAATCAATGCCTGTCTGCCGGTTTATCATGTCCAGTATCTGGAAGAAAGTGGCTTCCATCTCACTGTCAGCAAGCTCCATCAGGTTAGGATTTACGGGCCCTAGTTTGATGTAATCCAGTATCTCGGCAGACATCAGTTCAGGAGGGAGGATAAAGTCTGCATACCCAGAGTTGATGGCGCTGCGCGGCATGCCATCGAACCGGGCAGTGGTGGGGTCCTGCACCAGCACCAACCCGCCTTCTTTTTTAATGGCCTCTATACCTCGGGTGCCATCGGTGCCGGTACCGGATAACACAACCCCGATTGCGTGCTGCTTTTTATCCTGCGCCAGAGAAATAAAGAACGTGTCAATGGTTTGGGAGCGGTTTAAGTTCGTCTTGTTGCTGAGCTTAAACCGGTTGTTTTGGATGACAAGCTCTTTGGAACTGGGAATTACGTATACCCTGTTGGCCTGAATCGGCGCACCGTCCTCTGCTTCCTGTACTTTAAGGGCTGAGTACTGATCCAGAATCTCCGTGAGCAGGCTGCGATACTCCGATGAGATATGCTGCACAATAACGTAGGCCACATGATCCTGTGGTATGGTGCTGAACATGGCCTCCAGGGCCTGCAAGCCGCCGGCAGAGGCTCCGATCCCGATCACATACACATCCTGTTCCCTGTTTCTTGCCACTTTGGTCTCCGGACTACTGCTTTTGCCGTCTTTAGCTGCTTTTGCCATACCTGTTTCTTTAGCCTCTGTATTGCGCCGATTTTTTTCCACGCCAATTTACCTAATATTACTATAACATAACGATTGTAAAGTAGGTGCTCCTGGTAAGAAAATACCAAGCCGCCGCAGCAAATGTGCTTTACAATTTGCACCTGTCCTTTAACACTTCATTTTGATGCCCGTACAAACATTTACTGTGTGCCTGAGCTTTAGTTAATTGCTCCGGATGAAATACAGCGCCACATTATGACTGAGAACATACCTAGAATAATCGTCATCGGGACGTCGGCAGGGGGGATGCAGGCACTAACTATGCTGCTGTCGCGGTTGCCGGAAGATCTTCCTGCTTCTATTCTGATAGTGCAGCACCTAAGCCCCGATTCGTCTGCCACTTTTCTGGTAGACCGCCTGAACAGGTATACCGAACTGGTTTGCAAAGTAGCGGAGCATGAGCTCGAGTTTGAGCCCGGTACCGTCTATTTTTCCCCTCCGGATAAGCACCTGCTGGTAAAGGGCAACAAAATGCTGGTGGTTAAAGGTCCACGCGAAAACCAGTTCAGACCGGCCATAGACCCTTTGTTCAGGTCGGCGGCGGCACATCATGGCGGCAATGCTGTAGGCATCATTTTAACCGGTTTTATGAGTGATGGCGTGATCGGGATGGAATGTATAAAAAGAAGTGGCGGCACCACGATAGTACAGCACCCGAACGATGCGGAGTTTCCTGCCCTGCCCGAAAATGTACTTAAGAAGGTAGACTTGGATTATGTCGTGCCCCTAAGCGAGATGAGTGAAATACTGGAAGAGCTGACGCGACAACCTGCTCAGCAATCATTAACAATTCCGGCTGACATACGGCAGGAAGCCTTAATTGCAGAACGTATCATGACCAATACAACACACACGAGCATCGAGGAATTGGAAAAAGCAGGCGCCCGCTCAGCCTATAGTTGCCCGGATTGCGGCGGCGGCTTGTGGGAAATGAGCCAGGAGGGAACTATGAAGCGATACAGATGCCACTCCGGCCACGCCTATTCGCAGGACTCGCTGTTGCTGGGCATGTCCAACTCGCTGGAGGAAACACTTTGGGTGGCATTGCGAACTCTGGAGGAACGGCGTAATATTTTACTGAATATGTCGCAGGGCGAGACTGTTAAGGGAAACCACAGGTGGGCCACTATGCAGGAAAAGCGCGTGGAAGAAATGAAAGTGCATATCGAGCGGCTAAAGGAGCTCCTGTCCAAATCATCTGCAGCGGATAGCGAGCACATGGGAGAACTGGGGTAATAAGGGAAGGACTGTATAAAAACAGAACTGGCAAGCCTGGTTATACCTAAAATGCTATACCTGTTTGCGAGACCGAAATAATGCGTAGAAGGGTTGTGTAAAACCCTTATTCTGCCGTTTAAAGTCGGTATTTATAGTCAATTCTATATTCGTGGAGTACAGCGGGGCGTATACCTGAAAACAGTGTGTTTCTTCAGGGAGGGATGCTTATGCGCTTCAATGCTGGTTGAAAATACCCGGTCCCACAATTGGTTCATAGGTGTGTTTCCTGAAGAAGCTTTAGACCGACTTCCAACACCACGACACCCAGGAAAAAAACTTATAATGAACACTTCCCGAACCCTTCTAGTAGAGGAATTAGAAAAGCTCTCTCTTGGCTTACTTAACAGCAACACCCTTTTACTCAAACAGATAAACGGTTCTTTATTATGTCAGTTTCTGTCGCAAGGTCTTGTAAACTACACCGTTACGGTTACAAGCCAACTGCTAGCCACAACACTCTGGCAAGTAAGCAGTTTGGGAATTATAAATGGCTCCGACTTTGTGGTCTTCAAAAACGTCTTCAGCAAATTCTCATTACACGTAAAAACCAGGCAACTGTACGCCGAACTCGGAGTGCAGCAGCCTGATTTGGATCTGGAGCTGCAAAACCTCTTGGCAGCCTAGCTTCTCATCTGCGCGCAAAATTTATATAAATGAAAAAAGCCACTTAGCAGTTTTACCTGTAAGTGGCTTTTTAAATAATGTAGCAGCTTACCCGGTTGGTAACTTTAACAGAACTTCAAGTTGTTTCATAGTTTATAACATCAGGTTAAGAATTGACTGCGTTAACTACGTGACCAAATCTTGTAATGGATTTAACTATGTGGAGTTAGTTGTATAAGGCACTTTGTTTTAAGCTGATACAAAGGTGAGGCAAGCTAAATGATCATACTGCTCTTTCGCTTAGAGTGAAACGGCAAGAGGGCTTATACGATTCATTTTCCAAACATGTGTTTGAGCTTATCAACCCATTTGGGTTCCTCCACTTCATTTTCCAGAAGAAACGCAAATGGGTTTAGTCTCGGCGCATGCTGACATACAATCCGTACTACAGCGAACATGGGCTCAAAAAGGATCATGCCGGGTATACATGGCGTTTTCTCCTTTAGCTGTACTCTCCACTTAAACTTTAGTTCAGGGAATCTGAGAGAGTGATTTTGGGAGGCAAGTCTACCATTTGAAGGCAAGGCCTCACTGGATCCTGATGAATAGGGTAACAGCTACACAAGAGGTGGCGAATCCCAGCGCTATAACGATTGGGATCAGGTAGAGATGCTACGGGAGTCGGCCGCCAGAGTGATAGACGAAATCAAACCCAGGCTGGCAGCACGCACAACTTTAGCTGAAAGCAATGAGCAGATTACGGCCCTTGCAAAAGAGAATCAGGAGTTACGCAGTAAGATGTCATAAACATCAATTCAATCCTATGTTTGCTGAGATTAAAACCTATATTTGTTATGATTAAAGTACGATTTACTTCCATCCATGAGGCAGGAACTTAGAAATGTGTTTGGGAAAGTGTTCCTCACAATAACCCCGGACACAGAAAACAGGTGGGTGCATACAGACTGGGTCGGCTATCTGACGCAGGACAACATCAAGTCTGGTGCCTTGGCATATGCCACTACTGTCAGGGAGGCCGGGTTCAACTGTGTCCTGAACGACACAAGACAGGTAGTTGGGAGCTGGGATCATTCCCTTGACTGGGTATTGCATGAGTGGGCGCCTCAGGCAGCCGCAGCGGGCATCAGGTTCTTCGCCCTCATCGCCACGCCCGAGTCCTTTGCGGAGACAACTGCTTCTAACTTCTACTCTAAGATCAGCGCGTTCGAGGTAAAAATGTTTGACAACGAAAACGACGCTAGAAATTGGCTGCTCCGCCATTCCCTGGGGAAATAGGTTGAACAGTGAGGCGAATATACCGGGTAATCATAGAGAATGGAACAGGAAATTAAGCTAAGGAAAGTATTTGGGGACGTATTCTTCACGGCCACAAGGTTGTACGGAGGCTCCATCCTGCAAGCGCAGTGGTATGGGGTACAGTCGGTGGAGACTGTGAAAGAGGGCGGCTACAAGCTACTGGACATGATAAGGGAAACGCCCTGCTCCAAGCTGCTCAACAGCAACAAGGAAGTTGTCGGATCGTGGGACATGGCGCTTGAGTGGGCGGAGAACATGTGGACTCCCCTCATGCGGGATGCCGGCTTGCGTTATCTGGCGCAGGTAGTGCCAACCAGTATTTACGCCACCCTAACCATTGAAAGCCTGATACAGCGGATTGACAAAAATTTTGAAATAAGAACCTTCGAAAATGATGAGGAGGCTGAAGCATGGCTGCGCTCGATTGAGGATTAAACAATCTGGCTTCACATAACAGGTCTACGAACGATTCCCGACACCGAATAGCACAAAGGTGGCAGGGCCGGCGGCCTAGGCAGAAGTGCGAAGGCGGAGGGAACTGGGGAGTGATTAATCCGAAAAGCTTTCAGAGACTGAGGTATAACCTGCTCTGACGAGACAGTTTAAATTTGTTTGTTGCTGTAAAGTTATATTTTCCGGAAGTGGATCTTTCTTTCATCTTCCCAGACACACAGCGTTTTATTATCGGGCATTTCAGCGGTTTCAATGTAGCTGCCTTTCCCCACCACAGTTTCCGTATCTGCATTCAGGAATTTTAGCTTCAGGTCTGTACCATTCTTCCAGGCAATTACCGGATTTGTTTTCCCGCTGATACGGCAGTTCCGGCCCTTGCCAATTTGCACCTCCTGCTGGCCTGGCTGTACATAGAAGATGCTTCCTTCCCGTTGCCAGGCGGTGTGCATTACATTTTTACTGTCCAGCAGTATACCTCCGCCATCCATGGGACAGCCTTTCAGTTTCCAGGTGCCGGTTCCAAGCTTCTGTGGCTGGGAAAACTGCTGTCCGTTGTCTGTAGACTTGGTCAGGTAGAAATCCCGGGAGCCATCTATCCAGTTTCTGAACATCAGGTATACCTGCCTGCCTTCTACGGCTATACTTGGCTTACAGCACTCGCACACGGTACTGTCAGGTGATTCGTACACCACCTTGTTTCCTGACCATTTCTCAGCGCCACCAGTTGTGGAGGCAAACACGATCTTGTTTTGCTTGTTGTTTCTAACGTCCAGCCACACCGCATAAAAGGTGTCCTGTTCATCGGAGGCGATACTCATCAGGCCTTCAGGTGCAACACCGGGTACGTCATTTACTGCAGCAGCTTTCACCCACTTATCCGTAGTGTGGTTGAGGCTGTACGTATGAATATCGCCCTGCTTATCTATTGCGGTCACCACCGAGTAATTCTTTGAACTGGCGATCTGAGGTCCCATGGACATGCCCAGGTACAAGCCCTTTAGTTGTCCTACTAAAACGGGTTCAGAGAAGGTTTCCCCGTTATCTTTCGAGGTGACGCAGTATATCTTATCCTGCAGACCATATACTACCCGGGCAATACCTTTCGTGTCTACTGCGATTTGTGGCTGCCGGCCTGCGCCCAGTAGCGTAGCTGTAGTATCAGTATCAGTATCTGTTGCCCTTTCTTTAACAGTACTGTTACAGGAAACGCTCAGGGACAAAAGCAGAACAAACGACAGGAGTTGTAATGGTATCCTCATGTTTCTAAAAGTGTCAATTCAAAGTCTATTGTAAGATAGGAAATTTCTGGAAAACCTGATCGCGGGTTGTTAAGGGGTAACCTGCCGGCTAATTATGTGCAGGCCGGAAACTGTAGCCTATTGCCGGAAGTAAGGTCTGCAGCAGCGGAAATAACAGATAGATGTGTGCAAATTGTATGCACATAAAAAAAGCCACTTAACAGTTATACCTGTAAGTGGCTTTTTTTATGTGGTCGCGAAGGGAGTCGAACCCCTAACCTTCTGATTCGTAGTCAGATGCTCTATCCAGTTGAGCTACGTGACCATTTTCCGTTATGGTGTTGCAAAGTAAAGGCCTTTTTTCTTGCGATGCAAGCCCTAAAGCGAATTTTTCTCAATTTTTTGCTGTCGCTTTTCGAAGTGCCCGCTTCAGGGCGTGGTCAAAAATAAAGTATAATCCGCCTATTGATATGATTACCAGTGCGATCATTAGCAGTTGACTTCCTTTGTTGCTGCCGGGGTCCTGCAGTAATTTTATGACGTCGCTGGCCTGCGTACCTACCCAGAAGAAGAAAAGCGTGCGCGGTAGCATCCCCACAATGCTTGCCAAGAAGAAACGGGTCTTGTCAACCTGGAGCAGCGAGAGCACGAAGTTCATCAGCGCGAAGGGCAGTACGGGCGATATACGCGTCAAAAAGATCAGGCTCCAGCTTTGGTCACGCAGTTCCTGCATGAGGTACATCGTCTTCTCGAAGCGATTCAGGAAGGACATCATTTTGCCATGGTCGATAAGCCGCGCTAAGGTATAGCCGATGAGCGAAGCGATGCCATAAGACACTACCACACCCGCAAAACCAGGCCAACCCAGGTAAAAACCACTCACCAGCGCCACAAAGGTAGTCGGGGTGAGGGCCAGTGACATGGTAATGGAGATCACGACGAAGTATAGGAGCATCTGTGGCCAGCTCAAGTCCTGTAGCAGGGTTTCGTTCTGGTAGAGGTATACAGCAGCCGAGGAGCTTACTACCAGCGGCACGATGACCAACAGCAGCATAGAAACAAACGAAGGCGCGTTTTCCCGTATAAAAGTCCGCAGCATGGACAGTTTAGGCATAGTAGGTGTTTTAGTCAAAGATAGAGACTTGCAGGCAAGAATTTCTGAACGTATACGTAGATTACGGTACAGCTAATAAAATTTTCACGTTAGGTGCTGTGAAGCACTAAGCTCCCTGATTCATTCAACTCCTGAAAGGTAAATTTATTAACTTGTGTCAAACCATTTATCCATAAAATAGATAATATGAAATTCGGAACAAAAGCTATACATGCCGGCGTGGAGCCGGACCCAACTACAGGCGCTATCATGACGCCCATCTACCAGACCTCCACTTATGTACAGCGTTCGCCGGGCGATCACAAGGGTTACGAGTATTCGCGCACGCATAACCCAACGCGCACGGCCCTGCAAAATGCGCTGGCGGAGTTGGAGAACGGGAAGCATGGCCTTTGTTTCGCTTCAGGTATGGCGGCCATCGATGCCATCATCAAAATGCTGAAGCCAGGCGACGAAGTGATCTCAACTAATGACCTGTATGGCGGAAGCTATCGCATCTTCACCAAAATATTCCAGAACTACGGCCTCAAGTTTCACTTCACTGACATGAGTGATCTGAGCAAGGTCGAGGCACTGGTGAACGAAAACACCCGCATGATCTGGGTGGAGACGCCCACCAACCCGCTGCTCAACATCATCGACATCAAAGGTTGCGCCGCCATCGCCAAAAGGCACAACCTGCTGCTCGTGGCCGACAACACCTTCGCCACCCCGTTCCTGCAAACGCCCCTCGACCTGGGCGCCGACATAGTGATGCACTCGCTTACCAAGTACATGGCCGGACATTCGGATGTGGTAATGGGTGCCGTGATTGTGAAGGATGACGCGTTGCATGAGAAACTGGCCTTTATTCAGAACGCCTGCGGTGGCACCCCAGGTCCGCAGGACTGCTTCCTGGTGTTGCGTGGCATCAAAACGCTGCACATCCGCATGGAGCGCCACTGCGAAAACGGCCGTGCCGTAGCCCAGTATCTCAAGAACCACGACAAGGTAGAGAAGGTATACTGGCCGGGTCTAGAAGATCATCCGGGCCACAGAGTAGCTAAGGAACAGATGCGATCATACGGTGGCATGGTGTCGTTCGTGCTGAAAGGCGACCGGATGGAAGACGCCATCGCTGCGTTGGAACGCTTCAAGTACTTTTCTTTGGCCGAGTCGCTGGGTGGTGTGGAATCGCTTTGCGGACATCCGGCCTCCATGACGCACGCCAGTATACCTAGCGCCGAACGCCTGAAGGCTGGCCTGAGCGACTCGCTGATCCGCCTGAGTGTAGGTATAGAAGACATCGAAGACCTGCTGGCCGACCTGGAGCAGGCGATTGGCTAATCATAAAAATGACTGAAAGGTATAGCCGTTCCGCTCACAAACGGGGCGGCTATTTCTGTAAGGTATAGGTATAGATGGAAGAACAACGCATCTTGTTCCGGGAAAAGCAACGGTTCACGCAGTTCTGGCTATGGGCGCTGCTGCTGGGTCTGGCGACCATTATGCTGGCAGGTTTTGTGTACCAGGTGCTGCTGGGCGGCACCTTCGGCAACCGACCTGTGTCGGATGTGCCGCTGAGTATTATGACGGCCCTGATCGGCTTCGGTTTGCCTTTCTTTTTCTATTGGATGACCTTGATCACAGAGGTAAGGCCAGGTATGCTGCAGGTGCGTTTCCGGCCTTTCCATCTGAAACCGGTGCGTATACCCTTGCATACTGTGCGCGATTTTGAGAAGATAACGTATGACCCGATCCGTGAGTACGGCGGCTGGGGAATACGATGGGGAGCAAAGGGCAAGGCGTACAGCACGTCGGGCAGGGAAGGCGTACTGCTGCGCTTTTACAACCAACAGCCGCTCCTGATCGGCTCACAACATGCCAAAGAACTATTTCTGGCAATAGAGCAGGGCAAAGGTATAGCAGACTAAACTTGCAGGTATAGCACTCAATTAGCAGGTATAGAAAAGGCCGCTGATCGATAGGAGCAGCGGCCTTTTCTAATGTATGAGGTATAGGGATTATTTCATTGACTGGATGCCCAGGATCTTGTAGATCTCCGTGAAGTCAGGTGTCAGGATGATTTCTGTACGGCGATTCTTGGCTTTGGCGGCAGGCGTACGGCCTGTGTCAATCGGCTGGAAGAAGGCGCGTCCGGCCGGCGTGATGCGGTCAGGTGACAGCCCACGCTTGGCCATCAGGCGGGTAATTTCGGTTGCACGCAGCACGCTCAGGTCCCAGTTGTCAGCGATGTCCTTCGTGCCTGGTCGGACCTCCACGTCATCGGTGTGGCCTTCTACCATCACGCCCACGCTCTGATTTTTCTTCAGCACATCCACCAATTGGTCAAGGGCTTCCTTACCCGTGTTGTTCACTTTCGTGCTGCCAGTGGCAAACAAAAGCTTGTCGGACATGGACACGTATACCTTGCCGTCCTTGATATTCACGCTCAGGTCGCCTTGGTTAAAGCCGGCCAGCGCAGTATTTACTTCGTTGCGCAGATCGTCCAGTATTTTTTTCTGGTCGTTCATAGCACGCTCCAATTCAGTCAGTTTCTGCTCACGCGCGCGCAGTGTATTACTTAATTCCTTTTCTTTTTCGCGGCTGGCGGCCTGTTCGCGTTCCAGGGCCTCTTTGCTGGCTTTCAGCTCGTCGTACTTTTTAGAGGAAACGCATGATGACATGAGGGCGCCACATAGAAGAAATGACAGGGATACTTTTGTGAAATTAGATTTCATATGTGTTAGGGTGTTTATTGATCAGGTTGTTTGTAATTGATTTTTACCGGCAACTATGGTACAAAACGAGAAATGAGGTACGTAAGTATAATCCGGATCAATTCCGTTCCTCAGAGGCCTCAATTTTAGAGCGAATATTATACTTAAGCTATATAAGACGCAACCGGACTGATAAATGTTTTGTTTTTGTGACAGGTGAGCAGGGAGATTGGGCCAATAGAGATTGAATTAACAGAAAAGCGGTTTGGCTTGTTACTCAGGTAATGGCTACTGTGTATGTAAAGGAGGAACGGTTAGAATGCTGCAGATACGCTTGATTTTTACTCATCATCTCTTCGAACCCATTCCAATGCTTTGTCGCTTTCCAGTACTTCAAAGTGCCTTATTTTTGCCGTAGTAAAAGGGCTTGCCATCACAGTGAGCCAGTCCAGCCATTTGCGGTTGCCGACGAGCGCAACTTTTCTGAAGTCGCCTGCGTGGCGGAAGTCAAATTTCAGGTCTTCCCAAAGCGCCTGCAGCGAAATTTCTTCGGCCTCCTGCAACTCGGCATACACCCGTATCTTGCCGTACTGTTTGATTTTCTCTTCCAGTATCGGCAACATCACCTCATAGTCATGGCGGTCTACACTGCCAGCCAGGCGAAAAGCAACCAGCTCTTCCCGCGACTCTTCAAGTAACTGTAGCATTGGGATCAGGTTTGTCGTCATAGATACGTAACGACGATGACCACGTTCAAGTATAGCATTCAGCCACGGCTATACTTATACCTGTTATTGTACAATATTATGGCCTATTGGGCAACCAGCGTGCTCAGCTGGCAAAGCAGCACATCGCGGGTGGTATTGGTGGAGCCGTCGGCAAACCGGATGCTGTAAGGCGTGCCAGACGAAGACTGAGTAGCCAGTTCAGTAACGAATCCCTCCGCTGTCTTAATTTTTGAGGCGTGCTTTTTCCATTTTGAATACAAGTGCTCTGCAGCCTTTTCAGGTGCAAATTCGCTATTGTCGCGTATAAAGGTGGCGCCTTGAAGGGTGCGAATGTATTCGATCAGCTTCTGGACTTTCTGATCTTCTGACATCGTTTCGGAAGAGCCACTATGTTCGTAAGAAGCTTGCGCAGCAGCGGGTTGTGTTGCACTATGAAATAAGAGAATGGCCACCGCCACGAATAGTACTCTGAACATGGTTTTTGTACTCGTTTTATTTTAAAATAATCTTGTCAGATAAGTAATTTAGCAAACCGGTAAGGCACTTAATTTCAAGTCTTAACGTTAGGTTCAGAAGCAAAAGCTATACCTGAATCTGCCGCTGTAACGGCTATACGTATTTTATGAAGAAAATTTTCTCCCTTTTTGCGATGGCCCTTTTGCTATGCCAGCAGGCCTTTGCCCAGCAGAACATCGAAACCAGACTGGGTTACAGTTACAACGATAAATTTGAATTTTCGGACGAGTGGCAGTACCTCTCCACCGATATTTACCTCTACAATGGTGGTCAGTTTAACCGTGTACTCAACGAGTTGGAGTCGGGGGTGAAGAAGAAAAGCAAGAAGAATTACGCTTACGAACTGGAGTATCTGTTCATCACGGCGCAGCTCAAAAATCTAAAGCTCTTCGGCAACGACCAGATCGTATACCCGCTCTTCAACTTCCAGATCAACACCGATAAAAAAGAATACCATACCCAGGTAAGTGATCATCTGGAAGTGGTGCGCATCATCGACAAAATGCCGCTGACTTCTGCCCAGAGCAGCATCGATGCGGCGATCAACGCTAAGGCTGTCACCAACCAGGACGGGGACCAGGTGTTCAACCTGGTGGCTAGCCAACTCGTGAGTCTATCTAACTTAACTAACCCATCGGTGGCAGTGATGTCGTTGGTAGGGGAGTTTGGTAACCTGCTCAACTCACGCGCCAAGAAGAAAGAGTATAAGTTCAGTTCGACCATACGTCTGTACGAAGGGCAGGATTTTGACACGCGTCTGCATTCGGTGAAGGTATACGTTTTCGTGCCGGGCAACGTGAAGACCGTTACTTTAAAGCCAGCCAAACTGGCCGATTACCTCAGCAAGTACTCGAGCAAGCTGGACCGAAAGCAGATGGAAGACGCCATCGGGTATAAGGAGTACCCTTACATAGTGGTGGCCAACTACAAGTCGCTTTATAAAGTGGATGTGCTGACCGGCGATGAAGTGACCATGGACCTGATCGAGAAGCGCAAGCAGAAGATCCAGACGGCCTATGACACGAAGCTGATGAACGACGAGACGTACCGCCAGGAGAAGCTGTACGTAGAGTTTTTGCGCATTTTTGCTGAGATGAAGCAGAACCTGAACGCCTACCGACTCAACTATCGCAATAATAGCCAGGAAATCAACGCGAAAAACCTGTTTGGCATCATGCAGGAGTATAAGTGCCTGAAAACCGCTTTTGAGGCGCGTGAGAAGGAGTTTGAGAAGAATACCACTTATAAGAACATCTTCCGCTCGGAATACGAGTCGATACTGGCCAATGCCGACCTATACCTGGACGCCGACCATAACCTGAAAAATGCGAAGGTGCTGGTGAACACGCTGCAGGAGCTCGAGAACAATCCGAAAGCATGGGACACACCGGCCAAACGCGAAGCCGCGCTGGCCAAGCTGTCGTCGGTGGAGCTGCCGCGTGCCGATTACCTATCTGCTTCAGTGGAAGGGGAGGCCATCGTGCGACTGACCAAACGGCTGGAGGACATGCAGTACCGCGAATTGTTTGAGAAAGAGGTAAAGAAACTGACAGACACGCAGGCTTCTGAAGAAACGCTGTCTGTGCGCAACGCCCTGCAGGACAAAGCCAACACAAGCAACTGCCTGAGCTGCCGCGATAAGGTGCGCGATGCAGTGAACGAGTATAACAAACGCTACGAAAACTCTAAACTGAAAGAAGAAACCAAAGAAATGGGCAAGCTGCAAAGTGCAGCCGAACAGCAGGTGCTGCGCCACCTACGCTGGCGGCTGTGCTTCGACAATAACCTGCAGGCTGTAGCTGTGGCCAGTTCCGACAATGGCATGGACCAGTACTATGCGAAGCTGAGTGAAAAGAGCAGTTCGTTTGCAGCCACGATCAAAGAGCTGGACGCGCTCGCCAAAAACGCACCCGAGAACGCTCACCTGCAACAGGTGCAGGGCTACAACAAACAGCTAATCTGATGAAAGAAGTAGAGCAACACTATGCCATGCTGTGCGAGTTAGATAAAAAACTCTGCGAGTGTCAGTAATGGGCCAATAACATTCCCGCAATTTTACCCGTTGGGAGTGTATGGTCAATTTTCTGGATACACTTCTAGGTATAGGCTCGGACTCGCTCACGTGGTGGCAAATGTCTATCCGGGCGGTCGTTGTTTTTATCGCGGCTTTGCTGATTATGCGGGTCGGCAACAAGCGCATTTTCGGAAAGCATACCGCTTTTGATATCGTGTTGGGTATCATCTATGGCTCAGTCCTCAGCCGCGCCATCACAGGCAACTCTCCCTTCTGGCCCACGCTTGCCGCCGCCCTTACGCTGGTTTTACTGCACCGATTTCTGGCCTTTCTGGCTTATAGTACTTCTGGTTTCCTAGGGCCTTTTATAAAGGGCGATCCTGTGTGTCTGATAAAAGACGGAAAAGTACAGGAGGATGAGCTCAAAAAACTTAACCTGACTGAAAATGACCTGCAGGAAGCCTTGCGCGTAGGAGGCGTGACGGATGCAAAAGACGTAGCATACGGCTGCCTGGAACGAAGTGGTAATATCAGTATTGTTAAAAAGGATTCTTAAACACGAAAGCCTTTCCAGTTTTGGAAAGGCTTTCGTGTTTAGATAATGTCAGACCGGTACTTAGGCCATCTGAGCGTCCAGTTTACCAGCCAGTACATTTTTCGGTACAGCGCCTACCTGCTTGTCCACTACCTGTCCATTTTTGAAAACGAGCAGTGTCGGGATGCTGCGGATACCGAACTTGGCAGAAGTCTGCGGGTTCGCGTCTACGTCAACTTTGCCGATCACAGCTTTGCCTTCGTATTCGCCAGCCAGCTCTTCCACGATCGGACCTACCATGCGGCACGGACCGCACCACTCTGCCCAAAAGTCTACCAATACTGGTTTATCTGAATTGATGATCTCATCAAAATTAGCGTCAGTGATTTCTAATGCTTTGTTAGCCATAACTTTAACGTTTTGTTGGTTAAATTCTCTGTTTTAAATATAGTAACATTTTATAGCTTGTCAAATTTGAGTCCAATTGCTTTTGCCTGACAAGCTGTCCTGTTATCGGGCAACCCCCGATGCAAATTTAGAACTTATACATACGAATTTACAAGCCGATGGTATATTTATTTGTATAAACAAATGTTGTGGGATTAAGTTTCAGTGAAATTGAGAAGTGGACATAGTGGCAAGGGGAGAATTTTTTAATCTGGAAATTCCACTGGTATTAGACCGGGTAAGTTAGCATAGTTTGCTGCGGAGCTATACCTGTAGTGTTTTGGTTCACTGGGCTCTTTCGGATTGATAAATCCGAAAGAGCAATTAGCACTATACAAAAAAGGTATGCCACTTCCGCAGCATACCTTTCCTATACCTAAAGAGACAGGAGCGATTCATCTCTAAATCCCCACCTCCAAATTTTCAAATCAATTACAGCAGCTTACACTCACCCAATCCCAAATCCTTGATCTGTCCTAAGAAAACCTTCGGATCGACGCGGTACTTGCGGGAGTAAGTCGGCAGCACCAGCTTTTCGTCCGGTACGTGAAGCGTGATCTCCAGTCGCTTCTGGCCTGGGCTGGTCGCGATGGCCTCTTCCAAAGCCTCGGCAATATTCGGGGTGAGGAGCTGCAGGTTCACATTCAACTGTACGCCCTGCGCCATTTTGTCCATCACGTCGCCGAGGAGCTGGATGTTGGTTGGCTTGAGCTCCCACTGGTCTTCGGTGCGATAGCGCAACTGCACTTTGCCCCTGATGAACAGGTATAGCCCTTGGCGCAGGTATGGTTGGAACTTCATGTAGTCTTCGCCGAACAGCGCCATTTGCAGCGTGGTATCATAGTCCTCGATGGAGAATAGCGCAAAAGGGTTACCATTCTTTGCTGTCCTGATCACGACTTCCGAAACCATACCGGCCACGTTGATGTCCTTGTTTTTATAATTGGCAATATCAGCCAGCGCAGAGGTACAGTAGGAGTCGATTTCCATTTTGAACTGGTCGAGCGGGTGGCCCGAGATGTAGAAACCCACGACTTCTTTCTCACGGCGCAGCATTTCAGCCTGCGTCCATACCTGTACTTCTGGTATCTTCGGTAGCGGAGAAGCCACAGCGGCGCTGCCCCCGAACAACGACTGTTGCGCTGCCTGCTGTTCTGCCTGGTAGTTGTTGCCATAACGCACCGCCTTCTCCAGTAAACTGATGTTCTCGCCTTCCGGCACTTCCATCAGCTGGGCGCGGTGGTAAAGTCCCCACGAGTCGAAGGCTCCGGCCAGGGCCATACTTTCAAAGGTCTTCTTGTTCACGGCACGCAGGTTAACGCGCTTCGCAAAGTCGAAGATATCCTGGTAAGGACCGTTCTTCTCTCTTTCTGAAATAATAGCGTCTACTGCAGCTTCGCCGGTGCCTTTGATAGCGGCCAGACCGAAACGGATCTGCCCCTGTTCGTTCACGTTGAACTTCAGCAAAGATTCATTCACGTCCGGACCAAGTACGGCCACACCTTGTTTGCGGGCTTCCTCAATAAAGAACGTCACCTTTTTGATGTCGTTCATGTTGTTGGTCAGCACCGCCGCCATATACTCGGCCGGGTAATGCGCCTTGAGGTAGCCGGTCTGATATGCTACCACAGAGTAAGCGGCGGAGTGGGAGCGGTTGAAGCCGTACTGGGCGAACTTCTCCATCACGTCGAATACCTCCGAAGCTTTCTTGGCCGGGATCTTATGCATTTCTGCAGCACCGGCAATGAACTTCTCGCGCTCCTCGGCCATCTTTTTCATGTCCTTCTTACCCATCGCGCGGCGCAGCAAGTCGGCGCCTCCCAGTGAGTAACCGGCCAGAATCTGGGCCGTCTGCATGATCTGCTCCTGGTATACCATGATGCCGTAGGAGTAATTCAGGATCGGTTCGAGCAGCTCGTGCGGGTATTCCACTTCCTCTTTGCCGTGCTTGCGGTTAATGAAGTTCGGGATGAACTGCATCGGGCCCGGACGGTAAAGGGCGTTCATGGCGATCAAATCTTCAATGTTGGTCGGCTGCAGGTCCTTGAGGTACATGCGCATACCTTCCGACTCGAACTGGAACGTACCGATCGTGTCGCCGCGCTGGTAGAGTTCGTAGGTTTTCTCGTCGTCGATCGGAATATTATCGATGTCGATCTCCACGCCATGGTTCTTCTTGATGAGCTCCATGGCGTCTTTGATGATGGTGAGGGTTTTCAGGCCCAAAAAGTCCATCTTCAGCATACCTGCGCTCTCGATTACCTTGCCGTCGAACTGCGTCACGAGCAGGTCGGAGTCCTTGGAGGTCGAAACAGGTATGTAATTGGTAATATCGTCAGGAGCGATGATCACACCGGCCGCGTGTATACCTGTGTTGCGCACTGAACCTTCCAGCTTTTCAGCCAGCCTCAGTACAGCAGCGCGCGCGTCTTCTCCTTCGCGGATGGCAGCCAGTTCCAGGTTCTCCATAAAGGCCTTGGCCAGGGTGGTGCCCGGTGTTTCCGGTACCATTTTGGCCAGCTCGTTGGCTTCGGCCAGCGGCAGGGAGGTAGCACGGGCTACATCTTTGATAGACGATTTGGCGGCCATCGTACCGAAGGTGATGATCTGGGCTACCTGTGTTTTGCCGTATTTGTCCACCACGTAATCGATCACGCGCTGGCGGTTCACGTCGTCAAAGTCGATGTCAATATCGGGCATGGACACACGCTCCGGATTCAGGAATCGTTCGAAGAGGAGGTTATACCTTATCGGGTCGATGTTGGTGATACCGACGCAGTAAGCCACTGCAGAACCGGCAGCCGAACCACGGCCCGGCCCCACGAACACCCCCATGTCGCGGCCACGGTTGATGAAGTCCTGCACGATCAAAAAGTAACCGGCAAAACCCATCGTCTTGATCACGTGCAGCTCAAAATCGAGTCGCTCGGTCACTTCCGGCGTTATTTCAGAATAGCGTTTGGCAGCACCTTCGTAGGTGAGGTGGCGCAGGAACTCGTCGGCGTCGGCGTGCTGTGGAGGTATAGGGAAGTTCGGCAACAGGATATCGCGCTTCAATTTTGGCGGCGTGATCTTGTCAACGATCTCGTTGGTGTTGTCCACTGCTTCCGGCACGTCCTGGAACAGTTGGTTCATCTCGGCCTGCGTCTTGAAGTAGAACTGGTCGTTCGGGAAACCGAAGCGGGTTTTCGGGCCAGCTTCGTCAATGCGCTGGAGCATCTGGCGCACGTTCATGTGGTTGCTATACTTGTTGCGCACGTTCTCCACGGTGTCGTAGATCACCTTCTGGTCGTCGCTCAGGAAGCGGTAGTATTTGGTAGTAAAGTCACCTACCGGGGTGCTCTGGTCTTCACCGGTGTTCACGCACAGCAAAATGTCGTGCGCATTCCAGTCCTCCTGGTCCACGTAGTGCGAGTCGTTGGTGCAGATGACCTTGCAGTTATACTTCTTCGCCCACTTCAGCAGCACCTGGTTGATGTCCTCCTGGCTCTTGCCGGTGCCGTCGATGTTCATCAAACCGTGACGCTGAATTTCGATGTAATAATCCTCACCGAATACATCGAGCCACCACTTAAATATTTCTTCTGCTTCTTCTTCGCTTTTCCACAAGATAGCCTGCGGCACCTCGGCGCCAATGCAGCAGCTGGTTGCAATCAGACCTTTGCTATACTTGAGCAACAGTTCCTTATCAATGCGCGGCCACTTGCTGTATATCCCCTCGATGTAAGAAAGTGAGCAAAGTTTGGCCAGATTCTGATAGCCCTCCTGATCCTTAGCGAGTAGTAGCTGATGGTGGCGTACGTCTTTCTGTTCCTTTGTGAAGGTCTTCAAGTGACGATCTTTCACCAGGTAAAACTCGCAGCCTACGATCGGTTTCACGTTATACTTGTTGGCCTCGTTCACGAAATTGAAAGCGGCGAACATGTTGCCGTGGTCGGTCATGGCAACGGCGGGCATGCCATCGGCCTGTGCCTTTTTCATGAGCGCGCTGATGCTGGCCTGACCGTCGAGCAGGGAGTACTGGGTATGGGTGTGTAAGTGCGAAAAAACTGGCAAGACTATCTAGAATTAGTAATGACGAATGATGAATTTTTAATGACACGCAGGTATAGCGATCCTATACCTGGAGCCTTTTCCGGGATGTTAAAATTACGCAAAATCGGGCGGCTGCCCAAACCAAAAACAGCTCTGCAGCAAAACAAAAGCGGGAGCGTAATCATCCCCTGCACATGAAGTAATTTACTAACAGGCATTCCCGAATAAAGCGTATAATTATAACTCGAAAAGCGTCACTTGACGTAAGATAAAGCCTGTGCACAAACAGGTATAAGAAAAAAGAACAGCATGGCAGAAACAGTTGATTCAGGGAAGATAGGAGGTATGTTCCGGGCTTTGCGCTCGCGCAACTACCGGATCTTTTTCATGGGGCAGGGGGTCTCGCTCATCGGCACCTGGATGCAGCAGATCGCCATCAGCTGGCTCGTATACCGTCTCACAGACTCTGTATTCCTGCTGGGCGCCGTCACGTTCGCCAACCAGATTCCTTCTTTTTTGCTCGGGCCCTTCGCCGGGGTGCTGGCCGATAAGTTCAATCGCCACCATGTGTTGCTGGTCACGCAATTCCTGTCTATGCTGCAGGCGGGTACCCTGGCTACGCTGGTGCTGACGGGTACGGTGCAGGTATGGCATGTGATGACGCTAATGGTGGTGCTCGGCACGATTAACGCCTTTGATGTGGCCACCCGGCAGGCTTTTGTAGTGCAGCTGGTCGATAAACGCGAAGACATCAGCAACGCCATCGCGCTGAACTCCTCGATGTTCAACATGGCCCGCCTGGTGGGGCCATCAATAGCAGGCGTACTGATTGCCTGGGTAGGGGAGGGCGTCTGCATCCTGATCAATGCGGTGAGTTACCTGGCGGTGCTGGCTTCACTCCTCACGCTCAGGCTCAACCCCTTTGTGCGGGAAATTCGCCAGGAAAATGTATGGAATTCCCTCAAACAGGGCTTTTCCTATGCTTTCGGTTTTCCGCCCATCCGAACGCTTATCCTGATCGTGGGTTTGATCAGCATGTTCGGTATGCCTTTCAGTGTGATGCTACCGGTGTTCGCCCGTGATATTCTGCACGGCGGGGCCAACACGCTGGGCTACCTGATGGGGGCATCCGGGCTGGGAGCTTTGTCAGGAGCACTGTTCCTGGCGCAGCGTAAATCGGTGATCGGGCTAGGCAAGGTGATCATTTTTACGATGACTTTGTTTGGTACGGCGCTGATGGCTTTCTCTTTTTCCACTGTACTGTGGCTGTCGCTGGTATTGATGCTCTTTACCGGTTTTGGGATGATCGTGACGATGGCTTCCTGCAACACGTTACTGCAAACGCTGGTAGACGAGGACAAGCGGGGGCGTGTGATGAGCCTTTATGCTACCGCCTTCATGGGCATGGCGCCGCTTGGCAGTATGCTGGCGAGCAGTATAGCAGAGCAGATCGGGGTAGCGTATACCTTGCTGGGTTGCGGTTTCCTTTGTGCTGTCAGCGTCATTCCCTTTGCCCTGAACCTGAAACGTTTGCGTGTGATGGTGCAGCCCATCTACGAGCGCCTCGGCATCATCCCCGAGATTGCCAGCGGCCTTCGTACCGCCACGAAATTGACCGCCCCTCCAGGAAAACGCTAAGAGCAGCTATACCTTAAAACCGAAAGAGCCAGCTACTGCAGCTGGCTCTTTCGGTTTAGGATTCTTTAAAAAACTACTTCTTTCGGATCACCAGCTTATCGCCCGGTTTCACGTTGAAGTCAGATTTGTTGTTCCACTCCATGATGTCCTTGATAGTGACGCCATACTTGCGGGAGATCTGGTAGAGGCTCTCGCCGGATGCCACCGTATGCTGGGTGCTGGAACCGGTAAAGGTTTCTGACGGAGCTTCTTCCAGGTCTTCGTTTGTTGCTTTCTGATCAGCAGGAGCAGTCACGCGAAGTTCTTGTCCAATGGAAAGCGCTGAGCTACGCAGGTTGTTCCAGGCTTTCAGCTCGTTCACTGTGACGTTATACCTGCGCGACAGGACGTATAACGATTCGCCGGCAGCTACGGTGTGGATCTCTGTTTTCGCTGCCGCAACAGACGCTTCTGTATTTGCCTCCACATTAGGAGCAGACTCCTCAGGCACCGTCTGCGGCTCTGCAATGATCAGTTCCTGGCCAATCTTAATGGGCGCGTCACCCAGGTTGTTCCAGGTCGTGATGTCGTTCACGGTTACGGCGTACAGCCTCGAGATGCCCCAGAGCGACTCCCCTTGTTTTACTATGTGGCGGGCAGGTTTGGCAAGTGGAGCAACATTCTCTTTCGCTACAGTACTAGACTGGCTAGTTTTGGCTGACTCCTGTCTGGCAGGTTTTGATTTTGCAGGTTCAGCTTTGGCAGGAGTTTTCTTCACTGTTACATGCTCTGTAGCAGCCGTCTCCACTGTTTTCTCTGCTTCAAGCACTTCAGCTGTTTCTTCCTCCTCGTTTCCAGAGAAACCCACAAACACATCTTCGCTCAGACCTACCGCCCACTCGGCATTTTCCTCTTCTGTCTCTTCAACTTGCTTTTCCTGAGTTACTGTTTTTTGTTCCTCAGTTTCCTGAGCTTTTTTGCCAGGGTATAGGGCGGCGTTTTTGGGCTTCTCCGTAGCAGCTGGCGTTGCCGCTTTCTGCGCTACTATTGGCTCCGTGGCTTTCACTTCCTGCTCTGGTTGTTTAATTACAGGTATAGGAGCCGTTTCATTTTTAGTAGCAACAGCCACCTTTACAGGCTCTTCTTCTACAGTCGTTTCCTCCTTAGCTATACCTTGTTCAGCTTCTTTGGCAGGTATAACGGTCGTTGTTTCTTCCTCCTGCTTTGTTGTTGTGGCAGTAGTTTGCGTTTCTTCTTGTTCAGGTTCTACTGCCTGGCCTTTCAGTTTATTCCAGCTCTTTTTTAAGCGGGTCAGGAAATTGTCTTGCTGTGCAGCAGGCTCTGCAGCAGTTGTCTTAGCCGATGTTGTTACGGTTTGCGGTGCTTTTTCCTGCGCAATCACATTTTGCTTTTCAGCACCCGGAATAGGCTTCAATTCACGTACCTCGATGGCTACCTTGGCCGGACGACGCTTCTGCAGCCAGAGTACACGGCCTGGTACCGGCACTTCCGCACGCTTCATGCGGTTCTTAAACTGCAGGTAGTCCATCCGGATGCCGTATTGCTGTGCAATCTCCTGCATAGTTTCGCCGTGCTGCACCACATGGTACTCTTTATCGGCATTCAGGCGTTTTGCTTCGATGTAATAAGCTTCGCCTTCCTCGAACTTGTCGAAGTCGCGCATGTCGTTAAAGCGGAGTAGCTTGCGGGTGGTAATACCGGCTTTGATGGCCAACTTGTCTTTGGTGTCGCCTTTGCCAGCTACGATGGCGTTGAGGTTATTACGCTTGATGATGCTGCCTGCTGCAGGTATAGCAGCCGTCTGTCGAACAGGTGTCGTGCGCACAGGCTCGGTTGATGCTACTATACCTGGCTCTGAAGTATGGCGAACCGGAAGCATGACATAATAATCCTTGTCGGCGGGTATAGTGCTGCCCAACAGCCATTTGTTGTATTTTTCGAGTTCAGATGGATCGGTTTGATAAGCCAGTGCAATATCGGCCAGGCTTTGGCCAGGGGTAGCACGCAGCTCACGCAGCGAAACCACGGGCGGGGCACTCTTTCCAATAAAGCTGTCGTAGGCTACTTTATGCGCCAGGAACGTCAACAGGTATGGGTCAGACTTTTCGGTGATGTCCATTCTTTTGCTGCCCTTGTCTGATTCTTTGGTATAGGCTTTAGCGCCAGAGTAACCGTGGTAATAAGAGAGCAGCGCATTGAACCAGTTGTTGTAGAAGTTGTTGCTGCGCTTAAAATAGCGGGCAGCTCCACGGCTGGCCTCTATAATATGCCGTCGTTCATCCACCAGGTGGTCCATGCGCAGGTTAAAGTCCAGGGCAGCTTCTTTTTTGAACTGCCAGTAACCTACGGCATTGGAAGTAGACACGGCATCGCCGCGCAGGCCGCTTTCCTGTAGGGCCAGGTACTTGAAATCATCCGGAACGCCTTCTTCCTGAAATGTGCGCTCAATCAGCGGAAAGTAGGCATCGGCCAGCTCCACTTTCATCTGGAAGAACTTTGGGCTGCGGTGCAGGGCATCCACTTTTTTCTGGATCTCTTCCTGCGCCCTGGGCGAAATGCGCAGGTGGATATCACCAAAATACAGGTTGTGCGGCACAGTGACAGTTTGTGCCACAGCAAACAATGGCAGAAGCAGGAGCAACAAAAATGGTAATGGTGTCTTCATAAAGGTAAACGGGTAAAATAAGCGAAGCTATCCACAAAGTGGCTACAGTATATGTTGAAACAGCTGTTGATAACTCATTAAGGTATAGGATGTTCTCTATATAGAGATAGACTTGCAAAATTAACGCAATTTACCCCGCATTCTAAAGCTTAGAACGAAGTTATTTTAGAGAAATTTTTTAGTGTGGATAAGTAATAGGGAGTACTTGCGGACTGTTCGCAAGCAACTGCTGCGTAGAGGCCATGTAATGCAATATGGTATACCTATGCCCGAGCGCTTTTGCTATACCTGGCAGCTATACCTATAAGGCATAAAAAAAGCGACACGTGGTCGCTTTTCTGTTATTTTTTGCGGGCAACCATCAGGCCATCGCGCACCGGCAGCAGAATGTTCTCTACCCGTGGGTCGTCCTGCACCATTTTGTTGAAGTCCAGGAGCGCAGCTGTGTCTTCGTCGAGTTTCTTGCGGTACTTGGCCAGCACCTTGCCGCTCCAGAGCACATTGTCGGCAATAATGTAACCACCCGAACGTACCCGGTCAATCACCAGGTTATAATAGTTGGTATAGTTATACTTGTCGGCATCGATGAACACAAGGTCAAAAGTAGCGTCGATGGTCGGGATAATCTCAAGGGCATTGCCTATGTAATACTTCACGCTCTCGCTCAGGCCCGCCTCTTTTATATAGCCACGGACTGTATCTTCAAGTTCTTCGTTGATGTCGATGGTGTGTAGCGTGCCGTCTTCCTGCAGTCCCTCGGCCAGGCAAAGAGCCGAATAGCCGGTATAGGTGCCTACCTCCAGGATCTGCTTGGGGCGAATCATGTGGGAGAACATGGAAAGCAAACGGCCCTGCAGATGGCCCGATAGCATGCGCGGCCGCATCACGTTCAGGTGCGTCTGGCGATTTATTTTATGCAGTAGCTCCAACTCCGGTGAGGTATGGTCCTCTGCGTATTGTTGCAGTTCTTCGTCCAGGAATTCCATCTTTTAAATTGTTAAATGGTTGATGGTTAAATGGTTGATGGTTAAATGGTTATTTTCTCAGCTAGTTCAAAAAAGCAGTGCGCTTATTGGGGGCACGGCCTTTTTAACAATTTAACAATTCAACAATTTAACCATTAACAGGTACGTAATTAAGAAAACTTAGCTTCTCCTCGCGCAGTACGTCGTTGGCGATGTCGATCAGGTCCTGGGCGGTTGTGTTTTTAATCTGGTCGAAGATCTCGTTCAGGGTGTCGATGTGGCCCTGGTCGAGGATGCTCTTGCCCATCATCATCATCAGGCCCATATTGCTTTCTTCGGCCATGGCCAGTTGGCCCATCAGCTGCTCTTTGGCGGTGTGCAGTTGCAGCGAGCCCAGTTGCTTTTCACGCAGCTTCTTGAGCTCCTTCAGCACCAGGGAAGTGGTGCGCTTGAGTTGCTTTTTCTCTGTGCCGAAGTAAATAGACAGCAGGCCCGTGTCAATGTAAGTGGCGTAGTTGGCGTCGATGGTGTATACCAAACCGTGCTTTTCACGAACGGCCAGGTTCAGGCGCGAATTCATACCTGGACCACCCAGCAAATTCACCAACATAAAGAAAGGGATACGGCGGTCGTCGTTGAGGGCGTAAGCCGGACAGCCAATCACGCAGTGCGCCTGTGAGATCGGTTTCTCGAACGTCACCGCCTTTGGGGTGTAGTTCTCAAAAGCGACACGCTGACGTGGTTTGCTGATGGTTGGAATATCAGCCAGGTACTTTTCAGCCAGCTTTACCACTTTCTCAAAAGGCAGGTTACTCACCGAGCAGAACACCAGGGCTTCGGTGCTCAGGTTATCTTTAATAAAACGCTGAAAGTCGTCTTTCTTGAAACCAGACACGCTCTCTTTGGTGCCCAGAATGTTGTTGCCGAGCGGGTGGTTGTCGAACACTACGTTGTCAAACTCATCCACGATAGCTTCTTCCGGGGTGTCCAGGTACATAGCCATTTCCTCCAAAATCACGCCGCGCTCTTTCTCAATTTCCTTTTCAGGGAAGATGGAGTGGAAGGTGATATCGGTCAGGAGTTCAAATGATTTCTCAAAGTGCTTGTCGAGCACGGAGCTGTAAAAGCAGAGTTTCTCTTTGGTGGTATAGGCGTTTAGTTCGCCTCCCACTGACTCCAGTCTGTTCAGAATATGGAAAGACTTGCGCTTGGCCGTTCCCTTAAAAGCCATGTGCTCCCAGAAGTGAGCGAGGCCCAACTGGTCAGGCTGCTCATCGCGGCTGCCCAGGTCCAGGATAAAGCCGCTGTGCGCAATTTTGGTGTGTAGTACTTGTTTATGAACGATACGAATACCGTTCGGCAATGTATGAATATGATAATCAAGCATTCAGTTCGAAATTAGCCTGCAAAGATAGGCAAAAAGTACCAAAACAGGCCGCTTACCCGCCAAATGTTAGTGGTCGAGGCTGCGTCCGCCCACGTTGATCACAAAGCCCAGCGAAAAAACAGAATAGCCCGCCGTGAGCGCCTTGCGGTTGCGAAGTCCGAAGTTGGTGCCGCTCGTGTACTGCAGCTGCACCGAAGGCGTGAGCGTCATACGGGTGTAGAAGATCGGCTCCAGGAAAATGTTGTCCTCGTTTGGTTGCTCCACTCCATCGAGTATATGTTTGTTCATGTTGACGTAACTCACACGGAGGGCCGTACCATAGTTGAGCGGAAACTCGTTGCCAAGCAGTCGCAGCGACTTTTTCTTTTTCGAGCTGAAGTTCACCTGCGTGAAATATTTACTGAAGCCCGCCTCGCGACGGGTATGGGTCATTACACCTTCTTTCTCTTCCTTTTCGGTGCGGTCGCTGCTGCCACCGCCAAAGCCAGCATATACCTCGAGCACCCGGTTCTGGTTCGGGCCAAATGTGGTAAAATAGCCCGCACCGGCCTCTATCAGGTTGTGGCGGAAGTCCCGCTTCTTGCGTTCCTGGTTCAGCATGGAGCCGTTCAGCATCACCCCGATGTTGTCGGTAACGGCATACGCGGTATTAAACGTGATATTGCCTTTTGGTGTGATGTGTCCGCCGGCGCTCAGTTCGCCTTTTTCGGTGAACATAGGCACATTAGGCACGTTGGGCATGTACGTAGACACACAGCCTGTGGTCAGGAGGAGGAGGGCAACAGCAAAGAGTTTAGCAGAATGTAATAGTGCTTTCATATGGGTAAGCGTGGCTAAAAGAACTGCTAAACTAACTTTCCTGTCGCTAAGAAGAAAAATATTTTTGCTCTTTTCCGTGAAAGCTGCCGCAAGCCTATACCTGCAGCTTCTAAACTTTCAAGTCTAACCGCATTGGCGTAGCTTTGCAGCAGCTTATACCTGATGAAAAAGATCCTGATCATACAGACAGCCTTTCTGGGCGATGTGGTGCTGGCAACCGGGCTGGTGGAAAAACTGCATGCTCATTATCCGGAAGCACAGCTCGATTTTCTACTTCGCAAAGGTAACGAGTCGCTGCTGAAAGGGCACCCGCTGCTAAGGCAGGTCTTAATCTGGAACAAGCAGGAAGGGAAGTATAAAAGCCTGATGCGTCTGCTCAAACAGATCCGGCATGAGCGTTATGATCTGGTGGTGAACCTGCAGCGCTTTGGTGCTACAGGTATACTCACCGCCCTTTCCGGCGCCCGCGAGACGGTTGGTTTCGACAAAAATCCTTTCTCCCGCTTCTTCACCCGCCGTTATACCCACAGCGTGGACTCCGGCACGCATGAAGTGGAGCGCAACCACCTGCTCATCGCCAGCCTCACCGACGGGCAAGCGGCCAAGCCGAGATTATACCCTTCTCATGAAGACTTCAACAAAGTGCAACCACTAAAACAGGAGCCGTTTATCGGCATGGCACCAACCTCGGTGTGGTTCACCAAGCAGTATCCGTTGAAGCAGTGGGTAGAACTGCTCGACCAGCTGGGCGACAGGTATAAGGTATACCTGCTCGGGGCACCGGCCGACAAAGCCCACTGTGAGGAGATCATCAGCAAGACTAAAAACCGGCGAGTAGAAAACCTGTGCGGCCAGCTCAACCTGCTGCAGTCGGCGGCCCTGATGCGCGATGCCGTGCTCAACTACGTGAACGACTCCGGTCCCATGCACTTGGCCTCTGCCTTGGATGCGCCTACCTGTGCCATCTTCTGCTCCACCGTGCCCCGCTTTGGTTTTGGACCGCTGGCAAACTTCTCAGCCGTTATCGAGAAAAATGAGCCGCTTTATTGCCGCCCTTGCGGCCTGCACGGGTATAAAACCTGCCCGGAAGGACATTTTAAATGTGCAAAAGGTATAGCCACGGCACAGCTGTTGAATGTGCTCGCTACCCGCACAGCTTAAGAGAGTTATAATAGTGTGTGTAGTGTGGTAGGAGTAGGAATAAGATAAGTTTGCAATCTCTGGTATATTAGGTTTTTTCTATAAAGGTGTTTGGACTAATAATAAAAGTACTACCTTTGCAGTGCAAGTTCAGTCAGGCCTAAGAATCTGACAGACGACTGCACCTAGCCACTATACCTACAAAACTATGAAATACCAGCCCATCGACAGGGAGCTGTTCTGCTATAACAGGCGCAATTTTGTGCGGCAGCTCAAGCCTTCCTCTCTTGCTGTTTTTCATTCTAATGATGTGATGCCGACCAATGCGGATGGCACCATGGCGTTCCGTCAAAACAGCGACCTCTTCTATCTTTCGGGAGTAGACCAGGAGGAAAGCATTCTTTTGCTTTTCCCGGACGCACGCGACGAGCGCATGAAGGAAGTGCTGTTTGTGCGCGAGTCGAACGAGCACATCATGGTATGGGAAGGGTATAAGCTTTCCAAAGAGCAGGCCCGCGACACATCAGGTATAACCTCTGTGCTGTGGCTGAAAGACTTTAAGCAGGTTTTCAACAGCCTGATGGCCGAGGCCGAGCACGTATACCTGAACACCAACGAGCACCTGCGTGCCGTGGTAGAGGTAGAAACACGCGATGCCCGCTTCATCAAATGGTGCCAGGAGGTATACCCGCTGCACCGCTACGAGCGCAGTGCGCCCATCATGCACCACCTGCGTGCCATCAAATCCGAAAAAGAAATAGAGCTTCTCCGCAAAGCGTGCGATATCACCGATCTGGGTTTCCGCAGAATCCTGCAGTTTATTGAGCCCGGGGTGATGGAGTACGAAGTGGAGGCAGAGCTCTATCACGAATTTATACGCAACCGCTCACGAGGACCAGCCTATAGCCCAATTATCGCTTCGGGTGAGAATGCCTGCATCCTGCACTACACCGATAACAGTCGCGAGTGCAAGGATGGCGATCTGCTGTTGATGGACGTTGGAGCCGAGTACGCTAACTATGCCGCCGATATGACGCGCACCGTGCCGATAAACGGCAAGTTTACCAAGCGCCAGCGCGAGGTATACGATGCAGTACTGCGTGTGATGAAAGCCGCTACTCAGATGCTGGTGCCCGGCAACTCGCTTGACCAGTACCATAAGTTTGTGGGAACGGTGATGGAGAACGAACTGATCGGACTCGATTTGCTTGACGCAGGCGATGTGCGCAACCAGGATCCTTCGAATCCGCTATACAGGAAATATTTCATGCACGGCACCTCGCACCATCTGGGGCTCGACGTTCATGATGTAGGTAGCAAGTACCGCTCTTTTGAAGAAGGAATGGTGTTTACCTGCGAGCCGGGTATTTATATAAGAGAAGAAGGTATAGGCGTGAGGCTGGAGAATGATATTCTGGTTACCAAAAGCGGACCGGTGGATCTGATGAAGAATATTGCGCTGGAGGCAGATGATATTGAAAGGCTGATGCAAAAGCGCTAAGCGCGTGCATAGCAGGGGTTTACAGATAACTACTTGCAGCCTTTTTTATTGTATTTACGTTAAAAAACAGATGCTTTGCATTTATTGATGTTGAGCACACAACTTACGACCCTTAAAAAGGGTTGAAATACAGGGATGCGCGGTTGCGGATAGCAGGTGAAGCAGTGCAAACAGCGCATCGGAGTAGGTTTAGAATTTAAGCTGTTAAGACCGTTTTTTTAGACATTAACAAAATGCTTCTGCTTATGGATAAAAACTACAACAATGCAATGACTACCCGCCTGACGTATCGAAATATACGTTCCGTCTGTTTTTTTATAGAAATATAAAAAAACTTACCTGAAAATATGTACGTATTGTCATATCAAAATATACTTTTTAAAATTATGCGAAAAACTCTAACGAAACTATTTACAACTGCACTCGCGCTTGTATTCCTGCTGTCTGCCAATACAGCTGTGCTTGCGCAGAACGCTGACCAAAAGACGAACCTCCAGATCTACGGAAGTGCGCTCCAATATAAAGGTGATTTAGGTAACAACTGGTGGAAAGATAAAATGGGCTGGGGAGGCGGCGTATCGCTGAACCAATACCTGAGCCCCTCTTTCGACGCTGGTCTGCACCTGAGCTATGGTAATACTGAATTCAGCAGATTCGGATCCTCCATGGATACCAAACTCGGTATGGCAATGCTCGGCCTGAGACTGAAAATGTATGGCAACATCCTGAAAGAAGATGCTTTCATCGGTCCATACCTGACAGTTGGTGGTGGTGCCCACTTCGTAAGACCAGAAGGTGTATCGCCAACAGGTACTTATGACGAAAATTTCGTAGCAGGTGCAGCCTTTGGTGGTGCCGGCCTTCGTTTCAGATTCTCTGACGCGGTGAGCCTGTTCATTGAAACAAGAGCACACTTCACCAGCAACGACAAGTATGACAACATCGAGTCGAACATCAACGACCGCTTCCTGCAGCACAACATCGGCCTTGGCTTTAACCTTGGCAAAGGCAAAGACACAGACGCTGACGGTGTGCCTGATAGAAGAGACAAATGCCCAGACACTCCAACTGGCGTACAGGTTGACAAAGACGGTTGCCCAATCGATACAGATGGTGACAGTGTTCCGGATTACCAGGATGAGTGCCCTACTGAGGCTGGTGTAGCTAACCTGGGTGGTTGCCCTGACCGTGATGGTGACGGTGTAGCTGACAAAGATGACCAGTGCCCAGACGAGCCAGGTACTGCTGCCACACAAGGTTGCCCAGACAGCGACGGTGACGGTGTTCCGGATAAAGACGACAAGTGCCCTGACACGCCATCTGGTGTGCAAGTAGGTGCTGATGGCTGCCCAGTTGACTCTGACGGTGACGGTGTTCCGGATAACGAAGACCTTTGCCCTAACTCAGCAGGTACTGCCGAAACGAAAGGTTGCCCTGAGCTGGATGAGCGTACTAAGAAACTGATCGAAGAGAAAGTTAAATTCGAATTTGACCAGGCTCGCGTACAGGACGGTTACCGTCAGCTGCTTGACAGCATCGTGGTAGCTCTTGAGAAATACCCTGACCACGTACTGTTGATCAAAGGTCACGCTGACCACGTTGGTTCAGAAGAGTACAACCAGGCACTGTCTGAGCAAAGAGCACAAGCTGTGAAGGATTACCTGATCCAGCGTGGTGTTCAGAACCCAGACCGCTTGGTGACAAGAGGTTACGGTGAAACTCAGCCACTTGTACAGGTTAATACAAGACTCTCTAAAGCCAGAACAGCTGCTGCCCGTGCTCAGAACCGACGTGTTGGTTTCGAGATGAACACGCCAGACATGCAACTGAACCTGGAGTAACATAACCAGCCGTTAAGGTTAAACGTTAAAAAGGCCCCGCAGAGCAATCTGCGGGGCCTTTTTGTGTTCATGTGGGGTTGTGGTGTAGATTAATGATTGATAAAATCAGGTGAAGTGCGAAGACCTCACGGTGTCCTCCAGACTTGGGAATGTCTAGGGTAGCTTTGGAGTTATAGCTTGTCTGAATCAGGATTTACAGGATTTAAGAATTAACAGGATTTCCGTGCACGATTGTCATCTTCCTGCCTCCTTTGAAGGGGGACTTTTGGCTACTGCTTTCGTGGCTGTCATCCTGTAAGGATCTTGTGGGAAGGGGAGTCAGGCTATTGCTATAACACACCCCTGCCCCTCTCAAGAGGGGAATTAGCTACTGCCAGCTCAAGGTATAAGCGTTGTAGAACCTGTTTAAATTCACTGGCAGGTATAGCAAGACTAACTTGCCCCGGAAGCTATAAAACAGATCGCTTTGCCAAGTGCACTTTTCGACGCTCCACTGTTCGAGCGTTCAGCGAGTTTGGAGCGTCTTGATTTTTTTGCTTACTTTTTTCATCAAGGAAAAAAGTGAGTGCCCGCCGCACAGGCGAAACAGAGGCCCGCCTGGTCAAGGCACGCTATGCAATAGCACACTTGCTATACCTATAACTGGACCAGAGGCCTCGCTATACATAGTTTGCGAGCGTGGACGCTCGCAAACTATGTATAGCGAGCAGCTAACGATGCAGCAGCATGCCCGCTATACCTATACAGCGTTCAATAAGAACGATAAGATTTTACTGCTTCGAAGCCAGCAGGTATAGCACCGCCATCCGGATAGCCACACCGTTCTCTACCTGGTTGAGAATGATGGAATGATGGGAATCAGCGGCGTCGGAGCTTAGTTCAACACCGCGGTTGATCGGGCCGGGGTGCATGAGCACAATCTCCTTGTCGAGGCTGTCGAGCATTTTCTTGTCAATGCCATAGTAGAGCGTATACTCGCGCAGGGACGGGAAATACTTCATTTGCTGGCGCTCCAGTTGTATGCGCAGCACGTTCGCTACATCGCACCAGGCAAGGGCTTTGCGGACATCAAATTCCACTTTCACGCCCAGTTCTCTGATATACTTGGGTAGCAACGTAACAGGCCCGCATACCATGACTTCGGCACCGAGTTTCTGCAGCGCAAAGATGTTTGATAGCGCCACACGCGAGTGCAAAATATCACCAATGATCACTACTTTCTTGCCAGCTACATCACCCAGTTTCTCACGAATGGAAAAAGAGTCGAGCAGGGCTTGGGTGGGGTGTTCGTGTGTGCCGTCGCCAGCGTTTACGATGTTGGCGTTAATGTGGTGGCTCAGGAAATGGGGAGCTCCCGGGCTGGAGTGGCGCATCACGATCATGTCCACTTTCATGGCCAGGATATTGTTGACTGTGTCAAGCAGGGTTTCGCCTTTCTTAACGGAGCTGCCGCTGGACGAGAAGTTAATCACATCGGCAGAAAGTCTTTTCTCGGCCAGTTCAAACGATAGACGGGTGCGGGTCGAGTTCTCGAAGAAGACGTTGGCAATGGTAATATCACGCAGCGAGGGCACTTTCTTGATGGGCCGGTTCAGAACATCTTTAAAGTTATCAGCAGTCTCGAAAATGAGTTGAATGTCTTCTGCTGTAATGTCTTTGATGCCGAGTAGATGCCGGACGCTGAGCTCTTGCATGGGTGCTTTATTCTTCGTTTTTGGTCACTAACCAGATATTGTCTTCCTGCGTGTCGGACCCTTGCCACTCCACCAGCACCCGCTGCGATTGCAGGGAGTTAACGCGCCGGCCCACATAAGTTGGCTCAATGGGCAGGTGGCGGCTATAGAGACGGTCAATCAGCACCAGTAGCTCCACATTGGCCGGGCGCCCAAAGGAAATCATGGCATCCATGGCGGCCCTCACCGAGCGACCGGTATAGAGTACGTCATCTGCTAAGATTACTTTTTTGCCTTCGATCAGGAAGTCGATGTGCGTTGCGTTGGCGGCCAGGGGCGCATCCCTTCTTCTGAAATCGTCGCGGTGGAAAGTAGTGTCGAGGTAGCCGGTTGGTACGGTGGTGCCCAGAATGGCTTTCAGGGTGCTTTGGATGCGTTGTGCCACCTGGCGGCCGCGGGGCTGCAGACCGATGATCACTGAATCAGAAAAATCGCCGTGGTTCTCGATGAGCTGGTGGCAAAGGCGCATCACCATAATCTCGAGCAACTGGTGGTTTACGATGAGTCTTTTCTGCATGGCCTGGGGTCTTGGTTGCAAATATAGGATGTTCGGTTGAATTGTGGGATAGCTAAATGGCTAAATTGTTGGATTGTCGAATTGTTAATTGCTGATTGATATTACATAAGGAGGAAAATCAAGTCAGGGATAAAAATTCAGACAGCAGTGTCCTCAGATATAAAGGACCAACCATTTAATCATCTAACAATTTAGCAATCAACAATTAAAAACTAATCTTATTGATGTAGAATACTGTGCGGTTGGGGCCATTGGGGACGCGTATACGCTGGAAACCGAAGGCGGCAAAGTGAGGGCCATACCAGCGGATCAGGCCCGGTAGGTCTGTGCTCAGGATCTTCTCTTCTTTTTCGTAAGGCAGGAGCTCTATGGAAGTTTCTTCATCCGTGTACTTGTTCTGCACCATCTGGCGGTAGATGATTTTTTCCTGCTCTGGGTAGGCCATCACCAGGCGCCCGTCCGACAGACTGACAATCTCCACTGCATGGGTAAGCGAATTGGTCAGCACGTCGCGGAGGGGGAAGGCATTGTCCCAGAGCAGTACCCCGTCCCGGTCAAAGCCCAAGGCAATGGCGTGCGTGCGCTTGTAGGCCTGCGCTTCACGCTCCAGCCCTCTGATGCGCGTGTCGAAGAAGCTGCTGTTGCTGCGGTACTGTGGGAAGTATACCTCTGCGGCCAGTACATACCCATTGGGTGTCTGGATCAGGTCGTGCAGGAGCATGCGGTAGCGCTGCAGTGGCTCTTTGCCATCAGCAATGCGGGCGAACTCACGCTTGCGGGTGCGCTCCTCGCGGCGCGGCTTCATGTATTTGAAGAAGTTTTGCAGATCCAGCAACGAGTAAAACTCCCCTTCCGCAATTTTAAAAGCCACTGGCGACGTGAAAAACCCTTGCACAAAGCGCAGGTCGCGGGCGCCGTAAGTACCTACCAACATGCGGGAAAGCGTATCGCCGGGCGTAACTTCGGCGTTGAGCAGGCTTCTGTCCTGAGGCTGGAGGATGAAGTAGTTCTGCAACAGCTTGCCGTTTTGGTCGAAGCTCTTGACCTGCAGGCGCGAAATCCGCCGGTTAGTCTCGGACAATACCACATCCACACGGCCGTGTTCGTGGTCGGTGTGCAGGTCCGAGAAAGAGGACTCTTCGCCATACAGGGCAGGCAGGATGGTGGGCTGTGGCTTAGCCGGATTCAGGTATAGCAGGTTTGGTTTGATGTCGTAGCTGTTGCCGGTGATCAGGAAATGGTTTCCGCGCAGCACATTGAACTCGTATATATACTCTGCTTTTTCGAGCTCGATTTCACTCTGGCTTACAGTGCCGCTATCCAGGTCGAGCCGCACAAAGGTATAGAGCGTCGGTTTGGCTGCCTGAAAGATAAGGTAGGTATAGGGAGCCTCCGTGTAGTAGCGCACAAATTCGAATTCGGGCTTCAGGTCCAAGGTACTTTTCCAGACAGGCTCTAATTTTGCGTTATACTTCTCCAGAACAAAGTCAGGATCTTTGGCCCACGTGTCGGCTTTGCGGCTGTAGACCAGCAAACTGCTGTCGGGCAGGGCCAGTACCTCTACGTGGCTGGTTTCGTACTGGTAGGGCAGCTCGAGGCGTACGGGTTGCCGGGGCTCCTGTGCCCAAAGTAGGACAGGTGCCAGCCCGGCAAGGCAGAACAGCAAAAGGCGCAAGTATGGCATGTTACAATCTTGTGCTGCCGGTAGGCAGTGGGTATAAGGCAGTTAAATGCTTTTTACTCTTTTTTGTAAAGTAACGTTGTGCCCGCGTGCGGCCAGCCGACCAGGATTAATTGCCCAGGGCGAGCAGCACGTCAAATTCCTCGGCTTTGAGCGGCATCACCGACAGGCGCGACTGGCGCAGCAGGGCGATGTTTTCCAGGCGAGGGTCTTTCTTGATCTGATCCAGTGTTACGGGAGTCTTAAACTCACTTTCCGGAACCAGGTCTACCGCCATCCACTTCGGGTCGTCGGCGCTTGGGTCAGGGTAGGCGGCTTTAGCCACTTTGGCCATGCCCACGATGGCTTTTTCTGACACGCTATGGTAGAAGAGCACCAGGTCGCCGGGTTGCATGAGCTGCAGGTTGTTGCGTGCCTGGTAATTGCGGACGCCATCCCAGCAAACGCGGCCTTCTTTTACAAATCTGGCCCAGGAATAGGCCTCAGGTTCTGATTTTACTAACCAGTATTGCATGTGGTAAGGTATAGGTAATCGAATTTAAAATAAGCTGTTGGCCACAGACGGCCCAAAAGACAGCCCGTTACTCGTCCTGCACTTCCGGCTTTATTCGCACCTTCAGCACATTGTCTTTGAGCGACACGACTTCCATGGTATAGCGCTGCTCGGGGTAGCCGTTGCCTTGGATGTGCACCCGTATGGTGTTCTTGTCTTTGTACTCCCAGATGCCTATGTGTTCCTCCAGCCCGTCAGCAGGGGCGATCGCATACTGTTTGGCCACGCCTTCTTGCTCCAGCGCAAAACCGGTTCGCCCTCTGGATGGCGGAAAGTCGTAAGTGTTGGGGCGGTACACCAGCACATCATCCTCATCTTCTTCGTAAGAGTGTAACCAGGTCTGGCCCAGGAATTCGGCCTCCGCCTTTTTACGGCAGGTATTGGCCAGCAGCACGAGGCACAAAACGCATAGCAGCGAAGCGTATTTCATATTTTTGTTATGTGAGAATCTTTTTCAGACAGCTGAATAGATAGCCAAGTTAGGGATTTCCTGCTTTATATAGAAGCCCCATTATATAAAAGGCTGCCGGGCAGGGGTGGCAAAGGTATGGCGGCTTTTTCTATCTTTGTACTCATACACACACATTGTCTTGGAAAATAAGAAAATCATAAAGCTGTTTAAGCTGGCCGCCGAGCTCATGGAACTGCACGACGAGAATCCGTTTAAGGTACGCTCGTACGTGAACGGGGCCGCTGCGCTGGAACTGGTAGAGGAGCCGCTGGCGCTAAAAAGTCAGGCCGAGCTGGAAGGTATAACGGGCGTGGGCAAAAGCATTGCCGCCCGCGTGATCGAGATCACCGAAACGGGTTCTTTTACGGAGCTGGACCAGCTGCTGTCGGTAACGCCGCCGGGTGTGGTGGAAATGTTGCGCATCAAGGGAATTGGCCCGAAAAAGGTACGAACGCTTTGGCGGGAACTTGGTACTGAGACGGTAGAGGAACTGCTGGATGCCTGCGAACAGGACAAAGTGAGCAAGCTGAAAGGTTTCGGTGCCAAGACCCAGGAGAATATTAGACAGGCGCTGCTTTTTACGCAGCAGAATCGTGGCAAACTACTCTATGCAGAAGCCGAATCAGCTGCCCAGGCATTGCTGGAGCAGGTACAGCAGGCTCTTCCGGATGCTGAGGTAGCGCTCGTTGGCGATGTGCGCCGCTGTTTGGAGATTGTAGTGAAGCTGGAACTGGTGTTAGGAACTGATAATCCAACAGAAGCAGAAGCAGCCCTGAACAAACTGGATGAACTGCAGCAGGACGAGCTAAGCTCCGGCCCTATGGTATGGCGCGGCAAGCACAGTCTGAGCGGACTAGCCACCGAAATACGATTTGCGAGCCCGGCTAATTTCCAGAACGAACGCTTCATACGGTCCTCTTCACCAGAGCACCTGTCCCAGATATTTGCGGCCAACAAGAACATGCTCACTGTCGCCCGCGAAGGCAGCCACAGCTCTGAAGAGGATATCTACGACTCTGCAGGTATGGCCTATATTGTGCCGGAGCTGCGGGAAGGTACCAACGAGCTGCAACTGGCGATGGAAAACAAGCTGCCCAAGCTGCTCGAACTAAGCGACCTCAAAGGCATTCTGCACAACCACAGCACTTACTCCGACGGCGCCCATACCCTGGAGCAAATGGCCACCTACTGCCGCGACATGGGCTACCAGTATTTAGGTATATCCGACCACAGCAAGACAGCTGCCTATGCCGGAGGTTTGCGTGAAGGCGATGTGCTGCGCCAGCAGAAAGAGATCGACGAACTGAACCAGAAACTGGCGCCTTTCAGGATATTCAAAGGTATAGAATCGGACATCCTGGGCGACGGCTCCCTGGATTACGAAGAGGACATTCTGAAAACGTTCGACTTCATCGTGGCCAGTATCCACAGCAACCTCAACATGGACGAGCAGAAGGCTACAACCCGCCTGATCACGGCCATCGAGAATCCTTATACTACCATGCTCGGTCACCCGACCGGGCGTCTGCTGCTACGTCGCGAAGGCTACCCGATCAACCACAAAATGGTGATCGATGCCTGTGCTGCCAACAACGTGATCATCGAAATCAACTCCAATCCCTGGCGCCTCGACATCGATTGGCGTTGGGTACACTATGCGCTCGAGAAGGGCGTAATGCTGAGCATTAACCCGGATGCACACCACACCAGCGGCTACGACGACATGCGCTACGGTGTACTGGTAGGTCGCAAAGGCGGACTCACCAAAGAGATGACTTTCAATGCGAAGTCTGCGGAGGAAGTGGAAGCTTATTTTAAAACGCGGAAAGAGAAGATATAGTAGCGAATGCCGAAGATCCTCATACTCCGTTTTTCCTCTATCGGCGATATCGTGCTGACTACCCCGGTGGTGCGCTGTATTAAGCAGCAGGTGCCGGGGGCGGAGGTGCATTACTGCACCAAGCAGGGCTTTAGAGGTATACTGGAGCCGAACCCTTACATTGACAAGGTGCATACGTTGGGCGACAGCCTGGGCGAACTGGTACAGCAACTCAAGGCCGAGAACTTTGACTTTGTGGTGGACCTGCACAACAACCTGCGCACGCGTATCATCAAAACAAGACTAGGCAAGCCATCCAAAAGCTTCGACAAACTCAACTACGAGAAGTGGCTGATGGTGAATCTGAAAGTGAACCGCCTGCCCGATGTGCACATCGTCGAACGCTACTTGGCTGCTGTCGCTCCACTAGGTATACAGGACGACGGGAAGGGACTGGATTACTTTATACCTGCTGATGCTGAAGTAGACATTCATAGTTTGCCAGCTGGTTTTCAGAACGGCTATGTAGCTTTTGCCATCGGAGCTCAGCATTATACCAAGCGCTTGCCAGTGAAACGTATTATCGAACTTTGCCAGATTATTGAGCAGCCGATTATACTTTTGGGTGGTAAGGAGGACAGTCCCGATGGGGAAGTAATTGAAGCCTATTTTAAGATACATAGCATTCCCAAAACCATCTTCAACGCCTGCGGCAGGTATAGCCTGGCTGGTTCGGCCTCACTGGTGCGGCAGGCAAAGCAGGTGGTCAGTCACGATACAGGTCTGATGCACATTGCCGCGGCTTTCCAGAAGGATATCATTAGCGTCTGGGGAAACACCATACCTGAGTTTGGCATGTACCCTTTCCGGACCAGGTATAAGGTGCTCGAAGTAAACGGGCTGCCATGTCGGCCCTGTTCAAAAATAGGTTATAGCAAGTGCCCCAAAGGTCATTTTAAGTGCATGCGCGATATTGATTTCAGCGCTATAGAGCGACAGCCTTATAAGTTGTAGAGCAGCTTCGTTGTATAAATAAGCAGGTATAAAACAGCATCGCCCTCACAGGTATAGACTTGTGCGGGCGATACTGTTTTGTCAGGTATAGCTATACCTGACGAGTTGATTTATTGGAGTGGTTTTACGGTATAGCCGGCTCTTTGCAACAACTTCAGCAGGCCGTTTTCACCGGGTAGGTGCGCTGCGCCAACTGCAATGAAGGTTGACTGCTCTTTCATGATCGCAGGCAGTTTTGTCATCCAGTCTTTGTTACGGTCGTCCGTCATATAGGACATGTCGCCGCCACCGGTCAGCTCGTTGTATTCCTGCGATAGCGCCCAGATGCCATCCAGGTCTTTAGCAAAATACAACTGCACGAGTTTGTTTGAAATTTGCATAGCGACATCTTTATTTTTGATGTAAGCTACGAGTTGCTCTGCCTGTTTATCCAGCGGATAGTGGTTGTAAAGCAAGTCAAATTGCTGCTCCATGGTCTCGAGCGTACTCACTTTCTTATTGCTTTTCTTGGTGTGGCTGGTAAAGTACATGTCCAGTGGCTGGCCTGTATATTTTTTCAGTACTTCCATGTCCTGGTAGTCTTTCATAGAGAGCATCAGCATCACCGTCATCGGTTTCATCTGGTCGGCCATGCTCAGCTCAAAGCCATACTTTTCTTTCACTTCCGCGTTCACCAGCGCATAATCTTCTGCGCTCAGCAAAGTTGAAAGCTTGTTATCCTGCATGACCATTTTAGAACCCAACTGCATCATCATAGCTGAGTCGATTTCTGTTTCTACGACCAGGCCGTGGCTTTCCATGAAGCGCTCCATTACTTCCGGTGTCGTGTCCAGGTAGCTGGAGTTGAGCAGGTGGTAAGTGCCATACAGGTATGAGGGTTGCTTCAATCCATTGCCGCTGATCTCCCAGAGCAGCGATTTAGCCGAGGCAACAGGTTGTGCCTTGGCCGTAGTAGCTTTGGCTGGTTTTGATTTTACTTTTTGGGCCTGGCTGAGGGTAGGGCAGATAAGGAAGGCTACTAACAGGTATAGCCAGGCAATCTTGTTTTTGAAATGCATGTGTATAAGATGATAAAAGGTTGTTTCAGATAAAGTAGGATAGCTGTAGTTTTGCAAATGAAAATGCCAGCTGCTGTTTTTGTGCGCATGGCACCTATAAAGTTTCAGAAAAGTAATTAAGATGTCCAAATATAATTTGAATTGGCAAACCACCGACGAGCAACTACTCGATGCCCTGCTGCTGGCGACAGGCGGCGAGGGAGGTGCTACGCTGCAGGATGTGTTGCTGATGATCGATGCTCTGGACGGCGACGTGCTGGCATTGCAAGACCTGGAACAAGGACTCGAAAAGCTGGTGTCGGTTGGCTTTGTGCTGGTGCAGAAAAACAAGCTAGCCCTGACAGAGCAATTCCTGGCCAATTATGAGGAAGCGACGCTGAACTCGGCAGAAGAAGCACCTGAAAGTCCGTTGCAAAAACTGCTCTCGCAGACGTCCCTTACCGAAGCAGGTATACAGCAGGCCAGAAACGAAACGCTCAAAAAATACAAGCTTAAGAGTTATTACCAGCAGTACCTGGAGCAGTTCGGATAGGTCTTCGATTTAGAGATGTTGAGATTTGAAGATGATCAAAGAATGAATCCTCAATTTCTAACTTTAAGAATTGCAATCAAGAGTTAAGGTATAGGTCCAGAAAAAACAGAAGCGCCGCTGAAATAACCCAGCGGCGCTTCTGTTTTAAGGTATAGAGGAATCTCTACAACCTTAAAATTTTCACTTTCTAAGAAATCTTCTCAAAACCCAGGTATGGGTGCAGCACTTTGGGCATGTTGATGCCGTCTGGCGTCTGGTTGTTTTCCAGGAGGGCAGCTACAATGCGCGGCAGGGCCAGGGCACTACCATTGAGCGTGTGCAGCAGTTGTGTCTTGCCTGACTCGGTTTTGGATCGAAGCTTCAGGCGGTTTGACTGGTAAGTCTCAAAGTTAGAGGCAGAGCTTACTTCCAACCAGCGGTTCTGGGCGGTAGAGTATACCTCCATGTCGTAGGTGAGGGCAGAGGTAAAGCCCATGTCGCCGCCGCACAGACGGAGCACACGGTAGGGGAGCTCCAGTTTCTGCAGCAGGCCCTGGATGTAGCTGCTCATCTCCTCCAGCACTTCATAAGACTTCTCTGGCAGCGTGATCTGCACAATCTCCACTTTGTCGAACTGGTGCAGACGGTTGAGGCCGCGCACATCAGCTCCCCACGATCCGGCCTCTCTTCTGAAGCAGGGCGTATGGCCGGCGTTTTTGATCGGCAGTTGCTCCACCGGCACAATCACGTCGCGGTAAAGGTTTGTGATCGGCACCTCTGCCGTCGGGATCAGGTATAGGTTGTCTTCTGTGGCGTGGTACATCTGGCCGTCTTTGTCAGGCAGCTGACCCGTGCCGTAACCAGAGGCTTCGTTCACTAAAATTGGCGGCTGCACTTCTATGTAACCGGCCTTCATGGCCTCGTCCAGGAAGAAGTTGATGAGCGCACGCTGCAGTCGGGCACCTTGCTTCTTATATACCGGAAAGCCAGCGCCGGAAATTTTGTTGCCCAGTTCGAAGTCGATGATGTCGTATTGCTGGATCAGCTCCCAATGTGGCAGGGCGCCTTCGTGCAAGGCAGGAATTTCACCGTGTTGCAGAACTACTTCGTTGTCTTCTGCTGTTCTACCTTCAGGAACACTTGCATGCGGAAGGTTCGGCAACTTGTATAGTGCTTGCTGTATTTGCTCTTCGATGGCGGCCAGCTGCTCACTCAGCGATTTGGTCTGCTGCTTTAACTCTGATGTTTCTGCTTTGGAGGCTTCCGCTTTTTCGCGGTCGCCGTTCTTCATCAGTATACCGATCTCTTTTGAGATGGCATTGGCGCGGGCCTGAAGCTCATCGTGCTGGCTCTGCACCTGTCGGCGCTGCTGGTCCAGGGCTACAATAGCCTCTACCTCTTGGGCGGCATTTTTGTAGTTTTTCTTGGTAAGTCCAGCTATCACAAGCGCTGTCTGCTCTCTTAAAACGTTTAGCTGTAGCATAGTTTGGGTCGTTGTGTAGCTGCAAAAATATACTTTTTTAGGTTGTTAGCGGCATTTGCGAAATCTTTTAAGGAAAAACTGAAACATTTTCAACAAATTCCCCGCTAATATTTGTTAATTACTAAGCATTGCAATAACATTGCAGTGCAATTTATGGCAGGCCCTATCCTGAGCCGCACAAAACTCTATCGCATTCATTCATTTTCCGAATTAATAAGTCAAGCTCTCGCTGCGTCCGCCCATGCGTGCCAAGCAGGTTAATTTAACTACCATACCACATTTATGTACAAAATTGAAGAATTGAAAGATAGGCTTCTTTCAGAACTCAAGGAAATTGCAGAAGACCTGGGTGTCAAGAATTTCAAGAAACTCAGCAAACAGGATCTCGTCTACAAAATCCTTGATCAGCAAGCCATTACCCCTCCCGACAAATTGCCCAAAAAAGTAAAATCCTCCTCTAGCACAGCCGTCGCCAGCGAAACCGCAGCTATTGAAAACACAATTACCATCAGTGAAGAGAAAGAGGTGAATGAAGAGCAGGCGGCCCCTGTAGCCGAAACGACAGCCCAGCCAAAACCTGCCCGCGAAGCAGCCCGCCGCGAACAAACCAGTCCGACTTTAGTACAACAGGCAGCCCCCGTAAAAGACCATGGTCCGCAGCGTGAGCGTGTAACGACCCGCCGCGACAACCGCAACGATGGCGCCCCGCGTGAGCAGCGTCAGGAACAGCGTGTTGAGCGCACAGAGGCCCGCCCGGAACGCGCTGAGAGAACGGAGCAGCGTCCGGAACGTGTTGAGAGAACTGAGACACAGCGTCCAGAGCGCAACGATCGGAATGAGAGAAATGACAACCGCACAGAGCAGCGTGAACAGCGCCCTGAGGTTGGAAACCGTGCAGAGCAGCAACGCGAGCAGCGCCCTGAGGTAGGAAACCGCAGCGATAGCCGCAATGACCAGAACCGTGGCGGAGATAACGCACCGCGCCGTCAGCAGAATGCGGCCGCAAGCAGCAATAACTTCCGCGAATTTGACGGAATAATCCTAAATGAAGGTGTGTTGGAGCTGATGCAGGATGGCTACGGCTTCCTTCGCTCTACGCATTACAACTACCTGGCCTCGCCAGATGATATTTATGTGTCTCCTTCGCAAATCAAATTGTTTGGTCTGAAGACAGGCGATACTGTAAAAGGCCAGATCCGTCCGCCGAAAGAAGGGGAGAAGTACTTTGCCCTTCTTAAAGTGGATTTGGTGAACGGGCGTACCACAGAGGAGATCCGTGACCGTATACCTTTCCAGCACCTGACGCCGCTTTTCCCGGAAGAGCGTTTGAAACTGACCACCAAGCCTAACCTGCTTTCAACCCGTATCCTCGATCTGTTTGCCCCTATCGGTAAAGGCCAGCGTGGTATGATCGTGGCGCAGCCAAAAACAGGTAAGACCGTGTTGCTGAAAGAGATTGCCAACGCCATCTCCGAAAACCATCCGGAGGTATACCTGATGATCCTGCTCATAGACGAGCGCCCTGAAGAAGTTACTGATATGGCCCGCAGCGTGAGAGCGGAGGTAATTGCCTCTACGTTCGACGAAACTGCCGAGCGCCATGTGAAGGTTTCGAGCATTGTACTGGACAAGGCCAAGCGTATGGTAGAGTGCGGCCACGACGTAGTGATCCTGCTCGACTCCATCACGCGTCTGGCTCGTGCTTACAATACGGTAGTGCCTTCATCAGGCAAGATCCTGTCGGGTGGTGTGGATGCCAACGCGCTGCACAAGCCGAAGCGTTTCTTCGGTGCGGCCCGTAACGTGGAGAATGGCGGCTCACTGACCATCATCGCGACTGCCCTGATTGACACTGGTTCTAAAATGGACGAGGTGATCTTCGAAGAATTTAAAGGTACCGGTAACATGGAACTGCAACTGGACCGCAAACTGGCCAACCGCAGAATCTACCCGGCCATCGACGTGCCGGCTTCGGGTACACGCCGCGAAGACCTGCTCATGGATCGCGACGAACTGAACCGTATCTGGATCCTGCGCAAGTTTATGTCCGACATGAACTCCGTGGAAGCCATGGAATTCCTGAAAGACAGAATGCAGGGAACCAAGAGCAACGAAGAGTTCCTGATCTCGATGAACGGATAAGGCGTAGTTCAAATAAAAGAAAAGGCCCCTCTGCTATTAAGCAGAGGGGCCTTTTCTTTTATTTGAACTGAATGAGTGAATGAGTGAATGAGTGGTTGAGTGAATTGGTGAATGAGTGATTTTTGATTGGTGAATCTTTTATTTATTCATGGATTTTCGTGCTTTGGCCATGGTTGATAGAACTTCTGTGAATTCCTTTTGTAGGTTTAGAACGGTGGTAGCTGAAGTGGTACCAGACTCTTCCAGAAGCTCGAGCCAGAATAGACTTTCATCAGCCTCTTCTACTACAATACAAAGCTTAGCATAAAATTCTGCTGATGACCGGGCTCTACAAGCCGCTCTGTAATTTGCCGCAACTGATGTGGCAGAGCGCAGCAATTGTCGCTTCATAATAGTTGCTTCCTCCGTTTTTGGCAATTGCTTGCTAAACTTGATTACATCCAAGGCAAGCAGTTTGGTTCGCTGCCTGAAAAGCTCGGCAAATTGTTCTTTTGGTAAACGTTCTTTCTCCACTATACCTTAGTTTGATTTCCTGTGAAATCAAAAAGTAGCTGTTAAAGTTCAAAAACTCACCCAAGCAAAAATCACTCATTCACTAAATCACTCAATCCACCTAACTCCAAAACGGATAGTCCGGCTTAGCTAGCAGATAGACGGTATAAGTCAGCACCACGCCATAAACGATGTGCGCAAAAATGAGTGTGATCAAGTAGGTGCGGAGCGCTATGAGAGGTGGTCTGGGATGCACCAGAAAAAACAGGTACCAGATGAACATTGCCATCAGGCCATGTGCCAGTCCGAAAAGGAATCCCCAGGAAGCATTGATAAGACCGACACCTGAGTGCCACAGCGCGATGTAGAAGAGCGCGAAAATAATCCCAACCAGGTAGTGCGCTACGGTACCGTATACCTTGGTGCTGGTGGCCTCCGAGAGTGAGCCATCAGGTTGCGTGCGGTTCGTAAGCATTGTGCCCAGTATCCGGATTACCTTCATAACGCGGTGCGTCGCAAATGAGAGCAGGTATAGGAAGGCGGTCATGGCGGCGGTGGCGGCAAGTCCGCCTATTACAGCGTAGAAAAATTTCATGTGGAGACTGTTTTTGCTGTTATACGAAATCAGGCTACGTAGTTATAAGAGGCTGGCCTGTAGGAGGTTTACGAGGTATAAACAGTGCGTAGCAGGAGTATCAGAAAAAACGCCAGGCTGATACAGAGTGACGAGATCTTGTTCATGCGCATCGTGTTTTCGAAGTTTACCTCCTCAGGGTTCTTCCACGATCTTCGCACCCAATTCAGGAAAAAATAAGTAATTGGAGCGGTGAAAAGTAGGAAGACCAGAATATAGAGCAACTGACCCAACGCCAGGTATAGCCCGATTAGAAGAGCCGCTCCCAGGCTCAGCGCTATACCTGCAAACACGAAAGTACCCCGTATACCTAGCAGTAAACTCAGTGTTTTGTCTCCTCGTGCGCTGTCTTCCTGATGCTGGTAAATTTGCGTGAGCGGATACGAACCGCAGAGAAAAAGCGTGCTTACCAGGGCGAACCAAATATTCGGCGCTTGCAGAACCTGGTGAAACTCCAAATCAGACCCCACCTGTACCATCAGAAATGTGAAGGCTCCCTGAAAAATTGTAACAACCAGTGTGCTGATGACCGGATATTTCTTGAGCCGGATGTCCCGGTCGCTGTAAGCCTTGGAAACCAGCAGGTATAGCGCAACCATCAGGGCAAACAGAGGAGAAAGTAAAAAGCTAAGCAACACGGCCAGTACATCAAAAAGCAGCACCAAATGAAACAACTCCTGCGTGACTTTAGGCGGTTGCCGCAGCCCACCGATGCTGCCTTCGTCCCGGTCGTGGTAGGAGTTATAACCGTTGCTGGCAGGGTATACCAACACATGCAGAATCAGGAACACAGCCGCTGCCCGCCACCAGGTATAGCCATCTATCACGCTGAGCGCAAACCAGTACACCGGCATCAGGTATACCGAAAACGGAATCCGCATCAGGGTCAGGGCGCTGCCGTATTTTCCGATGACAGGTATAGCGACTGGTTTCAAGGTGTAAATTGTTGATTGTTAGTTATTGATTTATTGTCTCTCATTTACCAAAACTCTCAGATCTCAGGTTATCAATTCTCAGGTCATTCTTTACTCTTTTTTAATGTTGAAACCTCCCAATACAGCAATCAACAATTTTATTAATCCGGATAGCCGAGTAAATAAATAACCTGCTGCCCCGGTCCGCTACCGACAATGCCGCTGCGCCAGGTATAGCCGGGCGGCGTATGGACGTGCACCAGCAACTCATCGAGCATCCGTGGGTTGTAAAGCCTGAACAGCGAGACCAGGCCATCCCACATGATACCGAGCGGGATGATTGGTATAAGGTACGTGAACAGGAGTCGGCTGAGTATAAAAGGCCTGATAAAAGGTGTTACCAGCAGAATGATGATCGGGAAGGTAAGTAGGAAAATGATCAGTTCGGCCCAGGTCTTACCACCCCCTTCAAAAATGCCAATGGGCGCCCGCTGATCGGCGGTATTCTGCAAAATGGCAACCGCCTGCTCTGGTTTAAAGTGGTGAAAAGAAGAAAAGATGGTGCGTACGCCGTTTACCTGCGGCGGTACATTGGTGACATCCATTGGAGATGCAATGAAATCGATCAGACCACCGGACTCGGCTTGCAGGAATTCGTAAGCACCGATGTTAGGGTATAGGTCAGATAAGGTAACATGCACAGGCACTCCCATGCGTTGGCTCAGTGCTTCGCGTATACCTGCTATGCCGCCGCCGGCGCCGGAGCAAAGGTCAGTGAAGTGCGTTTGGCCGCTGCGACGGAGCAGATCCTCCAGCAGAGGTATAGCAGGGCCGTAAGCTCCGAGCTTCGAGATCATGAAACGCAGGAAATCGAGCATGCCCTGTCGGAAAATGTGCGGAAACCAGGGCTGGTCTTCTAGCTCGAATAGGTGCAGACGGAAGTTCAAGGGCAGCAGCGATTGTTTTGTTCGCATACTGCCCTCTGCCTATAAAAGTTACTACGGCAGCTTTGTGCCGCGCTGGCTCATCCAGGGGTGCAGCTCCATGATCAGTTTACCCGCTTTTACGGCTGGGTCTGCCTCGGTCAGGGCCTTCGCCTCCTCCAACGTGGCCACGTCAAAAATGAAGATGCCACGCAACTCGCCATTGTCCAGAAACGGACCGGCCATCACCAGTTTGCCATCAGCAGCCATCTTCCGGATATGCGCCATGTGCCCACGCTGGATGTTGTTTACCTCGGCTGTGTCGGTGGGCTGGTAAGGACCTTTTTTGAGCAGCGCCATATAATAAGTCTTCATCTGACTCATATCCATCTCACCAGACTTTTTAGTAGCTTCCTGCGCTGTAGCAGCCGGAGCCTTTTTGGTAGCAGGCTTTGCTTTGGATTGCGCCTGGGCACCAAACGTGCAGCAAATGCTGAGTGCCAGGGCTATACCTGTGGTTTGTAGCAGTTTTTTCATGGGGTAAAGGTATGCAAACTCAGTTACTTTCCACGATTCCTGCAGCACCAGCCCCAATGCTGAAGTTATCGCCAGAATTGCTGAACAGCTGCCAGTATTCTTCCTGTGGCTTACCCAGGTCAGGCGCTAAGGTCAGGCGGTCGCCGTTCACAAAAGTCAGGGCTATACCGTAAGCGTCTTTTATTTCTGCGCTTTCCACAGCCAGCGCCTGACTGCTGATCACCAGACCCTGCAGACGCTGGTCGCGGAGGTTGGCACCGGGTACTTTCCAGTCGAATTTGAGAGAAGGGAGACCGGGCTCGCGCTTGCGCATGAAGACCTCGCTGTGCTTGATGGTCTCGCCGTTGGCCAGCTCGAAGGTCCAGGGGCAGTTCACGGCCAGGGTATAGAGGCCAACGTCCAGAATCAATCCTTGCGGCGTGGTATAGCTAGTTTTGCCGAAGTGGAAGTACTGTACCAGTTCGCTGCGGGTGGTTTTGGTCAGTGGCAGCCCCTTGATCTTGTCGAACGCTGCCTGTAATTGCTCTTGCATGGTTGTGTGGGTAATGCTGTGCGGCAAAGATAGGCAGGGCCTGCCAAAGTTATAACAGCTTCTGCATATCGCTTGCTAAGTTTTATCCGTTTCTGAGAAAGTATTTGTACACAAAAGGTATATTTGCAGTAGATTAGAGAGAAGCGATCCGTAAAAATACAGGCAGTTTGCCCTGATGAAATAACATGCTGCAAGAGCAAGAAAAAGAACAAGTAAAGCAACCGGTTAAAAGGAGAAAGTCCGTTTACGGACACATCATTGGCTATACCTGGAAGCTGTTTCTGTTGGGACTGATGGTGGTGGTTGGCTACCTGGTGAGTGTGGAGTATAACTTCTTTTACCTCTTCGGCTCCTCCCCAAGTCTGGACAGGCTGGAAAACCCGCGTAGCGACCAGGCTTCGGAACTTTATACCGCCGATGGGCAGTTGATCGGAAAATACTTCCGTGAAAACCGCAGTCCGGTGGGCTATAAAGAGATGTCGCCGACGCTTATCAATGCGTTGATTGCCACCGAGGATATCCGTTTTTACGAACATGCAGGTATAGATCCGACGGCTATTTTCGGAGCCGTATACGACAACCTGCGCGGCGAAAGCCGTGGTGGCAGTACCATCACGCAGCAGCTGGCCAAAAACCTGTACAAGACCCGCACCGACGACGCAAAGGGAGTGCTGGGTCACATACCTGGTCTGAACATTGTCATCTCCAAAACCAAAGAGTGGCTTACCGCCATCAAGCTCGAACAGCGCTATACCAAGGAAGAGATCCTGGCGATGTACCTCAACACCGTGGACTTCGGCAGTAACTCGTTTGGTATACAGGTAGCCTCCAAAACCTTTTTCAACACTTCACCTGACAGCCTCAAGCCCGAGCAGGCCGCTGTGCTGGTGGGTTTGCTCAAAGCGCCGACTTACTACAGTCCCCGCTTCAACCCCGAGAATTCCACCCGCCGTCGCAACACGGTGCTGGAACAGATGGCCAAGTATGACTATCTCACCCAGGCGCAAGCCGACTCGCTGAGCCAAGTGCCGCTGGTGCTGGACTACAAAGTAGAAAACCATTACGACGGACCTGCGACTTACTTCCGGGGAGCTGTGGTTGACTTTATGAAGGAATGGTGCAAACAGAACGGCTACGACCTTTACCGCGACGGCCTCAAGGTATACACCACCATCGATTCGCGCGTACAGGCGCATGCCGAGGCGGCCATGGAGCAGCAGATGCGTACGCTGCAGCGCCGCTTCGACAACCACTGGAAGGGCAAAAATCCCTGGGTTGACGAGAAGAACAATGAAATTCCGGGCTTCATAGAAGAAACCATCAAGCGCACGGACTACTACAAGCGCCTCAAAAAGAAGCATGGCGACAACACAGCTGCGATCAACAAAGAACTGAACACGCCACGCGACATGATGGTGTTTACCTGGGATAACCCGGAACGCGAGAAAAAAATGACCATGTCGCCATTGGACTCACTGCGCTATTACAAGCGCTTCCTGCACGGCGGTATGATGACCATGGACCCCTTTTCCGGCGAGATCAAAGCCTGGGTGGGCGGTATCAACTACAAGTACTTCAAGTTCGACCACGTGAAGCAGGCGCGTCGCCAGCCGGGCTCTACTTTCAAACCATTCGTGTACGTGGCGGCCATCGACAACGGCTATTCACCCTGTGACAAGATTGTGGACACACGCATCACCATCAATTATGTAGAAAAAGGGGAGAAGAAAAGCTGGTCACCGAACAACGCCGACTGGCAGTATACCGGTGCGCCTATGACGCTTCGCCGTGGTATGGGTAAGTCAGTAAACTCTATTACGGCTCAACTCACTGAACTGGTTGGCTGGGAAACAGTGGTTGACTACGCACACAAGCTAGGTATTAGCAGTCCGCTGGACAAGGTGCCGTCTATTGGCTTGGGACCGAGCGATGTGTCGGTTTACGAAATGGTGGGAGCCTACGGTACATTCCCTAACCACGGTTTTCATACCGCGCCTCGTTTCATCACCCGCATCGAAGACCGTGACGGCAACCTGATCGAGCAGTTTGTGCCGGAACAGAAGAAGGTATTAAGTGAAGAAACGGCTTTCCTGATGATGCACATGCTCAAGGGAGGTATAGAAGAACCGGGCGGCACCTCACAGGCACTTTGGGAATACGACCTCTGGAAGGGCAACGAGATCGGTGGTAAAACCGGAACCACCTCCAATCACTCCGACGGCTGGTTTATGGGCGTAACTAAAGATCTGGTAACCGGTGTGTGGGTAGGCGGCGAGGACCGCAGCATCCACTTCCGTACCTCCAGCCTGGGCGAAGGCTCCAAGACGGCACTGCCGGTATACGGCCTTTTCATGGAGCGAATCTACCAAGACAAAGACCTGGGCTATACCATGGGCCGCTTCCCTAAGCCAACCGTTAAGATCAGCAAGAAGTACAACTGCACCACCGTGCTGCCAAAAGCTGAGCCCGACTCCCTTTTCCTCGACTTGAATTTTGAGATTCCTGAATTGATAGACATGTTTTAGGCTATACCTAACCCATAGAAAACAGCAGCGCCGACTATACTTATAGCCGGCGCTGCTGTTTTAAAGTATATGCTATACCTGTGAACACCTGTCAGACAGGTATAGGGAATCAGCTTTTGTCTTTGCTCTTGCTGTAGAAAGATTCCAGTGCCTCATCCAGGTAATTGTACTCGAAAGTAAAACCGGTCTGCATCACCTTATTGGCGCTCACGCGCTGGCCGCTTAGCACCACATCACTCATCTCACCGAGCATCAGGTTAAGGGCAAAAGATGGTACTTTAGGCAATACCAGCGGTTTGTTCATGGCTTCGGCCAAAGCTTCGGTAAACTCCTGGTTGGTGACAGGGTGAGGGGCCACGGCATTGTATACACCAGCAAACTGCGTGTCTTCAATGGCCCGGATGTAAAGGCGGCACAGGTCGTCGATGTGGATCCAGGACATGTACTGTTTGCCGCTGCCAAGTGGAGCGCCTGCCATCATTTTGATCGGCCGGGCCATCTGCGGCAGCGCGCCACCTTTTTCGCTCAGCGCTATACCTGTGCGCAGGATTACGGTGCGTATACCCAGGTCTTTGATTTGCCAGACAGCTGCCTCCCAGGCTTTGCACACTTCGGCCATAAAGTCATCGCCGTAGCTGCTCTCCTCCGACATCAGCTGGTCACCTGAGTTACCGTAAATACCGATAGCCGAAGCCGAAATGAAGCCTTTGACGTGGTGATTTTGCTGGCGGAGACCGTTGAGTAGCAGTTGCGTGCTATCTACCCGGCTGCGCAGAATCTCCTGCTTGCGTTCTTTTGTCCATTTCTCATCAGCCAGTCCGGCCCCCGCCAGGTGAATGAGGTAGTCAGCGTGCGTGATGGCATTCTCGTCAATAGTAGATTTCTCTATATTCCAGCGGAAAGTCTTATAGTGAGAGAATTTGTCGGGATTCCGGGACAGGTGCGCCACCTCATAACCCTGATCGATCAGCATCTCCGAAAGACGTAACCCGATTAGTCCTGAACCACCTGATATGAGTATTTTCTCAGCCATAAGTACTAATCGTTGTTATAAATTATATAGAAATATATCTATACGGGTAAGGACTAACTGAAAGTTGCTTTCAACGATTGAAACCGGCTGGCAGCGCAAAGGTTCGCTCTAAAAGCGGGGCTTATTTCTTGCGGATGTGGTTCAGGAATTCGTTGCGGTACTGGTCCTGCTCAAAAAGGCCGGAGTACTCCGCCGTGATGGTGCTGCTGCTCACATCGTTTACGCCACGGCTCATCACACAAAGGTGATCCGCCTCGATCAGCACGGCCACGTTCTCGGTCTGCAACGCCTGTTTCAGCTCGTTGGCAATCTGCATGGTCATGCGCTCCTGTACCTGCGGACGGCGGGCGTAGTACTGCACAATCCGGTTCAGTTTGGAAAGGCCGATCACATGCTCATTGGGCATATAGGCCACATGGGCTTTGCCAATTATGGGCACGAAGTGGTGCTCGCAGGAGGAGTACACGGTGATATCGCGCTCCACGAGCATCTGCTTGTACTTATACTTGTTCTCAAATCGGCGGAGAACCGGCTTGTTCTCCGGATGCAGGCCACTGAAGATTTCCTGCACATACATTTTAGCAACACGTAGCGGCGTTCCTTTCAGGCTATCGTCTGTGAGGTCGAGGCCCATGGTATGCATGATTTCACGGAAGTGCCTTTCAATGATCACGATTTTCTCAGCGTCAGAAAGGTCAAATGCGTCAGGGCGCAGCGGCGTTTCCAGAGAGCCCATTATGTGGTCGTCTAGTTCCTCCGCGTCGGGGCCCAGGTCCTGGTTATCCATTATATTCAACAAAGTTTCTTTCAGTTTCATAAAGCGTTACTACCAGTTCATACTCCCGGCTTATTTTTTCCCGCAATCGCTCCCAGATCACCATGGCAATGTGCTCGGCGGTGGGGTTCAGTTGTCTGAACTCCTCGGTGTCGAGGTTGAGGTTTTTGTGGTCAAACCTGTCGATTACCTCTTCTTTTACCAACTCGCTAAGTTTTTTCATGTCGTACACATAGCCGGTGTCCTCGTCCACAGCGCCCGTCAGCTTCACGATGAGCTCGTAGTTGTGCCCGTGGTAGTTGGGGTTGTTGCACAGCCCGAAAACCTCTGCGTTCTGCTCGTCGCTCCAGGCCGGATTGTGCAGGCGGTGGGCGGCATTAAAGTGCTCTTTTCTGCAGATCGTTATTTTCATTGCGGTTTAAACAGGTGGGCTGTGTTATTGTTCGCGTACGTGAAAAACTCACATTGGGCTAGCCGGGCTGTAAACCTACAAAGGTAAGCTTCGCAGCCCCTAAACCCAAACAGAACAGTCCCTAAATTAATCCGGGATCTTATATCTGAAATCTGCTATGGATTAACTATTTTCGTAGGTATACGATTGTTCCTGTCAAATCATTATTTCTAAGTAGAGTATGCGAGTAAAAGGATTGTTGGTAGCGGCCATGTTGCTGGTATCGGGTATGGCGAGTGCGCAGGTGATGCGTGTAGAGGAAAACGAACAGGTGGTGAGCGGCATAAAGCGCAGTGGCCAGCTACTGAACGTACAACTGGACCCTAAGTTTGTAGAGAAAATCTGGAAAGACCATTTGTCGCAGGAAGCGGGCAAGGTGAAGCACTCCAAGGGCGTTTATACCGTGGAGGAGGCAAAGCTGAAAAACATCAGCAAAGAGCCTGTACGCATCATCTCTACAGTGGGCACCCATACCAAGGGCAGCTACGTATGGTGGTCGCTGGACATGGGCACATCGCATCTTGATAAAGAAACGAATCCTGAGGTATACGCCGCTGCAGAGCAGTTTATGGAAAGCTTCGGCAAAAAGCTGTACCAGGAAGACGTGCTGCTACAGATCAACGAGGCCGAAGCGGTGCTGCGCAGCACCAAGAAAGAGCAGGACCGTGTTGTGAAGCAGGCCAACGACCTGCAACTGAGCATTGAGCGGAACAAGAAGCGCAAGCAGGAACTGGAAGCCGAACTGGTGCACAATGCCGACGAGCTGCGCCAACTGGAGCAGAATGTGGAGCTGAACGTGAAGCAGCAGGAGGCCAGCCGCCAGCAGGTGCAGGCCATGGAGAAAGCTGTGGATGAAGTGAGAACCAAATTGCGTGACATCAAATAAGGTATTGCTATACCTATACCTGTGTAAACAGAAAAGCCTCCGGATTTGGAGGCTTTTCTGTTTTAAGGGCGATACGTTAGAGTTTCATCCAGCGCTGTATTTCCTGTTCGGCGAACTGCTCGTTGCGCCAGCCTACAAACTTGCTTTTGGCGGTTGGGTTGTGGTGCACAAACCATTGCTGCAGGATGGCTTTAGCAGCAGGGTAGTCCGCCGTGAAGCTGTTGTAGTCAGCAGCGTTGATGGAACGCTCGCTCGGCCTGGCTGGTACCGCTATGATCTTGTGGTCCAGCTCGCCGGCTGTTTCCAGTTGCAGCACACCCACCGGAATTACTTCCATCACCGTACCCGTAGCGACGCTCCCAGTCAGCACGACCACTTCCAAGGGTTTTTTCTGCGCGTTGGTTTCTGTGGAAGGTATAAAGCCGAAGTTGGCAGGGTAGGGCAGGAAAGGGATAATGCGATCCTGGCCGGCCTGCTGCTCTGCTTCAAATGTCTTGGTCTGTTGGTTATAGTGGTGTTTTGTGGAGCTACCGGCCGGCACTTCGATAACGGCCTGTAACTGTTTCTTGCCATTGTAGGTTGGTAGGGCAGTGTAGTCTGTCTGACAGGAAGCCAGCAGGACCAGTAATAGTAACAGGAAGGTATAGCGCTGTAGTGTTATCATGGGTGAAGAGGAGGCAAAAGGTGGAGAGAAGGTATAGCTGCACAAATTTAGCAAGCCTGGCCATAGCAGGTATAGCCTGACTGACAAAGCAGGTATAAAAAAAGGGAGCCGTTTGCTATCAAACGGCTCCCTTTTTACTAAAACTATGGAAAACTTATGAAAACAGGTTCTTCAATTATCTTCTTTCCTTGATACGAGCAGCCTTACCTTGCAGCCCTCTCAGGTAGTAAAGTCTAGCTCTTCTAACACGGCCTTTTCTTACAAGCTCGATCTTCTCGATAGATGGAGAAAGCAGTGGGAAAATACGCTCCAGACCGATCTGGTTAGACACTTTTCTTACAGTGAAAGTCTCACCGTTTGTGTTAACGTTCTTGCGCTGAATAACAACGCCCTGGAACTGCTGGATACGCTCTTTGTTACCCTCACGGATTTTCACGTGGATGTTGATGGTATCACCAGACTGGAAAGTAGGGAAAGAGGCGCGCTTGTCTGTAGATTCCTGCTCGATAAATTTAAGTAATTCGCTCATGGCTATGTTGTTAAAGCTAAATATCTTCTTCAAAATTCGGACTGCAAAGATATGCAATTATTTATTACATAAGAATCTTTGCAGAAAAAAAATGTAAGTTTTTGAAACTTATACCTGAAAAGCGCAAAAGAAACGCTTTTTGCAATGTTATGACTGCTGCTTTGCTACTCGTTCAGTAAATCCGGTCGGCGTTGTCTGGTGCGCTCCACCGCCTGCTCAAAACGCCACTGCTCTATCTTTGGCCCGTCTCCGGAAAGCAAGATGTCAGGCACTGTCATACCTTTATAGTCTGCTGGTCGGGTATAAACCGGTGGTGCCAGCAGCCCATCCTGAAAAGAATCCGTCAGGGCAGAGGACTCATCGTTGAGCACACCCGGTATTATGCGGATGATGGCATCGGCCAATACAGCCGCTCCCAACTCGCCGCCAGACAGTACATAGTCACCTATGCTGATCTCGTGGGTTACGTAATGCTGTCGCACGCGCTCATCCACGCCTTTGTAATGGCCGCACAGGATGATCACATTGCGGAGAAGCGAGAACTGGTTTACTATTTTCTGGTTGAGCGTCTGTCCGTCGGGCGTCATGTAGATGACAGCGTCGTATTCCCGTTCCGCTTTCAGATCGGACAGCATCTTGTCAATCGGTTCGATCATCATCACCATACCTGCTCCACCGCCAAAAGCATAGTCGTCTATCTGGCCATGCTTGTTGATGGCATACTTCCGAAGGTCGTGTATGTGGATGTCTACCAGACCTTTTTGCTGCGCCCGCTTCACGATGGAATGGCTAAAAGGACTGTCCAGCAGGTCAGGCTGGCAACTGATGATGTCAAATCGCATGATAATGGGGGCTACTCGTCGCGGTCGTCGGCGTCGTCAGGGGTGCCGGGCTGGGTGTATACCTCCAGCAGGCCTTCCGGCAAATTCACGTGAAGCACTTTGGCTTCGTGGTCGGCTCTCACAAATACTTCATCCAGCACAGGAACCAGCATCTCCTGCCCGTTGTACTCCATGGCCATCAGCTGCTGCTGCGGCATGTCGTAAAAGTCTTTCACGGTGCCAAGCGGGCCATGGTTCTGGTCCACCACCTGGTAGCCGATCACCTCATGGAAATAGAACTGTCCTTCTTCCAGCTCCGGGAGCTCGTCGAGTGGCAGGTATAGGCTGACGTTGCGGAGCTTTTCGGCTTGCTCTATCGTTTTGATATCCTCAAAAGTGATAATAAAACGGCCTTTCTGTACGGGCTCCATTTTGTCAATAAAAAAAGGAATCAGCCTTCCTTGTTGTTCAAGAAAGACTGATTCCAGATCATCATAATCTTCGGGGTAGTCCACGTCAAAGAACGCAACCACTTGTCCCTTGATGCCATGGGTTTTGACGATGTGACCTAACAGGAAGCAGTCATCAATGTTCATGGCCGATGTAATTTATGCTTGCTCTTCAGTAGACTCGCCTTCAGCAGCTGGTGCCTCAGGAGCTTCTTCAGCTTCAGCAGCAGGAGCATCAGCAGCCAGCTTGGCAGCTTCACGCTGACGGATAGCCTCTGCACGAGCTTCTTTTACTTTCGTTTCAGCATCAAGAGCAGCCTTACGCTTCGCATCTTTTTCGGAGCCAAGGGTAGTACGCTTGCTTTCGATCTTAGCTTCTTTCTCTTTCTTCCACTCTTCGAAACGAGCATCAGCAGTTTCCTGCGTGATAGCGCCTTTCACAACACCGATCTGCAGGTGCTTCTTGTACAGAATACCTCTGTAAGAAAGCATCGCCTTCACTGTGTCAGTTGGCTGAGCACCGTTCATCAACCACTGGAACGCCTTCTCCTCGCTGAAATCGATAGAAGCAGGGTTCGTGTTTGGGTTGTAAGTACCCAGTTTCTCGATAAACTTACCATCACGTGGTGATCGAGCGTCAGCTACTACGATGTCGTAGATAGCAGATTTTTTGCGGCCTCTGCGGGCCAGTCTGATTTTAACAGCCATTGTTTATATAAATATGTAAGTCGGCGAAACCCGTCCGCCAGTTTTTAGAACCGCAAAGGTAGTGATTTTGTGCCGATTAATGCAAGGTTTTTACAGATTGATTTAGGGGAGACCTTTACAGGTATAGCATGGCAGTGGCGCTCCATCAGGTATAAGCTGTGCAAACGCTATACCTACTAAGGGTTCCGGCCTAGGTAGAGTAGTGATGTATCTAACAGTTTGTTCGTGCCGGGCTATACCTTATTACAAACAGAAAGCCCTCCGTTTCCGAAGGGCTTTCTGTATGATTAAGAGTTGATTTTTACTCTGGGTGGTCTGGCTGCTTTTACTTTGACAGGCTTCAGCTTGATGATGCTTAGTTTGTCCAGCGTCCAGATCACAGGCCAGGTTGGGTCCACTTCCCACCACTTCACACCAAAGTTTACGCGGTTAGGTAGTTTGTGGTGGTTGTTCTGGAACAGTTCACCGCCTGTCAGGAAGTCAAAGAAAAGCGAGTTGCGCGACTTGTCGTTGTTGTCGAAGTTCTGGTAACCATACTTGTGTCCGCTCCAGTTTACGATCGCGCCGTGCACCGGACCCATCAGGAAGTGAAGCGGCAGCAGCAGGAACATCCACCACTGCGTGGCGAAGGCGATGTAAAACAGCACATAAGCCACGCCCCAGCCAATACGAGAAACCTTTGAATCCCCGATCTTCTCGAGTGCAGGCCAGTGTGGGTAGTCGCCATCAAAGCGGCGCTCCGGCTCCACGCGGTGGTTGAGTACGTCGTTGTAAATGTTCTTGGTTTTCCACATCATCGCAAATGCGTTGTTGGAGTAATGTGGCGAATGCGGGTCACGCGCTGTGTCGGAGAAGGCGTGGTGCATGCGGTGCAAAATAGCATAGGCGCGTGGCGACAAGAAGGAAGAGCCTTGCGCGATGTACGTCAGCAGGTAAAATGCTTTCTCCCAGATCGGGTTCATGGTGAACATCTTGTGTGCAGCGTATCGGTGCAGGAAGAAGGTTTGCACGAACAGCGATACGTACCAGTGCAAAACGAAGAAAATAAGTATGGCCATTAAGCAATAAGTATATGGAGGTGATTAATTCTGATTCAGGTATAGTGGTTGCTCAAGGCACCCACCAAGCCTCCGCAAAATTACGATCTGATTCTATAGAAAGAATAAAAACCGGTATAAAAGTTCAGAAAGATGATAAATGTCAGTTTGCGGAAAGCGGTAATGATCAATAAATAAGGAGGAGTTCAGAAAATTGTTGGGTTATTACTACAGGTTATGGTATAAGGCGATAACCTATTTGATAAAAGTGACGCCGAAGCAAGTGGACTGATGGGTGGTTCGCCAATCGGTTAACCTTTTACGGATTAATTCTCAATCAGCAGGAAGCATTACACCAAGCTATTCTTTCGGCCTGAAAGGTGACCAGATCGGAGCAGCAGGCAGAGGTGCAGTGACAGTAATCATGGTCTTCAGGGTAGGATGCTCGAACTGTAGGCTGCGGGCATGCAGGGCGATGCTCTTGTCGGGTAGTGGTTTACTGGCGCCATACCTCAGGTCACCTACAATGGGGCAGTTCATGGAGGCCAGCTGCACCCGGATCTGGTGCGGACGGCCCGTCACCGGATTCACTTCCAGCAGGTAGACGTTGTCATGTTGCCCGACCAGGCGGTAGCTCAGCTCGGAGCGTAGCCCACTTTTGCTTTCGCGGGCGTAGGCTTTGGTCACGTTGCGACTGCTGTCCTTTATGAGCCAGTGCACGAGTGTCTGCTCAGGTATAGCAGGCCGGTTGAACACGATCGCCCAATAGGTTTTTACAGTCTTTTTGCTTCGGAAGAGTTCGTTGAGGCGGGTAAGGGCTTTCGAGGTTTTGGCCAGGAGCACCACCCCGCTCACCGGTCTGTCCAAACGGTGTACAACCCCGATGTAGACATTGCCCGGCTTGTTGTACTTCTCTTTGATGTAGGCTTTGGCCAGGTCAGCAAGACATTCATCGCCGGTTTCATCGCCGTGCACGAGCAGTCCAGCCGGCTTATTCACCACCAGCACATGGTTATCCTCAAAAAGAACATCTAAGGCCATAGGTATAGATTAGGGGAGGGGCGTAAGCCTAACATGTTGGCGAGCCCAGTGTGAGTGTAGCTTTTGTGCAGTGAGAAGTACAGTTTGAAACGAAAGGTAAGAGAGTTATACCTCAGAGATACTACTCCAGGTATAACTCTCCAATTCGTCACCTCTCTAACTTTAATAGGCTTCTTTCTCGTTCGGGAAATCTTTGCTCTTAACATCCTTCACGTAGTTCTGCACGGCATCAGTCATAATAGTATGCAGATCGGCGTAGCGACGCAGGAAGCGGGGTTTGAATTCTTTGTTGATGCCCAGCATGTCGTGTACCACCAGCACTTGTCCATCCACGTGCGGGCCCGCGCCTATACCTATGATCGGAATTTCCAGCTTTTCGGCAACGCGCTTGGCCAGTTCCGAAGGAATTTTCTCCAGCACGATCGAGAAACAGCCCAGTTCCTGTAGCAGGAGGGCGTCGTCGATCAGCTTCTGCGCTTCGGCTTCTTCTTTGGCGCGTACGGTATAGGTGCCGAACTTATATATAGACTGTGGGGTCAGGCCCAGGTGGCCCATCACAGGTACGCCCGCACTCAGGATGCGCACGATCGATTCCTTTATCTCAGCACCGCCTTCCAGCTTGATACCATGTGCGCCAGACTCCTTCATGATGCGGATGGTAGAACGCAGCGCCTCCGAAGAATTGCCCTGGTAAGAGCCGAAGGGCAGGTCCACCACCACAAAGGCGCGGTTCACGCCCCGTATTACCGAAGAGGCATGGTAGATCATCTGGTCCAGTGTAATGGGGAGCGTTGTCTCGTGGCCGGCCATTACGTTGGAGGCAGAGTCACCGACAAGCAGTACGTCTACGCCGGCTGCGTCCAGAATGGTGGCCATCGAGTAGTCGTAAGCTGTGAGCATGGAGATCTTCTCGCCGCGCTCTTTCATATTCTGCAGCTGGTGCGTGGTAACTTTTTTTACGTCGCTTTTATGAACAGACATAGGATGCTGGTTTGGGTTCGATTCAAAAGTATGAAATTCAAAACAAAACAGCCACCCGCTTTGGCAAGTGGCTGTTACAGGGGTTATCGGTTCATACCTGATCTGTTCCGGGAGAGCTTCAGGTCGCGCAGCAGAGCAGATCGGGCGTTGATGGTCACGTTATAGCCGCGCATCAAACCGAATGGTCTCCAGCCGATGCTCATTTCCCAGCAGTGTAGGTCGCGGTAAATGTCGAGGCTGGCGTTAGAGATATTCTGGTTAGTAAAGTCATACCCGGCCATGTAGCCAAACTTCCACTTTTCAGTCAGGTTCAGGGTGCCCTGCATGCCAATGTTCTGCGTAATCTCGCCCCGGTTCTGCTGTGTGCCTCCGGTATAGTAGATCGTATAGTCCAGGTTCAGCGTCCAGGGGATGTTGAAGTCCACATAATCTGGCAGGAACTGGTCGTTCGGGTTCAGCATGCCGGGCAGGTTAGTGGGCGGTGGCGTGTTCGTAGACCGCGCTTCCGGGTTAAAGTTGGCCCGCACACTCAGGTTGGCATTGGTCAGCCTGGCTAGTTTAAAACCAGGAGACTCCAGCATAAAGCGGTCGATACGGCGGTTGCCGTCCGGGCTGAGCTGGTAAGGGTCGAGGGTGGAGGTGAAATTCACATCAAACACTTTGAACAAGCGTGTGTTCATGCTGATGTTGATATTGGAAAGACGTAGCGAGTCGGCAGCCAGGTTGTAGGAAGCTCCTATATTCAGGTTGTCGATCAGGCTTACTTTCTCCGATTTGGCCTCCGTGGAGTCGCTGCGTGAGCGGACTTTCATCTCGACGCGGTTATTGATCTGCATGCTCAGGTTGCTTTGCAAGCCTCCCGAAGGCACGTTGCCGTTAAAGCGTGGCAGCGTCTGGAAGATTGGCTGGTTCGTCAGCGAGTCTATCGCTACCTGGGTGGTTTGAGAGAAACCAAAGCGGCTCTCGTCGCCGAAGTTAGGACGGTAACCGTAGCTGATGCTCGGGATCATAGTATGGCGGATGGCCTCTACCCGCTTGCTCTTCGGGAACTGCACGGTACCGTACACGGTCGTGTTGAGGGAGGCACCTGCGCCGTATTCGTACACTCTGCCGAAGTCTGCCGTATCGATACGCACGGCCTGCTGCTCTTCATCGAAGGTATAGGTCAGTTTGTTGTCGAACCAGGATTCGCGGTAGTTTACGGTTGGCGTCAGGTTGAAAAAGCGGAGCACCTTGTAGTTACCCAGCCCGATGTTAAAGTTGTGGTCAGCGCTCTTACGGCCGTTTCGCCAGAGCTCGCCCAGGTTGTCAAAATTAAGCGCAAAAGAGGTATCTCTGGCTGTGCCACCCACTACAGGTAAGTTGCCTAGTCTGCGGGCAGGCACCTGGTTAGATACCTCGTTACGGACACGTACGTTGTAGCCGAAAGTGAAGTTTTCATACCATTGGCCGGTCGGCACGTTCTTCGAGAAGAGTTCATACAAGCTCGTCTGCGTCATGGCAAAGTTAAGGTCAGGCAGCGTGAAGCGCATAATGGTAGGCTGCGGTTTACCGTCTTCTGTAAAACCACCGTTGTTCTGGCCCTGGCTCAGCGTAGCAGTATAGCTAAAGGGGGAGTTCTGTATGTTCTTCTGGTAAGTGATGGTTGAGTTAAAGGTCGGGGCCAGGTATGCGTTCGGGCTGTTGTAGTTTACGCGATTGTGCTGGCTGCTACCGGCACGCACGTTAGCAGAAAAACGACCGCGGCCTGGCTTCTGCACCGGGCTATGCGACCAGGTAATAAAAGCGGTGCGCTGGCTAGGTGGCAGGCCGGCCAGACTGTTCGTAGAACGGTTCGGGTCAGCCACATCCGCTTCGTCATTTTTAAAATAATCGTAGCTGATGTTTAGATTGCCACGGTACGAGTAGCGTTTGATGTACGTATTGTCTACAGTCACCTTATACCCGCCCAATGAATAGATGTCGCCGGTGATGCGGGTGCCAATGTAGTCATTGAGGGCCAGGTAGTATCCCCCGTTGCTCAGGTAAAAGCCCCGCGCACGCGATTCGCCGAAGGTCGGCACAATCACACCAGATGAGCGTTGATTCTTCGGTGTAGGGAAGAGGCCAAACAGAAAGCCGAGCGGCGTAGGTATATCAGCGATCACGAGGTTGAACGGACCCGACATAATCTTGTCGTTAGGTATAGCTTTGATCTTGCCGGCACTGATGTAGAAGTGCGGGTGCTCCAGATTACAGGTGGTGTACTTGTTGTGCAGACCGAAAATTTCGTTCGTTTCATTTTTTTTCACCACCTCGGAATGTATATACCCTTCGCCTTGTTGCGTTACTACTTCAGAGATCCGGCCACGCCTGGTCTTGTAGTTATAGGCAATGCGCTTAGCAGCGTAACTTTCCGCGCCGTCCTTAAATACCGGAGTACCAGTCTCCTGGCCCGCTGAGTCAGCGAGTGTCGTAGCCGTCAGGGTGTTGAGGTCGTAGTCGATCTGGATGTACGCCGCGGAAAGCTCCATGGTACCGTAATCAATTTTGGCATCTCCGTACAGATGCACTACTTTGCGGTCTGCTTCAAACAGAATGGAATCTCTGGCAGAGTAATTGATTGTGGTCTCGATGTCGCCCTGGGGTGCCGTGGTCACAAGCGAATCCTGAGGTGGAGAGATGTTGACAGTGTCTTTTGGTGTAGCAGTACCGGGCGCACGACGTAACCTTTGGCCCAGTACAGGCTGGGCAGAAAGTACGGCGAGCTGCACCAGCAGCAAAAAGATTAAAATGTAGCGCAACTTCTTCAGACTTCCCTAAAGTTTTATTTATTTTGTACAAAGTTATTGTTTAACTTTTAACTAACGAGCGTTGTGAGAAATATTGTTACTATTTCAATTCTGGCCCTAAGTTTACTTTTACTCTCTTCCAGCAAGCTCGAATACCGCAAGGCATACAAGCTGCGCACGGTAGTAATCGATGCGGGTCATGGTGGCAAAGATATAGGCTGTAACGGCAAAGTTTCGCATGAGGCTGACGTGGCCTTAAAGTTGGCCCTGCAGGTCGGTGCGTTAATTGAAAAGAACGTGCCCGACGTGAAAGTTGTTTACACCCGCAAAGACGATACGTTTGTGGAGCTGATCGACCGCGCAGGTATAGCCAACAAGAACAATGCGGACCTGTTCATCTCCATTCACCTCAACGCTGGTCCGCCCGCCGCTTTTGGCACTGAGACCTATACCATGGGGCTCCATACCTCCAACAACAACCTGGCTGTAGCTAAGCGCGAAAACGCCGTTATCTTGCAGGAAGATGACTACAAGGAGAAATACGGCGGCTTCGATCCGAACTCACCGCAAAGCCACATCATGTTTGCGCTGCACCAGAGCGCCTACATCGACAACAGCCTGCGTTTTGCCCAGAAAGTAGAAAATGAGTTTAAAAACAGGGTGGGGCGCACCAGCCGCGGCGTGAAGCAGGCAGGCTTTCTGGTGCTCTGGAAATCCTATATGCCAAGCGTGCTGATCGAGGCAGGCTTCCTGACCAATCCGACTGAGGAAAAATTCCTTAACGATAAAACCGGTCAGACGTATATGGCATCAGGTATATATCGTGCCTTCAAGGAATACAAGCAAGAGCTTGAAGCCATGAACTAATGCATAACGCAAACTCACCTACGTGAAAATATCAAAGGAAATTAAGGTTGCCCTGCTAGGTATAGCAGCAATTGTAATACTATATTTCGGGTATGACTTCCTGAAAGGATCCACAATCTTCTCCAAATCCAATACTTATCATGTGGTATACGACAGCGTGGATGGTCTCACCATCTCAAACCCTGTCTTTCTGAACGGCATACAGGTTGGCCATGTGAAGGACCTGAAGCTGCTCACTGACCGCGCAAACATGGTACGTGTGGACATAGAAGTCCGGAAGGACCTTCAGATCGGGGACTCTACCATCGCCAGCCTCGGCAACTCGGATCTTTTAGGGAGCAAAGCTATCACGCTATACCTGAAGAACAACAACAAGCAATACAATGGTGGGGAGGAGCTAGTCGCCTTTAAAGAAACCAGCATCACCGACATGCTCTCATCTAAATCGGTGCCGGTCATCGATAAAGTAGACACCACGTTGGCGCGCGTAAACCGCCTTCTGGACAGTGAGGCTAAAGGCAACATACAGCAGATACTGGCGAACTCGAACAAAACGACGGAGGCGGTAAACGAGATACTGCGCGAAAACCAGCGTAACATCAACCAGATCACCCGGAATCTAAGCCAGCTCACCTCCGCCCTCAACCAAACCCAGCGCAACATCGACCGGCTCACGCTGAATATGGTGGAGATAACCGATACGCTGAAGCAGGTGGAAGTCAAGAAACTGGTAGCAGATGCCAACTCGGCCGTGAACGAACTGGAAGCTACAATCGCCAAACTCAACTCCAACGAGGGCTCTTTGGGCCGTTTGATGAACGACGAGCAACTATACCAGAACATGAACCGCTCGACAGAGGCGCTAAACCTGCTGCTGCGCGACATACAGGCCTACCCGAAACGCTATGTGCAGTTCTCGCTTATTGGTCGCAAAGACAGGTATAAGGTAGATGCTACAGGGCGCGTGATCACGTTGGAGGAGGTAAAGGAGCTGCAGGACGAGAACCCGGATGAGTTCCGTCGCCCGGCGCCCGACTCGGTAAAAGTAGTGCCTGGTGACACCACAAAAAGGCAATAGTGCATCTTATAAAAATTGTATATTTGTGAAATCCGCCCTTAAAGCGGATTTTTCATTGTAAGTAGTCCCCTTATTTATAATAACCCCTTCATGGATATCGAATTCAATAAGAACGAAGACTCTCTCAAACAGCTGAGTTTCCAGCTGAAAAGCAAACTGAAGAAAGTACACCTGGGCGGCGGCGAAAAGCGCATCGCAAAAGAGCATGCCAAAGGTAAAATGACAGCCCGCGAACGCATCGACTACTTGCTCGACGAAGGTACCGAGTTTCTGGAAGTAGGTGCCTTTGCTGGCGAAGGTATGTACCAGGAAGTAGGCGGCTGCCCAAGTGGCGGCGTGGTGACAGGTATAGGCTACATCAAAGGCCGTCAGTGTGTGGTAGTAGCGAATGATGCCACCGTAAAAGCCGGCGCCTGGTTCCCGATCACGGCCAAGAAGAACCTGCGGGCACAGGAGATCTCGATTGAGAACAAACTGCCGATCGTATACCTGGTGGACAGCGCCGGCGTGTTTTTGCCGATGCAGGACGAGATATTCCCGGACAAAGAGCACTTCGGCCGCATGTTCCGCAACAATGCCGTGATGAGTTCCATGGGCATCGTGCAGATTGCCGCGATCATGGGCAGCTGCGTGGCCGGTGGTGCCTACCTGCCGATCATGAGCGATGAAGCCCTCATCGTGGAAGGCACAGGCTCCGTGTTCCTGGGTGGCTCATACCTGGTGAAGTCAGCTATTGGCGAAAGCATCGACAACGAAACGCTGGGCGGAGCTTCTACCCACTGCGAGATATCCGGCGTGACCGACTACAAGTGCAAAGACGACAAAGAGGCGCTGGATCATATTCGTACTATTTTCGACAAATTGGGTGAAAACCCGAAGGCTGGTTTCAGTCGTGTGGAGCCTGCCGCTCCGAAGCTCGACGAGAAGGAAATCTACGGCATGCTGCCAGCAGACCGCACCAAGCCCTACGACATGATGGACATCATCCATCGCCTGGTCGACAACTCTGAGTTTGAGCCTTACAAGGAACTGTACGGCCAGACGCTAATCTGTGGTCTGGGCCGGATCGATGGCTGGGCGGTAGGTATAGTGGCCAACCAGCGCAAGATCGTGAAAAGCAAAAAAGGCGAAATGCAGATGGGCGGCGTGATCTACTCCGACTCAGCTGACAAGGCGGCCCGCTTTATCATGAACTGTAACCAGAAGAAGATTCCGCTGGTGTTCCTGCACGATGTGTCGGGCTTTATGGTAGGCAGCAAGGCCGAGCATGGCGGCATTATTAAAGACGGCGCCAAAATGGTGAATGCCATGGCCAACTCGGTGGTGCCGAAGTTCACCATCATTCTGGGGAACAGCTACGGTGCCGGCAACTACGCCATGTGCGGCAAAGCCTACGACCCACGCCTGATCTACGCCTGGCCATCGGCGCAGCTGGCTGTGATGAGTGGTGCCGCGGCAGCCAATACCTTGCTGCAGATTCAGGTATCAGCTCTGAAAGCGAAAGGAGAGGAAATAACCCCAGAGGCAGAGAACGAGTTGCTCGAAAGAATCAAAGCGAAGTATAACGAAGAGCTATCACCATACTACGCGGCGGCACGTCTGTGGGTCGACGGCATCATCGACCCGTTGGAGACCCGCAAGGTGATCTCAATGGGAATAGAAGCTGCCAACCACGCGCCAATCGAAAAACCGTACAATGTGGGTGTGATTCAAACATGATCATGCAGGTATAGCAGTGGCGGTATAATTCATTGTCCCTCCAGTGCTATACCTACTAGAACCATTTCCGTTTAATTGGGATTCAGGTTAATCCAAAATCATACTGTAGACTCCGATCACTTCATGCTGAATATCGATCGGAAAAGAAGGTCTTAGACAGTGCGCAGCAGGCTTACGTCGAAATAAGTTGGATTTTATTTTCCATTCTGAAATCTTCGGGAGGAATAAGTGGTTAGTTTTAAGGAGAACAGTACTGTAGTTGATTTTGGCAATCGTACTGTTCAACTATTATTCATTACGCTTTAACTATTACGCATTATTTTGACAAAGAAGGAGATAAAGGCGATGATCTCGCTGTTGGATGATATAGATTATGAGGTCGCGTCACACGTAGAGCAGAAGATTGTATCGTTGGGGGAGAGCATTATTCCCTTTCTGGAAGAGGAATGGGAGGAAACCCTGAACTCGGACCTGCAGAAGCGAATTGAGGACCTGATCCACAGTTTGCAGTTTGACGGCCTGTTGCAGCGCCTCAAAAACTGGAAAGAGCGTGGAGGACAGGACCTGGTAGAAGGGATGTGGTTAGTAAACACCTACCTGTACCCGGACGTGGAACTGGCTACCTTATCGAGAGGGCTCGATCAGCTATACTACGACGCCTGGACAAGCATGAAGGACGATATGCACCCTTATGACCAGGTGAAGTCGCTGAACAACTCGCTCTTCCGTGACAAGAAGTTCTCGGCCAATACCAAGAACTTTCACTCCCCGTCGAACTCCATGATGCACCTGGCTTTGGAGACGAGACGCGGGAACCCGCTGACGCTTTGTGTGATCTACATGACCGTTGCGCAGCGATTGGGGATGCCGGTTTATGGCGTGAATCTGCCGAACCTCTTTATTTTGACCTATAAACTAGGTGAGGTGCAGTTCTACATCAATGTGTACAACAAAGGCCTGATGCTCTCGAAAGCAGACATCGACAACTACATCGTGCAGCTCAACCTCAACCCGGTAGATATTTTCTACGAACCATGCTCTAACATCGAGATTGTGAAAAGAGCGCTGCGCAACCTGGCATTTTCATTCGAAAAGACCAATGACCTGGAAAAGGCAACCGAAGTAACAAAACTACTAACGGCGATTACGGACGAGGATCCGACGGTATAAGCGCTGAGCGTTCAGGTATAAAAAGGCAAAGGCCGGTACACATAAGTGCCGGCCTTTGCCTTTTTATCAAATCCAGGTGTAGCGCGCTACTTCACTGTTTCAGGAAAATGGCGGGTATAGTTATAGCGTTATAATTAATAGCGTTTGATCATACAGCCTGTCGCACGTTTGTCGGTTGTGCTGATGTTTTTATTCGCCAGCACATCGTCAATTACGGTTTTGAGGTAATTGTTGCGTACGCCGCTTTCTACCTGCGGACTGTCATCAATAGCGCCTTTATACTTCAGCACGAATTCGCCACCCATGTTGTGCAGCACAAATACTTCCGGTGTTTTAGTAGCCCCGAATTTCTGACTGATGCGCTGTCCTTCGTCTGCCAGGTATGGGAAACTGTAATTTTTAGCCGCCAGATCCTGCATGGTATCGCTGCCTTCACCCACACCAACACCCGGGTTAATGAAGATGAACTGTACGCCTCGCGGTGCATAGGTGCTAGACAAGGTAACCAGTCGGTTTTCATATAGTTTAGCGTATGGGCATTTGTTATCCGTAAAAACCAAAACCACTGTTTTGCTGTCGGCAAAATTACTAAGTGAGACAGCGTTGCCCTGCCCGTCCTTCAGCGAGAAGTCAGCCACTTTGCTACCTAGTTGATAGCTGCCCTGCGCAAATACGCTGGCCGTGACCAGGAATGCTATGGCAAAAGAAGCCAGATATTTCATGTTTGTTTGTTTAGGTGCGTGTAAGTTGTATCAACGATCAACACTGTAGGTTAGTACGTGGTTGTGAAGCACTTCGTGATGGATCTGATACAATTTAGAAAAATTATCGGTAATAACATGTCCCTGCAATAAGTTGTTTTCAGGGCTATGAGAAGGTTCCACCAATAAGTTTTCCTTAAAAATAAGTCGTTTTTGGCTGTACATCTTGTACAAGGTTTCTTTGGCGCTCCAGTACAGACAAGTCTGCTGTTCATCGTCAGCGGTAAAGACCTTTTCCTGATCAGTCAGAAACTTGTCGGCTACCCGCAGCGCCTTCGCGCTTACTAGTTCAATATCTATGCCAACATCATACTTTTCAGATAGTATAACGGCAGCCATGCGGGGAGAGTGTGTAATGGAGAGCTGAAATTCAGTGCCTGCAAACACGGGTTTGCCTGTGGCGTCGCGCAACAATGGCAGCGGCTCGCTGGTGAAATGTTGCAACAGTTGGTAAGTAAGAGCACGGCTGGCCAGCCATTCGCGCTGCCGTCTTGGGTGTGCCAGTTGCAGGCCCTCGTCAGGTATAAGATGGGGTGGCAGCAATGGGCGCAATGCATCCGGTGCTTCGTCAAGAAGCCACACACCCAGCAGGGTATAGGAATCAAGTTCGCGGGTCAGGAGCAGGGGCATGGCGGTAATTTTGGTAAGCAACGGATGGGTTCGCTGCGTTATTTGTTGTAAATTTAACTAAAATTAAGTGTAACAGACTAAGTACAGATGGCTAGCAAGATAGAAGTACAGAAAGTCGCCACCCTGACAGGCCACCGCGATTGTGTGTATACCCTGGAAGGCGGTGCTGCACCTGCCACCATTTATTCGGCGGGCAGCGATGGTATGGTCGCTTCCTGGGACCTGAACCAACCCGATAACGGCGAGCTGGTAGCGAAGGTCACCACGTCGGTATACGCCCTGCGGTTGATGCCGGAGCGCAACCTGCTCCTGATCGGGCAGAACCAGGAAGGACTGCAGGTTATCGACCTCAACAGCAAAGCCATCCATAAATCTGTGGCGCTACCAAAGGTGGCGATTTTCGACATTGCCTATGTGCCGGAAACAGGCCAGGTATACGTGGGGATGGGCAACGGAGGTATAGCCGTGATCGGGGCCGAAGACTTTGAACTGCGCAGCATGGTGCGTAAATCGGACAAGAGCGTGCGCTGCCTTGCCTACAACGAAAACACTAACGAACTCGCCGCCGGGTATAGCGATCATCTGGTGCGGATATTCGATGCCGGCACAATGGAGCTGAAGTATGAACTGCCCGCGCATACCAACTCTGTGTTCACGGTCGTTTACTCTCCGGATGGCTCTCAATTGCTCACTGCAGGCCGCGATGCCCATCTACGGGTATGGGAGGTACAGGAAAAATACAAGGAGCGCGGCTATGTGATCGCCCACATGTATACTGTCAATCACATAACCTATAGCCCCGACGGACGCTATTTTGCAACCTGCAGCATGGATAAGTCCATAAAAGTGTGGGACGCGCAGACCTTTAAGCTGCTCAAGGTTATTGATAAAGTCCGAAATGCGAGCCACGGTACCTCGGTCAATAAATTATTTTGGTCGGCTCACCAGAATCAGTTAGTTTCGTGTAGTGATGACCGCACCATTTCGGTGTGGGATATAAAATTCAGTTTGGATCATGAAGATTACACCCTTAGAAATCAGACAAAAAACATTTGAGAAGGCATTTAGAGGGCTTGACAAGGACGAAGTAAATGCTTTTTTGCTGACCTTATCGCAGCAGTGGGAAAAGTTGCTCGATGAGAACAAAGACCTGCGCGGCAAGCTGGAGTCGGCTCACCGTGAGACGCAGAAGCTGCGTGAGGTGGAATCTTCTTTATACAAAACACTGAAAACTGCCGAAGACACTGGTAACTCCATACTGGAGCAGGCCAACAAATCGTCGGAACTTAAGATACGCGAGGCGCAACTGCAGGCCGACCAATTGCTGAACACAGCCCGCAACCAGGCCCGCGTAGTGCTGGAGGACAGTCAGAAACAGGCCGAGCGCATGGTGAGCGAAATGCAGCAGGAGGTAAAAGCACTGGAGCAGGACTACCAGCGTATGGAGTCATACCTGGAGAGCATGGTGCGTGACCTGCGCAACCTGGCTAACGAGGCGCTGGAGAAAGCCGAAAAAACAAAGTCAAAACCTAAAACCAGTACTGCCAGTATTCTTTCAAGAGCGGCCGAACTTCGGGTAGAACAGCCCGAGCTGCTGCGTAACATGAAAGATATGGAAACGACAACAAACCGAACAATACAACTGCCGGAGGCTACGGCCACTGCAGCAACTGCTATACCTGCTCTAGCTATTAGCAATGGATACGAGCCACTTGGCGATCCGGCCCCGGACGTGACACAGCCGCACCCGGAAATTCCGAACCCGGTAACGCCAGTGCCAAATGTGCCATCGCCGGAGATCGAGCAGCCGAAGCCTGACTATCCGGGTACTATACCTGCTCCGGAAATTGAGCAGCCTATACCTGAAATTCAGCCTGTTAAACCTGATCAACCGGAGATTCAACCGCCGATGACGGAGCCATCCCGCAATAGTCTCTCTGACTGGGCACAGAGCCGCCAGCCGAAAACAGCAGGTTCTTTTTTTGACGAGATAGGCTAGTTTAACGCGAATGGGACAGATTGCACTGGAAGGGATGGAGTTCTTCGCCTTCCACGGTTTTTACGACGAGGAGCAGAAGATCGGCAACAAGTACGGCATCGACCTGTTCATTGAAACCGATCTGAGACGCGCCGCCGAAAGCGATGACTTGGGTGAAACCGTTAACTACGAGGTGCTGTACGCGCTGGCGCTGGAAGAGATGAAAGTCCCGGCCCGTCTGCTGGAGCACCTGGGCCACCGGATCATCGACAAGATCTACGATCGGTTTCCTTTTGTGCAGTCCATCAAAATAAATGTGTACAAGTTCAACCCTCCGCTAGGAGGAATCTGCAAGTGGGCCAAAGTTACTTTAGAAGAGGCCCGATAAATTTACTTATTGATGAAGAGCAGCCGGCGCAGCAATGTGCCGGCTGTTTTTTTTCTATCTTTTCAGCTTTAGGGTATGGCTCCCTTGTAGCTTAAACCTTTGCTACCAAATTCCTTACAGGATGACAAATAAAGTATAATGAGCCAGCATTGGGCTCGGGGAAGTTATACCAATTTCAAAAGCTCCGAAGCCGCTGCAAAAGCTGACTTTCTGCCTGCTTTTACTTCATCGGCTATACCTGGCAACTGGTTTTTCACCTGCTGGTGCGCGTAGAAATTATCCTCCAGCCCTTGGCGTATGGCTTCGTACATCCATTGCAGGTTCTGATCGTGGCGCTTTTTCTCGAAAAATCCGTTTTGTTGCGTCAATTCCAGGTATGCGGCTACAGTTTGCCAGATGGTATCGAGGCCGATTTGCTCCATTGCAGAACACACGGAGACTTTTGGGAGCCAGCCAGAGGCGGCCATCGGGTATAGGTGCAGGGCGTTCTGGTATTCGGCACGGGCGGCTTTGGCTTTCATGCCGTTCTCGCCGTCGGCTTTGGTAATGGCAATGGCATCGGCCATCTCCATAATGCCGCGCTTTATACCTTGCAACTCGTCGCCGGCACCCGCCAACATTAGCAACAGGAAAAAGTCGACCATGGCATGCACCGCCGTCTCAGATTGTCCCACGCCAACAGTCTCCACAATAATGGCGTCAAAACCGGCCGCTTCGCAAAGGATGATCGATTCGCGGGTGCTGCGCGTTACGCCACCCAGCGATTTGCCGGCAGGAGAGGGGCGAATGTAAGCCTGCGGATTTATGGAAAGTGACTCCATGCGCGTCTTGTCACCGAGTATGCTGCCGCCGGTACGCTGTGAGGTCGGGTCAATGGCCAGCACGGCCAGTTTCTTGCCCTGTGCCTCAATCAGGTAATTGCCAAAAGACTCGATGAAAGTACTCTTGCCCACGCCCGGCACGCCTGTTATACCTATCCGCACCGATTTGCCGGCATGTGGCAGCACCTGGTTGATAACGTCCTGTGCCAGATCCAGGTCAGAAGCCAGCCGACTTTCCACCAGCGTAATGGCCCGGCTCAGCATGACGCGGTCGCCGGCCAGGATGCCCTCTACATACTTATCAGCACTGAAACGTTTTGCCAAGGCGGTATAGCGTTAGGTATAGAATCGATTGCCTTACAAATTTAGAATATATGCATTACCAAGCCAGTTATTTGTTTGAAACAAAAAAGCCGGACATCGCTGCCCGGCTTTAAAAGTCGAATCTATACCTTATTTTACATTAGCAGACCTGGCTGTGCCCGATCGTATACCTTGCGGAAAGTTCGGCAGACCAAGATCACTCTTGCGACCACCTAAATGCATTCCCGTATCTACATAGCCACTTTCCTTGCCCAAAGCATCCGGGTTGTTAATCACGCCTAAGTGAATGTTATCCTGACGGGCTACATACATCTTACCATCCGGTCCCATTTGTATAGCACCGATGCGCGGACTGCCGGAAGTGGCCACCACCACAGCTGATTTAGCAATGGCAGCTTCGTCGCCGGCCTGCAGATCGAATTGGATAATCTGTGCTTTGCCTCCGCCTTTGCCGTTCGCGGTACCATAAAGCTTGGTGCCATCCGGAGAAAAACACACGCCATACGCTTCTTCATAGCCTTTCAACAAAATGGGATCCGATACCTCACCGGAGCTGCGGTCGAAGCGGAGTACTTCAAAATTGCTGTCGCTGTCCCAGAGAGCGGCGGCCAGGCGGGTGCCGTCAGGAGAGGGAACAAGATAGCCGATGGCTTTGCGGTGTGCGCCACCATGTACGGTACCCACGTTGCTCATCACAGGCTCCACGTTCACACCCTCGGCCGTTACCAGGTAGGCCATGTAAGCGTTGCTATTCCAGCGGTGCGCAATCACCCACCAGTCGCGGTTGTTGCTGTGGCGTATGGCCGTGAGCTTTTCGGTGGCCGGCGCGATCATGAACACGTTGCGAGCCGTAATAGCGCCATTGCCATCATCCTTGTTCATATTCACCACACTGTAGCGCAAACCGTTGGACTGCGCCTGTATATCCGTTGTGAAGATGTAAAAGACGCTGTCAGCAGCAGGCTTAGGTATAATCAAAGCAGATTGGGTGGAGGACTTCATGCCCATCAGGCCGTTGCCGTTTGGCATCACACGGTGGTGCTTGTTCCAGACGGTGATGCCGTTGGTATAAAACAACAGGTTGCCCGCTTTGTCGGAGATGGTGGCGCTGCCTTCTTCGGTTTGCAGCCTGCTGTTGACTGCTGCTGTCACCGTGTCACCTCTGAAGATCAAACCGGCTCCTTTACCGAAATACCAGTTGGACGTTTCGCCCTGGGCAAAAGCTGTGAATGAGCCCAGGAGCAAGGCAAATGCCGTTATCGTATGTTTAAACTGAATCATATCCTGTTTTTCTGTATAACGCTGTCTTTGCAAACTGAGTGCCAGTTTCTGCTTCAATCCTCAGATCAGGTATAACAGGTGCTTTTTATACTTGATCTCTATAACGGAATACCCACCTTACATAGCGCGGTGGTACAGGTATAGTTTTACTGTTTTTGCAACACGGCGGGCTCTTGCTCTGCAATTGGTCGCAGTTCAGGGTATAGCGCGATCAGTTTCAGGAAAACACCGTTGGTCCATCCGAAGCCATCCTGGTTGGGGTACTCGCCGCCGCCTGCTTCGAGTTCCAGATTCTCTACGTTATACTTCTCCACCATTTTGCCTGTGTTTTCGTGCACTTCGGTGCCGAGGGTGATCCAGCGCGTGGCGATGGTACGGGCCAGCTCTTCATACTCGTAATTGCGAAGCGCCTGAATACTCATCCACTGCAAAGGTGCCCAGCCATTCGGAGCATCCCACTGCTGATTGGTATGAACCAAAGTCGTGGCCAAGCCACCGGCCTTTAGGAAATCGTTTTGCAAACGCTCGGCTACAGCCTTGGCTTGCTTGCGCTTGGCCATGCAAAAGTAAAGCGGGAACACAGCGGCCAGTGTAGGGATGTCGGTGGTTTTGCCCTGTACGAAATCGTAATCATAGAAGAAGCCGTCAGCATCGTGCCACATGTGCTGTAGTACTGCTTTGCGACGGGCTTTGGCTTTCTGGCGGAACAACTTAGCCTCAGCCGGATCGCGTTCCAGTTCGGCCATCTCAGCCAATGTCAGTTCCATGTGGAAAAGCAGTGAGTTGAGGTCTACGGGCAGAATGTCGGTGGTGTGGATCGTACTGAGGTTGTGTTTGTCAGCGAACCAGCGGCTACTAAAGTCCCAACCCGATTCGGCAGCGGCCCTGATGTGGCGGTATACCTCTTCCGGGTTTCGGACTGACTCCTGCGCGATGTGCACGTCTTCTCTGTAAGACTCGGGGCGGGGTGCCGGTTGGTCGTCCCAGTAGCGGTTGAGGATGCTGCCATCTGGCAACAGTACCACTCGTCGGTGCGTTGGATTGGCAGAGGTGAGTTGCTCAGACCCATCCATCCAGAAAGCATACTCCTTGCGGAGGGCAGGTGCATATTTTACCAACACATCGCGGCCTAGTTCCTGGGTGAGCAGGTGCAGCATAAGCGCGTAAAAGGGTGGCTGTGAACGACTGAGGTAATAACTGCGGTTGCCATTAGGTATATGACCGGTGGTGTGGATCAGGTGGGTGAAGTTGTCGACCATGTGTTGGATCAATGCTTTTTCGCCGCTCACCTGCAAACCCAGCATCGTAAAAAAGCTATCCCAGTAGTAGATTTCCTGAAAGCGACCGCCTGGCACCACGTAGGCGTGGGGCAGAGGCAGCAGTGAGCCGCCGCCATCGCCCGGCATACGAGTGAGTACAGGCCATAGCTGTCGTATATGCGCTGTTACAGTGAGGCTGGTGTCGGTCGTGAAGTTGGAGGACGGTTGCGTGGGCAGCAGAAAATGCTCCAGTACAAATTCTTTCAGATCAAAGCCAGGCTGCTGGCGCTGCTCCCGGTAAGCCTGCAGAATATATGCTGGCTCCTGTAGGGGGACGCAATCTGCAAACGTTTTGGAGTCCGGAAACACAGGCAGCAACTGCACATCACGAAAAAGCTCCTGCAAATCGGTCTCCGGTAGGTACTGCGCCTGTACCGGCAGAGGAGAGAAAATATAAGATAAAAGCAAAAGAATCAGATTTAGTGCGAAGTATGATTTTTTTGATTTGCCTTGCCTCATAGTCAGCGCTTATTATATGAATATCTATTCATACGAAATAAGGAAACAAGGGGCCAAGTATACTACTATGCTACCTGGTACACAAGCCCTCATCCTATATGATGGCCTGTTTCCTGAATACATGTAGGAAATTCTTGAAAAAGTCAGGATTAACTGAAAAGAGTGGAAGTGTTACTATGGTAATATAAACAGAGCAGGGAGCCTGTTTTTACAAGCTCCCTGCTCTGCTAAACTTAACTGTATAGGTCAGCGCAGCCCCTCTGTTACTGTATGTCTAATTTTTAGATCTGGAAGATTAGTTACCAGTAGTTGAACCCGTTGTAGAGCCTGTGGTGGTGCCAGTCGTAGTCGTACCTGTTGTCGTGGTAGTGCCCGTCGTAGTCCCGGTCGTCATACCCGTTGTAGTACCAGTCGTCGTACCTGTAGTGGAACCGGTGGTTGTGCCGCCGGTCGTTGTCATGCCTCCAGTGGTGGTACCGGTAGTTGTTGTACCTGTTGTGCCGCCTGTGGTAGTGCCCTGCATGCCGGCGGTGTCTTCGGTCATGTCAGTGTCATTCATATCATTTTCCATCGTATTATCTTCCATGGTATCGGATGGCGTCTCTGTGGTAGTGCCCTGCTCTCCCCCACAAGATGTCAGTAATAATGCTGAACTCATAAAAAGAGTGGCCGCCGCTGTTTTCCAAATCATTTTCATAGCCTTTAAGTTTTTAGGTTTCACATCCTCTCTTTTACGATTAATTTAAGAATGAGCCTACTAACTAAGCTGTAATTATCTGGTTATAACTACTTAATTATCAATAAGTAGAAGTGGCGAAATGCAGCGAAAGAGCCTCTGTTAGCGGCTAAAAGGGTGTCGCACAAAGGATATTTGTCCCATGGCGTCTTTTTCGTAACGGGCTAATGTATGAGGTTCAAACTGAGAGGGGAAGTTCGGCTGCCCGGGTTGCACCTGATCCGGAGCTGGCTGGTTGTTCAGGAAAAAGTATACCCTGGTGGTGCCATACTTGGTGTGCGGCATGTAGTTACCATAAGCTTCCATCTCCTGCCACAGGGTATCGGCAAGTGTCACCGCGTAAATCCTGACGATTGGGCCGGTGTTATTCTCGTTGCGGTAAAAGGCCACCTCTTTAAAATCGCCTTTCAGGTCATCGACACTGGGCAGGGAAAAGGAGTCGTAGATGAAGTAGATGATGAGGGCAGCTGAGAGGCTTAATAGAATGTATTTCGTTGGTTTAGATAACATAAGGCAATTGTATAATTACCACAAAGGTACAGCTTTAAAAGGGCTGTAGCAAAGTACTGTCATGCTGTATATCCTTTCTAACAGGGAGTGCGTCTGAAAGGCCATCGTCTTCCGGAAACGAAAAAGCTGCAGCCGACCAATGCAGCTGCAGCTTTCAATTGCTAACTCTGAACTTTTAACTTCCAGATTCCACGGCTCTCCTGATCAATTGCTCCAGGATATTTTGAGCCGCTACGGAGATGATCGTGCCCGGTCCGAAGACGCCTGTAGCGCCGGCTTTGAACAGGAAATCATAATCCTGGGCAGGTATAACGCCACCTACAATCACCATGATGTCTTCGCGGCCGAGTTTGCGTAGTTCCCCGATCAGCTGCGGCACCAGCGTTTTGTGGCCGGCTGCCAGCGAAGATACACCCACCACATGCACGTCGTTCTCGGCGGCTTGCATGGCTACTTCGGCCGGGGTCTGGAAGAGTGGGCCAATGTCCACGTCGAAGCCGAGGTCGGCGAAGGAGGTGGCAATCACCTTAGAGCCACGGTCGTGACCATCCTGCCCCATCTTAGCGACCATGATGCGTGGCCGGCGACCTTCCAGTTCCTCGAACTGATCAGCCAGCACTTTTGCCCGCTCAAAGTTCTCGTCGTCGGAGAGCTCGGCAGAGTATATACCTGATATGGATCGTATCACAGCTTTGTGTCTTCCGTAAATTTTCTCTAATGCATCAGAAATCTCGCCCAGTGTAGCGCGGTAGCGGGCAGCGTTCACGGCCAGTTCCAGCAAATTACCTTCACCAGACTCAGCAGCCAAGGTCAGGGCTTGCAGTGCTTCATCCACGGCCTGGTTGTCGCGGTTTTCTTTTACCTGGGCCAGTCTGCGGAGCTGCGACTCGCGCACCACGGTGTTGTCAATGTCGAGGATGTCGATTTCCTGAATCTGGTCCGGACGGAATTTGTTCACGCCCACAATCACATCCTTGCCCGAGTCGATGCGGGCCTGCTTGCGGGCAGCAGCCTCTTCGATGCGCATTTTTGGCAGACCGGTCTCAATGGCTTTGGCCATACCACCGAGCTCCTCCACTTCCTCAATCAAAGCCCAGGCTTTGTGCGCGATCTCATGCGTGAGGGCTTCTACGTAATAAGAGCCTCCCCAAGGGTCTACCACTTTGGTGATATTGGTTTCCTGTTGCAGGTATATCTGCGTGTTACGGGCAATGCGGGCCGAGAAGTCGGTTGGGAGCGCGATGGCCTCGTCAAGTGCGTTGGTATGCAAGCTTTGAGTACCACCCAAGGCAGCGGCCAGCGCCTCCACACAGGTGCGGGTCACGTTGTTGAACGGGTCCTGCTCGGTCAAGCTCCAGCCGGAAGTCTGACAGTGCGTGCGCAGCGCCAGTGATTTCGGGTTTTTGGGGTTGAACTGTTGGATCAGCTTGGCCCATAACATACGGGCGGCACGCATTTTGGCGATCTCCATGAAGTGGTTCATGCCGATGGCCCAGAAGAAAGAAAGGCGTGGCGCAAATACGTCGATGTCCATACCTGCTTTGAGACCGGTGCGCACATACTCCAGGCCATCAGCCAGGGTATAGGCCAGTTCAATGTCGGCGGTGGCGCCGGCTTCTTGCATGTGGTAGCCTGAAATAGAAATCGAGTTGAAGCGCGGCATATTCTGGGAGGTATACTCAAAGATGTCAGCGATGATCTTCATGCTCGGCTCCGGCGGGTAGATGTAGGTGTTGCGCACCATAAACTCCTTCAGGATGTCGTTCTGGATCGTGCCACTCAGCTGCTCCGGCGTTACGCCCTGCTCCTCTGCTGCCACAATATAAAAGGCCATGATCGGCAGCACGGCTCCGTTCATCGTCATCGACACCGACATCTCATTGAGCGGAATCTGGTCGAAGAGGATTTTCATGTCCTCCACCGAATCGATGGCCACACCGGCTTTGCCCACGTCGCCTACCACACGCGGATGGTCGGAGTCGTAGCCGCGGTGTGTGGCAAGGTCGAAAGCTACCGAGAGACCTTTCTGTCCGCCGGCCAGGTTGCGACGGTAGAAGGCGTTGGATTCTTCGGCAGTGGAGAAACCGGCATACTGGCGGATTGTCCACGGCTTTTGCACATACATGGTGCTATAAGGGCCGCGTAGGTATGGCGGCAGACCAGCAGCAAAGTCCAGGTGCTCGAAGTGTTGCACATCCTCGGAGGTATAGTAGCTCTTGAGCGGAATCTGCTCGGCTGTTTTCCAGTCCTTCGGCTGCAGTGGGTTTTTCTGCCCGTGCTCCGCTTTGGCGACTTTGTTGATGTCTATGTTCGAAAAGTCAGGTTTCATGGGTTAATTTTTGAATGAGTGATGGAGTGAATGAGTGAGTTCTATTTTCTGTCGACTCATTCGCGCGTCGTTCTATTTTTTTTGAGTTTCGGATGCCTCGGCTCAGGAAAACAGGTCAAACCGTTGTTCTGTCAGTGCTTTGCCAAAAGCAGTGGAAGGTTTCTCTTCCGTCAGCTTAAAGCCATAGCGTTTATACAAAGCGATGGCGCCTTCCTGTTCATGGGTCGTCCAAAGGAAGGCGGAGGTATAGCCTTTCTCCCTGTAGAAGTCCATGGCCAGCTTCATGAGCTTTTTGCCCAGGCCGATGCCCCTGAATTCCGGCTCTATCAGAAAGTACCTCACCTGGGCCACATTCCCGGGGCGGTGCATCAGGAAGATCGTCCCGACTATCCTGCCCTCATACTCAGCCAGCCAGGCCCGGCCTTTGTTCGGGTCGTACTGGCTGAAGAATTCGTGCAGCCCCTGGGCAATGTAACTCTCAAACTCAATTCCATAATGGTACTCGTTACTGTAAAGGGTACCGTGGCGATACGTAATATAGCCAATGTCTCCGGGTTTTAACGCCGTTCTAATGGTAAGGTCACTCAGTTGCATGTTTTATTTTTGAATGAGTGATGGAGTGAATGAGTGATTTTTCTATCAATACATTTACTCTTCAAAACTCAATAATTACTTATATTCCTGAATGAGGTTTGATTGAGGAAATTCAAGGGGAAGTATTCGCTCCATCACTAAATCACTCATTCACTAATTTAACTTGCGTGCTCGGAGGTGATGACCCAGCGGCCATTTACCTTTTTCCAAAGCTGTGATGATACGCCGCCCATCAGTTTTTTGCCTTGCAGGTCGATCTTCCAGCGGTACACGTAGTACACGGCTTCCGGTCCTACCTGCTCAATGTGCAAGGGTTCGTAGGTATAGTCGCCCATTTTGCTGCGGTCGGTGAAGTCGGTTTGGAACATCTCCAGCACTTCCTGCCATCCTTTTTCAGTGCCGTTACGGCTGATCCAGAGCATGTCCGGCGACTCCCAGTAAAAGTCCATCGCCTTCTCCAGTTCGCCGTTGTTCCAAGCGGCTACCTGCCCGTCGAGGGCTTGCTTAACTTCTGTGATCGCGTCGTTCATGGTTGCTGGTTTGTTGTTTTTGAATGTGAAGGCTGTTTATTGCGTGCCACCATTGTTCTCTTCGCGCTCCAGGCGCTTCTGCACCAGCTCCAGTATAGTCGACATGTCGCAGTCTTCGAAGATGAACTCGTCATACCCGTGGGCTACCAGTTCGTCTTTCATGTGCTGCGGATCGTCGGCCATGATGATGGTCGGCCTGGATTCGTGCTGACGAATCTTGGGACCAAACTCGCGGGCATACGTTGCTTCGGAAGTAGACACAACTACTACCTCGGCTGCTGCATGCAGCAGGCGGGCGGCGGCTGTTTCCACGTTATCATACTGTTGCATATCGGTTTCGAAACCGGCGCAGGTGAAAAATTCTTTTGCAAAAGAGGCGTTGATGTGGAGCTTGGCAGCCTGTCCGATCACGGCGATAACTGCCCTTGGACGACGTTTGCGCTTACGCAAATGCAGCTCAGTGGCCATGCGCATCACCTCAGTCGGGTAGGCGGCGCGGGTTGTATCGAACTCGGCGCGTTGGATTAGTTCCTCCGGGTCAAAGTCAATCTTCTCTTTCGGGTTCGGGTATTTGTTAGTGCCTACCAGCACCATACGGCCTGTGGCGATGTCGCGGAACTTCTGGCGGTTTACTTCGGTGATTGAGCCCAAAATAAATCCATTATCATAAGCGGCCTCAAATCCTCCCTGTGCTTCCACTTCTTTGAAAAGCTCCCATGCTTTGGTAGCCAGTTCGTTGGTGAGAGACTCCAGGTAGTAAGAACCGGCGGCGGGGTCTACGGCTTTGTCCAGGTATGACTCCTCTTTCAGGATAATGGACACGTTGCGGGCGATGCGCTCCGAGAACTCATCTGAATCCTTAAAGGTGCTGTCAAATGGCAGTACAGTAAGCGAATCAGCGCCGGAGAGAACTGCCGACATGGCCTCAGTGGTCACGCGCAGCATGTTCACGTACGGGTCGAGCGTAGTTTGGTACCAACTGGAAGTCGTGCTGTGGATGCGCAGTTTGCCGGCCAGCGCCGGATCGGCCTGGTAGGCCTCCACTACGGCAGCCCAAAGCAGGCGCAGAGCCCGCAATTTGGCGATCTCAAAAAAGTAGTTGGTGCCGACCCCCATGCAAAACAGCATGTTGCGTAACACCGATTCCAGAGGCTCACCAGCTGTGGTAAGACGATCGGTATAAGCTACGGCAGCACTCAGGGTATAGGCTACTTCCTGTGTGAGCGATGCGCCGATGCTGCTGAAACTGGTGCCACAAACCGTAACGCCGTAAAAGTCTGGGCTGTCTTTGGTAAGTTCGAGCACCTGGGTGATAATCTTGTTTTCGTCCTCGGTGAGCTGGCCTTTTCCTGACATCGGGTCGTAGTTCATAAAACCCTTCAGGTTGCGGTGCGAGATGTTCTGCTCAGAAAGCGAGGTATAGAGTCCTCTGAGAAAATCTGCCGGGTCGCTACCCAAGGTATAACTGACAGACTGCGAGGTCAGGTCGAGTTGCTCGGTCAGGTAGGCAACGTCGAAAGCCTGCGGATTTTCCACAATAAAGAGCACACCATCAGCGCCTCTGCTTAGGGCATCAGCGGCTTTGTCAATGGCTGTTATGCCGTTGCCATGCGCTTTTATTTTCTGGATGTTCTGCCAGTTGTTGTCGCTGCCGGTGTTGCCGCGCAGAAAAGGGAAGTCACCCGGTTTCTGCTGAGCAAATGGCAGGTGTTGCGTGTCTTCGCGGGTATAATAGGGCTTAATCGTGATGCCTTCGTAGGTATGCCAGTTCAGGCTTTCGAGTGGGGTTTCGCGCAGGTCTTTCTGTGTGCGATTCGCCCAATCGGTTGCTGTGCCCGGCTTGAATTCTGAAAATAGCTTCTGCTCGTCAGTCATCGTGTATGGGTGTTATTTCCTGTAAATATATACTTTCTATTGCAGCTTATGAAAAGCGGGAAGAAGGTCTGGCCGTTTTATCACTTTGAATTTAGTCTACGTGAACCACAAAGCGCAGGTATAGCCAGAAACCCAATAAGAGCCAGACCAGGACAATGACAACTGCCATGATGTAGTTAGGCTTTCGTTCCAGGAGCTGTTGCCTGGCCATTGCGCGGTACTCTTCTACAACCTCCACGGGCAGCAGCTTAAGGGAGAGCCAAATCCCGAGCGGGAGCAGAATGAGATCGTCGAGGTAGCCGAGTACAGGTATAAAATCCGGGATCAGGTCGATCGGGCTGAAGGCATAGGCAACGGTAAGGATCAGTACGACACGGGCAAAAAAAGACACACGCTGGTCGCGGTAGGCCAGGTATAAGGTATAGATGTCCTCTTTGAGTTTCCGGACGGTGTCTTTCCACTTTTGCAGCATAGAATGTTGTACGGCTGTTCCAAAAAATATGTAGCTTTAGAGGAAGCAAACACTTGACTCTGAACATGACACAACCTTATACCTTCCTTAAGAAAATACTGCCTCTCTGCCTGGGGCTGCTGGTTACCATACCTGCCTTTGCACAGAACTCCAAACTGTTGACGAAGGCCAACACCATGGCCGACAAACTGGAGCCGAAAGTGATCGAGTGGCGGCGCGACTTCCACCAATACCCGGAGTTGGGCAACCGTGAAACCAAGACAGCCGAAAAAATTGCAACTCACCTCCGCAATCTAGGTATAGAGGTGCAAACGGGCGTGGCCCATACCGGTGTGGTGGGCATCCTGAAAGGCGGAAAACCCGGCCCGGTGGTGGCCCTGCGCGCGGATATTGACGGCTTGCCTGTAACGGAGCGAACGGATGTGCCCTTTGCCTCCAAGGAGCGCAGTACCTACAACGGACAAGAGGTAGGTGTGATGCATGCCTGCGGCCACGACACGCACATTGCCATGCTGATGGGTGCAGCCGAAGTGCTGGCAGGTATGAAAAGCGACCTGAAAGGAACCGTGAAGTTTATTTTCCAGCCTGCTGAGGAGGGATCTCCGGCAGGTGAGGAAGGCGGTGCAGCTTTGATGGTAAAAGAGGGCGTGCTCGACAAAGGACCGAAACCGGAAGTGATCTTTGGTCTGCACATTAACTCACAAACAGAGGTGGGTACGATTAAGTACACGCCGGGCGGGACCATGGCGAGCGCTGATATCTTTCGCATAAAAGTAAAAGGCAAGCAGGTACACGGCGCTTACCCTTGGTCAGGTATAGATCCGATCGTGGTGTCAGCGCAGATCATCAACGGCCTGCAAACGATCATCAGTCGACAGACACAATTGCCGGAAGGCGCCGCTGTGATCACGGTGGGCAGCATCCACGGTGGTGTGCGCAACAACATCATTCCGGAGGAGGTGCTGATGGAAGGAACGATCAGGGCGCTGGACGTGGAAATGCAGAAGAAGCTGCACGAGAAAATCAACCTCACCGCCACCAAAATTGCCGAAGCCAGCGGAGCAGTGGCAGAAGTGGAGATCATCCCGCAAACACCTGTTACCTACAACGACCCGGCCTTAACCGAACGCATGCTGCCCACCCTGCACACTGTGGCTGGCCGCGATAAGGTGGTACTGGCCAAGGCTGTGACAGGCGCCGAGGATTTTGCTTTCTACCAGGAGAAAATTCCGGGCCTGTTCCTGTTCGTGGGCGGTATGTCGAAAGGCAAAAAGCCCGAAGAAGTAGCCCCACACCACACACCTGATTTCTTTATAGATGAAAGCGGCCTGACGCTCGGCGTAAAAACCCTCACCAGCCTGACATTGAACTACATGGAAGGAAAAGGCAAAAAGTAGACAGGTATAGAAAAGCCTCCCTCAGTACCAACTGAGGGAGGCTTTTTTTTGAATAAATTACTGCAGCATGAGTTTGCCTGTTTCAATGGGTGAGAGTTGGCTGGTTAAGGTATAGGTATAGAGTCCCGAGGCTAGTTTGGCCGGGCGGGCAAAATCGTTTCTGCCCGGCCGCAAGGTATAGCTTGCCACCACCTTGCCCGTAACGTCGCGCATCAGCAGGTGAAGGGCCGGCAGGTCGGGTGCCTCAATGGTGAACTCGCTCCGCGCCGGGTTGGGGTATAACTTTGGCCTTTCAGTTGGGAAATCGTCGCCGGAGGACAGGGGACGCCGCTGCTCTCCCACGTAAATGTACGCGAATGCCCAGGCATCCTCCACTTTGCCATAAGGGAGCCTGTCTCCCGTAAATTCTTCTACCGGTCTGCCTCGCATGCCCATTAGGTAGGGCTCTGTGCGCTCCATGTCAGGGCCAGGAGTGAAGGAGTAGGTAATGGCAAAACCATCCGCAGTATCCCGGAAAGCAAGCGACGTGTTGACTAGCTTTAACGTATCTATTTCCCCGAATGGCCTGGCACTTAGTGGCAAGTCACTGGTCGGATTCTTTTTCAGGTAAAATTCCAGTTTCACCGGTTGTCCGGGCCAGGTCTGAATGGAACCATCGCTGTTCACCGTCAGGCGGTTCTTGTTCAGGAGGCTCATTTTAGGTTGATCCGCCCGCTCGGTCACCAAAAAAGTCATGTCGACTATCATATGGCCTATTTCCCTGCCATCACGCATTTCTGTTACTTTTAGAGCGATCACATATTCTCCTTTTTGAACGGGATTTGGCCAGTGGATTTCTCCAAAATCGCTCACTGTTAACCCCTCCGGAGGCCAATAACCGGGAACATCGGCAATCTCGAAAGAAGAGGATCTGTGTTTGGGAGTCACCAGATCATACTTCAGGTAGTCTCCATCCTCATCGTAGGCTAAGAAATTGTGGGTCCATGGCTCACCCGTATAGGCTGCGGTAACTGGTACGCCGGCAAGCTTCGCCCCATGCAGATTTTGAGTAGCGGTACCTGCCTTCACGAGTGTAACTATTTTCAAAGTTATTAAGTCACTGGGTGCTGCCATGTTGATGATCCCCCCATTCCGGTTCTCGCCAGTCCAATGCACGGTATAGTTTCCAGGCGCGGCGTAGGTATGGCTCCAGGTGAAAATTTCCTTATCATAACGATGGGAATAAGGAGTAATTCTGGCTCTTTCAACCGTCTGAACCTTGCCATCGCCCATGCTTATGGATACAAAAGGATCATCCGCAGATGAGGCGGCTTTTGTGTAAAGCGTAAACACAAAATCAAACTTAAGCGGGTTCTGTGGGTCGGTTGTATAGCTGATGTAGCCGCTGTAAATGTGCGTGGCCTGTACCAGCAACGGCGCAAAAAATAAGGCAGTTATCCAAAAAGTAAGGTATATTTTGTTCATAGCCAAGCAGTTATAAGTAGAGGTTTATAATAATACGATTTATAGTTATATTTTAGTATTATTTATTTAATTATTTGACTATTTATTGCTTATTCTATTCATACACTGTTTCCTAAAAGATAAATAAATGGGTATAGAGAATCTGGTTGATACAGGTATAAAAATTAGTCCTCAATAATATAGCCAAAAACTTATATAACTGGGTGACAATGTGTAAGTTTTTAGTAATCGCTAAAGAAAAATTAAACCGCCTTTTCTTTTTGCCCGGGCCCGACAATGTTGATAACTTTGGGGATAATTACAGCAGCACCCCATGAAGCGCCCCTTCCTAAAATACATCTCCGGACTGGCCCTGGCCTTGAGTCTGGTCGCCTGCCAGCGGCCCTTGCAACCCTCCGCCAACCTGAGCGAGACGGATGTAGCCGTTGACCATACAATCACGTCCGATCCGGCTGTGGAGGCCTTGGTTGCCCCATACCGCGAAGAAGTGACCGTGAAAATGTCGGAGGTGGTGGGTTCAGCGCCCGTAGCCTTGGGCAAAGGCGACTACGAATCGCCGCTTGGCAACTTTGTCGTTGACTTGCAACTGGCGCAGAGCGAGCCAGTTTATGGTAAACCTATCGACCTGTCCGTGACCACGCAAGGCGGACTGCGTGTGCCCTTGCCACAAGGCAATATTACCACCGGCCATATTTTTGAGCTGATGCCGTTCGAGAACGAAATGGTGGTGCTGACCTTGAGCGGCGAGTCCGTAAAGCAGCTGTTCGATGATGCGGCGGCCCGCAAGATCACCTACATCGGCAACGCGACTTATACCGTGGCTAACGGCAAAGCACAGGATATCAAAATCAAAGGCCAGCCCCTGGACCTCAACAAAACTTATACCTTGGTTACTTCTGATTACCTGGCCGGAGGCGGTGATAAACTTGACATGCTGAAGAACCCAATCCAATACGAGAAGCTGGGCCTTTTGCTCCGCGACGCCATTCACCAGCACATACAGCAACTCACTGCCGCCGGTAAGCAAGTGACTGTACCAGCCGAGAAACGCGTGACCATCCTTCCATAAGCTATACCTGAACCCATGAAGAGAAGAGACTTTTTGAAGCACACGGCCCTCGGCGCGGCAGGTATCAGTATGCTGGGTTTGCCCTTTTCGGCAGAGGCCGCCCGCGAAGGTATAAGACTGACCATCCTGCATACCAACGACCAGCACTCGCGCATCGACCCTTTTCCGGATGATGGACGCAAGTATGGTGGTATGGGCGGTATGGCTCGTCGCGCCACCCTCATTGAGCGCATCCGGCAACAGGAGCCGAACGTGCTTTTACTCGACTCCGGCGACATCTGGCAGGGCACGCCTTACTTCAATTTTTTTGAGGGCGAGCTCGAGTACAAACTCATGACCCAGATGGGCTACGATGCCGCTACGCTCGGCAATCACGACTTCGATATCGGGCTGGAGGGTCTGCAGAAGCAATTGCCATTGGCAGGTTTTCCGTTCCTCACGGCCAACTACGACTTCTCCAACACCATCCTGAATGGCCGTTTTCAGCCTTACAAAGTGTTCGAAAAACAAGGTATACGGGTGGGTGTGTTTGGTTTAGGTATAGAGCTCGACGGTTTGGTGAGCAAGAACATGTACGGCGAAACCGTATACCTGGACCCGGTGGAGGAAGCCCGCGAGATCGTGCAGGCGCTGCGCGGAAAAGAAAAGTGCCATTTCGTTATCTGCCTCTCGCACCTCGGGTATAGCTACGACACCGACAAAATTGACGACCGCAAACTGGCCGCGCAGGTCAGCGGCATCGATTTGATTTTGGGCGGCCATACCCATACCTTCATGGAAAAACCGGAAGTACTGCGACACGAAAGCGGGCATGAGACGATGATTAACCAGGTAGGGTGGTCCGGCTTGTTTTTGGGCAGAATAGATGTTACATTCAGCAGAAAATCAAAGCGTAGGACCGACACAAGGACCGCTGTCTTGGCTGTGGATAACCCTGTATTAACTTCGTGAATAAATAATTTTTTGTTTAGAATAAATTGGTCAAATTTGTAACCCCCCTGCCATCAAGGTTAGGTTTGTTACACCCAACGGATCTTTTGTGTTTTGGAAAATTGGATGATAAAAGACTGTTCTACAGTATGGAGTAACTGTCTACAGGTAATTAAGGAAAGTATTGGCGAGCAGAGCTTTAAAACTTGGTTCGAACCAATCAAGCCTTTGTCCCTGCGCGACAATGTGCTCACCATACAGGTGCCTAGCCAATTCTTTTATGAGTGGCTGGAGGAGCACTATGTAGGTTTGCTGAAGAAGGTAATTTACCAGGAGATGGGCAGTGAGGGGCGCCTGGAGTACTCTATTATCGTGGACCGTGGCAACGAGTCCAACAAGCCGCAGACGGTCAACATCCCGACCAAGAAAATCCCGCAGGCCGTAGTGAACTCCTACCGGCCGGAGCAAAATTTCATCAAGAGCCCGTTCGAGTCGAAGACCATCGACCGCAACTTCCTGAACTCGCAACTGAATGGTGCCTATACCTTCGAAAACTACATTGAGGGAGATTGTAACCGCTTGGCGCGCTCGGCAGGTTATGCCGTGGCCAACAAGCCGGGCACCACTTCGTTCAACCCGCTGATGGTATACGGCGGTGTGGGACTTGGCAAAACGCACCTGGTGCAGGCCATCGGTAACCACATCAAAAACAGCAACCCGGATAAGTTCGTGCTCTACGTGTCTTCCGAGAAATTCGTGAACCAGTTCATCGAGTCGCTCAAGACCAACAACGTGCAGGATTTCGCTAATTTCTATTTGCTGGTAGATATCCTGATCATCGACGACGTGCAGTTTTTGAGTGGCAAGGAGAAGACGCAGGAAATGTTCTTCCACATCTTCAACCACCTGCACCAGTCCGGCAAGCAGATCGTGATGACCTCCGACTGTCCGCCACGCGACCTCAAAGGACTCGAGGAGCGCCTGTTGTCCCGCTTTAAGTGGGGCCTCACCGCCGACTTGCAGAGCCCAGACTTCGAGACGCGTATGGCCATCATCCAGAAGAAGATGCAGGGCGACGGAATTGATATTCCTGACAATGTGGTGGAGTATCTGGCCTACAGCGTGGACACCAACGTACGTGAGCTTGAAGGCGTGCTGATCTCGCTGATCGCGCAATCCTCGCTGAACAGAAAAGAAATTGACCTGGAGCTTGCCAAGCAGGCCCTGAAGCATATCATCGAGGATGTAGAGACGGAGGTAAACCTCGACTTCATCCAGAAAACGGTGGCTGAGTACTTCCAGGTGAGCCTGGACTCGCTCAAAGCCAAAACCCGCAAGAAAGAGATCGTGACAGCGCGCCAGGTGGCCATGTACTTCGCCAAGGAGTTTACCAGCCATTCGCTTAAGTCGATCGGTTACCACTTCGGCGGCCGCGACCACAGTACGGTAATTCACTCAGTACAGACTGTTTCGGACCTGATTGATACCGACAAGAAATTCAAAGTGAGCATTCAGGAACTACAGAAGAAATTTAAGTCCAAGGCAGGTTAAGCTATACCTGACTGAAACGCTATACCGATAACAAAACCGCCGCTACTATACCTGAGTAGCGGCGGTTTCTGTTTGTGCTATACCTGTAAGTCTGTCAAAAGAGAGAGGGCTATACCTGCGTAGGTATAGCCCTCTCTCTTTGTGCTTATTGCAACACTGCCTTATTGTTTCTTAGCCTTTTGCAAAATGCGTATACCTGACATCGTCACAGGTATAATTCCAATTAGCAGCACAAAATAGGCTTGCGGGCTGGCATTCATACTGAACTTCAGGTATAGAGCAGCGCCTAACAAAATAGCTACACTTAAGCAAAAGCGGAGAAACTCTGATATCATTTTCATCCCGCGTATACCTTAGGCTAGATTTGCTTCCGTTACCTCAAAATTGTGCTGGGTGCTCAACTCGCGTATTCTGCTTTTCACTCTTTCAATGTCACGCTTTTTGCGGATCTGCTTCAGGTCGAGGTATACCTTGTTGCCGTCGCGCTGGGTGATGCGCAGGGCCATAGGCGATACGTGCACTGATTCGATGTCAGGTATAGCCGTGATCATCTTGGTCCGGAATACGCCATTTTTCTGCACAATGTACTCCTGGGTCACTTCAATGTAAGACTGCACGCCAAATACAGAAGTGTTCTGCAGGATCACGTAGCCCAGAAAAACGACAGACAAACCGAAAAAGATGTAGTACAGGTAATTCTGGTCGCCAGTCGGGTTTTCGCTTACAAGCAGCATGGTGGCCCAGGCCAGCCAGAAAAGGGTGAGCACAAGTTGAACCGTAAACGAAAGCTTAGCATTGCGCGAAGGGCTTAACTGTACTAAAAGCGACGATCTTGCATTACCGGCTGTAGGCATATAAGGATGTTAAAGTGAAACGAACGCGCACAGTTTACGCGCAAGCTGCAATATAGCAAATTTATTTTTTGAGAGAAGCGGTTAATGTGATCTCCGGCACGGCACCCAGCGCCTTTGAAATAGGGCACTTGGCCTTTGACTCTTCGGCCAGTTTCTGAAATTCATCGTCGCTTATACCTGCCACACTGGCTTCCGTGTTCAGTTCGATCTTCATCACGTGCGGCCCGCCGTCTTTTTCACCCAGGTGCACGGTGGCAGTTGTCCGAACCGACTCCGGTTCGTAATTGGCCTTCTCGAGCAGCGCACTCAGGAACATGGAGTAGCAGCCGGCATGCGCCGCACCGATCAGCTCTTCGGGGTTGGTGGCCGAGGCGTCGTTTTCGAAGCGGGAGGCGAAGGTATAGCCTGCCTTAAAGTTACCGGTGCCGGACTCAACTTCGCCGTTACCGTTTTTCAGGCCTTTGTTCCATTGGGCCTTTGCTGTACTTTTTTTCATAAGTCTTGTTGTTAGTGGGTTTTGAGATAAATACAATACCTATAAACTACGGAGGTGCGTTTTTTGTTAGCCCTAAAAAACAGGATAGAGCTAAAACATGGTAAACGACTATGACAAAACCCGTTTATCTGGCTATATTTACCCCTCTAAAAAAAGAAAAACCATATGGGTGTGAAAGCATGGCTCAGTAAGCCGCTAGCTGCTTACGTGCACAAAAAACACCAGTCCTGGATACAAAACCCGGTAGAGGCGCAACAGACTGTTTTTGAGAATATCATCAGAACAGCACAGCAGACCGCTTTTGGCCGTGACCATCATTTTTCTGAAATAAAGACCCACGCCGACTTTGTAGAAGCCGTACCCGTACGCGACTACGAGGGCCTTGCCTCATACTTTAACCGGGTAAAAGAAGGGGAGCAGAACATTCTGTGGCCCGGCAAGCCGCTCTACCTGGCCAAAACATCCGGCACCACGTCCGGCACCAAGTACATCCCGATCACCAAAGACTCCATACCCAACCACATCAACGGAGCGAAGGACGCGCTGCTTTCCTACATCCACGAGACAGGCAACTCAAAGTTTCTCGACGGCAAGCTGATCTTTTTGTCAGGCAGTCCGGTGCTGGAGCAGGTGGGCGGCATCCATACCGGCCGTTTGTCGGGCATTGCGAACCACCATGTACCGGGTTATCTGCGCACCAACCAGATGCCGAGCTACGAAACCAACTGCATCGAAGACTGGGAAACCAAGCTCGACCAGATCATCGAAGAGACTATTGACGAAAACATGACGCTCATTTCGGGTATACCGCCCTGGGTACAGATGTACTTCGACAAACTGATGCAGCAGACGGGTAAGCAGATCAAGGATATTTTCCCGAATTTTTCCCTGTTTGTGTATGGTGGCGTGAATTTTGAGCCTTACCGCAAAAAACTGTTCGAGTCGATCGGGCGCGAAGTTGATTCTGTCGAAACATTTCCAGCCTCTGAAGGGTTTTTCGCCTACCAGAACGAACAGCACGACAAAGGCCTGTTACTGTTGCTGAACTCGGGTATCTTCTTTGAGTTTATACCTACAGACGAGTACTTCAACGAGAAACCGACCCGTCTCACCATCGGGGAAGTGGAGACGGGCGTGAACTATGCGTTGGTGGTCAGCAGCAATGCCGGCCTGTGGGCTTATTCCATTGGCGATACGGTGAAGTTTACCTCCGTGAAGCCTTACAAGCTGATCGTGAGCGGTCGCATCAAGCATTACATCTCTGCCTTTGGCGAGCACGTGATAGGCGAGGAGGTGGAAAAGGCGATGCAGCGCACCATGCAGAAGTACCCGATGGTAGAACTGGTGGAGTTTACGGTGGCTCCTTACGTGAGTCAGGACAAAGGGCAGTCTTTCCATGAGTGGCTGGTGGAGTTTTCCATAGCGCCTGCCAACCAGGAGGCATTTGCAAAAGAACTGAATGCGCAATTGCAGAAATTGAACACCTACTACGACGACCTGGTAACGGGTCACATTCTGGCCGACCTGAAAATCAGGGCGCTGCCGCAGGGCACGTTCCGCCACTACATGAAGTCGCAGGGCAAGCTGGGAGGACAGAACAAGGTGCCGCGCCTGAGCAACGACCGCAAACTGGCCGAGGGCCTGATCGAGTCGGCAGACGCACTTAACACTAACAAAAATTAATGAAACGAATTGCTATACTTGGCTCTACAGGCTCCATAGGCACGCAGGCCCTGGAAGTGATCGGAGCCAATCCCGATAGTTTTGAGTTGGAGGTGATCACCGCCAACAACAACGCCGATCTGCTGATTGCGCAGGCGCTTGCTTTCAAGCCGAATGCGGTCGTGATTGCCAACGAGGCGCTCTACGATCAGGTACGCGATGCCCTGAAGCACGAGGACATTAAGGTATACGCCGGTGCCAATGCGCTCAACTCGGTGGTAGAGATGGGAACTGTGGACATGGTACTGACTGCCATGGTGGGCTATGCCGGTCTGCAGCCGACTATCCGGGCCATTAAAGCCGGTAAAGAGATTGCGCTGGCTAACAAAGAAACCCTGGTGGTGGCCGGCCAGCTGGTCACCGAACTAGCCCGGCAGCAGGGCGTGAACATTTACCCGGTAGACTCTGAGCATAGCGCTATTTTCCAGTGCCTGGCCGGCGAGTTTCACAACCCCATCGAGAAGATCATCCTCACCGCGTCAGGTGGTCCTTTCCGTGGCCGCAAAGCTGACGAATTGCGCCAGGTAACCCGGGCGCAGGCACTCAAGCACCCCAACTGGGAAATGGGCGCTAAGATCACCATCGACTCCGCTTCACTCATGAACAAAGGGCTGGAGGTGATCGAGGCCAAATGGCTTTTCGGTCTGAAGAACGACCAGATCGAAGTGGTGGTGCATCCGCAATCTATCGTCCACTCGCTGGTGCAGTTCGAGGACGGCTCCATCAAGGCGCAGCTTGGCTTGCCAGACATGAAACTGCCGATCCAGTATGCGCTGGGCTACCCGAACCGGCTCAAGTCCGACTATCCGCGCTTCAACTTTATGGACTACCCGCAGCTCACTTTCGAGCAGCCGGACCTGGAGACTTTCCGCAATTTGCAGCTAGCTTTTGATGCCATGGAGCGTGGCGGCAATATGCCCTGCATCCTCAATGCGGCCAACGAAGTAGCCGTAGCCGCCTTCCTGCGTGAGGAGGTTGGCTTCCTGGAGATGTCCGATATCATCGAATACAGTATGGCGAAAGTTGCGTATATTGCGAATCCTTCTTACGAGGATTATGTTACAACAGACAGAGAGACACGCGATTACGCCACAAGATTGGCTGGCAAGCTAAGCCTCTAAGTGTTGCCATTGGGCGTTAATTTTTTTGTCAAGATCATCGATTCTAAATTTATTTCTTTTAAATGGATATTTTAATAATGGTGGGCCAGCTCATTTTGGGCCTGACAATACTGGTTGGATTGCACGAGCTGGGACACATGTTGACTGCCAAATGGTTTGGCATGCGGGTAGAGAAGTATGCAATTGGATTTCCCCCCAAGATATTTAGTAAGAAGATAGGCGAAACAGAGTACATGCTGGGCCTTATTCCGCTGGGTGGTTTCGTGAAGATTTCAGGCATGGTGGATGAATCGCTTGACACAGAAGCGCTTCAGAAGGACCCGGAGCCTTATGAGTTCAGGGCCAAACCGGCCTGGCAGCGCCTGATCGTGATGATGGGCGGCATTATCGTGAACGTGATCACGGGCATCGTTATTTTTATCGCCCTCAACTATCACTATGGCGAAACGTACCTGCCGGCCAGTGAAGTGAAGTACGGCGTGCAGCCAAATGAAATGGGTCAGGAGCTAGGTTTCCAGCCAGGAGACCAGATTGTGGCCCTGAATGGCAAGCCGCTTGAGAAGTTTGAGGACGTGTACTCGATGGATATGCTCCTGGGCCGCGACTCATACTACACGGTAGAACGCAACGGCGAGCAGGTGAACATCCCTATTCCAGTAGACTTTATGGACCGCATGGCCGACAACAAAGAGCGCATGCTGTTTGTGCAGCCGCGGGTACCTTTTGTTGTGGGTGAGGTAGCGCCCAGTAGTCCTGCATCAAAAGCTGGTCTGCAACCCGGAGACTACATCAGAACAGTTAACGGCGAAAGCATCAAGTTCTTCAATGAAATTCAGGCTGTTTTGCAGAAGTATGCCGGCAAGCCTGTTACCATAGGAGTGGAGCGCGATAACGAGCTGGTGACCCTGAACGCTACCGTAAATGAAGACGCAACGCTTGGTTTCTACCAGAAGCCGCTCTTAGAGTATGCTACCCGCGACTACAGCCTGGGCGAATCCATTCCGTTGGGCACCAACCAGGCCTTTGGCGTGATCACGGCCAACCTGAAGGGTTTTGGTAAAATATTCCGTGGTGAGGTATCGGCTTCCAAGTCTTTGAGCGGACCAATTGGTATCGCCCAGATCTTCGGTGACACCTTTAACTGGTACAAGTTCTGGTCGATTACAGGTATGCTGTCGATGGTGCTGGCCTTTATGAACTTCTTGCCAATTCCGGCGCTGGACGGCGGCCATGTTGTATTTTTAACATACGAAATGATCAGCGGTCGCAAGCCGTCGGATAATTTTTTAGAGAACGCTCAAAAAGTGGGCATGGTTTTATTGTTGGGCTTAATGGCTTTTGCTATATTTAACGATGTATTCAAGATAATCTTCTAACCAAAGATTCGTTTATGAGAGCCGTCGTGAAGAGCGCACTAACTGTAGCCATTCTTTTTGTTTTATTTGCATTTAATCAAGCCGGTGCTACACCAGTAGCATCGGCTTTTTCTATACCTGTGCAGTCCGCCGTAACTGACACCACTTACCTGGTGCAACAAGGCGATACGTATTACAGCCTTTCGCGCCGGTTCAGCATTCCACTGGACTCACTGCAGAAGTGGAATGGCACACAACTACAAATGGGCCAGACGCTATACCTGACGCGCCGCGGTGCTAAGGGTAATGCTGTAGCTAGCAAGCCTGCTTCAGCCACAGGCCAGCAAACGAGTATAGTCAAAGCTCCGGTAAAAGCTGCAACGCAGCCTGTGAGCACTACCGCTCAAACACCGGCTAAGCCAGCCAAGCAAACTACCTCAGCAAAGCAGCCTGCCACAGCGAAGGCTGAACCTCAAGTTTCCCGACCAGCCGCTTCACCGCCAGCGCAGTCAGCGAGAGCTAACACAACTGGTCCGGCCCGCACGCAGGTCAGTACATCGGCTGCGGCCTCTATGCTTCCTACTTTGGAGAGTAAGGTGAAGCAGCGGATTCTGGTAGTGCCCTTCGACCCATACCTATACTTTTCTGACGCTGACGACGAGATCGCTCGCCATTCTAAAATACCTCGCCAGAACGTTCGCCACGTGTTCCGCGGCCGACTGAACGCCCTGCTGGCACCTGAAGGCTATGAGACTATCAACCTGCTGGGCGGTGTTTACCGCGACAGCGTGAGCGAACTGAGCACCCTGTACAAATCGCTGAGCTACGGCTACCAGGATAACAAACAGTCGCGCTACAACCACCAGCCTACCATAAAAGCCAAGGAGCGCGAAAATGCCCTGGACTGGGTGAAGCGCAAAAAGAACGACCTGAATATCAGAGGCGGTCAACCAGCTACTGTACCCGTAGCGCAGGACGAGAACAAGCACTTTGGTGTGAAAGTGAAAGACCCGAAATTCTTCTCGCACTTCAACGGCCAGTATGGCATCGATTACTACGTGTTCATCAACCAGTTTGAGGTGAAGACCAATTACGAAAACTGCCTGGATCGCGCTACCTGGAACTATGAACGCGACTTCCTGGTGCATTACTCTATCTACAACAGCCAGGGCGAGCTTGTGTCAGGCAACAAAGTGAAAGTGCCTTACCAGTCCAACATGAACGACGTGCAGCGTATTGTGACCGACAACATGCCTAACATGGCAAAACGTGTACTGGCCGACCTGCCGCAAGCTCAGAAATAAGCGTTCCCTAATTCCGTTTTCTGAGCCAGCCGAGCTTTAAAGCTATGCTCACGGCGATGGTGGCCATCATGGAACCCGTCAGAAAAGATACAACTATGCCCATTGGAGAGCGCATAAAGGTGCTGGCGTATAGAGCGTAGCCCATAAAGGCTATACCTGCTATACCTATACCTGACCAAAACACAATCTTTTGCTGCAGACTCATTTTGTCAAGTATAGCTACGGTTGGCTGGCGCCAGGTATAGAGCAGGATGAGCAGCGAACCCACTAATGTACTGCTATGCTGTACGATGCGGCAAAGCATAATCTCGAAGCCCATCACATTTACCATACCTGTCAGCACGGGCCATTTCTGTACGAAATACCCTGATTCGTGGGTGAAGGAATCCCAAAAGATATGAGTAGCTGCGCCGAGTATGGCTGACATGGCAAAGACAAACCACCGCTCTTTCAGATAATGGAGCCAGTCTGGTTCGGGTATGGCCAGCGCCCGACTTTTTAGCCAATTGGGGAGGTGTGCTATAGCTGGCCGTCGCACGATTAGGTGGAAGACGGTTGCTATACCCAGCGCGACAGGCAGGTTAAAATACAACAGACCTTCCAGGCTATGGCCGCTGTGCTTAAAAAGGGGGAGAAGCAGGAAATATTGAAAATCCGGTGCGATGCTGCCTGTGATCAAGCCGGTGGCGGAGAACCAGCGGCTGTGCTTCAGAAAAGGCAAAATGGCAGCAGGATGTGCAGCGGTGAATGGCATAAGGTATAAGAAACGAGGTAAACTACTTTCCTGTACCTCGCCCTTGCAGAACTGGTTTTATCAAGCGGAATTCCACGCGGCGGTTAATGCGGCGGTCTTCTTCTGTCTTTTCTTCGCGCAGAGGTTTGCTGCTTCCGTAACCATAGGCATCGATACGCCCATCGCTGAGGCGTACCTTATGCTGGATGTACTGCAGGATGGCATCGGCGCGGTCTTTGGACAGAATCTGGTTAAACTCCGGGTCACCGGCGCTGTCGGTGTGTCCCGCAATCTCCAGCCGGAATCCCGGGTTCTCCACCAGGAAGTAAGCCACTTCATCCAGAACGGCATGCATCTCTTCCGTAATATTCGACTCGTTCGGCTCAAACTCAATATTTCGGAACACGATCGGAATGTTGTGATCGATCACTCTGGTCATGATCTGCAATGAAGTGTCCTGTTGCAGTGCCAATTCCCGCTGAATCGTAAAGAAGTCCGGACTCTGGATGATCATCATGTAGCGTGCGTTGTCGATCAGGTGGAAGGCAAAAGAACCGTCCGGCCGGATATACTTCGACGAGATCTCGATGCCATTATCCAGGTCGATGATGGAGATGACACCCGATAGCGGTTTGTTGGAAACAGAATCGCGCAAGACGCCTTCCACTTTGGTCACGGCGAGCGGGTGGGCTTCCATGGGCAGTGGGAAAGAGTAGAGGTCCAGGTTTTTGAGGTCGCTTTCTTCGGAGCGGGCGTAATACAGGTTCTGCGACTGCGAATCGATGGTAAAGTAATACTCACTGCCCCGCCCGTTCACAAGCGGACCAATGTTGCGCGGCTCCTGCCACTTGTTGCCTACCAGGTAGGTTTTGTAGATGTCGAAATCACCGAAATTGAACAGCTGTCCGCGCGAACTGAAGTAGAGCACCTTATACTTGGGATGGTAGAAAGGACTGACCTCACTCTGACGTGTGTTGATGATCGGGCCCATGTTCTGCGCCTTCGCCCACAGTCCGTTCTTTAGTTTGTGCGTGAAATAGATGTCAGACAGGCCGAATCCACCCAGGCGGTCGGAGGCAAAATAGAGGGTATCCTCGTTAGGCGAAAGCGTCGGCTGCGAGTCCCAGGACGGGCTGTTCACGTTAGGTCCCAGGTTCTCGATCTCGTGCCAGCTGCCGTCGGGCTGCAGACTTGCTTTGTACAGGTCGCAGTTGCCAAAGCCGTCCGGCGATTCACAGCGTGCAAAGTAGAGCGTCTTACCGTCGCGGGTGAGCGTGGCGGAGCCTTCGTTGTAAATGCTGTTGATGGGCTTGCCAAAAGACTGCGCTTCGGTCCAGTAGCCGTTGCTGTTCTGAGAGTAGTACAAGTCCTCGTTGGGCTTGCTCTCTATACCTTGAAAGGTGCGCTTTGAAGTGAAGATAAGCGTACTATTGTCTGCGTTGAGAGTGGGGCCGTAGTCTTCGTAAATTGAGTTGATGGTGTTGCCCATGTTCAGGTATACCCCGCGTGGCGGCTGGTAAGTCGAGATAGACTTGCGGTACTCCACCAGCTCGTAGTAGTAGCTCAGCGGCACATAATAGTCTTTGGTGTTCTGCTCCAGCGAGTCGTAGTAAGACTGCACCTGGCGGATGTCGGAGCGGTGGTGCTTCAGCACGAGGCGGTATACCTCCATGGCCTGAGCCATCATATCCTGGCGCTCGTAAAGCTGGCCTAGTCTCCAAAGGAGTTTGGTGTCTTTGTAGAAATTCTGCACTCCGAAGTTGCGCACGTAGCCCTCGAGCAGTTTGAGGGCTTGTCCGTATTGTTTGCGTCTTTCCAGGCGCTGAATCTCCGAAAGTTTCTTGGAGTCCTTGTAGTGGGCGATCCGGTTCAGGTTCGGGAAGTCCAGGTGCATTTCCTGGTTCGGAGCCTTTTTCTTCACCTTCACGTCAGGCCCGTCCTGCAATGGCGTATGCTTCAGCTGACCCATACACAAGAGCGGGGACAGCAACAGCAGCAGGAAGAAAGCAGGGGCGTTAAGTCGTTTCATCGGCACAGAGCATGATACCTGAAACCAAAGATATTATTTTTTAGCCTATGTTCTGAAACGATTTATTAATAATCCCTTATATTTTGGGGAGAAGTGCCAACGCTGCTGCCAGTGCGACAATTTAGACAGACAGCAGCACTTGGCACAGGTCTTGACAATAATACACTCCACAGACATAAAGCGGATTTTCCATTACCTTTATGTCAATTTGGCACTGATACAATCTATGAACTATACACTGGAGAACTTTCTCAACCATCTTTTAATCGGAAACATGTCGGTAGATGATAGCGACGATCTGATTCCGGTAATCACCACTGACCCTGACGAAGAAATGCTGCCGGAAGATATGCCGGGCGAACTGCCCTTACTGGCGGTGCGCAACACAGTATTGTTTCCGGGGGTGGTATTGCCTATTACTGTTAGCCGCAAAAAATCAGTGCGCCTCGTGCGCAAAGCCCATAAAGGCGACAAAATCATTGGCGTGGTGGCGCAGCGCAACACCAATAGCGACGATCCGTCGGCCGAAGATTTGTACGAGATCGGTACGATGGCCAAAATCCTGAAAATGCTGGTACTACCTGATGGCAACACGACCATCATCATTCAGGGGCAGAGCCGTTTCAAAATAGAGGAGGTTACGCAGGAAGACCCCTACCTGTCAGCCAAGGTAAGCTACTGCAAAGACACTTTCCCGAACAAAAAGAGCAAAGAAGTAAAGGCGCTGGTGCACTCGCTGAAAGACGCGGCTGCCAAAATGCTTAAACTCAACCCCGAGATTCCGCAAGAGGCGCAAGTTGCCCTTGATAATATTGACAGCCCGAGTTTCCTGACGCACTTCCTGTCGAGCAACCTGAACGTGGATGTGGCGCAGAAGCAGATACTGCTGGAAGTGAACGACGGCGTGGAGCGCGGCACACAACTCCTCGAGATCATGCTGCGCGAAATCCAGTTGCTGGAGCTCAAGCAGGAGATTCACACGAAAGTACACACCGACATTGACCAGCAGCAACGCGACTACTTTTTGCGCCAGCAGATCAAGGTGTTGCAGGACGAGCTGGGGCAGGAGGGCCCTGATCAGGAGATCGAACGATTCCGCGAGCGTTCCATGAAAAAGAAATGGCCGGAGCAGGTGGCCAAGCATTTCAACAAAGAGATTGAGCGATTGGCCCGCCTCAACCCGCAGGCAGCCGAGTACCCGGTGGCGGTCAACTACCTGGAGTTTCTGCTTGATCTGCCCTGGAACGAAACTACCAAAGACAACTTCAACCTGAAGCGCACCAAAAAAATACTTGACGCCGACCATTACGGTCTGGAAAAGGTAAAGGAGCGCATTATTGAGTACCTGGCTGTGCTCAAGTTGAAAAAGGACATGAAAGCGCCGATTCTGTGCCTCTATGGCCCCCCGGGTGTGGGTAAAACCTCACTGGGGCGCTCTATTGCCACGGCGCTGGGTCGTAAATATGTCAGAATGTCACTGGGCGGCGTGCGCGACGAAGCGGAGATCCGCGGACACCGCCGTACCTATGTGGGCGCCATGCCAGGCAAAATCATCAGCCAGATCAAAAAAGTTGGCTCTTCCAACCCGGTGATCATCCTCGACGAGATCGACAAACTGGCCTCTGATTTCCGTGGCGATCCGTCTTCGGCTTTGCTGGAGGTGCTGGATCCAGAGCAGAACCATACCTTCATGGACAACTACCTGGACGTGGAATACGACCTTTCGAAGGTGCTCTTCATTGCCACCGCCAACTCCCTGGACACCATTCAGCCTGCCCTGCGCGACCGTATGGAGATCATCGAGCTGACCGGCTATACCTTAGAAGAGAAAACTGAGATTGCCAAGCGCCACCTCGTGCCGAAGCAGGTAAGTGAACATGGTTTGGAGGAAGAAGACGTGAAAATGTCGAAGGCCACGCTACAAAAAGTAATCGATGATTATACCCGCGAGTCGGGCGTGCGTAGCCTGGAGCGTAAAATCGGGCAACTGGTGCGCAACACGGCCAAGCAGAAGGCGATGGAGGAGAAGTTTACTCCTGCCATTAAACCGGAAGACGTAGTGAAGATTCTGGGTCCGGAGACTTTCGACAAGGAAATCTACCAGGACATCGACACGGCTGGTGTAGTAACGGGCCTGGCCTGGACCTCGGTGGGCGGTGATATCCTGTTCATAGAGTCTATCCTGAGCAAAGGCAAAGGCAAATTGACACTATCCGGCCAGTTGGGCGATGTGATGAAGGAGTCAGCGATGACGGCCATCTCATACCTGAAAGCCCACGCCGAGCTGCTGGAAATTGACTACCGTTTGTTTGACCAGTACGACCTGCACATTCACTTTCCGGAAGGCGCTGTGCCAAAAGACGGTCCGTCGGCAGGTATAGCCATCTTCACTTCCATTGCCTCGGTATTCACGCAACGTAAAGTAAAGTCGCGCCTGGCCATGACGGGCGAGATTACGCTGCGTGGCAAGGTGTTGCCGGTAGGAGGTATAAAAGAGAAAATTCTGGCTGCCAAGCGGGCAGGTATAACCGATGTAATTCTGTGCCAGAAGAACCGCAAAGACATCACAGAAATACCAGAGCAGTACATCAAGGGTTTGCATATTCATTACGTAGATAGAGTGGATGATGTGGTACAGATTGCTTTGCTAAAGCAGAAGGTAAAGCACCCGCTGAAATTGGTGGTGACGGAAAATGGGAAGGGTGATGAGTAACGGTTGCTGATTAACTTTAGTTAGTAACCGGATTTTCAATTTTTAAAAAGAGAAAATGTTAGAATCAATAGAGCATTTAACACCAGCCCAGATTGTAGAGGAGCTGGATAAATATATTATCGGGCAGAAAGATGCCAAACGCAACGTAGCCATCGCGCTCCGCAACCGCTGGCGCCGCATGAATGCCGACGAAAGCATTCGCCGCGAGATCGTGCCCAACAATATCCTGATGATTGGCGCCACCGGTGTGGGTAAAACAGAAATTGCCCGCCGTCTGGCCAAGATCGCCGACGCACCTTTCACCAAAGTGGAAGCCTCCAAGTTTACAGAAGTAGGCTACGTGGGACGCGATGTGGAAAGCATGGTGCGCGACCTGGTAGAGCAATCGGTGAACATGGTGAAAACCAGGAAAAAGGAAGAAGTGAAGCAGAAAGCCGCCGAGGTGGTGGAAGACATCATTCTTGATGCACTTATACCTCCGATTCAGGGTGGTCGCGCGACACCAAGTTTCTCAAGTACTTCCGAGCCAAACGGTATGCCCGATAACGATTACGAACTGAACGAGCGCACCCGCGAGAAATTCAGAGAGAAGATCCGCAATGGTGAGCTCGAGGACCGCAAAATTGAAATCAGGGTACAGCAGAGCGCCATGCCAGGTATGGGCGTGATGGGGCCAGGTATGGACGAGGCTTCAATGATGAACATCCAGGAGATGATCAGCGGCATGATGCCCAAGAAGACCAAAAAGCGCAAAGTAACTATTGCCGAAGCCCGCAAGATTTTGCTGGAAGAAGAAGCCGCCAAACTGATCGATATGGATGAGGTGAAGGAAGAGGCGATCTTCAAGGCAGAGAACTCTGGCGTTATCTTCATTGACGAGATTGACAAAGTAGCCAGCGCAAGCAGCAAAGGTGGCGGTGGACCTGACGTGAGCCGCGAAGGTGTGCAGCGCGACTTGTTGCCGATTGTGGAAGGCTCTACGGTGAACACCAAGTATGGCGTCATCAACACCGACCATATTTTGTTCATCGCCGCCGGTGCATTCCACGTGGCCAAACCATCGGATCTTATACCTGAGTTGCAAGGCCGTTTCCCGATTCGTGTGGAGCTGCAGAGCCTGACCAAAGATGACTTCTACCAGATCCTGAAGTTCCCGAAAAATGCCTTAACAAAACAATACGAAGCGCTGCTGAGAGCAGAGAACGTAGAGTTGAGCTTTGCCGACGAAGCGCTGGATGAAATCGCTTCCATCGCATTTGAAGTAAACTCAGAAGTAGAGAACATCGGTGCCCGTCGTCTGCACACGGTGATGAGCCGCCTGCTCAACGACATCCTCTTCGACGTGCCGGACAAAATCGGCGCTAACGCCCACATCGTCGTAAACCGCGAGATGGTGCTCGAAAGGCTGTCTGACATGGTGAAGAACCGGGATCTGAGCCAGTATATTCTTTAAAGTTCAGGAGTTGGGATGGTAGGGGCAGGTCGCGACCTGTCCGAATCTTGACCGGTCCTTGCAGTAAAGGCGTAAGCACTAAACCCGTGGCTGATATATAAATGCGGGTCTGTGACTTGTGCAAAGAAAAGCTGGTGTTTCTGTGAAGGCAGAAGCACCAGCTTTTTGGGTTGTGAAAACCTCTGTCAACAGGTATAGGTATAACCAAATCTTGAATCCCATTCGTACTTTAAGAGAAGAACTCATAACTCCAAAACTTTCATGAACTACTACTTCATCACCGGAACGAGCAAAGGTATAGGCAAAGCCATTGCGGAGGAATTGCTTCAGGACGAGAACAACGTTGTGATTGGCGTGTGTCGTAACAGCACCATACAGCACAAAAACTACCGCCACCAACCCCTCGATTTTTCGGATATACCTGCCGTGGAGCATAACCTGCACAAGGTGTTTATTCCTTACAGTGACGCCGAAAAGCTTGTGCTGATTAACAATGCCGGCGTGTTGGGCGATATTGGTTATGTAGGAGAAGGTATGCCGAATGAACGTTTTGAGTTTGTGTTTGACGTGAACGTGATTGTGCCCGCCATGCTGATGAACAATTTTCTGCAGGTATACCAGCCGTTGCAAGTGCCCAAAGTGATTGTGAACGTTAGCTCAGGAGCAGGGAAATACCCGATAGATGGTTGGGCCAGTTACTGTGCTTCCAAGGCAGCGATTGATATGATGTCGCAAACAGTACAGCAGGAGCAGACCGTGCGCGGCTCCGGAGTTAAGGTATTCTCCTTGTCGCCGGGTGTGGTGGATACCGCTATGCAGGAGCACATTCGGGAAAGTGATGTGGAGAAGTTCAGCAATGTGCAGCGGTTCAGAGATTATAAAGAACAGGGCGAACTAGCCTCACCCGAAGAAGTGGGCTGTAAAATTGTTTGGTTCCTGAATAATACCGACGATTTTAAGGAAGTTCTGGTATCGGTGAGGGATATGTAGGTATAACCGGCACTTGCAGTACAAATATTGAATTAAATCCATAACAGCGAAGCGTTCTTCTTAATCAGAAGGGCGCTTTGTTTTTTGCCCCAGGTATAGCTATACCTGGGGCAACTCCTCATAGGTATAGAAATCCCTAACCTACCAATTACCCTAACCGCTTGATTATTAAAAATATATACTTTGTGCATAATTTGCTAAATTAATATAGTTATGCTAAATTGGTATACCTGATATTTAAAACTACTATACCTCAGTATGTTATGAAGCATCCCATCTGTCCGCGCTGCAGTGCTATGGAAGTCGTGAAAAGCGGCATCATCAACGATAGGCAGCGTTATCGCTGTAAAAAATGCAGTTACTACTTCACGGTAAACAAGCTCGGGAAAGGGATTGACAGCTATTATGTGACCAAAGCCCTACAACTCTACATCGAAGGCATCAGCTACCGCGAGATCGAGCGGATTCTGGGTGTGAGCCACGTTTCCATCATGAACTGGGTGCGCAAGTATAAAATAAAGGCGCCAGAGCAAACCGAGTATCACCCGACATATAAAATTCTGAATCACACCGAACTGGTGGAGCACATGAAAAACAATGCCAACCTAAAAGGGGCCGGCATGATGATCACCGAACTCGGCGACAAGTACATGATGATCAAATGGAAGCGGTTTAAGGATTAAGTGAATTGCTAAATTGATGATGGTTAAATTGTTTTTCCTGGTGTGGTAGCTGTCACCACCCTTGCTCGTGTCCTGCGAGTGTAGAGCTATTAAGTGACTCTTTCCGAGGGTGTTCGGGAGTTTTAATTGGCAGCTTGTGCATGATTAACATCCCCCTGCCCCCTTCAAAGGGGGACTTTCCGCCATCAGTATAGTCAGGTATAATCCTCGTAGCACAGTCTACTGGCAGGTATGGCAAGACTTACTTGCACTGAAGCAACGCAGCAGACAATGGTGCCAAGTGCACCTTTCGACACTCCACTGTTCGAGCGTTCAGCGAGTTTGGAGGGTCTTGATTTTTTTGCTTACTTTTTTCATCAAGGAAAAAAGTCAGTGCCCGCCGCACAGGCGAGGCTACTAAGCAATACTCTTTGCTATACCTGCAAAAGCCACCGCTACCTCAGTTACAAACTGTTTCTAATCAACTACCAGTTACCACCTCATTAAACTGGCAGTGCCACCAAATTTTATGGTATAACCAACCCCGAAAATCCACAAAAAACCACATTTTTTCCCTCATGTATACCAACTTACCAAATATATACACCCCTTTACCCTTTTTCATAAATCTTCCTTAAAATAGATAAAGAATTCGGGGAAACAGCTGACCTCTCTTCACCTTAACATTTAGTATTCCAAATGAAGAAATTGTTACTAATTGTAGTGGCAGGGCTGGTGCTTTGCTGCGCAGGAAAGAGTGCGTCTGCTCAAGGCTCTACGGAGTACGGGGCAGGTATAAAGCTGCCCCTCAACGAAGACGGCAGTAAGTATATCCGCTTTATCACCTGGCACCAGGTATGGGTCAGGTATAACGAGCATAATTCGGGTACGATCCGTAACGGGGAGCCGGTCGATAATACGCTCGATTTTGGTTTGCGCCGTTCCCGCTTTCTGACCTATTCTCAGATCTCACCCCGCTTTTTGGTACTCCTGCACTTTGGGGTAAACAACCAGAATGCCGTGAGTGGCGGTGCAAACCCGGCACTGGATGGCAAGAAGCCGCAAATCTTTATTCACGATGCCTGGACGGAGTATAAGGTGTTCGACAAGGAGCTGTCAATAGGAGCGGGCCTGCATTACTGGAACGGTGTTTCGCGCATGACCAATGCCAGTACGCTTAACCTCATGACCATCGACGCACCCATCTTCAACTGGGCCACCATCGATGCAGCCGACCAGTTCGGCCGTATGCTGGGCGTGTACGCCAAAGGTAAACTCGCAAAGCTTGATTATCGTGTGGCCGTAAATGATCCCTTCCTGACAAACACGGCAGAGGCGATCGGTCCAAACGCCAACTACAATCCACGGAACAACAATAAGGTATACCAGGGCTATTTCAACTGGCAGTTCTGGGACCAGGAATCAAACCTACTGCCCTTTATGGTGGGCACTTATCTGGGTACGCGACGGGTGTTCAACATAGGTGCAGGTTTTATGCACAATAAAGATGGCATGTGGCGCGAAGAAAATACCGTGGCAGGTATACAGACCGTGAAAGAAAACATCAGCCTGTTTGGTGTGGACGCCTTCCTGGACCTGCCGCTCAATACCGAAGCCAACACGGCCCTCACAGCCTATGGCGCTTACTATAACTATGACTTCGGGAGAGACAATGTGCGCAACATCGGGATCATGAACCCGGCGCAGGGCGGAGGCGGACTCCGAGGCAATGCCTTCCCGACCATCGGAACAGGCGATATTTTGTACGGTCAAGTGGGTTACTTGCTGCCAAAAGACCTGATCACCGAGAAGGCCAGACTTCAGCCATACGCCGCCTATAGCTATGGCAATCTGGATGGCGTGCAGAACAGCGGCGGCGAAAAAGTGCCTGTGAAAATGCTCGACCTGGGTGCTAACCTCTTACTTGAAGGCCACCACTCCAAACTCACGCTCAACTACCGCAACCGACCTGATTTCACGAATCCGGATAACCTGAAGTACCGCCCGGAGATCACCCTGCAGGCCATGATTTACTTGTAACAGAACCTTAAAAACAAATCGCTATACCCATGGAAAATAACAAGAACAGAATGCAGGAGTACTGGCAACGCAACGTGCGCATCCTCCTGACACTATTGGGCCTTTGGTTCGCCGTGTCCTATGTCTTCGGCATTTTGCTCGTCGACGAACTCAACCAGTTCCGGCTGGGCGGTTTTAAGCTGGGTTTCTGGTTTGCGCAACAGGGCTCCATCTATGTGTTTGTGCTGATCATCTTCATCTATGTATGGCTGATGAACAAGCTCGACCGCGAATTTGACGTGCACGAAGATTAATCTCCCACCACAAAAACCTTAAGACAATGGAAATCTTAACCTGGACATACATCATCGTGGGCATCACATTCGCCCTCTACATCGGCATTGCTATCTGGTCGCGGGCGGGCTCTACCAAAGAGTTTTACGTGGCAGGCGGCGGCGTTTCCCCACTGGCCAACGGAATGGCTACGGCCGCTGACTGGATGTCGGCTGCCTCGTTCATCTCCATGGCCGGCCTCATCTCGTTTATGGGCTACGACGGCTCGGTATACCTGATGGGCTGGACCGGCGGCTACGTGCTTTTAGCACTCTTGCTCGCGCCTTACCTGCGCAAGTTCGGCAAGTTTACGGTTCCTGATTTTGTGGGCGACCGCTACTACTCCAAAACTGCCCGACTGGTGGCGGTAGTCTGTGCTATTTTCATCTCATTTACCTATGTAGCCGGCCAGATGCGCGGCGTAGGTATCGTGTTCTCCCGCTTCCTGGAAGTGCAGATTGAGACTGGTGTGGTTATCGGTATGATCATCGTGCTTTTCTACGCTGTGCTGGGCGGCATGAAAGGCATTACCTATACCCAGGTGGCGCAATACTGCGTGCTGATTTTCGCGTACATGGTGCCCGCTATTTTTATCTCGATGATGCTCACAGGCAACCCGATTCCACAGCTGGGGATGGGTGGCACGCTGGCTGACGGTACATACCTGTTAGATAAACTCGATGGTTTGCTTCCGGAGCTTGGTTTCACAGCCTATACCGACGGCAGCAAAGCTACGATTGACGTGTTCTTCATTACAGCTGCCCTGATGGTAGGTACGGCGGGTTTGCCACACGTTATCGTGCGCTTCTTCACGGTGCCAAAAGTAAAAGACGCCCGTAAGTCTGCAGGTTATGCGCTGGTGTTTATTGCCATACTCTACACAGCTGCTCCGGCAGTAGGTGCTTTCGGGATGTACAACATGCTACAAACTACCAGCAACCAGGAGATTACTGCGATGCCACAGTGGGTAAGTAACTGGGAAAAAACAGGTCTGATTGGGGTGGATGACAAGAACGGAGATGGTCGCATTCAGTATGTGAAGGACCCGGCTGTGAACGAGCTCAAAATCGACAAAGACATCATGGTGTTGGCCAACCCGGAAATTGCGCAGCTGCCTAACTGGGTGATTGCCCTGGTAGCGGCAGGTGGCTTAGCTGCGGCCCTGTCTACAGCGGCTGGTCTGTTATTGGTGATCTCCACTTCTATCTCGCATGACCTGCTGAAAAAATCCGTGATGCCAGGTATATCCGAAAAACACGAACTGATTGCAGCGCGTCTAGCGGCGGCGGCGGCTGTAGTTGTGGCAGGCTACTTCGGTATCAATCCGCCGGGCTTTGTGGCGGAGGTAGTGGCTTTTGCCTTTGGTCTGGCTGCAGCATCGTTCTTCCCCATTATCATCATGGGCATCTTCTCGAAACGCATGAACAAGCAAGGCGCGATTTGGGGTATGGTTTCGGGTCTGGTGTTCACGATTGCATACATTTCTTACTTCAAGTTCATCAACCCAGCCGCCAACCTGCCTGAGAACTGGTTCATGGAAATTTCACCGGAAGGTATCGGGACTGTAGGTATGCTTATCAACTTTATCGTGTCCTTCGTGGTGTCCCGTTTCACGCCAGCCCCGCCAGCCCATATTCAGGATTTGGTAGAGGATATCCGCATCCCGAGAGGCGCCGGAGAGGCCGTGGCGCATTAATGTTTAATTGATTGTTGATGGCTAAATGGTTAAATTGTTGGATGGTTGATTCGGTGGCTTTACCATCGGTCAGCCATTCGGCAGTTTCACTAAATCGCTAAATCACGCATTCACTCATTCACTCATTCACTCATTCACTCAATCACAAACTCCCATGCGTGACCGCTCCAAAGGCAGACGACTCTTTTTCATCAGCGCCCTTTTCGTGGTGCTGTTGAATTTTCCGTTGCTCTCGATTTTCAATTCGGGTGGTACGGTGGGCGGTGTGCCGGTGCTATACCTGTACATTATGGTGGTGTGGCTCCTGTGCATTGGCGTGATCGGTTTTTACATTAATCATCAGGATCCCAGAAAACAGAAGAAATAAAGCATGAACTACTGGCTTGTCATCGGTGCGTCGTTTTTCTACCTGGCTTTGCTCTTTGGGCTGGCTTCATGGGCAGAAAGGCGATCGGCTGCAGGCAGAAGCTTCGTGGGCAATCCGTACATTTATGCGCTTTCAATAGCGGTATACTGCACCGCCTGGACCTATTACGGTTCGGTGGGAAGGGCCGCCACCACAGGTTTGGGCTACCTGGCTATCTACATCGGTCCGACGCTGATGGCTCCGCTCTGGTGGGTGGTCCTGCGCAAGATCATCCGCATCTGCAGGGTGCAGCGCATTACCACCATCGCTGATTTCATCTCGTCGCGCTATGGCAAGAATGTTACGCTTGGCAGCATCGCCACCATTGTTTGCGTGCTGGGAATTATACCTTACATCTCCATTCAACTCAAGGCCATCGCCAGCAGCCTGGACATCTTAACCGGTGCAAACGAGGTGGGCCGGAGTCCGATGTTCGGTGATACGTCTTTCTACATTTCGCTGGGCCTGGGTTTGTTTACCATCGTGTATGGCACGCGACACGTGGAGGCCACCGAGCGGCACGAAGGTATGGTAACAGCTATTGCTTTTGAGTCGCTCTTCAAGCTGGTGATTTTCATTGTGGCGGGTGTTTTCGTGACCTACGGTGTGTTCAATGGCTTCGGCGACATCATGCAACAGGCCACCCAACTACCCGATTTTGAGCGGCTGATGACTTTCGATAGTGACAACGGCTTTTCGCAGTGGTTCTGGATGGTTGTACTGTCGATGCTCGCGATTCTGTTTTTACCGCGCCAGTTTCAGGTGGCGGTGGTCGAGAACGTGAACGAACAGCACCTGAACAAAGCCATGTGGCTTTTTCCGCTATACCTGTTTGCTATCAATATTTTCGTGCTGCCCATTGCCTTTGGCGGTGACATTCTGTTCGGCAATGCAGATATAGACGCCGATATGTTTGTGTTGGCTATACCTCTCAGCGAGGGCCAATCCATACTTGCTCTGCTGGTATACCTGGGCGGCTACTCGGCGGCCACCAGTATGGTGATTGTAGCAACTATTGCCCTGAGCGTGATGATCAGCAACAACCTGGTGATGCCGCTACTGGTAGGTATACCTGCCATCAAAAACCGCTACCAGAATCAGTTCACGAAGCTCCTACTTTTCAGTCGCAGGCTGGGTATTCTGTTGATTTTGTTACTCGCATACCTGTACTACAAAGGCGTGGCGGAGCATTACTCGCTCGTGGAAGTCGGGCTGGTGTCGTTTGCGGCGGTGGCACAGTTTGCACCGGCCATTATCGGGGGCATTTTCTGGAAAGAAGGCACCAAAAATGGGGCGTTGGCAGGTATAGTGGTCGGTGCGGCAGTCTGGTTCTATACCTTGGTGGTGCCGTCAATGGTGGGGGTGGGAATGCTGCCGGATTCTATTCTGGAGCATGGACCGCTAGGTATAGCCTTACTTAAACCCTTCGAGTTGTTCGGTCTGCAGGGCATGGATTACATTTCGCACGCTATGTTCTGGAGTATGTTCCTGAATGTAGGGCTCTACATTGGCGTGTCGCTTTTGAGCAGGCAAACATCGCAGGAACGCAACCAGGCGGAGGTTTTTGTGGACATCTTCAGGTACTCCACCGTGTTCGAAAGCTCCATCGTCTGGAAAGGCACGGCGTACATACCTGACATCAAATCTTTGCTGGTGAATTTCCTGGGTGAGAAAAAAGCCGAAGTCGCCATGAAAGCCTACAAACGCAAATACCCCGAACCGGAAGACGAAACCGGCAAGGCTGACCCGAAACTGGTGACTTATGCCGAGAAGGTCTTATCGGGAGTTATCGGGTCTTCGTCGGCCCGCATCATGGTGGCGTCGGTAGTGAAGGAAGAGAAAATCAGTATCGACGAGGTGCTCAACATCCTGAAAGAATCACAGCAACTGATTTCCATCAACAACGAACTGCGCCGCAAATCCCTGGAGCTACGCCGCGCCACCGAGCAACTCCGCAGCGCCAACGAACGACTCAAGCAACTTGATGAGCTCAAAGACGAGTTTTTATCAACAGTCACGCATGAGCTCCGCACCCCACTGACTTCCATACGGGCGCTTTCTGAAATTCTGTATGATAACCCCGAAATGGAGCGCGAGGACCAGGAGCATTTTCTACAAACCATTGTGAAGGAGTCCGAACGATTGACGCGACTGATCACACATGTGCTGGATTTGGAGCGCTTCGAGTCAGGTAAACAAAAGCTTAACCTGGCGCCGGTACAGATAGAAGAGGTGGTGCGTGAATCGGTGGAGGCGCTCGGGCAATTGGTGCAGGAAAAAAACATCGACTTGGTGGTGGATGTGCAGCATAACCTGCCGGTCATCAGCGGCGACAAAGACCGCCTGATGCAGGTACTGGTCAACCTGGTCTCCAATGCCGTCAAGTTCTGCAACCCGGAGCATGGCCGCATCATCGTGTCGGGTTACTACATCGACGGCGACATAAAGGTGAATGTGGTGGACAACGGCAAGGGAATCGACCCGGAGTTTCACAAACAGATTTTCGACAAGTTTTACCAGGCGCAGAACCAGAACATCCGCAAACCAGAGGGCAGCGGACTGGGACTGGCCATCTGCAAAAAGATAATTGAATCGCACCAGGGGCGCATTTGGGTGGAAAGCGAACCGGGCAAAGGATCCCGGTTTTCGTTCGTGTTGCCTGTGAGAGTAAATGTGCCCGCAAACGTATAAAACTATGAGTACCAAAGAGAAATTGAAGGTGTTGGTCGTGGATGATGAACCGAGTATACTGATGCCGCTGGAGTTTTTGATGCGCAAGAATGGCTATCAGGTATACATTGCCCGCAACGGCACCGAGGCCATGGAGAGCGTGGACAAGGAGCGGCCCGACGTGGTGTTGCTCGACATTATGATGCCCGACGTGGACGGCTACGAGGTATGCCGGCACATACGCCAGAGCGAAGTAATGGACGGGGCCAAGGTGATTTTTATGAGCGCCAAGACCAAGGACGCCGACATCAAAAAAGGCTATGACGTAGGGGCAGATCTGTACATTCCTAAGCCCTTTTCAACCCGCTTCCTGATAGAGAAAATCAAGGAACTGACAAAAAGTTAATCGTAACAAAAGAATTGGAGATATGGATACAGTAACCCAAACCAACAGCTCGTATGCCGAGGCCTACGAAAGAAGCATACAGGACCCTGAAGGATTTTGGGGCGAACAGGCACAGCAAATTGCCTGGTTCGAAGAGCCAAAGCAAATCCTGACCACCGACGAAAACGGCTTCTACCGCTGGTTCGCGGGCGGCAAGCTCAATACATCGTACCTGGCCCTGGACTACCACGTAGAGAACGGCCGCGCCGACCAGACCGCCCTGATTTATGACTCGCCCGTGACCAACACTATTCGCAAGTACAGCTACCGCGAGTTCCTCGACATGGTGGCCCGCTTTGCCGGTGCGCTGCGTGGTTTGGGTGTGGAGAAAGGCGATACTGTGGTGATTTACATGCCGGTTATACCTGAAGCCGTAGTTGCTATGCTGGCCTGCGCAAGGTTAGGTGCTATTCACTCGGTAGTGTTCGGTGGTTTTGCGCCGCATGAGCTCACGGTGCGCATCGACGATGCCCGCCCGAAGGTGGTTGTCTCCGCTTCCTGTGGTATTGAGTTCGACAAGCACATCCCCTACAAGCCGCTCCTGGACAAAGCCCTGAACGATAGCAAACACAAGCCCGAGCATGCCATCATTTTGCAGCGCCCTTACGTGGAAGCCGACATGCAGCCCGGCCGCGACCTCGACTACATGGACGTGTTGCAGAAAGCCCAGCCAGCCGACCCGGTTCCGGTTGATGCGCACGACCCGCTCTATGTACTCTATACCTCCGGCACCACCGGCAAACCAAAAGGCATCATCCGCGATAATGGCGGCCATGCCGTGGCGCTCAAGTTCAGTATGAAAGCCGTTTATGGCGTGGAGCCCGGCGATGTGTTCTGGGCTGCTTCGGATGTGGGTTGGGCTGTGGGGCACTCATACCTGGTATACGCCCCGCTGATTCATGGCTGCACCACGGTGCTCTTCGAAGGCAAACCGGTGCGCACTCCGGATGCCGGTACTTTCTGGCGCGTTATCATGCAGCACGACGTAAAAGTGCTCTTCACCGCCCCAACCGCTATCCGTGCCATCAAAAAAGAAGACCCGGACGGGATAGAGAAAATCAAGTATGACCTGCCTTCGCTCAAGTACCTGTTTTTGGCTGGCGAGCGCTGCGACCCGGCCACCTACTATTGGGCAAAAGACCTGTTGCGTATACCTGTCATCGACCACTGGTGGCAAACCGAATCGGGTTGGCCGATGGTGGCGAACATGGTAGGTTATGGTCTGAAACCAGCCAGAGCAGGAGCAGCAGGCTTGCCGGTGTGTGGGTATAAAGTGGAGATTCTGGGCGAGGAAGGGCAGGAGCTTATACCTGCGCAGGAAGGTTACGTGGCCGTGAAGCTGCCTTTGCCTCCCGGCTGTCTGCCAACGCTTTGGGAAGACAACGACCGCTTCTACAAGTCTTATCTCGATCGTTTCCCAGGTTATTACATGACCGGAGATGGGGGCTATATGGATGAAGATGGCTATATTTATATCATGGGCCGCATTGATGACGTCATCAATGTGTCGGGTCACCGCCTCTCAACCGGAGAGATGGAAGAGATGGTAGCCTCACACCCTGCCGTTGCCGAATGCGCCGTGGTAGGTATAGCCGACGATCTGCGCGGCCAACGCCCGGTTGGGCTGGTGGTGCTCAAAGACGGCCAAAACATCAGCGAGCAGCAGTTAGAGCAGGAACTAATTGCTCTGATTCGGGAGAAAATCGGAGCCGTGGCTTACTTCCGCAGCGCGCTCATTGTGAATCGCCTGCCCAAAACCCGCTCCGGCAAGATTCTTCGCAAAATACTACGAAACATTGCCGACGGTGTGCACTACGCTATACCTTCTACCATCGACGATCCGGCTATTTTAACGGAGATACACGATGACCTGAAGGAGCGGAAAATAGGGAATGCTTTTTTGGAGTAAGTTCCTGTAGGGACAGGTCTCGACCTATCCGAATCGTGCACCTTCACTGATTGAATAAACCTTAAATACCAATAACTAACCGATATCATGCCTAACATTCAAATCAAGACTTATCAGGAATACGAAGAAGCCTATAAGCGCAGTGTGGAAGACCCGGAAGGGTTCTGGTCCGATATAGCGAGCACATTTACGTGGCGCAAGAAATGGAACACCACCCTGGAATGGAACTTCGAGGAGCCGAACATAAAGTGGTTTAAGGGCGGCCGGCTGAACATAACAGAAAACTGCCTCGACCGTCACCTGAAAACCCGCGGCAACAAGCTCGCCCTGATCTGGGAACCCAACGACCCGAAAGAAAGATTTATCCGCTATACCTACCGCGAACTGCATGAGAAGGTATGCCAGTTTGCCAACGTGCTCAAGAAAAACGGCGCTAAAAAAGGTGACCGCATCTGTATCTACATGCCGATGATTCCGGAACTGGCTTTCGCTGTTTTGGCCTGCGCCCGTATAGGGGCCGTCCATTCGGTGGTATTTGCCGGTTTCTCGGCTGTAGCCATGGCCGACCGCATCAACGACGCGCAGTGCAGCATGGTGCTCACTTCTGATGGCCTGAACCGCGGCGCGAAGCAGATTCCGGTGAAGCGTGTGGTAGACGAGGCCCTGGAACGCTGCGAATCGGTGCAGAAAGTGATTGTAGTGGAGCGTTTGGGCTGGGCTGTGAATATGGTGGAAGGCCGCGATGTGTGGTACCACGACGAAGTACAGGGAGTGAGCAAAGACTGCCCTGCTGAAGAAATGGACGCTGAAGACATGCTCTTCATCCTCTATACATCCGGCTCCACGGGCAAACCGAAAGGGGTGGTACATACCTGCGGCGGCTACATGGTATATGCCCAGTATAGCTTCAGCAACGTGTTCCAGGTACAGGAAAACGATATTTACTGGTGTACTGCCGACATCGGCTGGATCACCGGCCATACTTATCTGCTTTACGGTCCGCTTTTGTTGGGCTCAACTTCGCTGATGTTCGAAGGCGTGCCGACCTTCCCGGATATGGGCCGTTTCTGGCAGGTGGTCGATAAGTTCGGCGTCAATATTTTCTACACCGCGCCAACTGCCATTCGCTCTTTGATGGGTGGCGATATAGATGATGTGCTTTCCTACAGCCTCGACTCACTCAAAGTGCTGGGATCGGTGGGCGAACCGATAAACGAAGAGGCCTGGCACTGGTACCATACCCACGTCGGCAAGGAACGCTGCCCGCTGGTGGATACGTGGTGGCAAACCGAGACCGGCGGCATCATGATCTCTTCTCTGGCCAACGTGACGCCTATCAAGCCCGCCCACGCAGCTTACCCACTGCCAGGTATACAGCCGATTCTGGTGGATGCAGAGGGCAAGGAAATCACGGACAACGAAGTGGAGGGCTACCTCTGCATGAAATTTCCGTGGCCAGGCATCATCCGGACTACCTATGGCGACCACGAGCGTGCCCGCCTGAGTTACTTCTCCACCTACAAAGGCCTGTACTTTACGGGCGACGGGGCCAAGCGCGACAAAGACGGACTGTACCGCATCATCGGTCGTGTAGACGATGTGATTAACGTATCCGGTCACCGCTTCGGAACTGCCGAAATTGAAGATGCCATCAACCATAACGACCACGTGGTAGAATCTGCGGTGGTGGGCTACCCGCACGACGTGAAAGGGCAAGGCATTTATGCGTTCGTTATCTGCAAAGAAATACCGGAGCGTGAAGATTACCTGCGAGCCGAGATCATTGAAACGGTCGTGGAGAAAATCGGCAAGATCGCCAAACCGGACAAGATCCAGATTGTAAGCGGACTGCCCAAAACCCGCTCCGGCAAAATCATGCGCCGCATTCTGCGCAAAGTAGCGGAAGGCGATACGTCAAATTTGGGTGATACTTCTACCTTGCTTGATCCGGATGTAGTGGATGAGATTAAAGCAGGTGCTTTATAAGAGTTTTTAGTTGATAAGTTTAGTTGAATGCGTAAAGTCCTGCGGCGTCTGTTGCAGGACTTTTGCATTTCAGGCGGGTTTGGTGATAACAGGTATAGTGGTCGCTTCTAGTGCGAACGTCCTCGCTCGTGTCTGTTATAGAGGGGCCTCCGGCCCAGGTATAGATTTTTGCTGTGTAGCGTAGGTTTATCAGGTATAGCGAGCTGTATTGTTCTATAGCTTGCCCTGGCCGGGCGGGCCTTACTTTTTTTCTTGATAAAAAAAGTTAGCAAAAAAATCAAGACCCTCCAAACTCGCTGACCGCTCGAACAGTGGAGTGTCGTAAAGTTGCACTTGGCTGATGTGATCTGTTGCATTGCTTTAGGGGCAAGTTACTCTTGCTATACCTGCCTAGGCTATGTGACAGGAACTACAACGCCTTTTACTTATTAACCCGCAACGGCAGGAAAGTCCTCCTTTGAAGGGGCAGGGGGATGTTAAGCGTGCACACAAAACCGCAACTACGAAGTCTATACCTGTGTGATGGCAGCGGCTAACTCATTCCTCTGTTTTGGGGGTAGGGGCCCTCGACAAAAGGGGAAGGCTGGGATAATAGGGGTGTGTTTAATCGTTTGAGATAATCCTACAAATCCATTTTAAACCTGTAAATCCTGATTCAGACAACTCTTGCAATCCTGTCTCCAAAACCGTACCTTCAACAGGTATAACACTGCGCTATGAAGCCCTCCAACGTCATACAGGAACGCGTTTACGAATTTCTGAATAACTACCCGCCCTTCAACCTGATTGACCCGGAGAAACTGCGGGCTTTGGCCAGGCAGGTGCGGGTGCTATACCTGGAGCCGGAACAGGTTTTGTTTGCGCAGGGCGATACGGCACATAATTTCTTTTACATCGTAAGGCAGGGCTCCGTCAGGTTGGAACAAAGCACCGAGAATGGCAGTCCGAAACTCCTTGATGTCTGTGATGAGGGCGATGTGTTTGGGGTGAGAGCGCTGATTGCCAAAATGAATTATTCCTCCACCGCTACCGCATCGGAAGAGTCGCTGGTATACGCTATACCTATCGCTGAGTTCGAACCTGTGCTGACAGAAAATCCGCGGGTGGCGCTGTACTTTGCAGCGGGTTTTGCAGCGGGGCAGCCGGTACGAAACCCAACCTTACGCGATGCGCAGCGGGCTCGGGTGGGGCTAAGCACCATTGCCCCTTCATCTATACCTTTGCATCTGGAGGATGTCCTCAAAATTGATACGACCAAAAACCTGATTGCCTGCGCTCCAGATACTTCTATCCGGTTGGCTGCTCAGATGATGAGCGATAAAGATTCCAGCTTTATGATGGTGGTGGATGGTGAGCAGCGACCGCTGGGTATTCTGACCGACACGGATTTGCGCCGTCAGGTAGTGGCCGGGCACGTTACAATTGATGCTCCGGTAGAAATGATCATGTCGGCACCCGTCATTACTACTGTTCCCAATCCACCGATGGCCGATGCGCTGATCAACATGATCCGGCACAAAGTAAAACACCTCTGCGTGACCACCGACGGCACCGTGAATTCCAGCGCTATGGGCGTACTCACTGAACATGATTTGTTGCTGGCGCAGGGCAATAACCCGGCTGTGCTGATCTCCGAAATCCGCCAGACCCGCGACATTGCTTCGCTGCCAGGTATACGCGACCGTGCCGAGGAGCTTTTACTCAAGTACCTGGAGCAGGAGGTGAGCATTTCGTTTATTGCCAACATCATCACCGAGATAAACGACGCCATTATTGTGCGGGCGTTGCAGCATGCTGAAAAGGAATTGGGCGAGCCGCCGGTGCACTACTGTTGGCTGTCGTTAGGCAGCGAGGGGCGCGAAGAGCAGCTTCTCCGCACCGATCAGGACAATGCTTTGGTGTTCGAAGATAAGAATGCCGCATTGGAAAAAGAACATCAGGCCTACTTCCTGAAATTGGGGGCTATCGTACGCGATATTGTGGTGCAGTGCGGTTTTGAGAAGTGCCCTGCTGATATGATGGCTAGTAATCCGAAGTGGTGCCAGCCGCTCCATACCTGGAAACAGTACTTCTACAACTGGATACACGAACCGACAGAGGAGGCGCTCATGCATACCTCCATTTTTTACGATTACCGCCCCGTGTACGGCGATTTTAGTCTAAGCCGGCAGCTCACAGACTACATCTACAACAACATTCAGCAGGAGCGGATTTTTCTTCCTTTCCTGGCTAAACACGCGCTGCAGAGTCCGCCGCCGCTGAGCTTTTTCCGCAATTTTATTGTAGAGCGGGGAGGGGGGCAAAAAGACAAGTTCGACATCAAGCTGCGCGCTATGACGCCGCTCGTGGATGCTGCCCGGGTACTTACCCTGGACAACCGCATAGCCGGCGAGAATAACACGCTCAAACGCTTCGAGAAATTGGCCGAGCTGGAGCCGCAGAATGCCGGGCTATACCTTGAAGCGGCCATGGCCTACGAAATTATGATGCGCTTCCGGGCGCTAAACGGCCTCCGGAACAAAAATTCAGGGCGCTACCTTAATCCTAACCAACTCAACAAACTCGAGCGACAGACGCTACGCAGCACTTTTAAGCCGATCAGCGACATACAGGAGCTCCTGCAGGTGCGCTTCCAACTTAACTACCTCGGCTGATGGAGTGGCTGAAAGCGCTTTTACACCAACTGAAACCCATCGATCAGAACGCCCCGGCTTTCTGGCTCAGGTATAGCGATGCGCTAAAAGAGCAGCTCCCGGGCAGTACCCCACTTTCCAAGGTAGAGTTTGTAGTATTTGATACCGAAACTACAGGCCTGGACCAGCGCACCGACAAAGTGCTTTCCATCGGTGCCATAAAAGTGCATGGCTTGCAGGTGCTCGTGTCGGATACTTTCGAATGCCTGGTGCAGCAGGAGGGAGCGCCGTCCACCAAAAGTGCCGAAGTGCATGGGTTGTTAACAAAGCAGCTGGAACAAGGTATAGCCGAGCGGGAAGCAGTAGAGGGTTTCGTCGATTTTATTGGAAACGCGATAATGGTCGGGCAGCATGTGGCCTTCGATGTGGCTATGGTCAACCAGATGCTGAAGCGGCAAGGTATAAAAGACAAGCTCCGCAACCGCTCCGTCGACACGGCGCACCTGGCTATCCGGCTGGAGCGTCGCCATGGCGATAGCCATACCTTGAAAACGGGAGAATATAGTTTAGACGCCCTCTGCGAAAGGTATAACCTGCCCACCGACGACCGCCACACCGCCTCCGGGGATGCCTTTGCTACGGCTCTCCTATTGCTCAAGCTGCTCTCGCTGGCCAAAAAGCGGGGGATTGAGACGGTGGGGGAGTTGATGAGGTAAACACAATTAATAACAGCATTAAAAAGCCAACTCAATATGGAGAGCAGTTACAAATCTTACTTAGACATATTCTTTAATCGGATATTAGATCTACGGTATTCAGCGTCGAGAATCAACATGGTTATTAAAAGGGATGCTGAACTAATTACTGATAAAGACATAAAGTTTATTTCGGGCTCTGCACTTATAATTAGTGATTGGACAGAGCCTACAGACAATGGTTGGGAGATCAATTTCCACACTGGAGTTACAAGGACGACCCTAAAGGAAAATTATGGTGTTGAAATAAATAGAATCATTTCAAGTGAGTGTTGTTTAGCTTATGCTCAGGCTTTCGAAGCACTAGAAAAATATTTAAAGGATTGTGCCTACTACAAATTGAAGAATGATATTTCCTTTATGGAGATGATTAAGTGTGAAGAAAGTATAGCAAGAGAAATGATGCCAGGCGGAGATCAGCTTTTCAAATGGATTACAAAAGCTTGTGGAACAAGTTTCCAAGAATCTTCACGAAAGAATAATAAGAATATTAAGTTTAAGCAGTTTTGGTCTGTGCTTTCAGAGGTTCGGCATGCTATTACTCACTCTAGTTCGAATGTCAAGATATCAAAGATTAAGAAGAGTAGTTATCATTTTGCGGTTTTTGAGCATCTTTTCAGCTATACCGTTATCGACGATAAAACTTATCATGTTGAGTTAGATTATAAAAGATTAGAAAGGGTAATAAAGTACGTCGCGGAGTTTGGATACCAAATTTATAAGTGTTTCAGTTTAAATAAAGTACTAGAATCAGATAATCTCGCCGTTACATGAGTTCCCAGCCAAAACCTGTTGCTGACGTACATGCTTAGATGGTCAGTCATTTGTTAAGTATGAAAACACTCCTCTTAAGCCTGTTTCTGAGTCTCACTCTTGTGTCCGGAGCCAGCGCCCAGGAAACGATTCCGCTAAAAGACTACTTCCGGGAATTGAAACAGGTAGAAGTGACCATACAGGGGCAAAGGTATAATTTCCTGTTTGACACCGGCGGAGGCGAAACCTTTATTTCGCCCGAGGTGGCCAGGAAACTGGGTCGTGGGGTATATGGCCGTGGCATTGCCTACCGTATGAGAGGGGAGCAGTTCAGCTATCAGAAAATGGACTCTGTTGCATTACAGGTAGACAACGTCTCTTTTCCTGCTGCGACGGTGGGTGTTTGGGACGTCATGAGCATTTTGCCGAAGGAGCTTCCTAAGGTAGACGGGGTGCTCTCACTCAAAACCTTTCGGGACAAAGTGCTCACCATTGACTTAGCCGCCAATCAGCTGACTCTGCAGACTCCAGCCTCACTCAAAAGGCAGCGCAGCAAATTCACGCTGCTAAAGAGCCGCTTTGCCAGCGGGCTGGACGGAAACGAGCTCACTGTTTTTCTGGAAATCCCGCGCAGCAAGCACTCTTACTGGTTCCTGTTCGACACCGGCAACATCAGCGAACTGCTCCTCTCGCACCACACGGCCGCCGAATGGGGGCTTCAGAACGACACCACCTCCCAGCGCATTGCACTCAACCCCATTGCTCTACAGCTAGGTAATCGTAAATTGGTGAGCCAGGCGGCAGCCGAAAACATACTCTATGACGGGGTGCTCAACTTCAGTCTGATCAGTCAGGCCAGGTTCACGATCGACTTTACAACCAGAGAGGTATGGATGCACTAGTACCGCTACTTTCTATACCTATTGTGTATATTGCCTAATCGCAGCATCGGCCTCATCATTTATACAAACCATTAAATAACCCTGAACTTATGAAAAAACACCTTCTCGTCTTTGTCCTTGGCGCTTTACTCATGGCAGGCTGCAACAGTACGCCCGATACCGAGGAAACAACCGTAACCAAACCCGAAGCCGACACGGCACCCGCCGACACAGCCGGTGCGGAAATAGATAATACCCGGGTTGAGATTGAAGAAGCTGCTGCCGAAGTAGACTCTTTGTTGAACGAAATTTAAAGGATAGCCTAGCATGAAAAAGCAGATCATCAGAACCATCGGACTGGGCATGGCGCTCGGCCTGACAGTAGCCGTAACTCAATCGGCCGTGGCGCAGCAAGGCAAAGGCAACGCCAACAGGCAAGCTACGGAGTCCGGCGAAGAGCAGGAGGTCCGGGAGAAAAACCAGAACGCCAAAGGCAACAAGGTTCACCAGAAAAACAGCAAGCTTGAGGAAAAGCAGGAGAGAGTCCAGCGCGACCGTGCGCAGACCCAGGGAAAGAAAGGCCATCAACAACACGATGAGGCAGAAAATGGCAACGCTTACGGCCAGGACAAAGGCGACATGAGCGGACGTGAGTTCGGGCAGAACAGAGCGGCTGACGCCCGCATGACGGGAGAAGAAAGAAAGGCCCGCCTGGAGACGACAGTTGACGAAGGAGACAGCAAGGTAAAAGAAGCAAAAGACCGGATTGCAAAGGCAAAAAACGACCTGGAAAAAAACAGAAAATCCGGGAAAATAACTGATACTGAGCTGGATGAAAGAAGAGCTGCCATCGAGCGGGCCGAAAATGCAGTACGCGTGCTCGAGGAGTGGGTGAAAGCCGGTAGAGCCAGATTGCAGCAATAATATAAACACGGCTATACCTGTTCGGCCTGCAACAACTGCGCGTTTCAAGCCCGGCTGTTGCAGGCTTTTATGTGAGCAAGGCTGATTGTTTACAAATTAAATTTTCCTATACCTTATCTTTGCTTAGAATCATCGTTCAAACAAGCCAAACATATGTCCAGAAAAGCTTTTAATGCCGAGGGAGCGGTAGCCGTAGGCCCATATTCCCATGCAGTGGAATCAGGAGAGTTGGTTTTCCTGTCCGGCCAAACGCCCATCGACTCCGGTACCGGAAAGCTGGTGCAGGGTGACATCGCTGCGCAAACAGAGCAGTGCTTCCAAAACCTGTTTCAGGTGCTGGCCTCAACGGGTTTAACGCCCGACGATGTGGTAAAAGTAAATGTCTTCCTGACCGACATGGCCAATTTTGAGGCGATGAACAAGGTATACGCGACTAAATTTGCCTCGCCATACCCGGCCCGCACCACCATCGGGGTAGCCTCGCTGCCTTTGGGCGCGCAGGTAGAGATAGAGATGATTGCCAGAAGGAAATAGCATAATGATTGACGAAAAACACAACCCCTGGACCACCCTGTCCAGCAAAGAGATATATCAGAATCCCTGGATAAAAGTGCGCGAAGACCAGGTGCTCAACCCCAATGGCGGCGAGGGCATCTACGGTGTAGTGAGCATGAAGAACAAAGCCATCGGTATTATACCTGTCGACGACGAGGGCTATACCTACCTGGTGGGGCAGTACCGCTACCCCCTCAACGAGTACAGCTGGGAAATACCGATGGGCGGCGGCCTGATCGAAAACGACATCCTGGCCTCGGCCAAGCGCGAACTGCAGGAAGAAACCGGTTTTACGGCCGAAAAATGGACCAACATTGGCCGTCTCCATACCTCCAATTCCGTAACCGACGAAGAGGGTTTCGTTTTCCTGGCACAGGAACTAAAGCCCGGCGAAACCGCTTTTGAAGAAACGGAGGTGATTCACATTCGGCGCGTGGCCTTTGAGGAGGCCGTACGCATGGTCATGGACAACGAAATTACTGATGCCATCAGCGTGGCAGGTATACTCAAAGCGGCTATTTTGCTGGAGCAGGAAAAGTAAGCGGGCAAAGCCTGTTTGCCGAAGCGCCTCTGATTGATAACTGGTGGATTATTCTTACATTTGAAGGCATGAAAGCGCTTAAATACCTGTCCCATCGCCTCTATACAACCTGGTGTGTTACCTGGTTTGTGATGCCGTTCGTGGTCACGTATCCGTTTCAGGCCATACTAATCCGTAAGCAGCGCTGGCACCCGCACGTGCACGGCATCAACCGTTTCTGGTCCTCGTCGGCCCTGCGCATGTTCCTGGCGCCGCTGCAGGTGGAGTGGCGCATGCGCTTCGACCGCAAAAAGCAGTATATTTTCACGCCCAACCACAGCTCATACCTCGATATTCCGCTGATGCTGCACGCCATCCCGGGTTTTATTAACTTTGTCGGGAAGAGCTCGCTCACCAAAGTACCGCTCTGGGGCAAGGTATACGAAAAGCTATACATTGCCGTAGACCGCAAAAGCGCCATCAGCAGTGCCAAGAGTTACATCCAGTCGGTGCGTTCGCTGGAACAGGGCCGCAACCTGGTGATTTTCCCGGAGGGTACCATACCGCCCACAGCCGGAGAGGAACTGCTGGCTTTTAAAGACGGACCGTTCAGGTTAGCCATCGAGAAGCAGTTGCCGGTGGTACCGGTTACCATGCCCTATAACCACAAGTTTCTGCCCGATCTGGATGGCAAGCTGAAAGTGCGCTGGCATCCGCTCAAGATCATCATGCACGAGCCGATAGAGACCCAGGGCATGACGCTGCAGGATCTGCCAGCCCTGAAAGAACAAGTATTTAATATCATTCAAGAAGAACTTAAGAAACACAATCCGATAGATGTCAACCGATATACAAACCATTAGAAAGATCGCGCACCTGGCCAGGCTGGAGTTTAACGAGGAGAAAGAGCAGGAGATGCTGCAGGACCTGAACAAGATCCTGAACTGGGTGGACCAGCTCCGCGAACTCGATACTGAAAACGTGGAGCCCCTCATTCACATGTCAGAGGAGGTGAACGTGATGCGCGAAGACCTGGCGCAGAACACCGTATCGCACGACGAAGCGCTGAAAAACGCCCCGAGAAAAGACTCCGATTATTTCAGAGTACCGAAAGTGCTCGAATAGTCTGTCGGTTTGTCTATGAACAAAATCAAGTTTTGGAACAGTTGGGATGCGGACACCAGGTATCCCTTTCTGTTTTTGCTGATCGTGGCCGCGCTGGCGCTCATGCTTGGGGTATACCATTACTTCACCGGTGAGAGCAATTTCCTGGCCTGGGATAAGTTGCCTGAACTTCAGGTAGTGCAGGTGCCTGTGCACGAGTTTTCGCGCCTGCTGGAGTCCTTCACCCTGTATGCCGACGGCTACCTGCTCACAGAGCAGTATGATGTGGCGGTGCCTGTCCTCAATAAACTCGCTGCAGTAGGCCTGATGCTGTTGCTGGCCCTTTGCCTGGCCTTCTATGCCGCAGCGATCACCACCATGAAGCGCATTCCTTACTTTGCGGGTATGCTGCTGCTTATGATGCTGCTGGCCTCTTTCAACCTGGATCTGCTCGGCGTGATTGGCAACAGTACCGGTCAGACGACGCTGCTCGTGTCGATCGTGCTTTTTGCCCTGGCCACTTATGCTTTTCAGGCATTTTACCAACAGGTTTCCTTCAGTGTGCGGATCATGGTGATGATCGCCCTGATCAGTTTGCTGGGGGCTTTCATTTACACGGAGTCCGACTTTACGCCACTGCTCACCACCCTGCACCTGGCCAATTACAGTTCGCTGGCGCTCATCGTGGCTTCACTGCTTTTTATGATCTGGGTGGGCTACGAAAACATCAACGCTTTGCTCTGGATCAACACGCAGGCCGCTAAGCCGGAGCGTCGCTTCAGCGTATGGCAGTTTGTGCTGGTGAGCGTGTTATACCTGGTGAACCTGGTGCTGCTATACCTGCGCCACGTCGGCTACCTAAAAGGCGACTTTTTTTACATCAATGCTTTCGTTATCCTGCTTTTCTCGGCGATAGCCGGCTTTTGGGGCATGCGCCAGCGCGAGTCCCTATATGGTAGGCTTTTCCCTTTTAAGCCTACCGGTGCCATCATCTACCTGGTGTTTGCCACCATCACTTTCCTGAGCATTGGTTACGCCTATGCCACCGCCAACGATTCCGCTATTTCCGTCTTCCATAACCTGATCGTGTACACGCACCTGGCCTTCGGAGCCTTCTTTTTCCTGTATGTGATGGTGAACTTCGGGGGATTGATCAAGCAGCGGCTGGCTGTGTATAAGGTAGTATACCAACCCAAGCGACTGCCGGTATATACCATTTACACGATGGGAGCCATTCTACTGACCATCCTGGTGATGCGCACGCAGTTCAGGGTCTATTTCAATGCATACGCCGGCTACTACAGCTACCTCGGCGACCTGTACAAGGGTTCTGAAAACGATATACTGGCGGAGCGTTTCTACAGAGAGAGCGATCTGTTTGATAACCACAACACGAAAGCGAGCTTTAGCCTGTCGGCCATGTATCGTGCGCAGAACGAGCGCAACAAAGAGATTCTAACGCTGCAGGAGGCACTGGAGCGAAGTCCGAACCCGAAGCTCTACATCCGTTTGGCTAACCTGTATGACCGCAAGCAGTACTTTTTCGAAAAGCTTTATGTGCTGCAGCAGGGAGCGGAGGTCTTTCCAAAAAACGGGGAGATCTACAATAACCTGGCGCTGCTATACGCACAGACCAGCGTGCACGACAGCGTAGCCTACTACTTTGACCTGGCACAGCGGCACGCAGAAAATCAGGACCTAGTTCGCAGCAACCGGATGGCCTACTATACTCGCCAGGCCATGCCAGAGGAGGCCAAGGAACTGCTAACCGAAATCCGCTCCACCAAATATAAACCGCTGCGCAGCAACATGGCGGCCCTTAATCAGTTACTGGGGCGTACTTCCGATATTAAGGAAGATGATTTTGTGCCGGACTCGCTGGAGCAGGTGGAGGACCTCACCCTATTCTACAACAAAACCATTTCCAGTGTAAACAAAGGCGATACCTCGCTGTTGAAACCGATCAACCGCTACCTGGCCTCGCAGGCAAACAGGCTCTTTATGGAGGACCTGCTATACCTGAAAGGGCTGGTGCACCATTACGACGGCAGGCCGAAAGAGGCGCGTAGCGTGGTGGAAAACCTAGCACTCGCTGCTGGCGAACGCAGCGGCTATTATTATAATGCTTTAGGGCACTGGATGATGGAGGAGGAAAATTACGGTGCAGCCGCCCATTATTTCAAAGAGGCCAAGGACAGGGGCTTTACGCAGGCTTTCCTGTCGCATGGCTACGCGTTGGCTCTCAACCATCAGTCTGATGGGGCGGTGGTAGCGCTCGGCGATGTCGCCTTTACAGAGCTGGAGTCGGCGGTTGCGGTGGCGCAGTCGCTGGAGGGGGTGCTGGAACAGGCGCCGTCCGCCATCATCACAAAAGCCCCGGACCGCGACAAGGTGCAGTATCTGATTGCCTACCTGCCTGATCTGCTCCCAGCGGATGTAGAGCGCATCGTGAAGAGTGTGCAGGAAAAAGACTTGCGTCGCGAGGCATTGGTGGCTAAAGTAGATTACTATATGGGAAGAAGGCAGTGGAAGCTGGCCAACGAAGCCATAAAAGAGGCCGCCGCTGAACTGCAGCCGGAAGGAGAGCTCCGCTCCAGGCTCAACCTGCAGCAGATGCGCCTGTGGCTCAATACCAAGAACCAGGAGGTGCTGGTCAAGCGGATGGATAACCTATACCTGACGCCGAAGGACAAGCGGCACAAACTGTACTTCCGGGCCAAAATAGCCGAAATAAAAGGCCGTGACCGTGAAGCCGCCGAAAGGTATAGCCAGGCTCTGAAGATGTTGCTGTTCGATGAAAATGTAGTAGAGAATGCCACCGCTTTCTTTGCCAGGTATAGCCCGGGCGAGATGCAGGCCTACGACATCCTGCTGGACGGCATCACCTATAATCCGTACTCTGTCAGCCTGCATAAAGCCTATGCGCTGGAGAGCCTGAATAGGGGGCTTGTCAATTACGCGGACGAGGCGCTTGTTTCGCTGCGCAGCTTGCTTCCTGCTTCGGAATATAGTACTTTTAAAGAGAAATTTGATAAACAGCGCCGAGCGAAAGAGGCAGAGGCGGACCAATGGCAACTCTAAAATAGGTTCTATGAGCACCATCATCGAGACACACGATATTTCGAAGGTATACCGCATGGGTAGCGAAACCATTCATGCACTCAAGTCTGTGTCCATCCGGATCGAGCGGGGAGAGTATGTGGCATTTATGGGGCCTTCCGGTTCCGGAAAGTCAACGCTCATGAATATCATCGGCTGTCTGGATACCCCCACAGGAGGCCAGTACGTCCTGAACGGCAACGATGTGAGCAACATGACGGACAATGAACTGGCGGAGGTGCGCAACAAGGAGATCGGCTTCGTGTTCCAGACCTTTAACCTGCTACCGCGCCAGAGCTCTCTCGAAAACGTGGCCCTGCCGCTGATCTATGCCGGGTATAACAAATCGACGCGTGAAGAAAAAGCGCAGAAAGCGCTCGAGAGTGTAGGCCTCGGTAACCGTGGTAAGCACAAGCCGAACGAACTGTCAGGCGGTCAGCGCCAGCGTGTGGCCATTGCCCGTGCATTGATCAACAACCCCAGCATCATCCTGGCCGACGAACCGACCGGTAACCTCGACACCAAGACCTCTTACGAGATCATGGAGCTGTTCGAGAACCTGCACGCCAAAGGTAATACTATCATCATGGTAACGCACGAAGAGGACATCGCCAAATACGCCCACCGCATTGTGCGCCTCCGCGACGGATTAGTAGAAACAGACGAGATGAACCAGGACGTCACTTCGCATGCGAACATGAACGCAGCGCAATAACCCATGAAAATATATACCAAGACAGGCGACAAGGGCACTACTTCTCTGATAGGAGGTACCCGTGTAGCTAAGTCGCACTTACGCATAGAAGCCTACGGCACCGTAGACGAACTTAACTCTTACATCGGGCTGATACGTGACCAGGAAGTGAACAAGAGCCGGGCTGAGATTCTGAAAGAGATACAGGACCGCCTCTTCACCATCGGCTCCACGCTGGCCACCGACCCCGACAAGAACACCAAAATGGTGACGCCGGACCTCCATCCCGAGGATGTTACCCTGCTGGAGCAGGAAATTGACAAGATGACAGCCGAAGTGCCTCCATTGCGCTCGTTTGTGCTTCCGGGCGGTCATCAGTCGGTTTCATTCGGGCATCTGGCCCGCTGCGTTTGCCGCCGCGCAGAGCGCCTGGCCATCCGCCTCCAGGAAGAATCACCAGTGGATGATCTGGTGATCGTGTACCTCAACCGCCTGTCGGATTATCTGTTCGCTCTTTGCCGGAAAATGACGTATGAGTTACAGGCTGAGGAAATCGCCTGGAAGCCGCGCGTCTGATTGCATTGTCCAACTAATAATTCCCTTTATTTATGTCAGTTGATACCCTAACTATACCTACACAGACGGTTGCGCAGAGCCGTATCGCTGAGGTAGACTTTAACAATATTGAGTTCGGGAAAATATTTGCCGACCACATGCTAGTAGCCGATTACAAAGACGGCGCATGGCAAACCCCCGAAATTAAGCCCTACGGCAACATGTCGCTAAGCCCGGCCACCTCCGCCCTCCACTACGGACAGGCCATTTTCGAAGGGATGAAAGCCTACAGGAATGCTGATGGTGATATCCAGCTGTTCAGACCGCTCGATAACTTCAAGCGTCTGAACATTTCCGGAGACCGGATGTGTATACCTGAGCTGCCTGAGGATATCTTCATGCAGGGATTAGAACAACTACTTCGACTGGATGCTGCCTGGGTTCCGCCAACACCGGGTTGCGCCTTGTACATTCGCCCCTTCATCTTCGCTACCGACGATTTTATCGGGGTGCGTCCATCCTCCACTTACCGCTTCATGGTGTTCAGCTGCCCGGTGGGGGCCTATTATGGCCAGCCGCTGCGTGTCGCCATTGAGCCAAACTATGTGCGCTCAGCCGAAGGCGGAGCCGGTTTTGCTAAGGCTGCCGGTAACTACGGTGCTGCGCTATACCCTGCCCGCAAGATGCAGGAACGCGGCTATCACCAGCTCATCTGGACCGACGCCCGTGAGCACAAGTATATTGAGGAGTCGGGCACCATGAACGTAATGTTTGTGATCGATGGCAAACTGGTGACTCCTGCCGTAAGTACCACTATCCTGTCAGGTATCACCCGCGACAGCGTGCTGCAGGTAGCCCGCGACAAAGGTATACCTGTAGAAGAACGCAAAGTGGCCGTGAGCGAGATAGTGGAAGCGCACAAAGCCGGCAAACTGCAAGAGGCATTCGGTACGGGAACAGCCGCTACTATCGCCCAGATTGCCACTATCCATTTCAATGGAGAAGACATGGACCTGCCGGCACCGGAAGGACGTGAGATTTCTAACAGCATCGCAGCGGAGCTGGATCGCATCAAAACCGGTCAGGCACCCGATGCGCATAACTGGATCTATAAGATCAGCTTATAGCGATAAAGTATAAGTGAATGCTGGATCGAAAGCATAAAGGCTTGCGATCCAGCATTTTAGCGTTTAATAAATAACAGAAAGCATGACTTCAGAACAAATGAAGGAATTAAAGGCGCGCGTTGCAGCCTTGAGGAGGTACCTTTGACTACGATGCCAAGAAAGAGCAGATAGCAGAGACCGAGAAGCAAACCCTGGCGCCTGACTTTTGGGATGATCCGAAGGGAGCAGAGAAAGTACTCAAAGAAGTAAAGCTGCTGAAGGTATGGACAGACCACTACGAAGAAGTAGAAAAGTCTTTGTCTGACCTGGAAGTGCTCTTTGATTTCCATAAGGAAGGTGATGTGTCGGAAGAAGACATAAAAGCCGAAGCGAAAAAGACTGAGCAGGCCATCGAAGGGCTGGAGTTCAAGCGCATGTTAAGTGGCGAAGAAGACCAGCTGAGCGCCATCCTGGAGATCAACCCGGGCGCGGGCGGCACCGAGAGCCAGGACTGGGCCGAAATGCTGATGCGCATGTACATCATGTGGGCTGAGTCGCACAATTTTGGCGTGAGACAGGTCAACTACAACCCCGGCGACGGTGCAGGTATAAAATCAGCCACCCTGGAGATTACTGGCGACTTTGCCTACGGTTACCTTAAGTCAGAGATCGGGGTGCACCGTCTAGTGCGTATCTCGCCTTTTGACTCGGGCGGCCGTCGCCATACCTCTTTTGCCTCTGTCTTTGCCTACCCGGTGGTGGACGACACCATCCACATCGAAGTGAACCCAAGCGATATTGAGTGGGATACTTTCCGATCGGGTGGAGCTGGTGGCCAGAACGTGAACAAAGTAGAGACAGCCGTGAGGTTGAAACACAAGCCAACCGGTATCGTGATCGAGTGCCAGATCGAGCGCTCGCAACTCATGAACAAGGAACACGCCCTGCGCATGCTTCGGTCACGTCTCTACCAGATCGAGATGGAGAAGCGCAATGAGGAGCGCGACCGCATTGAGAGCACAAAAAAGCGCATCGACTTCGGTTCGCAGATCCGCAACTACGTGCTGCACCCTTACAAACTCGTAAAGGACATCCGCACGGGTGTGGAGCGGTCGGATGTGCAGAATGTGCTGGACGGCGACCTGGATGAATACATCAAGGCTTTCCTGATGCAGGCTTAGGAGCTAAGGTATAGACAGTAAAAAAAGGCTTCCTGAAGAGGAAGCCTTTTTTGTACTATGAGGCATTAGTGCGCCTAACCAGTGACAACCACACGCACCTCCATGGCACGGTGTTCGGTGCCATCAGCCAGGGTTACCCTGAAAAAGAATCGTATCACATCATTTACCTGAAGATCTGACAATTCAGCATCCATTAGAGGGGCAGGGAGCGGATTGGTAGGAATGGTAAACGTGACCGTGCTGGCCGGTCCGACTGCCTGACTTGGCAAATTGGGCGCCGTGTTTCTGGTAATCACAGCATCAGGTGCTCTGGCAGCAAGGCCCGCCGGTGTGGTGGCTGTAGTAAAAGTCGGGCTGATGTTAGGAGTAGTGGCAGCGCCGTTGCGGAAACGCTGGGCGGTTGCCGCAACTGAAGTAATCTGCTTGCCCTCCGGTACCCTAATCTCTATCGATACACTGCCATTCGCTATCGCATCCTGATAAATGATGAAAGCGCCTTCGTCGAGTAGTGGCTGGCCATTGGGCCCAGCAGACTGTGGAAAAGTAATGGCAGCCTCAGGCACCGGATCAATATTGAGTAGGCCGTCAAACTCATCTTTTTCGCAGCTGATCAGTGTTAAGCACAGGATGACTAGAGTCGTGTACTTAACTGTTAAGTTATTGATTTTCATTTTTAAATCGCTTTAAAGTCAAATACACTATTCGCCCATCCACCAAACTGGTACCAGTAAGCCGGCAGGATAATCCTGCAGCGGTACGTTCTCTGCGTTACCCTGAATCTCTCCCAGTGCATAAGGCCAGCGGACAGGGATTCTGGTGACACCTACCTGAGGGTTCTGAGCAAGTTCAAGCTGTGGATATCCCGTGCGCCTGTAGTCGTTATAGGCCTCGTAAGCGTTTCCGACGGAAGAGGCCCATTTATCCCTGATCAGGATGTTGAGCTTGCCTTCTGTAGAACTAGCCGACTGAAAGGCCGCCACCCGCCTGTTGATATAAGCTGTCGCGTCCGCCTCGAAGTTGGCTGGTAAGCTGCCAGCACTCACAAAGGCTCTTATGTCGTCAAACTGAGCCTGGAGCGCCTGCCTGAAGTACTCAGCCGGATCACCGGGAGTGCCAAGCGTGAGGGAAGCCTCGGCAAGCCAGAAGTTAACCATGGTCAGGGTGATAAGGCGGATCGGGGCAGCGCCGCCATTCTCGATGGTGCCGTTCGCAAGCTGCGTGCCGTTACCGACTACATACACTCCCCAGCGGGACCTGTTAGGACTCGTAAAGGGTACCGATGTAAAGGCACCATTGTCATAAGTGACATAGTTTCCACCGGTTCGGGTGAAGAACACAGGCAGCCTTGGGTCGTTCAGGGCTGAGAGTGAGTCGTAGAAGCGCTGGCTCAGGATCATGTCGTTGATGCGCGTCTGGTGCTGATACATGTAGATCGGGTTGAACGAGCCGGATGAAGAAAAATATCTGATATTGAAATTCTCATCATTGGAAGAGATCAGGTTCCCTTCGTTTACCAGCTGTGTAATGGCGCTTGCAGAGTTCGGGTTCGTCTTGCGGCTTTGCAGGTATAGCTTTAGCTTGATTGAGTTGGCTGCCTTACGCCATCTATCGAGGTTGCCACCGTATACCTGATCCCCAACTGAGGCCGCAGTGACAGTGGTCTTGTCCAGGTCGGCAAGTCCCTCTTCCAGCAACTGCACTACCCCGGCGTATACCTGTTCCTGCGGATCGTAGACCGGTTTGGGAAATTCCTCGATGTTCAATGCCTGCGAAAAAGGTATATCACCCCACAGGTCTGTCGCCACCAGGTATACATAGGCCTGTTGGATACGGGCCATACCTGCGTAATGGAAGTTTCCCTCCTCACGCCCCTGTTGCACGATCTGCTCCAGGTCGTCCAGCAGAGTGGCGTAGATCGAGTTCCACTCATTGTTCTCAGGCGAAACATTATACCGGTCGTATGGGTCTGTTTGGGTACCCGTGCCGGCCATTTGCTGCATCCAGAGTGAAGTGATGATCTGAGCAGTGTTCCCTACAAAGAAGCCTGTGCCTATCTGTGCCCCTGGAAGCAGGCTTTGCACCGAAGCGTTCGGCAGGTTGTTCGGGCTTACGTTCACATCCAGGTAATCGTCGCAAGCGCCGGCGATCGCCATCATAAATGCCAACACCACCCCTTTTATTATCGTTATCTTTTTCATATGTTTTGGTGTCTAGATTTAGAATGTGAAACGGAGGTTTACACCATAGTTTCTAACAGTCGGAGGAGAGTTAAATTCAAAGCCCCTGGTGTTGCCGCCTAGCTGGTTTGATTCTGGGTCGGCATGTGGCAGGTTAGGTGCATAGAAGAAGAGGTTACGGCCGGAGACAGAAATGCTGGCAGCTCCAAACGGTGTGCGCTCCAGTATCTCGGCTGGCAGTTCATATCCCAGACTCACTTCCCGCACCCTGAATACCGATGCGTCAAACACCGCGAATTCGTTGGCTGCATTTAGAGCCACCCAATACTCCTGGGCAGATATCTGCGTGGTGTTCGGCCTGGAGGTACCGTCTGCATTCAGGACCACGCCCTCAAACATGTAGGGCCGCTCCCGGTCTGTCTGCTCTTCGAGCACCCCGCGCAGGCGGGCAATCTGCGTCTGGCGGGAGTAGAAGTCACCGCCGTGCACATACTGTAGCAGTACATTCAGGTTAAACCCTTTAAAGCTGAAGGTATTGCCCAGGCTACCCCACCAGTCCGCGTTCGGGTCTGCGATAATCTGCGGGTTCTGGTCCACCACCGGCACGCCCGTATTGGGGTTAATGATGAAGCGGCCCTGCTCATCGCGCAGGAAGGCGGATGACTGAATCACGCCGAAAGGCTGTCCCGGAATCAGCACCGGGCTAAGGCCAGTGAAGGCACCGGTTCCGGCACCCGTCAGCAGCGTAAACTGGTTAAGTCCGGGTGCCAGCGATACCACTTTTGACTGAATATCTGTGAAGTTCACGTTGACATCCCAGCGGAAGCCGCCCTCAAAAGTAAACGGTGTACCTGTAGCGCTAATCTCCCAGCCTTTGTTCTGGATCTCACCGGCGTTTTGGGTGAAGGTGGTAAAGCCCGTTGAGCCCGGCACATCCACGTTAAAGATCTGGTCGGTGGTTTTGTTGAAGAAGTAGTTCACATCAAGGGAAGCTCTTCCGTCAAACATACCTAATTCCACACCGGCTTCGTAGGAAGTGGTGAACTCAGGGTTCAGTTCCAGATTGCCCCGTCTGTTGCCGCGTGATACTGCTGCCACCGTACCATTGAATGGAAAACTGATCCCCGCCACGTTATTGCCGAAGCCTTGGTTTACAAACACCGTGTTGGTCAGGTAGATGCCGGCGTCGTTACCTACGCGGGCATAGCTACCTCTTAGCTTGCCATAGCTGAGAATGGGGTTGGCTATATCGAAGGCATCCGTGAATACGAAGCCCACGCTGGCGGCAGGGTAAAAGTAGCTGTTGTTGTCGAGAGCCAGTGTCGATGACCAGTCGTTGCGTCCCTGCAGTTCCAGGAACAGCCAGTTTCTGTACGATAAGCCGAGCTGTGAATAGACACCCACCAGCCGTCGCTGTGTCTCTGTGTTCGTCGGGAAGATGTTGGTATTGGTATGGTTGATCAGGTTGTAGAACTCCGGTGTGATCAGGTCTTCCGCTCTGATATTTCGATTGTCCGTTTTAATGGCGTTGATCTGGTTACCCACCAGGAATCGTAGATTGATATCCTCGTTCAGGTCTTTGGTGTAGACACCGAATATATCCTGGTTAAACTGACTATAGAAAATGTCATCATAGATTTGGGAGCCCCGTCGGTTGAGGGCCGTATTTCCGTTCGAGTTAATCGAACCGAAGGCAATTGCCTCCCGGCGTTTGTCCGAGTACTGGTCCAGACCAATGCGGTAAGTAAAAGTCAGGTCCTGAAAGAACTGGGGCTTCCAGTTGACAGTGGCACTGGTGATGGTTCTGTTTACCTCGCTTTCATAGAAGTTCTCGTTCACGCTCCATCGCGGGTTGTCGCGGGCAAGCTGTGTGAACAGGGTGGGGGCCTGCTGGCCGGGACCTATCTTGTACGGCACATTGTTGACGTCAAAACTTCTGGGTGTGAAAGGCAGCGTAAACCAGGGGCTTGTTCCAGAGTTACCCTGCAAAGAGCCCTCCTGCTCGGTATTAGCATAGATGATAGAGGCATCTAGCGAGATACCATACGATAACTCCGCTGTACCAGCAGCACGAAGCGAGAAGCGGTCAAGGCCGCTGTTCGGAATAATACCAGACTGGTTGGTGCTGTTGGCGCTGAAGATATACCTGGTATTAGCACCCGCGCCGGCTAGCTGCAGGCCATTGTCAAAGATGGTGCCTGTCTCGAAAAAATCTTCAACGTTGTCCGGGTATGCTCTGTACTCCAGTGTCTCCTGCGGGTTGCCGGCAACGTTAGGTACAGTGGTTATACCTGGCGTGCCAAACCTTGGACCCCAGCTATCGGTCACGTTCGGGCTGTAGCGGAAGTTAGTGCCCTGGCCATAGTCGTTCTGGTACTCTGGCAAGCCATACACGTTCTGCAGGTTGAACGAGGAGGTAACCGTCACCTCAAACTTCTTGTTGGCATCACCAGCCATCCCTTTCTTGGTGGTGATGATGATGGCACCGTTTGCCGCTCTGGATCCGTAGAGCGCCGCAGCGGCAGGCCCTTTCAGCACGGTCATCGATTCGATATCGTTCGGGTTGATGTCAAGGCCACGGTTTGAGTAGGCAGCACCACCCACTGTAGGGGCGGAGGTAAAGTTGGTCGAGTTATCAATCGGGATACCGTCAACCACAAACAGCGGCTGGTTGTTGCCGGTAGCAGATGAGATACCCCTGATAAATACCTGTGTACCCGCACCGGGCAGACCGCTCGAGGAGATGATCTCCACGCCAGCAACCTTGCCCTGCAGGGCGTTGACCACGTTTGGTTCGGAGCGCTGGGATAGCTGATCGCCTTCCACGTTCTGCACAGCATATCCCAGTGATCGCTCGGTTCGCTCTATACCTACAGCAGTTACCACCACTTCCTGCAGCTGCCGGGTGTCCACGCTTAAGGTTACATTGATGGTTGATTCGTTGCCGACTTCACGCGTGACGGTGGTGTAGCCAATAAAGCGGAAAGCAAGCGTGTTAGAGCCTGCCGGTACATTGATGGAGTATTCGCCGTTGGCTCCTGTAGCGGTACCGACGCTGGTGCCTTGCACCAGTACGGCAACGCCGGGCAGTCCCTGCCCTGTTTCCTGATCTGTTACGGTACCCGTAACTGCTCTAGTCTGGGCCATACCCGGCTGAAAAAGGGCTAGAATCAGAATAAAACTCACTAGTAGTAGTTTGTTCATGTTTCCAAAATGTTTTTGGCTTCATAAAGTGTGTTAAATCAGTTTGGAAAAGTGCCATGCGGTAGAGCACTTACTGGTGGGTTAGTTAGAAGAGCATTTTCGGGGCAGATGCTATTCAGTTAGATCAAAACTTAAGCACTAAATATGTTAATGTATCTATTCTTTAATGCTAAAGTTATATTGCTTAGTCATAACATTATACGTGTTAAATTTCATTTAGAGGTTGATTAATAGTATTTTAACTAAAAAAATATGTTATTATATAAAGTTATTGGTATTTGTATATTTATTAATTGTAAATGAGAATAGCTGTGATTGTTACAAATGGGTGGGACTCAATAATAGCGGAGAAGCTCTGGAAGGTAGAAGGAGCTATAGTGCTCATATTTTTCTCTTATAGGATAACATGCTGCACCCTTATGAGAAGGTATAGTCGGGTGAGATTTCTGGTCGCGCGCGTAGAGGGGTCGGATATATGGAATGTGTTTGACGCTGATCTAAAGTAATACAGCCAACCACACCTAATAAAGGTAAATTGTACTCTGATTTTTTAAATTAAGGTCTGCCTCTCAGGAGGGTTTTTTTAGTAGAGCAACCAGTGTGTGTTACAACATTGGCTTAGAGCAACTTATGAAATAGAAGAATTAATATATTATAATAGTTTTGGTATTATACTGATAAGGATTTAAAGCAATATATATTAAGTATTTTGATTTTCAATTGGTTATGATATTAAAGAGTCTTTTGAATTGTTTCTGAACTTGTAATAACACAAGATAAAGGTGTAAATACCTGAAAAATACGAAGATAGCTACGAAGAATTTTAATTTGTAGTTTTGTATATATTGGAAAAATATGCTTAGTTTGGAGCAATCAAATAGTGTAAAAAGTTTATTTAAATGCTAAATAGGCTTCTTTTATTCCTATTCACTTGCTGGCATGGATACTGTGATTCGGTTATAAGAAGGCCGTATAGAAGCTCTCTTTATACTTGCTGGCATTCCAACTGAGCTTATTGTAAATCTTATTTCTTAAACCTTAAATCTTAACTACTATTTATCTTTCAACTCAATTAACAAACCAATGAAAAAACTACTACTATTGAGTTTTGCGCTGGTGTTCGCCCTGCTTCAGCAGGCAGTGGCGCAGGGCAGAACTGTTACGGGTACTGTGACAGACCAGTCGACTGGCCAAGGCCTTCCTGGTGTGGCAGTGCTTGTAAAGGGCACTAGCTCCGGCACAGCGACCGGTGCAGATGGTACTTATTCTATTAGTGTGCCGGCAGACGGAAACACTCTTGTGTTCCGTTTCCTCGGTTACAAAACGGCTGAGCGTTCGATAGGAACTTCTGCTTCTATCAATGTGACGTTAGAGATCGACCAGAGACAACTTGATGAAGTTGTAGTGGTTGGTTACGGTACACAGCTTAAGAAGGACGTTACGAGTTCCATTGCGCAGGTGAAAGGTGAAGAGATTGCCAATCTGGCAACTCCAAGCTTTGACCAGCAATTGGCAGGTCGTGCGTCTGGTGTTGTTGTGCAGCAGCCATCAGGTATTCTGGGAGCTCCTCCTGTGATCCGTATCCGCGGTACGAACTCTATCTCTGGTAGCAACTCTCCGCTTGTTGTAATCGACGGTATTCCCGTGCTGACAGGCAACGTAGGTGCTTATGCCTCTTCTAATGCGCTTGCTGACATCAACCCGAACGATATCGAGTCATTCGAAATCCTGAAGGATGGTGCCGCTACAGCGATTTACGGCTCACGTGCCTCTAACGGTGTTATTTTGGTGACAACCAAAAAAGGAAAGCAGGGCCAAATGAAGGTGAACTATGATATGTACACTGGCTGGTCCAACCCTATCCAGGTACATGACCTTCTGAATGCTGAGCAGTTTGTTGAGATTGCCAACGAGAAGTATACCAATGCGGGCAACAAACCGCAGGCATTTATGGATGCTAACGGCACCAACACGGACTGGAACGACCTTGTTTACAGAACAGGTTTCCAACAGAGCCATACTATTTCTGCCTCTGCAGGCACAGAGAAAAGTAAGTACTACTTCTCTTTGGGTTACACAGATCAGGAAGGTATAGCTGTAGCGAACGATTTGAAACGCTATACCTTACGTGCCAACCTGGATCAGAAAATATCTGACCGACTCACATTTGGCTTGAATTCTGGTTTTTCTTATCAGCGAAACAATGGTGTGTCAACAGGTTCTAATAGCTTGAGTGGTAATACTTTTGCAGTGATCCGTATGTTGCCGAACGTAGGAGCATATGATCCAAATGACCCTACAGGGTATAACCTGGATGATAACAACCCGGCTGCTTTGGGAAGAGGAGCAAACCTTATCCACATCAATAACAATACGCCGAACATCCTTTTTAGCTTGGACAACAATATTCGTAGGTCTACGACTTACCGTGCTAGCGGTAACGCCTTCCTGGACTTCAAGATTTTGACTGGCCTTAACTTCAGAACTGCTTTAGGTGTTGACCTTTCGCTGCAGGATGACTATGGTTATATGGACCCACGCCATGGCGATGGTAGAGGCTTAAATGGCTACATTGACCAAATTTATTCTCCTTACACTACCTGGAACTGGCAGAACATTCTGTCTTATAACAAGTCATTCAATGATGTACACAACATTGATGTGACAGCCGTAGCAGAATACAACAAAACAAATACCTCTTTCTTCAACGCCTTCGGCTCAGGTATTTCTGATCGCCTTTTCAGAGAGAACCTTGTGACTGGAACAATGGCTAACCAGGAAATTGCTGGTGGTATCGGTGGAAGTGGTCTTTCTTCTTACCTTGGACGTGTGAACTATAACTACAAAGGAAAATACTATGTGGGTGGTTCACTTAGAGCAGACGGTCTTTCTAAGCTTTCTCCTGACAACCGTTGGGGTTACTTCCCAGGTGTTTCTGCCGCATGGCGTGTATCTGAAGAAGAATTCTTCAAAAACTCTAGCGCTCTGAGCGTTATCACTGACTTCAGAATAAGAGGTAGCTATGCAGAGGTAGGTAACTCTGGTATAGTAGGTGGTGACTATCCTTATCTTGGCTCTTTCGCTCCTCGCCCTTACGGTGGCCTGAGTGGTATAGCATTCAGCAACACTGGTAATGGTGACCTGAAGTGGGAAACACAAGAAATCATCGATTTCGGTGCTGACTTCGGTCTGTTCAACGGCCGCCTAAACATGGAAGTTGCTTACTGGCAGAAGAATAATAAGGACATGGTGCTAGGTGCTCCAACACCTCCTTCACTAGGTTTGCCAGGAAACCTGATCTACAGAAACATCGGTACAATGAAGAACGATGGTATCGAAGTGTCTTTGAGCGGTGCAGTACTTGAGAAATCCAACTTCTCTTGGAATGCCAACGTGAACTTCTCTACCCAGAATAACAAGATAACAGCTCTTGTAGATAACCAGGATCAGATATTTGACTATACCATCCACAGAGAAGGTGAGTCTTTCAACTCTCTCTTTGGTTACATCTATGAAGGTGTGAACGTTGCAAACGGTAACCCAATCTACAGAAAAGCTGATGGTAGCTTGGTTCAGGCAAGCCTTCAGATAGGACAATCTGGCTACAAGGTATACGACCCAGCTAACCCAACCGATATCTCAAAGGCCTCAACGCTGGGTACTGCTGACAAAGTTGTGTTAGGAAGCGCTCTGCCTAAGTGGTTCGGCGGTTTCGACAACAACTTCAAGTATGGCAACTTTGACATGAACGTGTTCTTCCGCTTCTCTGGTGGTAACAAGATCATGAACCGTACACGTCAGGACCTGTTGAACCAAACATTTGAGAACAACGGTACTGAGATCCTTGGAAGATGGCAGAGCCCGGATAAGCCAGGTGATGGCGTAACTCCGAAGCTATACCAAGGTAGAGGCACAGCCGCAAACAACGATGGTCAGACTTCCACCCGTTTTGTTGAGGATGGCGACTTCTTGAAACTGAGCAACGTAGCCATCGGTTACACACTGCCTTCATCTCTCTCTGGCAAAATTAATGTTCAGCGCCTGAGAATGTATGCACAGCTTCAGAATGCATTCACAATCACTGGTTACAAAGGTCTAGACCCAGAGGTATTTACTTCTACTGGTGTTGACTTTAATGGTAACCCGCAGCAGCGAGTTGTTTCTGTAGGCCTGAACCTAGGATTTTAATTAATATTAAATTATTGATACAATGGAAAATAAAAATTTTCTTAAAAATAGATTGAGGCTGGCATTAATGGCTCCTGCACTTGCGCTGGCAGTTATGATGACCTCCTGCGAAAAGGAAACAATAGAATTGCTTCCAAAAGACCGAATTACAGAAGAAAGCGCATTCCAAGACCCTGAGAGAATTCAGCTTGCTATGCTGGGTGTGTATGATGCTGCACAGACAGGTTTCTATCCAGGTGGCCAACGCGGGTATCCATTTGGAGCCGCATCCACTGCCCAGGGAGACATGCGAGGTGAGGATATGCTGAACGTTGCTGCTTTCTATGCCTTTACATATGAGGGTACCTTCAACGCAACCACCACACTTAACAATGTGGCTATGTGGGAATCATTATACGGCCTTATTAATAAAGCCAACATAATGATAGATGGCGTGAAGACGGCTGCTGAAGCAGGCGTAATCACACAGGAACAGGCGAATTCTTATGAAGGAGAGTCAAGATTCCTGCGTGCACTGGCACACCACGAACTGCTGGTGAACTTTGCAAGACCTTATAACGAGACAGGAGATGCTTCTCATTTAGGTGTGCCTTACCGCAGAATGGCTATCAACGACCCGGCAAGTGTGGACGAAGCCAAAGCTCAGGGAAGAAACACCGTGAAAGAAAGCTATGCCATGCTGTTAGAAGATCTTGACTTCGCTGAGCAGAACATAACTGTTTCACAACTCACCAGAGCCTCAAAAGGTGCGGCTATTGCTCTTAAGACAAGGGTGAAACTGCACATGAGAGACTGGAATGGTGTAAAAACAGAAGCAGAAAAGATTGTTTCAGGCTCCGGTCCATTCACTAGCCCAATCGGCGGTTTTGCGCTGACGGCGGCACCGGAAGGTCCATTTGCGGGTAACAAAGGAAACACTGAATCCATATTCTCTATCCTGAACTCCACAGATGACAACCCAGGTACAAACGCTGCTTTGCCTGTAATGTACTCTGGAGCAAATCGTGGACTAGTTGCCATTAGCCCTGTTATCTGGAACAAGCCTTTCTGGCCTGTAGAAGACCTAAGAAGAACTACGCTGGCTGGTGACTTCTATGATGGCGAGAAGTATACAACTAAGTATAGGGACTTATCTGGCTGGTCCGATAACACGCCTATTATCCGGTATGCAGAAGTACTCTTGAATCTGTCAGAAGCAATTGCGCGGACAGAAGGAGTTACTGACAAGGCTCTGGCACTTTTGAATAGCGTAAGAGGCAGAGCAACGTCTGAGACGTACGTGACAGGTGGTGCATCCGCTGCTTATCTGAATATCAGCAACGCCAATGATCTGCTTCAGGCCATTATGAATGAGCGCAGAATTGAGTTCTTGGCGGAAGGTCTACGCTGGAAGGATATTCACAGAACTGCGAAGGAGGGTGAGTTCGGTGTAACAGGTGTACCTGCTAAAGTAGCTTACGGCGCTGTAACTACAGAAGACTGGAAAGCAGCTAGCAATGAACTAAGACCTGATTTGTTCAAGAGCATCCCTGCTATACCTTATGCGGACGACCGCTTCTTGTGGCCAATACCAACCTCTGAGACTACTACTAACCCTGTGTTAGCTGATCAGCAGAACCCTGGATACTAAGCCTACCGGCTAGTCTAAATTTAAAAAGCCCTGTCAGCGTAAGTTGACAGGGCTTTTTATTTTAATTTTGCACCACAATTATCTCTATACACCATGGCTCTTCTTCCTAACTACAGTGGCTATACCTTTGAGGCAGGTATAGACGAGGCTGGCCGCGGCTGCCTGGCGGGCCCTGTGGTGGCCGCGGCTGTTATACTGCCGCCAGACTATAGTCACACCCTGCTGAACGACTCAAAGCAACTGAGCCACAAGCAGCGGCTGCAGCTACGTGTGGATATAGTGCGTGATGCGATCGCTTGGGCCATTGGAGAGGCTAGTCCCATTGAAATTGACCAGATCAACATCCTGCAGGCAACTTACCTGGCGATGCATCGGGCTATACAGGGGCTGGGGCTGGAACCAGAGTACCTTGTGGTGGACGGGAACAGATTTAAGGTATACGAAGGCCTGCGCCATACCTGTATTGTAAAGGGGGATGGGAAATACCTGTCTATTGCGGCGGCCTCGATACTGGCCAAAACGCACCGCGACGAGCTGATGTGTGCGCTTGCAAAAGAACACAGCGCGTATGGCTGGGAGCGAAACGCGGGATACCCCACCAAAGAGCACCGCAATGGCATTGCGCAGTTTGGAACTACGCAACATCACCGTCTGTCTTTCAGGTTGCTGTCAGAAGAGCAATTGCTGTTGTTCCCCGATAAAGAGCTTTAAGGCTTATTTAAGCTTTATAAGGTCCAGGAACAGGGTGAAGTTGTCGAGGGAGGACTGGCTGGTCTCGAAATTGTCGAAGCTCATCGGCTTGACGATGTAGCCTGCCACATTCAGCTTTTGGGCAGCCATACGATCCGTCTCTTCGTTTGAGGTAGTCATAATGAAAACCGGGATGTGACTGAACTCCGGCTCATGGCGCAGCTCGGCCAGGAATTCCAGCCCGTTCATGCGTGGCATGTTGATATCGAGCAAGATGACACTAGGGGCAGGGGATATTTTGGGCACACCAGTCCCGCGCAGCATATCTAGCGCCTCACGGCCATTGCGGGCTACATGGGTCGGGTGTGTAATGCCTATTTTCTTAAGTTCGCGTTCTACATTCATAATATCCAGGTAGTCATCTTCTACTAAAAGGATATTAACGTCTTTATTTATCATAGCACTTTTGGAAATTCAATGATCAAAGCTAATATAATTATTTCAATTATGCCTGATTTTTAGGCCAGGTAAAACTGAATGTTGCCCCTTGGCCGGGGCTGGAGGCCACCCAAATGTTGCCCCCGTGGTGCTCTACGATCTTTTTCACGATAGCCAGACCTACACCTGTACTTTCTACTGCATCGCGCTCCTGCAGGGTCTGGAAAATCACGAATATGCGCTCGTGGTACTGCGGCTCTATACCTGGCCCGTCGTCTGACACCGAGAAGGTATAGAAGTTCTCTGACTCCTGGCAGGTGACGTCGACACGCCCGTCTTCACGGTGGTGGTATTTGATGGCATTTGAAATCAAGTTGAGGAAAACCTGATGCAAATGCACCCGCTGTGTGTAAATGTGCGGCATACCAGATCCAATTTCAACGGTAAAACTCCTCGGCGGTGAGGTCATGTCCGTTACCTCGGCCAGTAATTGCTGCACGTCCACCATCTCCTGCGCATAACTGTTGCGGTCCACGCGGGCAAAGGCCAGAATGCCATTGATCAGGTTTTCCATGCGGTGTACCCGCACACGCATCATCACCAGATACTCCTTTATATTGTCAGGCAGGTTCTGCCCCATGTCTTCCTCTACCCAACGCGATGCCACTTCTATACCTCTCAGAGGCGCCTTCAAGTCATGCGATACCACATAGGCGAACTGATCCAGTTCCTTGTTCTTGCGGTCCAGTTCCGAGAATGTCTCGTCAATCGTGGCCGACATCTTGTTCAGGGAAGACGACAGCTGGCTGAGTTCGTCATTGGAGGTGTCCACAATCTGGGTCTGGTATTCTCCCTTCGAAATCTTTTTGGCCAGCGTCACCATCTGCATGATACGGTTGGAGATGATGCGGGTGATGTATAAAGCCCATCCCATACCCAGCAGTACCGACAGTACGGTAAGAACGATGGACACTTGCTTTGTAGTATTGATACTGGTGTTCAGACGGTCATTTCTTTCTCCCCGTAAGGTATACTCATGAGAGTTAAACACACGGAAATCACTCCGGATGCTGTCCATGAGTACTTTTTCGCCCAGCACGAGCGTATCGAGCTTCATGTCGAATGCCCGGGATGAGTACTCGAGCGTGTCGCCCCTCTTCATCTGGATGAGCGGCTCCGCATATACCGATATCCAGTTGTCATGCGTGCTGATGATTTTTGAGAGCCTGTGTTGCTGGTTCTCAGAAGCGGTATAATCTCTTACATCTTTTCGCAGCCTGGAGAGAATACCTTTAGCCTCGTGGTAAGGCTCCAGGAATACTTCGTTTCCGTTGAGCAGGTAGCCACGCAAGCCTGATTCCATGTCGATGATGTTACGCTGCAGGGAGGCGGAGTTGCGGACCACGATCTGAGAGCGCGTTACCCAGCGCATGTTCTCGATCACGTCATCCGACAATCTGTAGTTTACGATGGCTACAATGGTGAAAAGTAGCGATATCAGGACGAACCCGATAAACACCTTGGTTGATAGCTTCATGGAATATTATCTGATGAACGCCAGACTGAGCTTTAGATAAGGCAGACGAAATGCTGCTAAGTTAGTAAAAATGGCGCTAAGCAAACCAATATGCCCGGCAAAAGGTGTGACGGATAACGACTTGGGCAAATAAGAGGCAGGCACACTTGCCCTGTGTGCTGAACGGTGTCGAGAAGTAATGGCATTCCTTTTGGCTAAAAAAGTGTCGGGTGCATGTACGCACCGGCTTTTGCAAGGTTATACACAAAAGGGTGTGGATAATTGCTTGCGGGACGACGGGATAGGAAGTTTCCCTGAAAAATAGCGTTTAAGCTATGCTAATCTTGTTCCCGCATAAAATTTCGGAAGCGGTTTTATTTACTTAATTTTGGGCATCTACTTTATTAGCAATCAAATCTGATATGGAACTCAAGAAAATAGCTTTGAATGATGTGCACGAGTCGCTGGGAGCGAAGATGGTGCCTTTTGCAGGATACAACATGCCGGTGCGCTACTCATCTGATCTGGAGGAGCACAACACAGTGCGCAACGCGGTAGGTATATTCGATGTGTCGCACATGGGTGAGTTTATGGTGAAAGGCCATGAGGCACTTGACCTGATCCAGCGCATCACCACAAACGACGCCTCTAAGCTAACGCCAGGCAAGATTCAGTACTCCTGCTTCCCGAACGAAGACGGTGGTATTGTAGACGACCTGCTGGTATACTGCCTGGCCGAAAACGAGTACATGCTGGTGGTGAACGCCTCTAACATCGACAAAGACTGGGCTTGGGTGAATAAATTCAACACCAAGGGTGCGGAGCTTCAGAATATTTCGGATGAGATGTCGCTGTTTGCCGTGCAGGGGCCGAAAACAGTAGAGGCGCTTTCTTCGCTTACTTCTGTAGATCTGGGCAGCATGGCTTACTATACCTTCGAGAAGGGTGATTTTGCCGGTGTGCCCGATGTTATACTCTCTGCCACAGGCTATACCGGTTCCGGCGGATTTGAGATTTATGTAAAGAACGAAGATGCCAAAAAGGTATTCAACGCGATCATGGAAGCTGGCAAGGAGCAAGGTATAAAGCCAATCGGTCTGGGTGCCCGCGATACGCTGCGCCTCGAGATGGGCTTCTGCCTCTACGGCAACGACATCAGCGACACAACTTCTCCACTGGAGGCCGGTCTGGGCTGGATCACCAAGTTTGACAAGGAGTTCACCAACTCTGAAAACCTTAAAGAGCAGAAAGCAGCCGGTGTGCAGCGCAAGCTGGTTGGTTTCGAAATGCTGGAGAAAGCTATACCTAGAGCGCACTATGAAATTGTAAATGCTGAAGGCGAAAAGATAGGCGAGGTTACTTCAGGCACCATGTCACCATCGTTGGGCAAAGGCATCGGTATGGGCTACGTGCAGACCGAGTATAGCAAGCCGGGCACTGAAGTATTTGTACGCGTGCGCAACAAAGACATGAAAGGCCAGATCGTGAAGCCACCGTTTGTAAAGAAGTAATTTTTTTTGACACTTTGATAAAGGACTAAGTGACAAAGGACCAAGGTGGCTATACCTTGTTATTTTGTTTCTAGTCCTTTGTCTTTTGTCACATAGTCTAAAATTCAAGAATATATGCCAAGTATAGATGTGTGCTACAGCCCGGAGCTGTTGCACTTGTATGAACTGGAGGGGAAGGCAGTGGTGGCCGTGGATATTCTGCGTGCTACTTCTACGATGGTAACGGCTTTTGCGCATGGCGCTACCGATATTATACCTGTGATGCAGTTGGAGGAGTGCCGCGCCTACGCCGGGCAGGGCTGCCTGACCGCTGCGGAGCGTAACGGCATCAAGGCTGAAGGCTTTGATCTGGGCAATTCTCCATTCGCTTACATGAACGGACAGGTACAGGGCCGCACGGTGGCCATCACGACCACCAACGGCACCCGCGCTATCCGTTTGTCGGAGGCCGCCGACGAGATTGTAGTAGGGGCGTTCCTGAACCTGGAGGCTGTAGCAGAGCACCTACGGGAGCTGCAACTCGATGTGCTGGTGGTTTGCGCCGGCTGGAAGGGAAAGTTTAACCTGGAAGACACGCTTTTTGCCGGTGCATTGGCCGAGCGTCTGCAGGGCGAGTTTGAGTTTGAGAACGATGCCACACTGGCTTCGCTATACCTGTATCACGCCGCCAAGAGCGACATGGTCGCTTTCCTGCGCCAATCCTCCCACGTGCGCCGCCTCGAAAACCTTGAAATCCACAAAGACATCGAGTTCTGCCTCCAGCACGACACCTATCATGTGCTCCCTGTTTGGAAAGGGGACAGGTTGGTCGATTTGAGTTTAGGAGTTGGGGAGTTTAAGAGTTAGAGAGTTGAGAGGCAAGCCTTTTTCGGGCTATATCTACCATCTAAATAGAAACACCACGTTATCACACAGCGAGCGCCAGTTTCCAAAACTGGCGCTCGCTGTTTTTATTTAAATATGTACAAGTGTAGAATTCCTGCCCTCTTCAATTTTCAACTCCAGAAGTAAACTCTCAAACTCCTAAACTCTCAAACTCCTAAACTTATTTCAGTTTCTCGTTCTGCTTATGCCTTTCGCTGTCGCGGGAGGTTTTCTTTTCCAGGTTTTTCCGAAGGGCTTCGGTCAGGTCTATACCTGTCTGGTTGGCAATGCAGATGAGCACGAACAGCACATCAGCCAGCTCGTCGGATAGTTGCTTGCCCTCATCGCTTTTCTTAAACGACTGCTCGCCATATTGCCGGGACATGATGCGGGCTACTTCACCTACTTCTTCCGTGAGGATGGCCATGTTGGTGAGTTCGTTGAAGTAGCGGACACCGTTTTCTTTGATCCAGTTGTCAACAATGGTTTGGGCTTCAGTGATGGTCATAGGTATAGGGCTTGTGGTTATTTGCCAAATTTAATGACAAAGTCCACATAAGGCACACCGATGGCGATAGATTCCGCAATATCGCCGTTGTTGATAAAAGCCAGGTCGACGGTCAGCCGCTCGCCCATAAACCGGACGCCATACGAAATCAAACCATAGTAGCCGTCGCTGGGCACCAGCCAGTTCTCCGAAACCAAGCCCACACGGCGACTGATCCGCTTCATGCCACTCAGGTTAAGCACAGGCATTTTCGAAAACTCATCGTCGACAAAGCCATAGCCCACCCCCAGCGTCACGTTGTCGTCCGTGTTGCCATAGGTCACAATGCCGTAGCCTATACCTAAGCCTGAGAAGTCTTCCTCAAAGCCGATCACATTCATGTAAAGCAAACCGCCGCCAGCCCGCCATTTGTTGTTGATCTCGAAGGTGGCCTTTGGTGTGAGGTAAAAAGCAGGTGAGCCGGAGAAGGTAGAGATCAGCTCGAAACCACCGCCCATCGTGATGTGATCCGTGATGCCGATATTAATTGAGTTGAGTACGAGGTAGGTGTTTTGGTAATAGGCTTCCCCTTTTTTGAGGCTGAAGGCGGACGGAGAAAACAGGTAGCGGGTTGCGTTGGGGTTTTCGAACCAGTACTCGCCGTTGCGCATATGGCTGTCGTCAACGATTTTAGTGCTTTTGATCTGGGTATGCGGAATCAGGATTTCACCGGCGCTATCAGTTTGCAGGCGTATACCACCATCTGTTTGTCCCAGAAAAGTACCCTGTATCACAGAACCATCACGGGTTTCGACGATCCAGCGTTTGCCTACCACGCTTTTGGTGAGCGTGGTATCGGTCTGGGCCTGAGCGCCGGTTGCTATACCTGTTATGAATAAGGCGCACAGCAGTAGCCGGCCCAAGAGTTGCGGCAGCCAGGCTGCCTGTTGAGGTAGGGTATTCATATAAACCGTCCGGTAAGGTATAGCTGATTCAGGTAGAAATATATAGATAATTCCTTTTACTTTTCCAGCCTGACTCAGAATTATTCGGAGCGGTTTATTCTCGGTTTTTAGAGTCGATGGTGATGGTCACGGGCCCATCGTTGAGGAGGGCTACCTTCATGTCGGCACCAAATTCACCGGTCTGCACTTTCTTATCCAAGGCCTCTTCCAAAAGCGTTACAAAACGCTCATACAAAGGTATAGCCACAGCTGGCGGGGCCGCCTGAATGTAAGAAGGACGGTTGCCTTTTTTAGTAAGCGCGTAGAGCGTAAACTGACTGATCACCAGCAGATCGCCCTTTACGTCCTGCACACTCAGGTTCATTTTGTCATCAGCATCGCTGAAAATACGGAGTTGCACGACTTTGTTAGCAATCCATTTGAGATCTTCTTCGGTATCGTCGGTAGTGAAGCCGGCAAGTAGTAGCAGCCCGAGGTCGATCTCGCCTCTCATTTGGTTGTTAATGGTAACAGAAGCTTGGGTAACACGTTGGACAACGATGCGCATAAGGTATACCATTGGTTCAGCTGCAAAGGTAGGATTTCTGGCCTATTTATACCTGACCTCGTTTTCTCTTAATCAACGTAGCCCTCATATCGGATCCGGTTCACTTTGCCGTTTTTCAGGAAAAAGCGCAGCGAGATGGGAGCCCCCTCTACAGTAGTCGCCACAATCTCGGAGTTGGTTTGCAGGATGCGCACTTCGTAGTTCTTGAGTTTGGTCATCAGCTCGGGCTGGCTCATACCTACCTTCATGTTGTTGCGGAGCGCTATACCTGCATTGCGGATATCAGCCACCTGCAGCAACAGCTCGCCGGTTTGGGTAGGGGCATAGAGCTCAATCACTGATTCGCCAAACCGAATGGTATAGATCGTGTCGGTGATGGCCGGGCGGTGCATGTTCTCCACCGGGTCGGCATCAAGCGTGAAGTCGGTACCAATGCGGGCAAAGTAGGCGTCCAGCTTTTTGCTCTGGCGATAATCCGACAGGAAGGGGTTACCCAGGAAATCGATGGTGGCTGGCGGACCCGCTGGCTGGCGTCGGGCCAGCAGGGTGTCGGGCTCAGCGTGTTGCTGGTTGCGTTCCAGCGGTTCTTCTTTTTGCTCCTCATGCGTGTCCTCTGGCCGGCAGGCACCCGCGGTGGAGCTGATCAGCAACAGCAGTACCAGCAGGCGTACAGAGAGGCTGTACCTGTGTCGTAGGCTGAGGCTGAAAAGATGTAACATGGTGGTAGTTAAAAAGCGGGAAAGCAACTTATACTTTTCATACGAGAACAGACGTTCTTAATGTTTTGTTTAATTGGAAATTTATTCTGTAGATACTGCGAGGGATAAAGTATAATTTTGCGGCAAATATCCGCATTTATGTCATTACAACAAATAGCTATTGTCACTTGCCAGAGCCTGGGCGATTATACTACCAACGCCGATAGCGAAGATGAGCGCCTATACCGTTTTTTGGCCGAAAAAGGCCACAAAATTTCTTTTCAGGTATGGGACGATGCCCAAGTGGACTGGGCCGCCTTTGATACCCTCATTATCAAATCGCCCTGGGATTACTTCGATAAAATAAATGCCTTCTATACCTGGCTCGACAAGGTAGAGGCACTGGGCTGCCGGGTGCTTAACCCGGTGAGAACGCTGCGCTGGAATGCTGATAAGCAGTACTTTAAAGACATGCAGACGCAAGGTGTTACGATTGTGCCCACCGTGTGGCTGGAGCAGGGCAGCACGTTCGATGCTGACAGCGTGTTTGATGCGATCGGACGGGAGAAGATCATTGTGAAACCGCGCGTCAGCGGAGCTGCCAAGAACACACTGGCCATCAGCAGAGCCGAGGCAGGCGACTACACAGCCCGCATCAACGCCTTGCTGCAAGACGAGCCCTTCCTGGCGCAGCCTTTCCTCGAGGAAATCAAAACACAGGGCGAGTGGTCTTTTATTTTCTTTAACGGCAGGTATAGCCACGCCGTGCTCAAAAAAGCCAGGCCGGGCGACTTCCGGGTGCAGCACTTCTTCGGAGGGAGCGTGCATACCCCAACGCCTCCTGCCGGTATGCTGCAAACCGCCTCTGAAATTGTAGAGCAGTTTGCACAGGGCTGCCTATACGCCCGCGTGGACGGGGTAGACCTTGACGGCGAACTGGTGCTGATGGAGCTCGAACTCATCGAGCCCTTCCTGTTTCTGAGCACAAGCGAGAAGGCCCTGGAGCGTTACTACCAGGCACTGCTGGATTTGACAGCGCAGCCTGCCGCCAGGGTATAGCCTATTCCTTGCCCTGGAACACGAGCACAGGCAGTGGCGCGTGCAGCACCATCTTCTTGGCCAGGCTGGGGTTGAAGAGCGAGTCAAACGTGCCGCGCCCTTGGGTAGTCAGGGCCAGCAGGTCGATGTTCTCGCTGCGGGCAAAGTCCTGCAGGGCCTCGGCTACATCGTCGCCTTCGAGCAAGGCATAACGGATGTCGTTTTCGGGCGCGCCGTGCTGCAGGTTTTGCTGCAGCACCAGCAGTTTTTCCCGGTCTTCCTCCGGATCGTTCGAAATATGTACACAGTAGATCATGGGCTGCAGATGGCCAAACAATTGCCGGATGCGATCGATGTCGGCCACGTCCGTCTTGCCGAAGTCAGTGGCGTAGAGGATGCGGCCAGGTATAGCACCATCGTATTGATTCGGCACTGTCAGTACGGGCACGCGCGCCTCGTCGATCACCTTGGTCGAAACGGTGCCGAACACAACCCGTCCGAAGCTCGACTCGCCTTTGGTGTTCATGATGACCAGGGCAGGGCGAAAGCGCTCTGCCTGTTCGGGTATCTCCTCTTCTGGCAGGCCATGGGTAAAGGTACGATCAATGTGCAGACTGCTGCCCATGCCGCGGGCTTCCCGCTTCAACTTTTCGTAGAGCACCTCAAGTTGTTCCAGTGCTTCGGTTTCGTTGCGGTGCAGCACCCGATCCGCCAATTCTTCCGAATGGTTCAGGTTGGCAGCGCTGGCCGGTGCAGCATCAGCCAGGTAATCCTGAAAGCAGTGGAGGAGGAGCAGTTTGGCCCCGGGAACGCCAGCTGCCAACTGCAGCGCGTAGTGGCAGGCCTTCGCCGAACCTTCCGAGAAATCAACAGGTGTGAGTATCCGATACATGGTTAGCAGGTTTGAGTTGGCCCCTTTATACGCAGCCAGACTCGTGCAGGTGCAGCCTCTAGCCGCTAAATAGGTATAGAATCTGCATATTTACGGCATGAATTGGGACTGTAGCCACTATACCCGGGGGATTTCTAATTTTTTCGGTTAATTTGTAGCTTCATACATCCCCACTATGCCGAAACGCATTGTCTTTTTCTTCATCGCATTTGTAGTACTGGCCTCCCTGGTCTATTATGGCTTTAGCAGGTGGCAGGACTCCCAGCAGAAGGTAGACCTCTGGACGCTGGTGCCGGAAACGGCAGCTTTTGTGGTGGAGACCAATAACCACAGCGACCTGAAAAAGCACCTGGAGCAGACTGACTTGTGGGAGAGCTTCTCGGTGCTTCCGGTGGCGCAGCGCTTTCAGGAGAACATGGCCATGCTCGACAGCGTGGCGCCCGGCAACCAGCGCCTCGAACGCTTCCTGGACAAGAAACATATCCTCACCTCCGTCCACGTGCTGGGCAAAACCGATGTGGAGTTCGTGTACTACATCCCCGTGGTGTCAGTGGGAGAGCACCGTTTTCTGCGCACGCTCAGTGAGAACGTTAACAAAAACCCGCTTTTTAAAGAAGAGATCCGCGAGTATCAGGGCGTATTGCTCACCGATGTGACCAATACGCAACTGGGCAATAGTTTTACCTACTTCTCTTTCCATAACAACATCATTCTGAGTGCCTCGCCTGTGTTAGTGGAGGAGATCGTGCGCCGCATCAACCGGGGCAAGCTCAACTCCATTGCCGCCGACTACAAAAAGGTGAATTACCTGAGCCAGGCCGATGTGTACGCCAACGTGTTTGTGAACTACCGCGCCCTGCCTGACCTGTTTGGCCTTTTCCTGCAGGAAGATCTGATGCCGCAGGTGCGCTACCTGAGCAGCTTTTGCCGTAACGCCATGCTGGAGCTTAAACTCGACCAGAACAAGGTTTTCCTGAACGGCTTTTCGAATCCGGAAACGCTGAAAGGCTCTTTTCAGGCTCAGCTGCAGCCCTCCAGGCCCCGTCCGCTCGACATCAAGCTATTGCTGCCTACACGCACAGCCATTCTGATGCACTTTGGGGTGGGAGAGGTGGCCCGCCTGCGCGATGGTAAGGTTCCCAATGATGCCTTCAGTCCCACCATCGACAGCCTGGCCCGGTCTTTTAGTCAGGAGATTGCACTCGCTTACATGGAGTCCTACAACATGAACACGAGCCCTGACAAGATGGTGATTGCCCGCATGGAAAACAGTGGTAAAACCGGTATCCGCTTTCAGGCCTTGGCAGAACAGGTGAGCAAAGCGCAGAACGAAAAGATCTATACCGAAAAGTACGGCAAACATACCTTGCAGCTGCTGGACCTGGAAGAGCTGCCTGCCCGTTTGTTTGGCAGTTTGTTCGCTGGTTTTGAGCAGAGCTACGTGTTGCAGCTTGAAAACTACATGATTTTCTCCCCGGACATAGCCAGCCTGCGCGCCCTCATCGACGATATCAATGCAGGCGAGGTATGGGGGCGTTCCGTGACGCAGAAGGCCTTTTTGGAGGAAACCCTGCAGGAGGGCAATTTCAGTCTGTACCTGAACACCGTGAACGCCTGGTACATTCTGAACCGCTATTTGCAGGAGGAAGACCGCGAAGATCTGTTGCAGAACTCCAGCCTGGTCCGGAGATTTAACCAGGTGAGCGTACAGTTTGCCCGGGCTGAAAACCAGTATTATACCAGCGTGCTATTCAGAAGGCAGGAGCGCCATACCGATGGTGTGCAGGGAGGTTTTGAAGAAGAGCTGACCATTCCGTTTGCGAGCCGCCTCCTATCGCCTCCCTACCCGATCCAGAATGCCATAGACCGCAGTCGTGAAGTGGTGGTACAGGACTCGATGCTGGTGCTGCATAACATCACTTCCACGGGCAGCCGTGGCTGGACCGATTCAGTTCAGGCCCAGGTAATCGGCAGCCTGCAGCAAGTTGAGTTGGGTAGCGAAAAGCGCTTGCGCTATGTATTTGCCACGGGCACCCGCATCCATGCCATTGATCACCTTGGCCGCGATCTGGAGCACTTTCCGTTTAACGTGAGCGATACCCTGCGCCTGCAACGCCTGGCCGTCTTTGACTTCGCGAAAAACCGTGACTACCGCTTTTTGGTGGATGATGCTCTGGGCAACCTGTACATGTTCGACACACGCGGCAACGCTATACCTGGCTGGCAGCCCCGCCGCATGGACTACCGCCTGGCAGCCACACCGCAGCACGTGCGGGTAGGAGGCCGCGACGTCATCCTGGTATTACTCGAAAACGGCTACGTATACGCCCTCAATACCAAAGGCGAGACTTATCCGGGCTTTCCGTTCAGTCTGCGGGTACCGATCACATCCGAAGGCGTCATCCGGGCGGGTGCTGACTTGCGCCGCTCTGTTGTGACTGTGGTGTCGCGCTACGGTGAGGTGGTGGAGTTTAACCTGCAGGGCCAGGTAAAGGCGCGGGAGCAGCTTCCGCGGCCAAGCAAAAGTGCCATGTTCGACCTCGTGCCTGACGCCGGCGGCCGCTCCTACATTATTGTGCGGCAGGACCAGGGCAAAGTAGCCGCCTTCGACCAGGACCTCAAAGAGCTGTTTGAGAAGCGTTACGTTACCTCAGCGCCCAAGATTGTGCAGTACTTTAACTTCGGGGGCGGCAACCAGGTATACGCCATCACTGAAAACGGCCCGCAAAAGACCTACCTCTACGGCCCGGACGCCCGCCTGATTGGAGGCAGATCGCTGGAGAGCAACAAGCCTGTAAGTATTCACTACAATGAGGTGGGCAACAACTACTCCGTCTACAAAGTGTTCCGTAACGAGCTGCAAAAACTGAACTTCAAGCTGCCTAATTAGAAGCTAAATCTGACTAATTAATTCTAGCTGATATTTTCTTTCCTTCACTAGTTCTTGATGATTGACTGATAATTCATTCACATTTTCTCTTGCAATGAAATCAATAGTATCAGTCATATAGCTACTAATGTTCAAGATATGACTAAGATCCTTGTCGAGAACATACTCTACTAATTCTAGAACAGCAGCAGAGGCGTTCAACGCAAGACTTCCATCTTCAAACTCCTCTGTGTCAGTTAAAGCTTCCTCTATTTGCTGCATTAGGTCCTGAACTACGTTTTTCTCAACACTCTTCAAGTTTTTGAGTTTCTCGCAAAAACGAATACCCTCTGAAAGAGCCTCGATATTCCCCCAATTATATTCATCAAAAAACTTAATGTAATACGGTAGTAATCGGTGGCAAATGTTCAAAGCAAAGTCAATCACTTTGACGTTAGATAGCCTTTCTACACGTTCTTCCAGGATATTTATAAATTCCTCGCTGCTCATTTTCTAATTGAAGATATTAGAAGGAATAACCGCAATGCATTAGAAGCTCTTAAACCAGCCTTTCTTGTAGAACAGGTATAGCTGCACCATCACCAAGGTGGTCATCAGGATGATCAGGGTGGGGTAACTGTAGGGCAGGTATAGCTCGGGCATACTCAACCGGAATACCTCACCAGTTTCGGGGTCCTGGCGTGAGAAGTTCATGCCGTACAACCCGGCAATAAAGCTCAATGGGATAAATATACTCGAGATAATGGTGAGCACTTTCATGATCTCGTTCATGCGGTTGTTCACCGTGGACATGTATAGTTCCACCAAGCTTGTGGACATTTCCTTGTGGCTGTCGATCAGGTCGATGAGTTGGACGGAGTGGTCGTAGGCGTCGCGGAAGTATACTTTCAGTTTGTCAGGTATAATGTCTTCGTCCATGCGCAGCAGTTCGTTCATTTTGTCGCGCTCAGGCCAGGCAATGCGCCGCAGCTTGATTAGCTCGTTTTTGAGGTCCAGTATTTCCCGCAACGCCTGTTTCGACGGATTGTCCAGAATCTTCTGTTCCAACTCCTCAATATAAGTCCCGATAGCCCCCATCACCGGGAAATAGTAATCCAGTACCACGTCCAGAATAGCATACACCAAGTACATCGGAGGTCGCTGTCGGATGATGCCTTTGCCTATCCGGATGCGCTCGCGGAGCGGGTCCAGGCAGTCTTCGTAATCACTCTGTAGGGTGAGCACATAGTTGGAACCCGAGAAAACAGAGAGTTGAACATCGTCCAGGGTATGATGCTCTTCTTTCCAGCGCAGCATGCGGGTGATGATGAAAAGCCGGTCGTCGAGTTCGTCGACTTTTGGGCGCTGGTAATCGTTAATCACATCTTCCATCTGCAGCGAGTGGATGTCGAAGTCCTGCTTGAGCAGTTCGAGCATGGTGAGGTCAGCGTATCCCCGAATGTCGATCCAGTGCGTTGCCTCAGGCTTCGACTTTACCTGCTGCACCAGTTCGGCGTAAGAAACCAGCTCCTGCTCTTCAAATATTTGTTCGTTGAAGGACATAAGGAAATAACGCGGGGCATGCGCTTCAAATGGTATAAAAAGGGAGCCCGGACTGATGCCGATCTTACGGTCCAGGATTTTGTGTCGGGAGCGGTGACGTTTCTTTTTAGCCATTGTGTTGATGGGGTATGCTGCAGCCGTGTAAGTTAGTGAAAATTAGGTTTTGCCCTATAGTTGTGCATACTAGCTTTGGTTTGCTTTGTAGTGCCGGCTTTTGCAGTTATAGCGAGCTATATCGTTTTATAGCTTCGCCTGTGCGGCGGGCACTCACTTTTTGTCTTGACACAAAAAGTAAGCAAAAAAGTCAAGACCCTCCAAACTCGCTGAACGCTCAAACAGTGGAGTGTCGTAAAGTGCACCTGGCTGATGCTATACCTTCGTAGTTTCAGTGCAAGTAAGTTTTGCTATACCTGCCAGTGAATTGCAACAGATTCTACAGCGATTATACCTAGAAATGGCAGCGACGGAAACTCCCCTCCTTGGATAAGGAGGGGTAGGGGTGGTTGGACTCGGTATAGCAAAGGAACTGCATCAACTACGAAGCTACACCTGTAAATCGGCAATGTCAGAAGTCCCCCTTTAAAGGGGGCAGGGGGATGTTAATTGTGCACGAGAATCGTGTTAATCTATCCTGATTCAGGCAACCGTAACTCCCTCAATCCCCTGCAGCTTGCCGCTCACTTCCTCCTCCAACTTTCGCCGAACCTCCAGTGTCATGCGGCAGTCGAGTTCGAATTGCTGATCTTTCACGCCGAGCTCGTGCTCTTTCACCAAACTCATCACGTTATTCATCTGCGGGTAGGCGAAGTATACCTGTAGCAAAGTTGTTTCGTGTTTCTCGACGATCGTGGCATTGCTAAGGGCTTCGGCGGTGGAGGTTTTGTAGGCGTTGATGAGGCCGCTGACGCCGAGTTTCGTACCGCCGAAATATCGCACTACTACAACCAGCACATTGCTCAAGTCGAAGGACCGGATCTGGCCCAGAATGGGGTCACCGGCGGAATGATTGGGCTCGCCGTCGTCGTTGGCACGGTAGCGGCTTTTGTCAGCGCCTAGGCTGTAGGCGTAGCAGTGGTGGCGGGCGTCGTAGTACTGCTTGCGCAGGTCGGTGAGGATCTCTTTCACTTCCTCCTCCGTGTATACCGGGTAGGCCAAGGCAATGAATTTACTCCCTTTTTCTTTGTAGAGGCCTTCGGAGGGCGCTTCGATGGTACGGTAGGTGTCTTCCATAATATAAAACAGATGGGCGGCAATTTCCTGCATGTAGGCAGCACTTTTGTCTGCAGCACAACGGCCATTCCCGTGCAGGCTACTCCGACTGCTATCTTGGTAATGTGACAAAAAACTACTATCTGCAAGTATACGCTTTGGGGTGTTGGTAATGTCTGAGGCTAAACTCAAGCAAAACTCCGACAACACAGGTATAGCATAGGTATAAAAGCAGGAGCAAGCAGCGTGCCCTGCATTGCAAAAGTAACAGAAGCGTCCGCATGGGCAAAGCCGGGACCAGATGTATAGGCACATTTGCCGAAATTGTTTTAATTTGTGGCTCTACTAAAATTTTCCTTTTGTCTACCACACCATACCTGCTCCACTTTACCGAAACCGGTAGCCAAGAAATAGGCTTCATCGCCTCCACCCAACTGGCCCAAAACATACCCTTTGCGATCAAACGGGTGTTCTGGACTTACGGCACACCAGCGGGTGTACTGCGCGGGCAGCATGCCAACAAAGCCACAGAAGAGGTACTGGTAGCCGTAACCGGAAGAATTAAAGTGGAAACAGATAACGGTAAAAAAAAGGAGACCTTTGTGCTGGATGATCCGGCCACGGGGCTATACCTGCCGGCCATGTGCTGGACCGATCTGTATTTTGCACCCGGCACCATAGCCGTTTGCTTGACTTCCACCGATTTCGAGGAGTCCGACTACATCCGCGATTACCCAACTTTTCAGCGCCTGGTAGCACACCTGGCCCTGTAAATATCGTCTATACCTATGCCCTCAATTCAGGTCCCATACTTCGCTTTCCGTGACTACCCCGCAGGTATAAACCAGCAGGTGGAGGAGGCGTTGTTGGGTGCCCTGCGCAGTCAGCAATACATTTTGGGTGAAGAAGTGCGTGCTTTCGAAAATGAATTTGCTGCGTATGTGCAGGCAGGTATAGCTATCGGGGTAGGGAATGGTTACGATGCTTTGGTAGTGGCGCTGAAAGCCGCAGGTATAGGAGCAGGAGACGAGGTAATCGTACCGACCAATACCTTCATCGCGACCGTGAATGCCGTGGTGCAGGTTGGGGCTATACCTGTGCTGGCCGAGCCGGATCGCTATACCTGTAATCTCACTGCTATTGAAGCTTCTGAGCACATCACACCTCGCACCAAAGCCATCATACCTGTGCACCTCTATGGCCAGGCTTGCGAGATGACAGGTTTTCTGAGATTAGCTGAACAGCACAACCTGACGATTATAGAAGACTTTGCACAGGCCCAAGGCGCGAGTTACAAAGGCCGTCCGGTTGGTAGTTTCGGTCATATCAGTCCCACCAGTTTTTACCCGACCAAAAACCTGGGTGCGCTTGGCGATGGCGGTGCTGTGGTTACTTCAGACCCAGAACTGGCCGCCTATGCCCACATGTATCACAACTACGGGCAGCAACAGAAATACCACAATCAACTAATAGGCATCAACTCCCGCCTCGATACCCTTCAGGCCGCCGCACTGCGCGTCAAGCTGCAACACCTCGATGCACTGAACGGCGAACGTCAACGGCTAGCTCAGGTATACCTGACCGCGCTGCAAGGTATAGGCGACCTCGTAATGCCTGTCACAGCGCCGGATTGCACGCACGTCTACCACATATTCAACATCCGCACAAAGCAGCGCGATGCCTTGCAGCTATACCTGACAGAGCAAGGTATACAGACGGCCATACACTACCCGGTGCCCGTGCATTTGCAGGTGGCTTATACTTATTTGGGATATGAAAAAGGGAGCTTTCCGGTAGCCGAGGAACTGGCCGACACAAGCCTGAGTCTGCCACTTTTTCCGGGTATGACGGAGGCAGAGCAGGAGGCAGTTGTCACTTGCATTCACACTTTTTTTGAGCGCCATGGCTGATCCTGTTGCACGGCCGCTGGTGTCGGTCATCTGCCTCTGCTACAATCACGAGCGTTTCATCGCCGAAGCGCTGGACTCGGTGCTGGCCCAGACTTACGCCAATCTGGAGATCATCATCATGGACGATTGCAGCACTGATAATAGTGTAGGCATCATTCAGGAATACGTCCGAAAATATCCCCAAATCACCTTCCTGAGCACAGGCACCAACCAAGGCAATACCAAAGCTTTTAACATGGCCTGGCGGGCTTCCAAGGGCGCTTATATCATCGATTTTGCTACCGACGATGTGCTCTTGCCCGAACGGATAGCACAGCAGGTGGAGGCATTCGAGAAGCTGGACGAGACTTATGGCGTTGTCTATTCGGATGCGGAGTACATCGATGATAATGGCCGGCATGTTCGCTTTCACTGCCAGCGCAACAAGGCAGGCGAGGTGATTTCTTTTGCTCCTTCCGGCGATATTTTTCACCATCTGCTGGGGCGCTATTTTATTTGTCCGCCCACCATGATGATGAAACGAAAAGTGTTTGAGGAGCTGCAGGGTTATGACGAAACGCTTGCTTATGAGGACTTTGACTTTTGGCTGCGCTCCTCCCGTAGGTATAAGTACTTTTTCCTGGATGCTATCACCACCAAACGTCGCCTGCACACCAATTCCCTTTCTCAGCAATTGTACAAGCCCGGCGACAGACAGCTAAACTCAACAATATTGGTCTGCGTAAAGGCAGAGAGACTAGTGCATAGTCAGGAAGAAAAAAGCGCCCTGACCCGCCGTTTGCAATATGAAACCCGGCACGCTTTCCTGACTGGTCACTATCAGCAAGCCGAACAATTTCTGAACCTGCTACGGCAGCACGCCGGACTTGGACCGGTCTACCGCACAATCCATCTCCTTAACAAACTTAAAGTAGACCTGCGCATACTCAGAGTGCTGTATCAGAGGCTTTTAAATCGCTGAAATTGCACTCTGTCAGGGACTTACTATACATTGGGGGTAAACACGTAAACTGTTTTCTGTTTCTGCGTAAGTATAAGTTAACCCGGTGGTGCTTTATGGTTTGTGCTTTTGAGAATGAGCAAGTTAAAGTTTAAACACGACACTAAACCCGAACACCTTTTTTTAGCAGAGAGTTAACTTAATATTACGCTGCGGACAAATATTTTAGTATAAATACCTATATTTGAAGTTCAATCGCCTAAAACAATACCATGATCACAGCCATTGCATCCCGTGTAGAAGTCATGAAGTGGATGGAAGACTTTGTCCACGAAAAAATGACAGAGTTCCTAAAGTCCGTTGAGGACAGTTGGCAGCCAGCCGACTTGCTGCCCGACGCCCGCATGGAAAACTTTTTTGAAGAAGTAAAAAACCTGCAGGAACGTGCCCGCGACCTTAGCTACGACCTGCTTGCCGTGTTGGTAGGCGATACCATTACCGAAGAAGCACTGCCAACTTACGAAAGCTGGCTGATGTCTATTAAAGATGTGCCAAGCAACGAAGATAGCCCCTGGATGAGGTGGAATCGTGCCTGGACAGCCGAAGAGAACCGCCACGGTGACCTTTTGAACAAGTACCTGTACCTGACCGGCCGCATCAACATGCGCGAAATGGAGGCTTCTACGCAGTACCTGATCGCTGATGGTTTTGACCTGCAGACTGACAATGACCCGTATCGCGCTTTCGTGTATACCTCTTTCCAGGAAACAGCTACCAACCTGTCGCACCGCCGTGTGGCCCAGATCGCCAAAAAGCAAGGCGATGGTATGCTGGCAAAGCTTTGCGGCTATGTAGCTTCTGACGAGGCCCGTCACGCTAAAGCGTATAAGGCTTTTGTAGGCAAAATATTTGAGGCCGATCCGAACGAAATGATGCTGGCCTTTGAAGATATGATGCGCAAGAAAATCGTAATGCCGGCACACTATATGCGTGAGTTAGGTGTGGACATGGGCAAAACGTTTGGCCACTTTACTGATGCTGCCCAGCGCATTAACGTGTACACCGCCCTCGACTATACCGACATCCTGAGTGACCTCGTGAAAGAGTGGAAGCTGGAAACCGTAACTGGCTTGAATGATGCCGGCGAGCGCGCCCGCGATTATATAACAGCGCTGCCAGACCGCCTCAAAAGAGTAGCGGAGCGTATGAGAGCGCCACAACTGGAGTATAAATTCCGTTGGATTGACTAAGTAGCGAGAGCTATAATTTATATTGATAGAGGGCAGGTTGCGAAAGCAGTCTGCCCTCTGCTGTTATGGTGCGAGCGTCCATGTTCGTGATGGCTATAGTAGGGCCTCTGGCCTAGGTATAGAGATTTTGCTTTGTAGTAACTGCAAATACAGGTATAGCAACCTGTATTGTTTTATAGCTTGCCCTGGCCAGGCGGGCCTTACTTTTTGTCTTGACACAAAAAGTAAGCAAAAAAGTCAAGACGCTTTTAAACTCGCTGACCGCTCAAACACAAAATCGTCATGGGTGCACCGGGCTCAGGCTATACCTACGTAGTTTCGATGCAAGTTAGTCTTGCTATACCTGCCAGTGGTGCGTGAATCCTTACTGAAACTACAGTGCTTATGCCTGTGAGATGGCAGCGGCTGAACTCCCCCTTCGAAAGGGGCAGGGGGATGTTCATCGTGCACGCGAATCCTGTCAATTCTTTAATCCTGCAAATCCTGATTCTGACAAAATAAGACATAACTCTATAAAATTATGATCTACACAAGCAGGCAAAGCAGTTGGGGCAAAACAGGGGATTTCACGTATAAGGACCGGTATGCACGAACATTCGGCTGCGTAGCGTTGTTAGAGTATAAATCAGGAGAGAGCATATGAGCATAGGGTATAGATTTGAAGAGTACGTACCGCCGCAGGATGATAAGCAGGGCTTCGAGTCGCTGCTGAAGATCTTTTTGCAGCTAGTGATGATCACTTCCGGCGATGTAACTGAGGCGCTGGCGTGGCTTAGTTCCTTAGACAAACAGTATGGCCTGACCAGTGATGATTATGGTATAGGCGACTTTATTGAGGACCTCAAAAAGAATGGCTATATCGATGAGAATCCGCAGGAGGAAGGGGTGCTGAAACTGACTGCCAAGAGTGAGCAGAACATCCGGAAAAGTGCGCTCGAGGAGATTTTTGGTAAGCTGAAGAAAGGCGGCAAAGGCAGTCACGCAACACCCCAGACAGGTATAGGCGACGAGGCCAGCACCGACCGTCGCGAGTATCGCTTCGGAGACGCGATCGAGCAGATCTCCATGACCGACTCCATCCGAAATGCACAAATCAACCACGGCCTTTCCGACTTCCGACTGACAGAGCAGGACCTCGAAATCATGGAAACGGAACACAAAACACAGTCCTCTACCGTGCTGATGATCGATATTTCGCACTCCATGATTCTGTATGGCGAAGACCGCATCACACCGGCCAAAAAAGTGGCGATGGCGCTGGCCGAACTCGTGAAGCAGAAGTACCCGAAAGACACTTTGGATGTGATTGTGTTCGGCAACGATGCCTGGCAGATCGAAATCAAAGACCTGCCATACCTGGAAGTTGGTCCCTACCATACCAACACGGTGGCCGGGCTCGAACTGGCGATGGATATTCTGCGAAAGCGCAAAACGCCTAACAAGCAGATCTTTATGATCACGGATGGCAAACCAACCTGCCTGAAGGAAGGGCTGCATTACTACAAAAACAGCTTTGGCCTGGACCGCAAAGTAGTGAACAAGACCCTGAACCTAGCAGCTCAGTGCCGTCGCATCAAGATTCCGATTACCACCTTTATGATTGCATCGGACCCATACCTGCAGCAATTCGTAGACGAGTTTACCAAAGTGAATAACGGCCAAGCGTACTATAGCTCGCTGAAAGGCTTAGGCCACCTGGTGTTCCGCGACTACGGGCGCAATCGCAAGAAGAGCTTTTAGATCTTGAGAGATTATCCTGTAGGGACAGGTCGCGACCTGTCCGAATCGTGCACTCAAGAAAATCAACCTATTAAGAATACTTTTTCTTGAGTTGGTTCGCATATAAAAACAACAGCAACAGTGCACCAAGTATACCATAGTAGACAAGGCTGTTCATATGGAAATAAATTCTTGAGACGAAAGCGATGATAAAGATCAATAAGCCAATCATCTCCAAAATTTTATAACGCGGAATTCTTTTCATGTAATGAAGATACACTTTATTCTGTGGAGTGAAATCTGATAAATGTTTATAACTGATAAAGCTACATGCAATACAAAGACATAAAAGCAGAGAATTTACTGAAGATAAAAACCCTTGGCCAGCTTCGTGCCGCCGGGTACGAACCACAAACTGTAAAGCAGGAACTGCGTCGTAACTTAATCAGCAAGCTGCAGCGCAAAGAAGAGGTATTTCCAGGCATCTGGGGCTACGAAGAAACCGTGGTGCCGGACCTGCAACGAGCTATCCTGTCAATGCACCACATTAACCTGCTCGGTTTGCGCGGACAGGCCAAAACACGCATCGCCCGCCTGATGGTGGACCTGCTTGACGAATACATACCTGTTGTGCAAGGTTCCGAGCTGAATGACGACCCGCTGCAGCCACTCTCGCGTTTTGCCAAAGACCAGGTGCACGAGCACGGCGATGATACCCCCATTGGCTGGATGCACCGCTCCGACAGGTATACCGAAAAGCTAGCTACGCCCGACGTTTCAGTAGCCGACCTGATCGGCGATGCGGACCCGATCAAAGCGGCGACGCTGAAGTTGCCTTACTCGGATGAACGGGTAATCCATTTCGGTCTGATTCCGCGTTCGCATCGTGGTATTTTCGTGATCAACGAGCTGCCCGATTTGCAGGCCCGCATCCAGGTTGCCCTGTTCAATATTCTGCAGGAAGGCGATATCCAAATTCGCGGCTTTAAAGTGCGTTTACCTTTGGATATCCAGTTTGTGTTCACTGCCAACCCCGAGGATTATACCAACCGAGGCTCCATCGTGACGCCGCTCAAAGACCGCATCGACTCGCAGATCATCACGCACTATCCGAAATCCATCGAGATTGGCAAAAAGATAACGCAGCAGGAAGCGCACATTAAGGAAGAGCAGGAGCAACTGGTCAACACCAACGACATCATCAGTGACCTTATAGAGCAGGTGGCATTTGAGGCACGTGAAAGTGAATACGTCGATGCCAAAAGTGGTGTGTCGGCCCGTCTGACTATTTCGGCTTTTGAGAGTTTACTGAGTGCTGCCGAGCGGCGTGCGCTGCTGAATGGCGAAAGCAAAACTTATGTGCGCTTGTCGGATTTCCTGAACACTATACCTGCCGTGACTGGTAAAGTGGAACTGGTATACGAAGGCGAGCAGGAAGGTGCGGGGCACGTGGCGCAGGTGCTCATGGGCAAGGCCATCCGCACGCAATTCCTCCAGTATTTCCCTGACCCGGACAAGGCCAAGAAGTCAAAAGAAGGGAATCCGTACAAGAAAATAACCGATTGGTTTGGCGACGGCAATACAGTAGATATTCTGAATGATGCCACTGCCTCGGAGTATAAAAAATCACTGCAAGCTATACCTGGCTTGAGCGAACTGGTAGAGAAATACCGTTCAGCTGCAAAGGGTGACGAGAAGCTTTTCATGATGGAATTTGCCTTGCATGGCCTGGCCGAGCACAGTCAGCTCAGCAAAAACCGACTCAGCACCGGCCTGCAGTTCAAGGACCTGCTCAGCGGTATGTTCACCATGCCGAGCTTTGGTGAGGAAGAAGACGAAGATGATTTTTAGGAGTTTGAGAGTTTAGGAATTTAAGAGTTAAAGAGTTGAAAAAGGCAGAAGTGGTACCCGTACTACTTCTGCCTTTTTTGTTGCTGGTATTGAGTAGAGTAATTTAATCTTTCAGAGAATGCCTATACCTAAAGCAAGGCAGTAGAGATGCTTTCCTACTCTTCATTTGCCTCATATCACAGCGCCTGCAGGTGTAGTGACGACTCCGGGAGAGGAGCGAGGCAGATCTTGAATCAGAATATGTGCTTTGCCCCAGTCCCCTTTCGCGTCATGCCACAACGTCTGCAGGTATACCGATGCTTCTGAGGGAGGCGTGGGAGCGGTGAGGCTAGCTTTGAAGGTGGAGAGGTTCATGGGAAAAGTTAATTACATAGTGACGTATCAACTTTAGAAATGTAGGCTCCCTGCAATTTTGTCGAAAAGTGTTCTGTAAGTATCAAAGTTAGGAGAAATAGTCACCATAGTTAAGATGAGTATGGCTCCTTCCTTATTTGTAAACAGAACATAGTTGTGCATGTCCTCTTTACTGTATTTATTTTTATGCGATTCTATCAGGTATTTATACTTTCTATCATTGATCACGGTGTCACCCTCTTCAATAATTGTGAACCCTTCAACCGTTCCAATGCTCTTTAAGAATTCACTATAAGTTGCATCCAGGCTTGTTTCGTCACGATGCAAAATGTTAATATTTAAATTCTCTCTAGGCACATCTTCCTCACTCTGTTTCTGTCTGAATGCGATAAGATCTAACGATTGATCAGCAGGAACTCCATACTTCCAGCCAACAGGAACTCCAATCTGGTAATTTTTAACAGTATCCTGAATAATGGCAAGTTCCTGTCCGAAACTTATAGTCTTAACAGAAACCAGGATAAGGAGGGTGAGTAAAAAGTGTTTCATGTTCGGGATATCAGTTTTAATAAGTTTGTATGTCGTGTGTTTACTCATCAGCACCGGGTTTGTATAGCTGAAGCACAGGCGAATAATTGTTATAATTTAATACCCCTGCGTATCGCTCTTATTTAGAATTGGCTTTTCTGCATTACTTCTGTAAAGCTCCAGGGAACTTGTAATAAATTGGTGAAACAAGGGGTGCGTATCATTTCGAGGTGAGGACGCATAAAGTTCATAGGCTGGCCCATTTTCATGACGTACTTTTATTGTTGCTCGTGTGCCATCTAAGACTATTCTTCTGTCACTTTCAACTACTTTAAGAGTTCTTTCTTTCGATAATGAATCGCTGATGCGAAGCAAGGGATGATTTGATGAAATTATTAAACTATCTTTTTCATAGCTTTTATACTTATCAAAAATTTGGGTAAGCCGCTTTCGCGCTTCTAAATCGTTCTCAAAGGTTTTTACTAATTCCTGAATTTCTAAACTGTCTTGCTTCGTGGGTTTTAAATCCTCCTGCTTTCTTTTAAGATAAATAACTTTCGTTTTGTTACCATTTTTTAAGAGATGAATCTTAAACTCTGAATGACTGGCTGATGCAGTAGATGTGATTTCTATCTGGTAATTGCCTGTGGCTTGGTAATAAGGAAAAAATGTAGAAAGGGTTAGAAGGAGAACCAGTAATATTTTCATGTTTTGGAAGTAGTTAATATGCGAGTTAGAAGCGTGTTGCAAATGATGATGTTACCCAAACAAAGCCGGCAGCTGCTTCACCAAGGTATAGCCGCCCATCCAGGCCATCACCAGCACCACCAGAACGCCAAAAACCGTCAGCCACAGCGGGTGCTTATACCTGCCGATGATCTCTGTTTTGTGGGCAGCGATTAGAATGGTGCCGAGTGTGAGGGGTAAGATGAGTCCGTTTAAAGCGCCCGCCAGAATAAGCAGATGCACCGGACGACCGATGGTGACGAAAATAGCGGTGGAAACCACAATGAAACCAATGATGAACCAGTTTTCGTAGCGCTCGATGCTCGTGTGGAAAGACTTGATAAAAGAAACTGAGGTATAGGCCGATCCGATCACTGACGTAATAGCTGCTGACACCATCACAATGCCGAAAAGCTTATACCCGACGTTGCCTGCCGCCAGTTGAAACACCGAGGCCGGCGGATTGCTCTCGTCCAGGATTAATCCTTTGCTCACGACTCCCAACGCCGCTAGGAAAAGAAAGATGCGGATGATGGAAGCGATCGTTATACCTGATACAGCGCTGGTGTTCACCTCAGGCAAAGCCGCTTCGCCCTTCACGCCGGCATCGAGCAGACGGTGGCCACCTGCAAAAGTGATATAACCGCCCACCGTGCCGCCCACCAATGTGATGATGGCAATAAAGTCGATCTGGTCAGGTAAGAAAGTCTTAACAGCAGCCTCGGCAAGGGGAGGAGAGGAGGTGATAGCCACGTACACGATCAGTAGGATCATCAGCAGGCCCATGACCTGGGCAAATCGGTCCATCACCTTTTTGGCTTCGCGCACCAGGAAAATGCCAATGGCAACAGCGGCGGTAATGATGGCCCCCAGTTCTGGCGAAATACCAAAGAGCACGTTAAAGCCCAGCCCGGCACCGCCCACGTTGCCGATGTTAAAAGCAAAGCCTCCCAGCACAATCAGTACCGCCACAAACAGACCGAGGCCCGGAAAAAGCATGTTGGCAATGTCCTGCGCCCGTTTCTCTGACACGGCAATTACGCGCCATACATTGAGCTGCACCCCGATATCGAGTATGATGGAGACCAGAATGACAAAGCCGAAGCTGGCGGCCAATGACTGTGTGAAGACGGTGGTTTGCGTAAGGAAGCCGGGCCCGACGGCAGAAGTTGCCATCAGGAAAGCGGCACCGAGTAGGACGCTCCAGTTGCGTTTCTGCTTCATGGACGCTGCACTTTTGGACTGGCAAGCGCTATACCTTCGCGCTGCAGAGTTTCATGAACATGGCGCGCAAATTCCAACGCATGCGGACCATCGCCGTGTATGCAAACTGTATCGGCCTGTATACCTACATCCACTCCCTGCTGCGACTGCACTTTGCCTTCCTGTACCATACGCATTACCTGGCTGGTAGCTTTATCGGGGTCAGTGATCAAGGCATCGGGCTGACGGCGGGAGGTAAGTGTGCCATCCTGTTGGTAGGTGCGATCGGCAAATACTTCGTTGGTTGTTTGCAAACTCAGCCTCATACCTGCGTAGATCAATTCACTTCCGGCCAAGCCATATAGGAATGCTTCGGGATTCACCTTGTACACAGCTTCAGCGATGGCTTCGGCCAGTTTGGTGTCGGTAGCGGCCATGTTGTAGAGGGCACCGTGCGGTTTCACGTGGTGCAGCTTGCCGCCTTCAGCCTGAACAAAAGCATGCAAGGCTCCCATCTGGTACACTACCATGTCGTATACCTCCTCCGCTGATACGGCCATGTTGCGCCGGCCAAAGCCGACCAGGTCGGGCAAGCCGGGGTGAGCACCGATGGCGACGTTATGCTGCAGACAAAGCTGTACGGTTTTGCGCATCACACCCGGGTCGCCGGCATGGAAGCCACAGGCAATGTTAGCCGAAGTGACGAAGGGTAGAATCAGTTCGTCGTTGCCGATACGGTAGGCGCCAAAACTCTCGCCTAAGTCGCAGTTCAGGTCAACGGAGAGGGGTTTGTTCATAAGTTGTGCTTTAGTTGGATGGCGCGTGCCAGTTGGGTCAGGTTTTGCTCCCGCCGGATGTAAAGCTGCTGGGCTTCTTCCAAAGATACTTCCTCAAACGTGATGGTCTGGCCCGGCACGACCTGTGCTAATATAGGCAAATCGACGCGAACAACCTGCAGTATACGCGGGTAACCGCCTGTGGTCTGGTGGTCAGCCATCAGCACGATCGGATTGCCATCGGGAGGCACCTGCACTGTGCCAAATGTAACGGCAGTAGAGATAAGCTCCGCTTCCTCGCTCAGGTATAGCGAAACGCCCTGCAACCGGTAGCCCATCCGGTCCGACTGTGCCGAAACCTGGAAGCGCTCCGTCCAGATCTGTTCCTGGCTGTTTCCGGAAAAGAGTTCGTACTCAGGACCCTTGATGACCCGAAGCGTAGGGTTTGAGGTATAGTTAGGGTAGAACTGCGGGTCAGGTGTCCAGCTGGCGGCTGCGTAATCCGCGCCTGCCATCTGCGGGAACAGGGCTATACCTGCCGGAGTAGGGCTGTTACAAGGTATAAGGTCTCGGGCCTGTAGTGCCCGTCCCTTATAGCCGCCTATACCTGCCTGCAAGTAGGTCGCGTAACTGCCCATCAGTTTAGGTATAGCAAAGCCACCTGACACAGCCAGGTAAGCTCTGCATCCGGATACGGGCGCCCCAAAAGACAAAATGCTCTCCTTCTTCACCAAAAGTGGTCGCCACATCGCAACACGTTCCCCATTGAGCTCAGGAGAGAGGTCGGCACCGGTCAAAGCGATCAGTTGGTCTTCGGTGAAGCGGATGGTAGGTCCGACGAGGGTGATCTCCAGCACGGCTTCGTCATCTGCATTGCCGGCCAGCATGTTGGCTACTCTGCAGGCAAACGTATCCATGGCGCCACTTGTAATGATGCCCTCTCTTTGATGTCCATACCTGCCTTTGTCCTGCAGGGTGGTGAGCATGCCTGGTTTTAGGGTCTCAAGCCCCATGTGCCCGCTCCTTTCGCTGCCAGAACTCGTCTTCTGAAATAGCTACAAACTTTACCTCGTCACCGGCCTGCAGCAAACTGGGTTGCTCCCGGTTCGGGTCAAAAAGTAGGAGCGGTGTGCGACCGATCAGTTGCCAGCCTCCCGGCGTCTCGATGGGATAAATGCCCGTCTGACCACCTGCTATACCTACCGACCCGGCAGGTATATGTGGTCTGGGATTTTGCTTGCGGGGTGTGGTCAGTTTTTTGGCCATGCCGCCCAGGTATGGAAAGCCGGGTGCAAAGCCGATCATGTATACCCGATACTTGCAGCGTATGTGGCTTGCTATTACTTCCTGCGGGGTGAGTTTGGTATGGCGGGCCACGTACTCCAGATCAGGACCGAAGGAGCCGTTGTAGCACACCGGAATTTCCACTACGCGTGGCGCTGCGGCCTTGTCGTTTTCACGGGCTACTTTGAGAATATACTGCAGCTGCTCGGTTACGTGTGTATACGGGTTGTAGAAGCCCTTCTCGCTTGCCTGCCAGGGGTCGTAGTACACCGTGACTGTGTTATAGGCGGGCACCTGTTCCACAAAGCCGGCGAACGGATGGCGGTCCAGGTAAGTACTGAAGGCACGCACTTTGGCATGGATCGCTTTGTCGATGGTATCGCCGAACTGCACCGTAATGGCGCTGTCGCCGAGCGGGTATAGCCGGAACAGCTGCATGTCTTTTTGCTTCATACCTGGGCTAAGTTGTGTGCCTCTGTATACCCTTTGAGGTGAGGTATAGTTAACCAAGGTACATAAAAAAACACAAGACCGCAGGGGCAGTCTTGTGTTTGTGCTAAATGGTCAGGATTGTTTAGTCTTTCAGGCCAACGTCTTCCAGAACAGGGGGATGCAGCTGCCCTTCAGAGTGGGCTACGATCATGGCCACGGAGGCATCGCCGGTCACGTTCACGGTAGTCCGCAGCATGTCGAGCAAGCGGTCAGGAGCCAGGATCAAGGCAATGCCTTCGATCGGTATACCTGCCTGTTGCAATACGATCACGAGCATCACTACGCCCGCGCCTGGCACGGCTGCCGCTCCTATGGAGGCCAGTGTGGCGGTAAGCACAATGCCAGCCTGCGTCGCCAGCGACAGGTCCATGCCATAAGCCTGCGCGATAAACACCGCCGCTACCGATTGGTAAAGACTCGTGCCGTCCATGTTGATGGTAGCGCCAAGTGGCAACACAAAGCTGGTGATTTCGCGGTTAATGCCCAGTCTTTCTTCGCAGCGCTCCATGGTCACCGGAAGCGTCGCTGCGCTCGAGGAAGTAGACAAAGCCAGCATCTGGGCCGGGAAGATGCCCTTGAAAAAATCGACGTAACTGCTCTTGCCTAAAAATTTGATGAGGAGCGGGTAAACCACGAACATCATAATGGCCAGACCAATAATAACGACGATACAGTAGTAGCCCAGCACGAGCAGCAATTCAGCGGCGGCCGAAGGATCATCGCCGGCGAACTCCACCACCAGTCCTGCCAACAGGGCGAACACACCATAGGGGGCTGCCATCATGATAATGTCCACCATTTTGAGGATAACGAGGTTAACGCCGTCGAAGAAAGCGTTGACAGGGCTCGCCTTGTCCCTGGGTATGAGGATGAGGGCAATGCCGAACAGCAGGGCGAAGAAGATGACCTGCAACATGCTCGCATTATTTGTCATGGCCCCAAAGATATTGTCGGGTACGATGTCGATGAGTGCCTGCAGTGGTCCTTGCTGCTCTACAGCGGCGGCATCAGAAGAGCGCTGGGTGGTAGCGGCGGCATACTGGGATTTGAATTCCTCACGTTTCTCAGGAGAAAATGCTTTGCCGGGCTCCGCTACGTTTACGATCACAAGCCCCAGCACCACCGCAAACAGTGTCGTCATCAGGTATAAGCCGATCGTTTTGGTGCCGATGCGGGAAAGTTTGCTGATGTCGCTCAGGCTGGCCACACCCGTAATCAGGGACACGAGCACAAGCGGCACGGCAATTAGTTTGAGCAGGTTGATAAAGATGGTGCCGAAAGGCTTGATCCAGTCAGAGGTGAACTCGATGAGGCCGAAGGAGCTGGCAGAAATACCCCAGGCTACTCCTAGCGCCATGCCGATCAGAATCTGCCAGTGTAAAGCTAATTTCTTCATAAACAGGGTAGTGACAGGGCGGTAATGGGTGCCTGCCGGTTACAGGTATAGGGTTCAGGAAATCACAGGAAAGGGCAAACACTGAGTAAGTGGCTGCATTTTCTGTCCGGAACGAAGTGTCCCTTTCAGGTAAAATTAAGAATTAATCCTTAAGAATAAGGTTTAATATATGGAAATGGATGATATTAATCCGTAGAAATGAGGCGCTTTTAAGCAGGAAAGGCCGCATCTGTGCGGCCTTTCCTGTTATCTGAATCCGGGCTGGATTTCTACTCTTCGTTTACCACGATTTTCTCAATCCTGTCGTTGGCGCGGATCTGATCGATCACGTCCACGCCTTCTACCACCTTGCCGAAGCAGGTATGGTTACGGTCGAGGTGGGCGGTGTTTTTGCGGCTGTGCACGATGAAGAACTGTGATCCGCCTGTGTTGCGGCCGGCATGCGCCATGCTCAGCACGCCACGGTCATGGAACTGGTTCTCACCGGTCAGTTCGCAGTCGATCTTGTAGCCAGGACCACCTGTGCCCGGCACGCCCTTCGCACCTTCGCGTGAGTTTGGGCAACCGCCCTGTATCACGAAGTCCGGAATAACGCGGTGAAAGGTAAGGCCATCGTAAAAGCCTTCTTTAGCAAGCTTTATAAAGTTGTCTACCGTCTTTGGAGCGTCTTTCTCATAAAACTCTACTTTCATGACGCCTTTACCGGTATGGATTTCTGCGGTTTTCATAATTCTACTTGTTTAAGATAATGTAATACTAACAAGTACAAAAGTACGCAAAATATTAATTGGCAGCCAGACACCGCCCGGCGATTTGGCTAAACATAGGACTGGCCCGGTATTTGCCAAAACTTGTAGCGCTCTAAAACAGTAATTGTACTATAGCCCGACCCCTGTATCTATCTGATTAAAACCTGAGCCTACTATGCGAGCCATTCCCTGCATGATAACCCTATTTGGACTAGCCATACTACTGATAACCGGCTGCGACCAGTCCAACAATAGCCGAACCGGAAACGAAGCCACCCAACAGGAGAGGGCCGATGCCTTGCTGGCAGACGGACCTGTTGAGTCGCAAGCCAGCAACGCGCTTCAAAATCCGGGCAGCACAAAGTCTTCCCGCGTATCTTCCCGCAGTTTATTGGACAATATAGCCGCCGACAGTGATTTGAGCACTTTCAACTCGCTTTTGCGCAAAGCGGGCGTATCTAAAGGATTGAGTGGCACGGGCCCGTACACAGTTCTTGCCCCCACTGAAGCCGCTTTTCTGGATCTTTCCGACAGCCTGCGCGACAACCTGGAAAGTCCGGAACACCGCGAACTGGTGCAGCAACTGCTCAACAACCACATCATTGCAGGCAAACTGACTACGAGCGACCTGCAGGATGGCGCCATTCTAAAAACAGCGGCCGGACATCAGTTGAAAGTGGCAAAGCGTGAGGACAAAATTCAGATCGGCAATGCCTTGATGGAGAAGCCCGACGGCATGAGCAGCAATGGTGTGCTGCACACGATCAACAGGGTATTGGTGCCCGTTAAAGAAACGGCTCTGTAAACTTAGAATGGGTTTGTCGCCCACACCGCTAGTTCAGGTATAAAGCCCCGGTCATCTAGCTCTAGTGCTCCTTTAATAGCCTGCGCAATCTCGTGGCCGCGCAGTTTGTTTGGCTGGCTGCTGCGTTCTTCTCTGTCTTCGCGGCCAAAGGCGGTGGTCACTTCGCTGGGGTTGAGTAACATAACGCGCACATTATACTTCCGCAACTCTGATTGCCAGCACTGGGTCATACCGCGCAGGGCAAACTTAGACGATGCGTATACCGAGCCGCCTTCATAGCCTTTGGTCGCGGCCGTGGAGCCGATGTTGATGATGTTGCCGTAGTTCTGCTTTTTGAAAATCTCTGCCGCATGCTTGCCCATCATGGCAGCGCCAAACACGTTCACGCTGTATACCTGCTGAAAATCTTCTAGCTGTACGTCTCCCAGCTTTTTGGAAATGCCTATACCTGCGTTGTTGATGAGCACATCAAGCCGGCCATACTCGGTCATGAAAGTCTCAAAGGTCCGCTTCACGTCTTCCGGGTTTGCCACATCGGCTGTAATGGGCATTGCGCCGAGTTCCTGTGCCGCCTTGTTGGTCCGTTTCTCGTCACGACCCGTTATGGCCACGTTCGCGCCGTGCTCAATGAGGAGTTTGGCGGTAGCGTAGCCGATGCCGAGTGTGCCGCCTGTGATGAGGATATTCGCGTTTTCGATTTTCATAGTGGTAGGGGTTTGTGTTTTATAACGTGGGAGGGGTGGTTGTAGTTTGCTTTTCGCCTAGCCGGCGGGGCGGTTTTGCAGATATAGTTTAATGGCGCGAGCGTCCACGCTCGTGTCGACTAAAGTGGGGCCCCTGGCCTAGGTATAGCTTATTTTGCTTTGTGGTAATTGCTATTGCAGGTATAGCGGGTTGTTTTGTTTTATAGCTTGGCTTGGCCAGCCGGGCCTCACTTTTTGTCTTGACACAAAAAGTAAGCAAAAAAGTCAAGACGCTCCAAACTCGCTGAACGCTCAAACAGTGGGTAGTCATTCAAGTGCACCTGGCTAAGCTATACCTTCGTAATGAGCGTGCAAGTCACCTTTGCTATACCTCCCAGTGTTCTGTGCTATAAAACTTATACCTATGAAATGGCAATGGCAGAAGTCCCCCTTCGAAGGGGGCAGGGGGATGTTAATCGTGCACGATTCCTATCTCAGTTTTAGGGCATGCTGGAAAGAGGTCAATCCTGTCAATCCCTTAATTCTGTAAATCCTGATTCAGACAAATTATCCCTGTGCACGATTCGGACAGGTCGCGACCTGTCCCTACAGGTTTGCCTCTCTAACTCCTTAACGCCCAAATTCTTAAACTCTGATTACTTTCGATTGTCTTCCCCGTGCATCATGCTCAGGTAGCTCTCATACCTGGTCAGGGCGATTTCGTTGTGGCGGACGGCTTCTACCACCGCGCAGCCGGGTTCGTTGAAGTGGGTGCAGTTGTTGAAGCGGCATTGGTTCAGGCGCTCGCGCATTTCGGGGAAGAAGTGGCCGAGCTCTTGTTTGGGGATGTCGACAATGCCGAGTTCTTTGATGCCAGGTGTATCGATGATGAAAGTTTCGGGATCGATTTCGAACATCTCAGCAAAAGTAGTGGTGTGCACGCCTTTATCAGAGAAACCGGAGATTTCGGAAGTTTTCAGGTCGAGATCGGGAACGATAAGGTTGATGAGCGTGGACTTGCCTACGCCGGAATGACCAGAGAAGAGGGACGTCTTGCCGTGCAGTAACTCCTTTAGCTCGTCTATACCTTGGTCGGCATGGGCAGATACGCCCATAACTTTGTAGCCGATGCGCTCATACAGGTATGCGATCTGCCGCTGGTACTCCTGCATGTCCTCGTCGTAGAGGTCGGTTTTGTTGTATACGATGACGGTAGGTATACCGTAGGCCTCCGCTGTTACCAGAAAGCGGTCGATGAAGCCGAAGGAGGTACGTGGCGACACCAGTGTGGCAATCAGCAGGGCCTGATCGAGGTTGGCGGCGATGATGTGGGCGTGCTCGGCTTTGTGTGTGGATTTTCGGATGATGTAGTTTTCGCGGTCTTCGATTTTGTGAATCACGGCTGTGTCCTCGCCTGTGGTTTCCACATCGAACTCCACACGGTCGCCGACGGCCAACGGGTTGCTTACCTTCATGCCCTTGAGCTTGAACTTGCCGCGCAGACGCGCCCGGTGCAGCTTGCCCTCCGCGTCACGCACCAGATACCACGATCCCGTCGATTTTACTACAACTCCTTTCATTGGTTTTATTTCAACAGCTGGCGCACATCAGCCATGATTATAGCTGTGGCACCTGCCTGTTCGTGTACGTAAGTTTTTTCTTTGTCGGTTATACCTTGGCGCAGCCCCGACGTGGTATGTACCCGCTCAAAAGCCTGCAGCAATTCTTCTGTATTGTTTATCGGGAAGGCGCAGCCCAAAGCCACCAGATCCTTCGCCTCCTGAAATTTGTCGAACTTCGGTCCGAAGAATAGCGGCAGGCCAAACACAGCCACCTCCAGCGTGTTGTGCAGCCCCTTGCCAAAAGCCCCGCCAATATAAGCGTAAGTGCCGTAGCTGTAAAGCGAGGAGAGCATGCCGATGTTGTCGATCACCAGCACGTTATACCTGCCGGCATCCGCTTCAGTGGCTTTCGAAAAGCGCATAGCGCCCTCTCCGAGTTGCTGCATGAGCTGGCTGATACCGCTGTCATGAATCTCGTGCGGCGCGATGATGAACTGTATGCCTTGTCGGTACTTCTGAACCAGCGGCAAGAGCACTTCTATATCGGCTGGCCAGCTACTACCCACCATGAACACCTCCTTGCCCTGCGCAAAAGCCTCCACCACAGGTATAGCCTTCACGCTAGCGGCAGTCTGCAGCACACGGTCGAATCGGGTGTCGCCGGCGATGCTGGCTTTGGCTATACCTATACCTTGGAGCAGCTTCAGGGAAGTCTCGTTTTGGGTATAGATGTGCGTGAAACGCTGCAGCATACTGCGGTTGAAGCCGCCGTAGGGTTTGAAGAACACCTGGTCAGGCCGGAAAATAGCCGAAATGGACAATACAGGTATAGCCCGCTCCTGCAAAGCCTGCAAGTAGTAATGCCAGAACTCGTACTTCACAAACACCGCCAGCTTTGGCTGCACGATATCCAGAAAACGGTTGGCATTGCTGTGGCTGTCGAGCGGCAGGTAGAAGATGTAGTCGGCACCCGCGTAGTTTTTGCGCACCTCGTAGCCCGAAGGCGAGAAAAATGTCAGCACTACCTTATACCCTGGGAACTCCTCCCGAAACGCCTCAATAACCGGCCGCCCCTGCTCAAACTCACCCAGCGACGCACAATGAAACCACACCACTGGCGCTTTGTTGCCCTGCAGCTGTTGCTTCATTCGCTCAAACTGCCCTTCACGCCCCTCCTGCATCAGCTTCGCCTTCTGGTGAAAAGGTGCTGCTAAGGCAATAGCCGCCTGATAAGCTTTCAGTCCGATGTCGTAGAGTAGTTTCAAGATGTAATTTTCTGGCAATGACCTCGCAGTGTCTTCCAGACCTGCGAGTGTCTGCGTACTGGTTTCATGCTGCAAATATAGGGTATTCTGAAGGGATAGTGGTAAAGGGGGCTTAGTTTGTGAAAGGGAAGAAGGGCTTGTGGGGTAGAAGGGATGTGGTATATTTGATAGGTTGAATATAGTTAGTTATGTTTTGCTACTAGTTACGTGGCATTTAAAAACACCTAAAAACGAGTGGAAATTGAAAACATAGTGTTTATAAAAGGTGGGGCCTACAGCGACGTAAAAAAAGCGCTGCGACAATGGGTTGACCTATACACAAGTGACTTACAGGATGGACTTACATTTGAGCTTTATAAGAACGGACGAGGGAATCACGTAATTAAGGCAGACCAAAGGCTTGACAATGAAGATTTTTTCTACCTTATTAATTACCTTAATTATCCGGAGGATATTGATTATAAGGTTGATGTAGAGGGTTTTGCGTTGGGCAAAGATGATTATATGCTCAAAGATAAAATGCTACTCGTGTACATTCCTCCTAATGACGAAGAGGGTGATAACGTGTTTGTGACAACCTCTAAAAACGAAAATTTTAAAGACGATTTTGGCGGTAGTGTGTCCATGCAAGAAGCAGGCAAAATATTTAGACTTCCTGAAATACCAGTATTTGAAAATCCGGAAGTCATTAAAGTAAATAAAAAGGAAGCTTCTCGGATACAGCAACAAAAAAACAGTAATAACCTTAAGAAACGGTTCTGTATTATTTCTTTAATAGTGCTAGGGGCTTATCTATTGAATCTTCTAGTTCCTGTTTTTTCTGATGATGTAATGACATTTGAGAGGACTACATGGTTTATTTGTTTAGGTGTTGGCGGTTGGTTCTCCCTAGACTGTGAGATGTTAAGTTATGAGAGATATTATTTCAAATGTTTTTGGATAGCAATCGGGTCTTTGCTCTATGGGTACTTACTAACTAATCACTTCCTACCATACTTCTCAGAAACAACATTTGCAGCATCTATGGGACCGCTGACCTTATTGGTTGTACAGTGGCCAACAAGAAGAGCCTATAAATGGGTTTTTCAACGCGAACCAACAACATTTGACAGAACAGGGCATTGGGCAGGCTTACCCTATACCTTAATTCTTGTGTTTAGCCTCGGAATTTTACCTTTGTTGATAGTGGATTATCTAAAGTAGAAAACGATACATAACAGCAGCTTCCCGGAAGCAGATCTTTATTACTCTTGGATATAAGAGTAATCTGTTTTCTTAGCATTGCTCCGCAGAAAAATATTAATTAAAATACCTGCCAATAGATAGTCGCAAAACATTTATTAAAATAGGAAACGATGTACAGTGGCGAGCCAAGTAAAGGACTAGAATTTTATAATTTGCTTATCCAATCTGACGAATTTACTTCTGAATTAGGTAGGGTCACTTTAGCTTCTGGAAGACTAGAAACCGAGTTAATTGCTTTTCTTAGGCACAAAGGAATAGAAGGGAAAAATAAAAAACTTACACTTGGAACTCTGATTAGGATTGCGCAGGAAAATCAAGCACTTGATATCAACATGATTAACGCTCTTCAGCAGGTGTCAGAAAAGCGCAATTATTTAACGCATAATATTTATGCTCTCTTCTCTGATATGATTGATGAAACCATCTTGGAGAAAGAAAATCTTCTGGTCTCTGATGTCCATTTATACTTAGAAAGAGCCTGGCAGTTAAAGGAAAATTTAAATGAATTAACAGATATTTTAAGACAGGAAAATAAGTAACAAAGTACACAGATCATCTAGCCATACCCACGGGCCAACTCTATCACCCTAGGAAGGACTCTTCATTACTATATCCAATACCATGCCCCTCACCATCCGCCCCATTCAACCCTCCGACAACGAACCGCTGGCAACCTTAATCCGAAAGGTATTCCGCGAATTTAAAATAGACAAGCCCGGTACGGTGTACACTGACCCGACCACTGACGCCTTGTACGAGCTGTTTCAGCAGCCCGGCAGCGCTTATTTTGTGGCCGAAGAAAACGGTACCATCCTGGGCGGCTGCGGCGTATACCCTACCGAAGGCCTACCCACCGGCTATGCAGAACTGGTTAAGTTTTACCTGTCCGCCGAAGCCAGAGGCAAAGGGATTGGCAATCAACTGATGCAGCAAAGTATAGCAACTGCCCGTGAGCTTGGGTACAAACAACTATACCTGGAGTCGTTCCCAGAACTGGCCAAAGCCGTATCGATGTATGAAAGAGCAGGCTTCAAACCTATACCGCATGCGATGGGAAACTCGGGCCACTTCGCCTGTAACATCTGGATGCTGAAAGAACTATGACCGTAGAAGACGCTTATAATGATTGGGCCGCGCAGTACGACACCAACAAAAACCGAACCCGCGACCTGGAAGCCGTAGCCTTGCGCACGACGCTGGCGGCTATACCTTTCGAGACCTGTCTGGAGATAGGCTGCGGCACCGGCAAAAATACGGAATGGCTGGTGCGCAAGGCGCTGCACGTTACAGCAGTAGACTTATCTGCTGAGATGCTGGAGCGGGCCCGGAAGAAAGTGAGCTCCAACAAAGTGACTTTTCTACAAGCCGACATCACCCAACCCTGGCACTTTGCCACACAGGTGTACGACCTTGTTACCTTCAGCCTGGTGCTGGAGCACATCCAAAACCTGAATTTTATTTTTGAGCAGACAGCAGCTGCACTGAAGTCCGGAGGGTACACCTACATCGGCGAGTTGCATCCTTTCAAGCAATACAGCGGCACCAAAGCCCGCTTCGATACGGAAGAGGGGCGGCAGGAAGTCGAGTGCTATACCCACCACATTTCGGATTTCGTACAGACCGCCACACAGCACGGCCTGAAACTGGTCGACCTGAACGAGTATTTCGATACCCACGACAAATCAGGTTTACCCCGTATCCTGACCTTACTCTTGCAGAAGGTATAGCCTTACTGTCCTATCTTTTCCAGGAACACAGAAGCTTCGGATTATGTACTGTAACCGGAGCAGAAAGCCCGCTGAGGGAAACAAAAGGCTGCGCGTTCCTTGATTGCCGACTCATCTTAATTACCCCCATCCACCTGTTTTCCGTAAACCGCATACCTGCTCCGGCAGGTATAAACGCACCATCGCATGACGGAAAATAAGCAAGACAAAATTAAAGTCGTGGTCTTCGACCTGAACGGCACTTTCTATACCAAGAGCTCCAAAGAGGAGTTTTTCAAGTTTATCAGCAAAAAGAAACCACACAAGCTAGCCTATTATTTCCAGATGGTGTATTACAAGGCGCTCCTCAAAATGAACCAGATCCGAATGACGGAGTTTAAAGAGAACTTCTTTAATTACCTCGACAACATTCCGCCCGAGCAGGTAGAAAAATATGCACGCGAGTTCTGGAAAGAAGAGTTTCCTGGTGAGTTTAACAAAGAGATAAAAGCCAAGCTGGATAGGTATAGGCAGGAAGGTGTGCAGGTGATCTGCGCCACGGGTGCGCTGGAGGTATACGTGAAGCCGTTGTTCGAACTATACCCGATCGATGCGTTCTTTGGTACGCAAACCAGGTATAACGGCGAAACTTACATCGTGGAAGGAAAGGCCTGCAAAGACGAAGAAAAGATAAAGCGCCTCGATAAGCACTTCAAGGGTAAGTCCTACAAGATTGTGGAGGCTTTTTCGGATGCCAAAGAAGACATACTGGATCACGCTGAAAAGGCGTGGTTGGTAAAGGACAGCGGGAAGCTGGTCAACTATGAAAAATGAGTTCGCCATACCTGGCTGCAACCGATCTTTAAATTTTGCAGGCCTCTGACGAATTATATGCTGATTATGGTATATTAAGGGTAAATTGCCTTATATAAATCAAAAAACAGCAAAATGGCAGCCATCAACCCTTACCTCACCTTTGCGGGTAACTGCGAAGAAGCGTTCAGCTTTTACAAATCAGTATTCGGCGGCGATTTCCCTTATGTAGGCCGTTTTAAAGACATGCCATCTGAGAATCCGCTTCCGGAAGCCGAAGGAAACAAGATCATGCACATTTCATTGCCGATCAGTAAAGAAACCACCTTGATGGGCAGCGATTCTTCCGAGGCTTTTGGTCATGCGACCATCATAGGCAATAACTTCTCGATCTCCATTAACGCGGAAAACGAGGATGAAGCCAAGCGCTTGTTCGATGGCTTATCGGAAGGTGGCAAGGTAACCATGCCGCTGAACAAAACTTTCTGGGGCGCGCTGTTTGGCATGTTCACCGACAAGTTCGATATCCAGTGGATGGTGAACTACGATTACGAGCAAAAGCACTAAGCAGAACCACAGTTTAAGATGAAAATACTATTGGCAATTGGGGCAGGCAGTTTTATAGGAGGTGTCGGGCGTTACCTGCTGTCGCAGCTTATACAAACAAAGAACCTGACCCAATTTCCGGTAGGCACGATGGTCGTAAACATAGTTGGGTGTTTTCTGATCGGACTGGTGTTCGGCTTTGCTGCCAAAGGCAATTTGCCGGATGAATGGCGCCTGTTTCTGGCTACGGGTATACTGGGCGGTTTCACCACCTTCTCAGCCTTCTCCCTTGAATCTATCACGCTGCTGCAAAACGGACAAACTGGGCAGGCTATCCTTTACATTCTGGCCAGTGTGTTGCTAGGGCTGCTGGCTACCTTCGCCGGCATGTGGCTGGTAAAATTGGCCTAACTCTTAGGTTAAGAAACTTTCCAAACCTCTAAACACTGACACCATCGCCTGTCCTTTCTCCGACAAGGTATACTCAATGTGCAGGGGCTTCTCCTGTATCACAGTTTTCACCAGTATATCCGCTTCCTCCATCTCTTTTAGCGCCGTCGCCACCGATTGCTTGTTAGAGCCCGGTAATTGTCGCAGCAAACTGTTAAAACGCACCGGTCCATCCAGGGCCAGTTTGAAGATCTGCGGCTTCCATTTGCCGGATAACTGCTTCAGTATACCTTCGGCAGGGCAACTCGCTTCCTCTTGTGGTAAATTGTTGGTAGTCATGTTTTTTTGACTAATTGACTCTCTTGAAGGTTAGTCCGACCTTTGTAAAAGTAATTCAGCAAAGCCTGCTGGCTACGGGCTAACAGGCTGATTTTTATAAAGTTTAACACAAGATAGAATATTATGGAGACGAAACCAACGATGCATTGCGATATTGAGACCGGGATATGTGAAGTTCCGGGAACTCAGTCCTCTACAGAAGATACCAACATTGCTGCAGCCCAAAAACCAATCAAGCTGCTCTACTTTACTGACCCGATCTGCTCCTCGTGCTGGGGCATCGATCCGCAACTGAAGAAACTGGCGCTGGAGTACGGCCCATACTTTGAGGTGGAGTACCGCATGGGCGGGCTGCTGCCGAGCTGGGAAGTCTATGGCGGCCGCGACGTGAACGGACCTGCCAGCGTGGCCCAGCACTGGGAAGAAGCCGATGCCCACTACGAGATGCCGATAGACGGCGACCTGTGGCTGGAAGACCCGCTGCCATCCTCATATCCGCCATCCATTGCCTTTAAGGCGGCCCAGTTGCAGGGCGAGGACAAAGCCGGGGCGTTCCTGAGAAGAATAAAGGAGATGATCTTTTTGGAGAAGAAAAGCATTGCCCGCTGGGAAAATCTGGCGCTGGCCGCCGAGCAAACCGGTCTGGACGTGGCGCAACTCAAGGCCGACTTCGAAGGCAGAGCAGTTGAACTTTTCCAGCAGGATCTGGTGCTGGCGCGTCAGCTGGGTGTGCGTGGCTTCCCAACCATCTTTGTAACTGACGGAAACGATAACCGCATTCTGGTATATGGCTCCCGTCCTTACGCACAGTACGAGCAGGCACTTCTTCAGCTGCATCCGGAGGCCAGCAAGCAGCAGTATGATACAAGCTATACCTCGCTTTTCGGCAAGTATAGCACGCTTACCACCAAAGAGTTTGCGGTACTTTCAGGTATGAAAACCAGCGAGGCCGAAGCGCACCTGCAGGAACTGCAAGAACAGGGCAAGATCGGAAAGTATGCTTCCAAGAACGGCCCGCTTTGGAAAAGATTCTAGGCTGATAGCCAGTATAAAACAAGAAGCCCCGGCAAATTGCCGGGGCTTCTTGTTTTATCAATAAGTTCTTAAAGCTTAGTGCTTTGCAAGGTAGTTAGATACACCTTCTTTTGTAGCGCTCATGGCTTCTTTGCCTTCAGACCAGTTGGCTGGGCAAACTTCGCCTTTCTGCTCGAAATACTGCAGGGCGTCTACCATACGCAGGGCCTCGTCGATAGAACGGCCAAGCGGAAGGTCGTTCACAACCTGGTGACGAACAACACCTTCTTTGTCGATCAGGAACAGACCGCGGTAAGCAACCGGCTCACCTACAAAGATCGCTTCGCCTTCTTCGTTGTAGTCGTAATGACCAGCAAGTACGTCGAAGTTCTGAGCGATCGTCTTAGCTGCATCAGCAACAAGCGGATACTCAACTCCTTCGATACCGCCTTGGTTACGTGGAGTGTTCAACCATGCGAAGTGAGAAAAATGCGTGTCGGTAGAGCAACCAACTACGGCAACATTCTTACGATCGAACTCTTCCATTCTGTCCTGGAATGCGATGATCTCAGTCGGGCAAACGAAAGTGAAGTCCATTGGGTAAAAATAGAATACCACGTGCTTCTTGCCGATGTACTGGTCAAGAGAGAAGTCTTCTACGAACTCGCCGTTTACTACTGCTGTTGCCTTGAAAGAAGGTGCTTTTTTACCTACTAATACTGCCATTTTATTTTGTTTTTATTGGGTTTTGAAATAATCTATTTAGAAACTTTTGTAATGTTTATCTTTTTGTCTGGCTCTACCTTACAGCCTGTCAGCTGAATAGAAAAGCCCTTGATTTCGAAGTTCTCCACCTGGCGCTCACTGAAAAACCTGATCAGCAGCTGCTCCAGTTCTTTATCCTCAAAATCAACAATTTCCTTGGTCTTGCTGCAGTAGATGTGGCTGTGCGTCATCGTATTCGAATCGTAGCGCTTGCTGCCACCTTCTGAAACCACGCGCCGCAGCATACCTGTCTCGGTAAAAGTATCCAGCGTTTTGTAGACTGTACCGAGCGAAATCGTCGGGTTAGCAGGCCGCAACCGCTGGAAAACATCCTCCGCGGTTGGGTGCGACCCATGCAGTTCTGTTACCGCTTCGAGCACCACAATGCGCTGCTGTGTCGCCTTCAGGCCACATTCAGTCAGGCTTTGTCGTATTTCGTCTCGGGTCAGGTGTTGCATACTGAGATAAGAATGATTCTTAACTAGGAATAGTTCCGTAAAGGTAAGCCTTATTATTAAAAGTTAAAAGTGAAGCGTCAAAAGTTGTTAGTGAATGGGGGAACTTCAATGGTAAAAGTTCTGAGTTAAGAACTCAATCATACCTGTCATTTCGACCTCAGGGAGAAATCTGGGTTTTGATCACCAATTCAGATTTCTCCCTCCGTTCGAAATGACAGTAAAGCAGCTGCTCTTACACCTTTGCTTTTAAACTCAGAACTCGAGACTCAGAACTCGGATTACCTTCCCTTAAACTCCGGCTTGCGTTTCTCCACAAAGGCATTCATGCCTTCGGTCTGGTCTTCGGAGGCGAAGCAGAGGTAGAAGTTTTTGCGCTCAAAGTGCAGGCCTTCGTCGAGATTGGTTTCAAAAGAGCGGTTTACAGATTCCTTAGCAAGTTTGGCTGCCACCGGCGACATCTGGGCAACTTCTCCTGCCAGTTTAAAGGCTTCTTCCAGGTATAGCTCCACTGGCACCACGCGGTTGATCAGGCCGTGTTTCTCGGCTTCGTCGGCAGAAATGAATTTCCCGGTGAGCACCATTTCCATGGCTTTTGCTTTGCCGATGGCTTTGGTGAGGCGCTGCGTACCGCCCGCGCCCGGCATCACACCTATTTTTATTTCTGGCTGACCAAACTGAGCTGTCTCCGAAGCCACAATCATATCGCAGGTCATGGCCAGTTCGCAACCACCGCCCAGCGCAAAACCTGATACGGCCGCGATAATAGGTTTCTTTGTTTTGCGGATCTGATCCCAGGTGGAGAACTGGTCGATGTTGAGCATGTCGATGGCCGTTTTGCCAGCCATTTGCTTGATGTCGGCACCGGCAGCGAAAGCGCGTTCGTTGCCGGTGATGATGATGGCGCGCACCTCATCGTTCTCATCAAGTTCCTTCAGGGCATCGCGCATCTCGCCCATCAGCTGCAGGTTCAGGGCGTTGAGTTCTTTTGGTCGGTTGAGTTGGATCAGGGCCACGTGCGGACGGGCCTGTGGTGTTACAAGTATAAATTCCATAGTTTAGTCTTTTTTGTTCGGACTAAGTTACGGCTTTTAGGGAATAGGGGAAAGGCAGTTTCGTGATATATGGCGCAGCCAGTCTAAGCCGAAATAAGAATTAACTTGGTGCTAAGGTATAGGGTCGGGTTTGCGAATATACAGGAGCAGAGCGCCTGACAGGTATAGGTATAGGTATAGGTATAGCGCCAAAGTCGGGCATTACAAACCTGTTGCGCAACAGACTCAACTTTATACCTGGCTATACCTGGACATAAATCAGGAGTTTCATCTCAGTTGTATTTTTGAGCTTTCAGGCGGAATACGGTTGCTGCGTATAGTGCTTCAAACACAGGCGACAGGAGATTACGCGCAATTTCGGCGAGTGAGGGTAGTTTCCTGCAGGCAGTAATTTATCGGCATACCACCTGAAACGTCGTTCTGGTCCGCTGTTCCATCAGTATTTCTTTGCCTTTCGTGATCTCCTGTATACTCTCGTTGTCGTAATTTTTGATGGTAAAAAGTTGCAGCCTGGTGTTGTAGTGAATCGTGAACTGGTCTGTTAAGGTATCAAGCAACTTGTGGAGGCGTTCTTCATTATAATCAGTACAGATCGAAAAAGAGATGGCCGAGTTCTGCATTAGGTTGATCTTGAGCCGCAATTCCGACAAAGCATTGAAAATGGTTCCGAGGTTCTTTTCGCTGATAAAGGTAAAATCCTTCGCACTGAACGACACCAGACACTGGTTATCCTTCACTATAAACGCCGGAGCCAGCTTTTCAAAGCGACAATCGCAGATTTTGGTACCTTCAGCCGTTGGGTCCAGGAAGGATTTTACATACAACGGTATCGACTTGTTAGCCAGCGGCTTGATCGTTTTGGGGTGAATGACCGAGGCGCCATAATAAGCCATTTCCACTGTTTCCTGGTAGTCGAGCTCGCGGTAGCGCACGGTATGGGCAAAGCGTTTCGGGTCGGCGTTGAGCAGGCCGGCCACGTCCTTCCAGATATAAAGCCCTTCGGCATCGAGGCAGTAAGCAAAAATGGCGGCGCTGAAGTCAGAGCCCTCGCGGCCAAGTGTGGTGGTGAGGCCATTATTGGTGCCGCCCAAAAAGCCTTGCGTCACGATAAGCTGCTGTGAAAGTACGGCAGGCAGATCGCGTTTGATCACCCGTTCGGTCCAGGCCCAGTCTACGCGGGCTTCGCGCCAGCTACTATCCGTCTGAATATATTTTCGGCTGTCCACCCAGGCGTTGGCTATACCTTGTTCCTGCAAAAAATAATGAACGATAACAGAAGATAGTAGCTCCCCAAAACTCACGACTTGGTCATAGTCTTTGTCGTAATTGGCAACTAGTTGGCTTATAATCCCTTGTAATACTTGCTGCAATTGAGCGAACAGATGTTCGAGTCGTTCGTATACAGGGTGTTCCCTGTTCGGGAAAAGCTCATGAACAATAGCTAAATGATACTGACGGCTCTGATGCAGGGCGTCACTGAAATCATGACCCGCAGCGGCCAGGTCGTATACCTGTTCCAGGGCATTAGTCGTTTTGCCCATGGCAGACACTACCAGTAGCAGTTCCTTTTCGCCGCCTTGTGCGGACACGATCTGAGCCAGATTTTGCAATGCACTGGCGTCTTTTACCGAGGCGCCGCCAAACTTAAATACTTTCATCAATTGAGACTATTACTGCGTAAATGTAAGTATCCTTCGGTTATGTTTCAAAATGTCATATTTTTGTAGCTATATATTTAAATTTCACCATAATGAATGACAAACTAGCGCTTCCTGTCGGTACCACACTAGACAGGTTTATCATGAGAAAGCAGGAGGACTTCCCTTTTGCGACCGGAGAACTATCGCAGTTGCTGCGCGACATTGCCCTGGCAGCCAAGATCGTGAACCGCGAAATTAACCGTGCCGGCCTGATTGACGTGACCGGAGCCTACGGTCAGCAGAATGTGCAGGGAGAAGAACAACAGAAACTCGACGTGATCGCCAACATCCGCTTCATACGCGCCCTTCGTAATGGCGGCGAGGTGTGTGCCATCATCTCAGAGGAAGAAGACGACATCATTCAGACAGGCAACCTCAAAGGCAAGTACATTGTGGCCATCGACCCGCTCGACGGCTCATCTAACATCGACGTGAACGTGTCGATCGGCACCATCTTCTCGATCTACCGCCGCGTTTCTGAAGCAGGTAAAGAAGGCACCATGGAAGACTGCATGCAGAACGGTACGGCCCAGATCGCGGCCGGCTATGTGGTTTATGGCTCGTCAACTATGCTGGTATATACCACGGGACATAGCGTAAACGGCTTTACCTATGAGCCATCGCTGGGCGAGTTTTTCCTTTCTCACCCAAACATGCGCACACCAGAGACTGGTACGATCTATTCTTGCAACGAAGGCGGCTACAACAGCTTCCCGGAAGGCATCAAGAACTACCTGAGCTACTGCAAAGAGAACGGCTACTCTGGTCGTTACATCGGCTCACTGGTGTCTGACTTCCATCGTAATCTGATCAAGGGTGGCGTGTACATCTACCCGGCCACGGCCAAGGCGCCTAACGGCAAGCTGCGTTTGTTGTACGAGTGCAATGCCCTGGCCTTTATTGTCGAGCAGGCAGGAGGCAAGGCTTCTACTGGCAAAGGCCGCATCATGGAAGTAGAGCCAACAGAACTGCACCAGCGCTCTCCGCTCATCATCGGATCTTCGGAGATGGTGAACAAAGTGGAGGAGTTTATAAAAGCAGAAGTGGAAAAAACAGAAGCAGTTGTAGCAAACTAATTCTGACTATACCGGAAGCGGATCTGCGCTTTGAGCAGCTCACGCTCCACAATTAAACGGGCTATGTTGTCGGCTACCTCTTCTTCGGAGGCCGCGAGCATAGCCTGTTTTAATTTGTGCTCCTCCACATCGATGCGGTACAGGATATTGAGCAGCTGGTTCAGACTATGGCGAAGCAGGTATAGCACCATGCGGGCTACCTCTCTTGTCAGGTCACTTTTCTGGGAGGGCAGCTGGTGTTCTGATTCGAAGACCCGCTGCAACTGACGCGCAGCGCTCTCAAGAAGGACAGGGGAGTAGATCATGGTTGTAAGCGTAAGGTATAGCGATAAAAAAAAGCCCTCCTGTCCGGAGGGCTTTTATATGGGGCAGGTTCTTATTTCTTGGCCTTCTTTGCCTTTGATTCAGCCTTCTCTTCTTTCCCTTCCGCTGATTTCTTTTCTGAGGCAGCTTCTGCTTTCTCTTCCGGGGCAGTTTCTTCGTCTGCTGTAAAGCCTATGTGCTTGCTCGCAATGCTGTACCAGGTAGCCAGTTTGCGCATGTCAGACACATACACGCGGTCTTCGTCATAGTCAGGCAGTACGTCCGACATAAAGCTTTTCAGTTCCTCGTCAGATGGCTTCTCGCCGAATGGCAGCTCACCGTTGTATTTCTGGTGGATGCGGTCCATTACATCGGCCAACGGCACGGTTGCCTCCTCGTCGTTGGTGTAGATCGATATTTCGTCCAGCAGCGACATACGGTGGCGCGCCTGGGCTACCATGCGGGTAGGCGTATCAGAAAGGCTCTCCACAATTACGCCGTTGCGTGTAGGCTTTACGATGCGGTAAAGTCCGCTCATGCCGGCAATGGCTGAAACTTGTCTTAAATCAATAGGCATAATCAGGTATAAAAACTTTGGTTATAGTTTAAACATTATGGGTACGCTGGCCATCATGCCGAAGCCTGGGCCGGGTGCTTTGAATTTTAGCATTTTGGCGATGCGCATAGCCTCCTCACCGGTGCCTGCACCTGCATTTTTCAGTACTTTGAAGCCCGAAGTGGAGCCGTCTTCATTCAGCGTAAAGCTGATGATGCATTCGCCCTGCACGCGGTTTTTGCGGGCCATAGCCGGGTACTTAATCTGCTTGTCGATGAACTGGTACATAGCCTCCTGGCCACCTTTGTAGTACTCCGCCACAGGTATAGACTTAGACGGCATCCATACCACTTTCTCCTTAGCCGTATCAGCTGACTGGGCAGTGGCGGCAAAGCTCACAAAGGCAAATAAAAGAAACAAAATTGAGATTTTACTTTTCATAAGGGTAAACAATTTAAGTTTATGTTGGTGTACACCTGGTATACCTTCTTCCTAAACCGCAAACCCCGTGCCTGTTAGGGCTGCACCTGCGCGTTCACCTCGTCTATAAAATTGAGGATCTCGTCGCGCCCGGCTTTGTCTACAGCTGAAGTTTTGAACATGCGGGGAAGTTCGTCCCAGGTTTCCTGCATCTTACGGGCGTAGGCGGCTATGGTTGAGTCGGTCTTGGTGGCCGACTGCTTGTCGGTTTTGGTGAACACGATCACAAAAGGAACGCCAAGGTTGCCCAGATAGTGTATAAAGTCGAGATCGACCTTCATAGGCTCGTGCCTTGAGTCGATGAGAACGAACACACAGGTCAGGTTTTCGCGCTTCTGCAGGTAATAGTTGATCATCTTGCGCCACTGCTCCCGCGACTCCCTGCTCACCTTGGCGTAGCCGTAGCCCGGCAAGTCGACGAGGTACCACTTGTCGTTAATCAGAAAATGGTTGATGAGCTGTGTTTTGCCCGGAGACTGAGAGGTTTTCGCCAAGCCTTTTTGCTCGGTGATCATGTTGATGAGTGAGGATTTGCCTACATTGGAGCGGCCAATGAAGGCGTACTCCGGTTTGTTGGGTTCGGGGCATAAGTCGACCCGAGTATTACTTATTAAGAATTTTGCTTCTTTTATAACCATGCTGTTGCTAGCTTAAGCCACCGGGCCGCTAGTTGGCCTGCTGATGTGGCAATTTTAATTTACGGTACGCGCGCTTGCCTGAGATGGAAGGCGCGTGGCAGATTTGCCAAAATTACTATTATTTTAGTTAACATGTATTGATTGAGCCGCAAGCTGTACCGACCAGGTATACCAAGGTGACACTAAGATGAGTTGCAAAACGTTTTGCTAAATAATCCAGAAACGTATATAGTTTATATGTATATTTTAATATATTTGCTCTCTGATCTGGAGTTGGGTTACTGCGATAGTATATAAAAATAGATATTAGTGAATCTATTATGGCGTTAGTAGCGTAAGGGGGATGTTGTTGGGTGTGGGGAAGGAATGAAATAACACAGTAGGATAAGGGTAGTAAGCCGCCGGCATACCGGATCAAACAGGTGGGCAGGCCTTTGTCGCATTCTTCAAGAAGAGATTAACACATATTTCCATACAAACAATAAGTATAAAAAAACCCTTTACAGCATGAATAATTTAGCCAAATTATTTTCACGGCTTTCCTTAGCGCTGGCAGTTACCTGTGTGAGTGCCTACACGGTAGATGCACAGAGTAACAGAAAGCTGGTACGGACTGGAAACAAATTTTTTGACCGTGAAAACTACCGCGCTGCCTTGCCTTATTATGAGCAAGTGCTGGCCAACGACCCAAACAATGCTGAAGCCCTCTACTTTGCGGGTATCAGCTACATGACTTTCGATAAGGAGAAAGCTGCAGAGTACATCAACAAAGCACAATCTGTAAAGCCTAATGTAGATCGTGACATTGAATACTGGCTGGGCCGTATCAATCACATCAACTACCGTTTCGACGATGCCATTAAGCACTACCAGGCTTATATTCCGAACGTGCGTAAGCGTGATGACTGGCGCCGCGAAGAGGTAGCCATGCTGATCCAGCACAGCCGCAACGCCCAGAAGGAAGTAGCCAACCCGAAGGACATCTTCGTGAAAAACCTTGGTGGCGTAGTGAACACGGAGTACTCCGAGCACAGCCCGGTAATCTCTTCTGATGACAACTACCTGCTGTTCACTTCACGCAGCGCCGGTAACAATCAGAACAGTGCCAAAGCCTCTGACGGTGAGTATTTCGAAGACATCTACGAAACACGCCGTGTCCAGGGCGACGAGTGGGAGCAACCACGCTCTATCGCCGGTAACCTGAAAAGCTCAGGCCACGATGCTTCTATTCAGTTGTTTGACAATGACACCAAGATGCTGCTCTACCGCTCTGTAAACAACGGTGACATCATGTACGCTGAGCGTCAAGGTGACGGTTCGTGGGGTGATGCCAAGAGCATCGGTTCTAACATCAACACGGCAGACTTCGAGTCAGATGCCTTTATCACGCCGGACAACCAGCGTCTTTACTTCTCAACCAGCCACTACTCTGAAGACGGCGACCTGGATATTTACGTATCACAGCGTCAGCGCAACGGTGAGTGGGGCAAGCCTCGCAACGTAGGTGCCGCCATCAACACTAAGTTTGATGACGACAGCCCGTACATGGCTTCTGACGGCTCGATCTATTTTGCTTCACGCGGACACAACACCATGGGTGGTTATGACATCTTCGTAGCCAAATACGACTCTGTTGCCAAGCGTTTCGCGCGTCCTGAGAACCTGGGTTACCCGGTTAACACGCCAGACGACGACACATACTATCGCCTGAGCCCGGACGGAAGCTACGCTTACCTGTCTTCTTACCGCATCGGTGGCTACGGCGAAAAAGATATCTACACCATCAACTACATCCGTGCCGCCCGTGTGACTGGCCGTGTGTATGCAACGAACGACAGCCTGGCTATACCTGGCCTGGAGCTTGTTTTCAACGGACAACAGGCTGACAAGCGTCCGATTTCTTACCGCGACGTGACAAAGCAGGAAGATGGTCTGTATGACCTGCGTATCCTCTCTGGACGTACGTACCAGGTGGAGATCACAAAAGATGGTCAGGTGCTGACGACAGAGTCTTTCGAAATGCCAATGGTATTGAACGACACGGCTACCATCGAGCAGAACTTCTACATCGATTTCGGTGATTCGACGCGTGTAAGCCCAGGTGCTCCTACCTTGGCAGGTAAAGACGCCATCGCTTCTATGGAGTTCAAAAACATCTACTACGATACTGACAAGTACGAACTGCGTGCCGAGTCTATTCGTGAGCTGGATGCAGTGGCAGCCTTCATGAAAGCCAACCCGAACGTGAACGTTAGCATCGAAGGTCACACCGACTCACGCGCCAGCGAGCAGTACAACATGACGCTTGGTGAGAACCGTGCTAATGCTGCCTACGATTACCTGGTGCAGCAAGGCATCTCTGCGCGCAGACTCGTGACAGTGAGCTACGGCGAGCGTCGTCCGGTTGCTACTAACAACTCTGCAGACAACATGCAGCTGAACAGAAGAACAGAGTTCAGAATCATTCAGCGTCAGGACACAGAGCAGGAAGTGCCTGTAAACTAATTTGCCTGATCAGATTGTATAAATATAAACAGGCTGGGCATTCGCTCAGCCTGTTTTTTTATAATAATGGAACACAAACGGTGCATAATAGTTACAGTTAGAGTATTTTTGTTCTTTTATTACATAAGCATAACCCATGGCGGTAGTACCCTACAAAGACCAGAATAACGATAAGAAATCGCAGGTTGCTCAGATGTTCGACAACATTGCGGGCAAATACGATTTTCTGAACCACTTCCTGAGTGCCGGTATCGACATCATCTGGCGCAAAAAAGCAGTGAGCCTGCTTAAGGCCGAAAAACCGAAGCAGATCCTGGACATTGCCACAGGCACAGCCGACTTTGCGATCGAGGCACTGAGCCTTAACCCTGATAAGATCACAGGCGTTGACATTTCGGAAGGCATGCTGGCTGTGGGTCGTGAAAAACTGAAGCGCAAAGGACTAGCCCACAGAATCGAGCTGAAGTACGGGGACTCTGAGAACCTGCCGTTTGAAGACAACAGCTTTGATGCGATTACGGTGGCCTTTGGGGTGCGTAACTTCGAAAACCTGAAGCAGGGCCTGTCTGAGATGCAACGTGTGCTCAAACCGGGCGGTACAGCTGTGGTGCTGGAGTTCTCCAACCCGCAAAGCTTCCCGATGAAGCAGCTGTATCAATTTTATTTTAAGAATATACTACCGATGGTAGGTAAATTCGTTTCTAAGGACCGTGCCGCCTATACCTACCTGCCCGAGTCGGTGCAGGCCTTTCCGGACGGCAAGAAATTCCTGAACATCTTTGAAGAAGTTGGCTTTAAACAAACAAAATGGCATTCACTTACATTTGGAATCAGCTCCATCTACACCGGAAAAAAATAAGCTTTACGGTATTTTTACTGACTTTTCTGGCTAGTGCTACACAGGTACAGGCCCAGACTCAGAAAGTAAGAGGCGAGAATAAGCCTGGCTACGATGAAAAGCGCATTCATTACGGCTTCTACCTGGGCATGTCTTATTCGAAGTACTACATTGAGCACTCACAGGCGTATGCGGATCAGGTAGCTGGTGGCACGCAGGTAAACACCATGAACAGCCTGGGCTTTTATCCTGGTCTGGTGCTAAACGTGCGCCTGCTCGAATATCTGGATGCCCGCTTTGTGCCGGGTGTAGGCTTCTATGGCCGCAGCATCGATTTTGAAGGTGGAAGTGTGCCAGAAGGGGAAGGCGGAAACTTTGATAACACAACCTTTGCCTCACCTGTGATTGAACTGCCGGTGCTGCTCAAGTATAGAGCGAAGCGCCGTGGCAACTTCAGGATGTACATGGTAGGCGGAGTAAAGGCCAGTCGGGTGCTGGGCAATACCAAGCATACACAGAATAAGGACCTGCTACGCATTAATCGCAATGACCTGTCAATAGAGTATGGCGTTGGTCTGGATGTTTTCTATCCGTACTTCAAGTTTGCGCCGGAGCTACGCTTCTCTCACGGGCTCATGAATCAGAAAAGTAACTCCGGGGGGGAATACAGTTATCTGATCGATAAAATGACTACCCGTAACATTTCATTAATCTTCCATTTCGAATAATATGGCACGCATTGCACTTGTAACAGGAGCTACATCAGGTATAGGCCGCGCTACGGCCCTGGCATTGGCCAAGGCTGGCTATCACATCATAGCAACTGGCCGCAGAACTGAGCGCCTGCAGGAGCTGCAGCAGCAGATCACAGAGGTGCCGGTGTACACGCTAGCTTTTGACGTGCGCGACCGCGAGGCCGTGGCTGACGCCTTCAGCAGCCTGCCCGATGACTGGAAAGGTATAGACGTGCTGGTGAACAACGCCGGCAATGCACATGGCCTGGCGCCGGTGCAAAGTGGCAGCCTGAGCGACTGGGATGCCATGCTCGATATCAATGTGAAGGGCTTGCTCTACGTGACGCATGCGGTGCTTCCACTTATGATTGCCCGAAAGCAGGGCCATATCATCAACATCGGTTCTATTGCCGGGAAGGAGGTATACGCCAACGGGAACGTGTATTGCGCTTCTAAGTTTGCAGTGGATGCCATCTCCAAAGGTATGCGCATCGACCTGGTGCAGGAAGGTATAAAAGTATCGGAAGTGAATCCGGGTCTGGTGGAGACGGAATTTTCGGAAGTTCGCTTTAAAGGCGACAAGGAGCGAGCTGCCGGCGTCTACCAGGGCTATGAACCGTTGCGCGCAGAAGATATTGCCGATCTGATCACCTTTATGGTCACACGTCCTGCCCATGTCAACATCGCTGAAGTGTTGATCTTGCCGGCCGCTCAGGCTTCAGCTACCGTGCTGAACAAACAGCTGTAGCCCTTTTCATCGACAACCCACCCAAGCGGCCAACCGTACCTACTAAGGAAACGTCCGTAAGAGTTGCGGGCTTGAGTTGACGAAAAACAGCAGAGATATGGCAACGAACAAGCATAATTCAGAAGAGAATAAAAATAGACATAAACCAGAAAAAGGCGCAAATTCACAGCCGATGCCTAAGGATTATTCGAACGAGGCGAACCATAAAGGTGCTACCGATCTAGGTACGGCTGGCACAAAAGCCAGTGCCAGCCAACAGCAGGGACAGGGCGCCTGGAACGCAAAAGACTCGAATGACCAAGGCAAAAAGAAATAGTCTGATAGTTAGATAAAAAAAGAAGGAGCCAGTTGCTAAGACTGGCTCCTTCTTTTTTGTGCTTGTTATTTTTCTAATCCAGGTAGTAGCGCAGCAGCCAGCCTTCGGCATCAAACTGGTTGGCCGGTGGGTTTTGATTGGTCTTTTGGCGGGTGCCCGGACTCAGGTCATAAGAGTTGCGGTATTCCGTGTCTTCTACCGAGATGCGCCGGGCCATACGCTTGGGGCCTTTCACGGTATAGCTGTCCTCGCCAGCGCCACCCCATACCTTGATTTTGATCTTTGGCCGGTTTTCCCCCTTCACTATAAACTCATCATCGCCGTTGAGGCCGTACAGGTGGATCTCTTTTGTGTCGGAGGCCTGAAACACCCGGTTAAATAGCTGTCGTCGCTCTTTCCCCTCTTTGTTGATCTTGTTACCTGTACCCGCACCTCGTCAGCAGACAGTACCTCAATTTCAAATCTTTCGTGCTTGTCAGTCCCCACGACGATCGCCTCCCGCATTAAACTTTTGTAGTACTTTTGGATGGACTTGTTCAGTTTGTCGCGTCGGGACTTCAGTTGGGCCATAATGGGGGTAGCCGTGAGCTGGTAAATATTATCGGGCATTTGCCGGAACGACTGTTCGACTACCTCATCTGTAAGCGCGCTGCTTACGCTGTCAGCCACTTCCATCCATTCCTGATAGGAGAGACTGGCGAGTATGGTTTCGTCCAGGTTGCGGCCGCTTCTGTTCAGGTCATCCAGGTTTGACAAGTTATCACTATACGTCCGGAAGTGTTTTTTCAGGCCCGTGCGCATGAAGAGCCAGGGAATGATCGCATCATTGAGCTTGTAGAATACATTATCACGGTCGCGGGGAACGGCCTGGTATACTTTTACGTCGTCGTGCTTATACTGCGCCCAGCGCCAGTTGTCTTCGTGCCGGCTCCAGTCACCGATCAGCATATCGAAGAGGCGGGCACGCAGGTAGTAACGGGCGTCCACGTGGCTGTCGTTTTCGAAGAAGCGGTCCTTGAGCATGGCCCGGGTGCTTTTGATGTTTTCAGAGTTCCCCATCCCCGGCTCGCCGGACAAGTCATCGTTTGGTCTGATCTCCATCAGCGCGACCATACCACCGAAATCCTCTAGATACTCGCCCAGGCGTGGATCGTGCGGTATATAAACCAGTTCCGGCTTAGTGTGGTGTATCCCGATGGCTTCGGCCATGGGAGGCAGCACAAGGGCTGCATACGGGTGAGTGGCGGAAGTCGCATCGCGGATGATGTTGGCGGCATAGCTTTGCTGCCACTTTTCAGGAAGTGCCGTGGCAGGATCTTTATCCACCGAGCGAAGCACGTATTCTTTACCGTCAGCAGTCTCCAGGCGCAGGTTCTTGGTCTGCCGGCTGCCGCCCTGTTGGGTAGGCGACAGGCCACCTTTCTCGGTGCTGAGGTCCAGTACCCTGAATTCGACCGGCGTAGTCCAGGCAGGGCGGTAGTGCTTGCCATAGAAGAACGTGTGCAGCCCGCTGCGACCGTAGTGTTCCCCAACAGCTACCGTGATGGTGCTGTCGGTGTAGGCAGGTATAGCAGCAGCAGATTGGGCAGGAGGGGGCACCTGCTGCAGGCTATGTGTGTACTTGTTGCCGATACAGCCTGCCATAAACAGGCCTAGCAAACAGAAAAGGGTATTAGTAAAGTGATAATAACGTTTAGGGTGCATGGTACGGGGTGTCAATTGGTGCTTTGCGGAAGGGTTGGTTAGTGACCCTCCCTGTCAAAGGCGTGTACTCTAACGTCGCTGGTGGTTTTATCGACGGTTTCGGGTCCAAATTCGATTTCGGTACCCCGTTTGGTGTCATACACAATGGTTTTGCGGCGCCAGCCTTTCACATTCGATTTGTCTTTGATCTCGTCTTCACCGCGGCCACCCACAATCACGATGCGTATACCTTTGCTCACATCACCCTTCACTTCAAATTCGTCGTCCTCGGCCAGCCCCTGCAGGGTGATCTGTTTGGTTTCGCTGCGTTTGAACACCCGGTGGTATACCTGTTTATCGTCAGACAACCGGATCACCTTCACTTCTGTCTCTTCGTCGTTCAGGCGCTCCACCTCAAACCGCTCTTCCTGATCAGTCCCGATCACCAATGGGTTCTTGGCCAGGTGCAGGTAAAATTCCTGAGCGGCCTGCGGCAGCAGGTCGCGGCGGCTTTTGAGCGTGCGGATCGTCCGTTCACCCAGCTGGTCGTATACCTTGGGCGGAAACTGGCGGATAGCCCGTTCAATGACCTCGTCTGTCAGGGATGCCTGCAGTTCGGTGGCAAGTTGCCGGTAGTCCTCCGCAGTCAGTTCAGTCAGGGCGCGCTGGTCAATAAAGCTGGCATTCATCATCAGGGCATACACATCCCTATACTTAGGGCCGAAGGTCTCGAACTTCCGGATGGCCCACTTGCGGCTGAAGAGCCAGGGAATGATGCCATCGTCAAACTTAAAGAAGGCGTTGTCGCGGTCTTTGGGGATGGCGCGGTAGCGTTTGTTGTTGCCATCGTCGTACACCGCCCATTCCCACTGGCCTTCGTGCCGGTCCCAGTCGTTGATGAACAGGTCGAAGAGACGGGCACGGGCAAACTCGCGCTGGTCGATAAAGTGGTCATCGTCGCCAAAGCGTTTATTGAGCATCTTTTTGGAGCTGGCAATATCCACCGCGTTGCCGAGCATGGGTGTAAGGGTGCGGTCGTCGTTGTATTTCTCCTCGATCATGAACACGCGGTCCTGGAACCTGTCGCCGTATTCTCTGAAGGTGGTATCGGATGGAAGCACGTACACCAGCTCTGGTTTTGAGTGCGGTATACCTGCTGCCTTAGCCATGGTGGGCAGCACGAAGGCGGCATAGGGGTTGATGGCCGAGGTCTGGTCGCGGAGCACGTTTGCCACAAAGGTTTTGCCCCAGAACTTAGGCAGAATGCCGGCCGGGTCCTTGTCCAGCGAGCGCAGCGCGTAGGTAAAGCCCTTGTCATCGATCAGGGTGAGGCTGGTGGTCTGCATACCTCCCCCGAGCTTCTCGATAGAAAGGCCGCCTTTGGCCTTTTTCATATCGAAGACGCTGACTGTGACAGGCGTGGCCCATACCTCGCGGTAGTGCTTGCCCCAGAAAAGATTATAGAACCCGGAGCGTTTATAATGCTCACCAGCCATGACAGTCACACTGTCTACATCGGCAGGAGAGGCAGTTTTAAGCTGTTGGTATTGCGCCTGATCAACGACGGGTGTTTTCGCAAAGAAATTCCTCCGGGCGCAGCCTGAGGAAAAAAGGAGGATGCACGCGAGTGAGACAACGTGCAGGTGGTAGCTTTTCATGCAGAGTAGGTTTTCAAATTTATCTGCCTATCTAACGTAAATCAGCGCTAATGTTTACAAGGGAGCTGTTGTATAGACGTTATTTTAATTGTGAAGCGCAAGAAGCAGTACAACCCAGCGGTAGATGAAAGTGAAGCGTGCGCAAAGACTCAGGTTGGCGCTATACCTGAATAAGGATATAAAACGCTATAAAACAACGGGGGCTGCCGCATCGTGCGACAGCCCCCGTTACCGGCAGGTATACCTGTTGTTTTATTTTTTCACAAACTCCACCCGCCTGTTGTTCGACTTGGCTTCGGCCGTAGCGTTCTTGTCGATGGGTTTGGACTCGCCCAAGCCTTTGGCCTCTAACCGCTCTGCTGCAATGCCCTGCCCGATCAGGTAAGTCTTAACTGCCTCAGCCCGCTGCTGACTGAGTTTCATGTTAGCATTGTCGTCCCCATCGCTGTCGGTGTGGCCTTCCACGCTGAACTTAAGGGCAGGCTGTTCCTCCATGAGTTTGGCGATGCTGCTGAGCGTTCCCGCTGACTCCGGGCGTATATCAGCTTTGTTTACATCGAACTTGATGCCGTAGGTAATTATTTTGCCGTCGGCCGCCATCTGGTCGTACAGTTTTTTGCCGCCTTCCGCAATCAGCACATTCTTCACCATTGTGTTCGCATCAATGCGCTTGTCTATTTCTATACGAAGCCCGGTTGGCGTACCCGTTACATTCGGGATGTTAATGAGGCGTTCTTCGTCCAGGTATACCTTCATGCTGCGCCTGTTGAAAGCGATGGACAGGTGGCGCCACTGGTTACTCACCCCTTTTGCTTCCAGTTCCTCTGACACAGAGCCATAGGTTTTGAACCGGAGGCCGTTCGCTCGCACATCTATCGGTTCCCAGAAGTGCCCGTTGATCTCTTCCTTATAATCATTAATGTCGTCTACCAGGAAAATTTCATAGGCCACGTTGGGGTTGTCGCTGTCAAAATAGAGGTCCATCTCGATGGTAAATGTTTCGGGGAGCCAGTTTTTCCGCTTCATGAGGGGCTTTATGCTCGTGCCGGTGGCTACCATGTTGATGACGGGTTCACCTCCGAAATCGGCTACCTCGGCGTTGCCCTTGTTCAGGTCCCAACGCGATGGAAACTCACCGTTCTCTTCGCCCGAAAGATTATCTGCAAACAGTACCTTGTCACCCGGCACAAAATCGTACTTGCTCCAGGCTTTCGTTTTCACTTCCCCTGATCCTGACCCGCTTGCTTTGGCAGCACCGCTCTTTCCATCGCTTTTGTCGGCAGTAGCTTCTTTTTTGCCTTCCAGTGTTTCGTCTATAGACTTGTCAACCTGCTGATCCACCTTCTGGTTGATCTTAGAGTTGATCTTATTTTTGAGGTTTTTCCCCACGTTGAATTGGGCTGCAGCTGGCGTGAAACATAAAAAAACCAGTGCAATAAGTCCGGCAAAGAAAGCATATTTTCTCATAATATAATAGGTATGGTAATATGAGAAAGGTATGCTGTATAATTATATTTTAAATATGTAAAATTATAAAATAAGCATAGGTATACTTTATAAGAGTAAGCGTACAATAGTAAAGGGTAAAAAGCAGCTAGTTCGAGCTCTACTCCGGCTGTAATTTTCTTTTTGATGATCATTACTGCACGTTGTACCAACGCTCTCTTGCCTGCTTTGGAATCTTTAGCAGCCGTTTTTACCTCCACATCTGGTACAATTCTTATACGCTGATCATGCCTTCAGTCATGGTACCAGTTGCCTATACCTGATAGCATGGTCATTGGGCAGGAGATAGGTATGGACTTAGCGCAAAGAGAATCTTTTGAAGCATAGAGTCAGGCGTAAGGCTGTTAGTTCAACTTTATTTTTGGCTGCTGCATGTGGGGCTATTTTTTGTATCGCTTTCTATAGACGTTTAGCCCGAACAGCAACAGGAGCCCCAGGAGTAGAAAGGGCCAGATGTTGGTAAGGAACACAAAGAACCAGATCAGGTGGTCCCAGCCATTCCGGAAGCCGGCCTTAAACTCTTTCGAAAACTCGGTATAGACAGGGGCGCTTTCGTAAAAAGTCATAGTCAGGGTAGAGAGGAAAACCTGGTTTTCAAGGTATTTCAGACGCCCTTCAATTGATTCGATGTCAGAGCGCAGGGCTGCGATTTGCTTCTCGATCTCCAGCACCTCCGTTACGGTATTTGCTTTCTTGAGCAGCTCCAGGAACCTGGCTTCGAGCTCCTTCTTAGTTTTAAGGCGGGCTTGTATGTCCAGGAACTCTTCTGTAACATCTTTCACATTTACTTCCCTGGCGTCAAACTTCTTCACACCTGCAGTAGCTTCACGCAACAGGTTGTCAAAATTGTCGGCGGGCACTCTGATGACCAGGGTATTGCTGGTCCTTCCCGGAGATTTAAACTCATTGTCAGAGGCAATATACCCTTTGTGTTTTTCTACCACAGCGAACACTTGCTGACGAGTTTGCTCAATCTGGTCAGTTTCGTATTCTACCTGTCCCTCTTTTATCAGCTTCCGCTGCAGTTCCATGGGAGGTACTTCGGGAGGCGGAGGTGCCATCATAACTGATTCAGCGACATCGTACTCAGTCTCCTCATTTTGCGACTGGCACCCGGCGATTGAAAACAGCAGTGTGAGTAGAACCATCCCGGCAATAGCTGGCCGGCCAGATTTCGCGCGACTGGCTGCTTGTTTTTGAAGGCGGCAGAAGGCTAGGTATAGACCAGTTTTAGAGAAGAGCTGTCGTAACATGGCGAATTTTTAGGGTGTGATTATATAGCAGCTTATAGATACAATTGGCTCTGGAATTCCACACGAACTTCTGAGAAAATATTTAAAGTCACGTGTAGGTATAAGGGGGTGCAATTACAAATGCCCCAAAGCAAAAAGCCCCGACCAGGTATACCGGTCGGGGCTTTGTTATCTAGAGCAGGCTATACCTACGCTACTTCTTCTTTCTTGCTCATGCGGTTACGCTCGTTCTCGTCGAGGTAAATTTTGCGCATGCGCAGGCTCTTTGGCGTTACTTCCAGGTACTCATCCTTCTGGATGTATTCCATGGCTTCTTCCAGCGAGAAGTTCTTGGCCGGAGCGATCTTGGCGTTGTCATCAGAACCGGAAGCACGCATGTTAGTCAGCTTCTTGCCCTTCTGGATGTTCACCGTGATGTCGTTCTGGCGGTTGTGCTCGCCAATTACCTGACCCATGTAAACGTCTACACCCGGATCAACGAAGAAAGTACCTCTGTCCTGCAGCTTGTCAATTGAGTAGGCTGTGCCCGGACCTGTTTCCATCGAAATGATAGAACCGTTGTTACGTCCAGGTATAGGACCTTTGTGCGGCTCGTATGACTGGAAGCGGTGGTTCATGATGGCCTCACCGGCAGTGGCAGTCAGTACGTTGTTACGCAGACCTATCAGACCACGCGCTGGAATTGTAAACTCCAGGTGCTGCAGGTCGCCCTTCGGCTCCATAATGGTCAGTTCACCTTTACGCATCGACACCAGTTCGATTACCTTACCGGCAGTCTCCTCCGGAACGTCTACTACCAGGTGCTCGATTGGCTCGTGGCGTACGCCGTCAATTTCTTTATAGATTACCTGTGGCTGACCTACCTGCAGTTCGTAACCTTCACGACGCATCGTCTCGATCAGTACTGACAAGTGCAGGATACCACGACCAAATACCAGGAAAGAATCCTCACGGTCGGTTTCCTGTACTCGCAGGGCCAGGTTTTTCTCTGTTTCTTTGAACAAACGGTCACGCAGGTGGCGCGATGTCACGAACTTGCCCTCTTTGCCGAAGAAAGGAGAGTTGTTGATCGTGAAGAGCATGTTCATAGTTGGCTCGTCAATCGAGATACGTGGCAGTGCCTCCGGATTCTCTGCATCAGCAATGGTGTCGCCAATGTCGAAGCCTTCTATACCTGTTACAGCGCAGATTTCGCCGGCAGATACTTCCTCTACTGATTTTCTGCCCAGGCCTTCAAATACCTGAAGTTCCTTGATACGACCTTTCTTAACGGAGCCATCTGCTTTCATCAAATTGATTGGCATACCTTCTTTCAGGGTACCACGGTGCACACGACCGATTGCGATACGACCTACGAATGAAGAGTAGTCAAGCGATGTGATCTGCATTTGCGGTGTACCTTCACGGTAAGGCGCGGCAGGAATCACATCAATGATAGCGTCAAGAAGCGGCGTGATGTCAGTTGTTGGCTGTGTCCAGTCAGTACTCATCCAGCCCTGCTTAGAGGAGCCGTAAAGCGTAGTGAAGTCCAGCTGGTCTTCAGATGCCTCGAGGTTGAACATCAGATCGAACACCTGCTCGTGCACTTCATCAGGACGGCAGTTTTCTTTGTCTACTTTGTTTACTACCACGATCGGCTTGAGGCCCAGCTGAATGGCTTTGCCCAATACGAAACGTGTCTGTGGCATGGCACCTTCAAAAGCATCTACCAGAAGGAGTACACCATCAGCCATTTTAAGTACACGCTCTACCTCACCACCGAAGTCGGCGTGACCAGGCGTGTCGATAACGTTAATTTTAACGCCTTTGTAACGAACCGATACGTTCTTGGAAACGATCGTGATACCGCGCTCGCGCTCCAGGTCATTGTTGTCCAGAATGAGGTCGTCAAAGTGCTGGTGGTCAGCGAATAGCTTTGAAGCGTGGATGATCTTGTCCACGAGCGTCGTCTTGCCGTGGTCTACGTGTGCGATAATCGCGATATTTCGAATATTTTGCATTGAATAGATTTTTCGAGGTGCAAAGGTATGTAAAAGCCTTCGTATTTTTAGTAGTTCGCTCGAAATAAACAGGTTAGGTAATTATTAAATCTTCTCTTTCAGCACGATGGCTATTGTTAAGGAGCAAACATTATGCAGGCTTCCTTTGTTCAATGAGGTATAAAATAATCAAAAGGGGCCTGCTTTTTGCTCTGTAATTTCGTAAACAACTGTATGAAAATGTTTTATGTCTATACCTTACTGTTGCTGCTAAGCCTACCTGCCTGCGGCCAACAGGACCAACCCATTACCGATTCTGAAGCTGTTCTTGTCGCCTCAGCTGACGCAGAAGCCACACAAAATGGCAGCTCCCAAAAATCTAAGCAGACCTACGAGATCAATAAAACGGATGCCGAGTGGAAAAAGCAGCTCACGCCGGAGCAGTATTTTGTACTTCGCCAGAAAGGAACAGAGCCTGCCTTCAGCGGCAAGTATAATGATCACCACGAAAAGGGCGTCTATACCTGTGCCGCCTGTGGCAACGAGGTTTTTAGTTCCGACACCAAGTTTGACTCCGGCACCGGCTGGCCCAGCTACTTTAAACCGATCTCCGGCAAAAATGTGAAAGAGATTGCTGACCGCAGCATGGGTATGGTGCGAACCGAAGTCGTGTGCGGCAAATGCGGTGGGCACCTGGGGCACGTATTCGACGACGGCCCGAAGCCAACCGGTCTGCGCTATTGCCTGAACTCAGCCGCGCTTGGGTTTAAGAAAGGTAATTAAATTGCTTAATTGTTGAATGATTAAATTGTTAGGCGAATTATCAACCTGTTCCTGCCTCTCCGAGGAGGGGGATTTGGTATACGATTTAAGGTATAGCGGTGTATAATTAGCGTAAAATGACTCGGATAGGTATACGGATTCATGATTGCCGATGCACGATTCGGACAGGTCGCGACCTGTCCCTACAAAACCCTTTTCAATAATTTAACAATTACTCAAATTTCAACTCTAAACTCCCATACACCGTACTTTCTATCCAACACTAATGAGAAAACAGATATGACTGAACTACACTCTGAATCGGAGAACATAGAAAATCTGGCGCAGACCATTATGGCGGCTTTTAAGGCGAGGAATATACAGGCAGGCGAGGTGCTGCAATACCAGGAACTCTATCCATACCTGCAGGAGCGCTATCCGAAGTACAAAGATGTGCAGAAGGAAGCAGAGCACCACCTGGCAAAATTAGCTTGGGTGACACCCGCCCCTGAGGGACTCATGCTAACACAAGTGGGGGAAAGTAGCCTCGCTGATACAAATGAGTAAATAGCGCGCTTTTATACTTTTTCATCCGTATACATAGTATAAGGCATTTTAATCAATGTCTTTGTTTTACTATTTTAAGATGAAACGAGATGAAAAGGTACATAAACTGGCTAGGGGGGATCGTGCTGCTGGGGGCTATGGGATGCACCTCGCTCTCGGAAGGAGGGAAAGGTACTCTGCCGCCTAATCCTGACCATTCACAGCGTGTCAGGTATAGCGAAGGCGATCCGGTGCGTAACCAGATCTATGAGCAGGCAAGTGACATTAACCGTAAGCGAAATATTGAAGAATATGACCGCAATGCGCCCGTTAACCTGCCACCTGAAGTGCGACCTCAGCAACTGCCCAACGCTCCCGTAGATTCTACGCGACACCGCATCCTACGTATACTCCCCACCAAACCGCCAGTTGGAAACAACTAAGGTATAAGCAAGAAGCGCTGCCTCTCGGGGCAGCGCTTCTTGCTTATTTTTTCTTCTTGTTTTTATCCTTATTACTGTCTTTGTCTCGTAGATCGCTCACATCCTCAATTTCAATTTCTTCGTCACCAATGTGTAGTTCGTCCGGTTCCAGGTTCACATACACTTCATGGTCGGGTGGAGTGGTCTCCGATTCCCGGTCGGCACTTTTAGGAGCGGGCTTACCACTGATTTTCTTTTTGTCGCTGTCTTTTCCCAAGTGTCCGCTGTCGCGCTTCTTCTCGTGAAAATTATCTTGGTTCTTCATATACTTCGGGTGATTGTGTTCCTGATGGTTTGGTTTACCGTTTACGAAAAAGTAGCGGACTAGTCAGTTTATAATTGTCATTTTTTTGGATTAGGTAGCATGTCGCCTATCAATCCGACCGGTATTTGTATATTTGCGTTTTTACGAGAACTATGGCTGAAAACTATAAACGATATACAGTAACGGCGGCCCTGCCTTACGCCAATGGTCCGGTGCACATTGGTCACCTGGCGGGCGTATACCTGCCTGCCGATATTTATGTGCGCTACCTGCGCTCACAGGGCAGAGATGTGAAATTCATCTGCGGCTCTGACGAACATGGCGTGCCGATTACGATCCGGGCCAAAAAAGAAGGCATCACGCCGCAGCAGGCCGTGGACAAGTACCACGAACTGATCAAAAAGTCGTTTGAGGACTTTAACGTGTCATTCGACATCTACTCCCGCACCTCTTCCCAGACGCACCATGAAACAGCCTCTGACTTTTTCCTGAAGCTGTACAACGACGGTAAGTTCATAGAGCAGACCACGCAGCAATACTACGACGAGAAGGCGCAGCAGTTCCTGGCTGACCGCTACATCGTGGGCACCTGCCCGAAGTGCGGCAACGAGAACGCCTATGGTGACCAGTGCGAGAGCTGCGGTACTTCCCTCAACGCCACCGACCTGATCAACCCAAAAAGCACGCTGAGTGGCGCTGTTCCTGTAATGCGTGAGACCAAACACTGGTACCTGCCGCTGAACGAGTACGAGCCATGGCTGCGCGAGTGGATCGTGGAAGGCCACAAAGGCGACTGGAAGCCGAACGTATACGGTCAGTGCAAAAGCTGGATCGATCAGGGACTGCAGCCGCGCGCCGTAACCCGCGACCTTGACTGGGGAGTGCCCGTGCCGGTAGCAGGTGCCGAAGGCAAGGTGCTCTACGTGTGGTTCGATGCACCGATCGGCTACATTTCGGCTACCAAAGACCTCACCCCGGACTGGGAAACCTACTGGAAAGACCCGGAGTCGAAACTGGTGCACTTCATCGGCAAAGACAACATCGTGTTCCACTGCATCATTTTCCCGAGCATGCTCAAGGCCCACGGCGACTATGTGCTGCCAGACAACGTGCCGGCGAACGAGTTCCTGAACCTGGAAGGTGATAAGATCTCCACGTCCCGCAACTGGGCGGTGTGGCTGCACGAGTACCTGGAGGAGTTCCCGGGCAAAGGCGATGTGCTGCGCTATACCTTGTGTGCCAACGCCCCGGAGAGTAAGGACAACGATTTCACGTGGAAGGATTACCAGGCCCGCAACAACAACGAGTTATTAGCCATTCTGGGCAACTTTATCAACCGCGCTGTGGTGCTCACCCAAAAGTACTACAACGGCGAAGTACCGGTCCGTGGTGAGCTGCAGGACTACGACAAAGAAGTGCTGGGTGTGCTGGAAGGTATGCCGGTGGTGATTGCCACCTACATCGAGCGCTACCGCTTCCGCGATGCCCTGAGCGAACTCATGAATCTGGCCCGTTTGGGTAATAAGTATTTGGCTGACACCGAGCCCTGGAAGCTGATTAAGACAGACGAGGAGCGCGTGAAGACCATCATGAACATTGCGCTGCAGATCTCTGCCAGCCTGAGCATCCTGATGGAACCGTTCCTGCCAACTTCAGCACGAAAGCTAAGCAACATGCTCAACCAGCCCCTTGGCGATTGGATGGCTGCTGGTTCAGCAGATTTACTGGCTACTGGCCACGTGATCGGTACTCCGGAGCTGATGTTCGAAAAGATTGAAGATGCTGCTGTAGAGGCGCAGGTACAGAAACTCCTCGACACCAAAAAAGCCAACGAAGCGGCCAATGCCGTCGTGGAGCCAGCCAAGGAAAACATCTCGTTTGAGGATTTCTCGAAGATGGACATCCGTATCGGTACGATCATAGAAGCCGATAAAGTGGCCAAAACCAAAAAACTGCTGAAGCTGAAGATCGACACAGGTATAGACCAGCGCACGGTGGTGAGCGGTATAGCTGAGTTTTTCAACCCGGAGGAAATCATCGGGCAGCAGGTGAGTATTCTGGTAAACCTGGCGCCGCGTGAGATCAAAGGCATTACCAGCCAGGGCATGATCCTTATGGCCGAAAATGCCGACGGCTCGCTGGCTTTTGTGCAGCCAAGCAAAGAAGTGAAAAACGGGGGAACGGTGAGCTAATCACTTGTTCTGTTATATTAGAAAACCTCACTTACCTGATGTTGGTAAGTGAGGTTTTTCATTTTAGACTATGCCAAAAACAGCCAGGCAACAAGGTAACTGAGCAAAACAGCCCCCAAGCCAAACGCAAATACGGTATAGGCCAATTTTAAAAGGCGGTATTTCCTAGAGAGCACTTTTCCCTGTAAGTAGATATTATCCGCCATGCTGTTATAAAGCAGGTTATGATCCCGCATCATATTCCGGATACCTTCCCGATAGGTATAGGAATCGAGCTGAATGAAGTTTCCGAAGAATAAGAAGTCGATCTTATTCTCAGGCATGGCTGTGTTTTTGGTATTAGGCCGTGTGGAGCGTATGGCCAGGATAATAGTAACCAAACAAACTACTGTAAGCAAGATAGATGGCAACAGCAGATGGGGCACGTCCTGAAACTTGTTGAAGAAGGACGAGATCATAATGGAGGCAATGATGGCGTTAACAGAAATCAGCATGTTCGCTTTGTTGTCGGCTATCACGCTCAACTGAAGGTGACTGGCCATGGTCGTCCGGAACATCGTCTCGATCCCTTTGCTGGCTTTTTGCTCTTTCTCCTTTCTAAGATCCTTTTTCAGAACTTTGTTTTCTTCCCATAGGGCCTCCAGTTCTTCATTCTCCTTACTAAGCTCCTTACGCTTTTTCTTCAGCAGTTTGATGTTTTGCTCCTTGCCGGCAGAGAAAGCCCTTTTGGCGTACTTTGTATAATAATAGTGCTTCTTGAGCAGGGCCAGATGCCTGTCTATCCAGTCGTATTGGGACACTTTGGTATCTGGGTTAGCTGCCTTCCTCTCGGCTCTTGTCATGTAATCTTCAGAAGCCAGGAAGCTGGCAACAGCATCACAGAGTGCTTCCTCTAACAGGTCGCGCGGGCGCTGCGGGTAATGGGTAGCGGCAATGCACTGCGATATTCTCAAGATTTCTGCCTGACTCAGGTTACAGCTTACCAGAAACTCAGTAATCGGTGCGATCTTTTGCTCATCCAGCAACTCTCCGGAATCACTGTAGTAGAGGTCGTGTAGCCAGGCTGCCAGCAGAAGTAAACGGGTTTCTTCGTCGCTAAAATCACAGAATTTACTGATCGCCTCGGCTACGGCAACCAGCGTTTTTGTGTGTTGCAGGTCAAAACCAACAGCTTCGTTCGTGCCATTCATCGGAAGGTTTAGCCCCACAAAGGCATTTGCTCGATCCAGAATATCATCTTCCATCATAATTTTAGTCTTTAGCGTTTCTGCAGCTTTTCATCTTCATCTTATTCCGACATCAGGCTAGGTATACTGAGTCAGTTTTACTGATGAAGTTAAAATTTAAAGCAATATAATCCTAATAAAACTATATTTATTATGCTGATAATTAAGTACTTATGAGTTTGTGGCTATATATAATTAATACATTTATAGAAGCTAGGAACTGCGTAGGATGTGCCAGTATCGGGGAGCTTTGTAACGGAAGATAACAATTGTAAATGGTTGATTCCATGTTGTTTATGCCGCATTTCTCTTTGCTTTCTAAACTGCTTATAGCTGTCGGAGCCAATAGGTTCGGGCAGATTGTGCGAGGTGGCGCTATTCATTTTAATAAGATTACCGTAAATATAAAGTATGGGTTATAAATATGGATTATATTTATTATGAAGCTTAAGTATTTCTCGTTATGAGCCAACATCGTCAGCTTGCCGCTATCCTATTCACTGATATTGAAGGATATTCTGCCATGATGCAGCAGAATGAGAAGCAGGCCTTGGCTATTAAAAACCGGCATCGTGAAGTGCTACAGCAGGAGCATAAGCGATACCGCGGTCGGGTCGTGCAGTACTATGGAGACGGTACCCTGAGTGTTTTTCATAGTGCGGTGGAGGCAGTGGAATGTGCACTGGCCATGCAACTGGCTTATTTGCAGGAGCCGCCAGTTCCCGTTCGTATGGGCTTGCACATGGGGGATGTAATTTTTGATGAAGAGCAGCTGTTCGGGGATGGGGTGAACCTTGCTTCGCGTGTTGAGTCACTGGGTGTGGCAGGCAGTGTACTGATCTCTGACAAGGTGCGGGATGAGATTGCGAACCATCCCGAAGTAAAAACTTATTCTGTAGGAATTTATCGACTGAAGAACATAGAACGGCCAGTCGAGGTATTTGCCCTGGATCACGAAGATTTAGTAAAGCCAACGCCCAATTCCCTAAAAGGAAAAACAGAAGAGAAGAAAGCACCGGCACTTCGAACAGCTAAAAGGGCCCCTGCCAAAAGCATTGCCGTACTACCGCTCGTGAATCTGAGCAACGATCCTGAGCAACAGTATTTCAGTGAAGGAGTTGCGGAAGAGATCATCAATGCACTGTCTAGCCTCAAAAACCTGAAAGTGGCAGGCCGTACCTCCTCGTTCAAATTCAGCAGGGAAAATGCTGACCTGCGGGAGGTAGGAGAGAAGCTGGGCGTGAGCACGGTGTTGGAAGGCAGTGTGCGCAAACAAGGCAACCGGTTGAGAATTACGGTGCAACTCACCAAAGTGGAAGACGGGTTTCACCTGTGGTCAGAGCGGTACGATGGTAGTATGGATGATATCTTTGCGATCCAAGATAAGATTGCGACGGCTATTACAGAGAAAATGAAAGTGACGCTGCTGGAAAAAGGTCGGGGCGGGCTCAGAAAAACGACGACCCACAACACCGAAGCCTATGAGCTATACCTGAAAGGAAGGTTTTACCTCAACAGACGCGGCTCCTACATCATCTCCGGGATCAAGTATCTTCAGAGAGCCCTGGAACTGGACCCTGACTTTGCTTTGGCGCATGCAGACTACGCAGACGCTAATGTGCTGGCCGGGCTTTATGGTATGCTGCCACCGAAGCAGGTCATGTTCAAAGGGAAGCAGTCAGCTGAGAAAGCTTTGCAGCTTAACCCGTCTTTGTGTGAGGCTTATACCGCGCTGGGTTCTTACTACTGCTACATCTGGGACCTGCCAAAAGCTGAGAAACACTTCTTGAAAGCACTGCAGCTGAATCCGAGCCATGCGCAAACACACCTCCGGTATGGACTCAACTACCTCGCCTGGATGAAGGGCGATTTTGCAAAGGCAGAGGAACATGGCAGGAAAGCGATAAAGCTCGATCCCTTGAGTTCGCTTTGCTTTGGCATATATGCCCAGATCCTGCACGCAGCCGGCAAGTTTAAGGAAGCGCTTGCCGCCTGCAAAACCGGACTTGACCTGGACTCCTATTCCTTTTTATGCAACCTGTATGAGGGCTACTCATACCTGTTTTTGCACCAACATGAGGAGGCGCTCGCTGTGTTCGAACGCCTGATGGTACTCTCGAATAAGCACAGCTTTACTCATGGTGCCTTGATCATGACGCTTTGCAAAATGGGAAACTTCGATAGGGCGAGGGCGGAATTGAAGGACCTGAAAGAGCGGGCAAAAAAGGAGTACATTGTGTGCACTGTAATAGGTATAGCAGCAGGGTGGTTGAATGATGATCTGGACGAGGCCTTTCACTTTTTCGAGAAGGGTCTGGAAGATCACGACCCTTTGCTTATCTCGCTCAAGCACGAGCATTGGACTCCGGAGACGGTCAGGCAGGATTCCCGCTATCAGAAGCTGCTGGACAAGATGAATTCGCCGGACAGATTGCTTTCTGATAGTATGTACAAATATGGCTTTGGGATCTAAATGATTGGTTTTTAAACCAATCATTTGCAAAAACTATTTTGCAGCCATACCTGCTTCAGGAGTCACTACAGGCTGTAAGCTCAGGCGCTCCCGCTCGATGTACTGCACCACAAAGTACAGCCCCACACTTACCACAATGGCAAAAGCGCCGAGCCCCCACCACAAGGTATCAAAACCGTAGCGCGCAGCAACCGTGGTGCCCATGTAGGGAGCCACCACATGCGCCGCAGCGTACGATATCGTGTACAGGCCCATGTAAGAGCCCCGGTTACTGTTGTTGGAGCGCTCCACTGAAATGGTCGCCATAAAAGGCATCACCAGAATCTCAGAAAAGCTTAGCAAGGTCATCGCGATGTAGAGCAGGAAAAGGTGATGCCCCATGTTCAGCGTCACAAAGGAAAAGCCCAGTATCAACACGCCGATCGGTATCAGCCACGATTTCTTGACTTTATCCCCAATCAGGTATACAAAGATCATCTCCACCATAAACACGATGAAACCATTCAGGGCAAGCAGCCCGCCGATCCACTGCTCGGGCAGCGCGTATACCTGCCGGTAATAGAGCGGTAAGGTAGAAAGGAGCTGAAAGAACAGAATCGCAAAGCCCGCGTTCAGCACCACGAAAATCAGGTATAGCCGATCTCTGTAAGGGGAACGGACTTTTTCTGTTACGCCTGAAGCCACGTCTTTGATAACAGCTTCTGCTTTAGCTTTCTGCTGGGGACGGTGTCCCTGCTTTTTCCGGAAGTAAATGTAAAAGAACAGGCCCGCCATCATACAACCTGCCGCATCGCCTATAAAGAGGAATTTATACGAGATGGCCGCCACCATGCCGCCCAGCGCAGGACCGATGGAGAAGCCCAGGTTCAGGGCCATCCGGTTCAGTGAAAAGGCCCTGGTCACGTTCTCGGGCCGGGCATAGTGCGCAATGGAAGCTGAGTTAGCAGGCCGCAGCATGTCGTTCACCAGGCTCAGAATAAACACACCTGCTGCCATGTGCTCAAACTTCTCCAGGAACAGAAACATCAGGTATAGGCTGCCACCAACCGTCAGGCTGAAGGACTGCACCTTAAAGTGCCCGATCCTGTCGGTTAGCCAACCGCCCAGAAAGCCGCCACACACCGCACCAAGCCCGTAGATGCTCAGGATGATACCGGCTTCCTTCATCGTGAACCCAAGTGACTCAGTTAGGTATACGCCCAGGAAAGGGATCACCATAGCGCCGCTTCGGTTGATGAACATCACCAGCGATAGCATCCACGCCGGGCGTGAGAGGCCACCGAAGGCATTGCTGTATAGGAGGAACAGGCGTTTCATGGCGCTGAATTGATCTGGATAAATTTTAATGTATACTCGGCTTTAGCGGAGCATTGTAAAAGAAGTTGGCAAAGGGTCTAAGCAGTTAAAAGCAACATTGCCAAGATGAGGCTATATCCTAGATTGAAAAGCACAATCACTGTGGTAATACCTTCAAAGCAGCCTGCTTCGAGCTTACTTCCCGCCTTACTTCCCGCCTTGCTTTGACTCCTGAAGTAACCGAATGCCAAAAGTCCGGTGAGGAAGAGCAGCATGACGGTGACAGCCGGGAATAGTGACTCCATGTATCCTATCGCTGTATACCCTAAACCGAAATTCCCTATCACAGCTGTACCCAGAGCTATACCTGTCCAGAAGTAAAAATCGGTTTTGCGGCTGAGTAGGAAGTCGACCATAGAGCTGATTTACTTGGTGTTGTACTGGTTCATGGTGCGCTCCAGCCCGATGCTGCCGAAGGCGATCGCAGATTCCGCCACTTTCTCAATAATGCCTGGTAAATCGATCTTCTCGTCGTCGCTGAAATTGCTGAGGACATAGTCAACCTGCTTGCCTTTGTGGAAAGCGTCGCCTACTCCAAAGCGTAGGCGTGGGTAGTTGTTGTGTCCCAGCGTCTGCTCGATGTGCTTCAAGCCGTTGTGCCCGCCGGCACTGCCTTTGGCGCGAATGCGGATCTTGCCAAAGGGCAGCGCGATGTCATCCGTAATCACCATCATCTGATCCGGCGTCAGTTTCAGGTTGCTCAACCAATGGCTGACGGCTTTGCCGCTCAGGTTCATGTAAGTGGTGGGCTTCACCAGTACATAGGTGCGGCCCTTGCTTTTGATCTCGGTCACGAAGGAGTGGCGACCAGTATTAAACTTCGCATCAAATTTCTGTGCCAGATGGTCCAGCACCATAAATCCAATGTTGTGACGCGTTTCCGCGTACTCCGGGCCAATATTGCCGAGGCCCACTATCAGATATTTCATACTCGTGTCTTCAATGCTTGCTACTGCCTTTTGCTCCAGGCCCAGCCATTGTTTTAGTTTTATGATGGTTGAATTGCTCAAAATTAACTGGTTAAATGGCTTTATGGTTGATTCCAATATAATGTAGCCTGTTTGGCTGGCAATTTAACCATTTAACAATTCAGCCATTTGATTTCCATCAGAAACAAAAAATCCTGCCCTGCTCGGAGCAGGACAGGATTTTGTTGCTATTGAAGCAGCAATACTTATTTCTTGCCGCCGCGAGCTTCTTCTGTCTGTGCACTCTTAAGAGCACGTGGAATCGTAACGGTTGCTACCGGAGCAAGTGGGTTGGTCAGGATTTCGTAGTCACCCTTCGCAATTTTGCTTACTTTGATAGACTTACCAAGCTCCAGATCAGAGATGTTCACCTCGATATAGTCTGGCAGGTTAGCAGGAAGCGCTTTGATTTTCAGTTTACGCAGTTTCGTTACCAGCTTACCACCAGCCATTACACCTGGAGAGTTGCCAACAAACTTAACCGGAACATCGATCTTTACCTCTTTGCTTTCGTCAAGCTGCAGGAAGTCAACGTGCAGCAGCATTTCGTTTACTGGGTGGAACTGTACGTCCTGAAGGATCGCTCTGTAGTGCGTGCCTTCGATATTCAGATCAACTTCGTATACTTCTGGAGAATAAACCAAGTCTCTGAACAGGATAGCTGGGGCGTAGAAGTGAATCTGCTCAGTGCCACCATAAAGTACTCCTGGTACAAAAGACTCATTGCGCAGCTCTTTCGTCTGTGCTTTACCGAGATTTGCTCTTTTAAACCCTATAATCTCTAAAGTTTTCATAAAATGAATTTTGTTAAAATTTCAGGCAGCAAAGGTATGGATTTAATTGTTGATTGTTAAATTGTTAATTGTTTTTTTCTTGTACTACACAATCAACGCAACAGCCAACTTTCCCGATATCCTTTCGACCTATTTGAATACTATATGAAATTGCTGATTGTTTATCATTGAGAACAACAATTAACAATCAGCAACTAACAATCAAATTAAATAAACAGTGAGCTGATAGACTCGTGCGTCACTACGTTGTTGATGGCGCGGGCGAAAAGCTCGGAGAACGAAAGCACCTTGATCTTGGAGCAATCCTGGCGTAATGGAATGGTGTCAGAAACCACCAGTTCTTCCAGCACGGAGTTCTCGATGCGCTCATAAGCCGGGCCCGACAACACAGGGTGCGTTGCGATGGCGCGAACGGTTTTGGCACCTTTGTCTTTCAGAAGTTTGGCGGCCTGCGTAATCGTGCCGGCTGTGTCTACCATGTCGTCCACCAGTACCACGTCCATACCTTCCACGTCGCCGATCACCTGCATCGAGGCGATCTCGTTAGCCCGTTTGCGGTGTTTGTCGCAGACAACCATTTCAGCACCGAAGTTTTTGGCGAAGGCTCTTGTTCTTACCACACCCCCTACGTCAGGAGAGGCGAAGATCAGGTCGTTGCCCAGGTTGAGACTGCGCAGGTAAGGCACGAAAATGGCCGAACCATCCAGATGATCAACAGGAATGTCGAAAAAGCCCTGGATCTGGCCGGCGTGCAGGTCGCAGGTCATCAGGCGGTCGGCGCCTACTGACTGGATGGCGTTGGCCAGCACTTTAGAGCCGATGGAAACACGTGGCTTGTCTTTGCGGTCCTGGCGGGCGTAGCCGTAGTAGGGCATCACCACGATCACTTTGTGGGCTGAGGCGCGCTTGGCGGCGTCTACCATCAGCATAAGCTCCATCAGGTTGTCGGCTGGCGGAAACGTGGACTGCACCAGAAATACTTCTGCACCGCGAACAGATTCATTGAAGTGTGGTGCCATCTCCCCGTCGCTAAAACGTAGAAGCTCAAGGTCACCGAGTTGCGTACCGTATGCAGTAGCAATTTTTTCGGCTAGGTACTTGGAGGCGGAGCCAGCGAAAATTTTTACCTGTGGCATAATAATGCTAAATGTTAGTAGGGTTTGGTTTAGGTTATTATGCCTGCAAAGCTACGAAATTCCGCACATATGCTACCTGATATTTCTGATTTTTAATTAGTTATGAGGGAGGGTGAAAAGCAAAAAAGGCAACCCACATTGCTGTGGGTTGCCTTTTTAAGTTGTCCGACCAGGTTTCGAACCTGGACTCTTCTGAACCAAAATCAGACGTGTTGCCAGTTACACCATCGGACAAGCTACCTACTAGATTTCAGGATGGAAGCCCCTTCGTCGTTCAGTGATGCAAAGATAGGCAGGCTATTTTAAACTGCAAACATTTGCCCTAAATTTTTTTGAAAATCTTAGCCCAAAATCTGCTTTAGCGCCGTGCTCTCGTACTTTTTGAGGTATGCACACAACCTGAAACGTAGCTGAAAAGGTGGTTACAAGAAGCTGTTACTATTCCTAATTGAGTGAAATTCACGGCCTTATTCTATAACGATTTCCTGAAATCGGGCTGCTCCTCCGGACTGGCCTACACCATGACAAGGTTTTTGGCGGTAGATTTAAAAATATGTGCCTGTGCTGAAATTTTTATCAGGCAAGGTATAGAAACACCTGTTTGCCAGCCTGGCTGACTCCTGCCTGTTTAGGAAAGCAGCTTTTTAATTACGGCGTATGCTTCCCAGATCATCGTGGTAAAATCACCTTTTAAATTGTAGTATAAGGTATAGCGCGGGGTCTTGAGGAGATGATGTGGATAAGTTTAACTGATTTTATAGCTTTTGTATGTCACCATCTGGCAAGTACTGCGTAAAGAACCTTGCTAAATCTTCCAATTATGTATTCAACTATCATGACGGTCAATTCTGACATCATTACCACGACCTGCGGTCGTGCGCTCGATCTAAGCCGTACGGAACTGGTTATTGAGCGATCTAACAGCCTGTTTAGTTACAACATCCACAAGATGGATACCGGGGAATATGTGATAGCTGAGAAGTTCTATGCCAACCCTTTTAACAACCGCTACATCCTGCTCAATGATGAGCAAATCGAAATGCTGAAACATTTATAGCGTTTGTCTCGAATACGAAATTTCCATAAACAACATTTTTAATAAGATTACGCTTACAATTATGTTTAAATTTTTAGCCTTCCGCTTATTCCGGGCCATCTGGGCTCAGATTATCTAATTTTAACAACCACTTCTAAAATAACAGGCCATCTCCGCCACGCACCGTTTGTTCGCAAGCTGCGCATGGCGGAGATGGCTTTTTATACGCGTATACATCAGGTATAGCTTCGTGCCTTGCCCAGATATAACCCTATAATACAAACAGAACAGCCGCAGCAAGAATCATCTCACTGCGGCTGTTCTGCGTTCATACGCTATACCTTGTTATTCCTCTCCAGGAGCGGTTATAGCGCCGGTTCGTCGCTTGTTGCCCACATTTTCAACCTCGCGGTTTATTTCCTTGATGTCAACTGGCTGCGAGAAGTCGCCGATGAGGTGCTTGGTGAAGTAATCGCCCATCATCCAGAAGAAGTACTCAGTCATGTCGCCGAAGGCGTGGCGCTGGCCAGGCAGCATCACAAAATCGAAGCGCTTGTTGGCTTTGATCAGGGCCTGCGCCATGCGGATAGTGCCCGCCGGGTGCACGTTGTTGTCCACGTCGCCGGTTGCCAGCATCAGGTGTCCTTTCAGGTTGCGTGCCAGATCCGGGTTCTTCTCGATGGCATACACGAAGGTCGTATCTCCCTTAGGCGTTACCACTTCTTTCACGCCGTGGTGCTTTTCGCTCCACCAGCGGTTGTAGATGTTGTTTTCGTGGTTACCTGCTCCCGATACGGCTACCTTGAAGAAGTCAGGGTATACGAGCATGGCTGCCGTAGACATAAAGCCACCACCTGAGTGGCCGGTTATACCTACGCGGTCGATGTCGATGAAACGGTGGCGGTCGGCCAGTTGCTCAAGGGCCGCTTTCTTGTCAGCCAGGCCATAGTCGCGCAGGTTGCCGTAGCCATAAGTATGGTACCACTTGGAGCGGGCCGGGTGACCACCGCGGTTACCCACTGTCACGACCACAAAGCCCAACTGCGCCAGGCGATCAATACGGTCCATGCTGCGGCCGAACGCCTTGTTCACTGCCTCAGTTTGAGGGCCTGGGTATACATAAGTAATGATCGGGTAGGCCTTAGTTGAGTCGAAGTCGAAAGGCTTGTACATTACGCCATAGAGGTCGGTGATGCCATCGTCCGCCTTCACCGTGAACGGCTCCGGGAATTTATACCCTGTCGTCATCAAACGGCTCAGGTCGGCTTTCTCCAGGTCCATCACTTTACGGCCTTTGTTGTTATACAGCGCAGATACCGGCACCGTGTTCACGCGCGATGCCGTGTTCACGAAGTAGGTATTGTTGTCGTTCAGGCTGATGGTATTGTCGAAGTTGCCTTTGTTAAGCAAGGTCATACCGCTGCCGTCGAAGTTCACGCGGTAGAGGTGCATCAGGTATGGGTCTTCGTCCTTCTCGCGGCCATTGGCGGTGAAGTAAAGCACACGGTTTTTCTCGTCTATACCTACCAGGTCTTCCGCATGGAAGGAACCACTGGTGATGCGGTTTTTCAGGTTGCCCTTGCCATCGTACAGGTAGAAGTGGCCCCAGCCGTCGCGCTCAGACCAGTGGATGATCTCGTTGCCACCTTTCACCAGACCGATGCGGTTCATGTCGATGTAGGTGTTGAAGCGCTCCTCGATAACAGGGGTCACCTTGCCCGAAGCGATGTCCAGCTCGCATACGTCGATCTTTTTCAGGTCGCGGCTGGTGCGGGTAAAGTATAGCTTGTCTTTGGTGCCATGCCATAGGATCGGGCGGTGCTCATCGTCACGCTGCTTCTGCAGGGCAGGCGCCGACCATAAGGAAACCTCCTGGTCTTTGAAAGCTGCCGTGTTGATTCTGCGTTGCGACTTGTTGGCGAAGTCGAAGATCAGCAACTCTCTTTTAGGGGCTTCCTTCTCGCCTGGCATCTGGTATTTGTAAGTCTCCAGTGCAGGGCGGCCCTGCGCGGTGTGGTGGATGACCCAAAGATCTTTCACTTTGCGCTCGTCTGTGCGCACCATGGCAAACTGCTTGGAGTCCGGTGACCACAGGATGAAGGCCGGCTTGCGGTTTTTCCTGTTCTTCGCACGCTCCACGTTTGTTTCGCCACGTGAGTCGCCGTAGGTATAGTACTCCACACCATCCTTAGTGAGTTGGTGCTCTACAATGGTCGAGTCTTTCTCATTCTTCAAAGCCTTTTCGTAGTTGGACTTGTCCATCCAATACAGGTTGTGCTCTTTGGCAAATATCACCACCTGCTGGTCCGGGGAAATAGATGCCCAGCGCGGCTTGGACTTTGGCTTTTCGAAATCTTTCAGCTCCACGACCTGGCCTGTAGAAAGGTTGTAGCGGAAGTAGAACGTCTTTTTCTCAAGTGAATCAGCGGCTTTTTTGTCCAGACGGTCTTTCTTCACCTGGTCGATGGAGCTCTTGATCTCGAACTGTACGCTCTTTTCGTCTTCGGTGAACTTGAGGTTCTGGATAGGCAGGTTCTGTGCATCAAATGGGTCCTGCACGACCATGGTCACGGCAGAGGCCACTTTGGCATTGTCGAAGATCAGTTTTTTGGATTTAGTGGCTGGGTCCACGATGTACCAATTCTTGCCATTGCTGGTTTCGTACTCGTACCAGAAGCGGTCAGAGTTCTTGAGCCAGTGTGGGTCGAGGTTGGTGGTGAAAATAAGTTTCTCCAGTTTTTTAGGTGAGAAGCGGGATGCCAGCTGGTAGTTCCCCTTGGTCGGCGTACCAGGCTGCTGTGCCTGTACACTAATGCCCGCTATCAGCAGCATAGCGAGAAGGTAAATTTTCTTCATGAAAAGGTTGATTTAAGTGATTAGATCAGGTGAACGGGTATAAGGGTGTGTTTAAAATTCATCTTTTGCGCTTGCGAAAACGGAATCTAAACATGCTCAAAGCCGCTCGGTAGGTATAGACTGCCAGAAAGCGGAATAGTTTAAATCGTATTATTATAAAATATAGCTCCTTTCGAGCATCCTGCCAAAGGTATAAGCCGAGTCGGTATTTCGGCAAAGGAATAGGGTCTGGATAGGATGCAAAGCACTGCTGCAATTTAGGGTCAATAAATTAATATATAGCGCTGTACCATGAAGAATCTACTGTTTGTTGCTATCGTTTGTCTGCTGCTTTCCTGCTCAAAAGAAGACCTGGGCACTGTAAACGCCTACCTGGGGAAGGAAATCAAGCTAAAGGAAGGGAGAACGGCTCTGTACAAAAACACCGGATTTGATGCGGCAGCCATTGTGAAGTTGAAAGTAGCGGATGTGAGCGACGGCACATGTCCGAGCGATGTGTTTTGTATTACTTATGGCAAAGTGGAAGTGACCCTGACAATAGGTTTGGGGAATGAAAAAGGAGAAACCATAATTATGTGCCTGGGCGATTGCGCTGGCGGCAGCCGGTTTGAAGATGAAGCGAGGGTAGTAGTAGGCGCCATGCCCTATAAAATAAGGTTGCAGCATGTAACGCCACTGCCGACTTTAAAGGACAAATCCAGCCAAACCAAGGAAGTGCAGCTGGTGTTAGAGCGTCTGTAAATTCGCCGCTGTTTGCGCATTTCTCGTGCAGGAGGTTTCAGGTATAGGGGTTGACGTATAGCGATCCTGCTGATAGGTATAATCGTGTGGCTGGCACGGCAATGTGTCTTTTAATGGCGGCAGAGTCGTTCCCCGGCTAGATGCCTGAGGGGAGGAGGCTATGATTTGATATTGAGTAAGTTAAAACTTTTTGGAGTGTTGTGTGGAATTGTCCTTAATATACCTTAGTTTTGCGCCTTGAAATAACTCCGTTATACAGTTAATCAATATAAAAAGTCAAATGGCGAATATTGGCAGAATTACCCAGGTTATCGGTCCGGTTGTGGACGTTAGCTTTGCGGGTGAAAACGCAAAATTACCAAACATCCTCGATGCGCTTGAGGTAATTAAAGAAAACGGCCAACGCATTGTGCTGGAAGTGCAGCAGCACCTCGGCGAAGATCGTGTACGTACCATTGCGATGGACTCCAGCGAAGGCCTTACCCGTGGTGCACAGGTAACCGACCTGGGTGGCCCGATCACGATGCCTACCGGCAACGCGATCAACGGCCGTCTGTTCAACGTAATTGGCGAAGCGATCGACGGTATTCCTCAGCCTGTTACTGAAACGCGCCTGCCAATTCACCGCGCTGCGCCTCGTTTCGAAGATCTGGCAACTTCATCAGAAATCCTTTATACTGGTATCAAAGTAATCGACCTGCTGGCCCCTTATGTAAAAGGTGGTAAAATTGGTCTGTTCGGTGGTGCCGGTGTGGGTAAAACGGTATTGATCATGGAGCTGGTTAACAACATTGCCAAGGCCTACTCAGGTCTGTCTGTGTTTGCCGGTGTAGGTGAGCGTACCCGCGAAGGAAATGACTTGCTTCGCGAATTCTTAGAATCTGACATTATCCGTTACGGCGAAGAGTTTAAGCACTCCATGGAAGCTGGCGGATGGGACCTGTCGAAAGTGGACATGGCGGAACTGGAGAAATCGCAGGCGACGCTGGTGTTCGGTCAGATGAACGAGCCTCCTGGGGCGCGTGCACGTGTGGCCCTTTCCGGTCTTACCATCGCTGAGAACTTCCGTGACGGTGACGGTACTGGTGCTGGTCGTGACATCCTGTTCTTTATTGACAATATCTTCCGCTTTACGCAGGCGGGCTCTGAGGTGTCGGCCCTTCTTGGTCGTATGCCATCAGCGGTAGGTTACCAGCCAACGCTGGCAACGGAGATGGGTGCCATGCAGGAGCGTATCACGTCTACTAAGCGTGGTTCCATTACGTCTGTACAGGCCGTTTACGTACCTGCGGATGACTTGACTGACCCGGCTCCAGCGACAACGTTCGCTCACTTGGACGCTACAACAGTACTTTCCCGTAAGATCGCCGAGCTTGGTATTTACCCTGCGGTGGATCCACTGGACTCTACGTCACGCATTCTTTCTGCCGATGTTCTGGGCGAAGACCACTACGGTACAGCACAGCGCGTAAAAGAAATTCTACAGCGCTACAAAGAACTTCAGGACATCATCGCCATCCTTGGTATGGACGAACTTTCTGAGGAAGATAAGCAGGTGGTACACAGAGCGCGCCGTGTGCAGCGTTTCTTGTCTCAGCCTTTCCACGTAGCAGAGCAGTTTACTGGCCTTGCCGGTGTTCTGGTAGACATCAAAGACACCATCCGTGGCTTTAACGAGATCATGGACGGTAAGTACGATCACCTGCCTGAGGCAGCCTTCAACCTGGTTGGTACCATTGAAGACGCCGTAGCGAAAGGTGAGAAGTTGATGGCTGAAGCAAAATAAATTCATTAAACAGTTAGCAGTGATCAGTAAATAATGCTGGTCGCTGCTAATTGTTAACTGTTAACTGAAACAGATGTATTTAGAGATAATCACACCTGACAAGAAGGTTTTTGCCGGTGAGGTAGAGTCAGCTCAGTTTCCGGGTTCAAACGGTTCGTTTGAAGTCCTGAACATGCACGCTCCCCTTATCAGCACCATGGAAAGTGGCAGAATCCGTATCACTACCAAGCAAGGACAGGAGTTCTTTACCGTGGATGGTGGTGTGGTAGAAGTTCTGAATAACAAGATCATTGTACTGGCTGAGTCCGTTACTGAATAGTACAGCACAAGCTAAAGCATAAAAGAAATCCCCTTCTGCTTGATAAGAGCGGAAGGGGATTTTTCATTTAGGTTGCCACTCTCTCAGATTTTGTTCAAGTTCTTCCTTTGCGATAGGTGAGACAATTTTGTCAAGATGGGGTCGGGCCGCGGCAAAATTAATTAGACGACAGGTTTATAATGATGTTGGAATTTAGGGAGTTGGTTCCAAGGCCGTTTCCGGGCTCCAGTCTGGATGTGCTATTTAAAATTGACTTCCAGACGCTATAACCAGAATTATAACTGCCATTTTTCGAGCTCTTCGCCAACGTGTCATTTGCCGGATAAAGAGCCCGCTGCTGATGAGTAGCTTTTCCATTTCAACTGGCAGGGATTTCTCTAAACTTATCGATCCCTTTCCCATCGAACTCATGGTCGCTTGCCAGTATTGAACGACCGTGTTACCCTCTTCAGTCTTCCAATAAACCTCTTGTTCCCAAAGGCTGGTAGAAATGGTGAATTTTTCTCCTGACACGAGCCTGAGTGTCTTTTCTCCAAATAATCCGCTGTGAATCTCACCAATTACTTCCCCATCCCTGGTTATTGACACATTCCTGTCCCAAAAGCTCTTTTGGGCAAAATTCAGCTTTGTTTCCTCGTCGGTATAGAGCGCTTTAAAATTCCAGGAACTGTCAATGGTCAAATTCCCGATAATTTGCTGTTCCATAGTGAATATGAAATCCTTTGCAAACCAACCAGTATGCCGCCAGTTTAATGTCTTCATTCTTAATCCCATTTTATTTATTCTTCATTCTTGATTGGAGGGCCAATCTAATTTGCTGCAACGGACTTGTATACACAGTGTGCGAGCCCATCGGCCGAAACGCATAGCATATGCAAGGTTAGCTACTGTAATTCTCTTTTTTTACCCACTCCAGCATTTCAGGATATAGCTCTGGTACCTTCTTTTTGCCATCATACTTTTGGAACAACTCCAATAGGTGCTCGTTAAAAGCTCTGAATTTTACAAATCCCCTGCTGTTTTCCATAAAGTCTATTGGCTGAAGCATTACTTTTTCATAGTCGCTTTCCCCAAATCTGTCATAAACGTAAATACCGAAAACAGCCCACGTCATGTACTCATTGAATGTCTCGTAAGGGCTATTGTAGCTGCTTTTTGTGTTCCACTTTCCTACATGTGCCATTGCATCATTTATGGCATCGGCAAAGTTGTCTGATATAGGGTTAACATAGTTGTGGTTTATTTCTGTGAATGCCCTCCTTAAAGTCAAAGCATCTGTTATACCCTCGCTCACAGAATCTTTGCTTGCTAGAGAAGGGGCGGACATGAATATAATATTTTCTTTGAAGCCGTTGTTTTCGAAAAGGCGGATACTGTGGAAGGCACCTGCCAGAGGGCTCATGATGATTCGATAGGAGTCCACCCTGCTGGGGAATTGACCTTGCAGCCAGTTCCAAGCTTCCTTCACTTGTGCTCTCTCATGCTCTAGTGACTTCAGCTTATCATAGAATGGCTTTTCGCTTTGGTAGAAGAAAAGGAAATTGCTTGCAATGGCAAAGTCCTGGATTAAAGGCATTAACTTTTTGAACTGGTCTCTTGCCCTAAAGCCAGCGTATGTGCTTGATCTGACTATCCTTTGCCCGTCAAATTCATAAGCGGCACTGTTTTCCCTAAAGTTGAGATAAGAGCCTGTTGATAGTAGCGTATTTAAGCTCTTGATGGCAGGGTGGCTCTTGTAGGGTGTGAAGTATTCCAGAACACGATTGTGATATTCTGTATCCTTGTTTACCCAGTTGGGTTGTGCGCTGTCTGCAAGTGCCACCATCACATTGGCAAGCTCATACACTTGTGGTATAACCACGTTTACCTTCCCCCGGTTTCCAGCTTTATAGTAATCGTCATAAGTGCCTGGGTTAAACTGCTTGTAAATATCCAGCACTACAGTATCGCCTTCGTTGACCCAGTATATGAACTCCTGCTCTACACCGTTATTTGTGATGAAGATAGTATCACTGTTGGAGTAGAATTTAGAATCCTTCCAGCCGCCCCAGTAAGTAAAATCAAAAGAGAGGGTATCGTCTTTGATATTTTTCTTTTCCAGCGTGCGTACTAAGGCTCCTTGATAATTAACCTCTAAAGTTTCGGTTTCTAAATAACTTTTGGGGGGTACTTGGTTGTATATTCCAGAGCTGCATGAAGTTGAAAATACAACAAGTATGAGTATAAGCTTTTTCAAATTTTTACTTTTATTGTAGCTAACGGACTGGGCTTTGCGGTGGCGTAGCTAGCGTAAAGGCGTGGTTATCTAAATTTGTTCTACCTGCCATAGACCGTATAGTCTAATACGACAGTATAGGTAATACTATCAGGTAAAGCAGGATTGATTATTACCGCTTCCCACAATTTTTGCACTGAATCTCCTTTTGCGAGATTAGGCTCAAAAACCTGAAATTTCACATATCCTGTATCGTTTCTGACAACGGCGCTTATGCCTTTACCTTCTATTATGTCTTTATATGAAGTCCTGCCATGAAAGAATTTTATGATTGTACTATCAGAATATCCAGGAGGGAATTCGAATTTTTCGAGGAAAACTTTTGCTCTATACCAGTCACCATTTTTTAACTTTTTCTTTTCGTACAACGCCATGAGATATGGGTCTTTCGGTAATGGTTGACCAGAATATAGAGGTACTACTTTATAATTAAATTCATCTTCAGTACCGCTTTCCATCTCTCTTTGCTGACATGAAAGTAAAAACAGAAAAAATAAGAGATAGAGATTTTTCATTAATTCACAATTATAGATAACTAGCGGATATATGATAATACAAGCTAATCTACACTATAGCCAAACTTGCGCCTCCTACTTCTTACCACTGCCTGCTGGTATAGCTGAACTTTGAGGCACAGCCTGCACCTTGGTGAAATCCAGGTCGTGGAAGTCGTAGCTGAAGTCGGTGAGCGGGGAGACGGCCTTCATGCTTATACCTGAGAGATTGCCCTTCTGATCCGGCACAAACACTACGAAGGCATCAGCCTCAAAACTTCGGTCCGTCCATTTCACCACGAAGGTATTGTCTTTATAATAAAGCATTTCGCCCTGCAGCCTGGGCGATCGCAGCGACTTGAAGTAGAGCTTATTCTTCTGCTTGTAGATCTCGACGAAGCCAAACCACTTGTCTTCGAAAGTGCCCACATAGTTGTCAAAAGCTACTTTCGATTTCTTTTCTTTCAGCACCTTGTTCACATCCCCCCAGATTTTGTCGGTATAAGCGGTGGCTTCTGCCACATATTCGTCCTCTTCCTGCTTCAGCTCCGCCACCCAGTCGTGGGCTTCCATACCCAGGTAGGCCTGCTTGATGGTGTTGGTGATGGAGCGGAAAGCCTGTCCGTTTTGCTGGTTTGTAAGCACGATGATGCCCAGGTTCAGCTCTGGCAGCATGGTTACCTGGCTCACCATACCTGGCAGGCCGCCTGTGTGGCTGACCTCTTTGTGGCCTTTCACATCGCTCAGGAACCAACCAAGCCCGTATGACCGGAAGTGCGTGTTGAAGGGACTCTTGCCGTTGTAAGGTATAATGGTTTGCGGCGTCCACTGCTCCCGGATGACTTTTTGGGTGAGCAGACGCTGCTTCAGATCATCGCCATACCTGCCGTCGTTCATCAGCATGATCAGCCACTTGCTCAGGTCGTGCACGCTGGTGTAAATCCCTCCGGCAGCGGCCCCGAAAGGCAGGTTGTAGCGGTTGATTACTTTTAATTTTCCCTCGATCACAGCATGGGCCTCAATGGTGTTGGTTAAGTCCTGGAGTCTGTCATAACTAGCGGCGCTGCGCGTCATACCGAGCGGTTGTAAGATGCGTTTTTCAGTGAAATCCGACCAGCTGGTGCCCGTCACCCGGGCCACTACTTCACCGGCGACAATGTACAGCAGGTTATCATAATCGTACTTCGACCTGAAATCGGATACCGGCTTCAGGTACTGTATGTTGCGAATCAGGTCGTTTACCGTAAAGTCGTTGCCATCGGGGAACATCATCAGGTCACCGGCTCCCAGGCCCAGGCCACTGCGGTGGGTCAGGAGGTCCCGGATCGTGAATTCCTCTGTCACATAGTTGTTGTAGAGGCGGAACTCAGGTATGTACTTCACAACCTTATCGTCCCACTTAATCTTGCCTTCTTCTACCAGCAAACCCAGCGATGCCGCCGTGAAAGCCTTGGTGTTGGAGGCTACACCGAACAAGGTATGCTCCGTGGTTTTCTCACCTGTTTTGATCGAGTTGACGCCATAGCCCTTCATGTGCACCACTTTTCCGTCCTTCACTACGGCGACTGCTATACCTGGCACCTGAAAGGCCGTCATGGCCTGTTCCACTACCTGGTCAATTTCCTGTTGGCTGATGGACTGCGCCTGAAGCGGAAGAACAGAGCTCAGCCAAAACAGCGTGAGGACAAGCAATAGAGGAGTAGACTTTTTCATGATCATCAGGTATAGACTAAGGTTTTAGAACTGGCATCGGAAATGCGATCGTGGAATCAGGCTGTAAGGCAAGGATCGAAAACTGGATGGTCGAGTCAGGCTTCATGACAGGCATGGTAGCCTTTGGGGCCATGACTTTTGCCGGAGCAGTGCTTTTTATAGAAGACTTTGGGAAGAGGCTATACCTACCGTTTGGTTTCCCAAGCAGATTCAACTTGCCCGTGGAGGAGTCTTGCTCCAGAGAACGCAATTCCAGTTTCTTGTAAAGCGGTTTTAACCGTAGCTGCGGATGATCTACATCTTGTGCTCGAGCTGACAGGGATAAAAGCACTAGTCCGGCGATGGCGGCTATTGTTTTCATTGGGTTGTGCGGTTAAGTGGAACCGTTTTTAAAATAGCTTATCACTCCACTTGGGTCTGGACTGTTGCTGCCTCAGGATTGTTTTAGCTACCGGAATTTAATGCAACGCATCACCCTAACATGCTAAGCCTCACTAAATATAGCAAAATCTACATTCAGTGTATAAATCATACCACACTTTTTAGGAGATATTGCAGGACTTCGGAAAGTGTACCTGCAGATGTATTAATCGGATAGGTATAGCTACAGAATTTCCATCTCCACATCTCCCCCCACCGGGAAGCCCACGCAAGTCAGCGTCATACCATTTTCGATGTCCCGCTCGGTGAGCACCTCGTTATAGGACATCCATACCTTGCCCTTTAGTACCCGGGCCAAGCAACTGCCGCACTTGCCGGTTTCGCAGCTGTAGGGCATGGCGATGCCTGCCTGGCGGGCGCTTTGCAGGATGTTATTGGGGTAGCGCGAAGCGATCTGGTGCGTGTTGCCGCCGATATGTAGTGTTACCTGGTGGGCTGCCGTGTCAGGCGGTATAACTTTGGCCGGTTTGCGGATGTCAGTGTTGAAGATCTCCTTTCGGATGTTGGGCTCCGGTATGCCGAACTGCCGCAGCGCAAACGACATCAGGCGCATGTAGTTATCAGGACCGCAAATGTAGAAAAGCAGCTCGTCGTGTGGTACTTTAGCAAGTGAGCTGATAAAACGCTGCAGCAGGTCTTTGTGTAGCCGCGCCCGGCTCAGGTCCGGGGAGTTGCTGTACAGAAACTCGGTGTGCAATCTTTCAGGGAATTGAGTCGACAGCTCTTGCAGAGGTTTCAGGAACATAGTCTTCTCTGGGTAGCTATTGCTGTAGAAGAGCACCGCCGACAGTTCCGGCCGGGCGTGCAGCAGCGTTTTGAGTAGCGAGTAAATGGGCGTAATGCCGCTGCCGGCTGCCAGAAAGAAAATCTGTTTAAAGGCTGTACCTTCTTCTGGTAAGGTAAACAAACCAGCCGCTCCGGTCGTGATCAGTTTGTCGCCCACGCGGGCGTTGTCGATAAGCATGCGGGAGAAGAGGCCGTTTTCGATGCGCTTCACACCTATCGTAAGTGGCTCCTGCAAGGCGGGAGAGGAAGTGATGGAGTAGGAGCGGCGGACTTCGCCCTGCGTGCTGTGGTGCACCAAAGTCAGGTATTGGCCGGCTTTGTACGGAAGCGGCTTACCATCCTCAGGCTCCAGCGCGAAGGTCTTCACGCCGGGAATTTCCTCTTGTATGTGGCGGATGATCAGGCTGCGGTAGTATCTGTTGTTGTCAGGTATAGGGTGTGTCATGATTTGCGTGCGAAACTTATTGACTATACGAATCAGGCCGCCCAGGGTGAAAATAGAAGCGATGCCTTGTCTCAAAAATAAGCAGGATTGCCGGTCTATTTCTAAATACTGACTATATTTAACGATAAATACGCTATACCTGCCCATGGCACAGATCCACCCGAAAACCACTCCCATATACCAGACCTCGGTATTCACCTTCGAAGACCTCAACGACCTGGAACTCTACTTTGAGCAACCGGAGCAAAAATACATGTACACCCGCTATGGCAACCCCAATTCCGATGAGTTGGCCGAGGAGGTGAACAAACTGGAAGGCGGAGCCGGAGCGGTGGCCACTTCGTCGGGTATGTCAGCCATCCTGACGGCGGTGCTCACGTACTGCCAGTCCGGCGACCACGTACTCTGCGCCGAGGAAATCTACGGTGGCTCATCGGCCTTGCTCTCGCAGGAACTGACCCGAATGGGTATAGCGGTGAGCTATGTGCCAAGCGACACGCTCTATACCTTGCAAGAGTTTGTGCAGCCCAACACCAAACTGCTGCTGGCCGAGACCATGAGCAACCCGCTGCTGCAGGTGGTGGACCTGAAGCGACTGGCAGAAGAGACGAAGCGTATGGGTATAAAGCTCGTGGTGGACAATACCTTTGCGTCGCCTGTCATCACCAGGCCACTCGCGCTAGGCGCTGACTTGGTTATCCACAGCGTGACGAAATACCTGTCAGGCCATAGCGATGTGACGGCCGGTGTGGTGGTAACCAAAAACTCGGAAGACAGCAACCGGAGCAAGCAGATTATGCGCACCTACGGACTCAACCTAAGCCCCTTTGAGAGCTGGCTGGCAGCCCGTGGACTTAAAACCCTGAAGCTGCGTATGCGTCAGCACTGCACCAACGCGCAGGCAATAGCTGAAATGCTGGAGCAGCACCCGCACGTAAAGAAGGTATGGTATCCGGGTTTGGCCCAGCATCCGCAGCACCAGTTGGCTAAAGAGCAAGGGCAAGGCATGTTCGGTGGTATGCTGTCCTTCAAACTGAAAGACGATGCGCCGGAAACGGTAAACGCCTTTATGCAAGCCTTGCAACAAATCCCGTTTGCCCCATCGTTGGCAGGCGTGAGCACTTCCATTTCGCACCCGCTCCGCACCTCGCACCGCAGCCTTAACCCAGCGCAACAGCAGAAACTCGGCATCACACTCGGCCTGATCCGCTTGTCGGTAGGTATAGAGGAAACCGAAGAACTGCTGGCTGATTTGAAACAGGCGCTGGAGAAAGTTTAGTGATTGAGTGATGGAGTGATTTAGAAAGTCCATCGTCTTTTGTCAATCAGTCCTTTGTCAAAAAGAAAAGTCATGCTACTTGATACGTGTGTCGTGATACCTAATTCAATACCCTGCTAACTACCATACCTATGCTAGATTTCCCGAATGCTAAGATAAACCTGGGACTGCTGGTGACAGAGAAACGCTCCGACGGATTCCATAACCTGGAGTCGTGCTTTTACCCGGTGCGCTGGTGCGATGCCCTGGAAATTGTGCCAGCTGATGCAGAGGTTTTTACGATGAGTGGCCTTCCCGTGCCCGGTAATCCGGATACGAACCTCTGCCTGAAAGCCTACAAACTATTGCAGCAGTCCTTTGAGCTGCCGCCTGTGCACATGCATCTGCACAAAGCCATCCCGATGGGAGCAGGGCTCGGAGGTGGCTCTGCAGATGCGGCTTTTGTCCTGAAGCAACTTAACAGTCTGTTCGAACTCAACCTGAGCGAAGAGCAGCTCGAAAATTATGCCCGCCAACTCGGCAGCGACTGTGCTTTCTTTATCCGCAACAAACCGGTGATTGCAGTTGAAAAGGGAGATGTGTTCAAACCGGTGGAGCTGGATCTGAGTGGCTATACCTGTGTGATCGTATACCCGGGCATTCATATTACCACAGCCGAAGCCTATGGCAACATCATACCTAAAAAGCCGAGCTGTGGCATTGAAATGTACCTGAAGCAGGATGTGCAGGTATGGAAAGAGGTACTCAAAAATGATTTTGAAGAGGCACTCTTCCCGCGCTACCCAGAATTGGCAGGTATAAAAGAGCAGCTCTACAGCGCAGGCGCCGACTATGCGTCCATGACTGGTTCAGGGTCGGCGATCTACGGCCTTTTCAGGAACGAACCTGACAACCTAATCTTTCCCGGCCACTACCTTCTCTGGAGAGGGCTGCTTTAACTTCTTGCGGCGCTCGCTGTACGTGTCCAGCACCGGGTGGATGAACACGCTGAACAGGATAATGGTAGCCCCGATGTAGAAGTTGGAAGTCATCTGCTCGTTCTCGTTGAAGATCAGCCAGGCCAGCAGGATGCCGTAAATCGGTTCCATGTTCACGGTCAGGTTCATGGTATAGGCCGATATTTTCTGCATTAGCCTTACCGACGCAGTATAGGCGTACACCGTACACACCACGGCCAGCAGCAACAGGTATACCCAGTCCATGCCATTCATGGCAAAGCTCAGCGTACCCGTCTCCGTAAACAGTTCGGCATAGATTGGGAAGAACAGCGCCGTGCCGATACAGGCGCCTGCCATCTCGTAAGCCGTAATGGTAGTGGAAGGATGCTTCTTGGCTAGGCGGGCATTGATGATCGTAAAGATCGCGCCCAGCAGCGCAGACCCAACTGCCATACCTATCCCCAGCATATTGTCAAACTCCGTCTCGGCCTGGAAAATAATGTACAGGCCTAGCAGGATGATAACTCCCAGCAGAATCTCATGGAATTTTAACTTTTTGCTGGTGAAGGCTGGTTCGAGCAGGGCCGTCCATAAACTGCAGGTGGCCATACCTACCAGGCAGAGCGAAACCGACGAGATGCGGGCCGAGGCAAAGAACAGGATCCAGTGCGCCGAGATCATCAGCCCGACACCCATGATGATGAACAGATTGGTGCGCCCCAGCCAAAACTTCGTCTTGCGCCGGTAAATGATAATGCCCAGTGCCAGCGCCGCAATGAGTGTGCGGAGGAATACCAGCTCCACTGCCGGAATCGTGATCAGTTTGCCAAGTATGGCCGTGAAGCCCCATAACAAAACAATGAAATGGAGCTCGATAAAATCCTTGAGACGCGGCATTAGCGTGGAATATAGCGGTAAAGCAGGAATCCTATACCTGTAAAAATAACACTCGGCACCCAGGCCGCATACATCGGGTCAAGGTCGCCGACTTGGGCCAGACTACGACTCGTAATCACAAAAATAATGAAGACGAAGGCCAGGAAGAAGCCCAGCGCGATCTGCATACCTACGCCACCGCGCGCCTTGCGGGCACTCACGATCACCCCAATCACTGTGAGAATGATGATGGCAAAAGGATAGCTGTAGCGCTCGTATTTCTCAATCAGATAAGTCTCGATATCGTCAGCACCCCGGCTGATCTTTTCATCTATAAAACGGTTAAGCTCCGGCAGCGTCATGGTCTGCTCCAGCTTGTAAGTACTCTCAAAGTCTTTGGGCAGCATATTGAGCGTTGTGTCCAGTGCCCCGCCGTGGTAGATGCTCTCGTTCTCACCATCGAAGGTGCGGAGGGTATAGCGGTCCACGCTCCATTTCTGCCTGTCGGGGTTCCACTGCACGCTGCTGGCCGATAGTCTCTTGCTCAGATTGGTGCCCTTTATTTCCTCAATGGCAAAGTTATACCCGACGTGTGCCGTGACGTTGTAACTTTCCATATACACATAAGTGTCAGGGGCTATCTTGACATGTATGTTGCGTTTGTCGTACGTAAATGGACTCTTCACATACTTTACCTGAAAGGCCACACTCTCTTTGTTCGAGTTCGGAATCACCCAGCCGATCAGGCCAAAAATAAGGGCGCCGATAATGGTAGCCCCGATCAGGTAAGGCACCAGGAAACGTTTGAAGCTAACGCCACCACTCAAGATAGCCACAATCTCGGTATGCGAGGCCATCTTGGAGGTCACGAACACGGTCGCGATGAACACCGTGATCGGGCTCAGCATGTTCGCATAGAACGGGATCAGGTGGATGTAGTAGTCGAAGATGATCTCGGAAATGGGTACACTGTGCTTGATAAAGTCGTCGTTCTTCTCCGTGAAGTCAATCACCAGAATCACCGAGACCATGATCAGCACCGTGAACACATACGTGGTCAGGAACTTCTTCAGGATGTATTTGTCAATTAGCTTCAAGCTTCGAATTTTTTACAATCTCGTCATTAGTTTTTTCACCATCACGTCTTTCCAGTCACGGAAAGTGCCGGCGATGATGTGCTGGCGGGCCTGCTTGACCAGCCAGAGGTAGAACGTCAGGTTGTGCACACTGGCGATCTGTCCGGCCAGGTATTCGCCGCTGTGTACCAGGTGGCGAAGGTAAGCCTTGCTGTAGAACGTGCTCACATAGCCGCCTAGTTCCGCATCAATTGGGCTGTGGTCGGTGGCCCACTTCAGGTTACGAATGTTGACGATGCCCTGTGTAGTGAACAGCATACCGTTTCGGGCATTACGGGTCGGCAACACGCAGTCGAACATATCCACACCCAGCGCGATGTTCTCCAGGATATTGGCCGGCGTGCCCACGCCCATCAGGTAGCGCGGCTTGTCGGCTGGCAGGATGTCGCACACGATCTCAGTCATCTCGTACATCATCTCGGCCGGTTCGCCTACCGAGAGGCCACCGATGGCGTTGCCCTCGCGGCCAAAGCTGGCAATGGTCTCGGCTGACTGCACCCGCAGGTCTTTGTAAGTGCTGCCCTGCACGATCGGGAAAAGTGTCTGGTCATAACCATACTTCGGTTCGGTACTGTCGAAACGATCGACGCAGCGTTGCAACCAGCGGTGGGTGCGCTCCATCGAATTTTTGGCGTAGGTATAGTCGCAAGGGTAGGGGGTGCACTCGTCAAAAGCCATGATGATGTCGGCGCCAATCGTGCGTTGCGTGTCCATCACATTCTCCGGCGTAAAATCCAGCGCAGAGCCGTCGATGTGCGACTTGAACTTGACGCCTTCCTCCTTGATCTTGCGCGTACCGGCCAGCGAGAACACCTGGTAACCGCCGCTGTCGGTGAGTATAGGGCGGTCCCAACCATTGAATTTATGCAAGCCACCGGCCTGCTCAAGTATGTTCAGTCCCGGGCGCAGGTATAGATGATAAGTGTTGCCGAGTATGATCTCAGCCTTGATGTCCTCTTTGAGTTCGCGCTGGTGAACCGCCTTCACGGTGCCTGCCGTACCTACGGGCATGAAGATCGGGGTTTCGATAGCGCCATGCGCTGTCTGCACCACCCCGGCGCGGGCCTTTGACTGTATATCTTTTGCTACTAATGAAAACTGCATGGTATGTGATTGTCAGCGCACTATGCTACAAGAAGCAAGCCAACTGGTTCAGCAGCCTGAGGGCCGCCGGTTTTTGCTAAATGGTTATCGAAATAATCTGCAAAGATACATAGCGCGCACCCACAAAACATAAACAATTATTAAATGATGAAGATGTTCGTAAATGGCTTAATTATACCTATTTTTGGTAGTTACTTGTGCCGCGCCGGATCAGGAATTCAAAATCAGGAATGATGCCGAGGCCAGCAATTTCCTTTACCAGGCAGACGAGCCTTTTCTGCCGATTAATTTGGGAAGTAGCTTTTGTGCCGCGTCATCGTGCGATTTTGAAAAATCCCGTGAGCAGCCATTTAACAATCCAACCGTCAACTTTAGCAAGATTTGATTCCACTTATACTCCTGGCGGTGCTGGCTTTTTGCGTGCTGGTACAGCTATACTATGCTTTGTTTTACTTCCTGCCGCTGAGCAGGTATAAAGATCCGGAGCCGGACACCCTGCGGCCCGTGTCGGTGATTGTGGCGGCGCATAATGAGCAGGACAATCTGTTCGAACTCCTGCCCATGCTGCTCGACCAGCAGTACCCCGAGTTTGAGATCATCCTGGTGAACGATCGCTCTGACGATGACACTGAATTTTACGTGTATGAGCTCGAGCGTCAGTTCCCGAACTTCCGGGTGGTGACGATCAAAAAGACGCCAGAGTATCTCAATCCGAAAAAATACGCGCTGGCTTTAGGTATACGCGCCGCCAAATACGAACACATGCTGTTCACGGACGCGGACTGCCGCCCTTGCAGCGAACACTGGATCGAAAAAATGCAGAGTGGCTATCATGCTGGTGCTGATCTGGTTATCGGTTATTCCCCTTATAAAAAACTGGGTGGTTTCCTAAATCATCTGATCAGGTATGAAACCTTACTGACCGCAATTCAGTATCTGTCTCATGCAAACAAAGGACACGCGTACATGGGCGTTGGCCGAAACTTATCGTATACTAAGTCATGTTTCTTTAGAAACAAAGGGTTTGCATCTCATATCAAGACTACCGGCGGCGACGATGACCTATTTGTCAGAGATGCCGTCAACAATAGTAAAGCAAGCATTGTTATCAGCAAGGAAGGGCAAACAGTCAGCATTCCCAAAAAGACGTTTCGGGAATGGCTGGTACAAAAAAGAAGGCACATGGCCGCCGGCAGGCAGTACAATGCGGCAGACAGAGGGAGGATAGGGACTTTTATTTCATCCAATATTCTTTTTTACACACTGGTAATTATTCTTCTTGTTCTAAATAGCCATTTGACTATATTGGCCGCTCTTGTCGGAATCCGCTACCTGGCTGTGTTTCCGATCTATGTAAGTGTGGCGCGCAGATTAGACGAAGGTGTTTCTTTGCCGTTGTTGCCGCTGCTCGATATTGCTTATTTTTTTAGTTACCTGCTCCTTGGGGTATCCGTAGTATTGAACAAACGAATCAGATGGAAGTAAACAAACAATTCTCCGCAAAAGCGAAGCACGATTTCAAGCTGATACAGGCGGCTGTTGAAGAAAACGACGAGAAAGCTTATGCTGAGTTGATGAGCATATACAAGAAGCCGGTATACCACGTGGTACTCAAAATGGTGCGCAACGCCGACGACGCTGAGGACCTGACCATAGAGGCTTTTGCTAAGGCTTTTCGCAACCTGCATAAATTCAACCCGGAGTACGCTTTCAGTACCTGGCTGTTCCGCATCGCCACTAACAACTGCATCGACTTTATCCGCAAGAACCGCATCAAGACGATGAGCATCGACTCGGCTATTAAGATCGACAACGGCGACGAGATCACGATCGACTTCAAAGACAAGAACCTGAACCCGCAGGAAGAGGCAATCAAAAACCAGAAAATCGAGATCATGCAGTACGTGGTAGCCAAGCTGCCAGAGAAGTACCAGCGCCTCGTAACACTGCGCTACTTCAACGAGCTGTCGTACGAAGAGATTGCCACTGAGCTAAACGCCCCACTCGGTACCGTGAAAGCCCAGCTGCACCGCGCCCGCGAGTTGCTTTATGACATGGTGAAGAACAAGAAACACTTGATTTAATTGTTAAATTGTTGTTCAGGAATTAGGAATTGCATTGCAAGCCAACCATTTAAGAATCCAACAGTATAACCACCAAAAAAGATAATGATTACGTTTTTAGAGCCCCTGTTGCCTTGTGCGGCAGGGGCTCTATTTTTAACTGATTTCCGGACTTATTTCCTATTTTTGCGGTGGTTATGCCTAAAACAGGCACTACCGGAAGAACAGCTATACCTTGCAAATACAGTCCATGCGAAACCTGAGCGAAGCCATACTGGTCGGAATGGGTAAGTTGCACCTATACCTGCGCCACAGGAAGCAAGCCGAAGCTAAACACGAGCTGCACCGCAAGTACGAAGGGCAGTACCGCAACGCCGGCCTGGTGCTTCTCTTCGACATGTTCATGGCCCTTGCCGTAGTGGTGGTAGTGGCCATTGTGGCAGGTATACTATACCTTGTAACACGTTAAAAAGAGAATCAGACGGATAATTAATTCTCAGCTTTCAATCTCTTCAACTCTCAAATTCCTAAACTCTTAAACTCAAATCATGTCTATCTCCATACGCACCCTTTTGTCAGGTTATTTTCCGGAGCTCACCGAAGACCAGCTCGAGAAGTATGAGCGCATGGCCGAGCTGTACCGGGAGTGGAACGAGAAGATCAACGTTATTTCGCGCAAAGACATGGAGCACATTGGGGAGCACCACATCCTGCACTCGCTGGGTATAGCCAAGGTGATTCAGTTTCCTGCCCATGCCCATGTGCTGGATGTAGGCACAGGTGGCGGACTGCCCGGCCTTCCGCTGGCTGTCATGTTTCCGGAGGTGAAGTTCCACCTGGTGGACTCGATCGGAAAGAAGGTACACGTGGTGCAGGAGATTGCCCGCGAACTGCACCTGCATAACGTAACCGCCACCCATACCCGCGCCGAGCAGGTGCGCGAGAAGTTCGACTTCGTGGTAAGCCGGGCCGTTACCCGCCTGGCCAATTTCTACCCCTGGGTGATGAACAGCTTCAAGAAAGAGGCTATACCTGACAAAGGCATCTACTACCTCAAAGGCGGCGACCTCGAAGAAGAAATAGCTGAATCAGGCCTGATCACCAAGGTACACGACCTGAAGGATTACTTTACAGAAGAGTTCTTCGAGACGAAGAAGGTGGTGGTTGTGCCGATGCCGTAATAAGAATTGTAGATGGTTTTGTCTCAATAAGTATAGCCTATTCCAAGTGGTAGGTCAACAATTACCCGTACTATGCAATTACCCCAAATAGCAATTCAACCATCAACAATTTAACAATCAAACCCCCTCCAACAAAAACTGCACAGCTCTCGCTTCTGAGTAGTAGACGTTGTTCCGGAAGTCTTCTGCAAAGCCCACGTGGCCACCTCCTTCAGGTGTCTCCAGGTATAGGTATGGGTTTTCATCCGCCTCTTCAAAAGGGAAGCAGGAAGTTGTCAGGAACGGGTCGTTTTGGGCATTTACTAACAGAGTCGGTACTTGTATGCGCTTCAGGAATTGCTTGCTGCTGGATCGTTTGTAGTAGTCGTCTGCATTTTCGAAGCCGTGCAGTGGTGCCGTATACTTGTCGTCGAACTCCGGGAAAGACCAGAACAAGCTGTAGTTGCTGAGATCCAGGGCATCCGGGTACATCTCCTTTTTCTGCTCCAGTTTCTGGCCTAAGGTTTTTAAAAAGCGTTGGGTATAAATTTTGGAAATGCGTTTGGCAGAGCTTTTCAAATCGATGGGCACTGAAAAAACGGACGCACGTTTCACTTCAGATGGTACCTGTTCCGGGTCTTCGCCCAAATATTTTAAGCTGATGTTGCCGCCGGCGCTAAACCCGACCAGGTATACGGTTTCGTAGTTTCCGCTGTCTAAAGCATGGCGCACCACAAAGTCGAGGTCGTCGGAGGCGCCAAGATGGTAGGAGCGGAGGAGTTTATTGGGCTCGCCGCTGCAGCTGCGGTAGTTCCAGGCCAGCGCGTCTACGCCATGTTCGTTCAGCGCCTTCACCATCCCCATAATATAGGGCCGGTGCGAGTCACCTTCCAGTCCGTGCGATAAGATGGCCAGCGAGCGGGATTTAACGCGCGACCAGTCCGCATCAATAAAATCGTCGTCGGGGGTGGTGAGCCGTTCGCGGTGGTAGCTCACACCTTCTACCTGCCGGAACAAACTGGGTACAATCGTCTGAATATGCCCGTTGAAGAGATAAAAAGGCGGTTTGTGCTGGGACGTTAAGATCGGCATCAGGTATAAGGTATTTTGTAATGAATACGAAAAAGTCAAAATTACGGCCTTTCTATATTTGTCGCTACATCAGTGGGCTGCTTTTGACGTATTCCTTATATAACCAACACAACATAAGACAATGAAGTTTATTAAACATATCAAAACATGGATCCTAGGCTGCCTCCTGCTAGTTTCTGTTACGGCCTGTAACTCCGAAACACGGCATAGTGCCAATCGTGAGGTAGAGGAGTTTTCGACCTGGGTAGATGAGAACAGCAGACGCGCCGAAACAGCCACCGAAGAAGAATGGAATGAAATGGAGGCAGAGTACAACCGCAAAACCACCGAAATAAAGAAGCGCAGCGCCGACTGGGACGACCAGACCAAAGCAGAGTGGGAAAAAGCACAGGCTCAGTGGCAGGAGACCATTGGTCGAGCCGGAGCCCGGTTTAGGGTAACTGATGCAGAACCGGAGTTCGACACAGTGCAGGAGACTGGAGAACAATAGGTTTAAGGGCAATACTATATAGAATAATGCTATACATTTATATTTTTTACTTTGAATATTACTATTCTAAGGAATGTAATAATACGTATAAGGCAGTATAACTAATGATAATTACAAGATGAATATAAAATCAAATCTTAAAATGCTAGGTATGGCGCTAACAGTTAGTGCATTTACCTTTGCCTGTAACTCTGAAACTCGCACTGAAACGAACAGTGAGATTGATGAAGCACAAGTAGAAGCGAACGAAACGAGTGTGGAAGCGGAGCGTGAATATGATGAATTCTCAGTATGGGTGAACGATCAGTCATCTCGCGCTGAAACAGCTACTGAAGAAGAATGGCGTGAAATGAAAGCAGAATACAACCGCCGCGAGGCTGAACTTGACGCCAAAAGCGACACCTGGGGCGACGAAGGCAAGCGTGAATGGCAGGAGGTGAAAGACAGCTGGAAACGTACCGAAGACAAAGTACAGAAGCGTATCGGTGATGTAGATGTTGATGTTGACGTAGAACGAAAAAATAACTAACCTAGTTTTTAGTTGAAGATCAAGCCTGGGGCTGCGGCGGACGCTGTGGACTCAGGCTTTTTTCATTGGAAGGTATGATAAAGTACTAAGCAAGGTGACAGGTATAGCCAGTTCGTTAGTCTAGGGTTTTTCAGGCGCTAACGTGTTCTGGTCTTCCTCTTTGCCGCTGGCGCAGCTAAAAAGAAGAGGTATACAGGCAGGCTACAGAAAGAAACGCGGGGCAGCCATGGTTTTCAGGCTAAATAAGTGTAATTTTGAACCAGCATAAGTTAAGTATTGCGGCGGAATAATCCCGGGACGGCAATAAATCCCTGTTCAGGCTTTTTTATAGCGGGGAGGTTTTGGAATTTAATTTCAAAGAATATATCTTTGCAAACTCATTTAGGATACGCAACGAAATTTTAATTAGTATAAAATAACATGGCTAATCACAAGTCGGCATTAAAGAGAATCAGATCTAACGACGCGAAACGTCTTCGTAACAGATATCAGGCGAAAACTACTCGTACTTTCATCAAAAAGCTGAAAGGCACTACAGACCAAACTGAGGCGCAAGAACTGTACAAGACAGTTTCTTCTATGCTTGACCGTCTGGCAAAGAAAAACATCATCCACAAAAACAAAGCTGCTAACAACAAGTCAAAACTGGCTAAGTTCGTTAACGGCCTGGCTGCAGCCTAGTTTTTTGCTGGAATACCATTCCGAAGCCTTACACAGTAGTGTAAGGCTTTTTGTGTTTTCTGTTAGAGCTGTTTGAAGATGTCTTATTTGCCTTCAAACAGCTTTTTTGTGGATAGCCTTTCCAGATGTTTTGCTGATAGGGGAGGAGTAGCTGGTTAGCTTATTTCGTAGTTAGTGGAATTCACGCTGTGAGGTATGAGAACTCTCAGTTTTTGCTTTTGTCATTCTGCAGGGATCATGGTTAAAAGTAAGTTAGGCAGTTGCCATAACACACCCCTGCCCCTGTCAAGAGGGGAATTCGGGCCGTTGATTTTCAAAGTATAAGCTTTGTAGTTATAGCAGTTTCTTTCCAATAACGGGTCCAACGACCCCTGCCCCTCAGAGCTACGCTCGCTACCTTCGAACTCGCGTTCTCGGTAGTCCAAGGAGGGGTGCTTTAGGCCGCTACCAATTTAAAGGTATAGCTTCGTAGTTGCCTCCACAGACCACTGGCAGGTATAGCAAGACATACTCACACGCTAGCAATGGAACAAACTGCGGTGCCGGGTGCGCTAAGTGACACTCCACTGTTCGAGCGTTCAGCGAGTGGGGGTAGGGGCCCTCGATTTTTTCATCAAGGAAAAAAGTGAGGGCCGTCCGGCCAAGGCAAGCTATAAAACAACACTGTTTGCTATACCTGAAACAGCAGTTACTACAAAGCCAGCTATACCTATAAGCCGCCGCTACAAAGCAAAGTAAGCTATACCTATTCCTATACCTATACCTGGGCCAGAGGCCCCACTATACCAGACACGAGCGTGGACGCTCGCGCCATGGTGCATTATACACTCCAACTAGGCGAAGCCCCCCTTTAACTACAATCACTCCAGTGGCTTCAGGTATAGCCCTCTCCTAAAATAAAAAATCCTGAGGCCGTTACACAACCCCAGGATTCTGAAAATCAAGTTGAGTATTCCTTATTTTAAGCGATACTCAGCTTGATCATATTAGTACGCTTCTGCTCGTATATCGGCATACTCGCTGTGTTGATGAACACATCGCCTTTGTTCAGGTAACCGGATTTGAGGAGCATCTGCTTGATGTCTTCAATAGTAGCGTCAGTTGACTCGAACTTGTCGTAGTAGAAGCCGCGGATGCCCCATACCAGGTTCAGGGTAGTGAGCAGGCGCTCGTTTTCTGTGAAAATAAAAATGTCAGCTTTGGTACGGTATTTCGCCAGCTGGAAGGCCGTATACCCTGACTTGGTCATGCCGATCACAGCACGGGCGTTGGTGTCGCGGGCAAGGTTGCAGGCGTTGGCTACCAGGCTGTCGTTGTAGAAGGTGCCAGAGTGCGGATTCAGGATGTAGGTCTTGTTGAAGATATCGGCCTGGCGCTCTACCTCGCTGATGGTTAAGTTCATCGAACGGATCGTCTCAACCGGATAGGCGCCCACGGCTGTCTCGGCACTCAGCATCAGGGTGTCGGCACCGTCAATCACAGCGTTAGCTACGTCGTTGGTTTCGGCGCGGGTCGGCTTCGGGTTCACGATCATGCTCTCCATCATCTGAGTAGCGATGATCACCGGTTTGGCGGCCTTGTTGCACTTCTCCACAATCATTTTCTGTAGCATCGGCACACGCTCCATACCTGTTTCCACGCCCAGGTCACCGCGCGCTACCATCAGGGCGTCAGACTCTGCAATAATAGCATCGATGTTGCGGATAGCCTCCGGCTTTTCGATCTTAGCGATCACACGGGTGTCCTTGCCGCGCTCTTTTATGATGCGCTTGATATCAAGAATGTCCTCCACGCGACGCACAAACGAGAGGGCTACCCATTCCACGTTGTGGTCCAGACCGAAGTGCAGGTCACGCAGGTCTTTTTCAGTAAGGGATGGGGCCGAAACGATGGAGTCTGGCAGGTTGATGCCCTTGCGGGGTTTTACTACGCCACCATATTTCACTTCGGCTTCTACCACTTTGTCTTTGTCAGTAGAAATTACCTTGAGCTCCAGCTTGCCGTCGTCCAGCAGGATGGTGTCGCCTGGGTTTACGTCTCTGGCAAGCTCGGTATAGTTGGTGGCCAGGTGCTCGTGGTTGCTCACGGAGCCGTCGCAGCGCATGATCACGCGCTGGCCCTCTTTTATTTCTACACCACCGTTTTCAACCTCGCCAATGCGGATCTTAGGACCCTGCAAATCCTGCACAATGCAGACGTTGGTGTTGAAGCGGCGGTTCAATTCGCGGATATGCTCTATCACCTGCAAATGTTCTTCATGCTCTCCGTGCGAAAAGTTCAGGCGGAAAGCGTCTACGCCTTCCTGCATCAGTGCCAGCAGGCGGTCAAAGGTATTGCTGGCAGGGCCAACAGTTGCCAGTACTTTGGTCTTGTTGAAGATTATCTTCATAATTCAGAATAGTAAGTGTTCCTTGTACTTAAGGGTAAGTGGATCAAATTGTTTCGTATAATGGATCAGGGGCAGACTTTGGAGTCTGTTCAGCAACTCCTGCGGATGAAGGTACTGTTGCAGCGCCCCTGTTATTTGCAGAATGTAATCATACTCTTTCACATCGGGCAGCAAGAAAGGCATTTTAGCAGTGAGGGTCCCTAACGCTTTGTTTCGGAACAGCCGCACGGTACTGTGCACATCGTGGTGCTCAAAATGAGAGATGTACATCTTCTGCCGGTCTGTCATCTCGTAGCACAGGTCCCGCTGGCGGGTGAGGTTGAGCCCCAGAAGACGGTTAAGCGACCAGGCCATTTTGTAGTCACGGCACGAGGCAACCACACCAAAAAGGGCGAAGCTGAAATCATACTCAATGTCCAGGTGCAGTGTTTTCATGGGCTACCAAACGGCGTAATTGCAAATTTATAAACATGGCAACGGAAAACGACCTTTAAGGCAAAAACTTTTATCACTTAGCGAATACAGCAATTTTTTTTGACATTGTCTGCCTAATTACATTTCTTTGCACAGTGTTTTAATAAACTATAAGAAAAAATGTCAGAAATCGCAGAAAAAGTAAAGGCTATCATCATCGATAAGCTTGGTGTTGAAGAGTCAGAAGTTACTCCAGAAGCTAGCTTCACAAATGACCTTGGCGCTGATTCACTGGATACAGTAGAGCTTATCATGGAATTCGAAAAAGAATTCAACGTATCTATTCCAGATGACCAGGCTGAAAACATTGCCACTGTAGGTCAGGCGATCAGCTACCTGGAAGAGCACGCAAAGTAATATAACCCCATTACCTTTTTGTATTAAGTAATTTTTACCTATCTATCCTCTACTAGCAGCTTATGGAGCTTAAGAGAGTTGTAGTTACAGGGCTTGGCGCACTCACCCCACTTGGAAACAACGTTGCAGAATACTGGAACGGGCTGGCCAATGGTGTGAGTGGAGCTGCGCCTATTACACGCTTTGATGCGAGTAAGTTTAAGACCCAGTTTGCCTGTGAAGTAAAGGGATACGATCCTGAAAAATACTTCGACCGTAAGGAAGCGCGTAAGATGGACCTGTTCTCTCAGTTCGCCATGGTGGTGGCTGAAGAGGCGGTTCAGGACGCGAAACTGATTGACAGTAATGTTGACCCGGACCGCGTAGGCGTGATCTGGGGATCTGGTATCGGCGGTCTGCGCACTTTTCAGGAGGAGTGCGTAAACTTTGCCAACGGTGACGGTACCCCGCGATTCAACCCGTTCTTCATTCCGAAGATGATCGCCGACATCAGTGCCGGTCACATTTCAATTAAATACGGCTTCCGTGGACCTAACTTCGTCACGGTTTCTGCCTGTGCATCTGCTACCAACGCCATCATCGACTCTTTTAACTATATCCGCCTGGGTATGGCCGATGTGGTGGTAACCGGTGGTTCAGAGGCTGCGGTGACCGAAGCAGGTATAGGAGGCTTCAATGCACTGAAAGCCCTTTCAGAGCGCAATGATTCCCCGGAGACGGCTTCCCGCCCATTCGACAAAGACCGTGATGGTTTTGTGTTGGGTGAAGGTGCAGGTGCCCTTATTCTGGAGGAGTATGAGCATGCCAAAGCCCGTGGCGCTAAGATCTACGCCGAAGTAATTGGTGGTGGTATGTCTGCAGACGCGTACCACATCACAGCCCCGCATCCGGAAGGATTGGGCGCACTCAACGTGATGAAGAACGTACTGCGCGATGCCAACATCAAGCCCGAGGAAGTAGACTACATCAACGTGCACGGCACATCCACGCCACTCGGAGACATCAGCGAGGTGAAAGCCATCCAGACTGTGTTTGGTGACCACGCCTACAAGCTCAACATCAGTTCTACCAAGTCTATGACGGGTCACCTGTTGGGCGCGGCCGGTGCGATAGAGGCCATTGCTGCCATTATGGCGATCAAGAACAGTGTGGTGCCGCCAACGATCAATCACTTCACAGATGATGAAAGTTTTGACGCTGATCTTAACTTTACCTTTAACAAAGCGCAGGAGCGCGAAGTGAAAGTAGCGTTGAGCAACACGTTTGGCTTTGGTGGACACAACACTTCCGTTTTATTCCGTCAATTTATCGACTAGGTGTTTGGTCCAATAAAACCAGTACGGCGCTTCTATCACAGCCTGTTTACCAAGGATAGAGAAATAGTGCGCGCCATTTCCGGTATTATTGGCACTACTCCTGATAACATACGCCTGTACAAACTGGCGCTCACACACACGTCCTTTGCGCGGCAGAACCTGGCCAGCAAGCACGATACCAATGAGCGTCTGGAGTTTCTGGGTGATGCGGTGCTCGGAACGGTGGTGGCAGAACTGCTTTTCAAGAAATTTCCCTACGAAGACGAGGGTTTTATGACAGAGATGCGCTCACGGATCGTAAACCGGGAGTCACTCAATCATATTGCCATTAAGATCGGCCTGAACCTGCTGGTCAAGGTCGATACTTCAGGCGGACAGAGCGCCCGGCATAAATCGGTGCACGGCAACGCCCTGGAAGCACTGGTAGGCGCCATCTACCTGGATAAAGGGTATACAACGACGCGTCAGTTCATACTTGGCAAGCTGATCAAGCCGCACGTAGACCTGCACAAACTGGTCAACACTACCTCAAACTTCAAGAGCAAGCTCATTGAGTGGGCCCAAAGCCAGAATGCCGATATCCGCTTTGAGATTGTGAACCGCAAGAACCAGGGCAACACAACAGAATTTACATGTGAGATCTACCTGGATGACAAACCGGTAGCCGTAGGCGTGGGCCTCTCCAAAAAGAAAGCCGACCAGGCTGCTGCTGAAAAGGCATTGGATGTGCTCAACATCAGCTAAGGCGCTCTTCTGCTAGTGCGAGCTAGCTTACATTGCCCCACATACCTTCCTAATCTCAATTTTAGAAAAGCCACTGTCATTCAAACGGCAGCGACTCATTTTCTCATCCCTTTCAATTCTTAGTTTCTGATTTCTGCTTCGGTACTGCGCCCGGCCTATACCTGAATGGGCTCAACAGTCCTCAGGCTATACCTGTTCAGGGTATGGCGGTTCTTTATTTGGCTGCCAAAGCTTAACTTGCTTCCGTATTGTTGCGTTAGAGAACACACTATGGAAGAAACTAGACTGATACTGGCCGGGGCTGCCCTGAATCAGACCCCACTCGACTGGGAAGCCAATCTGCTGAATATCCGATCTGCTATCATCGAGGCAAGCACCCGCAATGTGGACATCCTGTTGCTGCCCGAGCTTTGTATCACAGGCTATGGCTGTGAGGACATGTTCCTGCACCCCTGGTTCGCCGAGGAGGCATTCGAAAAGCTACTCCAGGTAAAAGAGTGGTGCGATAACATGACGGTGTGCCTGGGCGTGCATGTGATCATCGGGAAAGATGTATTCAATACGGCCTGCGTTATCAAGAACAAAGAGATTGTAGGCTTTACGGCCAAGCAGTTCCTCGCCCGCGACGGCATCCACTACGAGCCGCGTTGGTTCACGCCATGGCCAGCCAATGTGGTAGAGGAGTTTGAAATGAAAGGGAAGCGCTATCCGATCGGCGATCTTGTGTACGAAGAGAAGGGCGTGAAATATGCCTTTGAAATATGCGAGGATGCTTGGCGAACCAACCGCCCTGCCGAGCGCCACATGCAAAAGGGCGTACAACTGATCCTGAACCCAAGTGCCAGCCACTTTGCCCTGAGCAAGACGGACCTGCGCCATCGCCTCGTAGTTGAGGCCTCCCAGAAATTTCAATGCGCCTATCTGTATGCTAACTTGCTTGGCAATGAGTCAGGCCGTGTGATCTTTGACGGAGAAGTACTTATAGCCCAGAACGGAAAATTGATCCGCCGCAATGAGCTGCTGTGCTTCAAGGACGTGGACCTGGAATGCGCGGAGGTTAGTTTCGGAGCCAACCCGGTAATAGCCGAAACGATTGAGTATCTGCCGCCTATCGACGAGAATGCCGAATTAATTGCTGCCCTGAGCCTGGCCCTGTTTGATTATATGCGCAAGAGCCGTAGCCGGGGTTTTGTGCTGTCGCTGAGCGGTGGCGCTGACTCGTCGTGTTGTGCTGTGGCCGTGGCCGAAATGGTGCGCCGTGGCGTCGATAGCCTGGGTGTAACTGGTTTTGTGACCAAGGCCCGCATGTTCTCGCTAAAGGATGCTGAGTATTTCGAGGCTTTGCCGCAGGATCAGGTGGTCAGGCAACTGGTGGGGCGTATCCTTACCTGCGCCTATCAGGGCACTGTCAATTCATCTGATGCCACCTATACCTCCGCCAAAGAGTTGGCCGAGTCCATCGGAGCTGTGTTCCACGACTGGACCATTGATGAAGAGGTGAAAGGCTATACCTCTAAAATAGAGGGCGCGCTGGAGCGTGAACTGACATGGGAGCACGACGACCTGGCCTTGCAGAACATACAGGCGCGCGTGCGTGCTCCTGCCATCTGGATGCTGGCCAACATCAAAAACGCCCTTCTGCTGGCGACCTCCAACCGAAGCGAGGCAGCGGTTGGTTATGCCACCATGGACGGCGATACGGCCGGTAGTATTTCACCCATCTCAGGTATAGATAAATCCTTCATTCGACAATTTTTGATCTGGATGCAGGAGGAACTGGGCTACCTGGGGCTGGACTATGTGAATAACCTGCAGCCAACGGCCGAACTGCGACCTTCTTCTGAGGACCAGACAGACGAGAAAGACCTGATGCCCTATGAGATCCTGAACATGATCGAGCGCCTGGCCTGGTACGACCGTCTGTCGCCGCAACAAGTGATAGATCATCTGGAAAAGGAAAATGTGGCGCCGATTGAATCACTGAAGGGCTATGTGCACAAGTTCTATACCTTGTGGTCGCGTAACCAGTGGAAACGGGAGCGTTACGCCCCGGGCTTCCACCTCGACGACTACAACCTGGACCCACGCAGTTGGTTACGTTATCCGATCCTGAGTGGCGGATTTCGGGAGGAACTGAGCAGGCTGAAATAGAGACAGGAATTTATACCTGTAAAAGGCACCATCCCATACCTGTCAGAGCAGGGAGGGGTGGTGTCTTTTGCATTTGTGGCTATACCTGTGGATAAATATACCTATACCTGTCCGGCGCTGGTTTTTTCGCTTTGCTAAATATTGTAACTTTGGCAGAACCATACCACTGTATATGAGCATTCTGAACTATATAACCTGGGATGTAAGTCCATCCATCTTTTCCATTGGCTCCTTTGAGGTGCGCTGGTACGGACTCCTGTTCGCGCTGGCGTTCGTGTTTGGGCAGCGCATCCTGACCAAGATCTACGTGGCAGAAGGCCGCACAGAGGGGGACGTGGATATCATCACTCTGTACATGATCGTGGGTACGGTGGTAGGCGCGCGCCTGGGCCATACCTTGTTTTACCAGCCCGAATATTACCTAAGCAACCCCATCGAGATTCTCAAGATATGGGAAGGCGGTCTTGCCAGTCATGGCGCTACGATCGGCATTCTGCTGGCTTTGTGGTTGTTCAGCCGCAAGCACAACTTTGACTACATGTGGGTTTTAGACCGAATCGTGATCGTGGTGGCGCTGGGCGGTGCCCTCATCCGACTGGGCAACCTGATGAATTCTGAGATTTTTGGTCGTCCGACTGATCTGCCGTGGGGCTTTATATTTGTGCGACAGAGCGAGTACTCGCATGTGCCGCGCCACCCGACGCAGCTGTACGAATCGTTCAGTGTGTTCCTGCTGTTCGTGTTGCTTTACTGGCTCTGGAAGAAATACAAAGAAGCGCTGCCAAAAGGTTTGCTGTTCGGCATTTTCGTGACAGCCCTGTTCACGTTCCGCTTCCTGGTTGAGTTCCTGAAAGAAGTGCAGGTAGAGAAGGAGGCCACGATGGCGCTGAACATCGGCCAGCAGTTGAGCATCCCTTTGATCATAATCGGTTTGATCATACTCTTCAGGGTATGGTGCAATCCGAAGCCGGCCTTGCCTGGCGGGAAACTGGCCCGGGAGACTGCCAAAAAGTAAATACTTTTCATAGAAATAGAAACGGCCAGCAATCATGCTGGCCGTTTTGCTTTTGGTAGGTATAGGCTATTAGTTCAGGCTATATCGGAACAAGCCACCGTCTTCGCTGGTGATGACCAGGGTGTTTTCATTTTCGAAGGCTACCGCCTCGGTTTGCCCGGCTTCCTTGATGTTCACTTTCTGATAGTCGCCTTTGTAAAAAGCAGCCGGATCGCTTACGTTTCGGAAAATATGTAGGCCACCCTCACTTACGAGCGCCACCGTACTGCCATCAGCGCTGCTGCCTGCGCCGGTTACCGGTACACCCAGTTTGTGACTGCCCAGCAATTTGGCTTTGTACTGACCGCCGCTGTCGGGCAGCTCATATACCTTGGCTGTCTCTTTACTGCCCCTGTCCTTCGACACCAGGTATAGCTTGCCGCCCTGCCAGAAGATGGCTTCCACATCATAATTCATGTCCTTTTTGGAAGGCGGAAACTTCTTCTGGTCTTCGTAAGAGAACCGTATGGCCTCGATTTTGTCAGGCTTGTCGAGCTGGAGTTTGTAGATGGCCAGTTCTTTGCGCTTGTTGTTGTTATTGCCCGTATCGGCTATGTAGATGTTGCCTTCGCTGTCGCGCGCCAGATCCTCCCAGTCCACGTTAGGCAGTTGTAATTTAATAGTTTCGATCAGTTTACCTTTTCGATCGATCAGGTAGAGGTGTGGTTTGTTGCCTGCATCATTGTGCGTGACATAGGCATCCCGCTCAGGTATAAACTCGACACCAGAGCTTTCACTGACCGGGGAAGGAAGTTTGGCTAATTTAACCAGTTTGCTGGTAGTTATTTCGGAGGTAGTGGCTTCGGAATTGGTAACGGTATCGGAGGGTCGCCCCAAAAAGTAAAAGAGGACTACCATCACAGGTATAAATAAGGCAAGTATTTTCAGCATGAGCTTCATAGTGTTGTTTAATACAGTGGGCGCGTTATGGTATAACGGAAAGCAAAAGCCCTGTGGTTGCGTACAAACTGTAAATACCCGTTTTTTTACCGGAATACTGTTGATCAAGCCAAGCAATGGAGATAAAAAAGATAAAAGAAACCTGCCTGTACATAGCCAATCTGGAGCTCAGTCGCCAGTTTTACAATGGAAAGTTGGGACTGCCTGTGATTGGAGAAGTGAAAGACCGGCACATTTTTTTCAAAGCAGGGGAGTCGGTGTTGCTCTGTTTTGTGTCGGAGGCATCTAAGAAAGGAGGTACCCTGCCACCCCACTTCGGCTCCGGCCAACTGCACCTGGCATTCGAGGTAAGTCGGGAAGACTATGGCGGCTGGAAAAGTAAAGTTGAGAAGGCAGGTATAGCCGTAGAGCAGGAGTACGATTGGGAGCGCGGCTTCCTGTCGTTCTATTTCCGCGACCCAGACCAGCACTTGCTAGAGGTGGTGGTGGAAGGGATGTGGGATAAGAATTGATACCTCCCTAGTCAGGTATAGCCTGTGAAAAGACAAAGCCCCGGCTTGTAGGCCGGGGCTTTGTCTTATCGCAAGGTATAGGAGTGCTTACTGCAGTCGCGCCTGGATCTCTTCGATCAGGCCGTCGTAGCGCTTCAGCAGACGACCCCAGTCTTTGAAGTCTTCATCGTCTTTCACACTGATGTTGCGCGCCGTGTTGTTTTCGCGCTCGTGGCGCTGGCTCACGATCTTCACCACATAGGTCAGGTCGTTGGAGTTGCCGCCGCTGCTTACAATCACGCGGGTGCGGATCATGTTGGCGCCATTGAAGTTCTGCACCTGCCAGGCACTGGTCAGGTAGCCCGTGTTGTAGTCTACTGTCTCGAGCACATCAAAACGCTTGGTAATGATCGAGCTCAGGATTCTCCAGGCATCAGCCGGGTCTACGGTTTTGTTTATAGGTATAGTGATGCGCACGTTGGCCATATCTGAAGAAATAGAAGAGGTATAGGCCTCGTCCACGGCAAGCTCAACAAACTCTGTTGGCTCCGGAGCCTGCATGTTTTCCTGGTTGCAATAGTTTTTGATGTAGCGCAGGAAACCGTCTTTGGTCACACGCACTTCTACGCAGCCATTCTTAGGCACTTTCAGGTCGTATTTGCCCACGCCCACTACTTTCCCGGCCACCTCGATGTTGGCATCAGCGGGGGAGGAGGTGATTTTCACCAGACGGTCTTCGAGCAGGACACGGCTTCGAAGCGGGGGAAGCGGGTCAGTGGCTGGCTTATTGCAGTATACCTGCACTACTTCGGCAAATCCTTCTTTTGTGACGGTAACGGTTACGCACGTGCCGAAAGGTACGCTCACATCGGTGTTTCCACGTCCGTTTACCACGCCGTTCAATGCCACAGAAGCATCAGCCGGAATGACTTCCAAGCGTACCTGGCGGTCTTTCAGTTCAAAAAAGTCTTTTACAGGAGGTGCTTCACGATCTTTCTGGTTGTAGTATACCTTGGCTTGTGGTGCAAAACCGGGCTTTTTAACCTCTACGTTCAGGAACTTGTCTTTCTCCACGATCAGGTTGATGCGCTTTGTGCCTGCCAGGCGACCGTCCACGTAGATCTCGGCGTCGTAGGGCTCCACACTGATGTCGATGAGGCGGTTAGCCAACTCAACCTTTTGCTCTTTGTCCCATTTCATGGTGCGAGGGAACTCGCGGATCACGGGCTCATAGCCTTCTTTTACAATGGCAATGCGGTTGCGGGAGTCTTTGTTCAATTTCAACTCAATACTTCCGACGCCGAGTTCCGTTACAGTGCTGTTGTCCGCATCATTCAGCAAAAAGAATTTGGCATCGGGGAAATTAGCGGCAACGTTTATTTTGCTTTGTGCAAAAGAAGAAAACGAAAGGAAGCAAAGAATAAAGGATAAGTAGAGAATTCTCCTCATAGGGATCAGATGAAGTTGGTGAAAGTATAAGATAGGTTGGTTGCAAATTTACCGCCATAAATTTAAATAATATTTATTTAAATTTATATATAAGGATGTATGCATTGATGAAAATACCCAGAAGTAGGTACTCGATAGTTACTTTGAAGGGAAAGGCAGCTAGTGTTATGACGTAAATGCGAGTTCCAGAGAAGGGTCCCCGCACCGATAATCGGCTGGTTTGAATAGTCGCCTTAGGATTTTAGCTTCAGCAGCAGCTCTGGGGCAATGGTATGGCCGCCCTCGAAGGTATGGACCTGTGGCGTGATGCCGAGGCGGTGCATGATTTCCTGTTGGTGCTGGAGCTTTTCTGGCGTGATAAATTCATCCTGCGTGCCGTACACCACATCCACCCGTATACCTTCAAACGCCGTTTTGCCTGATTCAAAGTCAATGTCCTCGGGAAAAGAGGCGGCCCAGAGCACCAAGTGCTGGCATGGTACCTGATTGGTCGCAAGCCAGCGGCAAACTGTAGCGCCGCCCTGCGAAAAGCCCAGCACGTACACCCGCACATCGGCAGGCACTTGCTGTAGGAGTTCCTGCAACAGTAAGTTCAGGTAGACTGACTGGTCTCCTATTTCAGAAAGTCGATCCTCCTTCGTCATCCAGGTAGCACCCACGCGCCCGGAAAAGCCATCCAGGTAAAAACGGGACAATCCCTCCGGTGCCACAATTACGGTAGCACCGTCGTCGAGCACGGCGAAGTGACGCAGAAAATAACGAGCAAGCTGCCCATACCCATGACACACCACCCAAAGGTCGCGCGTCTGCTCTGAGGGCGTTCCCAAGGTATAGTAGCGGGCCGTTCGCGGTACTGTCAGCTTATGCTCCATGGTGAGATTGAGTGAGTTAGTGATGGAGTGGTTGAGTGACTTTTTAAATTGTTGAATGATTAGATTGTTGATGGTTGGGCGCACTATTTGAGCAGGTTGTGATTAGCCTCCACAAGTGTTTTCGTTTGCTAAACCTGCCTATCAGTCAGTTTGTTATCTTGGCGCGATGTTATAGTATTTAAGAGGGAATCACTTATTCACTCCATCACGCATTCAAAAATCAAAACCAATCACGCAATCACTAACTCACTCATTCACTCAAAAAATTATAAATGTTCCTTGTTGAACTGGAAAGGCAGTAGGTCGCTTACGCTGCGAAGGCGGTAGAAATTGCCTTCCGGGCCATGCATCAGAACAGGTATAGGCTCACCCTGTTTATGCTCATACTCGGCCATCACCTGCCGACAGGCACCGCATGGCATGGCTGACAGGAAATGCTGTTCACTTCTGCGGCGGGCAGCCACGGCGATCAGCTTTATCTTTTTGTTCGGGTAATGGGCACTCATGGCGAACAGGGCGGTACGCTCAGCACAGAGGCCGGAAGGGTAGGCCGCATTCTCCTGGTTGCTGCCTTTGAACATGGTGTTGTCTTCCAGCACCAGGGCGGCGCCTACCAAAAAGTTGGAGTAAGGAGCATAGGCATCCTTTGCCGTTTCTTGAGCGAGCAACATCGCGTCGCGCTCCTGTTGGGTCAATTCGTCTGTCGAGAGTACGTCGATGCAGATTTGTATATTCAGCTCACTTGCCATTTAAGACCTTATAGGTATAAAAATTAGAAAAGGGCTATAAATTTAACCCATTATTCTGATAAAACAATACAAAAGGTTGGCCTTACAGGGGGTAATTGCTAAATTCAAACGCAACGATACGAATACTATGAAAAATATACTCCTGCTTGGGGCCGGCCGCTCTGCCTCTTCGCTGATCCAATACTTGTTACAACACGCTGCTGCCGAGAACTGGCACATCACCATTGGCGACATCAATGTGGACCATCTTCGGGACAAGCTTGCACAGCTGGACTTTGCCAAAGCGATTGTTTTTAACGTGCACGATGAGGCGCAGCGGGCCACTGAGGTGAGCAAGGCCGATCTCGTGATCTCGCTTTTGCCAGCCATCTTCCATATTGAGGTGGCCCGTGAGTGTATGAAACAGGAAACGCATCTGATCACCGCATCCTATGTTTCGCCGGAGTTCAGGGAGCTGCACGAAGAGGCGAAGCAGAAGAACCTGACCATTTTGATGGAGTCAGGCTTGGATCCGGGTATAGACCACATGTCTGCCATGGCAGTGATTCAGCGGGTACAGCGTATGGGCGGTAAAATCACCTCCTTCAAGTCGTATACGGGTGGATTGGTGGCACCGGAGTCGGACAACAACCCCTGGAACTACAAGTTCAGCTGGAATCCGCGCAACGTGGTGTTGGCAGGCCAGGGAACAGCCAAGTATATAAAGAACGGCGAGTATAAGTACATACCATACCATCAGCTTTTCAAGCGAACGGACGAGCTGTACGTGGAGGGCTACGGCCACTTCGACGGCTATGCCAACCGCGACTCGCTCAGCTACCGGGAGCATTATGGCCTGCAGGATATCCCGACGATGCTGCGCGGCACGCTGCGACGCATCGGCTACTGCGCTGCCTGGGACGTGTTCGTGCAACTGGGCCTCACCGACGACAGCTACGACCTGGAAGGCGTAGGCAGCATGACGAACCGCAGCTACCTGGAGGCCTTTCTTCCTCCTGCTGCCTTTGCCAAAGAAACAACACGGCAGCGACTGAGCCGCTATGTGGGTATAGTCCCCGAAAGCGAGATAATGGAGAAGCTAGTGTGGCTCGGTTTATTCGAAGACACACCACTGGAAATGCAAGTCGCTACTCCTGCGCAGGTGCTCGAAAAGATACTGGTTGGCAAATGGAAGCTGGAGCCTGGCGACAAGGACATGATCGTGATGCAGCACCTGTTTGAGTACGAACTGAACGGCGAGCAGCACGAACTCACCTCTTCGCTGGTGGTGCTGGGCGACGATGAGGTGCAAACGGCCATGGCCAAAACCGTAGGCCTGCCGGTTGGTATACTGGCGAAGCTTCTGCTACAAGGCAAAATTGATCGCCGCGGCGTAGTTATCCCTATTTACCCGGATCTGTACGAACCTGTGCTGGAAGAGCTCAAAAGGTATGGAGTGGACTTTGTGGAGGAAGAGAAGGTAAGGGCAATCCATTAACAGGTATAGCCTCTGGCAGTTTTCAGAAGATCAGGTAGTAGTCCCGCAGCAGTGCTGTGAAATCAGCGGTATAGGTTGTGCCATCTTCTTCACGGATGTCAAGCTTTTTAGAAACTGCCTGTGTTGTCGGTGCGAAGGTATAGGTCTGGATGTGGCGGATGCACTTGCCTTCAGTGCGGGTGTATACCTCCAGCGTTTCGGCCAGGTATAGCGCGTGCGCTTTGGCAAGCTCAGCAAAATGACTCGCTTCAGCTGGCGGTAGTAACAGGTATAGTTTTCCCTCGGGTGAGAGGTGTTTCTGCGCGAAGGTCAGGATATCTTCAAAGAGTAGGTCGCCGGTGTGTTTAGCAGTGTTCTTCGCAGCGTTATCAGACTTGAGCGAAGCCAGGAAAAAAGGCGGGTTCGACAGAATGACATCGTATTGCTGCGAGCAGTTTTTCGTAAACTCCTGCAGCGGCATTGGGTGCAGTTGAAGCCGCTCTGCCCATGGGCTCTCCGCAAAGTTCTGCTCCGCTTGCAGCTGGGCCTCCGGGTTTATCTCCACCGCTTCCACCACCGCCACCGACCGTTGCGCCACCATCAGCGCCAACAAGCCCGTACCTGTTCCGATATCCAGTATTCGCTTCGCCTGACTTACCTCCACATAAGCCCCGAATACACAGGAATCCGTGCACACCTTCATCGCACACAGGTCCTGGTCGATGCGGAATTGCTTGAATTGGAAGTAGGTGTTAGGCACGGGTTGGAATGAGTAGTGGGTAATAATGAATAATTCTTAAGCTCTTTTCTGGAATCGCTTTGTGAATAAGAGGAAGGAGCTGTTAAAGAGAATAATGGCGATCGCAGAAATAAAAATACAGTCGGGATTCTTGAAGGTATGAGTTAAACCATATCCTATAAGAAATAGAAGTGGCGTACTGCAAAAATAGATCGTGCTTATTAGTCTTTGTCTCTTCAATAGGACAAACACTCCAACAATGATGTAAATGATAACAGCAATTATTAACAATATAATTGCCGCATATACTGCCGCGACTAATCCATCTAAAGCAATCATATTCTTTGGTTAATCATCTATACCCACTAACCAACATTAATCACTTCGAGTTAAACTGTCCCGACTCAAACCCCTCGTCAATCAATAAATTAGGAGACAGCGCACTGGCCACTGCCAGTTCGTCGCAGCGCTCGTTCTCGGGGTGCCCGGCGTGGCCTCTGATCCAGACGAAACGAACGTTGTGTTTGGCGTATACCCGCAGGAAACGGGCCCAAAGGTCGCCGTTTGCTTTGCCGGCAAAACCCTTCTTCTGCCAACCAAAGACCCAGCGTTTTTCCACGGCATCCACCACGTACTTAGAGTCAGAGTAGACCGTGACAGGTATACCCGGCTTGGTGATCGCCTCGAGCCCCACAATCACGGCGAGCAATTCCATGCGGTTGTTCGTAGTTTTGCGGAAGCCGGCAGTCAGCTCTTTCTCGTGGTTTTTCCAGCGCAGTATGGTCCCATACCCGCCCGGACCCGGATTCCCTCGTGAAGCACCGTCTGTGAAAAGCTCGATCATGTTTTAAATTGAGTGAATGAGTGATGGAGTGGATGAGTGATTTTATAAATTGAGATTGCGTGCGTTTTGACTTGTAAAGAGTGCAGAAGCAATCGCCTTTTTTGACCGCTGCAAGCTTGAGGATCCTGATTTATTCAAAATTATTCACTCAATCACTCATTCACTCCATCACTCATTCACTCACTTAAATAGGTAGGTTGGTTTTGAACAGCTTGATGGCGATGGCCAGCAGGATAACGCCGAACACTTTGCGGAGTACGTTGGCACCGGCCTTGCCGAGTTTGCGCTCCAGCCAGGGCGAAGCTTTGAGAACGATGTAGACGAACAGTAGGTTCAGGATGATGCCCACCAGAACGTTTGGCAGGGAATAGGCGGCACGCAACGAGAGTAGCGTGGTCATGGTGCCGGCCCCCACGATAAGCGGGAAAGCCAGTGGCACGATGGAGCCGCTCTTCACTTCCGGGTCGGAGTGGAACAGGTCTTTCCCGAGAATCATCTCCAAACCGATCAGGAAAATGATAATAGCGCCGGCCATTGCGAAAGACTCGAAATCGATGCCAAACAGCTTCAGGATTCCATCGCCCACAAAAAGGAAGGCGATCATCAGCACCCCTGAAATAATGGTGGCTTTTTCGGACTCAATCCTGCCCTCGCGCTTACGCAAGTCGATAATAATGGGAATAGAGCCGAGAATGTCGATTACAGCGAACAGGATGAGCGTGACAGACGCGATTTCCTTGAAACTGAACAGGTCCTGAATCATTACTTTGTGTTTGTTAAACTGCCTGAACTACAAGCAATTAAGTATAGGTATGCACTGAATTGCCAACAGCAATTCAGCTAACAAGCCGCAAAGGTAGGATTCTTAGACGTAATAATGTAGGAAAAAGCGCTTCAGCTCTTCGTACTCCTCGTTACCGATGGCCGGGAAGTTGGCGATCCGAAATGTGTTACGCTGCCATGGACCGTAGCCGTTGCCCAACCGGATGTTGTGGTGCAAAGCCCGTTTCTTGATGTCCTCCACTACACGTTCGTTCGCCTCTAGCACCACCACCGTTTTAGAGCGCACCTCTTCGTTCTCGATCAACAGTTTAAATTCCGTGAATTGCCCGAAGAACTCATACAGCTCGTTGGCACGGTCGACCAGGTCAATGTCAAGCTGCTTGATAAACGGCCGGTCTTCGAGCATGCGCTTGAGCAGGTAGATGTTGAGCGTGTTTGGTGTGTGCACGGTCTGGTAGTTGAGCATCTTTTCGTAGAGCGACACCAGGCTGTTGTAATGGTTGCGCTCGTTCATTTGCTTGGCCCGGAAAATGGCACGCGGCGAACAAACGAGTATACCCAGCCCCGGCGGCAGACCAAAGCACTTCTGCACAGAGGCAAACCAGATGTCGGCTTTGATGTACTTGAGATTAAGGCCAGCCATGGAAGAGGTGGCATCTACCGCCGTGAGGGTGTCGCGGAAGCGGTTGTGCAGGTTGAGGATAGAAGCTGCCGTTACCTGCGTCCCGTTGGAGGTTTCGTTCTGGGTAAAGCAGATCAGTTCGGTGTCGGTGCTGATGTCAAGTTCCTCCACCGGCATGGCTTCGTTTATGTCGAAACGCACACCCTCCGCTTCCGGTCGCATCTTTTTTGCATTCTCGTACCATTTCTCCCCAAAAGAACCATTGTAGATGTGGAAGCTCTTCTTTTTGGTAAGGCTCTGGATCAGGATTTCCCAGCACTCAGTAGCGGAAGAGGTAAAGAAAATAGAGTAGTCCTGCGGTATGTTCAGGCGGCGCTTGAGCGAGCCCACCACGGCGCGGGAGAGCTGTACAAACTGTTCTCCGCGGTGCGGAGCATCCATAATCCCCTCGTCGTACGCATCTGTCAGGTAGCTGCGCACCTCTGGGTAAATCTTCGACGGTCCTGGAAAGAAATTCATCATGGAGGGTAATATAAAGAATTATAGTATGGCTACTATAGTAAAAGCCAAATATTTAGTAAACGGCAATTTGCTGTCGTCACGCTATTTTTTAGAGCCAAAACCGATCTGCTTCGGCTTCATACGCTCAAAATACTGCAGGGCCATGCGGTAGCTTTCCAAACCGAACCCCGTGATCACTCCTTTGCAGAATGGTGCCAGCATGCTTTTGTGGCGGAAGGCGTCGCGGGCATACACGTTGGAGATGTGTACCTCGATCACCGGCGCTTCGATGGCCTTGATGGCGTCAGAAAGGGCCACTGAGGTATGGGTATAGGCGCCTCCGTTGAACACGATGCCCTTGTAGCTGAAACCAACTTCGTGCAGCTTGTCGATGAGCACGCCCTCGGTGTTGGATTGGAAATAGGATAACTCCATGGCTGGGAAGGCATACTTGAGCTCCTCAAAGTAAGATTCGAATGACTCAGTGCCATAGACAGATTTCTCGCGAATACCCAGCAGGTTCAGGTTTGGGCCGTTCAGGATCAGGATTTTCATAGTTTTAGGGTATCGTAGTGAATTCAGCTCAATTAAGCGTTTGCAATTTAAGGATTAACTATCTTTGCTTTGTTTTTTTTGACAAAAGAAAGTTTTGTCAGCGCCTCTTTTGCACAAATCTTAACTTATGAAGTGGTCCATTTGCATTACCCAGTTCGAACAATACCTGCGCCTCGAAAAGTCGCTTTCCGGTAACTCCGTGGAAGCTTACCTGCGTGATATCCGCAAACTGACCGATTTTCTGGAGATCAAAGGTATAACGGTGCAACCCGAGCAGATGACACCGCCTATACTTCGGGAGTTTCTGGAGTGGGTAGCCGGGCTGGGTATGACGCCACACTCGCAGGCACGCACGCTATCAGGTATACGGGCCTTCTATAAGTTCCTGATCATGGAAGACATGATCACAGCCGACCCGACCGAGACAATCGAAGCGCCTAAACTGAGCCGCAAACTACCCGACACGCTGCACTTCCACGAGATTGAGCAATTGCTGGCCGCCATCGACTTGTCTACGCCGGAAGGCACGCGCAACCGGGCCATGCTGGAGACGCTCTATAGTTCCGGACTGCGTGTGTCGGAACTGCTGGACCTGAAACTGAGCAACCTCTACGAAGACATGGGCTTTCTGAAAGTGGCCGGTAAGGGCGACAAAGAGCGACTGGTGCCGATCGGGCGCGATGCACTGAAACATATACAACTTTACCGCGATGGCGTGCGCTGCCACCTCACCATCAAAAAAGGGCATGAAGACTTTGTGTTCCTCAACCGCCGTGGAGCCAAACTCACACGCGTTATGGTGTTCACGATTATCAAAGACCTGGCGGCAAAAGCAGGTATACAGAAAACGGTGAGCCCCCATACCTTCCGCCACTCTTTTGCCACGCACCTCATCGAAGGCGGCGCCGACCTGCGTGCCGTGCAGGAAATGCTGGGCCACGAATCCATCACCACCACCGAAATATACACCCACCTCGACCGGGATTATCTGAAACAAGTGATCAAGGATTACCATCCGAGAAGCTAGAGATTTTGGGAGTTAGAGAGTTGAGGAGTTTAAGCGATTTATAGAACCAACGCATGAAGGAAATGTACATCGTTTTGCTGACGGTATTTTTGATAAGCTGTGGCGTTAGAGAAAGTGAGGAAGAGTCAGTAATCGAACATCAGAATACAACGCCTTCTCCAATAATTGATCCACAGCACTTAATTATTCAGCCACTATTCACTAAAGAAGATATAAAAGGGGTATGGACTTCAGGAGAAACTGAAAACGCTAGCTTTAGTATTGAAGAAGACCCAATATTATTTGTGGACGCACTTGAGTATATAAAATATGAATTTAGAAATGATACCCTGATATATCTGGAAGGTAATGATCCCTTTTTTCAGACTAGAGTAATAAAAGCAGATAAGGATTAATTAGTAACCTACAACCAAGATGGCGCCCGTAGATTTTGGAGGTTTAAAGATTGAATTAACCATTGCTTGAGCAAGTTGAATTATGGCTTGTTCGGACAGATCGCGACCTGCACGAATCATTCATCGACGATATTAAACCAATCATTTTTCCGGAAGTCAATAAGCAACACAAACTAAAAAATCGCGCATGCCAGCTACCTTTCATCGGATATTTTCCGTTCTACTGCTTTTCCTGTCTATCCCTATTCTTGCCACTGCCCAGTCCGTTGACGACATAACGCCTATTCCTGTTGAGGTGATCAAAGAGGCGAGAGGGCATGTGACCATCGACGGGAAAACCCAGATCCTATTCGACAAACAGTTTGGAGCGCAGGCTGATTTTCTGAAAGAAATGCTGGCCGCACAAACGGGGCTGAATCTGCCTGTATACCTAAACACAACAACTAAGCCCAAAACCAGTCACCACATCCGGCTCGTTTTCGATAAAAAGACTATCGACAAAGCCGAGATGTATACCTTAGTTGTTTCTGGCAAAGACATAACGATACGCGCCAAAGACACGGGCGGCATGGTATATGGCATCCAGACTTTACTGCAGTTGTTCCCGCTCAAGCAGGTGAAGGAAGTGAAGATTCCGGATGTGCAGATCAAGGATTACCCGCGCTTTGCCTACCGCGGCATGCACCTGGATGTCGTGCGCCACATGTTTCCTGTCGAGTTCATCAAAAAGTACATCGACTACCTGGCCTTTCACAAGTTCAACACCTTCCACTGGCACCTCACTGATGATCAGGGCTGGCGAATCGAAATGGAGTCTTACCCAAAACTAAATACCGTAGGCTCTTGGCGCGAGGAAACCCTGATCGGGCATTTCAAAGACCAGCCGATTAGGTATGACGGCACCCGGTATGGTGGCTACTATACCAAGGACGAAATATTGGAAGTGATCAACTATGCCTCCGTGCGGGGAATCAACATTATACCTGAGATCGATATTCCCGGCCATAGTCGCGCGGCTATTGCTGCTTACCCGGAACTCAGCACCCGTCCTGACACCACCTGGAACGTAGCGACCACCTGGGGCATGTACAACCGCCAGAATAACGTGCTGCAGCCCAACCCGGCAACTTTTCAGTTTCTGGAGACTGTGTTTCAGGAAGTAGCCGATCTGTTCCCTTATGAGTACTTCCATCTCGGTGGCGACGAAACCAGCAAAAAGTGGTGGAAAGAAGACCCCGTGTCGCAGGCTTTCATCAAAGAACACAAACTGAAAGATGAGAAAGGCCTGCAGACCTATTTTGTAGAGCAGGTAGCAAAATACCTCGCCGTCAAGGGCAAGAAAGTGATCGGCTGGCACGAGATTCTGGAAGGCGACCTGAGTACCTCTACGCTGATCATGAACTGGGGCGGGGAGAAGGAAGGTATAGCCGCCGCCACTCGTGGCCATCAGGTGATCATGGCGCCGGGCCATCCGCTGTACTTCGACCATTACCAGTCCAAAGACCCTAACGACAGCCTGGCCATACATGGCTACAATCCGTTGGATGCTGTATATAGCTTCGAGCCGGTGCCGCCCGCCCTGCGCGAGCGGAAGCTGGATCACTACATCATCGGGGCGCAGGCCAACTTATGGGCGGAGTATATTGGCAGCACGGCCAAGGTGGAATACATGGTATTCCCGCGTATGACGGCCCTGAGCGAGGTGCTTTGGTCACCACAAGAGAAAAAAGACTTTTCGGATTTCAAACGAAGACTCAATAATGCCATTATTCCACGCTATACCTTCTGGGGAGCAAAATACTTTCCTCACTTTGAGCAGTGGACGATGGAGAAGAAATAGGATGTAAAATTTTGGTGCAAAAATGCAGTGTGTATGGTAAGTAACTGATATTTACTATATTTAAATGCTGTAATAACACAGGCTGTGTTTTATGCATAGCCTGTGTTATTTTTATAACCATTTTTCAACCTATTTCCAGGCTTTTTATGACAACAACTTTACTTGAAGAAGAAAAGCAGACCACTCACTTCTCTTTCACCGGCAGGGGCTCCGAATACTTTGCCATCGAAATAGTAAACCTCCTGCTCACAATCGTGACGCTGGGGCTTTACTACCCATGGGCCAAGGCCAAATCGCTGCAGTACCTGTACCGCAAAACCGAACTGGCCGGTACGCCCTTCGTTTTCCACGGCACCGGCAAAGAGATGTTTAAAGGCTTCATCAAAGGATTGGGTGTCTTTATTGTTCTCTATGCCATTCTGCTATATGGTATATTTTCGGAAGACACTGGCACGCTGCTGATCACATATGGTGTGTTTATGCTGGGACTTCTGGCGCTGATACCCCTGGCACTGCACGGTATGATGCGTTACCGCACATCCCGCACGAGCTGGCGCGGCATCCACCTGGGCTACCGGGGAGAACTCTCCGACATGTACTCCACCTACCTGATCGGCTTCTTCCTCACCATCCTTACGCTCGGTATCTACGGATCGTGGTTTGTGGTCAAACTACGCAAGCAGATGATCGATAACGTGCGCTTTGGCAACGTGAGACTGCGCTATGTAGGCGATGGAGGTGACTTATTCCTGATTCACGTGAAGGGCTACTTCTTTTCCATCTTCACGCTGGGCATTTACCTTTTCTGGTACACCAAAAACCTGCTACACTTCTATGTGAACAACATTGTGGTGTTGCAGGAAGATGGCACCTATAGCCGTCTGCAGTGCCATGTTTCGGGTTGGGAAGTGCTGAAGCTGACAGTTGGCAATATCCTGATCGTTGTGTTCACGCTGGGGCTGGGTATACCGTTTACCACTACCCGCACCATGTCGCTAATCATGAACAACACCGTGATGAGCGGACACTTTGATGCCGACGCCCTGGTGCAAACCGAAGAAGCCTACGATTCGGCAACGTACGAGAGCATGACGGATATGATGGATATTGGTGTCATCTAACATGATATTTGAAGGGAAATACTATAACGGGCAAAGCTCTAAAGGTATGCCGGCTCAGATCGCTTTGCTGGCAGACGGGCTGCACATTGACTATTGCGCTGACGAAGTATGTGGCTCTGTGCATTGGGAATTGGCAGGTATACACCAGTCGGAGTTCAACGATGCGACTACGCTGCTCCGTTATGGAAAATTCCCTCAACAAAGTATTTCAGTGGTAGACAAAGAATTTAAGGAAGCGCTGCAGCAACAATATCGCGGGACAGCCTTCCTTAAGTCCAGCTACAACAGCGTGCTAAGTTTAGGCCTGACAGGTATAGCCATCATGGCCCTGAGCCTGCTGGGCTTGCTGGTAGCCTTTGTCATCTGGGGCGTGCCAGCCCTTGCCGATCGGGTGGCCATGCATTTTCCGCAAAGCTATGAGCGCCAGCTGGGTGAGCAACTCTACACAAAAATGCTGCAGGGCTACCAGGTAAACGAAGAAAAGACAGCTGCGCTAAATGCATACCTGAGCGAACTGGAGACCGATCTGGATTACCCGATCACTGCTGCCGTCGTGACCAGCGATGAGGTAAATGCCTTTGCTATACCGGGTGGCTACGTGGTGGTGTATGAAGGCATCATCGACAAGATGGAGCAGCATGAAGAGCTGGCCGCTTTGATGGGGCACGAGCTGGCGCATATCCAGAAGCGACATTCGCTACGTGCCATGACGCGAAGCCTTTCGTACTATATGCTGGCATCGGTGTTTTTTGGTGATGTGAGCGGGGTGGCCGCCGTGCTGGTTGACAATGCCTCTTCGCTACGCAACCTGGAGTATAGCCGCAACTTAGAACTCGAAGCCGACCGCTACGGATTGGAACTGCTGCGCCGGAACGAGTTGAATCCGCAGGGTGTAGTGCTGCTGATGGAGCGCCTGCAAACAAGCGACAGCTCCGAAATGCTCGCTTTCCTGAGCACGCACCCCAATTCAGAAGAGCGTATCAGAGTATTGAATGAACTGATAGGAGAGGGAAAGCAACCCTACAAAAAGAACCCGGTGCTGCAGCGCCACTGGGAAAAGTTGATGCACTAAGCCAGGTATACTACAAAGACCTAACTATGTGCCTAACTCCCGCGAGTGTTTAAAGCAATGGAGATGGGGCCTCGGAAACCGGGTATAGCTGCTGCCTTCACGCCAGACACTTGCGGCTCTGAAGACACCGCGAGGTCTATCTGAACCCGCTCCAGAATTCTCAAGCGTTGTATGGTTTCACTTTCTATCTTTGCAGGCAGCTAACCTTAACCAAACCCGCTGCCGTGTATAAGAGCCTCCTTCGTCCGCTGCTTTTCAAATTAGACCCCGAGAAAGTTCACTACCTCACCACCGACGCCCTGCGCACGGCCTTCAGTCTGCCTTTAACAAAAAGCATAAGCCGTGGCATGTTCAAAGTGGAAGATAGGCGGCTGGAACGAGAACTGTTTGGACTGAAATTTCCCAATCCGGTAGGCCTGGCAGCAGGTTTCGACAAAGATGCTAAACTGGTGGATGAGCTGGGAGAACTGGGCTTTGGTTTTATTGAGATCGGTACGCTTACTCCAAAACCACAGGAGGGTAACCCCAAACCCCGTCTTTTTCGTCTGCCGGAAGACCAGGCCATCATCAACCGCATGGGCTTTAACAACGAAGGCGTGGAGGCAGCTGTGAAGCGTCTGCGGGAGCGAAAAAGCAACATTCTGGTAGGCGGCAACATCGGTAAGAACAAAGTAACGCCAAATGAAGAGGCGCTCAACGACTACCTTTACTGCTTTAAGGCGCTGTACGAAGTGGTGGATTATTTTGTGGTGAACGTGAGCTCACCCAACACCCCGGACCTGCGTGCCTTACAGGAAAAGGAGCCGCTGCAGCAATTGCTGATGGCGCTGCAGGAACTGAACAACTCTATGCCGAAAGCCAAACCCCTGCTTTTGAAAATCGCTCCGGATCTGAACGAAGCTCAATTAAATGATATTATCGAGATTGCCATAGTTGCCAAGCTAAGTGGTATTATTGCCACCAACACCACCATCAGCCGCGAAGGGCTGCATACTGCTTCTAACCGAGTTTCAGAGATCGGCGCTGGCGGACTGAGCGGTAAACCCCTCACCAAACACGCCACCGAAATTATCCGCTACTTGCGTCAGCACCTGCCGCAGCAGATCAAGATTATTGGGGTGGGCGGTATTATGACGGCCGAAGATGCTGTTGAGAAGTTAGAGGCCGGTGCCGATCTGGTGCAGCTGTATACTGGTTTTATTTATGAAGGTCCGGCGCTGGTTGCAAGTATAAATAAGAGGTTATTGAAGCAGGGATAAGTGGTTCTTCGCTTTGCCAGTGGGGTTTACTCAGGTGTAGCTGCTGCTTTTGCAGGTATAGCAAGCTGTATTGTTTCATTGTATGCCTTGGCCAGGCGGGCCCTACTTTTTGTCTTGACACAAAAAGTAGGCAAAAAAGTCAAGACCCTCCAAACTCGCTGAACGCTCGAACAGTGGAGTGTCGTAAAGAGCACCAGGCTGAGGTGATTTGCTTCGTAGCTTAAGGGGCAAGTTAGTCTTGCTATACCTGTCAGTGGCTAATTGCTACAAGGCTTATACCTGCCAAATGGCAGCTACAGGAAATTCCCCTCTCGAGAGGGGCAGGGGTTTTATGGCAACCGTTAAACCTCCCTTCAACTAAGATCCTCTCAGGATGACATTTAGGAAAGCAATAGCCGAAAAGGCCCCTTAAGGATAGGGGCATGACAATCGTGCACAAACATCCTGTCAATCTTCTAATCCAGTAAATCCTGATTCAGACAATTAAAAAACGGTATAAATTTACCTTTATTACCTCCTCCTGTTTTTAGGAGGGGGTAGGGGAAGTTTTTTAGCACATTTCTCCAAAAGCCTTCGGATTTGCTGAGCGGCGTGTGCCGAAATAATGTAAATTTGGAATCTTAATTAGTTGAAGGGTATGGCAAAGAACACTTACAGAAACGATGCGGTGAGCACGGGAAGGGCGAGGAATGAGGTGCGTGGACGTAATGAACCACGCGGCACAGCCTCTACCAATGAAAAAACCAAACAGAAAAAAACAAGGAAGCCTTTTTTTAAGCTGCCGTCTTTCCGGTTCAACCTCAAGGCGCCCGCTTTCCTGACCGATCGGCGCTTTAAGCTGTTCATCGGTTTCTCTTTTTTGCTGATCGCTTTCTTCATGACCATCGCATTCGTATCCTACCTCTTCACAGGGCAGGCCGACCAAAGTGTAGTGGAGTCGGTGCAGGGCACGGGATTGAAGGAATCGGGGCAGGAGGCGGAGAACTGGCTTGGGCTGTTCGGCGCCTGGGTTTCCCATTTTTTCATCTATGACCTTCTAGGTATAGGAGCTTTCTTCCTGATCCCGATCGCATTCTTTGCTGGTAGTCGCATTGTGTTCCGCTGGAAGACTATCTCTATGCCGTACGTGCTGGGCCTCTGCACTTTCTCGATGCTGTGGCTGAGCCTGACGCTGGGGTACATCGTGCTGACTACAAATACAATAGGTGAATTAGGCTTTTTGGGCGGAGGTATAGGTATAGAAACCGCTACCTGGCTGAGCAGCCTGATCGGCTGGGGCAGCAGTCTGCTGCTTGGCTTCCTGTTACTTATTTTCCTGGTATTCTTCTTTAACATCACGAGCATCAACTGGAGCAAACCAGCTGCTGAGGAAGACGGTGATGTTGAAATTGAACGTGGAAGCGCTTCGTCGTTGCGCGATGTGGTGCACGGCTCGGCCCGCAACATCAACCACAACGCCGACCCAACCGCTTCGCTGGATGCTGACGAAGAAGAGGATCTATACCTGGCCGAAGAAGAGGAAGAGGCCATTAACCGTGCGTTGGAGATGGAACTGAGTTCGCTTAAGCCAGAACCGCCAAAACCTGCTACACCGGCGCCAGCGCCAACCCTGGAGCTCGATATTGAAACCGAACTTGATGAAGAACTGGCTGAAGCTGAGTTTGACACTGTTGAGGGAGAAGAAGAGCTGGACCTGCAGATCGAGAAGACACCGGAAGAGGAAGCGGCTGACGTGTTGGCCACTGAAAACTACGACCCAACGCTGGATCTGGCCCGCTACCAGTACCCGACTATCGACCTGCTCAACGACTACGGCGCTACTAAAGTGTCGGTGACGAAAGAGGAACTTGAAGCGAACAAAGACAAGATTGTGGCCACACTCGGCCATTACAATATAGGTATAGCGAGCATCAAAGCCACCATCGGCCCGACCGTGACGCTCTATGAAATTGTGCCGGATGCCGGGGTGCGTATCTCCAAAATCAAGAATCTGGAAGACGATATCGCCTTGAGCTTAGCTGCTTTAGGTATACGTATTATCGCGCCTATACCTGGCAAGGGCACGATAGGTATAGAAGTACCGAACACCAAAAAGGAAATGGTGTCGATCAAGTCGATCCTGTCTACGGAGAAGTTCATGAAGAGCGAGATGGACCTGCCGATCGCTTTCGGTAAGACCATCACCAATGAGGTGTTCATCACCGACCTGGCCAAAATGCCGCACTTACTGATGGCGGGTGCCACCGGTCAGGGTAAGTCCGTTGGTCTGAATGCTATTCTGACCTCGCTGCTCTACAAGCGCCACCCTTCGCAGCTCAAATTCGTGCTCGTGGACCCGAAAAAGGTGGAATTGTCGCTGTTCAATAAAATAGAGCGTCACTTCCTGGCCAAACTACCCGATACCGAGGAGGCGATTATCACCGACACCAAAAAGGTGGTGAACACGCTCAACTCGCTCTGTATGGAGATGGATATGCGTTACGACCTGCTCAAGGATGCCGGCTGCCGTAACCTGAAAGAGTACAACCGCAAGTTTGTGGAGCGCAAGCTGAACCCGAAAAAGGGACACAAGTTCATGCCCTACATCGTGTTGGTTATAGACGAGTTAGCCGACTTGATGATGACGGCCGGTAAAGAGGTGGAAACCCCGATTGCCCGTCTGGCGCAGCTTGCCCGTGCCATTGGTATACACCTGGTAGTCGCCACGCAGCGCCCGTCTGTGAACGTAATCACGGGTATCATCAAGGCTAACTTCCCGGCACGTATTTCTTTTAAAGTAACATCCAAAATTGACTCCCGCACCATTCTGGATGCCGGTGGTGCCGACCAGTTGATTGGTCAGGGCGACATGCTTTTCTCGATTGGCTCGGACATGATCCGTATTCAGTGCGCCTTTGTGGACACGCCGGAAGTAGACCGCATCTGCGACTTTATAGGCGAACAACAAGGCTATAGCGATGCATACCTGTTGCCGGAGTTTGTAGGCGACGAGAGTGGCAACGAGAAAGCTGACTTCGACTCAAGCTCCAAAGACCCGATGTTCGAGGAAGCGGCACGCATTATTGTGCAGCACCAGCAGGGCAGTACCTCGCTGTTGCAGCGCCGCCTCAAGCTGGGCTACAACCGCGCCGGCCGCCTGATCGACCAATTGGAGTCGGCAGGTATAGTGGGGCCGTTTGAGGGAAGCAAGGCCCGCGAAGTTTTAATTCCGGACGAGTACAGTTTGGAACAGTTATTGAATACGCTCTAGGAAAGAAAACCAAGACACTTAACTACTGACATGAAACGAGTATTATCCCTTTTGCTGGCCGTAATGTTGTTTGCAAACCTGGCGCACGCGCAGCAGGACCCCAAAGCAGGCAAAATACTGGACCAGATGAGCCAGAAGTACAGAAGTATGAAAGCTTTTAAAGCGACTTTTGCACAGACACTGGAGAACCCTTCTTCCAAAATAAAAGAGACCATGCAGGGTGATATCCTGGTTAGCGGCCCTAAGTACAGACTCGCCGTGAGCGGACAGGAGATTATAAGTGACGGCAAACTGATGTGGACCTATTTGAAAGAGGTGAACGAAGTGACCATCACAGAAACCGACGCGGAAGCCGAGGCCATGGCACCGAGCAAGATCTTCGATATGTATAAGAAAGGCTACAAGTATGCTTACGCTGGTACTGAGAAGCAAGGCGCTGACACGTTTGATGTAATTGAACTGGCTCCGGAAGACCGCAGCAACCCGATTTTTAAGGTACGTCTCTACATCAACCAGAAAGACAAGTCGCTGAAGAGCTGGCAGATGTTCCGTAATAACGGCAGTCGCTATACCTATACCATTAATAACTTCCAGGCAAACCCTGCGCTGGCTGCTGATGCATTCAGCTTCAACAAAGCCAAGTATAAAGGCGTGCAGGTGGTGGACTTACGATAACCTAACTAGTTTCGACTGGTAAAAGAGCTGCTCCGTTTGGGGTGGCTCTTTTTTTTGTTCGTTTATAAATCTTAAGCGGTCTTAACTTCTATAGTTGCGATAATAAACCCTACCTGAGGGGTGGAGCGGAATTTTAAGGTATAGGTGCCTGGTTCGGCCGGGCTAAAGGTATAGGTTGCCTTGCGGATGGGCAGATCATCGGTACAGATCTTCCCCTTATATTTCGCCACAACCCGTATGACCGTTTCCTTGCCGGAAGAATTTACATCAAAAGAGCCAAACTCACCACAACCTCCGTTAACCTGAAAGTAAACATCAACTGTCACATTTTCGCCTACCTGTGCTGTTGCAGGAGCCTCTATGCGTACGATGGGGGCAGGCCGCTCCTGTACCGCAGGTTCAGCATCCTCCTTAGAACAGCCGGAAGCAAACAAGAGAATTAAAGAGGAGATGAACAGGAGTCGTATCATAGTTTTTATGCTATATGTCTATTCTGTAGAGCCTTTTAATGATAAAATGGTTGCAAGGCATGGCAGATCGAGCAATGCAATTCAATTAGTGGTTGGAGCAGGTATAAAAAATTTGTAGCTGCCCCTAAATAAACTAGCTTTGCTATACCTGAACTTTAGCTCCTATACCTATCATGACCAGAGAAAAGCTGTTTGAGCAGATACTCCAGAAAAAATCATACCTGTGCATTGGCCTCGACACCGACCCTAAGCGCCTGCCTGAGCACCTGCTCGACCACGAAGACCCGGTATTTGAGTTCAACCGCCAAATTGTGGAGGCCACTGCCGACCTGTGTGTAGCCTACAAACCGAATATTGCTTTTTATGAAGCGCAGGGGCCGAAAGGTTGGGTGAGTCTGGAAAAGACGCTGGAAGTTATACCTGAAGAAATTTTCACGATAGCCGACGCCAAGCGCGGCGACATAGGCAACACCTCGGAACTGTACGCCCGTGCCTTTTTCGAGACCATGAAGTTCGACTCCATCACAGTAGCGCCTTATATGGGTGCTGATTCGGTGAAGCCGTTCCTGGTACAGCCAGGCCGTTGGGTAATCTTGCTGGCGCTCACATCCAACCCCGGCAGCAAGGATTTCCAGATGCTGAAGTTGTCGGATGGTAACGAGGAATACCTGTTTGAGCAAGTGCTGCGCGAGAGCGCCAATTGGGCCAGCGTGGGACAGATGATGTATGTGGTAGGCGCCACGCAGGGCGAGTACATTGAGCGTGTTCGGGCCATCGTACCAAACCATTTCCTGCTCGTGCCAGGCGTTGGCGCACAAGGTGGTAGCCTAGAAGAGATTTCCCGTTTAGGTATGAACCAGCAGTGCGGCCTTTTGGTCAACTCTTCCCGCGCCATTATCTACGCCTCCTCCAGCCGCGACTTCGCTGACAAAGCCAGAGCAGCTGCCATGGAAGTTCAGAAAGAAATGGAGCAATACCTGGAGCAGTATGTAACGCACTTGTAAGACGATACAGCCTTGATAGGGAACCGCTATACCTTAGCCAAGCAGCCAAGGTATAGCGGTTTTTTTATGAGTTCTTCGCAAAATCTTATTTCATTAAAGTCTAGCCTGATGCCTTTTTGTTCTGAACAGAAGCTTAGCGGTAAGTGCTGGCCGTTAAAATTTTAGTCAGGTATAGCTGTTTGCTATTCGTTTATAAGCGTTTATAAACGGATAAATACACGTTTATAAACGCTTATTTTAAGCAGTATGGATTTTTCGTTTGAGCTTGATTATTGGTAAATTTTAAATAAATGGGTTGCAGGTAGTGTAGATCCGGCAAATTCATTCTCAGATTGGGGCAAGACAAGTATGGTAGGCTGATTTTTTGATTAGCTTCTATATTTATGGTAATAATCAGGGAATTATATATATTTAATTAAGGAACGTAATTTGGTTGATCAGGCCTTATACAGTTTTTGTAGTGACGTCTGGAATTAACAAGACAAAACCACCTCCGCATATATCGCGGATAAACGTAATAGACTTCCTTATATTCAGTAGTTACCTGTCATTCTAATTAAAAACAAACCTAATCGAAATATACTATGTCAGACAATCTGGATTCTTTATTAGGCGGCTTTGAGAACCAAACCTATAACTTAGACATTACGCAACTTGCAACTCGACTCCTATACAATTCAATCAAAAGCAATGAGTATTTACGAACCATCATCGGACAACAGCTAGAAATAAAGGAGCTTATAAAAGGTACTTCAAGCGACATAGATGAAGTAGTGGATGAAAAGTATGCCGTCTTAATGGAGAAAATTGACGAGCTTGTTCAAAAGGATTTCTTGTCCACAGTCACTAATATTACAAAGGGTTAAGGATGGTAAACTATATAGATGGTATACTTCTGGAAGATACCTCAGCCTTTCTTGCCTGGGATGTTGACGTTCAAAAGCAAACGGTCGCCAGTTTGAATAGCAGATTTATGAGCCATCAGAAAACAGACTATATACAAAGACTCCGACATCTGACCTTGTTTTATGGCTTGATGCAGGTATGAATAATGACGAGCTTTTAAAAGCTGAGATAACTAAAAATATGATCGAGGTATCTGGTTACAAGTGTCGTGAGTTAATTCTGACTTGTAAAAGTGGAATCCAAAAACATTACTTCACATCTAAGCTACCCGTTGATCCTGCTATATTTAAAAACTATAGATGGGGTAATTTCCATGAAATCTTAGCCTAATGTGGTGCTATAATATTAAAATGAATTTATCAAGGCGAGCAATATATAATTACAAGTACAGCTATACGAATTAGCCAACAAAAACTGGATGTTCAACTTTTTAGAATACCAGCCAATTTGCAGACTATACAGAGTCCTCAGTAAAGAGCTATTTAAACACATCTATACTTTAGAACCTTTAACTATGCAGAAAACAATCTATACTTTTCTTACAATATTGTTTATTTCGCTGTCCCTGTTTAGTTGTGAAAAAGAGGAAATTAATTCCAAAACTGATTCCGACAAGTATTACGTCAAATATGTAGTGGAAAGCTCAACTGGATATCCCCAAGGCTTATTAAACTTTGTTATAACTACAGGAAATCAGCAAAGTAAAAATTATGTTATTGCGGCTCGCTCACCGTGGGAGCATATAATAGGGCCAGTTAATAAAGAATTTAACTCAACTATTTTTGTTACAAAGGGGGGACCTTCAAATACGCGCTATTGGGATACAATATTGAAATTACAAGTTCAAATTTTTGTAAGTAAGAACGGGAGCCCATATGTTTTAAAGAAAAGTAACAATAGCGTTATATTGAGAGATTCTGTTCAACTAGATTTTACGATAGACTACTGATTTGCATATGTGAATTATTTTTCAATTCACTTTATACTTGATATTCTTAATCGAGGTAAACTATGGCAATTAAAAAATGAGCTACAACCAGCATAAAACTAGGAACTACTCCAGACATTAAAAACCCGTTTCGAGAAAAGCATGAACCGCCACAAAACTATAGATTGGGCTAAGGTACAGGCAAAACTGGAAGCAAACCCTAAAAAAATGTGGTCACTGAGCGAGATGGAGATAACTGGTGGCGAACCGTATGTGGTGGGTTATGATGCAGCAACAGACACTCAGTGCAAGGCTTAATCAAGACGTTAGCAGCAGCATTATAATCTAGATTTTCCAAACGAACGTTGATGAGAAAAATAACAGGCAGGATACTATTTTTTGTATTGCTGGTGCTTCCAGGGTTCGGATGCAGTGACGAAGATAATGCGCCGAGCGCGTGTGGACAGACGGAGCTCTCGATTAATGGAGCTCCTTACTGAGCTTCGAGCCCGCGTGCTGCTTTCATGGAGCGGGATAAAAGGCTTCGGTTAGATCTCTTTAGTCTGGTTGGTAACGACACCTTATACCTTGCCATGTTCATGGAGAACTGGCATTTGATCGGTTCAACTCCCGACGCAGCCTTTGTTACCACATTCAAAAAGAAAACCGAGTATCTAAACTGTAGAACTGCTGATGAGAGCTTTGAGAAATGCGCTGTACAGGCAGGGCAAGGGGCCATTATCAGCGAAGCGTACACTTATATGATGCTGGAAAATGATCCTGAAGGCCAGATAAGAATAATCAGCTTCAACAGGTCAAAGAAAAAAGTGTCCGGAGATTTCCATTTCAAAGCCGTAAAAAACCATAAGAATGGCTTGGGCGATACAATACAGGTTGCCGGAAGTTTTAAGGACGTATGCTTTATACCTTATCAATAAGCAGGTTAATTCCGGCAATCACACCACTAACCCCACCTTTCCTTTCTCAAAATTGCAACACGAGTTTTCCGAAGCTGCCGCACCGCATTGTGCCGTAGTTTCTGGTGATATAAGAACACGCCACCAACAGCTCCGATCAGACTCCCCAGCACGATGTCCACGAAGCGGGTGTAGATGAGCGCATTGGGATCTGCTGTCATGGCGCTGCCAGCTTCCGCCAGAAAGAGGGTCATGGGCGTAATGAAAATTACGGCCAATCCGTAGTGCCGCACCACGAGCATCTCAATGATAAACTGCAAAGCAATAATGCCAAGGCAAAGCGACAGTGGTGTGGTAGTATAGGACAGCAATAGCCAAGCGAGCCCCATACCCAGGAAAGTGCCCGCTATACGCTGAAAGCTGCGCTGCCACACGTGGCGCAAACTCACTCCCTGCATAACGGCCAGGCAGGAAATTGGTACCCAGTAAGGGTTTTCCAGTTGCAGCAAGTGACCGGTAATTAGCGATGCCCCCATAAACACGCCTACCACCACAGACTCGACCAGGTTGGAGTAAACGCTCTTCCGTACAACCAGCAACTCAGTCACAGGTTTTTGATTCCGGAGCATGAGCAGGCTGTAGAAAAAAGCCAGCAGACAGGCCAGCATCGTGCCGATGCTTATCAAGCCGATGCGAGTCGGGATATTCTCCAGCTCGAAGGGCATGACACTGGCAATGGAGGCGATCATGATAAAGAAGAAGCTGCCAGGCGGTTTCATGGCAAAATAATTTGCCACCCAGTGCATTCCCAGCGCAAACAAGCCGATGGCAAGCGAAGAGGCATAGGGATTAAAGCTGAAACTGATTCCGGTGGCAAAGGACACCATAAAGCCAAAACAACAGGCGATCAGCGTGATCATGCGATGGGCCAACGTGGCATGGGTCGGCAGGTATAGGATCACCAGGCCCCCAATACAGCCCAGTATACCAAAGTCGAGGCGACCAATGGCATAGCCTGCCAGCAGGGGCAGGCCGGTGCACAAAGAAGCCAGCAAAGGGATGTGCCAGAGCCGCTCGGTTTTCTTAAGTTCGAACAGTGCCCTCGCCTCTGCGCTTATAATTTGCTTGATTTGCACCTTCATCTGAATTGCATACTGCTGAGCCTTTTAAGAGTTGCCACAGGGTATAGCGGTTCACAAAAAAGCCCCGGCTTCTTGACCGGGGCTTGGTGTATTACTTGGCAACGGTGCGTTCTATCTCCCGCAGGTTTTCCATTTTCTTGTTTTTGAGGAAGCCGTTGATGTTCTCGAAGTGCTCGCGCACGCGTTTGTTGCCAAACTCAAATACCTTATCAGCCAGTCCGTCGAGGAAGTCGCGGTCGTGTGATACGAGTATGATCGTGCCGTCGAAGGCTTTCAACGCATCTTTCAGGATGTCTTTGGTCTTAATGTCGAGGTGGTTGGTCGGTTCGTCAAGGATGAGCAGGTTCACCGGTTGCAGCAACAGCTTGATCATGGCCAGTCGCGTCTTCTCACCACCCGAGAGCACCTTTACTTTTTTCTCGATGGTGTCGCCGCTGAACATGAAGGCACCCAGCAGGTCCTTTACACGTGTTCGGGCATCGCCCACGGCAATCTCGTCGATGGTCTGGAATACGGTCAGTTCACCATCGAGCAGGGCGGCCTGGTTCTGGGCAAAGTAGCCAATCAGGCAGTTGTGACCCAATTGCAGCTTGCCTTCAAAATCGATCTCACCCATGATGGCTTTCACCATCGTAGACTTGCCCTCGCCGTTCTTACCCACAAAGGCTACTTTCTCGCCCCGGTTAATCGTCATGGAAGCGTCTTTGAACACGGTATAGTCACCGTACTTTTTGGTCAGCTCCTCCACGATAACCGGATAGTTGCCCGAGCGGGGCGCTGGTGGGAACTTGACGTTCAGAGCCGAAGTATCCACTTCGTCCACTTCCACGATCTCCATCTTCTCGAGCATCTTCACCCGTGACTGTACCTGCAGGGTTTTAGAATAGGTGCCCTTGAAGCGGTCAATAAAGGTCTGGATATCGGCTATTTCTTTCTGCTGGTCGTCAAACTGCTTTTGCTGCTGCTCGCGGCGCTCTTTGCGCAGCTGCAGGTATTGGCTGTACGTAACCTTGTAGTCGTAAATGCGGCCCATCGTCACCTCAATGGTGCGGTTGGTGATATTGTCCACGAAGGTCTTGTCGTGCGAGATCACGATCACTGCCTTGGCGTTATTCACAAGGAAATCCTCCAGCCACTGAATGGACTCAATGTCGAGGTGGTTGGTCGGTTCGTCGAGCAGGATCAGGTCCGGCTTCTGAAGCAGAATCTTAGCCAGTTCGATGCGCATGCGCCAGCCACCGCTGAACTCGGTGGTAGAACGCGTGAAATCTTCGCGGCTAAAGCCAAGTCCTTTGAGCGTAACCTCTACCTCGGCATCGAAGTTGATCTCCTCAATGGAGTAGTATTTTTCGCCCAGTTCCGATACCTGCTCGATGATTTTATAGTAGTCATCAGAGTCGTAGTCGGTGCGGGTCTCCAGCTCGGCATTGAGGGCATCCATCTGCTTTTTCATGTCGAGCACTTTGGCAAAGGCTTTAGAGGCCTCCTCGAACACGGTGCAGTTGTCTTCGGTAAGCAGGTGCTGCGGCAGGTAGGCGATCACAGCATCCTTCGGTGCCGATACCTTGCCACGGGTCGGCTTACTGGCGCCTGCTATAATTTTGAGCAGCGTAGACTTACCCGCTCCATTTTTTCCCATGAGGGCAATGCGGTCGTTTTCGTTGATGTTGAAAGAAACATTGCTGAAAAGGGCCGCACCATTGAACTCCACGCTCACCGCGTCAACTGAAATCATAATCGTTTAATTTTAAGGCTGCAAAGATACGAAAGTTTGGGAGTTTAGGGATTTGAGAGTTGTGATTTGTAGGGACAGATCGCGGCCTGTCCGAATCGTGCACCGGCAATCGAATACAAGAATATGTGCATCGTCAATTGTTTGCCCAATCCATTTTTTGATGGTTGTCGCTGTTGGACCTGCAGTTCCTGCTTATAGAGCAGCTATTTCCTGGACAGGCCGCGACCTGTCCCTACATATTAACCTCCGAACGCTGACTTCGTATTCTTGTCCAACCCACAACTACCACCCATGAAAGAAGAGTTCTTGCACTACATCTGGCAGCATCAGTATTTCGACAAAACGGATTTGTATACAGTAGAAGGGGAGCTGGTGCAGGTGCTGCGTGTGGGTATGTATAACACGGATGCGGGTCCTGATTTCAAGGAGGCGATTGTCCGGGTAGGAGAGGTGGAGTGGTCGGGTAGCGTAGAGATACACCTGCGCGGCTCGGACTGGCGACGGCACCAACATCAGCTCGACTTTAAGTATAACCAGGTGGTGCTGCATGTGGTATGGGAAGCCGATGAACCTGTGAAGCGGACTGATGGCACGGCTATACCTACTATCGAGTTGAAAAACCGCGTAAACACGGCCCTGCTCTATACCTACGAACAACTGCGACGCGCACCGTTTGCTATACCTTGCGCCAGCTTCTGGCCGCACGTACCCGACATAACCAAAACCATGATGCTGGGGCGTGCCCTCACCGAACGGCTGGAGCTGAAAGGGGAAGAAGTGCTGCAGGTATACCGCCAGCTCAACAACGACTGGGAAGCCACTGCTTTTCAGGTGCTATGCAAAGGCTTTGGGTTCAAAATTAACCAGGATTCTTTTGAGCGATTGGCGCGAGCGCTGCCTATGCAGGTGGTGCGCAAACACCAGCACGATTTATTTCAGCTGGAGGCTCTGCTGTTCGGGCAGGCAGGTTTTCTGGCGGTGCCTGCAGACGAGTACAGCACCACATTGGTCAGAGAGTATACCTATCTGAGCCGCAAATACAACCTGCAGGATTTGGCTATACAGCGCCATCACTGGAATTTTCTGCGCATGCGCCCTGCTAATTTTCCAACCGTGCGGCTGGCGCAACTGGCCGCGCTGCTGCACAAGCACAAAAGCCTGTTTTCCACCATCATCCAAACCGAGGGAGCCAGAAACTACGATGCGCTGTGGCAGGCGCCGGTGTCGGCATATTGGCAAAAACATTATACCTTTGGGGCAGAGTCGAAGGCGGTGCAGGTGCAACTGGGCAAGTCGAGCGCGCAGAACCTGACCATTAATGTGGCAGCGCCTTTGTTAGCAGCTTATGCTGTGCATACGGGGCAACTAGAGCATCTGGATAAAGCGGTGGACCTGCTCGAAAAGGGGAAAGAAGCCAGCAACCGCATCACGCGGCAGTACGAGGAACTGGGCTGGAAGGCCGCCTCCGCTGCCGATAACCAGGCTGCGCTCGGACTCTACAAACGCTACTGCCAGCCGGTAAACTGCCTGCGCTGCGCCATCGGCAACAAGATTATGAAGCAAAATATACCAACTTCGTGAGTATACTAATTTACAGCCTGAACCTGCTGGTGCTGGTCGGGCTGGTGTGGTGGCTCTGGAAGCAGAACTGGAATGAAAAACTACGTCCGTTCTTCTTCCCGACCCTGCTCTTTAAGCTCGCCTGCGGACTGCTTATCGGGGTGCTCAGCTTTTATGTGTATGACAAGGGCGATACGCAACTCTACTACCAACGCGCCCTCCTGATAACTGACCTGGCACGCGAGCAAGGTTTAAGCACTTATCTGCATTATCTTTTTTTTAACGACCCAACGGGCACTCCGCTGCAAGGGCTGCAAAAGCCTTTTTACGAAAGTGCCTGGAACATGCCGCGCTTGCTGAGTGTGCCCCTGCTGCTTACCAACGGTAACTATTACATCAGTTCGCTATACCTGTCACTGTTCAGTTTTGCGGGGCTCTGGTTTTTTGTGAATGCGATTGCCCGCTATTTTGCCAACACCGCTATACCTGCCGTAGTGGCTTTTCTGCTATTCCCGTCAGTGGTATTCTGGTCGTCGGGCGTGCTCAAAGAAAGTATAGTGCTGGGCGGTATGGGGCTATTGCTGGGTAGTAGTCTATACCTGCTGTTCGCGAAATCCAAGCCGTTGCTATACCTGTTGCTGGCAGTGGTGGGGTTATACCTGATCTGGCTCGTGAAGTACTTTGTGGCGGTGGCGCTGGTGCTGCTGGTCGCCCTGGCCCTGTTAGTGCGGTTGATTTTTTACAGTGCGAAACTGGCGCACATCCATTGGTTATTGAAGGGAGTGGCGCTTCTGGTGCTGTTTTCAGGTATAGCCTGGCTCGGATCGCAGCTTAACCCCAACCTGCACCTGGAGGCCCTGCCCGATGTGGTCTATCAAAACTATCAGGTGAGCTTAATTGCATCGCAAGGCAAACCACGCATCGATTTTCCGTTTCTGGAACCCACCTACCTGAGCTTTGCACTACACTCGCAACTGGCTTTCATCGGTATGCTGTTCCGGCCTTTTATCTGGGAGGCTTACAATATCCGCACCTTTGCGGCAGCGATTGAGAATACCTTGCTACTGGTGCTGGCCTTTGGTTTTTTGCGCGATCTATTTGAGGCAGGCCGTATAAAATGGCGCTATGGTTACCTGCTGCTAGCGGTGTTGGTATACCTGTTTGCAATGGGTGTTCTGCTGGCTTACAGCATGCCGAACCTGGGTACGCTGAACAGGTATAGAGTGGTGGTGCTGCCCTTTGTGGTATACCTGCTGCTGCTCTGCAAAACCAACAGCGACTTGCTCAGCTACCTGCTCCCCGTCCGTCAGCATCAACCAGAGGAAGACGAACCCGCACAAATCGCTGCAGATTAGCGCTAATCTTCGTACCTTTGCACCTTATTTGACATAGGCTATGCAAAATCCGGTAATTATACTTGGTGCCCAGAAACTGGGTACGGCAGCTCTCGATATTTTCAACAGCAACAACGTGGTGGTGTACTGCTTCCTCGACGACAGCAAGGACCTGCAGCAGCAGGAACTGAACAATGTGTCGGTGATGAGCGGCACTGAAGACAGCGAATTCCTGAAACTGATTGGCAAAAAGTGCGATGTGTTTGTAGCCGTAGAGGACTCAGCCGCCCGCAAAGGCCTTGTCAAGATGCTTAAAGACGAGTACAAAGTGGTGCCAGTCAATGCGATTCATAAGTTTAGTGCCGTGTCAGAATTTGCCTGGCTGGGCCACGGCAACATGATCGGTGCAGGTGCTATCGTAAACAACAACGCCAAAATCGGCAACAACAACGTCATCGAATCCCGTGCGCTGGTCGATACCAAAGCCGAAATCGGGGACAACGTGCAGATCGGTGCAGGTGCCCTCATCAACTCCGAAGTGGTGGTAGAAGACGGTGCCTTTATTGGTACAGGTGCTGTGATCGTGTCAGGTGTGAAAGTGGGTAAAAATGCCCGCATAGGCGCCGGCTCTGTAGTAGTAGCCAACGTGCCCGCCAAAGCCACTGTGTTCGGCAACCCGGCCGCTCCGATTAAGTAATTTTATACCTGTCCTGTTTTCCAAAACCGAACTGACCAAAGTCATTTTTGGTTAAAAAGAAAAGCAGGAAATTTGCAGAAGGTTGAAAAGTTAAAATGCAGCGACGTTACACCGTGACGTCGTGTCGGGTAGGTATAAAAACAAGCCCGTTCGTAGAAACAGGTCGCGACCTGTACGAATCGTGCACCAAACAATTCAACAATTTAACAATAGCCCCGAAGGGGCAAACAATTTAACTCAAACACTTAGCCGAAACTAAGCAGTTATGAACAAGCCATACAGCATACTACTGTACTACTGCTACACACCGATAGCAGACCCAGAAGCGTTCCGGGAGGAGCACCATTTACTTTGCCTGGAGCTGAATCTGCTCGGCCGCATCATCATCTCCAAAGAGGGCCTCAACGGTACCGTTTCCGGTCTGAAAGAAGACTGTGAGAAGTACATGGAGATCGTAGAAGCCGATCCGCGCTTCGCTAAAGTCGACTTCAAAGTAGACGAGTCAGACAAACACGCTTTTGCCAAGTTGCATGTGCGTACTAAAGCTGAGATCGTACACTCCGGCCTGCTACACATCGACCCGAACGTTCGCACAGGTATACACCTGGAGCCGAAGGAGTTCAAGGAAATGAAAGACCGCGACGATGTGGTGGTAATGGACATGCGCTCAGACTACGAGTACAGCGTGGGTCGCTTCAAAAACGCCGTAACCCTGGACATCGAGAACTTCCGTGAATTTCCGGAGAGGATCGATACGCTGAAGGAAGAGTTGAAAGGCAAGAAGATACTGACCTACTGCACAGGTGGTATAAAATGCGAAAAAGCCAGTGCTTTCTTGCTGGAGCAGGGTTTTGAGGACGTATATCAGCTGCATGGCGGCATTATCAAGTATGGCAAAGAAGCCGGCGGCGAAGATTTCGAGGGCAAGTGCTACGTGTTCGATAACCGTGTGGCTGTAGAGGTGAACTCTGTAAACCCGAAGGTGATTTCGAAGTGCCACGTATGCGGCACCGTGGAAGACCGCATGGTGAACTGCGCCAACCCGGTGTGCAACCTGCACGTGCCTATCTGCGAAAAATGCGGCTGGGAACTGGAAGGAGCCTGCTCTACCGAGTGCAAAGAGCACCCGGAAAAACGTGCTTACGACGGCACCGGCTACTACCAAAAGAATCTGAATGGCTACAATCCACTCAAAGGATTCAACCGTCGCAAGACTTCTATCGTATCTAAGTAAGTATTCTCTAAAGCAAGGAAAAGCGTGCGCTCGTCAGCCACGCTTTTCTTTGTTTTTAACACAACCAATCCTATGGCAATTCCAGCATCAGAACTGATCATCAATAAGAACGGCACCATTTACCACCTCAATCTGCAGCCAGAGCACATTTCAGACACCATTATCACGGTAGGCGACCCGGACCGCGTGCCCATGGTGAGCAAGTATTTCGACGAGATTGAGGTACAGATTACCAAACGCGAATTCGTGACGCACACCGGCTACTACAAAGGCAAACGCATCACGGTCATCTCGACAGGTATGGGCACCGATAATATCGATATTCTGATGAACGAACTGGATGCCTTGGTGAACATTGATTTTCAGTCGCGGGAGCAGAATGAGGAGAAGATAGCATTGAAGATTGTGCGCATCGGTACATCTGGTTCGCTGCAGTCGGATATTCCACTGGGTAGTCATCTGGCCTCACACTACGGCGTAGGCCTGGATTCGCTGATGGAGTTTTACCCGCTGGAGCAGGACGAAAACGAGCAAAGCATCAGCAAAGCCCTGCAGGAGCAGTTGGGTGTAGGTTTCCGACCTTATGTAGTAAATGGCTCTAAAAGTCTGATCGACAAGATTACATTTGATATGATTCCGGGGAATACGCTTACCTGCCCCGGCTTTTACGCACCGCAGGGCCGTGTGCTGCGCGGCGGCCTACGCAATCCGGATCTACTGAAGGTATACCAGGATTTTAAGGTATGCGATTTCCGTTTGACCAACTTCGAAATGGAGACAGCGGGCTATTACGCCTTGGGCCGTTTGCTGGGCCACGAAATGCTGTCGCTCAATGCCATCGTCGCTAACCGTATTTCGCAGGAGTTCGCAGCAAATGCTGAGGAAGTGATTGATAGCCTGATTGTGAAGGTGCTGGATAGGATTTAATTCACTGTGTAGGGACAAGTCGCGACCTGTCCGAATCGAGCACGAAATATTATTCGTTTGAGTAACTATAAAAGAGTTCGCCCACAGATTTTTAGAATTTATAATGTCAGAAGCTTGACCTCCAACTGACAGTAGCATATAAACTAAACAGCCCGCAGAAGAATTGATTTTCTAAAGCGGGCTGTTTTAGTTTATTTGAAATCTTTCTACAGGTATAGCAACTGGTCAGGTGTTGTGCCATTAGCTGTTCTCTATTTTTAGAATGGAATTGAGAGGGAGAAACGTACCTGACTTCAGCAGCACAAACTTATCGTCATAGCACCAAACCGTAGTCTCTACTCTTTTAACATCGCCGTCTGCGGTGCAAAACGTGATGATGGCTTTGTTGCGGTAGGCGTTACCCAAAATAGTGGCGCGGTTGGCTTCGTAATTGCGTACACTGCGGGCTGCGGGGTCTTTTAACACATCATCCTGGCCAAAGCGAAGCATCGGGATGTGCTCCTTCTCTATCAGGCTAGCTCTCTTCTCGGTCCTCTTCATAGTCGTAAAATTTTAGTGATGGCAGGTATATAACCACAAAACATGCCACACTATTATTTTGGTTCTACGAAGGGGCTTACTTTGAAAGCCTTACAAAACTAGTTCTCTGAAGGTAAGGGAGCTTAATTTATGCTTTTGAGCGAGTTGGAAAACAGCTTCGAGTGTTTGAGGAGATATACTGTAGCCCGTGGTATCCTCTGAAATATTATGTGCATAAATAATAATTGCCTCTTTATTATGATATGCTCGTTTAAAGCCTGCCTCCATATCCTGCAACGTAACACCACTGTTGTTATCTATACCTAAGCCGTGCACCAAACGGCTACCATCGTATTTGTAAAAAATTCTGTCTTGTTCCTCTATACCTTTCCCTGTTACCTTCCACGAATCGCCTCTCAGCAGATGGAAGTACTTTGTAAGCTCTTGGTCAAGCTTAAGGGAGCGGACACCATAAGGGTAAGCAAACGTGGAGGGAGAGAATCCAATTACCTGCATAGCTTGAATAGCAGGTGTGATTTCATGTGCAACATATGTGGCTATGCCATGCTCTTTGATAAACTTACTGGAGTTCTCGTGCAGGTAGCCATGAGAGGCAATTTCATGTCCATCTGCAGCTAGCTCCTGCAGCATTTCTATTTCTGACTGGGAGAGCTGTTGTGGCATTGTGATAAAGAAGGTGGCCTTTACCTTATACCTTTTGAAAAGCTCCCTTTGAGCATGCCATTCACTGACATACTTATCATCGAAACTGATAACAAAGGCTGGTTGTGCAGGGCGGTTATAGGTATAGGTAGGTTTAAGCAAACTGTAAACAGTCAGACCTGAAACTGTGGCTACTATAAGTGCAAGTATAGCCCAAAGAATATGTATTCGCATATATCGCGCTATACCTACCGCTTCTGCAAAAACGCCATTGTATCTACACCATCAGCATAATCCCATGGCATAGGGCACTGGGCGTCGCCGAAAGGGATAGAACCCTCCAACCAGCCATGGGCAGAAACCACGCACTGGGTCTTGTCTTTTACAGCAGCCAGTTTCTGGCGTAGGTCGGGCAGGGCGGTGAAAGTCTCGTAGAAGAGCACCGAGATAGGGGAGACCAGCTGCGCGCTTTCATGCACCAGCAGGAAGCCATTATCGAAGTGCGGCACACGGTTAACCAGCATTATGGACTTGTTATAGTCGTAGTTGTTCTGGTACTTGTGGTGGTTGAGAATCGTTTTGTGGTGCTCGTTGGCTTCGTACAGCTTGTCGAAGGTATAGCCCTCGGGTACGTATACCTTGGCAACGTTGCGGCAACCCAGTCCATAGTATTGGAAAATATCGTTGCCCAGGGCGCGGAGGTCTTCTTCCTCTTCGTGACCCGTCAGGATACCGATGCTCGTGCGGTTCTTCCGGATGATGTGCGGGCGCTTGGCAAAGTAGTACTCGAAGTAGCGGGCTGTGTTGTCGGAGCCGGTCGCGATGATGGCGTCAGCTTCCTTGAGCATATCCACGAACTCAAACTGGTTGGCAAAAGCCGGCTCTATACCTACCAGCATGCTGGCAAGGCGGCGCATGAGCACATCGTCGTCGGAGCTCAGCTTGGCCAGCAGGAAGTGACCGCTCAGCAAAACCGACATAAAATCGTGGAAACCGACCATCGGGATGTTGCCCGCCATCACCACGCCAACCTTTTTAGGTGTAACCTGTTTGAGGTGGTATGGGTAAAGCCATTCACGGAGATACTGTTCATCGAGCAGGGTCGTGACGCCCTGCAGGGAAGCGGAAACGTTGTCCTCATCAAACCATGGGTTCTTGGCCTGGGCAATTAAAGACAGCGCCTTGCGCTCTTCCGGCGTCAAATCCTGCAGTTGCTTTCCCAGTTTCACGAAAGCTTCGATTCTGTTCTCTAATGTCATGGCAAACCGCTGTGTTAAAAATTATTTGATAAGGATACTTAATGTTCCTAATTTTGTTCAGTAAATAAAGCGATACAAAAGTACTAAAAATATACAGGAGATACGATTATGGCGATAATGATCACGGATGAATGTATAAACTGTGGCGCCTGCGAACCGGAGTGTCCGAATACTGCCATCTACGAGGGCGGTGCGGAATGGACCTGGGGCGGTGGCACGGCTCTGAAGGAAGTTGAGATTGACGGCGGCGAAATCATAGCTGGAGATGCCGCGCAGACTCCAATTTCGGACGAGTTCTATTACATTGTATCTGATAAGTGTACCGAGTGCATGGGCTTCCACGAAGAGCCTCAGTGTGCTGCTGTCTGCCCGGTGGATTGCTGCGTCGATGACCCAGACTACCGCGAGACAGAGGAAGAGCTATTGGCAAAGAAAGACTGGCTGCACCAGGCCAGCTAAGGTATAGCCTGCACCAAAAGCATAAAAAACCTGTCTCTTACGGCAGGTTTTTTTATTTTTACTCACTTCACGCCAATTATACCCATGGAAGAGCAACTGCATCAGGACAAAACGTTCGAGAAAATCATTTACCCAAACAAAGCCGTCAAAGGCAGAGAGTTTGAAGACTGCGTGTTCAAAAACTGTGATTTCTCCAGCGCCGATTTCTCCAACAACCGCTTCACCGACTGCGAGTTCATTGGCTGCAACCTGGCTATGCTGCGCCTCAGTAACTCGACCCTAAATGGCGTGACGTTTAAGGAGTGCAAACTTACAGGTATAAACTTCAGCGAGTGCGAGGAGTTCTTGTTTACAGTGGGTTTCGAGAGTTGCGTAATGGATTATACCTCTTTCCTGAAACGCAAAATGCCGAAGGCGCTTTTCATCGATTGTTCGTTAAAAAATGCCGTGTTCGAGCATGCGACCCTTACAAAAGCGAAGTTTGACAACACAGACCTGGCCGGAGCAGTTTTTGAGCGAACCAACCTCAGCGAAGCCGATTTGAGCACAGCCTATAACTATATCATTGATCCGGAACTTAATAACATCAAGAAAGCAAAGTTCTCGGAGAACGGACTGGCAGGTTTGCTGAGCAGGTATGACATCCGGGTCGTGTGACAGGTATAGCTATACCTTATACCTGGTAGCCGCTGTGGCAATACCTACTTGCTTGATATTTATTATACCTGCAGGTTGAACAATCCGCAAACTGCAATCAACAATTACCACAAAATCCTTAATTTTGCCTTTTGGCGCAAAAAGCAGAAAAACTAGTTTACGATGTCGATTTCAACAAAATATAACCCCAGAGAAGTAGAAGAGAAGTGGTACAGTAGCTGGATGCAGCGCGGCTTCTTCCGTTCTACGCCTAACCCGAAAAAGGAGCCTTACACCATCGTGATTCCGCCGCCAAACGTGACGGGCGTGCTGCACATGGGCCACATGCTCAACAACACGATTCAGGATGTGCTGATTCGTCGTGCGCGCATGAAGGGCAAGGAGGCTTGCTGGGTACCGGGCACCGACCACGCTTCCATCGCTACGGAGGCGAAAGTAGTGGCCATGCTCAAAGAGAGGGGCATCGAAAAGAAAGATATTTCCCGCGAGGAGTTCCTGGAGTATGCCTGGGAGTGGAAAGAGAAGTACGGCGGCATCATCCTGGAGCAGCTCAAGAAACTGGGCGCCTCCTGCGACTGGGACCGTACCCGCTTCACGATGGAAGATGACCTGAGTGCAGCCGTGATCGAGGTGTTTGTGGACCTGTACCGCAAAGGCCTGATCTACCGCGGTGTGCGCATGGTAAACTGGGACCCGCTGGGCCGTACCGCCCTTTCGGATGAAGAAGTGGTACCCAAAGATACCATGGCGAAAATGTACCACCTGAACTACGAAGTAGTAGGTACTTCAGAGCCGACTTATATCACCGTAGCGACTTCTCGTCCGGAGACGATCATGGCCGACGTAGCTGTGGCTGTAAATCCGAATGACGAGCGCTATACCCATTTGCATGGAAAATCGGTACGCATCCCATTGCTGGGCAAGGAAATTCCGGTGATTCTGGACGAGTACGTATCAATTGAGTTCGGTACGGGTGCCCTGAAAGTGACGCCGGCGCACGACCTGAACGACTATGAATTGGGCCAGAAGCATAACCTGCCAACCATCGACATCCTGAACGACGATGGCACGCTGAATGAAAAGGCGCAGCTATACGTTGGTCAGGACCGTTTCGCGGCCCGTCGCAACATCGTGAAAGACCTGCAGGAAGCCGGTTTGCTGGTAAAAGTAGACGAGTACGCGAGCGTGCTGCAGACATCGGAGCGTACGGGTGCGGTAATTGAGCCGCGCTTGTCGATGCAGTGGTGGTGCAAGATGGAGGAGATGGCCAAACCAGCCCTCGACGCCGTGATGAACGACGAGATCCGCCTGCACCCGCCGAAGTTCAAGAACATGTACCGCTCCTGGATGGAAGGCATCCGCGACTGGTGTATCTCGCGCCAGCTATGGTGGGGACAGCGTATACCTGCCTACTACCTGCCAGATGGCTCGTTTGTAGTAGCAACCACGCCTGAAGACGCACTGGAACTGGCCCGCAAGCAAAGCGGCAACGCGAACCTGCAAGCTGAAGATCTGCGCCAGGACGATGACGTGCTCGATACCTGGTTCTCGTCATGGCTGTGGCCAATCTCAGTGTTCGACGGTTTTAAAGACCCGGATAACAAAGACATCCTGTACTATTACCCAACCAATGACCTGGTGACGGCTCCGGAGATTTTGTTCTTCTGGGTAGCGCGTATGATCATGGCTGGTTACGAATTCCGCAAGGAGGCGCCTTTCCGCAACGTATACCTGACCGGTATCGTGCGCGATGCGCAGGGCCGCAAAATGTCCAAATCGTTGGGCAACTCACCGGACCCGCTTGACCTGATCGACCAGTATGGCGCTGACGGCGTGCGTGCCGGTATGCTCTTCAGTTCCCCGGCTGGTAACGACCTCTTGTTCGACGAAAAACTGGTAGAGCAGGGCCGTAACTTCAGCAATAAGATCTGGAACGCTTATCGCCTGATAAAAGGCTGGGAAGTAGATGAGAGTCTGCCGTGCCCGAACGAAACAGCGATGGCTTGGTTTGACTCACGCTTCAACGAGGCCTTTGTGCAGTTGGAAGACCACTTCAGCAAATTCCGTATTTCGGACGCTTTGCTGACTGTGTACAAACTGGTATGGGACGACTTCTGTTCAAGCTATCTTGAGATGATCAAGCCTGCCTACCAGCAGCCGATCGACAAGCAGACGCTCGATACGACCATCGTATACCTGGAGAAAATCCTGAAAGTGCTGCACCCGTTCATGCCATTCATTACCGAAGAGATCTGGCAAGACCTGAAAGAGCGCAAAGACAAGGAGTACCTGATCGTGGCTCCATGGCCAAAACCGGATAAGTTCGATAAGGAACTGACGGAGAAAATGGAGAGTGTGCTGAAAATCGTAGCCGCCATCCGAAACATCCGCAACTCGAAGAACATATCACCTAACAAGTCTCTTGACTTGGCCATCAAGGTGATGAACCAGGACGGGTATGACAACTTCATCAGCATTATCCGCAAGCTGGCCAACATAAACGAAATAACCCTGGTGCAGGAAAACGTGGAGGGTGCTATCAGCTTTGTAGAGGCTGGCGACGAGTTCTTCATCCCGATGGAGGGCAATATTGACGTGGAAGCTGAACGCGAACGTCTGCAGAAGGAGCTGGAGTATACCAGAGGCTTCCTGAACTCCGTTGTAAAGAAGCTTAGCAATGAGCGTTTTGTAAGCGGTGCCCCGGAAACGGTAATTGCCAACGAGCGCAAGAAACAAGCCGATGCCGAAGCGAAGATTCATGCGATAGAGCAGAGTCTGGCTTCCTTGTAAGGTATAATCTTTTTAAAATGGCAGCGGCCGTTCTCGTCAGGGAACGGCCGCTGTTTTTTTTTGCTAGTGTAGCAACTGCAATCACAGGCTTAACAATCTAGCTTGTTTCATAGCTTGCCCTGGCCGGGCGGGCCTTACTTTTTGTCTTGACACAAATCGAGGGCCCCTTCCCCCAAAGTAAGCAAAAAAGTCAAGACTCCCCAAACGCTCAAACAGTAGGTAGTCATTGAGTGCACTTGGTTGAGGAGATTTGTTCTATTGCTTCAGTGCAAGTTACTATTATTATACCTGCCAGTGGACTTTGATACAAAGCTTAGACAAGTAAATTCTGTAGTGGCAGACTACTTCCCCTGTTTTTATGGGAAGGTGGGGATGGGGTGAAGGGGGTATGGGAGGTTACAATCAGTTGTCTTGATGTAAGACAGAACCTATGAAGCTATACTTAGGAGATGGCTTCAGCTGAAAACTCCCCCTTCGAAGGGGGCAGGGGGATGTTAATCGTGCACGAAGATTGACTTCCTAGACAAGCAGGAGCAGTTTGCCTCAGCATCTACACAATCCTGTATATCCTTCCTAATCCTGAGAATTCTGATTCTTACTCAACTCTACTACTAACCTGTCCAGTTCATCTTTCACTTTCGGCATCAGATCGCTTAGGCCCTGCTTCTTTTTCGGATACACAAGTTCCACGTGGCGATCGTCTATCTTGTATTCGAGCAGGCCCTGCTCATCTTCGGTGAGGTAATAGAGTTTGATCAGTGCATCTGTGGTTGAAACAGCGTAAGTGCGAAACTTGAAATCGTTTTGGATGCGCTGTTGCGTGGGGGCTCTGTTCTCGAGGTAACGCTGGGTTACTACTGTGTCAAGTGCTATGGTTGTCTCGATCTGGTGAATGGCCTTGATATTGCCTTCGCTGAAACGCCACGTTTGTACATGGTGTTTGCCTTGCTGCCTGGCGCTGTATTTACTTTGCGAAAGGTTGATGCTGGACATCACATAAAACAGCTCAAGATCGCTCTCTACAGTCCGCATGGAGGGGCTCAGCGTGGCGTTGTCACTGATAAAGACGGAGGTGTTGGCTAGTATCTTTGCGTCTTTGTTGAGATCCTGGCTCAGCTGAAGATTGCTATTCTGGCTGAAAATAAACGAGACAAGTATAGGAAACAGAAGCGATAGTGGTGTCATATTGTTGTGGTTTATACCTGTTTTCCTATACTCAAATACCGTGCAGAAATCTACAATGCGGAGCTATCCACTACGCGCCAGGTAATATTACCATTGTTCACTTCGTATTTCAGAATCATGTAGCCGCCGATGTGGCCATCTTCATAATAGGCCATGGCATAGCGGTCGTTCAGGATGCGGCTGTCGCGGATGGCCATGGTGCCGCCCGCTACACCCTCTCTGGGTATAAGCTGCCCTTGCTTGCGGCTCAGGTCATTCATCAGGTCCACCTCAGGGTTGCGCAGGCCTTTTTTACGGAGTTTCTGGATATCGCTTTCGCTCAGGCTGCCCATTTCATCCACGAATTCCACACCGCTAGGAGGCGCGACTGACATCGTATCGGGCGGTAGTACCATCTCTTCCAGCGAATCGGTTTCGGCTGCTTCCTGTTCCAGTTGCTGACCTGTTTCAGCCAATTTGTTGTCGGCTATACGCAGACGACTTTCGGCGTCATTTTTCTGCCAGTAGAAATAAACTGCTGCAAACAGGAATATGGCGGCTACTATCCAGGCGATGGCACTCTTCATGGTTTTTGTAGTTGAGTTATACTTCCTCATTAACGGAAGCGCGTTAAAACAGATATTTCAATATTAGCAAAAAGGTATATAGAATGCTATACCTACAAAAAAGCCTGCCCCATTTTCTAAGGCAGGCTTTCTGTTTATACCTAAAGTCTATTATCCTTTGTCAAAAATTAAATTGACTGGTTCACATCGAAGTTCTCGAGGTAATCAGCTACACGGCGCACGAACATGCCACCAAGCGAGCCATCCACTACACGGTGGTCGTAAGAGTGCGACAGGAACATGAAGTGACGTACACCAATCAGGTCGCCCTCCGGCGTCTCGATTACTGCAGGCTTTTTCTTGATAGCACCCACGGCCATAATAGCTACTTGCGGCTGCATGATAATCGGCGTACCCATCACGTTGCCAAATGAACCCACGTTCGACACGGTATAAGTACCGCCCGCCAGGTCGTCTGGTGTCAGTTTGTTGATGCGGCCACGGTTAGCCAGGTCGTTCACCTTTTTGGTCAGGCCGTTCAGGTTCAGCTGGTCGGCATTTTTGATGTTTGGCACGATCAGGTTACCGCTTGGCAGGGCCACTGCCATACCTATGTTGATATCTTTGTGACGGATGATGTTGCCACCGTCCACGGACACATTAATCATCGGGAAGTCTTTGATCGCCTTGGCAATCGCATCGATGAAGATTGGCGTAAACGTCAGGTTCTCACCTTCGCGTCTCTTATAATCGTTTTTCCATTTGTTGCGCCAGTTCACGATGTTGGTCACGTCGGCCTCTACAAACGAAGTTACGTGCGGAGAAATACGCTTGCTGTCCACCATGCGGTCGGCAATCATTTTGCGCATGCGGTCCATTTCGATGATCTCGACGTTTCCGCTGTAAGAAGCAGCTGGTTTGGAAGCGGCAGGAGCAGCCTGAGGCTGTGGCTGAGCAGCAGGTGCCGGAGCGGCCTGCGGTTGCGGTGCAGCGGCAGGAGCTTGTGCTTGTGGCTGAACCTGTGGAGCAGCAGCTTGCTGCGGTGCGTTTTTGCGGCTCTCTACGTAGGTCAGGATGTCTTTCTTAGACACACGACCTTCTTTGCCGGTGCCTGGTACATACTCCAGTTCCTGCATTGAAATACCTTCTTCGCGGGCAATGTTGAGCACAAGCGGCGAGTAGAAACGGCCTGAAGCCGGTTGATCGAGTTTGGCTACGGCGCCGTCACCAGAAGCGGCTGCAGGTTGAGCGGCTGCCTGAGGCGCAGGTGCGGCGGCAGGTGCTTCTGTAGCAGCCGGAGCAGCAGGAGCGGCTGTGTCTTCGCCATTGGTAGAGATGATCGCGATCGGGGCGCCTACGGCTACTACGTCACCTTCCTGTACCAGTATCTCCTTCAGTACACCACCCTGAATGGCAGGTACTTCCGTGTCCACTTTGTCTGTAGCTACTTCCAGCACCGATTCGTCCTGCTCAATCGTGTCACCCACGCTTTTGAGCCATTTCAGAACGGTACCTTCCATGATACTCTCACCCATTTTGGGCATAATCATTTCTACAAGTGCCATATTTTATTTATTCGTTGTTCTTTTAAGGGACAGTTTTTGGGCCGCAGGAAACAGAAAGGCAAAGCCACGCTATACCTGGCGACCCGAATTTGCAAACAAAGTTAAGGATTTTAGCCTATTCATCAACGGCTATATTCAAACTTTGGCGTACGAGGTTGAGCACAGCCAAGGCAGTATACTCAATATTGAGCTGTCGGTTTTTGTTGTATTGCAAAAGTTTGGCCTTGGTGCCGTGCTGGTCGGCATAAGCGATCCAAATGGTGCCGACTGGCTTTTCGGGTGTGCCGCCATCAGGACCCGCAATGCCGCTGGTAGCTACACCAATATCAGTTCCCAGCTTCTGGCGTACGTTTTGGGCCATTTCCAGTACCGTTGCTTCGCTCACGGCACCGTGCTCTTGCAGGGTTTCGGGTTTCACGCCCAGCACATTCGTTTTCACACTATTATCGTAAGCCACCACACTGCCCATAAAGTAAGCCGAACTGCCCGGTACGCTCGTCAGGCGGTGCGCCAGATAGCCACCTGTGCAGCTTTCGGCAGTGGAAATAGTCAGGCCGCGTTCTTTCAACAGTTTCCCCAAGGCTTCCTCGAGCGGCACTTCGCCGTGCGCAAAAATATATCTAGGTATAAGGGCGTCCAGTTTGGCGACTTCCGTTTCCAATTCTTTCTCCAGCTGTTCGGCATGTTCGGCTATACCTGTCAGACGCAGGCGCACACCGCCCAGATGAGGCAGGTAGGCCAGTTTAATGTGGGGCGGCAATTTTATCTCCCACTCGTCCAGCCTTTCAGCCAGCATCGACTCTGCTATACCTACCGTCTGGATAACCTTGTGGATGATATGCGGGGTTTTGAAAAAGGCTTTGAGCTGCGGCAGCACAATATCGGTCATCATGCGCTTCATCTCAAACGGCACCCCCGGCATCGATACGTATACCTTGCCCGCCTCCTCAAACCACATACCTGGGGCAGTACCCAGCACATTGCGCACAGGTTTACACGAAGCCGGGAGAAAAGCCTGCTGCCGGTTCAACTCCGTCAGGGCAAAGCCACGACTTGCAAACAGCGCCGTCACATCAGCCAGCGATTGCGCATCGAGTTTGAGTTCGGTATGGAAGTAATCCGTGAGTACGTCTTTGGTGAGGTCATCTTTGGTGGGGCCGAGGCCACCGGTCATCAGAATGATGTCGGCGCGGGTTTTGGCATTGTCAAGCGCCTCCACAATGTGGTCGGCCTCATCCGACACCGACGTGATTTGTTTCACCCGTATACCTATTTTGGCAAGTTCCGTCCCCATCCACGCCGAGTTGGTGTCCACTATCTGCCCGTAAAGTATTTCGTCGCCTATCGTGATGATTTCTGCGTGTACCGCTTTCATGTTAAATTTTTTTGGTCTGATTTGTGTGTTGCAAAGGAAAACCCATTCAAGTTAAAGATGTTCGCCTGAATTAGCGCATCGCTGCGGTTATTTTCTGTATTTTCGACCCGGCTGTCAGGTATAGGCCTGCATCTTTGTGAATTTAACTTAAAACCCATGAAAAAATTACTCTACACCTCCCTTGTCGCCCTTTCCCTTGGCGCTTCAGCCTGTACGGTGGCCGATATTCAGCGAACAGTTGACGGCGTGATGGCCGGAACCGGAACGGGAGCGGTTGTTACCCGCGATGAAGTAGCTACAGGCCTGAGGCAGGCACTGGAGGTAGGCATCACCAAAGGCTCTAACCAGGCATCCCAGACTGATGGATTTTATAAGAACTCGCTGATCCGTATACCTTTTCCGCCGGATGTGCAGAAGGTGGAAAACACGCTGCGTCAGGTAGGTCTTGGCAAAGAGGTGGACCGCTTCGTGATGACGCTGAACCGTGGAGCTGAAGACGCTGCCAAGAGTGCCGTGCCGATCTTTGTGAATGCCATCAAGCAAATGACCATACAAGATGCCTGGGGTATTCTGAAGGGCGACAAAGATGCAGCCACCCAATACCTCAAACGCACGACTTCCACGCAATTGCAGGCAGCCTTTATGCCGGTGATACGACAATCGTTGGAGAAGACCAACGCGACCCGTTATTACACGGACCTGGTGACCAGGTATAACCAGATTCCGTTGGTGCAGAAGGTGAACCCGAACCTGGACGAATACGCCACCCAAAAAGCCATGGACGGTCTTTTCACGCTGGTTGCCCAGGAAGAGGCCAACATACGCGAGAACCCGATTGCCCGCACCACGGAACTGCTGCGCAGGGTGTTTGCCAAAGAAAACCAGTCCTAAGCTATACCTGTTATACCGCTTCAGAAAGCCCGCTGTATCGTTTGGTACGGCGGGCTTTCTTTTTTGCAAAACATTAGAACCGGATTGAAAGTACAATACACAAAATTTTAAGAGTGAGATAGATACACTTTTTCGCCCCCTGTTACCTATGGAAAACAAACGCTTCAAATACAGTCCGATTACGAAAGAGAAAGACCTGGATATCCTGATTGAGGAAATCGGGGATGCCCGGGTCGTTATGTTGGGAGAGGCCTCACACGGTACATCGGAATACTATACCTGGCGCACCGCAATTTCTAAGCGATTGATCGAGGACAAGGGCTTCGGCTTTATAGCCGTGGAGGGCGACTGGCCGGAGTGCTACGCGGTGAACCGCTTCGTGAAAGGTTACCAGAATTCTGGACGCAGGATTGCAGAGGTGCTGGAGGTATACCGCCGCTGGCCTACCTGGATGTGGGCCAATTGGGAGGTCGCCGCACTGGTGGAGTGGATACGGGACTTCAACCACCTGCGGCAGGTACAGGACAAAATAGGCTTTTACGGTTTGGATGTGTACAGTCTGTGGGAGTCGTTGGAGCAGGTGCTCAAATACATGGAGCAGCGCGATGGTAAAGCTGCCGAGGCCGCCCGTGCGGCTGTCCGTTGTTTTGAGCCCTTCCAACGGGACCCTCAAACCTATGCCCAGGCCACCGCCTTTGTGCCCACCGACTGCCAGGATGAAGTAGTGCAGATGCTCGAGCAGGTTTCGCGCCGCCCCGTATACCCCGATGATCCCGAGCACGAGTTCAGTACGACCCAAAACGCGCTGGTGGCGGTCAATGCCGAGAAATACTACCGTGCCATGATCAGGGGAGGAGGGGGATCCTGGAACGTGCGCGACTCGCACATGATGGAAACCCTGGATCGTCTGCTCGAATTCCACGGGCCGAATGCCAAAGCGATTGTATGGGAGCACAATACCCACATTGGCGACGCCAGGTATACTGACATGGCGGACGACGGTATGTTTAACATTGGGCAGTTGTCCCGCGAGCGATTCGGCCGTGATCAGGTGAAGTTAGTTGGTTTCGGCAGCTACCAGGGCAATGTGATCGCGAGCCGCTCCTGGGGAGCGCCCATGCAAAAAATGGACATGCCGCCTGCCCGCGAGGGTAGCTGGGAACACATGCTGCACGAGATGAGCACCGACGACAAGATCATCCTCTCCAAAGACCTGAAAGCTATACCTGAATTGCAGCAAACCATCCCGCACCGTGCCATCGGCGTGGTATACGACCCCAAAATGGAACACTTCGGCAACTACGTACCCACTGTTATACCTGAGCGCTACGACGCTTTCCTGTACTTCGACGAAACAGAGGGCGTGCACCCACTGCATATGAAGGTGCGCGGCGGCAAAGAGCCGGAGCTATACCCCTGGAATTATTGAGTGCAAAAAAAAGCTGCCTGCATTTAAACAGACAGCCTTTTGCTATACCTAAAAGATTTTTGTGAGGCTATGCCATGTTATGGTAAACCGCCTGCACGTCATCGTCTTCTTCGATCTTCTCTACCAGGTTTTCGATCTCCTCGGCCTGCTCGTCCGTCAGCTCCATACGGGTGTTTGGTACACGCTGTAGTTCGGCACTGATCACGTTAAGCTCTTTCTCCTCCAACGCTTTCTGCATGGCTCCGAAGTCAGTAAAGGCAGTCTCCACAATGATCTCGCCTTCGTGCTCGTAGATGTCTTCAGCACCGGCGTCGATTAGCTCCAGTTCCAGTTCTTCAATATCGAGACCTTCAGCGGCAATCTTAAAAATACCTTTACGGGTGAAAATGAAATCCAGGGAACCGGTTTTGCCTACGGCTCCGCCTGCTCGCGAGAAATATACGCGCATGTTGGCAATGGTACGGTTCAGGTTGTCTGTGGCGGTCTCTACCAGGATGGCGATGCCGTGCGGACCGTAGCCCTCATATACTACTTCTTCGTAATCTTTCTCTTCTCTGGAGGAGGCACGCTTGATAGCCGCTTCCACCCGGTCTTTCGGCATGTTCACGCCTTTCGCGTTCTGGATGGCCGTGCGCAGGCGGGCGTTGGTCTCCGGATTAGGTCCGGCTTCCTTCACTGCCATCACGATCTCTTTGCCGAGGCGCGTAAAGGCCTTCGACATCTTGTCCCAACGCTTAAATTTACGAACTTTCCTAAATTCAAATGCTCTTCCCATGGTATTTGATTACGTGTATTTCACAAATTTAGGGAGCTAAACTGTAATTCGGTAATATTTTAGCAGATCGTTGTCTGTTATTCGCTTTCCATGACTTAAGTCACGCCAATTGAGGTGTTTTCCAGGGCAAACGTCTGTAAAACTCCTGATTTATACTTTGCCGGAAAAGGGGATTGCGTAACGGTCGACGAACTATTGAGGACTCACTGACTTCGGTGTCCTAGGTTGGTTATGGTAGTCTGTAATGTAGAGGTGCTGGTCGCAGAAGCTGTATTCGTGCACAATGTTGGACCCTACAATGATCAGCCTTCCCGCTTTGTTAGCCGCCACGTGCTCCTGGTACCAACTCACGCCTTCCTGATCGAGGTTGGTGGTTGGCTCGTCGAGTACAAGCAGTTTGGTGTCAGAATAGATGGCCAGCCCCAGTTTCAGGCGCTGTTTCATACCTGACGAGAAATCCTTCACATACTTGTGACGTGACTTCTGCAGGCCCATCCGCTCTATCAGGTCTTCGTGCGACAGGTTTTGGCGCAAAGGCTTAAAACGGGTATGAAAAGCAATCATCTCCAGAAGCGTCAACTCCTCTACCAACTCGAGGTAGGGCGCTGTAAGCGAGAGCTGACGATAAGCTTTGTCCGGCTCGACCGCTTTGCCATCGACCAGGTACGTGATCTCGCCTTCGGAGTGCAGGTTGTGGCCGGCTATAACAGTAAGAAGAGTGGATTTACCGGACCCGTTATGCCCCAATATGGCATACGAGGTACCTGACTCCAGGGTATAGGTCAGGTTCCGGAAAATCCACTCGTAATTGTAGCGTTTACCTAAGTTGCTTAGGTTAATTTGCATCTTTTGAGAAGTAGCTCTTAATGATACCACGACCCGAGTCACGCACAAAATTGATGATCTCGTCACGCTCACGGCTAGGGGCCATCTCCAGTTCAATCTTGTCCAGGGCCTCGGTGGTGTTAATGCCGCTCATAAACAGGATGCGGTAGATCTGCTGTACCTCGTTGATCTGCTCGCTGTTGAACCCTCTGCGGCGCAGGCCGATGGAGTTTATGCCAGCATAGGTAAGGGGCTCTCGCGCTGCCTTCACAAAAGGAGGCACGTCCTTGCGAACCAGCGAACCACCCGAGATCATGGCGTGAGCACCGATCTTCACGAACTGGTGCACGGCGCTAGATCCACCGATGATGGCATAATCGCCCATCTCCACATGGCCGGCCATCTGCACGGCGTTCACCACGATGCAGTTGTTGCCCACGATGCAGTCGTGGGCAATGTGCGCATAGGACATGATCAGGCAGTTGCTGCCCACCACGGTCTTCATCTTGTCGATAGTGCCGCGGCTGATGGTCACGCACTCTCTGATCACGGTGTTGTCACCGATGATGGCGGTCGTCTCTTCGCCGGCGAACTTCAGGTCCTGCGGCACAGAGGAGATAACGGCTCCCGGGTATATTTTGCAGTTCTTGCCAATGCGGGCGCCTTCCATAATGGTCACGTTGGGACCAATCCAGGTGCCTTCTCCGATCTCTACATTCTTGTAGATGGTGGAAAAAGGCTCTACGACCACATTCTGGGCGATTCTGGCCTCTGGGTGGATGTATGCTAACGGCTGATTCATGCGTCTTTCTTTACTATACTTGCCGACATCTCTGCCTCCATTACCAGTTGGCCGCCCACGAAGGCCTGACCAGACATTTTGGCAATACCCCGCTTCACAGGGGCAAGCAATTCACATTTAAAAATGATGGTATCGCCAGGAATTACCTTGCGCTTAAAGCGGCAACGGTCTATACCCAGGAAATAAGTCCAATAGTCTTCCGGGTTCTCCACCGTGTTCAGCACCAGGATCCCGCCCGTCTGGGCCATCGCCTCGATCTGAATCACACCTGGCAGCACCGGGTTGCCAGGGAAGTGCCCCTGGAAGAAAGGTTCGTTCATGGTCACGTTCTTAACGCCCGTAACCGTGGTTTCGTCTAAGTGGATGATCTTATCTATCAGCAGGAAAGGGTAGCGGTGCGGCAGAGTGGCCGCAATCTGGTTAATGTCCATTACCGGTGGCTTCTTCGGGTCGTAGGTTGGTACGTTCTTAATCGAAGCTTCCTGTATGAGTTTTTTAACACGTCGTGCAAAAGCGATGTTAGCAGCGTGACCCGGTCTTGCGGCCAGAATCTGTCCTTTGATTGGGCGGCCGATCAGGGCGAGGTCACCCATCAGGTCGAGCAGCTTGTGGCGGGCCATTTCGTTTTTGAAGCGGAGCTCTGTGTTGTTCAGAATACCTTCTTCCTCAACTTTCACCTTTTTCTTGCCCAGCAGGTCAGCCAGGTACTCCAACTCACCTTCCTCTACCACGCGGTCCACGATCACGATGGCGTTGTCCAGGTCACCGCCTTTGATCAGGTTTTGCTTGTAGAGTGCCTCCAGCTCGTGCAGGAAGCAGAAGGTACGGCAAGGTGCCACCTGTTCCTGAAACTGGCTCATGTCCGTAATAGAGGCGTGCTGGCTGCCCAGTACAGGCGAATTATAGTCCACCATCACGGTCAGGCGGTAGTCGTCGAGCGGGAGGGCGGCAATTTCAACACCACGCTTCTCGTCTTTGTAGCTCACGCCTTCTGTTATCTCAAAGTAGTTGCGCAGGGCGTTCTGCTCTTGCAGTCCTACTTCCAGCAGGGCTTTTACGAACTCGATGGAAGAGCCGTCCATGATCGGAGGTTCCGGGCCGTCGAGCTCAATCAGCACATTGTCAATCTGCAGGCCTACCAGAGCGGCCAGGGTATGCTCCACTGTGTTCACGCGCGCGCCGTTCTGTTCGATGGTCGTGCCACGCGAAAGGTCCACCACATTGTCCACGTCCACATTCACAGTCGGCTGACCCTCAAGGTCGATGCGCTGGAATTTGTAGCCATGGTTTGCAGGGGCGGGCTTAAAAGTCATGTTTGACACAATGCCCGTATGCAATCCAATGCCCGATACAGTTACCGGACCCTTGATAGTGTGCTGTTTATAATTCATTTAATGTTTCGTTGTTAACTTGTAGCGATACTTTCGATGCTGTAGCGCACAGAGTATGAGCGGATTTACAGCGGAGGGAGCATTGCGAGTGCAAACTTAAGATTTTATACACTGCCTGCCAATTTTAATTGAGGGCATGGGGCAGTAGCAGCCTGAAATCTTAATTCTTCTCTTTCAGCTCGTCCAGAACACGCTGTAATTCCGGCAATTTGCGGAACACGGTGATGGCTTTGAGGTTTTGTTTGTAGTCGAAGGCAGGGGAGCCCTGGATAACGGTGCCCGATTCTTTCACGGATTTGGAGACGCCTGACTGCGCGCCAATGGTGGTTTTGTCGGCGATGCTGATGTGACCCACGATGCCTACCTGACCGGCAATCACGCAGTTGTTTCCTATCTTAGTGGACCCAGATATGCCTGTTTGGGAGGCAATTACAGTGTGTTGGCCAATCTCCACGTTATGGGCTACCTGCACGAGGTTATCGATCTTGGTGCCTTTGCGGATGATAGTGGAGCCCATGGTAGCGCAGTCAATGGTGGTGTTAGCACCAATGTTCACATCGTCCTCCAGCACCACATTGCCGATCTGCGGCACATTTTTGTAAGTGCCGTCGGGCTGTGGGGCAAAGCCGAAGCCGTCGCTGCCCAGCACCACACCGGCATGCAGGGTGCAGTTAGCGCCCACTACGGTGTTGGCGTACAGCTTCACGCCTGCGAAAATGGTAGTATTGTCGCCAATGGTCACATTGTCGCCGATGTATACCTGCGGGTAGATGCGTACATTCTGGCCGATTTTGCAGTTGTTGCCGATGTAAGAGAAGGCACCACGGTAATGACCTTCGCCTATTTCGCTGCCTGCTCCGATGAAGCAAGGCTCTTCCACGCCAACCTTAGCGGCTAGCACGGCCTGCTGGTAATAAGCCAATAGGGTTGAGAAACTGGAATAGGGGTCCGCTACACGGATAAGCGAGGCGGAAACAGGCTTTTTTAGCTCCAGTTTATCCGATACGATCACCGCACTTGCTCCGGTAGTATAAAGAAATGGTTCATATTTTAGGTTAGACAAAAAAGCGAGCGCCCCAGTTTGGGCCTCTTCAATTTTGGCTAATGTGCTGACCTTTACTGTATTGTCTCCTTCAACTTCTCCCTTCAAAAGGTCCGCAATCTGTTGAATAGTGAATTCCATCTTGTAAAATTAGAGCAAATAATAAATTGTGCTAAGCTTTGGGGGCGCAAAATTAACAAAAACTTAACGCTGCACGGCATATTCTGCCGTAGATTATGGAGAGGACAAGCAAATCCTGTGCAAATCCTATAGCCGGTTTCTATAAAGCCGCTACTTCTTTCGGGTAACAGACAAAGTATTTCTCTACTTTGTTGCTCAGCGCCTGTATGTTGGGCAGGTCTGAGGCATCGGCCACGTTCACCACATAACCCGTTTTGGTCAGCACATCAATCGACTGCCCCTCGGACATGTAAGCACTATTGCTGATGCGGCCCGAGATCATCAGGTATTTCACGTTTTCCGGTTGCACCTGGAAGCGCTCCATCACCAGTTCGCTTATACCCAGCATCATCTCCTCGTCGATCGGTTTGCTCGAGATGTATACCTTGAACAGCTTGCGGTTGAGGATGCTTTTGGAAAGATAGGAGATAACCGGATCGGGGTGGGCAGCCCACTCTTTTATACCGCTCCATACGTCATGGTCATCCAGGGAAACAAAACGCTCCAGGATGCTGCCATCTTTTTGGAAGTCTTCCATGGTGAGGTTGGAGGACAAAAAGAACTTGAGGCAGGGGCTGGCCGGCACGTCTATACCTTGCTGCAGGAGCTCGCGGGCACGCTGCACGGTGCGTAACACCATGTGCTCGGCACTGATCACGGTTTTGTGCAGGTATACCTGCCAGTACATCAGGCGGCGGCTCACCAGGAAGTTCTCGATGCTGTAAATAGCCTTTTCCTCTACCACCAGTTTGTCGTTGGCCACATCCAGCATTTTGATGAGGCGGTCGGCACCGATCTTTCCTTCGTATACACCAGTATAAAAACTGTCGCGGTTCAGGTAGTCGAGGCGGTCTACGTCGAGCTGGCTCGAAACCAGCTGATGAAAGAAGCGACGCTCGTAGGTATCTGTGAAAATTTTGATGGCAAGGCTCAATCTGCCACCAAACTCTTCGTTAAGCAAGTGCATGATGTGCAGCGAAAGGTGCTCGTGGTGCACTTCTTGGAAAATGGCCGTTTCCAGCGCATGCGAAAAAGGCCCGTGGCCCACGTCGTGCAAAAGTATGGCGATAAGCGATGCCTCAAACTCGGCATCGGATATCTCGTTGTTTTTACCACGCAGCGTATTCAGGGCCAGGTTCATGAGGTGCATGGCCCCCAACGCGTGGTGAAAACGGGTATGCAGGGCGCCCGGGTATACCATCTCGGTCAGTCCCAATTGCTTGATCCGGCGCAGCCGCTGAAAGTAGGGGTGGTCGATGATGTCGAAAAGTAATTCAGACGGCACCGTGATGAAACCGTATACAGGGTCGTTTAATATTTTTTTCTTATTCACAAAAACCGAGGTTTTTAATTGTTAAATTGCTAATCGTTAATCGGTTGCTCGAGCAGGAGCCGGATCAGCCTGACGTCTTAACCGTAAGCTATACGCTTATGTTTGTATGCAGGCAATCGGTAACTTTCGGGTACAGGTATAGTAAACAAATTATACCCTTTTTGGTCTTACTGCTTTGTAACCGATTAAAACCAAGCTATTTAGTAACAGCGCGCAACAAATAAAACTATGCAAAGATATACGATTTTATGGGCCGATGACGAAATCGACCTACTCAAGCCACACATTCTTTTCCTCGAAGAAAGAGGCTACGACATTACTCCCGTGAATAGCGGGACCGACGCCATCGAGAAAGTGCAGGAGCAATCCTACGACGTGGTGTTCCTCGACGAAAACATGCCCGGCATCAGCGGTTTGGAAACGCTCAACGAGATCAAAACCATCCGCCCAGCCATGCCTGTGATCATGATCACCAAGAGTGAGGAAGAGCACATTATGGAAGAGGCCATCGGTTCTAAAATATCCGATTACCTGATCAAACCGCTCAATCCAAGCCAGATCTTGCTTTCTGTGAAAAAGACGCTGGAGAACAAGCGCCTGGTGTCGGAGAAGACGAACATGAGTTACCAGCGGGACTTCCGCCAACTGGGTATGGCCTTCGGTGAACGCCTGAGTCCGGGGGAATGGGCTGATATCTACAAAAAACTGGTATACTGGGAGCTGGAGATCGACGAGACCGAGAACAAAAGTATGGCCGACGTGATCAACATGCAGAAGGACGAGGCCAACTCCAACTTCGCCAAGTTCATTATGGACAATTACGAAGACTGGATCAACAAAGAGTCGGACGATGCGCCGATGATGTCGCACCAGTTGTTTCGGGAGCGGGTTTTCCCGATGATGAAGGAATCGGACAAGCCGGTATATTTTGTGCTGATCGACAACCTGCGCTACGATCAGTGGAAAGTGCTCGAGCCGCTTATTTCCGAATACTTCACGGTAGACACAGAAGAGATGTTCTACTCCATTCTGCCTACCACCACGGCCTACGCACGTAATGCGATCTTCTCAGGTATGATGCCGACCGAGATCATGAAAAAGTACCCAAACCTGTGGGTGAGCGACGACGAGGAAGAGGGCAAGAACCTGAACGAGCCAGAGTTTCTGGATATACAGCTGCAGCAAAACCGTATTACGGACAAACACAGTTACCATAAAATTACCAACCCTGCTGCCGGCAAGGACTTGAACAGCAAGTTCAACAACCTCGACAACAACAAGCTGAACGTAATCGTGTACAACTTCGTGGATATGCTCTCGCATGCCCGCACGGACAGCAACATGGTACGCGAGTTGGCGCCTGATGAGTCGGCATACCGCTCCATCACGCGCTCCTGGTTCATCCACTCCCCTTTGTTCGAGATGCTGAAGCTGATCGCCGACCGCAAGGCCCGCCTGATCATCACGACCGACCACGGCACCATCCGGGTGAAGCGGCCGTTCAAGATCATTGGTGATCGCCAGACCAACACCAACTTAAGGTATAAGCATGGTAAGAACCTCGGCTACACCGACAAAGATGTGTTCACGGTGCGCAAGCCGGAGCGATTTTTCTTGCCAAAGGCCAACGTTTCCACTACGTTTGTATTTGCGATCGAGGATTACTTCTTCGCATACCCGAACAATTATAACTATTACGTGAACTACTACAAAGACACTTTCCAGCACGGAGGGGTGTCGCTGGAAGAGTGCATTATACCTTTTATTACGCTGACGCCTAAGAATGCATAAAATAGGAGTGGAGAAAGCAAGTATCAAGATGTCGTCGTTGGCTGATTTGCCGGCGGCGGCTTCTGTGCTTTTGGAGGAGTCCCGCGAAGAGCCCATTATTCTGTTTGAAGGCCCGATGGGAGCCGGAAAGACAACGCTTATAAAAGAGCTTTGCCGTCAGATGGGTGTGCAGGAGAATGTAAGTAGCCCGACCTTCGCACTCGTGAACGAGTACGAAGCGGCTGACGGGAACCTTATCTACCATTTTGACTTTTATAGGATTAACGAGGAGCGTGAGGCGCTCGGCATCGGGGCGCTGGAGTACTTTGACTCCGGCCGTACCTGCCTGATCGAGTGGCCATCCATGATCCCAAACCTATTGCCGGAGCATTACCTGCTGGTAAAGCTGCAGCCCGCCGCTGAAGGCGAGGAGCGCACCATGACCATAAACCAAGTATGAGCATGACGGAGAGATTCGCCGTTGAATTAGGAAAGCTGGCGGCCAGTCAGGCCCTTTACCCAAAGGAGTCAATGCTGGCTGTGGAGGAACGATACAAAAGCCTGTTTATCGGGCTGCCGAAGGAGTCATCGTTTCAGGAAAACCGCATTGGCCTGACTCCCGACGCCGTAAAACAGCTAACCGACCAGGGACACGAAATATGGGTTGAAACCGGAGCCGGCGGTCCGTCCAAGTATTCCGACAACGACTATTCCGAAGCCGGCGCCCGCATTGTATATTCTACTAAGGAGGTATACGATGCAGGTATTATTCTGAAGATCGCACCACCCACTTACGACGAAATCGAGTACCTGCGTCCGGGGCAAACATTGATCTCTGCCCTGCATTTCGGTAACCTGACCTCTGACTATATCAACGCCCTACTCCGCAAAAAAATAAACGCTCTTTCCTTTGAGCTGATCCGCGACAAGTCGGAATCGAAACCAGTAGTACGCGCTATGAGTGAAATTGCTGGCAGTTCATCGATGCTGATCGCGGCCGAGTACTTGAGTAGCAGCAACGACGGGAAAGGTGTAATCCTGGGAGGTATAACCGGTGTGGCTCCCTCCAAAGTAGTGATCATGGGCGCTGGTACCGTAGCCGAATATGCAGCCCGCGCTGCCCTGGGACTAGGTGCAGAAGTGAAGGTGTTTGATAACCATATCTACAAGCTGCGCCGTCTGAAGCATAACATCAGTCAACCAATTTTTACCTCCACGCTCGACAAGACTATCCTGCACAACGAGCTCAAAAATGCGGATGTCGTGATTGGTGCGCTGGTAGCGGAAGAGGGACGTATGGCGTGTATGGTAGAGGAGGCGGTAGTAGCCCAAATGAATCCGGGTTCTATCATCATCGACGTTTGCATCGACCAGGGAGGCTGCTTCGAAACTTCTGAACTGACCTCACATAGCCGCCCGATCTTCCGCAAATACGACATCATCCATTATTGCGTACCGAACATCGCCTCACGTGTACCACGCACCGCCTCTACGGCGTTGAGTAATATCTTCACACCAATCTTTACCGAAATCTCTAAGTTCGGAGGCATCAACGAGGTGCTGTTTATGAATGAGCACTACCGCAGCGGTGTGTATATCTACAAAGGTAGTTTGACAAATTCGCAGATCGCTAAGAAGTTTGGGATGCGGTATAAGGAGCTTGGGTTGATGATTGCTGTGAGGAATTAAAGGTATAGCTTATAAAAACAGAACAGGTCCCGTCTAGGTATAGGCGGGACCTGTTTTACTTTGTAGTGCCTGCTGTTGCAGGTATAGCGACCTGTGTTGCTTTGTAGCTTCGCCTGTGCGGCGGGCACCTACTTTTTTTCTTGATGGGGGTAGGGGCCCTCGATAAAGAAAAAATCGAGGGCCCCTACCCCACTCGCTGAACGCTCTTGACAGGGGGACCCCTTCATCCCCAACAGAGGAGTGTCGTTTGGTGCACTTGGCAAATGCTATACCTTCATAACGAGCGTGCAAGTTACTCTTGCTATACCTGCCGACGGTAGTTTACTAAAACGCTTATACCTCTGAGATGGTAGCTACAGAAATTCCCCCTCCTGTCTTGAGGGTAGAGGACCTCTATAAAAGGAGGGGGCTAGGGGAGGTGAAAATTCCTTACCTCACTAATGCCTTATCAACTCGCAGTGGCGTATCCTCTCCGGAAACGATGCCCTGTGCGGCAAGCGCAATGGCGCGGATCATGCTGGTGAAATGGGGCATATCCAACAGTTCGAACTCATCCTTCACAGTGTGGTAAGTCTTGTCCTGATCGATTTGCACCGATGAAATGGTATGCGCCGGCACACCTAGGCGGGCCAGGGTGGCATTGTCGGAACGGTAGAACAGATTTTGCTCCGGGTATGGGTCGGGGTGGATGCTGTAAGTGGTGCCTTCGAGGCGCTTCTGCATCATTTTGCCTAAATCAGATTTTTCGTAACCAGTCAGGTAAGCACTGTTCGGGCCGAATTTAGACGGTTTGCCTACCATTTCGATATTGAACATGGCCACAATCTGGTCAGGGTTGAGTTGCTCGGAAAAGTAGCGGGAACCATGTCCGCCGATCTCTTCGGCAGTGAAAGCGGCGAAGATCAGGGTGCGCTCGGGTTGTGGCTGCTCTTTGTAGTAGCGGGCCAGCATCATCATGGCTGTGGTACCGGATGCATCATCGTCGGCGCCGTTGGCAATGCTGTCGCCGTCAATGGTCTTATGAAAGCCGATATGGTCGTAGTGACCGGAAAAAACCACAAATTCGTTTTTGCGCTTGCCCTCGATCATACCCACTACATTAGAGAGCGACAGTTTTTCGACTTTGTTGGCAAACTTCACTTCGTACTTCTTGGGGACTGCCTGATCGGTGAGCACGTATACCTTGCTGGCGCCGGTACCTATCTCTTTCTTCACCCCGCCTCTCGCAAAATAACCTTGGTAGTTGGCAAAAGCTTCGGCATGACTAGGGTGAACAAGCACGATCGCGTCCTGCTCTTCTGCATTTGCTTTTCCGAAAGCAGCTCTGAAATTCTCACCTTCCGGAATGGTGATGATGTTGACCTTGTTTTTATGTTTCCAGTTAAAGGCTTCCTGCGCCGTGTTGACAAACAGGTGCTCCGGTGCAATTTTCTTTTTACCCAATGTTACTTCTGTCTGGTTGGGCGTGAGGCGGTGCATATAAAAAGTTTGCCGGTAGGAAGGCGACTGACTGGAACTATTGCCATTGAGTGGCACAAGCCCGGCTGTGTGGAATTCGGACTCAATAAAATCAGCGGCTTTTTCTATACCTGTCGAGAAGACGGCGCGGCCCTGCATGTCGTCGTGGCTGAGGGTCTGCAGCATGCGCGTAGCCTCTTGTTGGTTGATGACAGAGAGATCCTGCGCCGAGAGCGAAGCACCGAGCAAGAGAGAGAAGGCAGTAGCAAATAGCTTTTGGCGTGTCATAGGTATAGCGATGTATACGATTAGGATTTTGATGTTTTTTTGGAAATATTGTCAGGATAATTGCTGCTACGCCGCGCATCGACGCAAACAGCAACCCAATATAGCGAAATATGGAAAAGAGCTCCAAAGTAAACTGGCTAAAGTTACTACAATACATGTTGTTGGTGTCGGCTTTGCTCTATTTCGGACGCACACTCTTTGTTCCGCTAAGCTTTTCGCTCCTCATCAGCTTTATTCTATACCCTGTGGTGAAGTGGCTGGAAGACCGTAGCTGGAGCCGCTGGAGCGCAATATTACTGTGTCTCCTGACGATGCTGTTGGTAATGGGCGCATTGAGCTGGCTGCTGGTCCGGCAAATGATCAGTTTCGGGCAGGAGTGGCCTATGTTGCAGGAAAAACTGCTACAGGCCTGGCAGCAGTTTGAGCTATACCTGGAGCACCAGTTTGGTGTAAGCGATGTGCAGCGCAGCAACTGGATGGAAGGGCTTGTAAAAGATGCGACCTCCACTGTGCTGAATGTGGTGCGGGGCGTGCTGTATGCTTCTGTGACCACGGTCGTACTTTTCCTGCTGATCCCTCTCTATGCGGCGCTTATTTTGTATAACCGCGAACAGTTGGCGGCAGCGCTTTTCTCGATGTTTCCGCAGGCAGAGCACGGCAAGATCCGAAGCATTCTGCACGAAACCATCACGACCTATTACAATTTTATCAAAGGGATGATCATTGTGTATGCAGTGGTGGGCCTGCTGAACAGTGTCGGGCTGCTGCTGCTAGGTATACCGCATGCTGTTTTCTTTGGTATTGTGGCCTCTATCCTCACATTTATACCTTATGTGGGCATCTCCATTGGCGCAATTCTACCCATGGCGATAGCCTGGATTACGTATGACTCGGTGTGGTACCCGGTCGGGGTAGTAATCGTGTTTTCGGTGGTGCAGTACCTGGAGGCAAACCTGATCTTTCCGCTGGCCGTGAGCTACCGGCTGCAGGTAAATATGCTCTTTACGTTGCTGGCCATTGTGGCAGGTGGCATCCTCTGGGGAGCGTCCGGCATGATCCTGTTCGTGCCTTTTGTGGCCATTCTGAAACTGATTGCTGACAAACACGAGGAGCTGCGGCCGGTCTCGTTGTTGCTCGGTACGAATATGACCCCTGCCAAGGCAGCACCAAAACCGAAACTTAAGATTGGTCGTTTCCGCCGAAACCGAGAGTAGCTTCGTTCTCCAGCCATTCCCGTTTCAGCAAACTGTATACCTCCAGGTCGATGAACCGGCCCTGCAGCCATTCGCCGTCCCGCTCTATACCTTCCAGTCTAAAGCCCAGCCGTTGCGGAATACGGCTACTTTTGCTATTGCCCACGCCCACCTTTATCTGGATGCGGTTCATGCGCATCTGCTCAAATGCCTGCGCAATTAAGGCGGTGCAGCTGCGGATCATGATACCCTTTTTTTGAAATCCTTCGCCCAGCCAATAACCGATTTCCAGCTTTCTGTTCACACGGTCGATGGTTTTGTAGCCAATAATGCCCGCCACCTCGCCCTGAAACCGGATGGTGTATACCTGATCCTGTAGATTGCCTGGTGAGGTGACACTGCGCAGGTATAGCTCGGTGTCGGAAGCAGATTGGCTGAAGTCGATGAAGGGCAACCACTCCCGCAGGTATAGCCGGCCGCTATCAATGAGTTGGTAGAGGGCCGGAGCGTCGCTTACCTGGGCTCCATGCAGGGTGATCTCCGGGGATACGATCAGTGGTTGTGAAGTTGGGACAGATCTCATGGTATGGCGGGGCGCTATTGTAAAGCTCTAAAAATAAGTATGTTAAACATACAGACCAAATAACCAGTTAAATAGCTTAGGGTGTGGCGATGCCGCTTTTTTATGAACGCATATATTTTACACAGGACTATGAAATACATACTACTATTGCTGCTTTTTTTCAGCTTCGTTTTTACCGCTTCCGCACAGGAAACCAATATTGATCTGGGTGCCAAGCTTGGGTTTAATATCTCCAACATCAGCAAAGATCCGACTTTGGTGGATGAATCAGCTGGAGTGGGTACAGAATTCGGGATTTTTGCCCGTATCGGTGAGCGCTTCTATGTGCAGCCGGGCATCGATTTTGTGAACAACAAGCTAACCATTGAGCGCACTGTGCAACCCCGCTCCGGCGAGCGCGACGAGGTGCGCTTCCGCTATTTCCGGGCGCCGGTGCTGTTGGGTTGGGAAAGTAACTATCAAAAACGCAACGGCGGCTCCATCCCTTTTCGGATGATGGCGGGGCCCTCTTTTGCCTACAACATTGGAGTGAGCGACAATAACCTGGACGTGCGCCGCCGCGATGTACGCAATGCCCAGTTTGCGCTGCACGGGGGAGTAGGTATCAAACTCCTCCGCTTAATCGAACTGGACCTGATGTACGCCCACGGACTCACCACTGTGTTCAACGATGATGATGCCGATGGAAAGTTCAGAAATTTCTCGCTGACCGTGGGTTTTAGTATTTAAATTAACAGACACTTTAACTAATCCGTGTGAGAGATCGGCACCTCGTTAGGAAGGGACAGGTTTCTCACGCGGATTTTTATTTAAAGGACTTTTTTGTTAGTCATTTACACTCTTGTGTTAGTGTATGCTATCGATTTGCGAGATTCAATTATAACCTCACGCATGAAAATATTTTTATACAGCCTCTTGCTATTAATTGTCATCGTCACAAACTCATGTTCGCAAGGCAGTGCTGTGGATTTGGGTAATGGGTATAGGTTTGACTACGACCCGGTGATAAGTGGTGATGATGCTATTTTTGGACCTGATGAAAACGTCTATGCTGTTGAAGGGCATGTAACAGCGTATAATTCTGATTCAACGTTTATAGTCGCTGAACAAAAGCCGAGACATGTCATTTTAAAAGATGTATACCTTAATTCTAACTTGACCTACCTTGAAGAGGAGAAAATTTTTAAGCAGAGTACATTACGTCATTTCTGGATAGTTGACAAAATCAAGGATAGTAGGTATGGCCCGTTCACAGAGCAAGAATATTTACAAAGAAGGGAGGAGCTAGGTATAACCCTGGAGCTAAAGCAAGTACTAGCCGATAGGTAAAGTATTCAACGCTGCAGTATCATATTTTCTATTGCACTGATACGGACAAGAAGTATAATAAACCTAAAAACCAAAAAGTCTGAAGGAGCTGCTATTGTCTCTTTCAGGCTTTTGGGTTTTATAGGTATAGCCAATTGCTTAATTGCGCTCGTTTCGTTCTTCTTTGGCCGGGGCAGCCTCTTTTGCTTTGGCAGGATTGCGCTTTCTGTCAGGGCTGCGTCGCTTCACGTATACCGCCGAGGAGCCTTTGTCGTCTTCCTTACGGATCGTGAACAGCTCTTTGTGCGCCTTGATGAGCTGAATCAGCTGGCTATACCCGAACGTGCGCGGGTCAAAGGCCGGGTCCAGGGTGCGCAGGCTGGTGCCTATACCTCCCAAATGCGCCCAGCCGTCTTCGCCTACTGCCATCTCGAATGCCTCTTTCAGCATCGGTACCGGGTTTGGCCTTGGGTTTTCCTTGCCGTTGGGCGTGGATTTGTCTGCCGCCGCTATTTGTTTCTCGCCAATGTCGTCGGTCAGGTTTTCGGTGTAGATGAAGATGTTGCAGGCGTTAACAAAAGGCTTCGGCGTTTTGCGCTGGCCAATGCCCATCACAAAAATGCCAGCCTCCCGGATGCGGGTCGCCAGTCGAGTGTAGTCGCTGTCCGACGACACAATGCAGAAGCCGTCTACCAGGTGACTGTGCAGCAGGTCCATCGCGTCGATGATCATGGCGCTGTCGGTGGCGTTTTTGCCCACGGTATAGCGAAACTGCTGGATGGGCTGTATGGCGTGGTTGTTCAGGCACTCTTTCCAGCCGTTCATCTGTGGGGTGGTCCAGTCGCCATAAATGCGGCGGATGGTGGTTTGTCCGTATTTGCCTGCTTCGGCCAGTATTTTGACGATAAGGGTCGGTTGCGCGTTGTCGCCATCTATCAGCATGGCCATGCGCTGTTGTTTTTTCTCGTTGAAGGGTTTGCTCATAAAATGATTTGCGCCGGGTTTTGTTGCCCTTAAACGCTGAATTTGTTCTGTTATACTTCTGAAATGAAGATGGGTTGTTAGAAGGTAGGGAATTCCCTATATAAGAGGAGATTGAGTATATTGTGATGTAATTTAAGGATTTTAAATTTAAGAGAATAGGGGGATAGAAGTTTCTCTTTGTGTGTGATAGAAGAAAGTATATGATTACAGATATTATTGAAGGTAAAGGATATTTCAATACTTGTGATTTTTCTATTGAGAAGAATTTTAAGATTGTCTTTTATCCACGTCAAACATACATAGAGATAATAGGTGACCCCATAATTCAAATTGTTGATGACTGTGAGTGGAGACTGAATGGATATCTGGATGACGGTACCATAGTAGAATCGAATGATTTCTTTCCGACAAGATTTGGTGAATTCTTTGTGAATGAAGTCGCAATTGGTGAAAGTATAACTCATTCAAATGTTTTATCTTTTCCACTAGTTGGATATTATAAAAGTAAATTTTCATTTGGCTATAATGGGTATGAAATAAAAGTAGCAGAGGAGAAGGATGTAGATGAAGAAAGTAGGTTTTACCGACGGACTGGAACCATGAGAGAAGGAGTAACGCTCAAGATCATAAAGCAGAATCATTCAATTGCAGATTCATTTGAAATAGCGTTATCAATTACAAGATTATTATCTATCGTAACTGGTAATAATGTAGTTTTTAATAAGAGAATCTTCGACGATAAATATACTGTGCATAGAAGATCCGTATTTGAAGACAGTTCTTTTAAAAATGTTATCCCTTACGAGTGGATAGGAGAGTATTTGCAATCAGCTATTAAAGCTTGGAATGAATTTGATACTGAAGACAAAAAGCTATTTGAAAATATTACATCGTATCTAAATTCCGCAGGAGGTTCAGGATATTTAGATGAACGGATGTTCAAAGTTGCTCAGAGTTGGGAAATGGCTGCAAGTAAATGGAGTAATAATAATGTCTCTATGCCTGATGGGATTCTTGACTTAAAAAGGCGGCTCAAAAGCACATGGAAAGAATGGCGTACTTATTATCCTGAAATAGACAAAGAAGGATTCTTAAACTCTCGGATTTTAAATTCTTTAGAATGGGATAGTTTTATTAACAAAGTAGAAAGGTTAGCGAAAGATTTTGAAATTGATAATACTAAATTAAACCTCAACTTTAGACTTTTAAAGAATAATGTAAGGGATAAAGTAGCCCATGAGGGTAGAATGATTCCATTTGATAACGCCCATGATTTATTAACAAGTTTAAAGTTTGGATTAAAACTGATTCTATTAAAGAAGCTTAACTACAAAGGGGAAGTTTTCTATCACGAGAATAAGTATACAAGAAATTTTAAGATAAATCATTTCTTTAAAGATGAAATGAAGATTGCGAATAACAAAGTATAGAGTTAAAACCTCAATCTAGGGTTCAGTTATATTCAAGTAACTCAACCTACTCAAAAGCTGTACTCCCCATGAAAAAACTATTCTCCATTCTAACCCTCCTTCTCACCGTGACACATTTTTCAGCACAGGCGCAGGTGTTTAAAAGTGAAGAGCCCCTGGCCCATACCTATTCGATTGTAGCCCGCGACGCGAAAACCGGCGAGATGGCCGTTGGCGTGCAAAGCCACTGGTTTTCAGTGGGCACCGCTGTGCCCTGGGTCGAGGCTGGCGTGGGCGTAGTGGCGACGCAGTCTTTCACCAACAAGTCATTTGGCTTGCGTGGCCTTGCTTTGTTGAAAGAAGGAAAGTCGCCGCAGGAGGCGCTGGATATTCTGCTGGCCGATGACGAAGGACGCGAAGTACGGCAAGTGTCCATACTGGATGCGCAGGGTCGCGTGGCGACCCATACCGGCAAACAGTGCATTCGCTACGCAGGGCACACCATTGGCACAAACTTTTCGGTACAGGCCAACATGATGCTCACCAACAAGGTATGGCCGGCCATGGCCAAGGCTTTTGAAACGAGCGCCGGCAAGCCGCTGGCCGAGCGGGTGCTGCTGGCCATGCAGGCAGCCGAGCGGGAGGGAGGCGACATCCGCGGCAAGCAGTCTGCGGTGCTGGTGGTGGTGCGCGGCAAGGCCACCGAGCAGCCCTGGGATGACAAAATCATTGATTTGCGGGTAGACGACCACGAGAAGCCGCTCGATGAACTGGCGCGCCTCCTCAAGGTATACCGCGCCTACGAGCACATGAACAACGGCGACCTTGCCGTAGAAAAAGGGCAGGTGAAAAAGGCCATGGAAGAGTATGGCAAAGCCCAGGCCATGTACCCGGACAACCTCGAGATGAAGTATTGGCATGCCATCGCATTGGCCAACAACGGCGACATCAGTGGGGCCACCAAGATCCTGCAAGAAGTATACAAGAAAGACAAGAACTGGAAAGAACTGACTGAGCGCCTGCCAGAAGTGGGTTTACTCATGCTCAATCCGCAGGATTTGCAGAGGGTGTTGCAGGTGAAGTAGGTATAGCCGGAATTAGATCGAATGTTGTCTATACTTCGAAATGATTTCCTAACTTAAAGCCCCAAACAAATCTACTTTTAACTTTTCAATCATTATTCACCTGATGATGTTACTTAAACACAAACTACGCGCCTTCGTGGCGGGGGCTGCCATGCTGGCCGCTATACCTTCCGTGGCGCAGCAAAACACTTACAAGTCCGACTCCACTGTCATCCGCAAGTTCTACGACGACGCCCTCACCAGCTACGAGAGCTACGAAAACCTGCGCTACCTCACCAAGAACATCGGTGCCCGCCTGAGTGGTTCGCCGCAGGCCGCCGCCGCTGTAGAGTGGAGCCGCCAGGTGATGGAGAAGATGGGACTCGACCGCGTATACCTGCAGGAAGTGTTGGTGCCGCATTGGGTGCGTGGCGACAAAGAAATTGGCCGAATCCTGAGCGGCCGCAATGGCAGCCAGGAAGTGAATATCCTGGCGCTGGGTAGTTCGGTGGGCACCGGCACGCAAGGCCTGAGTGCACAGGTAATTGAGGTGCAAAATTTCGAGGAGCTTGAAAAACTAGGCAAGAAGAAAGTGAAGGGCAAGATCGTGTTCTTCAACCGCCCGTTCGACAATAAGCATGTCCATACCATGGCAGCCTATAGCGGCGCAGTAGACCAGCGTGGCGGAGGTCCGGTGGCTGCTGCTAAACTCGGTGCGGTGGCTGTACTCGTTCGTTCCATGGCCAACGACATCCAGGATGTGGCCCACACCGGCAACACACGCTACGCCGACGATGTGGAGAAAATACCAGCCGCTGCCATTAGTACTAAGGGAGCTGATGAATTAAGTGCCATGCTGAAAAACGATCCGGATCTGAAATTCTACATGCGCATGACCTGCGAAACCCGCCCGGATGTGCTTTCTTATAATGTGATCGGTGAAATAAAAGGCTCTGAGAGACCAGAAGAGATTGTGGTTGTCGGCGGTCACCTCGACTCCTGGGACATAGGCGAAGGCGCCCATGACGACGGTACCGGCTGTGTGCAGTCCATTGAGGTGCTGCGCCTGCTCAAAGAGCAAGGTATTCGCCCGAAACGCACTGTTCGTGCCGTAATGTTCATGAACGAAGAGAACGGTTTGCGTGGCGGACGTAAGTATGCCGAGGAAGCCAAAGCGAAAGGCGAGAAGCACGTAGCGGCCATCGAGTCTGACGCAGGCGGTTTTACCCCGCGCGGTTTTGGTTTCGATGCCAACGACGAGCAGTATGCTAAAATAATGGGTTGGAAAGAATTGCTGGCACCTTACGGGCTGCACGAGCTGAACCGTGGCGGCGGCGGCGCTGACATTGGCCCGCTAAAAGGACAGAACAACGTGGTGCTGATCGGTCTGCGCCCCGACTCCCAGCGTTACTTCGACTACCACCACACCGAGATTGATACCTTCGAGACCGTAAGCCGTCGCGAAATGCAGCTGGGCTCCGCAGGTATGGCCGCACTGGTATACCTTATTTCGGAATATGGAATGAACGGAGGTACTGCCAAGGCCGGTAAGTAATCAACATAAATTCAATAAAAAAGCCAGTTCTATACCTGAATAGAGCTGGCTTTTTTATTGGAAATACTTGAAAGGTGCTACAAGGATTTCGCGGAGTCTTTAGACCCGCAAGTGTCTACGCCAATCGCTGTGCTATACCCAAGCTAGATTTTTCCCTCTATATACCTGGGCTATACCTTATACCTGTTCTGCATCTGCTGATAATGGATCGCTATACCTATACCTTGCTTTGTAGCTACTAAGGTAGGGGATTTAAAGGTGGTTTTTACGGCAGCAGGAGGGAGCTGTCGCCGTAGCTCAGGAAACGGTAATTATTGTCCAACGCGTGGCGGTATACCTGTTTCCAGTCTTCACCGATAAGGGCAGCCACCAGCAGCAGCAGTGTGCTCTCAGGTTGGTGGAAATTGGTGACGAGTCCGTTACACACCTTAAAGGTATAGCCAGGCGCGATGATGATCTGCGTGCTGGCATGCAGGTGCTGCGTTTGGTGCCGCTCCATGTAGTTGAGCAAATTCTGCAGCGCTTCCGTAGCGGTAGGTGATGAGTTGGTTTCGTAAGGGAGCCATTGTGTGACGTGCAGTTCTTCTGGTCTTAAATCAGGCTGCTGCAAAAGCAACACTCCCAGCCAATACAGGCTTTCCAGGCTGCGCATCGAAGTCGTTCCAACAGGTATAAGCGGCTTGCCCAAGTGCTGCAGCAACTGCTCTACCACCTGCTTCGACACCATCAACTGCTCGGCGTGCATTTCGTGGGCCTCCATGGTGTCGGCTTTTACCGGTTTAAAAGTCCCGGCGCCCACGTGCAGGGTCAGGAAGGTGCTGTCTATACCTTTGGTTTGCAGCTGCTCCATTACCTGGTCAGTAAAGTGCAGTCCGGCGGTAGGGGCAGCCACCGCACCTTCGTTACAGGCGTATATGGTCTGGTAGCGGGTACGGTCATCAGGGGTAAGTTCGCGGTTCAGGTATGGGGGCAGGGGTAATCGGCCACAGCGTTCCAGGACTTCCGCGAAAGTCAGTTCGGCGGGTGTCCATGTAAACCGAATCAGAAAGTGCCCGTCCTGCTGCGCCTCGCGCTCGGCTGTCACCTCACCGTCTTCAAAAGATATCTTCAGCGTCCCCTCTTTCCAGCGCTTGTTGTTGCCAACTAAGCATTTCCACGTGCAACTTCCGGTCTGCTGCATGGCCAGTTGCACTTCGCGGTGCGGCTTCACCGGCTCCAAACAGAAAATTTCTACTGCGCCTCCGGTCGGTTTATGAAAAATTAACCGCGCTTGCACCACCTTAGTATTGTTGAACACCAACAAACTGCCAACCGGCAAAAGCTCTGGCAAATCTGAGAAATTATGATCGGCTATGGTTCGGTTCTTATAACAAAGCAGCTTAGACTGGTCACGCTCCGGCAGCGGAAATTTGGCAATGCGCTCATCTGGCAGCTCGTACACAAAATCTTTTATGGCCAGATTTTTCGGGTTGGTATGCATCTGAAATGTGTTAAGAGGTATATGAATGGTTATCCACTTAAGTCTCTTAATTTTTTAATTTTTAACTGATGAAGGGCAAAGATACTCAATCCGAAAAAAAATCGCTTTGCTTTTGGGTGTATACCTAACTTCTTTGCAGTAGGTATAAATTTGGATCACGGTAAACAGACAATATGAGAGGTGGGTCGGTTTTGCAAATTTGTCTGGCGGATTTGAGAAAACCCGACTAAGTAGCATTCTCTTCCAGGTCATTCAACTCCAGTTCCAACGCCTTTACCGATATCAGAATCTCACGCAGTGCCAGGGCCAGCGAGATCATCAGTAGCAAAAGGCTGAGGCCGAAGGTGTACTTGCCTGCTGTGCTATACCCTGCAAAAAGGATGAACATGCAAAACACGCAGCCAAAAATACTGGCAATACCGAATGCCTGCATGTTGCGGATGAGGACCAGGCGGATGCGCAGGTTCTCAATCTGCCCATACACCAGTTGGCTCTGCGTGGTGGCATACCGGGTTTTCAGGCTGCGGATCAGGCTGGCAAGCGCCAAAAAGCGGTTGGTATAAGCCAGCAGCAACAGCGAGATGGCCGGAAACAGGAGGGCAGGAGTAGTTAAGGTGATTTCCATATACCCAAAGGGGTGAGTTTACTGAATGCTTTTCAGGAAGTCTTCGTCGAGGGGCTCGTCATCGTCTTCGTCGGGTTGTGGAGCTTCAAAGTCGATGTCCTGAAGCGCTTCTAATCCTTCCAGTATCAGGTCGTCCAGCTCTTCTTTAGAAGCGGCGTCCAGGGTTTGCTCAAAAAGGGCCAGCAGGTTCTCCCGCTCTTCGTTCACAAATATTTCGTGGTATAGATTGTCGAACAGCCCGATCTTCTTTTGGATGACCTTGTCTATCTCGCGGGTATTCTTCGCCTTGACAGCTTCCAGCAATAATTGCAGTACATCTTTAGCCCCTTCATTATCAGCCAGGCGGGCATAGGCCTTAATAAGCGCAATTGCTACCCCCAACCGCAGGCGCTCAAACCGAAAGCCCACTTCCTCCGCCGCTTTTCCTCCCTGGGTGCGTGAACTCCGCAGCGCCTGCTCCAGTTGCTGGTACACAGCCGTGGCAGGTCCCTCAAATACCTGCGGATTTTCGGGTGCAAAGGCAGTCTGGAGTAATAGCTCAAAGCTCTTGGCGCTCATATAGGATCGATCTTAAGTGGGAGATGTGCAAAGGTAATGGATTGTGGCAGGTTTTGCTAAAAACATACTTCAGTACACTAACTCATAACATTTAATGAACTGTGAAAATACTTAGAATTGATTCATGTATAGGTATAGGTATATATTTAAGTATGAACTTTGAAAAAGTATAGTTACCTTTTGTTTGTTTATTCCTTTCTATTAAATAAAATTTGCATAGTTTTGACTTGCCAATAATCAGATAATTGGTCTGAATTGAATGTAAATGTGTGCTAGATAAGCAATAATCACCTTTGTTGGCTTTTTATTTTAGAGGTAGCTTCTGTATTCTATTGTGTTATTTTTAAGCGGATATTTTTGATTTATTCCTAATATAACTTGGTTTATTAATTATTATTAAAAATGTATAAAGGTAAAGTGATATTTGATATTTAGGGGATATACCTAAGTGGCGTGTTACTTTATGCAGTTTAATCTACTTTCTCAAATATATGAAGACCCTTGAATTAGTTGAAACATTAACCCTGCCTATATGGAGATAAACTTTACTCAAAAAATTTCTCACCTTCTTGCGATTTTACTCTTAGGGATGTTACAGCTGGTAGCATCCCCTGATGTGTTTGCGCAAGGAAATAATCAGGTGCCTACCTATACCATTGACCTGACAGGTAAGCCCAACGGCTATTGGCAGTCACCAGAAGTTAAAAGAAAGGGTATAGCCTGTAATGTAGATAAAGGTGAATGTATCCAATTTATCGTCATCCTAGACAAGGATGCCGCACAGGTAGAACTGGATGTATTGTCAGGGGCAGAGTCTGGCGGTTCAATGGGCTATACAGTTGACTGCGGCACGCAAGTGTTTCCAGTTGGGCAGGCAATGTGTATTCCGAGGACGGAGAGTAAATATATAACGCTAACGATCTGTAAACCCGGAGGTAATGCCAACATATATTCTATCACATCGCTAGCTGCTTTTGAGCCACAAGGTGATATCTCTGTAGTAGGTGGATGTTCCGCCCAACTTCGCGCGCCAGCCACTTTCCTGGATGATGGTACTATCACCTGGCAGGATATTTCTGGACGCGGATTCGAAAAGTTTTTGAGTGATATTCATGCTGCAAACCCGATGGTTACACCCGATGCTTCTGCGCCGGAGTATGTAGACTATAGAGTTACAGGTTCAGTAAGACCAAGTGAGTGCGCGACTTCTTCTTCTCATTACGATGAGGTTAGGGTGTACTTTCATCCAGAACCTGTCGTTACTGTAGGGCCTCAACCAGCCATTATCTGTCCGGGAGGAAGTAGTGTGCTGCTTACAGGCAGTGTAACAGGCGGCGATCAGGCAGCAGGCTTCGATTACTTCTGGTATAACTCAAGCGGCACCGAAGTCGGACGGGGTATCTCTTATACCGCTCCTGCTGTCGGTACTTACAAATTCGCAGTGGTACCCAAAAACTCTACTAACTGTAAAGAGTTTTCAGCCACAGTAAATGTAGTGACCAACCTTACCGCGAATGCCGGAGCAGATCAACTGGTATGCTCTTCGGGCACAGTTCAGCTGGGAGGTACTGTAACAGCAGCCCTCGGAGGCCGCTGGAGCACAAGTGGTAGCGGCACTTTCTCTAACAGAGACGATCTGAACGCAATTTACACGCCTTCAGCTGCAGATATCACTGCCGGGACTGTCACGCTTACCCTAGAGTCAACAGGCAACGGAAACTGCTCGCCGGTGCGCAGCACTACGCGTATCACCTTCTATAAGATGGAGGTTACCCTGACAGGCACGCCGGTAATCTGTAATGGCACACTGGGCACCATCACGGCAAACGTAACAGGCGCGCAGGGTGCCTTGCGCTACAGCTGGAGCAATGGTGCGACAACAGCTACTATAAATGGTCTTTCGGCTGGCGCCTACTCGGTGACTGTAACGGACGAAAAAGGCTGTGCTATTACACAGTCGTTTAGTGTAACGCAAGTAAACGGCCCGGCTGACTTCACGGCCACGCCGACTAATACTACTTGCGGCAATGCCAACGGGCAAATCATTGTCAATAATGTGACGGGCGGAACGGCCAACTATACCTACAGCAAGGACGGAACGAACTTCCAGACGAGCAATACCTTTACAGGACTTGCTGTGGGCAACCACACTATCACAGTTAAGGATGCCAACGGCTGTACAGTTGCCAAATCCTTCACGCTGACCAATACACCTGGTCCGACTGCAGTTGCGGCCACGTCAAATCCTGCCAGTTGCCGCAACAACGACGGTACCATTACAGCAGGAGCTGTAACAGGCGGAACAGGCACGAAGGAGTACTCCATCAACGGCACTACGTTCCAGGCAGGCACCACCTTCACGGGCCTCGCTTCCGGCGACTATACCCTGACGGCAAAGGATGCCAATGGCTGTATTGTAACCACTTCGGTAACAGTGGCGCAGGCTTCCATCACCAACTTTACAGCTACACCTGCCTCCTCTACCTGCGGCAATCCGAACGGTACTGTAACGATCTCCGGTGTAGTAGGAGGTGTAGGCGAACTGGAGTACAGTAAGAATGGCCAAACCTACCAGTCATCTACGCTCCTCACCGGCTTTGCTGCCGGTACGCACACGGTTTGGGTGAGAGATTCGAAGGGCTGTGTGTTTAGCAAGTCAGTAACGGTAAGCAACATATCAGGCCCGACCAACTTCACCGCTACGCCAACTTCTTCAACTTGTGGCAACAGCAACGGGCAGATCGTGGTAAGCAATGTGGTTTCCAGCGGAAACAAAACCTTCACTTATTCTATCAACGGTGGAGCTTACCAGTCGTCAGCCACCTTTACAGGCCTGGCTGCGGGTACTTATAATGTATCGGTACAGGATGCCAATGGCTGTACTTTCTCCAAGTCTGTTTCGCTGACGAATGTGGCCGGTCCTACAGCAGTAGCGGCTACTTCCACTTCCGCCAGCTGCCGCAACAACGACGGTACCATTACAGCAGGAGCTGTAACAGGCGGCACAGGCACGAAAGAGTACTCCATCAACGGCACTACGTTCCAGGCAGGCACTACTTTTACAGGTCTTGCTTCCGGTAACTATACCTTAACGGCCCGTGATACCAATGGCTGTACTGTAACTACTTCAGTACGAGTAGAGCAGGTGACGCCAACAGACTTCACGCTGACTCCAACTGCAGCAACCTGCGGCAACCCGAATGGTAGCGTGCTGGTGAGCAATATTGTGGGCGGTGTGTCTCCTTATAAGTATAGCAGAAATGGCACCACGTTCCAGGACGATGCGACCCTGACTGGTTTTGCAGCCGGAACCTATACCATCACGGTGCAGGATGCGCGTGGCTGTACCATCTCAAAAACGGTGAGCATCAGCAACGTGCCAGGCCCATCCGATTTTGCTTTCACAGCGGCATCCTCTACCTGTGGCGGCACCAACGGTAGCATTACCATAGGAACTGTAACCGGCGGCACGGGCACCAAAACCTATGCCATTAACGGCGGTAATTTCCAGAACTCCAATGTCTTTTCTGGTTTGCTTGCCGACAAGTATAGCATCACCGTAAAAGACGCTAACGGCTGTACGTTCACTAAAGAAGTAACAGTAGGCGATGTGGCTGGCCCTAGCAACTTTGCCGCCACTGTGGACAACACCACCTGTGGTGCTGCAAATGGACAGATCACGGTAACCGGTGTGACAGGCGGAACGGGCACCTATACCTACAGTAAAGACGGTGTGAACTTCCAGAACTCTGCTGTTTTCTCTGGCCTGGCTATAGGCAACCATACCATTACCGTAAAAGACGTCAACAACTGCCGTTTCTCCAGAACCTTCACGCTTACGAACGTGGCCGGTCCAACGGCGGTAACGGCTACTGCACAGGCTGCCAGTTGCCGCAACAACGACGGTACCATTACAGTAGGAACCGTGACAGGCGGTACCGGCATCATGACTTACTCCATTAACGGCACTACTTTCCAGGCTGGTAAGGTGTTTAGCGGACTTGCTGCAGGACCTTACACCGTAACAGCGAAGGATGCCAATGGCTGTACCGTGACCCGCTCGGTAACGGTGGGTACGAACGTGCCGACTACCTTCGCCTTCACGACCAACCCATCTACCTGCGGCAACAGCAACGGTACGATCACGGTGGGTACGGTAACAGGCGGTTCAGGGACTTATACCTATAGTAAAGACAACGTAACCTATCAGAACAGCCCGACACTAACCGGCTTCTCCGCTACTACGCATACTGTTTGGGTGAAAGACTCAAAGGGCTGTGTGGTGTCGCGCCAGATAGCGGTTAGTAACGAAGCAGGTCCTACTGACCTGGTAGCGTCTGCAACGGCATCGAGCTGCGGCAATCCGAATGGTGCACTTACGGTAACGGGTGTGACGGGTGGAAAAGATGGTTATACCTATAGTATAGACGGCACCAACTTCCAGGCAACCGCTACCTTCACTACACTGACTGCCAGAACCTACAATGTAACGGTGAAAGATGCCAATGGCTGTACGTACACCGAAGCAGTAGTGGTGACGGATGTAGCGGGCCCTTCTGATTTTACGGCTTCTGTAACCACAACCTCTTGCGGTCGCAACAACGGCAGTATCCGGGTAACAGCTGTTGCGGGTGGTACGTCAGGCTATACCTACAGCATAAATGGCGGAACGTTCCAAACGTCTAACAACTTCGGAACGCTGAGAGCGGGTACTTACAATATCGCTGTGAAGGATGCGAAGGGTTGTACTTTCGCGAAAGATGTGGTGGTGGAAGACGTAGTCGGACCAACAGATTTTGTGCTGACAGCCAATACAGCTACTTGCGGTGCCAGCAATGGCTCCATCGTAGTAGGTGCTGTTGCGGGTGGTGCTTCCGGCTATACCTACAGCAAGGACGGCACCAACTTCCAGGCCTCAACTACTTTTGGAGCTTTGGCTGAAGGCACATACACCATCACCGTAAAAGACAAAAGCGGCTGTACTGTTGCGAAACAGATAGCTGTTACCAACATTGCCGGCCCAACTGATTTCACGGCTACTTTGAAAGCGACCACTTGCGGCGCGGCAAACGGAGAAATCGCAGTGACTGGCGTGACGGGCAACACCACGAGCTATACCTACAGCAAAGACGGTGTAAACTTCCAGACTTCGGCTACTTTCACAGGTTTGGCGGCAGGTGCCCACAGCATTACGGTAAAAGATGCGAATGGCTGTACGTTTGCCAAATCGCTCACCCTGACCAACGTTGCCGGTCCTACAGCAGTGGCTGCTACTTCAGCTGCGGCAAGTTGCGCCAATAACGACGGCTCCATCACGGCCGGTGCAGTTACAGGCGGTACGGCTCCTTATACCTACTCAATTAACGGTACGACCTTCCAGAGCGAAACAGCTTTCACAGGCCTGGCTTTTGGTAACTATACTTTGACGGCGAAAGATGCCAACGGCTGTATTGTGACTAGAGCAGTTACGATCAACAAGAACATCCCAACCAACTTTGCCACTACCACGACAGCCTCCACTTGCGGAAGCAACAACGGCTCGATCACGGTTGGTACAGTAACGGGCGGCACGGCTCCTTATACCTACAGCAAGGATGGTGTGACTTTCCAGGCTTCTGCTACGCTGACTGGCTTTGTGGCCGGAACGCACACCATCACGGTGAAGGATGCCAAAGGCTGTATCATAACCCGCCAGATTGCAGTGAGCGATGTGGCCGGACCATCTAACCTGACTGCCTCTGCCACTTCCTCGACTTGCGGTAACCCGAACGGTCAGCTGACGGTGACGAACGTGAGCGGTGGCGTAGAGCCTTATACTTACAGCATCGACGGCGTCGCTTTCCAGACTTCGACTACATTCACTGGTTTGGCGGAAGGAACCTACAGCATCTCGGTGCGCGATGCCAACGGCTGTACCTTTGCCAAAGACGTGGCAGTAAGTAACATTGCAGGTCCGAACTTTACGGCAACAGCCCAGGCCTCTACCTGCGGCGCCAGCAACGGACGCATCAGTGTGAGCGAGGTAAACGGCGGTACGACCCCTTATACCTACAGCATCAACGGCGGTACATTCCAGAGTGGCTCAAGCTTCGCAAATCTGGCAGCCGGCACTTACACGATCGCAGTAAAAGACGCCAACGGCTGTACAGCAACGAAAGAAGTAGAAGTGACCGACATCGCTGGTCCATCCGACCTGACGCTTGCTTCGAAAGCCTCTACCTGCGGCAGCGCCAACGGTTCTGTTTCTGTGAACAATGTAGTAGGTGGCACGGCTCCTTATACCTATAGTATAGATGGCAACAACTTCCAGGCTACAGCTTCTTTCGGAACGGTGCTGGCGGGTACTTATACCATCACGGTAAAAGATGCTAACGGCTGTACGTTCAGCAAAGAGGTTGTGGTGGAAAATATCGCCGGACCAACTGAGCTGACTGCCACTACCAAAGCGACTACCTGCGGCACCAGCAACGGCGAGATTACAGTGACTGGCGTGACAGGCGGAGCAACTGGCTATACCTACAGCAAGGATGGCGTGAACTTCCAGGTTGAAACAACCCTGACCGGTTTTGCAGCGGGCACGCACACTATAACTGTAAAAGATACCAACGGCTGTACTTTCACCAAGTCTGTTACGGTAGCCAACATCGGCGGTCCAACGGCGGTGGCAGCTTCGGCTACGCCAGCCAGCTGTAACGACAACGACGGTACGATTACGGCGGGTGCGGTAACGGGCGGCACGGCTCCTTATACCTACTCCATCAACGGTACCACTTTCCAGTCAGGAACGGCTTTCACAGGCCTGGCTTCCGGAAGCTATACCTTGACTGCGAAAGATGCCAACGGCTGTATCGTGACGCGCGCTGTTACAGTAGGCGAGAATGTTCCAACCAACTTCGCTCACACGACAGTGCCATCTACCTGCGGTCGCAGTGACGGTAGCATCACAGTGGGCACGGTTACGGGTGGTACGGGTGCCTATACCTATAGCATCAACAACGGCAGCTTCCAGTCAGGCACTACCTTCAGTGGATTGGCAGCAGGCGCTCACCGCATCACGGTACGCGACGCGAAAGGTTGCGAGTTCACCAAGTCAGTTACGCTGGAGAACGTGGCAGGTCCACAGTTCACAGCCTCGACCAAAGCCACTACCTGCGGCGCCAATAACGGCAGCATTTCGGTGGGAGCGGTAACTGGTGGCGTAGCCCCTTATACCTACAGCATCGACGGCACGACTTTCCAGAGCACGACTACTTTTGCTAATGTGAAGGCAGGGGAGTACGCGGTTTCAGTGAAAGACGCCAACGGCTGTATCGGTACGGTAACGGTTGAAGTGCAGGACATCGCCGGACCATCTGACTTCAAAGTGGCTGGCGCTTCGTCTACCTGCGGAAACAGCAACGCAACCATCAGCATCAGCGATGTGGTAGGCGGCACGGCCCCTTATACCTACAGCAAAGACGGGTCTAACTTCCAGACATCAGCCAACTTCGGTTCGCTGGCAGCAGGCGAGTATACCATCACCGTGAAAGATAAAAACGGTTGCTTGGTTGCCAAGACCATCGAAGTAACTGACATCCCGGGACCAAGCGAACTGACACTGGCCAGCACAGCTTCTACCTGCGGCAGCGCCAACGGTGTGGTAACCGTGAATGGCGTTACCGGTGGCACAGCTCCTTATACCTACTCGATCAACGGTACAACTTACCAGGCTGGAACCCGCTTTGAGTCGGTGTTGGCAGGGAAGTATACCGTGACGGTAAAAGATGCCAATGGCTGTACCCTGAGCAGAGAGATCACAGTGAATGATATTGCTGGTCCATCTGATCTGGTAGCCACTGCCAAAGCCTCTACTTGCGGCGCGGCAAATGGTGAACTGTCCATTACAGGCACAACGGGCGGAACGGCTCCTTATACCTACAGCAAAGACGGGGTGAACTTCCAAACGGAGCTGACACTGTCAGGATTTGCAGCGGGTTCGCACACCATCACAGTGAAAGACGCCAACGGCTGTATCTTCGCGAAATCCTTTACAATCATAAACACTGGCGGACCTACTGCAGTGGCGGCCACATCGGGTGCAGCAAGTTGTGCTGACAACGATGGCTCCATCACGGCAGGTGCTGTGACAGACGGTGTAGCGCCGTATACCTACAGCATCAACGGTACCACTTTCCAGACAGGCACTTCTTTCACAGGCCTTGCCTCCGGAAGCTATACCCTGACGGTGAAAGATGCCAACGGCTGTACAATAACCAGAACAGTTAGTGTAACCAAGAACATCCCAACCAACTTCGCTGCTACAACCACTGCCACTACCTGCGGAAGCAACAACGGCACGATCACAGTGGGTGAAGTAACCGGCGGATTTGCACCTTATACCTATAGTAAAGATGGCACTACTTTCCAGACTTCGGCTACGCTGACTGGCTTTATAGCCGGAACGCACACCATCACGGTGAAGGACGCGAAAGGCTGTACCTACGCAACACAAGTGCAGGTAAGCGATATCGCGGGTCCATCGGCACTGGCTATTGCGCCAAAAGCAAGCACCTGCGGTGATGCAAACGCTTCGTTCGCCATCAGTGGCGTGACCGGCGGAACGGCTCCTTATACCTACAGCATCGACGGTGCCAACTTCCAGAGCACAGCTACTTTTGCCTCTCTGGCTGCCGGAGCCTACCAGGTGACGGTGAAGGACGCCAATGGCTGTATCTATACCCAGTCAGTTACACTGGAGAACATCCCGGGTCCGTCTGACTTTGTAGCTTCTGCCCAGTCTTCGAGCTGCGGTCGTGCGAACGGAACCGTAACAGTGGGTGACGTAACAGAAGGCACAGCGCCTTATACCTACAGCAAAGACGGCGTGAACTTCCAGGAATCAGTTACCCTGACCGGTCTACTGGCAGGCGAGCACACGATTACGGTGAAAGATGCCAACGGCTGTACAATTGCTAAAGTTGTGACGATAGAAGATGTGCCTGGTCCAAGCGATATGATCCTGGTTAGCACGGCTTCTACCTGCGGCAGCGCCAACGGCACGATCAGCGTGACAGGCGTAACTGGTGTGGCAGGTGGCTATACCTACAGCATCGACGGTACTAACTTCCAGCAAGGCACTACTTTCGAAGGTGTGCTGGCCGGCAAACATACGGTGACTGTGAAGGATGCCAACGGCTGTACTTTCAGCAAAGAGATCGTAGTTGACAACATCGCTGGTCCTGCTGACCTGACTGTTTCTACTAAAGCCTCTACCTGTAGTGCGGCAAACGGTGAACTGACGGTGACGAATGTCTCAGGTGGAACGGGAGCTTATTCTTACTCCATCGATGGTGTGAACTTCCAAGCTGCGGCTACCTTCACAGGTCTGCTTGCCGGAAGCCATACCATTACGGTAAAAGATGCCAACGGCTGTACCTTCGCCAAAGCCTTCACGGTAACGGATATCGCAGGACCTTCTGCGGTAGCGGCGAGCGCGCAGGCCGCAACCTGTGCTGACAACGACGGCCGCATCACAGCGGGCACGGTAACAGGTGGCACAGCTCCTTATACCTACAGCCTGAATGGTGGTGCATTCCAGTCCGGAACAGCATTCACAGCACTGGCCTCTGGCGAGTATACCCTGACCGTGCGCGACGCCAACGGTTGCGAAACAACGACTACCGTGAAAGTTGAGAAAGACGGTCCGGGCAGCTTTGTTGCCGCTACCAGCAACTCAACTTGCGGCAGCGACAATGGCAGCATCCGAATCACATCAGTAAACGGCGGTGTGGCTCCTTATACCTACAGTCTGAACAGCGGCGCCTTCCAAAGCGCGGCCAGCTTCTCAGGTCTGATGGCAGGAGAGTACACCATCACAGTAAAAGACGCCAACGACTGTACGCACACCGAGACCATTACGATCAGCGACGTGGCTGGTCCATCTGACCTGACCGCTTCAGCCGAGAACACAACCTGCGGCAACAGCAACGGACAGATCAACGTGAGCAACGTGACAGGCGGAACAGCTCCTTATACCTACAGCATCAACGGTACCAACTTCCGGACATCAGCCAGCTTCACAAGCTTAGCTGCTGGTGAGTACCTGGTGACGGTGAAGGATGCCAACGGCTGTACCTTCGCGAAAGCGGTGACGGTAACGAACGCCGACGGCCCATCAGCATTTGCCACGACAACCAGAGCTTCTACCTGCGGTGCTAGCAACGGCAGCGTAACGATTGGTGCGGTAACCGGAGGCCGTTCACCTTATACCTACAGCAAGGATGGATCTGACTTCCAGGCTTCAGCTGAGCTGATAGGTATGGCGGCAGGCAACCACACAGTATACATCAAAGACGCCAACGGCTGTACTTTCAGCAAAGCGGTGGTGATCGAGAACATTGCCGGTCCGACTGAATTTGCGCTGACGGCCTCTACAGCAACCTGCGGCGCAGCCAACGGCGGCATTGTAGCAAGCGGTGTAAAAGGAGGAACTGCTCCTTATACCTACAGCCTGAACGGCGGAGCTTTCCAAAGTGATGCGGCATTTGTTTCGGTAGCGGCAGGTGAGCACACCATCACAGTAAAAGATGCTAACGGCTGTACAATCGACAAGAAAGTAGTGGTAGGCAACGTAGCGGGTCCTTCGGCCCTGACTGCAACTGCAACCGCTGCTTCCTGCGACGCGAATGACGGAGCCATCAATGTAAGCCAGGTAACTGGCGGTGTAGCTCCTTATACCTACTCCATCAATGGCACTACTTTCCAGGCTTCAGCTGCTTTTGCATCGCTGGCTCCGGGTGAGTACGAAGTGACGGTGAAAGATGCCAATGGCTGCAGCGCAGTAACAACTGTGACAGTTGGCCAGAAAGGCCCGAAAGAAGCGACGCTTACAGCAAACAAAGCTGCCTGCGGCGAGACGAACGGTTCGATCACGGTAACGGCAGTAGACGGTGGCACGGCCCCTTATACCTACAGCCTGAACGGTGGCAGCTTCCAGAATTCAGCTACTTTCGCTAACCTGGCAGCAGGTGCTTATACTATCACGATCAAAGACGCCGAAGGCTGTGCCATCACGGTAGAGCAAACGGTAACGTCTAGTGGCGGTGTAGAAAGCTTCACGGCAACAGGCACCGATGCCAGCTGTGGTGAACGCAACGGCCGCATCGCCATAAGCGAGATTGTGGGTGGAGCTGCGCCTTATACCTACAGCATCGACGGAACCAACTTTGTGTCTGAGCCGAACTTTACTGGCTTGGCTGAAGGTGAGTACCAGGTGACGGTGAAAGACGCCAGCGGCTGTATTCTGATCGAGACGGTAACACTGGAAAACAGCCCGATGCTGACCGACGCGAAGTTCACGGTTTCTGCTGCCACTTGTGGCGACAAAGCCGGTGAGGTTGTCGTGACGGGAGTAACAGGCGGCACAGCTCCTTATACCTACTCACTCGATGGTACTAACTTCTCTGCTTCAGCCACACTGGCGAATGTAGCAGCCGGTAGCTATACCTTGATCGTGAAAGATGCCAAAGGCTGTACCTTCTCAGTTCCGGTAACAGTAGTTGGTCTCTCCAGCAAAATAGCGCAGGTTAGCCATATCAGCTGCTTTGGGGACAAGAACGGTACGATCCTGATCGAGGCGACCGGCGGCGATGCGAACACAGAGTATAGCATCGACAACGGCAAGACCTTCCAGAAAACACCGGAGTTCACCGGACTGGCCAAAGGTACTTACCAGGTGGTAACCCGCTTCTCTTCTACCTGCACCATTACGTTGGGTGCTGTGGAGATTACGGAACCGGCTGCACTGCAGGTAGAGATGACTGTGAACGATGGCATGCCGGGTAAGCCTAACTCAGGTAGTGCCAAAGTGAGCACGATCAGCGGCGGTACGGCACCATACGTCTACTCACTAAACGGAGCAGAATTTGTAAACGAGTCGGAGTTCCTGAACCTGCGCGGTGGTAAGCACTACCTGAAGGTACGCGATGCCAACGGCTGTATCACAGAAGTCGAGTTTGATGTAACAAGCCTCGGCGAACTCGATATTCCGAACGGTTTCACACCAAACGGCGACGGTATCAACGACACGTGGGTGATCCGCAACCTGCCGGAAACTTACCCTAACTGCCGCGTCACGGTTTACAACCGCTGGGGTAGCCCGGTATTCGAATCGAAAGGGTATGGCAAAGAGTGGGACGGTACGAACAAGGGCAAGCGACTGCCAGACGGTACCTACTACGCTATCATCGAGTTCGGTGACGATACGCCGGCTGTCAAGACATCAGTGACCATCATGCGTTAAGTTTCGCCATTTTAGAAAGAGACCGTTATGAAAAATAATATATTAATTCTCTGCTTCCTGCTGATCGCCTTCACCGCATCAGCCCAGCAGAAAGCCCTTTACTCACAGTACATGACCAATTACTTCATTCTCAACCCGGCAGTAGCCGGGTTTGAGAAGGATGTAAGCATCAAAATGGGCTATCGCAACCAGTGGGTTGGCTTTGAGGGAGCTCCAAAAACCTTTTATGTGAGTGGAGAGGGAGCTTTGTTCAACAAGCACCTGAAGCGAAGCCGCAAGGCACAGGGCTTCCATGGGGCAGGCGGTATGGTCTACACCGACCAAACAGGTCCAACCACGCGTACCGGTGCGCTGGCTTCCTACGCTTACCATGTGCCGCTGAACCGCAAGATATTCCTATCGTCTGGCTTTTCTGCCGGTTTCCAGCAGTTCCGTTTCGACCCAGCTAAGGTGCGCCTGGCAGACGGCTCTAACGAGCGTGACCCCGTGACCAACCATGGCCGCGTAGACGCTTTTATGCCCGACCTGACGCTCGGCACGTTCATGCACTCAGAAGATTTTTACTTCGGCGTTTCCCTGTTTCAGGTGCTTGGCAACAAGATACATGAAGTGGATGGGGGAGAAGAAGTAAGCCGCCTGTCGCGCCACTTGTTTGTGTCTGGTGGGTATAACTTTGATGTGCATGACAAGATCCGCCTGATGCCTTCCGCTTTGCTCAAGTATGTGCAGGGTGCTCCAATCCAGGCTGACTTTAACGTGAAAGCCGCCTACCATATGAGCAAGCGCCGCCAGAAAACAGTGTACGACGACCAGGTATGGGCAGGTATCTCTTACCGCACCCAGGATGCCATTGTAGGCCTGGTAGGCGTGCAGTTTCAGGAGCAGTTTCAGCTGAGCTATACCTACGATATCACTGTGTCGCCTGTGCGCCACCACAGTGCAGGTTCTCATGAAATTGTGTTAGGATACCGCTTCAAATAAGACCCAAGTCCATCGTTCACAAACTAGAAAGGCCAGCGCATTTGCGCTGGCCTTTCTAGTTTAATTACTCCCTTCATTTTGATAACATGGTTTTGCATACCTTGGATGAGAGGCCTTTCATTTAAAGCTATACCTGGCGGTTATGGAGGTATAAGAACTTGATTTAGGGAATAGCTATACCTGCTCGTTTAGTACCTAAAGTGATCGAGGTGTAGTCCGAGCTTGGTCTATGTACCATGTTGTGTTGGGCAAAGGTATTTTTAATTTTCGTGCTCACCCCATGGCTCAAGAAATTCCAACTTTTTTCTATTTCCCAACTCATAAGGGTAATAGTAAATCAACTTACCTGAAACATCTTCATGTTTGATTGATACAAGTATAGCGTCTGTTGCAGAGTTATTCTTTTCATTTTTAACTCGCACATCATAGGCTATACAATATGCTCTAACCTCCTTCTTATTAAGAGCTTCCTCAAAGAAAGAAGTAAGACCATTTATTATCTTTAAACTTTCAGGATGCTCTTCTTCGTAAAAGAAACTTAGTGGAGTTAATTCTCCTAATGAGCCAATTTTTGATCCAAAAGGGTAGTATTCACCAGTGTTAAGCAGCAAAGTCTCTGCAAATTCAACAGAGTAGCTTATCAGCTTTTCGATATCATTTTTGACTTCTGGATTCATCTTCTCTATACTTTTACCCAACTTAAGTATAACAGGTATAGCTTAACTTTTTAGTGCGCTGCTTCCTCAGCACGGGCGGAACCTCCGCTGATGATCTGGCCGAAGAAGATGCTATTGAGGAACAATTTGTTGGTGCCGAACCAGAAGGCGCGGAAGTTCGGGTTATCCGTCATACCGATCACTTTGCCACTTCCCAAAGCGGACACCGAAATAGCGGCCGTATTGCCCAACTGCTTCAGGTTTGGTTTTGAGATGTAACCGCTCAGCAGCGGATTGGCAGTATACACCACAGGGTTAGCATAAGGGCTCTTGCTTGGCTCCATGAACAAACGGTTGTCGCGGAACACGGGCAGTTTGCTGTTATAGTAGCCATAGCCCAGCGGGTGCGTCAGGTCGAGGTTGGTTTCGAAAATGGCACCGCCTATCACCTGCGCACCAGTCGTGTTGCTCATGCTGGCGTATGGCAGCCGGATAGTGTCGGTCTTCTCGCTTTGCTTAAAGCTGAAGTTACCGATCTTGTTATCCGCAAGCCAGCGGGTGGCATTGCCCATACCTATCAGCGTGCCGCCCTGCTGCACCCAGGTACGCAGTCTCGTTCTTCCGATCTCCGAAATGCTGCCATAAGAGCCATCCGCCATCACGATCACATTGTAACGACTCAGGTCAATGCGGTTCACAGATTCAGCATTCACCAGGCTGGTGTTGATATCGAAGCGGTGGTCGAGCAGGTGCCAGGCTTCGCCTGCGTCGTTGCTGTTCACGCCGTCACCAATCAGCATGGCCACCTTTGGTTGCTGCAAGGTATAGATGCCCGGGCTTCCGAGGTTAATGCCCTCCGTAAATCCAGTGCTGATGGCGTGTACGGTGATGCCGTTGTCTTTTGCAATGTGAGCCATCAACTCGTGTATGCGCTCGGCACTAACTGGCTGCCCCATCACAGGTATAAGGATGGTGCCGTAGTCGAACTGCTTGCCTTCGGCGGTAAACTTATTGGTGGCCACTCTGGTCTGCAAACCATGATTAAAGAGCGTGTTGAGGGCTTTTGGAGCATAGTAGCCGTGCCACTCAAAAGCGTAGGCATAGGCGCTGTTGCCGCCCACTACCTGTCCTGCCGGGAAGTCAACGGAAGCGAGCTTCTGGCCCAGCATGTTGCTTTTAAATTGTCGTGATGTCAGGTTGGCGTGCTCCAGATTGAAGGCAAGTGGCAGCGTCCAGGCAGACACGTCGTAGAACAGGCTGTCCTGGAACGAAGTGCGGCGCTCAAACATACCCTCGATCAGCTTGTACTGCGGCTGGTTGGTTGGCACGATGTAGCTGTCCTCCGGGGTATAGGTCACATTATTGATCGTGAATTTATCCTTAGGACGATAAATGTCGATCTGGTGTTGGTGGATGATCTCAGCCAGGTGGTAGGCGCGTGCCGGGTCTTTTTCAGCACTGAACACATAGCCTCCGAACGGAGCCTTGGCAGACTCTTTCAGTGCATCGCGGTAAAAGTCACGCTGGTGGGTGAGCAGCTCTTCGCGCATGTTCTGCACGGCCTCTAAAGTAGAAAGGGTAGTCGTGAACTGGTTGCGGATGGTAAAAGGGAAAGTCAGCACGCCGTTCACGCTCTCCTGCGCATGGCCTCTGGAGCTCGCCTGCTCAAACAAAATACCGATGGCACCATTCACATCCGGGTAAGTAGAACCTTTGCCGTAATAAAAGTCATCGAAACTCTCTTCTGTATAATAGAAAGAACCAATCTTATCGAGTGCCTTGGCGTGGAAGCCGGCAATCTTTTTAGTCAGGTCGTAGTTTTTGGCAGGCGTGAGCGGGTGGTTGCGGCTTGGTATACCTGGCTGGAAAAAGAAAGTAGAGTTGGTGCCCATTTCGTGGTGGTCGGTCAGCACGTTCGGCTTCCACTCATGAAATTTCACCAATCTGCCCCTTGACTCCGGGTGCTGCAGCGGCAGCCAGTCGCGGTTCAGGTCGAACCAGTAATGATTGGTGCGGCCGCGTGGCCAGGCCTCTGCAAACTCCTCGCTGTTAGGGTCAGTCACCAGGTTTTTACCACGGTGCGTGTTCACCCAACTGGCAAAACGGTTCAGTCCATCCGGGTTGATAGAAGGGTCGATCAAAATAACTGTTTCGCTGAGCAGCTTGTCGATTTCAGGTCCTTGCGCGGCGGCCAGATGGTAAACAGCCAGCAAAGAAGCATTACTGCCGCTTGGTTCGTTGCCGTGCACGCTGTAACCCATCCACACCACGCCCGGCATATTCTTGATGTCGAGTTTACCAGATGCATTTGGGTCGGTCAGCTGACGGTGCTGCTCCTTGATGCGTTGGATATTTTTATGGTTTTCGGGGGAGGTAATGGTGAGCAGGTACAGCGGGCGGTTCTCGTGTGTGCGGGCATACTCCTCGATGGTGATACGGTCAGAAAGTTCCGCCATTTGCCGCATGTACATCGCCAGTTGGTCGTGACTCACATGCCATTCACCTACGTTGTAGCCCAGGATATCTTTGGGGGAAGGAAACTCTTTGTTGTAAGTCACATCCTGCGGGAGGTAGTAGGAGAGGTCTGTCTGCGCCATTGTCCACTGGCTAAGAAAGACCAGTGCCGCCGTGGCGAGCGCGTAGATTTTTTTCATGGGTACAGTTGTTTTAAGGGTGATCGTGATAGTAGGTTAGCTATGCAATTTCCCCTTTTGCCTCGCCTTTTCCAAAAATAAAAGCCCTGCCGTTTAGAGCAGGGCTTTTATGACAGACTATTGAAGATTAAGGCAGGTTATCCATTGACAGATCGTCTGTGTTCATGCGATACCGTCGATTTGTTGCGGCGTGCGCCACTGCTCACAAAATAGAGTGCAAAGCCTGAAAATATGGTCACAATGCCTGCGATGGAGAACACTCGTAGGAGCAGATTGCCGAAGTTGTCGCGACCCTGGTAATCCATGGTGTGCAGCATCCAGAGGAAGTCGAACACGCGCCACTTGTTGTTACGGAACTTGGTTACCACGCCTTGCTCAGCTGCCACATACACGGTGGTTTGAGTAGGGTGCTCCATGGTGATAGCCCAGGCTGGCAGGGCACTGCCACGGTACTCATGGTGGCCGTTTATGTTCTCCTGCGTGATATATTCAACTTTGGTTACCGCAACTGAATCCACGAAGCTCTGTCGGGCAAGTTCTGTGGCTTCCTGTTCGTTCAGGGTAGGGCGCAGTTCTCCGGTTGCAGCTACAGCGAGTTGGGTACGGGCCACCTGACCATGATCGTTTACAGCTCCATGTGCAGCGTGATCATCAGACGCATGATAAATGATCTGGTAATGCGGCGCGCCCAGGATGTCGATCAGTTTGAGCGAGGTTATCATAGCGGTGCCAGGCAGTTGTGCCATCACCTCAGCAGGCGAAGCCAGTTCCAGATCACGCTGAAGAGCCATAGTGCCCGGCTTGCGCTGGTGGTCGCCGTGGATCTCGTCTATGTCGCTGAAGCTGAAATAGATACCGCCGATGGTCCACATAACAAATTGTATACCTGTGATCAGGCCCAGATAGCGGTGCGTTTTGCGGATGCGGAGATGGGTCGTTCTCTTCATAAAGTATGTTGTACGGGCTATCAATATACAGCATGGAAACACTCCTTACAAATGCAACTTATGCCCGGGGCGTAGCCGACCTTTGATTTAGCATGAGTTTTAAGTAGCGTACTCATCCTGAAGTTCTTAGGAGTAATTCCAAGGAAAACAGTGCAATTTTAAACTCAAGCTATTATATATATAAGTATTCATATTTAGGTTTTTTGGCTTACAGAGCCTGCTTCGCGAATTCCTTTAAGTGTTAAGTGTTTAACATGGGGTAAACAACAGTGCAATTTATTAGATTATTATTTTAATAAATTAAACTTTTTTTATTAAAATTTATTAGTTTTATACCTAAAGTATGAAACTTTTATATTTAATAAAGGTATCATGAGTTCAGTACGCTACCCTAAATAGTAAAGCCTGTGAGTAATTTAGCCGAAAGTTTGCCAGGACCATGCCTGTTCAAAGTAGCTGGTCTATGCGAGTCAGCGTTATCTGGCTCATTAGTGCCCTTCATTCCCCCACCTCAGTGACAAAGCCCGGCTAACTGAGCCTGCTGGGCCAGCCAAAGCCTGATTTTTTTTACCAGGTATTCCCGTTTTGGAAGCCTGATCCGCCCCCGAAGCTCCAATTGAGCCTTCGCACGACCCCTATTGCCTTTTGTAGCCAGAAAACAAGCACCGAAACCCTAATAGTGTGCTCTTCGCTCACCTTAAACTTTGAGTATATGAGAAAGAATTTTACACGATTGATTAGTAGACTTACCCAATCTAAGAAGTTTATAATCGCTCTCACCAGCCTGATGATTCTGGCTGGTTCTGTATATTTAATGGCAGCGGTTGTACCTGTAACTGCACAGACTGTTATCGTTTCAGCTGACCGTGCAGTAGGCGGCCCATCAGCAGCTTTCACGCAATTAGATCCTATCGTAATTCAAGAGGAAAATAGTGGTGACTTTCCAAATGGAAATGGAACATTCACTTTGACTGCACCCACTGGATGGGTATTCAGGGCGTCGGGTGTTGAGCCTACAATTACAGCTGCTGGTAACAATAATGCACCAAACGTATCTACAGGTACAGTCACATATACATCTAATATTATAACTATACCATTTACGGTAAATAATAATAACCGTATTGATAGAATCTCAATTGCAGGAGTTGCCTTGCAAGCCCAAGCAGGGACAGTTATGCCAGTAAGACCTGTTTCATTATCTATTTCAGGTATATCAGTATCTGGCTTAACTTCACCTACTACAGTTGCTAATATTTCTCAAACTCATGGTAGTGCACGTAAATTAGCTTTTAGCCAGGAACCGACAAATACAAATATATATGCCCCCATAGCTGCTATGGGCGTTCTGATTCAGGACTGGGCAGGTAATACTGTAACAAATGCTGCCAATAATGTTTCTCTTACAATAGCGAATAACCCAGGTGGCGGTAATTTGACAGCAGGGACAACTTCTCGTTCTGAAGGGACAGTTACCTTTTTAAATTATAGCATAGACGCCGCTGGAACAGGGTATGGGCTGAGCGCATCTGCATCGGGTCTGGAACCAGCCATAAGCTCAGTATTTAATATTAACAGCACCCAGCCTGTACTGGATGAAATCATTTCCGCCTGTTTCACAATTGGAATGCCTGGGCAAGTAATTACATTGCGAGGCTCCAACTTTGCAAGAAACGCAGTTGGACGAATCGGTACTAGCACTAGGCCTACTACATTTGTTAGCCCCACGAAGCTCGAAATGACGTTACTAGAGTCGGATATGGCGATTGCCGGAGATAAATCAATCAATGTGCTTAACCCTAATCCATCTGGAGCTGCTTCGACAGGTTATATTGTTACTGTGCACCATACCATTCAGACTGCATCAATTACAGGCGCCCCAAGCCTTAGTGGTGATGCACCTGTTTCAGTATGCAGTGGGACAACACGGAGGTTTACTGCCCCGTCAGATTTTACTGACTATGTATGGACAGTGGGTACAGGAGCTACTGTGCCATCTGAAATCATCAGTTCTAACGTTCTGAACATAAGATTCGATATAGAGCCACCTGCCTCAGGCAAGGTTTCCTTTGCTGTGGCAGCAACAAACCCATGTGGTGTAAGGCTTACTCGTAGTTTTGAAATTGAAATAAGACAAACCCCTCCTGATGAAATTACTTATGATTCACCACTTATGTTTTGCGAAGGTGGTTCGGTAATACTCAAAGCACCAGAGGCAACTGCAGGTGAAACTCCCTATACTTATCAGTGGCGATTAGGCGGTGTGCCTATAGAAGGTGAAGTTGCAACGTCATCCACTTATAAAGCTGAAGTAGCAGGTAGCTATTCTGTAGTTGTCTCAGCGGATAATGTTTGCTCTAATACCTCTACCCCTGTAACCGTGTCCACCACTTCGACGCTAACGCAGGGAGCAATAACAGGTGGTACAGCCTATTGCCAACTTGCCACTGTCGCTTCAGCGGATGCGCTGGCAGCAACAGTAGAAGGGGGAATAGATGATAATGGTAGTACTATACGTCCTAGAACATATAAGTGGGAGCAGAGCACCTCAGCTAGTGGTCCATGGGAGGACGCCAGGGGAGCTAACACCTCGGCAACCTATGCTCCTTCCACAGCCGAAGCCGGTACCATGTATTACAGGAGAACGGTTTATGCCGGTGGTTGCGAAAGCGCGCCAACAGCTCCTATCGCGGTAAAGGTGACGCCTACTATTAACAATGAAATTTCTGCACCAACTCCAGTCGTTTGCTCCGGGGTTGCCATTGACCCATTGACAGGTACACTATCAGGCGGTGACTTGAATGACGTGAAGTACTTGTGGGAGCAGAGTGCCTCAACCAGTGGTCCTTGGGTACCTGCTGCTACTGAAGAAAGTAGACCTAACGACCAGGCAAATTATTCACCTGCCACCGAAACGGTAACAACTAGTAAAACAACTTACTACAGACGCAAAGTAGCTTCAGGCAGTTGTATAAGCAACAGTATACCTGTAAGTGTTAGAATCATAGCACGTCCTGTAGCCACTATTACACAAGGCACTAATACGTATTTCTGTCCTCCTGGTAGAGCAGCATTAACAGCACAGAGCGTATCAGGAGCCGCTTATATATGGTACAAAGTTGGTGAATCTCTGCCTATCAATGAAGTGAGTGCACGCACTGTAAGTGTAGATGAGGCTGGTGAATATTATGTAGTAGTAACAGCCAATGGGTGTTCATCTCAGTCTAACAACATTACAGTGCAGGAGACTGTTGTTGGAAACAATATCATAAATAGCCAAGACCAAATTGTTTGTTACAATGAAATCCCCTTAAAACTTGAAGGTACTAATGCTACATCTACCTTAGGTAAGGTAACATACCAGTGGCAGCAAAGAACTACACCAACAGGAAGCTTTTCTTTAATAACAGACTCAACTAGAGTTAATCTTGTACTTGCAGCACACACAGCTGACAGGTGGTACAGAAGGCTAGCGACAGTGGGTAGCTGTACGGTTATTAGTGACACAATTCATATTGCAGTAAAACCTGAATTGAAGGTAACTAACATTGGAAGCACAGCTATTCCGATTTGTACGAACACCTTATTCCAGTTCAATCCAATAGGAAGTGTGGAGGGTGCTAGCTTTACCTGGACAAGAGCGAGTGTAGAAGGTATTAGCAATGCTGCAGTAACGAATGGTGGAGGCAGTATAAATGAGACCTTAATAAATATTACTAACGCTCCAATTGATGTAATATACATCTATAGGACTATTGGGAATGATTGTATAGGTGAGCCACAGAACCTAGTGGTGCGTGTGAATCCAATACCAGCAATAAATAATGTTCCTACCGATGCAGCTATCTGTAGTGGTAGTGCTTTTGACTTTACCGCTACAAATGCTGTTACTGGTACAACAACCTACAGCTGGGTTCGTCAGCCAGCCGAAGGTATCACAACTACCGCTACTTCTGCAACTGGTGCTACAGCCAGGATAAACCAAGTATTAACTAACACCACGACCAGTCCAGTCGATGTAACCTATACCTACACGCTTACTACAGCAGGTTGTTCTAGCACACAAGATGTAGTAGTGAGAGTGAATCCGAAACCAGCGCTGAGCAGTACACTCACGCCTGATGCAGTCTGCAGCGGCACAGCCTTCACCTACACGCCAGAGAGCGCTACAGCAGGTGCCACCTTCACTTGGACAAGGGCGTCCGTGACAGGTATCAGCAACACAGCCGTGGCCACGCCCACGGCTGTGGGAGGGGGTATCAATGAGACGCTAATTAACACCACTGCCACTCCTAAAGTTGTGACATATCGCATTACTGCAAGCGCCAACGGCTGTCCTGGCACCGCTGAGCTTGTACAAGTAACAGTTAATCCTAGCCCAGTACTTAATTCACCATTAACTGCTAGCACTTGTAGTGGAGCCACCTTCAGCTATACCCCAACAAGTGCTACGGCTGACGTGTCCTTCTCCTGGAGGAGGGTAGCTTCTGCTGGCAATGCAGCAGCTAATGGGGACGGTGCAATAAGCGAAGTTCTTACCAATACAACCAATTCGCCTATCACGGTAACCTACGAAATTACTACAAGTGCAAATGATTGTGAGGGAGAACCTCAGAACTTAGTAGTCACTATCAATCCACTGCCAGCTTTGAGTAGTCCCATGACTACAACTGTATGTAGTGGTAGCCCCCTTGCCTATACTGCAACCAGTACTGTTTCTGGTAGCACACGGTATGATTGGGTGCGTGAGACTGTAACAGGTATAACTACGACAACTGCAGTCAACGGCACTACCACCAGTACGACCGGTGCCAGCATCACCCATGTGCTGACTAACAACACGGCTAATCCGATTAACGTCAAGTATACTTTCACTTTGACGACGAATGGTTGCGCTGGACCTCCTCAGGACGTAGTAGTGACAGTGAACCCACGTCCACAGCTTAGCTCAACGCTTACTCCGGCTGCTGTCTGCAGTGGCACTGCCTTCACCTACACCCCAGAGAGTGAGACAGTGGGTGCCACATATACCTGGACTAGGGCAGCAGTGACAAATATCAGTAATGCTGCGGTGATCACGCCTGTTGCAGGTGGTATCAACGAGACACTTATAAATACCGGCACTTCTCCTGCTACTGTTACTTACCGCTTTACAACCACGTATGCTCCTAATGGCAGTACATGCTCAGGTAGCACGGAGGAAGTAAAAGTCGTGGTGAATCCTTCGCCAAAGCTGAACTCTCCGCTTGCAGTAAGTATATGTAGCGGAGCTCCGTTCAGCTATACCCCGGCAAGTGCCACTACAGGTACTGCCTTTACTTGGGAACGCCAGCCAGTTGAAGGTATAGCAATTGAAGGACCTGTATCAGGCTCTGGGGTAATCAGTCAGACATTTACAAATAACACATCAAGCTTTGTAAATGTAACCTACAGAGTAACAAGCAGTGCAAATAACTGTACTGGCCTGACCGAAAATGTAGTAGTTAGGGTGAATCCTAAGCCTGTTGCTACATTCATAGCTAGAGTAGGTACTACAGAAATTGGCTCAGTCATTAATTCTGATGGTGGAAATGTAACCTTCACTCCTACAGGAGCAACAGGAGGCACTTTCTCAGTTGTGTCCCCGTCCGGGTTGACAGGCTTTACCGCCGGTACCTCAACTGCTACCCTCATTCCATGTACAGCGTTAGGGACAGCGACTACGAGAGAAGTTATCATCCGCTATACTGTTACTGTTGGTTCTGGTAATGATGCCTGTACAAACTATGAGGAGAAGACCTTTACCCTGAAGCGCTCCACCTACAGAGCTATAATAACGACAAATCCGCCCGTATTCTGCAGAGGTGGCGGCGGCACAATCTATACAACTGCAGTATATAGAGATCCGCAGCCAGGTGATATCATTTACCCATACCTAGTAAATGAGAATGGTCAACCTGTAGATGGAAGCGGCGCCTTGATTCCAACAGGACCAGGTAATTTCCCGATACCCAATATGGCATACCCTTTCCCAGCGAATACTCCTGAATCAATCAAAGCTATGGCTTTCAGATTTTTCCAGCCAATAGTTAGTTCTGAATTGAAAGCAAGGCAAGTTACGCCAGGGTCATTCTCTTACCAATGGGGCAAAAATGATGAGCAGAACAGGAAGAACGATACATATCAGACTTCGGATGCGGGATTATCTTCTCAAGATTATTATGAGGTCGAAGTTCGTTCTACTAGCTTGTGCTCATCTGTAAGTATTGAATCAAATAGGATTTACAGCGCTGTACTAGAAGGTTATACAGTAGCACTTACTGCAACACCAAACCCAATTTGTCAAGGAGGGGAGGTTACATTCACAGCAACACTTGGCTCAGGCTTTCCTTGGAGTGTGGCTAATATGAAATTGGATTTTGTGTTATCTAGGGGAAATGTTGTATTGCACAACACTACTTACTCAGGCTCCAATACCTTTACCTTTACAACAGATGCAGCTGTAGCAGGAGGCTTCATGAATGGAGACCAAGTAACAGCAAGGTTTTCTACCGATGTGCTTGATTACTTGCCAAGTAGTAATTGTATCAATGCCCCAATTTCAAATATAATAACAATTGCCGTCCAACAAGCTGCAGCCATTACAGCAGAACTGGATAGCCCAATGGCAAGCTGTGTGGGTAATAATGTAACCTTTATGGTAGCTGCTACAGGTACTAACGTACAGTATGCTTGGTACAAGGCAGGAAGCGCAACAAGATTGGCAAACAGCACTGGTAAGATAAGCGGTGCCACAACTAGCGCGCTTACTATAGCTAATTTAACACTGGCTGATGCCGGAAATTATTATGTTGTGGTAAGTAATCCGACTAACTCTGCTTGCAGTACGCCACCTGTTACATCTAATCAAGCTGCGCTAGTAGTACAATCGCAACCTACAGCTGAACTTGTTGCGCCAATAACGAGCAAATGTGTTGAGGGCACTTTAACTACTTTCAACCTTACAGGCACCACAAACTATCCGGCTAAATGGGAAGTAGTAACTCAGCCGGCTAATGGTCTCGCTAATGTGAGCCAGACTGGTGTCGTGACGGTGTCAGGTAGCGGTACGGTTAGGGTGAGGTTGACGTCAGAAAATACGTCTGCTACTGGTTGCAACGCTGCTACACGTGAAGTAGACCTAACTGTATTCCCTCAGCCAGCAGCAACAGTACTAGTAGAAGGAGAATCAACATCAACAAAATGTCTTTCTACTACGACTGCTACATATACTGTAACAGGTGACTACACAGGCACCACTGCTAACTGGGTACTTTCGAACACAAGTGATTTTGTGATAGTAAATCAGAGTGTGGCGAATGGCGTAGCAACTGCGACTGTAAGAGCGAATAGAGCGGGTACAGCAACGATGACCTTGAATGCGTCTAATTTGGCAACAGGTTGTGCTCCTGCAAGTAGTGCCGTTACACTAACTGCAAACCCACTACCACTAGCCAAGACATTCAATAATCCATCCTACTGCTCATTAACAAGTAATGGTGCGAGAGTAGAAGTTAGTGATCCTCAGGCTGGAGTTGATTATCAAATTGTTGTGAATGGGCTGACTCGCACGTTAACTGTAGATTCTGAGAATAAAATCAGCGTAGACAACATACCCGCAGGTACTTATACAATACAAGGAATAAACAAGCTCACTGGTTGTACCAATAGCTCAGTAGGTGAAGTAACTGTAACGGATACCAAGATAATCGGAGCTGCTGGAAATATTACACACAAATGGGTTGGACCAGAGAAATGGGAGCTGACAGCCGTAGCTGACGAGGTTGTTGGTGTTACCATCCCTTCGGATGCCGTTTACAACTGGCTTGTTAAGTATCCAGGAGCTGATGATTTCGAGCCTTACCCTGGAAGTATTCATACTCAGACAATTATTGTGGAGAACTTACCAGTCGGCACAGAAGTTATAGCAACAGTAGTACTTGCAGATAATTGTCAACTAGTGCAATTCGTCCCTGGCGAAATCATCCCACTCCCAGTAGAACTCCTCTACTTCAACGCTACCAAACGCGGCAACGACGTTGTCCTCGATTGGGCGACGGCTTCAGAGCTGGATAACAAAGGCTTCGAGGTGCAGGTTTCCAGTGATGCGAAGAATTTCAGAGCACTGGGTTTTGTGGAGTCGAAGGTGAATACGACCAGCCTGAAGCAACTCTATACCTTTGTGGACAAGGAGAACGGCAAGCAGGGCGTGCGCTACTACCGACTCAAGCAGGTGGACCTGGATGGCAAGTTTGAGATCTTCAACATCAAGGCGGTACACTTCGATGAAGTGTCGGTGAATAAGGTGAAGGCATATCCGAACCCATTCCACTCTGAAGTGGAGCTGAGCATTGATGCGGAGCTGGACGGTGAACTTCAGATTACCGTAACCACGGCCACTGGCCAGCAATTGCTGCAGCGATCCGTGCAGGTGGCGAAGGGTACCAACATCGAGAAGCTCACGCTTGATCCGAATCTGCCGCGCGGGGTATACATCATTTCCACCCGCATGGGTGATTTTAACAGTCATTTCAAATTACTCAAACAATAAACTATTAGGGTTTAATAAGAAAACCCCGGGTATTTTACCCGGGGCTTTTATTTTTATACCTGACTCATTCCCGCACTTGCCGCATCACCACAAATGAAAAAGGAGCCCAGAAAGCAGCCCGATGACCCATGGCCTTAAGTCCGCCGTTAACCCAACTGTTGCATGTCTTGAAGAGGTGGAATTTACCGTTAGCTTCATAAAAATTGTCGCGGGTATGGTAGCCTTTGCCTTCAATCAACAAAAAATCGCCATTAGGCTGTTGTTGGAAGCTATCCAGAATGTACTGCACCAGGGCCTGGTACTGCGCTTTGGTAATGATAACGGGCTGTTGGTATTTATTCTGCCGGAGCGGTTGGGCAATGTACTCCACGTGCATGGCTGTGCGGGTAGGCCAGAAAAGCGAGGTGATGGCGGTGGTGAGGGTGAGGTCTTTCCACTCGGGCGTTTCCATGTAAAACTGCCGGTCGCCCCAGCCGAAACCCACATGGGTAAAAGAGCTATCGGCGCCGGCGTAGTCCTGCAGGTATAGCTTATCGCGCCAGTCGATAATATCGGTTTTGATGGGCAGCACCAGGTCTGTGTGCACCCCGTTATCGGTCACGAAGATCTCTATACCTTCTGTGGCCTGTGCGTAGCTACTGTTGACAGGTATAGCGCCGAGTGTTATTCCGGCCAGTATGTATAGCACGGTCATCAGGGCTAGTCCTGCCAAAAATGCCAGGAAACCTTTGCCGGTCTTTCGCCAAAACAGATACATAGCAATAGGTACGCACATAAGAAGTTGAATGTCAGGTATAGAAATTAAACCGAAGGCTGCCTGTTAAAATTCCACGCTGATTCTTCTGTTTTTTCTTTGCAAGGTATAGCCAAGCTTTAAAGGTATAAAATTGCCAGATTCAGCTTTTTTGCGCAGATTGTACCTTTATTTCCATACCCTCAACACACCCTCTTTAAAGAGCTAAATCATGCAAAACACATTGAAGCGATTGCTCGCTTTTGCCTTCGTGTTGCTGAGTTTGCAGACTGTCCTGGCACAGCAACAGGCACTGCAGACTCCAGAGCAGTTTTTGGGCTATACCTTGGGCAAAGAATTTACGACGCATGCCCGCATCACCGACTACGTAAACTACCTCGCACAGCAGGCCCCGAACAGAATCCGGGTGCAGGAGTATGGCAAAACCTACGAAGGCAGACCTCTGTTGCTAGCCTACGTGGCCAGCGACGAAAACCTGCCGCGTCTTGAGCAGATCCGGGAGAATAACCTGCGTCAGGCAGGTATAGCCAACGGACAGGTGCAGGGCAAGCAGCCGGCTATTCTCTGGATGAGCTACAACATCCACGGCAACGAGTCGGTGAGCAGCGAGGCGGTGCTGCAGGTACTTTACGATCTGGTAGACCCAAACAACCAGCAAACCAAAAAGTGGCTGGAGAACACTGTGGTGATCCTGGACCCGTGCGTGAACCCGGACGGACGGGAGCGCTACGTGCAGTGGTATAAGCAAACCCAGAACCAGGGCGGCAATGCCTCGCCTTATGCCTGGGAGCATTACGAGCCCTGGCCGGGGGGCAGACCGAACCACTATTATTTTGACCTGAACCGCGACTGGGCCTGGCAGACACAGATCGAGTCGAAGCAGCGTATGGCGCAGTATAACCAGTGGCTGCCACAGGTGCACGCTGATTTCCACGAAATGGGACCAGAATCGCCTTACTATTTCTCGCCGGCTGCTAAACCGCTTCACGAGAGCATCACCACATGGCAGCGTGATTTTCAGTATACCATCGGCGACTACAACCGTAAGTACTTCGACCAGAACAACTGGCTCTACTTCACCCGCGAAAACTTCGACCTGTTCTACCCAAGTTACGGAGACACCTGGCCTACCTTTAACGGTGCTATCGGGATGACCTACGAGCAGGGCGGCTCTGGCCGTGCCGGTCTGGCTTACAAGAAGCAGGACGGCGACACACTCACGCTGACGGATCGCATCGCCCACCACCAAATCGCCAGCCTGGCTACGCTGCAGGCTACAGCCGAAAAAGCAGATCAACTGACACAGGAGTTCCGCAAGTACTACGACAACAACCTGAAGAAGCCCGCAGGCGATTACAAGACTTTCGTGTTCCGGGCCGACGACCGCAGTGCAGGTAACCTCAAAGCGCTGACTGACTACCTAGATCAGCAGCAGATCCAGTATGGCTATGCAGGCAAGAGCAGCTCAAGCAAAGGCTTTAACTACGCTACCGGCAAGGAAGAAAGTGTGAAGGTAGGACAGAATGACCTGGTTGTGAGTATGTACCAGCCCAAGTCCACGCTCGTGAAGGTGCTGTTCGAGCCGAACTCTAACCTCGAAGATTCGCTTACCTACGACATTACTTCCTGGGCCATGCCTTACGCCTTCGGCTTGCAGGCTTATGCACTTAAGAATCGTCTGGAACCAGGCAACCAGAAACCAGCTAAAGCTGCTACTGCAATTAAGGTGGAGCGACCATTTGCCTATCTGGCCCGCTGGAACAGCCTGCAGGACGTAAAATTCCTGACCGAACTAATGGCGCAAAAAGTAAAAGTACGCATGTCGGAAAAGCCTTTCGAGATGGAAAACCGCCAGTACGAGGCGGGCACCCTGATCATCACCCGCACCGGAAACGAAGGTATGGGCGATAAGCTGGATGCTGTGGTACGCGCAACTGCCGAAAAACATGGCGTGCCGCTACAGGCTTCCACAACGGGCTTTGTGAGCAGTGGCGCCGACTTCGGTTCGGGCAGTGTGCGTTTCCTTAAAATGCCGAAGGTGGCTGTGATGTCCGGTGAAGGGGTGTCGCCTTACGCGTTCGGGGAGATCTGGCACTACTTTGAGCAGCAGATTGGTTATCCGGTTACGGTGCTCGGGACCGGGTATTTCGGCAGTGTGCCATTACACGAGTTCGATGTGCTGATATTGCCTGCGGGTTCTTATGGCCGCGTGCTGAACGAGCAGGCGCTGGAGCAGGTGAAGAACTGGGTGCGTGGCGGCGGTAAGCTGATTGCCTTGGAGAGCGCCGCAGGTTTCCTGGCTGGTAAGAAAGACTTTAATCTGCAAAAGAAGGCCGGCGATGAAGCAACTGAGAAAGAAAAAGCCAAAGAAACGAAAGAGGACCCTTACAAGCTGCTGCGCGCATACGGCGACCGTGAGCGTGACGCGATTTCAGAAGATGTACAGGGCAGCGTGTTCCGCGTAAATCTCGATAAAACCCATCCGCTTGCATTCGGTTACGGTGATACTTACTATGCTTTGGTGCGCACCTCAGACACCTTCAGCTTCATGAAAGACGGCTGGAATGTAGGCGTGCTCAAGAAAGACAACTATGCGACCGGTTTTGTGGGTGCCAAGGCAAAAGAGCGACTCAAAGACGTCCTGATCCTGGGTGCGCAGCCAATGGGCAGGGGACAGGTGGTATACCTGGCCGACAACCCGCTGTTCCGCGGTTTCTGGCACAACGGCAAACTGCTCTTCGGTAACGCCGTGTTCCTGGTAGGGCAGTAAGCGTTCCTCAGACAAGCTAAGCTCTTTAAAAGTACATCACATGACAGAAGCAGCGGCCCGGCTATACAAAGCCTGGTCGCTGCTTTTTATCGTGACTGCTTATCAGCATACGCGTATAATTTGTACCTTCACGTATACCTATCATCCTACCACCAAAGCTTAAAACTATGGATAGCATCATCGGCGCACCAAATCCGGCTGAATACGACGAGTTTTTTAACAGTTACATCGGCAACGCCAAAACCGACGATCTTCTGTCTGGGCTGGCGGCAAGCGAAGAGTACATTGTCAACTTCATGCTCTCGCTCAAGGAGCAGCAACTGAGCTACCGCTACCAGCCCGGTAAGTGGACTATCAAACAAATGCTGGTGCACATGGCTGACACAGAGCGCATTTTCGCCTACCGCGCCCTATGCTTTGCCCGCAACGATAAAACGGAATTGCCTGGTTTTGATGAGAATGCTTATGCAGAGCACAGCAAAGCAGATGCAAGACCGATCACGTCTATACTGGCAGAGTATGCAGCCGTTCGCCAGGCCACCATCGAGTTGTTCAAAGGATTTGATGACGAAATGCTGGGCCACACAGGTATAGGCAGTGGTCGTAGCGTGTCTGTCAGAGCCTTGGGCTTTGCCATTCTGGGCCACGAGATCCATCACCTGAACATCATCCGCGAGCGTTACCTGGTTTAACATAGTCTGATAGAGTTCGCTACACACAGGTATAGCAATCACAAATTGCTGCATTCTATACCTTGGTTCAGCGGTTAATTCTGGTTTATAGCTATATTTATATCCATGACTTTAACCAGAAGAAACATTGGCTTGCTGCTGGCTCCTTTGCTGGCTGTGATGATGTGGTGGCTGACGGACAGGCTTGAACCGGAGGCGCGCAAGGTAGCTGCCATCATGGTTTTTTGCCTGGTCTTCTGGATGACCGAAGTGATCCCGCTCTCCATGACAGCCTTTCTGGGGGTGATTATGGCGATACTGACAGGTATAGCGGATGTCAATACGGCTTTCCAGAACCTTGGTCACCCGATCATTCTGCTCTTTATCGGGAGTTTTCTGCTGGCCCGTTCCATGACCCGCCACGGCCTCGATAAGCGTCTGGCCCTCTTTATCCTGGCCCGGCCGTTCTTTCAGAAGAGCCTTTTTAGCATGTTTCTGGGTTTCTCGCTGGTTTCGTATGTGCTGTCAATGTGGGTGAGCAACTCAGTGACGGTGGCCATGCTGCTGCCGCTCACGATTGGAGTGTTGCAGTTGATACCGGATCCTGCCGCACGTAAAAGTTCAGCCCCCTTTTTCCTGCTAGGTATAGCGTATAGTGCTTCCATCGGGGGTGTTAGTACTATCATAGGCTCTCCTCCTAACTTGATTGGCGTGAACTACCTGGCCAAGGAAGGCATCAACATTGATTTTCTGCAATGGATGATCATGGCCATGCCTATTTCGCTCTGCATCTATGCCGCTATGTTGGTGTACGTGCGCTGGTACTTCAAAAAGTTTAACTTCAGTCCCGAAGGTATAAGGTCGTACGTTGAAACACAAACCCGTGAGCAGCCTCCTATATCGAAAGGCGAGCAGATCACGATGGGTGTGTTTATGCTGGCGGTGGTGCTGTGGTTGAGTCCGGGCGTATTTAACTTGTTGGGCATGCAAGAGGCCTATACCTTTATGAGCAGCTATTTTGCCGAGAGCACGGTTGCTGTACTGGCCGCGCTGCTCCTGTTTCTGATTCCGCCTGGGCAGGAGAACGAAGGAGAAGGAACTCTCACAACCGCAGACCTGGTCCGCATCGACTGGGATACGATCCTGCTTTTTGGCGGGGGCATGGCATTGGGGCAATTGGTGGTGAGTTCTGGCCTTGCCGACGCAATAGGCGCCAGCATCACTTCTTTCATTGGTCCGGACCAACTGCTGGTACTGGTGTTTTTGCTGGTGGGCGGTGTGATCATGGTGACCGAAGTAAGCTCCAATACTGCCATTGCGATCACTTTTGTGCCGATCGTCATCGGGATTCTCAATCAGCTGCAATTCCCGCAGCTATACCCTGTGCTGGGTGTCGTGATTGCCTGCAGCATGGCGTTTATGCTGCCTGTGGCAACTCCTCCCAACGCTATTGTGTACGGGAGTAAACAAGTGCCCATCGGTACCATGATGCGTACAGGTATGGTTTTGAATGTAGTAAGCACTGTTATCATTACGGCCTGGATTATTTTCTATATGTCGCTTTGATTTTATACTTTGTAATTTGCACTTTAATAGACACATATGGCTAACCGACGATTATTCAGAATTTTGCTCGCCATCGCCTGCTTTGTATTTGCAGGTGTAAAAGGCTGGCAGATATGGCAGGGAGAGTACGAATGGATAGATGTCTTTATCCTGATTGCTTTTTTGGCCTTTGGGATCATGTATGTAGTGGTACTGACCAAGAACACACCGCAGGAATAGGCTAAAAAGAGAAAAGCCTGAAAATTAAAAAATATCTTGGCAGACATTCTCAACTTTCAGGCTTTCAACTTTTAGCCAAAGGTACTCATTATACGCCCCTGTTTTTGATTGGGTTACGATTGCACCAGAAAAGTGAAATAATTTTTGGAATGCTTCGTTAGAGGAGGTTTTGTTAAGGAGAAAATTGCACTAATTTTTCTGATGTTTCGGGTGGGGATTGGGGAGGGAAGAGGTCGCTGGGGACTTTTTTTGGCAAGGGTCGCTACCCCCTGAGGTGAATTACCTCCCCTAGCCCCTCCTAAAAACAGGAGGGGGACTTTTGGCTATTGTTTTCCAGTTTGTCATTCTGGAAGGATCTTGGTAGAAGGGAGGGCAGGTAGTTGCTATAACACACCCCTGCCCCTAGGCGGTGAGTCTGTAGCTGCCAATTCAAGGTATAAGCTTTGAAGCACAGTGCACTGGCACGCATTGAGAGACATCCTTGCCCCGGAAGCAACGAATCAAACAGCCTTAGCCATGTGCGCTTTTCGGCGCTCCACTGTTTGAGCGTTCAGCGAGTGGGGGTAGGGGCCCTCGATTTGTGTCAAGACAAAAAGTAAGTGCCCGCCGCACAGACGAAGCAATGAAACAAAATCATTTGCTATACCTACAAACCAGCCACGCCGGCCAGACAAAAAGCCCTAGCTATACCTACAAAAACCAGAATTAAGCTAGCATCAAATCAAGCTGGATCCACATCCGCAACTACCCGTATCCCCTTAAAATCAGGCAGCAGGTACAGCTGTTGTATTACTTTAGAAATGGCCTGCTTGGCAGCTCTGAGGTTCACATTCTCCCTCGGCAGCTTCACGTGGATCTCATTCAGGAAAAGATTCCGGATCTTGAAAATGTAAGGTACTTCCGGTCCCAGCACCAGCTGTGCACCTAGCTGATCAGTCAGGTCTTTGGCCAAAACAATCGCAGCATTTTCTGATACCTTCTCGTCCATGTGCTTCACCGTGATACGGATCATGCGGGCGAAAGGAGGGTAGCCGAAGCGCATGCGTTCCTCGATCTCGTGCTCGTAAAGCGAGGTATAATCGTTGCTGTGCACCTTGCGGAAAATCGGCTGCAGCGGGTCGCGGGTTTGAATGAGCACCGTGCCCGGTTTTCCTTTGCGGCCGGCACGCCCGCTGACCTGCACAAACAGCTGATAGGCACGCTCGTGCGCCCGGAAATCTGGGAAATGGATGATGCTGTCGGCATTGAGTATACCTACCAGGCTTACATTTTCGAAATCCAGACCTTTGGTTACCATTTGGGTACCGATCAGCACATTGGTTTTGCCGCTTTCGAAGTCGGCGATGATCTGCTGGTAACTGTTCTTCTTCTTGGTTGTGTCCAGGTCCATGCGCTGTACCTCGGCATTGGGCAACATCAGTTTCAGGTCGTCTTCAACCTTCTCGGTGCCGAAGCCCATGCTTCTGAGCGTAGTGGCGCCGCAAGCCGGACAGTCGTGCGGCATGCGCTCGTGGTAGCCGCAGTAGTGGCAGCGCAGCTCGTTGTTATACTTGTGGTAGGAGAGGCTCACGGCGCAGTGCTGGCACTTGGGAATCCAGGAGCACTCGTCGCAGCTGATGAAAGGCGCGTAGCCGCGGCGGTTCTGAAACAGGATCACCTGTTCGTGCCGCGCCAGCCGCTCTTCAATGGCGGTAACCAGTTTGCCCGAAAAGTGGTTGTGCATGTTCTTACGCTGCTGTTCTTCCCGCACGTTAATCAATTCGATGGTAGGCATCTGCGCCTCACCGAAGCGTTTACTCATGGTCACCAGGCCCCAGCGGTCGGTCTTGCAGTTGTAGTAGGTCTCGATGGAAGGCGTGGCAGAGCCGAGCAGGGTTTTAGCTCCCTGCAGGTGTGCCATCATCAGGGCCGTTTCGCGGGCGTTATACCTAGGGGCCGGGTCGTACTGTTTGTAGCTGGGCTCGTGCTCCTCATCCACTATCACCAGCGACAGGTTATGGAAAGGCAGGAACACCGCCGAGCGTACTCCCACCACCATCTGGAAACGACCTGACAGCACACCCTGCCATACTTCAGCGCGCTCGTTGTCGGAGAACTTGGAGTGGTAGATACCTAGTTTATCGCCAAACACTTTTATCAGTCTCGTCACGATCTGCGCGGTTAGCGCAATCTCGGGCAGCAAGTATAGCACCTGTCCTCCGGCCTCCAGCGCATGCTTGATCAGGTCGATGTATACCTCGGTTTTGCCGCTGCCCGTTACGCCATGCAGCAGCACCGTGTCTTTTTCTTTGAACAGGCCCAGTATTTCGTCTTTGGCCTGTTCCTGGTGCTCCGACAGCTTCATAGGCTGCAGTGGCACGGTGTTGTCAACAGGGAAGCGCGAAATGATCTGGTCAAACTGCTCGAAGACGCCTTTTTTGATCAGCGAATCAATGGATGACTTGGAGAGGTGCGGGTTGTTGGCCAGTACGCTCTTCTCTATACCTGCTGCGTTGAGGTGGATGTTCTGATGCACTGGCACCTTCTGCAGGTAGTTGAGCAGAATGTCGAGCTGCTTGGGTTTGGTGGCGAGTTGGTTGAAGAGCTCCTCCAGCATACCTTCCTCCTGCACAAAATGCTCCGTGAGGCGAATCTTCTTGACCACTTTAGGCGAAAACCGGTCGCTCACCTGCTCAAATATGATGATCGCTTCTTTCTGGATCAGCGATTTGATGTACTTGTGGTAACTCTTCACCTGCAGCAGGTTTCCCACCTCCGTAAAAGTAAGGGCTGGGTTTTGCTGCAGGGCGTAGATGATCTTGACTTCCTGCGACGCCAACGGAATATCGTCTTCTTCCGGATTAAAATGCGGGTGCAGCTGTATGCGCGATTCGCTGCTGAGCTTAAGAGCCGAGGGAAGCGCCGCATTGATCACCTCACCGATGGTACACATGTAGTAATCGGCGATCCAGCGGAAAAGCTTGAGCTGTGGGGCCGTTACAATGGGCTTGTCGTCCAGCACATCCAGAATATACTTGGCCTGGTAGTCAGCAGGGGCGTTTTCGTGAATGTCGGCCACTATACAGCTGAGCACCCGCTTAGCGCCAAACTGCACAATTACCCGTGCGCCCACCAGCACCTCGTCGTTCATTTCGAAGGGGATGCGGTAGGTATACAGTTTCGGCAGGGGCAGGGGCAGAATCACGTCGGCAAAAAGCGTGACGCGATCCACGGCCGGCTCCGGCGGGTAATTGAAATTGAGTAATTCAGACAAGGGCGCAGGTATAGGTTGTGTATGCAAAGGTCGCAAAAAAGCCTGTAAATCCCGAAGGCTTTCAACAAGGTATAGCTATACCTGTTGCCTCACCGGAAGTACCGGAACAAGCTTTGTCCTTTGTGAAGTGATGGCTATACCTACAGCGATGGGAATTTCGGGTTTTCTCCATTTCCTTTCTGCAACTGCTCCAACGCTTCTGCGGCGGTGTGCACCGGCAGCTGGCAGGTCCTGTTATAGCACACAAATACCGTTGTTTTCCCATTGATGGCGCTGCGGTCTTTTAACAACGGTAGTTCGCTTTTACTTTCAGTGCCGGCCAGCAGCATGTTGGGGATGTAAAATGAGCTGAGCTCGGAGCGCATTTCCGGTGCCTGATGTCCCACAATAGCAACCTCGGCAGTAGGTTGCAGCTGGTGGTAATACAGACTGGCCCAGTTGCCCATGTGGCCGGGCTCCCTCACCACAAGTTCTTTCACCTGCGCCAGCATGGCAGCTGCAAGTTGCTGGTAATGCTCCTCGTCGAAGTAAAGCCCCAGCAGGTATAGGTTGGTGGCCATCACCGAGTTGGAAGACGGAATCACATTGTCAAGTAGCTCTTTTTTGCGGGCCACCAGTTTTTCTGCGCTCTGGTCTGTAAAGTAAAACAGTTGCTCCTGTTCATCCAGAAAGTTAGCCAATGTATAGTCTGTCAGCTGTTTGGCCTCCAGCAAGTATTTTTCGTCAAACGTGATCTCGTATACCCGGATCAGTGCCCGGATCAGCAAGGCATAGTCCTCCAGAAAACCGTTAATTGACGCCTTCCCTTCCTTATAATTATGGTATAGCCGATCACCCTGCTTGAAGTGGCGGAGTATGAAATCTGCATTTCGGATGGCAAGTTGCAGGAAGTGCTTGTTCCCAAAGGTATAGTAGGCATCTGCCAAGCCCTTGAGCATAATGGCGTTCCAGGAGCAAAGGATCTTGTCGTCCAGACCCGGACGAACGCGCTGTGACCGAACCTCCATCAGCTTTTCCTTCCAGGTTTTTACCATCTCCTCCAGCACCTCCAGTTCCAGCTCGTTTTCTTTGGCAAAATGCGCATCGCTGATGCGGCGGTGCAGGATATTCTGACCCTGTTCAAAATTACCAGTCGAGGTCACATGGTAGTATTTCGACAGGATGGGCTCTTCTGCTCCGAACAGGTCCTGCAGTTGCTGACGGGTAAACACATAGAACTTGCCCTCCACGCCTTCGCTGTCTGCATCAAGTGACGAGTAAAAGCCGCCCTCTTCGCTCATCAACTCACGCTCTGCAAATGCAATCGTTTCGTATACCACATCTTTGTAGAGCGTCTCTTTTGTGAGCAGATAAGCTTCTGCATATAAACTGATCAGCTGCCCGTTATCGTAAAGCATCTTCTCAAAGTGCGGCACCAGCCATTTTTCATCAACCGAGTAACGGGCGAAGCCACCCCCAATCTGGTCATACATGCCGCCATAAGCCATTTCATGGAGTGTGAGATTGATGTGCTTCAGAGCGGCTGTATTTTCGGTATGAGCATAATAGCGCAGCAAAAACAGCAGATTGGCCGGCATCGGAAACTTGGGGGCAGTACCGAAGCCGCCGTGCTTTTTGTCGAACTGCCGGGCCAGGTTACTGTAGAGCTCCTCAAACTCCTCCCCGCTCACTTCCGTCTGACTTTGCTGAAGTCCGAATCTTTTCAGTTCGTTCAGGTTGAGGTGTTGCACAAATTGCTCTGCTGACTTGTCGAGTTCCTGCCGGTCCTTCGTGTAAGCTTCTGCGATGTTGAGGAGCAGCTTCACCCATTGCTGGGGTGTAAAGTAGGTGCCGCCATAAAACGGCTTGGCCTCCGAATTCAAAAAGACATTCAGTGGCCAGCCTCCCTGCACACCCATGGCCTGCAAAGCGTCCATGTGCACGGCATCCACATCCGGCCGCTCTTCCCGGTCTACCTTGATGCACACAAAGTGCTCGTTCATGACGCTGGCAATCTTCTCGTTTTCGAAAGACTGATGCTCCATGACGTGGCACCAATGGCAGGCCGCATAGCCAATGCTTACCAGGATGGGTTTATCTTCCTTTTTGGCCTTCTGCAGCGCTTCCTCTCCCCATGGGTACCAGTTTACTGGGTTGTAAGCGTGCTGCAACAGGTAGGGACTGCTTTCGTTGATCAGTTTGTTCGGTGTCTTCTTGTTTTGGGCCATGGTCGTCGTATTGCGGGCTGCTGGAACTCTATACCTACGGACAAGGCAGGTAAAAGTATGCTGACGACGGGCTGATCAAAAGAATAAAGGGAGCAGTAGCTAGGGTAGGGGCTATACCTGAATTTACTTGACCAGCTGTTGCTTCAGGGCCTTTTCTTCTTCTGAAATATCCAGTTTATACCTATCCGCCAGCTGCTGTAATTGCTGAAGGGTGGTTTTTAGGAAGCTTTGGTGTGCATCTGATTCTGGATGAAAAGGCCGGTGGGCAATGGCTCTTCGCATTTTCTCCCACGCTTTAAGAAAGCCCCTGAAATCCTCGCCCAGGTAGGCATTCACAAACTTGTCCCAAATGTAATCTTCTGCCACTTCCGTCGGGTGTACCATGTCGCGTCCATAGAAACGGTAGTCGCGCAGGTCGTCCATCATGATCTCGAAGGCAGGGAAGTAGTGTGCTTGCTTGTTGTTTGCAGTAAGCTCGTGGCAAAGGAGCCGCAAAATGGATTTGCTGACACTATTGACTTCAATTGTTTCCTTGATGTGACGTACGGGGCTTACGGTAAGCAATACTTGAAGTGCGGGGTTAAAGCGCCACAAATCCTCTAGTGTCTGCTGCATATCGGCACGCAGGGCATCAAAGGAGAGGAGTTCGCGGCTGAACTGGCGGGCGGGCAGTTTATGACAATTGGCCACCACTTCACCGGAGCTTTGCAAACGATAGCCCACTGCTGTGCCGAGCGTTATGATCAGCAGGTTGGCTTGCTGTAAGGTATGGCGTGTCAAAGAGAGGCGTTCATTGATGCGCTCCAACAGGGTTTCACGAGAGGTGGAGGAGAGGGAGGAATGCAGGTCATAGCCATACCAGATGCCGTTGTGCTGCACCAGACTATCCGCGATCGGATGGGAGCCGCCGATGGAGGCTCGGAGCAGCTTGCCCACGGATAGTGGGTTAAAGATCGTTCCGAAAAGGTTCACCAGTACCTGCGCCTTATTTTCCTGTAGCCTGTGGCCGATTACTTCTGCAAAGCAGGAGCCAATGGTCAAGATGCCACTCGACAGGCTCAGATCAAGGCCACTGGCAGGTATGTGCAGTTCAGTCCGGAACATAGGTATAGGTATAGGTATAGGTATAGGTATAGGTATAGGTATAGGTATAGGTATAGGTATAGGTATAGGTATAGGTATAGGTATAGCGCAAATTAACCGGAAGCAGTAAATAAAAAAAGCGCCCTGCTTTTAGGGCAGGGCGCTTTTTGTGCTTGGTAGCGGCTAAGATTACTCAGCTACTACGTTGAAGCGGATCTGATGCTTCACTTCTTTGTGCAGGCTCAGCGTGGCAGTGTATTCGCCAGCTGTTTTCACGTCCTGATCAAAAGAAATACGCTTGCGGTCTACATCGTGACCTTTAGCCTTCAGAGCCTCAGAAATTTGGTTGGTTGTAACAGAGCCGAAGATCTTACCAGTCTCGCCTACTTTCGCAGGGATTTCCAGTGTGATATCACCGATTTTGTTTGCCAGTTCCTGCGCATCGTTCTGGATTTTCTCCAGTTTGTGGGCAGCCTGACGAACGTTCTCAGCTACAATTTTCTTGTTGGTTTTGTCAGCCAGCACTGCCAGTCCTTGTGGGATCAGGTAGTTACGGCCATATCCTGACTTTACAGTAACGATATCGTTCTTGTAACCAAGATTTTTAACGTCATCTTTAAGTATTACTTCCATGTTCGTTACCTCCTTATTTTAAAGAATCAGTTACATAAGGTAAGATAGCCAGGTGACGTGCGCGGGCAACAGCCTGGGCCACTTTACGCTGGAACTTCAGGCTGGTGCCTGTCAGTCTTCTTGGAAGGATCTTGCCTTGCTCGTTTACAAACTTAAGCAGGAAGTTGCCATCCTTATAGTCGATATACTTGATACCGCTCTTTTTGAAGCGGCAGTATTTCTGACGATTTTCTTGCTTGTGTACTCTTTCGTTAACTAGGCTCATTATGCTTTAACCTCCTCTTTTTTAGCCTGTGATTTGAATTCACCTTTTCTTCTGCGCTCGTTGTAAGCAATTGCGTGCTTATCAAGGGCAGTAGTTAAAAAGCGAACAACTTTTTCGTCGCGGCGATAAGCCAGCTCAAGCACATCAATTACAGTAGATGGAGCCATAAACTCGATGAGGTGGTAGAAACCAGTAGATTTCTTCTGGATTGGGTAAGCAAGCTTACGCAGACCCCAGTTCTCTTCGTGGATAATGTCGGCGCTATTTTCCTTAAGCACCTGTCTGAACTTCTCGACCGTTTCCTGCATCTGCGTCTCGTTCAACAGAGGCGTCAGAATGAAGACCGTTTCGTAATTTTTTAATTCCATTTGGTTATGAGAATTTTTTGTTTTAGGGTGCAAATATACGCCAATGATTCTGTAATCCAAAAACTTGCACTAAAATAAATCCTCGGTTAGGCAGGTTGCAGGCTTTGCGGTTGAAAGTTGAAATGGCGTCCAATTGGCGATAACATCAGATAGCGGACGCACTTTATAAATCGACTAATTCTATATATATAATAATGAGTGCAAAAAAACCAGGCGTGAGTGGTAGGGAGAGAGGAAAATTGGTCCGGAAATTAAATGAAAGCTAACGACAACAAAATCAACGTTTTATAAGTTCAAGTGTAGGTGTGCTTGCGGAGGCGGCTAAAGCAAGAAAAAAGTGGATAATTTTGTGCAGATTACACAACCTCTGGATGGGCTTATTTAGAATAATTTTAAATAAAATAGCCGATTCTGATAAAATAATGCAGAAAATAGTCCCTAAGTGATTGTACTTAAAGGGATATTGTCTATAGGGGTAAAAATAAGCATATAATATTTGATTAATGGGTTTCAGGTAGTAGATTTGTGCCCGTAAAGTAAATTCACCATTATACTAAACACAAGCGTCCTGGCTATGATTAGCTGTATACAAAGAGCAAAAACCAAATTCTTGATTGCCTTCTTGTTTACCCTGGCGGCCTCTTTCGGAGTGTCGACTACAGGGTTTGCACAAGGCGCAAGTCTGCCTGTTGATGATGCAGGTATTGTAAGTGCAGGCGAGTCCCTGTATAAGAACAACTGCGTGGTTTGCCACTCTGTGGGAAGCGATGTAGTGGTTGGCCCAGGTATGAAGGGTGTAAACGAACGCAGAACGCAGCCCTGGCTACTCAGTTGGATCAAAAACTCGCAGGCTTTGATCGCTTCCGGCGACAAGGACGCTGTGGCTATTTACAACCAGTTCAACAAACAGGCGATGCCTTCCTTCGCTTTCTCAGACGAGGAGATTGTGTCTATCCTTACCTATATCAAGTCTGCTGAGACTGCCGCTGCCGAGGCTCCTGCCGCTGGCGCTACAGCTGCTGCCGCCCCAGGTGAGAACGTGGGTACAGACGCCGTCGGTGCAGTTGGAGGCTATCTGGATATTATACTGGTAGTGCTGATCGTGGTGTTGATCGTGCTGGTTGTGACGCTTCTTTTGATCACATCGGTACTGAAAAACTACCTGAACAAGAATAAAAAGCTGGACGAGTACGACAATGAAATCGTAAACCAGCGCTTCGACTTCTCTAAGGTATACAAGTCTAAGACCGTAAGAACATTGGTGGTGCTTATCTTCGTGGTAGTGCTCATCGACCTGACGCTGGACAAAGCGATGGGTATTGGTATACAGCAGGGATATGCTCCTACGCAGCCGATTGCTTTCTCACACAAACTGCACGCTGGTGAACACCAGATCGACTGTAACTATTGCCACACAACAGTATACGAGAGCAAGAGTGCCAGTATCCCTTCGGCTAATATCTGTATGAACTGCCATAGCCAGATCAAAGCAGAGTCGCCTGAAATTCAGAAGATTTACAAAGCGATTGAGCGTAACAAGCCAATTGAGTGGGTGCGTATCCATAACCTGCCTGACCTGGCCTACTTCAACCACGCACAGCACACGCAGGTGGGTGGCGTAGAGTGCCAGACCTGCCACGGTCCTATCCAGGAAATGGAAGTGGTGTCTCAGTACTCACCGCTCACAATGGCATGGTGTATCGACTGTCACCGCGAAACTCCTCTTAACACAGAAGGAAATGCCTATTATGACAACCTGGTGAAACTGCACGAGTCAACTACGAAGAGTGCCTTCACAGTGTCATCAAACGGTGGTGCAGAGTGTTCTAAGTGCCACTATTAATCAGTTATAATTAAGGGTTCGAGTTTTCTAGATATAACATGCAAGACAGAATAAAATACTGGAAAGGAATAGAGGAGCTTGATAATACTCCTGAATTCGCGAAACATGCTCACAATGAGTTTCCAGAATTCCTGCCGATAAACGAAGCCAGAGGCGAGAGCGCATCCACAGGTTTGGCAGCTCCGCGCAGAGACTTCCTGAAACTGCTGGGCTTTGGTCTGGCTGCCGCCACATTGGCTTCATGCGAGGCCCCTGTAAGAAAGGCAATCCCATACCTGAACAAACCAGTTGACGTGGAGCCAGGCGTGGCGAACTGGTACGCTTCTACTTACTTCAACAACGGTGACTTCAACAGCATACTTGTAAAGACACGCGAAGGTCGTCCGATTAAAGTAGAGCCAAACCCTAGCTCAACGCTTACTCCGATGGGTACAAGCCCGAAGGCACAAGCTTCTGTGCTAAGCCTATACGATAACAATAGACTTCGTACGCCACTCATTAAAGGCAAAGAAGCTAAGTGGGAGCAGGTTGACAGCGAAATCCGTTCAGCTCTTGCCAGAGTAAACGGCAAAGTTGCCTTTGTTTCTTCTACTGTAATCAGCCCATCCACCAAGCAACTGATTAACGAGTTTGGTGCAGGACAAGGCAGCTTTGAGCACGTAACCTACGATCCGAACTCAGCTTCAGCCCTGATCGGCGCCAACGGTGGTGTTGTACCTGGTTATGATTTCAGCAAAGCCAATATTATTGTAGGCATTAGCGCTGATTTCCTGGGAACATGGGTAGCTCCGATCCCATTTGCTAACCAGTACATTCAGAAAAGAAAAATCACGGCTGAGAACTCCGACATGTCACGCCACTACCAGTTTGAGACGATTATGTCGCTTACAGGTGCTAACGCTGACGTACGTGTTCCTATTAAGCCATCCGAAGAACTGGCGATTGCTACAGCGATTTACAATGGTCTGTCAGGTCAGGGCGTAAACGCTCCAGCCAGCGTTGACAAGAAGGCCCTGGAAAACGCTATCAGAGACCTTCGTGCCAACAATGGCCGTGCTTTGGTAGTATCCGGCTCTAACGATCCAGCTGTACAAACGCTGGTAACAGCTATTAACAAAACGATCGGTGCAGAAGGCACAACCATTGATACCGCTTCTCCATACCTGGTGAAGCAGGGTAACGATGCCCAGATGCTGCGTCTGATCGAGGAAATGAATAATGGTAGCGTAGGTGCAGTGTTCTTCTACAATGCTAACCCTGTTTATGACCATCCGCTGGCAGACCGTGTGAAGACCGGTTTAGCGAAAGTGGCCCTGAAAGTTTCTTTTGCCGATAGAGTAGAGGAGACAGCAGCCCTTGTTGACTACGTAGCACCGGACAGCCACTACCTGGAATCCTGGAACGACTACGAGCCGAAGAGAGGCTTCCTGAGCCTGGCACAGCCAGTGATCAGCCCAATCTTCATGACGCGCCAGGCACAAGACAGCTTGCTGGCCTGGAGCGGTAACAAAACAACTTTCTACGATTACATCCGCAATAACTGGAAAAAAGGCGCAGCAGGAACTGATGCGCAGTGGGAGAAAGTTGTGCACGACGGTATACTGGAGAACGGAACCAGCATGCTGGCGTTGAGCCCGGCTACTGCCAGCACATTGACAGCGGCAGATGCAGCAGGCAGAGCTCCAAGAGCAGTTGCTGGCGGCAGCGTAGAGGCTGTAGTTTATGAAAAAGTAGGTATCGGCACAGGTTCAGAATCCAACAACCCATGGTTGCAGGAAATGGCTGACCCGATCACGAAAGCGACCTGGGACAACTACATTACGATGCCACGCAAGATGGCGGAGGAGTTGGGTGTTTCTCAAGGTAACGTCCTGAAAGTAACTTATGCCAATGGCAAGACACTGGAGCTTCCGGCGCTGGTACAGCCAGGTCAGGCACAAGGCACTGTAGGTATAGCCATGGGCTACGGCCGTCAGCTGGACTCTATGCCAACTGCCAAAGGACGTGGTGCTAACGCTTTCCCAATAGCGACAGTTGCTGACAATAGCATCCTGTTCGCAGGTGCAGTTAAGCTAGAGAAAACAGGTTCTACAGTGGAGATTGCCCAGACACAGACGCACCATACCATTATGGACCGTATTGTAGTGCAGGAAAACACACTGGCAAACTACAAGGCAAATCCAAAAGAGGTAACGCAGTACGTTAAAATAGCCACGCACGAAGGCCCTGCTAAACCTTCTGCTATCTCGCTTTGGGATGACTACGAGTACAAAAACCACCACTGGGGTATGGTAGTTGACCTTAACTCATGCATTGGTTGCGGTGCTTGTACCGTAAGCTGCCAGGCAGAAAACAACATTCCGGTAGTAGGTAAGGAAGAAGTACTGATGCGTCGTGAGATGCACTGGATGCGCATCGACCGTTACTACAGCGCGGTTGAGCACGAAGCGAAAGATTACAAGACAATGGAAGATCCGGCGGAGAATCCAAGCGTAATCTTCCAGCCGATGATGTGCCAGCACTGTAACCACGCGCCATGCGAGACAGTATGCCCGGTTGCCGCTACAATGCACAGCTCTGAAGGTCTTAACCAGATGGCTTACAACCGTTGCGTAGGTACCCGTTACTGCGCAAACAACTGCCCTTACAAAGTGCGTCGTTTCAACTGGTTCGCTTACGCTAACAATGACAAGTTCGACTTCAACATGAACAACGACCTTGGCAAGATGGTGTTGAACCCGGATGTAACGGTTCGTTCAAGAGGCGTGATGGAGAAATGCTCTTTCTGCGTACAGCGTATACAGTTAGGCAAGCTAGAAGCGAAGCGTGAAAGCAGAAGACCGGTTGACGGTGAGATTGTGACGGCTTGTGCGCAGTCATGCCCTACCAATGCGATCATCTTTGGTGATATGCTGGATCCGGAAAGCCGCATCTCAAAAACTCTTGCACGCGAGAAAGGCGAAAGAGCCTTCCACGTACTGGAGGAAATGAACGCGCAGCCGAACGTGACGTACCTGACAAAAATTAGAAACTTAGCTTAATTTATAAATTAGATAGCGCTATGCAGCACGTATCTCCGATAAGAGAGCCTCTGGTAACGGGGGGTAAAACATACCACGATATCACCGAAGATGTCTGCAGACAGGTGGAGGCCAAGCCCAACGCACGTTGGGCGGCAGCCCTTGCTGTAGCTCTTGTAGGTCTGGCTATTTTCATTTATTCCACTTACCGCACACTGTGGTTCGGTATAGGTGAGTGGGGGCTTAACAAAACTGTAGGTTGGGCATGGGACATCACCAACTTCGTGTGGTGGGTAGGTATCGGTCACGCCGGTACGCTGATTTCAGCGATCCTTCTACTGTTCCGCCAGAAGTGGAGAACTTCCATTAACCGCGCGGCAGAGGCGATGACGATCTTCGCCGTAATTTGCGCCGCGATGTTCCCGGTTCTGCACATGGGCCGTCCCTGGTTGGCTTACTGGGTTCTCCCACTGCCAAACACCTTCGGTTCGCTTTGGGTAAACTTCAACTCACCGCTTCTTTGGGACGTGTTCGCGATCTCTACTTACTTCTCTGTTTCGCTTGTATTCTGGTACATCGGTCTTATACCTGACTTTGCTACCATCCGCGACAGAGCAACTGGTCCAATTGCCCGCAGAGCCTACGCAGTTCTTTCCATGGGCTGGACTGGCTCCGCAAAAGCATGGTCTCGTCATGAAACTGTATCCCTGATCCTTGCTGGTCTCTGTACACCTCTGGTACTTTCTGTACACACCATTGTATCCATGGACTTTGCAACGTCCGTAATTCCAGGCTGGCACACCACTATTTTCCCCCCATACTTTGTGGCAGGTGCGATTTTCTCCGGTTTCGCCATGGTACTGACGCTCATGATCATTACCCGCAAAACGTTCAAACTGGAAGATTACATCACACTGGAGCACGTGGAATCCATGAACAAGGTAATTATCCTGACAGGTTCTATCGTGGGTGTGGCATACATTACAGAGTTCTTTATTGCCTGGTATTCCGGTGTAGAGTATGAGCAGTACGCCTTCATCAACCGCGCAACCGGTCCTTACTGGTGGGCTTACTGGTCCATGATGACATGTAACGTAATTACGCCGCAGCTTTTCTGGTTCAGAAGCATCAGAAGAAGCCTGACAGCTACTTTCATTATCTCCATCTTCGTAAACATAGGTATGTGGTTCGAACGATTCGTAATCATCGTAACCTCACTGCACAGAGACTTCCTGCCATCTTCATGGGCTATGTTCTCTCCGACTATCATCGACATTGGTGTCTATGTTGGAACAATCGGTCTGTTCTTCACGCTCTTCCTGTTGTTTGCTAAGTTCTTCCCAGTAATCAACATGTTTGAGGTGAAAGCCATTCTGAAGTCTTCATCTGAAGTGAAGCACCACCCGAATGATGCAATGCACGGTACTAACAAGGATTCGCACACTAATACACATCCATAGCAATGACTAAAAAATTCGTTCTAGGTATCTACGATGATGAGGATGTCCTGCTGCAGGCCATCGAGAACGTCCGGGCTGCCGGTACTAAAATTTACGAAGTTTTTTCGCCGTACCCAATTCACGGAATCGATGATGTATTAGGTATCAAGCGTTCAAGGCTTCCAATTGTAGCATTTTTATGCGGTCTGTTCGGAATGTGTTTCGCGCTCTGGATGCAGATCTGGATGCTTGGTTTCGACTGGCCGATGATCATCGGTGGTAAGCCGCACATCGCCTTGCCAGCATTTATTCCGGTAACATTCGAACTTACCGTTCTATGCTCTGCATTCGGTATGGTGATCACTTTCTTTATTGTCACAAAGCTGAAGCCTTCCATCAAGGTGAACGTTTTTGACAAGCGCTCCACGGACGACAAGTATGTGATGGCGATAGAGGTAAAAGAAGGTGTGACTGATATTTCAGCCCTTAACAACCTGCTTCGCTCAAATGGTGCCATCGAAGTAAACGAGAAGGAGGTAATCAAATAATGAAAGGTCTACTAAATTTAGGTATTAAAGCCTCTGCCGTACTATTCTCAGGTGCCGTGCTGGTAGCATGCAGCAGTGAGAAAGACCCAGGTCTTGAGTATGCTCCGGACATGTACCACTCTGTGGCGTTGGATCCTTACTCTCAGGTAAAGGAAAACTTATACAACCCTGGCGGTATGAACATGCGTGAACCGGCTCCAGGTACGGTAGCGCGCGGTAAAATGGGCTACAACATGTACTTGTCCAAAGACGAGGCTGAAGTAGCAGGTGCTGAACTTAAAAACCCGCTGGAAAAGAATGGGCTTAATCTGGCAGAAGGACAAGTGCTTTACACCAGATTCTGTGCTCCTTGCCATGGTGAGCAGGGCGACGGACAAGGTCTTGTAGGACAGAAGTTCAAAGGTGTTCCCTCTTACTCTGCTGGCCGGGTAGCCACTCTTCCTGAAGGTCACATTTACCATGTGATCACAAATGGACGTGGCCGCATGTTACCACATGGCTCACAGGTTAATCCGACGGAGCGTTGGAAAATTGTCATGTATGTGCAGCAGTTACAGGGTGGCGAAGTGCCAGCTCCTGCAGCGGCAGATACGACAGCAACAGGTACTACACCTACTAACTAAGTCTAAGGCATAATATCAAAAGGATAATGACAGAAGAAAGACTCATCATTTCCAGAAAAACAAATAACAAGTTTTTCTTGATGATAGCTATAGGTGTTGTATTGCTTATAGCCGGTATAATCATAGCTGCGCTGAGTGGTGGCCACCAAGCCGAAGGGCATGGTGAAGCGGCCGCCGCCGGACACGAGGCAGCTCATTGGTCCAAAAGGCTCTACATGAACCTTTGGTTGAATAACGTTTACTTTACTGGTATTGCGCTGGTAGGCGTGTTCTTCGTAGCCGTACAATATGTGGCTTACGCAGGTTGGTCTGTACTGATCAAGCGTATACCTGAGGCCATGGGTTACTACCTGCCAATAGGTGGTGCCGTGATGCTGATCACATTCCTTTTAGGTGGTCATGACATTTTCCACTGGACACATGATTACCTATACAACCAGTTCTTAGAGGATGGTGTGACGCCAAACCCTCAGTACGACCCCATTATTGCTGGTAAGGCGCCTTACCTGAACTTCTGGTTCTTCCTGATCAGAATGGTAGCTTACTTCGTGCTATGGATATTATTCTTCAACTGGTTGAGAAGAAACTCTCTTAACGAAGACCTGAACGGAGGCACTAACTACTATCACAAGAGTATTAGAATCTCTGCTATGTTCCTGGTGGTTTTCGGTGTGACTTCTTCTACTTCTGCCTGGGACTGGGTACTTTCAATTGATACACACTGGTTCTCAACCATGTTTGGCTGGTACGTATTCGCCAGCTGGTGGGTATCTGGCCTGGCGGTGATTACGCTGACTGTGATCATGCTAAAACAGAACGGCTACCTGAAAATGGTAAATGCAAACCATTTACATGACCTGGGTAAATTCGTATTCGCTTTCTCCATCTTCTGGACATACATCTGGTTCTCTCAGTTCATGCTGGTATGGTATGCAAACATTCCGGAAGAATCTATTTACTTCATCGAACGCCTGGGTGGAAACGGCGGCCATTTCAAGTGGATATTCTTCGTTAATCTTTTAGTTAACTTTGCATTCCCTTTCCTTGTTTTGATGACAAGAGATGCAAAACGCCAGATGATTATGTTGAAGATTGTTACAATCGCCATCCTGATTGGCCACTGGCTGGACTTCTACCTGATGATGATGCCGGGTACACTGCGTACAGATGCTGGTATCGGATTTATTGAGATTGGCACTACATTGATCTTCCTGGGAGTTTTCCTGATTACATTCACAAAAGGGTTGGCAAAAGCCTCTCTTGTGCCAGTAAATCACCCTTTCCTGGAGGAGAGTGTTCACCATCATGTTTAGTCATACTAAAAGCATTATACAATGATTACGTTAGCCATAGGTTTATCCATCGTCCTGTTACTAGTAATACTGTTCCTGCTATTCAGGATCGGTACGCTAGCCTCCATTTTCAGAGGATCGACACAGCGCGCTGCAGGAACCACCAAGACAAGTAACAAAGTAAATAGCATTCTGATGCTCCTCTTTCTGATTGTTGGAGGAGCGGCATTTGCCTGGTCCTTTGCTGATGCATGGGATGACATGAACCAGCCGATTGCCTCTGTGCATGGCGCCTGGACAGATAGTCTTTTCTGGACTACGATGATTGTGATCGGAATTGTATTCGTGATCACGCAGATTCTCCTTTTCTGGTATTCTTACAAATACCAGCATAAAGATGAAAAGCGTGCCTACTACTACCCTCACAACAACAAACTGGAGATTGTTTGGACCATGATTCCTGCAGTTGTAATGGCACTATTGGTATTTGCCGGTTGGAAAACATGGACAAACATCACAAGTGCTGCACCTGCTGACTCTGTAGTAATAGAGGTGATGGGCAAGCAATTTAGCTGGTTAGTTCGTTACCCAGGTCCCGATGGGAAATTAGGAGAAGCCAATGTGCACCTCATTGACGCTACCAATGAAATAGGCGTGGACTTCAGTGATCCAAACGCTATGGACGACTTTATGCCACGTGAGATTCACGTGCCAAAAGGTAAGCCCGTACATTTGAAGATACGCTCCCGTGACGTTATTCACAGTGTGTTCCTGCCGCATTTCCGTGTAAAAATGGATGCCGTGCCAGGTATGCCGACTAAATTCTGGTTTGTGCCAACAAAAACAACAGCTGAAGTACGCACCGAAACCGGAAACCCTGATTTCAACTTTGAATTGGCTTGTACTGAAATCTGCGGACGTGGCCACTTTGCGATGCGTTTTATCTTAGTTGTTGATGAACCTGAGGAATATGAGGAGTGGTTAGCTTCGCAGACGCCTTTTATCGAGCAGAACCCACAGCTTCTTACAAAGTTCACCCAGGATTCAAAAGATCAGGTGGTACTGGAGAAGAGTACAGAAGAAGTAAAAACAGAGTTGTAGCATTAACTAAAATCAACAATGTCGAGTACAGATATCTCTCTAAATAAGGATGTACATCATGCTCACGACGAGCATGATCATCATCACGACCAAAACTTCTTTGAGAAGTACATCTTTAGCCAGGACCATAAAGTAATTGCAAAACAGTTTCTTTTTGCAGGTATCTTCTGGGGCTTTATTGGTGGTTTCCTGTCTATTATTTTCCGTTTACAGCTTGGCTGGCCTGAAGCTACTTTTACTTTCCTGGAGCCTATTTTAGGTAACTGGGTTGTGAATGGCAAAATTGATCCGGAGTTTTACCTGGCACTCGTTACCATGCACGGTACAATCATGGTGTTCTTTGTACTGACAGCTGGTCTGAGCGGTACATTCAGTAACTTCCTGATTCCGTTGCAGATCGGTGCCCGCGACATGGCGTCTGGTTTCATGAACATGCTTTCTTTCTGGATATTCTTCCTGGCAAGCGTGATTATGTTCTGGTCACTGTTCATCGAAACAGGTCCTGCTGGTGGTGGTTGGACGGTTTATCCGCCACTGAGTGCATTACCACAAGCTATCTCCGGCTCAGGTTTGGGTATGACGTTGTGGTTGATAAGCATGGCATTGTTCATTGTATCGCAGTTGCTGGGTGGTGTAAACTACATTACCACTGTGATCAACCTGAGAACAAGAGGTATGTCGATGACGAAGCTGCCTTTGACAATCTGGTCTTTCTTCCTGACTGCCATACTGGGTCTGCTTTCTTTCCCGGTTCTATTGTCAGCTGCATTGCTTCTGATCTTTGATCGTAGCTTTGGTACAAGTTTCTTCCTTTCTGATATCTACATTGCAGGAGAGGCTCTTTCAAACACTGGTGGTAGCGCCATTCTGTTCCAGCACTTATTCTGGTTCCTTGGTCACCCAGAGGTATACATCGTAATCCTTCCAACTTTCGGTATTGTTTCCGAGGTAATTGCTACCAACTCTCGTAAGCCGATCTTCGGTTACAGAGCCATGATCGGTTCCATGTTGGGTATTGCCGTGCTATCGTTTGTAGTATGGGCTCACCATATGTTCGTGACAGGTATGAATCCGTTCCTGGGATCAGTCTTCATGTTCCTGACCCTCATTATTGCAGTACCATCTGCAGTGAAGGTGTTTAACTGGATCGCAACTCTTTGGAGAGGTAATATCCGCTTCACTACGGCAATGATGTATGCGGTTGCCTTCGTATCGCTCTTCATCTCGGGTGGTTTGACTGGTATCATCCTTGGTAACTCAGCATTGGATATTCAGCTGCACGATACCTACTTCGTAATCGCTCACTTCCACCTTGTGATGGGTGCTGCAGCTTTCTTCGGTATGTTCTGCGGTATATACCACTGGTTCCCGAAGATGTTCGGCCGCATGATGGACGAAAAACTCGGAGCCGTTCACTTCTGGTTGACATTCCTGTCTGCTTACCTGGTGTTTATGCCAATGCACTATATCGGTATCGCAGGTTTCCCAAGAAGATATTATTCCTGGACTGGTTTTGATGCGTTCAACACCTTTACTGACCTGAACAGCTTCATCAGTATTGCGGCTATTCTGGGCTTTACAGCACAGTTGATCTTCTTGTTCAACTTCGTATACAGCATTTTCAAGGGTCGCCGTGCTACTGCTAACCCATGGCACTCGAACACACTGGAGTGGACGACTCCTGTTAACCCGGGACACGGCAACTGGCCAGGTGAGATCCCAGCTGTTTACAGATGGCCTTATGATTATAGCAAACCAGGTGCTCCTGAGGATTATATTCCACAGAACGTGCCTTTCTCTCAGACGCAGTCTTCAAACCTGCCTTACGAGAGAGATTTAGAATAGCTTAAATGATAGATAAATCTTTTCCATACAAAAGGTTTAGGAATATTGGAGTACTAACAGTATTAGCTGTTTACTTTCTAATATTAGTTGGAGGAATCGTGCGGAGCACGGGCTCAGGAATGGGATGTCCGGACTGGCCCAAGTGTTTTGGCAGTTGGGTTCCTCCAACTGATGTTAGCCAATTACCAGATGATTATCTGGAAGTCTACAAGGAACAACGTGTAGAAAAGAATCAGAAACTAGCAGGGTTTCTGGATAAGGTAGGTTTTGACAAAGCCGCAGGCGAACTACGCGATCACCCACTGCAGCACATTGAAACAGATTTCAATGTGACAAAGACGTGGATTGAATATATCAACCGTCTGGTAGGGGTCGTGATCGGGGTTTTAATTTTCCTGACGGTACTGTATGCTATACCTTACCTAAAAACTGACAAGTCTGTTTTCTATCTCTCGCTTCTAAGTTTTATACTGGTTGGTTTCCAAGGTTGGCTGGGCTCTATTGTAGTGTCTACTAACCTGCTGCCGGTTACTATTACGATACACATGGCACTGGCCCTTGTGCTGGTGGCATTACTGCAGTATGCAGTTATTCGTTCACAGGCTACTTTTATTTCGCCACGGTTTAAAGCTTCCAGGCACCTGTTTTTTGTCATTGGACTCGTAGCCGCCGCTACTTTTGTTCAGATACTGATCGGAACGCAGGTACGTGAGGAAGTGGATGTCGTAGCTTTTGAAATGAATGGAAGTAACAGAGATCTTTGGGTAGATCAGCTTGGGCTGAGTTTCTATATCCATCGCTCTTTCTCAATCCTGTTACTGGCGATGCATGTTTATATGGCTTATTTAATTTATAAGCTAAAAGACCGCCAGTTGAATATGATGGTAAACTGGATGATGGTGCTGCTCGTTGCTGAGATCGCATTTGGGGTAATCATGGCTCATTTTGCTATCCCTGCAGTTTTGCAACCATTGCACCTGACGATAGCTACCCTGCTATTCGGTGTTCAGTTTCTAATATTGATTTTTTATTACTACGCCTCTAAAAAGGCGGTCGAAAAACCGGTAGTGGTTCTTAACTAATGATTACAGACAGATCAGAATCGGTAGTGACTCTAGCCAGTACGGCAGAAAAGGCATCAGCATACTTTAAACTCCTCAAGTTTAGACTGAGTTTTACGGTGGCTTTCTCAAGTGCCATAGGCTATATACTAGGGCACCCGGGAGGAAGTTGGATAAAGATTGCATTGGTGATGCTGGGAGGGTTAATGGTCACAGGCGCAGCCAATATTGTGAACCAGATACTGGAGAAGGACCTCGACAAGTTAATGAAGCGCACGGCAAACAGACCGCTTCCAACGAGTACGCTTAGTGTAGCGGAAGCTGCTACTTTCGGTGTGCTGATAGGAGTAGGGGGCTTGTCGATTCTGGCCGGTTTCTTTAATACGCTGACGGCAGCGATTGCGCTGTTGTCGCTCATTCTTTATGGATTCATTTACACGCCACTAAAGCGAATCAGCCCCATCAATGTTTTTGTTGGAGCTATACCTGGCGCATTGCCTCCGCTGATCGGTTGGGTAGCTGCGACAGGAGTCGTAAGTGTGGAGGCATGGATTCTTTTCGGGATACAGTTTATCTGGCAATTTCCGCATTTCTGGGCGATTGCCTGGGTGCTGGACGAAGATTACAAAAGAGCTGGATTTAAAATGCTTCCAATGGAAGGAGGAAAGAATCTGAAAACTGCGATACAAATCATGATCTATACCTTGCTTCTGATTCCGCTTAGCTTGTTGCCTTTGCAGTTTGGGATGACAGGTACTACCTCAGCGCTTATCGCTGTGATCTGTGGTGTATTGTTTTTGGCTCAAACTTTTCATTTGATGCGCACTTGTACCAATAAGGCCGCAATGAACATTATGTTTGGGTCGTTTTTGTATTTGCCTATCGTGCAGATAGCTTTCGTTTTAGATAAAATTTAGAATATGGATATGGTTGCCAAATCATTGGGGGAGGAGAACAACACAGGAGGAATTCATCCATTAAAATTCACACTGTCGTTGCTTATTATTAGTATAATTATGATGTTTGCAGCCTTTACGAGCGCTTATTTGGTGCGTCGTGCGGAAGGCAACTGGTTAGAGTTTGACCTGCCAAACATCCTATTGATTAACACGGTGGTTATCGCCCTGAGCAGCGTTACCATGCAGCTTGCCCATAACGCTGCAGCTCAGGACAATATAGCCAGGCTGCGCCTTATGTTGTACTTAACGTTCGGGTTAGGCATCGCTTTTCTGATCGGACAGTGGAACGGATGGGCCGAATTGGTAACCAATAATGTGTACTTTGGAGGAGAAGCAAGTAACCCTTCCGGTTCATTTATGTATGTATTAACAGGTGTACACGGTTTTCACCTGATCACTGGCCTTATTTATGTGGCAGTGGTAATAATGTCAAGTTTACGTTACAAGGTCCACTCCAAGAACATGCTGCGTATACAGCTATGCACCATTTACTGGCACTTCCTGGGCGGCCTTTGGCTATACTTGTATATATTTTTGAGATTAAATCACTAAACACGTTTTTTTCAATACTAAACTATGTCTACATCAACTACGCTGGAAGAACCTAAAACAGGTACATGGGATGGTGGCAATGAACCACTAAAAGCGAGCTATGGAAAACTCATGATGTGGTTTTTCCTGCTCTCTGACGCATTTACTTTTGGGGCATTCCTGATCGTTTATGGTTTGTCGCGTCACAGTCACCTGCCTTATACAGGCAGTCCGGAAGACTTTCAATTCTCAACGGAATGGTGGCCTATACCTGAGAAAGTGTTCAATGCTTTCCCTGGTTTTCATGGTGTAGATCTGCCGCTGGCATTCGTGGCCTTGATGACCATGATCCTCATTCTGAGTTCTGTAACAATGGTACTGGCTGTGGAAGCTGGTCACCGCATGGACAAAAATGACGTTCAGAAGTGGTTGCTTTGGACAATCTTGTTTGGTGGTACTTTCCTTGGTTGCCAGGCTTGGGAGTGGACACACTTTATCGTGGGCACTGACGAAGGTATGCTAATGGCTGACGGCTCCAGGGTTTTTGGTGCTAACATGACCATGAACCAATATGGTCCGCCTTTGTTTGCTAACCTGTTCTTCTTTATTACTGGTTTCCACGGCTTCCACGTAACTATAGGGTGGGTACTCTTGGTGATTGCCTTCATCAGTACAGTAAACGGAGTATACCATAAGCGTGGCCATTACGAGATGGTGGAGAAGATTGGTCTGTACTGGCACTTTGTAGACTTGGTATGGGTATTCGTATTTACTTTCTTCTACCTGATCTAATTAATAAGTCAAACTCTAAAACAGATGCAGTATCCGTGGAATACCGGATACTGCCTTATAAAAATAAAGCATACTATGGCAGCTCATTCGGATCACTCCAACGATTTTCACCAGACAGGTGAAATACCTAAAGCGCAGACAAAGGTTATCTGGAAAACGTTTTTTATCCTGGTAGCCTTAACGGCGGTTGAGTTTCTTTTCGCTTTTACAATGGATGCAGGTACACTGCGTAATGCTATCTTCATTGTGTTGACCATTTTTAAAGCATTCTATATTGTAGCGGAGTTCATGCACTTAAAGCATGAAACGAAGGCTTTGGTCTGGTCTATCATTATACCGCTGGCCCTTATCATGTGGCTTATGGTAGCACTTATTTCGGAAGGAAGTTATTACTTCGATTCCATTACAAACTACTTCAACTAAGTACATAGATTATGAGTAACTCAAAGGCACTAATATTAGGGATCCTACTATTAGTGCCTCTTCTTATTTTTATATTTATCGGTAGTTTTGGTGAACACCACTACACACTCCGTAAATATTTCCCGCAGGTTACCGCTACCGGCGATGTTGTACGTGATGCACAGGGGGACACCCTATTCAACCAAGTACCTGTCTTCGAGTTCACTTCCCAGCAAGGGCAGACAATTTCTCAAAACGAGCTGGATGGCAAAATCTATGTAGCGGACTTCTTCTTTGCGACCTGTCCGGATATTTGCAAGGAAATGTCGTCGCAAATGGTTCGTGTGCAGGAAGCCTTTCAGGATGAAGAACAGGTAAAACTTGTATCTTTTTCTGTTAACCCGGAGCATGACACCCCGGAAGTGCTACGTGAGTACGGAGAGCGCTATAATGCCGATCCTGCCAAGTGGTACTTCCTAACCGGAGACCGCGATAAAATTTACAACCTTGCACAGAAGGGTTTTTATTTGCCCGTGATGAAGGTAGAAGGTCAGCAGGACTTTATTCACAGCGAAAAATTTATGCTGGTGGATAAGGACAGGTATGTGAGAGGTATTTATGATGGTACCGACAAAGAGGATGTGGATCGCCTTATACTGGAAATTAAAGTTCTTTTAGATGAATACAGTAAATCGAAATAGCCCCGCTGCTGGTAATGACAGGAAATTCTTAGCAGTAATAGCTATTTTGTCGATTGCTATACCTGTCGTAGTGGCCATGCTTTTCTTTATGCCAAAGGAAGGTTCAGATGCGATTGATGTGTCTTTCCTGCCAACACTACACGCCATTTTGAATTCCCTGACCGCCACTCTCCTGGTTATCGGTTATTACAATATTAGAAAAGGCAATATAAGAGTCCATCGCACGGCCATGGGCACCGCTTTTGGGTTGTCTGCTATCTTCCTGATATCATACGTGACTTACCATTTTCTGGGAGAGCGCACGATATATGGCGGAGATGGCATCTTGAAGCTTTTCTACTACTTTATACTGCTCACGCACATTGTGCTTGCCGTGGTGATCGTGCCATTGGTACTCCTCTCCGTGTATTTTGCCTTTTCTGAGCAGTTTGCACGTCACCGTCGTATATCAAAGTGGACCTTCCCGATCTGGCTCTACGTGGCTGTAACGGGTGTACTTGTCTACATTTTGATTTCTCCGTATTATAGTTAGAACCAGGAACATTAAACGCTTGTTTTAAGATTATGAAACGCCAATCATTCAGAATACTTTTTGCGGGCTTGCTGATGCTTACGCTGATTTTTGTGTCAACTGATGCCTATAGCCAATGCGCCATGTGCCGTGCCACTGTAGAGTCTAACGTTGGAACCGGTAAAACAGACTCTGACTCGCAGGTAGGAGCGGGGCTGAACACGGGCATCCTATACCTCATGCTGATTCCTTATTTACTTGTCGGTACAGTAGGATTTATGTGGTATAAGAGCAACCGAATGAAAAAAGCAAAGGCCGCTTAAGCAGCAAGTTTTGCAGCTATATCTGGCCGAATCGCTTAAATTTAATTACGGTCATTTCTATTTTTTACAGAGGACCACATACAGGCTAGTTACCCTGTATGTGGTCCTTTTTAATAGGTTGATGATTTCTGGAGTGAAATTTGATCCGCTATTGCCATGGAATGCGCACGTATTCCTGAATTAAATGTGGCTGTAGGCCATCGATTGCATTTTAGCCACCTATTAGTCATGCTCTTATAACACGAATTGCTTAAATTCGTGGGTAATCCATGTTGCCTTGAATCGGAATATTGCGCCAATAATCTTATTTGCCCTTGCTGTGCTGTGCTTTATGGCGACAGCTTTTTTGCATTATAAGGTACCGGCTTCCTGGCTTGATACTGAAAGAGAGCAGACCCAACAGCACATAACCAAGCGGGTACAGGCGCTCTTGTCAGATGCACAGCAGGAAGCAAACCGCTTGGGGAATCAACTTCAAAAAGATCAGATAAGCTTTTCAAAGCTGCTCTCCAAGACGCATTATCCTACTTTTATCTATAAGAATGGGCGACTGGTGTTCTGGTCCGACCATACGGTTATACCTGACCTGGATCTGCCACCAACAGCCCGCTCCATCTCGACCATCCGGAACAGTTACGGTACTTTTGTAGTCATGCCGCATCGTGTCAGCAATTATCATATTTTCACTTACATACCGCTGCAGGTTGATTACGGTAAGACCCAGGATTACCTGTCGTCGGGTTTGCAACAGAGTATTTTCGGAAAGGCGGATGTGCGCCTGGTGCTCGAAAATCCGGGAAGATTGCCGCAGGTAAAGACCAGTGGGGGAGATTTTCTTTTCGCAGTTGATCATGGGTCAGGAAGGATCGATGCCGGGTTTGACAGCCTGCAGCTTGTCCTGCTTATCCTGGGGACCATCTTCTTTATCTGGTTCAGCGTTTCGTTAAGCAGGTTTTTTTTAAAACGACAGTGTTATACTGAAGGCATTGTGTTACTGCTGGTGCTGCTGATAGGCTTTCGGTTTGGACTTTTATTTCTCAACCTTCCGTTTCTGATTGTGGAGACGGAGCTGTTTGATCCGCGCCTTTATGCCGCTTCTTTCTGGTCTCCTTCTGTTGGTGATCTGGCGCTTAATGTGTTACTCCTCGTTACAGTAGCCTGGGCTGCTTATTACCTCTTTCACAAAAACGAAGTCCTCACTGCTGTTAAAGCCTACTCACCGGAAAAGAGCAATCTAGTGCTCGGGATTGCCATGCTTGCCTTCTTTGTGCTGTTGGCCATTCTGTTCCGATTTTACTATGGTATATACCACAACTCTCCGCTTGCACTAGATATCAACCAGTCCATCGAACTGGAGCGGTATAAGCTAGTGATGTACAGTCTGATGTTTCTGCATACCGTGGCCCTGAGTCTTTTTGCCTATATGCTGGCCTCGGTCGTGAATGTGCTGCTGCGAAAGTCAAATGGCTGGTGGCCATATAAGCTTTTGCTAGGTATAGCGGTTGTACTGACAGTGCTGGCGCTGGTATTCAATATGCGCTGGGTACCCGTGCTCCTGATCGGTATTGTTTTCTGGGCACTCATCCTGTTGGCAGCACAGCATCGGCAGGCGATTAGTTTGCCCTACCGGACCTACCTTTTTTTCTTTTTGATCATCGCCGTCAGTAGTTTGACGGGTGCTGCATCGCTTTACACACACTTCCAGAGTGAGTTATTGGCTTATAAGCAGAAGTTTGCATTTGACTTGATGCAGGGCAACGACGTGTTGGCGGAGTATCTGCTGGAAGAGGACGTAGCGGTGCGCGTGTCAGAAGACGTGCTGATTCAAACGAAAATGAAGGGCCCCTATGTGGATGCCTTCTTTATCAAGCGGAAAATATCCCGTCAGTTTCTGCCGGACTATTTTGATAAGTATGAAGCTAACATTCTTTTGTTTGACAGTCAGGGGCGTACACTGGAGAGTGCCGATACAACAGCTGCTACACTAGACGAACTGCGGAAAAAGTACGCCACGGCACGCAACAAGACAGAGTACGAGAACCTATACCTGGTAAATGACCCGGCGCGACCGCATACCCGTTTTTATTTAAAGCTGATCGAAGTGCCCCTGGGGACGCAGTTGTATGGGACTATCGTACTGCAGTTGAGCCTGAAAGAGTTGCTCCCAAACAGCCTGGTGCCAGAGCTACTGGCAGGGCAACAGCATCAGCAGCCGTTTCGGGCCGATATTCTGAGTTACGGAATTTATGAAAATGACAGGCTGACATACAGCGAAGGAGAATTTGACTACGCGACCAATTTCGACCGAAGTCAGTTGAAGCACAAGGAGCTATATCGGCAGGGAGCCACCGAAGAGGGCTTTCACCATCTGGGCGTAAAAACCGATTCTGGTCCGACGGTGATCATCACGACAAGTAAGTACGGAGCCCGCGAAGTGCTTTCTAATTTTTCGTTCCTCTTTCTATACTTTACTGCCTGCCTGATTGTGGTGGCCTTACTCTATGTTTTACTCAATCGGGAGCGACTGCGTGATTTTCAACCTAACTTCAGTACCAAGATTCAGCTTTTCCTGAATTTCGGCATTCTGCTGCCCTTGATGCTGGTGAGTATCGTGACGGCTAGTCTGGTAACGGGCTCTTATAAAAAAGATCTGCTTTCATCTTACGAGAAAAAGGGAGAGGCCATTCAGGATCATTTGAGCAGGCCAACTACACTCGAAGTGATGCCGGACCGCAATCACCTGCTTCGTCGTGTTGCTTCTATTGCGGCTTTGTCAGAGGCTGATGTCAGTCTTTATGATCGTAACGGGCGCCTGATGGTAACCAGCCAACCGCTCATTTTTGAGTCGGGCCTACTTTCCAAACTGGTTAATCCGCATGCTTTTGCGGCCATATCAGAGCGACAGGCCCTGCGGGTGCTCTTCGATGAACATGCCGGTAACCTGAGCTTCAATGCGCTATACCTACCGCTGCGTCCGGACAACGACCCCGAAAAGCTGATCGGCTTTATTGGTATACCTTTCTTTGACTCCGAACGGCAACTGGACCTGAAACTGATTGAGCTGATTACGACCACAATGAATATCTTCACCGTGATGTTTATCGTGTTCATCATCCTGACTTTCTTTGCCTCCAGAGCCCTGACGGTGCCGCTGCGCATGCTGGCCGATAAGCTGAAGCATACCTCCCTGACAGGTAAGAATGAGATGCTGGCGTATGAAGGAGCTGATGAGATCGGGATGCTGGTGAATGAGTATAACCGCATGTTGCTGACGCTGGAGCAGAATAAGGTAGAACTGGCGATGCGTGAGAAGGAAGCAGCCTGGCGGGAAATGGCAAGGCAAGTAGCGCACGAGATCAAAAATCCGCTCACACCTATGAAGCTCTCGCTACAGTACCTGCAGAAGGCGATTGCTGAGAAGAACCCGAACACGGAGCAGATGATCAACAAAATCTCGCATACCTTGATCACACAGATCAACATCCTGAGCGACATTGCGACCTCCTTCTCTAACTTCACCTCCATGCCCGAGCCGAAAGCTGAGTTGATGGACCTGGGGGCTGCCCTACACAAAGCAGCGGACCTGCATACAAACCCGGCCTCTGTGAAAACAAAGCTGCGCCTGCCTGAGAACCCGGTGATGGTGATGGCCGATGAGGCACTGCTGGTGCGTACCTTTAATAACTTGTTGCTGAACGCTATACAGGCCGTGCCAGCGGAGCGGAAGCCTCTGATCAAAATAGATTTGAAGGTAGAAACAGATAACACAGCACTTGTGTCTATTGCTGATAACGGGAGCGGTATACCTGCCGACATTCAGCACAAGGTGTTTATACCTAATTTCAGTACCAAGTACACGGGCTCAGGTATAGGACTGGCCGTAGCCAAGAAAGGAATTGAAAACGCAGGTGGTCGCATTTGGTTTGTGACAGAAGAGGGAGAGGGGACGACGTTTTATATTTCTTTACCGATGGCCAACACATGACGCGATGCCTGATCACCGGTGTTCTGCTTTTGCTGCTGAGCCTGCCTGTGCTGGCCCAGGCACCCGTGAACAACCGGCATTGCAAGTGGCTATACCTGACCGACTACCCCCAGCAGCTCGATACGCTGACTATTGACGTCAATACCATCACGATTGTAGGTCCCCGCAAAAACCAGATTAAGTTCGAATACAATTACTATACCCATGAGTTCAGGTTAACCGAGTTTCCGGCACCTACTTATCAGATACTCGATACGCTGGGAAACATGGTGCCTATACCTGACTCGGTGCTGGTTTGCTATAGAACGTTGCCACTGAGTCTGGCCAAGCCCGCTTACCGCCGCGACATTATGAAGCTGGATCGAAGCGGCTCACCCAAGGAGTTATATAAGGAAGATTTTGCCCAACGGGAAGAGATTTTCAAGACGCCCGGGCTGAACAAAACAGGTAGTATCTCGCGCGGTATTTCCTTCGGTAACACACAGAACGTATTTGTGAACTCTGCGCTGAACCTGCAGCTCGACGGAAAACTGACCGACGACATCAGCATAACGGCCGCTATCACGGACCAGAATATACCTTTCCAGCCGGAGGGAAATACGCAGCAACTGAATGAGTTTGACCGGGTATACATCACGCTCAAGCATAAGCAATGGCAGTTGTCGGCTGGGGATGTGGTGCTACGAAGCAAGCCGTCCTACTTTATGCAGTTTTACAAGAACGTGCAGGGTGGCGCCTTTGAGACTACCTTTGGCAAATCACCCGAGAAACTGGGTACTACTACTGTGGCTGCTTCAGTGTCGAAAGGGAAATTTGCATCGCAGGCAGTAGAGGCGCTGGAAGGCGTGCAGGGACCTTACCGATTGCGTGGACCAAATAACGAGCGCTTTATCATCGTGCTGGCCAACTCGGAGCGGGTGTTTCTGGACGGTCGCCTGCTCACACGCGGTTTCGACTTTGATTATGTGATCGACTATAACCAGGCCGAGATCACCTTTACAACCCGCCACGTCATCACCAAAAACTCCCGCATTCGGGTAGACTTCGAGTATTCTGACCTGAACTATAGCCGCAGCATCTACCACGCCAGTCATTACCAGCAACTGGGCAAGGCGCAGGTATACGCCAACTATTACAACGAGTCCGATAACCCGAATAACCTGCTGCACCTCGACCTGCGCGACGATGAAAAACGCCTGCTCGCAGGTATAGGCGACAGTTTGGACATGGCTGTAACCTCGGGCGCGACGCAGGTTCCTTTTGATCCGGCACAGGTGCTGTATGCTCAGCGCGACACGATGGTAGATGGCCTGCCCCAACAGGTATATGTGTTCTCCAGCAACCCGGATTCAGCGATTTATAATGTGCGTTTCTCTGAAGTAGGAGTTAACCGGGGCGACTACGTGTCATCCAATAATGCGGTGAATGGCAGGGTGTACCGCTGGGTGGCTCCGGTTAATGGTGTTTCGCAGGGTAACTATGCTCCGGTACGTATACTGCCCACACCCCGCAAAAAACAACTGATCACGCTGGGTGGGAATTATGAACTGCAGAAAGGCGTGAACTTCTTTCTGGAAGGGGCCGCTTCGCAAAATGACCTCAACCGCTTCTCGCGCCTTGATGCGCAGGACGACAACGGGGCTGCCATGCGGGTTGGGTATACCATACAGGACCGGGAGCTACCTTTTCTGGGCAAATACCGGCTGAACAGCACGCTTAATTACGAGTACACTGACGTGAATTTCGAACCAATCGACCGGTACCGCCCTATTGAGTTTGATCGCGACTGGAGTCTGGACAACCCGAATCAGAAAGCCGAAGACCATATCTTTAATTTTTCGGTAGGAGCGGTGCAGGATCCGCAGAACCTGGTGAACTATCGCATCAGCCGGCGATACCGGCACCAGCAGGTGGATGGTACACAGCACCAATTGGATCTGAACCGTGCGTTTGGCAAGCTGGAATTGCGCAACAGTTTCTTCATGCTCCACAGTGACCAGACTACCCGCGAGTCGGAATGGTATAGAGGCGATGTGGGGGCCAGGTATAGACTCGGCAAAATTGAGCCCGGCTATATTTACCGTTTCGATAAAAACAAACTTACGGCCCTCGGGAGCGATTCGGTGACAGGCTCCGCGATGTATTTTGATGAGCATGTTTTTTTTGTGGAGAGCCCCGATACAGCCAAAACCCGCTTCCGGGTAGATTACAGTTACCGCACCGACCTACGCCCAACGGCAATGGGAGAGATGGGGGCACCGGAAGTAGGGCAGACTTACAACGCCATGCTCCAGCGCAGGTATGGCCGCGACAGCGACATTGCCTTGCAGGCCACTTACAGGAACCTGGAACTTGAGCAAGGGCAGGATGAAGAGACTGTGCAGTCGCGCATCGATTGGAACACTTCTTTCTTGGATGGTAGCTTCCGCTCCGAGATGAGCTACTCGGTAGGTACGGGTCGTGAACTGAAGCGCATCTTTGTTTTCAGGGAAACCATGCCGGGGCAGGGTACGCACTACCTGCGCGAAGGCGGCAACCCGAATGACCTGAACGATTACCTGGAGGCACAGACGGTGGACCAACGCCGCTTCATCAAAGTTTTCCTGCCGACAGATGAGTACATCAACGCCTACACTAACCGCTTCACGTACCGGCTGAACAGTAACGTACCCCGTAGCTGGCGAAGCGCTGAAGGCTTCAAAGGCTTTATGGCGAAGTTCTCCGCCCTGAGTTTTGTGAGCATCGACAAGAAAACGACGGATGATGAGGTGATGAATCGATTTAACCCGTTCAGTGAAAATTTCGAGGATGAGTTTCTGATCTCGCTGATAAAGTCGCTTCGCAATACGGTTTATTTTAACCGAAGCAACCCAAAGTACGGGCTGGAGTACACCTTGCAGCAGAATCAGCAGAAATCACTGTTGGCAAACGGCACCGAAACCCGAAGCGTGGAGAACCACCAAGTAATTGCCCGCCTGAACCTGAATGAAGTACTGAGTTCTAAGGTCAGCCTGGCTCAAAATGTGCGCGACAACCGCTCCAATTTCCTGAGTTCGAAGAACTTCAGCATCGTGTCGCAGGAGCTGACACCGGAGCTGGCTTATCAGCCCAATGCCAAGCTGCGCTTTACGGGCACATATCAACTGGCGCTGCGTGAAGACAAACTCTCTCCCGCTGATGCTGAGCAGCAAGCCACTTTCCATGAACTGGGATTGGAGACGAAGCTAAGCCAGGTGAGCAAGCGCACCGTATCCGGCCTTGTGCGATGGGTGAATATCGAGTTCGATGGGGATATGAACTCCTATGTGGGATACGAGATACTCAATGCCCTGCGTCCCGGGAACAACCTGACCTGGTCATTCAACGTGCAACAGCGTCTGAGCAATGGCCTGAACATTTCCCTCAACTATGACGGGCGCAAGGCAAACAGTGTGGGCGCGGTGCATACCGGGCGTACGCAGGTTTCGGTGCTGTTTTAGTAGTTTACTTTTCTGCTTATTTTATCCGAATTTGCTAGATTGAATGGAAATTGTGCAGCATCTATATTTAGAGGCTTGAGCATTGTTTACATTTTATTATCAATCAGATGAGATACGCGATGTTGGTTTTTGGTATATTTTCTTTCTGCAGCACCTTTGCTGGGACAAGAGTATGCTGTCATACCTAATAATTTGAAACCGCTGCATCAGAGTGGTTGGGCTTGGGAATTGAAGGAACCAGTAGGCGACCAAGGTCTCGACAGCGCAAAATAAAAACCACTAAAAGTATTTAGTAGTTATCAGAAATATAAATGCCCCGCTTATGGTTTCATATGCGGGGCATTGCTATACCTGCCGAAAGATAAATCATTCAGTTTGCATCGTTAATAATACTTTCCCTCCATCAGGTAGTTCTGCACATAATCCCTCACACCTTCCTCTAAGGTATAGAACTCACGATCGTAACCGATAGAGCGAAGCTTATTCATGTTAGCTTCGGTGAAGTATTGGTAATTGTCGCGTAAGTTCTCCGGGGTGTCCATGAAGTCGATGCTAGGTGCAATACCCATGGCATCGAATGTGTTGAGTGCCAAAGCCATAAAAGTACGGGCTTTACCAGAACCAAGGTTGTAAATGCCGGAGTTTTTGCGGTGCTGCATCAAAAACATACATACCTCTACCACATCTTTTACATACACAAAATCACGCATCTGTTCGCCGTCAGCATAGTCGGGGTTGTGCGAGCGGAAAAGCTTCATGCTGCCCTTTTCTTTGATCTGATTATAGGCATGGAAAATAACGGAGGCCATCTTGCCTTTGTGGTACTCGTTGGGACCGTACACATTGAAGAACTTTAGTCCTGCCCAGAAGAAAGGCTTCGCCGTCTGCTCCAGTGCCCATTTATCGAAATCGTTTTTAGAGTCGCCGTATGGGTTGAGCGGTTTTAACAATGGAATGGTTGCTTCTTCGTCGTCGTATCCGAGAGTGCCAGAGCCGTAGGTGGCTGCTGAGGAAGCGTATACCAGCGGAATCTGGTACTCGCAGCAGGCATTCCATACCTGCTTGGAGTAGTTCAGGTTGAGCAGGTCGAACACATCTTTATTGAACTCCGTGGTATCGGTGCGGGCACCCAGGTGGAAGATGAATTCGACCTCTTCGTAGTTACCGTCGAGCCACTCAAAGAAACCGTCACGGTCTACATATTCCTTTATCTTTTTCCCTTTCAGGTTTCCTTCTTTTTTGGCGACAGAGAAATTGTCCACCACCACGATATCATTAAAATTAGCTGCGTTAAGCCTGCTCACAAGGCAACTCGCAATAAAGCCGGCAGCACCAGTTACAACGATCATAATTCAGTTTTATAGGCTGTAAAGTTATATTGCGTTAAATTTACGAAAATAAACGGAGCCGAAGCGCACATCGCCCTGGCGCTCCTTCAATCAGAAACCGATCTATACCTTGTATCCATACCTGAACAAGTTTTTGACAGTATGTCTGCTGCTCTTTTGCTGCGCCTGCGGCTCGGGCAAGGAAGAACAGGCAGGGGAGGAGTTGGTGCTGCAGGATGACCTGGGACGTGATATTAAGCTAAAGAGACAGCCGGAACGGGTGATGGCCTTTGCCTCTTCCATGACCGAAATGCTGTTTGCCGTTTGCGACACGGCTGCCATTGTCGGGCGCACGCCCCAATGCGACTACCCGGCTGCCGTATATAGCAAGCCTGTCGTAAACAATTATCCTGTTGATCTGGAACAGGTACTGGCCCTGAAGCCTGACCTGATCTTTACGGTAGAAGGTATAACTCCCCTGGATATGGCTGCCCGGCTGGAAGAGTTAGGTATACCTGTCTATTATCAAAAGTACCGCAGCGTAGCGGATATTCTGAAAGGTATAGAAGACATTGGCCGTATCATGAATCGTGAACAACAGGCAAATTATCTGGCCGATTCGCTGCGCCAGCAGGTGCAGGAGATCGAGCGCAGGTATAGCAGTCAGGCAAAGCAACAGCACGTATTGGCAATTACCTGGAGCGACCCGATCTATGTGTATGGGCAGAACACTATTCTGACAGATCAACTACGTATACTCGGTGCCCAAAATGCCGTGCAGGAAGTATTTGATCAGCCCTACCCGGCACTCACACGCGAATATATTCTCAAAATGAACCCGGATGTGCTGTTAGGAGGAAGTGTAGAGCGACTGGAGCGAGAGTTTTTCAGTCTATACCCAGAGCTACGTAAAATCGCCGCTTACCAGAACAAGCGCATTTACCAACCTACCGGCAATCTCATCGAACGGCCAAGCCCCCGGGTAGTAGAGTCGATCCGCGAACTTGAAAGCTTCCTATACCCATGAGCAGAGCGCTATACTTTGCAGGGGCTATTCTGCTGATCCTGGTGGCGCTGGTGTTCGGGCTGCAGGTAGGTACATTTGAGGTGGATCTGGCTACGATTCAGGAGGCTTTCTTTCATTACGACCCGGATAATACGACGCACTTTGCTATTACGCACCTTCGTCTGCCCCGACTTTTGCTGGCCTTGGTGGTAGGAGCATCGCTGGCTTTTTGCGGTTACCTCATGCAGGCCATGGTCAATAACGGACTGGCCGATCCATACCTGTTGGGTACTGCTTCCGGCGCATCGTTAGGTGCAGTGATCGTGTTCTTTGGTTTTGTTGAAGTGTCGATTGGAGGCTTTTACATGCCGCCCGTGTTTGCCCTAATAGGAGCCTTTGTGGTAACGCTGGTCGTGGTAGTGCTAGGCTATCGGAAGCGCCAGCTTATACCTGCGCAATTGCTGTTAGCAGGTATAGCCATCAGTTCGCTGGTGACGGCTATGGTCGGGTTACTCACTTTTCTGTCTGATTCAGAAGGGAAACTCAAGTCGGTGATATTCTGGTCGATGGGGAGCTTCGAGCGGGCTAGCTGGTCACTGCTGCCATACCCTGCTACAGCCTTGCTTGTTGCGCTCCTGCTATTTGCTTTTCTGCAGAAGCAGCTGAACATTTTGCTGCTTGGTGCCGACCGGGCACAAGCTTTGGGAGTGAATGTGGCGAAAACCCGATGGGCCATTCTGGCTGCTGTTTCAGTGGTAACAGGCTTTGCGGTGGCTACCTCCGGACCCATCGGATTTGTAGGCCTGATCATTCCGCACGTCACCCGCGGATTGATGGGGGCAACAGGCAGAAGCAACCTGCTTTTCTGCGCTTTTGTAGGCGGTCTGTTCATGCTCCTCTGCGATCTTTTGTCCCGTATCTTATATCCGCCGGCCGGCCTGCCAATTGGAATCATTACATCGTTCTTTGGTGTTCCTTTCTTCGTATATTTGCTGTCCCAAAAGAATTATAAGTTTAGCAGTTAAATGATTTACGTAAGCAGATTAGAGCATTTTAACGCAGCCCACAAGCTGCACAACCCGAACTGGTCGTTGGCGAAGAATAAGGAGGTGTTCGGGCCGTGTGCGAATACCAACTGGCATGGGCACAATTATGAACTGATCGTGACCGTAAAGGGCAAACCAGACCCGGATACCGGTTTTGTAATAGACCTCAAAAAGCTGAGCACGCTTATCCGCAGGAACATCATTGAGAAGGTAGACCATAAGAACCTGAACCTCGATGTGGCCTTTATGGAAGACAAGCTGGCCAGCACCGAGAACCTGGTAGTAGAGTTCTGGAAAATTCTGGAACCTAAAATCGCTGAAATTTCTCAAGCCAAGCTGCATAGCCTCAAATTATATGAAACCCCACGCAACTACGTGGAGTATTTTGGCGAATAAGCAATCATAGCCATTTGGCTATACCTGTTCCATTGCTTTCTTCGTTTCTGCCTTAGTCAGGCAGCCCCAAACGCATACACATTACATGAAATATTACATTATAGCCGGCGAACGCTCAGGCGATCTGCACGCTTCTAACCTCATCAAACAGCTCCGGGAAAAAGATCCCGAGGCTGACATAAGAGGGTGGGGAGGCGATATGATGCAGGAGGCTGGCATGCACCTGGTCAAGCACTACCAGGAGATGGCCTTTATGGGCTTTGCGGAGGCTGCCGTCAATTTTTTTAAGATACTGGGCTTTTTGCGTGAGTGCAAAGAGGATATCACAGCCTTTAAGCCGGATGCGATCATTCTGGTGGACTATGCCGGTTTCAACATGCGGATTGCCAAGTTCGCCAAAGAGCATGGTTTGAAAGTGTTCTATTATATCTCCCCTAAAATCTGGGCTTGGAACCAAGGCCGAGTGCACAAGATCAAGCGCCTTGTAGACCGCATGTTTGTGATCATGCCCTTTGAAGAGGAATTCTATGGTCGCTTTGACTACAAGGTGGACTATATCGGCAATCCGGTAGCAGACTCAGTGAACGACCACGTGGTGGCGCCTGATTTTAGAGTCCGGAACCATATTCAGAACAACAAGCCCATCATTGCACTGTTACCGGGTAGCCGTAAGCAGGAGATCGAAAACATGCTGGAGGTGATGCTGAGCGTGCTGCCTTCTTTCCGCGATTACCAGTTTATCGTAGCCGGCGTTTCGAACTTCTCAAAAGAGTATTACGAGCAGTACAACAAAGATCCGAACATCAAGGTCGTTTACGACCAAACCTACGACCTGCTATCGCACGCAAAAGCTGCGCTTGTCACTTCAGGCACGGCTACACTCGAAACCGCATTGTTTGACGTGCCGCAAGTAGTATGCTATAAGACCAGCGCCATTTCCTATGCTATCGGTAAGCGTGTGATCAAGGTGCCATATATCTCGCTCGTTAACCTGATAGCCGATAAGCCCGTCGTAGCTGAGCTGATTCAGGAAGATTTCACTGCCAAGAAAATTGTGGCTGAGCTGAAAAACATTCTGTTTGATAAATATGCCATGCAGAAGCAGCAGGAGGGCTATGCGCTTGTGAAGAAGAAAATAGGAGAGTACCGTACCGCCGAGCGTGCCGCTGAACTGATGGTAGGCTATCTGAAAGAGAAAATATAAATGCCGCGCGTTTCGCTTAACTGCTATACCTGAAAAGAGCAGCTATACCTAAAAATAGAAGGCCTCAGCTGATTACAGCTGAGGCCTTCTATTTTTATAGTGTCTTTATACCTTAAGCAACACGAAGCTGCTTCAGAGGCGATTTGTCAAATTTATCGCGGGCATACTCGCCCGTAATCACCAGTTCTTTAGCGCCTTCCTCAGACGGCAGTTCAAACATAGCATCCGTCATGATGCCTTCGCAAATGGAGCGTAAACCACGGGCGCCGAGCTTATACTCTGCTGCTTTCTCTACAATGTAGTCCAACGCATCGTCATCAAAGCTAAGGCTGATGTTCTCCATTTCAAACAGACGCTTGTACTGCTTCACAATAGAGTTTTTAGGCTCCAGTAAGATCAGGCGAAGCGTATCTTTATCAAGCGGGTTCAGGTGCGTGAGCACTGGCAGACGACCGATGAGTTCAGGTATAAGGCCGAAGTTTTTCAGGTCTTGCGCAGTCAGGTAACGCAGGAAGTTCTCTTTTTCTTCTTCGTCGTCCTGCTTTGATTTTGAGAAACCAATCGGACGCGTGTTCAGTCTGTTTTTGATCAGGCGATCTATACCTACAAAGGCACCACCGCAAATGAAAAGGATGTTCTCGGTGTTTACCGTGATCATTTTCTGCTCAGGGTGCTTGCGACCACCTTGCGGCGGCACGTTCACTACCGTACCCTCAAGCAGTTTCAGCAAAGCCTGCTGCACCCCCTCGCCACTCACGTCGCGGGTAATAGATGGGTTATCGCTCTTGCGGGCAATCTTGTCGATCTCATCAATGTATACAATACCGCGTTCAGCAGACTCTACATTATAGTCGGCTGCCTGAAGCAGGCGTGTCAAAATGCTCTCTACGTCCTCGCCTACATAGCCAGCCTCCGTTAATACAGTCGCGTCCGCTATGCAGAAAGGCACTTGCAGAATACCAGCCATCATGCGTGCCAGGTAGGTCTTGCCTGTACCTGTCTCGCCTACCATGATGATGTTTGACTTCTCGATCACCACATCATCTTCGTTGGTGCGCTGCATCAATCGCTTGTAGTGGTTGTATACGGCCACTGACATTACTTTCTTCGCCTCGTCCTGTCCTACCACAAACTGATCAAGGTACTCCTTCATCTGTCGCGGCTTCATCAGGTTAAATTTAGGCGTGCGGCTGTTGGCGCGTATCTTATTTTCCTCATTCAGGATTTGCTGTGCCTGTCCGATACAACGGTCGCATATATGCGCGTTGATTCCGGATATCATCACAGATACGTCTTTTTTGTTCTTGCCACAAAATGAGCAGGTAATTTCAGCCATAAAAAAGTTTGTTCAGAAGATTTTATTGGCCCTCTCGGGTGTAATTCAGAAGCAAAGGTACAAAATTGAAACCTTACTAAGGTAGTATTTTAATTTCTAAAATGTTGATATGGTTATAAAAAGTAGCCATAAATTAAAAAATTGCTATTACTGTATCTTGATTTAAAAGCCTGTAATTCAGTAATTTGTAAGCTTTTAGTATCCACATACCTGTGTTGATAAATTTTTAGGTATAGTTCTATTTTCAGGATTGGTATTATAATGGTGCAATTCTTTCTTGCAAAATAAAATAGCAAAGCCCATACCTGTGTACAGGATGGACTTTGCTATTTTACTCACAGGACATTACTGTCCGTATGGGGCTTAGTCTTTCTTGCGGTGCAATACTTCGTCAATCAGGCCATACTCTTTCGCTTCTTCCGCTTTCATCCAGTAGTCGCGGTCGGAGTTGTCGTATACCTCTTGGTATGATTTGCCAGAGTGCTCTGCCAGAATCTCATACAGCTCCTTCTTGAGCTTCAGGATCTCACGGGCTGTGATTTCAATATCAGAGGCCTGTCCCTGCGCACCACCCATTGGCTGGTGAATCATGACGCGGGCGTGCGGCAAAGCAGAGCGCTTGTTCTTAGCGCCACCGGCCAGCAGCACAGCACCCATAGAAGCGGCCAGACCTGTACAGATCGTCGCTACATCCGGGTTCACATACTGCATAGTGTCGTAGATGCCGAGGCCGGCGTATACGGAACCACCCGGGCTGTTAATGTACAGCAAAATGTCTTTCTTCGCATCAGCTGATTCCAAAAATAGCAATTGGGCAGTAATAATGTTGGCGATAAAATCGTCTACCTGCGTACCCAGGAAAATAATGCGGTCCATGATCAGGCGTGAGAACACATCGATCTCACGGAAGTTCGTCGGACGTTCCTCAATTACAGAGCGCGTCATGCTTTCAATGGTATGCATGGCACGGCCTTCTACATGACTAATATATTGATCTACGCCCAGGCCACTCATGCCCTGGCCCTTTACGGCAAATTTCCGGAACTCGTCTTTGTTAAACATCATCTTGTTTAGATTTACGGTTTGGTCAAAAATAAAAAAGTCCTTTAAATAATAAAGGACTTTTTAGGTTAAATATTATTAATCGTTATTACGATAGGTTTTTGAAGTCCTCTGTAGATATTGTCTTCTCTACAACAGTCATCTTTTCTTTTAGTTTAGCGAGCACCTTCTCGGCCAGCAGTTGCTCGTACTCATTAATGTAGTTACGGCCATTGTCCTGCTGCAGATACTGGTTAGCATAGTTATTCATGCTCTCTACCAATTCCTCCGGAACCTCTGGCATGTTGAACTGCGCCAACATTTTCTCTTTCGTGCTGCTTACCACCTCTTCGTTGGATACTTTCAGCTCGTTTTCTTCTACAACCTTGTTCTTGATCATAGACCACTTCAGCTCCTTCAGGTACTTGTCGAAGTTCTCTTCGATCTGCTCTGTAGTCAAACGGCCTTCATTGGTCACCTGCAACCAGCGCTTGAAGAACTCAGTCGGAAGCTCTGCCTCTACGTTGTCCACTAAGGTATCAATGATATTGCGGTATAGCAAGTTGTCTGCCTCGCGCTCGTAGTTCTCCTTGATCGTCTCACGGATCTTAGCGTCGAACTCTTCTTCCGTTTTCACTTCGTCCTTACCGAACAGCTTGTCAAACAGCTCCTGGTTCAGTTCAGCAGCCTCAGTACGGTTGATTTTCTCTACTGTGAATTCGAACTCACCGTTCAGGTCAGCTACTACATCTTTGCTCAGGCCAGTTACGTGAGCCAGTGCGCTGTTGTCATCACCAAATGCCTTGCGGATATCGAAACGGATCACGTCACCGGCTTTTACGCCCATGAACTGATCTTTACCTTCTACTACACGGCTTGTAGGGATTAGCGTTTTAGACTCGAACTCGCCTTCTACTTGCTTCAGGTCACCGTAGATGAAGTCACCTTCTTCAGAAGTTTCCGGGTTTGTTGTTTTGCCGAACTGGCGCTTCAGGTTTTCGTAAGCTTCGTCCACTGTAGTCTGGTCCAGCTCCACAGTGTAACCCTCTACGCTTTTATCCAGCGGAAGGTTGAAGTCTGGCAGTAGACCAACGGCATACGTAAATTCAAAATCTTTCTGGTTGTCCCAGTCAATGTTCTCCTGGCTTGGCTCCGGAAGCGGCTCGCCCAGCAGTTTTACATCGTTGTCCTTGATATACTTAGAGATCTCCTCCTGAAGAAGTTTGTTGATCGCCTCAACCAGTATGCTCTTGCCATACATCTTCTTGATAAGTCCTGCAGGCACTTTACCAGGTCTGAAGCCTTTGATCTGAGCTTTCTTGCTGAATTCTTTTACTTGCTGGTCAACTTTAGTAGCATAGTCCGCCTCTTCCAGGACTACCTTCAGTTGCGCGTTAGTGCCGTCGGTTTGATTTAATGTAATATTCAAGGCTTACAAAAATTTTAGTGATGATACATCTAGTAAAAACAAACCCCCAACATGGGCTGTTGAGGGTTTCGTTTGTGTGCGGATGGAGGGACTCGAACCCCCATGCCTCGCAGCGCTAGATCCTAAGTCTAGTGCGTCTACCAATTTCGCCACATCCGCATGTGTGCTTGTTTGTAATGATGGTGCAAATTTACGAACGCTATCTTTAAATGCAAGAGTGAGGTCTAAAAAAAGCGAATATTTTTTATTCTCTATCCCGAGCAGTGCAGCAATTGAGAGCTTAGTGATTCAGCATCAACAAATTGCACGATTCGCATAGCATTGTGTGCATGAAAGCGGATATTCATGTATATTTGAAACTTAAAACGCCTCTGCCTCACTTATACCTATAGAGAAGTAGAATAAGGATGGCTGCAGGCTCGCCCGGCCTGAGCACCCTATACTTTCCAGCTTTAGCATGAACATGATCGATCCAGAAGCAGAACGCAAAGAGATCCTTAGACATTACCGCAGATTACTTCGGCACGCCAAGCCTTTCCTGAAGGACAACGACGCCAAGATCATCAAAAAGGCTTTTAATACTTCTGTGGAGGCCCATAAAGACATGCGCCGCAAATCAGGAGAGCCTTACATTCTGCATCCACTGGCTGTGGCGCAGATCGCGGTGGAGGAGATTGGGCTCGGTACCACTTCTATCGTAGCGGCCCTGCTGCACGACGTGGTAGAGGATACCGATATGGAGGTGGATGAGGTTGAGCGTGAGTTCGGTACGAGTGTAGCGCGCATCATCGAAGGATTGACCAAGATATCCGGCGTATTTGACTATGGTACCTCGCAGCAGGCCGAGAACTTCCGTAAGATGCTGCTCACGCTGTCGGATGATGTGCGGGTTATCCTGATCAAACTGGCCGACCGCCTGCACAACATGCGTACGCTCGACAGCATGCCACGCCACAAGCAGCTCAAGATTGCTTCCGAAACCATGTACCTGTACGCCCCGCTGGCACACCGCCTCGGGCTTTATGCGATCAAGTCGGAATTGGAAGACCTATACCTGAAGTACACCGATACCGATACTTATAAGGACATTTCGACCAAGATACGGCAGACGCGCAGTGCCCGAGGAAAGTTCATCAAAGACTTCATCTCTCCGATTGAAGAGGAATTACGTCGGCACGGCTTTAAATTCAACATCAAAGGCAGACCAAAGTCTATCTACTCCATCTTAAAGAAGATCAAGAAACAGAACATCACGTTTGAGGAGATCTACGACCTGTTTGCCATACGCATTACGTTGGATGTGCCACTTGAGCATGAAAAAGCAGCCTGCTGGCAGGTATACTCTATTATAACAGACTTCTACCAACCAAACCCGGACCGCCTGCGTGACTGGGTGAATACCCCAAAAGCCAATGGCTACGAGTCGTTGCATACGACTGTGATGAGCAAATCCGGTCAGTGGGTGGAGGTGCAGATTCGGACCAAGCGTATGGACGAGATCGCAGAACGCGGCTACGCCGCGCACTGGAAATACAAGAGCGACGGTAGTGGGGGCGAGTCCGGCCTGGAAATGTGGATAAACAAGGTGCGCGATATGCTGGAGAATAACACAGCCAACGCACTGGAGTTCATGGACGAGTTCCGCAAGAATCTGTTCGTGGAAGAGGTTTTTGTCTTTACTCCTAAGGGCGAACTGCTGATTCTGCCCGACCGGGCCACCGCCCTTGACTTCGCGTTTGAGATTCACTCAGAAATTGGCTTGCACTGCCTTGGGGCTAAGGTGAACCAAAAACTGGTACCGCTGAGCTTCCGGTTGCGCAATGGTGATCAGGTAGAAATACTGACGTCGCAGAAGCAGAAACCAAACGAAGAATGGCTGGACTATGTGGTGACCTCCAAAGCCCGCTCCCGTATCAAAGAGTACCTTCGCGAAGACCGCAAGAATAAATCGGAGCAGGGCAAAGCAATGCTGGAGCGTCGCCTCGTATACCTGAAAGTGCCTGAAACGCAGGGAAATCTAAATAAGTTGATGGCCTTCTTTAACGTGCCAACGGTGCAGGATCTGCACTATCGCATCGCCACCGGCCATATTGATATCAAGAACATCAAAGAAGTGATCTTTTCTGCACAGGCAGAACGGGGCGCTTCAATGCTCGAGCCCAAGTCCTTTGACCGGGAAGTGCAGAAAATACGCGGGGTGACTTCTGATATGCTCGTGATAGGGGAGAACACCTCGAACATGAATTATAAAGTAGCCACATGCTGCAACCCTATACCTGGCGACGAAGTGTTTGGCTTTGAGACAGAGGGGGACGGCATTGAGATTCACCGCACCACCTGTAAGAAAGGGATAGAACTAATGTCTAACTATGGCAACCGCATCATCAAGGCCAAGTGGACGGATCAGAAGGAACTGGCTTTCCTGGCAGGTATACGCATCAAGGGAACAGACCGCGTTGGTCTGGTAAACGACCTAACCCGCATCATCTCAAACAGCCTTCGGGTAAACATGCGCTCCATCACAATAGATTCGCATGATGGAATCTTTGAAGGGAACATTATGGTTTTTGTTAATGACACCGGCCATTTGGACAAGTTGATCCAGCGCATGGGCAAGGTGACGGGTGTGCTGACAGTCGAACGATTCGACTAAGTCGCCACACCTATTATATATAAGAGCGAAAAGACATGGTAACAGACCTGCAGAATAGAATAGAGCAAGTAAAGAAAATTTTCACAGCATACCTGGAAAGCAAGGGGCTTCGCAAGACGCCGGAGCGCTACGCCATCCTGGAAGAGATCTACTCCCGTTCCGGTCACTTTGATGTGGAGTCACTCTACATCAGCATGAAAAACAAGAACTACCGCGTGAGCCGGGCCACGGTATACAATACCCTGGACTTGTTAGTGGAGAACGACTTGGTAAGCAAGCACCAGTTTGGCCGCAACCTGGCTCAGTACGAGAAATCATACGGCTACCGGCAGCACGATCATGTAATCTGTACGGAATGTCACAAGGTGGTGGAGTTTTGTGATCCGCGTATCCATAATATACAGACCATGGTGGGCGACCTTCTAAATTTTCATATCTTGCACCATTCCCTAAATCTTTACGGGGTATGCGGCGATTGCCGCGCCAAAAAAGCAACAGAACAACAGCATGAAGTATCAGACAGAGCTAAAGGATAATGTCCTGTTCATCAGACTGGAGGGAGACCTAGTTGCAGGACCGGATACCCAGCAACTGATGAACGTTGCCGAAGAGCAAGTGGAAAATAAAGTAATGCTGTGTGCTGTGGACCTTTCCAGTGTCCGCTTCATGGATAGCAGTGGCATGGGCGTGCTTGTTTCGCTGCTAACAAAGTTTCGGAATAGGGGAGGAGAGTTGGTTTTGATTAAGCCTTCTGACCACATTCGAAAACTTTTGATCGTTACGAAGCTGAATGCCATTTTTACCATCGCGGAAAATGATAACTTCGCAGCGCAATTCTTAAAGGAATCAATTTACTAACTTATAAATGGCAGTTGACATACTTATAGGTCTGCAGTGGGGCGACGAGGGCAAAGGCAAAATCGTCGACGTACTGGCTCCTACCTATGACATTGTGGCCCGCTTCCAGGGAGGCCCTAATGCAGGACACACACTCGAATTTGAAGGCACCAAGCATGTGCTTCACCAGATCCCTTCCGGTATATTTCACCCGCATATTCAGAATATTATTGGTAATGGCGTTGTGCTAGACCCAATCGTGTTTCGCATTGAGATGCAGAAACTACAGGATCGCGGTGTAGATGCATCCCAAAATCTGTTTATTTCTAAAAAAACCTCCTTAATCCTGCCATCGCACAAAATGCTCGACCGAGTTTCGGAAGAAGCCTTGGGCACAGGGAAGATCGGTTCTACACTGAAAGGTATAGGTCCGACTTACCAGGATAAGATCGGCAGAGTGGGACTGCGTGTTGGCGATATTCTGGCAGATGATTTTCAGGATCGTTATAATAAGCTGGTAGACCGTCACCGCAAAACAGTGGAGTTCTATGGCCAGTCCCTGGACCTTGGCGAGCAAGAGCAGATTTTCTTTGAAGCAGTAGAATACCTGCGAACGCTTAAGTTGGTCGACAGCGAGTATATGATCAACGATGCCCTGAAGAATGGCAAGCGTGTATTGGCTGAAGGAGCGCAAGGTTCATTGTTGGATGTTGACTTTGGCACATACCCATTTGTTACATCTTCCACTACACTGGTAGCAGGTGCCTGCACAGGTCTTGGAGTAGCGCCTCGTCACATTGGTGAGGTATACGGGATCTTCAAAGCATACTGCACAAGAGTAGGTAGCGGACCTTTCCCTACAGAATTGCTGGATGAAGTAGGCGACCAGATCAGGAAGTCAGGAAATGAGTTTGGCTCTACCACAGGGCGTCCGCGTCGCTGTGGCTGGGTAGATCTCCCAACCCTGAAGTATTCCATTATGCTTAATGGCGTGACGCAGCTCAATATGATGAAAGCTGATGTGCTGACAGAGTTCGACACAATCAAGGTATGCACGCATTATAAGCTCGCATCTGGCGAGATAACGGATCGATTGCCGCACTCTTTGGATACAGAGACCATGGAGCCGATCTATGAAGAGCTACTAGGTTGGAAAGTCGACTTGAATCAGATTGATACAGTAGAAGCATTACCGGAAGCCTTCAATAACTATATGACTTTCCTGGAGCAGCATCTGGAGGTACCAATTACTATAGCATCAGTTGGTCCTGACAGGAAGAGCACATTAAGAAGAGAGAAGGTGAGCATATAGCGAACAAGGAGATTCTATAAAAGAAAGGCTTTACTCTGAACGGGTAAAGCCTTTCTTATTTAATGATGGATAAGAATAGCTTAAGAAGCGAAAGAGCTAAGCATAAATGAAGGGATTAAAATTCGTCAGGAGAGGCCTCTAAAAATACAGTCAATGTGGAACTTAAGAGTAGAAGTAATGTGTTATCTCTAAGCTGTAGCTGAACAAGTATAGGTATAGTTAGACAAGTATAGGTATAGTTAGACAAGTATAGGTATAGTTAGAAAGAATAGCGAGTTAAATGGTTAACTGTATCTTTATAGAAAGGAATTTCCAACAGCGAGGGCCAGGAAAGTAAAAACTGAATAAAAATATCAAAATGATTCCCGGTGCTTTTCAGACAGTTAGGCGAAACCCTCTCAGTACGGGGGCCAAAGTTGGTAGGGACTGCTTGCATGTTCAGAATTTTTGTGGACCTTTGCACTCCCAACCCGGTTAAACGGATAGGGAAACGGCAGCCGGCAGGGCGGCCACGGATGCAGAAGCTGAGAGGCCAGGCACTCCGGAACGAGACTGAAAAAAAACTTTGGCCGGGGCCTTGCAAGTTAAAAAAGCTGCTTACCTTTGCCACCCGCTTCACAAGGAAGCGTTCCTGGGAAAGGCCGCTAACACAGCCCGCAGGAAAAAGGAAAAAAAGTTTTGCAGAGTGCTTGAAGATGTAAAAGTTCTTCTTACCTTTGCAACCCGCTCTGAAACGAA